>NZ_CP019162.1:0-3359589 GCF_001468205.2 Pseudoalteromonas sp. 13-15 | reverse complement strand
AAAACCATTTTAATTGCGATAACAACAAGCAGTACCGCGAAAACTTTCTTTATTGTATTAACAGGTAAATAATGAGTTGCTTTAGCCCCGTAAGGCGCCACAAACCACGACGTAATAACAATACCAAATAACGCAGGTAAATATACAAACCCTGCAAAACCATGTGCTAAGTCGGTCACCTTCCAACCCGCGCTAATGTAGCCAATAGAGCCAAATAAGGCAATTACAATGCCCGAAACGGCAGCGCAGCCAATGGCTTTTCTTATATCAATAGAAAAGTAATTGAGCATAGGCACAATTAACGCTCCACCACCAATACCAATCAAGCCCGATAAACCACCCATAATAGCGGAAATACACCCTAAAATAGGACCCGGTGGGAGCGGCTTAGTTGATGAGGGTTTATTACGTGATGATAGCGCCATTCTAGCTGCAATAAATACAACACTTACTGCAAATACACTACGAAGTAACTGCTCCGGTATTAAGCTTGCGGCAAAGCCACTAATTAAAGCCCCTACTGCTACACCAGCCATAACCCAAGGTGCAACATGCCAAGGCACATTATCATTTTTATGATGAGCCAATGCTGAAGACGTAGAAGTAAATAAAATAGAGGCCAAAGAAGTCGCAATCGAAATAACTACAACATGTTCTGCAGATGTAACATTAAATAAAATAAGCAATGTGCTCAGTGCAGGCACAATTATTAACCCGCCGCCAATACCTAATAATCCTGCTAAAAAACCAACAATACAGCCTAGTAGTGCGCAACATGCGACCAACAAACCTAAGTCATACATAGTTATCTCAAATGCCTTTTGAAGGCTTATATGTTAAAGGATTATAAAACGAATAGCATCTGCGTATTAAAATTAATTAAGTCAGTACTTTTTACTTTGGGGTATAAAATAGGTCACCTAAATTATGCTCTAACATAAAATTGCGCGTTAAACGCAGAACCTGTTTAGCTGTTGATTGTGCTAAACACTCGCTCAACAACTGCTCCATGTCGGCAACGCTCAAACGCCTAAGCACCCATTTTACCTTATTTAAAGACGATAAGTTCATACTCAATCGTCTGTAGCCCATAGCTATTAGCAATATGGCCCCTTCTGGATCACCACCAAGTTCACCACATAAACTAAAGGGTAACTCGTAATTTTCACACTCACTGGCTATTTTACTTAAAACTCTGAGCACCCCGGGATGATAAGGATTAAAAAGCTCAGCAACACGCGCGTTGGCTCTATCTACTGCCAATAAATATTGTGTTAAATCGTTACTGCCTACTGAACAAAAATCTACTTTTTTAGACCATTCAGGTAACATAAACACACTGGAAGGCACCTCAAGCATAATACCAATATCGGGGCGATCTATTTGCTGCTCAGGAAAGTGTTCGTTGAGTTCAAAATAAGCTTGTTCAAATAACCCTAATGCTTCATCTACTTCTTCAGTGCCGCTGATCATAGGCAGCATTATTTTTAAATTGCCTAAACCTATATTTGCCTTAAGCATTGCTTTGAGCTGATCTAAGAATAACTCGGGGTGATCAAGGCTAATACGTATACCGCGCCAACCCAAAAATGGGTTTTCTTCTGTTATATTAAAATAGTCGAGCACTTTATCGCCGCCAATGTCGAGCGTTCGCATTACAACGGGATTTGGGTAATAACTAGTGAGCACTTCTCGATACCAATTCTCTTGCTCTAACTGAGAGGGAAACTGGCCTTTTTGCATAAACCACGCTTCAGTGCGGTATAAACCTACGCCGTCGCACACATGAGCGTTGTTTTGATCTGTTTTTAACTCTAGTCCGGCATTTAACAATAAACTGACGTGTTCGCCATCTAAAGTAATAGACTCATACTCTTGCTCTGCTAAAAAGCGATTATTTAACAGGTTATCTTGATGTTGTAAGTCTGCGTACTCATCTAATAACATCTGTGAGGGTGAGATATACAAGCGCCCTGCAAAAGCATCTAAAATCATTGGTTTACCATCAAATTGAAGTAATGGTAAATCTTCTATCCCCCAAATAGCAGGGATCCCCATTGCGCGAGTCAAAATAGAAGCATGGCTATTGGCAGAGCCATTAACACTAACAACCCCTGCTAAATGCCCCTTTGGTACTTCAGCAAGCATGGCGGGAGTTAATGTATTAGCAATCAAAATAGTATTTGGGGGGTAATCTTTTATTGCGTGCTCAGTATTAACTAAGTGATGCAATACGCGTAAGCCTATGTCTTTAACATCAACAGCACGCTCTTTTATGTATGGGTCTTGCATCGCATTAAATTGCGAAATTAAACGCTCAATCACAATTTTAAGTGCGCTTTTTGCACACCATCCCTCGAGTAACTGAACCTCTACATTGTGACCTAAACTTTTAGCATCCAATAACTGTTGGTAAACATCAAATACGGCTAACGCCTCTTGAGGAATAGAGTCACTCAACGTCATCGAAAGCGTGTTAAATTCTTTTCGTGTGGCGGCCACCGCTTGAGTAAATAGCCGCCGCTGCTCTGTTACATCACTATTTTTTTGAAGCTCAATTGATTTAAAGTCAAGCTTTGGTAAAAGTACAAAAGCAGTACCTATACCTATACCCGGTGCACTGGATACACCTTTTAAAACGGATGTTTGATGAGATGACTCGTCTTGGCGAAGTACTTCTTTAATTTCGGCATGTGCCAATTGTGAAGCAAGCTGAGCAGAAAGCGTTATTAAAAATGATTCTTCATCTTGGCTGAAAACACGGGCCATTTTTTGTTGAACAACAATAACGCCTAACACTTTTTTTTGATGTACCACAGGCACCGACAAAAAAGCATTATAGCCTTCTTCGTTTACCTCAGGAGAGAGCTTAAAGCGCGGGTGAGATTTAGCAAAGGCAATATTTATGGGCTCTTCGCGTTGAGCAACTAATCCCACTAAGCCTTCTGTAAAGCCAATTCTAAACTTACCAACCGCATCAGGATTTAACCCTTCGGTAGCCATAAGCACAAAGTTGTCTTGGCTATAATCAGCAAAATAAATAGAGCAGCACTGGGTTTTCATGGCGTCTTTAACCATTTGCACAAAGCACACTAATGCAGTGTCTAAATTCGCTTGTTGCGATACAGACTCAGCAATAGACCTCAATGTTGCCAGCATGTCCTGCTCCTTTATTTTACTATAATGTTATTACCTTTTACTTCGCCAGTGGTCTTTATGTTGTTCTCTTTTATTAAAAGGCATAGCGAAAGGAGCAAACTCCTTCATTACACGTCGGTAAACATCCCGTTTAAACGACACAACCTGCCTTACAGGATACCAATAGCTCACCCAACGCCAGTCATCAAATTCTGGGTGATGAGTTTTAAGTAAGTTTACATCTTCGTCTTTACAACGAAGTTTCAGTAAAAACCATTTTTGTTTTTGCCCAATACACACCGGACTTGAGTCGCGACGAATTAATCGTTTGGGTAATTTATAGCGTAACCAATGTTTTGAACTTGCGACAATTTCTACATCTTCTGGTCGCAGTCCGACCTCTTCGTGTAATTCACGGTACATAGTTTGTTCTGGTGTTTCACCATCATCAACACCGCCTTGGGGAAATTGCCAAGAGTGCTGACCGTAGCGCCTGGCCCAAAATACTTGTCCCTGATTATTGCAAATTACAATTCCGACATTGGCACGAAAACCTTCGGCATCAATCACCTTAGTGCCTCATTTGTAAGTCGATTTTTAATGATTGTTCCACATTAGCCGCAATACGGCAAACACTATTATAAGCGAGCCGCTGGGTAAGTGTAATTTACTCTCAGCTCGAAGATGAAAATACTGAGATACGAGTAAAAAGATTTAAAAAAATGTATAAAAGCTATTGCAGTTATTATTTTACTCTAGTTACTCACAGTTTGTGCATAACTTTTAAAAAACACGTTCATTTTGCAAACAAATCCACAATACAAGATCGAAAACGTGTTGTTCTCCACAGATTCTGTGGATAAACATGTTTATATAGTTGTATTTATCCCTGTAACTTTTATTACGCCCAATGCAATCAATACTCGCCAACAGAAAAAAACCAAGTTAGTCAGCAACTTAACGAATTAGGTGCAACTTTCACAATGTATAAAATTAACACATCCAACCACCGAACAAAAAACACACAACCCTAAAGATATCCACGGCTTAGCTGATTTGCTATCATGAGCATGGTATTTATTCAACTCAAATTAGTGCTATGCGTCCAACTAAACCACATTCAATTAATGACCTTATTCAACGTGTTAACAGTATTGCAGGCCTTACGCTTGGGCAACTTGCCGAGCAATATAACTTTAAAACCCCTGATGATTTATTAAGAGAAAAAGGCTGGACGGGTCAATTAATTGAGTACGTTTTAGGTGCAACCGCGGGTTCTAAACCCCTTCCTGACTTTGAGGATTTAGGTATTGAACTTAAAACGCTGCCTATTTCCTATAAGGGCAAACCTCTTGAAACCACCTTTGTATCGGTAACACCACTAATAAACGTAACGGGCATGACATGGCACACTAGTGCGGTTCGTAAAAAGCTTAACCACGTTTTATGGCTTCCGGTTTTAAGCGAGCGTGATATAGCACCGTTTAATAGAACCATTGGCAGTGGCTTTTTATGGCAACCAACGCCTGAGCAGGACGCTAAACTACAACGAGACTGGGAAGAGCAAATGGAGCTTATTGCGCTTGGTAGGATTGATGAAATATCAGGCCATTTAGGCGATGCAATGCAAATTCGTCCAAAAGCCGCTAATAGCAAAATTGTGACAGATGCCATTGGCCCAAACGGGCAAATAATTAAAACCCTCCCGCGTGGTTTTTACTTAAAAACCAGTTTTACAGGTGACATTTTAAAACAGCAATTCACTTTGTGAGCGTTTTATTATCAGGGACTTCGTTGAGCACTTTGTTAATAACGTAAAAAAAATGAAATAGACCTAAAATGATATTCACAAACGTCAAAACCAAACTTATACCTATACTACTTTTAGTATTAGAGTTTTTATTTAGAAAAAAAATAAAGCCTGAAAAAATAAGCAAAAATGGTAAGACGAGAATGTAATAAAAAGATGAGTGAAAATACATTATTTAAAACTCCTAAAAAGGGGAGTTCCCCCCTAAATTTAAATTATTGAGCGTTGCATTTACGCTTTTTTATTGATGTATAAATACACCAAATAAAATGTGCAAACCCAGCGGGGAAAAATAACATCGTTAAAATAAAGTTAAGTATAACGTTATGTTTAACGTTTGTTTTTAATGTCGCTTTTTTTAATAAATAAGCCATTGTTAACGCTATAGGCAATATTACTATTAAGTAACTGTAATCGTTGACTGAAATATTCACTTTAATTAAAGCCATTAAGTTGTGTAAGGATTGATAAGGAAAGCGCTGCAGAAAAAATGAAATGTTTTTTCACTACAATTCCCTGTAAGTTGAAGTTCATATTAACAAAAAAACCTAAAATAGAAATAAAAAATCCCCGCAATGGCGAGGATTTTATAGCTTAAAATTTAAAATCAGCTTCTAAAAAATTACTGACCTTTAACTTCTTTTAAACCGTTGTACGGTGCTTTAGCGCCTAATTGCTCTTCAATACGAAGCAATTGGTTGTACTTAGCTACGCGGTCAGAACGACTTAATGAACCCGTTTTGATTTGACCTGCCGCAGTACCTACTGCTAAATCAGCAATTGTTGCATCTTCTGTTTCACCAGAACGGTGAGAGATAACAACAGTAAAGCCAGCGTCTTTCGCCATTTTAATAGCTGCTAACGTTTCAGTTAGTGAGCCGATTTGGTTAAACTTAATTAAGATTGAGTTAGCAATACCGTTGTCGATACCACGTTTTAAAATCTTAGTGTTAGTTACGAATAAATCATCACCTACTAACTGGATTTTATCGCCCATTAATTTAGTTTGGTGAGCAAATCCATCCCAATCAGACTCATCTAAGCCATCTTCAATAGAAACGATTGGGTATTGCTGAGTAAGCTCTTGCAAGAAGAAGTTAAATTCTTCAGACGTGAATTTTTTGCCTTCACCTTTAAGATCGTAAATGTTTGCTTCTTTGTCGTAAAACTCAGAGGCAGCACAATCCATTGCAAGCGTAATATCTTTACCTAGCTCGTAACCTGCGTTTGCTACCGCAACTTTAATCGCTGCAAGTGCTGCTTCGTTAGACTCAAGGTTTGGCGCAAAGCCACCTTCATCACCTACAGCTGTTGAGTGGCCATCTGCTTTAAGTACTTTTGCTAGGCTGTGGAAAACTTCTGCGCCCATGCGTAGGCCTTCGCGGAAGTTTGAAGCGCCAACAGGTTGGATCATAAATTCTTGAATATCTACAGAGTTATCTGCGTGTTCACCACCATTGATAATGTTCATCATTGGAAGTGGCATTGAATAAACACCCGGTGTGCCATTTAAATCAGCAATGTGCTCGTATAGCTCTACTTTTTTAGACTGAGCTGCGGCTTTAGCTGTTGCTAGTGATACTGCTAAGATTGCATTTGCACCTAATTTTTCTTTGTTTTCAGTGCCGTCTAAATCTAGCATTACTTTATCAACTGCACTTTGGTTAAGTGCGTCTTGGCCAGCTAGCGCATCAGCAATTTCTTTATTGATGTAACCAACCGCGTTTAATACGCCTTTACCTAAGTAACGCGCTTTGTCACCATCACGTAACTCTAATGCTTCGCGAGTACCAGTAGATGCGCCAGAAGGTGCTGCCGCACGACCCCATGAGCCATCAGCTAAATGTACATCAGCTTCAACAGTTGGGTTACCACGCGAGTCCATGATTTCGCGACCAATTACTTTTACGATATTTGACATCTTGTTTCCTCTATATTCCCAAAATGGTGAGTTTTGTTTACTTTACTATGTTTTGTATAGTTTAGTCAGTCTTAAAACAAAAAAGCCGTGCAATATATGCACGGCTTTTTATAAGTTACGACGACGCTTTTTGGTGGATATGCGCTGCTGCTACAAACCCTTCAAATAGCGGGTGACCATCACGTGGTGTTGACGTGAATTCCGGGTGGAACTGCGCGGCAATAAACCAAGGGTGATCTTTGTTTTCAATAATTTCTACTAGTTTTTTATCTTCAGATAAACCAGAGAATGTTAAACCTGCTTTTTCAAGTTGGTCTACAAAGTTGTTATTAACTTCATAACGGTGACGGTGACGTTCTACAATTTCGTCGCTACCGTAAACTTCGTGTACCTTAGAACCTGGTGCTAAGTGACATTTTTGAGCGCCTAAGCGCATTGTGCCACCAAGATCTGATTTTTCGTCACGAACTTCTACTTTACCTTCGGCGTCTAACCACTCAGTGATTAAACCTACAACAGGCGCTGCTGATTTAGCATTAAATTCTGTAGAGTTTGCATCGGTTAAGCCTGCAACATTACGTGCATATTCAATAAGCGCCACTTGCATACCTAAACAAATACCTAAGTAAGGCACTTTATTTTCACGTGCGTATTTAGCCGCTAAAATTTTACCTTCAACGCCACGACCACCAAAACCGCCTGGTACTAAAATAGCATCAAGATGAGAAAGCAGCTCTACACCTTTGCTTTCTAAGTCTTGTGAATCAACATATTCAATGTTGATAGTTAAACGGTTTTTAAGACCCGCATGTTTTAAAGCTTCGTTAACCGACTTGTATGCATCGGGTAATTCAATGTATTTACCAACCATACCAATGGTTACTTCACCCGTAGGGTTAGACTCTTGGTACAATACTTGTTCCCACTCAACTAAATCAGCTTCAGGTGCGTCTAAGTGAAAACGACGACATACAAAGTTATCTAGTTCTTGTGATTTTAACAGTGCTGGAATTTTATAAATACTGTCTACATCAGGTAGTGAAATTACCGCTTTTTCTTCTACATTGGTAAACAATGCAATTTTTGCACGCTCATTGTTAGGTAACTTACGGTCTGAACGACAAATTAGAATATCTGGCTGAATACCAACAGAGCGAAGTTCTTTAACTGAGTGCTGTGTTGGTTTTGTTTTCACTTCGCCTGCAGGGCCTAAGAAAGGCACTAACGTTAAGTGAATAAAGAGTGCGCGTTCGCGACCTATCTCTGTGCCCATTTGACGAATTGCTTCGATAAACGGTTGTGATTCAATATCACCTACTGTGCCACCAATTTCAACAATTGCTATGTCATGGCCTTCAGCGCCTTCGTAAACGCGCTGTTTAATATCGTTAGTGATATGAGGGATAACCTGAATAGTGGCGCCTAAGTATTCACCACGACGCTCGCGACGTAATACGTCTTCATATACGCGGCCTTGTGTGAAGTTATTTCGGCTAGTCATTTTGGTGCGAATAAAACGTTCGTAGTGACCTAAATCAAGATCAGTCTCTGCGCCGTCTTCTGTAACGTATACTTCACCGTGTTGAATTGGGCTCATTGTGCCTGGGTCAACGTTGATGTAAGGATCCAGCTTTAAAATAGTAACATTTAAGCCACGGGCTTCTAAAATAGCCGCCAACGATGCTGCTGCAATACCTTTACCCAACGAAGAAACAACCCCGCCAGTAACGAAGATAAATTTTGTACTCATGCGAACCCTAGAATATCAGGAATTAAAAGGAATATAACACCCAAAAAAATGGCTATGGGCATATCATCAAGACGGGGCGAAATTGTACCAAAACACGCTTTAGCAATCCAGCTAAAATTAGCGAATGGGCGATTAAAAAACGTGCGCTATTTTATTTATGTTTTTTGATTGCTTCCCATGCATTATCCATTTCTTCAAGGCTTGCCGTGTCTAAGCTTTTACCTTGTGCTTGCAAGTACGCCTGTACCTTTTCAAATCGGGCAGAAAACTTGTCATTTGCATTTCTGAGGAGCTGCTCTGGGTCGCGTTTAACGTGACGCGCTACATTAACAGTGGCAAACAGTAAATCGCCAAGCTCTTCTGCCGTGTGATCTGACAAGGGGTTTTGTGTTATTGCTTCTTTAACCTCAAGTACTTCTTCGCTTACTTTATCAAGTGCGCCATGATAGGTGGGCCAGTCAAATCCCATTGAAGCCACTCGCTGTTGAATTTTTTTAGCCTTGCTAAGGCTTGGCATATTTGCAGGAATATCTTGCCATAACAGTGATTCTTCAGACATTGCTTTTTCGCTTCGCTCTTGGGCTTTAATAGCTTGCCACTGAGCTGACAACTGCTCATCATTGAGGGCTTTTTTATCGCCAAAAACATGAGGGTGGCGACGTGTTAATTTTGCATTTAGTTGTTCTATTACGTCGTTAAAGTCAAACAAGCTTTGCTCTTGAGCTAATTGGGCATAAAACACTATTTGAAACAGTAAGTCTCCAAGCTCATTTTTAAGCTCACTTAAATTACCCGATTCTATACAGTCGGCAACTTCGTAGGCTTCTTCAAGTGTATGCGGCACAATTGATTTAAAGTCTTGTTTGAGATCCCAAGGGCAACCACCATTGGGATCTCTTAGTGTTTGCATAATATTCAGTAATTCTGTTAATGCTGAATGGTTAACCAAAGCTACTGCCCTCGCTTAGCATGGTGAACACCTTCAATTTGGTGCAATTTAGACAGTACACGATTAGTGCCCGATAAATCATGTACTTCTATTTGCATGGTAAATACTGCTAACTGGTCAGCGCCCACGGTATTTACATTCATGTTAAGTACGTTTACTTTTTCGTTAGCCAGTACAGAACTGATATCGCGAATTAGTCCAGATCTGTCGCTTGCTTCAATTTTTATACTGAGCGCGTATGATCCATTTATATCTTCAGACCAACTAACTTCAACAACACGCTCTGGGTGCTGCGTTTTCAAATTATTAAATGAATCACAATCATCACGATGTACACCAATACCACGGCCTTGCGTGATATAACCGATGATCTGATCACCTGGAACGGGGCGGCAACATTTAGCAACGTGGCTCATTAAACTACCCACACCATCAACCACTATGCCGTTTTTATCGCCCGTTACTTTGCTTGGTGCTTTAAAACGAATAACAGGTTCGTCTTCTGTACGGTCAGTAACAAAATTAAGCATTTGGTTAAGACGCACATCGCCTGCTCCAATTGCGACCATTAAGTCATCAAGCTCTTTAAAGTTAAATCGCTTGATTGCTGGGGCTAAATCTTTGTATGTTAAATCAAGCTTTTGCAGCTCGTTATCAAGAATTTCTTTACCCGCACTTAAGTTTTTGTCGCGGTCAAGTTGCTTAAACCAATGGTGTATTTTGGCACGTGCACGAGATGATTTAATATAACCCAGTGACGGATTTAACCAATCTCTACTAGGATTTGGCTGTTTTTGTGTGAGGATTTCGACCTGATCGCCCGTCGTTAATTGATGCGTAAACGGTACTATTTTGCCAAATACTTTTGCGCCAATACAACGATGTCCCACATTAGAATGAATGTAGTAAGCAAAATCGAGCGGCGTGGCCCCTAATGGTAGATCAAAAATATCGCCGCGCGGGGTAAATACATATACACGGTCTTCAACAACTTGGTTTTTTAACTCTTCAGCTAAATCGCCGCCATCCACCACTTCTTCCTGCCATTGCAGTAATTTACGTAACCAGCTAATTTTTTGCTCGTAACCCGAGCCTCGCCCAGGTAAAGCCCCTTCTTTGTACATCCAATGAGCGGCTACACCGAGTTCTGCATCTTGATGCATATCTTGCGTGCGTATTTGTATTTCTACGGTTTTGCCCTCAGGGCCAAAAACAACGGTATGAATTGACTGATAGCCATTTTGCTTAGGCGTTGCAACATAGTCATCAAACTCTTTGTTCAAATGGCGCCAGTTGGTATGCACTATACCGAGCGCACCGTAGCAATCTTGCAAGCGGTCAACCACAATACGCATAGCCCGTATGTCAAAAAGTTGATCAAACTCGTAGTTTTTTTGCGCCATTTTTTTGTAAATACTGTAGATATGCTTAGGCCGACCATATACCTCAGCCTCTATACCTGCTTCACTTAAACGGCTTTTAACCTGTTCTACCATGTCTTCCATATAGGCTTCACGGGCAAGACGTTTATCATCAAGCTGTTTTGCTATTTTTTTGTACGTATCTGGGCGTAAATACCTGAACGATAAATCTTCAAGTTCCCACTTTAACTGGCCAATACCAAGTCGGTTTGCTAAAGGAGCAAAAATGTCGGCTGTTTCTTTGGCGGCAATAACACGCTCTTCTTCACCTGCATTCTTAACGTTACGTAAATGACATACTTGTTCAGCAAGTTTAATCACCACAGCGCGCACATCCTCAACCATGGTTAATAACATTTTACGAATATTATCGACTTGAACAGTGCCTTTACCTTGGTGCGACAAAGTACTAATAGTAGCCATTTGAGAAACCCCCGTTAACAGCAAGGAAATATTGCTTCCAAGCTGCTCTTGAACGGTTTCAAGGGAGACCACATCATTTAAAAAATAGGGTGTTAGATACGCTGTAGCTAACGACTCAGCATCGAGGTTTAACTCGACTAAAATTTCCACCATTTCTATGGCTGTATTTTGCCAGTCTTGGTTATCACTTTTAACACAAAGCGCTTGCGCCTTATTAAGCAACTGAGTCTTTTCTGTAGATAGGTCGAGTGCTTTTAACCGTGTAAAAAGATCACCCGTTTCATCTTGTTGATGTGATTGACGTGTCGCTACCATAATGCGCTTTACCTCCGTTGAAATAACGCCATAGTTTCAATATGCCCAGTATGAGGAAACATATTCATTAGCCCAACTTTGTTGAGCTCAAAGCCTGCTTGCGAAATAATAGCGCTGTCACGGGCTAAGGTAACAGGGTCGCAAGAGACGTATAAAATTGTTTTAAATTGCTTTAAAGGTAATTGCTCTAATATAGCCATTGCACCAGTACGTGAAGGGTCTAATACCAACACATCTAGGTTTTTATTAAACCACTGCGCATTTTGTATTTTTTGCGTTAAATCAAAACAATGAAACTGCGCGTTACTGATAGAGTTAGTTTGCGCATTTTGCGCGGCCATTGCAACTGCAGAAGCAACACCTTCTATACCAATCACCGTTTTTGCTTGTTTTGCCAGCACAAGTGAAAAGTTACCAATACCACAAAATAAATCTAATATATTTTCATTACCACTTAAACCAAGCCAATCTACCGATTGTTTTAACATAGCTTGATTAACTTGAGCATTAACTTGAATAAAATTATCCAAACCAAACTCAAATTTTAGTTTAAATTCATCTAGGTAATAGTACGGCATAGTAATATTAGTATGGTCAATTACATCACTTTCGCTTTGCCAAATAACTGAGTATTTGTAAGGTGTACAGGCTTTTGTTACCACAGCTTTTACTTCATCACTAATTGCTTTAGTGTGACGAATGACCACAAAGTTATGCGTTTCACTTTGGCATAATTGCAGGTGGCTTATACTGTGTAATGACTTATTGTGATTAATTAATTCATCAAAGAGTGTAAAAACAGTTTCATAGGCGTCAGTCAAAACTGCACACTTATTAATACTTACAATATTTTTTGAACCACTCGCTCTGTACCCTATACGCATTTTTTTAGCGGCCTTATCAAACATAACCGCTATCCGTGCACTTCGCCTATAATGCGTTGAACTACTTAATAATGGAGCTTGCCAGTTTAAATTTGTTTGCTTGGCAAATTTTTCGAAAAGCTGTTCAACTGCGGCTTGCTTTTCAACTACTTGCTGGTTTACATCTAAATGCTGTAATTGACAGCCTCCACAATGGTTATAATGCTCACAAAAAGGCGCTACTCTGGCTTCACTTGCTTTAATCACTTTGTGTGTAATTGCACTACTGTAACGCGCCTTATCATCAACAAGGGTCGCTTTTACTTTCTCGCCCGGTAATGCGCCTGCGACGAAGCACACTTTATTGTTATATTTTGCTATGCCACGGCCTTGGTGATCCATATTTGTTATATCGAGCACCACTGACTTTTGCTGAAGAGGTTTTTTTTTCGCTTTAAAAATTTGCGCCATGTGGCATTACCTTACATTTATTTAGGTTAAAACTCGTAACTAATCACGTGTAGGTGAAGCTTTGAGAATAGGCATCGAAACGTATATACTCAAAACATACTAATAATGATAATAATGCTCCCACTATGACCAAATTAGGCTTACGTGATTCTGTTTTAACTTTGACCCTGATCCCCACGGTGATCATTGGATTGCTGCTTGGTGGTTATTTTACAGTAAATCGTTACATTGAGCTTGATGAAATTTTATATCAGCAAGGTGCAACTATTTCGGAGCCTTTAGCGATTGCCTTAGAACAACCGCTTCTTGATAAAAATAAAGTATTACTAAATCGTTTAATCAGTTTTACACATAATCGGCACTCCCCGTCTATTAAGTCAATTGCTATATTTGACACTAACAACGAACTGTTGATGACGAGTAATTACCACCGCTCATTCGATGAATTAATCAATCAAGCGTCTCTTGCATCACTTAAAGCCACAAAAATAGAATCCTCAAAAGATATAATTACCTTCTATACGCCAATTGTTGGTCATTCTTCACCTAATACTCAATGGGACGCTTCAGCCTTTCAAACATCGTTAGGTACGGTCATTTTACAGCTAAACAAAGATAAAGCCGTTATAGGCCAACAACGCGCCTTACTTATTAGTGGCATAGTTATTATTTTATCTTTGGTATTAGCGGCAATTATGGCATTTAAACTTAGCCGCATGTTCATGACCCCTTTAAATAAGTTAGTGCTTGCAACAGACAAACTCGTTGAGGGAAAAAGAAGTACTGGCCTTACCGATACCATGTTGGGTGAATTTGATATTCTTCGTGAAGGGTTAAATACCATAGCCGATACTATGGTAATGCAAAAAGACGAAATGCAAAAAAATATTGACCAAGCAACCAGTGATTATCGTGAAACGCTTGAACAATATGAAACGCAAAATATTCAGCTCACAATGGCAAAAAAAGAAGCACAAGATGCCAACCGTGTTAAGTCAGACTTTTTAGCAAAAATGAGTCACGAGTTGCGTACACCACTTAATGGTGTAATGGGATTTACCCGCCAGCTTTATAAAACACCACTGAACAAGCATCAAAAAGATTACCTAGATACAATCATGTTATCGGCTAATAGTTTAATGACTATTATCAGCGATATTTTAGATTTTTCTAAACTAGAAGCTGGAGCGATGGAACTTGAATCGATTCAATTTCAATTGCGCGATGCAGTAAATGAAGTAATGACATTGCTTGCCCCAAGCGCCCATGAAAAACAGCTTGAGCTCTCTATTTATATAAACCCACAAGTCCCTGACGATTTGACTGGCGATCCTACTCGCTTTAAACAAGTACTTATTAATTTATTAAGTAACGCAATTAAATTTACCGAGCAAGGTTCTATAAAAGTAGATATTAGCTACCGCTTACTTGATGAAGAAAGTGCCTCTGTTTTAGTGTCGGTAACAGATACCGGTGTGGGTATACCAATGGATAAGCAAGATTCATTGTTTACTCCTTTTGGCCAAGCAGATTCAAGCATTACGCGCAAATTTGGGGGTACCGGCCTCGGCCTGATTATCACGAAACATATTGTTGAAGCGATGAATGGTCGAATATCGTTAAACTCAGCGCCTGGTAACGGAACGTGTTTTACATTTAATAGTGTTTTTAGACTGCCTAATCACGTATTTACAAACGATCTACCAAGTAAGTCACTCATTGGTAAGCGTATTTTATACCTTGAGCCGCACGAGCATACGCATCATGCTGTACTGTCTTTATTGACTGAGTGGCAAGCAAATGTAACGCCATGCTTTAACGAAGCCAGCTTTTTATCGGCCGTAGAAAATACCCAAACTAAATTTGATATTTGTTTAATTGGTCACATGGCATCGGTTGATCACATGCAACTATTAAAAGGCTATGTAAAAACGGTAAGAGACTCGACCGACTATTTATATTTAATGCTTAATACCGTTTCACATAATATGCGTGAGGCGTTTATTGGCAGCGGTGCAGACGCTTGCTTAAGTAAGCCGCTTAATCATCGTAAGTTATGTGAAGTGCTTGCCGCACCATATAGACTCGACCATCCTGTTCATAATATAGAGCAGAGCGAGCAAAAATTATTACCGCTTAAAGTGCTGGTTGTTGATGATAACGATGCTAACTTAAAACTTATATGTACATTGCTCGATGAACAGGTTGAAGTAATTGATACTGCTCATAATGGTTCACAAGCTTATAGTTTAAGTAAAAGCCATAAGTATGATGTTATTTTTATGGACATTCAAATGCCGATAATGGATGGCATAACCGCATGTAAACTTATCCAAGAGTCATCCCTTAATGAAGATACACCTATAATTGCAGTTACTGCGCATGCCTTGCATAGTGAAAAAGAACAACTACTGAAAGATGGCTTTAAAGGGTATTTAACCAAGCCTATTGATGAAGATACACTTAAACAAATTATTAGCGACCACAGCCCACAAACGCCAATAAACCGTGAAAAAAGCAAAAATGAAATACCACAAAGTCCAGCGCCTTTTGAGAGTAGCCGAATAGATTGGCCCCTTGCATTACAACGGGCTGGTGGAAAAAACGAATTGGCGCTTGAAATGCTTAATATGCTGCTTTTAAGCGTACCAGAAACGCTTAATTTACTAACTAAAGCTATTGATAATGAAGATTGCGAACAAGTACTCAGCATTGTGCATAAATTTCATGGTGCGTGTTGCTACACCGGTGTACCGAAATTAAAATCGTTAGCTGAAACTATTGAGACTTCACTTAAAAATGAGTGCGTGCTCGAAAATATAGAACCTGAACTTTTTGAGCTACAAGATGAGCTTGAAAACCTATTGGTTGACGCAAAAATGGATAGTAAAAACAAAAAAGACGTGCTTTAAGCGCGTCTTTCAATTATGCCTTAACACTCAGACTTGATAGTTAAGTTAAAACAGCTATTTATAATTGAAGTTAAATCCGCGCTTCAATCATTAGGCGCTTCATATCACGCACCGCTTTATCTAAGCCATCAATGGCGGCACGCGCAATAATAGCGTGGCCTATATTTAACTCATAAATTTCAGGCATAGCCGCTATTGGTTTTACATTATGGTAATTTAAACCATGTCCTGCATTTACAATTAAGCCTAAACTTGCAGCGTATTGTACTCCTTGACGAATATGTTCAAGTTCTTTGCTTAAGTCGCTATCGTTTGTAGCATCTGCGTATGCACCGGTGTGTATTTCTACATAAGGTGAGCCACAGGCTTTTGCAGCATCTAGTTGTGCAGTATCCGCGTCAATAAATAATGAGACTTTAATCCCTGCATCGGTAAGGGTTTTAGTTGCCGCTTTTATTTTGTTTATATTACCTGCAACATCTAAACCGCCCTCAGTGGTCAATTCCTCTCGTTTTTCCGGCACTAAACAAACATATTCAGGCTTCACCTCTAAAGCAATAGCAATCATTTCATCGGTTACTGCTGTTTCGAGGTTCATACGCGTTTGAATTGTTTTTGCCATTACGTACACGTCACGGTCTTGAATGTGGCGGCGGTCTTCACGTAAATGAATGGTAATGCCGTCTGCACCAGCGTGCTCTGCAACGCTTGCTGCATGCGCTGGGTCAGGATAAGTTGTTCCTCGTGCTTGGCGAAGCGTTGCAATGTGATCAACATTTACACCCAAAAGAATATCTTTCATTGTTTTACCTGTAAAATTACGTTTATTGAGAGGCCGTAAATAACTCACGACTTTTTAATGGCTTATTACCTAACAAAGGTTTTAGTAAATAGCGACTTAACTGTTTTGCCATATATAACACATCTTTTCGGCTAAAGTCATGATTTGCTATTGCTTGAAGCTGTTCACCGCTAAAACCTGAGCGAGTATCTTCTTGGATAACAAACCCAAGTTCAGAGAAATAACTATACGTAAGCGCTTTATCTATTGGCTCACCGTTGGTATCAAAACTGAAATCAACACCGTAACCCAATAATTCTAGTAATTGAAATTCGTACGAACGCAAAACAGATTGCAAATTGGCGCCACGGTTTAAGTTTTCTAAATGAGATTTATAAAGCTCATAAGCTTGTTCAATAGGCTCATTAACAGGCACTATTCTATTTGTTAACTCGTTTAAATAAAACCCACAATAAAGCTCGTCACCAGATAGAAAAAGCGGTGCGCCGT
This sequence comes from Pseudoalteromonas sp. 13-15, assembly GCF_001468205.2. Taxonomy (NCBI): domain Bacteria; kingdom Pseudomonadati; phylum Pseudomonadota; class Gammaproteobacteria; order Alteromonadales; family Pseudoalteromonadaceae; genus Pseudoalteromonas; species Pseudoalteromonas sp. 13-15. The sequence goes on along the minus strand of NZ_CP019162.1, from coordinate 3,342,325 downwards.
GCAGCTCAAATTTATTAATGTATTTTAAATCGTACTTACCACTATAGTGAACAAGTAGAGGTTGAAAGGGTTGTAATTGCGCTTTGTGTTTAGTGGCCTGGCGGCCACTAATTCGTGCGATCATTCTAAGCTGGCCAACGCCTTCTACTAGCATATCGAGCATTACTTGTGAGTCACTATAAGGACGTCGGTGTAATAAATATGCGGTATAGAAGTCACTATCCATAAAGTAGGTTACTTACTATTTTAGTCTTCACCATAGCCTAGGCTTCTAAGTGCGCGTTCGTCATCAGCCCAACCAGACTTAACTTTTACCCAAAGCTCCAAAAATACTTTGTTATCTAGCATTTCTTCAAGGTCTTTACGGGCTTCACGGCCAATTACTTTTAGCTTTTCGCCTTTATTACCAATAACCATGCGCTTTTGTGTTTCACGTTCAACCAAAATTAACCCATTGATATGCCAAACACCGTTTTCTTGCCATTTAAACTGCTCTATTTCAACAGTAACCGAGTAAGGTAACTCTTCACCCATAAAGCGCATTAGCTTTTCACGGATAACCTCTGCAGCCATAAAGCGCATCGAACGATCGGTTACGTAGTCATCAGGAAAGTAAAACTCACATGGCGGAAGACGTTTGGTTACTTCGTCTTTTATAAGGTCAATATTTTTACCTTGCTTAGCCGAAACAGGCATAATGCTCACAAAGTCAAACTTATCGCCTAATAACTTCATGTGCGGAAGCACTAAATCACGGTCTTTCACTTGGTCAATTTTATTAATAACCAACATCACTGGCTTACCGCTTTGCGATACTTTATTTAGTACCATTTCATCATCAGCAGTCCAGTGTGTTCCTTCAACCACAAAAATAATTAGTTCTACGTCACCAATTGAACTAGACGCAGCACGATTCATTAAACGGTTAATTGCGCGCTTTTCTTCTATGTGAAGTCCCGGCGTATCAACATAAACGGCTTGATGTTTACCTTCTGTATGAATACCCATAATACGGTGGCGCGTTGTTTGCGGCTTACGTGAAGTAATACTGACTTTTTGCTCAATAATCTCATTGAGTAAAGTCGATTTACCTACGTTAGGACGTCCTACAATGGCAATCATGCCACAAAATGTATCAACATCGCCTTCATGAGGTTGTATTAGGGTATCAAGATTCATTTTTAATTATCTTCAATGCTTTTTCAGCAGCTTTTTGTTCGGCCTTACGGCGTGAGCTACCAACAGAAATTATGCTATCCATTCCATCAACAATACATTCAACCGTGAATGTTTGATTGTGCGCTTGGCCCTTTGTATCAACCACAGTGTAGCCTGGTAAAGGAAGTTTGCGACCTTGTAGATGCTCTTGCAGCAGGGTCTTCGGATCTTTTTGATTAAGCCCTGGTGAAATAGCATCTAAGCGTGATTCGTACCACGATAAAATAAGCTCGCTGCAACGCTCAATACCTGAATCTAAGAATGCAGCACCAATGATGGCTTCTACTGCATCGGCAAGCGTTGATTCGCGACGGAATCCACCACTTTTAAGCTCACCTGGGCCTAAACGTAAGTAATCACCTAAACCAAATTCAACGCCAAACTCAGCAAGTGTTTGACCACGTACCAGTGTTGAACGCATGCGGCTTAAGTCGCCTTCACGTGCTTTAGGGAATTTGGCATAAAGTGCATTAGCAATAACAAAACTCAAAATTGAGTCGCCTAAAAACTCCAAGCGCTCGTTATGCTGACCTTTGTGACTGCGGTGCGTCATTGCCTGTTCAAGTAAACCTTGATCAGAAAACTCGTAGCCGATTTTGTTGTATAACTCTGTTACATTTTTTTTCATTGTTACTGAATATTACCTAGGCGTTCAAAGCGAACACCAGTTGGAACCCATCCTGGTAAAACATCATCAGGGCCATTCTCAAATTCAAAACTCATCCATATAAAGACAGCTTTCCCCACCAAGTTTTCTTTTGGTACAAATCCCCAAAATCGACCATCTTCACTATTATCACGGTTGTCACCCATCATAAAATAGTGTTCTGCGGGTACAACCCACTCATCGGTGCGAGTACCAGCTTGTCTAAAGTAGCGACCTTTTTTCTCTGGAACCTCAGGGTAAATTAAAATATCGTGACCATCTTCTGTTAGCGATTCATTTATTCGAACCGATTCCATGCCTTTTAGCATAAACTCGCCTCTATCTTTCACTTCCATGTCAATTTTGTTGTACTCACCACATTGTAAGTTACTGCGGCTTACTTCACCCTCAGCACACTTTGGCTGAATGTATAGGTGCTTATCGCGGTATACAACCTTATCGCCAGGTAGTCCTATTGTTCTTTTGATGTAGTCAATTGTTTCATTACCAGGAAACTTAAAAACAACAATATCACCACGTTCTGGCTCGTCCATCTCAACTAATTGAGTGCGCCAAACAGGGTCTTTTATACCGTATGAATACTTTTGTACTAAAATAAAATCGCCCACGAGTAGTGTTGGCATCATTGAACCTGACGGAATTTGAAAAGGTTCAAAGATAAACGATCTGAAAATAGTAATAGCAGCAATCATCGGAAAAATCGATTTTGCAGTTTCGGTTAATACTGGCTCTGGTGCAATTAATGCTGCTGTTTCATCATCTAACTTTGCGCCAGCAGAGGTTTGTGCTAACGCTAAACGCTCTTGCCTTTTTGGTGCATACATTAAGTGGTCTATTAACCATATTAAGCCTGAGCCTAAGGTTAACAGCACCAATAAAATTGAAAAGTAACCAGCCATTTATAATCCTTTGTTGTTATTTGCCAACTTTCAAAATAGCTAAAAACGCCTCTTGAGGTACTTCTACATTACCTACTTGTTTCATGCGTTTTTTACCATCTTTTTGTTTTTTGAGTAGCTTTTTCTTACGACTCACATCACCACCGTAACATTTAGCAATTACGTTTTTACGTAGCTGTTTTACAGTTGTACGCGCAATAACATGCTGGCCAATCGCGGCTTGAATTGCAATATCAAACATTTGGCGCGGAATAAGCTCTTTAAGTGCATCAGCAAGTTGACGTCCACGCGATTGCGCACTGTCTCTGTGAGCAATAATTGCAAGCGCATCAACACGTTCACCATTAATTAAAATATCAACGCGAACCATATCTGAGGTTTGAAAGTGCTTAAAATTATAATCTAGCGATGCAAAACCACGGCTTGTAGATTTAAGCTTATCGAAGAAATCCATTACCACTTCAGCCATTGGTAACTCATACGTTACTGCAACTTGCTTACCATGATAAGTCATTTTGGTTTGGCTACCGCGCTTTTCAATACATAGGGTAATTACATTACCTAAGTACTCTTGCGGCACTAATATATTTGCCTCAACAATCGGCTCGCGAATTTCTACAATGTCATTTACTGCGGGTAAGTCAGACGGATTATCGATTTGGAAAGTGCGATCGTCCTTCGTTACTATTTCGTAAATTACCGTTGGTGCGGTTGTAATTAAATCAATATCGTATTCGCGCTCTAAACGTTCCTGAATAATTTCCATGTGGAGCATACCCAAGAAACCACAACGAAAACCAAAACCAAGTGCCGTTGAGTTTTCTGGTTCGAAGAATAACGACGCATCGTTTAAGCTTAGCTTGTTAAGCGCATCACGGAATGACTCATACTCGTCAGACGCAATTGGGAACATACCTGCATATACTTGCGGTTTAATTTTCTGAAAGCCAGGTAAACGCTCTGGTGCTGCGTTTCTTTGATGCGTGATCGTATCACCAACGGGTGCACCGTGAATCTCTTTAATACCTGCGATAACAAAGCCTACTTCACCGGTACGTAAAATACCTGTATTGGTTTGCTTAGGTGTGAATATACCCACTTGATCGGCTGTATGAATGTGCTCGTTAGACATGATTTTAATTTTGTCACCCGTGCGTAGCTCACCGTGCTTAATGCGCACAAGCGATACAACACCTTGGTATGGGTCAAACCATGAATCAATAATTAGCGCTTGTAGAGGCTCATCCTTTTCACCAACTGGCGGCGGGATGTCTTTGACGATCATTTCAAGTACTTCGGCAATACCAACACCTGTTTTGGCACTACACTGCACAGCGTCTAAAGCATCAATACCAATAATTTCTTCGATTTCTTCAGCAACACGCAATGGATCTGCTTGTGGCAAATCGATTTTGTTTAATACAGGAATTACTTCTAAGTCCATTTCAATTGCGGTGTAACAGTTTGCTAAAGTTTGCGCTTCAACGCCTTGTCCTGCATCAACAACTAATAATGCGCCTTCACATGCAGCTAAAGAACGCGATACTTCATAGGTGAAGTCAACGTGCCCTGGGGTATCGATAAAGTTAAGTTGATATGTTTCGCCGTCATTTGCTTTGTAGTTCAACGTTACACTTTGCGCTTTGATGGTAATACCACGTTCGCGCTCAATATCCATTGAATCTAAAACTTGTTTTTGCATTTCACGGTCGGTTAAACCGCCACAAACTTGAATCAAACGATCTGAAAGGGTCGATTTACCGTGGTCAATATGGGCGATTATCGAAAAATTACGGATATGCTTCATAAACTGAGTTCAATACTTCTTATTTAAAGGACTAAATATGGATACCTAAGTGACTTGCAAATACTTGTTTTAGCATGCTTTTGTTAATTAATTTAAAACATACATAATGACGAAAAATGATATAAACAATCAATAACGGCTCACACAGCAACCATGCTGATTAACTTTTATTAAATTGTTTTAAATCACAGCTTCCTGTATTTCCAAGTTACTTGGGTATAAAACGCCAATTTTACATTTAATTGGCGTCAATCACCATCTATTTGAGTTAAAGGGATACTAATTGGGTGAATTTTTACTACTTTTATATCGTGCCTGAGCGATTTAACACGTGTTTTTGCAATATAAAACCCCAAAACACCGCCCACCGCAGCTGCAAATATTTGCCACCCTTCGCCCATTAGTAATAACTCAGACGTAGCAAGTGCAAAAACAAGACTTAAAAAAAGCGGCAGCATATACACAGCAAATGCGTGTTTTACCATATGGCTATCATCAAGGGATAAAGTGATTTTCTGGCCTATTTCGACAGGGGACTCAAATTTATAAGGGAGTGTTTTTTTTGCAGTGCCAAATAATTTACTAAATACTTGGGAGCCGCAACGACCGTTGCAGCCAGCGCAAGCTTGCTTTTGCTCGGCTTCTAAATGAGCCGTGTGGCCACTAAGGGCCACAACAGTGAGGGTTTGTTCAATCATAACAATCCTTACGAATCGTTTATAAAGCGCGCGTAACAGATTCGGCTATTGCCTTTGCAGTTAGGCTTGGCACATTACCAACAACCGATACATCAAAATTACCGCCATTATGCACATAAACCGTTGTAGCGCCAGAGGTGAGTGCACCACTTAAACGTTTACCAGGTAGTGGTCGCTGAATAAATACCGACACTTCAACAAACCCATCTGAATATAGATAGTAATCCGTAAGCTCATTATTCAAATCTAGCTTGTGTCTGTCCGATTTGAGTAGCTCAAAACCGGCAGGTAACCAGCTTATTTTCCAGTTAGTTGACGAACTATCAACTCCTTCCAATTCGTTTTCAGGTAACGGTGTAGGAAAATTTCGATTTAACACTTCTAATAGCATAGGAGCTGGTTGTTCAGTCACACTAATATGGGTTAACTGAAGCTGCTCAAGAGCTTCTCCTTGATGGTTTACATAAGCAGCTTTTAATAGCAGCGCCGATTCCATATCAAGCCAAATCCAGTAGTTATATTTGTGCTCATCTTTTGACTCTATACGTACAAGTTGTGCAGCACGCCCAGCAATACGCCCTTTTCCGCCAAGTACAAAATCGTAGTGCTCACTTAAGCGTTGTATGTCTTTAAAAAGTACTTCTGGGATAGGCCCTGCAATAGAGTCTGTTTTTAGTGAATAAGGTTCAGACTGAGGTTCAAAGTAAGTTACCTGGTCGTTGACTCTAATCATTTCAAGGCCTGCGCCATTGAGCAAACTCAAGTGTTCGAGTTCAGTTTCACCTTGTTTGGCGTGCACCCATCGATAGGGTTCCATTGATTTACCTTTAACAACCACAAACGAGGCATCAAAGTTACGATTATGAACAGCATTAGCCATTTCTAATAATAGCGTTTTGGCAGGATTTGTGTCGTTGGCAACTGCAGTAAAGCTCAATACCAACGACAGAACAAAAGTGATTACTTTCATTTAATTAGTTTTTTTCCTCTTGCGCTTTTGTTGCATTTTGCGCTGTTTGAAGAGAGTTAGCAACACGTGCTTGACGTTGATGCTCTAACACTAACGCGCCAATACGCTGTTGTTGCAATTCACGTAAGCCTTGCTCTGCGTTTTCAAGAGCGGGCGCTGATGAGTAGCTTACTGGTGACGCCATACCTGTTAACGGTGTTGTTTGCAGTAATGGGATTTCATTTTGCTGTGGATCACTTTGCGGTAAAGTGCTTACTCCCACAATCGCAAACATTGCCACACTTGCGGCAATTGCAAGCTGAGCAACAGGCTTACGCCAATTAAATGCCACTACGTTATTTTGTTCTGACTTATCGGCCACTTCAGACTGCGCTTTCGACTGGGTAAAGTCAGCATAAACAGGCTCGTTTTCAAGTGCTAGAGCAACGCGTTCGCTAATATCGATATGGATGTCGTGATTATTTTTTTGAGCACGCATTGCATCACCAATTAACGCATAACGACCAAACGTAGAAACATCTTGCTCTGCAATTTTTGCATCAGCTAGGTGCTGCTCGCCATCAAGTAATGCAGATAACGATTCGTTATCTAACTTGTTAAGGTGTGCTTTTGTCATACTAAGACTCGCCTATTAATGGGTTTAATTTGTTATCAATTGCTTCACGGGCACGAAATATACGCGAACGTACTGTGCCTACAGGGCAATCCATTACCACAGCTATTTCCTCATAGCTCATACCCTCAATTTCTCTGAGAGTTATTGCGGTTTTAAGGTCTTCAGGCAAACTATCAATTGTATTAAAAATTACAGCGCGAACCTCTTCACTTAATAAAAGGTTTTCAGGTGATGCGTTTGAACGCATCGAGTCACCACAATCATAAAATTCAGCTTCTTCAGCGTCAATATCATTAGCTGGCGGCTTACGCCCCTGAGCAACTAAATAATTTTTAGCACAATTAACGGCAATACGGTATAACCAAGTATAGAAAGCACTGTCGCCTCTAAAGTTGGGAAGTGCACGGTAAGCTTTTATAAAAGCTTCTTGTGCTACATCAGCAATATCGCCTTGATTTGATACATAACGAGAGATCAAACCTGCAATTTTGTTTTGATACTTCTTTACTAATAGATTGAAGGCATTTTTATCGCCCTGCTGCACTCTTCTTACTAGCACTAAATCCAATTCCTGCTCGCTCATTCGAGCCGGTACTCCTATGTCTGGTTTTTGCTTGTTATTCATATTATCGCCATTGTTCACAAATACTCTGACCGCGACATGAATAAAAAGTTCTGCTTAATATTATTTTTATATAAAATAGTTCATAAATAACGGCGCTAAGCCATTAAAATCACTACATAGTGGTATGACAAATATGATACAACTACAAACATTAAAAACAAATACTGCTTTATTTAAGCATTGTAACCGCAAAGTACCCCTGACATGAACCAAAATAAACATCACATCGCAGATGTCGCTATTATCGGAAGCGGCGCGGCTGGCTTATCTCTTGCCTTATCATTAGCTAACTATTGTAACGTTACCGTTATTAGTAAAGGCGCGCTTACAGAAGGCTCTACACTTTATGCACAAGGTGGAATAGCCGCAGTATTTGATAAAAAAAATGACAGTATTGAATCGCATGTTGAAGATACTCTGGATGCTGGCGGCGGCCTATGTGACCGTGAAGCTGTTCACTATACAGCAAGTAATGCACACGATTGCCTTCAATGGCTAATTGACCAAGGTGTGCCTTTTGACATGGAATTTGATAGCAAAGGCAAAGAGCGTTTTCACTTAACGCGAGAAGGCGGTCATAGCCATCGTCGAATTTTGCATGCCGCCGATGCGACTGGTAAAGCCGTTCAAACAACATTAATAAGCCAAGTGAAATTACATAAAAACATCACTCTACTTGAGCAATACAATGCAATTGATTTAATTACTGATAAAAATACTGGCAAAGCAGGAACACACGTTGAGGGTATGTATGTGTGGAACAAAAAAGCTAAAAAAGTCGAAACTATATCGGCTAAATTTGTAGCACTTGCGACCGGTGGAGCAAGCAAGGTGTACTTATATACATCTAATCCTGATGTATCAAGCGGTGACGGTATTGCTATGGCTTGGCGAGCTGGCTGTAAAGTGGCTAATATGGAATTTAATCAATTCCATCCCACCAGCTTATACCACCCTGAATTACAAAACTTTCTAATTACCGAGGCAATGCGCGGTGAGGGCGCGTATTTAAAACGCCCCGATGGCACTCGCTTTATGAAAGATTTTGATGAACGTGAAGAGCTAGCCCCTCGTGATATAGTCGCTCGCGCAATCGATTTTGAAATGAAGCGCTTAGGTGCTAATTGCGTTTACTTAGACATTAGCCATAAAGATAAAGAATTTATTATTGAGCACTTCCCTACCATTTATGCAAAATGCTTGAGTGTTGGGTTAGATATTACAAAAGAAGCGATTCCGGTTGTCCCTGCCGCACACTACACTTGCGGTGGTGTAATGACTGACTTTAACGGTAAAACAGATTTAGATAATCTATATGCAGTTGGTGAAGTAGCTTACACCGGCCTGCACGGTGCAAACAGAATGGCAAGTAACTCATTATTAGAGTGCATTGTGTTTGCCCATGCTGCAGCGAAAGATATTTTAAGCAAAATTGAACATGCACCAGAACCCATGACCTTGCCGCAATGGGATGAAAGCCGTGTAACTAACTCGGACGAAGAAATAGTCATTACGCATAATTGGCATGAGTTACGCCTATTTATGTGGGATTATGTCGGTATTGTTCGTTCAACTAAGCGTTTAGAGCGCGCACTACATCGGGTTGAGTTGCTGCAACAAGAAATACACGACTATTATGCTAACTTTAGAGTAAGTAACAACTTACTCGAGCTACGTAATTTAGTGCAAGTAGCAGAGTTAATAATTAGAAGTGCAATGCAAAGAAAAGAAAGTAGAGGGCTTCATTACACAATTGATTACCCTGAGCAAAACGAAAACCCAACCCCCACTATTTTGACCCCTGAGCGCCATTAACCGCACTCAAAACAGCTCGTTTTAATCGGGCATAGCTTTGCTTATCAACACCATTGGCTGAAATAATAAGCCAATGGTTGTTATTAAATCCTTTTATGAATAGCCAAACACTGCCCAAAAACACTTTGCTTTTAGGACTTATTTGCCCTTCTATTTTATGTACGTCATTTTCGAATCTAAACAAACTAGACTCTAAAATAATCACGCCCATTTGCGGTTGGCAGGCTTTTACTTTACGCCCGACTAAAACCCCGGTTATCAGGTTGGCAAAAATACATATGAGGATTGCCAAAAAAGAGCTTAAAAATAAACATATTATTAAAGTAAGCACACAAAAAAAGACCACAATGGGTTTGTGGTCTGCTTTATTATTTTTTACAGTGAACCTATACACGAACTCTGTTTAATATGAGTTGTACCATACTATTTAGCTGCTCGTCTTTACATTTTTCATGGCCCATAAACCATGCAAATAGATCAGGATCTTCTTGTGTTAACAAGCGCTGAAAAATAGCTTGTTGCTCTGCATTTAAAGAATCGTATGCTTCTTCTACAAACGGCATAAACAAAACATCTAGCTCTAACATACCACGACGACAAGCCCAACGAATACGTGCTTTACTATGAATTTCAACCATTTTAAACCTCATACTGAATTGACTCGAGTTTAACAAACACAAGCCGGTTTAGCAGCTATTAATCAACTATAAAATAAATACACCCCTGCGGGTGCTTGTCTGTACCATACGTAGCAACTGCGTTATTATGTCACTTCATTTGTATTGCAAAGAAGGTTTTTATGTCTAGCGTTTACGCATGTCCGTTATCTCACCAACTTATTAGCCTTACAGGTGCTGATAAATTATCTTATCTGCACGGGCAAATTACTCAAGATCTAAATAAACTAACCAACAGCAATTTTTTATGGACCGGCCACTGTAGCGCCAAAGGAAAACTTTGGGGCGTATTTAAGCTATTTTCTCACCAAGACAGTTACTACTTATCTGGCAGTAGTGCTGAGGTAGAGCAATCGTTAGTTGAGCTAAAGAAATACGCAGTATTTGCAAAAGTAGACATAAGTGCGTCTTCAAACCGGTTAATTGGCCTTATTGGTGATGACTTATCTACGATTTTAACAGAGCTGGGTATTGCTTTTGACGACAATATAATAGCGTGTGACTTTGATAACGGTAAAGCATTGAAGCTGGCTGATAACCGAGTGTTGCTTATGGTTAATAGTCAGTTTGCAATCCCTGATAGCGTTTTAACGCTTGATAACGATGCCCTATGGCAGCAAGCAGCAATTTTAGCTGGCGAGCCACAGCTGAGCAGTGATGCAATTGGTGAATATGTGCCGCAAATGGTTAATTTACAAGCCATTGGTGGAATCAGCTTTAAAAAAGGCTGCTATACAGGGCAAGAAACTGTAGCCCGTATGAAATACCTTGGTAAAAATAAGCGAGCAATGTATATCGTATCAGGGCAAAGCGAAAGCATGTTGGATGAACCCGAACTTGAAGTACAACTGGGTGAAAACTGGCGCCGTGCTGGTAAACTTATTTCGCAAAGCTTTGATGAAAAAACTAATATATTAACTGGCCTTGTTGTGTTGCCAAACGATACTGAAACAACGCAAGTATTTCGTGCAAAACACGCGCCTGAGGTAGAGCTAAGCATTCTGCCTTTACCTTACTCTCTAGATGATGAATAAATAGGAATGACTATGATCGTTGCGGCAAACAAAGTGGTAAAAATGCATTATTCAGTAATGGATAATGATAACAATAGCATTGATAACTCGTTCGGTGGTGAGCCGCTACATTTTATTGTGGGCACTGGTTACCTCATTTCAGGCCTTGAAAATGCGCTACTAGGCAAACAACCTGGTGATACGCTTAGCGTAAAAGTTGAGCCTGAAGATGGTTACGGTGAACGCCACGACAACCTAATGCAAGCTGTGCCAAAATCGATGTTCGAGGGTATGGAAATTGAAGTAGGTATGCAATTTCGCGCATCAACAGATGATGGCGACCAATCAGTAATGATTATTGATATTCAAGATGAAGAAGTCATTGTTGATGGCAATAACCCGCTTGCAGGTATTACACTTAACTTTGATGTAGAAATACTTGAAGTGCGTGACGCAACAGAAGACGAACTCACTCATGGCCATGTTCATGGCGAAGGGGGTTGTGGTCACGACCACTAACTTAAACGTATAAAAAAAGCGCCTAAGGCGCTTTTTTTATATCATGTTATTGCGTTTGACCACTTTGGGTTCGCTTTGTTGCTTTTGAGGCTGCGCCATTGGTACGTTTTGTTTTTTTAGTGCGTCTAATAACCCTTGCTGATCGTTTGTACCCACTCTATACAAGGTGCCATCGTTAAGCGTTAGCTGAACAGCACTAAATCCAGACACGGTATAAACCCACCCATCGTGCGTTATTCTAATACCAATACCATGTCTGTATGAGTTTTGAACCGCTTTTGCCTCTGAAATATCGCTGAGCATAATTTGCTGGCCAGCCACGCCCGGGCCAAATCCCCAGCTAATTGTTTTTTCATCTACTTTAACTGTTAAGCCATGAAACAAAAAGCCCACGAGCATCAACACACCTGCAAAAATAATTAACGGCCAATCTGCCCCTATTAAGTTCCACGCAAGTGCTACAAAGCCACCAATCCATGTCAAAACAAAAAAGATAAACACTGCATACTGTTTATGCTGATACATATAATTCTCTAATTAAATAAATACTTAAAAGCTATACACTAATGTAGCACTGAGCTCAGAATCAAACTTAAGTTTATCATCTTCGGGTTTTGAATTATAACGATACATATAAGCAAACTTAAGAGACACCGCCCCTATAACCTGACTAATCAGCGCAGTTTCAGATTTTAATCGTGAATTTAACCCTGACAATGACTGCTCTATACTCACATCTTGATTAAAACGAGTGCGTTTTGAAACCAGTCGTTCCCATTGCATAGCAACACGAAGTAAGTAACCAGTTTTATTTTCTTCGCTATCACTTACCGTTGAGTCTTCATCAGCCACCGAACGATACAGGCCAGGCCCTATATCAATATCGACTTTGTTCTTAGTGCCCTGATAAACACGTGCGCCATACCCCGTTGCAATGGTGCTTTTGAATTTAAGGCCACTAAACTGATCTTCCTCGTAATCGCCATAGATAAAGAACGATGAGTTTTTAACGCCTACTTTATAGTTACCTTGTGCAGATACAAATACACGGTTTGCAGTTACGTCGCTGTCTCCAGTGTCGTCATTTTCGTCGCGCTTATAGAGGGTGTCGATTTTAAATTGGTTTCGCCACTTTTCAAAATCTTGGTACAGGTTACCTTTGAGCTTAAAGCTGGTTGAATTAATATTTCCCCGAGACAAAATAAACCCAAACTCAGTATCGCCGTAAAGCATTTCACCTTTGTGCAAATCATGGATCTCTTCGTCAGAAAGCTGCCCATACTCATGAAAATCTTCAAATGGATCAACAGCCCAGCAAGAGCTACTAATTAAAATAAAAATTAGAAATAAATACTTACGCAACATTCTCTCTCGCCACTTAATAAAAAATAAACAAGCAGTGGGGCTTATTCACTTTCTTTCCATAAAATATGGCAAAACGGAGCGTCTTTATCACGGCTAATTAAAATTTTTGCAAATAGCACATCTTCATTATCAAACTCTAAACCCACTAACACTTGAATAAAGTGTTCTGGCTCAATTTCAAGCGCTACAAAATCTTGCCACTGGTCGTCAGGTTCATCTTCTTCAATAAAGCCAAGGTCTTCTCGATATTCATTAAAGTTTTCAACGTCGTCATCACTTAAGTTACTCGGTGCTAACTCTAAAAAAATATCATAAGCTTGATGTGTTGCTTCTTCGATTGTAAATAAACGTGGACCCGACATAGTTGCGTAACCTTAACCTTAATAATTGGCGGTATGTTATCAAATCTGATTAGCTATTTGATAAAAAAGCGTTTAAAAACCTGACTTTTTTAACCTCAAACCACACTTTGTTAATTATCAAAATAAAACCAAGCCATTCAGACTGCTCATTTACAAATAAATTCAATCTATTTTAAAAACTACATCACTTTACTTCACCTTTCTAACCGCATAAGCTCAAGCAACAGGTCAGAGGAGTTAACAATGATAAAACTAGAAAAGCAAGACGGTATTGCAACGGTTACCTTGAGTCGAGCTGATAAACAAAACGCATTAAACTTTGCCATGTTTGTGTCGTTAAATAACACGATTAAAAATATAAAAAAGGATCGTACTATTCGTGCGGTAATTATAAAGGGGGATGGCGATCATTTTTGTTCAGGGCTTGATATTGCCGCAGTTATGGCCTCACCTTTAAATATCATAAAATTACTGTTTAAGTGGTTACCCGGCAACCAAAACTTAGCGCAAAAAGTAGTACTGGGTTGGCAGTCGTTAAGCGTACCTGTTATTGCACAAATTAATGGCAATTGTTTAGGTGGGGGTTTACAAATAGCGTTAGGAGCTGATTACAGAATTGTTCACAATGACGCCAAGCTAGCTATTATGGAAGCCCGCTGGGGGCTTTGTCCTGACATGGGAGCAAATGTAATGATGGGCGGACTAGTTAAACGCGACCAAGCACTTTTACTTGCAAGCCATGCGAACCCTATAACTGCAGAGCAAGCAAACGAGCTTGGACTGGTCACACAACTAACAAACAACACCGAACTTGCAACCCAAACACTGCTGAGTACATTGCTTGAACGCTCACCCGATACCCTAGCTGCCATTAAACGTATTACTCAATTAAGCTACAAGTCACGGCAACGAAAAATACTCGCAAAAGAAACCTGGAGTCAAATTCGTTTACTAGCAAATCCAAATACAAAAAAAGCCATTGCAAAAGCAAAAGGTAAATCCGATATAAAATACAAAAACGCCAAACGGTGGTAATGCATTAATAGCGGTAATACTAAGGCACAATGTACACGCTGTTATTGATTGTTAAACTAAATGCACCCTATTAAATTGAGTAATAATGATGAAATACCTTTTAAGTAGCGCAATCATTTTGCTGTGTTTAGCCTGCGCTAAACTTATTATGCATTATACAGGAGGCAGCTTTCCTGCCCCTTTACTCGCTATGGTTATTTTATTAGCGTTGCTGCTAGCAGGCATAGTAAAAGAGCAACACCTAAAGCCTTGTGCCTCCCCAATTTTAAATGTTATGCCTATTTTTTTTATTCCCGCTGGCGTTGGCTTTATTGAACACCTAAACCTTATAAAATCTAATTGGCCTTTTTTAATGTCTGTTATTTTTATTGTGCCAGCTAGTACATTATTACTAGTTAGCTCAGTGATGGTTTTTTTCAAAAGCAGAAAAAACAATGACTGAATTAAAGCCTGACATTTGGTGGTTGTGTGTTCCTATAATTATTGCTTTGTTTTTACTGCTTAGGGCGTTTAACGTACGCATGAAAAGCAGTGCTTTAAAGTCAATTACAAACCCTGTTTTTTTAAGTATTGCCGTTATTGCTTTGCTATTGATTAACTTTAACCTACCTTATTCTGAATTTGCTTATCATAGCCAGCTACTAAGCTGGCTTTTAGAGCCCGCCATTGTCGCATTAGCGCTACCTTTGTATCAGCAGTTTATTCACGTACGTAAAAATCTATTACTCATACTAGGTACTTGCAGTTTAGGTATTGTAAATGCAACTTTTGTGGCTTTTTTATTAAGTGTATTTTTTAAGGTTCCTTCTGAGCTAAGTGCCTCTGTGGCGGCACTTAGCGTCACAACGCCTATTTCTTTAATTGTTACAGATTCGTTGGGGGGGATCAGCTCTTTGGCCGCCGCTATGGTTATTTTTATTGGCTTATTAGGGGCATTATTTGGTTTCATGCTGTTTAAATTGGTAAAAATAGGCAGTCATGAATCCCAAGGTGTTGCTATGGGGACGGCCTGCCACGCTATTGGGACAGCAGCGGCACTTGCTGAACACCCTAAAATAGGTGCATTTTCATCAGTAGCTATGGCGCTCAGTGCATTGCTAACGGCCATAATAGTCCCACTCCTCTATCCTTTTTTAGTAAACAGTTTGCTATAGTTTACAAAAATTTAATTACACGAGTTAAGAGCCCATAATGATCAGTTCTGAAATCGAACAGTTTGAAAAGTATTACAATATGCTCACTGAGTATTTAGTTACCTACAGCATGCAAATTGTAGGGGCTGTTTTTATATTGTTGATTGGCCTTTGGATAGCACAAAAACTATCTAAAATAGTCGCCAATTTAATGACTCGCCATAATGTGGATATTACGCTTACAAACTTTGTTAGTAGTGTTGTAAAAGTACTGCTTATTGTTATGGTTATTATTATAGCGCTTGGCAAGATAGGGATAAGTGTTACTCCCTTTGTGGCGGCAATAGGTGCAGCTTCTTTGGGTGCAGGTTTAGCACTACAGGGCATGCTGTCTAATTATGGTGCTGGCCTTGCCATTATCGCTACACGCCCTTTTGTAGTTGGCGATACCATTGAAGTTAAAAATGTAAGCGGCCAAGTTAAAACAATAGAGCTTGGCTACACCATTTTAATAGATGAAGAAAAAGTAGAAATCACCATCCCTAACAAACATATAATGGGCGAAATAATTCATAACTCATTTAGTTACTCGTTAGTTAAGGGTGAAATAGATATTGCCTATAGCGCATGTACTGATACCGCAATTAATCTTATTGAAGAGGTACTCAACGCACACGAGTTAGTTGCTCAAAACCCGCACTCGCAAATAGGCATTGAGCGCTTTGCCGATAGCGGTGTTACCCTTAGCTACCGATACTGGGTACCCACCACGAAAATTATAGAAACAAAGTTAACTATAAACGGTGGAGTGTACAAAGCCATTAACGACGCCAATATCGAAATTCCTTTCCCGCAACGTGTTGTTACCATAAATAAAAACGACCTATAACTGTAAATACAACGCTGGTCTAGCCAAGGGCTGGCGTTAAAATAACTCAACACCACTGACTAAAAGTCATATTGGTTTGTTATTTTTTCTGTACTATTAAGTTACAGCTTAAAAAGCCGATACATTTTTAGAACCACAAAAACAATAATGAGTCACTATGAACCTCAGCCCATTTTATTTAGGCGATTGGCAGGTAAGCCCCCTATCAAACAGCATTCAACATGCTGGTAAAAACAAGCAGCTAGAACCAAAAGCCATGGATGTTTTAATCTATTTATGCTTAAAAAAAGGGGAGCTTGTAAGCAGTGACGAACTACTTAACCACTGTTGGAAAAATATTGAAGTAGGTGATAACCCGCTACATAAAATAATTACACAGTTGCGCAAAGCTCTTGGCGATAAAGCAAGTGCACCACAATACATAGAAACAATAAGAAAACGTGGCTACCGTATTATTGCAAAGTTAGACTTTCCTTTAAGTGAAGAAGCCCCCAAAGTAACAAGCTGGCAAGGTGGCTCCCCCTTTTTAGGATTAAGCGCTTATATTACAACCGATAACCACCTGTTTTTTGGCCGAAATCAGGCTATTACCACTTTATTGGAAAGAGTGGCTAGCCAAGTGAATTTTGGTCGCGCTTTTTGCTTAATTTTAGGTCCAAGTGGTACCGGTAAATCATCCTTAGTGAACGCAGGCATTTTACCTAAACTGCTTGATGAGCGCGGCTACAACGGGATTGGTGTTGTTTCGTATACTCAACTAGATTTTGCAGATATTGACCACAGCCGGCTTTATTTAGACTTAGCGTCTGCCATGCTTGATTGGGATATAAATAACCTGCCTGTCTTTGATGGTTTAAGCGCCGAAGCACTCGCCCAGCAATTAACGCAAAACACTAATAACGTTATTCATACTTTAACAAATGCCCTAACTAAAACAGTACCAACGCTTAACAAACCGCAATTATTTTTGTTCATAGATCGTTTAGAGGTCCTACTTTCATCACCTTTATTTGATGATGAAACACGTAGCCAATTTTTATCAGTTATTGAGCGCTTAGCAACGTCTAAAGCGGTGATTGTATTTAGTGCGTGCAGAAACGATTTTTATCCTTTAGTGGTTGAGCAACCAAGCCTAATGGCTGGCAAAGCTAATGGCGCGCATTACGACTTAACACCACCGAACAGGCACGAGCTTCAACAAATTATTCGCTTGCCAGCAATAACCGCTAATTTAACGTTTTCACATGACCCACAAACCCAAACACCACTGGATGAAATACTCTGCGCCGATACCGCCAACAATCCCGATGCACTACCCATGCTGCAATACACACTG
Organism: Pseudoalteromonas sp. 13-15; assembly: GCF_001468205.2. Classification (NCBI taxonomy): domain Bacteria; kingdom Pseudomonadati; phylum Pseudomonadota; class Gammaproteobacteria; order Alteromonadales; family Pseudoalteromonadaceae; genus Pseudoalteromonas; species Pseudoalteromonas sp. 13-15. Next base: position 3,324,681 of record NZ_CP019162.1, on the reverse strand, counting down.
CAAGAGCTGTATTTACAGCGCAGTGATAATAATGAGTTGTTACACAGTGTGTATAAAAAACTTGGCGGTATTGAGGGCGCCATAGGCAAAAAAGCAGAAGATGTATTTATAGGCCTTAGCAACAAACAACAACTGCAACTAAAAAGCGTGTTATCACAATTAATAACGCTAAACCCTGATGGTAAAACTATTACTAGCCGCGCAGCCCGCTGGAAGGCATTAACTAACACTAGCCAAATAGAACTTGTACAAGCCATGGTCGATAGCCGCTTATTTGTATCGCACTTACAAAATGGCGAAGCCTGTTTTAGCCTTGCGCACGAAGCATTATTGCGTCAATGGCCACGCGCAAAGCAGTGGATAAGCGATCACAAAGATTCATTAGCAATAAAAAGCCGTTTACAACACCAAGCACAAAATTGGATAGATGAAGGTAAAAGTAATGCTTACCTCCTTGCGACAGGAAAACCGCTGCAAGAGGCCGTTACCTTATTGAACGACAACACATTCGAACTAGGCGATGACGAACACGCCCTTATAACCAGCTCTCTTAAGCATAGTAAAACAAAAACAACCATAAAACGTGGCACTGTCGCTTTGCTTTGTTTACTTACCTGTGTTGCCCTATTAATGAGTGTTACCAGCTTTCAAGCGCAGCAACTAGCACAGCAAAAACGCCAAGAGGCCGAAAGCTTACTAGGGTTTATGGTCGGCGACTTTGCGGATAAATTACGTAGCGTTGAACGTATGGACTTACTTGATGGTATTAGTAATAAAGCACTTGAGTATTTTACTGATCAAACTGACGATTCAAGTTCACTTTTTAGCTTTAGCAATAATAAAGCACAATTTAACAACCGTTTTCAGTACGCACAAACCCTTGAGGCCATGGGGGAAGTGGCCTATTCGCGCGGAAAAACCATTGAGGCCTTAACCGCCTTTGAAAACGCCCGCATTCGCCTTGAGGCATTATTAAAAATTCAGCCAAACAACTTAGAGCTACTCACGCTTGCAGGCGCCAATGCCTTTTGGCTTGGTCAATTAGCTTATGATCAAAATGATCATCAAGCTACTGAGCAAATGTTTAAAAGATACCACGATTACAGTAAAAAAATGTATGCGCTGGCAGCCAATGATTTTAACTCCATTATGGAATTATCGTATTCATCTAATTCTTTAGGTTCTTTATACATAAAAAAATCTAACTACAGCGCTGCAAAAAAGAACTTTGCAGAGTCACTTTTACTTAAGAATAAAGCGCTTGAACTGAAACCTAATAACAAAGACTTACTTCGAGATAAATCCGATACAATTAGTTGGCTTGCAAAAACAGAAGAGAGGCTAAGTAACTTTAATGAAGCAGTTAATATATTAGAAGCTGCAGTTAAAGTAATCACAAAATTGATTGCTAACTACCCTAGTGATGCAAGCCTTTTTTACACATCAGCAAACCTATATATGCAACAAAGTTATTTACTGAGCTATTTGAGTGATAAACGGATGGCACATAAAAAAGCCAGCTTGGCTAATCAAGTTATCAATGAAGCTTTAGTACAAGATCCAAAAAACAATAAATTTCAGCTTATGTATTATCGCTCTTTAGCACTTTCACTAATGCTATCTACTGATGAAGCTACTGACTCAACAATTGAAAAAATAATTAATTTTTTAAAATCTCAAAATTTTAAAAATACCAGCACTATTAATACACAAATTACACTGATTCAATATTTTATAAATAGACAATCATCACTCAAAGCGCAGAAGTTATTAACTGAGCTTGAGAATAATGAAAACTACCAACATCAATTATCCAACCTAACTAAAACTGGTGATTACTTAGTATATACAAGAATAAACTTAATCAAAGCAAACTTAGCTACAACTAATAAACAGCGAGAGCAATTTTGCTTAAGCGCTATCAAAGCTATTTCTGAAGCTGCAAAAATAAGTCAGAGCGTAAAAATAACATACCCACTAGTACAAGCTTATACCTGTTTAAACAGGGAAGACGAGATATCAGAAATAAAAACAAGCCTAGTTAAATTAGGCATTACGAACTTCCAACTATAATTACTCATAAAGGAAATAATATGAATAACACCCTAGAAAATGTCGACTTTCAAGTAAATATTAAACTTAACAATAGTGAAGCTATTTTTAGCTATACAAAAAATGGCGAACCCGCTACTGGCGGTGGTGTTGTAAGAACTGAAACCGCTGGCAACTATAATTTAGACGACGCCACAATTCAAAATGGTTTCGTATTTACTGGCGCTACTATCACCGATATCGACACACAAAAACCATGCGCCCAAGACTTCAGCTATAAAGTAAGTGACAACGGCCAAACAATTATCATTACCGACACAGATGAAAATAATGGCTCTGTATGCTTAATTTTTAACGTTGAATGTAATGGCAATAAATATGAAAGCGCTGATCCACAAGTTAAGAATGAAAAAGAACTCTAATTAGTAATACTTATTCTTAAATTGCACAGGCATATTAATTACGGTGCAATTTATTTAAAAACGCCCATTAAATAAATATAAATAACAATAACTTAAACCAGAAGGTTACCGAAAGGTTTAAAAACCATAAATTGAATAAACTGCTAGACATCAAGTTTCATTAACAATAAAAATGAGCAACTGCCATGTCTAACAATAATCAACACAGCAAACTAAATAACGAAAATATCGCTGTATCAACATTAGTAAACAGCCTTTCTGAGCGTGTTAACAATGAAAAAATAAGCGCGATTATTAATGTCACTAACGTGATGGCCGATGCTATATTTATTGTAAATGCACAAGGCATTTTTGAATCGGTAAACCCGGTAGCTGCACGATTTTTTAATGTTCCTTCAGATATATTAATTGGTAAAAAGTGGCAGCATTTTTTACAAGAGCAATACCGTGACGATTACGAATACATGTTTGAAAGTTGGAGAAACAATTATCAAACGCCGCTAAATCATGGCCCCAAAGAAGTAAAAATAATTAAAGCTAATGGTAACTTTTTAGATGTAGAGCTTTCGGTTTCGTGCATTCCACCAGCAACAACTAATAATACTCCTTTATTTATTTGCATCATGCATGACATTTCTAAACACATAAAAAAGTATAAAGTACTCGAAACACTTTCAAAGCTCGATCACCTAACTGGTATTGCAAATCGTGGAACGCTCGAAAAAACAATCCACAAAGATTGGCAAACATGTCTAATGAACAAGCAACCATTAAGTTTTATATTGATTGATATTGATTATTTTAAATTATTTAACGATAACTTTGGGCATGTAAAAGGTGACAAATGCTTGCAAAAAGTAGCAAAAACAATTGAAGAATGCCTGCCGTCAAAAGACAGCTTAGTTGCCCGATATGGTGGAGAAGAGTTTGCCGTGGTATTACCGCGATCTCATATTTCAAACGCTGAGATGATAGCCAAGCGTATTCAAGATAGAATTTTAAATTTAAACTTTAGAGAAATAGGCCTACCTGACAACGTTAAAATTAGTGTTAGCCAAGGCTTAGCGTGTGAATACAATAACCAATATAGAACATCTGAAGCATTAATGTGTGCCGCCGACAGCGCTTTGTACAGAGCTAAATCGCAAGGAAGAAACATGATTTGTATTAGGTAATGATTAATATTTAAAACAATAAACTTTTTAAAGGCCATTTTATAAGCGAAATGGCTTTTAAATTTATCCAGAACTGACAATAAAAACTTACATTTCTTTACAAATCTCGTTTAAAATCCAAGCCTTTCTTAAAGGTTTTATTTATTTAAATTCATTAACTTGCAATAATAACACCACCTAAATAATAGATTAATTTAGTATAAATTTAAAACAACATGATAGACCTTTTATTTTTGTTAACATATAATAATACTTAATAACTAATACAAAATAACTAGAAAAGCCTCGAAATGCTTTCCTTTGAGCAATAGTTTAAAATTAACATAACGAATCATTAATGAAATATATTTTATGGCTTTTGCTTTTAGTATCAGCGCAGTTACTAGCAAAGCCCGTTAATAACAGCATCGCTTTTTACTATTCAGCCCCAATGCCTTTAGCTGAAATGACTTTTTACTCACGCGTTGTTGTGCAACCTGAGTTAGTGACTGAGCATGAATTAAATTGGTTTAAAGAACGTAACATTGCTGTTTATGCTTATTTGAGCATTGGCGAATCATATAATAAAAGTGACTATTCACTTACTACAAACCCAAATTGGAATAGCTACATTTCCGATTTAACTTCAAAGCAATGGCAACAACAATTAAATAGCTCGGCTGTTATATTAAAAGAACGTGGCTTTAGTGGGTTGTTTTTAGACACCCTTGATAGCTATCAATTATTAGATAACGAACGTTACGATAAATTAGCGCAGCAAGCTGGATTAGTTTCAATAATAAAAGATCTGTCTTTAGTATTTAAAAAGCAATTAGTGCTCAATCGTGGCTTTGAATTACTGCCAAGCTTACAAAACCTTGCAACCGACTTAGTTGCTGAGGGATTATTTAGCCACTTTAACCCACTTGATAATAGCTACAAGTTAACCTCTAAGAACGATCAAGCATGGTTAGCTGCCCAACTTAAAAAAGCGCAAAGTTTAGGTTTTAACGTTCAAGTTATTGATTATGCAAAACCTGATAAACGTCTTGTAATGGCTGAAAAAATTATTGCTTCAGGGTTTAATGCTTGGGTGACCGATGGGCATTTACAAACCTGGGGAACATCAGCTATTAGCCCCGTACCTAGGCGTGTGCTTATTCCGTACAATAGTGACTTAAAACCTCTTATTTATTCTACGGTTCACTTAAAGCTGGCCACTCTTATTGAATATTTAGGTTATATTCCTGACTATATTGATATGGCCAAGCGAGACCTGCCATTAGTTGACCCAAGTTTACATGCTGGAATTATTTCGTGGACCAACATGGCCGGCTTCTACTCCGCGACGGTTATAAACTGGCTTGAGAGCAACTTAGGCGTTGTGCCTCAATTAATTGTTGGTGAGCTACCACAATCAGCTAAATTATTAGCAGCATTAGGCGTGCAAACGCTGAACAGCTCCCCACCAGGGCCTTATAAACTTAACTATTTAGCACCATGGTTAAAAGGTGAGTCAGGTTCTTCACCAGCCATTACCAAACCTTATTTATTAAAATTAGCGCCAGAAGCCACCACTCTTATTGATATCAAAGCAGCTGATAGCAGCACAATTGTACAAAGTGCCAAAACCAAATATGGCGCGGTTATTGTTGCCCCGTGGCTAATTGATACGCTCCCAATGGAAGGTAGTAATTGGGTTATTGACCCAATTACACTGCTTACTAAAGCCATGGGGTTATCCACAATACTGGCTCCAGACACAACGACAGAAAGTGGCAGACGTATGCTTACTATGCATATAGATGGGGATGGCTTTACCAGCATTGCACATTTTGATGGCAGCCCGTACGCCGCAGAGGTAATACGCGATGATATTATTAAACCTTATAAACTTCCCATTACATCTTCTATTATTCAGGCGGATATAGAGCCTGGAGGTATTCATGCTAAGCACAGTAAAAAACTAGAAAAAATTGCGCGCAGTATTTTTGAACTTCCCTATGTAGAGGTCGCTTCGCATACTTATAGTCACCCTTACTTTTGGACCGCGCTTTCTGGCCGAAAAGAAATTGACGAAGAAGATACTGACTATGGGTTTCACTTAGATGTACCTGGCTATGACACAATTAGCTTAGAAAAAGAAATTACCGGCACCATTAATTATATTAATGAAAGACTAGTACCTAAAGGAAAAAAAACGGTGCTTATGTTGTGGTCGGGCGATGCTACACCCGGTCCAGACGCATTAAAAATAGCGCGTAATGCTGGTGTACTAAACGTAAATGGCGGCAATACTGATGTAAATAGTGATAACCCTAGCCTTTCACATATATCGCCGATTGCGCGCCCTGAGGGTGATTTACTGTATCAAATTTACGCGCCAATACTGAACGAAAACGTATACACTAATTTATGGCATGGCCCGTATTACGGATTTAAGCGACTAACAGAAACCTTTGAAATAACCGAAAAGCCATACAGGTTAAAGCCCTATACTATTTACTATCATTTTTACTCTGGCGAAGTTCCTGCAGGGCTTGATGCCCTAAAGCATAATATTGACTATGTATTACAAAGACCCAACACCCCGGTGTACTTAAGCCACTATGCAAAAATTGCGAAAGATTTTTACTTTTCGGCCTTAGCTAAAAATAGTAAAGGAGATTGGCTGTTTAGCTCAAAAAATATTCGCACCCTTCGTATACCAAGCGACTTTGATATTGCAAACATATCACAAAGCGATGGGATATTAGGAGTAACGCAGCAAGGCGATTACGTACATACTATAAAGGGTATTTCGCGTATTAGTTTTGACCACAGCCAAAAAGATAATGTACCCTATTTAGCCTCTGCCAATGTAGTAATCGATACATGGCAAGTAAATGGCCCGGTTAGTTTTAAAGCGTGGATACCTGCAACATTTGATTTAGTGAATGCCCACTCATGCCAATTTATATCTCACATGGGAAAAAGTTATAAAGGTATCACTCGCGGAAAATTAACCCACTTTAAACTACCTGCAGGTGAGTTTTTGGGTTATTTAAACTGCACAGGGGTTGCTAAGTAATGAATACCAAAAAGCGCCCTCATTTAGTTTCAATAAAAACAATTTTAACAATACTCGCTGTTAGCTGTTTCTCGTTGTATGCGCTATTTCCGCACACCTTATTTTTTGAAGACGATGCACTTTCACAAGACTACACATTCGAAAAGTCATACTTACACGCTGCACTTAATACTGACCCAAACAATGAAAAACTGCGCGCTAAATTAGTTGAACTGCATATTGCATTGAGTGAATATTCAAACGCAACTAATGAGCTTGAAAAACTGCCAAAAAGTAAGCGTAAAACAGAACTTGAAATAAAGTTACTTTACTCATTATGGCTTGCAAGTGGTGCCAATGTAGATGACCGATTTGAAGAACTTTCATTAAAGGTTAGTGCCTATAAACCATGGAACGAAGACATTCTTACCATAGCTAAAGCACTCGGCTTGAATGTAAAGCTTGCACAATATTATGAAACACACAAAAAGCCGTTAATTGCCGCTGATTATTGGTTAACCGCAGGCCAACCTGCAAAAGCGTTGCTGCTTTACAAAAATAACATGAGCGAAACAATAGCCGAAAAAGCCATTGAAACCGCACTGGGTGCAAACGAAGCGATGCAGGCTTATGCGTGGTGGAAGCAATATGGAGATCAATCAAATATAAAGCGCACACTTTATCTTGCTGACTTAGCAGGCAATAAAGAAGATGCAATTATTGCAGCTACAAAACTGCTGCAAAAAGAACCTAACAATATTAAGTATTTAACACAGGCAATGCAGCTTCACTTAGCCAATGGCGATGCTAACGGCGCTGAATTATTGCTTTCAAAACTACTAAAACAAAAACCTAACGATAAAGAGCTTCATTTACTAAATTGGAAAGTAAAGCGCTGGCTCAATAAGCCAAGAGCTGCACTCAAAGAATTTAAATGGTTAATGATAAATAAAGCTGTTACCGCATCAATGCTTACAGACAGTATTAACGATGCAACGGCATTATATTTGTACCAAGATGCTAACGACATTTACGCTTACAAAGCTAAAAATAGGCAACTAAAAGGCAATGGCTTTACTAAATGGATGCAAACTAACGAATTTATTGGCGATGCCAAACAAGAGCTCAAGCATATAGAACGTTTTGAAAGCATAAACGGTAAAAGCGTATTATCGCAATATTGGAAAGCAAAAGTATTACATGACACAGGCAACTTAAACGGTTTACGTAATTTGTGGCCTATTTATCAGGGTCCCAAAAACGAAGAAGATTTAATGTGGCTAGCTCGCGCGTTTTGGTTAAAAAACGACTTTAACACGGCACTAACTATTTTAAAGCAAAAGCAGCAAAGTACCGATGACGAGTTTTGGAGTGCCCGCGTTGACATGGCGCTCAGGGTAAAAAATAAAAAAGAACAGCTTTATGCCCTTGAGCAACTCAAAGCACTGGGTAAATTAGGCGAAGGCGATTTATTGCAGTACCAGCAACTTAGATTTGAAGGCAACCCACATGAATTATTGACGTATTTATGGCAGCAACCTTCGCTGAGCGAAAGTCAGCTAATTGACATTGCTAATTTAAGTACGCAAATAAACGATTCAAACGCCGTTGAACAAATCTATAACGAACTGAACAAGCAACGCTACAACAAGGCGCTATACCCTGCTTGGTTAACGCTTGCTAGCTGGTATCAAAATCAGAGCGATTTAAATTCAGCGTATACAACGCTCAACCGCGCCGCAAAACTGAGTGAATACAATCCTGACGTAGTACTTGTGCAAGGTTGGTTAGCACTGCAGATGCACGACAGCATCATGATTAAACGTATTTTAAATAACTATGCTGACAACAACCCAACGTATGCGTGGGGCCAACTTTTAGCGAGTTTATCTATTTATGAAAAGTCATATAACAGTGCTTATTTTTACTTACGTAAACTAGCGATAGCTGAGCCTAGCGACTTAACAACATTAGTAAACTTAGCCGATGTAATGAAACAACTCGGCTATTATGCCAACGCCACAGAGCTTAATCATTATCTTCTTCAGCATTTACCTAAAGATAAATATGCATATCGAGGACTTATGTTTAGATGGGCTGGCGCTATGGCTATGCCACATTTAATGCAGCTAAACACACTCGATGAGTTAGCCCCTGAAACCATAGGCACAGCACAAGCAAACTGGTGGTTATCACGCCGTGCTGCGCAAAAACTTGAGCCGTGGCAAGCACTTCAGCTATACATGACTCAAGGTGAGTTTAGTAAAGTAAAACAATTAGTTGATACAAATACACTGGGAAAAAACGATCAGTTAAGTGCGCTTTTATACTTAAACCAACCTTATGCAACTATGCAACGTTGGTATGAAGAGCTAATTAACGAGCCAAGTGAAGCTCAGCTAGGCTTTTTAAGAAACGCGCGCACAGCTTACTTTCGCGCATTTGAAGTAAACCTATCTCCGCAAGCAGGGCTCAATAGTACGCAATACGACATAAATGTGTATTTTCCTTATGCAAAAGGCCAGTGGAAACTGAGCCTTAGCGATCAGCAAAACCTTGGCAATAACGGACTGCTATTCGCAATAGAAAACACTATGACGTTTGGCCGGTGGGCTTTTAATACAAAAGTTGATACGCATCAGGGCAGTATTATTAGCCGACAAGGCGTAAATTTAGACTCTCGTTATCAGTGGGATGCGCGCACTCAAGTTGGCGTAAACTTACAATACAACGCCGAAAACCGCCAATCTGAAGTGTTACTAAGCTATGCGCAACTTAATAAAGCCACGGCTTATATAAATTATAATATTGATAACAGGCAAAGCGTGCAGCTATCAGCAGCTGCTATGTCGTTCACGCGTAGAGACAACGACAGCACACTCGTTAATGGACAAGAATATAACGCACGCTACCAATACAGTATTTTAAAAGATCGCCCTATTTGGAACGCCTACTTTAGTGCGCAATGGCAAGACTTTGACCCAGTAAATACTGCTATTAATACAAATAGAAGACCCAGACGCATAGTTATTGAACCTTTTAGGCGTTTTGCCCTAGGTACTTCTTTTGCCTCAACAGGCTCATTAACGCCCCCATACTTGGGTGCCAGTCCGTCTTGGTTATTTGACATAAGTACAGGCTACCAAACACTGAACGATACAATTGATGTATCTGTTTCCAGTGGTGCTGGATGGTCAGTACTTGGTGATGATTTATTTAAATTACAGCTCGGTTACCAAAGTAGTAATAAGGTCGGTAACTCAGATACACAGTTACAATTAGGATATTACATACATTTTTAATGTTAGGAGAGAATATGTTTCGCTTAGTTATACTTAGTTTGGTTTTGCTCTTGTCGGCGTGCACTACAAGTCGAATTGCTGATGATATCGAAATTAGCCCAGCAACTACCGTGGCTTTATTACCGCTTGTTAATCATGCACAAACACCACTGGCAGGTGAGCGCGCTGAAGATATTTTAGCAAGTATTTGGCAACAAAATAAGCTACCTAAGTTACTTCGTGCGCCAAGAAATAGCAGTAAAGACCTGCCACCCCTAGACGATCAATACCGTTTAAACAACGCAATGCAATGGCTCAATACTCAACAAGCTGACTATGTACTTAGTGGCAGCATTGAAGAATGGCGTTACAAAGCAGGTCTTGATGGAGAGCCAGTGGTTGCACTTACTTTATTGCTTACAAAAAACGGTGAAACAACACCAATTTGGACCGGCACCATTGCAAAAAGCGGTTGGGGACGCGATAGCATTGCAGCAACTGCGCAAGATGTAATTGCCGATTTAGTGTCTTATATTGAGGTTAGTGAGTGAAAACACATTTCTTACGCCCAAGAGACGTTCCTGAGCTACAGATATGGGCTGAGGTATGTTTTTTTACCGCTTTAGCTTTAGGGCTGCCTGTTCTATTTAATGCTGAGGACCCCTATTGGACGCAAGGAGGGTTTTCTTGGCCAGTATTAGGGCCGTTGCTTGTTGCTCTACGCTATGGCTTTTCAAAAGGTTTTATTAGTATTTTAACCTTACTAGTAGGGCAATTATTGCTAATACAAAGCAATATATTAGACCCTCAAAGTGAGTTTAATATTAACGCCATGATTGGCTACATTATTGTAGTTATGGTGGCAGGTGAATTTAGAGATGTATGGGAGCGAACTAATCAACAGCAAAGCATTCAACTAGCCTATGTATCAGACCGACTTGAAAAATTTACGCGCCAATATCATTTAATTAGCTCATCACATGACCGAATCGAACAAATGCTTGCTGGACATACACTTAGTTTACGTGAGTCATTACAAGCAGTACGAGAATCAATTGGTAAATTAAAACAAAGACGCTTAGACAGTGCCGCTGAGGTTATTTTAAATCTATTTATAGAATATGGCTCGATAGAAAAAGCAGGCTTATATAAAGTTGAAAACGATAAAATACAAGAGCCTGCACTAGCTAGTGTAGGAAAAATGAGTGAGCCATCTAATTCAGACCCATTAATAGCTGCCATGTTTGACGAAAAAGAACTGGTGTCACTTAAAAATCCAAAAGCTTCATCGGGTGATAGCAAGTATCATATTGCTATTCCATTGATTGATGTGAACGACACAATTTATGGGGCTATTTTAGTTGAAAAAGTGAAGTTCTTTGCTCTCAAAGAAAACACCCTTACTTTACTTGCCGTTATGGCCGGACATATTGGTGACCTACTGCGTCACGAAATCACTAATCCAATAATGACCCGTGAAGAGTCGCCATACTTTAAGCGCCAAGTTAAACACGCAAACAAAGAAGCAAAGCGTTATAAAATTCCTTCACACTTTTTAAAGGTGAACGCGCTAAGTATTAATGATGAATCTCGACGGCTGATGGAGTATTTAACCGAGGCTCGCCGAGGGTTAGACATCTATTTATACGATAATGAAAAACAAGTTCTGTTAATACTGATGCCGCTTGCCGATGAGCTTGAAAAAGATGGTTTTGTAATGCGAATGAATAGCTGGTGTAAAGAACGTACCGGTAAAACATTACAAGAACTCGATATTATTATTGAGCAAGAAGTGGCGTTTCCAGTCAATAAGGATGAATTATCTAAACTGGTAGCCCTACATGATTAAAGTTGTGATAGCCGCCTTAATTGCATGTTTATGCGAGTATTTTGCACTGCAAGAAATTCTTAGTACACCAAACTGGTTTGGTGTACTTTTCCTGCATGCCATTGCAAGCATACTTTTTACCTTTGTAAGCTACGTTTTAATTCCTAAAAAATATAAAACAACGCTTATAAATGGCACGCTATTATTATTCTTATTACTGTTTAGCTTACCTGTATTTGGTATTTTAGGTGTTGTGATGGCGCTTACATTTGCGCTATGTAAGCCACTTAAAAGTGATGATACCGAAATAATAGAGCATGAAATTCCAGAACTCCCCTTTGAAGTCCCTGATATTTCGGCGAACCCTACTTATTCAATTGGTGGCGTAAAAGCTATTTTAAAATACGCAAGCGAACCTAACAAACGCTTAACTGCAGTAATGGCTGCTCGCCACATGCGCGACAGCCAAGCAATCCCAATATTAAAACTCGCCCTCAAAGATTTAGAAGACGATATACGCCTACTTGCTTACTCAACACTTGATGCCAAAGAAACAAAATTAAACGAAAAAATTAGTGTTTATCAGCAACAAATAGCTAATACCACAAAGCAGCCTGAGCTAAGTAACTTACAAGAACAGTTAGCACACGTATATTGGGAGCTTAGTTATTTAGGGCTTGCACAAGGCGCTTTAAAAATATACGTATTAGAAAAAGCTGAAGCACTCAGTTTACAAAGTATTGAGTACGCACAAAAACCAGCCAATTATGTTTTTTTAGGGCGTGTTTATTTAGCGTTGGGTCATTACGAACGTGCGCTTGATTTGCTTGTACAAGCAACTGAATTAGGTATGGCGCGTCGCCATGTTTTACCCTACAAAGCCGAAGTTGCCTTTTGCATGAATAAGTATGATGACTGTAAACGCTACTTAAAAGAGTTACCTGAACAACCTAAAGGGAGCGAACTTCGCCAATTACAGGAGTATTGGAATGCCTAAACCCAATGCCGATATATTATTATTATTAGAAGGTACTTATCCTTATGTTCGTGGGGGGGTATCGAGTTGGGTTCATCAAATTATTGAAGGGCTACCTCATTATAACTTTGAGCTTATTTTTTTAGGCGGTGCTTCTGAGCACTATGGCGATATTAAATACACACTTCCAAAAAATGTTACAAAATTGCATGTTCATTATCTAGTAGAGCAAAATAATACTGATATAAAAGCAAAGCACGGCGTTAAATATAAAAAAGAGTTGTTTGAGTTTTGGCAGCAACTGCAAAGTTATTTTAGAGACTCAAAAGAGCCTATTCCCACCGAGTTACTTGAATTTACATTTGAACAACTTGGGCAAAAAAACGGTATAAACGAAGCTGATTTTTTATATAGCGAGTCATCTTGGCAGGTATTGGCTGACTACTATTTAACATTTTGCGACGAATCATCTTTTATTGATTTCTTTTGGTCGTACCGTAATTTGTATAAGCCTTTGTTTAAAATTGCAGATATTGCCCGCCAATTACCGAATGTTAAACTTATACACTCTATTTCGACAGGCTATGCTGGTTTTTTAGGTGCAGGTGCAAGCGTAATTAATAACACGCCTTACTTATTAACAGAACACGGTATTTATACCAAAGAGCGAAAAATAGACTTAATTCAAGCCGATTGGATAAAAGAGTCTGAAGCTATTTTAGGTAAAAACTTAAACACCGAAATGGGCTTTATTCGCCGAATGTGGATCACTTTTTTCGAGCAAATTGGCCGCACGAGTTACCACCAAGCCGATAGAATAATTTCACTATACGAAGGTAATAGGCAGCGTCAAATTAAAGATGGAGCCTGTGAGAAGCGCTCTTTAGTCGTACCAAACGGCATTAAAACCGCTCACTACGCTAAAGCACTGGCTGCACGTTCTAAAACTATTCCATTAACAGTAGGCTTAATTGGGCGTGTAGTACCAATCAAAGACATTAAAACCTTTATTCGTGCCATTAAAGAAGTGCAATCAAGCATGCCCGCAATAGAGGGATGGATCATAGGCCCTTTTGAAGAAGACCCAAAGTACTACAAAGAGTGCCAGTTACTGGTGGGCAGCCTTGAGTTACAGAACAGCGTGAAGTTTTTGGGTATGCAAAATATAGCTGAAATACTCCCTAAGTTAGGCCTTGTTGCACTAACATCTATTTCTGAAGCCCAACCCTTAGTGTTACTAGAAGCAATGGCAGCAGGCGTACCTGTTCTAGCCAGTGATGTTGGCTCGTGTCGAGAAATTATTGAAGGTGCCACAGAACAAGATAAGGCTTTAGGTAAAGCAGGTGAAGTTGTTTCTATTGCATCGCCAAGCGATACAGCCATACAAATTACAAACATACTTAATAACGACGATAAATGGCATGAGTATCAATCAAGCGGCTTAAAACGTGTAAAAGCATTTTATGACGAAAGCCACATGTTTGCCCGATACGACAAGCTTTATAAGGATACAATGTCATGGCCGGAATAGGTTTTGAGATACGAAAAATTCTCAAAAAAAATACCCTCCTCTCTGTTTTTGAAGCCTATAGCTACGCTGGCCTCATTGGTTCAGGCCCTTGGTTATTGTCAATCATCGCTCTAATGCTTATTGGTATTTTAAGCCTTGGAATAGTATTACCTAAGCTGTTAATTATTCAGTTTCTAACCCTGATAACTTACATGATGGCGGCCTCGTTAATATTAACTGGCGGCTTACAGCTTATGCTAACGCGCTTTGTGGCAGATTTATTTTTTACAAAAGACGACGACTCAGTACTCCCCAATTTACTTGGTGCACAACTTATTACAACGATTGGTGCATTACTGGTTGGATTTGCTGTTTGGCCATTTTTACCTTTACCCGTTGTAACCAAAATTATTATTTTAGGTGGCTTTGTTAGCCTTTGTAATCAATGGCTTGGTGCTATATTTTTATCGGGTATGAAAGAGTATCGGCTTATTTTAATCACTATGCTCAGCGGATACGCGTTTATGGTGCTACTTGCATTATTACTACGTGACTGGCAATTAGATGGACTCTTTTTTGCTTTTTTTGCAGGTGAAGCACTGTTATTTTTTAGTTTTTTATTCATGATTATTCGTCGCTACCCAGGTAATAAACTAATAAGTTTCGACTTTATGAGTCGAAAAAAAGTCTATTACATGCTGTTCTTTTGCGGGCTATTTTACAATATTGGCGTTTGGGCAGATAAAATTTTATTTTGGTTTTCACCAAGTACATCCATACATATTATAGGCCCCCTAAGAGCTAGCCCAATTTACGATCTCCCCATATTTTTGGCCTATTTATCAATTATCCCCGGCATGGCGGTATTTTTAGTAAGAATGGAAACTGACTTTGTAGAACAATATGACAGGTTTTATTCTGCGATAAGGGGCGGCTCCTCGCTCGAAGAAATTTACTTTTTAAAAGACAACATGATCACAACAGCTCGAGGTGGCTTGTACGACATATTTAAAATTCAAGGCATTACTGTTGCGTGTTTACTATTGTGGGGCGAGCAAATTCTTACCTACATTGGGATTGATCCTAACTATAAAACATTACTTTTTATTGATGTAGTGGGCGTAGGCGTGCAGGTAATATTTTTATCTATTCTCAATATATTGTTCTATCTTGATAAACGCTTTACTGTGTTAATCCTTTCGGGCCTATTTTTAGCATTAAACATTGTGCTTACGTATTTATCTATCGCACTTGGGCCACAATTTTATGGCTACGGATTTGCCCTTTCTACAATAATTACTTCTGTAGTTGGCTTGTTTTGGTTATCTAGGCAGTTTGAAGACCTAGAATACGAAACATTTATGTTGCAATAAAAACACTTACACCTAATAAAAAGTAGCCAATATATTTATTGTTTATTAGGTGTAAACTTTATTTACTTACCCAGCGGGCTTTAAAACCGCGCGTATCCACATGTATAAATGCCCCTCGGTGCGGTTTAGGGCCATAAACGCCCAACCCACCTAATAAGCCTTTAAATGATTCGCGTTTGGCTAACGACTCTACAATATTTGCCATCACTTTTGCGTCTTCAATAGTATATTTTGCATCTTTATTAATATCATCCATACGGTAATTTCCGTCGTTATCGATAAAAATATCTGCTGCGTCTCCAAACACATGGCGGCTCAGTTTCACATTACCAATGGCTTTATTATAATAAGGTGTTCGGTAACCACTCATCACCACCATGTTACTAACTGGAACGCCTTCTAAAATTAGTTCCTTACGAATCATCTCTAACTTTAGCAGCAGTTTATTTTGCAAAAAAAGATACTTGGGATGATTACTTTTTTGCTTACTCACAAATTCTTTCAAAGAAAAATGAGGCGATAATTTGGTACTTTCATTCTCTGGGGTTACCTCAACAAACCCGTCAGGAACAATATAGTGCTTTGAATCTTTAATTTGCGATGGCTTCGGGTAGTGCCCTATTTGGTAATATTTTAGCTTTCCGCCCTCTACTTTATCGGCAGGTACTTTTACAAACACGTTAATTTTCATACGCTGTTTTTTATTTGGCGATTCAATTATTACCGATGTTAAGCCGGGAGTATCCGGTGCCTGCCATTGCCAACGATTAGTATCAGTTAGCATGAACTTTTCATCGCTAATTAATGTGTAAGCATCGGGTGATTGCGCATATAGCACTTCAAATTCAACCTGCTCATTGGGCATTACAAACACCGAAAAAAGTGAGTATGGCATGACAATATCGTTAATTTTTAAACTAAATTCTGCGTCCTCAAAAGCAGGCCTGTTTTGTATATCAACAACCTGATGAGCCGTTTTAGCAGGCTGAGAAGCAAATAAATGCGTGCTAAGCAGAGTAGTCAGCATACTGATTAATAAAATACCGATTAATTTCATATTACCTCTCATTATTTACTTTCTAATAATGCTGCAATAACCGACTGGTTATCATTTTTTAGGAGTGCTTTTTGATCGCGTTTGTAAATATCATCTCTAAAATTAACGAGCTTGTTTTCATCCACCCACGCAGTCCAATAAACTAAATGAATAGGTAATGGCTCGTCCAAATAAAATGTTTGCGTGCTGTTTTCATTTCGTGCATCGTTAACTTGTGCCAATGCATGCTTTTCACCTTGGTGTTTAATTATTTCTTGAGCAAGTGAAAAAGGGTCTTCAATTCTTATGCAGCCATGCGATAACGCACGTCTTGTTTGGCTAAATCGCTGCTTTGCAGGTGTATCATGTACATATATAGCCTCAGGGTTAGGGAACAAATATTTTACTTCACCAAGGGGATTTTTTTCACCCGCACGTTTCACTAAAAAATGGTCAAACTGATAAGGCTTAATTGAATCCCAATCAATATTACTGGGGTTAACTGTTTGTGAGTCTATGTAGCTGTTTTTTCTGATTTCAATATTGTTTTTAACAAGGTAATCAGGATCTTCTGCCACTTTAGGGGCTATTTCCCTAGTAGCAATTGAAATAGGTATGCGCCACTCAGGGTTAACAACAAATTTTTCTATTTCGTCACTAAATGCCGGTGTTTCCCAGCTAGGTTTACCAACAATCACGTTGTTTTGAAGTTTTACATCACCTACTTTCACATAACGCAACTGATACTCAGGAATATTTACATACACGTACTGTTCATCGCTCGAACCAGCAAAGTTGGTAATGCGATAAAAGTTTAACTTTAACTTATTGAGTTTTTGCTCAGCTGAAATATTAAGTTTAGCAAACGTGTTTTTGCCAACTCGTCCATCAACGTTTAAGCCATGGCGATGTTGAAACTGCTTTACAGCGCGCTCAATATGTTTATCAAAAATGCACGGCGCTTTAGTGCATACGTTAGTGAGTAAATCTTGTTCTTGAAATAAACGCATAGCGAGTAAACTTACCGCTTTACTGTTACTACCTAGTTCAAGCAACTCGCTGGCGGGTAAAGAAATAAACCCACCGCGATTCACTATTTCTTGGTACCAATTAATCGCTTTTTCAGTACGCTTTATTAATTGGGCTGAGTATTGATCAAAGTAATAGCTATCTTTAGTTTGCGTGTAGCGCTGCGAGCTGTAGGTGGTCAGTGATGAGCTGGCAAGTAAAACACCATCAAGATCATCATTCGCGAGTAAAGGTGAAGCAAACATGCTTGCTAAGCTCACAAACAAAGCCCCTTTCAAAGTAGCTTTGTTTGTTTTGGTAAAACCTTTTTTTGTAAATAATCCCTTCACGGTGCGCCCCTCGCTAAATAGTGTTGATAAATGCATGTGTACTTGCCGTTTAATTATCAACGAGAGGTGCAACGTCAGTGCCAAAAACAAACTCAAAACTAAGACACTGAAAAGGTTAGGTTTATTAAAATAAAATCATTTCATTTAAGTTACAATACAAACTACTTGTGTAATAAATATACTCAAGTGTGTAAAGTTGCTATGTCGATTAATCGCTTAAAAACGCTAAAAAACCACGTTCGTATCTGCTTAAATACTTAGTCTTGCGAGGTAACGTAAGTGACTCACGCCACGCATTTTGAGCTGCTTCATCTTCTTTACACAGTGTAATTAAATCAGGGTGAACATAAGATTTGCGTGCTATTGCTGGGGTATTACCTAGTTGGTGAGATACACAATCGAGCATGCTTTTTAAGGTAAGTGCGCCTTTGGCTTTAGCTAGCTGCTTAAAAGCAATAACGCTTGCTCGCCAGGTTCTAAAATGTTTTGCACTAAACTCCTCCCCCATTATGTGCTGTATATATTGGTTTATTTCGCTCGATGTTACGTTAGTGCGCTCACCTTCACTTATATACTGAAATAGATGCTGGCCAGGTAAGTCTTGTAAGTCTTTAATTACATGGCTTAGTACTCTGTCAGTAATGTTGACCTCACGCTCTTTTCCAGATTTAGCTCGGTATTTTAACTGAATATTTTTCCCAGTCAGCTTTGCGTGTCGGGTGCGTAAGGTTGTAGCGCCAAAGCTTTTGTTTTGTTTTACGTTTCGCTCGTTACCGACTCTAAGTGCCCCTACGTCCATAAGCCTAACTACCGCTGCTAATGTGCGTTCTACATTAAGCTCACTGCCTTGTAAGTCTGACTCCAAGCGAGCTCTCAATAAAGGAAGTTTATGGCCAAATACACCACAAGCCTGGTATTTTTTGGCTTCTTGCTGAGCTCTAAACTCTGGGTGGTATCGATATTGTTTTCTCCCTTTACTGTCAAATCCTGTAGCTAAAATATGTCCGTTTTCTTCGGGGCAAAACCATGCGCTTTTATACGCAGGCGGAAATGCTAAGCCATTCAAACGCTCAATAACCGCTTCATCTTTTATTACTTTGCCAATAGGGTCGAAATACTGCCATTGCTTGTTTTTAAGCCTTCGAGTGATACCAGGTAAATTATCATCCACATAAATTAACTTCATAATCACTGCACTCCGTTTTGATCAATGACAGCCTATAAAACATTTAAACTAACATATTCAAATAACCTTAAACTGAACACTATTATTGATATACAATCAAAAATTAAGCAATAATGTTTAAAGTGCATACGTTATTGTAACTCTGCTGATATTCCCTTTTTTGGATGTGCTATTTATAAGGAGCATTTAATGGCTTTTGATTACGGATCAATCGATCTTGGACTAAAAAACCCTTTTAAACTAGAAGGTAAAGTAAAGGCTGTAAGAGGGCTGATTGAGGCTGTTGTGGGTGTTAGCCTGTTAGTTACCGCATCTAGCTCTGTAAAAGACGACGCTACCGCAGGTTGGATTTTGATGATATTTGGCATGTTAATACTCGCACTAGGTATTCGTACCTTATCTGGCGGTATATATGCCACACTTAAGTACTTTGTAGGTAGAAATCACCCTACATCGCTGGCGTTTAACTTTAGTAAATCGCAAACCTCAACTGCACAAGAAGAAAAAAACGAAGTAGCCTACACAGCACAAACATTAGAGGAAATGCTTGTTGGGCGCAAAAACAGTACGTTCAAAGAACCAAACGGCTTTTTATCTCGCTTACTACACAGCTTAATACCAAAACTATTATTTCTACCCTATCCAATACGTAATGTTGCCCAACGTTTATTTGGCTCATGGGTTAGCACGCTGGTTGCACTTATTGCTTATGCGTTGGTTGCATTTGTATCACTCTCAGGCTTTACAGGCGAAGCGGGAGAACTTGCTTTTCCGATATATAGCGCAATTTTAATGTTTTACGTGCTGTTTTCTTGGCGTTCGTCTGGCAAACCCATTTCACGAAATGCCGAAAAAAACATTGAAGCCTTGGGTACGGGTGCGCTTGCTAAAATCATTTCCTTATCGTTTATATTACCCATTGCTATAGGGCTTTCTATGTCGTGGCTAATGCAAGAGCAACGCATTAGTAAACAACAAATAGACAACTGGCTAGAACAATTACCTAGCCTTAATGCTGGACTGTATTTAACAGCCATTATTATACTCGCTACACTAAGTTGCGCCCTTGTGTTTGTAATGATTAAAGCTCGTTTAAATATTGTGACCCCCACTGCCGAGGTATCAGAACTGAGGGAGAACTGGCAAGAGTCTGTTCATCCCGATGAAATTTTTATAAACCTTGATAATTTAGTGATGGCAAACCGTCGTTACAAAGAAGTACCTAATAGGGTTTACCGTGAGCTAGATCCTAAATTACAAGAGCAAATTGAAGGTAAAGGCGGCTTTAAAGGTGAAATGATTCAAGAAATCCAACCTAAACTGCACACGATGGATTTAGGTAAGCACTTTAGTCTTTCGCGTTTAATTGCGTTAATTAGCGGTAACTTACTTTATATTGTAGCGCTTACTTTTACCGTATTACTTGCCTACTCGTTTATTAATATTTACCACTATATTGATGCAGCAAATATAAATAGCATTGAGCAAGCGTTTAATAATCAAAATATTATTGAGTTTAGTGAACTGTTAATGGCAAGTGTTCACTTATTACTGATTGGTGTATTAATTAAAGCCTTTGCCCAGTTGCTAAGCAACAGTGCACACTTATTTTTTGCCGAAATGCAATTTGAATCTTTACTGGTATATTTTAAATGCGAAGGCACATTTACTGAGTCAAAAATATCAACAGGTACAGGTATTCACGATAGCACTCGTTCAGAAAACACCTTAGTGCGCAGCAGCATAACACCTTGGGTGATTGTTTCGCGTGTCGTTTCGACAACCTTTGCCGCAACAGGTATGAAAAACCTTGAGCATCCTCGCCATATTATGGAAATGCACAAAGATGAAGGTCAATTACAAGCAATCAAAAAAGATGTAATCGCCTTTTTGAAAGACCGCGAATCCATAGCCTCTATTACGAGTGAACGCGATTTAGGTAACGCATCTCAACTACATCAGTTGAATCAACAAACTCGCGCAATGCCTATGCAACCTACTCTAACTAAAGACGATGAAGAAGCCGCTGGCTTTTTACGTCAAGAAGACGACTTGGCGTCTGAGCCAAAAAAATAGCATTTTCAGATAAATGCCACCTGTATAATTGGGTGGCATTTTTTATTTACCTAAATATGCCCCACCGCTATGTAACGTCTAAATTAAACTAAAAGCGTGCAATAACATGATTAATATTTGATTAGCCCACAAAGCCCTTGCTTTATGTTTTAAAACACAAATAATGAAACATTAATCATAGGGTAAGAATGAGGAAAATGAGTTACATACTAACCACCCAATGTGCCGACGATGTGGGCTTAATTGCTAAAATCACCGGGCTTTGTCATCAAAATAACTTGAACATTACTCGTAATAACGAATTTGTAGACAAAGACGCCAAACGTTTCTTTATGCGCACTGAGCTGACGGGGCAACCACAAAGTGACTTTTTAGAGCAGCTACGCGCTTTATTACCTGAAGGCGCCAAACTTGCATTGCACGACGATGCAAAAACTAAAGTGGTGCTGCTTGCCACCAAAGAAGCACACTGCTTAGGTGGTATGCTATTAAAACAGTTTGAGCAAACACTTAATATTGAAGTGCTAGCTGTTATTGCTAACTACCCTGATTTAGAACCACTTGCTAAAGGTTTTGGTGTGCCATTTCATGTGGTATCGCATGTTGGGCTAAGCCGAAGTGAACATGACCAACAAGTAGGTGACTTAATTGCTAGTTATAACCCAGATATAATTGGTTTAGCCAAGTATATGCGTATTTTAAGCCCTGAATTTGTAGGCCGCTTTGACGGTAAAATTATTAATATTCATCACTCTTTTTTACCCGCATTTATTGGTGCAAAACCGTATCATCAGGCATTTGAGCGCGGCGTAAAAATTATTGGTGCAACGGCTCACTTTGTAAATAATGAATTAGATGAAGGCCCAATTATTTTACAAGACGTGACAAGTGTGACTCACGCTAACACAGCTGAAATGATGGCAAAAATGGGTAAAGACGTTGAAAAAACGGTTTTTTGCAAAGCGTTGCAACTCGCTTCAGAGCACAAGCTATTTATAAATGGCAATAAAACCGTTGTATTTAGCTAGGACGCGTTAACCTTTGTGGTTATACCACGCTCATTTGCTAAAAAAAGCCAGCTAAGCTGGCTTTTTTATTGTTCGCGTAAAATAAGTAATTACGGTGTGTAATACGTAGGAGACTCAGGCCCTACAGGCATACCCAGTAAAAATACCCAAACATAAAACAAAATAACCCAGCCAATAAAAAATACAATACTGTATGGCAGCATGGTAGCAACCAGCGTACCTATGCCCATGTCTTTTTTATACTTAACAGCCACGGCAAGTATTAAACCAAAATAACTCATCATCGGGGTTATCAAGTTTGTTACCGAATCACCAATACGGTAAGCCGCTTGAATTGTTTCTGGCGCGTAGCCTATTAACATAAGCATAGGAACAAAAATAGGCGCTGTAATAGCCCATTGTGCTGACGATGAGCCTAAGCTTAGGTTTACTAACGCACACATTAAAATAAACAGAACAAATACTTCAGGGCCTGTCAGGTTTAAAGCTTGCAAAAGCGCCGCACCGTTTATAGCTAAAATGGTGCCTAAATTAGTCCACTTGAAAAATGCGACAAATTGCGCCGCAAAAAAGACTAGCACAATATATAACCCCATTGAGCTCATGCTTTTACTCATGGCATTAATAACATCTTTATCGTTTTTCATAGTGCCAACAACACGGCCATACACAAAACCAGGGATACTAAATGTCACAAAAATAATAACCACAATCCCTTTTAAAAAAGGAGAACCCGCAACTTCACCGGTTGCAGGGTTTCGTAAAATGCCATCGTCAGGAACGATGGTCCAAGCAAGTAATAAAGAAACTACTAATAAAGAAACGCCAGCCCATTTTAGACCTGATTTTTCTTGTTGAGTAAGGGTGTCTATGCTGTTTTGAGACAGATCAATACCGGCTTCGTCTGGGTTATATTTACCTAAACGTGGCTCAACTATTTTTTCAGTTACCAAAGTACCTAGTACTGAAATTAATAGCACCGATATCATCATGAAATACCAGTTTGCTTCTGCGCCAACAACATAGGTTGGATCGATCATTTGAGCCGCAGGAGTTGTAATACCAGCAAGAAGTGGGTCAATAGTTCCTAATAATAAGTTAGCACTATAGCCACCCGACACGCCTGCAAATGCAGCGGCAAGGCCAGCTAAAGGATGACGTCCCAAACTATGAAAAATCATCGCTGCGAGTGGAATTAAAACCACATAACCTAGCTCTGAGGCGGTATTAGACATAATAGCGGCAAACACCACCATAAACGTAACTAAACGTTTAGAAGCGCCCATTACCATGCCTCGCATGGCTGCAGAGAGCAAACCCGAGTGCTCAGCAACGCTTACACCAAGTAGTGCAACCAACACGGTACCTAAGGGTGCAAACCCCGTAAAATTAGTGACAAGCCCAGCCATAATGCGCTGTAAACCTTCAGCGCTTAATAAGCTTACGACTTCAATAACGCCATCAGCGTCGCGCCCAGGAGCACCTACCGGGCGAGGGTCTATCGCACTTAATCCAAACCAATCTGCAATACCGCTAAACACAACAATTGCCACTGCAAATATTGCAAATAGTGTAATTGGATGAGGCAGCATATTGCCTAAAAATTCGACGGTGGCTAAAAACCGATTAAACAACCCCTTATTTGGGTTGTTGCTAGGTGTGTGTGTGGAGTCTGTCATACCCTGCTCTTAAAGTTATAAAATTGCCGTAACCTAGCATTATTTGTAATTTAGATCATGTATAAAAGGTGAATGGTTTGTGAGTAAAGCTAAATAACACAAAAGCAGGAATATGTTGACCTTTTGTAATTAATTACGCCGTTTAATGTTAGACAAAGCAGAAGGTATAGGTATTAGGCGTGTTTTGTCATAAATGAAAGATGAAAAAGCATAAGTGCTAAGCAGACGCTGCCTAAAGGACTTAACCTACGCCTGCCCAAAATTAAATGCGTTTCAAAGCATAGCCGTCAATATGCCCATGCGCTAAAATGCCAATTCAAAATAGCGGGTAAAATATAACGGTAATAAATCGCTTCAAAGCCGTTAAACCATTATTGAGCTGGCTCAATAGGCTCTAGTTGTAATTTAGCAGCGATCAGTACGGCTTGCGTTCGGTTATAGACACCGAGCTTTCTAAAAATTGCGGTAATGTGTGCTTTTACTGTTGCTTCTGAAATGTGCAACTCATAAGCAATTTGCTTATTGAGTAATCCTTCATGCAAATATTGTAAAACGCGGTATTGCTGAGGTGTAAGAGAAGCGACTTGCGCTGCAATTTCTCTGTCTTCACCTTCAATTTCGGCTACTTTGTTTTTAAGCTCTTTTGGCAGCCATGTATCACCTTCAAGTATTTGGTTAATTGCGTTGGCAATATCGTCCGATGAGGATGATTTGGGAATGAACCCCATAGCACCATAACCCATGACTTTAGAAACAATATTAACGTCTTCACTGCCTGAAACCACAGCAATCGGTAAACTTGGGTACTCTTCTCGGATACGAATAAGACCATACAAATCACCATTACCTGGCATATGAAGGTCTAGCAGTAATATATCAAGATCTTCTTGCTCGCTTAGCACTTGCAATGTGCTATCAAAATCTGACGACTCGAACACTTCTAGCCCTTCAAATTTTGCGCTCAGTGCGCCCTTTAGTGCTTCACGAAATAACGGATGATCGTCCGCTATTAAAAACTGACTCATGGTTCACTCCTAAAAATTCGGCTGATACTTATTACTAAGTAACAGCCGATATACTACGTTTAGAATTAACTTGTAATCAAGCTTTTAACGCGTATTTATCGATTTAATCGATTATCGATAAGTTCATCCACTACCGACGGATCAGCAAGGGTTGACGTATCACCCAATTGCTCGTGCTCATTGGCAGCAATTTTACGCAAAATACGACGCATTATTTTACCTGAGCGTGTTTTAGGTAAACCCGGAGACCATTGAATCATATCTGGAGAAGCTATTGGGCTGAGCTCTTTACGAACCCAATTACGAACCGCTGTTGTAAGCTCATCACTCACCGTCACCCCTTCGTTAGGCGTAATATAAACATAAATGCCTTGGCCTTTAATATTATGCGGGTAACCTACTACAGCAGCCTCTGCCACAGCTTCATGAGCAACTAATGCGCTTTCTATTTCAGCAGTGCCTAAACGATGCCCAGATACATTGAGTACATCATCAACACGCCCTGTTATCCAGTAGTAGCTATCTTCATCACGACGACAACCATCACCGGTAAAGTAAACGCCAGGGTATGCACTAAAGTAAGTTTGTTCAAAACGCTCATGATCGCCATAAACAGTACGCGCTTGTGATGGCCAGCTATCTAAAATAACTAAATTGCCGTCAACCGCGCCCTCTAGTGTATTTCCCTCTGCATCATAAAGTGCCGGAGCAATACCAAAAAATGGATGGGTTGCAGAACCCGGCTTCGTGTCTGTAGCACCAGGTAGTGGCGTGATCATAATGCCACCTGTTTCTGTTTGCCACCAGGTATCCACAATTGGACAATTAGACTTACCTATACTCTCGTAGTACCAGTTCCATGCCTCTGGGTTAATTGGCTCACCTACTGAACCCAAAATACGTAAACTATCGCGATGTGAAGTTGCGGTAGGCTCATCACCTTTGGCCATTAATGCTCGAATCGCTGTAGGCGCAGTATATAAAATAGTGACACCATGCTTATCAACCACCTCACCCATTCTTCCTGCGCTTGGGTATGTAGGTACGCCTTCAAATACAACTTGTGTACACCCATTCACCAGCGGTCCGTATGCAATATAACTGTGCCCAGTGATCCAACCTACATCGGCACTACACCAATACACATCATCATCTTGTAAATCAAATACGTACTCGTGAGTCATTGACGCATAAACTAAGTAACCGCCAGTTGTGTGTACAACCCCTTTAGGTTGACCTGTTGAACCTGATGTATACAAAATAAATAGCGGATCTTCTGCGTTCATTGGCTCTGGTTCACACTGTGCTGGTAAGTCAGCGACTAAGTCGTGCCACCAAATATCGTGATCGTGCCAATCAACTTCACCACCTGTTAACTGATGTACAATCACGTGCTCAATAGTGGTTACAGAATCTTGTAATACGGCTTCATCAACATTCGCTTTTAATGGCACGCAGTTACCTGCACGTCGGCCTTCATCAGATGTAATGACCACTTTAGCACCAGAGTCTTTAATACGGTCAGCGATTGCCGAAGGTGAAAAGCCACCAAATACAACTGAGTGAATTGCACCAATGCGAGCACACGCTTGCATAGCATAAATAGCCTGCGGGGTCATTGGCATGTAAATAGCAACTCGGTCACCTTTTTGCACACCTAGCTTTTTTAAACCATTAGCAAATTTGGCAACTTCATCGTGTAATTGCTGATACGTAATATTTTCGCTTTGTGACGGGTCATCACCTTCCCAAATAAGTGCAATTTTATCGGCTTTGGTTTTTAAATGACGATCAATACAATTGTAAGAGGCATTTAAGAAGCCATCTTCATACCATTTGATACTGATGTGCCCTTTATCAAAAGAGGTGTTTTTAACTTTAGTATAAGGAGTAGACCAATCGAGGCGTTGACCATGCTCTCGCCAAAAGCTTTCGGGGTCATTAATTGACTGCTGGTACATCGAATTATATTTATTTTTATCAACGAGTGTTGTGTCTTTTATATGATTAGGAACAGGATAGATACTTTGTGACATCTTAGTCTCCGTTTAAATTACTTGCCTTAGGCTCTCAACAAGGATTACTCAGCAGTGCTTTATTAAGTATTAGACCTTAGTTGTACTCGCCTCCATATTACTAATTTGTACTATATAATTAATAAGCTTAAATATTTTTACCTAAACAATACATGATGTTAAATAAAGGTAGCAAAAGATTACTTCACTGTTAAACCTTAGTCTTATAGACCAATAGATAATTGAGTTAACACTGCACATATCTAAAGTATTTGTGTTGAACAATTAAGCAAATCTAAAAACTATTGCATGCATTGTTTAAAAATTAAAAGAATATTTATTAACACTGAACAGACTCACACTATTTATTTTTATTCGTAATCTACACCTGTAGCAAGTATTGGCAAAAACGAGTAAAAAATTATAAACAACAAGTAGCCTAAACAAGGGATACCAGTATGAAAATAACTCCATTAAAAACACTCGCAGCAAGCGCTGTTTTATGTGCACTATCAAGCACTACTTATGCGGCTACAGCTGCAAAGATTGGTGACACAGAGTTCACTTACGGCGGATATATTAAACTCGACACTATGTGGAGTGATTATTCAGCGGGTGCCTCTGCTGGTACAAGCGTTGGTCGTGACTTTTATGTACCGAGTACTTTAACTGTAGGTGATGATGACAGCTCAGACGCAGTGTTTGATATGCATGCGCGTCAATCGCGTTTTAATTTTGGTACGTCGACCTTGCTAGATAACGGTAAAAAAATTAACAGCAAGATTGAAATTGATTTTCTTGCCTCAGCCGCAGGTGGTAATGAACGCGTATCAAACTCTTTCGCTCCACGCATCCGCCACGCTTTTATAACCTACGACGGATGGTTATTTGGCCAAACATGGTCAAACTTTCAAAACGTAGGAGCACTTCCTGAAACGTTAGACTTTGTAGGCCCTGCTGAAGGCACAGTGTTTGTTCGCCAAGCTCAAATTAAATACACAACAGGTGCGTGGTCTTTCTCATTAGAAAACCCTGAAAGCACAATCACAACAACAGGCGGAGCACGCGTTGCAACTGATGATGCGTCGCTTCCTGATTTTACCGCACGATACACACACAAAGCAGACTGGGGTAACCTTGTTGTAACCGCACTTGCTCGCCAATTAACGTATAAAGTGGGCGGTATTGATGCTGATGAAACGTCATTTGGCGTAAGTGCATCGGGTATGTTTAAAGTAGGCGACGACAACATTAAATTTATGCTGACACAAGGTAAAGGTTTAGGCCGATATGTAGGTTTAAATGTTGCTCATGGTGCCGTACTCAATGGTGATGAGTTAGATGCAATCGACTCAACGTCTGGCTTTGTTGCTTATCAGCATAAATGGAGCAGCCAATGGCGTTCAACATTCCTTTACTCATTCTTTTCAGCTGACAACAACACTGATTTGTTGAGCATTTCAGGTGATCCTACTGAATCAACGCAAAGCTATAGCGCAAATATTTTATACTCTCCGGTTAAACGCCTAACATTTGGTGCAGAGTTAAAACATGCTGAGAGAGAAACTCAGAGCGGTATTGATGGTGATTTAGACCGCTTACAATTCTCTGTTAAATACGCTTTTTAGTTTAAAGTCTACTCCATAAATTAAGCGGCTTAGGCCGCTTTTTTTTATGCGTATAACTTTAAATTTGGTTAATAAACCTCTTAATTAAACCCTACATAATTTTAAAATAAACCTAAGGGTATTAATTAAGCTGGCCCAAATTAGTTAAAAGATAAACAAACCACAACAATGCAATTGCAAATCAATATCATTTAGATTAGCATAAGTTCCAATTTTTTAACGAACTGGAACCGATATGTCGTCCCCTACTATTTTGCGTTTGTCTAAACTAAGCATTGTTACTTCTTTAATTTTATCTGGAAATACGTTTGCGCAGGAGTTAAAAACTAACAACGAGTCATTAGAGAAAATAGCCGTATATGGCCAGCATCATAAAAACTACATTACCGAAGATGCGCAGTCTGCAACTAAATTAGGCCTTTCAATAAAAGAAACCCCGCAAAGTATTTCGGTTGTTTCGCGCGCATTAATGGACGATTTTTCGTTAGATGATATTAACTCCGTTCTTGAAAGCACACCCGGTGTAACGGTGGAGCAAATAGAAACAGATCGGACTTACTTTAAAGCCCGTGGATTTGAAATCACAAACTTTCAAGTAGATGGCTTGGGTATTCCACAAAGTTCGGGGTCAATTCAAGGCTCATTAGATACCTCTATTTACGACCGTGTTGAAATTGTTCGTGGGGCTAACGGTTTAATGACCGGTGCAGGAAACCCTTCTGCAACAGTGAACATGGTACTTAAAAAACCGACCTACATAACACAAGCGCATGCATCTGTATCTTATGGCTCATGGAATAACAAACGAATAGAGGTTGATGTTTCGACTCCAATAAACGATGAGCACGCTGTACGCGCGGTATTTACTAAGCATAAAGCAGAGTCTTACTTGGACCGTTACGAAACTGACAAAACAATAGGTTACTTAGCCTATGAAGGTAAATTAACAGATGATACAACGCTAAGTCTCAACTACGTTAATCAACAAAAAGATGCCGATAGTCCTCTTTGGGGAGCATTACCCCTTTACTACACTGATGGCTCAGCCACTGATTACGATGCATCTACTAGTACTGCATCAGATTGGTCATACTGGGACAACAGTGCTGAACAGGTTTATGTAACGCTTGAGCAAAACTTATCAGCAACGTGGGTAGCAACCGCCCGTTATGCACATATTGAAAACGAGCAAGATTCAGAGCTTTTTTATGTTTATGGCACACCCGATAGAGAAACAGGCCTAGGTCTTACTGGTTACGCAAGCCGTTATGATTACGAGGATAAACACGACCTGTTTGATTTATACGCTAGTGGTAAGTTTGATTTATTTGGTCAAGAGCACGACCTATCATTTGGTGTAAGCCAAGCAAACATGGATTATAACGAGCAGTCACTATACGATTACACAACGGGTAATGGCTTTCCTGCCATGCCATCGCTTGATACATGGAATGGCGTAGCGCCAGAAGCAACACTTGCAGATGGTTTAAACGGCAGTGATATTGAAAACAAGCAGCAATCTGCTTATATATCTACTCGCATAAAACTTAGTGACCCACTAAGTGTGCTTGCAGGTGTTCGTTACACCGACTGGGAAACAAAAGGCACTGCGTATGGAGTAGTGCAAACACGAGATGACAGTGAAGTTATTCCTTATATTGGTGCGGTTTACGACTTTACAGATTCACTCTCAGCCTACGCAAGCTATACCGAAACATTCGTGCCCCAAGAAGAGCTGGATATAAACGCTGAGCAACTTGCCCCTATTACTGGCAAAAGTAGCGAAATAGGTTTAAAAGCACAGCTTTTAGAAGACCAAGTGTTTTTAACGTTGGCGTATTTTGATGCTAAACAGGAAGGCCTTGCAGTTGCACTACCTGATTCATTACCGAGTGATACGCGCTACTATGCTGCTGATGGCATTAGTAGTGACGGTTTTGAGGTAGAACTAAGCGGTAAACTTACTGAGAGTTTAAGCACTAGCGTAAGCTTTAGTAATCTAAGCATTAAAGGTGATGATTTAGTAAAAGACTACACACCAGAAAATCAATTAAAACTTGCCGCTACTTATCAGGTACCGTTTTTTGAAGGCTTAACATTTGGTGCAAACTATCGCTGGCAAGATTCGGTGAGCCGTGTACAAGTCTTTGACGAAACGGGTACAGCACTTGTAACAACAAACCAAGGTGCTTATGGTATTCTTGATTTGATGGCCAACTACAAGATTACTCAAAACGTAGGTGTTACTTTTAACGTAAATAACACCACCGACGAAAAGTATTTGCATAGCTTATTTTGGGCGCAAGGTTACTACGGCGCGCCGCGTAACTATGCCTTATCTGTTAACTGGCAACTATAAAGCTAATTATAAGTATATTTTAATCACACAATTTAAACGACACAGCTTTTGTGTCGTTTTTCATTTTTAAAACTGTAGTTACAAACCCACCAAAGTGTTAATACAGTAAACCCGATGCTATTAAGGCTTTATAACCTAAAAACAGCACGTTTAGTTAGGCGAATTAATAACGACTTAATAAATGCTTTCACACAAAAAAACGCTAACCATTACTGGCTAGCGTTTTTGTAAAGCTCGGGTCAAATCAAGCTTGAAGAACGTTTTAAACCTTAAAGGTCAGCGTCATCACCTAGTACATCTTCACCATCTTCTGGTTCAATTGTCGCTTTAAGCAATAACATATCGCGTAGTTTGCCTTCAATTTCGTTTGCAATTTCTACGTTTTCTTTTAAGAATTTAATTGAATTGTTTTTACCTTGGCCTACCTTGTTACCATTGTAGCTGTACCAAGCACCTGCTTTTTCAACAATTTTGTGCTTAACACCTAAATCAATTAACTCGCCTTGCTTAGAAATACCTTCACCATACATGATGATAAATTCGGCTTGTTTAAACGGAGGCGCTACTTTGTTTTTAACAATTTTAACGCGCGTTTCGTTACCAACAACTTCATCACCTTCTTTCACCGAGCCAATACGACGAATATCAATACGAACTGATGCGTAAAACTTAAGCGCGTTACCACCGGTTGTTGTTTCTGGGTTACCGAACATTACACCAATTTTCATACGAATTTGGTTAATGAAAATACATAATGTATTTGAACGTTTAATATTACCCGTAAGCTTACGTAATGCTTGCGACATTAAACGTGCTTGTAAGCCCATGTGCGAGTCGCCCATGTCGCCTTCAATTTCAGCTTTAGGTGTTAGGGCTGCAACTGAATCGACAATCACAACATCTACAGCACTTGAACGCACTAACATGTCACAAATTTCTAACGCTTGCTCACCCGTATCTGGTTGAGAAACTAAAAGCTCATCAATGTTAACACCTAGTTTTTGAGCGTATACAGGATCTAGAGCATGCTCAGCATCAACAAAGGCACATGTTTTACCTTCTTTTTGAGCTTGTGCGATAACTTGCAAAGTCAGTGTTGTTTTACCTGAAGATTCAGGACCATATACTTCAACAATACGACCCATTGGTAAACCGCCTATGCCTAAAGCAATGTCGATCCCTAATGAACCTGTAGATACTGCATCAATGTTCAGGGCTTTATTGTCGCCCAGCTTCATGATTGAACCTTTACCAAATTGACGCTCAATTTGTGATAGTGCAGCGTCTAACGCTTTTTGTTTGTTATCGTTCATTTTGTTCTCCAAATCCGGCTAATGCGAACAAGTATACTGTATGAAACCACAGTATCAAGCGAAATTTATAAATTTATCTTTTCAATTGTATTTTTCAAAGCAAATTCAATAGCCTGCATTCTAACTTGGGCTCTATCACCACTAAATATTTGCTTAAATGTAAATTGTTTATCTGCAATTTGTAGGCAGAACCATACAAAACCCACTGGCTTATCTTGTGTTGCTCCACCCGGCCCTGCTATCCCCGATATAGCAATAGCAACGTCAACACTGGCAAGATTTTTTGCCCCCAACGCCATTTCTTTTACGGTTTGCTCGCTCACAGCACCATACTGCTCTAACGTACTCGTCGCTACATTGAGTAGTTCGTGCTTTGCCTCATTGCTATAAGTAACAAATGCACGCCCTAAATAGCGCGAGCTGCCAGGTGTGTCTGTTAGTGCATAACTCACTCCACCACCTGTGCATGATTCAGCAGTAGTGATCCATAAGCATTTATCCGTTAAAATAACACCTAATTTCGCAGCAAGTGTTTTAATCTCTTGATGTAATTCCATATTCAGCCTTTGGGTAAATACATGTCGTTTGATCTTTTTGCACCACACACTATAAAACAACAAACCCCTATGATGCAGCAGTATCTAAAAATAAAATCAGAGCATCGCGATATTTTATTGTTTTATCGTATGGGTGATTTTTATGAGCTTTTCTTTGACGACGCAAAACGTGCAGCTCAATTGCTCGATATTTCGCAAACTCAACGCGGCAAAGCCGGTGGTGACCCTATTCCTATGGCAGGTGTGCCTTATCATGCCGTAGAAAACTACCTAGCTCGTTTAGTACAAATGGGCGAATCAGTTGCTATTTGTGAACAAGTTGGCGACCCCGCAACCAGTAAAGGCCCTGTTGAGCGAAAAGTAGTGCGCATTGTTACACCGGGCACTATTTCAGATGAGGCGCTTCTTCAAGAACGACAAGACAACTTACTGACCAGTGTTTGGCAAAATAAAAAAGGCCAATACGGTGTTGCGTATCTTGATATAAATTCTGGGCGTTTTAACGTTGTAGAAGTAAATACTGACGAAGCGTTAAGCTCAACGCTACAACGTTTATCGCCAGCAGAATTGCTTTATAGCGAAAATTTTGAAAACACCCATCTAATCGAACATATTAAAGGCGCTCGTCGTCGCCCTGAATGGGAGTTCGACTTAGATACGGCTCAGCACTTATTATGCGATCAATTTGGAACAAAAGATTTAGTTGGATTTGGTGTAGAAAAAGCTCACTCAGCGCTCGTAGCTGCAGGCTGTTTAATGCAATACGTGAAAGATACACAGCGCATTGCTTTGCCTCATATTCGCGCCATTACACTTGAGCATAACGAACACGCTGTTATATTAGATGCCGCTACCCGTAAAAATTTAGAACTAACGGTTAATCTATCGGGCGGATTTGAAAACACGCTTGCACAAGTTCTTGATAAAACAGCCACAGCAATGGGCTCACGCTTATTAAAACGCCGCATTCATACACCTGTTCGAAATAAAGACGAGTTGAACTCTCGTCTAAATGCTATTAGCGCAATTTTAGACGTACAACTGTGCGGCGAATTGCACGAGTCGCTAAAAGAGATTGGTGATATAGAACGTGTAATAGCGCGTTTAGCATTATGCACTGCACGCCCAAGGGATTTAACACGCTTGCGCAGTGCTCTACAAGCACTTGCACCTCTGCATAATTTATTAAGTGATGCGAGCGACCCACGCATTACAAGTATTATCAAACACTCACCTGAATTACCTGAGCTACAAGCATTGCTAGAGCGAGCTGTTATTGATAATCCGCCAGTACTTATTCGTGATGGGGGCGTAATTGCGCCTGGTTATAATAGTGAATTAGATGAGTGGCGTAACCTAAGTAAAGGTGCCACAGATGTACTTGAGCAGCTTGAACAACGCGAGCGTGAACGTACAGGCATTAGTACATTAAAAATTGGCTATAACCGAGTACACGGCTTTTTTATAGAAGTGAGCCGCGCCAACTCGCATTTAGTACCTGCTGATTACATTCGCCGCCAAACGCTTAAAAATAATGAACGCTATATTATTCCAGAGCTTAAAGAGCATGAAGATAAAGTACTAGGCAGCCAATCAAAAGCGCTCGCGCTTGAAAAACAACTATACGAAGAGTTATTTGAATTTATCGCTCCACACATTGAACAGCTGCAAATAATGGCTGCAGCGCTTGCTGACTTAGATGTATTAAATAACTTAGCAGAGCGTGCCTTTGCACTTAATTATGCTAAACCAGAGCTTTGCGACAACGACAACATTAGTATTCAACAAGGCCGTCATCCGGTTGTTGAACAGGTAATGAAAGACCCATTTATTGCAAACCCTGTAGAGCTTAATAGTCAGCGCAAAATGCTGATTATTACAGGCCCAAATATGGGTGGTAAATCAACCTATATGCGCCAAACAGCGCTTATTGTATTAATGGCGCACATTGGCTGTTATGTCCCTGCCGATAGCGCAAAAATAGGCAATA
Source organism: Pseudoalteromonas sp. 13-15 (assembly GCF_001468205.2). Taxonomy (NCBI): domain Bacteria; kingdom Pseudomonadati; phylum Pseudomonadota; class Gammaproteobacteria; order Alteromonadales; family Pseudoalteromonadaceae; genus Pseudoalteromonas; species Pseudoalteromonas sp. 13-15. The sequence continues at coordinate 3,289,786 of NZ_CP019162.1, read as the reverse complement.
TTGATCGTATATTTACGCGTATTGGTGCAAGTGATGATTTAGCCTCTGGCCGCTCAACCTTCATGGTTGAAATGACCGAAACCGCCACTATTTTAAATAATGCGACAGCGCAGTCGTTGGTATTAATGGATGAAATTGGACGTGGTACAAGTACCTATGACGGGCTTTCGCTTGCATATGCCACAGCGAATCATTTAGCATCAAAAATATCCGCTAAAACCCTGTTTGCAACTCACTACTTTGAATTAACTGAGCTTGCAGAGCAAACGCAGGGCCTTGTAAACGTTCACCTTGATGCAATAGAGCATAACGACACCATTGCATTTATGCATACTGTGCTAGACGGTGCGGCAAGCAAAAGCTTTGGTTTACAAGTGGCCGCGCTGGCTGGTGTGCCTAAAGCGGTAATTACACAAGCTAAACAAAAGCTTAAGTTACTTGAAAATCACCAAAGTGTTACTGCACCTAATGCTGAGCAACACGCATTTTCATTTAATAATGGCGCTGTAATTGAGCCTTCATTAGTGGAAGAACAATTAAGTGCAATTGACCCAGATAACTTATCGCCTCGTCAAGCACACGAATTGCTCTATAAATTAAAAGCGTTGCTTTAACAAAAAATGCCGAAGAATAATTTCTTCGGCATTTTTTATTCAAGCCTTGTAAGGCCTTAAATTTATTATTAAGAAAATTGGTTAAATAAACTATCTGTGCTTAACCCTTCTTGTTGCAAAATATCTTTTAAACGACGTAGTGCTTCAACTTGTATTTGTCTTACTCGCTCTCGTGTTAGCCCTATTTCTCTACCTACATCTTCAAGTGTAGATGGCTCATAGCCGAGTAATCCAAACCTACGCGCCAGTACTTCACGTTGCTTAAGGTTTAACTCTCCTAACCAATCAACAATGTGTTTATTAATTTCGGTGTCTTGCACTTCACCTTCAGGGCCGTTGCCTTTTTCGTCAGGTAAAATATCAAGCAGCACGCTGTCGTTTTCGCCACCAATAGGCATATCAACCGACGCTATTTTTTCATTCAAACGTAACATTTTGGTTACGTCTTCAACTGGTTTATCTAGGCAGTCAGCTATTTCTTCTGCAGTTGGCTCATGGTCGAGCTTTTGGGTTAGCTCTCGCGCTGTACGTAAGTAAACGTTTAGCTCTTTCACTACGTGGATGGGCAATCGAATAGTGCGTGTTTGGTTCATAATGGCGCGTTCAATTGTTTGACGTATCCACCATGTTGCATAGGTTGAAAATCTAAACCCGCGTTCAGGGTCAAACTTTTCAACAGCACGAATTAACCCTAAATTACCTTCTTCAATTAAATCGAGTAGCGCTAGTCCACGGTTATTGTATCTACGTGCAATTTTAACAACTAAACGTAAGTTGCTCTCAATCATACGTTTACGAGAGGCTTCACAGCCTTTAAGGGATTTACGCGCGAAAAATACTTCTTCTTCAGCGCTTAATAATGGAGAGAAGCCTATTTCACCTAAGTAAAGTTGGGTGGCATCTAGGTTTTTAGTCACTTCTTCTTTGGCAAATATGTCTTCGTCATCTACTTTTTCAAGTAACGGTGTTGCTTCTTCAACGGTGTTTTCATCAAACTTGTCGTCATTGCTGATATTTTTTTCAATCTTTGCTGCGCTAGCCATAAGCCTTCTCCAGAGCAATTATCAATACCTAAAATCTAAGGAAGGTATTTAGCAGGATTGACAGCTTTCCCACGGTAACGAATTTCAAAGCGAAGCGCGGTAACCGAAGACTCTGAATTGCCAATTTCTGCTATTTTTTGTCCTGCCTTAACTTTTTGCTTTTCTTTTACAAGTAATTTCGAGTTATGTGCATAAGCACTTAGGTAATCATCATTATGTTTCAAAATGATTAAATTACCATAACCTCGAAGCGCGTTACCCGCATACACCACCGTTCCTTGTGCAGCGGCTAAAACTGTAGCCCCCATTTTATTAGTAATTTGTAAGCCTTTATAGCCGTTTTCCTTATTAGAAAAGCGTTTGGTAATTTTGCCCTTTGCTGGCCAAAACCACTTTAATTTACCGCTCGACAACTGCTTTTGGTTACTAACTTTATATTTGGCTTGTTTTTGAACATACTCTCGTTTTTTTGGCTGATCAAGTCCTTTCTTTAATTTTTTGTTATTATTTTGTATGTTTTTTCTAGACTTTTTACTCGAATTCGTATATTTTTTTGAGCTTTTAATTTTTTTGATAGTGGGAGAGAGAGAGATTGACTGGCCTGGATATATAACATAAGGACTTGAAATTAAGTTGTTTTTAGCAAGTTCTCTAAAGTCTTTTCCTGCGCTAAATGCGATTGAATAAAGTGTATCTCCTTTTTGTACTGTATATTTGCCATCTACAATGTTAATTAAATGGTTTGAGTCATTAACATTATTATTTAAGCTACTAACGGGCGCTGGAACATGGCGAGATGAACAACCAAAGAGAAAAACACTAATGAACAAAGCAACATAAAGCATAAATTGTCTATTCATCGTGCTTTTCTCCATGTTTAAGTAACATTATTTTATATAGCTTAACGCAACAAAAAGTACGCAACGGCTATTAATATTACTAATCCCCAGCCAAGCACTTCAATATACTGACGTAATTTTTTCTCCATTTGCGCTCCGCCCCATTTCATAAGCGCAGCAACTAGAAAAAACCGAGCACCGCGCCCGATTGCTGAAGCAATTAAAAACGGTAAAAACGCCATCTGCAAAACGCCCGCACCAATTGTAAATACTTTATAGGGTATGGGTGAAAAACCAGCTAAGAACACCACCCAAACGCCATACTCTTTAAACCAATTTAATGCTACATCAAACTTTTCTTGCCAATGCATCTGTGCAATTAGCGGCTCTACAACAGGTTCAAAAAGCCAAAAACCAAGAAGGTACCCAATTACCCCGCCCAGCACAGATGCAATCGTTGCGAAGCTAGCAAAACGCCACGCCTTACTAGGTTGAGCCAGCGACATTGGCGCTAACATTACATCGGGTGGGATAGGGAAAAAAACAGACTCGGCAAAACTCATTCCTGCTAAATAACGCTCCGCATGGCGGTGCTTTGCCCATACTAGGGCCATATCGTACAACTTAGTAAACAACTTCAAAGTGAATTCCTATTCAATATCACCAGGTATCAAAGGTACAAATCTTACTGGTGCAATAACATGCTCTGTAAAGCTTTCGCCCTTTCGAATAACCATTATTAATTTTTGATCAGCTTCGCCAACCGGCGCTAATAATACACCGCCATCGGCGAGTTGACTTAACAAACCTTGAGGTACGGTGGCAGCCGCAGCGGTAACAATAATACCGTCAAATGGTGCTTGAGATTGCCAACCTTGCCAGCCATCTCCATGTTTCATTGTTACATTGTATAAATCAAGCTGCTGCAGACGCCGTTTAGCCTGCCATTGCAAAGCTTTGATCCGCTCAACAGAATAAACTTTAGTAAACGTTTTAGCCAATACCGCTGTTTGATAGCCAGAGCCCGTGCCAATTTCTAATACTTTATCGCGCACACCGGCCAACCTCAAAAGCTCCGTCATACGGGCTACAATATAAGGCTGCGAAATAGTTTGCCCTTGCCCAATAGGTAGCGCTGTATTTTCATAAGCTTTGTGCTGCAATACGTCGTCAATAAATAAATGACGAGGTATACCTGCAATGGCATCAAGTACGCCTTGATCCTCAACACCTTCACGTTTAAGTAAATCTGATAACGCTTTCGCACTTCGCGTGTAATTAGCGAGCACGATTTATCTCCAAATTAGATAACCAGTCCCCAACTGCCTTAATGCTATTGTGTGCGGTCATATCAACACTGAGTGGTGTCACCGATGCAAAGCCATTATTAATGGCGTAAAAGTCAGTTCCTTCACCTGCATCACTCTCTGTGCCAAGCGAGCCATACCAGTAAATACTTCGACCCCAAGGGTCTGTTTGCTTGGTCATAGTTTCAGCTTTATGCCGAGCGCCTAAACGCGTAACCTGCACACCTTTTAATTCACTTAGTGGAACATCTGGCACATTAACATTAATAATTTGGTCTTTTGGTAATGGGTGCGATGCAAGTTCTTTAATTATATTAACTGTTACCGCAGCCGCTGTTTCAAAGTGCTCGCCATTGTGTGAGCAAAGTGAGACTGCAATAGCAGGCAACCCCAAATGACGACCTTCGGTCGCTGCAGCAACAGTGCCTGAATAAAGCGTATCATCACCTAAATTGGCGCCATGATTAATGCCTGCCACAACTAAATCTGGTTTTTGGTCAACAAGCTGATTAACACCTAAATGAACGCAATCGGTTGGCGTACCATTAACTGACATAAACCCATTTTCAAGAGTTGTTGCACGCAATGGGTTCATTAATGTGAGTGAGTTACTTGCACCACTGCAATTGCGATCGGGTGCCACCAAAGTGACGTCTGCAATTTTTGTAAGCGCGTTATATAAGACCGCTATGCCTTTAGCATTAACGCCATCATCGTTACTTAACAGTATCTTCATTTATGCCATTATCCTTTTCTTTTCGCTCTTTTGGACTTGCATCTGTATAGTCCACCAGTTCACGTAGTAATGCGGTTGCAAAACATCCTTTAGGTAAACCAAAGCTTAGCTTAAGTGTAGTGTTATCAAGTGTTTCTACTGCCAAGTTATCAGGAATCAAACGCAACATTCTACGCTCGTTTTTAAGCCCTAATTCACCCAGGCCTTCACACCATGCCTGATAGGGTTTAAGCCATATTTTTTCTTGCTCAGTTAACCCTTTATCACTTTTGCCTGCCATTGGTGCCGACATTACAATATCGCCAGAGGCTAAACGTGCTATGTTTTCGTCGTTAATTGCATCTTCAAAAAATGCATTACTGCCGCTTAGCATAAATACTTCGCGGTGCATGGTTTTGGATAAGCCATGTTCTTTTACACGCAAGCTTACTATTTGGTTAAATACGTGCGAGCGCGCTGCAGAAATGATAATACCGCGAAGCTTTTTATCGCGAATACGTTCGCCGGCAAACATTTTTTCGGCCATAACCAAATTATGCCCATCGCGGCCAAAACGCTGCTCGCCAAAGTAATTTGGCACACCAGCACGCACAGCATTTATGCGGCATAATATATCAAGCGGCTCGGTAACATTACGAAGGGTAATGGTAAATTTGTTGCCCTTGTGGCAACCGGTGCGTAATTTACGCTCGTGGCGCTGTTGCGACACTATAAAAATGCTTTCGCTATTTAACTCTGTAAAATCTATATGCTTTTTAATGGGCACTTTTACACTAAACCATTGGCTACATACACCATGACGATCTTTCATGCCCGCGTAGCTTACATCGCGAGGCGATACACCGGCTTTTTGCGCGATAATTTTAGCCACGTATTGTGTGTTTTCGCCTTTTTTAACCACCTGCAAGCATACATGCTCACCGTTACCTGTAAACTCTATACCTAGATCTTCATCTACCATAAAGTCTTCTGCAGTGGTTTTAAAGTCAGCTTTTGAAAGCGGTGCGCCGTATAAATAATTTAAGTCGCTCATGCGTTTTTTGTACTCGCAAGCTCTTTACTCATAATAACCACGGCATGACTAGAAATACCTTCTTTACGTCCTTCAAAGCCCAATTTTTCAGTTGTCGTAGCCTTAACATTTATTTGGCTAAGATCGCAGTTTAAATCGCTGGCTAAATTTACGCGCATAGCCTGTATGTGCGGCAGCATTTTTGGTGCTTGTGCCACAATGGTGACATCGGCGTTTCCTAATACATAGCCTTGCTCTTTAGCTAACTTAACAACATGACGAAGCAAAATGCGGCTGTCTATATTTTCATATTCGCTCGCTGTATCAGGAAAGTGCTTGCCAATATCGCCCATAGCGAGCGCACCTAAAATAGCATCACATAATGCATGAATAGCTACATCGCCATCTGAGTGTGCTAAAAAGCCTTGTGGGTAATCAATTTTTTCACCACAAATAGTTAACGGGCCTTCGCCGCCAAATTTATGTACGTCAAAACCATGGCCAATTCGTATCATACTGCACTCTCGTTTTGTTGTTTATTTAATAAAAACCCTGCCAAAGCTAAATCTTCTGGCGTGGTTATTTTAATATTATCGCTACGACCCGCTATAAGTTTTACTGGTTTGTTTACCCACTCAATTGCACTGGCTTCGTCGGTAATAGGCACCCCACTTTGTAGCGCATTTTGCAGCGCATTTTTAAGGTCACTGTACTTAAAAAATTGAGGGGTAAGCGCTTGCCATAAATCATCCCTTGGTACGGTTTGCTTTGAGTGTGTACCGCCACGTTTAATGGTATCTTTTACTTTACTGGCTAAAATTCCGCCTTCATTTGCACTAAGGCACTCACTGATAAGGCGCTCTATGTCTGCTAGGTCAACCAGTGGGCGCGCTGCATCGTGCACTAATACCCAATCAGGAGGATTGGGTGCTAAAAATAACAAACTATTAAGTACTGAATCAGCACGTTCTTTGCCACCACTTGAACGAACAATGCGCGCATCGGTTAATGGTAGTTCATCAAAGTATGGGTCTGTATCGCTAAGGGCAACAACAATAGTTTGTAGTTGTGATAATTGAGATAATTTAGTTAGGGTGTGTTCTAAAATTGTTTTACCCGCTAACTGTATATATTGTTTAGGTGCATTGTGCTGCATTCTGCTGCCTACACCTGCTGCGGGTACAATCGCAACGATAGTTTGTTTATTTCTCATATTGGTTGCCCGGTAAAACACGAATAAATGTTTCGTCCGGCTTAATCATTCCTAATTCGTTTCGGGCACGTTCTTCAATGCCTTCAAGGCCAAGCTTTAAATCTTCTATGTCGGCTTTGAGCACTTTATTACGTTTTATCAACTTTTCGTTAGTGTCTTGGTGGGTTGCCACCGCCCCTTTTAAGCGCGAGTAATCTTGCACACCATTTTGACCAAACCATAACCTGTATTGAACAAACAGTGCTAAGCACAGTAAGCACACTTGAAAAACACGCATTTAACACTCCTTATTTAATAATTTAAAAGTTTTAACTTAACTAAGCTAATGGGCGTTTTATATTGCGCCAATTAATGTTACCTGCCAGTAGCATTTCACGTAATGATAATACACGTGGTGTGCAACGCTTTGAAAACTGCCACTGATGCCCACAGCACGCTGCAGCTAAATTCAACTTACTTGGCTTTAAAAGTTGTGCATATTGCTGCTCTAGGCCATTGCCTAAAAAATCAAACCACCCTAGCTCGTTGCAATGCAACTTGTTTTCAGACACCTGATCAATACTGTCTATCCTAAGGTGTAATTTGTCATACTGGTTTACTATCACCGGAACAATTAGTCCCACTTTGGCATGCGCTTGAAAAAAAAGTTCATTGGCTTGTTTATTTACATCGGGCGGCGTTGCTTTTTGTTTTTCGAGCCACGAGCCATTTTGTGCATCAAGCGTAAAAGGCGAATGCCCGTTTACTACAAGCGATGCAGCTCGTTCAATGTAATAAGGCAAACTTTTTAACTGCCTACGCAGCTTATCGGCATTAGGTTCGGCGACTAACCGCTGAACTTCTCGCTGATAAAATGCATTGCACAACTGCGCATAAAGCGCCTTTTGCGCATCAGTTTGCCAAATTTCAACTTGCTGCTGTTCACCAAGTGACTGATTTTTCGCGACCAATTGCTTTACTCAAAAACATTCAGATAACTGTTTTATAACATAGTACTGAATAGTTTTTAAGCACACATAATAAATTAAGCGCTTGGTTTTTCACCTAACTTAGCTTTACCCGACTCTAAAAATTGCACAACACTGTTGCGCTTTTTACCAACTAGTAAACTGCCATCGGCTAAAAACATAAAGTTTTGCCAATTACGTTTAAATACGTCAAACGTTGTTTCAATAACATTATCGCGCGCCATACAGAAATATACCGTGGTATTTGCTTCCCACCCTAAAAACTCTAAAATTTCTTGAGGTGGTAAATCATCGCCATTTTCCCAAGCTGCTTCCCAGTTAACTTCATCACTAAAGCTTTTATCTTGACCGCACCACATACTTTCATCAAAAAAGTCGGGGTGGTCAAACTCCCGGCTTACCATTGTGCTCCAAAGCACAGCAGCGCGCTCGTCGCTCATTGGTTTTATTTTAGCTGCGTCATCACTTGATACCGGAATGTCTTTATGGCGAAAAACCCACGCTTTTCTGTAATCATCTAACGAAATATAGTTCATAATATTGGCAAATTAGTTAGCATTAAAAGTGCAAACACAAATTATACAAGAGATTGAAGCATGACTACAGCACTAAAACTGGGTTTATACCAACACTACAAAGGCCCGCAGTACAAAGTTTTATATCAGGCAACACATAGCGAAACAGACGAACAATTGGTGATATACCAAGCCTTATATGGTGAGTTCGGTATTTGGGCACGACCACTTAGTATGTTTTTAGAAACCGTTGAAAAAGAGGGCAAAACTATACCTCGTTTTGCCTACCTTGGACCTGCAGATTAACTGTGGCATTATAACCCCATTCAATACTGCTCAGACCAGACAAGGGTACACCGTGCAATTTAATTCTACTGACAATTACATCGCAAGCAGCTCGCTAAAACAGGCTGTAAATGCTGCTATTATGCTTGAAAAACCATTACTTATTAAAGGTGAACCTGGTACAGGCAAAACTATGCTGGCCGAAGAGCTTGCGAAAAGTTTAGACACCGAGCTTATTCAGTGGCACATTAAATCGACCACCAAAGCACAGCAAGGTTTATACGAATACGATGCCGTATCGCGTTTGCGTGACAGCCAGCTAGGCGATGAGCGCGTGCATGATATTGGCAACTACATTGTTAAAGGTAAGCTGTGGCAAGCATTTACCTATGCCGAGCTTAACGGCAAACGCCCAGTTTTACTCATTGACGAAATAGACAAAGCCGACATTGAGTTTCCAAACGATTTGCTGCTCGAACTTGATAAAATGGAGTTTCACGTTTACGAAACAGGTGAGCGCATTATCGCAAAAGAGCGCCCTATTGTGATTATCACTTCAAATAACGAAAAAGAGCTGCCTGATGCCTTTTTACGCCGCTGTTTTTTTCATTATATTGACTTTCCAAGCAGCGAGGAAATGCAGCAAATTGTTGATGTACATTACCCTAACGTTAAACAAGATTTAGTACGCCAAGCATTAGAAGTATTTTTTAACTTACGTGAAGCCAACGGCCTTAAAAAGAAGCCCTCCACCAGCGAATTACTGGATTGGTTAAAACTTTTAATGGCAGAGGATATAGACGCTAAAACATTGCACGACAAAAGCCAAAAAGGCGGCTTAATGCCGATGTTTGGCGCACTGCTTAAAAATGAGCAAGACATAAGCCTCATCGAAAAACTCGCGTTTATGAGCCGCCGTTAATATGTTGATTGCGTTTTTCTTCAAATTACGTGAATACCGTTTACCGGTAAGCCTGCGCGAACTACTCGATTTAATTAACGCCTTAAAAAAAGGCGTTATATTTGCCGACGTAGACGCGTTTTACCATTTAGCGCGCACCATAATGGTAAAAGACGAAACCCATTTTGATAGGTTTGATAAAGCCTTTAGCGACTACTTTAGCGGTATTGCCGACTTAGACCTACTCGAGAGTTTAAAGCAGCAGCACAACTTACCTGAAGATTGGCTACGCAAAGAGTTTGAAAAAAACCTAAGCGATGAAGAAAAAGCCCAACTAAAAGCCATGGGTGGGCTCGACGAGCTTATGAAAACCCTGAAAGAGCGTTTAGAAGAGCAACAAAAACGCCACGCAGGCGGTAATAAATGGGTAGGCACCGGCGGTACATCTCCTTTTGGCGCGTATGGTTATAACCCTGAGGGCGTGCGTATAGGACAAGACGGCAACCGCAATCGCCAAGCGGTAAAAGTGTGGGACAAGCGCGAATACCGCAATTTAGATTCAGACCGCGAAATTGGCTCACGCACTATAAAACTCGCCCTTAAAAAGCTACGCAAATTTGCCCGCACCGGCGCAAGTGACACCCTGGATTTAAACGAGACCATTCGCGCAACCGCCAAGCAAGGCGGCATGCTAGATGTAAAAATGGCACCCGAGCGCCACAATGCGGTAAAAGTATTAATGCTGTTTGATATTGGCGGCTCAATGGATGACTACATTCATACCTGCGAAGAATTATTTAGCGCAGCCCACAGTGAATTTAAGCATTTAGAGTTTTACTACTTTCATAACTGTTTATACGAACACGTTTGGCAGGATAACCAACGCCGCCATTCAAACGTAATAGACACCATGACGCTGATTAATAAATTTACCAGCGACTACAAAGTCATATTTGTGGGTGATGCCACTATGGGCCCATACGAAATAGCCTACCCTGGCGGCTCGGTAGAACATTACAACGAAGAGCCCGGCAGTGCATGGTTACAGCGTATAACAAACCACTTTGATAAAGTCGCCTGGCTCAACCCACAACCCGTTGAACACTGGCCGTACTATCAATCAATTGGCTTTATAAAAGAGCTAATGAACAATCGCATGTACGCGCTGAGCTTGGATGGGATAAGTCGAGCGATAAAAGAACTGAGTTAACAGTGCTACAGGTAGTTATTTTTACATAAGCAAGGTTGAGCATAGTAAAACCTAAAAGCCCATTAAAAGTAGTTTCTGTTAATCGCAAGAACATATGCTACCACTGCAGAGTAGGAACGCGCGTCGATACAAGGTTAAAAAATTAAAAAACAGCAAATTGCCATTGCTAAAAGTTAGCAATATTATTCATGTAAAAAAATTTAGTTTTTTGATTTCCTTATAATGAGTGGCTTTTTGCTAAAGAGTCATATGTACAAAACGCATCGATGTTAGGAGTTTAACAGTTCATGACGAATGGAAAATTATTTACAATAATAGTACTTCTTATCTTCTATATGAAACAACGAGTAGAGTTTAGTTGTATAGGCAGCCCGCCATGAGGCTTATTTTAGATTTTACATTGGCATTTACTTAATATCAGAGTCACTCGGTGAGCCAATAGCCAAGCCAATACCGATACCAATCGCGATACCACCCGGTATACTAAAAGGTAGAAAGTCGAAAAATATACTACCTACAAAACCGATAACTGAACCGATAATTGCTCCTACAATCATATAAGGAGCCACTGCGCTTAGTGAGCTTGTATGCTCTTCATACTTTGCCATTTTAATACTCCCCTTAAAGTCATAATGTTAAAGCCACAACCTAACTACCATATCATTTATTAATTGCCAATAGGACTACTCATAGTTAAGCAGGCGTTCGTAGGTTTTCAAACTTTAGTTATTATTAAAGCGTGTTGGCCAATAGTTTTCTAACATATATAGGCGATAAAAAACTCATATCACGATTGTTATAAGCAAGGCAAAGCTGGAACGAGTTAAATGAGCATCTAGCCATTATTGTTCTTACAGCCTTAGAATAAGTTTGTGTAATCACATGAAATTACAAAAACTTATTCATTCCGCTTTAGCATGCGGCTTAATATATTGTTTAAAACAACCCAGTTTATGTGCAAAAAAACAAGAGTAATCTTGGTCGTTTTTCTCACTATGATAGAAGTTTTAAAAACTATATGTTGCTAATTAATAACTATGGAAACACCGCAGTATTTTGATGCTTCCTCCCTAAACAAATACTATGTAGATCGTTTTAATTTGCACATTTCACCTCGAACCTGAAATCACATCAACCTCCACACCACAAACGCAACAGCAAAACCAACTAAATACACTAAGCCTAACCACGTTAAGCTGCGCAATAGTACGCTGTGTTTAATGGCGGGCTCTGATCTCACAAGGCTAAAGTTAAGCCATGCAAAAACGGGGGTAGTGACAAAAGCAAGTGTCATGGCAAAAGTAAGCATTGGCCCCAGGGCCGATTTAAAAAATAAAATAACGGCCATACCGGCAAAGGCTTGCAGTACTAACCAAATATTTAAACTGTGTTTAGATTGCTTAAAACCAAGTAATTTATGTGACTCGTTAAGTGTACGTGCGTAGCCATCAAGCACGGTGAGTGTAGTGCCAAACATACATAAAAACGCAATGGCTGATACAAGCGGCCTTGCCCACTCGCCAATAGTCAGTGCATACATATCAATAAGCTGTTTAGCAAAGGCAACACCGCCAAGCTCAATACTGCTGCTTTGCCCGTATTGCACCAGCACACCTAAGCTAAAAAATACCAATGCTAAGCAGGCTGTTAGCCAATAGCCTACGTTAAAATCAAACAAGCCTTGGCTTTTAGTGACCGCTTGCTGAGTTTGTTTTTCTTTAAGCCACAGCGAACTAAGGGCTGATATTTCTATGGGTGCTGGCATCCAACCCATTAACGCGACCATAAAGCTGAGCATAGTAAGTTCGTACGGTGACGGGCCAATGTAGTCAGCTGGCGCCATTGGGCCATTACTAAATGCGATAACTAGCGCAATAACAGTAGCCAGTGTTAATAACCCCATTATGCCTTTGGCAACGCTGTCGAGCGCTTTAAAGTGCCCTAACAATAATATGGCTAAGCACACACCGAGCAATATCCAACATAGCAGGGTTACCTCTATCACTACAGGCAGTGCGTAATGCAGTAAGCTGGCGGTAAGTAGTAATACGCCTGCGGTATTAACAACTGCTGCGAGTATGTTTAGGCCTATAAAACTATAAAAATACACCGGGCCTTTGTTTTTATAGCCTTCTACTAAACTGTTTTTAGTGGCTAAGGTATATTCCATACCAAAGCGAAAAAACGGATATTTTAATACGTTAACAGCCAGTATTAACCAAAATAGTTGCCAGCCAAATAGCGCGCCAGCCTGAGTAGATGCAACTAAGTGAGACCCGCCAATTGCTGCAGTTGCCATTAAGATACCAGGGCCTAGTGCGCCTAAGTGAGATTTCCAAGAAGTGTGTGTTTGCTGCATTAATTTCTCAAATTATGTGTGTTATTCACTCTGGTTATTAATTTTCACAATTAATAACACCGAAGGCTGCATAACTTACCTAAATTAAAGGCAATAAAAAAGAGCCGTAAGGCTCTTTTTTATAGTACTTTGGGACTAAAAATTATTTTAGTTCCATCTCTTGGATGATTTCGTGCGCTATTTCTGGCGTTGTACTTACAGGCTTTTCGTGTAAATTTGCTTTTATTTGCCCTTTTCGATGTTTTAGTGCTGCATCGAGTTTTTTAGCTGCGCTTGCAATAGCTGGGTACATTACTTCGTTTTCCCCTTTTACTGATATTCGCGCACCTTCGTAATTAGTGCTAATTTCGGCTTGGATTTTATGATGCTCTTTAGACAAGATCATATCGAGAGAAATAAGTGATGGAAAGTGGCTCTCAATTTTAGAAAATTTTTCGTTGATGTGCTCTCTAATAGAGTCAGTAACTTCAACATGGTGACCAGAAAGATTAATTTTCATAGGGTATCCTTTTATTTGTTACCTCATAAATAGTATTGGGGGCTATTTAGATTAACACAAGGAAAAAAGAGAGATATTTGAGGTTTATTTGCGGTTTTTGGTGATTTAAATCATGTGTTGAGCAAAGTTTATGCAAAGCCCATAAATCATGGGCTTTCAGACGTCTAGCTGTGCTAGCTATTAATCTGTGTACGAGCAACAGTAGTCGGCAAAATCAATTACTTTTACTTTAAAGCTTACGTTAGCGTCTACATTAAACGACTCGCCCGCGTTAAATGTTTTCCACTCACTCTCGCCTGGTAATAAAATATCCCACTGGCCACCTAAAAGCTCCATGAGTTCTTTTTTACTGGTATCGAATACAAACTCACCCGGCTGCATAAAGCCTAATGTTTTGGTAGTTCCATCGCTAAATACAACCGTACGGCTTGACACTTTACCGTCAAAATACACGTTGGCCTTTTTAACTACGCTTACATTTTCAAACTGAGACATTTTAGCTCCTGCTATTAATTTAAAGATCTTTATTTATAAATTTTATCGCACTACCTTGCCTGATAGCTTACTTTCTTGCAAGAAAAGCAGTAACGCTTAATACCAATTCGCAATAATGCTTAATCATTTTTAGGGTCTAAAAGTGTCGCTATCTGCGTTAAAAAATCCTCATTTAGAACAACTAAATAACGAATTTTTTGCCTAGCTATCAACACGTTTATCTATTCTCAAAATAGATCACTTAATTAAGCGGATTGGTATAAGATGAAGTTGTTTCATATATGGGCATAAAAAAACCCGCACATTAGCGGGTTTTTAAGTTACTTAACTTATTTAATCAAAAACGATTAAAAAAGTGCGTTTGCTTTACTTACAATGTTTTCAACCGTAAAGCCAAAGTGCTCAAACAACTCGTTAGCTGGTGCAGACTCACCAAAGGTGGTCATACCGACTACGGCGCCATTTAGGCCTACATACTTGTACCAGTAATCAGCAATACCTGCCTCTACCGCTACGCGACGTGAAACGCTTGCTGGTAATACGCTTTCTTTGTACTCAGGCGATTGATCTTCAAATGCATCAGTACATGGCATAGATACAACACGTACCTTTTTACCTTGGCTGCGTAATTCAGTAGCTGAATCTTGTGCTAATTGCACCTCAGAACCGGTTGCAATAATAATTAGCTCTGGGTTGCCGTCACAGCTAAGGATGTAACCACCCTTTTTGACGTCGCTTAGCTGTTGTGCGTCACGCGCCTGTTGCTCAAGACCTTGGCGTGTGAATATTAACGATGTAGGACCGTCTTTACGTTCAATAGCTTGTTGCCATGCAATTGCTGACTCAACTTGGTCACACGGGCGCCAGTTATAAAGGTTAGGCGTTAAACGCATGCTGGCAATTTGCTCTACTGGTTGGTGAGTTGGACCATCTTCACCTAAACCAATTGAATCGTGCGTGTATACAAAAATACTTGGTTGCTTCATTAATGCAGCCATACGAACCGCGTTGCGTGCGTATTCCATAAACATTAAGAATGTTGCACCGTAAGGAATAAAGCCTTTATGAAGTGCAATACCGTTCATAATTGCCGACATACCAAACTCACGCACACCGTAGTAAACGTAGTTACCACTTGCATCGTCCGCTGTTAGGCCTTTAGAGCCTTCCCAAATTGTTAAGTTTGAACCTGCTAAATCGGCAGAGCCACCCATAAATTCTGGTAATAATGGACCAAATGCATTTAATGCATTTTGTGACGCTTTACGAGATGCTGGATTTGCCGGGTTTGCTTGTAACTGCTCAATATACGCTTGTGACTTTTCAGCCCAATCGGCAGGTAAATCTGAATTTGTACGGCGTTTGTACTCAGCTGCAAGCTCTGGGAATGCTTTTGCATAGGCTGCAAACTTTTCGTCCCAGCTTGATTCAAGCTCTTGGCCTTTAGCTTTTCCATCCCACTGTGCGTAAATGTCTTCAGGGATTTCAAATGCATCGCCCGTCCAACCTAAAAACTCACGCGATGCTTTAATTTCCTCATCGCCAAGTGGTGCACCGTGACAGTCGTGGCTACCCGATTTATTCGGTGAACCGTAACCAATAATTGTTTTACAACAAATTAGTGTTGGTTTATCAGTCACGCTTTTTGCTTCGCTAATTGCAGCACTTACTGCATCGCTGTCGTGGCCATCAACGTCACTAATTACGTGCCAGCCGTACGCTTTAAAACGTGCTGGTGTGTCATCGCTAAACCAACCTTCAACTTCACCATCAATAGAAATGCCGTTGTCATCCCAAAAAGCAACCAGCTTGCCTAGGCCTAATGTGCCGGCAAGCGAACAGGCTTCATGCGAAATGCCTTCCATTAAACAACCGTCGCCCATGAATGCATAGGTATGGTGATCAACAATGTCGTGACCTTCACGGTTAAATTGTGCCGCAAGCGCTTTTTCAGCAATTGCCATGCCTACCGCATTTGTGATCCCTTGGCCTAGTGGGCCCGTAGTGGTCTCGATACCTGGCGCATAACCGTATTCTGGGTGGCCTGGTGTTTTAGAGTGCATTTGACGGAAGTTTTTAATTTCGTCCAACGGTAAATCATAACCACTTAAGTGCAATAAAGAATAGATAAGCATTGAACCGTGGCCGTTTGACAGTATAAATCGATCTCGGTCTGCCCACTCTGGATTTGATGGATTATGTTTTAGATAATCGCGCCATAATACTTCTGCGATATCAGCCATGCCCATAGGGGCTCCAGGGTGACCAGATTTGGCCTTTTGTACTGCGTCCATTGACAAGACGCGAATAGCATTTGCAAGTTCTTTGCGAGATGGCATGAATTCTCCTACCTTATATATGTATTTGCGCGGGTATTTATGTGTTCGTTTATGTACTCAAGTTACAAGAGCACTTTTATTGCGACCATTCTTACTTATTGTGGGGGCTGTGTGCAATTAAAAACCCTATAAAAATGAGGTATTATGAATATTTTTTAAGACCATAATGTCATAACTAATTTAATTTAGACGTCTAGGCGTAAAAACACTATGCAAGGTGTTTCGTTTTAGATAAAATACGCCCCTTAATTTTTTAGCGCTAATACCGACGTTTGTGAAGCGCAATATTTGTGAGCATAATTACAATGGCAAAACATTTATTTACTTCTGAATCTGTTTCTGAAGGTCATCCGGATAAAATCGCCGACCAAATCTCTGATGCGGTTCTTGATGCTATCCTAGAGCAAGACTCTCATGCCCGCGTTGCGTGCGAAACATACGTGAAAACAGGTATGGTTATGGTTGGTGGTGAAATCACTACTAGCGCATGGGTTGATATAGAAGAGATTACGCGTAAAACAGTACGTGAAATTGGCTACACACATTCAGACATGGGTTTTGATGCTGACTCGTGTGCAATTTTAAACACCATTGGTAAACAGTCTCCAGACATTAACCAAGGTGTTGACCGTACTAGCCCAGAAGAACAAGGCGCTGGTGACCAAGGCTTAATGTTTGGTTACGCATGTAACGAAACTGAAGTGTTAATGCCTGCACCTATTACGTATTCTCACCGTTTAGTTCAACGTCAAGCACAAGTACGTAAAAGCGGCGAGCTTAACTGGTTACGTCCAGATGCAAAATCTCAAGTTACTTTTGCATACGAAAACGGTAAGCCAGTAGGTATTGATGCGGTTGTTCTGTCAACTCAGCACAGCGAAGACATCTCTCAAAACGATTTAGTAGAAGCTGTGATGGAAACCATCATCAAGCCAGTACTTCCTGCTGAACTAATCACAAGCGCAACTAAGTTTTTTATTAACCCAACAGGCCGATTTGTAATTGGTGGTCCAATGGGTGACTGTGGTTTAACAGGTCGTAAAATCATTGTTGATACATACGGCGGTATGGCACGTCACGGTGGTGGTGCTTTCTCTGGTAAAGATCCATCAAAAGTTGACCGTTCAGCTGCATACGCTGCACGTTACGTCGCTAAAAACGTAGTGGCTGCTGGCCTTGCTGATAAGTGTGAATTACAAGTATCTTACGCAATAGGTGTTGCTGAGCCAACCTCTATCAGTGTTGAAACCTTTGGTACTGGTAAATTAGAAGAAGCACGTTTAATCGAATTAATTCGTGAACATTTTGACCTACGCCCTTACGGCTTAATTCAAATGCTTGATTTAGAGCGCCCTATCTACCTTCCTACTGCAGCTTACGGCCACTTTGGCCGTGACGAATTCCCATGGGAACGCACAGATAAAGCTGACGCACTTCGCGCAGCAGCGGGTCTTTAAGACTAAAGCAAAAAAACGGCCCTTTTAAGGGCCTTTTTTATAGCTAGCAATTATGTAACGCAACGCTAATTCATAGTTTAAAAAATAACTATTAATTGGTCCTCGAACTTTTTTATACTTTAGGTATATACTCATTTAATTATAAAGCTTTAGGGATATTTAAATGACCGATCACTTTCGCGTTATGTTTGCTGGACTCGCTGATAACGTTGACTCAAAAACAGCGTGTACAACACTGGCGGCAAAACTAAAAATCTCAGAAGAAAAAGTAGCCTTATTTTTTAAAGGTAAGCCTTTATTTGCGCCTAGCGATAAAAACAAAGCATTGAAACAAGCTAAGCTACTTGTGGGAATGGGCATTAAAAGTAAGCTTCAAGCTGTATCGACAAATACTGAAAAAGCCACTCAAACGGTAAGTGATAGCCAGCGAGATGAGCGTATTTTTGACGCATTAGACTACATAACCAGCAGTTTAATCAGGCTAGAAGAAAAACTCGAAGACCTTGAGCAGCGCTTACCTGAAAACCAAACAAAAAACCCTGAAGTAGATGAAGACGAATGGCAAGACGAAGAGCTATTACTGGACGAGGAACTAATAACTCAGCCTAAAAAACGCAGTAATGCATTGCTTTATTCGTTAATAGCTACGGTTGTTACGTTGCTTATTATACTTGCGGTGTACTTGGCGTTTCCTGCTTTATTTGCTTTTTAATTAGTTGGTAAGTTTGAAAAATGAGCGATTCACGCGCCCAAATAAGAAAATCAATTCGCGAATTACGTAATAATTTGTCTAATGAACAGCAAAATTTAGCATCTCAATCTTTAAGTATGAATTTTATTCAATACTTAAAAACAAAAAAAACAGCTAAAAACCAACATATTGCCATTTATTTAAGTAACGACGGAGAGCTTGATACCTCCTTGTTAATTAAAGAATTATGGAACTTAAATCACGTTATTTACCTACCAGTAATACACCCA
The DNA here is from genome assembly GCF_001468205.2 of Pseudoalteromonas sp. 13-15. NCBI lineage: Bacteria > Pseudomonadati > Pseudomonadota > Gammaproteobacteria > Alteromonadales > Pseudoalteromonadaceae > Pseudoalteromonas > Pseudoalteromonas sp. 13-15. The sequence goes on along the minus strand of NZ_CP019162.1, from coordinate 3,271,013 downwards.
TTTAATGGCGCCACTTTGCTGTTTCAGCGCTATGAGAAAAACTCACCCATGAAGGCAAATCGCTATGGTATCTTTGAACCTAAGCTAAATTGCAGTCAAATATGCCCTTTACCCGAGCTGGACTACTTACTTATGCCATTAGTTGCATTTGATAATCAAGGTAATCGCTTAGGAATGGGAGGTGGGTTTTACGATAGAACACTGGCTCGTTTACACGATGAAAACTGGCAAAAACCACGACTTATAGGCCTTGCACATGAGTGCCAAAAAGTTGATGTATTGCCAATAGAGTCTTGGGACGTACCGCTTAAAACCATAATAACACCGAACAAAAATTACTGCTGGTGATGTGATTATTCGCATACTTGCAGCACACGTTTGACATACATGAGCACAAAATAATGACACAAGACGAATTAAAAAAAGCAGCAGCATGGGCTGCACTCGAGTTTGTAAAAGAAAACACGATAGTAGGTGTAGGCACAGGCTCAACCGTTAATCACTTTATTGATGCCCTTGGCACAGTTAAAGACACTTTGGTAGGTGCAGTATCAAGCTCTGAAGCTTCTACAGCGCGTTTAAAAGAGCTCGGTATTGAAGTATTTGAGCTAAACGATATCGATGCACTCGATGTTTACATCGACGGCGCGGATGAAATTAACGCTCAAAACGAAATGATTAAAGGCGGTGGTGCTGCACTTACCCGTGAAAAAATTGTGGCTGCAGTTGCTAAGCAGTTTGTGTGTATTGTTGATGACACTAAACTAGTGGACACATTGGGGGAATTTCCGCTTCCAGTTGAAGTTATTCCAATGGCGCGCAGCTACGTAGCACGTGAGTTATTAAAGTTAGGCGGCGACCCAGTCTACCGCCAAGGTGTGGTTACCGATAACGGTAACGTTATTTTAGACGTATATAATTTAAATATTACCAATGCTAAGCAACTTGAGACAGATATAAATCAAATTGTTGGCGTAGTTACCAATGGCCTATTTGCGATGCGTGGTGCTGATAAAGTAATTATCGGCACTAAAAATGGGCCTCAAATTAAATAGGATGAGGTTATGAGTAAGGTATCGTTAGCAAAAGACAAAATTAAAATTCTCTTGCTTGAAGGTGTGCACCAAAGCGCAGTTGAAACGCTAAAACGAAATGGTTACAGCAATATAGACTACGTTAAAACATCGCTACCTGAAGACGAGCTTAAAGAACGTATTAAAGACGCTCACTTTGTAGGTCTGCGTTCTCGTACTCATATTAACGAAGCTGTTTTAGATGCTGCAGAAAAGCTGATTGCCATTGGTTGTTTTTGTATTGGCACAAACCAGGTTGACTTAAGTAACGCTCGCCAGCGTGGTATTGCTGTATTTAATGCGCCATTTTCAAATACACGCTCTGTTGCAGAGCTAGTACTTGGTGAAATACTGCTTTTACTTCGCGGTATACCTGAGCGAAATGCTGCGGCTCACCGTGGTGAGTGGCTAAAAACAGCAACGGGTTCATTTGAAGCCCGTGGTAAAACGCTCGGTATTATTGGTTACGGCCATATTGGTACTCAGCTAGGTATTATGGCTGAAAACATTGGTATGAACGTCGAGTTTTACGACATTGAAGATAAGCTAACACTGGGTAATGCAAAACAAGTGCATAACTTGACTCAGCTACTTCAGCGATCTGATGTAATTAGTTTGCATGTGCCAGAAACACCACAAACCAAAAACTTAATCGGTTCGGCAGAGCTTGCGGTAATGAAACAAGGCGCTATTTTAATTAACGCCTCTCGCGGCACCGTTGTTGATATTGACGCCCTTGCAGAATCACTTAGCGAGAAAAAGCTAAGTGGTGCAGCAATTGATGTGTTCCCTGTTGAACCTAAATCTAACGATGAAGAGTTTGTATCGCCACTACGCGACTTCGATAACGTTATTTTAACGCCGCATATTGGTGGTTCAACTCAAGAAGCTCAAGAAAATATTGGCATTGAAGTGGCAGGTAAATTGGCTAAATATTCAGATAACGGCTCTACAATTACCGCCGTTAACTTCCCTGAGGTATCACTGCCAGAGCTTGCTAACCGTAGTCGCTTATTGCATGTTCACCACAACCGTCCAGGTGTGTTAACGCAAATTAACCAAGCGTTTGCGCAGCACGGTATCAATATAGCGGCTCAGTACTTACAAACTGATGAAGCAATTGGTTATGTGGTTATTGACGTTGATACCGACCACTCTGAAGTAGCGCTTAAAGAGCTAAGTGCAGTTGAAGGAACAATTAGAGCGCGTATTCTTCACTAAACATTATCTATAATAAAAGCCGCATTTGATTAAACAAGTGCGGCTTTTTAAATTATGATTTAACGACTTATCGTGATTAGTCGCCTTTAACTTCTAAATTTATAAACTTTACCAGTTCTTCTGGCTTACCAGCTAGCATCATTAATTGCTGGTTAACTTCCATCATAGTTTGGCCTTCAGGCAATTTTGCTGAAACAGTTAACGAATTTAAACCGCTGGCAAAGCTGGTTAACGCATTCGCTATTTCTTCAGTTACAGGCGCTTGCTCTAACTGCTGGGCTAACATTGCTTGCATTTGCTCAATAGTCATACCTTGCTTTGAAAGCTCACTTTCTAATAACTCTTTAAGTTTACCTTGGTTATTTATAACAAAGCTTGCGTTACGGGGTTCAAGCTTGCTCATTGCTTGCATCATACGTGTTTGCTGTTGCAGTTGCTGCTCATAAGTTAGAGGGGTATCACCCGCTTGCTTTTGTTCTTTGCTCATCGCAAGCGACGTATCCATAAGCGGTTTAGAATTAGCTAGTCCTATGTCCATATTAAAACTGATCACATCTTTAGCATTGAGCTTTACAACCATATCGCTTTCACCAGACTCTTCATTATAATCTAAAGATGAATGCAGGTTGTAACTTGCTGACGCTAATATAGCATTTGTGTCAGCAGGCAGTGTGGCAATAAAGTCTTTACTGAGTGTCAGATTTTTTACATCAAGCGATGTATGCGGCGAAATTTTATCGGTTTCGTAGCCTTTAACTTCAATACTTTGAACGTTGGCTACACTCTCGCCCTCAGGGCTTATTACTTCCATACTTGTAATTTCAACACTTTTTGAAATAACACTTGCAGATAAGCCAGCATATTTAAATGTTGCACCCGTTTGCTCACTCACCATGGCCAGCTGCTTGTCTACTTCAGCACGAACCTCTTGGGTTGCAACATAGTTAGCGTAGCTAACGCCGCCAACACCTGCGGCAATAATCGCTGCGGCTATAATTAATTTTTTCATGTTATTTCCTTATTCTATTTTTATAAAAATTGTATTAACCCAAGAGTAACATTGCATACCAGTCGCTGTAAGCGTTAATTAATCAGGCTCAATAACTCATGTACCGTTTTTACTGGAATTATTTTAGCGCCTAGGCCTTCCATAGATTTATGGTAGTTACGAAACGGGATAAATATTTCTGTAAAACCATGCTGTGCAGCTTCTTTAACTCGTGGTACGCCGCTGTCTATTGGGCGCACATCACCGTTTAAACTCAACTCCCCCATAATACAAGTGGTTCGAGGCACAACAAATTCGTTCAAGCTACTTAGTAACGCAGTAACAAGTGCTAAATCTATACAGGTTTCTGATTCATCAATTTTTAAACCACCCACAATATTAAAAAAGGTATCGTGAAATATTTTTGTTTTTGTATGTTTACGTAAAATACCTGTGAGCATTTTTATGCGGTTCATATTTAAACCGACACAAACACGCTGTGGAAATTCAGCCTCGGTTTCTGTTGTTAAACATTGTATTTCAAGCAATAGATTCCGATTACCTTTACGGATACAGGTAATAGACGACCCCGGGGATTCAGTCGTCGAGCCCGATAAAAATATCTCACTCGGGTTGTCTACGCTTAACATTCCACGCTCACACATTTTAAAAATACCCACAGTATCAATGTCACCAAAGCGGTTTTTATTAGCACGTAAGGTACGAATTTGTCCATCATTGGTGTCTATGTGTAATAGCGCATCAACAATGTGCACCAAGGTTTGCGGGCCTGCAATTTCGTTATTTTTATTCACGTGAGCAATAATAAACATGGTCACGTCATTCTGCTTACAATATTGAGTTAATGCTTGAGCGGCACTTTTAACTTGCGAAGGAGAGCCTGGACTGCCATTTGCAGTGTCTGTAACAACGGCTTGAATGGAGTCGATGACTGCAAACTTTATTTTATTTTTATCAAGCTCTTCAATAATGGTCTCAACGCTGGTTTCTGAAAGCAAATAAAGCTCATTGGCGTTATAGTCTAACTTTAAGCGGTTAACACGATTTTTAAACTGCGACAAAGACTCCTCAGCGGTACAGTAAAGAGACGGCATACGCTTTGACATTCTTGCTACCAAGTCAGATAAAAGCGTTGTTTTACCCGCCCCCGGATCGCCCGAAATAATATTTACAGAACCCGTAGTAACACCCCCGCTTAAAACACGGTCAAGCTCGCCTATTTCTGTAAGTTGTTTTTCGGCTTCAACGGTCGCTATGTCATTAATTTTTTTAGAACCACCACCAATACCTCCGGCATAACCGCCAACACTTGAGCGCGCTGTTGCTTTCTTACTTTGCCCTGCTGAAGGTTTAAATTCAGCTAACGTGTTCCACGCACCGCAACGACACTGCCCCTGCCAACGTTGATAGTTCATGCCACACTCTGTACAAACAAACTCTACTTTTGCCGCTTTAGCCATTAATAACCTTATTTATTAATCATTGAATTTAAAAATGCGTACTGTTTTGTTGTTATTTTGCCATTTCATCTATTTACATAGCAACATAGCTTGCCTGTGCAAATTTCTTAAGCCACAATCATTACCTAATTAACTGTTTTACCTTTATATATCTTAGGGCACAGTTTTTGCTTTAAAATTGAATAAAAGTAACTTGCCAATAAAACGGCACATAACACATAATAACAAAAACTAAATGGTAGTTGCTCTAAAAATCGTACCTATATTAATAACATAGCACGCTTTACGTTTATTGAATTTCTAATAAATGGATTTAACAGTATACCTACTTTTTCAAAGAGACGGTGATGGTTTTATAAATGGCTGATGACATCATGCTCAAACACGAGTCCCTCGTTAATGAGCTAAAACAATATTTAGGCAACGCCAAGTTTGACCTAATTTTTAAATCAAAAACAGCAGAGCTTACGAAGCCTGAACAGTTTTTAATTAAAATGGAAATGTCGCGCCTTTCTCAGCCTGTCGAGCGCTTTATTGATCTACGCGGTTTAGTTACAGGACAAGTAAAACCTTACGAACATAATGGTAAACAGCACTTTATGGATGAAACGGCCATTGAAGTGTTTGAAAGCGCATTAAAACAGCATGGTAAATACACACTTGCTGTTTACGAAGCGGTTATGAATACGGAAAATAACCACCGCGTAATGCAAAAAGAAGCCGCCGAAAAAGGGAATAAGCAAGAGCAAGAAGATTTACTAAATACTAATGTTATTAAATTTGCATCTTACGAAAGCCGTGCAGAAGAAAGAATGAATTATTCAATAAAAGTTACTATTGAATATAACGATAAGAAAAATATTAAAGCAAGTACCTCTGATATTTCTTTGAGCGGCTGTAAAATAAAGCTGGCAAAGCGAAACATAATCAGAAAAGGCCAACTAATAGCAATGCGTTTGGTGGGTCTAGAGCAAGACTTTGAACTGGGTTTAAAAAATGGCATTCAATATGAAGTAGTTGCCGTTGAGAATATCTCACGTGAATTTAATCATATTCGTTTAAAGCGAACTTACGTTGAAAATAATGAAGCCTTTGATAACTTTTTAGAAAGCTTTATTCACGGAAATAAACGCCGCTACAAAGTTAATTTAGATAACACACTCGATGCGGTTGTATCAAAAGGTTATGAGCAATATTACATACCTCGTGTTACTTCATTGTATGTGTTTTTAAGTAAAAAAGACGATCAGTATTATCCTAGTTTAAGCCTAACAACCGAAAATAATATTTTTATTCAGCGCTACTTTACCGATGAAAGAAGTGTACCTTGCTTATACAACGTGCTTAACCATAAACGGGTCAGTGGGTTATTAACGCAACCAACAGCGGTTAAAGAAGATTACCTGTACACCTTTACACATGTGTCCTCTGGAAAGATTTATTACTATTCAGCAACCCGCACCGAATTAAACAACAATGCCAAACTACGTGATTTATTTTTAGGGTTCGGTAGTCAAAAAGAAAGCTGGCAATGCTTTAAAATTCAGATAATGCCGAGCCATCCTGATGATGCTTACATACCACTTTCACTGCCAAATTCTGCTGGTAGTAACATTGAAAAACTTAACAAACCTCCTTCGCCTCGTGTTGAAGGGTTAGTTAAAGACGTAAAATATATTGTTGTACTAACTAGTGTAGGTAATAGCGTTGAGCAATTGCGTTATAAACAAATAACTTACGATAAAGCTTTGGTCAATCAGCTTAAACTTTTTGGGCATGCCAAACATAAAACGGCTCCCTATTTAGACATTGTTGCGCTTGAGTATGTAAATTTACGCTCGCATAAACGCTATTTATACAAAACCGACGTTAAATTACACATAAATGATACGGTATTAAGTGGACATACGCGCGATTTTTCAGTCATGGGGCTACAACTAGAGTGCGATCAGCCTGTTAGCTTTAAAAAAGGCGACATTGTCTTTTTAACATTCCCTGATTTACAAAAAATAACTAAAAAGCATGCATTAAACGAACTCAAGTACGAGGTTATGGCTATCAGTAAGTCACTGACCACCGTTAACTTAAAAGCCAATAGAGTGGCTGACTTACCCCATGCTGGCGTTAGTTTTTTTACACAATTAATTGAAAATAACAAAGATAAATTAAAGGTAAGTGAAGAGGCTCCTAAAATTGAAGGACTCTCTACAGCACTTAGAAACATGGTAACAAAAAGCGTTTGCCAATTTCCGCTGTATTTACACAAAGAAGCGGCACATTTTAAAGTGGGTGCAATTGGTTATGGTTTATATTCAAGCCCGCTGCATGTACTTTTACAAAACTTTGGTCTACTTAGCAATAAAACGGACGTGTCGAGTATAATAACTAACGAGCAAATTTTAAATGTGATCACTCCAAATATAAAAGATCGCAGCAGACAAGATCCGCCACTTGCGTTTACACTGGCAATCAATTTTGACCCCCGACAAGATAAAGTCACCGAAGCTATTCAAAGCCAGTGTATATTAGGTGAAGATTACAGCAGCTTTAATGAACAAATTAGCAAGGGGATTAAGTCTCAAATTATATTTGTTATGCGACTATATATTTCACGTACTGGTCGCCCAGATACAGATTACCTATCCAACGAGCTTAGCTATGTGAGTCAATACGCGTTACATAAAGCTAAAGAGTTGGAAGAAGCTTTATGGTCGGTAACAGGTGTGGGTGATGTGGTTGATATTACAGAAGAAGCTTTAAGTCATTTTGAGTTAGATCAACAAAAGGTTGACCAAATGGGCCGTCGTAAACTGCTTTGGTTAAACCGCTCTCGCTAAGCGGTTTAACGCTAATATGCCATCGTTATTTTTTGTTTAACGGAATAGCGAGCATATAAAGTAACTGTAATAACGAGCCTTTACAAATAGCTGCTTGCGCTTGCTCAACTACTTTTGGTTTACCATGAACAGCAACCCCAAGCCCAGCCTTTGCCATCATAACGAGATCATTTGCACCATCGCCAATCGCCACTGTTTGTATTTTTTCAAGTCCGAGCTTAGCTTGCAAAGACTCTAAAATAACCGCTTTTTGCTGTGCATCCACAATCGTACCAAGTACCTTACCAGTTAATTTATCATCTTTAAATTCAAGCACATTTGCATGTACTTCATCTAAATTAATTAGCTCCTGAACACGCTCTGCAAATGGCACAAAACCGCCCGATGCAATTGCTAAATACCAATTGTGATGTTTTAGTACTTGGCACAAGGCTTTTATGCCCGGCATTAGTGGCAAGGTATTTTTTAATTCTTCAATAAGTTTTTTTTCAATGCCTTTAAGCTTACCTACGCGTTGATTTAAGCTTTCACTAAAATCGAGTTTACCTGCCATTGCGAGGGCTGTTACAGATGCCACATCATCGTACACATTTGCTAAGCGTGCTATTTCATCAATACATTCAATAGTAATCGCTGTTGAATCCATATCCATCACTAACAAACCCGGCTCGTAAAGGTTAGGCGGTGTATTAATTTGTACTAATTGGCACTCTAGTGTTTCTGAAAACGCTTTAAGCGTTAATGGATTAATAGATTGCGTTGTATTTTGAGTATAAAAACACAGTGCTGGAGATAAGCCCAAATCAGGCTGGTATTGGCATAATGCTGTGACCGTTTGCCCGTGGTGAGCTAAAAACTGAATAAACGTATCTATACTTGTCGCATTAAAGTCACCTGCAAATGCAATACTAAACAACCCTTCTTGTGTATTTGGAACACCATCAAATAGTGTAAAAATCCCGTTGTTATGAGCAAACCATTGGTTGAGCGTTAACATTGACAATGATTGCTGAGAAGTAAGCTGTGCCATGCTGATTTGCGACATAGGATCTCCGTGTTTATTTTTATTCCACTGATATAAAACGAATTGAAGCGGTAATATGAATGCTAAATTCGCCATCGGGGTTAATTTAAGGTTATAGTAGTAGTTGTAACATCAAATCAAAATTCTGTCAGTAGCATATACGGTGACTATGAAAAATAACCATCTTAAAAATCCAATATCGGCATCACAAAAGAAACGACTTTTACGGTTATTATTAGCTGCTGGCTGTTTTGTATTGCTTAGTTGGGTAGGTGTAAATAGTAGCTTTCAAAGCCATCAGTTATTATATGATAGCGCCGACAACACAGCACAAAGCTTAACTCAATTTATGGCTTTAAATGTTAAAACACCACTGATAGAAAAAAACAAACCTCAGTTAAACACTATTTGTAACGACATAGCTAAAGACGAATTTGTACTGTCGGCTACCATTTATGATCATCAGGGGATTTTAGTCGCCAGCAGTGATAATTGGCAGTCACACCATATTTTAGGTCAACTTCCAGAATCGACTCCAGGAATAAGTAAACTTAAAACACCATTTGTTGAACCCGTTGTAAGCGATGATGATCGCCCTCTAGGGTTTGTTTCGGTAACCTATTTAACACGAGCTGCTATTTCAGATAGCCACAGCCATTTTCATGATTTGGGTCGTCAGGTTTTATTAATGCTAGTTATTGCATGTATTTTTACATGGCAATTGGGCCGTGGCTTAAAGCGTTGGCAAGTAAACCGCTATATACGAAAAACCTCAGAGCAAGAGTCGTAGAGCATTTTAGCTAGCACCTCTTTATCGCTACTTTGTTTTAAACTACACAGAGCGTTGAACACATTAGGGATATGAAGCGGCGTATTAATCTCACCTTGATGACCATTTAGTGGCATTGAGGGCGAATCGGTTTCGAGCACTAAGTGCTGAGGTTCAATTTGAGTAATTACATTACGGGTTTTAGCTGCGCGCTCGTAAGTTATAACCCCACCCACGCCTAATTTAAAACCCTGTTTAATATAATACTGTGCTTGCTGTAGTGAGCCAGAAAACGCATGTATCACTCCACCATATTTTGGCTTACAGCGTTTAAACGATTGCGCAATTAAATCATGACTTTGCCGATGATGGACAATAAGCGGCAAATTTAGCTCATTAGCAATCGTTATTTGCTGCTCAAACAAACTCGTTTGTTTTGCAAGGTCTTCGATACTTCTATCAAGCCCACACTCACCTATAGCTATTAAATGATGCTTATTTGCAACCCCGAACTCAAAAAGTGCTTCTATGTGCGATTCTTGATGTTGATCTAAAAAGTAAGGATGTAACCCTGCTGCTATTTTTATACTTGGAAAAGTAGCTTTGAGTTTGATAAGAGTATGCGATTGAGCGAGCGTAATACCCGGCACAACAAACTGATTGACTCCCTTTGCTATACACTCGTTTATGAGCAATTCACGAATTGAATCAAACTCGCTAAAGTCGAGATGGCAATGAGAGTCAATAAATTGCACGGTTACTTAATCATCAATTTATTAAGGGTTTAAGCGTGTAACTTGCCAGCTGTTATCTGCTTGGCGCTGGTACATAAAACGGTCATGTAAACGGTGTGCACCACCCTGCCAAAACTCAATTTTAGTAGGCACTACACAGTAACCACCCCAAAAATCAGGCAATGGGATTTCACCTTTGGCAAACTTGCTCTTCATATTAGCAAAGGTTTCCATAAGTACTTTTCGCGACGACACTGGACGGCTTTGTTGCGACGCCCATGCTGCTAATTGACTTTCTTTAGGTCGAGATAAAAAGTACTTTGCCACGGCTGATGTAGGTAATGGTTTTGCCTCACCGTATACAATTACTTGGCGTTCCATATAGTGCCACGGAAAGTGCAGCGATATTTTGTTATTGCCTTTTAGCTCTTGCGCTTTACGTGAGCCGGTATTAGTAAAAAACACAAACCCGTTATCATCTAAATGTTTTAACAATACAATGCGCTGCGAAGGTTGGCCGGTTTCATCAACCGTTGCCACAACCATAGCCGTTGGGTCTGGAATATTACTGCCCACTGCATGCTCAAGCCAGGTTTCAAATTGTTTGAATGGATCATCTTGCAAGTTATCTTCGCTTAGCGCGTCTTGCAGGTATTCACGGCGGATGTCTTCGAGTTTCATAAACAAATCCTTCTCTGTTTATTAAAGCGTATGTGGGTAAGTAAGGTCAGGTATTTAATCGTTACAAGAGCAAAAATAAAAGTGTTTTGTTTAATGTTAGTTTAGTGTTGGGTTTCGTTTCACTCTACTCAACCTACGGTGCTATCAGCTACAAAATTGATTAACTTACAAGAGTTAATCAATTAAAGCCTAAAATCATCTGCAAGTGTAGGAGTGCTGACAAGGCGAAGTGCTTTTTTATGCCAAGGAGCATACAATTAGTATGTGACTTAGGCTAAAAAAGCACGACAACGAAGTCAAAGCGAGCTACACGAAACAGAAGGTTCACCTAAGTAGTTTAGCCTAAGACAAGGCATTCACCCCTACTTATCCCTATGAGCATACGATTTGTATGTGATTAGGGTGAGTCGGGGTGGATAACGCAGTATTAGGTTAAAATACGACGCTGATTACATTTGCTCCATGACTTCAATGCCTAACAAATCCAATCCTGTTTTTAGCGTATCTGCCACTAAATTACACAACACTAAACGGCTGTCACGTACGCTTGGCTCTACGCCTTCTTTGAGTACTGGGCAGGCTTCGTAGAACGTCATGTATAGGCTAGCAAGCTCGTACAAGTACCCACATAATACGTGTGGAGTAGCCTCTGAGATCATTAAATCAAGCACTTCTTCAAGCTGCAGTAGTTTAAGCGCTAACGCTTTTTCTTGCGGCTCGGCTATAGCTACATCAGCATTTAGCGAAGCGGCATCGACACCTGATTTACGGAAAATACTGCGTACACGGGTATAAGCATATTGTAAGTAAGGTGCTGTTGCGCCTTCAAAGCTTAACATGCTGTTCCAGTTGAATATGTAATCGCTGGTACGATGCTTAGAAAGATCAGCATATTTAACGGCGCCAATACCTACTTTACGGGCAATTTCGCTGCGATCATGATCTGATAAATCAGATTCACGCTCAGCTAGTTTTGTTGCTGCACGGCTAATTGACTCTTCAAGCAAGTCGGCAAGCTTAACAGTACCACCAGTACGGGTTTTAAATGGTTTACCATCGGCGCCCATCATGGTGCCAAACGGGCAAAACTCGTAGCTTGTTTCATCGCGTAAAAGGCCAGCTTTTCGTGCAGTAAGCTCCACTTGATTGAAGTGCAGGCTTTGGCGCGCATCAACAAATATTAAAATACGCTCAGCACCCAATTTATTTGAGCGGTAATCACACGCGGCTAAATCGGTGGTTGCATACAAAAAGCCACCACCTGATTTTTGCACGATAAACGCCGATGGCTCACCGTCTTTATTTGCAAGTTCATCTAAAAACACAACCTGTGCGCCTTGCGACTCTACCGCTATATTTTTATCTTTTAATAAGCTAATAATGTCGTTAAGCTCACTGTTATAAGCACTTTCAGCCATAATGTCAGCTTGAGTAAGCGTTACATTTAAGCGTTTGTAAACTTCTTCAGAGTGTTTAACTGAGGTCGCTATAAATAGCTTCCATAGCTTTTCACAGTGCGCGTCGCCGCCTTGTAGTTTAACTACGTAATCACGGGCTTTATCGGCAAAGCCTTCTTCATCGTCAAAACGTTTTTTAGCATCGCGGTAAAACGTTTCTAAATCAGCAAGCGCTACCGACTCTAAGTCTACGCCTTGGCTAATTTGATCTTCTAAATGCGCAATTAGCATACCAAATTGTGTGCCCCAATCGCCCATGTGGTTTTGACGAATGACTTTGTCGCCTCTAAATTCAAGCGCACGTACAATAGCATCACCAATAATGGTTGAACGCAAATGGCCTACGTGCATTTCTTTTGCAAGGTTAGGTGATGAGTAATCTACCACGACAGTTTGTGGATTAGTGTGCTCGTTTACGGCAAGCTTTGCATCGCTGTTAGCTGCTTTTACACTGTTGGCTAAAAACTCAGGCTTTAAATGAATATTAATAAAACCTGGGCCGGCAATTTCTGTTTTTTCAGCGATGTCGGTTACATCTAGGTTATCAATAATTTTTTGCGCAAGCTCACGTGGGTTGCTTTTCATTTTTTTAGCGGCGCCCATTGCACCATTAATTTGGTAATCACCAAATTGTGGGCGTGTGCTTTGTGTAACAGCTGGGTTTGTGTCTTCTGGTAGGCCTGCTGCGGTCATGGCGGCAATGGCTTTTTCTACTAAAATAGTACGAATGTTCATTATATTATTTACCTTTGTAAGCCCGCCATAGCAGGCTTTCAGTTAACTTTAGTCAGTCAATTCTAGTTTTCGCGCGTGTGGTTAAAGGTTACCTCAGGGTAACGCTCTGTCGATAAATTAAGGTTTACACGGCTCGGTGCTATGTAAGTTAAGTTATCGCCACCATCGAGTGCTAAGTTGCTTTCGCACTTACGTTTAAACTCTTCAAACTTTTTAACGTCAGCTGAGCTTACCCAGCGCGCTGTATTTACGTTTACACCTTCGTAAATTGCATCTACGTTGTACTCAGCTTTTAAGCGCGCTACAACTACGTCAAACTGTAGTACACCTACCGCGCCTACAATTAAATCGTTATTAATGAGCGGTCTAAATACTTGTACCGCACCTTCTTCAGAAAGCTGTACTAAGCCTTTTAATAGCTGCTTTTGTTTAAGCGGATCACGCAAACGAATACGACGAAATAGCTCAGGCGCAAAGTTAGGAATACCGCTAAACTTAAGTTTTTCGCCTTGCGTAAAAGTATCACCAATTTGGATTGTACCGTGGTTATGTAGGCCTATAATATCGCCTGCGAATGCATCTGCTGCACGCTCACGATCGCCTGCCATAAAGGTTACTGCATCTGAAATACTCACCTGTTTACCAAGGCGTACATGATTCATCTTCATGCCTTGACTGTATTTACCCGACACAATACGCATAAAGGCAATACGGTCACGGTGTTTTGGATCCATGTTAGCCTGTATTTTAAATACAAAACCAGTAAAGTTCTCTTCTGTTGCGATTACTTGGCGGTCTTCTGTTTCACGCGGTAGTGGCGTTGGCGCCCACTGTGTTAAACCATCAAGTACATGGTCTACACCAAAGTTACCAAGGGCGGTACCAAAGTATACTGGCGAAAGCTCACCCGCTAAAAATAGTTCAAGGTCAAACTCGTTTGAAGCCCCTATAACAAGCTCTAGTTCTTCACGTAGTTGTTCAGCGAGTTCTTCACCAATGGCAGTATCTAGCTCTGGGTTATCAAGGCCTTTAACAGTGCGAACTTCTTGAATTGTATGACCTTGGCCTGTTTTGTATAAAACCGCTTCGTCGTTATGAATGTGGTAAACACCTTTAAACTCTTTACCACAACCAATTGGCCAGGTAATAGGTGCACAGGCAATATTGAGCTCTGTTTCTACTTCATCAAGTAGCTCCATCGGGTCACGAATATCACGGTCACACTTATTCATAAAGGTCACAATAGGCGTAGTACGTAGGCGCGTAACTTCCATTAGCTTACGGGTACGTTCTTCTACACCTTTTGCGGCATCAATAACCATTAAGCACGAATCTACTGCGGTAAGAGTACGGTACGTATCTTCTGAGAAGTCTTCGTGTCCAGGGGTATCAAGTAAATTAACCAGCGCATTGTTATACGGAAATTGCATTACAGAGGTAGTAACCGATATACCACGCTCTTTTTCCATTTCCATCCAGTCAGACTTTGCATGCTGATTAGAGCCACGGCCTTTTACCGTTCCGGCTTTTTGAATCGCTTGTCCGAACAAAAGTACTTTTTCGGTGATTGTGGTTTTACCTGCATCCGGGTGAGATATAATTGCAAAAGTACGTCGTTTATTTATTTCGCTAAGGAGATTTTGGTCTGCCATTAAAAAGTTCTTATAGTTTGAATACGGATAATATCACCATAAAGTGTGCAGACGTTTAAAGGCTAAAACTGCTAAACCCCGAAACCTCAACACACCAAAACCAAGAGTAAATTAGCTCCTAGTTTGCGATCCGTTATGTTAATCGTAATTAAAGACTATTTTCGCTGATCTTGACCCTTTAAACAATCAATGGTTAGTTATTAACTGATCTTTTTTATCAATATTTAAACTCAGGCCGTTTAGTTTGTAATTTGACTCAAGCAAAATAAAAACTTTTACTTAATTAAGTAATTAAAACCTACGCATAAAGGGGAAGTTACCTCTAACTAAAGTTTATATTTTAGCGATGAGTTAAGCGCAGGCTTGTTTAATAAACTTGTAACGCATACTATAAAAAGATTGCGTCAAGGATATTAGTTAGTTAATGAAAACCAGTAAGTTAAGCATTAGATTATTATGGTATATAACTCCGCTTGTTATATTGCCCCTGCTATTTTTAGGTGGATTTACGTTAACTAATGTAACTAACTCTACGCAAAAACAAGCCGATCTAATCATGAGCCGCTTTGTTGAGCAGCAACAGCAAAAAGCGTTTAACTATATAGACTCATTCCACTCTACCACTAAGCTACTTTCTCGCTCTCCGGTACTTAACGACTTTTTGGCCAATGACGCCCTTTTAGACGGAAATTATACACGCAGGCTTGGCGCTCTAATGGATGTATTTGCCAGTTACAGCGAAGCCTACCCTGACATTATTAGTATAAATCTAGTGTCGGCTAGTGGTAAAAGTGACGCCTATCATTCAAATAATTTAACCATAGCGCCAAAAAACTACCCCTTTTTTAATCAGGTTATACAAAGCAATTTGAGCCAACAACAGTTTATGGTTCAAAAACCCGACGGCACAACCAGCCTGTATTTTGTGCAACGAATAGACAGCGTGGGTTATTACCTAAAACGTCCACAACAACTGGGGTTTATTGTTGTAAATGTTGAGCCTTCAATTTTAAATACCAGTATTTTAGAAGCGCCTTATAACAATACGCTCAATTTATTGTTGACCAAAGACGGTAAAATACTATTTAGCTCTAATTATAATTTACGAGGCCAGTACATTAGCGAATATGAACTTAATAAGGTTCGCGATTTGGCCGACATAGGCTCACTTTCTACCATTGAGTTATCGAGCATTGATAAAATCGAACGTATGATTTTTGCCGTACAAATGAGCGGCGGCTATTATTACGTATCAACAATTCCCAAAGCGGTACTTCATCAGTCGGGCAAAGCCATTAGCCTAATTACGGGTCTGATTGTTATTATTTCAGTGATCTCGTTACCTATCTTGATATTTGTTGTTGTACGTAACCTATTGTTAAATCCAATAGAGCTATTAGGTGCAGCCAGTCACCGAGTAGGTGACGGTGACTTAGCAGTAAGCTTACCCGCTCATACCGATGATGAAGTAGGCATACTGTTTAACGACTTTAACCACATGGTTAATCAAATTAGGCACTATCAACAACAACTCGAAGAATACAAACATCACCTAGAAGACAAGGTGGAAAGCCGAACTCAAGCGCTTGAGTCTATGAATAGCCAACTTGAACTCGCAATTACTCAAGCAGAGCAAGCTAACCAACTTAAAAGTCGTTTTTTAGCAAACATGAGTCATGAAATACGAACCCCTCTCACCGCTATTATGGGCTTTACAGAGCAGTTGCTACATAACGATAAAATAGTAAACGACAAACAACATTTAAGTACTATTTTACGAAACTCAAAGCACTTACTTGAACTCATTAACAATATTTTGGATTTATCTAAAATTGAAGCTGAAAAATTAGCTGTAGAGCAAGCCTCTGTGAACGTTGTGCAGTTAATCCATGATATTGAGTCAATCATAACGCCACTGGCGCAAGAAAAGCGTTTAGAACTTAATATTATTTTTGACTTACCAATACCGCAAACTATATACACGGATGTAACACGCTTAAAACAAATTTTAATTAATGTGGCCAACAACGCCGTTAAATTTACAGAGCAAGGCCATGTCTCTATTTGTGTGCATTATCATGCTCAAAGCAACCTCATTGAGTTTGTAATAACCGACACCGGTATTGGTATGTCTGAGCATCAAATTTCTCGTGTATTTAAACCGTTTGAACAAGCAGATGCGACAACTACACGTCGCTTTGGTGGTACTGGGTTAGGATTATGTATATCCAAAAACCTGGCAAATTTATTGGGTGGCGACATAAAACTAGAAAGCGAAGTGGGCGAAGGAAGTGAATTTTCAATTAGTGCTGCTTGCCACTTAAAAGGCAAAACACCCGAGCTTGAGCTGCTTGTCGATCATGCACAATTAACCCCTGAAAAAGACCCTCTATTATCATTTGCGACTAACAGCTTTGACGCAAATATTTTGGTTGCTGAAGATAACCCAGATAATCAGCTACTGATTAAGTTGCTGTTGCAAACTTGGGGGCTTGAGCCTGACATAGCTAATAATGGTGCACAAGCCGTAGAAATGGCGCTAGTAAACGACTATCAACTCATTATTATGGATATGCAAATGCCCGTCATGGGTGGGCTTGAAGCCACCAAAATGCTACGACATGCTGCTTACGACGGTCCCATTATTGCACTCACCGCAAACGTAATGAACCACGATATCGGCACCTATATAGAAGCTGGCTGCGACAAAGCGCTTGGAAAACCAATAGATAAAGATGCCCTCGAGAACGTACTTGTTAGCTACTTGCACCTTGAAAAGGATAATCAAAATAAGTGGGATGACTTGTTAAAAAGTGAAAAATTTCAACAGATATCTGATAATTACTTAGCAAACTTACCCAGTTATTTGGAACAAATAAAAACATTTCACCATGCACAAGATTGGGAAAGCCTAAAAGCAGTTGCGCATAGTGTTAAAGGCAGTGCAGGATGTTTTAACTTTGATGCTATTTACAAAAGCGCAGGTGAGCTTGAAGAAAACCTAAAAAGTAGCAATAAATCACAAAGAGATGAAATTATAAACTCAGTAATGGTGGCAATAAAGCAGGCAATTAACTCAAAATAAAACAGTTAGCTGCCTGCAACTAAAAAAATCACATAAACCCTAAGCTTAATGCCATACCCATTAAAATAGCATCTTCAAAACCGTTTTTAGTTGCATCATCACTTGGGTAATAATTCTTTCGTACCGACATCTCTATAAACCCAGCTTGCTCATAAAGCTTAATTGCACGCGTATTTGACTCCCGAACTTCTAAAAATAAATTTTCGGCATTTTTCTGTTCACCATGCTCTATAAATTTACTCAATAGCTGCTTAGCAATCCCCTTACCTTGGTGCTCAGGCGTCACGCATATATCCATAAGCGTAAAATCGGGCCCTGCTTTTTCACCAATGTAAAAACCAACGAGTATGTCACTATCAAAGGCCGCTAAATTAAAATAACGCCCACCAATACATGAACTCATCGTTTTTAAAGTCCAAGGATGACTATGGCACGCATTTTCAATAGCCATAAGCGCTTCTACGGCATCATTATTTACAGGTTTAAAGTTTATCAAGGTGTTCACTTATTAAAGCCCACAAAGCACGTTTATCGGTTGCATTTAGCTGTGGGGATGGCAACTCAAGCTGATCACCCGTTAATTGTATGTGCTTGCTTTTCACCACGCTATTTATAGCTACAGGCACTGCTGCACGATTAATATCTGCAAGTAATTGGCTAGAAAGCTCAAGGGATTCAAATGAAGCAGGCGTTAATTCTTTTTCAACATTATTTGTAAGGGGTTCAGCATTTGCTGGTCGAAAATGAGTATTTAATTCGAGATTTTCAATATCAAAAACAGCTGCGTACCGTGAATGCATAACGACTCGATGAAATGAGGAAGTAAGATAATATAAGAATTAATAAATACGATGTAAAGAAGAAATGGCAGGGGCGGAGAGATTCGAACTCCCAACCGTCGGTTTTGGAGACCGCTGTTCTACCAATTGGAACTACGCCCCTGCAATGACGACGAATTATAGAGAAGTTTCGCTAAAGGTAAAGAGAAAAATCACACATTTAGTTTAACTGCTTTTTAAATAAACAAAACGGCGAATTAGCATGCTAATTCGCCGTTTTTTATCACTTTAATTTACAAAACTAAATGCAGGGTAAATTATTCCCACTCAATGGTTGCCGGTGGCTTACCAGAAATATCGTAAACAACGCGTGAAATACCATCAATTTCGTTAATGATACGGTTAGAAACCACACCCAAAAACTCATACGGTAAATGTGACCAACGCGCCGTCATAAAGTCGATAGTTTCAACACAACGAAGTGAAACAACCCAATCGTATTTACGTGCATCACCCATAACCCCTACCGATTTAACCGGTAAGAACACAGTAAACGCTTGGCTTACTTTATGATAAAGCTCGGCTTTGTGCAGCTCTTCAATGAAAATAGCATCAGCACGGCGAAGTAAATCACAGTACTCTTTTTTAATTTCACCAAGTACACGTACACCTAAACCAGGACCAGGGAATGGGTGGCGGTAAAGCATGTCGTACGGTAAACCCAGCTCTAAACCAATTTTACGTACTTCATCTTTAAATAACTCACGAAGTGGCTCAACTAGACCCATTTTCATGTCATCTGGTAATCCGCCCACATTGTGGTGAGATTTGATAACGTGTGCTTTACCTGTAGCAGATGCTGCAGACTCAATGACGTCTGGGTAAATGGTACCTTGACCTAACCATTTAGCGTTCTTAAGTTTTTTAGCTTGCTCATCAAATACATTAATGAAAGTATGGCCAATAGCTTTACGCTTATCTTCTGGATCTGATTTACCTGCTAAGTCATTTAAAAATTGATCTTCAGCATCAACTTTAACAATGTTTAAGCCAAACTTGTTACCAAACATGTCCATTACTTGCTGACCTTCGTTTAAACGAAGTAAACCGTTATCAACAAACACACATGTTAATCTATCACCAATGGCGCGGTGAATAAGCATAGCTACAACCGATGAATCAACACCGCCTGATAGGCCTAAAATAACTTCGTCGTCGCCAACGGTTTCTTTAATGCGCTCAATGGCATCATCAATAATTTTTGCTGGAGTCCACAGTTTTTCACAACCACAAATATCAATAGCAAAACGCTCAAGTAGACGCTGACCTTGATGAGTATGCGTTACTTCTGGGTGAAACTGTACGCCGTAAAAACGTTTTTCTTCGTTAGACATAGCAGCATGCGGACACGTTGGTGTTTTAGCTGTAGTGCTAAAGCTTGCTGGTACTTCCATTACTTTATCGCCGTGGCTCATCCATACGTCTAAAACGCCATTGCCACCATCGGTAATATGATCTTCAATTGCATCAAACAATGCACAGTTGCCTACCTTTTCAACTTGCGCATAACCAAACTCTTTTTTATCAGAGCTGTGAACACTACCACCAAGTTGAGTAGCCATTGTTTGCATGCCATAACAAATGCCTAATACAGGAACGCCTGCATTAAACACATACTCAGGAGCGCGCGGGCTGTTTTCAAGTGTGGTTGACTCTGGGCCACCAGAAAGAATAATACCTTGTGGGTTAAACTCGCGAATTTGCTCTTCAGTCACATCCCATGCCCACAGCTCACAGTAAACACCAATTTCGCGTATACGGCGAGCGATTAGCTGAGTGTATTGTGAACCAAAGTCTAAAATGAGAATTCGTGAATCGTGAATATCTTTGCTCATGGAGTATCTCGTAAAGTAGATGCTAAATTCCACTAATTTGCTTAGTGGCTATTAAAGAGGGCTGGTAAAGCCAGCCCCGTAATTTCAAGTCGTTGTTTAACCTAAGCGGTAATTTGGTGCTTCTTTGGTAATTTGCACATCATGAACATGCGACTCACCCATACCTGCAGATGTAACACGCACAAACTGAGGCTTAGTGTTTAGCTCTTCAATTGTTGCACAACCCGTTAAGCCCATTGCGCTGCGAAGGCCACCTACCTGCTGGTGAATAATAGTCGCTATTGGCCCTTTATACGCTACGCGACCTTCAATACCTTCAGGGACTAACTTGTCAGCTTCGTTTGATTTTTGGAAGTAGCGATCTGATGAACCTTCTTTTTGATCCATCGCGCCTAAGCTGCCCATACCACGGTATGATTTGTAGTAACGGCCTTGATATAGTTCTACTTCGCCTGGCGCTTCTTCGGTACCTGCGAGCATTGAGCCCACCATTACACACGATGCACCCGCAACAAGCGCTTTCACAATGTCGCCTGAAAAACGAATACCACCATCGGCAATTACTGGAATGTCGCGACCTTTTAAACCATCAACTGCATCTGAAATAGCCGTGATTTGTGGAACACCACAACCGGTAACAATACGGGTTGTACAAATAGAACCAGGGCCGATCCCTACTTTTACTGCATCAACGCCTGCATCAGCAAGCGCTATTGCTCCTTCAGCAGTTGCAACATTACCCGCTACAATTTGAAGGTCTGGATAAGCCTGACGAGTTGCAGATACACGGTCAATAACACCTTGAGAGTGGCCATGAGAAGTATCGATAAGTAGAACATCAACACCCGCTTCAACTAATGCAGCAATACGCTCATCAGTACCCGCACCAACGCCTACCGCAGCACCTACACGTAAACGACCTAACTCGTCTTTACATGCATGTGGTTTATCTTGCGCTTTTTGGTAATCTTTTACGGTGATCATGCCTTTAAGTTTAAACGCATCATCAACAACTAAAATCTTCTCAATGCGGTGTTCGTGCATTAAACCTAAAATTTCTTCGCGAGCTGCGCCTTCCTTAACGGTAACTAGCTTTTCTTTTTTAGTCATAACAGTCGAAATTGGCTGTTCAAGTTTTGTCTCAAAACGCATATCGCGGCTTGTAACGATACCTACTAAAGTGTTTTCTGGGTCGGTAACAGGAAAGCCTGAGAACCCTTTTTCTTCTGCAAGGTCCATAGCATCTGCAATTGTTAAATCAGCAGTCACTGTTACAGGGTAAGACACAATACCCGCTTCGTAGGTTTTAACTTTTCGTACGTTTTTCGCTTGTTCTTCAATAGTCATGTTTTTATGAATAAAACCAAGACCACCTTCTTGCGCAAGGGCAATAGCTAAACGAGCTTCTGTAACAGTATCCATAGATGCTGAAATAAGCGGCAAGTTAAGTTTGATACCACGCGTTAAGCGAGTTGAAATATTTGCCGTGTGTGGCAAAACAGTAGAATGACCTGGTACTAAAAGTACGTCATCAAAGGTAAGAGCTTCTTTAGCAATTCTAAGCATTTTGGCAACTTCTCACATGTGGATCTAAGATAAGGAATTGCGGCCAAATTTTAACAGCGTTATAGGCATTCGTAAATAATATTTCGCAAATATTTATGATAAACTTCCCTTATAACTTGCCTCATAAATAGTTTTAGGTTGTTTTTTATGTTTTCAAAGCCTTCGCAAACGGTTTATACCGTCTCGCGCCTTAATAGAGAGATCAGAACAGTACTAGAGCAAGGCTTTGCTTCATTAGTGCTTACCGGTGAAATTTCTAATTTTATTGCGCCAGCTTCTGGGCATTGGTATTTTTCGTTAAAAGATGACAAAGCACAAATTAAAGCGGCTATGTGGCGAGGTAATAACCGAAGCCAAAGTTACCGCCCAGAAAACGGCGCACAAGTAACAGTAAAAGCACGCGTATCACTTTATGAGCCCCGCGGCGATTACCAGCTTATTGTTGAACATATGGAACCGGCAGGCGAAGGCCAACTCAAGCAAGAGTTTGATGCGCTAAAAATGCGTCTTGCTGCTGAAGGGCTATTTAGCTCTGCATACAAAAAACCACTGCCGCAAAATATAAACCGTATTGGTGTAATAACCTCTGCAACGGGCGCAGCTATAAAAGATATATTAACCGTACTTAAACGCCGGGCACCGCAATTAGAAGTCATTATTTACCCAGCCATGGTGCAAGGTAAAGAAGCCCACATACATTTGATTAACCAAATAGAGTTAGCCAATGCACGCAACGAAGTAGACATACTTATTTTAGGACGCGGCGGTGGTTCACTTGAAGATCTGTGGTGTTTTAACCACGAACAACTCGCCCGCGCTATTCATAACAGTGATTTACCTATTATAAGTGCCGTAGGCCATGAAATAGACACCACAATCAGTGATTATGTTGCCGATATGCGAGCCCCTACCCCCTCTGCGGCGGCTGAGCTTGTAAGTCCTAACACGCAAGAGTTGCATAGCAAAGTAACCCAGCTTATTAACCGCTTAAATAATGCATTTAAACATAGCATTGCAGATAAGCGTGCACTCGCAACCCAATTGCAGCATCGTTTGAATCTATGCCACCCGCGCAATCAGCTCAATCAAAAAGCGCAGCGATTAGATGAGTTAAGTATTGCCTTGCAACAAGCTATGCAAAGCCGGTTGTACCAACAAGAGCGCACGCTTAATAATTTAACGCCACGTTTAATGCGTCAATCTCCCGACAAAAAGCTAGCGCAAGCTTCTCATCAACTATCGCAGTTACAAGCAAGATTAAACCAAGCTATACAACAACAATTACAACAAGCCAATAATAGCCTGGCATTACAAGCAAGTAAGCTAGATTCGGTAAGCCCGCTTAATGTTTTAGCACGCGGTTATAGCATCACTAAAACACAACAAGGGAAGGTGGTTAAATCTGTGGGTCAAATTAAAGCCGGTGATGTTTTAGTTACAGAGCTGGTCGATGGCTCTGTAAAGTCAACAGCGCTTTAAAGCTCTGTTGCCATTAGTAACGTTAGTTCGGTGTCGCTTGAAGTCGAGGTTGTTCTTTTAAATTGCAACCAAAGCTTTTGCTTCATTAACTTATCGTTTAGCTCTCGCCATTGGGTATGATCGAATGAATCGTTATCCGTTGGCGCTGCAAGTTTAAATTTACAAACCGATGTTTTACATTCTGCGCTGACAATATCAGGCGTTGAGGCTAAATCTGCGGTAAGTAAAAAATCCTGCAAGGCGGTTTCAGTTTGATAAGCCCACTCTTCATCACGTTGTTGCTCATCAAACTGTGCCTGTAAAGCGGCTTGCGCATCAGAGGGGTCACGCAGCTGCTTCACCACACTTTCCATTAACGACTTTTGCTTAGCTAATTGCAGCTTAAGCTGTGTAACTTGCTCTTCTAGGGGAAGCTCATCAAGGAGTTGTGGATCTGATTTAGGGGAAATATCTTTTTGCTCTAAGCGAGCACTTTGCTCAGGAGCAGCTGGTGCAACACGCTTTGCTGTTGCTTCACTTATTTTAGCTGGCTGAACAAGAGGGGTTTGCTGCTTTGTATCAGCATGCTGTACCTTTGCGGGAGTTGAGTCACTTGAAGCCAAACTAAAATATCCCCAAGTTAAACCCACACCAGCAATAAACCCAATTCCAAGGATTAAAACGTTATTTTTGTTCATATTAATTCCTTTTAAGTTTTACTCTTTATTCTATGTCACAGCATAGCGCTGGTATGCGATTCGTTTTCTGGCTCTGGTGTAGCTAAAAAGTTTTGGTTCATACTTTGCGCAGGACACGGGCATTCAGGCCTGCCAATAATTTTGGCCGGTACGCCAACGGCCGTTGTATGAGGTGGCACAGCAGTTAATACCACCGACCCTGCACCAATACGTGCGCCCTCACCCACTTCAATATTACCCAGCACTTTTGCGCCTGCACCAATTAACACACCCGCTCTGATTTTAGGATGACGATCGCCCTGCTCATTACCTGTACCACCAAGCGTAACCGATTGCAGTATTGATACGTTATCTTCAATGACTGCAGTTTCACCAATAACAATACCCGTTGCGTGGTCAAACATTATGCCTTTACCAACCTGACAAGCAGGGTGAATATCTACACCAAACACTTCAGAAGTACGGCTTTGAATAAAACGCGCCAGTTCTTTACGGTTTTGTTGCCACAAGCAGTTAGCTAAACGGTGAGCCTGAATAGCATGAAACCCCTTTAAATTTAAAATAACAGTCAGGTAGGTTTCTGCGGCTGGGTCTCTATCTTTTACAGCTTTAATGTCTTCTGCGACAAAAGACAGCATGCGATCGCATTTTACAAATGATTGATCGAATAATTCACGAATAGTAAATGCAGATACAACAGCATCGGCCAATTTGTTAGCAACAATAAAGCTTAACGCCGAACCTAAACACTCATGGTTCAAAATACATGAATACACATGACTTGCTAAAAGTGGTTCGCGAGTGACGACTTCATTTGCTTCACTTCGAAGCTGTTGCCAAATTTCATGACGCATAATACTGAACTGCCTTAAATTGATATAAAAAAGAGCCTTTTGCTAAGTCTAACGGATTTAAAGCTCAAGGTGTTAACGCCTTAGTTATTTGTTCTGGTTATTAGGTATAACAAAGCACATTTAACAACTAAGTATTTAAAATTTAGTCAACCACGGTTAAATCGGCTGCACATACTAAATTTTTACCCGCAGTTTTTGCTTTGTATAATAAGTCATCGGCTTCTTTAACCATATTTCGTATTTTATAACTGTTACAAGGAATAACACTTGCCAGCCCAACACTAACAGTAAGTGTTTTACTTGGTAATGACAGCTCATTACAAATATTAAGCTGCTTTAACTGCTCTACAATAGCATTAATAATTATTGTTGCTTGCTCAGAGTTTGTGTTGCCATAAACAAGTACAAACTCCTCCCCGCCAAAACGTGCGCAAATATCACTGGGTCTTTTTGTATATTGCTTAAGGACTGCCGCAACTTGTTTTAAACACTCATCACCTTGTTGATGGCCATAAGTGTCGTTAAGTAGCTTAAAGTCATCTAAATCAATTAATGCCAATGAAAGAGGCATATTTAAACGCTTACACCTATTCCATTCTTGCTCTAAAAAGCTATCAAAATAACCACGATTAAATATATCGGTTAGTCCATCAATATTTGCCAGTTTCTGGACTTCTTCTTCAGCGAGCTTTCGCTCTGTAATATTTTGATGCGTAATTACATAATAAAAATCAGTACTGTACTTAAATGGTACTACGCGCATCATAAACCAGCGTTTTTCATCATCACTATGGCATGGGTATTCTAAATAAAACGCTTCTTGCTCTGCATTAATAACAGCATTAATTCCCTTGAATGCCCTTTCGCCTATTTCGTCACCGTTGTCTGCTGCTTTTTTACAGGTAAATAAATAATTTTCTTTTTCCCAAGCACCGCATGAGCAGTCATTTTCTTCACCAAAGTTTTGCCATCCTTTATTTATAAAAACCATTTCTCCTTCTTTATTAATTACAACAACCTGCTCTGGCATAGTGTCCAAAACTAACTTTAAAAATAATTTATCATCTAGCACGCTTACCTTCAGACTTATAAGAATAATTGTCTGAAAGTATATGTACTTAGCGTTTTTATGACAAAAATAAATGCGTACTTTTCTTTAAATTTATTATTTACCCAATCAAAGAATAAAAATGATACGACAGCAACACTCATTTTAAACCTGAACGAAAATCAAATAAAACACATTAAAATCAGTAGTTAAACACACATGACATACACAGTGTCATATGCCAAACTGCTCACTGGCATATTCATGACGGCGTAAAAAATAATAATAAACGCTAAATTAGCATCATCAACTCAACAAGGATAACGATGATGAAAAACGACATATTAAATACTAAAAAACTCGGCTATAAATTTTATTTTCAAGATGGCGACAATCAAATAGCCTGTTTTGGAAGTTACTTTACTGGTAAAGAAGAGGTGTACATAAATGATGATTTATTTAGTAAAAAGCGCAATGTAAATTGCACAAGCACCCACTCTTTTGATTTTGAGAGCTCACAGTACCAAGTAAAGTTTGACATGCTAAACATACTCACAGGGCGAATGAAGTGCACACTTTATAAAGATACAAAAGTCGTTGCCAAACAAATTCAATGCAGTCTTCCTGACGATCCTAAAAAGGCTTTCTTTTTTATTGCTGGTTGCGCATTAGGCGGTGCAGTGTTTGGCTATGCAACTGCAACCATTGTTGAACTATTTGTAGGGAAGCTTTAACGTGCAATTAAATCCTACAACTGTTAAATCACTCAGAGGCCAGTTAAATTGGACTCAGCAGCAACTTGCTGACGCCTGCGATGTTAGTTTACGAACAATTCAACGGGTAGAGAAAGAAGGTGCAGCATCAAAAGAAACAACAATGGCTTTATGTGCTGTACTGGAAGTACGCCAAGGTGAATTAATTAAACTTGAAGATAACACTAACTCTTGCGATGTTAGTCCAGCTTTAAACACGCGTAATATAACCTCAATTTTAGCACTATCGTCAGTCGTCAGCTTTATATTGGGGATGATCACTGTATTTTTTATAATGAGTTGAGGCGCTAAAAAATGTCAGAACGTAAAGAAAAAGAATTACGAGGCCATATCACATTAATAGCCATAATAAGCGCAGTAATAATTTTAGGGTTAGGGATAAACGTTGGCTCAATGCTATAAAAAAGCCCCAAACGTGGGGCTTTTCATTATCTACAAGTCGTTTTGTTTAAGGTTTATTTAAAAACACTGTCAACTTTCACTACTTCAATATTGTTAGCCGGAATAGCTAATGCGTAATCGGCAATAACTTTATCCTCTGCAACAAGCGCTGCTGGTTTTTCTGTGTTGTAAACCATTGGCGATGTTTGCTCTGACACTAAACGTTTTTTCATGTCTTCACCGTCACCGGTAATAAACACGTACTGCACGTTATCGGTTTGTAGATTATCTTTAATCACCCGATTCACATCAGCAAGCGTTAGCTTTTCAAGTTTACTTGTTACGTATTTTACAAACGATTCAGTGTTATAAAATTCGCTATCAAGTGCATAACCTAGCTGGCGGTTTTGACTTGCTACAAGCTGCGGCACGTAGTTAATTAAAAAGTTACGTGTTGCCTCAAAGTCTTTTTCGGTTAAGCCGTTTTTAATAAGCTTATCCAGCTCAAATAATGCGGTACGCGTTGCAAAGTGCGCGTCGTTGTTAGAGCGAAGTGGGCGCAACCATACTTGGAATATTTGCTCAGAACGCCCTAAATTTGCATCAGGCTTAGTTTGAAACATACCACGTGGGAAGTATTCAATATATGCGTAATCGCCGTAGTTCATACCGCGCGTTTGACGAATTCGTTCATATAAGTATGAGTTAGAACTACGATGCTCACCAAAGTACGAACGCACAAGCCAAAGGGCAGTCCAATCTTCGCTGCTGCGAATAGTATCAATCGGGAAGCCAAACGATACTGCCGTCGATTGCGCTGATTTTTCTACAATCGTTGCATGATGGCCTTTAAGCTCTGGCGCATCAGGAATACTTAAACGGCTTTGCTCGCCTTTAGGTAAGGTTGCTAAATCGCTCATAATATTTGCTTTAAGCGCTTTTGGCACGGCGCCAATTAAACCCAGTGTTAGTTTAGATTGAGTAAGCTCTGAATTGTAAAATGCTTTTACATCATCAAGCGTTAATGCTTCTAAATCAGAAATATCACCGTAGTTGTAGCTCTCAAATGGGTGGCCTTTGTAAAGCGTGCTGTAGAGTACTTCTTTACCTAGCTCTTCATCGTTAGATGCTTTTAATCCTGACTTAATACCGTCGATCATTTCTTTTTTAAGGCGTTTAAAGTCATCGTCTCTAAAGCCTGGATTAAGTAATTGTTCGCTTACAAGTGCATACCAAGTTTCAGCGTTATCTTTATGAATACGCCCTTGGAACGACAGCATTTCTTTGTCAATCTGGTAACCAAAACTACCTGCAAGCGGATAAAGCGCTTTTTGAATTTCTTTGTAGCTGGTACTTTGCGACCCACCTTGAGCAAGCATTGCGGCGGTAAGCGCAGCTACACCTTTTTTACCTTGAGGATCAGCAGCAGCCCCTGTATTAAATAAAAAGTTTACATCAATCAGCGGCGAGCTATTGGTTTTATCAAGCACTTTAAATACAGGTGCCTCTGGGGCTTGTTCAAGTTTTGCAACTACTGCACTTAAACTCGCCTCTTCTGCAAACCCCGGTGCTTTATCAAGTGCCGACATAGTTACAGTAGTACGCGTGTTATCTACAAAGTATTTATTAGCAACCGCTTTAATATCTTCTGCTGTGATGTTGTCGGCCGATTTATAAAGCTGGTTAATAACCTCAGGGTCGCGTTCAAAATGCATGTAACTTGCAAGCGTTGATGCAATTGCTTGCGAAGAATCTAAACCATTAATAAAGCCATATTTAAGGTTAGACTTTAAGTCACTTAATTTTTGTGCATCGACCAATTCTGTTCTGGCTTTTGCATAAGTGCGGTTAATTGCATCACGCGCTTTTGCTAAATCATCAGCGTTTTCTACTTTTACAAATACATGCAGTAAGCCTGGATCTTTGGTTTCTGGATTATAAGTAAACATTTGACTCGCTATTTGTTTATCAACAACGAGCTCTTGATATAAATCTGAGTTACTTGAAAAATAAAGCTGCGAGATTAAATCAAGTGCAGCTCTGTCTTTTTTAGCGGGTTCCCACGCAGCACCCTTATACGATACCAATAGCCAATGCCCCGGCAAGGCTTTATTTTGTTCATGCAAATATTTAGGAGCTTGCTGTTTTGGCTCAGCTTTAATATCGGCAACGTAATTGCCTTTTTCCCAACCACCCCAGTGTTTTTTAACCATTGCCATTGTGGCTTTTGGGTCAACATCACCCACAATAACTAGCGATACATATTCTGGCTTATAAAACTTATCAAAAAATTCTTTACCGTAAGCCATTTGGTCTGGCATGGCTTCTATATCTTCAAAAAAGCCCATTGTGGTGTGTTTGTAAGTATGCTTTTCAAAAGCCTCTGCACGCACAGCACTTAATAACTTGCGAATCGGGCTGGCGTTATTTTTTAAGTACTCACCTTTTACCGTCAATGCTTCGGTTCTAAATTGCTCTTCGGTGTAGGTTAAGTTTTGGAAAATATCAGCTTCAATCTCAAGTACTTTATCAAGGTGCTGCTTTGAAAAGTTTAAATGGTAGTTAGTGTAATCGTTGGTAGTGTATGCACGGTTATCAACCCCTGCATTTTTGAATATGGCGGTGTATTCGTCTTGCGGAAATTTTTTAGAGCCTTTAAATACCATATGTTCAAAAAAATGAGCAAAGCCGGTCTTGCCCGCTTCTACTTCATTACGCGAGCCAACAGAAACGGGTATTTGCAACGAAACGACATCAGGGTAATCCGTTTTTACAACCATTACACGTAAGCCATTCTCAAGCTCTTCAATTAGGTAATCTTGTGAAAAAACACGGTCATCAGCTTTTTTTACTTGTTCTTGTTTTGCTGTTTGCGTTGTTTCATTTTTTTGCATTGCACAGCCAGTTAAAGCGAGTGATACCGCAAGGCTTGTTGCTAATAGTTTAAATTTCATAATTGTCCTTTAGTAAATTGAGCAAAGTTGTTGTCAAAATATTTACAATTTCACTACTAATTATGCCCCAAAGCCAATGAATATAAGAGCCCTCAGTCGCTTTATTATGTAAACAACTGTGTCATGCACTTAATTTAGGAACTCCTTTGTATGAATAATCCTCACGTTGCTTGAAAAACTTTCACTTAAAAAATCTATCTAGACGTCTAAATGGCTGCTATATTTAATCCATCAACCATTGAGCTGGAATGAGGATTATGGCTTTATCACTTCAAGAGAAAATTGAGGACACTAATCAAGGTGTTTATCTTATTGGCACAACGCCACCCAAAATAGGCACTGATAAAGCGCAGTTAAAAACCATTGCAGAAAAACTATTAGGCCGCTTACACGAAATTGAATACGACGGTGTTGTAATTTACGATATTCAAGATGAGAGTAGCCGTACTAATCAGGCTCGTCCGTTTCCATTTAAACAAACGGTTGATCCGCGTGAGTACAGTAAGTTGCTAAAAGACTTATCACGCCTAGATGTAATTACCTACAAAAGCGTAGCGCAACGCGGTGAGGCTGAATTTAAAGAGTGGCTAGATGAAACTAAAAACGAGTTTGATTTAAAAAATGTCGTTTTAGTGGGTAGCCCATCGTCTGAAGGTGATATTAAACTAAGCCTACCTGACGCTTATAAAACATTAGCTGAGCAAAGTGATGACTTCTTTTTAGGAGGCGTAACCATTGCAGAGCGACATGCAAGCAAGCGCAATGAACACGAGCGCTTAATAGAAAAAACAACACAAGGTTGCCAATTTTTTATATCGCAAGCGGTTTATAATGCTCAAGCTACTATTGATTTAATAACAAGTTACGCGCGTACTTGCAAAGCACAAGGCGTTGCACCAAAACGTATTATACTCACGTTTACGCCGTGTGGCGGAGAAAAAACCTTAGAGTTCATGCAATGGCTAGGGATTTCTGTTCCTGAGGCGACCAAATGGCGCATGCTTGACGCCGACAACACCTTGAGTGAATCGGTGCGTATTTGCCGCGAAAATCTCGATTCAATTTTAAAAAGCTGTGCGCACTTAGATGTGCCACTGGGTTTAAACATTGAAAGCTTAACAAACCGTAAAGAAGAAATTGACGCATCAATTAACCTGTACCGTTTATTAAAAGCAACTATGGAGCTCAACCTAGCTGAGAAACAAATAGCGTAAAGTTAAACTAATTTATACCCTTCTTGGCAAGCTAATGCTTGCCTTTTTTATCTCACCAACTTATTTAGTAAACAACTCAAAAAAAATTAAATACACACCCACTTTGCTATTACTTCAAACATACTTTCAACCTTAATGGGTTTTGAAATATAGCCATCCATACCGCTATCTTGCGCCTTTAATAGATCCGTTTCTCTTGTATTAGCAGTCATTGCAATAATGGGTAAATTTTTAAACTTTGCTTGTTTCTTTATTTCTATGGCTGCCGTATAACCATCCATTCTAGGCATTTGGCAGTCCATTAACACACCATCGTAAGTTTTATGTTTTAGCGCATCTAATGCCTCAAGGCCATCGTTAGCAATATCAACAATTAAGCCATTTTTACGCAGTATTTGTGTAGCTACTTGTTGATTGAGCGGGTTATCTTCAACCAATAAAATATGAATACCTTGCAGTTTTTGTAGTGTGTTTTGTGTATTTAAGCTCTCTTGTGATTCTGGTTTTTTTAGTGTTTTTATATGCATAATTTGTAAAAGTACGTTATGCAAAGTACTTTTAATTATTGGTTTTATGAGTACTTTATAAGTGTTATTACCAAACCCTAGTAGGCTTTCGTTTAGCGCTTTATTTTCACAAGGCGCTATTACAATTAGCTTTTTTGCATTTAATTTAAGCTTATTGCGCAAAGACTGCGCAGCACTATCATGATTTAAATTTAAAGTTCGCCAATCTATAAATATAAAATCGTAATTATGTAGCATGCCTAGCCGGTCTAATACTTGGTTGATGTTATTTACAGTGTCAAATTTTACTTCAAAACCTAAAAGCAGCGTTTGTAATGATGTTAACTGACTATCTGAACTCTCAATAACAAGTGCTCGCTTGGCTCTAATTTGTGATATTTCAAACTCATTTTGCTTAGTCGAATAATTGAGTGGAATAGTAAAACTAAAGCAGCTTCCCTTATTTAATTTGCTGTTTACTGTAATATCGCCCTGCATTAGTTCGACCAATGTTTTGCTTATTACCAAACCAAGCCCCGTTCCACCAAACTTTCGGGTTGTCGATACGTCAGCCTGAGTAAAAGGTTTAAATAGTGAGTCAACTTGTGTTTGGGTCATCCCAATGCCGTTATCTGAAATAGAAAAAGCAACACTGCAATAACTATCTACTTTCTGAACTAGTTTTACAGCTAATATAACCTTACCCCGTGTTGAAAATTTAAGTGCATTATTTAACAGATTTAATAGTACTTGGTTGAGTCTTAATGCATCACCAATAAAAAAGTCAGGGAGTAAGGGGTCAATATCAAACACCACTTCAATTTTTCTTTGTGATGCTAGCGTGCTAATAATATTTACAAGGTTTTCTAGGAAGGTATTAAAATTAAATTCTTTTTGTTCTAGCTCTATTTTACCCGCTTCAACCTTTGAAAAGTCTAAAATATCATTAATTATCCCTAATAAAGACTCTGCCGAATAATGAATTTTTTCAACATAGTCACGCTGTTTTTCCGAAAGATCAGTATCTAAAGCCAAATAAGCCATGCCTATTATGGCGTTCATCGGGGTGCGAATCTCATGGCTCATGTTTGCTAAAAAGTCTGATTTAGCCTCATTCGCAGCTTCTGCATCTTGTTTAGCCAGTTCAAGGTCGTGAGTTCTGTTAGCAACCTCCTTCTCCAAATTTTCAGCCGCACCTTTGAGTACCTTATTGGCTTCGTAAAGCTGTAACGATTTGGCTTCAAGTAGTTTTTCAGCTTCTTTTCGTGCCAAACGCTCTCGTTCTAATCTGCGCTGTAAAAGAGCTACATCCATATTTAACCGACCAGAGTTAAGTTAAATGTAGCAACTTGATGATCGTCACTGATATCGCTGCGTATGCTGATATTTTCCTTAAAATGCTCGGCTGCACCTTCTATTAACCCCTCAGCAAGCACTGCAAAGGGATTACTCGAATGGTAAACCATCTGCATTTGGGTATCACTTAATCGCTTGGTTTGAAAACTAGGTAACTCAACGTCGGTATACAATTTTTCAACTTCTACATGCACGTGCCTATCTATGGTATCTAAAAAATCAAACGTGGTAGTAAGGTTTTCAAAAAACTGTGGATAGTAAACCAAGAAGCGCGTTAACAGATATTTTCCGTACTCTTTAACCAGTACATCTACTGAAATATCGACGATGTTGCTCAACGAAGTCACTAATTTTAAAAGCTCTTGCTTGTTATAGTTACCAACGCTGGTGTAAATCCCATTGGAATCAAGTTCGTTTTGTTCAATAATTTGATCGGCAACGGCAGGTGAAAATGTGCTTTCGACCATTTCTAAAAATTCAGTAAAAATAATACCTTTCATCGCTCTACCAACCTATTAGTCGTAGATTAAGTATAGATTTAAACTGTAATAATGCACATTTGTAAGAAGAAAAAACACTTACAAAGTATTGCGATTTAAAGGGGGGATTATTTATTTTGCCGCTTTATGTAAAAGTGACCATTAAAATAAGCGCAGCTGATGTGTATAAAATTGCTAAATACTATTTAAAACTCATTTTTTATAACTAAATGGGGCATTAACTGCCCCATGCTACTGGCTATTATTTTCGTCGTCTGCTTGGTGCCCTTTTACCTGTAATACGCTTTTTGTCACGATCTTTACGCGCTTTATTGGTGTTTTTTCGGTTATCTTTAGGGGCTTTGTTTAAGTCAGGCTCGTAACCTTCTAACCATTGTGGTGCTAAACGCGTATCAAGCAGTACTTCAATTTCTTCAAGTAACCATTGCTCGTCAATACTTACAAGCGACATTGCAAGGCCTTGCTCGCCTGCGCGACCCGTACGGCCTATGCGGTGGACATAATCTTCAGCTATGTATGGCAATTCAAAGTTAATTACGTATTTAAGCGCCGGAATATCTAAACCACGGGCAGCTACATCGGTGGCAACTAATACGCGTGTAGTGCCTTCTTTAAAGTTTTGTAGTGCACGGTCTCGCCCACCTTGCGATTTATCGCCATGAATGGATTCTGTTTTTAAACCGTCCTTACACATTTCTTTGGCAAGCTTATCGGCCATTTGTTTAGTACGCGTAAATATAAGTACTTGGCGCCAATTTTTCATGCCGATCATATGCGATACAAGTTCGCGCTTACGGTCTTCATCAACTGCGTAAATAATTTGCTCTACTTCAACGGCGGCTGAGTTACGTTTATCAACTTCAATCAGCTCGGGGTTTTTAAGTAGTTTTTTACTTAGCTCAAACACGCTGTCATCGAATGTGGCTGAAAACAATAAGGTTTGGCGATCGCCTGGAATGTGGCGCAAAATACGTTTTATTTCATCAATAAAGCCCATATCGAGCATGCGGTCGGCTTCATCAAATACTAATGAATCAACACTAGAGAGCACCACACTGCCTTTAACTATATGATCGAGCAAACGACCTGGTGTTGCCACTATCACTTGCGCCGTTTTAAGTGCTTTAATTTGCGGGCCAATACTTGCGCCGCCATACGCTAGAGCGCCCTGAATGTTAGTGCCTTTTGCGTACTTTTCAAAGCTGGCAAACACTTGCTGAGCAAGCTCTCGCGTAGGCGTTAAAATGACCACTCGGGCAATGCCTGGCTCATCTTTTTTAGGTGTATTTAAAAGCTTATGTAGTAGTGGCAATACAAAGGCAGCTGTTTTACCTGTGCCAGTTTGCGCGCTGCCCATTACATCGTTGCCAGCGAGAATTGGCGGAATAGTTTTAATCTGAATTGCGGTAGGCTGAGTGTAATTATTTTGCTCAATCGCTGTTAATAATAACGGGTCGAGATTAAGTGATGAAAATGATGTGGCAGACATAGGCTTAGCTTTAAAATAACAAAGAGCGCCATTATACCTGAGCTTTAGCAATAAAAAAGGCGCTATCAATAGCGCCTTTTTTAAATGCTGATTTTAAACCGGTTTTAAGGTCGCTTTTCGCTCATTATAAAATGCGATTAAGTCATCAACCGTTGCTTGGCAGTACTCACGAATACCCGACACCACCATGTGCTTTTCACCAAAACCAACTTTTTCGCCGTTTTCTAATAGGTTAAAGCGCAGGGTAATTTTGCCGCGTTTACCTGTATATTCAAAGCTTGGCTCAGCAAATTCAAGCGTTGGTGCTTTAATCTCAATGTTATCAAGATTAATAATCATCGATTCGTAAATAACCATAGGGCGCGCTGGGTTAATCATTACCTCTTGCTTGCCCATTAACGGAATAATGACATGCGGGAAAGCTGCACCAGAAAACTCAACATAGTTTTTTATTAAGCTATTAGTAAGTGTTGGGCATTTGCTGGTTTTACCTTCGCGTTTTACCTTTAAAATTACTTTATCGCCGTTGGTTACATCAAACTCATCATCCCCTTGTGGGAAGTTAAGTTTGGTATTTTCGTCAACCATGCCAGCAAAGGTAAACTCCATTCGCTCACTTATACCGTAGCGGTCTAACACTAAAGAAAAAAGTAAGTCTCCTGGCGCGCAAAACTTTTTGGCATCTTTATCATGAAGTGGATTGTAATCATCTGCAACGCACTTTGCGAAACGACACCCTTGCTCACGAGAGATAGAAACATAATCAGCGTGCTGCTGAAAGTAAGGACTTAACATAGTTTGTTCACTGCTTAAACTGCTTATAACTTACCCATACTACCAGAAAAAATTTAAAGAGAGGTCGAATCACTTACAAAATGATACAACTTACTTTTGTTTTTTTTTGCTTGCTTTTGTTTTTATTGATAATTTGTTCTTAAGCCAACAATAACTAAGGGATTAATCATTATGCTGCGTATTTTTGCTGTAACCTGTGTGCTAACTGCACTAACTGGGTGTTCTGGCGTTACTTACCATACCAATATAAACAACGATGTTTTAGGTGATGAAATTGGTTCTTATGTAAATAAAAGAGATCTGCATCAATTTTATAGTGACCAACAAGCCCATGAAAGCGGTGCTTCATTATTAGGCCGAATTGAAGGCGAGAGCTGTAATGGAGATGGCCGAGGTGCAAACAGTAACGTTAGTTACAATCGCGCTAAATCAAGTGCCATTGATTCACTTAAAGCGGATGCAATGCGCAGAGGCGGTAATGCCTTTACTATTAATTCTTGTAGAGAAACTCCTCAATCTTATTGCGACATTTCGGTTACTTGTAAGGGTCAAGCTTACGACTTGAAATAAATGCAGTAATACCAGAACTAATTAACACTGGCTCCCTAAAACAAAAAAGCCGAGCTTACTTAATAAGCTCGGCTTTTTATAAAGTATGACTAAAGATTATGCGCTTGGGTATGTGCGGTAAGCACGCTCAATATTTTTAGCCTGCTTTTTAGAAATACCTAAATGAGCAAGTGCTACACGTAAACGCGCACGTGATAGGTCAGAGCCTAAAATTTCCATTGCATCAAGTACCGACGTCGATGACGTTTTACCCGTGATTGCTACAAATATTGGCTCTAAAAAGTCTTTAATTTTAAGCTCGTGGAATGTGGCAACCTCTTTTGCAATGGCAAAAATAGCTGGCTTATCAAAACTACGCAAGCCTTCTAATTGCCATACAAAAAATTGTAGCGCTTGGCGTATTACATTTTCGTCGGCTTTGCCCGCCGTTAACAGTGCTGGGTCGTAAGTTGGAATACCACCTACAAAATGACCTGCTAAATCAACCATATCCGACAGCGTATTAATACGCGTTTTAGCTTCTGGTAATACTTTAGCTAGCATTTCGCCATTAAACTTCCAATCAACAAAGCGCTGCACAAGCTCTTCGTCAGTCAAGTTTTCGCGGATCCACGTCCCGTTTAACCAGCTTAACTTATCTACGTCAAATACTGGGCCACCAAGCGATACACGCTTCATGTCAAAGTGTTCAATCATTTCATCAAGTGTGAACTTTTCACGCTCGTCTGGCATTGACCAGCCCATGCGGCCTAAGTAGTTAAGTACCGCTTCTGGTAGGTAACCCATTTCTTTGTAGTAATTGATACTTGTAGGGTTTTTACGCTTAGAAAGCTTTGACTTATCTGGGTTACGTAATAATGGCAGGTGCCCAAGTACTGGCGCTTCCCAACCAAAATCCTCGTAAAGCTTTAATAGTTTAGGTGCTGAGTTAATCCACTCTTCACCACGGAAAATATGGCTAATTTGCATGTGGTGATCGTCTACCACATTTGCTAAGAAATACGTTGGGAAGCCATCGGCTTTTAATAGCACTTGCATGTCTACGTTTTCCCACGGGATCTCAATTTCGTCGCGTAGGTAGTCGTTGAACTTAAAGGTCCCTTCGCTTGGAATTTTCATACGTATAACGTAAGGCTTACCTGCAGCTAGGTTAGCTTTAATTTCGTCTTCTGTGTGGTTTAAACCACGACCGTCGTATTTAGGACGCAGACCTTCAGCCATTTGCTCTTCACGCATTTGGTCAAGCTCTTCGCTTGTTGCAAAACAATAAAATGCTTTGCCTTGCTCAACAAGTTGGTGTGCGTATTTTTTATATAAATCGCTACGTTCAGACTGACGATAAGGGCCAAATTCACCGCCTACATCAGGGCCATGATCCCACTCAAGACCTAACCAACGTAGGCTATCCATTATCGCTTGTTCCGACTCAGGTGTGCTTCGTACTTGGTCTGTATCTTCGATACGAAGAACAAATTCGCCGCCTTGCTGCTTAGCAAAACAGTAGTTAAATAATGCAATATAAGCGGTGCCAAGATGCGGGTCACCAGTAGGTGACGGGGCAACACGAGTACGGATTGTCATGATAATGTCTCTTTAAATAAGTGAGATAAAAATTAAGTGAATCGTTTAAGCAGCTACTTTATTTAAGTACGCAATAATATCGTTAGATTCGTAAAGCCATTGAGTTTGGCCATTTTGCTCTATACGTAAACAAGGCACTTTAATTTTGCCACCTTGTTCTAGTAGCTCTTGACGATATTGCTCATTGTCTTTTGCATCGCGTGTTTCTATGTTTAAGCCTTCGCGCTTAATAGCACGGCGTACTTTCACACAAAACGGGCATGCTTTAAATTGGTAAAGTTTAAAATGAGAGGTTTGCAGATCAAGCTTGGCTTGCTCTTCGCTTGCACGCTTTTTACTACGAGGAGTAAATATAAAATTAAAGAATAAAATTATACAACCTAAAAACCAACGAACGAATTTCATGCTTAATACTCTGACTACAACAATTTAAGGAGCCAGATTTTAGCACAATTTTACAATCAAAAAAGCTCAATGCTATTGAGAAATCCTGACTTCTTTACTGAGCGTAAGTTCGTGACATGATGTCACCTTATTCCGTCCTGTTTTTTTTGAGTGATATAACGCCATGTCGGCTTGGTTTACTATGCTTGAAACGGTATCAGCGCTCTGTAGCTCTAAAAAGCCAATACTGATTGTTAACTGCTGTATGTGCTCAAAATCATGACTGGCTACTCGCTGTCGTAAACGAGTGAGTGCATTAAGTGCATCTGTATTTGTTTGCGACTGAAACACTATTGCAAACTCTTCCCCTCCGTATCTAAAAGCATAATCTTCAATTCTAAAATTATTTTTTATGAGTTTAGCAACTTGTGCAATTACACCGTCGCCAACTACATGGCCAAATGTATCGTTAACATTTTTAAATAAATCAATGTCAACAATGGCTAAATACCAACAGCGTTTTGTATCTGCTTGCTCTCGGGGTAATAAAAAACCATTACCGGTGACTATTTCCATTACCTTTTTGTCAAAGGTTTGGCGATTTAAAAGCCCCGTTAAAGGATCAAGCCGCGACTTATGCAAAATCCATAATTGATTCGCATATACATTTAAAATGTACATCGCTAATGCACTTATTCTATCGGTTATTAACTGCTTGGTTTTAATAATTAAAACCCCAGAATGGTATCGCTATGATTAACCGGGATGTATGTTGTTACATCATCAGTCGTATGAATAACCCTTGCTTTACTAGGCGTTGCTTTATTAAGGATTAATTGGGCCTGACTGGGCTCTAAGTATGTTAAGTTGCTGTGTGTATTTATCAGTATAGGTGGGGCTTGCAAGGTAACGTGCTTGTTTATGTAAATCGCGAAATTATTTACGCTTAGTAAGTCACCTAGCACGTCTATTAAAGCCGAATCTAAATGGCTTTCGTCTTCCTGACAAGTTAGTTCGACTACCCACTCGTGGCCACATGAATTGGCTTGCATTGCCACACCCAATTAGAATAATTTTTAACCAGTATAGACATAATCTATAACTTTACTAAATAATTAGACAGTTAATTAAAATACATTCTTTTTAGCTAAGCATTAAAGTAGAACCAAATCATCCCTATGCAATACTTCTGCCCCAGCGTCATAACTAAGTAACTGTGCAATATTTTTTGAATGTGCGCCTTTAATTTTATTAACCTCCGAGCGACTAAAGCGGGTTAAACCTCGCGCAATTACTTGGTTATTTGTATCAACCAAATCTATTAAATCACCACGCTCAAAATCCCCAAAGGCACTGGTGACTCCTTTGGCCAGTAAACTTGCCCCATTATTTTGCAGCGCACTAATAGCGCCTGCGTCTATTGCTATTTGCCCATTACTTTTAGGCCCGGCTAACAACCATTTTTTGCGACCATCTTTAGGCGCTGTTAACTTTAAAAAGCGAGTACCCGGTAATTGCTCGCTCATGCATTTTAAAATAACGTTGCTGCCAGCGCCTTTGGCAATAATGACTTCAACGCCTGCACGCCTTGCTATATCAGCCGCTTGCAGCTTTGTTGCCATGCCTCCAGTGCCTAAGCTTGTACCGCTGCCACCAGCAAGTTGACGCAGTTCATCGTTTATGTGGGTTACTTCGTCAATAAGCTTTGCATCGGCATTGGTGCGCGGATCGCTGGTAAACAAGCCGTCTTGATCGGTAAGTAATAGTAATTTGTCTGCATTAGCTAATATAGCCACCAAGGCCGATAGGTTATCGTTATCACCCACTTTTATTTCGCTCGTCGCCACCGCATCGTTTTCATTTATAATAGGCATCACGTTGTAACTAAGTAAGGCCTTTAATGTATCGCGTGCGTTTAAGTAGCGCTCTCTGTCATCAACATCAGCGCGTGTTAGCAGCATTTGCCCTACGTTTACACCATACAAGGCAAATAAACTTTGCCATATATGAATAAGTTGGCCCTGCCCAATGGCGGCTAACATTTGTTTATCCACTAAGCTCGTACCACAGGATTTTAATAGTTGCTCACGGCCTGCAGCTACGGCGCCGCTCGATACCATAACAACCTGATGCCCCTGCTTTTTAAGCTCGCAGCATTGGCGAACTAACTCAACCATATGAGCTTTATCTAGTTTATCGGTGCCACCAGTTAGTACGCTTGTACCTAACTTTACAACTATTATCTGTTCCCTTTGCATTGTTTTTAGCTATTAAAATTTTATTATGATTTAACTTATACCAGCTCGGTATTTTTGAACAAGTTAAAAATATTCATGCTAGGATCGCGCTATATTTTATTGTTTAAATTACGTCTTATGCCTGCCAGTTTATGTTTAATTATTGCCACTTTTTTATGGGGCAGTTCGTTTATAGCGCTTAAATACGCCATTGCCATTTACGATCCAGCATTAGTGATATTTTTACGTATGCTTACTACGCTCGTTATTTCATTGTGTTTATGGCGTTATGTTATTCGCTTTGAATATCAAAAAGGTGATTGGAAGTATTTAGTGGGCATGTCACTTGCTGAGCCTTGCTTGTACTTTTTATTTGAAGGCCACGCAATGGAATATACATCGGCATCTCAGGCGGGTGTTATTGTGTCGTGCTTGCCAATAATAGTGGCGTTTTTAGCATTTTTTATGCTCAAAGAATATATAAGTAAAGCTATTGTAGTGGGCTTTACGCTATGTATTGGCGGCAGTATTTTACTTACGCTGCTCTCACCAAGTTCAGAACAAGCGCCTAATCCTATTTTGGGTAACTTTTTAGAGTTAATGGCTATGGTGTGCGCTGCATTTTATACTGTTAGTATTAAGCACTTAGCAAACCGCTATT
Organism: Pseudoalteromonas sp. 13-15; assembly: GCF_001468205.2. Lineage (NCBI taxonomy): Bacteria > Pseudomonadati > Pseudomonadota > Gammaproteobacteria > Alteromonadales > Pseudoalteromonadaceae > Pseudoalteromonas > Pseudoalteromonas sp. 13-15. Next base: position 3,229,577 of record NZ_CP019162.1, on the reverse strand, counting down.
CACCACTGACTTTAATTGCATTACAAGGCATTAGCGGGAGTTTGTTTTTTGCCCCCTTTTTATTTTTTATTGACCTACCCAGCGAAAATCAACACGACCTAACGGCACTTATGAGTATTTTATATTTAGGCTCTTGCGTTACTTTAGGCGGCTACGGTATGTACAACTATGCAATTAGCAAGGTATCGGTGCTTACTGCAGCGGCGTATTCAAATTTAATTCCTATTTTTACACTTATTTTATCGGCCATTATTTTGGGAGAAGTACTTACACTTTGGCAGTGGCTTAGTATTTTTGTGGTATTTATTGGCGTTATGGTTAGTCAGCGCCATCAAGAGCTTGTTGTTGATATACCACTTAGTGAATCTGGTGAAGATATTTCTGCCGATACCAATAACCTCAAATCGGTGCCCGATGCTAATGCATCAAAGGGATAACAGGTAAGTAAATAAAGCCCCGGTGTGCGTAAAAAGTCATGCTGCGATTGATGAATTATATCAACCGCCGTGACTTTATACTGCTGTAACTCCCCGCTTTGTAACTGCATAGTAAACTGCTCCCCTACTTTGGCGTGCTGTAAAAACGCAAAGTGGGTGTCGTTATGACCTGCTATTAGCGCTCCCTTTTGGCGATTGCCCAATTCCCCCGCGGGCAAAAAATGGCTTGGTGCAAATGCTAAATTTCGACCACTCGCACCACCGAGCACACTTAACGTTTTGTTATGCGATGGAAAGTGAAGCTGCGCGGTTACAAAACTGTCAGCATAAAACCACGGTTTTACTTTTTTACCAGGCTCTGCAAGCGCTTGCTGCCACGCATGCTCAATAAGCACTTGTGCAAGCCATGCCTTTGCTTGCATATACAAACCGTGGCCAAACAAGCTGAGCCCAGCAATTAATAGCCCTGCACTTAACCACTTTTTCATGTTTTAACGCGTCTTTTTAATTTAAGAGCACCAAACGTTATAAGTAACATACTACCCAACATTATATGCAGCCTACTTTGACCATCGGTTTGCGGCAAACGCATTTCCATTCCTTGCGGCAATTCGTTAGCGGCTTGCGCAGTTTGATCTGCAACGTCTTTAATTTGAGTGTGTTCAATGGCAATAAACGCAGTAAATGGACTTAAAAGCTGATGCGTTAAAGCTAATTTTTGCACCTCGTCTTTAACACTACTTTGCTCGTTATATAAAAGTAGTGACTTAATTTTTTGACGCGCCCACAATTTTGCTATGCCTTTGGCTTGAGAGCTATTTTGTGTGCTTAATTTAATACTTAAAGGCCCTTGTGCTGTTTGCCCTGTAAGTATCACACTTTTAGCATCATTAAGTTTTATAGCAACCATGATAGGCTCTCCAAAATATAAATCAGGCAGTGGTGACGGCCAAAAATCTAAGCTGTTACCGTTTTCATCGCTTAAAGCGAGGTCTGTAATGGCTGGGTGGGCGAGCTTATCAAATAACTGCTGCATTTTAGGCTGTACTTCTTGTGTGCTGCCAATAAAAGTAAATGTGCCTTTGCCTATATCGGCTGCACGGCGCATAAAAAAGCTATTAGGAGCGCTACCAATTCCTACCGTAAATAAACGGCTATCACCTAATTTAGCCTGAATATTTTTAAATAAAGTAGCTTCGTTACTTACACTGCCGTCTGTTAAAAACACCACTTGGCGTACAAAACCATCAAACGTACTGCCATCAAGTACCGCATCAAGCGCGCCTTGTATTTCGGTTCCACCGTCGGCTTCAAGGCTGTAAATAAAACGCTCTGCTCGGCGTAAGTTAAAATCACTGGCTATAAGAGGCCTATCACTCATGGCGGTGACATTATTATCAAAACCAATAATGTTAAAACTGTCGTCGCTTTCAAGTAACGACAGCGCATAAAATAATGCCTTTTTGGCCTGCTCAATAGACTGCCCATGCATTGAGCCCGATGTATCTACTACAAATACCATTTCTCGGGGTAAGCGCTGAGTTTGCGTAAAATAATCCCCTGGCGGCATTAACATAGCAAGGCCATAGCGGTCTGCGTTTTCAAACTGCTGGGTAAAAAAGGCAGCTTGCACGTTTTCTTTTTGAAGCGGCTTAAACGCTAAAACAAAGTCACGATTAGCCCCATTTGTATCGTTCAGTGCTATTTTATATTGCCCAAACGCGGGATTATTAACATTAATACGGTGATGTTTAGAGGTTATATCAACAAGCTCTAATCCCACATCTATGTCTATGTTTAAAGTAAACTCACTGCTAGGTGCATCATTATTTTTTTGAACGTTATAAACCGGTCTTAGCCAACCACTGGGCGCTAAGTTTTGATCCATAAGGCTTGAACTAGGCTGCTCTAATGTGCCATTTATTGCATGGTAGCGCGGCGTAATTGTGGTAGGGAAACGAATAGTAAAAGTGCCACTGCGGTAATTAATAATTTCTTGATATTCAAGCGTAATGGCCACCTGTTCACCAGGGCCAATATTTGCCACATTAGTGACAAACATATTTGCCCGTTGTTGACGCACCAATGCAGCCTGCTTTCCTGCATTTTGAGCTTGTGCGAATTTTTTTTCGGCCTCAATTTTTTTATCAATGTGCCCTTTAATAACGCGCTCACCAATACGCATTGTCATGGCGTGCACTGCACTTTCGTCAGGTAGTGGAAACACATAACGTGCATTCACCGAAAATGGGTTTTCGTTTTGATAAGTTTGCTTAACTACAACATGGTTAATTAACCCTGTTACTGTCATATGAGCGTCGCTTTTTAATATTATGGCAGGGCTAACGGGCTTACCCAAGGTATCGGTTAGTTCAAGCTTTGGCGATTGCGCATAGCTGCTATTAAATGCTAATAGCGCTATTGCCATGAATATAAAAATGCTTGCCTTAACAAGCATTTTGGTTGGGTTACTCAACATAAAATCACTCCATCGAATGCTAAAATTAGTTACTCGCCGTTTGGCCATTTACAGGCGCTAGTGAACGGGTAGTCAGCGTTACTCGACGGTCAAAAAAGTTATCTTCTGTGGTATTGCTATTTGCCAATGTGTGTTGTTCACCAAAGGCTTGCGTACTTAAACGTTTGTGGCTAACGCCGTGTTTTATTAAATAACTTTGCACTGCATTTACACGTTTTTTAGACAGTAAAAAATTAGCCTGTGCATCTCCTCGTTGGTCGGCAAAGCCACTTAAATCAAGCGCTAATTGAGGTTGGTTGTTTAAAAGTACAACTAACTGGTCGAGCTGTTTAGCAAAGTGAGGCGCTATGGTGCTTGAACCCGTTTTAAATTGAACGGTCATCGCAAGCAGGTTATTAATTTGAGATTGTGTTAACTGCTCGTTTTGCTGTGCAAGCACCTCTATTTGCTGCTCTAACAGATTGTTATGATTAAGTACGTGTTGGTAGTCGTTGGTTTTTTGTTTCATTACTGCCAAGGCGCGTTGTTGTTCATCAAGTTTGTTGTCGGCGACCTTTGCATCCCCAATTAAGCCACCAGCAAATGCGCCTATAAACGCGCCGATTGGTCCACCAACCACACCACCAATAATAGCGCCTGTACCTAAACCTATTGCGGTTTCTTGAGTTGCTTCTTTTGAGGGCGAATGTTCAGATGCCGATGAAAATGTCGGAGTAGAAAAACCAGCAACAAGCGTTAGCGCGATTAATGTCTTCTTCATAATATGATCCTTAAAATTGATTTAACTTTGTGATGTTTTGTTTCGATAGGTGCATTAAAACAACACCAAGTGGCAACAAAGGGGAGCAAAAATGGCAAACCGCTGAGCAATTGTGGCAAAAAAATGGCAATTGCCTTTTTAACCGTACATAGCTGAAAAACTTCGATATAGTGCGTTTTAAAATAAATAAGGGTGTGTAGAATGAAAAAAATAGCCATCATTGAAGATGAAACCGCCATTCGCGAAAACTACATGGAAATGTTAGGCGCACAAGGCTACCAAGTGAGTGGTTACAGCGACCGCATAACGGCAGAAAGTGCATTTAAAGACGCACTCCCCGATTTAGCCATCGTTGATATAGGCCTTGGCCACGAAATTGATGGCGGCTTTTTACTATGCCAAACCCTCCGTACCTTATCTAAAACGCTCCCTATTATTTTTTTAACCGCACGCGATAGCGAAATAGACACAGTTTGCGGCCTACGTATGGGCGCTGACGACTACTTAACAAAAGACATTAGCTTGGCACATTTAGCAGCACGAATAGGCGCATTATTTCGCAGAATGGAAGCCCTTGAACACCCCGCCGATGCCAATGCACTTATAACACGCGGGCAGTTAACGCTCGACACACAACGCATGCAAGTATTTTGGCAACAGCAATTAGTGGATTTAACCGTGACCGAATTTTGGATGCTGCATTCACTGGCGCAGCGTCCGGGCCATGTAAAAAGCCGTAACGATTTAATGAGCGATGCAAAAATATATGTGGACGACAGCACCATCACCTCTCATGTAAAACGCATTCGTAAAAAGTTTATAGCCCTCGACTCACAATTTGATTGTATCGATACCGTGTATGGTATGGGTTATAGGTGGGAGCAGCATTAATGCTTAGATTTGGCCTACGTAGTAAGTTTATTGTGCTTTCTTGTTTTTTATTTTTACTGCCGTGGCTAGGCTACGAGTACGTATGGGAAATGGAAAAGTTTTTACGCCAAGGCCAAGAAAAAACACTCGTAGGCACAACGCGTGCACTTGCCACTGCTCTGCACGAACGCCCAGCCTTATTTGACGAGCAAACCAACTTTTTAGACCAAGTAATAAAAGGCCGCGATTTATACGCCTACAACTTAAAAAACCCTATTCAGCTCGATGGCAAACTAACCGACTGGGAACCCTACAAAGCGCTATTTTGGCATTACGATAAACGCTATTTACAAAAAACCAATAAAAACCACCAAGCCAGCGATTTGTCATTCGACCACATGGTAGGCAAATTTGATAACTACTTATATGCCGTTTTTAATGTTACCGACAACACACTTATTTATCGTGCTAAAAACAGCTTAAGCATTACTAATAACGACCATTTAAAAATTGGTTTAAAAGCCCCTGATGGCCAATTTAATACCTATATCATCGCCCCTAGGCAAGACGGCTGGGTTAACGCATTTAATGCAGACACCAAAGCACCACTTACAAAAATTCAGGGCTATTTTAAACGCACCCAAACAGGCTACACCGTTGAACTGCGCTTTCCATTAGCCATGCTAGGAAACAAACTAGGTTTTGCTATTGTAGATACCGATAGCTTAAGCGAATTACCTAACGCTAACGTTATGTCGACCTCTAATTTAAACAACCCAAGCGATTTAGGCTCCGTGCTTGTGCCTTCACCAGAAATTAGCCGCATTTTAAAAGGGATGGGCCACAGTGGCAGCCGTATATGGGTTGTAGACAATCATCACCGCGTACTTGCGCAATCGGGCACGATTCAAAATGCTGATGGAGTATGGGCCGATGGTCTTAAAAATCAGCCACCAAAAAATGCCTGGCAACGCTTTGAGCAAACCTATTTGCACCCACTTTATTATAAAATTTTAACCCGACCTGAAAACGAATTTATAGATACCCTACACGACGTAGCATCTATGCAAGGCAGTCATTTAGCTAATGCATTAAAAGGCCAACCTGCATCGTCTTGGCGGCTCACCCCCGATAGCAAAGCCGTTATTTTATCTGCCGCCTACCCTATTTGGATTGAAGACAAAGTCATTGGTGCAGTAATAGCAGAAGAAACTACAAATGGTGTGCGTACGCTTCGTAATAAATCGCTCGAAAAGTTATTTAACGTTATTTTAGCCGTGATGCTGATTGGTACCGTGACTTTATTCTTTTTTGCATCACGAATATCAAGCCGTATCAGGCGCCTTCGCGATACCGCAGAGCAAGCAATAGATGCACAAGGGCGTGTTACTGGCAGTATTAGTTACAGTGATTCTAATGATGAAATTGGCGACCTGTCGCGTAGCTTTGCAAATATTGTGAGCCGATTGGGCGGCTATACCGACTATTTAGAAAACATGTCGTCGCGTTTATCTCACGAACTACGCACGCCTGTTGCCGTGGTGCGATCATCCCTTGAAAACTTACAAAGTTTGGAACAAACCGAACTTAGCCAAAAATACCTCGATCGCGCCAGTGAAGGCGTAGAGCGCCTAGGTAAAATAATTACCACCATGAGTGAGGCTACTCGCCTTGAGCAAAGTATTCAAAGTAACGAGCCTGAGCCTTTTGATTTACAAAAAGTAATAAATGGTTGCATGCAAGGCTATCAGCTTACTTACCCAAACCAGTTATTTACGCTTGATGTATGCCAAAACAAATTACCTATGCAAGGCGCACCTGAGTTTATAGCGCAGCTGCTTGATAAGCTCATTAATAACGCATTAGAGTTTAGCCAAGCTAATACCGCGATTAACGTAACGTTACAAAGCAAAGATACACAAGCAGTTCTTAGCGTAAGTAACACAGGCCCATTATTACCCGAAGGGTTAAGCGAGCACATATTTGATTCTATGGTGTCTGTGCGCAGCCAGCACATGCAGCAGCAACCGCATTTAGGCTTAGGGCTTTATATTGTAAGGCTGGTGTGCGATTACCATAAAGGCAGTGTAACTGCGCAAAATAATACACAAAATAATGGGGTCACTTTTACAGTGAGTTTGCCATTAGCAAATTAGTTGAATGAGCTTTTAATATTGATTAGTTTTAGCCTAGCCTAGCGGGGAAACTTGTAAGACTTAATTAAACCAAGGAGCTTAATACCTGCTGATTACAAACCATTAGAAAAACGGCGATTAAAGTATAAAGTAGTGGGTAAACGGGCATCAAAACGTAAACGTTATTTCACTGAAGTTTAATTACAGTACTAGTTGCTAACTTTTAAAGTTAAGTAAATATAACCAATATATAAAATTACAAACACATACCCTATAGATATCAAACTATTAATGCCCCATACACCGTACCAAAACTTACCATAAAAATAAGTGTTCGCTCTTAACTTAGCATTAAATAGTGCGATAGATGAAGGAATTAACAACAAGGCTGAAAAACCAAAAAGTGGTGCTACAAAAAACATTAAAAACAAGCCAATAGCACCTTCTACTGAAGCGCTACTGTCAGGCGAAAGCGGAGCTAAAGCCCCAAACAAACACAAAAATGACACTATTGATGTCAATAAACCTAAAAATTGAATTGAACGCATACCTTCCTTGTTAACCCCACTAAAAATTATGACTTTGTTAGAGCTAGTAGTTTTTCAGCTGCACGCTCACTTACGGTTTGCCACGAATCATTAACTAATATTTTTAAAACTCGCTCGGTAACCTTGCCATTATTTACCAGTGCGTTTCTTACTGACGGGTCACTGTCAGTCGCAAAGGCTAGCATTAAAGATTCTGTTATTTTTCTTTTTCTTGCAACCATATCTCTAACTTTTGGATCAGGGTGCTTTGATAACACTTCGAGAACTTCGATTGGAACAGCCTTATTTTGTGCCACCCAAAATGCCATATCTGGGTATTTTTCTAGCACACATTTCCATACTTGAATGTCGGCTCCTTCATGAGCAGCGCGACAATACTCCTCTGGAATATTGCTTTCTCTTAATCTTTTAAATTCCTCCGCGCTCTCGATCATAGGTAACTATAGGCCCCTTTTAGGTTAACTCGTTTAAATTTATTTTTATTAATAAAACAACCATATCTGAGTTCCTACTTTGGTTCAACTTGTTAATTAAATTTAGCAAAAACAATGTAAAGCATTGTTTTTAAATTATATTTTTAATTTATTTTCTCACTTGTTTTTTAAATTTTCTTTCTCATTTTTATCCAAGTATTAGATTAGTACAGGCTTAGTACTCACTTAACGCGAATTAAAGAATAAAAAAAGGTTGCCTTTATGTAACCTTTGGGTATCATTGATACCTAAGGGTTACATATGGTGTATTTAGGTATCACATGAAACCTTAAGTGGAGTAAACAAAACGCGACATTATTGGGTCGCCACTAAAAAGGGATATACAACAAATGGCAAAATCGATTTCAGTACTACCAGAACAAGAACAACAATATTTAACAATTACTGGAAAAGCCAGTATTGCTCTAGCGTTTTTCTTGTTAGCAGAGCTGCTTTCAACAGTAATCAGCAAAACCAATTCAGTTATATATTTACTAGTAGATTTAACTTTATTTGCGAGTTTTATCTATTTTCTTGTGTTAAGTACTAAATCGATGAAGTTTGCTAAGCACATATCAAAACTTGGTTTCTGGACATATAAATTTAACGACGAGTATGTGGATTATGTTAGTTCGCTCAGCCTTCGCGCTACTTGTCATATTATGGTAATTGGCGGAGCATTTCTCGCTTATAGTGGCGACAGTAAGTGGTTTGTGGAATTAATAGCCCCTTTCAACCCCACAGATGCACTTCAAATATTGCTTTGCTTAGCAGCTGCTACACATGGCGCATTGATTTTGTGGAAACTTGGCAAGGAAGAGCTTTATGAATGAAGATTTAGATAATCATATTCACAAACTTCGGTTACAACATAAAATATCTCAGCAAGAGTTGGCAGATGCCATAGGCGTTTCTAGAAAAACCATTAGCACAGTAGAAACCGGGCGTTTTACACCGTCGGTGGTTATTGCACTAAAAATAGCGGCTCATTTTTCTGTTTCTGTTGAGCAAGTATTTACCTTGAGGTAAACATTCTGACTCAAGAGCCGATGAAAATGCATTAAGCAAAAACTAATAGCAACAAATCAGGCGCTTTTAATATAATAAGCCTGTGCATCATAAGCCCAACAAATGTTGGGCATATTTAGTAATGCGAAGATGCAGCTATAGATTTACTTCAAATAAGTTTTAGGTTCTACGATATTACTCTAACAATGGACCTGACTGAGATGGAATCACACTATGAGATTACTATGTAGCGCACCTAAATGTTTTTGCCTTATGCAACTTGTTTAACAACCACATCGGCAAACAAAGTAAACTGAATTTTTGTTGATTTAGAATTGACCGCACTGAGTAAAGCGGTAAAAGAAATACACGTGCTTCCTAGCATAATTAAGACTGATATATTTTTATGTAAATTACACTTTAATCAATCTTATGTCTTTAATCATATTCACGGACATTTTTGCCCACAAAAGAATACCAATAAAACCTAAACCAAGTAAGAAGTAGTGCTTGATGTTGCTTAACCCATCAGCATACATAAAGATAATAAAGCTGTACCCAAATAAAAATACCGCAAATAATGGGATGGTAATTATTGCAGCAAATATTTTAAATTTACGTGATTGACGAACCATTGTAAGTACTCCTCTTTATATGTAAGACCATCAAAGTCGACTTAAAATGGTTGGCTTAAATGGAGCAAAGCGAACAGCCCGCTGATATTTAGCCCTTGTTAAATTACTCTTTATATTTTGTTATTTCAGTTCAGACGACAATATTTTTTATATTTTTGTTAAGCGAATCTGTTTCAAATGCTATAGAAACCATTGAAAGTTTCACCACCAACTTTTTTCCCTTAAATAGAGCTAAGTCGGTCCCTATTTCTGCACTATCAATGTCAGAAAGTAAAATAGTTTTATCAATTTTTTTCCAGCTCGATAACCCTTTGAGTAGGATCGATTCACTATCTATTTTGATTTCGTATTGACGAAAACTAGTTACCATCCACCAAGCAAAAATAGATGTTGTAAACAAAGCTAAAATTAACGCCGAAAGTTGTTCAATTAACGATAACGGGGTATTGCTCTCTCTAACTAACAAAAGAGCAGCTGCGTAAATCAGAAAAAATCCGATAAAGTTAAATAGTAGTAAAAATATCGATTTTAAAATAATTTGAAATACTGAACTACGAATAACAGACATAGACTCTCTATTAATTTAACGCCCGCATAAATGGCGAGCAACTTGTTGCGAGTCCAGCGCGTACCGCGAAGCGGTGTTTTTAAACGCGCGATATTTCATGCGTTTGTTAGGTGAGTATGCTGAGATTCATTATTTACCATCAACCGCATGTCTAAACATATCAGTTCGCCAGCCTTATAATCATTAAGGATTGGTACATCTCCATAATAATGAGTCGCAGAATATACTGCTAACGAAATGTAGGGTTTCTCTTGGATCGTCCTATACATTAAAGTATTGCCCGAATCTCCTTCACTCCAAGCATTTGGCCCTGACTGTATTTTACCAACGATAAAGTAGACTATACGAATAGAGCTATATTTTCCGTTTGTCTCAAATCTATATAAATCTGCTGGGTTAGGTATATCAACAAGTATACGTTTTAGCTCAGATGCAAACCAACTAGGCAAGATATTTTTAAAACTACTCTTCCATAGCGAGCACCATTTGCAGCTGCATGCATAAGCAGGTAATCCACTTTGATTCTGAATTGAACCCGTAGCTTCTAAATGAGTTGCTATTTTCCATTCCGAAATTGGAATGGTTGGCCTAAACTTCTTCATTTGCACCTAACGCCGTTTTAAGCGGCAAATTGTAGCTGGCTATAATGTGTGAGGAACGAACAACAGCCAACTGTAATTTGTCCGACTTGAAAACCCTTGTTATATGGTTTTATTAGGCCGTATCCGCTTAAAAAACATTGTATACGTGACTGTAAACCAATCGTAATTTACGCTAACTAATTCCCAGCCTTGTTTTCCCAGTTCTGTGCAGCGAGTTTGCAACCTAACAAATTTGGTAGTGCGAAATGTAAAAAGACCACCAACTTTTTCTACTTTATACTCAAATATATCCATATACTTCTATCCTGTGAACCATATAACGCCTCATTAAGAGGCAATAAAATAGTTGGTTAAAATAAGCGAGGCACGAGCAAAAACCAACTGTTTTTTGTCCTGCTTTAATGACTTGTTATGTGTTTATTGCTAGCAAAGTCCATAGACCTAAAAACAAAAAAAACCAAATAATACTGCCTGAAATATATGGCACTAGAACAGACACAATTTCTTTTTTACGATATTCAGGGAACCTATAAGCAGCAACCAACCACGAAATAGTAACTAAATGAACCAAAGAAAATGTAACCCAAAACTCGATCAAGTACTCTGGTCTGGCTGATTTATTTGCCATAAATAAAAATATTGTGGCTATTGTGATAATCCAGCCATTTAACTTTATAACTGATTTATATTTCAATAAAAGCTGGTGCAAACTCTGAATCCTAAAAACACATAACAACTTTGTATCCGACATGTGTCGCTTTATAAACCGGCATATGTCCAAATATTACAATCAATCCAATGTAGCCAGCTAATAAGCGTATGTAAACAAATAGTTATATCGCATTTAAATATTATAAATGTAGAAATACTCCAAAATGGTAGAGATCAGTAATATTAGACAGAAAAGTAATGTGCTAATAAACAGTGAGGAAATAAACAGTCACCGCCCCTTGTAACCATTCACTTTTAATTCAGTCGCGTTCACATACTCTGGGGATATATTAACGCATTAAGCAGTAGGATTTGCCGTGACCCCATCACTTGAACGAGAAGAGCTCGACTTTATTTTTAGTTTATATAAATCTGATAAAAACGCTGAGCCAGAGGCAAATAAACCACAGCATACGCAAATAAACGACCTTTAAAAAGTACCGCGCCTTGAGGTGCAAGGCGTATCTCAATACTTGACTTAATTTACACTAGTTAGCTTGTTGTACTTGGCTCATCACTTAAAAATGCTTTGATACAGTTTATTTCTGCCAGCTTTACTGCCTCGCCTATTTCTGGGCCTTTTTTGCCACTTTTAAGTGCCTCTTGCACTATGTTTTTTTTATCCATTTGCTGTAATTTACTATGAATGGCGCGCAACTTAATTGCCTGCGGGTAAGGCTTATTAACCAGTGTTTCTCCGCGGCCTTGCGCGTCACATTGGCAGGCTTGAGTAAATGCTAAAAAGCGCTCAGGGTGCACCAAACCATTTAAATTAGTGACAATTAATTTATGAATAGTTTGCGGCCTAAGCTGATCAATCGTATGGCATAAAGTGTGGTTATCGCTGGTCAATACGCCAATATCACGAAAACGATTAGGCACTTTTAAACGATTACAAAATGACTTTACCACCGCTACACCTTCGCGTTCGTGACCGCGTAAATTGCCGCGTATTTTATAGCTAAGGGCTTTACCAAAATCGTGGGTAAGCGCAGCAAAGCGGGTTTCTAAATTAAAATTTAAGTCGGCTGCACGCCTGAGCACCAACATTGTATGCACAAATACATCGCCTTCAGGGTGATGATTGGCAGGTTGTGGTACGCTTTTCATTTGTTCTATTTCAGGAAAAACACCCAGTCCATCTAATGCTTGAAAATAAAGCTCAGGGTGTTTTTCGCCAAGCGCTTTTTCGGTTTCTAACCATACCCGTTCAGGCACTAAGTGGTTAAGCTCGCCTTTATTTTTAAGCTCTCGCATTAACGCATAAGTGCTGGGGTGGATTTGCCAATCGCTGCCGTAACGCGCTAAAAATCTTGCAATACGCAGCACTCGCACAGGGTCTTCTACAAAGGCGTGTGTAGTGTGGCGCAGTATTTTGTTTTGTAAATCGTGTTGGCCATTAAAAGGGTCAATAATTTTACCGTTTTCGTCAAGCGCCATAGAGTTAATGGTTAAGTCGCGCCTTGCGAGGTCTTCTTCAAGTGTTACGCTAGGGCTAGCGTCTACTACAAAACCGGTATAACCCTTGCCGCTTTTTCGTTCGGTACGCCCTAGTGCGTATTCTTCTTTTGTTTTTGGGTGCAAATAAACAGGAAAGTCGCTACCTATTGGTAAAAAGCCAAGCGACTCCATAGAACTGGGCGTTTCGCCAATAACCACATAATCGTTATCTTTTGATGCAATGTTTAGCAGTTTATCGCGTACTGCTCCACCGACTAGGTAAACGTTTTTTAAGCTACTTTTCACGTTGTTTCCACACTAATTTACAAACTTCATTTATAGCAATCATATCATTAAAAGCGTTGTGGTTTGCCAAGCATATGTAAGCTCATTACAATAGCGCATCATTTTTTGTTTAAGCTGTTATTCAATGAAAAATCATTCATCAAAAAAAGAGCTCATGCTGCTGCCAATTTTACTCGTCGTTATTGTTATGTGTGTGGCGGGGCACTTTTTATTGCAAGCTAACTTTCAAGACAGCAACATGGTTGAGTATATGTTAGCAGTCTTGCCGTTTGCTATGTTTGGCTTAGTTATTGTGGCTTTTAAGCTGGCATCAAACAGTGAAAAAAATGAGCAAAACGAGCAAGAAAAATAGCGGCTTAAGATAGCTTTATTATTCAGTGTTCAGATTACTTAACTTATAAAACATGGTAACCAAACCAATCCGGTTTTATAGGTTGTGAAAGCCCACTTGGGCTAAGTTTTATTGTTAATTGGCTGTCGAGTAAATCAATTGCAAAGCAATCGTCTACGTCGTGTAAGTCGTCTTTATGAATATGGCTCAGGCCTGCTAATAAATCATATTTAGCTCGCTGCTTTGCCTCTTCACTACTGCTTGCTACATATAATGCAAAGTCGTGCTGCTCTGCCATTGAGTCGCTTCTGTAAGCGCCTAAGTTTACAAAATAAAGCTGTTTATTTTGTTCAACATCCCCCTCTACCACTTCTACTTTGTAACCATCAATATTGTTAACAGCCATAAAACTATCCATGTGTACGCTGTTTTTGTCGCCAACCCATTGGCTTTTTAATTTGGTGTAGGTTTGCTCTATGTTTTGCCCAACTACAAAGCGAATGTCGTGCATTTCTATGTGGCAGCCTTGAATTCGCCCGCCTAAATACACCATAAATAACTGCATGAGGATTCCTTTAATTTTTTACGCCAAAGTATCAACGTCAATATTATGTTTTTTAATGAGTTTATAAAAGTCTGAACGATTACGCTTAGCAAGCTTGGCACCTTCTGCTACGTTGCCGCCTGCCATTTTTAGCGTATTAATAACGTAATCACGTTCAAACTCTTTTTTAGCGTCGTTTAATGAGAGTGGCTCTACACTTTTTTCGTTGCTATCGAGTGCTGCTAATACTAAATGCGCTGAAATAACCTCACCGGGTGTTAAGGCTACCACTTGTTCAACAACATTTTGTAACTGACGAATATTTCCCGGCCAATCATAACGTACCAATGCGTGCATAGCATCATTGGCAAAATGTTTTTCATTTTGGTTCATTCGTTTAGCGATACTTGCGCTAAAGTACTGGGCTAGTAGGCTTATGTCTTCACGGCGTTCACACAGTGGTGGTAATTTTAAATTAACTACATTTAGGCGGTAGTACAAATCTTCTCTAAACTGCTGGTTTTTAATGGCTTCGGGCAAGTTTTTGTGAGTTGCCGATACAATACGCACATCAATTGAGATCTCCTCTTGAAAACCCACTGGGCGAATGGTTTTTTCTTGCAGTACACGCAGTAACTTTACTTGTAAGTTAAGGGGCATATCGCCAATTTCATCTAAAAATAATGTACCGCCCTGCGCTTGCTGAAATAAACCTTGATGATCTTTTACGGCACCAGTAAACGCGCCTTTTTTATGGCCAAATAATTCAGACTCTAAAAGCTCCCCTGGTACAGCACCACAATTTATAGCCACAAAAGGCCCGTTACTTACTTGGCTATGCTGATGAATAGCCTGCGCTAATAATTCCTTACCCGTTCCACTGGCCCCCGAAATAAGCACATTAACGTGAGTAGGCCCAAGTAACTTAACTTGTTCAAGCAAGTGCAACATGGCACCACTGCGCGTTACTATATTACTTTTTGATGGGGCTTCATCGGTATTTACACCGTGAATGTCTATTGCATTTGCAAGGCTATCAAATAGCTCGTCTTTATCGACCGGTTTAGTAATGAAGGCAAAAATGCCTTGCTTAGTGGCTTCAACCGCATCGGGAATAGAGCCATGCGCTGTCATCATAATTACTGGTAATGCAGGGTATCGGCTTTGCAGTTGACGATGGAGCGCCATGCCGTCCATTTCATCCATTCGTAAGTCGGTAATTACGGCATCAAACACGTGACTTTTTAAAATTTGTAGCGCTGCTAAGCCTCTTTCACAAGTTGTTACTTGATAGCCTTTTGATTCAATACGAATAGCAAGCAACTTTAATAAACTTGCATCGTCATCAACTAATAACACTTTTGCTTTGTGCGGACTATTTGTGGCCATGGTTACTGCTCCTTGGTATCTTCGCGAAGTAACAACTGCTGCTCTATATCTGCCAGCGACGACAGGGTTTTCTGCATTTGGTTATTAAGTGTTTGTTGCTCTTTTTGAGCATTTATTTGTAAGGTAATCTGCTGTTTTTGAAGCCATAAATACTGCTTTATATCGTCAGGCCAAAAATAGGCTAGGTCGAGTTTAAGTAACTTGGTCATTACTGTATTTGGGTCGGTACTTACTTTTAAGCACATAAATTTAAAAAATGCTTTTAGCTCATTTTCACCTTTAAATGATCGCTTTGTTGGTGGCAATGTAAATCCACCACATTGATTTGCATGAAGCGCTATAACCCGCTCAGCAGAGGGATAAACAGGGGCTAATTTAGGCATTGGCTTGGGGCTAGGAGATACGTTTTTAGTATTTGATGTTTTATTACCGCCCTGCGCTTGCGTGCCATTATTAAGCTCACAACCCGATACAATTAGGCTACCTGCAAGCACACATAAAATAGTGAGTATGCGCATTGTTAATTAACTCCTAAATTTTTACTGATTGGTATTTTTATTAAAAAACGGCAACCGTGTGGTTTATTCTTCTCAACACTTAATGTGCCTTGTAGCTGCTCAACCGTCTCTTTTACTATTGTTAGGCCCAAGCCACTGCCTTGTAAGGTAATGCTTTGGTCATGTTTACCTTGATAAAACGCACTAAAAATATGCTTTATTTCGTGCTCTTTAATGCCACAGCCATTATCGGCCACTACCAAACACAGCTGATGTTGCTCGCATTTTAATTTTACAGTCACACCTTGGTTATCATCAGAAAATTTTAAGCTGTTTGAAATTAACTGAATTAGCATCATTTCTATTAGTTCATTAGGAAGCGCAAGAACAGTGCTTGAAACAGAGTTTTGCCATTGAATACGTTGCTTTCGAGCCGTTAGACGATGCTCAAAATGGCCATTAATTTTTTTAATTAAATGATCAATATTAACCTCGCTTGAGTTGTTTATCGTTGCTCTAATAGCGTTATAACTCAGTAGGCTGTCTATCATCATGCGAAGGCGCACCATAGATTGAGTTATGAGGGAAAGCACTGCTTTTTGTTCGTCATTAATGGGGCCAACAATTTCATCTGTTAGTAAATCGGTTCCTTCAACCATAGAAGCAAGCGGTGTTTTAAGCTCGTGTGTTACGTGGCGTAAAAACGTATCTTTTTGTTGCTCAAGCATATGCAGCTGAGTTTGTACCCACTGTAGTTTTTCTCCAAGTTCGACTAACTCTGACGAGCCTTTTACCGCTATTTTTTGCTGCCAATCCCCTTGCCCTAGCTTATCAATAACCCTAGTTAATCCCTTTAAGCGCCCACTTATACGCCATAAAAATCCACCACCAACCAATAAAGTAAGTGGAATAAGTGCCACCAGCCAATTTATAAACGACGTTTGTAGGCTAGCTAGCTCGTTTTGATTAAGGGTTATTTGCGCTTCGTTTTTATTTTTAAGCCACACTGTTAGCGCTGTAATTAACTCGCTTACAGGTACAAATAGCGCTGCATCTTGCTTTTTTTGATCAACAAGTTGCTGGTGTGCTGTTTGTAAAACATTTAATAGCTGTGCCCATTGGCGTGTGTAATCTGGGTTTGTATTAATGTGTTTAAGGTCGTTTATGCTTTGTACTGAAGATTGCCATTTATCAACTATGAGGGTGTCGAGCGAATCACTTTTTAATACCCAGTTTTGTCTTGTTGCGCGCTCAAGACTGTTAAGGTCTTGCTTTAAGCTAGCGAACGATTTTGTAAGCTGATAATTATTACTTACAATTTGTTGAGTGGTTGCTAGCTGCTTGTTCAACGCATTTAAAAACACAATGACCACAATAGACAGTGGCAATAACGACAGCAGCATACTTAACGCAAACTG
Organism: Pseudoalteromonas sp. 13-15; assembly: GCF_001468205.2. Taxonomy (NCBI): domain Bacteria; kingdom Pseudomonadati; phylum Pseudomonadota; class Gammaproteobacteria; order Alteromonadales; family Pseudoalteromonadaceae; genus Pseudoalteromonas; species Pseudoalteromonas sp. 13-15. Next base: position 3,212,426 of record NZ_CP019162.1, on the reverse strand, counting down.
CCCTATTAAATTAGGGCGCCAATTAAGCATTGCATTGTAATGTTTAGTAAACGTTGCAGCCATTGCAGAAAACTCTATCAGTAAATAACTCGCCTATTATTATCAATACCGCCTATACACATGCTGAACCATATTAATATTCACTCGCTATAGTGTTGCTAAATAGCAACATTGCAACCTATTGATTTAGTTAACATCATAAAAAACACCTCAAACTCTGTTGCTGTACTCATACAAAATTACACACATAAAGTGTAATTTTTACCTCCCCTTTCAAGCAATAAAACGTAAATCATTGAAAATAAACAAAAACAAAACATGGCATCCTTTTTGTTAGTAGGTATGACAAATGAATTTAATAAGGAAATACTCATGAGAGCAAAAGCGTTGGTTTTTTCAACATTACTTACATTAGGTTTAGTTAATACAGACGCATATGCTATGGACGTTGAGGCTACGTTTGATGCGCTAGATAAGGATAATAACGGCTTGTTAAGCGAAGCCGAGGCCCAAATGGATGCTGTGCTTAAGGAAAACTTTGCACAAATAGACACAGACCAAAGTGGCCAACTGTCGCTAAATGAATTTAGTAAATTTATTCAATAATTCAACTTCAAAAGGAATGAAATTATGAAACAACTTATTGCCGCGTTTTTATTATTATTTTTAGCTATTAGTGCAACAGTGCTGGCATCTCCTTCGGCTGTGCGATTTGCACACTTAGATACAAACATGGACGGAAGTATCTCGTTTGTTGAAGCTAAGCAGGATAAAGAGCTACTTAGACAGTTTACCGATTTAGACGAAGACAACGACGAGATGATCTCTAAAGCAGAGTTTGAAAACTTTAAGCCGTAACAGGTTAAGTTTTGCTTAAGCTTTTAACTTGTAAAGTGTACTAAAGCATTTGCCATAATCCCTGAGGGAGTGTGTAAAAGGATTTAATGTTGGGAGTTAAATTATGGCAAGTGCTTTATCTTTTCAAGCTTTATACCTCGTTATTAAATACAACTTAATTACCCTTTTGGAAGGACTACCATGAAGATACGTTGCTTTGTAACCACCACGGCATTGCTGTTAAGTTTTAATGCCTTAGCACTTGATGTAAAACAACGCTTTGATCACCTTGATATAGATAAGAGCGGTTACCTTACCCATAACGAATTAGAGCGCCAGCCACAGTTACTTAGCACGTTTATAATGTGGGATAAAAATCAAGACAAACAAATTTCATTAATTGAATTTAAAAACTACCTTACTAACAATCTTTACTGAGTATTTTAATGAACCCCATACGCTTATTTATTTTATGCACTCTAACCGTATTTAGTGCATCCAGCTTTGCCGAAAGTGACACTATTAACAACCAGTTTAAAAAAATAGACCGAAACAAAGACGGATTTTTAACGCGTTCTGAAGCCTCAATAGACCCCGCCTTGTGGTCTAAGTTTATTCGTTACGACCAAGATAAAGACGGCCGGCTAACACTTAGCGAATACCATTTATATGCCAGTAAGTAGCCCTAACTTAAGTAACCTTTCTGATTTTAGGTTTTAGGCAATTAATTTAACAGCTAAGCAACCAGCTTAGCTTTAACTGTCTATTTTACGAGCTTATCGCATCCTGTTGGTATTCTAAAAAAGGGTTTGCTAGTGTTATTGCACTAAAAATAACAAAACAGTGTCCTATGTTACTCAAAAAATTACTTAAACCACTTGTACTTGCCAGCCTTTGTGCGGGCTCTAGCTTTGCCATTGCACAAACCAAAGTTATTTATAATGCTAATGGCTACACCCCGCTTTATAAAGGCAAAATGCAAAAAGGCGAGCTTCAACAATTTAGCACTTTAGTTATAAAAGATGGCAAAGTTGTAAAAGTAGGCGGCGACACACTAAAAGAAAGTTTTCCAGATGCAAAATTAATAAACGCAGAAGGCAACACATTACTGCCCGGCTTAATAGATGCTCACGGCCACGTTATTGGGCTAGGAGATAACTTATCGCAACTTGATGTACGCGGCGCTAAGTCGGTTGATGACGTTACAAATAAACTAAAGCAATTTGCGCAAGGCAAACAAGGTTGGATCATTGGCCGAGGATGGAACCAAGAGCTATGGCCAGATACGCGCTTTCCTACCGCTAAAGATTTAGACAAAGTAGTAAGCGATCGTCCGGTTGTTTTATCTCGTGTTGATAGCCATGCAATTTGGGTTAACTCAAAAGCACTTGAGCTTGCGGGCATTAACGCTGATACAAAATCGCCAATAGGCGGTGAAGTAATAAAAGATGAATTTGGTCACCCTACCGGTATCTTTGTTGATAAAGCGGAGTCGTTAATTGTTCAGCACATGCCAGCCCCTTCAAAACAAGAAATTAGCAACTCACTAGATGCCGCAGGAAAGCACTTATTAAGCCTAGGTATTACTTCTACTCATGACGCTGGCATAGATAAAGCCACATGGGAAGTGTACAAAGAGCGCGGCGATCAAGGTAATTTACCTCTGCGTATTGTGGCAATGCTAAGTGGTGCTAGCCCAGATTTACCAGCGATGTTAAAAGCGGGGCCATATCACGATAACTACGATTTTATGGAAATTCGTAGTGTTAAAGTGTATGCCGATGGTGCATTAGGCTCGCGTGGCGCAGCGCTTATTGAAGATTATGCCGACCGTGCTGGCCATCATGGCTTGATGCTTGAAACCCAAGAAAAACTCGAAGCTTTATTTACGCAAAGCTTTAAAAACGGTTTTACCGCCAACACCCATGCCATTGGTGACAAGGCCAATCGTGTGGTTTTAGACGCCTACGAAAATGTATTTAAAAAAACAGGCGGTATTTTACTGCGCAACCGCATAGAACACGCGCAAATAGTAACACCAGACGATATTCCTCGATTTAAAGCACTAAAAATTATTCCATCAATGCAACCTGTTCACGCTACGTCTGACATGCATATGGCAGAGCAGCGTTTAACTGAAAAGCAACTTAGCTTTGCATACGCATGGCAAACATTTTTACAACAAGGTTCAGTGGTTGCTGCGGGTTCTGACTACCCTGTAGAGCTTGCAAACCCGTTTGATGGTTTATATTCAGCAATAACGCGGATGGATCATAACAAACTGCCTGAAAACGGCTGGCGTCCAAGCGAAGTACTAAGCCGCGAAGATGCACTACGTGCGTTTACACTAGGCGGTGCTTATGCAGCGCATCAAGAGTTTAAAATAGGGAGCTTAGAGCAGGGTAAATGGGCCGACTTTATTTTAGTGGATAAAGATTACTTTAAAGTACCCGTTGAAGATATATACAAAACCCAGGTGCTACAAACATGGATTGCCGGTGTGAAGCGCTATGAAAAAGAATAACAATAAAGCATTAGTTTTAAATAGATAAATAAATTAATAAATATCACTAAAGTAATTAAAAAGCGTGTCGATAATCATAAGTACTTATAATTTCTTATTATGTTTCAGGATGAAAGCATGTTATCAAAAAAAGTAACTTTGAGTTTATCGGCACTATTTACTCTTTCACTATCAGCTTGTTCTACCCACCCTATTTATAACGGCCATGCGCCACACAATAACAAGCATCACCACAAATCATATGTTAAATACGAAGAAAACAATTACCCAAGAGTAAGCAATTGGCAATTCCCTGAGAATAACTATCGGCCAGTTAACAGCAGTAAGTTATTAAGTAATTACACTGAGCAATTAGCCATGAAGCTAATTGAAAACATGAACTACATTAATAGTAGTACGCCTATAGCAATTACATCTTTTGTTAACCTTGACGACAACTTGCAAACCACAAATATTTTTGGCAATCACTTAGCTGAAAGTTTTATTTCTGAGTTGCAAGAGTTTGGGCTATCAGTTGTAGACTATAAACATACTGGTGCCGTTCATGTTACACCTATGGGTGATTTTTCATTTAGTCGTAATGGGCAAGAAATTAAAGGCTACCCGCATATTGAATATACACTATCTGGAACCCTTACATATACGAACAGAGGCGTGATTGTTAATGCTCGCATTATAGGTGCAAAATCTAAGGTTGTAGTCTCTTCCGCTAAAGGCTTTATACCTAGCTTCATTGTTGAATCTTTATATCCAACACGTAAAACAGATGGGATAATGTTAGACGCTATTCAGTAAATACAAGAAAGGGTTAACGCACGTTAACCCTTTTTTAATACACATCATGTCATTTAGCTTTTTGGCTGCTGTGCCTCTGGCTGAACAGCTTTTGGCTGACGGTATAATTTTATAATGTGATACAAGTTAACCAATGCCAGTAACGCGTTGGTAAAAACAACGGGAACAGCACCAATGGCTACACCGTAAGCCGTAAACACAATACATCCTAACATGTTGTACCAACGAAGCTTTACTACATCGGTCATAGTGAGTGATGCAACCAATAAAGCTGACGCAATATAGCCTAAATATTCCCAACTCAATTGTTCTCTCCTAACCTTTGGGTTAGCATTACACTAATGCTAACTTATTACAGTTGTAAGTATTGCAAAGTAATAGCACTTTGCTTAATTATGAGCGTTATTTAGATTTTGAAAAATAATTGGCTAGTAAGAGAGTAGCTCTCTTATATTAATAATTAAGCGAAGTGACATACGTAAATAAAAAGCTAACTTGCTTAAAAACCTGAAAAGTTTGCCGGCAAAAAAACCAACAAATTCTTAAATCATTACACGGGAAATGAAGGTAAAATAATACCCATAGCAAAGCTAAAAGTATTAGTAGCAAGTTAGCGTAAATTCTTAATGTGTTAATGCTACCGTCATTAAAACATAATAAATAGGACAAATGTCCGAAGAGCATATTGATGTTTCAATACCATTTTTCTAGTTATCTTGTTGAACAGCTATTAACCTTTGCAGGTAGTAGTTATCAACAATCAAAAAAAGAAGTGCTGATCCATCAAGATCAGCCTTTAAGCAAGCTTGTGCTTGTGCGCAGCGGCACTGTGTCATTTAGTTATGACGTAGGAAACGGACGACGCCTGCTGCTAGGACAACTGGATTGTAATAATACCCTGATAGGTGAAATAGAAGCACTTAACAACAATCCGTGTATTTATACGGTAACGTGTTTTAGTGATGTGACTTACAACCTGATTGAATTAAGACATTGGCGTGCATTATTGCTCGAAAAACCAGAGCTAAGTTTATACACAGCACAAACTATTGCGGCTAAGTTTCAAGAAAATCAAAAAATCAACTTAGATAAGTTATTACTGCCACTTAGCTACAATATAGCTAAAGATTGCCTGCTGAGAGCCGAGAATAACAACCCTACACTACTTAGAGCCTACCCAACGGTAAACGCAGAGGCTGAACGTTTTGCAACCACTGAGCGAGCTTACAGGCGTGTTGTAACAGAGTTAGTAGAAAAAGGCCTAGTGCAAAGAAGCACTAATGGTTTACAAGCGGTCGATATTCCAATGCTTAGTGAATATGTAGATAGCTTTGCACAACTCTAAGCACACAAAAAAAGGCCAATTAAGGCCTTTTTTATTGCCCTAAAAACAAATAACACGTTCTTAAGGCTAAATATGCACTCGTTGTATTAGTCTTCTAACAAAATATCGTGAATTTTCACTAAGTCAGATTTACCTTCAATAATTTCATCCGGTGTTAAACCCGACAATTCATGCGGGAATACTAACCATTCTTCCGACTCATGAATGTAGTAATCAGGCACGGTATCTACTTTTGAATTTTTTGGTTTGTAGTATGGGCAAGCAATTCGAATATCGCGCGGTAAGTTTAAGCGCATTAGTTCTGAAAGCTTTTCTTTTAGTGCAACAATACTGCGCCCTGAGTCAAATACATCATCAACAATAAGCAAAGAATCACCCGCATTAGCGTTTTCTACAATGTAATGTAAGCCGTGTACTTTAATTTCTTTTGATTGTTGGCCAATACCGTAATAAGACGATGTACGCACTGCAATGTGGTCAGTTTCAATACCTTTGTAATCGTAATATTCTTGCACAGCAATACCAATTGGTGCACCACCTCGCCAAATACCTATAATAAAATCAGGACGAAAGCCGTCTTTGTATACTTGTGCCGCTACGCGGAATGAATCTTCAAGTAACTGTTGAGCTGTGATATAGCACTTATCTGACATAGTTAGAAACCCCAGTGGTGGATATTATATTTGAGCGTAGTTTAGAGTAAAACCAACTTAGCCACTCAAACAGGTATTGGCGATGGATTTTACCGTAAATTAAATAAAATTGCTTGCTTGTAGATCAAAAAAGGCACCAAACGGTGCCTAATTTAAATATAAAAAGCCTAACTTAGTTAATATTATGCTTTTTCTAGCAACGTACGAGCAACCGTGCGCATACCTTGTGTTGTTGCGCCTGCAGCCCATTGGCTCGTGCTACCCATGTTAAAAGCAGCAGCTAAATCAATGTGTACCCAACCTTGGCCATCGTTTGGCACAAAGCGTGATAAGAAGCCTGCAGCATTTGACGCACCACCATAGCCGCCACCTTTTTGCGCTCGGCTGTTAGCCGTATCAGCATAAGGTGATGGGCAGTTCTGTTGGTGCCACTTTTCAAGTGGTAATGGCCAAGCTGCTTCCATTTCTTGGGATGCAAAACCTTCAACCTCACGCGCTAGCTCTTTATCTAGTGCAAACAACGCATTGTATTCTTGACCAACAGCAACCAACGCTGCCCCTGTTAATGTTGCAGCGTCAATAATTAAAGGTGCGCCTGTTTCACCCGCAGCCATTAAGCCATCGGCAAGCACTAAACGCCCTTCTGCATCAGTATTTACAATTTCAACGGTTGTGCCATTTTTGTAAGTAAGAATGTCGCCTAATTTGTAAGCGTGGCCAGAAATTAAGTTCTCAGCACAACATAAGAATAATTTAATGCGCTTTTCAATCCCACGATTAATAGCAAGTGCTAAACCAGCCGTTACTGTTGCAGCACCGCCCATATCGCACTTCATTCCTAGCATGCCTTCGCTCGATTTAATTGAATAACCGCCCGAATCAAACGTAATACCTTTACCCACAAGGGCTGCACTAACGGGTGCGTTATCGTCGCCTGTTGGGTTGTAATCAAGCTCTAACAATACCGGAGGGCGAACACTTCCGCGACCAACAGCATGAATACCAATCCATTGCTGCTCTAATAACGCATCGCCTTTAATTATTTGGTAGCTTACGTGCTCTGGCGCAAGTGATTGAATAAACTCAGCTGCTTTTTCAGCAAGGCTTTCAGGGTATATATCGTCTGCGGTGCCATTAACCATTTCACGCGCCCATGTTGCTGAGCTTTTTAAATGCGCAAGTTCTTTAAGATCTGACTGTGCGTTATCAACAAATTCAACACCATTTAACATTTTTGGTGTTACAAAGCCTTGGTAAAAAGCCCATTGGCTTTCTGTGCACCACGTGTCGCCCGCAAGCTCAACATGCTTAACACCTTGATTAGCAATTGTACGCGCTGCTTTTTGAACATTTTTTAATGTTTCTTGCTCAGATAAATGAACGGTTGCGCCACGCTCGTTAAAAGACAACGTTGCGCTTTCGCCCCAATGACTCGGTGCTGCGTGTTCGCTTAGTTGAACAACAAATTTTTCACTCATGTTAGAATATCCTTGCACTTAAATGTGCTGTTGAGTTTACTATAGTGCGCCTAAGTTCCCAACAGCTTGAGATAAATAACCCCTATCACGCTATTTAACCGCATTGGACACAACCATGAAGTACACACCTGCACTGCAATCAGCCACACTATTAAAACGCTACAAGCGCTTTTTAGCTGATTTAAAATTAAACAATGGCGCTGAGTTTACCGCCCATTGTGCTAACACCGGAAAAATGACCGGCTGCGCCGAACCAGGTTTTACTGCTTTTTATTCAACCAGCGATAACGCAAAACGAAAATATCCACATTCATTAGAGCTGACCAAAAACAATTTAGGGCAATTAATATGTGTTAATACAGCGGTAGCCAATAAAGTAGTAGAAGAAGCGATAAATCATAAAGTGATTGATGAACTAACAGGCTATGAGCAACTTCAAAGTGAAGTTAAATACGGCAGTGAAAATAGCCGAATCGACTTTTTACTCACAACCCCAAACAAACCAAGCTGCTACGTTGAAGTTAAATCGGTCACTTTAATAAGCCAAGATGATCCACACAGCGGCCAAGGTTACTTTCCGGATGCACAAACACTGCGTGGACAAAAACACCTTCGCGAACTTATTGAAGTGGTCGAATTAGGCCATCGCGCCGTACTACTGTTCGCTGTTTTGCATGAAGGGATTAATATTGTCAGCACGGCGGCGCATATTGATGAAAAATACGCAGCGCTTTTACAACAAGCCATCGATGGCGGTGTTGAAGTTATCGCTTATAAAGCACTTATTTGCGCAAACGAAGTCGTTCTTCATAAAAAAATAGCATTTGTAGCTTAGTGTATAACCCAATCATTAAGCTGAGTAATTGTAATTAGAACAAACAACGCGATGAAAAGATTGAAGCAATAAAAAATCAATTCCAGAGTTAAACTTGTTTTTTAAAGTTTTGCCCCCATATAAAGGCAAGTTTTACAAACCAGTAAGTTAGTTAAATAAGCCCCCTCATTTAACGCACTTTTTACTCGCAAAGCATGGTTGAAGCTAATTCGAATAATTAAAAATAAATTTGCCTAGGGTATAAGTTTCTGTTATTTATACCGCCGGCTAATGCTGAGGCATTAAATTAAGGATTTAGGAGAGAGTTATGCCAGACCAAAAGAAACATGGTTTATTGGCTCAAGCCGGTTTAGAACCATACCAAGAAAAACCAGGCGAAGAGTATATGAATGAAGCACAACGTGCTCATTTCAAAACGATTTTAGAAACTTGGCGTAACGATTTACGTAACGAAGTTGATCGTACAAAATCGCATATGCAAGACGAAGCTGCTAACTTTCCTGACCCAGTTGACCGCGCTGCACAAGAAGAAGAGTTTTCTTTAGAACTTCGAACTCGTGACCGCGAACGTAAATTAATTAAAAAAATTGAAAAAACAATTATTTTAATTAAAGAAGATGATTTTGGCTTTTGTGAGTCTTGTGGTATTGAAATTGGTATTCGCCGCCTAGAAGCGCGACCAACTGCCGATTTATGCGTAGACTGTAAAACACTTGCAGAAATTAAAGAAAAACAAGCTGGACGCGGCTAATTAACCCTATTAATTAGCATGCCACCTGCAGCCGTTACTGCGCCTATGCGCAACTATCGCGGTCGTTTTGCACCGTCTCCTTCTGGGCCACTTCATTTTGGCTCACTTGTTGCGGCTGTGGGCAGTTACCTTGATGCAAAAGCAAATAAAGGGTCTTGGCTCGTCCGTATCGAGGATATAGACACCACTCGGGTGGTGAAAAATGCCGACACCGATATTCTAAATACCTTACAAGCCTATTGCCTCCACTGGGATGAATCAGTTGTTTATCAAACTAAGCGGCTCGATTTATACCAAGACGTAGTCAGCTCCCTTGAAAATCAACAATGTGTTTATGCTTGCCACTGTAGCCGAAAACAAATAAAAGCATTGGGTGGAATTTACCAAGGCCAGTGTAAAAACCTTGGACACCCAACCCATACAGGCGCACTTCGATTAACACAATGCCATGCAACCACACACTTTAACGATCTGATTCAAGGTGATATTTGTGTTAGTAGCGAGCTGGCACACGAAGATTATATAATAAAGCGCAGTGATGGCTTATTCGCCTACCAATTAGTGGTTGTTGTGGACGATATTGATCAAGGCATAAATAGGATTGTTAGAGGCGCCGATTTAATTGAGCCAACAGCACGGCAAATCAGTTTATTTAAACAACTTAATCACCCTATTCCTGAGTTTGCTCACTTACCTTTAGCCGTTGCCAAGCCCGGTTTTAAACTATCTAAACAAAACTATGCTCCTGCAATTAGTAAAGCAGAGCCAAAACCCGCATTGATAAGTGCCTTTGAATTTTTAGGCTTGCCAACTCATGCCAATTTAATGGATTTAACTACTGAGCAACTCATTGAGTGGGGCGTAAATACCTTTGAGTTAAAGCAAGTGCCGCAAGTCGCTGAAATACAAATTTCTCAGTAGCAAACAAGTTAAGCCAAGCAATTTACTAAACTGTGTAAATAAAATCGTTAAAAACAGCTTAATTTCAACACATCAACTTAATTTTTAAACCCTGCTGGTATATGATAGCCGCCTAAATATGTGCTATTTGAGTAAGACGGTGAGTATTGGGGTTTAACACCACTATTTGCGGTTATTTTTGATTGCGATGAAAGGCCAATCAACACCTTCTAGGAGACGGATTATTATTTCCAAGCTTTTTCAATTTTGCCGACAGATAATCGGCCCAAATACGAGTGCTGAAAATGCCTCTGCCTCTGTAAGCAGCGAACCATTAGTAATCACGCGCGGTGAGCATGGTATTTCTCGTAAACAATTTAGCCCAAATGCAATCAAAGTTTTATACCGATTAAAAGACGGTGGCTTTGATGCCTACCTCGTTGGTGGTTGTATTCGCGATATATTGTTAGGTCAACAACCTAAAGACTTTGATGTAGTCACTAACGCAACGCCCGACCAAGTTAAAAAGCTTTTTAGAAACTGTAGATTAATTGGTCGCCGTTTTCGTTTAGCGCACATTGTATTTGGCCGTGAAATTATTGAAGTGGCAACCATGCGCGGTCATCACGAAGCGCCTGAGTCTAAAAACCAAATAAGCCAATCAAGTACTGAAGGGCAATTATTACGTGACAACGTATTTGGTAGCATTGAAGAAGATGCTGAGCGCCGTGATTTTTCAATTAACGCGCTGTATTACTCAATTAACGATTTTAGCATTCATGATTACGCCAATGGTTTAGCCGCTATTAAAGCAAAACAAATAGAGCTTATTGGCGATCCTGAAACACGCTACCGTGAAGATCCAGTGCGTATGTTACGCGCAGTACGATTTGCAACAAAGCTTGATATGAGCATTGCGCCTAATAGCGAAAAGCCGATCAGCGAGCTTGCCAGCTTACTTGATAACATTCCACCGGCGCGTTTGTTTGAAGAAGTGCTTAAACTGTTTTTAAACGGTAAAGCTGAAGCTAACTTTTTAATGCTTCGCCAATACGGGCTTTTCCGTGCATTATTTCCTGCGCTAGATAAAATTTTAGAAGCCAACCCAAATGGTTTAGAACAAGCCTTTGTTCAGCAAATGTTTCAAAATACCGATAAACGCATAAATGCTGATAAAAAAGTAACGCCTGCATTTATTTTTGCCGCGCTATTATGGTTCCCACTTTTAGCAATAACCAAAAAGCTTCAAGCCGAAGAACAACTTAGCGAGTACGATGCCTTTGCACAAGCAATGAATAAAGTACTTAGCGAAAGCGCACAACATATTGCAGTTCCAAAACGCTTTACGTTGGGTGCGCGCGATATTTGGCATATCCAGCACCGTTTAGATAAACGTGCAGGCCAACGTGCTTACAGGTTAACGCAACAACCGCGCTTTAAAGCCGCTTACGACTTTTTATTATTGCGCGTTGATGCGGGTGAAACTGAGCATAAAGAACTTGCACAGTGGTGGACTCAATACCTTAGCCAAGATATTAACGGTCAAAAAGACATGGTTAAAAACTTAGGTCATCAAGGTGGTCCAAAGCCGCGTAAACGCTCTCGTCGCCGCGCACCAAGAAAGCCAGCTGAGTAGTAACATGAACTGTGTTTATTTAGGGTTAGGTGCTAACTTAAACTCGCCTAAACAACAGCTTGATAACGCGATTGCGGCACTTAAAAAACTGCCGCATAGCGAGTTTGTAAGCGTGTCTCACTATTACGCAAGTAAACCTATGGGACCGCAAGACCAACCCGACTACATTAACGCAGTTGCATGTATTAATACCCATCTTGAACCAGAACAGCTACTTGATTTAACACAAAAAATTGAACTAGAGCACGGCCGTGTTAGAAAAGCTGAACGTTGGGGTCCTCGAACGCTAGACATAGATACCCTTTTGTTTGGTAATAAAATTATTAATACTGCACGCTTAACTGTGCCCCATTATGGCTTGAACGAACGCGAGTTTGTGGTGTATCCACTGCTTGAACTTGCGCCAGAACTTATTTTACCCAGCGGCATTGCACTAAAAACCATTGCAACTAATTTACCGCTCAACGACTTACAACAATTACCTCTGTAATTAACCAAGGCTTATGCCTGCGAGGAATATTATGTCTAAAATAACCGTTTCTACTTTAAATAAAATGAAAGCAGAAAGTAACAAAATCACAGCATTAACTGCTTACGATGCAAGCTTTGCAAAGTTATTTCATGATAATGGCGTTAACGTTATTTTAGTCGGTGATTCATTAGGTATGGTGCTGCAAGGCGGTGATGATACGCTTGGCGTAACCAACCAAGATATTGCTTATCATACGCGCTGCGTTCGTGCAGGAAGCCGTGAATTATTTGTTATTGCTGACATGCCATTTATGACATATTCAAGCGTTAACGACACCTGTAAAAATGCCGCAGAACTTATGCGCGCTGGTGCAAACATGGTTAAACTTGAAGGTGGCGAATGGCTTTACGACAGTATTAAAGCGCTTACTCAACAAGGTATTCCTGTGTGTGGGCACTTAGGCCTTACACCTCAATCTGTGCACGTATTTGGCGGCTTTAAAATCCAAGGCCGCGAAGAAGACAAAGCACAAAAAATGATTGATGATGCAAAAGCACTTGAAGCCGCTGGCGCACAATTATTAGTACTTGAGTGTATCCCGAGTGCATTGGCAAAACGTATTACTGATGCGCTTAGTATTCCAACCATAGGCATTGGTGCTGGTAATGTGACCGACGGTCAAATATTAGTAATGCACGACCTAGTGGGTATTTCGGCAGGTTATATTCCAAAATTTTCAAAAAACTTTTTATTAGAAACTGGCAACATGCCAGCGGCCGTTCAAAAATATTGTACCGATGTAAAAAGTGGCGCTTTTCCAAGTGCTGAACATGAGTTTAAATAATGCAGTCAATTACTGAAATTAAATCTTTACGTAGTCAAATTAAAGCATGGCGACAAGCGGGCTTGAGTGTGGCGTTTGTACCAACAATGGGCAATTTACACCGAGGACACTTTTCACTCGTTGAAAAAGCAAAAACTTTAGCTGATAAAGTGGTTGTTAGTATTTTTGTAAATCCAATGCAATTTGGCGCTAACGAAGATTTAGATAACTACCCACGTACATTATCAGAGGACAAACAAGGCCTTGCAGAATTAGGTACTGATATTGTATTTACACCAAGTGTTAGCACAATTTATCCAAATGGGCTTGGTGAGCAAAGCTTTGTTGACGTACCAGGCGTGTCGCTTGGTTACTGTGGTGGTTCGCGCCCAGGGCACTTTAAAGGCGTTGCAACTGTTGTGACTAAGCTATTTAACCTGGTGCAACCTGACTACGCTTGCTTTGGTGAAAAAGACTTTCAGCAACTGCAAGTGATTAAAACGATGGCTCGCGACCTATCTATGCCTGTTGAAATTATTGGTGTACCCACCATGCGTGAAGTATCAGGGCTTGCTATGAGCTCACGTAATGGCTACCTATCAGCAGAGCAAAAAACAACAGCAACTGCTTTATTTAAAGCGCTAGGCCAGTGTGCCGAGCAGCTTAAGCAAGGGAATAAAGATTTCACTTCGCTTAAAGCACATGCTAAACAAAGCCTAGAGCAAGCAGGCTTAAAGCCAGACTATTTTGAGATAGCTCAACGAGATACCTTAAAAACTGCTACACTCGATGATAACCATTTTGTTATTTTAGCCGCCGCCTTTTTAGGCTCTGTGAGATTAATTGACAACATGCAGGTCGATATTTAATTTATTGAGCTTACTTTAAGGATTAAAAATGCATATATTAATAAAAACAAGCGTGGTTGCGCTCACTTTAGCTGTTTTAGCCGGTTGTCAAAACCATGTTGAAAATGCCGAGATGAACCAATGTGCTCAACAAAACTTTCGCTGCGAAAGCACCTGCGAGCAACAAACAACAGCTGAAGGGCTTAAGCAACAAGTATGTTCTGCTAAATGTGTAGAAACATACAACCAATGTAAAGCACGTGCTGAAAAGTTAGGTGGTATTTAATTCCCTAAAATGTTTAATTTTAAGCACAAAAAAACCGCTCAATGAGCGGTTTTTTTATTGCTTAGGTTTGTTATTTTAAACCTAGCTTTTTAAGCTCTACTTCAACTAGCTTTGCAGAAAGAGGAACATAACCATCTTTTTCTACAATTTGTTGACCGTCTTTTGAAAGAATCATTTTTAAGAATTCAGCTTCCATCGGAGACAAGGCTTTATTTGGGTGCTTGTTAACGTACACGTATAAAAAGCGAGAAAGTGGGTATTTACCTTGCGCAACGTTATCAAGTGTTGCATCTACAAAGTTAGTGCCTTTTTTAGATAATGGAACAGTACGTACACCTGACGTTTTGTAACCAATACCTGAGTAACCAATTGCGTTCAGTGAAGACGAAATTGACTGTACTACAGATGCAGAACCCGGCTGTTCATTTACGTTATTACGGAAGTCACCTTTACACAGTGCTTTTTTCTTAAAGTAACCGTAAGTACCTGATACAGAGTTACGTCCGTATAATTGAATGTCGCGTGCTGCCCAGCTACCTTCAAGGCCTACATCGCTCCAACGGTTAACTTGCTCTGACGCACCACACTTACGAGTTGATGAGAAAATAGCGTCAACTTGGTCAATACGAAGACCTTCAATTGGGTTATCTTTGTGTACATAAACAGCAAGTGCATCAATAGCTACGCGAACTGCTGTTGGCTTGTAACCGTAACGTTTTTCAAACGCTTCGATTTCTTTTGATTTCATTGCACGGCTCATTGGACCTAGGTTAGCAGTACCTTCGGTTAATGCTGGAGGCGCTGTAGAAGAACCTGCCGCTTGAATTTGAATGTTTACATTTGGGTAAATACGTTTGTACTCTTCAGCCCAAAACGTCATCATGTTAGCTAAAGTGTCAGAACCTACTGATGAAAAGTTGCCTGATACGCCGCTGATTTTTTGATACTCAGGAATGTCTTGATCTAAAGCCACTGCTTGAGCAGATACGAAAGTTGTAACAGCCACACCCATTGCGGCAACTAAATTTTTAAATTTCATGTGGGTTCTCCGATTTGTTCGTCCCATTTTCTAACTGCTGCCCACTCTAAAGTGAGTACATGACAATGATATGACTCTTAAATGACACTTTTATGACTTTACCAAAACTTGTTGTTTATTTTGGGGTTCAACGATCTTATCTATTGAAAAACAAAAAGAAAAACAAGAACCCTTTCCAACTTCACTGGCGATATTTAATTTACTATCGTGGCGTGTTAACACATGTTTTGTAATTGCCAAGCCTAAACCAGACCCTCCTGTGGTTCTGCTTCGTGCTTTATCTACACGATAAAACCGCTCAGTCAGTCGATTAATATGTTCTGCAGCAATGCCATCACCGTTATCAACAACAGTAAAACAAGCGGTATTATTTTTACGAAGCCAGCTAACCTGTATTTTTCCGCCAGGTTTAGTGTAATGAATAGCGTTAAAAACTAAATTAGAAAACGCACTACGCAGCTCATCTTCAGAGCCTTTTATGTCGAGTGTGTTATCTATATCAAAGAGTAATTCGTGGCCTTTGTCTTGATTAATAGACTGGGCTTCTGTTTGAATATAACCAAGTAACTGAGGTACATTAATTGCTTTATCGTTATCTTGTCGGCGTGAACCTTCTATTCGGGAAAGGGATAATAACTGGCTGACCAAACTGTCCATGCGTTTGCACTGCTCAAGCATGGTAGATTGTGCTTTATTCCACATTGCAGGAGGCGGTAAGTTGTCGCTGTCCATCATTTCAAGGTAGCCTGTAACCACCGTAAGCGGCGTACGCAGCTCATGCGATACATTGGCAACAAAATCTTTACGCATTTGTTCAAGCTGCTTTAAACGGGTTACGTCGCGCACCACAACCATTAACTGCGTAGTTGCATAGGGCATTACCCTAAACTCAAGCACTTGTTCAATAGCATGGCCATTATCAAGTTCTAGTGCTTCGTCAAAATTACCTTTGTGCATATATTTTGCAAACTTAGGTTCGCGTATTAAGTTATCTAAGCGCTGCCCATGATCGGTAGGCCACTGCAGCCCTAGTACCTTAAGCGCTAGCTGATTGCACCACACAATGCTTAAATCGGTTTGAAGCACAATAACAGCATCGGGTACCGCTTCGGCCCCATCACGAAATCGCCTAATTAAATCGGCCAATTCATTTCGTTTTTTTCGGTTACGGTGTTGTAGGTGGTAAATGCCTTCAAACACCTGCTCCCATGCACCTTCGCCTTCAGGGGGGTTAAAACTGCGCTGATTTAAAAGCCAATCGCTTAAACGGTATAATTGATGATAATGCCAAACAAGAAGTGAAAAAGAGCCTAAAAATAAAAGCAAAAAAGGTGCGCCAACTAGCACACCAATTAATAGTAAGGGTAAAAAATAGATAAACAGACGTTTTATTAACGCCTGCTTATTAACAACTCGATACATACACTCACTTTACCTTAGAGTAGTTATACACGTATAAAACTAAGCTGGTGTTTAAGTAGGTTATAGTTTACTTGAAAAACGGTACCCTGCACCACGCACGGTTTGAACCAAACGATCGTGTCCTAACGGGCCAATTGCTTTGCGTAAACGGCGAATATGAACATCAACAGTACGGTCTTCAACATACACATTGGTTCCCCACACATGATCTAACAATTGTTCACGGCTGTAAACCCGTTCAGGGTGAGTCATGAAAAAGTGAAGGAGCCTAAACTCTGTAGGGCCCATATCAAGCTCATTTCCTTCAGAAGTAACACGATGAGAAATAGGATCTAAGCGTAAGCCATGCACTTCAATTGCTTCTTCTAAAGAGGTTGGCGACACGCGACGAATAACCGCTTTAATACGCGCCATTAATTCTTTTGGCGAAAACGGTTTAGTTACGTAGTCGTCAGCGCCTACTTCTAAGCCGCGTACTTTGTCTTCTTCTTCACCGCGAGCTGTAAGCATAATAATAGGTATTTGGCGCGTGTGTTCGTTTTGCTTAAACTTTTTAGCAATTTGAATACCGCTTCCGCCAGGCAACATCCAATCAAGCAATACCATATCAGGGTAAGGCTCAACCATTGCAGCAATAGCAGAATCATAATCTTCAGCTTCAATTGCCTGAAATCCATTTTGCTCTAATACAAAAACAAGCATCTCTCTGATAGGCGCTTCGTCGTCTACGACTAGTACTTTACGTGACATTCCAATTTATCTCTTAAGCTATCGAATAAGTTTTCATTATTATGACTAAGTATTACATTTTTATGAAAGTGTAACGTGTAAATTAAAATCGGGGTAAAAAAAAGCCAAATTAATAATAAAAATCTCACTCCTGTCACAAATTTATATATTTTAAAAATTGAATAAAGACATTTTTAGTACTTACAAAAACTAAACTTTAAATATGATCGAATACTCAGATCATTGCTTTACTAAGTCTGCCTTTGTTTGTATTTACTTAGCTTTTAATAGATCTGGATTTTACTAAGCTTCACTTTAAAGATCAGATTTTTACTAAGGCGATCAATATTGAGATCAATACTCTACCTACTCAAAAAGTTAAGCTGTTGATTGTTTGTACAAATAAAAAAGATCAGATTATTTTTAATGCTAAATAAAGCTAAAAATTACGTTTACTTAGTAAAGCAATGATCCAAAACAACCTGTGTTAGTAAATGAGTGATCCCAATTAATACCGTTGGTAATTGCATGATCTGCTATTGGCAGGCAATAAAAAAGCCAGTAATAATATTACTGGCCTTTACACATTGATCTGTTTAATCGATCGATTATTTAATCTGTGGTGCTAACTCGCCGCTTAAGTACTTAAGGTGCATGTCATCAAGAGAAATTGGTTTAATTTTACCAGCCTGTCCTGCCGTTCCAAACGAGTTGTAACGTGCAACGCAAATCTCTGTCATCGCTTTTGTAGCTTCTGCTAGGTATTTACGTGGATCAAAGTTAGATGGATTAAGCGCCATATGACGACGAATAGCACCGGTAGACGCTAAACGTAAATCGGTATCAATATTTACTTTACGAACACCGTGCTTAATACCTTCAACAATTTGCTCAACTGGTACACCGTAGGTTTCAGGAATTTCGCCACCGTACTGGTTTATGATCTCTAGCCATTCTTGTGGTACCGACGACGATCCATGCATTACTAAATGCGTGTTAGGAATACGTGCGTGAATGGCTTTAATGCGATCAATTGCTAAAATATCATCTGTTGGTGGGCGCGTAAATTTGTAAGCCCCGTGCGATGTACCACATGCAATCGCAAGCGCATCAACATGGGTTTTATTTACAAAGTCAGCTGCTTCTTCAGGATCAGTTAGCATTTGATCAGTTGTTAATTTACCTTCTGCGCCTACACCGTCTTCTTCGCCCGCTTCACCCGTTTCAAGTGAACCTAATACACCTAGCTCGCCCTCAACCGATACACCGCACGCATGTGCCATAGCCACTGTTTCGCGAGTAACTTCAACGTTGTATTCATAACTTGAAGGCGTTTTACCATCGCTCATTAACGAGCCATCCATCATTACTGATGAAAAACCAAGTTGAATTGAACGCTGACAAACACCGGGCGAGGTGCCGTGATCTTGATGCATTACGACAGGGATATGTGGCCATTCTTCAACGGCTGCTAAAATCATATGGCGAATAAATGGTGCACCGGCATAAGCACGAGCGCCTGCTGATCCTTGAACGATTACTGGGCTGTTTGTTTTGTCAGCCGCTTCCATAATTGCGCGCATTTGCTCTTGGTTATTCACGTTAAAAGCGGGTACGCCGTAACCATGCTCAGCTGCATGATCTAAAAGTTGTCGCATACTGATTAAAGCCATTGGGTATTCTCCAATTTATCGATAGCATTTCACTGCTATCTAGTTTGAACGGATATGTTAGTTTGGCGTTTAAATAACACCACGAAACCCACTGCTCTGCAGTTAAGCTTCGTACACATTAATTATTAAATTAGGGTGAGAGGTATTTAATAATTAATGATTAGTGAGGGTTTCCCCTCACTTTACACGGCTAAATAACTTTATTTAGCGCGTGACTCTAGCATTTCTACTGCTGGAAGTTTTTTGCCTTCTAAAAACTCTAAGAACGCACCACCACCGGTAGAAATGTAAGAAACTTTATCGGCTATGCCGTATTTATCAATTGCAGCTAAAGTATCACCGCCACCCGCAATTGAAAATGCGTTTGAATTAGCAATTGCTTGAGCAATAGCACGTGTGCCGTTGCCAAACTGATCAAACTCAAATACACCTACAGGACCATTCCATACTACCGTGCCTGCATTTGCAATAATTTTAGCAAGTTGACTGGCGGTATCTGGGCCAATATCAAAAATCATATCGTCGCTAGTCACTTCGCTTACATCTTTAAGCGTAGCAACTGCTGACTCTGAAAACTCATTACCTACCACTACATCCGTAGGTACTGGAATTTCACCATCGTTTGCCTTCGCTGCTGCACATAAACGATTTGCTTCATCCATTAAATCAGCTTCAAAAAGTGATTTACCTACGGGATTGCCTGCAGCTGCAATAAACGTATTAGCAATACCGCCGCCAGTTACTAGCTGGTCAACAATTTTAGACAGTGAATCTAATACAGTTAGTTTAGTCGAAACTTTTGAACCACCCACAATAGCCACTAATGGGCGAGCAGGATTATCAAGTGCTTTTCCTAATGCTTCAAGTTCAGCCGATAGTAATGGGCCTGCACAGGCAACATCAGCAAATAAACCAACACCATGAGTAGACGCTTGTGCGCGGTGAGCTGTACCAAAGGCATCCATTACGTATACATCACATAAAGCTGCAAGTTGTTTTGATAACGCTTCATCGTTTTTCTTCTCGCCTTTATTAAAGCGGACGTTTTCAAATACAACCACTTCATTATCAGCTACATCTACGCCATTTAAGTAGTCTTTTTCAAGACGTACTGTTTGCGCTAGCGCATCGTTTAGGTAATCAGCTACAGGGGCAAGCGAATATTCTTCATTGTATTCCCCTTCCGTAGGACGGCCAAGGTGTGACATAACCATTACTTTAGCGCCTTTCTCAAGAGCTAATTTAATAGTAGGTAGTGCAGCACGAATACGCGCATCTGACGTCACTTTACCTGCTTTAACTGGTACATTTAAATCTTCACGAATTAATACGCGTTTGCCGTTTAAATCTAAATCTGCCATTTTTATGACCGACATGAATATCTCCTTAGTTAACGATACTGAACCTGAAAAATACGTTTAAATTATTATAGTAATATAAAAAGTTACTGAGTTACTGCAACCATCGCACGCGCGGTATCGAGCATACGATTTGCAAATCCCCACTCATTATCACACCAAACAAGTAACTTTATCAGCCGTTTGTGACTAACTCGTGTCTGTGTGCCATCAATAATACAAGAATGTGGATCGTGATTAAAATCAACTGATACAAGCGGCTCTTCGGTGTAGCTTAAAATACCTTCGAGTCTATCTTTTGCTTGTGCTTTAAGTGCATTATTAACGGCCTTTAAATCTACATCGGCATTAACCGTTACACTTAAATCCATAGCCGTTACATTAATTGTTGGAACGCGAACAGCTATGGCCTCAAAGCGACCTTCAAATTTAGGTAATATGCGGTCTATACCGCGGGCAAGTTTTGTATCTACCGGAATAATAGACTGACTCGCAGCGCGGGTACGGCGTAAATCATGATGGTACGCGTCAATCACTTGTTGATCGTTCATCGATGCATGAATAGTGGTAATAGCACCCGACTCAATACCAAAGGCATCGTCTAATACTTTTATTACTGGCACTACACAGTTTGTGGTACACGAGCCGTTAGATACAATAGTATGCTCGCTTTTAAGCTCATCGTCGTTTATGCCATAAACAATTGTGGCATCTACGTCGTTATCAGCCGGATGTGAAAACAACACCTTTTTGGCGCCCGCTGTAATGTGTAACTGTGCATGCTCACGCGAATGATAAACACCAGTACATTCAAGTACCACATCTACATCAAGGGTTTGCCAAGGTAATTCTACTGGGTTTTCTTCACAAAAAAGTGCAATAGTATCGCCTGCAACACTAATGGTGTCTTCACCAAGTTTTACAGGAAAAGAAAAACGACCGTGGGATGTGTCGTATTTTAATAAATGAGCAATAGCTTCAGGGTCAGCCAGTTCGTTAATGGCAACAATTTTAATTTCGTCGCTCAAACCTGACTCGTACAACGCGCGGACAATATTTCGACCAATACGACCAAAACCATTAATTGCAAGTTTGATTGCCATGAAATATAAAATCCACTCTTTTAGCGTGCAGATAAAGGCTATGTGCCTTTTAGATGCCTGTATTGTAATCGACCTTGCGCCTGATTATAAGAGGGAGCGATTAGAAACTTTAAATTAACGTTGAAAATCCCCACATAGCCTTAAAGTATACACGTTAAAATTTGCTTATAACCCGCTTCCATTGTGTGTGTTCGTACCAGAGGAAGTTCCTCCACCAAAGCTTTTAGGTATGCTTTTGGGCTTATCCTGTGAGCGATAAAACAACCACAAACCAACCGCAGCAAACAACGGAATTAACCAGACCAATATGACTTGCGCCACTTTTTGAAAAACCTCTAAATCATCGCGCTTTATTAAAAGAACGCTAACAATGAGATTCAGTAATGCAATGACACCAAACCCAATATAAAAATACTTTAATTCCATTTCTCTAATGCCTCATACCCTAATTGTTATTTTATCTCTAAATCAAACACCACGTTTATAGATGATTCAAATGTTATAGAAATTTCTAAATAACGCCCCGCTGCAAAAGGAGACTCACTCATTTTCGAACCAGTCACATCAATGCGCTCAACATACATTGAATGATAGCCATAATTTGAGCGATTGTTATTAGAATTAATACTATAAATATTTCCAAGAGATGCACCAAATGAACTCGCTAGTACTTTACCTTTAACTTTCGCATTTTCTACTGCATTCTGCGTAGCCTGAGCTTCCAACTCTTTGGCTTTTGAAGACAGTAACTCTATATTAGTTACTTCATTTATTTTTACACTCAATGCAAAATCAACAATTTCATTCATCTTGTTAATATCATCAATAGTAACTTTGAGTGAACGCGAAGCAATGTAACCTACCCGTTTTTCTTCACCACTTTCTAAATATTGCATATCAGCAGTAGTTAATAAATTTGAGGCTGATACTGCCGACTCTGCGACCCCATATTTATCTAAACCGTTTAAAAATAAATTAACCCTAGCATCCACATCACGTTTTGCATCAAGTGATTCTTTTTTCATACTAACCACCTCAAATGAAATTTTGGCTAGATCTGGTTTAGCTAATACCTCACCCTTCCCCTGGACAGCAATATGTCTATTCGGCGGCAAACTTGAATTTGCAAACGTAACAAGTGGAAATAAGGCAATAAAAATAGCGATGATAAGTTTCATATTCGTTCCTTGTAAAAGTGAAATTATGACTTATATACCTACACCTATAAGTAACATTTAATAATATTTCAGCTAAATATTTTATGCTTACGTGCCTGAGTATCCCCATTAAATCAGCTAATTTTTGGGTGATGTAGAGGCTATTATTTTGACTCTGAGCTAACCGTTTTTTCTTTATTTTCGTTAGGTATCAATGCTGAAATATTTTCTTGTGAAATAATAAGTAACTTATCTTGTTTATTATCATAAACAAATAAATTCCCCATTGTTGAGGCTACTATTTGAACATTTTGAAGTTGAGTTACTTTACTCTGAGCAATTGGATAATTTAATGATAAGTGATAACTCATTGTTCTTTCATTTACTATGTCTTTACTGTGTAAATACGCCAACATAGTAGGGTATGTAGATATTATAAGTGCTAAAAATAACATTACTGAGTAACTAGGTTTTAATAAATAGTACGGGTAACCAAAGCCATAATAAAGTTTTTTTAACACGGTTGTTTTACTAGGATCTGGCATGTGTCCTGAGCGCCAATTAAAATAAATAGCTGTTATAACGATGAGCGTAGTATAAATAGTAATAAGTAAAGGATTTGAAATCAGTGCCAGTAAAAAGTCACTTATTTCAATAAAGTTGAATACATCAACCGAAAAGTTATTAAGTAAAACGTAAAGATACACAACACCTGATAAACTACCCAGTAAGTAAAGAATAGTAAGAAACACACCAAAATTATTGTGAATGTACTTTTTGACTGCTTTGAGGTCATTGTTTAACTGGTTGTAATACTTACTGGCGGCTTCAATTACCATAATAAATCCTTTTAAAAAAATTGAGTTTAACAAAATTATACGTAAGTGAAATAGCTTTGTTAAACTAGTGCTCTTAACGTTAACTCTTTACCGGCGCCTATTTGGTGGCATTGGGCCAATAACAGCTCAGCAGTGGCTTGTGCATCGGTAAGCGCATGATGGCAATGATAGCTTGGTAAATCGTAGCGATTACGGCATTCATTTAAGGTTAAATCATCTAATTTTATATCGCTTGTGTGTTGCAGTAAGCGCTTTTTTTCTATTTGTAGGGTATCGATGATCAGCTTAGGCCGCTGGGTGACCCCTGCATTTTTTAGTGCTAACTTTAAAAAGCCCCAGTCAAGCATAGCATTATGAAATACTAAAATGCAGTCACTAAAGTGAGCGCTTAAAGACATTAAAATACTCTGTAGGCTTTGCCCTTGTGCCACCGAGTCAGTACTAATACCATGAAAAACCGGGCTTTGTTCAAGGCTTTTTACGTCTTTATTAATAAAATGCTGCGAATCGCTCATTTTTATACATTGGTTATCAATTACAACCCATGCAACCGACACTATTTCGTGCTGTTTTGAGTCAAGCCCAGTGAGCTCTAAATCAATCACCAAATAGCGCTGCGAGAATGCATTTTTTGCTAGTAATTGACGGCGCTTTATATACCGCGTAAGTAACATTTTTACCATGAGAGCCTCACAAACTGCCCCGTGCAAATTTAAACGCGGCGCCTTGCTGCGCTTGTTTTACTAAATAAAACGCTTCTTTTAACTGATGGCGCTCTAGTGAATTTAATTTATTAGGGTTAATACAGTTGCTTGGTAACCCCTCTTCATTAATTTGTGTGCTTAAGCGCAGCTGAGTTAAAAACCGCCAACAGTCTTTTAAGTTGTAAATATCGTCTTTGTTGATGAGGTTATACTTTAATAATGCTTCTAGGCGCTCTTGGGTGTTAGCCCGTTTAATTCCCGCTTTTAATGCGTATAAGCGCACTATGTCGTTAATGATCACCACACCGCGTTTTTTCAAATCTATGTATTTGTGGTTGTTGTCATCTTTTTGCGTTTTAAACTTGTTAAATAAACCTATGGGTACGCTGTTATTATTTATGTCGGTAGCCATGGCTGCATAAAATAAATCGTTTCGCGATATGCGCACTAATTGTTCACAAAATGCGGTATATAACGAATTTGAACCTTCTATAAAGCGTAAATCAAAAAATATTTTACAATTAAGCATGGCTTCGGGGGTTGGGCTTTTTATCCATTTAAAAAAGCGTTCAGACCAATCGTTCACGCTCATGCGGCATAAGTCACTGCTTGCCATTATGTTACCAGGGCATCGCCTAATGCCGCATTCAACGAGTTGTTCGCAAACAAACTCTCCCATTTTTTTAAAGTAAGTATGCTGCTCTTGAGTTAAATCGTTGGGGAGCAGTAGGCCGTTATCTTGATCTGAATGCAATGTTTGCTCTTCGCGCGCTTGTGAGCCAAAGCATATAAAACTAAAACTGGTTGGGGCTGCGCCGTGATCTTCTTGAAATAGTCTGATCAAGCGCGATGTTAATGCATCGGTTAACCCGCTTAGTAATTTACCAATAAGTGAAATATCGTCAATATTATGAGAGAAGCTCTTTAGTAAATCGGGCACTTCTTTGGCGTAACGTTTTAAGTCGGTCACGTTATGCGCTTTATAAATGCGGCCAATGAGCTGCACAGGATCACTTTTTTGTTGGCGCAGTAGATCAGTACTGGTGAGCATGCCTATTGGGTTATGGCTTTCATCAAGCACTGGCAAGTGGTGGATATTATATTTGAGCATTAAATGCAACGCAGAAAACACGCGGTTATTTTCAAATATAAATTTAGGGTTTGTGGTCATTATGCTGCTAACCGCTTCTTGCGGGTCTACCTCGTCGGCAAGCACCCTATTTCGCAGATCGCGGTCTGTTACCACGCCAACTAAATGGGCATGTTGAATAACCATAATTGACGACACACCGTGCTCTTTCATTTTTTTAGCGCTTTGTCGAATGCTGGCATCGGGTGAAAGCGTTATGGCTGTGCGGGTCATGAGTTCAGATATTCTGCGCTCTGACCAACTGTCGTTTTTACTTTTATAATGTGATGATAGTAATCTATTGGCGTGAGCTCTAACAAAATATTGCTCAAACGGTTTGTACTCTCGGCGTAAAAAATCAAAGTGTTCTTGGTTGAGCATATACACTATGCCCTCTTTTTGAACCGCCAATTTATTTTGAATTGCTTCGCCAGTTAAAAGCGAGGGAAAACCAAAATAATCACCTTGTGCCAAACGAGTTACTACATCACCTTTAGCATCAACTAGATCGTAAAGACCTGAGCGAATTAAAAAAAGCTTTGGATGTTCGCTCTGTAGCCACTGCGCTTGGTTTTCTCGCGTTAAATAAATAACATCAAGATGGTTTACAAAGTAGTCGCAAGCACTGTTATCGAGCATGCTGAACGGCGCTTGAAGGTAAACATATTGGGCTACTTCTTGTTGTTCTACACTCATTGTTACACTCACTAAAAAGTATACACAGCACCAATGTACTCATTATTTATACAAATAAAAAGCCCGACTAAGGTCGGGCTTTTGGTACTTTACATATAAGTTGGCTTAATGCGCGTGCGCTTCTGCCGACCCTTTAGGATTACGAATACCTTCTACCATTTCTTGTATTTCAACAGGTGTTGATTGAGTAAATTTCAGTACTACGGCAGCAACAACAAAGTTAATTACCATACCGACTAAACCTATACCTTCAGGCGAAATACCTAAGAACCAGTTCTCTGGGCTGTTAAGCTCAGGGCTCACAAATTTAAAGAAGATGATATACGCTGCAGTAAAGCCAATACCGGTGATCATGCCTGCAATAGCGCCTTCTCTGTTCATTGTTTTAGAGAATATTCCCATGATAATTGCAGGGAAGAAACTCGCAGCAGCTAAACCAAAGGCAAATGCGACCACCGACGCTACAAAGCCAGGTGGATTAATACCAAAGTAAGCAGATATAACAATGGCAATCATCGCGGCTAATCGAGCGGCCAGTAGCTCTTGTTTATCACTAATATCGGGTTTCAGAGTACGTTTGAGTAAATCGTGCGAAACAGAAGTCGAAATAACCAGTAGTAAACCCGCTGTTGTCGACAGTGCTGCAGCAATCCCCCCTGCGGCTACAAGTGCAACAACCCATGCAGGTAAATTAGCTATCTCAGGATTAGCCAATACCATAATATCGCGGTCTACTTTTACTTCGTTTGCGCTATTTGGATCTTCTATTTTACCTGCTGTGTAGAACATTTTGCCGTCACCATTTTTATCATTAAAAGTGATTAGGCCTGTACGTTCCCAGTTTTTGATCCACGCTGGTGCTTCTGCGTACGCTGTGCCGCTGCCGTCTTTACCATTGATTGTATCGATCATGTTTACACGTGCAAACGAAGCAACTGCCGGTGCGGTAGTATAAACAATAGCAATAAATACTAACGTCCATGCTGCTGAAATACGCGTATCTTTTACACGCGGTACAGTGAAGAAGCGAACAATTACATGTGGTAAACCTGCAGTACCGACCATTAATGCACCTGTAATGGCAAATACATCAATCATGCTTTTAGAGCCTTCGGTGTATTGTGCAAAACCCAGCTCTGCGCTTAACCCGTCAAGTTTATCAAGTACATACATACCTGAGCCGTCACTTAAAGTGGCACCAAAGCCTGTTTGTGGAAAGAAGTGACCCGTCATCATCATTGAGATAAAAATAGCCGGAACTAAGTATGCAAATACAAGTACACAATACTGCGCTACTTGCGTATAGGTAATGCCTTTCATGCCGCCAAGAACCGCATAGAAAAATACAATCACCATACCAATGTAAACACCGGTTTCAATTTCTACTTCTAAAAAGCGAGAAAACACAACGCCTACGCCGCGCATTTGCCCTGCAATATAAGTAAAACAAATAAATATGGCACATAAAATGGCCACTAAGCGCGCTGTGCGCGAGTAGTAACGGTCGCCAATAAAGTCAGGTACTGTGAACTTGCCGAATTTACGTAAGTAAGGCGCTAAACACATAGCGAGCAATACGTAACCGCCAGTCCACCCCATTAAGTAAACGCCGCCATCATACCCTGCGAACGAAATAATACCCGCCATTGAAATAAACGACGCGGCGCTCATCCAGTCAGCTGCAGTTGCCATACCATTAGCTAGTGGAGGTACGCCGCCGCCCGCTACGTAAAATTCGTTTGTTGAACCCGCACGGGCCCAAATTGCAATGCCGATATAAAGCGCAAAGCTTAAACCAACAATTATAAATGTGAGTGTTTGAACATCCATTGCTTAGCTCCTATTCGTCTACGCCGTATTTTTTATCTAACGTATTCATTTTGAAAACGTACACAAAAATCAAAGCCACAAAGGTGTAAATCGCGCCTTGCTGGGAGAACCAGAAGCCAAGTTTAAACCCAAAAAAACGTACTTCATTCAGTACATCTACCAGTAATATGCCAAAGCCAAATGAGACCACAAACCACACTGCTAGTAATTTAAACAGTAGTGAAATGTTTTCAGCCCAATAAGCTTTTGCTTGTTCTTCGTCTTTAAAAGCCATTTTTATTTTCCCCTTTAAGCACCGCAGTATCGCGATGGGTGGTTTTTTATCTTCGCTAATCAATTTAGCAACGCAGCTCACATATTGAATTGAGACCATAGTCGTAACACCTAGTTAACGTTTACGTAAACTGCATTTAACCTATTTAATAGAAAACGTTATTTTTATTTAATATCAGCATGTTACGTTTTTTATACTTGCTATACTTATTGCTGATTTACCACTCAGCTCACAAATGCGACATTAGTCTAATACGGAGGCTTTTTACTTTTTATTGTTATTATTCAGTAAGATATATTTTTCACTTTAATTTACTATTTAAAATCAACCCCCACACCAAAGCTCAGTTCTGGTATTGTGTAATAACCTCTGGGTTGAGGGTCATTTAAAAATAATAAGGGTTAATAACACCATGACTGCCGTTCTGATTATTGTTGCATTAGGGTATATAGGGGTACTGTTTTGGCTAGCAAACTGGGGCGATAAAACAACGCCTTTGGCAAAGCGTATTAGTCATCATCCTTTTGTGTATTCGTTTGCAATTGGTATTTACTGTACCTCTTGGACCTATTACGGCTCGGTGGGAACCGCAGCCACCAGCAGCTGGAGCTATTTACCTATTTTATTGGGTCCGGCCTTATTGTTTTTTTTCGGGCAAGGGTTTTTACGCAAACTGGTTTTGGTTAGTAAAAAACAAAACATCACTACTATTGCCGACTTTATTTCCGCCCGTTATGGCAAACGCCAAACCACCGCCATTTTGGTGACTCTTATTGCGCTGCTAGCCACTATTCCTTACATTGCGTTGCAACTTAAAGCCCTAAGCACTAGCTTTTTGCTACTGCAAAACAGCAATAAAATATCGGGTGATATGCTGGCACTTTCTGCCACACTTATCATGGCATTATTTGCAATATTTTTTGGTACCCGCAAAGTCGATGTCACCGAGTATCGCTCTGGGTTAATGCTAGCTGTAGCATTCGAATCTTTAATCAAGCTTTTTGCATTAATGGCTGTGGCAGGCCTCGCTATTTATACATTATTCAACCTACCAGAAACCTCATCAGCTCAGTTAACCGAATCTGCTTGGGCACACTGGAGTCACTTTAATTTTTTTAGTTTTAATTTTATTGGCCAATCCCTTATGGCGGCCGCGGCAATTATTTGTTTACCCCGCCAGTTTCATGTAACCGTGGTCGACAACCAAAATAAGCGCCATTTAAATACCGCTCGTTGGGCGTTCCCCTTATATTTATTACTAACCGCAGCAATGATTTTACCTATAGCGACTGCCGCTATTCACCCAAATATTGGTATTGGTTATTCGCCAGACAGCTTTGTACTGGCACTGCCGCTAATTAACAACAACGCCTTTTTAACAACCTTTGTATTTATTGGCGGCCTATCGGCTGCAACTGCCATGATTGTGGTTGCAACACTGACTCTAAGTACCATGATCTCAAACGATGTAGTGCTGCCATTAATACTGCGTCGTAAGTTTAAACGTAACCTAATTACCACCAGCTATAAGGCACAAATTTTATTAGTAAGGCGCTTTACCATTGCCGGCATTTTAATATTGGCTTATTTTTATCAACAATGGTTTGGCCATAGCAGCGCACTGGCTAGTATGGGCTTAGTTGCCTTTTCGTTAGTGACTCAGTTATTGCCCTCTATTGTTGGTGGCTTATATTGGCGAAAAGGTCATGCCTATGGCGTTTATGCTGGTCTTTTAGCTGGTATAACCTGCTGGGTGCTGTTTTTAATGTTACCCATTTTAGATGCAGGTAATACCTTAAATAGCGAGTTACAACAAACACTCATCACTCGTGGAACACTCATCGCACTCTTTGCAAATATAGGTTGTTATATTAGTTTTTCTTTAGGGGCTGAAGAGCGCCTTATTGATAAAATTCAGGCCGCTGCGTTTGTAAATCCAAAAGATCAGGCTATTTTGTCTCGCCGTTTAAATAAAGATGTTAAAGCCACGGTTTACGACTTTAAAATATTGCTGCAAACCTTTTTAGGCATCCAACGCAGTCAACAAGTACTGGCTCATTACGCACTTGCCCACCATTTAAACGACAATAACGCTCACCCAGAGCCCGAATTTATAGCTTATTGCGAACGCGCATTAACTGGTGTTTTAGGCGCGTCATCTGCACAGGCGCTTATTCATACGGTGTCATCGGGCAAACGCATGGCATTTGAAGAAGTGGTTAACTTTTTTGATGAAACCACACAAGCCCTACAATTTAACCAAAACCTATTATTTACCTCTTTAGAAAACTTAAGCCATGGTATTTCGGTTGTTGATAAAAACTTAAAGCTAGTGGCATGGAACAAGCGCTACAGTGCCATGTTTAACTACCCTGAAGGTTTTTTAGAAGTTGGCCAACCCATAGAGGATATTATTAGATACAACGCTAAACGCGGTGAATGTGGGCCTGGCGAAATAGAACGCCAAATAGAAAAACGCGTGCAACATTTAAAAAATGGTAGCTCCCATCACTTTATACGCCACCGTCGTAATGGCCAAGTGTTTGAGATGATTGGTAATCCATTGCCTGATGGCGGCTTTGTAACGAGCTTTTCTGATATCACAACTCACATAAGCACCCAAAATGCGCTTGAAGAAGTGAACATGGATCTAGAAAACCGTATTGAGGCCCGTACCCAAGAGGTACAAACCATAAATAAAGACTTACAAGCGCAAATAGACAGCCGAGTACAAACGGAGGAAGCACTTACTTTAGCAAAACGAGAGGCCGAACAAGCAAACGACAGTAAAACGCGCTTTTTAGCACTCGCTAGCCACGATATTTTACAACCCCTCAATGCAGCGCGTTTATACCTAGCTGCCATTGATGAAAAACAACTTGATGCCACTAATGCAAATAACTTTAATAAGCTTGGTGACAGCCTAGATTCGACTGTTCACTTAATGTCGGCCCTACTTGAAATAGCTAAACTAGAGCAAGGCGCAATGACCCCAACACCGCGCCACTTTTACATTGAAGATATTTTAGCGCCGCTAAAAAGTGAGTACGCTATTTTATCAAGTGATAAAGGGCTAAAGCTCACCGTGCGTTCTGGTGGCCAAGTCGTGCATAGCGATATCACCTACCTGCGCCGAATTATTCAAAATTTAGTGTCTAATGCTGTTAAATATACTGATAAAGGACGCGTGTTAGTGGCATGTAGAAACCGAAAACATAGCCTGCGCATTGAAGTATGGGACACAGGCCCTGGTATTAGCGACGTTGAACAAGCCAAAATATTTAACGATTTTTATCGCGTCGAGTCTGGCGACAACAAAGGCGTAGGGCTTGGCCTTGGCGTGGTGAAGCGTATGGCAGATTTATTGAGTTTAGAGCTTGATGTGCACTCAGAACCCGGTAAAGGCAGCCGCTTTAGTATTGACGTACCCTATGGTGACGCCCAGTTTGTTCAGCAAAAAAGTGCAGCGAGTAACCTGATAGAAAACCGCACCGCAATAAACATTATTGCCGTAGACGACGATCCAGAAAACCTCGCAGCTATGGCAAGCTTACTTAAAAAGTGGCAAGCAAATTATACCCTGTTTGATAATGTCGAAAACGTCATGTCGCATGCTAAAGCGCATAGCGCACCGGATGTTATATTAATGGATTACCAGTTAGGCAATGAGTGCGATGGCATCACTTTAATTAAAACACTCAGAGAAATATGGCAAAGCGACATCCCGGCTATTTTAATTACCGCAGTACGCGACACCGAACTTAAACAGGAAACAAAAGCAGCTAATATTCACTACTTAAGTAAGCCTATTAAGCCGGGTAAATTAAAAGCCCTGCTTAATCACAGCACTTAATTTGTAACTTAGTTAATCGCAAATAAAAAGCCCAGTACGTTTACTGGGCTTTGCTTAATAAAGTATCTATATATTTTATAGTGTTTTTGAGCGGCTTCTAAGCTTTTGAAATAACCAACTTAGCCCAACTAACGAAAGCCCTAAACCAATAAACGACAGGGCTTTTAACAGCCCCGTTAAATTAGCCATATCAATTAAAAACACTTTTACAATAACAGCCGCAAGTAATCCTAAGCCTATTTTTTGAATAAATAACTGGTTTTTAAGGTGTCCGAATATAACCGTACCAGCGCCCATTATTAGCCAAATAACAGAGTAGCTATACAACTCTTCGTTACTGGCCCCTTTTGATAGATAAATATAAGCCCCTTGCCAGTATTGACGAATAAAACTGTTAATGGCAATTAAGCCAAGTAAACCTGCAACACCAAGTACAAACGGCGCTATCTTAGCGTTTATAGGTTTAATAAGTGAGTATAACCAAATCGTTAAGCTGGCTGGTACTAACCAAAGTAAAAACAGCCAGTTAAGTACTGGGAGCTCACCAATATAAATAGAGGTTAATAACGGGTTATCGTCGAGTAGTGTTTTAAGTGACATAAAGCCAGCGCCGCCTGCTAATAAACTCCCTGCAATTTGATAAAGCTTAGCTAAGCTCCCCGCAATACGTGCACGATGCAAATAAACGCAGCCCAGCGCAAGCCAATTACAGGTAAGCAAAACTTGCTCATAAAAACTAAGCGCGTCAAATTGTGGGGAGTGCCCCACTAACTGGTAACTGGTTTCGGTTGTAATGAACAGCGCAAAGCAATGAAGCGCGGCCCCTTCTAACCACACTTTTAATTGCGATGTTTTATAGCATTTAGCTGTGGCAAAAAATAATGCGGTACACAGCGGATATACAATAATACTCCAGTGCAAGCCAAATAATGTAAGGGCGTCGTAACTTGGTGTCCATGGCGCAAACGTTAACCGAAGTAATAAAGCAGCCACTAGCGCTTTAATAGGCCAATGCGGCATAGGCACATCATAACGCTTTATGAGCACACTAATTAACAGTATTTGAATAGCTAATGCAATGGTTAAACCACTGTCGCTAAGTAGCATAGTTATAGCTAAAGTAATATTAGCATTTGCGCCTACCCAGTAAGTAAAACGCTGAAACAACGTTGTATTATGCTGCGCACACTTAATTAAAATAGCCGCAACCACACATAATACAAAAGCCCAAAGTGGATAAGCGGTGCTTAACGCATTGTTTGGAATGAGTACATACAAGGTACTTATCATTACAAAAACGCTAAATGCCGCAGTAATATGAAACGCTAATCGTTTTACCTGTTTTTTACCAAAATAAAGTCCGTACGCCATAAAGCCAAAACCAAGCAATAACCCTAAGCCGTATTCGCTTTTAAATATAAATAATCCATCATCAAAAAAAGCGGATAAAGAATTCATTTGCTCTGCGCTTATAATCATTAGTGTAGCAATAACGAGTGATAGCCCTTGCCATAGATCCCAGCGACTATTTTTAAGTGCTAAAAATAATAACAATCCAATACTTAATACACCGATAGTTTGCCATTCTAAATTGTAATAGCTTATCGACATGGTAAAAATTAGCGGAACTATAAAGGCAAGGAGTAAAAGGTGATCGGGGAATACTTTTATAAGGCGCTTTAAAGAGTGCGGACGATGTTCAATACTTTTTAATTTAAAACCCAAACGCGGCAAAGCAATCAGGCCAACAATACTCAGTAATGCAAAAGTTGCAAGTAACCAAGGTGTATTACTTTTTAACTGCATTATTATAAAACCAACTAAATACCAACCAATATGCCCTGCCCACATTAAATACCAAAGCCAAGCTCGCTGCACTTTGTGTGCAACCAAGGATGCAGATAAACTAACAAAGCCAACATACATAAATAATGCAAATACGTTGCTACTACCGGTATTAACCCAAATAGGCACGCTGTAAGCACCAATAATGCCTAACACCGCTAGCAATGGCCCAAGTGTTATTGCCATTATGCTCGCACTTATGGCAATAATAGCTAGCACTATAAAAGCAGTTGTGGGGCTAAGCATTTCATAGCTACTGTAAGCTAAAAGCGTTAATGCAAAACAAGTTATAAACCCGCCACTGGCAAGTGCTGCAGGTATGTAGTTATTAAAGCCTTCAAAAATAATACGTTTATAATGTAAATAGCTTGCAGCTATGATCAAACCTACCCCAAATAAACCTCCTAAGCTGAGCCTCATTACGGGTGATAAAAGCCCTGCTTCTAAGCTGTATTTAGCTAAAAATATGCCGCCAAAAGCAAGCGCTATTGCGCCAATCCAGGTCATCCAGTTTTGTTCAAACCCGGTGCGTAGTTTTTCAAACACGGAGGCAATAAATAAAGGGATAGCGGGGTTCGCTTTTGTTGATTTAACGTTGGGCGTTACAACCGTATTTACTGGCTCATTTTGCGCTGAATTACTTTTTGGTACTGAGGTAGGCTCTGCTTTATAAGCAGTAGATTGTGCACTTAAAGGCGCAACGTGTTTTGAGGATGAAAAAATTTTTGTATCAGAATGATCAGCACTTGGGCTTGCCTGCAGTTTGACTACTTTAGCCCTTAAAATCGCGATTTCTTGCTTTAGGCCGTTTACTTGTATTAATGCAATTAATCCACACAAAGCACCGGTTGCAATAATCAGCATGACTATCACTATTAACCCAATAAAATCATCCATGGCACACTCTTATTATTTATTATGTCATGAGTGTACCTAATTATTACTAAGCCGTTAAATTTTGTTCAATAAAAAGCCTAAATACACTCTATATTTAGGCTTTTAACTCTCATTTTATTATTCAACACTGTCTGTAATTGTGCGCTCTAAAGACATTTTATAACCCGTTGCTGTGGTTTCGTCATGCTCTAAAATTAATATGTAATTTCCCTCTTGAGTAAAATCCATATCACTTTGTTGAATAAGTACAATTTGCTGTCCGTTATCTTCGTAAACTGCGTAAACTGTATAAATTTCGTTATCAACTACTTGCTCTTCTTGATCGTAGCGGTCTATGCCATCAACTACATTACTGGTGTCGTCGACCGTTTCTCCATCAAGGGTAAAGTACACATCAATGTCGGTCACCGACTGCCCTGCGTAACTCTCAATAAGGTTAACAACCGATACGGTATGGCTATAACTGCTTGGTGTTAAATGTTCTTCTACACTCATCATTCGTAGGCCATTGTCGATATCGTTATAAAAAATGCCAACCGCGCTTTGTTCACGTTCAAGTGTCATTAAAAAGTTATCGGCTAGTTTGTTACCTTGCTCATCAAACATCGCCACGCTGTAACTGTTTGGCGAAAGCTCTATGTAATCTGTATACGCATCGCTTGATACCGTATTTGTTGGGGTTTCTGTAGTACCACGCGTTACACTGAAGCTAACTGGTGAATAGTCATCAAGGGTATTAATAAAACGTAATTGCCCTAATGCCGATTGGTGTTTAAGTTCAGTAACATAGTTATTGTCGGTTACTACATCAAGCGTAATGCCGCTTAGCTCTGTGGCATAACTTGGGCGGATAATCGCTACGTAGCTTGCCTCATCATACAAATAAACCGATGACGACTCGTAAACTACATCACTACTGCCCGCGGGGGTAATAAAAATAGTGTAATATCCTTCATCTACACTTTGTAAGTCTAATTCACTTAAGTACTGCGCAGATGCAAACAATGTCGCGCTTTCAAATACGCCATCGTCTGTTGCAAGATAAATATCGTAGCTGGTGTCTTCACCCGTAATGTTAAAAAAGCCAAGATTAAACTCACCCGTATCGCTACTAATAGGCACCGTTAACTCTGTAAAAGTGGGTTCAGCAAAATCACCACTCATGACAACTAATTGCGTTTTATCACCTTTAATTGTAATTTCTTGGTCGCTAATAGTAATGTAGCTATCGTTAGCGTCTAAATATTCAAAACTAACATCAAAAGTCCCTGTACTGTAATTATGGCGAGTGGTGACTTCTGCAAAGTCGGCGCCTGAGCGTTCTGTTTCTTCAACAAATAAGCGCGTATAAGGGCTGTTGTATGAGCCATTATACATTTGAATATAACCTGTTGAGCTTGCGCTATCATCAGAGCCACAGCCAGATAAAACACCAAGTAAAGTAAGAGGTAAAGCAACTTTTAAAAGAGGGTTGGTCATCAAGGGGATTCCTTATTATTAATATCCCCTCTACGACCTTTACATTTTAATTTAATTTCACGCTTTACAAAGTATTACCTAAGCTGACATTTACTTACGAAAACGTAAAAAAGTGTAGCAAATGTGCAAACAATAAGGACCCGCTATTTACGGCTTTGTTGCGATTACGAATCGGTTGCGACCACTATTTTTAGCTTTGTATAAAGCTTGGTCTGCGCGTTTCATTACGCTGTCAAATGATTCGTTTTTAAAACGTTTAGCTACCCCAATACTGGCACTAGTATAAAGCTCGTCGGTAACCTCAATAGTGCGAGCACTCGCTAACACCGACTCAGCAAACGCCTGCATTTGTTCTAAAGTGCAGTTTGGTAGGTAGCCTGCAAACTCCTCACCACCAATACGCGCAAAAATATTGCCGTCTTCAAATAGAGCGTCTATTTTACTAGCAAAAGCTTTAAGCACCTTGTCGCCCTTGTCGTGGCCGAAGGTATCGTTAATAGATTTAAAATGATCAATATCGATAATGATTACTGCATACGATTCGTCTGTCTCGTTTTCAACGTATTCGTAAAAACATCGGCGATTGTAAACTTGGGTAAGATCGTCAACTATAAATTCTTGGGCTAATCTATTGTGCATTTTTTGCATAAATAACATAGTTTTAAATAAGCCATAAGCAGTAATAACAACCCCTACAGAAATACATAAGTCTTTTATGTACAGCGTGACCCATTGTGGTTGAACAACAAGCTCGTCAAGCACATCGGCGGTCATTCCAACTATCCATAGCATTAATCCAATGGTGACATACTGGTATGCTTTTTTAGCTAATTTAGAACACTGCACAACCCAAAAAACCGTCATTATGACAATAAGATTTATGAACTCACTAGCAAAACCAGGCATGCTTTTTTTAGCACCTACCAGTGGGAAATAGGTGAAGTTGTAAATAGTGAAAACCACTATAAACACTAGCAGCGCAAACATAAGTAATTTGTTCAACCGCGTTATACGAGTAAAGCGGGTCAACTTAAGGCTGACAGTTTCAACATTCATCATATAAATAGATTACACTTGAGCTAATAAATCATCTTTAAGAATTATAACACAAGATAGAAATTTAGCCTTAAAGTAAGGTACTAATACCCCACCCCAGTAAAACTAAAATAGTTAAACTAATCATAGCTTTAACTTTATGTTTACTAATTATACGTTCAGCTTGGTTTCCTGCGTAATACACAACAATAGCAAGCCCAAAGTAACGAATTGAACGCGCAATTGCGCTGGCTAATAAAAATAACCCAAGAGAGTACTTGGTAGCGCCCGCAGCGAGCATCGCTATTTGAAATGGGATGGGTACTATTCCTAAAGTAATAACAAACCAAAAACCTTGGTTGTGCATTTTTTGTTTAACATTTTCGAACTGTTCTGGGCTTGAAAAAGCGCTGATCACCCAATCGCCAACAGCATCAAATAAATAATAACCAAGGGCATAGCCAAATAATGCCCCCACAACACAACCCAGCGTTGCCATTAATGCAATCAGCCACAGCTTTTCTCGCTGTGCCTGCATAAGTGGCACCATTACAGCCTCAAGTGGAATGGGAACAATAGTCGACTCTAAAAACGACGCAATCGTAATGCCGCTGAGCATATGCTTTGACTCTATAAAATTACGTGTTTTTTGTTTTAGCTTTTTTTGTAAAGCCATAAGTCGCTCCTGCTAATTGCCCATTGCCCTGTGTTTACGTACTTATATTGACACAGCTAAGTTAATACAACCTGAAACACGCTTTAAAAAGCAATAAACAATCACTTAGCAATAGCGTTAACAAAATAGCAATATTTATAAGAATATTTTATTATGTGCCAATGCAGTTAAATACCTACCAAAGCAGTTAAAAATTTATGCAAAATGCGCGTTTTATCCCCTTTCGTAAGCAAGATATTATTGAAATGTGTAGCAATGAACTTGACAGTAATACACAAAAAACCTCGTTTAAACAGTTTTGTGACCTACTTGCTAGCCTTATTCATTATGATTATCACGAAACGCTTGAGTCGCTAAAAAATAACTATGCGCCCTTTGATCCTAATAGCGATACACGCTCTTTAGCGCCTGTATCGAGCGATCAAAAAGCGCAGTGCCAACGCGCATTTGCCAAAGACTTTGCTAAGGTTTTAAATGCCGCTAATTTTGAAGTCATTACCAACGAAGATTTACAAGATGCTTTAAATGAGGAGTCATTATTTAAAGTACGTCTTGAGGTAGAGTTTGACGACTTTGAAGAAGTTGTTTTTTATCGCCGTGGCGAATCACAACTTACTGAAACAATAACCAGCTTTTGGGGCCTACGTAAAAAGCCGCTGCACTTTACCAATTACGACCGCGTTGCGGTGTTTATTCGTTTTAAAGATAAAGCCTACTTTGAGGCTAAAAATAAAGTGCTTTTAGGGTTTGAGCCAAGCTCGACCATAGTTAAGCTATTTCAAAATGTACCCAAAGCCGATCTTGAAATGCTATTTCCTAATAGCGAAGTACGCATGCGCCCTATAGACAAAGTGATTATTGGCTCATCGGCTTTAATTGGCGGTGCAGTTGTTTTAATTACAAAGCTTGGCGCATCAATTTTATTATTATTTGCTTTGTTTGCTTTTTGGGGTGGCTTTAGAAGTGAAGCCGTAGAAATGACCCAGCAACACTTTATTACCTTTGCTATTGGCATGGGAGTATTTGGTAGCTTTATTTTTAAAGAATGGAGTAAATTTAAAAACCGTAAAATTAAATTTATGAAAGCGCTAAGCGATAACCTCTACTTTAAAAACCTCGATAACAACGCCGGTGTTTTTCATACCCTTATTGACGCCGCCGAAGAAGAAGACATAAAAGAAGCCCTGCTGGCCTATACATTTTTACTAAAATCAGAAAGTGGCCTAAGCGCACAAATGCTTGATGAGCAAATAGAGGCATGGTTTAAATCAAAGTATAAATGCGAACTCGACTTTGAAATTAGCGATGCGCTTGAAAAGCTCACTCGAATGCGTTTAGTAACCTGCACTAACAATGTGTATAGCGCAATAAATTTAGATCATGCAAAAACTATTTTGGATGAGCGCTGGGATAACCTGTTTCAATATAATTAAAATATTTAAAACGACTTATTTCTAAAATCAGTAGGTGATACACCCACTGATTTTTTAAACCGTTTTGAAAAATTAAATATATTAGGGTATCCCACGTAAGCGGCAATATGGGCAACCGGCCAGCGAGTATTTAGTAACAAGTTTTTGGCCCGTTTAATTCGTAAATAAATCAGCTGCTGCATAGGACTTTTACCAAATTGCGCTTGGCATAACCTATGTAAATGCGGTGCTGAGTAATGTACTTGTTCGCACATGGCGTCTATTGTCCAATCAAACTGCAGGCGCTCTTCTACCTCTAAAAACAAACTAGTTAACCGGTTGTGCCCGCCTATTTGCGGCTCGCTTTGCAACGTAGTGTTTAAGTAGTGACTTAAAATAGGCATAACGCCTTCACGTAAAGTAGAGTTACTTTCGCTGTATAAAAACTCCATTGCAAAGTGCAGCGGCTGTAATTTTTGATCATAAAGTACCAGCACCTCAACTAAGTTTAAGTGTTTCCAACGATTAGTATTTGCAAGGTTTAACCAAATAACATCCCAATGCGCAGCATCAATTTTAACTTCAAAGCCTTGCTTGGCAGGTAACACAATGAGCGTATTCGCTGTCAATGTATATTGGTTATGTTCTGTAACCAACTTTCCTTGACCTGATAACGTATAAAACAGTGTGTGCTCCAAAGGCGATGAGCGCGCAACACAATATCGCCCAGATAAGTTAGAGCACCCTGCTAGCGTTAGTTCCAAATCTGAGGCTTGTGCTAAAGCCGCTACGTCAATAAACCGCTCTATACAAGTAGGGCCAATATCAAGTACATCTACAATGGTGTTGCGCATAATTTAAAATGATAGTTTTGGATAAATAAAAGAGAGCTTTAAGCATAACCTCAAGGCATTATTTTAGCTATATTTAAGCCACTTTAATTGCCACACATGCAATAGGACACTTATGAACTCACTACAGCACATAATTAACCGTCGCGATTGGGAAAACCCTATTTCGGTGCAAGTTAATCAAGTAAAAGCACACAGCCCACTTAATGGTTTTAAAAGCGTTGACCATGCCCGTAGCAACACACAATCACAAAAACAAAGTTTAAACGGTCAGTGGGATTTTAAATTATTTGATAAACCCGAAGCGGTTGATGAGTCATTACTAAGTGAGGCACTCGCCAGCGACTGGCAAAGTATTCCTGTGCCTTCTAACTGGCAATTACACGGCTTTGATAAACCTATTTACTGCAACGTTAAATATCCCTTTGCCGTAAACCCGCCATTTGTACCAAGCGATAACCCAACAGGTTGCTACCGCACAGAGTTTACTATTACGGCGGAGCAATTAGCTCAGCGAAACCATATTATTTTTGAAGGCGTAAACTCGGCGTTTCACCTTTGGTGTAACGGTCAATGGGTGGGCTACTCGCAGGATAGCCGCTTACCAAGCGAATTTGATTTAAGCAAACTGTTAGTGGCTGGCACCAACCGCATTGCGGTTATGGTTATTCGCTGGAGCGATGGCAGTTACTTAGAAGATCAAGACATGTGGTGGCTAAGCGGTATATTCCGCGATGTTAATTTACTTACTAAACCGCAACACCAAATACGCGATGTATTTATAACCCCAGATTTAGACGCCTGCTACCGCGATGCCACTTTGCATATAAAAACCGCAATAGATGCGCCAAATAACTACAAAGTCGCAGTACAGGTTTTTGATGGTGAACTGGCACTGTGTGAGCCACAAATACAAAGCACTAACAATAAACGTGTTGATGAAAAAGGCGGTTGGAGCGATGTCGTATTTCAAACAATTGATATACCAAACCCTAAAAAGTGGACCGCCGAAACCCCGACTCTATATCGCTGTGTTGTAAGCTTATTAGATGAGCAAGGCAACACCGTAGATGCAGAAGCCTACAACATTGGCTTTAGAAAAGTAGAAATGCTCAACGGGCAGCTTTGCTTAAACGGCAAACCGCTGCTTATTCGCGGTGTTAATCGCCACGAGCATCACCCAGAAAACGGCCACACGGTGAGTACTGCCGACATGATTGAAGATATTAAGCTGATGAAGCAAAATAACTTTAATGCTGTACGTACCGCTCACTACCCTAACCACCCTCGTTTTTACGAGCTGTGTGACGAGCTAGGTTTATACGTAGTAGACGAAGCCAATATAGAAACTCACGGCATGTTCCCAATGGGTAGGCTTGCAAGCGATCCGCAGTGGGCTGGCGCATTTATGTCGCGTTATACACAAATGGTTGAGCGCGATAAAAACCACGCCTCTATTATTATTTGGTCATTGGGTAATGAATGCGGGCACGGTGCAAACCACGATGCTATGTACGGCTGGTCTAAAAGCTTTGACCCATCGCGCCCAGTGCAATATGAAGGTGGCGGCGCAAATACTACCGCTACCGACATTATTTGCCCAATGTACGCCCGTGTAGATACGCATCTTGCCGATGAAGCCGTACCTAAATATTCAATTAAAAAGTGGTTGAGCCTACCGGGCGAAACGCGTCCACTTATTTTATGCGAGTACGCCCATGCAATGGGTAACAGCCTAGGTAGCTTTGACGATTACTGGCAAGC
The DNA here is from genome assembly GCF_001468205.2 of Pseudoalteromonas sp. 13-15. Taxonomy (NCBI): domain Bacteria; kingdom Pseudomonadati; phylum Pseudomonadota; class Gammaproteobacteria; order Alteromonadales; family Pseudoalteromonadaceae; genus Pseudoalteromonas; species Pseudoalteromonas sp. 13-15. The sequence continues at coordinate 3,170,478 of NZ_CP019162.1, read as the reverse complement.
ATTTAGAGAATACCCGCGTTTGCAAGGCGGCTTTATTTGGGACTGGGTAGATCAAGGTTTATCTAAAACTGATAAAAACGGAAAGCATTATTGGGCTTACGGTGGCGACTTTGGTGATGAACTAAACGATCGCCAATTTTGTATTAACGGCTTATTATTCCCAGACCGTACGCCGCACCCAAGCCTGTTTGAAGCTAAATACAGCCAGCAGCATTTACAATTTACGCTGCGTGAGCAAACTCAAAACCAATTCACCGTTGATGTATTTAGTGATTATGTATTTAGGCACACCGATAACGAAAAACTGGTTTGGCAGTTAATAGAAAATGGCAAATGTGTAGAGCAAGGCGAGCAAGTGATTAATATTGCTCCGCAAAGCACGCAAACGCTAACTATTAATACAAAAACGGTGTTTAAAGCAGGTGCGCAATATCACCTTAATTTAGATGTAGCACTAATTAACGACTCAAGCTTTGCATGTGCCGATCATGTATTAAACACCGAGCAATTTAAGCTTATAAATTGCCAAAGTTTAAGCGCTGATGCATTTTCGCCTGCTTTAGCAAACGCCTCAGCACATGGCACTGTAAATATTAGTGAAACCGATACGCAGATAAGTATTGAAGGCGATACCTTTAAACTTGTGTTTAATAGGCAATCAGGCCTTGTTGAGCAATGGCTACACAATCAAACCCAAGTTATTAAAAGCCCATTGGTTGATAATTTTTACCGCGCCCCGCTTGATAACGACATAGGCGTAAGCGAAGTAGATAACCTAGATCCTAATGCATGGGAAGCGCGCTGGCTAAGAGCGGGTATTGGGCAGTGGCAGCGTACATGTCGCTCGTTTGAAGTAGTGCAATCAAAAGTAGATATACGTATTAAATGTGTATTTAGTTATGAATTTAATGGCGCAGTACAAGCAAAAACAACTTGGCTTTATACACTTAATAATACCGGTGAAATTAGCTTAAATGTTGATGTACAACTAAACGATACTTTGCCACCTATGCCACGCATAGGGTTAAGTACAACGCTTAATAAACAAAGCGATACACAAGTAAATTGGCTTGGTTTAGGCCCATTTGAAAACTACCCAGATCGCAAAGCGGCTGCGCGTTTAGGTCATTACAGCGCGCAACTTAATGAGCTGCATACACCGTATATATTTCCAACCGATAACGGCGTGCGCAGTGATTGCCAATTACTTAGCGTTAATAATTTAACCGTAACCGGTACATTTTTATTTGCCGCCAGTGAATACTCTCAAAGCATGCTTACACAAGCAAAGCACACCAATGAGCTAGTAGCTGATGATTGCTTACATGTACATATTGACCATCAACATATGGGGGTTGGTGGCGATGACTCGTGGAGCCCAAGTACCCATAAAGAGTATTTACTAGAGCAAAAACAGTACAGTTATTCACTTACCTTTTCTGCTAAAGACTAAAAATTTTTAGTACAAAAAAAGCCGCGAACATAAAAGTTAGCGGCTTTTAGTTTTATAATACTTATAAGTGCTTAAGCAACTGCTTGCTCTAAAATTTCACGGCTTTCTTTTAGCGTAATTGCTTGGTTTTCACCAAGTGCTAGCATGCCGTGTGCTTCAAGCTTAGCAATAATATTGTCAATTGCTGCAGCTTTATCATCGCCATGTTCAGTTAGCACAGTGGCTACATCTAAGCTGTGGTAAAACGCCTCAATTGATTGAATTGTTTGCTCTGCTAAATCATCAGATTGCGCTAAGCCAAATACGTTTTTACCCATTTGCTCTAGCTTCGCTTTCTTAACGTCAAACTGGTTACGTAGCAAAGAAGGCTGAACAATAGCAAGTGAACGTGCATGGTCAACACCGTAAGCAGCTGTAAGCTCGTGCCCAATCATGTGTGTTGCCCAATCTTGTGAAACGCCTGAACCAATTAAACCATTAAGTGCTTGGTTTGCAGCCCACATTAAGTTTGCACGCCATGCATCGTCTTGGTTTTCAAAGTTATCGCCCAGTGTTTTAAGCGTTCTTAAAAGTGCCTCTGCATAACCTTCTTGTACTAACGCATTTTGTGGGAAAGTTAAGTATTGTTCACAGGTATGTACCCACGCATCAACTAACCCGTTTACAAGTTGGCGCTGCGGTAATGTTTTCATTACATCTGGGTCCATAATCGCAAATTTAGGCAGTACTTCAGGTGATGCAAACGGTAATTTTTGTTGTGTCGCTTCTTTACTAACAACTGAGTTCTGATTTGATTCAGAGCCCGTTGCAGGTAACGTAAGTACAGCCCCCAGAGGTAAAGCTTTTGTGATTTTGTATTTACCCGTTAATATATCCCAGCCTTCACCGTCGTATAATGCAGCCGCTGCAACATATTTAACGCCATCAATTACAGAGCCGCCGCCTACACCCAATACAAAGTCGATATCTTGTTCTTTACAAATGTTTACGGCTTGATCTAGTACCTCAACAGTTGGGTTTGCACCAACGCCTGAGAACTCTACCCAATCAAAACCTTCAAGTGCGCCAACAACTTGGTCGTACACGCCATTCTTTTTAATAGAACCACCGCCGTAAACGACTAATACTTTTTGATCTTTTGCGATCAAATCAGTTAGTGATGCAATTTGCTGTTGGCCGAACTGAATAAGTGTTGGATTTACGTAGCTAAATTTCATTATTTTGCTCCTAGGTGACGGTTAAATACTAAGTAGAGTACTTAGTTACTCACTAAACTAAATTTCAATGAGTGCATATTAGTGGCAAAACAAACATTAAAAAAGCCTAATAAATGCCTAAAGCTTGCCTAATACTGCCAACATTGTTATTTTACGCAAAATTTGTACGACACAAGGTTTTTTAATGCCCACTATAGCCCGCATGTTGCAGCAATACGCCGAAAAAAATGATTTGCTCAACTTTGAAGGCGTAACGAAAACGATTATTCCCGGTGTTTATTTTCATCGTGCGAGTAAAAGCTCACCTCGTCAGCCACTCATTTATAACTCTGGTATTATTTTAGTTGGTCAAGGGCATAAAATTATTCATTTTCCTGATCATCAAATAAAATATGGTGCAGGCGACTACCTTGTTTTGGGTGTCCCCGTCCCCCTTGAGTGCGAAGCCTTTACTGATAATGGCCTACCGGTAATGGGCGTAGTAATTGATATAAACCCAGTAACATTGCATAAGTTAGTAAACCAAATGGGCGAATATACCCCGTTTACTTCTGGGCAAATGAGCGGTGTACAATCAGCAAAAATAGATGGTGCTATGGAGCAAGTAACTCATCGTTTATTAAGCGCACTTAATAACCCTTTAGAGGCCGAAATTTTTGGGCAAGACATAATAAAAGAGCTGGTATACCGTGTACTTTGTGGCCCTCAGGGTCATACCTTAATTGGCCTTGCTATGCACGATGGGCACTACGCCCGAATAGCACGAACGCTTTCTACTATGCATAAAAGCTATGCAGATCAAATTACGGTTGAAGGCTTGGCTGAAGAGGTAAATATGAGTGTGTCGTCGTTTCATCGTGCCTTTAAACAAGTGACCTTTGAATCGCCATTGCAATACTTAAAAAAAGTACGCTTAGCAAAAGCAAAAGAACTCATTACAAACAACGGTAGTAAAGCAAATGAGGCCGCATTGAAGGTAGGTTACACCAGCCCCTCGCAGTTTAGCCGTGAGTTTAAGCGCCACTTTAATAAAACGCCAAGCGAGGTCGTACCTCAATTAAATAGCTAAATGAGTGGGCTCTGCTAATATAAAATTATGTAGTATTTTATCTTGCGCCTATGGCTTACAAAAAGTTTAATGCACTTTTCCTACCTAACACTCTTAAAACGCAACTAAAAAGGTATTTGCTGTTAGGTGTTATTTTTGTTTTTTCTAATCTTTTATTTAATAAGTCTGCATTTGCAAATCAACATTGTGAAATTAACCAAATTAGTCCACAAATCACTTCAGTAAACACATTAAATAAACAAACGCCTTTAAGACTAAAAATTCAATCTGGCAGAGTTCAATACTCTGTAAATTGCCAGTTACAGCAAGCTGGTGTTCTTAGCTTTAACCGCTCTACCCTTGAGCGCTTTGAGTGGCGTCAAAACGATGAAATACACAACCCAATTAGATACAACAAACCAGCTTATTTTATCGACTCAGGTGCAACAACCGCCCTATTAACTTTGTATTCTCCAGTCGAATTTCGCCCGGTATTTAAGTGGCAACCAATGCCAGTATTTATACAAAAAAGCCAACAACAAAACCTAATTTTAGGGCTGTTTTACGGCTTGTGTATAACGCTTATATTGTATGTATTAATTATGGGGAGCCGCCTTAACGACGATACATTTAAGCTCTACAGCTTATACATTTTTTGTATTGGTGGCTTTATTCTTATGCAAGAAGGGCAGCTGTATTTATTTTTAACCTCGCAGCACAGCAGCAGTTTATTTAACATATACCTTTTATTTATTGGCCTATGTGTTCTAAGCGCGACATGGTTTATTTGCGCTCTTTTACAAATCAAAACAAGCTGGCCAAAAGTAGATACTGCCTTAAAGTGTTTAGCTGCAGTTGTCATGTTATTTAGCGTTTTACAAATACTGTTTAAAACCCCTCAAGTATGGGCTCTTTTAAGTAAAGCTACAGGCTATGTAACGCTTTGTATTGTAGGGTGTGTCTTTGTGCTTTCCGCTTTGCAAGCACGCAAAGGCATTCGTGAAGCAACACTGGTGTTTATTGCTTTAAGCTTTGTATTTGTCAGTATGATTTTTAGAATATTATTAATAGACGAAAGTCCATTTATGCGTCGCTACGGGTTAATAATAGCTTTTGCTGTAGAGTCATTTTTACTCGCAGTGGCGGTTTCAAGGCGTATTAGTCGGATGAGGATTGCAAAAAAACGCGCCGAAACCGAAGCCGATTATGATCACCTTTGCGGTATTTTAAACCGCAGGGGGTGGTGTAAAAAATCGGCAGATTTAATAGAACATCATATAAAAAGTGGCGGTGTGCTCTGTTTAATTTATATAGATTTAGATGACTTTAAACAAATAAATGACACTCACGGCCACGCCGTTGGAGACCAAGCACTGTGTAAAGTTGCTCACCATTTAAAAGCTATTGTGCGCAGTAACGATGCCATAGGACGTTTAGGAGGTGATGAATTTGTAGTGCTAGCGCACTTTTATACTAAGGCTCAGGTAAGTCCAAAAGTTCATTTTTTAAAAACTGAATTAGCCAAACTCTTTATTGATCATAATACTGAACAATTAGCCATAAAAGCGAGTGTTGGTAGTGCTGTATTTAGTGATCCACCTAAAAACATTGATGAACTTTTAAAAGCTGGCGATGCTGCTATGTACCATGAAAAGCTAAAAAGAAAAGCAACACCGCTTACATTAGTCGATTTATAAAACCGTCAAATTTTTCACATAAAAAAACCACTAAAAAGTGGCTTTTTATAAAAGTTATACCTTTTTAAATAAAACCTCGGGGTTAACCATGGTTTTCATTTCGAGCACATTGCCATTAGTATCTTCGATAAAAAATGTTTCTTGCTCAAATTCGTCGCCAATGAATCGACGATATGGCTTATCTAGGTATTCTAAGCCAGCATCTTCTATACGTTTTTTTAAATTGTTAAATTCATCTTCAGATAAGTGAATGCCAAAATGAGGAACCGCAACCGCCCCCATATCTACATCATGGCGAACAGTAGGTAATCGTTCAACGCTTTGGTGTAATGTAAGTTCGTTACCCCAAAAGTCGATGTCGACCCAACGACCCTCTTCACTATTACCGGTTTTACAACCGAGTACGTCACAATAAAATGTTTTAGCTATTTCTAAGTCGCCGGCCGGAATTGCCAAATGCAAACAATTAGACATAAATTACCTTTGGTTATTTCTTAATCTTTAATAAGTTTTCTATATTATACATAAATTGTAATTTACATTACACAAAACACTTTTTTTGAGCATATTTAAACCTTACGGTAGCTTTATTTGATTTTTTTAACTATTCACTCGCAATAGTAAGCACTGCTTTTAAACATTCCCGAGTTACTTTAAACTAAGCGCCCTATGCTTAAATTCTTCCTCGTAAAATTCATCGCTTTTTTTATTGGCTGCTTACTGTGCTTTGTATTGCACTCTGTATTTAATATACCTGCAGTTATTGCTGCATCCTCAGTAGGGCTTGCGGGCTCATTTATTCCTTTTTCTCAGTTATTTAAAAACCACCCGAGCGCTGCTATCTATGCAGGGAGTTTTGCTGGCATGTGCTCGTCGAGTTTAATTAGCAGCTACTGGGAACTGGGGTTTATTTCACTGATAGGCGCATGTTTGTATGTACTTACTTTAAATTTATTTTCTGGTTTTGGGGGAAAATTAGGAAGTATTGCATTTGTAAGCGTTACTGTATTTGCTCTAGCTAAAGGTTCTTTTTTATGACAATAGAATACCCTGCCATAGCATTTTGCGGCGCTTTACTAACATTTTTACTTGCCAAACATAAGCCTTTTAGCCCTGTTAGCGCCTCTTCCGGCTTATCTATAATTGCTTACTATTTTTTTTATTATTTTAACTTACAACCCGAGCTTTATAGTGCCATTTTTTTTGGTGGTACGTTTATTGGTATGAGTACGCCAAAGCGTTTTGGTGTATATACAATAACCAGTGCAGCAATGATTTTTGCGATCTTATTTGAATATTTAGTTCCTAAAATTAATAATTATGGCGGAGCGCTGGGTATTAGTGCTTTTTTATCTTTATGTGCTTGTCATATATTTATTTTATTTGGGGCGCCACGTAGTAAAAAGCGATAAATAGTTTAATCCCTAACAAACTCCACAGATGCAAACGTTCAAAAAACACCCAAAAAACCTGATCCATTATAAAAAAACGCCCGTAACGTTACGAGATTGTTAATTACATCTCACACAGAAGGATCAGGTCATGAACAAATTACTGAAGGTATGCCTCATTACATTTCCCTTGTTGCTAGCACAAGGGTGTAATGACGATGATGACGATAACACCCCTGTACAAGTTGAGCCCGAATCATCTTCAACCATTGTTGATGTAGCAAGAGACGCGGGTAACTTTACCACTTTAGTTGCAGCATTAGAGGCAACAGGTTTAGACGATACTCTTGCCGACACTAGCCAAGAATTTACTGTTTTCGCTCCTACCGATGATGCCTTTGCGCTACTTGGCGAAGACACAATAAACGGATTGCTAGCAGATACAGATACACTTAGTTCAATACTTACTTATCACGTAGTTTCAGGTAGCGTTAACGCTGAAGCAGCAATTGGTCTTGCTGGTACAACGGTTGACACTGTAAACGGCGGCAAAGTCGCTTTATCGTTAAATGGCGATAGCTTGTTAATAAACACAAGCACAGTAACCATGACTGACATTGCAACTGACAACGGCATCATTCATGTAATTGATGCAGTACTTATGCCTATCGCCACTGCTGAGGCAGCGCCAACTACCAATATCGTCGAAACAGCACAACAGGCTGGTGGATTCACCACGTTACTTGCTGCATTAGACGCTGCGGGTTTAACGGCAGCATTAAGCGACGAATCAGCACAGTTCACTGTTTTTGCACCCACAGACGCGGCCTTTGAAGCCGTTGGTAGCAAAATGATCAATACGCTTTTAGCAAACCCAGATGTACTTGGCGACATTTTAAAGCAACATGTTTTGACTGGCGCGGTTGATTCGGTAACTGCTATGTCATTAAATGGTAAATCTGCAGAAACGCTGTTAGGCAACGCTCTTCCAATTACAATTAATGCCGAAACAGACATGCTAATGTTTGGCGGTGCCAATATTGTGGTTAAAGACATTGCTACAACTAACGGGGTAATTCATGTAATCGATTCAGTTATTGTGGCTGATGTAACACTACCTGAAAGCTTTGGTACAATTGCAGATGTTGCCAGCGATAATGGTAACTTTACAACACTGATTGCCGCACTAGCTGCTACAGGGTTAGACACTTTAGTTGCTGATCCTAGCAATACATTTACAGTATTTGCTCCCACCGATGACGCTTTTGCAGCACTTGGGCAAGACACCATTGATGCACTACTTGCAGACACTGATACCCTTCGCGACATTTTACTTTACCATGTAGTTGCTGATGCAAGCGTTTTGTCTGACGCAGCAGTCACCATTGCAAATAGCGAAAATAATAAAGTGGAAATGGCAAATGGCGATATGGCCGCCCTATCATACGTAGACAGCGCACTGTTTATCAACGACTCTGCCGTCACTGCGGCAAATGTAACAGCCGATAATGGTGTAATTCATGTACTCAATAAGGTCATTATGCCACCAGCCGAAGTAGGCACACCTACCAAAACAATTGCTACTGTTGCAACAGAAACAGACGCACTTTCAACATTAGTGACAGCCTTACAAGCTGCTGACTTAGTTGATACGTTTAATGATACGACAAAATCGTTCACCGTATTTGCTCCAACAAACGCCGCATTTAGTAAAATCCCATCGGATACCTTAAACGCGCTACTCGCTGATACTGATGCATTAACCGGCGTATTAACGCAGCACGTTTTAGGTGCTCAAGTAGGTAGTACAGATGCGTTTGCAACAAACGGTAAAATGATCACTACGCTTGCTGAAAACATGATAAGTGTAAACATTGTCGACTTTACTAGTACCACCAATGCTGCAACAGACAGTGTTGCATACGATGCAGACAACGCACGCTTAGTAACAGGCATGGCTGATAGCACTGCGGGTAAAACGCTTTACGTTTTTGACAACGACTTAGGTGAGTCAATGAGCGTATGTGAAGATACATGTGCTACAACGTGGCCACCAGTGCTGGGCACAGCGGACTCTATTGAAAACATACCGGGTTTATCACTTATTTCTCGTGCAGATAGCACTATGCAGGTTGCATATCTAGGTCGTCCATTATACACCTACTCAGGCGATACTGCTCTTGGCGATGAAAATGGCCAAGGTGTAGGCAATGTTTGGTGGCAAGTAAGCTTACCTGCAACTTCATTGCAAGTTGCTGGTAGTAACGTAACAACTACCGACATATACACTAGCAATGGCGTGGTTCATTTGATTGATACAGTCATTACTACTGCACAATAGTTTCTTTCCTGAGACAACAAAGTTAAGAGTGGATAACCACTCTTAACTTTTATAACTCACGTCATTATCATTGTTTTTCTGCGAACTAGTTGGGTAACCAAATAAAATACTTAGCTTAGCTTTAAACCCTTTTGCTGTATAAGTTTGTTTAATTAAATGCCACCATTGATGAAATGTAATTGTGACTGGATTATTGCTATTTAACTGCCCCACAATGCCATACTTACATGGCTTATTAGAGTCTTCTTCAACAAATGTACCAAACAACTTATCCCAGATTATAAGTACGCCTGCAAAATTTTTATCCAAGTATTCTCGGTTTATAGCGTGATGAACACGATGATGCGACGGCGTATTGAATACGCTTTCAAACCACCCAAGTTTTTTAACTATTTGTGTATGCACAAAAAACTGATACGCCAAGTTTAACGCAACAACTGTAAGTACCGTTATAGGATCAAAGCCGATTAAAATCATGGGTAACCAAAATACCCACATACCTGCTAAGGGATACATTAAGCTTTGCCTGAATGCCGTTGTAAAATTCATTTTTGTAGAGCTATGATGCACAACATGTGCAGCCCATAACCAATGAATATTATGCGACGCCCTATGAAACCAATAATACAAAAAGTCTTGAAATATAAAGGCAAACAAAACGGTAAATACCGAGAGCTCTATATCGAACACGCGGTATTCATATAACCAATTAAATAATGGCATCAGTAATATTAAAGAAACCGCATCAGCACCTTGGTGCAATAACGCCAAGGCCGTATTCGCCATGCTGTCTTTTATATCGTAAAAACGCCTGTATTTAATAAATTCAACACTAACAAATACTAAAAAAATGGGACTAAGTGCAAGTAAAATTACTTCAATGGTCATGTTGTGCCCTCTTAAAATAATGCTGTAATTTTTTAAGTGCTTGCGATATATCATGTTTAACAAGTAACTTTATTAAACTATCCGGCATCCACCATGGTGGCCTAAAGGCGATACAATACCTAAGCGCTGTAGCTGTATTACCTTCATGCTCAATAGCAATTAAATATATGTCTCCTTGGTGATTCTCCACCGGCTTATTACCCATTATGCGATAACAAATATGATTACTGCTGGCATGTATAATTTGTTCATTAAAAGTAACAAGCGGCGTTTTAACTTGCCTTATAGCACCTGCCCCACCTTTCATTTCACCTTTATTATGGGGTTTTAATTGTGAAAATTGAGCATTAAAAAAGCGCTCTAAATAGGCATGTTCCAGCAATATAGCCGCCACCTTTTCAGGCGGAGCGAATAAAGTACATTTTAAATTTATAGAAACCATAAGTGACCAATACTTAGAATAAGGCCTCTAGCATAATAAAATTTAACGTGGCAAACTTGCTCATACGCGATCATTTTTTAGCTTTAGGCGACAAATGCAAACCATTGCCGATCATTACTTTTCTAGTATTCTTGATTATCTACAAAGCCAAGGTTTAAATAATGAAGATGCTCTAAAGGCAATTAATTTTACTGAATTTAGTAATCGCACAAAACAACAACTATCACCACGCATAAGCCTCAAAAGCTATAACGCATTGCTTAATTATGCTCAAAATACACTTAAAGACCCTTTATTTGGCTTTAGACTAGGTCAGCATATTCGTACGGCGGACTATGGCGTTTTGGGATATTTAGTCGAGTCAAGTAACGGATTAGGCAACGCTATACAAGCGCTTTTAAATTACGACTGCCTAGTGGCTAATATAGGTCAAGCACAATTTGAGCAACACAAAAGCCAGGCAACTATCCGCTGGTTTCCCCATGCTCAATGTAATGAACAAGTAGTATTAAGAAATATGACAGCTTGGGTGAGTGTTGTACGCCAATTACTCAATAACGAATTATCACCGACACAAGTTAGCTTTCAACACCGCTTTACTCAACCGCAAATAAATACGCTAGCAACATGGTTTAATTGCCCTATTTTAACTAATGCAAAACACAACGAAATTTGTTTTCCGAGCAGCTATTTAAGCCTTAACTTTAAAACTGATAACGCTGCTATACATTTAGCACTTAAGCAAGTATCTGATCAGCAATTAAGCCTTTTTACTAACCAGCAAAATATAACTGAAAATGTCAGCCAAATTTTAATGGCAAAGCTCGATTTACAAAACTGTACGTTAATACGCACTGCAAATGCCCTAAGTATGACACCACGCACCTTGCAACGGCACTTAAAATTGCACGGTACAACGTTTACCCTCATGCTTGAAAACGAGCGAAAGCGACGTATTAACGAACTGCCTAATAAACCTAATTTAGCACAGCTAGCATTGCTGCTCGGATTTAAAGATCAAAGCTCTTTTAATCGTGCTTTTAAACGTTGGTATTCGTGCAGTCCACTAGAATACTTTAAAACAAATAAGGGGTAATTTAACTTTGATTTACTTTTATTAAACATTTAAGTTTATATTTCAGGCAATATTATTTAAACTCAACCAATGTTGGCTAAAAAAGACTTTTTTATGTACCTGCGTGTTGTAATTAGCGCCTTTGTATTTATGTTTTGTACTGCGGTAAATGCAATGAGTACAGTAAACTTTATTGCCGAAGATTTGCACCCTTATCACTTTAAAAACGAGAATGGCCAAGCTGATGGCGCGCTTGTTGATATAGCCAAAGCCGTTTTAAAAATCACATCATTAAACGCTAAATTTGAAATAATGCCCATGGCGCGCGCATTTCACGAGCTTGAAAGTAATCCAAACACTATTTTACTTTCTTTATTAAAAACTCCTACGCGCACAAATAACTTTAAATGGTTAGGCAGTGTTTATTTTACCGATGCCTACGTAGTTAGCTTAAAAAGCAATAAAGCACAAGCCACACACTTAAACCACACTAAGTTTTATAAAATAGGCACTATTCGCGGGTACTCAAGTGCTAAGTATTTAAAGCAAATGGGCTTTAAAGAAGACAAAAATTTAGTATTGGTGAGCTACTACCAGCAACTTTGGCAAATGCTTTACAAAAAACGTATCGACTTTGCCTTAATGAATACACTCACATTAGAAAACGAGTTAAAAATGTCGGGCTTAGATCCAAACCTTATCACCAAGCGCATTCACTTAGATGACTTTCCTTCAACGCTTTATTTTGCCAGTAATAAAATGCTTGAAGAAAGTACAGCCAACGCCTTATCGCAAGCACTTGTAATAATTAAGAAAAGCGGTGAGTACGAAGCAATTTTAAACAAATGGAAACTTCCGCTTCCTACCACTGCCAATAAACTGTAATAAATACGCACTACAATTTTAGTAAAGCTGATAACCTAACTTGGCTATGCGAACAATTAAAACACCGCACGGTATAACGCTTAACTATCAAGATGAAGGCAATAAACACTCTCCTACCGTTATTCTAATAATGGGTTTGGGTGCTCAGATGACCGTATGGCCAGATTCACTATACTATGGTTTGGTTAACAATGGCTTTAGAGTTATCCGTTTTGATAACCGTGATAGCGGACTGTCGACTCATTTGGATCATTACCCCTCTCCTAGTTTAGTGAAATCTTGGCTGAGTAAGCGCCTTCCCATACAAAGCCGAACTCCCTATTTGCTCGATGATATGGCAAACGATGTATTGGCGCTTATGAGCGCCCTTAAAATTAAAAAAGCCCACTTTGTTGGCGCATCTATGGGTGGAATGATTGCCCAGCTAATAGCTGCGCAACATAAAAAAAAGGTGCTAAGTTTAACCACTATTATGTCAAGTTCAAGCTTGCCGAGGCTGAGCGCTAAAAGCATTGGCGTATTTATTAAGCTTGCCAAATTAAAACCAAAAACACCAAGCCGTGATGAAGCAATTAATTACAACATTAAACTTAACCAACTTATTGGCAGCCCCGCTTATCCTCAATCAGAAGACGCACTTCGCCTGCATGCAACACAAATAGTTGAGCGTTCAAACAACCCTAATGGTTACAGACGCCAGCTCATTGCAATGGCTGCCAGTAAAGATAGACAACATTTAATTCGAAAAATTAAAACACCTACATTGGTCATTCATGGTAGTCATGATGTAGTCATTAATGTGGGTGAAGGTAAAAAAACGGCCATGCTAATAAAAAAGGCAAAACTAAAAATAGTGCCTGGTATGGGCCATAATTTTGCACCAGAACTCATGCCAAAAATGACAAAATGGCTCACAAAGCATATTAAAAAGGCACAACGTAAATACATTAAAAAAAAGCTCAAAAACCACATTGGTATAACCAAATCTAAAAGTGAAAAATAAAAAACACAGAAATTGGTAATATTGATATTTTAAATTGGTATGTTAGATTAACGTTAATCAAGGTCGATATTGTCCTTCATTAACATCATCACACAGAGACAACAATGAAAAACCTAACATCTACTTTTAAACTCACAGCACTGGCTGCTGTTACTCCGTTGCTGTTTATGGGCTGCGCAAATACAAGCACACCTATTGATAGCAATACACCTGTTCCTGCATCAAAGTTTGATTTATCACAATGGAAAATAAACGTACCTGTTGATTTAAACAACGACGGTAAAATAGACACAATTGATGTTGAAGAAATTCAAACTTACGCGCACCCTGATTTTTTCTATCTTGACGATCAAGGTTACATGGTATTCACCTCGCCAAATAAAGCATTAACCAGCGCTAACTCTACCAACACCCGCAGTGAGTTAAGGCAAATGATCCGCGGTACTAACACAAAAATAAAAACAAAAAGTTCAAAAAATAATTTTGCATTAGCTGTTCACCCACTCTCTGAGCGCTTTGGCTCTGTAGGTGGAAAAATGGAAGCCACGTTGAAGGTTGATCATGTGGCATTACGCGCTACAGACTCAAGTAAAAAAGCTGCATATTCTGTGGTGGTAGGACAAATTCATGCGGGGAAAGACCAAGCCCTAATAGATACAAAACTGGGTTATGGCTGGGGCAATGAGCCTCTTAAAATTTATTACAAAAAATGGCCCGGCCATAAAATGGGCTCCGTTTTTTGGAACTACGAACGTAACTTACCAAAAACAGATCCTAACCGAACTGATATTACATACCCAGTATGGGGAAACACGTGGGAAAACCCTAATGATCCGGGTGTTGAAGGTATAGCGCTTGGTGAAGATTTTAGCTATACCGTAAACGTACATGGTAATGTAATGCACCTTACCTTTAGCGCAAAAGGCAAAGAGGATGTTAACTACTCAATTAACTTAGGAAACAATGTTGATGCCTACGGCAAAGTGGACTACAAAGATCACCCGCACGGTTATGCTGCCGATTGGCATTATTTTAAGGCTGGTGCTTATAACCAATGTAGTACTAAATCGTCTAAAGGTATTTGGTACCCTGGTTGTTTAGGCACTGGCGAGTGGGCACTCGACAAACAAAACGGTGACTACGCACAAGTGAGCTTTAAAAAGTTAATATTAAGCCCATCAACTAAGCCGTAAGTATTGCTGTAGTTAAGTAGTTTTTAAGTGATGTAAACAGTGGTGAAGGTAAGTTATTAATATCGCACCAGCGCCACTGTATACATTTATTTGGCTCGTTTAGCACAGGCTCACCACCTTCGTAATCAGCTTTTACGTACAAAGTAATGTAGTGTTTGTTTTCAGCACTAAAAATATCGTTAGTAAAATCAAGCTTAGTTATTTGACTAACATTCAGCCCTGTTTCCTCAAATACCTCGCGTATTGCACACAGCTCAACGCTTTCGCCAAATTCTAAATGTCCACCCGGCGTTGCCCATGTATTTGCACCATGCGCACCAATTCGCTCACCTAATAAAATAGTGTTTTGTCGCATAATAATAACGGCAACACCCACTCTAACGTCGTTACTCATACAATTAATTCCTTACAAATATGAGGCTATGCTGAGCCGCGCGCCTTAATTTGTCAAACTCACTGCTGCTGCATATTAACCATGTGATTAACTTTTAGCCGACCAAGGTCGAATAGCCTAGGCACATAAAAAAGCCTACCTTTTGTAAGGTCTCTCATACATATTTAGTTTTAGGAGCCTATTATGTCAGGCCTGTATAAACAGCAATACACGAGCTTTAAACAAAACCCAACCCAGTTTTGGCTAGAACAAAGTAAAAACATTCCCTGGTACAAAACACCAAACCAAGCATATACGCAGGATAAAGATGGCCTTTATCATTGGTTTAGTGATGGACAATTAAATACCAGCTTTCTAGCGCTCGACCAACACGTAATTGCAGGCTTTGGTGACCAAACTGCGCTGATTTACGACTCGCCTGTTACCAATACAAAGCAAACTTATACTTACACTCAACTACAACAAGAAGTCGCTAAATTTGCAGGCGTAATAAAAGCACTTGGTGTACAAAAAGGCGATCGTGTAGTGATTTACATGCCCATGATCCCACAAGCTGTTATTGGTATGTTAGCTTGTGCTCGCTTAGGCGCTATACACTCCGTGGTATTTGGTGGGTTTGCAGCGCATGAACTTGCCGTTCGTATAGACGATGCAAAACCTAAACTGATACTGAGCGCTTCTTGCGGTGTAGAGGTCGATAGCATCATTGAATACAAGCCACTTATTGATGACGCCATAGAGCTTGCCAATCATAAAATAGATCACTGTATTATTTATCAGCGCGACCAAGTTACTGCCAATATGGTCAACGAACGCGATATTGATTGGACACACGCAATGCAAACCGCACAGGCGGCAGATCCAACACCTTTAAATGGCAACGATCCACTTTATATTTTATATACTTCAGGTACAACAGGCACCCCAAAGGGTGTTGTACGTGAAAATGGCGGGCACGCCGTAGCGATGAACTACAGTATGAAAACTGTTTACGGTATGGAGCCGGGCGAGGTATTTTGGGCCGCCTCAGATATTGGCTGGGTAGTTGGGCACTCTTATATTGTGTATGCACCATTAATGTACCGATGTGCAACCGTATTATATGAGGGCAAACCTGTGCGCACTCCCGACGCCACTGCTTTTTGGCGAGTAGTGGAAGAATATAAAGTAAGCGCCTTATTTAGTGCCCCCACAGCATTTAGAGCAATCAAAAAAGAAGATCCTAATGCTGAAGGCTTTAAAAAATATAATACCTCTAGTTTAAAACGATTATTTTTAGCAGGCGAACGCCTCGATCCGCCCACATACAATTGGCTAAAAGAGAAAACTCAACTTCCGGTACTCGATCATTGGTGGCAAACCGAAACAGGCTGGGCCATTGCGTGTAATCCAGTAGGAATAGAAACATTAACAACCAAACCTGGCAGTTCAACCGTACCTACACCGGGGTTTGATGTTCGTATACTCGACATGGACGGTAATGAATGCGCAGCTAACGAACAAGGGGCCGTAGTTATAAAACTACCTTTACCACCCGGATGCTTACCCTCTATTTGGCAAGACACAGCCCGATTTAAAGCCAGTTATTTAAGTGAATACGAGGGCTACTACCTCTCTGGCGATGGCGGATATATAGATGAAGACGGCTACTTGTTCATAATGGGCCGCACTGATGACGTTATAAATGTTGCAGGCCACAGACTTTCTACCGGCGAAATGGAAGAAATTGTAGCGGCTCATCCTGCGGTTGCCGAATGCGCTGTATTTGGTGTTAACGACCCACTAAAAGGCCAGCTCCCAATGGGCATGATTGTACTTAAAAATGACTTTACAGGGTCAAGCGAAGAAGTCGAAAAAGCACTTATTGCCTCAGTGCGCAATCAAATTGGCGCCATAGCGTGTTTAAAAAATATAGTTAGCGTAGAGCGCTTACCTAAAACTCGTTCCGGAAAAATACTACGTAAAAACTTACGCCAACTTATTGATGGCGACGAACTACAAATCCCTTCAACCATAGACGACGCCGGTATTTTTGATGAAATAAACCAACAACTCACCCTGCGTTAAACCCAACCAAACAAAGCCACTTTATAATTAATAAAAAGTGGCTTTGTTTATTAGGACATGGGTATATAGAGAGTTAAAAAGGAGTTAACTGAAACAAATAAGAGAATGTAGGTAAACGCTTAGTCACTTTTTAATAACAAACAGTGATTTTAAATATAGGCTCAATAAAATTTTACCTCTATAATGATAACTAAATGTAAATTATTTTTTAAAAATCAAGGTCTAAATATGTTTGTTTTAAGTTCAACCTACTCGATATTGAAAAACGAAAATGACCAACTAAAAAAAGAAATTGAGAGTTTACGTAATAAAAATACAACGCTTATCAATGAAAATACTTCTCTAATTGAAGAGTTAAATAACCCAAATAATAATGAAGATCATAGTTTCACTCACTCATTACTTTCCAGCTCTATCAATGGTGTTGCTCAAATCGAAGATATAAGACAAACCGTATTGGGCTCTTACTCTAAAATTGATGAAGAAAACAAAGTAAGCGATAAGATAAACACCCTGCTCGAAAAATCAAATAGCTCGCTAAATCATATTGTCAAAGAAATGGATTTAATGACCAGTAAAATGGGAAGCATGACTGAAAACATTTCAGGCCTAGCTAGCATGGCCGGTAAAATCAGTACGTTTGTTTCAACAATTAGTAAAATATCAGATCAAACAAATTTATTAGCACTTAACGCTGCTATTGAAGCTGCCCGTGCGGGTGAAGCTGGCCGAGGCTTTAGTGTTGTAGCAGATGAAGTAAGGGTGCTAGCAACAAACACGAATAAGTCAGCGCAAGAAGTGGCCGACCTAGTAAAAGAAATTATTAACAAAACAGATGAAACAGTGGTATCAGTAGAAGGTATTAAAGAAAATAGTTCGCACCTAAGTGATAATTTTGATGCACTGAATACCGATTACACTTCAATTATCGATTTTTGTAACAACATGAAAAATACGATTTCTCAGGCTGCTACGTTGTCGTTTATTCAAACCGTTAAACTAGATCATGTTGTATGGAAAGGTGACATTTACGCAGTAGCAAATGGCCAAAGCAACAAGTCAATTAATGACTTTAGCGATCATACAATGTGCCGATTAGGCCAATGGTATAGTTCAGAGCAGTCTGCTGAATTTAAGCACACCAATGCATTTAAACAATTAGAAAACCCGCATAGTGAAGTACATAAAAATGGTGTTGCGGCTCTGCACTCAATTCAAAATGGCGATAAAGAATCTGCAATTAAGCATATTCATAAAATGGAAGCAGCCAGCGAACGTGTGATGCATTTACTCGATGAGATTTGTTAGCCCCAGCTAAGCACTAATGAACAAGCTATTAAAATGATTTAAATTTTAATAGCTTGGCTTATAAGTTAGTCTTTAATTTTAACCTGCACTCTTTTTTTATCACATGTATAGATTGTTTAAAGCGCCCTGTTTAAAACTGTAATAATAAGTAAGAAACTGTTTAGCTTACGTAAAGCAATGTAAAGGAACGTCCAAACATTAAATAGGTCAGTTAATGTTCAGTTTCAGAGGTTAATATTAAGCCTAGTTATGTAACAACATAAACGAGGCACACTATGAAACTTACATTTTTACTATCGGGTATAATTGCCATTAGCGCGCTTTCAAGCACCGCAATTGCAGCCCCCAACGAGCGAGAAGCTCATAAAAATTATAAGCACGAAAACCCTAAACGCATTGAGTATAAGCGCGATGAACGTCGCCATGAAAAAAAACTACGCATAGAGCATAAAAAAGAAAAGCGCCAAGACCGTAAAAAAGAAAAGAACAAACAAAAAAAGCAGCAAGAAAAGCGTAAACAACTACGTTTCGACAATCATAAATATAACTACCTAACTAATAGGTATAAGCCGCGTTATTACAAAGAAAATAGATACATAAGGCACTTGCCAAGAAGAAGTACTTCTATTTGGTTTAATGGAATTTCATTTAGCTTTAATGACGGCATTTACTACCGAAAAGCTAAAAAAGGCTATCACGCTGTGATGCCACCTCGCGGACTGCGCATTAAAAAACTTCCTAGACATTATTCGCGTATGAAACATCGAAACACCACATATTATGCTTATCAGAACGTTTTTTATATTGCTGATAACGGCGGCTATAAAGTGGTAGATGCGCCAATAATTCAGCGCAACAAAGCTATTAAAATTGGCAACGTCTTCGACTATAGCTTAGGGCAAGTTTACGATGAACTACCATCGTCAGCTGAGCCAGTTACCATAAACTCTCAGCAATATTTTAAATACAACGATATTTACTTTTTGCCACAAATAAATGGTGATGAGATACAATACCTAGCAATCAGCTTAGGCTGAGCATTATTTAACTACTTAACCTGCCTACAGGTTAAGTAGTACTTTATTAATATAGATTTCAGCAATCCTCTTATAAAATTTCCTTTTGTAATACCCCTACTAAAAAACATAAAACGTTCATTTAGTGAACAATTTTAATTTTAGCTCCGTATGTCTGTTTAATATTTGTAAATAAAGCGTTTATGACCTAAACCTAAATAGAGGCTTTATAGAGGAGCTCCACTTATGCCTACAACAAAAACAATTGAAAAAAACACCGAATTTGCTCGCTGTATAGAGTGTAACAAAGTAGATACATTTGCTGCATTTCACTGGTTAGCACTTGCGTTTAAAGATATGACCCAAGCCCCGTTGCTTACTGTGATTTATGGCCTAGTGTTTAGCATTATTCCTGCAGCTATTATCTACTCTGCATTTTTTGCACAAAGCGTATTTGTAATTTTACCCGCCACTGTTGCGTTTGTTTTAATTGGACCCGCTTTCGCAGCCGGCCTATACGACGTAGCATGGGAACTCGAAAAAGGCCACAAACCCACTTTTAGGCATTCGCTAAAGTCGATGTTTAGAAACCCTGTTGGAGAGTGGGGCTTTGCAATATTATTACTTGTAATAATGATTGCGTGGATGCGCATTGCCGCCCTTGTTCATGCTTTATACCCTAACTACGCTAACCCAACATTTGAAGAACTGTCAGCATTTTTAACGCTTGGTACAATTGCAGGTGGCGTTTTACTCGTGTCTGTTTTTTCAGTGTCTGCATTTACACCACAAATTATGATGGAAAGACGCGTAGACATAATGACAGCTATCGTCTCATCTATTAACGCCGTTAAAAATAACTTTGCGCCGATGGTTGTTTGGTCAATATGTATTTTCCTAATGGTTGCGCTTGGTTTTGTAACTGGGGCTGTTGGGTTTATTGTGATTATGCCACTACTTAGCTATGCAAGCTGGCACGCATACATTGCAGTAATCAAAACTAAAAAAGCCAGAAAATACGAATAGTTAACAAACATTAACGTAACTTGTGCCACGATCTAGTGAAACTAGTTTGTGGCACAAATAATACTTTTCCCCTCCTCCCTGCATTTAAGTACCCCGATTTTTTTAAAAAGTCATAATTAAACATCCTCACTTTAGTAGCTATACTTTTTAGCGCCTGATAAAGTAATTTTTACTGTATTAAACATAATGACTTAAGGCACCTAATGGCAAATCAATTTAACGTTCTGGATTCCCGGTTGCAGTTATGCTGTGGGAATGGCGGGTATACTCGCGAGGGTTTTTGCTATGTACCAGACTCTGATCGCGGTAATCATAGTGTGTGTGCAATTATGACCGAAGAATTTTTACAGTTTTCGAAGTCACAAGGTAATGATCTCATAACGCCCAATCCACTTTACGATTTTAAAGGCTTAAAAGCTGGCGACAAATGGTGTTTATGCGCAATAAGATGGCTTCATGCGCAACAAGCAAACGTTGCGCCGCCAGTAATCTTGCAGGCCACTAATAAAAAATCGCTTGAAGTAATACCGCTTGAATTACTAAAGGCACATGAATACACCCGTTAAAAATATTCTAGTTTAGTTTCAGCAAATCTGTTTGGTCTGCAAATTTTACAAAAAGATGCAGACTTTTCATAACCACCTCATATTAATAAAAAACCAAACAAAAGCAAAAACACAAGCGACTGATTTAAAACAATTTTATTTAGTTTAACTTTCGGCATATTGATTGCTTCATACAATTATCACGTATTTATTACGTAAAGGACTACGTGAAAATATTAAATAGTTAAGTAGGAGAAGTTATGAGCAATACAAATAAGCAAGCTAAATTTACTGCACCAGGTATGAGCAACGAATCAGCTGAAAAAACTATCGCAGCCTTAGATAACCGCATGGTTGCACTTATAGATCTTCAATTAACACTAAAACATATTCATTGGAATGTTGTTGGTCCTAATTTTATTGGTGTGCATGAAATGCTAGACCCTCAGGTTGAAGCTGTGCGCGAAATGACAGATACAATAGCCGAGCGTATTGCCACTTTAGGCGGCATACCAGTAGGGACACCTAAGTCAATTGTTGACCGCCGTACATGGAACGAATATTCATTAGGTAAAGGACTTGTTACCGAGCATTTAGGCGCGTTAGATAAAGTGTACAACGGTATTAATGCCGATCACCGTAAAGCCATCGAAACGGTATCAGATTTAGATCCAGTATCTGAAGATATGTTAATAAGCCAACTTGCCGATCTTGAGCAATTTCAGTGGTTTGTAAGAGCACACATAGAGTCAGCTACTGGTGAATTAACGCAATAATACCTTTATTACCTAAGTACCTTAGCCCAGCATTTTTGCTGGGCTTTTTGTTTAAATCATAAAACAAAATATCACTAAGGTATTTGAGCCGTGCAAGAACTTGTGGCATAAGAATTAACCTACTAGTATCAGTAAGTAGTTTTCAATATTGGTACAAATTAGTATGATAAGTTTTAATACCCCTAAACAATTTTGGCTTTTTTCTTTAATCTTTTTATCAGCCTGCGGTTCAGGCAGCAGTAATACCAAAGTTCCGCAATCAAATACAAGTGAAAGTCCGACTCCAATTACACAAAACAATATCGAAGATAATTACAACATTATTATTTATGGCAATAGTCACAGCAGTCAGTTAGGGCGGATCATTGAGCATATAATCGAAAACCAATACCCAGATAAGTCAGTTCAAACAACCACAGTGTCGGGACCTTTTTTAGATAATATTGTGAGTATTAGGGCAAACGTAGACAAACTTAAAAACAAAAATCTAAGCCATGCCATTTTTCAAGGCCAAAAATACTCTCAGTCTGGTTTAACAACTTACCCTACTGATGCCGCTGAGCATTTAATTTCATCAGCCAAGGCACAAAATATTACACCTATTTTATTTCCTGAACACCCACAAAGAGGCAACCCTAAAGAAGGCCAGCGTGTATACGACTTACATTTATCAATAAGCGCTAAACAACCTAGCTGCGTAGCTCCTATTGGCCTTGTTTGGAACAGGCTTTTAGTGTTAATGCCAAATGCAAAACTACATATGGATGATGGCAACCATGCCTCTTATGCAGGCAATGTATTAACAGCAATGACTTTTTCAGAAATAATTACTTCACGACCCGCCGATATCATGAAATTTGACCCAACTATTAATTTGTCAAAGCAAGAACAAGCTCTATTTGGTCAAGTAGTTACTGAAGTGCTTAATTTATATCCTGCTTGTGGTGTAAGCTAATCTAATTATAAATCTATTTTTATGTTTTAAATTTTTTACTTTAATTAAAAATAAAATGTCAGGTTATTCTCATTGTTATCGACTAATAACATAACAATCAAAAGGAGAGTAATTATGAATACATTAACAGTAACCCCACTACATAGTTTACCCGCTAATAAAGCTAATCAATGGCTTCAAGACGGTTTTTCACTTTTTAAGCAAGCACCTGTAAAACTTTTTTTATTTTTACTGCTTCCTTTAATTATTGAAGGTATTTTTCAAATACTACCCGCCCCTTATGGCATGCTAGCCTCCAAATGGGCTGCCACTTTTGTGGGCAGTAGCGCTGTTATCGTCATTCATCATCTGGCCACTCATAAAGTATTTTCATTAAAGTCGATTTTTAAAGCTAAAAACTGGCTAAGCATGATTCCGCTTTCAGCAATTTTAGCATCTGCTTTTTTTATTCAGTTATTTGTAGCAAAGCTTTTACTAGGAAATGATGGCATAAATTTACTTTTATTTTCGCAGCCTACTGAAGTTACCCAATGGCAACTAGGTATTATTTTTGCCTCAATTATTCCTGTTACACTGCCTGTCAGTTTTGCAAGCTATTGTGTTTTACTTGGTGAAAAAAACCTACTGCAAGCATTAAAAAGTAGCCTAAATGCTTTTTTCTATGCGTTTAAACCAATGTGTTTAATCGCGCTAATTTCTTTCTTAAGTCTATTGTTAGCCCCTTATACTTTTTTATTAAGTGCGATTATTACGGGTCCTATACTCACGTGTATAAGCTATATTGCTTACAGAAGTGTATTCATTAAAAACAAGGAAGCCTAGTGGAAAAAAGGGATCATATTCATGAGATACTACTGCAATACGCACCTTTAATGGCGCGTATTGCTGCAACACATGAAGCAGACCAAGCACTTAGAGAGGACCTACTGCAAGATATATCGTTAGCTGTTTGGCATGCAGTAGAAAACTTTAGAGGCGATTCAAGTATGAAGACCTTTATTGCTAGGGTCGCACACAACCGTGCTGTCGATCATGTTTTAAAAGAAACACGTCGCCAAGATCGTCATAATTTAAGCGACCCTTTACTTGACTTGGTTAGTACTGATTCTCACCAACACAGCGATAACACGTATGATTTAATGACAGCGATGAGACAGCTACCATTAAAATTTAGGCAAGTTATTTCTCTTCAATTAGAAGGTTTTAACCAAGCCGAAATAGCACATACGTTAGGTCTAAACGAAGCGAACGTTGCCAAGCGCGCTAGCCGCGCACGTGTGCAACTTCAAAAGCTCATGGAGCAATAATAATTATGGATCCACTATTAGAACAATGGCAAAAAGACTATAAAAATGCGACTCCAAAACTGGATACTGCCGCACTACTGGGCCAAATTACATCGGCAAGAAAAAAACAATCAATTAAAGCATGGTTCGACTTAATTGCAGGCGCATTTGTTAGCTTATTTTGTATCTATGCATTAGTTTTTGAAGCAACTAGCACTCCTGAGCAAGTGTTATACGCAATTTTAACTCCGTTACCAATTGGGTTTTCAGTATGGGCATTTATTCAGCGCAAAAAGCTAATAAAAACACACACCCTAGATGTTAATGGTTTACTACTTTTTAAAAAGCAGCAGCTCATTAATCAAATAAACTATTGGCGCTTAAACCTTATAGGCTGTTCTATTTTGTGGGCAGCACTTTGCATCACTGCGGCCGTGAGCATTTTAATGTATAACCACACAACAATATGGCTCACACAAGTAGGTATTGGCACTTTGGTACTAATTGCCACACTAGCTCGCTTCATTCATGTAAAGCTAAATTTTGAAAGTAAGCTAAAGCTAATTGAAAGTTTAAAGTAGATTTTCCAGCTTAAGCTACTCAATAAGGTGTTTACACCAAAACTGTAAACTAAATTAAATATCTAATGATATTTAAAATCCATTAAAATAAACAATATATAATTGTTTGGTTGGTTTAATTTCAAAGGTACAGTGCTTACCGCTACTATACCCAATAAAGGTCCGTTAAATTTTTATAATTGATTAATTAACCTTCCAACTTATTTTTATTGAGCTTAATGTAAATCAATAACTTTTTGTAAATGGCGGGCTGTCTATAATAAAGCTAACGAATATTTGTCTCTTTATTGTAACTTGTAGTTAAAAGTTGTCATTCAGTTCACTTTACTTCTATAGTAACGCTATATAAACATTAGGTATTACTATGCAAAAAGCGCGAATTCCAGCGGATGAACAATCTCGATTAAAAGCATTATATGAGTACGAAATATTAGATACAGAAGCAGAAAAAGTATTTGATGACTTAACTCAACTTGCCTCAGATATATGTGATACCCCCATATCACTTATAAGCTTAGTCGATCCGCAAAGACAATGGTTTAAATCAAAATACGGTATTGATGCGACTGAAACAGAGCGTGATATTGCGTTTTGCTCCCATGCTATTTTGCAAGACCAAGTATTTGAAATACAAAATGCTTTACTTGATGAGCGCTTTCACGACAACCCTTTAGTAACCAACGATCCAAACATTCGCTTTTATGCAGGTGCCCCCCTTATCACACCGCAAGGCAGTACAATTGGTACTTTATGTGTAATTAGTGATAAACCTAAAAAATTAACTAAAAAACAAATTAGTGCGTTAACTATTTTAAGTAAAGAGGTAATAGGCCAATTAGAGTTAAGGCTAAAAAACAGAGAACTAAGTAAAGCATTAGAACAGCAAAAAACTCATATTCAAGAGCTTGAAAAACTAAAAGCTGAAGCAGATACATCCAATAATTTAAAAGGTAAATTTTTAGCTAATATGTCGCATGAGCTAAGAACACCACTTCACGGTATCTTAAACTTGGCCGAATTTGGCTTATCTGACAGCAGTAATAGTGAAAAAGATATTGCGCTAAAAAGTATTCTAAACTCAGCCAATATTTTATCCAATATAGTGAATGATATTTTAGATTTTTCAAAAATAGAAGCTGGAAAATTAGATATTGAACATATCGACTTTAACCTTAAAGACGTTGTTAATGGTGTAATTGAGCCACTAAAAAAACAAGCCTCTGATAAAGGTATAAAGTTTAATGTATCAATAGATAAAAAAGTGGCTGAAACATTAAAAGGTGACCCACTAAGAATATCGCAAATATTAAATAACCTATGCTCAAATGCAATTAAATTTACTCAAGCTGGGCACGTTGATTTAATAATTAACTTAAAAGGTCACTCTTTAAATACACAGAACATAACATTTAAGGTCATAGATACAGGTATAGGGATAAACAAAGCAGCACAAGCAAACTTATTTAAAGAATTTCATCAAGCTGATTCATCTACCTCTCGTAAATTTGGTGGTACAGGGTTAGGCCTTTCCATTTGTAATAAGTTAAGTCATTTAATGGGTGGGAAAATCAGTTTTACCAGCCAAGAAAATGAAGGCTCTACATTTATTTATCAGCAAAGCTTTGAAGCATCGATTTTAGATAGTTTGCTAAAGAAAAACAAAGAAGTAACTGATTTACAAGGCTGTGTTATTTTAGTTGCGGAAGATAATAAAATAAATCAAATCGTCGTCAATAAAATGTTAAAAGCGCACAACACTCAAGTGATTTTTACTGAAAACGGTAAAGAGTGTATTGATTACTTTGTTAACAACCACGTTGATTTAATCTTTATGGATATTCAAATGCCAGTAATGGATGGAGTTGAAGCAACCAAGGCCATAAGAGCACTGAAAAACGGTAAATCAATACCTATCATTGCCATGACTGCCAACACAATGAAACAAGATATTGAGCATTACCTAAATATTGGCATGGACGGTTATTTAACTAAGCCATTTAACAAAGATAGCTTGAACAGCTTGCTTAATGTTTACAATCCAAACAACGAAAATCTCAAAGACTTAGCAATAAAAATTAGTGACCCGAGCATTAAAAGAGAACATAAACTTAAACAAACATGCCGTGAACTAAAAAGATTAATACCTGCGGCCAACAGAGTCAGCTTATGGCTGTTTAATGAAGAATACTCTGAGATAAATTGCTTAATGTGCCTTGATGAGAACGATGAAGTCATTCTTGACTCAGTATTAACAGCAAAAGACTACCCAGATTACTTTAACTACATACTAAGCCACCAAATACTTGATGCCCCCGATGCAAGAAATCACGAAGTTACAAAAGGCTTTACCAAAAGCTATTTTGAGCCATACGATATTTACTCACTACTTGACTACATTTATTTTAAAGATAATAAGGCACTAGGCGTGATTTGCTGTGAAAGTATTGGAGCGAAAATATCATGGACCCACGCAGATAAAGAAGCCCTGATAAAAATAACAGACTTAACTACGTTATTTTTATCAAAACAAATAGATCTCAATTGAATTTATGACTATTTAACCGTAAATCTTTATAGAGTAATTTTGCCTATAAATAATAAAAAAGCCGGGCACATTTAATCAGTGCTCGGCTTAAGCCGACACGACAATTTATAGTGAAATAACCACTTTCCCCATACCTTCACCACTAGCAAGGCCATCATGCGTTTTACCTGCATCCTCAAGATTAAATTCAATGTTGTCTAACACAGGCAATAGGCGCCCTTCATCAATAATTGTTGCAGGGTTAGCTAGTATTTCGCCATGCTGCTGGCATTTATGGTACCCCCTTGTTTAGTTTAAACAGCCAGTATATTTACAAGAGATACCCATGATAATACACTCAAATGAACAGCTAGTTTTAAAATTTAATTAATAATAGGCTTTAATAATGAACAATGAACACCTAAAGTTATTCGTTCGAGTCGCCTCTACACACAATATTAGTTCAGCAGGCGCGGAACTTGGCCTTTCGCCGCCGGTAGCTAGCATGCATATTATTAAGCTTGAGGAATCGCTTGGTGTAAAACTAATTCACCGTACAACAAGGCGAGTATCTTTAACTGAAGAAGGCCGAGAGTTTTTACCTCACGCTGAAGAAATATTAAATGCTATAAATAGTGCAAAAGCAGCTGTAGGCGCAGGCTCTTTTACCCCCCAAGGCACGATTCGTGTTGCAGCCCCTTCCTCATTTGGTCGTATGCATATAGTGCCCGCACTTAAAGCTTTTATTGATCAGCACCCTGAGCTTAAAGTCGATTTAAGACAAAGCGATAGTATTGTAGACATGGTAGAAGGTGGTTTTGATATCGCTATCAGAAATGCCGAGCTTAACGATTCAACCCTCGTAGCCAGAAAGTTAGCCCGCGACCATAGAATTATATGCGCCTCACCAGACTACATAGCAGAACACGGAGAACCAAAAACACCACAGGATCTTCTCAACCATAATTGTATTAAATTAATTGGGATTGACTACTGGAGCTTTAAAACGCCAAATGGCATTGAAAAAGTTAAGGTAAAAGGCAGTATTCGTATTGATAATGGAGAGTCGATAAGGGATGCGTGTATTAATGATGCAGGTATTACTATTTCGTCTATTTGGTGCGCCCACAACGCATTAAAAGAAGGCACCCTAGTTCAAATACTAAAAGATTACCCAATGGATTCAAATGCCGCTATTTGGGCTGTATACCCAAGCTCCCGGTTGCTCGCGCCAAAAGTACGTGCATTTATCGACTTTTTTATAAAGTATTATGGCGAAATACCATATTGGGAAACGGCGTGAGTGGCACGCTCTTAAACTTTCAACTAGGTATAGTACTTAAAAACATAAAGTTGTTTCTGTTAAAGAATTTAAATACCTGTGCGTATTAAAAATTATTTAAAAACACTAATCTATATTAATTATTAATAATTTGGTTTATTCTTTAAAACTAGTGATTTAAGCATGGAGGCAATCAAATAATGCAGTTTTTCATTCCCTCCTTTACACAAATAAAACTATTCTACAAACATACAATTAGTGTCTGCTTAAATTTTCACCTAAATTAACTACAAGGTTAGTGACTATATGAAAATATCCCGCACATTATTAACATCTGTTGCCGTTGTTGTTATTGCTGGCTGTAATACAGTTGCAGAAAAAAGCGCAAGTACACCTGTTTCAAATCTGCCTGACTGGGTTTTAAACCCTCATGTAAGTGAAGGCATTGCCGCGACAGATTGTGTGAAGTTCTCAGGCAACTTATCTATTGATAAAAAACTCGCAACAGCAAACAGTCGTCTAGCGCTAGCACAACAAATAGAAACACGTATTGAAGGGCTTGAAAAAACATATAGCAATCGTACAGACGCAAACGACGATACTACTGTTGGTACAAGCTTTAGTTCTGTTTCAAAGCAACTAACCAAGCAAAAATTGCAGGGCTCTAGGCTAATAAAATCGGATATTGTTAATATATCTGGAAAAGATCATTTTTGTGTACTTACAGCCCTTGAACCAAATCAAACAAAATCCTTATTCAATGACATTCTTAAACAAAGTCAACGAACCATAAACCCCGCTGACGAAAAGTTTTTGTATCAAGAATTCAAAGCCAAAAAAGCCGAAAACGACCTAGATCAAGAAATAAAAAAACTAACCAATTAATTGCATAGTTGTCGGTCAAAAAACTTCACCAAATTACTATGCGTGAAGTTTTCTATTATAAGTAAAAATATGACAGAAAATAATAATCAAACATCAACCTGGAAAAAAGTACAAAGCTCTATCTTAATGATAGCCGCTATATTGATTTCTATTGGACAGTGGGGTGATACAAAAGATGTTCTTAAAAGTGCTTACTCTGCGTTCGTAGAGAACTTCACACATAAAGTTCAGTATAAGCAGATAGATAAAGTTAACATAGGTAATAGCATCGCTTACATCAAAACATTTCTAGGGGAGCCTAACGCAGTAAAAAGGTCACGAATAGATATTGATGTTGAGTTTTACTATTACATTAGAAAAAAGTTTATCTTTACTGTCATCACCTCTGACAAGCGTATTAATGGTTACTCCGTAGTGTCACGTATTTCAGATTTTTCTCCTGTGATACCTTTCTCGGGCCCACTGGGCGAATCAACAATTTTAGAGAAAAATTCAAGTGAATTTGAATACAGCTTTGACAATCGTAACTTGACTTATTATCTAGAATCTCAAAATCTTGGTAAAGAAAAAATGTTTCTTTCTTTATCCAAAGGGTTTATTGGCTACGCCGCAGTTCCTGGCTCCGTAAAAGTACCAGAAAAGTATTTAGCAACAATAAAAACAAGTATTAACACGATGGATTCTTTGGCTACCTATTCAGATAACCTTAATGAGTTGAAAAAGGAAGTTGAATCATTACGAGCGAAGATAAAGCCCAACTATTATGCAGTCAGTGAATTAGAAAGCAAAATTGTTGCAGAATCTTTACTCACCCGATTTGAGTACCAAACATTAACAAAAAGTTGATAAAGGTTTTTTTATGAGTTTATTCAAACTTAATTTATATGTACCACTATTTACCACCTTAATGCTAAATGTAACGGAAGTTTCAGCTCAACAAACAAATGACCCATTTGAGCAGCTAGAGCAAGAAATGGCCGCTTTAGAAAAAGAAGGCAGTGCAGAAGAACTAAAAGAGTTTAACGACTGGAAAGAAACCTACTTATCTGAATATCAAGATTTTAGACGCAAACATTTTAAAAAACTTGATGATATACGCGACAAGCTCATTAACACGTGGGGTGAAACAGAACCTCAGCTTTCTAGTCAAACGACCTACTATAGCCCTGATAACAAAGCAAAAACCACTATTGACTATGAGAATGACCAGATAAGTATTAGCATTTTGCACAACGAGCAAGAACATGTTTCTACAAAAGATATCAGTAACGCTCTAAAAAGTGCGTTAAATGCTAATGAAGTGGTAGCGAGCAAAATAAATAGCACTTCATTTAAGATACTTAAAAAAAATATAGAAAATATCTCTCCCGTTGAAACGCAGGTTGAAGTGATTACACAGCCTGAAGCATTGATAGAAAAAGAAATTAATAAAATAAATAAGCAAGCTATTGAAGCTCGCCAACAAGTTGAAAAAGTGTTTGATATGTCTTTACAAGTATCATCACCTGTTCAGCTAGATAGCGAAAATTCACTCGCTAAAAAGAAATTGACTTCAGAAATAGCAAAAATAGAATCAGAAAAAACACAGCGTATAAAAAGCTTAAAAGCGTCGCAAGTAGGAGCTAACGCGATGCAACAAAGAGAAAAGCTAAAAAATAAACGAGTTACCACCTACACCATACCGCTTGCCCATCGCAGTTTTATAAAAAAAGCAGCCCCCTATAAAAATATCGTTAGTAAGCATAGTAAGCATTGGCGGTTGCCCGAGAGTTTGCTTTTTTCGATTATCCATACTGAAAGTCACTTTAATACTCAAGCAGAATCTCCAATCCCCGCCTTTGGTTTAATGCAGATTGTGCCTATAAGTGCAGGAGCTGATGTTAATCTTTTTTTACATAAGAAAAAGAACATCATGAGCAAGGAGTATTTATTCAACCCAAAGAATAATATTGAAACAGGTGTTGCATATATGCACCTTTTAAACACACGCTATTTGGCTAAGATAAGTAATCAGCAAAGTCGGTTTTATTGCATGATTGCAGCTTACAACACCGGTGCAGGGAACGTAGCTAAAGCCTTTAACACCGATAACTCAAGAAATATCAATAAAGCTTCTAACATAATAAATAAAATGACGCCTGAAGAGGTCTATAACAAGCTTATTAGAGACCTTCCATACGAAGAAACAAAAAAGTATTTACAAAAGGTGCTAGAGCGTCAACCTATTTATAAGTCTATGGACCAAATTTAAAACCACTTATCGGGTGATTAATTGCCTTTCCAGCAAAAAAGGCGTTAGTTTCACATTCAACATGGAAATGGAAAAAGCGATGCTAAATATTAAAAAAACATTCACACATTCATTATACTTTTTTAGTTTATTGGCTGTACTTACTGGCTGCGCTTCAAAAGTTGAAATTGATTCAACAATGAATATGCCTAGTAAGTCAGGCCTTGCTCTTGATCATATTGCTGTAGTTGGTTTTAACGGCGATAAATATAACATTAAGGGAAATGCGCTTTCGGCAAAAATAAAATCTAAATTAATGAGACATGGATATGTAAAGGTACATGCCAATTCCCCCTATAAGCTGGTTGGTGAAATCTCACCATCTCGAGTAGAGCGTAATTCATGGAGTGAAAAGCATGAAGGAAAAAAAGAAACGTGGTACAGCTATCATGCATCGGTTAAACAAACTTTAACCCTAACTTATTACGTTATTTATGGCCAGCAAACACTAAATAGTGCCTCTGAAACATTTACTTACAGTAAAGAAAAAAGCTCAAGCGAAAATAGAAGTAAAGCAAAAGATAAGCTCCGGACCGACTCTGAAGTTGCTGACTTTTTAATAGAAAAGGCGGCTGATTTTGTTGTTAAACAAGTTTCCCCATATCGTTCTTTAGTAAAACTTAATTACCTAAATGGGGAAGATGAAAATATTGATTTAGGTATAGAGTATGTAAAAAAAGACCGTTTAAGCCAAGCTTTTAGTATTTTTGAACAAGTTGCTCAAAATAGTAATTCAATTGAAGATCAAGCCATAGCCCTTCACAACCAAGGTTTAATAAAATTAATGCAGGGCAAACATACTGAAGCTTATGACTTAATGACAAAAGCGAATCTTATTGATCCTAGAAACTTTGATATTCTTGATTCAATAAAAGAGGTGGAAGACTACAAAGTATTAAGTGATGCGCATAAAAAACAAAGAGGCCTAAAATGAAAATATTACCGCTAATCCTAATTACTTTTTTAGCGGGGTGTGCTTCCAGTAAAAATAATGAATACGACATCGTTATTCCTTTAGCTGAAAGCAATAAAATAAAACCTCAGCAAACCGAAAAATCGAGTGGTAGCTTTAAAATACATTACAAAAAAGATATTAATAATAACCCTATTGTTAAAACATTAAACAGATCTACCACGGTGATGGGTAATGATGAGGAAACTGTAAAAAGCTTAAGAGAACGCGCCAAAAAAGAAATAGTTCAACTAGCTACAGAGGAAGTAAACGGTGTTGTTATTGCTTCAACATCGAAGACTAATACGACTGTTATTAATGTTGACTCAAACAAAAGTAACACACGCTATTCAAGACAGGATTTTTCTGAAAAGGCCGTCGCACAAACAGCTGGAATTGCACAAGTAAAAAACTTGCAATGCCAAACACTACCAACTAAAGCAAGTAACTTAACAGTAACGTGCAGTGCTGATGTTACGGTACACCTAATTGAGAATATTGATTTTACCCAATAAATTTTTTACGTCGACCGAAAGCTAAAACATTATTTTTAAAAGGCCACAAGTGTGGCCTTTTAATACAAAACCAAACGCAATGACTAATATATTTCAGCACTTACAAATGTATATACATAATTACTAAACTCTGGCTTAGTTAAATGCCCACCTTCAGACATCGTATCTAAAAGTTTTGCATAACTGTTTGCATCGGTTGCATTACCGGCATAGCCATAAAGCAATACCGTTAACTCTTCTAAAATAACCTCATCAGTGGGTTCAGGGAACACACTACCAAAAGACAAATCTGGAATTTGACCACTTATGCCCGCTTTTATTGTCCAATCAAATCGACTTTCAGCAGAATCATCAACTAAAAAGCTGTAACCCCATATTGTGCGAGCAAACCGATTGTCAACATTACCAAAGTCAAAACTTGAATCATTGTTTTCAGCAAATTGAAGTAAACTAAATCCTAAATCGTCAGTAACGATCGGAAGTGTGGTCAGCTGATAATCACCATTAGTATCTACTGCGCTTCGGGCATAGCTTTGAAACTCAACGTCAACACCATCTACATTCATAAGGTCTGACATAAAATCAAGTTGCACATAAAAATTATGCTCAGTCACTGTTGGGAATACAAAAAGCGTGTTTGATATTTCAGAACCACTATATTGAACAAACCTATACGTATTATCAGCTTCTATATAACCTCGAGTACTAGCATAATCTGCATCAATATCTAATTGAACAGGAACTTCAACACCGTCATGAATAAAATCTTCATCTGTTAGGGTAATAACTGATGAGTTTACCGGTATATCAATAACGGCAGCTTTTGCATCAACTGAGTAACTAGAAAGCGCCGTTAAATAAAGCTTATTATCATTCGGGCAAACATTTACAGACCCCGAAACTTCGTTACCTTGTGATTGATATATTGTGTAATCAGACGCAATCGTACTTAGCGCTGTTGTATCAACACTATATTCAGTACATCCACAATCACCTGTGAAGTCATTAAAATAAAAGGTGCCTAAATTAGTTCTATTTTCTATGTTAAGCTCAGTGATAATTTGCTTATAACCACCGTCTTCTTCATCAAACACATCACCTAATACTGATACATGCTTGGTGCCTGAGGGTAACTCACCTGAAAATTTACCTTCTGCATCGGTTTTAACAGAACCGATAGCATCACCATCATCACTATGAAAAACAACATCTGCTTGATACGCAGAATCAGCCCCGCATTCGCGAGTTAATGTTTGTAAAGCAATAGTTTGAAGTTGGGCAGTGTTACCACCGCTTGACGAGCCGCCAGAGCTACTTTCTGATGAAGAGCCACCACATGCGCTAAGCGTTAAAGAAAGTGTAATAGCAAGCGGGGTAAGTATAAATTTATTCATTTTAATTAGTCCGTTAAATTGGTTCACCTAGCATTATCTCTAATTAGCAAAAGCAATAACAAGATAGCCACCACCAAAACGGTTACAAAATTGCAATAATTTGTAAACAAGCCGCGATTAAGTACCTCACACATAACACCATTTACTAAATTAACTCACTTGTTCAAGTGAATTTATTAAAAACTACACTACGCTTTATGTATTAAATAGTTAATGACTATTTATTTGCTTAACCCTTGTTTAGCCAAAATACCGAGATAAATACACAACAGGACTGACCTTATGAATCGCTTACTTGGCCGACTATCTATCATTCAGCTCTCTTTGTTAACATCAATCATATTAATGGTTTTTATTTTTATATTGCTGATACAAAACATAGCGAATAAATGGCAGGAGTCGCAGACACTGCAGCAAGATATTGCATTAATTAGCTTGTTAGATGCACTGGAAAAAGTGGCACATAACCATGCTGTAGAGCGAGGGTTAACTGCAGGATTTTTAGGAAGTGGTTCAGCCGAGGCCAAAAACAAAGTGCTCGCGCAACGCCAAAAGGCAGATACCTCAATACAACATTTAAAGTCGGTAAGTGATCAACTAACTAAAAATTCTACAAAGATCTCTAAAAATTTAAGTATTCTTTTTGATCACAATGCAAAAAAAGCAGCATTACGCACCCAGGTTGATAAACAAGCAGCCCCTGGTGCCTTCGCGTTTTACAGTAAATTAAATCAAATTGCACTCGATGTAGCGGCTAACCTGAGTAGCCAAATAAAGCACCCGGTATTATCTAAAGATCTAAACATTGCTTTTTTGCTCGCGCAATACAAAGAACGTTTGGGCCAAAATAGGGGAAAAATAAATGGCACTTTAGCTAAAAAGCAATTAACGAGTGTTACACAGCAAAATATTGCCTTATACAATTCAGAAATCGATTTGCTCAATCAATATTTAATAGCTAATTTGCAAGGCAAACAATTACAAAGCTTTAACAGCATTATACAAAGTGCTGACTCACGTAAAATTAATGCAATAACAAGCACATTACTCAACACAGAATCGCCCAACTTTACAGCTTTGCCGGCACCCTCTGTGTGGTTTCCTATGGCAACACAACAAATAACTCAAATTAAAAAAGTACTAGACAGCCAATGGAGTACTGTTGACAAAGATGGCCTTGAACTAAAAGAAGCGGCCGATACAACGCTTACACTCACTATTGTCTACTTTTTGGTTACACTTGTGATCATCGCATACTTAAACTTTCATTTATTAAGTACTCTCAAAAAGGAATTAAGCCAACTAACGTCACTCTTACTTAAAGCCGAAAAAGGCGACCTAACAATAGATATAAGGCTCAAAAGTAAAGATGAACTCGGCGAAATATCAAATGCTATCCACAATACTATTTTCGCTTTTAAAGACCTGCTATTAGGGCTCGACCACTCAATAAATTCAGGCTCCAAACTCAGCGATGATATGAGTAATGCAACAAAAACAGTCCTTGATGATTCAAACAAAACATTGGCTATGGCGAGTAATATAGCCACCGCAATAGAAGAAATGGCCGCAACAAGCCGCGAAATAGCAGGCTCAGCTTCTGAAACTCTCAGCTCTAGTGACGAGTTAAACAAACAAGCCAATCTGTTGATAGAAGATAACAAACTCAGCCAAAGCTCAATTACTGAGCTTGCAACGGGGATGTCTGACGTAGAAGAAGTGGTAAGTAAAATGGATCAGCAGGTAGCGAGCATATCGTCCATTTTAGATTCAATTAGTAGCATTGCAGAGCAAACTAATTTACTCGCGCTCAATGCCGCTATTGAAGCAGCAAGAGCAGGTGAGCATGGTAGAGGGTTTGCCGTTGTTGCCGACGAAGTAAGAAGCCTTGCCGGAAACAGTAAAGAATCATCAGAAAAAATTTCGTCTTTGCTCGGCGAGTTACAATCTATCAGCGACCAAGTAGTTAGCTCTATTGTAGCAAGTACTAAATTATCAAAGGCCACTTTAGAACGATTTGATCAAGCAAGAGCGGTATCCGAGCAAGTGCATACACAAAGTAAAGTACTCGAAAACTTAGCCATGAACGTGTCATCAGCCGCAGAACAACAGTCTGCAGTTGCGTCAAATATAGCAGTGGATGCTGCAAGCGTATTTGAATACGCCAACCACGAAGTTGAAGCAGCACGTAAGCAAGAAGAAATATTTAATGAAATGCGACTAAACACTGAAACCCTGCAACACACAATGAAAAACTTTAAGTTTCAATAGTTAATAGCAACCTTGTAATACAGCTAGAGGCTAATTGCTTAAGCAAAATAAACCAAAGCAATTAGCCCGCTTTATTAAGTTACTTTACCCGCCAAGTTAAACCGTGGCTCGGCGTATAACTTTGTTGTAACTACATCAACTAACGTATTTACCGCTTTCCACACATCTTCAAACGAGGTATACAAAGGCGTAAAAC
The DNA here is from genome assembly GCF_001468205.2 of Pseudoalteromonas sp. 13-15. Taxonomy (NCBI): domain Bacteria; kingdom Pseudomonadati; phylum Pseudomonadota; class Gammaproteobacteria; order Alteromonadales; family Pseudoalteromonadaceae; genus Pseudoalteromonas; species Pseudoalteromonas sp. 13-15. The sequence continues at coordinate 3,133,582 of NZ_CP019162.1, read as the reverse complement.
CAAACCGTAAAATATTAGGCGCTCTAAAATCAGCAATAACGCCTTTTTCTATTAATGCTTGGCAAATAGCGAATGCGTGGTTATGTGAAAAAGCCAATTGGCTTCCGCGTTGGATTGAATCTTCAGTAGAGCTTAAGCGCAAGTCAGCCAAGCTAGCATGCGAATGCACTAAAGCAATAAACACATCGGCTAAAGCAATCGACTTAGCCCTCACATCGCTTATTTTTACGCTTTCCCACACATCAAGTGCAGCGTCTAACGCACTCATAGCAATCACACTTGGCGTACCACATAAATACTGATTAATACTTGCTGCACACTCGTATTGAGCATCAAACGCGAATGGCTTTGCATGCCCCATCCAACCACTCAATGGCTGTTTAACGGCACTTTGGTGGCGCTTGGCAACGTATAAAAAGGCAGGTGAGCCAGGGCCACCATTTAAATATTTGTAGCCACAGCCTACTGCAAAATCAACGTTGCATTTATCCAGCTCAACCGGCAATGCACCTGCACTGTGTGCTAAATCCCATATTACTAAAATACCTTTTTTATGGGCAAGCTCAGTAAGTTTTTGCATATTCAAAAGCTTACCAGTTCTAAAGTTAACTTGGGTAAGTAACAATACCGCTATATCATCAGTTAAGTTTTGTTCAATATATTGCTCTTCAACTAGTTTTAATTGGCATAAGTCAGTACCTAATAAATCGCTTAAACCTTGCACCATGTATAAATCGGTCGGAAAATTATCTTGTGTCGACAACACTTTACTACGGCCAGTGTTTAACATAAGCGCGCTGCTTAAAAGCTTAAATAAGTTTATTGAAATCGAATCACAACAAATTACTTGGCCTTTATCAGCACCAATTATGGGCGCTATTTTTTCACCAACCTGAGTAGGTAAATCAATCCATTGGTGATCATTCCAGCTCCTAATTAAATGACTCCCCCACTGCTCGCTCACTACTTGTGCCACTCTGGTTTTAACCGCCTTAGGTAAAGCACCTAGTGAGTTACCATCTAAATAAATAGTGTTAGCGGGTAAATCAAATTCATCACGCTTGCTTGCCAGCACATCAGCTTTATCAAGCGCTACAATATCATCAAAATTCATTTATCGATTCCGTTTAAATGTTTAACTAAGGTGCTAAAAGCAGCAGAACCTGGGTGTATCCAATCAAAATGCCCCACCCCTTCGAGTAAATCTACTGGTCGATTAAGCTGATCTAAATTATACGCAGGAACAATGCTGTCATTCGCACCTTGTAATATAATGCTTTGTTGATGCAATGGTTGCTCACTTGGGTTGGCCTGAGTGTATTCTTTAGGTTTATCGCTTGGCATACCTTGCATAAAATCTTTAGTGACTTTTTGGCAGCTATTTGTACCTGCCGCATAGGCTTTTATATCGGTAATGGGAGCAAGGCCAATGACGCCTTTTAATTCACTCATTTGTCCACCCGCTAGTAACGCTAAATGACCACCAGCCGAGTGCCCAATAACCACTGTATTATTCAATTTAAATTCGCCACTGTTGTAGACACTGGATGCTAAAATGCCGGCTTTAATATCGTCAAAAGTTACAGGCCAGCCACCACCGCTTTTACCACTGCGGCGATATTCCACCGACCACACATTAAATCCTGCTTGTGCTAAGCCTGTGCTTAATGCATAGCTGTGTTTTATATCGTATGCACTTAGCCAACAGCCACCATGTAGCAATACAACTAACGGCTTTGATGTACTTTGTTCAGCTTGCGTGGCGCGCCACAGTAATGCAAATTGTGATTCATCACTCCCATAAGGTACTTTTTCATTAGCATTTACAAAACTAAGCGACGCTACTTTAGAGTAAGCAACATTGTTTTCAACAACAGGAAACTCAATGTTGTTGGTAGTCTTACACCCGCTTAAAAACCACATACCTAAAAGTAAAACAACCATATTTTTCACAACACAACTTCCTTTTAAAATTTTAAAAACAACGCCTTTATACATATTAAAACTGCTACCATAGCGTTACGTTTAACTTGCGTTATCACGTCACTTAATCATTAATTAATAACACTTTAGTGGCTGCAATTATTATTGTTATACACAAAACAGGCGTAATTAATTACCATTGTTTACGTATTTACCCCCACTTTACAAAAGCAGCGCCAAGTTAACCATGCTAAAAGCAGCGAGTAAAGTTACTGCGGTTAAGCTTATATTTATACCTAAATTATTATTAACTTAGCTTTAAGGTGTTGGCCATTAAAAGCTTATGTATAATGACTCGCTCTGGCTATTATTATGCCCTCAAGTGGAACACAACAATGAAAAAACTATCTAAAGTGCAAGAAAAACAACAAGCGCTTGTGCTTAACGTTGCCGATAAAATAGAAGAGCAAGGCCGAGCCGAACTACCCGGTATGCTGCAATGTTGGTTTGACGTGGAGTATCACTTATTCCCAGGCTCGTTACTTATGTGCTTTCAGTTTGAAAACCAGCAAACCCTTGATGCCGCCGAGCCTGACATATTAAAATGGCAAAAACGATTAAGCGGCGCAATGCTTAAAAAAGGCGTTATTTTAAAAGATATGCGAAAGCATCTAAAATTTACCTTAAACGGCCCAGACGACTAAACTACATTAACAAAAACCTTTGCCTGTAATTACAAATAAAGCACAGTAAGCTCAAGTGCGTTCAGTATTAAACTCTTTTACATGTGCTATTAATTGTGGAAAAAACGCTAAAAAAGCGGCATCTAATTGGTTGTAATGGCGTTTAATATCTTCAGCAGCACCAGTAAATTGGTTGGCAAAACGAATACGATCAGCAATATTATCCAACGCATTCCCCACACCATTAATGGTTTCGTAATCTTTAAACCAATCGTGTTTAGTTATGCTAGTAACAACCCGCTGCATACGCGGCGGCATGTGAGCTAACCGCTGATTTAAAAGCCCAAAACTGTTACGTTTAAAATCACTCAAGGGCTGATCACTAAACCGTTGCCAATGCATAATTAAAAAGTGGTCAAAAACTACATCAATTGCAACGCCTGCAAAGCGCCTGCGCGTTGGTGAAAAGTACTGTTTAGCTTCTTTAACAATTGGGTGAGAGTCGGTAAATTTATCAACTAAATAGTGATTACTAAGCGCATCTTTTACAGGCTCACTCAGTTGCGCCACATGCCTGTGGCCACCAAAATCGCCCAATAAGTTTCCAAAATGAGAATCAGCCGTTGGCTTTGCAAAATAAAGATGGGCTAAGTAATTCAATATGTTCTCGCGTTAGTTACTCTGTTTAAATAGTAACTTAGGGATCTAACATATACTATGCTTCGTATAAGTTACGTCTAATTATAAAGTTGAGCAGCATGGAAAATATATTCCAAACCAGTCGTTTTTTAGTTGTCATCGCGGTTATTACCGCAGCATTATCATCGCTTCTTGTTTATGTTTCGTGTATTAATATTGTTTTTAATATAGTGGTTTCAACCATCCTCGACCTACCAGACTCTGCAAAAGCAGGTAAAGCCCTCATAGTTGAACTACTTAAAATTCTCGATTTACTATTAATCGGTATTACCCTACAAGTAATTGCCATTAGCTTATACCGCTTATTCATATCGCCTGCTAAATCAAAAGAAAGTAAGTTTTTAGCCGCTTTTAATATTAAAGACTTTCATGATTTAAAAATAACCCTCGTACAAGTAACCTCAGTTGTTCTTGTCATACTATTTTTAGAGCATGCAGTGGAATTTGGCGGCACACTAGAAACCCTGTACCTAGGAATAGCCATTGCAATTGTTATAGCCGCCTCAACATTTGCATGGCGTTCAATGAAAGACTAGCTATAAATAGTTTTATAAATAATTTTAATTCGCCAAATTACAAATCAGTGGATTACAGTGCCACGTGCTTTTACATTCAAATTACGGCTTAAGTTAGGCTGCTTCCTTTTCGGTATATAAATTGCTGTTACTCATGTTCTTGCTTTAAAAATTAAACATAAATATGGCTATCTAAATTTAGCAAAAGGAGAAAATTATGAGTAACAAACAACTAATTACGACTATAGGTATAGGTTTGGCAGCAGCTTCTGCCGGTATGTTAACACGGAAAACTTTACAAAAATCGTGGGAAAAGGTTACCAACGAACCAGCCCCAAAAGACAAGCCAAGCGAAAATACAGATCTTAAAGAAGCAGTAACTTGGGCTGTAGTTTCAGGCATTGGAGCGGGCGCAGCAAGAATGGCTGTACGATATATTCTCGACAAACGTCAATCCAAATAAGATTTAAATTAATGCCTCTTGTAATATTAGTGTTTACAAGAGGTTTAACCTTCCTATCACTCCACCAGCCATAATTACCCCAAACAATATAGATATGAACGTTCTATATTCCTGTACTAGACCGTGTACGATTCCCCATATAATTTGCATAACCTGAGTTGAGGGTGCCACCATAAAATACTGTTCAAGCAGTAAACGGTTCTTTCTCTTTGGTTAAATTATTTGTTCACCGTTTTGTTTTGCTAAGTTGTCTGTTTTGACGTTATCTTAATTGAGCAACTATAACTATTAGATAATAATTAAACAAAAGGAATGTACCGATGTTGAATATTACAACAACAGGTTTATATAGATCTGCACTCTCAATTTTCACCTGCTTATCTTTTTTAAGCGTTTTAATCGTACCAATAGCGACTGCTGCTGAGCAATCTGAACCAACCGCATTAGTGGGCGGAAGACTGATAGATGGATTTGGTAATCAGCCACTTGCCAACAGTGTCATACTAGTAAAAAACGGGCTCATTGAAAAAGTAGGAACAGTTGATACATTACCTATACCTACGGAGTACAAAATTGTCTCAACAGAAGGGATGGATGTACTTCCAGGCCTTTGGGAAAACCATGCACATTTAATGCTAAACGGTCATGCTAACTACAAGCATTGGCATAAAGAATATACTCCCAAGCTCACGAACGAAATTATGCCTGCAAGCGCTGAACAACTATTGTTAGCAGGGATAACTAGTGCCCGCGATTTAGGCGCACCATTAAAAGACTCCATTACAATAAAAAATAAAATAGACAATGGTGAAATCCCTGGACCACGCTTGTTCGTTTCGGGCCCCTTTTTGCAACACGAAGCCTATCCTGGTACCGAGCTTTATAGGTGGGGTGTTAAAAACGTTGAAGATGCAAAAAAAAAGGTCAACAAACTGGCTGATGCTGGTGTTGATATCATCAAACTAATTGATCATGACATAATGAAAATTGAGGTAGCACAGGCTATTGTTGACCAAGCCCATAAACGCAATCTGGTAGTTGTTGCTCACTCACACAAACCTGATGAAATTAGACGAGGCCTAGAAATCGGAGTTGATAATTTTGAGCACACTGGACTTACTACAGCCCCCGAATTTCCCAACGATGTAATTACTTTACTCAGAGAGCGTACTGCCAAAGGCCGAATTGCCGGCGGACCACTTTATTGGACCCCAACAGTAGAAGGACTTTGGAATTATGATTTAACCGTTGCCAACCCCGAGCGTTTAGATAATACATGCTGGCACAGAGGTCTAGAGCAAAGCACTATTGATGATATTCGCGGCTCATTAAAAAACGTAGGCGAACTTGAATATATGCAATTAACACCAATGCGCAAACCTACGTTAAAACGTAAAATTCAACAATTAAAAGAATCTGGTGTAGTTTTACTGGTCGGTACAGACAGCGGAATACCAACTAAATTTCACTGCCAAAGCACATGGAACGAACTAGCTGTTTGGGTAAACGAAATGGACATTTCTGCAATGGATACAATTCGTGCCGCCACTTACTGGCCATCAGTGCTTATGAAGGTAAACGATAAAGTAGGAACAGTAAGCGAAGGGAAATACGCCGACATTATCGCTGTTAAAGGTGACGTATTACGTTATATAAACCTTTTACAGCATGTTGATTTAGTCATGAAAAACGGCAAAGTTTATAAGCAAGACGGTAAAGCGACAGCTGACAAATAGCCCCCCTAAACCTTTTTCTCCACTTTCTTAATGCACGTCGAAAGTGGAGAGCATTTATTTAATATTTTTAGTGCTTTCCCCATAAAAAAGACTCAATGCTAGCTTTATAAGTCCAATAACCAAAGTGAGTTAATCGCAAAAGCAAATTTCAGTCGATTCAACGTTAATAGGTTGCTCTAAATTAGCAATCGTAGGATAGTAAATTACATATAAAACAATAGCCTTATATTAGGAATATTATGATCAAAGTATTATTAGCGACCAGCTTAATTGCCTCTTCATTCGCTGCTTTAAGTAATCCTTTAACTGTTGAAGAACAGCGTATCAACAAAGCCCAATCGGCAATGCCCAATGTTTTAAAAGCATTTACCCCACAGGTAACAAGTTTTGAGCAACAATTTAAAGAACTTAACAACTTTAAAAGTGCAAAAACATTAGTACAACGCTTTAGTTTTGAACTATGGGAAAACGCCAAACAACGCATAATAAATACCAATAACTACGACGACCGAGAGCTCTACTGGGCACGCCTGCTTTCAAGCAAAGTAATACGCACAACATCGCCTAAATTTTCAATTACGCATGCTCAACTCAATACGTTACTAACCCTACTTGAGGAGGGCAGTAGAGGCCGTACCGATCTGGCTTTTTCATCAGGCAGCACTAAAAAAATATTACTTACAGGCTTTGACCCTTTTTTACTCGATAGAAACATAAACCAAAGTAACCCCTCAGGTGTTGCAGCGTTATTACTCGACGGCCAAGTTATTAATTACAACGGTATCAGCGCAGAAATTAACACCGTTATGGTGCCTGTGCGCTACGAAGACTTCGATCAAGGCATAATAGAATCGCTACTTGCCCCCTATTACGCACTTAATAATGTAGACATGGTAGTCACCGTAAGTATGGGCAGAACAGAATTTGATTTAGAGCACTTTCCGGGTAAACGCCGTAGTGTAACCGCCCCCGATAACGCTAATATTGTGTATGGCGGAACGCAAACAAGCCCAGTAATACCAAAACTTAATGGCCGACCACTCCCAGGCAACGAGTTTGTAAAATTTAGCTTGCCTGTAAATTACATGCAAAACGCCAAAGGCCCCTATAAAGTTATCGACAATCGTGAAGTCACCACGCTTGAAAAAACCTATAAAGCGGGTTCGTATGGCGAGCTAAAAAACAGTATTGCGGTAAATGGCGGCGGCGGTGGTTACTTGTCTAACGAAATATCGTACCGGAGTATTCGCCTTCGCGATGCGCTTAATTCAAGTATACCTACAGGGCATATTCACACCCCACGTATACAACAATTCGAACCCGAAACAGAAGCTAAAATAGTAAACCAAATAAAGGCAATGCTAGAACAAAGCCTAGTCGCGCTATAAGTTATAAAAATAAGTTTAAGCGCGTAAAAAAGGGCAATATTATTGCCCTTTTTATAACTAGCTAAAAATTGCTTTTGGGTCGTTAAAAAGAAAAATATTTATTATTAGCTTCAAAATCAATTCTTACTTCAACAGGACGGTTAAATAGAGTTACTAAGGGCAAGTTTACATTTTCACTCATTAAACAGCAGAAAACTGACCCAACGGGGCGTTCTTAAAAACACATAAAATATAATTACTATTTATCAAGGCTAGGCAAAAACATACTTTCAGGTACTTTATTTTTAATCATAACGTCACGGTATGTACCGTCGCTCATACCTAAATCAATGGCTTTATTCACTACCGCCATAGCCTTCAAACTTTCAGCAATATCTTTTGCAAATGCAACATGGATAGAACGTTTTTCAATTACATCGGAGTCAAATAATATGTCGTTTTTAAATTCAATTAGCTCAGTGCTCAACAAATACTTGCCATAACTTTCTGACATAATTAGGCGGTCTACCTTTTGGTTAAAAAGTAGTTTAAACCCTTGTTGAGCTGTGGCAACTTCTAACAACTCATAAGTATTATAGCCAGTTAATATTTTGTCATGCACACCTAAACGCACACCCGCAATAATAGCATGTTCGTCTTTTCTATCCTTATGATAAAAAGCACCAAATACTCCCATTCCAATTGGGTTTGATAAAACCGCCCATTGCTCTCGTCCTGGCAGGTTAGCAGCTAAAAATAGACCATCAGCTTTTCCTAATTGAGTATAATAGTTAGCTCTAGCCCATGGTAAAATAATGGCGTCTACTTCATATCCTAATTTAGCTAAACTTTGATTTAAAAATTGCCAACTAGCACGATAAATTGGGTAATTCTCCATCAGCATTTTGTCATGATCGTGACCAACCGCAAACGTAATGGTTTTTCCCTTTTCACTGGCATTTAACGAGCCAATGCTAAAGCAAAAAATGCAAAGTAAAATAAACACCCTACAAATCATAGTAACCTCTTATTAAAGATCTCATTAAGGGGTCAAATCTTGACTTCAGACATCAAACAACCTCGAAGCGCTTCCCACTGTAATTCAACCTGCTTATTCTCAATAATTAATGCATTTAATCTACCAACAGCTTTTGATATGGCCGAATAGTGTTTAACATTAAAAACATCTGCTAATGCCTGCAAATTTAATCCCGTTAAATCTTGGCACAATTTAATAGCATACCATCGGGGTAAGTTTTTTTCTTTTCGCCCCTTTTTAACCATTACTATATCATCTACCTCAACATTAAAGTGGTTAGCCAAATAGGTAATTACATCATTCGCTGAATGCCTTTTACTAACAAGCTTACTTTCATTGTTTGAGGTTGCAATATAGCCTTTAATGCTTTCAATAAAGTCATCACTGCCTAGCACCGACAATAACTTTTTAGCACCATAAAAAGCGCTTATTTCTTCATTACACTCATATTCAACAAACTGTTTGTACGCAACATACTTACGCTTTTTACCTTGCAGCGAAAATATAAAATCTCGAACCAACCATTCAGGTGTCGCACCACTTTTAATAAAAGCTGAATAGCTAGACCATTTGTACTTAGCAAGGTCATCTACCAACGGGGTGCTCGTTTCAATTGGGTTGCGATGAATATACCGGCTAACATGCAATAAGTAGTTATCAGCATCCACCAACACGGCTTTGTATCGGCCCCTGAACAGTGCACCATCTGTGTTATGTGTTCGATTAAAGTATTGAGTGTAAAGGCCATTAATATGCTTCATGGCCCTGCCTAAATTAGCATCAGGAGTTTTTATTAGCAGATGGTAATGATTGTTCATCAAACAATACGAATGCACTTCAATATTAAACCGAAGGCTTGCTTGCTCAATGCAGTATAAAAAATACTTAAAGTCGTCATCGCTCAAAAAGGTATTTTCGTGCCCTCTTCCACGATTCATCACATGATAAAACGCATTTTCATACTCTATTCGCAGCGGCCTAGACATAGCAATTCACTCCATAAGCAGTAAACTAAAAATCTAGACCATTGATGTATGAAGTCAAGATTTGACCCCTTTGGTTCCTTGATGTATGAAGTCAAGCAATCTCGAAGTTCTTTAAATAGCAGCTTTTAGGCAATTAATTAGTAATAACAAAATTAGTGGTAATTGTTCGCTTCATCGTTTTCTGGGAAAAAAATTCAATCTCTTTTAGAGAAGCTAACACATTTGTGCTGCCAAAATAGTCAGCTATTCGCCAGCAATCGACATTCAATTTAGTATTATTACAAAAGTAAGTTTTCCGTGGGTCGCCGCCATTGCTGAGCATTTTGTTGAATAAACCAACTTCATCTAGCTCTGCCGCCAGCATCAATGGAGTATAACCTTTAACAGGAGCAGCATGTTCAGCGTTAACATCTGCACCAATTTCAATCAACTGACTCGCAATCAATCTCATATTCTTATTATCGATTCTTTTGTCTAGTTCCCCTGACATAAAACTTGTTAACGACCCTAAATTTTGTCGAAATTTAGGGTCTGAGTTTTGAGCTGACAGAAACTGTAGCTGACCTTCCTGAGTGAAACCCGTAATGCCTGAGTTCGCTCTCCTAATCGAATCTAACACTTCAGGAGTTAGCTGCATTTGAAGAACACTGTCCCAATAACGTTTTGGATCTTTAGCTATACCAATCATCTTTATACAGGCATTCAACGCAGTTTGATTATCAGTTAAACCTCTATTATTAACGTTTGCCCCCATAGCTAAAACTTTATCAACAACATCAGGCCTACCAGATTGAACCGCCGATATAAGAGGCTGTAGACGCTTTTTGTCAGTACAACGATTCATAGTTTCTTTGCTGTGAGGATATTCTGATAGTAGATGAAATAGAGTGTCGTCTAAAGACCTAAGCGGCACCTCCCTTAAGTTTAAAGTCTCTAAAGCCATTAAAATTGCGGTATCCCCTGAGCTACTAGTCAAATTAACATTAGCACCTTGCTTTAGGAGCTTTTTAACTACATCACTTTTTTCCATCTCAGCAAACCAAACTAATTGAGGATATGTTTTCTTCCAAATTTCTCCAATTTTCAGCTTTCTATTCGGGTGTCGATAATCTGGTTTTATCTCATCAATATCTGTAACAACATTGATTCCAATATTAGCCGCAATTTCTGGAGTATTCGCTTCGGGAAACATTCCGGCTCTGGGGAAAACTTTATAAAACGAAGATCTCCAGTTTTGTACTTCCCAATCTTCAATAATGTCTGAAAACTTATTCGATGATTCATTACTTTGAACTGAAGGAATATCATAGTTAAACATCAGCAATGCATTTTTTAAGCGTTTTAAAAAGACTTTATCCGGTTTTTCTTGGCTTGCCGCGATAACAATTGCCTCTTCAATTATATACTTTTGATTAATACCAGCTCTGTATAAACACTCATCAAACCCTAATTTATAAAACTCATTAGCTTCTTCAAGCTGACCATTCAAGGCATACATCCTAGCTTTGCGCCACTGTACCCAATATGCAAAATGAGACTTATGCTCTTCGGCAGATAGTTGTTGCTCTAGTTTATCTATTACGGCTTTAAAATATTCAAATTGCCCTTCGTTTTTAACAATAGTGCGCTTCAACCCCTGTTGAGTTTCTCCGACCAATGGCAGTAAATAACTAATCCTATCCTTATAGCCTTGTTGATGTGATTGAATTAGTTGACTAAATTCATAGGTAGGCTTTGCTCCCCACGACAACAATCGGCACTCCTCGAACAACAAAGAACTGCCTTCTTCCTTAGCTGCACGATCAATAATGGACGCAATAAAAAGCAATAGTCTCACTTTTTGCCAGTCAATTTGTTCAGGCCAAGGGCCTTGTGACCATGTTTGTAGGAAGAGTAAAGATTGAATGTCTGGTTTATGTTCACCATCTTTCCAAGCTTTAACTTTTGCTTTATTTTCTTTTTCTAGAGAATTGACATAGTGCTCCCAGCCCCCCTCACTTTCTTCTAACCAAGTAAGTAATTGTGATGTACAGGTTTCTTGAAATGAAAAGAAGGCTACACTTGATGGCTTTGTACTTGAAACTAAACACAACGCACTCTCGATTGTATTTACGACGTGTTTGCTTAGTAACGTCTTACAAAGAGCAATTCCTATTTCTGATCGAGATAGTCCGTCAGCGTATATATTTGATACATGTGTCATGTATTCCGTTAAATATGCATGAAACCCTTGTTTCAATATTGCACTAATTTCATTACCAAATGTTTTAGATAAGTAATCGAAAACCTCCTTGGAAAATTCATCTATCAAACGATAATCAGCGGTTTTATCTTTGGCTTTATCATCAAGATGTTTATTACCAGCTTTTACACCTAGAACCTTTGCAAAGGTTCTCAAAGTCTCTATATGAGTTGGATACGGAAAATCAGACATAATTTTGCTCCCTGCAAATAATGGTTTGTATGTCGTTGGAGAAATTTTTAAATGCTCTTCTATCACTCGGTGATGAAGGCACTGTTATTTTCTTTCCATTTGGGGTTATCAAAGCCCCATGCTTTTTTCTATTAATAAATCGCCAGCCTATTTTACACATTCTGCTAACTAATTTATTTATATCTTTATCGCTACTGTATTTTTTCATAAACAAATAGAGGGCGTCTAAGACGCCCTCGTTTCCTCCTTATTTGCCACCTTTTGCTGGCGCATTACCGCGACCACCACCAGACTGATTACCTGTTGTACTAGGCCAGTTGCCACCCGGTCCGGGATGTGAAGAAGGGCCACGGCCATTACCAGAACTTTGATTTGAGTTATTTGATACTGTTACTAATGACATTGTTAATCACCTTATTTTTTCCGTCCGACATTGGACGGTCTCTAGATTAACTAACAACTCGGATGTTCGCGGCAATCCATGTGGCGGAAAAATTTTATTTTTTACAAATCAAAAAAAACAATTAGTTATATACCTTTGAGGTTAACTACTATAAAAACTCAGGATTACCTCCATGATTTCGCCAAAGTTTTAAATTTTGTTCAGCTATCATTACCCCATCAATTCAAAACCATGTGAGCTTTCAATGAATACAATAGTAAAAGACTGGCACATAGTTTCTATTTTTGACGGTGATGAACCGATTGGAAAAATTTTATGGGGAATCTGTGTTGATGACATGACATACCTATTCGCAACAAACGATTACATTAGTACATCAAAAATTGTAGAAATCTCACCTCACAACCAATTAATCAAAACAGCTAGTGGCAGTATTTATCAAGTCATAGGTGTAGGTCAAAAGGCTCAAATACAAATGAAAGACTTCGAACTACTTCGCCACGGCTTCAGTCCAGAGCAGATCGCCCAATTGAACTTGTCTTCAATCAGTTCTTTTCATTAACTTAATCAAGTGACAGTTTATTATGCCAGCAAGAACAATTGATTTTCAGAATGCGGAATGCTCCGCTTGTCACAAAAAGCATGTAGATATTAGAACTGAAATAGTTGCACCGTCATCGGATAGACCTAACGCTATTCGCAAGAAAATTATCTTTCGATGCGAAGATCACCTCTATTATGATGTTGATGATATTGAAAAATTAGCGCTAGTTAAAATTCGATTTCAAAACATAGAAGAAAGTGATCTTATGGATGGTTTAACTTTCCTAAAGCAGCTTGACTCTGACTAGAGCGTTAATGACTCAACCTAGCCCTTATTTAAAGGAAAGTACATCTGTACATTTCGAATCGTAAAAAATAACGAGCAGTTAATTGAAATTGCTAGCGGCAGTATTTATAAGATTTCTGGATAAAGGGGCATAAAAATAGACAAACCGAAGTTTGTCTATTTTTAAATACAAATGTCTAATTTTTAAACACTAGACTACAGTTGTGGTTGTTGAATATAGTTTGCAACTGACACATATTATAACTCAATAAGTTAAGTTGGGCTTTTTTCAAATAAAAAATGCAACTATAGCGTTAATCTATTTCTCTTCCTCGAACTCGTTCTGAATAAAGTTTGCAACTAACATTCGATAACTTATGAATACAACAAGATTTATAGTTGAGCGTACTGCATATTATGATTACCCATTAAATTGTACAAACCTTTCAAATTACCTTCTGACTTTGGGTCATCCCAACCTCTTAGCCACCTTATTTTTATACCCAAATACTGCGCCCAAGCTACAGCTTTTTTCATTTCTTTATATTTACCGTTTTTAGCACATGACTCAATGTACTGGTTAACAAGTAGATACTGATTACGACCTGCACTATATTTTGCCTGATTAAAGGCTTTCTCATAGTAACCATATGACTTATCGAATGACTTATGAGTATAAAAGTAATTGGCATAACCCCAATTTACTAACCAACTTAAAACATCATCAAGCCCAGCTTTCCTCAACCGATTGTGATAATTATCAATGTCGCCCAAAGATGTAGGGCTCTTCTTTAATTTAAGGCCTTCATTAAATAGCTCAGGAAACTCTGATGGCATTCCTTTTACACTAGGTGTCATTCCTAGCAGAGTTAACACACCATGACCAGCAAATGTCCCAACATGAGCAATTACCAATTTTGATTTTTCTAATTCAGTTAAATTCGAAAAAGATTCATCATTTATGTAACCCTGTAATAACCTAGACCCGTGTTCAGTAGATATTGCAAACTGTTCCCAATATTCGGATATTTCATAAAAATAAAGTTGATTAACATCAACTTCACTCATTGAGCCTATGGATTTCTCTACAGTCTTTAAGTGTTTTTCTAGCCTTAGATTGATACGTGATAATCTACTCGACTGGCCTTGAACATGCTTTAAGCATTCGATCAAAAACTCACGACCAAAGTTACGTTCTAGTTCTCTGAAACAATAAGCAGATACTCGCCCAATAAACAAAATTAGCTTTAATCGCTGTTTTTCTGATGCGCTTACTATTCGTCTAGCAGAGTCATTTGATGTCGAGTCCAACAACGTTAGCGAATATTCCAAATTATCAAATAGCGAACTAATGGTCGGGATTTGATCGGTAGTACTCCAGTGTTGGGCATTTTCTAAATTCTGACTTGCTCTGTAGTCTTCCAAGCTCTTATCTGGGTAGTGAAATGATGATTGGCTAATAGACAAAGAGTCATAAATGAGTTGCCAGGCATTCCTTAGTGGCCAACTGATTTTCTGTCCTTCAATATTAGGCAAAGCCCAGATTCTTAAGTCCGGTAGGCTCAGTTTCGATGCTGGTACATTTAGTCTTAAATAGTTCTTATAGAAAGAAAGCAAAACTCGATCTAAGACATACTGTTTTATAAACCACTTAGTCGAGTTTGTCTTATCAAGATAAGTACCATCATCACCCAAAACACCTTTGTATGTAGCGAGTAGAACTTTAACGGCTTCCAATACCATACAAACAATTCTCTCTTCGCCTAAGGCCTTTTCCAACAGGTGCTTAAGTGAATCAAGTAATTCGTCGAGCTTACCATCAATTTTCGAGCTTTCGTCAGCCAAACGTTTTAACTTGGTTTGCAGCTTTTTCTTGTTGCTCTCGCTCAAGAATGAATTACTTCTATCCTTTTGTGCCAGAAGCCCAGTAATATTAAAAATCTCACGAACGAGCTCACCGATAGTCGGGAATGTAGCTTTATTATTTTCCATCTAAATAAAGGGCCTCAAGGGCCCATTCCTTATTATTTTTTGCCACTTTTAGGAGCAGCATTACCTCTATCTCCACCTGATTTATTGCCTGTAGTAGATGGCCAGTTACCACCAGGGCCTGGATGACTAGAAGCGGGTTTTGATGAATTAGATTTTGCCATAATAATATCCTCAATAGTTAATTAGTAATAAAGAACCAACAGCTCTGCCATTGCTTCAAGTAAAACTATAACTTTGCCATTTAATTCTGACTTCAGGCATTTTGGAAACAAAAAATGGTAATTAGCTTAACTCCTTATAATTTGGGAACAAAATACTAACTTGTCATATTACTGATTTCTTTAAAATGTCTTCCGTCTCAGCACTCCTACGGTCTTGTATTTCTGTCTAGCTAGTCCCCTGAGTAACGAACAAAAAAACCATCAAGGCAGGACTCAAAAAGTAAATCATCAATAATGCCCATAGACATATGGTTTTCTCCCAGGTCAAATCTCATCGTAATGTTTTATACCTTCATCTATACACTTTCCCATAATATTTTTATTGAAGTTAAGGCTTCATTACAGTACTCAACCGGATTAAGGCTTCATCCTAATCGTAAACAAGGCTTCATTGTAGTACTTAACCGGATTAAGGCTTCATCCTGATCGCGAACAAGGCTTCATTACAGTACTTAACCGGATTAAGGCTTCATCCTGATCGCAAACAAGGCTCATTACAGTATTTAACCGGATTAAGGCTTCTTCCTGATCGCGAACAAGGCTTCATTACAGTACTCAACCGGATTAAGGCTTCTTCCTGATCGCGAACAAGGCTTCATTACAGTACTTAACCGGATTAAGGCTTCATCCTGAGCACGAACAAGTCTTCATTATAGTATTTAACCAAATTAAGGCTTCACCCTGATCGCGAACAAGGCTTCATTACAGTATTTAACCGGATTAAGGCTTCATCCTGATCGCGAACAAGGCTTCATTACAGTACTTAAGCGGATTAAGGCTTCATCCTGATCGCGAACAAGGCTTCATTACAGTATTTAACCAGATTAAGGCTTCATCCAAATCGCAAACAAGGCTTCATTACAGTATATAACCAAATTAAGGCTTCACCCTGCTCGCGAACAAGGCTTCATTACAGTATTTAACTAAATTAAGGCTTTATCCTAATACCCTCTACGTCTATTTCTTGGTATTGCAGACGGTAAAGTTTCATACAGCCATTCCTTATCATGTTTAAAAAGCCACGTGTAAGAACTTCTACATAATGATTGAATCTGCCCACGAGTAGGCGCTTTTGTTCTATCCAAACATTCATGTAATATTGAGCGATGCGTGTTGCGTTGCTTTTCAAATCGAAGCTGGATACGTAATTCTTTAATATCAGGAAACTGAGTCAATAACTGTTCAACAGCACTTTGCGAGCATTCCATCTCTTTGGCAATTGAAGTAGTGAGTTCACCAGCTTTTAGCCTAGAAAGAATTTGCTTACGCTCTGTCGCAAATAGGAACTGCGCTCTACGGTGTATTCGTATGTTATTTTGCATAGCTATAGATTTAGCATACCCCACACTAACGTTTGCTCGCTTAGCAGCTTGACGCATACTCATACCATTTCTTAACTGCTTTAAAAGTAAATCTGTTTTTTCTGGATTAACACGTTCAAACACATCATTAATAACATAATCCGGCCTCACGTTTAATTGATTCGGATTAGAACAACACTTCAAAAACTCTGACAAACTGCCAAATAAATGCTGTATCACGAGTAGGTGTTTTAATGAGTGAAACTGAGCGTGGGATTGATAAATAAAGTTTGATGGGTAGCTATTGCTTTTACTCCCCCCAAAAACCGCATCAAAAAGCCCTTTAGGCAACTCATTTACCCAGTACTCCTTAAGGCTTGTTTGCCATTGTTCTTGCCTGACTGACCCATAATTACATACGAGATTATTCGCATTTAACCCATGTAAATAAACCTTTATCAAAACATCTGAATCGATGGCCTCTAAATTTAAAGACCAGAGTGCATACGCATCTTGAGCAAGTCTTGCCTGCTTTAGGCTTGCCTGTGTTAAACCTTTGCCCTCACTTACAACCTGAGGCGGCAATGCGAGCAATTTCCTTTCACGTTTTATTGCTTCTAGCTTTATTAAATGAAATGGACAGTAGTTAATCCAAGGTAATTGATGGGCAACATGCCAATACGCCACACCTACGTTTTTGATGTCTTGGGCGGCACACTGCGGGCAATAACATAGGACTGTCGGTTCTGGTATTCGATTAGCCAGTAGCGAGAATTGACTGTACGCATCAGTGCATGCTCCCTCAAGCATTCTAGTAAAAGCTTCTTGGAAGACATCACTTTGTATAAAAGGCTTAAAAAATGGCAAAACTGTGTGTTTTACGATTAATTCGTCAATGCCCACGCTCACACTTTCTGAAACTGGAACAATAAAAGATGGGAATATGGATGTTAATTGCTGGCCAGTATACCCCAACCTAACCAGCAAAAAGTCATGATCCGTAGCTAAACCGCTTATTAGCCCTGCTCTAGCGAGCCAACTGTAAATAGTCTCATTGGGTAGCAGCGCACTTAAGCTGCAATTTCTAACGAAGGCCATTCTACCGCCAAAAAGCGCAGCCACATCAATACAAACAATGGATGCCACCCATTTACGTTTCGTAACGCCTTTTCGAGACTTAACGTTTTGTAATTGATTACAACTTCAGGCTCATGAAAAAAACGTTCAAAGCCATGTTCAAAAAACCACGCTACAAAGTCTTGCTGAAGTCTCGCTGCCACAAATACTTGCTCTCGTATTCTCCCTCCGTTTAAATTAGAAAAGCCACTTTGAATACCTCGTTTCATTACGTGTTCAAAGTATGGTTTAGAAAGCATTCCAGGTGAATTTAATAAATCCATACTCGCTTGCTGTACCCATGTAATATGCCCATTTAAATCTACGTAACTTGCCCTATGAATAGCACCACATTTAGTACATTTATTGGTGGTTGGTGGCGTCGCCATAACTCTTATATCAATGCTAGAAAATCCACAGGTATTGCAGCTTTCAAGCAATTCGCAAGCATGCTTTGAACAAGTGATCATCGAAGGTAACTGGTGTTCAACGTGCCAATAGGAAGTACCTACACGTTTTTCATCTTCAATAGCGCATAATGGGCACCATCGCCAAGCTAAAGAAAACGACAATGTTCTGCATAATGGAGCCGATAAGGATGGTACTTGCTCAATAAATTCGCAGCGCTTCCAAAGGCCTCCTTTCCTGATCCGCTTATTAATGATCTTATCAACATCACGAAAATGCATCGAAGGTGAATAATAAGGAAACAATGAGTGTTTTCTTAACAGATATTCTCTGCTTATACTCCCCTCATACGCATTCGCAGCAATATCAATTAACGGATGATAGATTCGTTGATTGCTCAAAGAGCCATCCTCTGAAAGCATGCGTTCAAACACCAGCTTAGGGTTACTACTAACTAAAAGGGTTGCCTTACGGGATACCACTCCCGCAAAGTGCTCGCCATCAAAAGGGGTTGGCATGAATGATACTTTACTCATCGTAACCCTCCTTAATGAAATTGAGCATATCTTTAGAATCAATATCCATACACACACGTGGTATACCTAATGGGTCTGGCACTACGTCAGGTAATAACTTTTGTACTTTTTTGCGCTTAGCTTTTGCAGCTAACTTTACTTCTTCGTTTGTTAAAACATGCTCTTTTTCATCCAGTTTGTTCACATCCTCATCAAACTGTTGAATATTTCCCGCTCTTAGATTATCTAAAGCGCCAGCAATCAAAGAGAATTGATTATTATACGTCTTATGTAACCTCTCCACGTCACCCGTGCGATATGCATCGGCTTTATCGGGGTATTTATTCTTCAACATTGCAATTGACTCATGATGCAGTATCGCCAACCTCGTCATCATTGCAGGCAGACCACACGTTAAATGACAAAAAACTTGTTTGAACTGCTTATCTGGCATTTCGCTACTCTTACAAAATGATTCAGGGAACAATGCATCAAAGAGAGAGTTAAAAAACTTACTCTTTACCCCGTACAAAGAAAACTGATATTCACGGTTGGTCAACAGTCTGCGTGTGATCGTAAAATCTGGGCTTTTAGTATCAGATAAAAACATCTCCCTACCAGATGTTGTTGATGAAAGAACAATAGGAATACCCAACTTGTTAAACAAAGCTTCAATCGTAGTGAAGGATGGCGCATTTTTATTATTTTTGTATTTCAACATGAACTGCAATTCATCAATATGAGCCAATCCCAAATGATGTGCCACAGCAATTGACTGCATTTGACTTAAATGGCGCTCTACAGAGTAATGCGATTTATCTTTCCACTGTTCATAAAAATCTGTATCAAGGGCTTCATCAACAGCGTTAAAGAAATTGAGCGCCAATCCCTTGGTTGATGGAGTCGATGGCATATCAAGCGATATCCAAACAAGCTGATCTTGCCGGAAAATTTTGTCCTCAAACTTGTTGTGTTTGATCACTTGTGGGATCACTTTGAGAACACTGCGAATTCCTTTCGTCTTACCAACACCACTATGACCATGAACAAATACGCTTGGCGCGGTTGTTCGAGAAATAAATTCCTCTTCTAATCGCTCTCCCTTTCTAGCTGCCAAGGCGATTGCCATTTGCAATTTGTTAGTTTCCGCAGAATGTGGCGTGTACTTAGAATATCCATCTAAAATTAGCCCTACAAACTTGTTATACATTCCATATAAGTATGGCGCTGGAACGTGAACCTTTTCTAAGCGCTCTAGAAATACCTGCTGATATACAGCTGGTATATCAGTTAAGTTCTTTTCAAAAGTAGGTATGAAAGTAAGCTTTTTATTCAGCTCATCTTCGTGTGCTATTACTTCAATAGCTTCGGTAAGAGGATTTCCATTTAAGCTATCAAGCGGGTGTTTTCGATATATCGCTTCTTTTTTCATAAGATTACTCCATTAATCTCCATACAATTCGTCGTCTAAGTCATCCATGACGGCGGGCTTCATTGACTCTAAGTCGGTTCCAGTACCAAATGTATTATCCAACTGTTGATTCGCTTGAGTTCTTAGCACAAGCTTCTGAATTTGTTGACGAGCTTTAATGCCTGGTTGGATAGATTTATGTTTATTTTTAGGTGCGAGCGAGCGCTCAGCCTCCTGTTGCGCAGTAGTAAGATCAGTAACAGAATCCCAATATGAACGTGTGATCAGAGCATTTTGCTTATGCTCGTGAAGCATATCTTTTTCTTGCTCCATTAAATGCATTATCAGCTCCCAATGCTGACTTGCTAAAGGATTTTCGTTATTGATATTTTTAAGGCGTAACTTAACGATCTGACCATCGTCGGTTTCATGTAACAGCTCATTGATATTGTCGTACATCCTTTTGACCAATATTTTGAATGTGCCATGATGCCTAGCTCTAGCATAGCCACTACTAGAATTAAAATAAGGGTGATGGTATTCGACCCCTTCAAAACGTATACTGCTAGAAGTTACCGTCGCACGCTCTTCAGGCAAAAATGCCCACCGAATTTTAGCTTCACTTACTTCAGGGTTTAATCGCCCGACCTTTTCCATGTCTTCTAAGCTATTTAAAAAAATCGCTTTCGGCGTAAAGTCCGTACCATTTACAAGGCCTTTGAAGTTAAGTCGCTTGAGACGATCTGCTGAATTGTTGTGGTAGCAAATTTCTGCGATTAACACTTGCATCAATGAGTCATAATCGTACAACGCATTATTAGATGCATGGCTATCTTCACGTTTTGGTAGATCTGCTAATGCACCAGGAACAAACTTAATAACTTGATCATTAACAGTACCAAATTTGCGCTCAACCACTCCTTTAGCATCACCGCGATAAATTGCCATAAACGCAACATCTTCTATACCAATTCTCGCGTTTAACAGAGCATCAATTAAGTTTCTCTTATACTCAGGTCCATTGTCTATTGCTAATTCAATTGGCACATGTTTAGCGGGCCAATCATTCTCATCTAAAAGAACACCAAAACGCTTAGCAAATTCAACTTTATCTAAACATGCATTTGCTAGCGCCTGGGATACCCCTTGCCAATTGGGGCCATCAAACCCCAAATACATCCCAACAATCATTGTTGAATAAACATCGACTACGAGATATAAAACAGGACGCCCCATTGAATAGCGCTTACTTGTATCAAAAGGATAACGCACGTAACAATCAAGAATGGTTGCATCGACTTCATAGCGCTGTGTGGCGCCAAGTACCCCATCAAAAGACTTGCCTTGTCTATCCTCAAAGTCTTTGGCGAAGTTAACATCACCATGTTTCAAACGAAGAAGTGATGCTTTATCAATAATTTTTTTAAAGTGATAGCGAAACATGCCATCACTAATTCGGTCTTCCTCAGGAAATGGGTGAAAAATATGTTGGGTACCTAGTGTCGTCTCTCTTTCGATTACATAGCGTTCAAATGTCCTGTGATATAGCCGATAAGCAAACGCAATAGAAAAGTTAACATGATTAGATTTGATAAAAGCAGCAGTTTTTTTGATGTTTAATTTATCAACATCATTTACACACCGTGCGTTTGAACGAACTTTAACTTTACCGTTCTTACCGTTTGGACCACGCTTAATCTGGGAGTCACTCAAGTCTTTAACATGACGGTAGTTTGAGCCACATTGCATCAAGCCACATGGCAACAATGAGTTTTTGGTACAGCCAAAAATGATGTATCTATTAATCGCAGAATGAAATGATGCTTTCCCTTTCCACTTATCCTTTCCGAGAAGTGGCTTTATTTCAGCCGCTAACCCCTTGCCATACAGGTACTGCTCAATTTTATCGAGACTAACAAGACTTTCGATTTTCCTAAATTTATAGTCACGTTTATCAAGCCAGGTACCTTTACCCATTTCAGTAGCAATCCAGTCATCACTTCTAGTCATAACAACCGGGTAGTCAAAACGCTCTACTTGTAATGAATGGCTAGTTATATATGCCAATACATCATCCATCCGCCATGCTTCAGGTTTAGAAAGGTTCTTTTTTGGATCAAAACCATTTAGATCATACAAAGCAGTAAACCGTCGACAACAACTAACGTGACAAACAAGAAGATCAATATTCTTTTTATCGTTAGTCAGGCGCGTACCAATTCTTAGCATCATAAGGTAAGCTCCACAGGACGATGGAACTGTAACGTACTGCTATGCTTAAGCGGCAAAAAGTGCTTGAGTACACTAAATTGAAAAAGCCGAATAACTTGCTTATCAGAGCAATTTAGTTGCTGGCTTGTAAGTAACAGTAAAAACTCAAGTGGTTTCATGAAGTACCTTTGCCATACGTGGCAAAAAGTAAACACGAATGTTCTAACCAACTCATCCTCAAACTTCATAAAGCCAGCAGGCTCACAGAAGCGGATATTATTGAACTCGTCCTTGGTAGCATCCAATTCCGTAACAATTTGATACTTGATGCCACGGCGTCGCCAATACTCTCGTTCAATTGCAAATTTCTGCCAAGTTCGAGCATTCTTGCGCTGTAGCAGCTTTCTTTCTTCGCCTTGTATCGAGCCCTCCAGCTCAACCCCTTCCTCATCCACCACATAAATTTGAGAGGCATATTTAAAGCTATATGCAGTAGTAATAACGCTGCTTGGATTTTGTGGGTCCCGTGACTGCACCAAAAAATCTGTTGTCATCACATATGCCTCCGAGGTCTCCCAATTGCGTGGGTGAATTAAATTACCCGCGACTGCAATGTTTAAAGTTTCATTTAAATCGAGTGCATACTGCTCAAATACACGCTTTGTACCTCTGGCCCAAATCAATTTTTTGTACATCCGTAATTCACCATCACTCAACAAATGAGCATGCCGTTTCTGTACATTGCAAAAGATCCAATGCCTACGACCATATTGATTAACCGCTTTTACCGTTAAATACGGTCGATAACTCTCCGATGTTAAACTTTGTATGTCACGCTTCCACCGGTTTAACTTTTCCATAGCTTTTGGTGTAGCGGTAACCTCTTTAAATTTCATATGCATCCTGCAATTGATTCAGTAGGGAACAATATCTTGCCTGTAGATCAAACTTTGATCAACCCACCTAAAAACCATAACCACATGAAAAACAACATTTTTGTTTTGAAATAGCAACCTTGTATAACATCAAAACTGTGTAAGTAAAAATTGAATTAAATCAACGTAAGCTTTTTGACTAAAAATAAGTTTTTGAATTGGAAATGGAAACAATGATTTTGTTGTGAGGGATTTTGGGGCTTTAAAAATTGAAGTATTTCAATGCAAGATAAAAAAATATTTTTAAGGCATGATCAAAATTGACTAAATATTTTATAAAATAATTTTTAACCGCTCAAAAATACAACAAAATAACAAAGTAAGATCGCCTGCGATCAATTGCTAATTCCTCAAGTTTCTCATACTATCAACTTGTTAAAATGCAAAGATTAAACATGGCCGATGATATTTTGACCATTCAAGAGGTCGCTACGTACTTAAAGCTAAATGAAAAGACAGCATACCGTCTTGCAAGCGAAGGCAAATTACCCGGCTTTAAGGTGGGTGGAAGTTGGCGCTTTAAACGCGTAGATTTAGAGCAATGGATTGAAGAACAAAAACAAAAATAAGGGATTATTATGATTAGGGCTGAATATCAACGCTTTATGCAAACACTACAGGGTCAAAATGCAACGGATTCTGTGCGCAAAGTAGCAAATATAGTTTCAGCCCATTTTGATGAATTACTGCCCTTATCTACTCACCAAGGGCAACGTATTCGTAAGATGGTCGAGCTATGCCAGGTCAATTGGGACAACTCGGCGACTAATACTCCTCCACTCGTAGAGCAAGAAGTGATACAAGAAGTGCCACTATCGCGTTTAAAAATCTTGGAGGTGGGACCATTTAGAGGGTTTGCGCGGAAAGAAATATTTGATTTAAATAGTCGATTGGTATTGATTTATGGTCCAAATGGAACGGGGAAATCAAGTTTTTGTGAAGCGCTAGAATTCACTCTTTTAGGTAACGTTGCGGAAGCAGACAGCAAACGATTTCGTGATCAAAACGAATATCTGAGGAATGCTTTTGTAAATCAGCTGGTAGCCCCCTCCTTAGTCGCGTGTGATATGCAAGGCAACGATGTCGCTATAGTTCCGAATGAGTCAGCCTTTCGTTTTTGTTTTGTCGAAAAGAACCGCATTGATAGCTTTTCCCGGATTGCTGCACAAGCCCCAGCAAAGCAAACCGAGCTTATAGCAACACTATTTGGTCTAGAAGCATTTACAGAGTTTGTCCGTAATTTCACGTCGGATATTGGTGGTCAGTATATCGATTTACAAGGCCAACTAGCATTACATCTAGCTCAAAAGGAACAAGGATTACAAGTGGCGCGTCAGCAAATACAGGCAAGCGCTACCGAACTACAAAGAATAGCTGCCGAAGAGTTAAAACTAGCCAATAGCTACAGACTTGGTATCAGCTTTGAACAATTGATTCTTGAACTAAACGGTAATGGTCAAGCTCTGGGTCGTATTGCACAGTTAGAGTCTGAACTACAGCAGCCACCTCCGCCTAAAAGCTACCTCATTGCTGCTACGTTTGAGGCGATAGGTAACGAAGCGTCAGCGTTAGTCAATGAATTAAGACAAAGCCAACAGCAACTGGCCGATGCAAGTCAACAAGTTTCATTTAAACAACTATATGAAGCAGTAGTGCAGGTTCAACAGAGCAGCCCTGGTTTGTGTCCGGCCTGCAAGACTCCATTGCAACAAGTTCAGGTAAATCCATACACAAATGCCGGACAAGAATTAACCAGATTGCAGCAGTTAGGTGAACTTCAGCAAAAAGTGGGTCAACTTGAACAAAACGCATTGCAAGCAATATTTAAGGTTGGGCAATCGCTGAATACCTGTCTGCAATTTTTCTCAGTGAATAACCCCTTAAAACCATTTGAACTGGTTAACATGCAGCATGGGTTACAGTGGTGGAGTTCACTATTCACTCCGTTACCAGATACTTCTGTTGCATGGCAACACTTAACCAGTCAAATCCATCAACTAGAGACAAATGATAGGCTAGCGGAAGAAGCCATTCGACAGAGAGACAATAAACAGGCCGAATTAAATCGCCTCCGCAATATCGCACAACAAATAACAGTATTAGCAACGCAGAAGCAAACGGCCTTAGGTAACCAAGCTAACGCTCAAAGACTGATTGATAATTTTCAAAATGAAAATGCACAACTTATTGCAAACGTCGAATCAGAAAGGCCTTCCATCGCACGGAATCATGAAATAGTAGCTGCATATGCGATGTTTGTTCAAAAGCTTACAAATTACAATAATAGCTTGCCCGCACGGTTAGTCGCTGACTTAGGAGAATTGGTTGTCCAATTGTACAACTCTTTCAATCGAAATGATGCTCAATCGGAACTATTGGCTGACGTAAAGCTACCATTAGCACCAAACCAACGGTTGCGAATAGCATTTCAAAATCAACCTGAACAGTTATTTGATGCATTGCATATCCTAAGCGAAGGCCACGTACGTTGCTTGGGCTTAGCCATACTGTTAGCTAAAAATTTGAAAGAGCAAGCACCTGTTTTAATTTTTGATGATCCTGTCAATGCGATTGATGACGACCATCGTGAGTCCATAAGACGAACTCTATTTGAGGACCAGTACTTTATGGACAAGCAAATTATACTTACGTGCCATGGTGAAGAATTTTTCAAGGATATACAGAACTTACTGCCAGCTGCGGATACTCGTAATGCAAGACTTCTAAGCTTCCTACCACGGTTAGGTGAGCAGCATGTCCGTGTTGATTTCAATTGTGCGCCTAGAAATTATATTTTGGCCGCTCGTAATCACATGATTAGAAATGAAGTGAGGGATGCGTTGGCAAAGTCACGACAGGGTTTGGAGGCACTTACAAAAGGGAAAGTCTGGAAATATGTAAGTAGGTTCGGTGATGGAAACTTGAGTTTGAAGTTCCGTTCAGCATCTTCGCCAATTGAACTAAGAGGCTTAACCGAGCAGTTACGTAGCAAGATTGCTAAAGCTGACTTTTCTGATCCTAATAAAGCCAGCGTTTATGATCCAATAGATCAGCTTTTGAACCGCAGTGGAGACTCTCGAGAATGGCGTTATCTAAACAAAGGAACACATGAGGAGAATGATCGTCTCGAGTTTGATCGTCAAACGGTTGAATTAATTATTATGTCGCTTGAACAAATAGATGCGGCGCTGCAATAGCATATTTAAATAGGAATACGCATCATGGGGTATAGAGCAGAATTTACAGGATGGGACTCAATAACAATAGAAGATCTTCTCGTTGCATACCGAAAAGCAAAAGCCGACTGTTTCTTCGAAAACACCTTTCCAACAGCCATTAAATTCGCTGAATACGAGCAAAATCTACTCACCAACTTAAAAGCTCTGTTAGGTCAATTGCAAGCCGATGCTGGTTTTGCTGAAAATGTAGAATTACTTGGGGATTTTCGTTTACTGCCCAAGAAGCTATCCACTGAAAGAAAATCAGATTCAGGCGACAATGGCCATGTTCATTTCTCAAAACCTGATAGAGCGGTTGAAAGCCTGTTTAAAAATTACAATGTAGTGCCTGAGTTTAGAATTGTCGGCGACTTCCCTGTAAATACCCACATTATTTCTGCATTGTGGATCAATATGATTGGTCACAAGTTTGACGCCAAACTCGACGATAGCTGCTACGGAGCCAGACTCAAACGAATTAGTAATGATGAACTGATTACAGAAGATAATGAAAAGCCATTTCATATCAGCTCTGTAGGCTCTTTTGTACCGTATTTTCAACCTTACCAAAAATGGCGTAACGATGGCTTAAAAACAATAAGAGAAGAGTTGGAAAAAGACCGAGATATAATTGCTGTATCTCTGGACTTAAAAAGTTACTACCATTTTATAGACCCGCTAATTACCTCCGCTTCAGCACTTATAGAAGCTCTAGATTTGAACTTGTCTGATGAAGAAAAATCCTTCACTAAGCAGCTATCACTATTTCTTAATGCGTGGGCTAGCGGCGCCACCAAATTTGGTAAATCAGTAGGTGGCAAAAAAGCAAAAATAAGCGGCGGGTTAGTTATTGGTTTGACATGTAGCAGAGTCATTTCGAATGCTTTATTGCACAAGTGGGACCGGCTTGTTATCGAAAAGCTCTCCCCTATTCACTATGGCCGTTACGTTGATGATATGTTCCTTGTGTTGCGCGATACAGGGAAAATATCAAATAGCCAAGACTTTATGCTTTTATTACAAGAGCGAATGGGTGAAAAGTGCATTGCACAAAGTCCCAAAACCAATAAAGTGTGGGAAATTAATCAAGGCGACGACGTACAATGTAACTCCAAAATATCGCTTCAGTCAGACAAACAAAAATTATTTGTCCTACAAGGCCGTGCTGGCTTAGACCTGTTGGATAGTATCGAAAAGGAAATATACGAATTATCAAGTGAACATCGTCTCATGCCCTCGCCCGACCAATTGGAACATTCAACCGCAGCTAAAGTACTCTCTGCTGCTGGAAGTGTGGGTGAAAATGCAGATACTTTAAGAAGAGCCGATGGATTAACGATCCGTCGTCTGGGTTGGTCACTACAATTGCGTCATGTAGAAACCCTAGCTAGGGATTTACCGCCGAATCAATGGAAAGAGCAAAGGGAAGAATTCTACCAATTTGCCCATAATCATATATTGCGGGCAGACAATCTCTTTGCCCATTTTAATTATTTACCTAGATTGCTTGGATTTGCAATCAGCATGAATGAATGGGAACAAGCTGAACAAATCGCAGTGAAGTCCTATCAAGCTATAGATATACTAGCCAAAGAGATAGGCAGAGGAGAGAAAGTTCGAATCAATGGGTGTGATGCTAAAGTCTTGAAAGATCTTTGGGGTTACATAAAAGGTACCTTAACCTGGTTATTTATTGATGCCGCTACACGCTACCATGATCCAAGTAAACTATTCCTTGGAGAACGCTCGAGTAGGAAAAAGCGCCTAGCAAACTTGTTCTTAAAACAAATTGTCGAAACGCTCAGTGATTTTGAAACACTACTAAAGCTTAGTTTTGATGTAGCAGAGTTTGAGAATAAAGCCCCATTAGTCGCATCGGCAGATCTAGCAAAAGAAGCATACAAGCACATAATAGATAGTCGTTCCGCTGAGCAGTTAGTTGGTAAGCGAAATGCAAAAAAAGAAAAGCAAATTCTTAATTTGCTCGGTGATTCTGGGGTTATTGATGTACCTATATTTGAGCAGTTTATTAACTCTACCCGAAAAACGAGACTAGGCAACGTCACTAAAGGGCAAAAGAAAAACGACAGCTTCCTGCCGTATCTCTTCCCAACTAGACCTTTATCTCCACTGGAAATATCTGAGCTAGCCCCTGAATGTGTTGGTTTACCCTCTGCATCCGGAAAACCTCCAGTATTTGGCCCCTCTGTTACATGGGCAAAATACACGCAAGTACTTCGTGGTGTATGGATAAAGCCAACCCTACTTGCTGCTGAGCAAGATGCTGATGAAAAACCTCCAACAACCCGGAAGAAATTCATTAAAGTAGGTACGGACAGCAAAGATAAAGTGATCGTGGCGCTAACTAATCTTCGCACTGAGGACAACAACTGGGCATCGACAGCTTGCAACAAACCTAATTTAAGTCGGAAACGTTATCAAAAAATTTCTAAATTGGTTAACGATGTTCTGAAATTAAAACCAAAACCTGATTACGTACTTTTTCCTGAACTATCGATTCCGCTGAAATGGCTGAACAGTATTGCTGCTAGATTAAGTAGCGCAGGAATAAGTCTTGTTGCAGGAACAGAGTACCAACACGTTGGAGCTAATAAGATATACAGTGAGGCCTCAATGGTTTTGGCGGATAACCGACTCGGTTATCCCACCTTTGTCAAAATTAGACAACCTAAACTTGAGCCAGCTGTTGGTGAGGACAAAGAGCTTACTAGTAAGTTTGGTAAGCAATGGGACTCATTAGGAAAATCGCCAAAACCTGTATATATACATAACGGTTTTAATTTTGGTGTTATGGTTTGTTCCGAGTTACAAAATAGTAAAGCACGCGTTCGCTTTCAAGGAGCCGTTGATGCATTAATGGTGCTCAGTTGGAATAGAGATCTTGATACCTTCGCGTCTCTAATCGAATCTGCGGCTTTAGATGTTCATGCTTATACTATTTTAGTTAACAATCGAAAATATGGTGACAGTAGAGTACGCTCTCCAGCAAAAGAAGGCTTTCTGCGTGACATCGCTCGTTTAAGAGGCGGTGATAATGATTTCGTGGTAGCTGCTACTATAGACATTGCTACACTTCGAGCTTTTCAAAGTAGAGCTAAACGTTGGCCAGAAAATGGCGATAAGTTTAAGCCCGTACCTGAAGGCTTTCGCTTAGCAAATAACCGGAAAGTACTTCCTCCTAAATAAAACTGTATGAAAACAAAAAAGCGAACCAGAAGTGGTTCGCTTTTTTATTTTTACTGACCTCTAAATCCAACTATCGGTTGCAAACTTTATTCGAGTTGCAAACTTAATTCCGATAGTTGCATTCTTTATTCGCAACCTACATCAAAAATTAATCTCTATATGTCTCTACCGCTGGGCATGAACATACTAAGTTACGGTCGCCGTATACGTCATCTATTCGTGTAACGGTTGGCCAGAACTTGTCTTTAGCTACCGAAGGCACTGGGAATGCAGCGTAAAAACGGTCGTACGCGCGGTCCCATTCGTTGCCAAGTACGTCTGCTTGTGTATGCGGTGCAAACACAAGTGGGTTGTTTTCGATTGACCATTCGCCAGAGATTACTTTGTCGATTTCGCCTTTGATTGACACCATTGCTTCGATAAAGCGGTCTATCTCGCCTTTTGACTCAGACTCAGTTGGCTCAATCATTAACGTGCCCGCTACTGGGAACGACATAGTAGGTGAATGGAAGCCGTAATCTTGCAGGCGCTTAGCGACGTCCATTTCAGTAATGCCTGACGCCTCTTTTAATGGGCGTAAATCAACAATACATTCGTGAGCAACGCGATTGTTGCGTCCACGGTATAAAATTGGGAAGTGCTGGCTTAACTCGTGCGTTAAGTAGTTAGCGTTCACAATCGCCATTTCTGTGGCTTGTTTCAAGCCCTCTGAGCCCATCATGGCAATGTACGCCCATGAAATAGGTAAAATAGCCGCTGAGCCGTAAGGCGCTGCCGATACGGCACCGTTGTTAATGTTTGTACCCGGTACGTTAATTACGCTGTGGTTTGGCATAAATGGCGCAAGGTGCGATTTAACACCAATTGGGCCTACACCTGGGCCGCCGCCACCGTGTGGAATACAAAACGTTTTGTGCAAGTTTAAGTGCGATACGTCTGAGCCAATAAAGCCTGGGCTTGTTACACCTACTTGCGCGTTCATGTTTGCGCCGTCCATGTAAACTTGGCCACCGTGCTCATGAATAATGTCGCATAGTTCACGAATGGTTTCTTCGTAAACACCATGGGTAGATGGGTATGTGATCATGGCACACGACAGGTTTTCAGACACGTCTTCAGCTTTCGCTTTTAAGTCTTCCATGTCGATGTTGCCGTTTTTATCACAGTTAACCACCACAATTTTCATGCTCGCCATTTGTGCCGACGCTGGGTTAGTACCATGCGCTGAGCTTGGAATTAAACATACATTACGGTGTGCATCCCCGCGTGACTCGTGGTATTTACGAATGGCAATTAAGCCTGCGTATTCACCTTGTGCACCCGAGTTTGGCTGAAGTGAAACCGCATCGTAACCCGTAATGTTAACTAGCCAGTCGTGTAGCTCGTTAATCATTATTTGATAACCCTCTGCTTGGTCTAGCGGGCAGAATGGGTGAAGGTTTGCAAACTCAGGCCATGTAACTGGAATCATCTCAGCGGTCGCGTTTAGTTTCATGGTGCATGAACCTAACGAGATCATTGAGTGGTTAAGCGCTAAATCTTTGTTTTCAAGGCGCTTAATGTAGCGAAGCATGTCTGTTTCGCTGTGGTAGCTGTTAAAGTTTGGATGCGTTAATACTTCGTCATCACGTACTAAACTCGCTGGAATAGAGTCGCTACCGTTTGCTTCAATATCGGCTGCAATACTGTCTACGCTTAGGCCGTGGCCTTCACCTAGTACAATATCAAATAGCTCGGCTACGTCTGCACGGGTTGTGGTTTCTGAAACCGAAATTGAGTATTCGCCGTCGTGGTTTGTAGCAAAGTTAACACCCTTGGCAAGTGCACGTGCTATTACGTCGTCTTTGTTGTCGCCAACAATTGTTAGCGTATCAAACCACGTGCTGTGCTTAAGGGCGATGCCTTTGGTTTTTAGGCCAGCAGCTAAAATATCAGCAAAGCGGTGTATACGCTGCGCAATAGTTTTTAAGCCTTGTGGGCCGTGGTACACCGCATAAAACGCCGCCATGTTGGCAAGTAATACCTGCGCTGTACAAATGTTTGAGTTGGCTTTGTCGCGGCGAATGTGTTGTTCGCGCGTTTGCATTGCCATACGCAGTGCGTCGTTACCTAAACGGTCTTTAGATACACCAATAATACGCCCTGGTAATGAACGTTTGTATGCGTCTCGTGTTGCAAAAAATGCAGCATGTGGACCGCCGTACCCCATAGGTACACCAAAACGCTG
The DNA here is from genome assembly GCF_001468205.2 of Pseudoalteromonas sp. 13-15. Lineage (NCBI taxonomy): Bacteria > Pseudomonadati > Pseudomonadota > Gammaproteobacteria > Alteromonadales > Pseudoalteromonadaceae > Pseudoalteromonas > Pseudoalteromonas sp. 13-15. The sequence goes on along the minus strand of NZ_CP019162.1, from coordinate 3,101,743 downwards.
AGCCGAACCTAATACTACGTCGGCACCTAATTTACCCGGTGCTTTTAATAGTAATAAACTCATAATGTCGGCAGCAACACAGGCAATGGCTTTTTTGCTTTGAACACCAGCAATTAGGTCGGTTACGTCAACTATTTCACCCGATGTAGATGGGTATTGGAATAATGCGCCAAAAATGTCGTGGTTAACGGCGTCGGCCGCTTTGCCTACAATTATTTCAAAACCAAACTGCTCGGCGCGGGTGCTTACTACGTCGATAGTTTGTGTGTGTACGTCGTCGGCAATAAAAAAGGCATTGGCTTTTTTAGCTTTAGATACACGTTTTGCAAGGCCCATCGCCTCGGCTGCAGCGGTTGATTCGTCAAGTAACGACGCGCTTGCTAAATCAAGGCCGGTTAAATCTAGGGTCATAGTCTGGAAGTTTAGTAATGATTCTAAACGCCCTTGTGCAATCTCTGGCTGATATGGCGTGTACGCTGTATACCAACCCGGGTTTTCAAGTACGTTACGTAAAATTACGTGCGGTACATGTGTTGGGTGGTAGCCTTGGCCAATGTACGATTTGAAAACTTTATTTTTGCTTGCTACTGATTTTAAGTAGCTTAGTGTTTCAACTTCAGTACGGCTTTCGCCAATGCTTAGCGGTTGCTCTAGGCGAATGTTAGCCGGTACCGTTTGATCGATCAGCTCTTGTACACTCGATACTTCAAGAGCGCTTAGCATATCGCTTACTTGCGCTGGGCTTGGCCCAATATGGCGGCGAATAAAATCTTGCTTTTGCTCTAACTGTTCAAGAGATTTGGCGTTTGACATGTGTCCAGATTCCTATGATCCTAAATACTAATGGGTAACTAGTATTGATTAAAATATATGATGATTTGGCAACTTACTGGGTATGGGCAATAAGCTGTAAAATCATAAAAGCCCCGATTGTTTACTCAACATGCGGGGCTTTAGACAAAAAGTGATTACTCTTCGTCGATAGTGTGCGAGTAGCCTTCAGCGTCTAATAGGTTGTCTAGCTCAGACACATCAGATGCTTTAAGACGGAATAACCAACCGTCGCCGTACGCGTCGTTGTTTACTGTTTCAGGTGCGTCTTCTAGCTCTTCATTAATAGCAATCACTTCACCACCAATTGGTGCGTAAATGTCTGAAGCAGCTTTAACCGACTCCGCTACTGCACAGTCTTCGCCTGCGTCTACTTCGTCGCCTACTTCTGGTAATTCAACAAACACCATGTCGCCAAGTAGTTCTTGCGCGTGTTCTGTAATACCAACTGTAAAGGTACCGTCACCTTCGTCGCGAACCCACTCGTGTGAAGAAGCGTATTTTAATTCAGTAGGGATATTGCTCATTATCTTGTTCCTTTGGTTATGATACCAATCAACTTAAATATTTAACCACTCTAGCGGTCTAAACAAAGCGCTAACATCGTTATTAATTTCTTAGGTAGAACAACTACATATCAAAATTAATGCCTTGTTATCACTCTATTTATCCGTCGCTATAAGTGATTAATAACTCAACATGATTGGTATTATTGGGTGATAACACCAAATTTTAAATTATTGATTTACCGTTACGTACAAAGCTAGGCTTCACTACTTTAACGTTAACTAATTTTTTGCGCATTTCTACTTGAGCAGTGTCGCCTGTTGAACGTGGTACACGTGCAAGGGCTACACTAAAACCAAGTGTAGGTGAAAAAGTACCTGAGGTAATAACCCCTTCTCCACCGTCAACAATTACTTTTGAACCGCTACGCAATACGCCTTTTTCTTCAAGTACTAAACCAACAAGCTTGTCGGTGCTTTTTTCAGCGCGTTGTTTAACCAGTACGTCACGGCCAATAAAGTCACGATCTTCTGGTTCCCATGCAATGGTCCATGCCATGTTAGCTGCAAGTGGCGATACGCTTTCGTCCATATCTAGGCCGTAAAGGTTCATACCTGCTTCTAAACGTAGCGTGTCACGTGCACCTAAACCAGCTGGCGCTACACCTGCGTCTAGCAGTTGTTGCCATAAATCGGCTGCTTGGTCGTTTGGTACTACAATTTCGTAACCGTCTTCGCCAGTATAACCCGTTGTAGCAATAAATAAATCACCCACTTGAACACCAAAAAACGGCTTCATGCCTTCAACTGCAGCTTGTTGCTCTGCATTTAAAAGCGTGCCTGTTTTTTCGCGTGCGTTAGGGCCTTGTACTGCAATCATTGCAAACTCTGGGCGCTCAGTCACTGTAACGGCAAAATCGCTCGATACATTAGCTAAATGCGCTAAGTCTTTTTCGCGCGTAGCCGAGTTAACCACTAAGCGGTAAAACGTTTCGCTGAAAAAGTAAATAATAAGGTCGTCAATTACGCCGCCTTGCTCGTTAAGCATGCCGGTGTAAAGTGCTTTACCTGGTACGGTTAATTTAGCCACGTCGTTTGCTACAAGCTTACGTAAAAATGCTTTAGCTTGGTCGCCTTCAATATCAACAATGGTCATGTGTGATACGTCAAACATGCCTGCATCGTTACGCACTGCATTATGTTCTTCTATTTGTGAGCCGTAGTTGATTGGCATTTCCCAGCCATGAAAATCAACCATTTTTGCGCCCGCTTCTAGGTGCTTAGCATGGAGTACAGTTTTAGAAGTCATAACATTCCTTCACGTTTTAAATTAACCCTTAATGGGCGTGGCTTAAATTAAAAACAGGCAAACATTATTATGTTTACCTGTTGGTTGTTTTTGTTATGCGGCCTGGTTTTGCATTACTGCAAAACCCTGCGTTTGCATATAGCTTTGCCATTTTTGTAGCTCTGGCGCTTTAGCTATGAGCACAAAATGCTGTTCATCTTTGTTATCAATCGCGGTAATAAATACCTCACCGCTTTGCGCACCGTAGCATAGTTGTGCGTCAGATAATCGCAAACCGGGTGTTAACTTAAAGGCATCAACTAGCGTATCAAAGGCGTTTTCGCCGCTTAAGGTAAAGCTAGTTAGGTCGGTACGAATAACGTAGTCAATATCAAAACGAAGCTGTTGTTCGTTTATAAGTGACTGTAATTGTAGGCTTGCGCTGTGAGGTAATACAAATCGAAAAGCGGTTTCGCTAAAATAATACACGGCGTAACTGAAGTCAGAATAAAAATCGCCATCTAAAGTGCCTTTTAAACCTAAACCGCTGGCCGTTAATTTTGTTAAATCGTGGCCTAAAATACTGCTTAAAAATACAGAAGCTTCGCTACCGCTAAAATCCATTACAACTGTGCTGTTATTTGCTTGCAAAGCGTTTATAACCGCGCTGTTAGCGTTGCTGTGGCGGGCAAACATTATTGGGTTAAAAGTCATAACAAACACCTGTGTATTTTTAATCTTAAAATTATATTGCGCGGGGTCTGTAACAACAAATTGTAATTATTTATCAATTGATAAATAATACTTATATATGTAGCCACATAAATTGCAATTTTAAATATGAAAAATATATCAACCGACAGTTTACGCACCTTTGTAATGATTGTAGATGTAGGCGGATTTGCCAAAGCCGGCGACTTTTTGGGGCTTTCGCAACCTGCGGTAAGCTTACAAATAAAGCGTTTAGAAGATGTATTAGGCTATAAATTATTTAAAAAGCAAGGCCAGCGCCAAGTACTAAACCAGTACGGCGAACTATTATTGCCTATGGCAAAACAAATGATGCAATACAATGATGCCATTTTGCAGCAATTTACGTCAGAGAGCATTACCGGAAAAGTACGTTTAGGCATACCTAGCGAATTTGCTGCGCGTATACTCCCTTCTATTATTGGCGACTTTGTGGCGCTGTACCCAGAGGTATCGCTTGAAGTTAAATCGCGATTAAGTAAGCATTTGCTTTCGGCTTCTAGGCAAGACCAATTTGATCTAGTGCTTGCGCTAAACGAGCAACTTACCTCAAGTAAATTCCCTATTTTTATGCAAGACCAATTGGTATGGGTGGGTGATTTAAACCAAGCAAAAAACCAAGTGGTTACCTTAGTAACCGCGCCAGAAGGGTGTATTTATCGCCGCCGCGCTACCGATGCGCTTAAAAATGCCGGCATAAAATACCGTATTGTATATAGTAACGCCGACTTAACTGGGCTTATTGCGGCTTTAAAAGAAGGGCTTGGCATTACAGTACTGGCAAAAAGTACCGTACCCAGTGAGCTTAATTACCAAGTACAAACTAAATACCTACCTGCACTGGGCGACATTGGTATTAGCTTGGTTAAAAGTTCAGGTGAGTCTGAAAATGCGGTAGATAAGCTTGCTGAGTTTATTGCCTTGCGTTTAGGCTAATAAAACACACACTCAACTTTATACTTAGCTTCACGATTACAAAACAATACAAAAGATATAAAAAAGTTAATTAAGTTACATAATATATGTTTTTAGTTCTAAAAAAATGAATAGTTTTATACTTAATAATATTGATTCGCATTCGTTAACGTGTTCAAATTACGCCAATTTAGATAATCAACGTGATTAGGACAAAAATGAACCCTAAGTTTTTAGTATCTACTCTTGCAACTGCGGTTGCTTTGTCTTTTACAGCCACTGCAATGGCTAAAGACACCAGCGATAAAGAACAACGCTTTGAACAAATTACAGTTATTGGCTCACAGCAAGCTATAAACGACATTCCTGGTTCGGCTACTTTTATCTCTGACGAAGAACTTCAAAAATTTGAGTTTACCGATATTTCGCGTGTTTTAGCGTCTGTTCCGGGTGTTTACGTTCAAGAAGAAGATGGCTATGGCCTTCGCCCTAACATTGGTATGCGCGGTACTGGTACCGGCCGTAACGATAAAATTTCTGTAATGGAAGACGGTGTATTAGTCGCACCTGCGCCTTACTCTGCCCCTTCTGCTTACTACTTCCCTACTATGGGTCGTATGGAAACAATTGAAGTATTAAAAGGTGCTGCCTCAGTTAAGTACGGTCCTCGTACTACAGGTGGCGTTTTAAACTTACTTTCTCGTAGCTTACCAACCGAGCCTAATAGTTCTAAAGGTATGGTAGATGCAGCCCTTGGTAGCGATGGCTACTACAAAGGTCACGCATACTTTGGTAAAGAAAAAAACAACACGTCTGGCTTGGTTGAAGTATTTACTTACGGCGCAGACGGCTTTAAAGAGCTTCCTGTTGGCAGCGATAATACGGGCTTTGAAAAAACTGATTTACTATTAAAGTTTGGTCATACGTTTGGTAAAAACGATGCTCACAACATTGAGCTAAAAGTAAAATACTCTGACGAAACATCAGACGAAACTTACATGGGCTTAACTGACGAAGATTACAAAGTAAACCCTAATCGCCGTTACGCTGCATCGCAAAACGATGAAATGAACACTCGCCACAATGCTTACCAACTAAACTACGCGTACCGTTTTGGCGAAGGCTACGAATTACTTGCAACCGCTTACCTAAACGATTTTCATCGTAACTGGTATAAAGCAAGCAGTGTAGGAACTAGCACGCTTGAGCAATACAGCGACTTTGAAGCAAATCCAACAAGCGAAGGTATTGAAGGCATTGGTGTTAAAGCTAACAACCGTGATTACCAAGCAAAAGGCATTCAGTCTGAATTACATATTCCTGCAGGCGATCACTACATTACTGTAGGTGTGCGTTACCACGAAGACGAAATGGATCGTTTCCAATGGCAAGACACATACACGCTTAATCAAGACCTAAGCATGACACTTACATCACAAGGTGTACCAGGCTCAGATAGCAACCGTGTAGATAGCGCAAAAGCAAGCACGTTATTTGTTCAAGACGAATGGACACTAGACGCGTTAGTTATTAATGCCGGTCTTCGTTACGAAGACATTACCATTACGCGTGAAGAATGGTCTAAATCAGATCCAACTCGTAGCAATGGCTTAACTAAAGATATTTCTAACGATACTGAAATTTTAGTGCCATCGTTAGGTGCCACTTATACACTTAACGATAACGTTACGTTACTTGCCGGTATTCAAAAAGGTTACGCTCCAGCGGCACCGGGTAATGCTGACCAAGAAGAAGAAGAAAGTGTAAACCTTGAGTTTGGCTCTCGCTTTAATATGGATGGCTTTAACGGTGAAGTGATTGCGTTTTTCTCTGATTACGACAACATGCACGGTAACTGTACTGCTGCTGTGGGTTGTAGCGACGAAAATATTGGCGACCAATACAACTACGGTGAAGTAGAAGTATCGGGCTTTGAATTTAGTGCGGGTCGTACTTTTGCAACAGACGCTGCGCAATTTCCAGTTAAATTAACGTACACATACACTGACTCTGAGTTTAAAAACACGTTTGATTCAGAAATTTGGGGCTCGGTAGAAAAAGGCGATGCAATGCCTTACGTACCTGAAAATCAAGTTGCTTTATCGTTAGGCGCTGAGTTTGCATCGTTTGTTGTTAACAGCCAAATACGTTACGTATCTGATTCTCATGCCGACCTATCTGACTCAGGCTTAAACGCAATAGATAGCCGTGTAGTATGGGATTTAGCTGCTAAATACTTAATCGACGACAACCAAAAAGTATACTTAACGGTTGATAACCTGTTTGATAAAACGTACATAGCTAACCGTGCTAATGGCGGTATTCAGCCAGGTAAGCCTCGTAGTATTCAAATGGGCTACACATACAGCTTTTAAGTAGTTGCTGAGTAAAACGACTCGTTAACTAAACCGTTTTACTCACACCATACTAAGCAAATAGTAGATACAAAAAAGCCGAGATTATTTAATCTCGGCTTTTTTAATGCTTAGCTTTAAACTAACGCAATTTAATTGTTTGCGTTACGTTGGCGTAATACTTCAAATAAACAAATACCGGTTGCAACCGATACGTTTAAGCTAGACACCGAACCTGCCATTGGAATTTTTACCAATACATCGCAATGCTCACGTGTTAAACGGCGCATCCCCTCACCTTCTGCGCCCATCACTATGGCCATTGGGCCTGTTAAGCTTGCATCAAATACATGCGTGTCGGTTTCGCCTGCTGTGCCAACTACCCATACGCCAGCATCTTTAATTTCACGAAGCGTACGTGCGAGGTTAGTGACTTGAATAAGGGGCACTGTTTCTGCTGCGCCACACGCTACTTTTCGTGCTGTACCGTTAAGCTTTGCCGACTTATCTTTAGGAACAATAATCGCGTGAACACCTGCCGCATCTGCACTACGCAAGCATGCACCTAAGTTATGCGGGTCGGTTATGCCATCAAGTACGAGTAAAAATGGAGTTTCTTCACGCGCAATGATCACATCTAAATCTTTTTCGTTGTACGTTGGCGCCGCTTTTACGTTAGCAATAATCCCCTGATGCTGCTCGTCTTTCGACTTATTATCAAGTGCTTTACGCTGCATAAATTGTACTGAAATACCAAATTTACGTGCTTCATCAATAATCGGTGTTAAGCGTTTATCATCACGGCCTTTAAGGGCGTAAATTTCTAAAAATCGCTCAGGCTCTTTTGCTAAAATTGCTTCAACAGAGTGAAAGCCAAAAATTAATTCATTACTCACGTATTTTATGCTCCTGGGCTTGTACGTTTACGGGCATTTTTGCCTGGTCTTTTAGGCTTTTTAGCCGATTTCTTTTTCGGTTTTTTCTTTGTGGTGCCGTCGGTAGCTTTAATCGCCGACTTACCAGCAGCTTTGCCTTTACTAGCTGGCTTTTTTTTACCTTTGGGCTTGTCGTCTGACTTTTTGCCCGGTACTTTGCCTGCTTTTAACTGTGAGCGCACACTCGCTGGGCCTTTACCTTTAGGTGCACGACGGCGTGAATACCTATCTTGTGCTACATCGCCTTTAAGTACTAAGTTTATACGGCGGTCGTCTAAACTGACTGAGGCAACTTGCACCGTTACTTTATCGCCAAGGCGATAAACGGTGTGGCTGTGTTCACCAATTAGGCAATGTTTTGCAGCATCATGTGCAAAAAACTCGTCGCCTAAATTAGTAACGTGAATTAAACCATCAATTTGTAAATCGTCTAATCGTATAAATAAACCAAAGTTTGTAACCGACGAAATAACCCCGTTAAACTCATCGCCAACGTGGTCTTGCATAAACTCACATTTAAGCCAGTCGGCTACTTCGCGAGTTGCGTCGTCTGCACGGCGCTCAGTGGTTGAACATTGCTCGCCTAATTGATCTACTTCATCGTCAGTGTACGCGTATGCGCCTGACGTTTGTTGACCCTGTGCTTTTAGTACCGCTTTAATTGCACGGTGTACAACTAAATCTGGGTAACGACGAATAGGCGATGTAAAGTGTGCATAAGCCGATAACGCTAAACCAAAGTGACCTATGTTATCTGGCTGATAAACCGCTTGTTTCATTGAGCGCAGCAGCATAGTTTGAATAAGCTCGGCCTCTGGGCGCTCGCCTAATTTAGCTAATATTTGCGTAATTTCTTTAGGCGTTGGTTCGTCACCTAATGTGCTCTGAATCCCTAACTCAGTTAAAAACTGTGTAAAGTTACCTAGCTTTTCACTGTCGGGTTCATCATGCACACGGTAAAGTGCACTGGCCTCGTGCTTTTCGAGTAATTTAGCCGCTGACACGTTGGCTAAAATCATACATTCTTCAATGAGTTTGTGCGCGTCGTTGCGGATAACAGGCACAATAGACTCTATTTTACGGTGTGCATTAAATACAAAGCGCGTTTCGAGTGTTTCAAATTCAATAGCACCACGCTCTTGGCGTGCTGATTTAAGCGCCATGTACATTTGCTGTAAATCAGTTAAATGTGGCACTACGGCGGCGTATTCGTCGCGAAGCTTTTCGTCATTTTGTAAAATGGCGTTTACTTTAGTGTAAGTTAAACGGGCGTGAGAATTCATCACCGCTTCGTAAAATTTATAACCCGACAATTTACCTGCCGCTGATACGGTCATTTCAGCAACCATACAAAGGCGATCTACTTTAGGGTTAAGCGAACACAACCCGTTAGACAGTACTTTTGGTAGCATTGGAATAACTTGCTCAGGAAAATACACTGAGTTACCACGTGCAATGGCTTCTTTGTTAAGTGGTGTATTCATGCCTACATAATGCGACACATCGGCAATAGCAACCCATAAACGCCAACCACCCGATTTTTTAGGCTCACAGTACACTGCGTCGTCAAAGTCGCGGGCGTCTTCGCCATCTATCGTAACAAGCGGTAAGTCGCGTAAATCTACGCGGCCTTGTTTGTCTACATCTTCTACAAATTCGCCTAAGTGGGCGACTTGTGCGTCAACCTCTTCTGGCCAAACATGCGGAATGTCGTGATTACGAAGGGCAACTTCAATTTCCATACCTGGCGCTAAATGCTCACCTAGTACATCAACCACTTTACCTACTGCGTTCATATTGTGGCTAGGATTTTGAGTGATTTTAACCTGCACCATTTGGTTGTGGCGGGCACCGTTTTCGTTGCCTGGTAAAATCATAATGTCTTGCGTAATACGCGGATCTTCAGCGACTACAACTGCAACACCATGCTCAACAAAGTAACGCCCTACAATAGGGGCGCGCTCGTTGGTAAGCACTTTAATAATACGGGCATCGCATTTTGAGCCAGAGCCACGTTTTGTACCTTTAGCTAGTACAATGTCGCCATGTAACACCATGTTCATTTGATGTTTGGCAATAAACCAATCTTTGCTCTCGCCTTCAACTTCTAAAAAGCCAAAACCGTCTCTGTGGCCTATTACTTTACCTTTGGTTAAACCGGCTTCGTCAATAAGTGCATAGCATTTAAATTTATTAAAATATAACTGACCATCACGCTCCATGGCACGAAGGCGACGTTTAAATGCAATTTGACGCTCTTCATCATTAACAGCTAGTTCTTCACATAATTGTGCGTAGTTAGCTGGTTTTGAACGCTCTTGAAGATGAGTAAGTATAAACTCACGGCTAGGGACGGGGTTTTCGTACTTTTCTTGTTCTCGACTGAGATTTGGATCTTGGTTTGACATTCACTATCTTGTTAGTTGGTTATGAAGGTTATTTTAACCCATATACGTAAAATGAGACAGGTAAAAGCACTTAATATTTAAACAAAGCTCACCTATCGGTTATTTAGCTTTTTAAACTTAGCGTACAGGGCCTTAATATGTCCTTAATTATGCAGCTTAATTGTGTCATTGTGATTAAGCTGCATCAGTGACTAAGCCATTACTCAGTTTTATGAAGATTTTTGTATAACATTTTACTGACGTTATCGATAAAAGCAGGGTCTTCTTCTTTAATAGTTTGCAAGATGTGTTTGTTCATTTGCGATTTGTTTTGAGCGTAAATCCAGCGATTTTTATTAAACTGCGCTGCAAATTCAAGTACACCGGCTTGCAGTTCGTCACTGTTAGAAAATACAGCTTCTATAACGTTGTTCTCAAACAGTTGTTGTGCACCCACCCGTTCGCCCGTCATTGCTAGCCTATTAAAGAAGGTTTGCGGTATCGCTTTATTAATAATAGGAAACATAGACGGTACAAAAGGCACCAGTACATCCACTTCAGGAAAGCAAAAAAAGCCTTTGTCTGATTTCATAAATCTAAAATCACAGGCACAGGCAAGCACGGCTCCATTACCATAAGTATGACCATTGAGGGCTGCAATAATAGGCATAGGAAACGTAACAATACGTTGTAGCAACTGTGTTATTTGCAACATAAAGTCAGAAATAGCCGCTGGTAAAATGCTTGGGTTTGCCATCCACTCAAGGTCAATACCCAGCGACCAGCTTTTGTCGCTTGCAGAGGTAAGTACCACCGAGTGAATGCTTTTATCAGCCTCTATATGATCAAGGTGTAAATTAAATTCAGCCAAAAACGCTGGATTGTGTCGATTTTCTGCGGTGTTCATTGTTAAAACTGCGACACTGTTTTTTACTGTTAAATCTATTAAATTTGCCATTTAACCCTCTTTTTGCGAATTTTAAGCTTACTTTAAGCGTTGTTCGTTACTTTTGTTGTTATGACTAACATAGTAAGGGTTTGTGTTAAATTTATAAACCTTAATCACATGTGTTTATAACCACCCTTTTTGTTTAGCTATACGTGCTGCGTCGATTCGGTTTGTTGCATTAAGTTTGGCAATTGCGTCTGACAGATAGTTACGCGTTGTGCCTTCACTTATAAATAACTGTGTGGCTATTTCGCTCGTTTTAAGTCCATCGCTTGCAAGCTTTAATGCTTTTCGCTCTTTGTCGGTAAGTGGATCGGCATCGTCTAGAGCGTTAATTGCAAGCTCTGGGTCAATCACTTTTTGCCCTTGCATTACCTTTTTGAGTGCGTTGATTAGCTCGTCACTCGGGGCTTCTTTTAATATAAATCCTTTAACACCGGCACTTAACGAGCGCCTAATATACCCAGCGCGTGAAAACGTAGTCATGATCACCATTTTTATAGCCGGAAATTGCATTGCTATTTTTTCACTAAGTTCGATGCCGTTCATTTTAGGCATTTCAATATCGGTTAAAATAATATCTGGCATTGCATCTTCATCAAGCGCATTAATAGCATTTAGAGCATCTAGCCCGTTGCTTGCTTGGCCAATTACGTCAATATTAAAATCTAGGCTAAGTAGTGCACTAACAGCGTCACGCACTAGCGCCTGATCTTCCACTAAAAATATTTTGATCATTGTAAATCCTCAGATGAAATTGGCAGTACTACGTTTAATGTAAATTGTTCACCACAGGTAAAAGTTGCACTACCTTGTATTTGCTCTGCTCGTTCTTTTATACCGTTTAAACCGTTGCCTGCCTCGAGCCTACCACAGGGTGAATTATCTATTACTTCAATGAGTAATTGCTGGGGTGTTTGCTTAATTGTTATTGCGCTGTTTTTAGTTGAACTATGGCGTAGTAAGTTAGTGACTGACTCTTTAATTATTAAACTAGCAATGCCCTCTACCTTGGCAGGTAGCACAGATAATTCAACGTTGAACGTAATATTAAAATCTTGCTCTAATAACCGTTGTTTTAACTGAGCAACTTGGCTTACCAAATTAAGCTCTTTTAAGTCGCTTACGGCACTGCGTACATCGCTAAGTAGCTGCCTTGCAAGGTCTGCTACTTGAGCTATTTCATTGTTTGCTTGCTCGTACCGCTCACCTTGGTTTAGCTTATTAGCCAGCTCGGCCTTTAATGCAATAGATGATAGTGAGTGGCCTAAAATATCGTGTAGGTCACGCGCTATACGTTCACGCTCAGCAATAGCAGCTAATTGCTCTAATTGGTTTGCACTTTCTTGCTCGCGCTTTTTATGGTCGCGTTCTCTTTTTGCTGCAATTCCATAACTAAATAAGGCGGCACATAATATTAAGGCCACAGCCAAAAAGTATTGAAGCTTTCCCATATCGCTTAAATACGAACTTGAAAAAAGCGCCACCACAATGGCTAATGCAGCATAAAACCGCTGTTTTAAGTTATAACTATACCCAGCTACATAGGCAACAAAGCCATATAAGGTAGGTGTGCCAGAGGTAAAAAAAGTGGCGCTAAAACAAATAGCGAGCAAGGCTAAAAATAAGGTGGTTATTTTTGTGTTATCGCAGTTAATTGCTTTTACATACAAGATAATAAAGGCAATATAAAAAGCTAAACATAGGCCCATTTGGCTTTTTGTAAATTGGTCAAAATTAATAATTAATGGCAGTAAGTAAAAGCCTGTAAAAATTAAATGGCCGTATTTCCAAAACGTTTTATCCGTTTGATGAGAAAAGCTACTTTGCGAACTCATGCTAGCACCTCTGGTGTATTATTTTTATTTAAAGCACTCTTTTTATTAATAAATATAGATACCACAAAAATGCTTATCAGCATAAAATAATCAATGTAATTAATAGTAAAATTAAGCGAATCAAAAAACTCGCTAATATCAAGACTCATTAAAACTAAACTATTCATAGCACTCTCCTGTTAAGTAGGATAACTATGCCAGTACGTAAAAATAATAAGAGTGTGAAGTGTCATTAACTTTGCTGACATTTGTCATGTTTCAAAAAATTCATCTTGTTGACGTCCCCTCGGTGATAACATATCAAAAAAAGGAGATGATGTTTAAATGCAGCCACAACAGCAAAGCTTAATTTACCTACATATTGCCGTGTTACTTTTTGGGGGAACTGCCCTTTTTGCCAAACTCATTGGTTTAAATGCCCTGGATATTACAGTTTACCGAACAGCTATTGCTGGTATGGCAATATTGGCAATGCTTTCATTCGGGAAAAAACAAATTAAGTTAAACAATCCCAAAGACTACCTTATTGCTTTATTTTTAGGTATTACAGTAGGGCTACATTGGGTGACTTATTTTGCAGGAATGCAAATGGCTGGCATAACCATTGGTATGCTTGCATTTTTTAGCTACCCAGTAATGACCGTGTTTTTAGAGCCTTTATTTAATAAAAGTAAACCTCAAGCAAAAGATATAATAAGCGCTGGTGTAGTTGTTTTGGGTATTTATTTATTGGTACCAAGTGCTGATTTAGGTGACGATGTAACACTTGGTGTTATTACTGGCGTGGTATCTGCGTTGTTTTTCTCTGTCAGAAACATTACTCACAAACGCTATTTTAGCCAATACGGCGGCCCACAGACGATGTTTTACCAAACCTTGGTAGCGAGCATAATGCTGTGCGCATTTATTGAAGTGCCTGTGTACGAGGTGAGTAATCAAGATCTTGTATTAATTGCCGTCGCTGGCATTATATTTACCGCTACACCGCACTCGCTATTTGCAGCAAGCCTAAAACATTTATCAGCTGCAACGGCAGGGCTAATTTCGTGCTTACAACCGTTGTACGGTACTATTTTGGCTATTATTATTGTTCACGAACGCCCAACATTAATGACCCTGATTGGCGGCGCACTTATTGTAAGCGCTGCATGCTTTGAAACATGGTCAATAACCAAGAAGGCTCGACAATGAAAGTTTTTGCACACAGGGGCGCTAGCGGGCACTTTCCCGAAAATACGAAAAGCGCCATTTTAGAAGCCTTAAATATGGGTGTAGACGGCATTGAAGTAGATATTCAAAGCGCTACCGATGATTACATGCTAATACATGACTCGTGGCTAGACAGAACCACCAACGGAAAAGGCAAAGTTAGTGAGTTTGATGCAGCAACCCTTACAAAGCTTGATGCGGGTAATGGCGAATGTATACCAAGGCTACAACAGTTATTTGATTGGAATAACAATAAAACCTTACTTAATTTAGAACTTAAGCATACCTTTGAACTTGAAAAGTTTGCTGACCAGCTTGAACGTAATATCAGTGCGGGAACCATTTCATGTGCTAATATTTTAGTATCATCGTTTGATCATCATCAATTACAATGGCTTAAAAAGCGTTTACCCTGGTTAAAAATAGGCGCTTTAACGTCTTCTATTCCAATTAAATATGCAAAGTTTGCACAAGACTTAAATGCATTTAGTGTGCATGTAGATAAAAATTTTATTAACAAAGCGTTTGTAGATGATGCTAAAAAACGCGGGCTTGAAGTTTACGCTTATACAGTGGATAAACAACAAGATATTGCACTTATGCGTGACTTCGGTTTAGACGGGATTTTTACTAACTTTCCCATGCAATCCAAGGCATATTTGCTATCGTTAGCTGATAAATAGAGTCGCTTATACCTTGCAAATGCCTGTGTAAAAGCGTTCAAACATAGGTTTAAGCAAGATGAGTGGCTTAATGAAAATTTATAATTACATCGAACAAACATTCTTTTTTACTCTAACCCGTAAAATTGTTGGTAACTTGAGTTTTGTTTTTTTGTTTCAAGCTATTACTTTGTTTTGGCTTTATGACAGCTTAAGTGAGCAACAAAATCTTGGCCTTTTTTGGCTACTAACCTTAGTTATTATTTCAGGCTTTGCGTTTACGCTTTTTTATATGCGCTTTTTGATTGTTCGCCCTGTAAAAGCTATGTGCGATACACTTATTAAAATTAATCAACAAGATGCCAATTTAAACGCCAAACTTCCGCATTTTTCATACGACGAATTTAAAACGTTAAGTACGCAATATAACGATTTTACAAGCCACTTAAGCCAATTACTTAACACGACTTACACAAGCGCTGAAGCCAGCGCACAAAGTAATAAAGCCGCAACTGAGTCAATGCAAAGTACGGAAAATTCGAGCGAACAGCAAATTACCTTAAGTCATACAATTATTGATGCCAGTAACCAAATAACACAAAGCTTGCAAAATATTGTGGGCAATACCGACAGTGTTCATACTGTAAATAATGAGCACTTAGCCTTTGTAAAACTCTCAGCTCAAGAGCTGAGTTCTCTGGTTGAGAAAGTGCAGTTAATAACTGATATGTTAGGCAGTTTTGCGAGCACCGTTGATGGCTTGAAGGAAAACAGTGAGAATATTCGAAGTATTTTAAAAATGGTTGAGGAGTTTTCTGATCAAACTAACTTACTCGCGCTTAACGCCGCGATAGAAGCTGCGCGAGCAGGAGAAGCCGGGCGTGGTTTTGCTGTTGTTGCTGATGAAGTACGTACCCTCTCGGTTAAAGTAAGTGGAGCTACTCGCCAAATCAGTGATTTTATAACCCAAATGAACGACCTAGTAAGTGAAACAAATAAAGAGTCAGAGCAACTTATTAACCATTCTAAAAATGCACAAAGCTCAATTTGTTCAACCTCTGAAGGGTTTAGTAAAATGCTTAATGAATTTGAGAGTAATCAACAGCAATTACAGCAAATTGCCAGCGCCGTGCATCTACTAGAAGATACGCAAAATTTAACCCATCAATCGGTAGAGCAAATTGTTGAATTAGGCGAGCAGGCTAAACAGCAAATAGACACCGCTCTTGCCGACAGCCAATTATCGCAAGAGTTAAGCTTACAAACACAGCAGCAGTTGAAGCGCTTTGTACTTTAATTTTTATCATAAACGCGGTTTACGCTTAAACACCTATTGATGCGTAAACCTCAACACACCTCTGTAATTATGCTAAATTACAGGGCGATTATTTAATATGCGTGAATATGTGTGAGCAACCTAACTCCTGACTACCCTAAATTAGCCCAGCAAATAAAAGCATGGGGAAAAGAACTCGGCTTTAGCGAAGTAGGGATCACTGATATAGATTTGAGTAAGCATGAACAACAGCTTCAGCGTTGGCTTGACGCCGGGTTTCATGGCTCAATGGATTATATGGCGGCACATGGAATGAAACGCGCTCGCCCTGACGAGCTTATTCCCGGCACACAACGTGTTATATCGGTAAAAATGAACTACCTGCCCCCCGATGCAGGCTTTGCTAAAACATTAAAAAACAAACAAAAAGCCTATATTAGCCGTTACGCACTTGGCCGAGACTACCATAAATTAATTCGTAATCGATTAAAAAAGCTCGGCCAAAAAATAGAACAAGAAGTAGGTGAATATGGTTTTAGACCCTTTGTTGATTCTGCCCCTGTATTAGAGCGCCAATTGGCTGAAAAAGCGGGGCTGGGCTGGCGTGGCAAACATTCATTACTAATAAACAAAGAAGCTGGATCGTGGTTTTTTTTAGGTGAATTGTTTATTGATTTACCTTTACCTGTTGATAATGAAAATACCTTTGAAGGCTGCGGTAAGTGTGTAGCCTGCATAACCTTATGTCCTACAGGTGCAATTGTAGAACCTTATGTGGTTGATGCCCGTAAGTGTATTTCATACTTAACAATAGAACACCAAGGCCCTATTCCTGAGCAGTACAGAACTTTATTAGGTAACCGAGTTTATGGCTGCGACGATTGTCAATTAGTTTGCCCGTGGAACCGCTATGGACAAATAACCGACGAACAAGACTTTCATCCGCGCACGCAGTTAAAAGACAAAGACTTGCTTGAGCTGTTTAGTTGGGATGAAACCACATTTTTAAAAAATACCGAAGGCAGCCCAATTCGCCGAATTGGACATGAACGTTGGTTACGTAATTTAGCCGTTGGTTTAGGTAATGCAAACTTTGACCCTGACATTATTAGCGCGTTAGAACAAAAAATTGATGGTTGTAGTGATCTAGTAAAAGAGCATATTCAATGGGCACTGGAGCAGCAAAACAATAAACAACCCTCACTTAGAAAAACGCAAAGACTTATTAGGATAGTGGAAAAAGGCTTACCACGAGATGCATAAATTCATAGAAGCCTATTTAGTACTAAAGCAAATCAGAGCTATTGGAGTGTGATTGTTCGCCATTATAGGGCGGTAAACCTGATATTAATGGCAAACAAGCCCTAAAAGTAAGTCTATGTGTTTATTATTGGCTATGGTTTAGCAGTATCGAAAGCTCTGTTTCAATGTCTGCGAACGCCTCTTTTACTTGAATAACAGACTCCTCGCGGGCTACAGAATTTTGAATTGTTTCATCTACTTTTTTATAGATAAAAATTTCTTGGTCTTCGTCTAAACCCATTGTTGGAATTCTAACCTCAAGCTCTTCCTGAAGTTTTTTAAATACTTGTTCGTTGTTTAAGCGATTTTCATTAAGTAAATCTATCAAACCATGAAATTTACTGTGTACTGTACTTGCTACTGCGTTTAGTTTTACTTGCTGCGCATCTAATAAGCTCTTAGTTATTATGGCGCGTAACTGCTGCTCTGTAACACTAACAATAAAGCACACGTGATCGCGTATTCTGCCGTGTTTATCAGGATCGTGTCCTGGCATGTTTAAGATGAGTAAACTAATTAGCTCGTAGTTAACTAATAAGCGCTGCGAAAACTCATGCAAACGGCCTTTGTTTTTAAGCATTTCAAATAGCTCGATCACAATAGGCGAGCAAACACCATGTAAAGCATAATGTTTAACAATAGAGTCGTATCTAAATTCTACATTACTTTGTAAATCAAAAGATTGTAGGCAATCAATAAGTGCTTTTGCTAAATCGTCTGGGTTAGTTATGAGTGCTATGCTTTCTACGTAGTTGACTATTTGCCCCATTTCGCTGCTGTTAGCCATTGCATTGAACGCGGTTGAAGTTGCCGCTTCTACTTGTTTTTCTAGGCTTTGTTTCTCTACTAATACTTGGTTTAGATTTTTTAATTTAGATCTAAGCTCATCATGCCCAAATGGTTTTACTATGTAATCTTCAGCGCCGGCTGAGTAGCCTTCCATGCGCTCCTCCACAGTTCCTCTTGCAGATACAAACATAACAATAATATGTGCGGTACTTGGGTTTGATTTAAGCGTTTTACACACTTCGTAACCACTCATCTGCGGCATGCTTACGTCAAGTAAAATAACTTGAGGCATATAGTCCTCAACCATATCCAAGCATTCAGGGCCACTGTTGGCTAGCCTTAACTCAAAATCTAAGTCTTCTAAAATTTCTTCAATTATCTCAAGGTTAAAGGGCTCGTCATCTACTGCTAGTATTTTTGTTAAAGCCATAACTAAATCATCCTTTTAAATTCAAAAATAAATTGTATTAACATAAACAACTTACTGTTTTAGCGTACTTTTATTCATCGACTAGGTGTTCGTCTAAATTTATTTCAAGTGGTAATTTTATGTGAACTGTGGCGCCACCATTGGTATTATTACACGCGCTAATTTGACCTTGATGCAACGATACAAATTCTCGGCAAAGTGCTAAGCCTAGCCCAGTACCGCCCGCACCACTGTTTGTTTTACTGCTTTGCACAAACTTTGTGAAAATATGATCAAGTTCATCTTCAGGAATACCTATACCACTATCAATGACTTCAATATCAGCAAATTGGCCATCCGATGCTAATTTAAGCGTGATGTTACTTTTGGGCTCACTAAACTTTAATGCATTGCCCAATACGTTGCGCAACAACTGATTAATTTGCTCTTCATCGCATTGCACAATGACCGGTGAATCTGGCGCAGGAAAAATAATATTAATTTGTTTTTCCATCGCCGTGCCCGACACATCATCAATGCTCGTTTTAATAATGCTTTCTAAATTATGAGGGCGCGGGTTAAACGGAAATTTACCTACATCAAGCTTTGATAAATCAAGAAGGTTATTTAATAAAGATAGCAGCCTATCGCCACTACACTCGATACGAGATAAGTATTTTAGTAACTTTTCTCTAGCAAAGTCGCCAGCTTCTAGCTTATCGAGTCCAAAGCGTGCAAAGCTTAAAATTGAGTGCATGGGGGTTCGCAGCTCATGTGACATATTTGCTAAAAAGTCTGATTTACTTAAATTTGCCGCTTCGGCTATATTTTTAGCATGCTCTAACTGCGATGTACGCGCTTTGACCTCTTCTTCTAGTAACCCTTTAGCTTCTTGAAGTAGCTCTTCTTTTTGCTTTAAGTGAGTTACATTTTTAAAAATTACAGCCAGTGCAATCTCACCATGGTGATCTATTTCGTTAAAAGAGCCAAACAAAGGCACTGTTCCACCGCTTTTAATGGGTAGACGTAAATCGTAACTGAATTGACGATTGCTGTTTAATGTTGAAATTTTTTCTTTGATTCCAGCAATCGAATCGTTATCTAAAAAATCAAATAACGATTTACCAGAAAGCCCGCTAAACGGTAGATCTAACAACCTCAAGCAAGCGTCATTTGCTTCAATAATTTGACCGTTGCGTTTAAATAGCATGATAGCGTCAGGGGTGTGTTTATAAATAACTTGTAGCAGACTGTCTTTTTCTATTAGTGCATCGACAGTTTCTTGAAGGCGCTCAACTAACTCGGCATTGCGGCGTTTTAATAATTCAGTTTGCCAAAGCTTATGCACTGATTGCAGTAAAATATTTTCATTGAGGGGTTTGATCAGTACGTCTTCAACACCTTGGCGAATAGCTTCAATCATTGAAACTTGGTCAGGGCGGGAAGTGAAAAGCAAGCACCGTGCATTTGGTTGCGACACTTTTAATTTTGAAAATATTTGAAGGCCAGTCGCTTCACCTAGGCTAAAATCGCTGATTAAAATATCAATTTTATTACTTTTTGCAATAGTGAGTGCGTCATTTAAGCTGCTTGCCGTAAGAGTTTTAATATGTGCGCCAATTAAATTGCTCTTCATATTATCAAGGCGATTTTGGATATGATCGACCAACAATATAGTGGGCAGTTGCATCATATGGTTAGAGTCTAGCTCTAATAAACTTTCTAAAAGAGAGGTGATCTCTTTATTAGAGAAGAAAGGATAAACAACCGTAGCATCAGGTACTATTTTATTTAGGCCAGCAAATGCGGTTAACTGCTCTGTGTTTTCGGTTTTAGGGGCAAGTAATAATAAACGCCCATGAGATAATTTATCAATTAGCGGTTTAATAGGTGCAACCGGCACACCGTGAGCTATAACAACTAAATCGTAATTTTCGGCGTGAGTAAACATCTCAAGCATAGAGAAATGAATCAGCTCAACATTACATCCAATGAGCTCTAAGAGTACTTTTACTCTCATTGCTATGATGGTGCTGCTGTCTATGATCAATATTTTTCTAGCCATTAAACTACACTTACAACCAATAAAATTAATATGTTACCAGCGTAGTATAAAAACACGAAAATAACACACATTCCTGTGCGTTATTTGTAAACAAATATGACCAATAAATAAGCGTAACTTATTCTAAATGCTTACCAAATATGGTTAGGCTGTATAAGTTATTATCCATAACGGCAACGTTTGGTAACTCCCCCCACACATCAAAACCAAAGTGCTTAAATAACTTTACGCTTGGCAAATTATGGCTAAAAATAAAGCCAAGTAACACGTTAATATCAAGCTTTTTAGCCTCCGATTGCGCAAACTGCATTAACTTTTTACCCAAGCCTTTACCTTGTGCATTTTTAGTGATGTAAATGCTCATTTCTACGGTTCCATCGTAAGCAGGGCGTCCGTAAAACGATTTATAACTCACCCAGGCAAGTACAGTATCGTTTTCGCAATACACATAAATTGGGCGCTTTTGTGTATGACTATTAAACCAATCTTTTTTTTCTTCAACGGTTACTTCTTCGGTATCTGCCGTTACCATTCGCCCTTCTATGGTTTCATTATAAATGGCGACAATATCATTAAGGTCGTCAATAGTTGCTAAGCGAGTTGTCATAGTAAATTTAAGTGGTTGATCAATTTCCTCCATATTAGCGTATGATCAGCAAATCAAACAATCGGATAGTTAGGTAATATGATGCTTAAAAAAATGATAATAGGGTTTACTGCGTTATTGGTTAGTTCAACTTTAATGGCACAAACACAGCCAAATAATGAAGCCGTAAATCCCCAAGCCTGTGACGATTTTACTAACGTTGATATCCGAAAGCTTCGCTCTAAAGAGTCCATTAACTTATGCGACTACAAAAACAAACCTCTGTTAATTGTTAATACTGCGAGTAACTGTGGCTTCACACCTCAGTTTGAAAGCTTAGAAAAACTACACAAAACATACAAAGACGAAGGGCTTGTAATATTGGGCTTCCCTTCTGATGACTTTTTCCAAGAAGAAGATAACGAAAAAGAAACGGCCAAAGTCTGCTTTATTAATTATGGGGTCACCTTTCCTATGTTCGCCACCAGCGAAGTGAGAGGGAGTGATGCAAATCCTATATTCAAGCATTTAAACGAGCAAACAAGTTCGCCCAATTGGAACTTTTATAAATATTTAGTATCTGCTGATCGTAAAACAATTTTACGATTTAACAGCAAAGTAAAACCAGATTCAGAAAAAATGATTAAGGCAGTGGAAAATTCCCTGTCTAAAATCTAAATTTATACTGGTACAATTTGTACAAACTAACTAGTATGGCAATACACTAGGTTAAAAAAACACCACTTATAATCAGGAGATTTTATGGCAGTGGCAAGCGCACGACACATTTTGGTAGACAGCGAAGCACAATGTTTAGACTTAAAAACAAAAATTGAACAAGGCGAAGACTTTGCTGAATTAGCAAAAGTACATTCTAATTGTCCATCAGGACAAGACGGCGGCGCTCTGGGTGAGTTTGGCCCGGGTATGATGGTTCCTGAGTTTGATAAAGTGGTTTTTTCTGCCCCAATAAACCAGGTACAGGGCCCTGTACAAACGCAATTTGGTTACCATTTACTTGAAGTTACTAGCCGTTCAGAATAAATTGAGCTTTACTGCTATTAACGTTTAATAAAAGCCGCTTTAGCGGCTTTTTTTGGAGTGATTATGCAATTAATTGGTTCTGTTCCCTCACCTTACGTTCGTCGAATTAGAATATGGGCTCTGCAAAACAACTGTAATATAGAGCTTATAAGCTTAGACATATTTTCAGCTCAAGACCGCCCTAAAATGGCCAATAAAAACCCAGCCCGAAAAATACCTATTTTAATTGATGGTGATTTAACACTTAGCGACTCAAACTCAATAATACGCTACTTATTAGAGAAAACAGGCAAATCAAAGCTAAACTGGCCGCAAGAGCACTTACTTACCACTATTAATGCCTGCAACGACTCGCTTGTTGAAATGCTATTATGCAAGCGCTCAGGTTTAGATACACAAAGCGATGCATTATTTTTTAATCTGCAAAATGAACGAATAGAACAAACATTAAGCTTTTTAAACAACCATTTAAACGATGAACAATTTAAAAGCTGTGAATACCTCAACATCAGTTTATACTGCCTGCTTGATTGGATTAGCTTTCGTGAATTAACTGACTTTAGTCAGTACAGTGAACTTGTTGCATTTCATGGACAATTTAGCGAACGTCAATCAGCAATAGAAACTAATCCTCGTCACTAACTTAATAAGGTAAACACATGAGCGATATTGAAATTGAATCACAGCTAGTTAACTTCGTAGAAAAAGTACGTGTTAGCGAAGTCATTTGGGCACTGGGCGCAGAAGATAATGGCTTTGTAGTGTGCGACTCAAACCAATTTGACGACACTGATGTTTTACTGCTCTGGGAAAGTGAAGAAGCGGCTAAAGCGCAGTGTAAAGAAGAATGGAAAGATTACAGTCCGGTAGAAATTAACCTTGATGAATTTTTAGATGCATGGGTTGAAGATTTAAATGAGGACGACGCATTAGTTGGCATTAATTGGAATGATGACCAAGTATGTGTTGAGATTGAACCAACGGGTTTAGCTCGTGCATTAAGTGAATAATAATTTACACACAGGACCTTAAAGCCTGATAACCCGACTAGCATCTAGTGCTAGTTGGGTATAAAATAAAACACCTCACTATTTTCAAGGTATTACGTTGAAAACCCATCTTGGTCGCCGCCCTTTTTCAGCCATGGAACTGCACACTATTTATAATGGATATATATACGGTGATGTTCGACTCCCTCGCGAGCAAGCAAAACATTGGCACTTTTGGCTGCCACTAATAGCCTATTACAGCGGTGCTTACAGTGATGAAATTGGCTGTTTAACACTTGATGATCTTTGTATTATTGATGATATTTTATGTTTTAGCTTTCATACTCACGGTAAAATAAAGCCCCGCTTAGTCCCTGTACATAAAGCACTTATCGATGCAGGATTTAGCGATTATGTTGAGTTTATAAAGTCTAAAAACCACCAGCGACTTATGTTTGATCTCCCGGCTAAAACAGGCAGATACAGTGAAAAAGTACGTATTTGGTTTTCGGGTGAAGGTGATCGTGCCGGCTATTTGCAAAAATGTGATATCCCCAACGTTGACCAGCTCGGTATGAAAACCGCCATTAGTAGCTTACGCCTTAACTTTGAACAACAAGTGCGTATTTATGCGCTTCAGGCTAACTCTAAAGATGCTTTTAATTATTTAATGGGTTTTAATGAATACCCAGATAATCAGTTTGATGAAATCAGCTTATTAAATACGGTTATTCAACAAGTACGTATTATAAATACACAACTCAGCTGGCAACGTTTTCTATCACGCGAAAGCCACTGACAAACTTTGTTACTATTTACCATCAAAGCCACTTCTTAAATCAATTACGCGCCTCACAAAAACTGGTAGGATAAACTGTACCCATAAAATCTGGGCGTTTCTAACAATAAACAAGGGATCACTATGTTTCTTAAAAGCCTCTTAACTGTGAGTGTTGCGCTAGCAATAAATGCAGCAAACGCTAACGAATTCGTTATCGAAAAACTCGCAAAACCAAGTTCGCAAAATGTATCGCTAACGCTCGACCCAAGCAAAGATACATTCACAGGGATGACTGAAATTGCCTTAGAAGTATTAAAACCAACACATTACATTGAGCTAAACGGTGTGGATTATGCAGTAAAAATGGCGCAACTTTTAGGTAAAGAAAACTGTGACTTAAGTAATGAAATACTTAAAACAGGTAAAGTTAAATTTAGCTGTGATGAAAAAATTCAACCAGGTAAATACACACTTAATATTGATTTTTCTGCTCCCTACAACCGCCAAAGTGTGGGGTTATACAAAACATTGGATCAAGGTACACCTTACCTATTTACCCAATTTGAAATGAGTGATGCACGTCGTGCCTTCCCCGTTTTTGATGAACCAAGCTATAAAATTCCTTTTCAGTTAACAATAACGGCTCCAAGTTCACAAAAAGTATATGCCAATACACCAGAACTAAAAACAACAATAAATGGTGATATGACAACCCACTTTTTTGATAAAACACCGCCTATTCCATCGTATTTAGTTGCAATGGCTGTTGGCCCGTTTGAAGAAATAGACATTGAAGGGATGCCCATTCCTGGGCGAGTTATTACTCCTCAAGGTAAAATTCATTTAGCCGAATATGCTAAAGATAATATGCCGCGCGTACTTGCAGCATTAGAAGAGTATTTTGGTATTCCTTATGTGTATAAAAAACTCGACTCAGTTGCCGTGCCTGAATTCCCATTTGGCGCAATGGAAAACTCAGGCTTGGTAACTTACCGCGAAGACATTTTACTCGTTGATTTAGCTGCAGCGACACGCAGTAAAAAACAACGTAACGTATCTATTATTGCTCACGAACTAGCACACCAATGGTACGGTAACTTGGTAACCATGAAGTGGTGGAATGACCTGTGGTTAAACGAAGCGTTTGCAAGCTGGATGGCAGCTAAATCCTGAGTTTGAATCACATTTAGACTTACCACAAAATAACGTAATGGCATTAGACGCCCGCTTAAGCACTAAGCCTATTCGTAAGCCAATTAAAACCGAAGCTGATATTATGGACGGTTTGGGCCTTGCATACAGTAAAGGTAGCTCAGTACTTGCAATGGTTGAAAACTGGATTGGCGAAGAAGCATTCCAAAAAGGGATTCAGCGTTACTTAAAAGACTTCTCTTATAAAAATGCAGAAGCGGCTGATTTATGGCAAGCACTTGGTAAAGCATCAAATAAAGATGTAGCCAGTGTTTTAAAATCATTTATCGAGCAGTCTTCTTTCCCTCTTGTAAGTGTTAAACAGCAAGGCAAAAAAGTAACCATTTCACAAAGCCGCTTTGTAAATGCAGGTGTTGATGCGCCAGCACAACTTTGGAATGTGCCAGTAACGATTAAATACGGTGCAGGCGACAACGTTAAAACAGCCAGTGTTTTACTAAACAAACAAAGCCAAACGCTTGATTTAGATTTTGCACCAGAGTGGATTTACCCTGACCAAGGTGCTCTTGGCTACTACCGCTGGGTAATGGATGACGCGCAATTTAACGCATTAATTGAAAACGCGCCAACAGTGCTGACTGACCGCGAACGTTTAGCGCTATTATCGGCCACCGATGCACTGCTTAAGGCTGGCGTTATCTCTGCCGCCAAGTTAATGCAAACACTTGAAGTATTTGTAAGTGACAGCCACCCTCGTGTAGCAAATACTGCACTGGGCTACTTAGTATCGCAGCAACGTACGTTCAAAGATGAAAGCAATAAAGACTTATGGCCTGCATTTATCCGTGACGCAGTGACTCCTGCTGCTAAAAAATATGGTTTAGAGGCAAAAATTGACGAAGATGGTGCAGTGTCGCAACTTCGTGCAGCCGTTATATCACGCTTAGGCTTTGATGGCGAAGACCAAAACGTAATCAATAAAGCCAAAGAACAAACGCAAGTGTATTTGACTAATCCACAAAAAGTAGACCCATACTTAGCAGGTGTTTATTTAAGACTCGCTGCTTTTCATGGTGATAAAGCCTTGCTTGATCAATTCATGACAACATTTAAAACGACTAAAGACCCACAAGTGCGCACTAACATGCTAGCTGCTATGGGCTTTTTTGGTGAGTCTGAATTACAAAATGCGGTTCTGGCTTACAGCTTAACTGATGAAGTAACCGCCTCTGATATGCGTACTATTTTATCTGGGCAAAGTTACACTGAAGAGCGCCAAGCATTATTTATCGATTGGGTTTATAATAATTACGATAAAGTAACAGCAAGTTTACCGCCGTTCTTTATTCCTAATTTACCGTACTTTACAACCGTAGGCTGTGATGCCAAAAGCTTAGCAACCACTCAAAACTTCTTTAACGATAAAATTTCAGAAGTGCCTGGGTACAGCCGTACATTGAGTAAACTAGAAGAAAGTACGCTTGATTGTATTGCACTAAAAAAACGCGAGCTTGATTCGGTTAATAGCTTCTTAAACAGTAAATAACCACTATGTGATTAAGCTATAAAAAAGCCGCTGAGTATTCACTCAGCGGCTTTATAATTTTAGGGCGAAACTAATTAACTCAAATTACGGATAAAAAACTTCTTAATTAATGTTCAGATTAATTACCAATGATCATCGTCAACTTAGCAATAAAGTCTTTTGCAGCTTGCTCTGAATTTATTTTAAATGCGACACCATAATGAATTGGTTGAGCGCTTTTATATATACGAGTTGGAAAACGCGTCATTTCACTGCTATGAAAATACCCTTGTGCACGTGTTACACCATCTATGTCATTAAAGTCATCACTAAATACTTCAAACGCAGGGCGAATCACTATTTTTCCTTTACCGCTTTCACTGTGAGTGTAAAAGGCCTCTTTAGAATTAACTAACATGTATTCAGCAATGTTTTTAATTTTAAAATTACTTCTGCATTGTAGTTTTATAAGCTGCTCTGTTAACTCATCTGCACTGTACGCCATGTTTATCCCTATTCGTTAATTTGCGTATCACCTTAACGCATACGCAGTTTGAAGTCTTATTTTATTGTGTTACGTCGCATACAAATGCAAGCTTATCGTTGTTGTAACTCATTCGGGTGATATTTGTTTCGCAGTATGTGCTTAAATCAAGCCATTGCGATATTTCATTACTGCCATCGAGCTTACGTTGATAAACACGATTTTTAATAGCGTAAGCAATTGTTTTATCATCTTTTAAAATGAAGTCTTGTACCTGAGTGGGGAGCCTTAATAAATCGCTTACTTGTTTATTTTGTGGATTAAAGCTCGCTAAAATATGCTGATCATTTTTAGTGTAACTAAATAAAAACATCGCCGCGTTGTGGTTATAAATAAGTGTACGAGAAATATCACTGGCAGCTATTTCACCTTTAGCAGCGTCTACTGAGGTGTATTGAAGCGTATGCGGCTGACCTAAAATAAACATCACTAAATCGTTTTTAATGCCCCAAGCATGGTAGCCAACAGGCTCTATCCAATCAAAAATACGACTAGGCGCACTTTGTGTATCAAGCGGATACTGCCACAACTTTTGTTTTGAATCAGCCTCTACAACAATGGCTGACAAACTTGTTTTATTAGGCATTAATGTTGGCGAATACTCACTGACAGGCGTATTTGTTAAGTTAGTTATTTCACGCGTTGTTAAATTGTAGTGTGCAATATCGGTTTGGCTTTGGTTATTAGTTATTACCTCATGAGTAAAGTATAAATCGTCATTAATTAAGTAAGGCTGGTTATTGTAACTTGTTTTGTCGCTTACTATGGTCACTTGAACACCATATGGCGTATTTAAATCAGCAAGTAATATTTGGCTTTTAGGCATGTTAGCGTGTGCACAACCTGCGGCTAACGCACTTAATGAAAAGAAGCTAAGTAGTGGTTTTAAAAGTTTCATGCTTTCTCTCGTTTTAATTTTAAGCACCTCATGATAACGTTATTTGCTGATGGCGTCACTTGAGCTTAGTCAGTCAACACGTAAGATACCCAAACGACTTAAAAAAGTGTTAAGTTTAGTCTGGTTATATAGCCTGGTCCTAAAAAAGAGAATTAACATGTCAGCTAAAAATCCTATCATTGCAATTACTGGTTCATCGGGTGCGGGTACAACCACCACAACCAATGCCATTAAGCACATTTTTCGTAGCCTAAATATTCAGGCTGCATTTATTGAAGGTGATAGCTTTCATCGTTATACACGTCCCGAAATGGACAAAAAAATACGCGAAGCCCAACAAGAAAGTAAGCATATTAGTTACTTTGGCCGTGAAGCTAACGACTTTGGCGCCCTTGAATCGTTATTTAGTAATTATGGTGAAACAGGGCAAGGCAAATTGCGCCGCTACTTGCACACCTTTGATGAAGCTGTACCTTATAACCAACTGCCAGGCACATTTACTCCTTGGCAAGAGCTTGAGCATAATACAGATATTTTGTTCTACGAAGGTTTGCATGGCGGAGTTGTTGACCAAGACGTTGATGTAGCCAAGCATGTTGATTTACTCATAGGCATGGTGCCTATTATTAACCTTGAATGGATACAAAAGCTAATCCGCGATACTTCAGAGCGAGGCCACTCTCGCGAAGCCGTGATGGGGTCAATTGTGCGTAGTATGGACGATTACATAAATCATATTACCCCTCAGTTTTCACGAACGCATATTAA
This sequence comes from Pseudoalteromonas sp. 13-15, assembly GCF_001468205.2. NCBI lineage: Bacteria > Pseudomonadati > Pseudomonadota > Gammaproteobacteria > Alteromonadales > Pseudoalteromonadaceae > Pseudoalteromonas > Pseudoalteromonas sp. 13-15. The sequence goes on along the minus strand of NZ_CP019162.1, from coordinate 3,072,991 downwards.
CTTTCAGCGTGTGCCTACCGTAGATACATCAAACCCATTTAGCGCAAAAGACATTCCATCACTTGATGAAAGTTTTGTTGTGATCCGCTTTAGAGGCATTGAAGATGTTGATTTTCCTTATTATCTGAGAATGATTGAAGGCAGCTTTATGTCGCGTATTAATACGCTGGTAGTGCCGGGCGGTAAAATGGGCCTTGCAATGGAGCTTGTATTAACACCGCTGATAAAAGATATTATTATGAAAAAGCGCGCACTAGAGAACCTTGCTCCGCTTGATTTGCCTATTTAGTATTATCGCTTTAGTGCTCTTTTTTGTTTAACAGAAGTCACGTACACTGCTGATTTTACTCAATACGAGATCAGCATGTCATCATTGTTAAAAGTTATAGTTGGATCTAAAAATCCAGTAAAAATAAATGCAGCAAAGCATATTTTTACTATGTACTTTCCAAATAACACCATTGATTGCCTAGGTGTTAACGCTCCTTCAAACGTGCCAGATCAACCTATTGGTGAAGATGAAACACGTATTGGCGCGCAAAACCGTGTTAACTATTGTAAAAAGCACCATCAAGCCGATTACTACGTGGCAATGGAAGGCGGTGCAGAGCAATTTAGCTATGGTGCAGCGACCTTTGCCTATGTTGTTATTGATAACGCCACAGAACAGGTTGTAGGGCGAAGCAGTAACCTTCCATTACCCAATATACTTTTTAAAGCATTACTTAATGGCGAAGAGCTTGGCGATGTAATGGATAAAGCATTTAATACCACAAATATAAAACAAAAAGGCGGCGCCATTGGTCTGCTTACAAATAACTATGCAACACGTGAAAGTACCTATACCCAAGCACTAACCTTGGCCATGGCACCCTTTTTACATAGCGACCTATATCGCAAATAAAATACAGGAAATTGAATGAAATACAGCTACGTGTTGTTTGATGCAGACGAAACTTTATTTAGGTTTGATATATTAGCCGGTATGACCCGTATGTTTAAAAATTACGGCGTTAATTTTACGCAAGACGACTACGTTCACTATCAAAAAACCAATAAAAAACTGTGGGTTGATTATCAAAATGGTGTTATTAGTGCTGATTACTTGCAGGTAACCCGCTTTAACGAATGGTCAGCAAAATTAAATGTACCCGCTAAAGAGTTGAACGATGCATTTTTAGATGCAATGGCGCAAATTTGTGAGCCTTTACCAGGCGCTGTTGAGTTGCTTAATAAATTAAAACCTCATGCTAGGTTAGGCATCATTACTAATGGCTTTGCTCGCCTACAAACAGTACGTTTAGAGCATACTGGTTTAAAAGATATGTTTGAATGGTTAGTTATTTCTGAGCTTGTAGGTATAGCAAAACCTAACAAAGCTATTTTTGAACATACATTCGAACTGATGGGTAACCCAAATAAGAGTCAAATATTAATGGTGGGTGATACCGCATCAAGTGACATACTTGGCGGTAATAATGTAGGTATAGATACATGTTGGTTGCAACACCCTGGTGAACAATTACCTGAAGGAATAACCCCCACTTACACAATAACCAAATTAGAACAGCTACAAGCCATTTTAGGTATTTAATTTTTAAAACTTACTATTTTAAAAAAAATAGATACATAGCAAAAAAAATGACGCTAATAAGCGTCATTTTTTGTAACTGTTTTAAGTGTGCACTTTAAAGTGCTTGGTTAGGCTGTTGCTAACTCAAGACCGGGTGCAGGCATCGTTACAGGCGTTTCAAATGTTGCCCACTCCCACGCTGACTCAGTAGCCATTACTTTACGAAGCAACTTATTGTTTAAATCGTGACCCGACTTAAACGCAGTCACCTTACCTAGAATATTATGGCCTGTCATAAACATGTCACCAACACAGTCTAGTATTTTGTGTTTAACGAACTCATCGCTGTAGCGTAAACCATTTGGGTTTAGTACTTTAAACTCGTCAAGTACTACTGCGCTGTCCATGCTGCCACCTAGAGCAAGGTTATTAGCATGCATGTATTCAATGTCTTTCATAAAACCAAAAGTACGAGCACGGCTAATTTCTTCAGTAAAGCTTTGAGCGGTGATGTCTAAACCAACACGCTGACGACTTTCGTTAATAGCCGGGTGATCAAAAGCGATTTCAAAGTCGATGTGAAAACCGTCGTACGGTTCTACTTCGGCCCATTTGTCGCCTTCTTCAATACGAACTTTTTCTTTAATACGAATAAAGCGTTTAGCTGCATTTTGCTCTTCAATGCCGCCTTTTTGTAATAAATAAATAAATGGTAATGCACTACCATCCATAATTGGTACTTCTGAGCTGTCTAATTCTACAATTAGGTTATCAATCCCCATTGCTGCAACCGCAGCAATTAGGTGCTCAGTAGTTGATAAACGAACGCCATCTTTGTTAATTAAACAGGTACACAACTGCGTATCGCCAACGGCTTCAGGTGTTGTTTCAAATTCAACAATCGGATCAAGGTCGACACGACGAAATACAATCCCAGTATTTGCGCTCGCAGGTCGGAGAGTTATTGTGACCTTCTCACCTTTATGAAGTCCAATTCCTATGGCTTTGACTACTTCTGCAATCGTACGCTGTTTAATCATAGGTTCGCTCACTTAAATTTATTACAGTTAGACGGCGGATAGTAACATATATACGCGCGCCTTACAATATTCGCTCAATTTACCAGCAAAATAACGTTTTTTATTAGTCTGCTTGTTTGCGTAAAAATGCAGGGATGTCAAAGTAATCACCACCCTCTGATTTATCCGCTTTTTTACTCGTTTGCGACGACGAGCTTGCTGTATTGCTAGAACTTGCTGAACTCGCTTTTTCTGCGCTTTCAGTTTGTGCTTTAGCTGCACTTTCATCGGTGCTGTCTTGGCTTGCAAAGCTAGGCACATACATGCTGCTTGCTTGGTTAGACGTGTTTGCAACATCAGAACCCGAAGCCTTTTTAAAACCGTTATCAACAATACCAAACTGTGGACGACGATCGCCGCCTAAACCCGTTGCAACTACAGTTACACGTAACTCGTCGCTCATTTCAGGATCAATTACCGCACCCACAACAACCGTTGCGTTCTCAGAGGCAAGTGCTTTAACGTGGTTACCGACTATTTCGAATTCTTCAATCGCAATATCCATACCCGCGGTGATATTAACTAAGATACCTTTGGCACCTGTTAAATCAACGTCTTCTAATAATGGGCTTGAAATAGCAGCTTCTGCGGCTTCTTGTGCACGATCAGGACCCGACGCAGATGCAGTACCCATCATAGCAGTACCCATAGCAGACATAACAGTTCGTACGTCAGCGAAATCCACGTTAATTAAACCAGATCGCGTAATGAGTTCTGCAATACCTTGTACAGCACCAAATAATACGTCATTAGCTTTAGCAAATGCATCTAGAAGTGTAGTGCCTTTGCCTAAAACTTTAAGTAATTTATTGTTCGGAATTGTAATAAGCGAGTCTACAATTTCTGACAACTCGCTGATACCTTGTTCAGCTGCCGCTGCACGCTTCTTACCTTCAAAGTCGAAAGGACGCGTCACTACCGCAACAGTTAAAATACCCAGCTCTTTAGCAATTTTAGCAACCACAGGCGCTGCACCAGTACCTGTACCGCCGCCCATGCCCGCTGCGATAAATACCATGTCGGCACCTTCAAGGCTTGCACGAATAGTCTCTGCATCTTCTTCAGCCGATTCGCGGCCTACTTCAGGGTTTGCACCCGCACCTAACCCAGAGGTTATTTGTGTGCCTAATTGAACTGTTACGTCAGCAGCAGAATTTCGTAATGCTTGCGCATCTGTATTAGCGGCAATAAAGCGCACGCCTTCGATTTGCTGTTTTACCATGTGCTCAACAGCGTTACCGCCGCCGCCGCCCACGCCAATTACTTTTATTACAGCTTCTTCGCTGTGTTGTTCCATTATATCAAACATGTTCACTCTCCGACTTGAGTCTTAAAACTCGCCTTGAAACCATTTAGTAATGCGGTTCCACCAATTATTGTTATCCTCTGCTTTCGACTTTTGTGCATTCATCGATTGCATGGTACGCCCGTATTGTAACAAACCAACAGCGGTTGCGTACGAAGGATCATCTACGTAGTCTGTTAAACCAACCATCCCGATTGGTTTACCTATTCTTACTGGCATTTGAAAAATGTCTTCCGCCACTTCCATTGCACCAGTCATTTTGGCAGTTCCGCCTGTTATAACGAGACCTGCCGCAATTTGGTCTTCTAAACCTGAACGACGAATTTCTTCCATCGCAAGTTCAAATAATTCTCTGAAACGAGGTTCTACCACCTCTGATAATGTATGACGTGACATTAATCTTGCAGGGCGCCCGCCTACACTTGGTACTTCAATAGTGTCTTCACTGCTTGCCAATTGGCTGCTTGCACATGCGTATTGTACTTTGAGTGACTCTGCATGCGATATAGGTGTACGAAATATTTTTGCAATATCACCCGTTACCTGATTACCCGCCACAGGGATTACTGCTGAATGGCGCAGCGCACCGTTGATATAAATAGTGATGTCCATTGTACCACCACCAATATCGAGTACAGCGACTCCAAGCTCTTTTTCATCATCTGTGAGAACTGAATAACAAGAAGCCAATGCTGTAAATATCAATTGGTCGACTTCAAGGCCGCAACGCTCAACACATTTCTCTATGTTTTTAGCCATGTCGTTAGAGCAAGTAATAATGTGAGCACGTGCCTCCATACGCACACCGCTCATGCCTAGTGGGTTTTTAATCCCTTCTTGCATGTCTATGCTGTACTCTTGCGGTAGTGCATGCAGCATTTTACGTTCAGCTGAAATAGGCACAGAACGCGCAATGTGAATCACATTTTCAATATCTTCGTCTGTTACTTCAGTATTATTAATAGCAACAACACCGCTTTCGTTCTGGCATTGAATATGTTTACCAGAAATCCCCAAGTACACCGAACTAATTCGACAATCTGCCATTAATTCGGCTTCGTCTATAGCGCGGCGAATAGACTCAGACACTAAGTTTAAATCGTTAACGCCACCTTTATCCATACCATGGGATACCTGGCTGCCCACACCAACAATGCTGAGCTTGTTATCTGCGGTGATTTCACCTACCGTGGCTACCACTTTCGAGGTACCAACGTCTAATCCAATCACGAGGTTTCTTTCTGCTGACTTAGTCATGCCTTACTCTTATTTTGTAATTGTTCTTCTTGCACTGGCTTAAAGCTCACTGCAAGGCCGGTATCATACCGTAAATCGACTGCATCTATCTGTGCTTTTTCTGGATATTCCATACGTGGGTAAACGTCTATAAAACGTTGCACACGCTTGGCTTTATCCCTACGCCCTAAATTTAAGCGCACCCCGCTATCAAGCCAAAGCTGCCAAGAAAAACGCTCTGATAAAGCTAAACTTTTAAGCGTTAACGCGTTTACTTTAAGCATTTCGTCAAACTGCTTAAAAGCAATCCATGCTTCTTGTTCGCTCCCTTCTGGGCCAAATAACTGAGGTAAATCTTTACTTAACTTATCGCTGCGAGCTTGAAAAGCCTCACCGTTGTTATTAATTAACAAGTCACTATTCCAATGCGCAACCGCCTCGTGTTCAACAACGTAAACCTGAATCGTATCAGGCCATTGTTTTCGCACCGATACAGTGGCCACCCAAGGTAGATTTTGCACTAGCTGTTGTACATGTTTTACATCAAGCTCAAAAAAACTACTTAAATCCGCTTTTTTTATTGCTGTTATTATTGCGGTTTCATCTGTGTATTTAGGATGCCCTTGCACCGTTAAGTGCTTTATTTGTGCATCTTTATTTTTTACTAACCAATCAGATACACCCGTTGTAATTTGCACTAAGCCTATAATAACAAATAAAAAAAAGCTCACGCCAAAAATCAGCGACCAATTTAGGTTCTGTTTGATTTTATGAGCTTTTTCTAAAAGGGGATGCATATTAAAGCGTTTGCTCCAAAATGCGAACAACTAATTGCTCAAAACTTGCCCCATTTGCTTTAGCTGCCATAGGCACTAATGATTTTTCTGTCATTCCGGGTACAGTATTAACCTCTAATAAATAAAAGTTGCCTTGCTCATCTTGCATTGCATCTACGCGGCCCCAGCCGCTTGCGCCAACTAAGTCAAACGCTTCTAACGACATAGCCTGTAATTGCTGCGTATCGTGCGCCGATAAATTAGCTGGGCAATGATACTGCGTAGTATTTGATTGATACTTTGCCTGATAATCATAAAAGCCATTTGGCGTTGTCATTTCAATTACGGGCTGTACTTCATCACCTAAAACAGTCACTGTAAATTCACGACCCGTTATCCACTGCTCAACCAACACTTGGCTATCAAACTTAAATGCATTGATTAATGCATCTTCAAGTTCTTGCGCAGTAGTTGCTTGTGCCATACCAATGCTCGACCCTTCATGAGAAGGCTTAACCATCACTTTTTTAAATTCAGCCATGATAGCGTGTGCATCAAAACCTTTTTTAGCATCCACAACGGCATAAGGTGCGGTGCTTAAACCGGCTGATTTAAACAAGTGCTTACAACGAATTTTATCCATTGCCAGCGCTGAACCCAGTACGTTACTGCCGGTGTAAGGTAAGTTCATAAACTCTAATGCACCTTGAACAGTTCCGTCCTCACCACCTCGGCCATGTAGTGCAATAAAAACACGATCTACATTTAACTCTTTGAGTTCCCACAACGACCGGTTTTGAGGATCGAATGCAATCGCATCTACACCGCAATTTTGTAATGCATTAAAAACAGCCTGACCCGACTTTAATGACACTTCACGCTCTGCTGAGTTACCACCAAGCATTACCGCTACTTTACCAAATTGTGCATTTACTTGGGTCATACTTCACCTTGTTTTAATTTTTCTATCGACATGCCTGTTGCTGCTAACGTTTTTACTAACTGACCTATATTACCCGCACCTTGGGTCAATACTAAGTCATTATTTTGCAAGTTATCTGCTAATACACCCGCAAGCTCTTTACTTGATGCTACATGCAATGGCTCTTTGCCACGTTGACGAAGGCTTCGGCATAAACTTTTACTATCAGCGCCCACTATAGGCTCTTCGCCAGCGCCATAAACATCTAATAATAAGAGCTGATCTACATCGGCAAGTACTTTTACAAAGTCTTCATATAAATCACGAGTACGACTATAACGATGCGGCTGATAAATCATTACTAAGCGTTTATCGGGCCACCCCTCGCGTACTGCTGCAATAGTTGCTGCAACCTCTGAAGGGTGATGACCGTAATCATCCACTAACATTATATTGCCGCGTTCGTTTTCAAATTCGCCGTAGTGTTGAAAACGACGGCCAATACCTTCAAACTTTTGCAATGCTTCTAAAATTGCTTGGTTGGCAATATTTTGATCTTTTGCTACTGCAATCGCTGCTGTTGCATTCAATGCGTTATGTTTACCTGGCATATTTAGCGTTGCCGTTAAACACTCACCTTGTTTATTGGTTACCGTAAACGTACACGTATTAGCTGACTGGCTAAAATTACTCATACGATAATCAGCCGTTGGCGACTCGCCATACGTAATAATAGGACGCCCAAAACGAGGAATTAGTTCGGCGGCTACCTCAGAATCTATACACACAACAGCCAGACCATAAAACGGCAGGTTATGTATAAAATCAACATAAGTGTCTTTCATTTTTTCAAGGCTGCCACCGTATGTATCCATGTGATCTTCTTCAATATTGGTGATCACCGATACCATTGGTTGTAAATGTAAAAACGACGCATCACTCTCATCAGCTTCTGCAATTAAAAAATCGCTTTTACCCACTTTAGCGTTACTGCCTGCACTATTTAATAAACCACCAATAATGAAGGTTGGATCGAGCCCAGCTTGTGCATAAATGCTGGCAATTAAACTTGTTGTTGTGGTTTTACCATGTGTACCTGCAATGGCTATACCATGGCGGAAACGCATTAATTCAGCTAGCATTTCAGCACGACGCACAACAGGAATTCTTGCAGCTTTTGCGGCAATTATTTCAGGGTTAGTTTCGTCAATAGCACTTGAAACTACCACCACATTAGCATCTTTTACGTTGTTTTCGTGATGACCAATGAATACTTCTGCACCCGCTTTAATCAAGCGATCTGTCATCGCACTATGTGCAATATCAGACCCTGTAATACGGTAACCTTCAAAAGCGAGTACTTCGGCAATACCGCCCATACCCGCCCCACCAATACCAATAAAGTGGATGGTTTCTATTCGACGCATTGCAGGTCGTATACTTTTGTTTTGTACTGATGCTTCTTTCACTTACGCTCTCTTATTTGATACTTGCTCACAGTGCGCTGCTACGCTTGCTGTGGCATCTAAAATGGCTTGTTTTTTTGCGTTATTAGCCATTTTATTAATTAAACTAGGGTTTACTAAGTAAGGGGTTAATAGCGCAACAATCGATTGCTCATTAAATACCCTTTGCTGCATGAGTAACGCTCCATCTGCCTCAACCAAATATTGGGCGTTAGCCGTTTGATGGTCGTCAACTGCATGAGGAAACGGCACAAACACAGCCATTTTTCCCGCTGCTGCAATTTCACTTACCGTTAGCGCACCGGCTCGGCAGATAACAATATCAGCCCAAGCATACGCTGCATCCATGTCATCGATAAATTCCGCAACTTTTACATTATCGCTTTCAAACATGTGCGTTTTGTATGTTTGCTCAACGTTGTTTAAATGTCCTTTACCTGTCTGGTGCCATACATTTATTGGACTGGTTTTGTTAAGCGCTTTAAATGCACCTGGAAGTGTTTGGTTTAGTACCTGAGCCCCTAACGACCCTCCTACAACCAACATATTAACCGGTGTTGAAACGTCACGCGTTGCTATGTCTATTACACTTTGACGAACTGGATTGCCGACAAGTTCGGCTTGTCCTGCATCAAAAGCGCTTGGAAAAGCCGCTAAAACGCGATTAGCAAATCGTGAAAGCCATCTGTTACTCATGCCAGCAACCGCATTCTGTTCATGAATAACTAACGGAATACCTAAACTTTTTGCAGCAATACCTGTTGGTCCAGTTACGTATCCTCCCATGGCAAGAACAACATCTGGACGTTGATTTTTCAATACCTTACGCGCTTGCAATATTGCATTAATAACCATGAATGGCGCTTTAACAAGGCGTTTTAATCCGTTGCCACGCACGCCTTTTACATTAATAAAATCAATTTCTATATTGTGCTTAGGAACAACGCTTGCTTCCATTCTATCTGGTGTGCCAATCCAAGTAACTTGCCACCCCTGTGCTTTTAAGTAATCAGCAACTGCAATACCTGGAAATATATGCCCGCCAGTTCCACCAGCGACTACAACACACTTTTTACTCATCGTTTACCTCCGCCTGAGGTCGCTTGCTTGGTTGCCATTTTAGTTTCAAAGTCAACGCGTAATAATATTCCAGTTGCTATGGTCATAATCATCAAACTAGAACCACCATAAGAAATAAACGGTAATGTAAGACCTTTAGTCGGTAAAATTCCCGCACTTGCCCCTACATTCACCATGGTTTGAAACGCAAACCAAATACCTATTGCAAAGGCAAAGTAGCCTTCGTATTCTTTACCGCACTTTAAGGCTTGCTGGCCAATTAATAGTGCTCTAAATACTAAAGTGGCGAGCACCATTAAAATGCTTACCACGCCAACTAAACCAAGCTCTTCGCCAATAACCGCAAAAATAAAATCATTGTGTGCTTCAGGAAGGTATTGCAACTTTTGCACGCTATTACCTAACCCTTGGCCAAACCATCCACCTTGGCTGTATGCCATTAATGATTGAACGAGCTGGTACCCTTTCCCGAATGGGTCATCCCAAGGGTCTAAAAAGCCAACAACACGCGCCATACGATAAGGCTCAACAATAATCAACAAAACAACCAAGCCAATCCCGGTTAAAATAAGGACAAAAAACTGCCATAGTTTTGCGCCCGCTAAAAACAATAAGCCAACTGTTGTTACAAACATAACAACTACGGTGCCTAAATCAGGCTGCAACAAAATAAGCAATGCATACACGGCAAACACTGCAATAGGCTTTGCAAAGCCTTTAATGTTCTCTTGTACTTCTTCACGCTTTCGGACCAGGTAACCTGCTATGTAACTAAAAAAGTACAATTTAGCGGCTTCAGCCACCTGAAAACCAATGGGTCCAATTGGGATCCAACGCTTGGCACCATTAACCTCGCGGCCAATAATTAATACAGCAATGAGCAATACCATGCCCAGTATCAATAAATATGCATTTGAGCGTTTCCACCAATCCATTGGCACACAAACCGTGATCCAAAAAAGAACAAACGCAACGGCCAAAAACATCCCGTGACGAATAGCAATATGATGTGAGTTATCAAAAAGGCGCTCTGCCGTGGGCATAGACGCACTCATCACCATAATAAAGCCAACACCAATTAGCATTAGCATTGAATAAAGCAAAGGCACATCATAAAGCTGCGGCGAAGGTTTTGGTGTTAATGTGTCTTTTATTTGTGCAAGCGCAATCATATGTTATCCGCCAAAACACACTTAACAAAGTCATCACCACGTTGCATATAGTTGTTATACATATCAATGCTTGCACATGCTGGCGCTAATAAAACTACATTACCCGGCGAACCAAGCTGCTTAGCTAAATTAACCGCCTCACTCATGTTATTTGTTAAATGGCTTTTGCTGCTCAGAGCCACTAGCTGTTTGGCATCTTTACCAAAACAGATCAGCGCTTTTACATGCTTTTGTAAGTAAGGTTTAAGCGGGTTTAAATCAGCGCCTTTTGCATCGCCTCCCGCTATCACAATTAAGTTTTGAGTTTCTGTGGCCAAACTGTCTATGGCTGCTATGGTAGCGCCTACGTTTGTTGCCTTTGAATCGTTAAAGTATTTAACGCCAAGTTGCTGAGTAATAAATTGGCAGCGATGAGCCAATCCGCCAAACTCATTTAGTGCCTTTTTATAAGCCTCTTTACTAATATTAAAGGGGCTTAGTAACGCCATAACCGCAAGCGTATTTAAATAATTGTGCTTACCTACAACAGCCAGTGTATCAACAGGTAAAAACGCTTCATTGTTAGCGAAAAAATACGTGCTGCTATTATGCTGCCCTAAATAATATTTACCCTGTTGAGTACCAAAACCAATTTTAGCCGTAGCACTGCTACCGGACGGATGCGTTTGTTTGTCATCTTCATTTACAACAATACATTGTGTTCCGTTGTAAATAGATAGCTTTGAGTCTATATATGCCTGGTAGCTATCGTAACGATCTAAATGATCTTCAGAAACATTTAACACCGTGGCACTCACAGATTTTAAGCTTGTTGTGGTATCTAATTGAAAGCTCGAAAGCTCAAGCACATAAACATCAAAGTCGTCATTGAGTAAATCAAGTACTGCGGTACCAATATTGCCGCCAAGTGCCACATTAAAGCCAGCCGCTTTTAACACGTCATAGGCTAAAGTCACTACGGTTGATTTACCATTTGAGCCAGTCACTGCCACTACAGGTTTAGTATTAATGCGCGCAAATAGCTCAACATCACCTATGACTTCAACACCCGAATTAATAGCACTCGCAATGGCAGGCGTTTTAAGGCTTAACCCAGGGCTTACAATAATCATATCACTGCTATTAAGCCCAGCAGCATCTAAGCTGCCAAAGTGTGTATTTAAACTAGGCGCATGACTGCTCAGCCATTCAATCCCTGGGGGATTTGCTCGGCTGTCGACAACCTTTGGCGTTAAACCGTGAGATAGTAAAAAACGCACAATGCCCAGACCGGTTACACCGAGTCCGAGCACTGTTATTTGTTTATTCTTTATCTCGTTTAAATATTGCATTTATCTTATCTTTAAGGTCGCAAGGCCTGCGAGAACCAACACAATAGATATAATCCAAAAACGCACAATAACGCGCGGCTCTGGCCAACCTTTTAATTCGTAATGATGGTGAATAGGCGCCATTCTAAAAATTCGTTGCCCTCGTAACTTATACGATCCCACTTGTAAAATCACCGACAACGCCTCCATTACAAAGACACCGCCCATGATAATCAGTAGAAGTTCTTGACGAACCAGCACTGCAATAATCCCCAGCGCTCCACCTAATGCTAATGAGCCTACATCACCCATGAATACTTGCGCCGGGTAGGTGTTAAACCATAAAAACCCAAGCCCTGCACCAACAATGGCAGTACATACAACCACAAGCTCACTGGCTAATGGCAAATGAGGAATATGTAAATAAGCAGAAAAATTAATATTACCGGTCAAGTAAGCAATGATGGCAAGTGCCGCCGCAACTAAAATAGTCGGTACAATAGCGAGACCATCTAGACCATCAGTCAGGTTTACAGCATTTGATGTTCCAACCAATGCAAAATAGGTAATAACAATGTAAAACAAGCCTAACTGCGGTAAAACATCTTTAAAAAACGGCACAACTAAAGACGTTTCTGCAGCTTGCGTACTTGTAAAGTACAATACAGTTGCAACCACAAGTGCAATTACTGACTGCCAAAAGTACTTCCATTTCGCTATAAGCCCTTTTGGATCTTTACGGATAACTTTTCGGTAATCATCGATAAAGCCGACAATTCCCAGTGAGCCAATTACAAATAACGTTGCCCACACATACTTATTGGAGAGATCGGCCCACAATAAGGTACTTGTAAAAATTGCCGCTAAAATAAGCAGGCCACCCATAGTTGGCGTACCCGATTTTGATAAGTGTGATTGTGGACCATCATCGCGTACTGTTTGCCCAATTTGCATTTTTTGCAAACCACGAATTAGCTTTGGTCCTAAATACAGAGACATAATGAGCGCAGTTAAAATCCCCAAAATAGCGCGCAGCGTTAAATACGAAAAAACATTAAAACCACTAAAATACTGTGTTAAATACTCAGCCAGCCAAACTAACATTATGATACTCCATTGATGGCTTGTTGCTGGCCATTAACTAAATCGGTTACTAATAATTCCATGCGAGAACTGCGTGATCCTTTCACGACGATGGTCGTTTTTTTATTTACTTGATTAATTGTGGCTTGAATTTGTTGCTGCATCTGCTCACGGTTTGAGAAGTGACGATTCGCAAGCGCAAATACATCGCTTGCACACTTACTCAACACACCTAGCGTAAATAACTCATCAATGCCTTTTTCAAGCGCATATTCGCCAACTTCTTGATGGTATTTACGTGCGTCTTCACCAAGCTCACCCATATCCCCCAGCGCTAAAATACGATGCCCTTGCATATCACTCAGTAAGTCAATCGCAGCCTTAACCGATTTAACATTGGCATTGTAAGTATCATCAACCACGGTGAGCATGTCAGACACTTCTATTAAGTTTACGCGCCCTTTTACATCACCCATCGTCGCCAATGCATGAGCAATATCATCTAAAGTGACATCGAGCTCGCTTGTTAGTGCAGCTGCAATAAGTGCATTGCTAATGTTATGTTTACCCGGTAATGCGAGAGTAACAGGTACCTTTTTTTGTTTTGTACATAACGTAAAGCTTGCACGTGCATTAGCATCTAAGCTTATATCTTCAGCCCAAATATCGAGTTTTTCAGAGGTTGAAAAGCGCTTTATATTGCGCCCTTCAAGTTTATCTAGCCAATATTGACTAAACTCACTGTCGCAATTAATTATGGCTACGCCATTTTCTTTAAGGCCATCAAAAATTTCGCCTTTTGCTTTGGCCACGCCCATCAAGCTACCAAAACCTTCTAAGTGGGCTGGTGCTACATTACACACTACCGCTACATCAGGTTTAGCCATTGCCGTTGTGTATGCAATTTCACCTAAATGATTTGCCCCCAGCTCTATTACTGCAAAACGGTGTTGTGGCTCTAAACGCAACAACGTTAGCGGTACGCCAATATCGTTATTAAAATTACCTTTGGTTGCCAGCACATCGCCATGCACAGATAAAATAGCCGCGCACATTTCTTTTACGGTGGTTTTACCCACACTGCCCGTAATAGCGATTGTTCTAGGTGCCACTTGCGCCATAACCGCTGTACCAATTGCGCCTAATGCTATACGCGTGTCATTTACTATAAACTGGGCAATATCAACATCGACTTTATGATCGACAATAACGCCTATCGCGCCTTTTTGTTTTGCCTCAGCTATAAATTTATGGCCATCAAAATTTGGCCCTTTAAGTGCTAAAAACACTTCACCTTCGCATACTGTGCGAGTATCTGTATTTATGTTGAGCACTTGCTGATTATCACCCTGATAATCGGTTGTTAACACATTGGCTAACCAATCAAAATCCATCGGGATCATGCTTGAGTCCCTCTATCTGTTTTTATTAATTGTTTTTGTACAAACTGGCGATCGCAAAAGTCGATACGTTCATCGCCTATAATTTGATAATCTTCGTGGCCTTTTCCCGCAATTAACACCACTTCATTAGAAGCTGCATTATTAATTGCATAACTAATTGCTGACGCTCTATCTGCTTCTAAATGTGCGCTTTGAGGTGCAGCTAAACCTGAAGCTACCTCTGCAATAATCACATTTGGATCTTCTGAGCGTGGGTTATCGCTGGTAATAATCACTTTGTTAGCATTTTTTTCAGCAGCTTGGGCCATTAATACGCGCTTCCCCTTGTCCCTGTCACCACCACAGCCAAATACACAGCTCACGCCACCTGGCACATGTTTTTGCAATGCTTGTAGTGCTAAAGCTAATGCTTCTGGCGTATGCGCATAATCAACTACGCAAGTTGGTTTACCCGCAACACTAAATGCTTGCATTCGTCCTGCTACTGGCTGAAGTTGCTGGCAACCTGCAATAAGTTGCTCAAGGGGGTAACCTAAACCCAATAACGTGGCTAAAGCAGCCGTTAAATTATAAAAGTTAAATTCACCAAACAGCGGCGATTTTACCTTAATATCACCCCAGCTTGTAGATAATTGCGCCGAAATACCTTCATCCGAATAATCAACATCTGAAAAGTACACATACTGTGCATTTTTAGGCGCTAAATTTTTTCGTCCGTAGCAAATTAAATTATTAAAATCGTATTTTTCGAGCCACTGCCCTGCTTGGTTGTCATCTTGGTTTAGTACAACAAGCTGTGGGTCAAAATCACGAAATAGCATGAGTTTTGCATCACCATAACTCGCCATATCACCATGGTAATCTAAGTGATCGCGAGAAAGGTTAGTAAATACAGCAGCTTTAAACTGGCACTGTGCAACACGGTGCTGCACAAGTCCGTGCGACGACACTTCCATTGCCACCAGCTTTTTATCTGCTTGATGTAAGTCGCTCAATATATGTTGTAAATCGACTGCTGAAGGCGTGGTGTTTATGAGCGGCGTTAAATTATCTGGATGGCCAAAACCAAGCGTACCAATAATTGCTGACTGCGTATTACAATACTGCGCTAAATGAGCAATCATAGCCGTGGTAGTCGATTTACCGTTTGTACCGGTTACACCAATTAAATCAAGGTTATGGCTGGGTTTATCGTAAAAACGACTAGCAAGTTCAGCCAACTTTTTATCAAGCTCAGACACTAAATAAAGTGACTCAAATGCAACATCAAACTCGCACAGTCTGTCGGCAATAACTGCGACAGCACCCTTTTCAATTGCTTTAGCTATAAACTGCCCGCCATCTAGCTCATGGCCTTTTATTGCTACAAATACATCGCCTGGGTTGACGTCTCGGCTATCTAATCGCAAATGATTTACAAGCTGCGATGGTGCATCTATTTCTATGTATTTTAAAATGCTTTTTAAATCACGCATCGTTCTTTTTACCTTTTACGTACGCAACTTCTTCCTTGTCGGGTGCGACGTTTAATATTCTTAATGCGTTAGAAACGATTTCTGCAAATGCAGGGCCTGCAGTGGCACCTCCATAGTACACATCACCGCCAGGTTCATTGATCATTACTACCACAGCTAAACGTGGATTACTTGCTGGTGCAACACCTGCAAAATAACCAACATATTCATCACCGTAACCACCTACTGCGGCTTTTTTAGAGGTACCCGTTTTACCCGCGGCACGGTAACCATCAACTTTAACGTTATGTGCAGTGCCACCACTTTCAAATACGCTTTCCATCATGTTTACTACCGCTTCAACATCTTGCTGTTGAAAAACACGATCCCCTTCAGGGGTAGAATCTTGCTTTAGTACAGTGAGCGGTCTGTTGATACCTCCCGCGCCTAACATGGCATAGAAGCGAGCCATTTGCGCAGTACTAACAGCAATATTGTAACCAAATGACAATGCAGCAATTTCGTGATCAGACCAACGACGATTAGGGTAAAATAAACCACTGCTTTCACCTACCATACCCGTGCCAGAGTCAGATCCGAACCCGACCTTTTGGAATAAACCCACCAGGTAGTCTTTTGGAACCAACTGAGTAACCTTAGTCACCCCCATATTTGACGAATATTTTAGTATTTCTCGTAGTGACATTTCACCATGGTTACGCGTATCTTGGACTAAACTTCCCCCTAAACGCATCCAACCTGGATAGGTGTCAATTTGTTCATCGGCTTGAATTGCGCCGTAGTCTAGCCCAGCTAAAATGGCCAGTGGCTTAACGGTTGAACCCGGTTCGAACAAATCAGTAATAGCGCGATTTCTGCGTTTATGAGGAGCCGCATCGGTTAGATTATTTGGATTGAAAGACGGGCTATTAACCATTGCTAATACTTCACCGGTTTTAACATCAACCACCATGGCTGAACCCGATGTAGCCTTATAAGATAAAACCGCTGACTTTACAGCTTTATAAGCAATAGCCTGAATACGTTGATCAATACTTAGTTGAATACTTTCGGGCTCTACACGTTCTCGCTCATCTAGCACTTGCACTTCACGGCCTTGGGCGTCTTTTCTGATAGTTCGACGACCTTCTTCACCGGTTAAAGCGTTTTCATAGAGCTTTTCAATACCTTCAATGCCTTTACCATCGATGTTGGTAAAGCCAATAATATGCGCGGTCACTTCGCCAGCCGGATAGTAACGCTTAGACTCATCCAATAAATGAATACCAGGAAGACGCAAGCCACCAATATAATCAGCAACTGCAGGGGTTACTTGGCGTTTTAAATAAACAAAACGACGACTCGGATCATTTAAAAGTCGGGAATTAATTTTTGCCTGATCAATACGTAATACATCAGCTAATTCGCGCCAACGTAAATCGTTTTTGTAATACTGTGTGGTGCGTTTGTTTAGCTCTACTGCATTATCTAACAACGCTTGTTTGTCTTCACCATTTTTTCGCGCTTGCCTAACAACTTTAGATACCAGCGATTTATGTAAAGCCTTAGGGTCAGCATACACACTCACAACGGGTACGCTGACCGCGAGCTCTTTGCCATTGCGGTCAAAGATCATTCCGCGTTGCACATGAAGTTTTTCGACGCGTACTGTACGTTTGTCACTTTCCGAACGTGCTTTATCAGGTTCAATTACTTGTAAATAGGCGGCACGAGACACTAGCGTCACAAACACCAAAAACACAACCGAACACACCAGCATAAAGCGCCATGTGATCAAGTTGTTAACTGGTTTTTTGCCTCGATTTCTCATTTTACTATAATTACCTGTTCATCCTGACTCGTCGGTCTTTTCATTTTTAATTGCGAGGTTGCCACTTCTTCAATACGCGCATGCTGAGAGTAAAACTCCTCCTCAACTAGTAAGTACCGCCACTCTAAATCAAGCTCATCTCGTTCCTGCAGTAGTTTATCTTGTTCAATTAATTGCCCGCGCGCTAAATGCGTGACTTGCACTACGCTAAAGCCAGAAACAAATATCGTAACCAACAAGGCCAAGGTGAGCTTATTAGCACCAAGGCCTTTAATTATTTCGAAAAATAAATTGGGAGGTTGACGATGATTTGCTTTTGTATTCATCCCAACCTCTGAGCAATCCTAAGTACAGAGCTTCGTGAACGCGGATTTCGCGCAACTTCTTCAGTGCTTGGTTTAATAGCTTTACCCACTGCTTTTAACGTCAGGTTTTGATTTATTTGTGCATCGGTTAAAGGCAGACCTCTGGGTAATGCTTCTCCCTTACTCTGTTTTCTAATAAATTGTTTTACTATGCGATCTTCAAGTGAATGAAACGAAATGACCACTAAGCGACCGCCCGGCTTTAATACTTTTACGGCCGATTGCAGCGCCGTTTGTATTTCTTCAAGTTCGCTGTTTATATAAATACGAATAGCCTGAAAAGTGCGCGTTGCGGGGTGTTTAAACTTATCTTTCACTGGTACGGCTTCATCAACTAAATCAGCAAGCTGCTTAGTTGTTGTAATGGGTGTGTGCTCTCGAGTTTCTAAAATTTTATGTGCAATACGCTTACCGAACTTTTCTTCACCCAACTTTTTAATGACGTGGGTGATATCATCTAACTCAGCTTCTGCCAACCACTGAGCAGCACTTCGGCCGCTTGTTGGATCCATGCGCATATCAAGCGGGCCATCTTTCATAAAACTAAAACCGCGTTCAGCATCATCAAGTTGTGGAGATGACACACCAATATCTAATAAAATGCCATCCACTTTACCAATGAGATCGTTTTGCTCAGCTACATCGTATAGTTTTGAAAATCGAGTGTGTGCTATAGCAAAGCGGGAGTCATCGGCAAATTTTTCAGCTGACTTTATAGCCTGTGGATCTTGGTCTATTGCCTGTAAGCGTCCTGCGTCGCCTAAACGAGCAAGTATTTGACCTGAATGACCGCCTCGTCCAAATGTGCCATCCATATAAATGCCGTCTGGCTTAATTGCTAGGGCATCAATGGTTTCGTCCATCAAAACGGATACGTGTTCAAATTGCGCTGTCATTAGCTATTGTTTGCCTTTTTTTGTGCCGTTAAAGTGTAAAGTTATCTAAATCTGAATTAGGCTCAAAATCACCTAGCCTCTCAAGCTCAGTGTCTTGGCGCATTTGCTCGTTCCAACGCGCTTCATCCCAGATTTCAAATTTATTCATTAACCCAACTAGCATTATTTTTTTACCAAGGTCTGCATGCGCACGTAACGACGGCGCTAACAAAATCCGACCATTTTTATCAAGTTGATACTCTGTCGCATTGCCTAACAACATGCGTTGCATTCGACGGGCACGTGGATTCATATTGGAAATTTTAGCTAAGCGACTTTCTATTTCTTGCCATTCAGCCAATGGATACAACCACAAGCAGGGCTCATTTAACGCGACGGTACAAATCACTGTTCCCTGATCTTCAGATAGCAGCGATTCTCGGTACTTGGTCGGCACCGCAAAACGTCCTTTATCATCCAAACTCAGTGAACTCGCGCCACGGAACATAATTAGCCTGCTTTAAATTATTTTAATCAGCTATTAATCTATGCTGATCCAGTTTGATCCACTAAAAACCACTTTTTACCACAGTGCTCCAGTTTAGGGCTTGACAAGCCTTTTTGTCAAGTAAGCTGACCTCCTTTAACGAGTCTCTAAGCTAGAAAAAATAAGGGTTCAGGCGAAGCGGTTGAATTACGTGGGAAAAAGTGGAGATACAAACAAAAAAATATTTTTATCCATTTTAATAACTTTTTGTTTACATGGTTTGATTACTGAATAAACAGTGAATAATTACAATTTTTTAGCGGGTTTTACTCACTTTGTAATATTTACTTATATCGGTGGTAAGAGTTACTGCTTCGTTTTTATTATATGTTAAAAACGACTCAACAAAAAAACATTATAACTTATAAAATCAATTGGTTATATAAATATCACAGTCTGGTTTAATTGTTGCTTTAGTTAATACACTACTTAAATACTTTTACTCATTAAGGATTGATTATGGCTACTGCTACGACGACTAAACAAAATACGACTACAGATATTAAGTCTGACACTAAAGCACAAACGACTGATGCCCCACTGACAGAAAAAGCAACATCAGCTGCTCACGATGCTGTTGATGCACTGTCTACAAAAGCAGCAACAGCTGAAAGTAGCGTGAGAAAAGGTGCATCTAGTTCTGCTGAGGCACTGAGCGAAAAGCAATTAATTGCTCGCGAAAAACTGAGTGAGTGCACAGCTAAAACACGTGCCTTCGCATCTGAGAATCCTCTAGCTACAGCAGGGATTGCATTTGCAGCGGGTATGTTAATTACTTCATTGTTCCGTCGTAAGTAAAACCTGATGGAAAATTTCCACTCGAGCACAACCAAGGATGGTACAGCGCAAAACCAAACGACTGATCAACAGTACCAAAAGGATGATTGGCAAGATCATATTGCAAAACTCTTAACGTATTCAAAACAGCTCAAGGATGATTATCACACTCAAGGAAAGATCACCCACCAGCTTGCAAAGGCTGAATGGCGCTTATCGTTAAGATCGCTTGCATTGATCTCTATATTTTTAGGCTGTTTTGCCAGTGGTTTGGTTTTGTTGTGGGCGGGCGTACTAGGTGCGGCAGGTTATGCGATATACGACCTATTTGGTTCTGTGTGGGTAAGTATTGCAACCGTTACACTATTACAGGTCGCATGCTTATTTTGGCTATGGAAAAGCGTTGCGTATTTAAGCAACAAAATAGGTTTTAGCAAAACCCTTAAAAGCATTAAACAATTATTAAACTTACAAGGACATTAAAATGTTAGTTGATATGTTGATTAAAAACCCTGATGCAAACGTAAAAGCACTGACTAAACAAATGGATTTACAAAGCGAGCTTAAGCGACAACACCAAGCCGCGTTCGTATACCGGTTAAAGCGTTTTGCAGCTAGTAAAGTAGGCTTAAGCAGCGCGTTTATAGCTGGTGTTGCCGTTCAGTCTGGTAAAAGTGAAACCAGCCTTATAAGAAAATACGGCTGGCTACTTAGGTTAATTGGTTAGCTGGTTAACTATGCTCTGTCATGTGATTGCAAATAATTTATTTCTGGCCCTTTTGGTACAATCTGAGTGGGATTAATCATAGTGTGGCTAAAATAGTAATGCCGCTTAATGTGATAGAAATCAACCGTATTTGCAACTCCCTCAACTTGGTACAAATCCCTTAAGTATCCACTCAATGAAGGGTAACTCTCAATTGTGCGCAAATTGCATTTAAAATGCCCTACGTACACACAATCAAACCTAATTAGCGTTGTAAATAAGCGCCAGTCTGCTTCCGTTATTTTGTCGCCCGCAAGGTAGCGTTTTTTACTCAGTATTTTTTCAACTTTGTCTAGAGCTGTAAACACATCATCAAATGCCTGTTCGTACGCGTGCGTTGTCGTTGCAAATCCAGCTCGGTAAACACCGTTATTAATATTTGGATAAACTAACGCATTAAGTTCATCGATTTCACTACGAAGTGATTCAGGGTAGTAATCGTCTTTATTACCTGTTATTTCATTAAACGCACTATTAAACATGCGTATTATATCGGCAGATTCATTACTAACTATCTTGTTTTGTTTTTTGTCCCACAAGACAGGAACAGTTACTCGTCCTGAGTAATTAGAATTATTTTTAGTATAAACTTGGTGTAAGTAATCACTAGCAAATAAGGCATCACCCGTGCTGTGGTTATTTTGATCAAACTCCCAGCCATTAACCAACATGTCGGGGCTTACAACCGATACAGAAATAAGTTCATCAAGCTTTTTTAACGTACGAAAAATAAGTGTGCGGTGCGCCCAAGGGCACGCTAACGAAACATATAAATGATAACGCCCAGCCTCAGCTTTAAACCCCCCTTCGCCAGTTTCACCTGCGCTACCGTCTGACGTGATCCAATTTCGTAATTGCGCTGCCTCACGCTCAAACTTTCCGTCGCTTGAATCTGTGTCATACCATTTATCTTGCCATTGACCATTAACAAGTAATCCCATTATTTGCTCCTCAAAAATTAAATAAGTGTGCCAAATTGACCATTTTGGTAATCACGAACGGCCTGCTGTATTTCGGCTTGTGTTGTCATAACAAATGGCCCCATGTGTGCAATGGGTTGCTTGAGCGGATCACCCGCTAAAATTAATACACCTGCACCATGTTGCGTTGATATATCAATATCGCTACCTTGCTCTAAAATTAGTAACTTACCCGCCTTGAATGTTTGATTATCTGGCGTGATAAGGGATCCCGAATGTATGTAAAGCATCACATTTTGTTGTTTTAAAGGAGCAAGCTCTAGCTGCTTACCAGCAGGTAAATTTACATCGACTAAAGCCGCATTTGCAGAGAGCTTTTGAATACTTGATGTTAATTCAACTGCTTCAAATTGCCATGAACCAGCAAGGGCAGTTAATGTGACACCATTTTCATTTTTAAAAGTTGGAGCTGGGCTTTGCGTTGTATCTTGATAAATGGGATCGCGCATTTTTTCTTTGCTTGGCATATTGATCCAAATTTGAAAACCATGGAGTCCGTCTTTGGCATCAGGCAGAGGCATTTCGCTGTGGATCACTCCATTGCCTGTACTCATCCATTGCACATCGCCTGCTCTGATCGCTTTTTTATTACCCATTTGATCTTTGTGCTCAAATCCTCCTTTAATAATATAAGTAAACGTTTCCATACCTCGGTGCGGATGCGCAGGAAAACCGCCCATATAATCAGCCTCGTTATCTGACTTGAGCTCATCGATCATTAAAAACGGGTCAAGGTATTTACCATCGAATCCAGGGATACGGCTTATATTGACACCATCACCATCTTGAGTTGCATAGGACGTTAATATTTTTGCTATATTCATTTTTTAAATCACTATCTTAAATATTATCTATACTTATTTAAGCACTGATAAAACCAAACAACCATGTCTTTATATCGCGCTAACCATTCGTTTTTTTAGAATGATTTGATAGTAAAATATTTTTTCATAACAACTTATAAAATATGGTTTTTTTATATTTTATTGACTACAATCACCATTAAATTTACTCAAAAAAGGGACAGAGTATTTTAACTTCATCGCTCAAAAGTCAATTTTATAGGTTACTAATCATTATTAGTATCCCGGGCATTCTTGTGACATTTTTAGCCCTTTGGGCAGAACGTGAGGCTGCGATTGAAAAAAGCGAAGAAAAAGTCGTTAATATTGCTAAGCATTTAACCCACCAACAAACAGCAATGATTGGAGAAACTGAGCAACTCACTCGGTTTTTAGCAAACACAATTGCTGCAGAACCCAACCTTCCGGACACGTGCCCTAGCTATTTTTACCAAATACAAGAGCTCTACACAAACGTTGCCAATATTGGTGTAGTTGATGACAAAGGAAACTTAATTTGTGTAACCAATGGCATAGTAAAAAATGTGTCTATTAGTGATAGGCAATACTTTAAAAATGCCATAGCAAATAAAAGCTTTTCAATTGGGTATTTTCAATACGACAGAAGCATTCAAGCACCCAGTGTTAACTTTGCTCACCCTATTATTGATAAGCAAGAGCAATTAAAGGGCGTTGTTGTTACAGTGATTGCACTTGACTGGTGGAGTGCAGCTTTAGACAAAGCCGAATTCCCAATTGGTTCGAACGCTGTTATTGCTGATTCTAATGGCCTTGTACTGGCAAGTTACCCAAACTCATTGCTACCTTTAGGGGAAAAAATTAACAACAAACACTTTTTACATGGCGATAGCTCATTAGCTATGTTTAAAGACGATAACAACGTCAATCAAATCTTTCACCGAGCAACTATTTATAATGACATTAATAACAATAATTTAGAAATTTACATCACATCGCCCACTGATAAATATATTGATCGAGCAAATAAACACTTTTTAGAAACTATTATTTTATTTTTTAGCGCTATTTTAATTATTGCTTTTATTGGCCACCATTTAATTAAAAAAAGTATTTTTTACCCTATTGAAAAACTCTCCCAAGCAACCGACCTATTAGCACAAGGCAATATGCCCGCTCATAAAATAAAACCTAATAGTCCTGAATTATCAGCTTTGTATACGCGCTTTGAAGCCATGGCTGAAACACGTTTGCAAACAGAAGCCGATTTAAAAAACAAACATGACGAGTTGACAGGGTTACTAAATGCTCTCCCCGATATGTACCTTAGATTCAACAATACGGGTACTATACTTAACGTTAGCGGCACCATTATCCCGCTATTTGCCGCAAGCAATAAACTGCCTGAAAACTTATTAGACATATTACCAGAAGGTATCACTGAACAAATTTTGAGTGAAGCATCCAACCGCGAAGACGTCATCACTTTTGATTTTAAAATCAGTACAGGTGTGGCGGATCACTATTTTGAGGCGAACATAAATCATCTTGAAAAAAGTGATGAGCTAATACTTGTGCTTCGTGATATTAGCCAACGCAAAGTAAATGAAGACTCGCTTCACTTAGCGTCTCTTGTTTATGGTAACAGTAGCGAAAGCATGGCAATTACAGATGCCAACGGTATTATTTTTGATGTAAACCCTGCCTTTTGTGAAACAACACAATATTCTAAAGACGAAGTGATTGGCCACTCTACCCGCATACTTTCTTCAGGTGAGCACTCAAAAGAGTTTTATGAAAAAATTTGGGCATCAATAAATGCCACTGGTCGCTGGCAAGGCGAAATTATAAACCGTAAAAAAAATGGGGTACTATTTACTGAGTGGCTAAATATAGACACTGTTTACGATGAAAATAACAAACCTGCACGCCGAATAGCTATCTTTACTGATTTAACTGAAAAAATACAAGCAAATAAAACCATTTGGCGACAAGCTCACTTCGATCATTTGACCGATTTACCAAATCGATTAGAGCTTAAAATACGACTAAATAAACAGTTTTCTAATGCAAATAATGAAAGCTTTGTTGTGATGCTTCTAGATATTGATCATTTTAAAGATATTAATGATACTTTAGGCCACCACTATGGAGACAACCTATTAAAAGTGGTGTCGCAGCGTATTGTTAATTCAGCTAAAAATGCAGAATTTGTTGCCCGCATTGGTGGTGATGAATTTGTTATTGTTTTTAATCATATTAAAAGTACTCGCCATATAAACCAAATTGCTAGCAATATTTTACAAAGCTTATCGTCTGCGCTGCATGTTGAAAATGAAGAAGTATTTATAAGTGCCAGCATGGGTATAGCCTGTGCGCCCGAAGATGGTGAAAATACCGAGCAGCTATTAAAAGCAGCCGATCAGGCAATGTATAAGGCTAAAAATAATGGCCGTAATGGCTTTGAATTTTTCTCTCGTGATATGAGAGAGCAAGCACAAGCTCGTATGGTGTTACTCAAAGACTTGCGCTGTGCAATAGAATATAACCAGTTCGAATTATTTTATCAGCCTATTGTGTCGCTAAACGATTTACATATACACAAGGCTGAAGGCTTAATACGCTGGCAACATCCACAAAAAGGGTTAATAAGCCCTATCGCGTTTATTCCACTTGCTGAAGAAACAAGGCAAATTAATGCCATTGGCCAATTTGTATTTTCCCAAGCAATAGAAACGCTCACCGATATAAAAAAATTGACTGATGACGATTTTCAAATAAGTGTGAACGTCTCCCCTGTACAATTATCTACTGCTAATAGTGGTATTGATGATTGGTATGCCATGCTTGATGCCGCTAAAATTTCCCCCTCTTCTATTGTTGCTGAAATAACAGAAGGCTTAATGGTTAACCCTGAGGAACTGACGCAAAAGCGCCTCAAACAAATTGTGAAATCAGGGATGCAACTGGCTCTTGACGATTTTGGTACAGGCTATTCATCGCTTGCCTACTTGCAGGAAATGGATACTGACTACTTAAAGATTGATAAACGATTTGTTGATAATATTAAAGCTGATAGCCAAGAACTATCGTTGTGTGAAGCAATAATTGTAATGGCTCACCAGCTTGGTTTAAAAGTAATAGCAGAAGGCATTGAAACACCATTACAATATCAGCTACTAACTGAGGCTGGTTGTGATTATGGGCAAGGTTACTTATTTTCCAAGCCTTTAAATAAAAGCGATTTTATGGATCTTATTGCTGAGAAAAAGGTAATTCTTTCAAAGTAAACTTACCGAGATTAGTAAGTTTTGTTAGGGCTGGGTTAAACATAAATTAATCTATTTCTGTTATGCAATTAAAAATGCGTCTATACGGTCAAGTCCAAGAAGCAAATAACTTTCTAACAGGATTTCAAATGGCAAAACCCACATTAGATCAATGGCGGATGTTTAAAGCCGTGGTAGAACATGGTGGTTTTGCTGGCGCCAGTGCCGCGGTATTTAAAAGCCAGTCAACGGTTCATCATGCAGTGCAAAAACTCGAAGCCGCTTTGCAAATAAAACTACTTGAGGTGAAAGGCCGTAAAGCGTTTTTAACGGAAAGTGGAAAACTTATATTACGCCGTGCAGAGTTTTTAATTGAAGAAGCGAATAAAATAGAATCTGTTGCAAATACACTAAGTGAAGGAGTGGAAAGTACATTAAAAATAGCAGTTGATGAAGTATTCCCTCAGCCCATTTTGTATCAAGCACTTGCTAAAACAAGTGAGCTTTATCCATTACTAAAAATCGATTTGATCGAAAGCGTGCTAACCGGCGCCAATGAATTACTTAACAATGCGGTGGTTGATTTAGCTATTTCATCAGTTCCTATTTATGGCATTAGTTGTAGCAAATTGACAGATGTTGAGTTTATTGCCGTAGCGCATAAAAATCACCCACTTAACAAATATGAAGAACAATTAAGCTTTCGAGATTTAAAACAACATCGACAAATTGTAGTGCGCGATTCTGCAACACACACTAACCAAGACGAAGGTTGGTTAGGCGCAGATATGCGCTGGACCGTTAGCCACTTACGTAATTCAATTGATATGGTGAGCCAAAATCTAGGTTACGCGTGGCTTCCGTTTGATCAAGTCACTCATCTCATTAATGATCATACACTCAAGGTACTAAACCTTGAGCAAGGCATTACGCGTCCTCTTAACTTATATTTAATGTGTAACGATGTTGATAGATTAGGCCCTGCAGCACAAGAATTTAAAGATCAACTTACAGCAATAATTGCAGCAGAGTAACGATTGATTAATCGTTTTTGATACCCAGGTGATCAGCAACATACGCGCCGCGTTCACCTAGCTCTTTCTCAGGTCCAATTGTGCTGTCTTTTGCCGTTTGCTGCTCTGTTTCTGCGTTAATCACGGCTCCCATGGTGACGATGTACGCGCTTATGTATAACCACATTAGCATGATAACCACCCCACCCAAGGATCCATAAGTTTCGTTATAACTTGAAAAGCGCGATACATAAAATGAAAAGCCAATAGATGCTATAATCCAAAATACGGTTGCAATAGCAGAGCCGAGCGTTATCCAACGCCATTTAGCCGCTTTTCTATGCGGTGCGTAACGGTATAAAAGCACCAATGCAAAGTTAAACGTAAGGGCTAGTATTGGCCACGACACGACCTTAATTAACAAATCAATACTGTCTTTGAGACCTACTAAATTTAGTACTATAGGCAAAATACCTATAATCAACAGCGCAAAAATAGCGACTAAAATAGCACCTACCGAAAACATAAAACGAACAAACTGCGCCCTCAAGAAAGAACGTTTTTCATATTCATGATAACTTATGTTGCAGGCTGTAATTAATGCTTGGCTTCCCTTAGAGCTACTCCAAATAGTGAGTAATAACGTGCCTAACGCCCCTAGAGTTAGCCGCGCCTGAGAGCTTTGCGTGAGCTCTGAAATTTGCGATAAAATCAGTTCACGCGAACTATTTGGTATTAAGGTTGTAAACTGCCTAAGGTGCTCACTGATTTCTGCAGGTGAAGCAAAATAAGCGTATATAGAAACCAAAGCAGCAATAGCTGGGAAAATAGCAAGTAACGCATAAAATGCCACTCCGGCAGAAACCAAAGATAAATTGTCTTTGCTCATGCGCGCAAAAATACGCTTAGCAATATCCCACCAGCCCTTCATGGGAATATGTGCTGGTTGCTCTGCATGTTGACCTCTTTTTGGCTTTTTCATACTTAATCTCACTATAATTAGTACTTTAATGAAGCAAAATAACTGCCAACTTAAAAAAAGTGTTTGGTATTAAACTTGCTGTTAAAGTAAAAGTAACTAAACACGGAAGAAACCCAATGCCTACAATAGCATCAGATGTACCATCAGCTGCCAGTACCCCCTCATTGAACCCCGTAATGGAAGGAAATGTGTTTTCGTGGCAATTTTTTTATGACCAAAGCATGCAATTAGTTCACGCTACAGCGCAAATATTACCCACCTTATTGTTAGGTTTACTCTTACTCACTATCAGCTATTTTACAGCAGGCCCTCTTTCACGCATGCTCATAAAACCTATCAATTTAGTAACCGATAGTAAGCTAGTTTTGCTGGTTGTAAGGCGCGGAATTAGCACTTTAGTCATTTTATTAGGCCTATATCTGTTTTTACGTTTAGCAGGGCTTACTGAATTTGCGGTAGCCATAATGAGTGGGACCGGTTTAATAGGCTTAATATTAGGCTTTGCTTTTAGAGACATTGCTGAGAACTTTATCGCAAGCTTACTCTTAAGTGTGCAACGCCCGTTTAAAATAGACGATGTAATTGAAGTAGATGGACGTTTAGGCGTTATAAAAAAAGTAACGGCCCGTGCCACAACGCTTGTTGATTACGATGG
The DNA here is from genome assembly GCF_001468205.2 of Pseudoalteromonas sp. 13-15. Lineage (NCBI taxonomy): Bacteria > Pseudomonadati > Pseudomonadota > Gammaproteobacteria > Alteromonadales > Pseudoalteromonadaceae > Pseudoalteromonas > Pseudoalteromonas sp. 13-15. Next base: position 3,044,250 of record NZ_CP019162.1, on the reverse strand, counting down.
TAATCACATTCAAATTCCTAATGCTACGGTGTATAAAAATACCATCAAAAATTTAACTGCTAATCCCAAAATGCGCGGTAAAGTGGAAATAGGTATAGGTTACGATAACGACATACGCAGCGCGCAAACGCTTGCTCTAAATATAGCAAACAAACAAACGGCCGTATTAAGCGATCCCCCAGCACAAGTACTTATAAAAAATTTAGGCTCATCAACAATAAACTTTATTTTATATTTTTGGGTTAATAGCGAGCAGCATAGCCCACTTAAGGTAAGCTCTCAGCTTATGCGTGAACTAGTTAATGAATTTACTGAGCAAGATATAAGTATGCCGGATGATGCCAGAGAACGGATTTTACTAAATGCCTCTGGCGAGGATTTTTCAAGCTCAGCAATAAAAGAGCGTTTAAATGAAAAGAAACCACCGGAAACCCACGAGCAAACCCAAACACTTAACGATGTAAGCAGTGATACTGACGAAATACGCGAACAGGCAGAGCAGTCAAGGGATCCTGAACAAGGAAAAAATATTATTTAAGTTAATAAAATTTAGTGCAAAAAAGCCCGCAGCGTTAACTGCGGGCTTTTTATTGAATGAGTGAGTCAGCCTATAAGCCGGGTTTTGTCCTTTCCGAAGAAAGTGATAATCATTCGTCTAGGCCATAAATCGCTCTATGGCTCAAGCAACCTACCCGGTTCCAACGTGGGCCACGCCATAAGGAACCCTATTTGGTCTTGCTCCGAGTGGAGTTTACCTTGCAACCGACTATTACTAGCGGCCCGGTGCGCTCTTACCGCACCCTTTCACCCTTACCAACCGAAGTTGGCGGTCTTCTCTCTGCTGCACTTGTCGTGGGCTCACGCCCCCCAGCCGTTAGCTGGCACTCTGCCCTGTGGAGCCCGGACTTTCCTCCCCCTGATCATTTTCGTCACAGGCAGCGATTATCTTGGCTGACTCGGCGCGCAGTATACATGACGCTAAAGCCAAGCGCAGTAATATTTACTCTTTTTCTTCAATAATTGTTTTGTATAGTGCATTTTTCTTCATACCGAAATACTCAGCTACAACACCGCACGCCTTTTTCATTGGCATTTCTTTTTCAAGTAGAGCCAACATTTTACGAGCCTCTGGTGGAATGTCGTCTACTATCTTAGGCTTACCCGGCAGCATGAGGACTATTTCGCCGCGTTGCTTAGTGGGATCATCGGTTAAAAACTGCTTTAGCTCACTCACTGTGCCATTAAAAAAAGTTTCGAACGTTTTAGTTAGCTCTTTGGCAAATACGACCTGCTGTTCACTGCCAAGCGCAGTTTCTAAATCGTCTAGGCTTGCCATAATACGGTGCGTGCTTTCGTACATTATACTGGTAATACTTGAGTTAATCGCATCAATAAAAAAATCTTGGCGAGCTTTACTTTTAGCGGGGGTAAAGCCAATAAACTGAAAGCGATCGGTAGGTAACCCAGAACAACACACGGCGGTTATGGCAGCGCACGCACCTGGTACTGGGGTTACGCTTGCCCCTTGCTCACGACATAAGTTTACAACCGCATATCCAGGGTCACTAATGAGTGGCGTGCCTGCATCCGATACTAAAGCAATATTTAATCCTTGATTAAGCTGATCGATAATTTGCTGTGCTTTTTGTTTTTCGTTGTGATCATGTAATGCAAATGTTTTTGCCTTAATACCAAAATGGCTAAGGAGCTTACCTGTATGGCGAGTGTCTTCAGCAGCGATTAAGTCAACCTGCGATAATGTCGCGATAGCACGCTGACTTAAGTCGTCATAATTGCCAATTGGGGTGGCAACAACGTAAAGAGTGCCAATTTTATGTGAATTCTCCTCATTTAACATTGAGGTCTCCTGCGTCAGTCAGTAATATAAGCAAATCGCGTTAACGTATTGGGAAATCATTGTGCGACTTAAACTAGTTGGTCTATTAATTATATTGTCAGGGTTATCGGCGTGTAGCACAACCGAAAAACCAATTAAAAAAAGCGATAACTTCAGCAGCAGTGCTAATGCGCTAAAAAATCAAGCGACTAATGCTCAATCTATCTATCAATTGGCCGTAAATCGCGAAGGTGCAGATAAAATACAATTATTGTATAGCGCACGTGATGCTGCTATTTCTGAGAAGAACTGGCCATTATTAGAGCAAATTGGTAGCGACCTAGAGTTAACAGCGAGTGTCGATCAAACTCAAAATCGCCTTTATATTGCATACGCGCAAAAGCAACAAAATAAAAATGACCAGTCTTTGATTATTTTACAATCGTTAGATGGTCAACTGACACAACCTGAACACTTTGCATGGCATCAGTTTTTAACAGCCAGTATTTACGCCTCACAAAATTTCCCTAAAAAAGCGGCTCCCTATTTTTTTAGAGCATCAGAAACATCTACAAAAAATAATATTGATATACCACAACTCGACCAACAATTATGGGATAACCTAAAACAGCTTTCTTCTTATGCGCTGGAGCGTTTTAACCGTGGCTCTGTTATTCAACAAGGCTGGGTAAATCTTGCTTTATACCATCAAGTATATGCAGGTAGCGGTGTAGAGTTAGATCAAGCAATAAATAATTGGCGACGCCGTTACGTGGGGCACCCTGCTGGAGCCGTGTTACCTAAACAAGATGAAAACTTTGTTGAATTAGCACCTTTGAACATTGACCGCTTAGTTTTGTTATTCCCTCAATCAGGTCCTAACGAACGCCTAGGTGATGCTTTAAAAGCAGGAGCTTTAGCCGCATTAGATAAACAAAATATTAATGAAGCTATTTTTATTGATGAAAATTTAAGTACTGCAGACATTGCAGCAAAACTTGACCAAATTAACCCTGACTTTGTAGTTGGGCCACTACTTAAAGCGAACATAGATAAGCTTACGGCAGCTAAAACGCTTATTAATATTCCTACGTTGCATTTAAATACATTCGATGGAGACACTATTTCGCTCCAACACTACTATTTTGCCCTAAACCCAGAGCACGAAGTTGAACAAGCTTTAGAGCATTTTCTAGCTATGGGATATCAAAAACCCATGCTACTCGCTCCAGAAAATACGAATGGCCAGCGCTTAGTTGATTTTTTTAATCAGCAATGGCAACGCTACAGCGAGACTAAACCTCAAATTGGTTTTTATGAAAACAATCAAGACATGCCAAAAACGATTAGTAGTTTATTAGAAGTTGATCAATCTAAAGAGCGTATAAAAACAATAAAAGCCTTATTTAAGCAAGAAGTTGAAAGTGAAACACGCTCACGTAGTGATATTGATGTGATTTATATTTTAGGTGATGCAATAGAAACACGCTTAATTAAGCCCTACCTCGATGTAAATGTGAGTACATTCTCAGAGCGAATTCCGCTGTATGCGAGCTCAAAAAGTCACAGTAAGCAAATTGATTCAACCGACAAAGGCGATTTAGACGGCCTGTATTTCACAGAATTACCTTGGATGCTTAATTCACAAATCACACAACATAACTTACGTGAGCAGTATAATTTGCTTTGGCCCGAGCAAGCCGATATTAGCCAGCGCTTATTCGCCATGGCATACGATGCAGTACTCGTTATTAACGATATTAGGCAGTTGAGCTTAATGCCTGGCAATAAATTTAGCGGTTTGAGCGGTAAGTTATCAGTTAATAGTAATGGTCACCTACAACGCGTACTTGATTGGGCTCAATATACTAATCGCCAAATTAAGTCTGTGCAGTTAAAAACACAACGCCCTGTGCCCTTATTTATGCAATCGGCTAGCGGTGTAAAAACGATAAATTAAGGGGGCGGCATGTCGTGGTTTAAAGAGCTGTGGCAAAATAGTCGTGAAAAAGGTCAGTATTACGAACTACAAGCGCAAAAATACCTAGTAGCGCAAGGTTTAAAACCTATAGAACGTAATTATTACTGCCCCTTTGGTGAGCTCGATATTATTATGAAAGAGGGTAACACCCTTGTTTTTGTGGAAGTGAAGTTTCGCAAAAACAATGCTCGAGGTGGTGCTAATTATGCGCTCAGCGCTCAAAAACAAGCACGGCTTAAACGTAGTATTCATCATTACTTAGCAGCTAAAAACTTAACAAATCAGGCATTAAGAATTGACTATGTAGCCATAACCGGAGAATCATCTCCTACATATAATTGGCTTAAAAACGTATTTTAAAAATACTAAAAAGAATTGGTAGGCTATGCAAGACACAATAAAAGAAATTTTCACAGAAAGTATTCAAGTTCAAATAGCCGCTGGAGAGGTCCTTCCCAGTGCGCTTGAATCGGCCGCGTTCACAATTGCACAAAGCCTTATTAACGGTAATAAGTTAATTTGTTGCGGGACAGCTAACTGTCATATGCTTGCGCAACATATAGCGGGTATATTGGTCAATCACTACGAAACAGAGCGTCCTTGCTTGCCTGCTATTGCTTTGTCACAAGAAAATATAAATCTTGGGCAGAACAATCACAGTGATGATCACGATACATTTGCCCGTCAAATCCGTGCATTCGCTCAACAAGGTGACTTACTATTGGTATTAGCAATTAATGGCAATGAAAAGCAGGTAATTTCAGCCGTTGAAGCTGCACTTACACGCGATATGAAGGTCATTGTTATGGTCGGTGACGATGGCGGTGAATTAGTAGGTTTACTTGGCCCTAATGATGTTGAAATAAGAACACCGTCTAAACGCCCAAGCCGCATTATAGAGTCGCATTTAACTAACTTACATTGTTTAAGTGAACTTATAGATTTAACGCTTTTCCCGCAGGATGAAAATTATGTTTAAACGCTCCCTTATTATTTTAGGTACCGTTGTATTATTACAAGGCTGTGCTGCAGCTGTTGTAGCCGGCACTGCCAGTGCAGTAACCGCTGCAAACGACCGTCGCACTATAGGCTCTCAAATCGATGATAACAATATAGAAATTAAAGCTAGCATTGCTATTAGTGAAGTTGAACGCCTAGAAAAGTCTGCTCGAGTTAACGCTATAAGTGTCAATGGTATTGTTTTGCTTGTTGGTCAAGTTGCTAATCAGGAAATGAAAAACGAAGCACAAATAACCGTAGAAGCGATTGCCGGCATTCGTAAAATTCATAACCAACTTCGTATTGGTTCAAATATTGGTATAACAACTCAAACTCATGATTCGTGGCTCACCTCAAAGGTAAAAGCACAGTTACTAGCAGCTAAAGATATTAGTAGCAATAACATTAAAGTGGTTACAGAAAACGCTGAGGTGTATTTGATGGGCTTGGTGTCTCAAGATGAAGCTAATCGTGCAGTTGATATTGCACGTAATGTGTCGGGCGTTGAGCGAGTAGTAAAGGTATTTGAATATATTAATTAAAAGCCACTAAATTACAGTGATAAAAAAACCGCTTTTAAGCGGTTTTTTTGTAATCTACATATTATTTTATAACACGTAAATGTGAGCCTTTTTTCTTTTCAGGTTTTTCTGGCGGTGTTTCATCTATATACTCAGATGAATCAACACTTTCTAGCCCTGTATCAAACTCGTCTTCGTCCTCTACAAACTCGTCTGCAGTAAAGACTGTACCTTCGCCGTTTTCACGAGCGTAAATTGCAAGCACAGCACCTAAAGGTACATAAACTTGCATTGGCTGACCGCCAAAACGCGCGTTAAAACTAAGTTGGGTTAGGTCTAACGAAAACTGTGTTACTGCTGATGGGCTAATGTTAAGCACAATTTGTCCATCTTGCACAAATTGTGTAGGCACTTGCACATTCGCAAAACTAGCGTCCACCACAATATGTGGCGTACATTCGTTATCGACTATCCAATCAAAAAAAGCACGTAATAAATAAGGACGATTAGGCGTCATTATAAACGGATCTCACGCTCAGCTTCAGTTAGAGATGCTTGGAATGACTCACGTTCGAATAAACGGATCATGTACTCTTTCATCTCTTTAGAGCCTGCACCATTAAGCTCAATACCAAACTCCGGTAAACGCCATAGTAGTGGTGCTAAGTAACAATCTACTAAGCTAAACTCTTCACTCATAAAGTAAGGAGCTTCGCTAAAGATAGGAGCTACTGCAAGTAATGCCTCAGTTAACTCTTTACGAGCTTGTGCTGCATCTGATGTGTTATTGCTGATTTTAGCAGCTAAGCTGTACCAATCAGTATCAATGCGGTGCATCATTAGACGGCTACGACCACGCATTACCGGGTAAACAGGCATTAGTGGAGGATGAGGGAAACGTTCATCAAGGTATTCCATGATGATATTTGCCTGATATAAACCAAGCTCACGGTCAATCAGTGTTGGCACTGTACCGTAAGGGTTAATTTCGTGAAGTGCTTCTGGCAGATTGTCCTTTTCAGCCAAATGAATATCTACACTTACACCTTTTTCTGCAAGTACAATACGTACTTGATGGCTATACATACAGTTAGCCCCAGAGAAAAGGGTCATTACAGGGCGCTTATTGGCAGCTACGGCCATGCCTACCTCCATTAAATAACTAAAACAGCAATAGGGGCTTAAGCCCCTATTGCAAAATTACCTTTAAATATGTTCAAAATTAATGAACATCTCTCCAGTATTCTTTCTTAAGCATAAATGCCAAGATAAATAGGATAACTAAAAACCCAATTACCTTAATACCTAGCGCTTCCGATTCAAGTCGAGTAGGTTCACCTACGTACTCTAGGAAATTCGTTAAATCACGAACTGCTTGGTCATACTCATCTACACTCATCTCACCTGAACCATCTGTTTCAGTACCTGTGATATGTACAGTTGTTACACCGTCAACAGTTACTTCTTCAGTTATAGGAGTAGGAACACCCTGAAGTTCTTGTAGAACATGTGGCATACCTACTGATGGAAATAACGTATTATTTACACCAAATGGGCGAGACTCATCTTTGTAAAATGATTTCAAGTACGTGTAAATCCAATCACTTCCGCGTACACGTGCAACATTGGTTAAATCCGGCGGAGCCGCACCAAACCATTTTGCTGCATCATCTTTAGCCATTGAGTTCTTAATATGGCTACCTACTTTTGAACCATCAAAAATAAGCTGCTCTTGGCCAACTTCCGTTGGAATACCAATATCACGGAAAGTACGTTCATAACGCTGATACTGCATTTGGTGACAACCAAGACAGTAGTTCATGAACAACTTAGCGCCGCGCTGCAAAGATGGCTGATCAGATATATCGTTACCCGCGTCCATTAGTGGAACTGACGGGCCTGCCGCCATTGCAGGTAACATATGTACTGATAAAGCGAATAAACCAATTATTAGTTTTTTCATCATTTCGTTAACCTCTCAGGCAATGGCTTAGTTTTTTCATTCTTACTGTAAACAAATAACAGTACGAAGAACATAAAGTAAGTCACAGTACAAACTTGCGAAACAATTGTTTTAAAGTCAGTTTGCGGTGTAGCACCAACCCAACCTAAAAGAACAAAAGTAACAACAAAGCCTGCAATGTTCCATTTGTGGAAACCACAACGGTAACGAACAGAGCGAACTGAACCACGGTCAATCCAAGGTAATAACGCAAGTACTACAATTGACGCCCCCATTGCTGCAACACCCATTAATTTATCAGGGATTGCGCGCAAGATTGCGTAGAATGGCGTGAAGTACCAAACAGGGAATATATGTTCCGGTGTTTTAAGTGGGTTTGCCGCTTCAAAGTTTGGCGCCTCTAAAAAGAAGCCACCCATAGCAGGCATAAAGAATACAACCCAGCAGAACAAGATTAAGAAACCAACCACGCCCACAATATCTTTTACTGTGTAATAAGGGTGGAACGGAATCGCATCAATAATGTCTTTTTTATCAGTGTAGTATTCATGGAACTTAAATTTAGGCTTATCTTCTTCAGGAACAGTGCCTTTTTTACGTTTGTTATCAATACCATCTGGGTTATTAGAACCCACTTCGTGTAGTGCAACAATGTGTAAAAATACTAAGATAACAATAACCAATGGCAGTGCAATTACGTGTAATGCAAAGAAGCGGTTAAGCGTTGCACCAGAAATTACGTAATCACCACGGATCCAAAGTGTAAGGTCATCACCAATAACAGGAATAGCCCCGAATAATGAAATGATTACCTGTGCACCCCAGAACGACATTTGGCCCCATGGTAATAAGTAACCCATGAATGCTTCAGCCATTAGGGCTAAGAAAATAAACATACCAAACAACCACAGTAACTCACGTGGTTTTTGGTAAGAACCGTAGATCATGCCACGGAACATATGCAGGTATACAACAATGAAGAATGCTGATGCACCGGTTGAATGCAGATAGCGCAGTAACCAGCCATAATCTACATCACGCATGATATATTCTATTGATGCAAATGCACCTTCAGCAGACGGTACGTAGTTCATTGTTAGCCAAATACCGGTCAGTATTTGGTTAACTAGTACTAACATTGCTAATGAGCCAAAGAAGTACCAAAAGTTAAAGTTTTTAGGTGCTGGATACTGTGCAATATGCATGTTCCAAACACGTGTCATTGGGATTCTGTCGTCAATCCAACCAATAATCTTACCAAACATTAGGCCACCCCTTGTTCTTCGCCCACTAAAATAGTGGTTTCATCAAGAAAAGTATATGGTGGAATTTCTAAGTTTAATGGTGCTGGAACCGATTGAAAAACACGGCCAGCCATATCAAATTTAGAACCGTGACATGGACAATAAAAACCATCATCAGTCCCTTCCACTTTTTCACCAAAGCCACCTTGTAAAAAGCTAGGTGAACATCCTAAATGCGTACAAATACCTACAGCGACAAAAATCTCTGGACGTAATGAACGGTAGTCATTTGTTGATGATTCTAATTGTTGTGGCTCTTGCGATTGCGGATCACGAAGTTGACCTTCATGTTCTTTCATTTGCTCAAGCATTTTTGGGGTTCGTGATACAACCCATACAGGTTTACCACGCCACTCGACACGTATTAATTGTCCTGGCTCAAGTTTGCTTATATCTACTTCTACAGGCGCACCCGCAGATTTAGCTCGCTCACTTGGATTCCAAGACGCAATAAAAGGAACAGCAGCCCCAGCCGCACCAACACCACCAACAACAGAGGTAGCTATGGTTAAAAAGCGACGTCGGCCATTGTCTACAGGCGCATTGCTCATCCACTTATCTCCACTTACGATTCTCAACACTTGCTATATTGAGAACATCAGTTACAGCAGGTTAATTATTCGAAATTTTTAAAATAGAAATGATCATAATTAAAACCCTTGTTTAAAACAAGGTTATTAACAACTCAGGTCTTGAAAAATATTAATTTCACCAATGGTTTGATTAAGCTAGTTCGAGCACGAGCCGAAAAGTAATAATATCACTTCTGTAAAAACGATGTAGTGACCAAGATCAACTCCACTAAGCGGAAGTTTTAAGACTACACATAGTGTTATAAAACTTGATCGTTTTACTTCCACGCCAATTGTAGCAAAAAATTCCATCAATTAACTGATGGATTTAAACTAATTACGATAATTATTTAACTTTTTTGCACCTATCTGGCTATTTACTTCCTTTCGTTCAATTAATACGCCGTTATTGCACTGTGTGATCATCATAAACAGTAATTTGCAATTACAGCTTAGGCTAACAATTTTTTAAAGCTCAAAGGAATCAGAAGAAATTCATCGCCAATAACAAAAAACCCAGCATAAGCTGGGTTTTTGAATTCTTGATAACGTATAGATTAACGTTTTGAGAACTGTGGACGCTTACGCGCTTTCTTAAGACCCACTTTCTTACGTTCAACTTTACGTGCATCACGAGTAACAAAACCTGCTTTACGAAGTTGTGGACGTAGTGACTCGTCAAACTCCATAAGTGCACGAGTGATACCGTGACGGATAGCACCAGCTTGACCAGTTGTACCACCACCAGAAACGGTGATGAAAAGGTCAAATTTTTCAGTCATATCAACAAGCTCAAGAGCTTGATGAACAACCATGCGTGCTGTTTCGCGACCAAAGTACTCTTCTAAAGAGCGCTTGTTGATTACGATGTTACCAGTGCCTGGGCGTAAGAATACGCGAGCACTTGAACTTTTACGACGACCTGTACCGTAGTATTGATTTGCCATGATAGTGCTCCTTAAATGTCTAGAACCTGAGGCTGTTGTGCAGCATGGTTATGCTCAGTACCTGCGTAAACTTTAAGTTTACGGTACATAGCGCGGCCTAAAGGACCACGTGGCAACATGCCTTTAACTGCTTTTTCGATGATCATTTCAGGCTTTGCAGCTTGAAGTTTATCAAAAGTAGTAGACTTAAGGCCACCTGGAAAACCAGAGTGAGCGTAGTACACTTTATCTTTGAATTTGTTACCAGTTACAGTAACTTTCTCAGCGTTGATAACGATGATGTAATCACCAGTATCTACGTGTGGAGTGTATTCAGCTTTGTGCTTACCGCGTAGGCGATGAGCGATTTCAGTAGCGATGCGACCTAAAGTTTTACCTTCAGCGTCAACTACGTACCAGTCACGTTTTACTGTTTCTGGTTTAGCAACAAACGTTTTCATTTATAAAAATCCAATGTTTTTCAATTAAAACCACAAGTAGTTAATATTAACTACTGCTCTAAGTTTGCTATAACCCCTTCGAGTTTTAGACTTTTGCGCCGCTCATTAGTGGCTAAACTATATGAAGGCATAGAACGCAACGTGGCAGACGCGGGAGTATACCAGCACTTAAATCACATTGCTACCGATCGGTTGTTTTTCCCACAAGAAAATTATCGCTATTTAAAAATAAGTGTTGAGAGCGCAAAACGACCGGCATTCTAATTTTTATTAAGCTAAATGTTCTCTTGCCAAATACTCTAACGACTGCATTTCTTGTAAACGGCTTATGCAGCGTTTAAATTCAAAATTTAAGTTACCTTGGGTGTAAAGTTCGGTAATCGGTTTTTCTGCTGAAATAATTAGCGTCACGTGGCGTTCGTAAAATTCATCTACTAGAGCAATAAAGCGCCTTGCTGCATCGTCATTACTTTGGCCAAGCTGTTTTACATTAGAAATAATTACCGTGTTATATAAACGGCTAATTTCCATATAATCAACTTGGCTACGTGCAGTTTCACACAATTCACTAAATTCGAATAGCACGACACTTTGAGCTACTTTGCGCGTTTTTATTAAGCGCCCTTCTATTTCTATAGATTGATCGAGTTGACCCGGTTCAGCAGACAACTTATCAAAATATTCAAATAGATTTTTATCCGCTTGTTCATCAAGCGGACTGTGAAAAATCTCAGCCTGTTCTAAGGTTCTCAGTCGATAGTCAATACCCGAATCTACATTCACTATTTCAGTATTGAGTTTTACCAGTTCAATGGCAGGCATAAAACGAGCCCGCTGTAAGCCATTTCTATATAAATCGTCAGGCACAATGTTAGAGGTGGCGACTAAAACAATTCCACGAGCAAAAAGCGCTTCCATTAAACCACCCAGTAACATGGCATCCGTTATGTCTTGCACAAAGAATTCATCAAAACAAATGATGTCTGTTTCTGATTTAAATATATCCGCTACTTTTTCCAGCGGATTGGTCGTGTTATTTAGTTTTTTTAATTCGTCATGCACACGGTGCATGAAACGGTGAAAATGCACGCGCATTTTTCGATCACTTGGTAATGCCTCATAAAAAGTATCAACTAAATACGTTTTTCCACGCCCAACTCCGCCCCAAAAATACAAGCCTTTTATAGGTTCTGGTTCATTTTTACCAAATAAATTAGCGAAAAAACCTGTTGATTTTGGTTTTGCTTGCGTGAGGTCATCGTATAAACGTTGCAAGTGGCGCACAGCATTTTCTTGTGCTGCGTCGTGTACAAAGTCATCTCGTTTTAAATCTTGTTGATATGTTTGCCAAGGAGTCATATGTATTTTCAGTCAAAACGCAGTTTAATTTGTAAAGCATATTAACACGCATCATAACTCGGGGTATATTACACTTAATATGATTTATAAATGAATCAGCATTCTTTCGTTATTTTCCCAAAGGGGTAGTTTATGGGCACAGTTATATGGGTAGGTTTAATCGTTATTGTTGCGGCTATAGCATTTTTTATTGGTGCATTTGTTACTAAAAAACAGTTCAAACAAGATGAGTTAAAAGAGCAAGCGGAACAAGCGCAAAGCGAACTTGAGCAATACCGCCAAGACGTAGCTGACCATTTAGCAAGCACCAGCAAGCTTGTAAATAAAATGAAAGATAACTACAACCAGCTCTTGAGTCATGTAGAAGAAACTAATCAATTACTGTTAGAAGATAGAAATAAAGAACCAGCAGCCCCTTACTTTTCAAAAGAAACAACAGAGCAATTACAAGCATCTTTAAAAGAGCGTCGTTCTGATCGCTCTTCAGCAGAGGCGCAACCGGCAGACTTTGTGTCAGGTGAGTCTGGTTTATTTGCTGGTGAAAATAAAGTACAGGAACGCTCTAAAGCATCTTGATGAACTTTTTTTTGACCCCATAGTCTTTAGATATAACAGCTTTGTTGTTTTATCTTACTAACAAACTAAAAAAAGGCTGCTTATGCAGCCTTTTTTAATTTTTGTTTTTCCTAAGTGGAGTAAACCTTGACTATGAAAATGAAATTATCACTTATCAGTGCTGCTATATTATCTACAAGCTTATTAATGAGCCCGGTAGCGTCTTACGCAAAGTTACCAATAGCAGTTAACGGGCAACAGCTACCTACTCTTGCACCTATGCTTGAACAAATCTCCCCTGGTGTTGTGAGTATTCAGGTTTCGGGCTCTAAAGAGGTTCGCCGCCGCGCCGATCCACTTGAGTTCTTTTTTGGCCAGCAACAACCTCGCAGCCAAAAGCGCCAATTTAGTGGTTTGGGTTCAGGTGTGATTATCGATGCAGATGAAGGTTATGTGGTTACTAATAATCACGTGATCCAAGATGCTGAAAAAATGATCGTTACACTCGAAGATGGACGTGAATTTGAAGCTACTAAAATTGGTACAGATAAAGAGTCTGACATTGCACTACTACAAATAGACGCTGATGACCTTACAGAAATCAAACTTGCTAACTCAGACCAATTACGAGTCGGTGATTTTGCAGTTGCTATAGGCAACCCGTTTGGTTTAAGCCACACCGTAACCTCTGGTATTGTTAGTGCCCTTGGACGCAGTGGATTAAACATTGAAGGTTACGAAGATTTCATTCAAACAGACGCCGCAATTAACCAAGGTAATTCTGGCGGTGCTTTAGTGAATTTAAATGGAGAACTAATTGGCATTAACACCGCTATTTTAGGTGCATCTGGTGGTAACGTTGGAATTGGTTTTGCTATTCCTTCTAACATGATGAAAAACTTGGTTGATCAAATTATTGAGCATGGTGAAGTACGCCGTGGCTCGCTAGGCATATCGGGTCGTCCACTTGATGCGGGCTTAGCCAAAGCACAACAGCTTGATGTTAAACAAGGTGCTTATGTAATGCAGGTAATGGATGATACTGCTGCAAGTAAAGCAGGCATAAAAGCCGGGGATGTTATTGTAAGCATTAATGGCAGCGATATAAGCGGCTTCCATGAACTGCGCAGTAAAATTGCTACATTAGGTGAAGGCAGAGAAATAAAGCTCAGTATTTACCGAGATGGAAAAATAAAAACGCTCAAAGTCACACTCGACGGTGCATCTGGTGTTAAAGCGGTTGGCGAAGAACTGCACCCCGCATTTCAAGGGGCTGAATTAGAAAATGTTCAGAAAAATAACGCAAAGGGGATTGAAATTACTTCTGTCGATCCTCGCTCTCCTTCTGCACGGGTAGGCCTAGAAGAAGGTGACATGATAGTTCAAGTGAACCGCCAACGTGTTGAGACTATTCGCGATATGAATAAAATCATCGAAAATACTAAAGGTAATATTGTACTAGGCGTTAAACGTGGACGTGAGTCTATATTTATCCTAATTCAGTAATTAATCGCAGTATATGTGTAATAAAAATAACAGCGGCACTTGCCGCTGTTATTTTTTTTGTGCCATCATAAAGGGATTGCTCCTTTAATAATAAGAAACTTGTGCTGAAATTCATTAAATTTGTCCTCCCTCCTCTATTTGCAGGTCTCAGTATTGCTTTTTTGGTGGTTTTTTTCAGCCCAAATATGAGAGCAGCGCTGCTGCCTAATGTTCCTATCCCCAGTGCAATGAGTGCAAGCCACTTAAGCTTTTCTGATGCAGTAAAGCGCGCAGCCCCGTCTGTCGTTACTATTTTTTCTGAAAGTATTTCAAAGGAGCCCCGTTACAAAAGAAAAAACACCGTTCAGGAGTTAGGCTCTGGCGTTATTATGTCGCCAGATGGCTATATACTTACTAATTATCATGTTGTTAATAATGCTGATGTCATTATGGTGATTTTAACTGACGGCCGACGTTTTTTTGATGTGCAGCTTATAGGCTTTGATACAATTACAGATCTAGCACTACTTAAAATAAATGCAGAACACCTTCCTGTTATCCCCGTAAACGATGACTATACGACTAGCGTGGGAGATGTTGTATTAGCGATTGGTAACCCACTCAACTTAGGGCAAACCATTACACAAGGGATTATTAGTGCCACAGGTAAACAAAAAATTACCGATAGCCCGTTTAATAATCTACTGCAAATGGATGCAGCAATTAATGTAGGAAATTCTGGTGGTGCACTCGTTAATTCAAATGGTGATTTAGTGGGTATTACTTCGGCGCAATTTAAAACCCGCGAAAACTTAAACATCCAAGGCATCTTTTTTGCTGTCCCCTACACCCTAGCTAAGGAAGTAATGGCTAAGCTAATTCGCCATGGCCGTGTAGTGCGAGGTTACTTAGGGTTTGAAGGCACAGCTGTAGACAGTACAGGCAAAGAGGTTAATGACAACTTAACCCCTGTGAGCGGCATGCGTATTACAAATTTAGATCCATTAGGGCCTGCGTGGCAAGCTGGCATTGAAGAACAAGATATTGTAATAAAAATTGCAGGGCTTTCAGTGGCTAATCCACAAAAGGTACTTGAAAAAATTGGCAATACTGAACCAGGTAAAGAAATAGAGTTTGAATTGTATAGAGATGGGAAAATCGAAAAAATAATGGTTACTGTGGCTGAGCTTGAAACCAAACTCTAAATAAAGAAAGGTCGGTGTAATCACACCGACCGGCATTTAAACGTGTTAGCTTGCTTTACGCTTTATGTTAGCG
The DNA here is from genome assembly GCF_001468205.2 of Pseudoalteromonas sp. 13-15. NCBI lineage: Bacteria > Pseudomonadati > Pseudomonadota > Gammaproteobacteria > Alteromonadales > Pseudoalteromonadaceae > Pseudoalteromonas > Pseudoalteromonas sp. 13-15. Next base: position 3,029,009 of record NZ_CP019162.1, on the reverse strand, counting down.
CCTAGCGCGCTGAGTTTATCCTCAATACGCTGATACCCTCTATCAACGTGATAAATACGATCAACAACGGTTTCACCTTGCGCTACAATCCCTGTAAGGATTAAGCTTGCTGATGCTCGTAAATCCGTAGCCATAACTTGAGCGCCAGAAAGACTTTTAGTCTCACCACATATTGCTGTGTTGCCTTCTAAACGAATGTTTGCGCCCATGCGCTGTAACTCAGGCACATGCATGAAACGGTTCTCAAAAATAGTTTCTGTAATTGTCGCGCTGCCATTAGCCACTACATTAAGTGCAGTAAACTGAGCTTGCATATCGGTTGGGAACCCTGGATGCGGGGCGGTTTTAACATTCACCGCTTTAAGCTCACGACCACGCATATCCAGATAAATAGAATCGTCTTTAACTTCAAGTAAGGCATTTGTCGCGCGCAGTTTTTCAATAACAGGTTCAAGTGAATGAAAATCTGTGTTTTTACACAATACTTCACCACCAGCCATTGCTGCAGCAACTAAGAACGTGCCCGTTTCAATACGATCCGGTAAAATTTTATGTTCACAACCGGATAAGCGTTCTACGCCTTCAATTTCAATACGGCTCGTTCCAGCGCCTGTAATTTTAGCACCCATTGCAATCAAGCAATTTGCTAAATCGGTAATTTCAGGTTCACGGGCTGCGTTTTCTAGTACTGTTTTACCATCGGCCAACGCTGCTGCCATCAACAAGTTCTCGGTTGCGCCTACACTGACCATCTCCATAAAGATCTCAGCGCCTTTAAGGCGACCATCCACTTTAGCATTAATGTAGCCATTTTCGACGCTAATTTGCGCACCTAAACGTTCCATGCCTTGAATGTGAATATCAACAGGGCGAGCACCAATAGCACAGCCGCCTGGCAATGAAACTTGTGCCTCACCAAAGCGAGCAACTAAAGGCCCTAATGCTAATACAGACGCGCGCATTTGCTTTACTAAATCGTATGGGGCCAACGTTTTATCAACAGTTGCACCATCAATGACGAGGGTATCACTCTGCCAATTTACATCTGCACCTAATGTTTTTAGCAAAGCTTCAGTAGTTACAATATCGCGTAAGCGTGGCACATTGGTAAATGTGCTTTTACCGTCGGCCAAAAGTGAGGCAAATAAAATAGGCAGTGCCGCGTTTTTAGCACCAGAAATAGTCACCTCACCAGCAAGTGAAGTGCCACCTTGAATTACAAATTGATCCATTAGGAGGCCCTATTTATTGCGGTAAAATAAATTTTTGTTCGCGTTTCCACTCAGTCGGTGTAAAAGCACGAATAGAAACTGCATGAATAGTACCGTCTGAAATAGTATTCATTAGTGGACCATATACTAGCTGTTGCTTTTTAACTCGGCTTAAACCGTCGAAGCACTCACCCACGGCAACAACTTCATAATGGCTTCCATTGGCTTTTACATGAACTTCTGCTAATTGAAGTTCTTCGCGTAATAATGTTTCGATTTGGCTAGTTTCCATAACTCTCACTCAAATAGGGTTGTAACTTGACCCAATTGCATTAAATTTTGCAATTGCTCAGGTGGATTTTGCAATTCAAGGCGAATACCTTGCTGCTTTAATTCTGCAAAAGAGTGAATTAACCAAGCTAAGCCGGCTGTGTCAACCCTTGACACCCCACTTAGGTCAAAATAGATGGTTTTATGCTTAGTTTGTAGCTGCTTGTTCAGAAGTTGTTCATCGCCAATTGAATTTCGAGAGAGCTCGCCGCTCGCTCGAAACTGTTGATCATCAATTTGGCTTATCGCCAATTTAGTCATTCGAGCTACTGCCTCTAAATTGAACTGGAAGCTTACTTTTTTGCTCTAAAAGGTCACTTACTTTATCAATACCTTGCTGACGTAAAATGCCTTGTAGCTCACTTTGCTTAGCATCTAACAAGCTTATGCCTTCAGCAATCATGTCGTATGCACGCCATTGCCCACTGCGATCTTCACGAACTTTAAAATCAATGCGAATATCTGGCTTACCATCTTCAATAATTTTTGTTTTAACTACAACCACATCCTGACCTTTAAATGGTTGCGGTGCACCAAATTCAACGTGTTGGTTAGTATATTGAGTAAATACACCTGCATACGTAGCAACTAAATACTCTCTAAACACGCCAATAAAGCGCTGAATGTCTTTAATTGCTTGTGCTTTTTCAGCATCATCCGTGATTGCTCGTACCTTAGATACTTCACTTCCTAAAACACGCAGTGCTGCGTATTTATAATCAATATAGGGCATCAACTCTTCTTCAACGATAACGCGAAGATACTCTTGATCTTTAACAATCAATGGTTGATCTTTTTTGATTCGGTCAAATGTATACTCTGATACCTTGCGTACCATTTTATTTGGATCGTCTAACTTTACTTCTGCAGCACTCACCGTTTGCAATATGCTCAATGCGCTAAGCGTTATAATAGCTAAATACTTTTTCAACATAATAATTACTCACTACCTTGGTTGAATAAAAACTGCCCAATTAATTCTTCTAACACAATGGCAGACTTGGTATCAATAATTGAATCCCCATTCCCTAGCGCCTTACTTTCTACGCCAAATAAGTCATCAATTGCAGTGTCTTGTTCATTGTTGGTTACTGTTTCACCTAAACAACGCTGTTCAGCTGAGCTGGAGGCAATAACAGGATTTATACCTAAGTATTGCTCGCCTAAAATACCCGATGTAAGTATGGATATTGAGCTTGTATCTGAAAAACGACATAAGTATTGCGCATCGATAGTCATATCAACCACAGGTAAAAACTCTTTTGGATGAACATAAATTGACTCAACGCGACCAATTACCACACCACCTACTTTGATGGGGGCTCGTGCTTTTAATGAGCCAATGTTTTCAAACTTTGCATTGAGTGAATAGGTTTCGCCTGAGCCACTAATACCTGCATTCGCTACTTTAAGCGCTAACATAGCAAAAGCTAAAATGCCAAGCGCTACAAAAAAGCCAACTAAAATTTCTAATTTCCGTGAATTCATTATTTATACCCTAATTAGCTGGTAAACATTACCGCTGTCAAAATAAAGTCGAAACCTAAAACGGCCAATGACGAATGTACAACTGTCTCGGTAGTTGCCTTGCTGATCCCTTCCGACGTTGGAACACAGTCATAGCCTTTGTAAAGTGCAATCCAAGTAACCACTATTGCAAATACAAAGCTTTTAATTATGCCGTTTAGTACATCAGCCTGAAACGACACTTGCGATTGCATAATTGACCAAAAGCTACCGGTATCTACACCTAACCAATCAACCCCGACTAAATGAGCCCCTATAATTGCAACGGCAGAGAATATAATTGCAAGTAAAGGCATGCTAATAAAACCGGCCCAAAAGCGAGGTGCAATAATACGTTTAAGTGGATCAATTGCCATCATCTCTAATGATGAGAGTTGTTCGGTGGCTTTCATTAGGCCTATTTCTGCGGTAAGTGCACTACCTGCACGCCCAGCAAATAATAGCGCAGTAACAACAGGCCCTAGCTCACGCAGTAAACTCAATGCTACAAGTGGCCCTAAGCTATCTTCAGCACCATACCCTACTAATACGGTGTAGCCTTGCAATGCGAGTACCATACCGATAAACAAGCCTGATACCATTATAATAAGCAGCGACTGCGAACCCACCATATAAAGCTGGCGAATAAGCAGCGGAGTGCCTTTTTTAAAATTAGGAACATGCGCGAGTGCGCTGAACAACATGTAAGCTGAACGACCAAGGGCAGCAAAGCGACCCAGAGTTTTATGCCCTAACTTTTGAAACAAATCCAACATTAGGCTTTTTCTCCAAGCAACTCATCTGCATAGGCTTGCGCGGGGAAATGAAATGGCACAGGACCATCAGACAAACCTTTTAAAAATTGCTGAACTAGCTCAGATTCATGATTGCGCATTTCATCTGGCGTACCTGAGCCTATTACGCCCTGATCGGCAATAATAATAACGTGATCGGCAATACTCATTACTTCAGTTACATCATGGGTCACAATTAAAGACGATAAACCTAATACTTGATTGAGCGATTTAATTAACTTTACGAGCACGCCCATTGAGATAGGATCTTGGCCAGCAAACGGTTCGTCATACATGATGAGTTCTGGGTCGAGCGCTATTGCGCGAGCAAGAGCAGCACGCCTTGCCATTCCACCTGATAACTCTGAGGGCATTAAATCTTTAGCACCGCGTAAACCTACAGCCTGCAGCTTCATTAACACCACTAAACGAATAAGATCTTCACTTAGTTTTGTGTGCTCACGAATCGGAAAAGCAATATTGTCAAACACAGACATGTCGGTAAACAAGGCACCACTTTGAAATAGCATGCTCATTTTTGTACGCGCTTCATATAATTCTGAACGCGTCATGGAAGGAATACTGCCACCCTCAAATAAAATATCACCCGAATCAGGTTTTAATTGGCCACCAATTAAACGCAACATCGTGGTTTTACCAATACCGCTTGGCCCCATAATCGCAGTGATTTTGCCTTTAGGCACACTAAAGCTCATATTTTTATATATGACCCTATCGCCCCTGGAAAAGCTAACATCCTTGACTTCTACTATTGATTGCGACAAGTCGCTCTCCATAAAAATGTTCACTAGTGCCCCTATTTTAAATCTTTTTGATCCAATATGGAAAAAACAATTCGTAAGATTTTGTAATGTACGTTTAAAACACACATTAAGACTCACTCATCTTCACTTAACCAACACTTAAACTGGGGTCTGTTACCTATTAAGGTTAAATTTTCAGCAACCTATTTAGAATTTTTGGCAAGTCAGTACCTGGTAGTGTAGTTATTCCCCATACATCAGCAAAACTTTAATACTGAAAGCCTAACAGCCCCGACTAATTAATTTAGTAAAATGAATTAGTCTACGTAGTTGACCTTACTCTTTTATTTATACTTTCATCGTGGCATTTGTTACTATTCGCGCCATTCCTATTTTGAATAACTGGCTTAATACAATGGTTACCTCGTTTGTTATTTTGATTCTTGGTTTTGCAGCCCTAGTTTGGAGTGCTGACAGGTTTGTTTATGGTGCGGCCGCACTGGCTAAAAACTTTGGCGTACCAACCTTAATTGTTGGTTTGACTGTTGTTGCCATGGGCTCATCAGCACCTGAAATGATGGTATCAGCCTCTGCTGCATTAGCTGGAAAAACAGACACTGCGGTAGGCAACGCAATTGGCTCAAATATCACAAATATTTTACTGGTATTAGGTATTACTGCTTTATTTAGGCCTCTTAGCGTTTCTTCAAGTACATTAAAACGTGAAATCCCGTTAGTGCTTATCGTATCTCTAGCTACTTGGTATATTTTTTCAGATAACTACTTTTCGCTTGCTGAAGGCGTTGCCTTATTAATTGGTTTTGTCGTCTTTATTGGCGGGCTGATTATTGTTTCGCTACGTGCTAAAAATCAAACAGACCCATTTGTATCAGAAGCATGTGATGAAGTACCCAATGACGTACCAACAAAAAAAGCAGTAATTTGGTTAGTTATTGGTATGGTATTACTCCCTGTCAGTGCACATTTTTTAATAGATTCAGCGGTCGATATTGCAAAATATTTTGGCCTAAGTGATTTAGTGATTGGCTTAACAATTATTGCAATAGGTACTAGCCTGCCAGAGCTTGCAGCCTCAATTGCAGGGGTTCTTAAAAATGAAGATGACTTAGCACTGGGTAATATTGTTGGCTCTAATATTTTTAATATTCTTGCCGTGCTGCCTTTCGCAGGCATTATCAACCCTTCTGCTATTGACCCGTCTGTTGCTAACCGCGACATACTTATTATGATTGGTGCCACGGTCGCACTTATTATCATGTCATTGAACTTTAGAGGTGCTCAGCGCATCAATAGAGTAGAGGGCGGCTTATTATTAATCGCTTTTTTAGGCTACCAAGGGTATATTTTCAGTCAAGTAGGGTAAGTAATGGCAACGCTAAATTTTATTGAACAAGGCCTACGTGTATTAGACATAGAGCGCCAAGCATTGAGTGATATTGCACAATATGTGGATGAAAATTTTCATCAAGCATGTCAGTTAATATATGACTGCCAAGGGCGAACTATTGTTATAGGCATGGGAAAATCGGGTCATATTGGCAATAAAATAGCGGCGACTTTAGCAAGTACTGGCAGCCCTGCATTTTTTGTACACCCAGGTGAGGCAAGCCATGGCGACTTAGGTATGATCACTAAAAATGATGTGGTTATGCTAATTTCTAATTCTGGTGAAACAAGCGAAGTCCTCAATATAATTCCTGTTTTGAAACGCCTCGGCGCAAAAATGATAGCCATGACAGGCAACGCTAGCTCAACAATGGCAACGCTTGCAAACGTACATATTTGCATAAAAGTACAAAAAGAAGCCTGTTCGTTAGGCTTAGCCCCTACAGCAAGCACAACAGCAACACTTGCAATGGGCGATGCCATGGCGGTTGCACTGTTAGAAGCTCGCGGTTTTACAGCTGATGACTTTGCGCTATCTCACCCCGGCGGCAGTTTAGGTAAACGTTTACTGCTGACCCTAAAAGATGTCATGCATAGCGGTAAAAACACACCTATTATTAACGTTACTCAAACTATAAAAGATGCACTGATAGAAATGTCGGCAAAAGGCTTAGGCATGACAGCCATAGTTGATTCTCAGCAACAACTTGTAGGGCTCTTTACCGACGGTGATTTACGTCGTATTTTAGAACAACGAATTGATATACATACAACACAAATAGATGTTGTAATGACCAAGTCCTGCACAACGGCAACGCAAGATATTTTGGCCGCTGAAGCACTTAATATTATGGAGCAAAAGCGTATTAATGGTTTAATTATCGTTAATGAGCAAAACCACCCTATTGGTGCATTAAATATGCAAGACTTACTAAAAGCAGGAGTATTATAAATGCAATTTGAAGAGCTCTATCAACCATTGAGTGAAGACGCAAAAGCACGTGCAAAAAAAGTAAAGCTACTTATTTGTGATATTGATGGTGTGTTTTCTGATGGTCGCATTTATTTGGGTAACCAAGGCGAAGAGCTTAAAGCATTTAATACAAAAGATGGCTTTGGCATTAAAGCGCTAATTAATAGCGGCTTTGAAGTTGCGGTAATTACAGGACGCCACTCAAAAATAGTACAACAGCGTATGACAAGCCTAACAGTACAACATATATACCAAGGCCAAGAAAATAAATTACTCGCTTACGAAGAACTAAAAACAAAGCTCAATTTAAATGATGAGCAAATTGCCTACATTGGCGATGATGGCCCAGACATGCCAGTGATGGAGTTAGTCGGGTTTGCTGTTGCAGTAAATGACGCACATCCGCTAATAAAACGTTTAGCACATTATACAACACAAATGCTAGGTGGCTTTGGTGCAGTGAGAGAACTAACCGACCTACTAATGCTTGAAAATAACAAACCTTTGACCACAAAAGGGACTAGTTCATGAATACAGCGCGCATAATATTAAGCGTTTTATTCATCAGCTGTATGGTTTGGCTTTGGTACCCTTATTTCACACAAGTAAATTTACCACAACAAACCGAAGCAGACATAATTGCAAAGCCCGATTACACAGCCATAGAGCTAAAACAAACAGCGTATGACGAAAATGGGAAAATCAGCCATAAAGTAACGGCAGCGCGAATGGAGCTATATCAAGAATTAGGGTTTACCTTTTTTGATAAACCTATTTTTACGCTATACAACGACAAACAAACATGGCGAATTAACGCTAATGAAGCAACATTATACGAAGGCAGACAACTAATATTAGAAGGTAACGTTGTTGCTAGTAATTTAACTGATAACGCAATGATAGATAAAATTAATGCTGATAACATTCAGGTAGATATAAAATTACTAACGATGCAATCAGAGCAGCCTGTCATTGTTACAGGGCCCAATTTAAAAATCACCGGTAAAGGCTTAGAAGCCGATTTAAAAACCGAAGTGATAAAATTAATTAACCATACGCGAACTATTTATTATGACCAATAAACTATCAACACTCTTTATTATTCCAACATTTTTACTTGCATTAGGTACTAATGCCGCTGAAACAACAGCGCCAATTTCTGCAAATCAAATTTCGATTAGTGCGGATAAACAAGAGGGTCAACTAAAAGAAAACGTAGGTATCTTCGAAAAAAATGTTGAAATTATTCATGGCGACAGAAAAATTACCGCAGACCGCCTTGAGGTTCACAAGCGCGATGAGCTAGGCGACAACAAGCAATTGTTAATTGCCACAGGTACGCCTGCATATTTTGAAGAAAAACAAGCCGACGGCACAATAATGAGCGCCAGCGCTAATGAAGTTAGGTACGATGTTTCAACGCGTTTTTTAACATTAATTGGAGATGCAGAGATATCTCAAGCTGGGCAAAAAATGAATGCTAAAAGCATTACCTACGATATAGAACAGCAGCTTATTAGCGCCGAAAAAGATGAAAGCTCAACTGACCGTGTACACACTATCTTAGTGCCTGTGGAGCCTAAAAAAAATGACAAAGGCCAACCATGAGCACATTAAAAGCAGAGCTACTAGCCAAAAGCTACAAAGGCCGTGAAGTTGTAAAAAATGTGGGCTTAGAAGTTAAAGCTGGCAGTATTGTAGGCTTGCTTGGGCCAAACGGCGCAGGTAAAACAACAACCTTTTACATGATTGTAGGCTTAGTCCCTAGCGACAAAGGCAAAATATCTATCGATGATAACGATATTACGCTTTTACCTATGCACAGTCGTGCTAGATTAGGCATTGGCTACTTACCACAAGAGTCGTCTATATTCAGAAAATTAACAGTGTATCAAAACTTAATGTCTATTTTAGAAACTCGAAAGGAGCTCACTAAACAAGCCAGAGAAGATACATTGAATAATCTATTAGATGAATTTAGCATTCAACACATTCGCGACAGCAAAGGCATGGCATTATCGGGCGGAGAACGTCGCCGAGTGGAGATTGCACGTGCTTTAGCTGCAGATCCAAAGTTTATTTTGTTAGACGAACCTTTTGCCGGTGTTGACCCTATCTCAGTATTAGATATTAAAAAGATTATTGAACACCTGAAAAACCGTGGTATTGGCGTATTAATAACAGACCACAATGTGAGAGAAACCCTTGATGTTTGTGAAAAAGCCTACATTGTTTCTCATGGGGAACTGATTGCTTCTGGTACCCCTGAACACGTATTAAATGATAAAACTGTACGCGATGTATATTTAGGCGAGCAATTTAGGCTGTAACATTTACGCCTTATTTATAAGCATCTGCTAGTATTAATTATAACAACTTAAAAGGATTGTTAGAGATACATGAGGCAATCACTACAGCTGCGCATGGGCCAGCAACTTACAATGACACCTCAGTTGCAACAAGCTATTCGCTTGCTGCAATTAAGCACATTGGATCTTCAGCAAGAAATACAAGAAGCGCTCGACAGCAACCCATTACTTGAGGTTGAGGAGCAAGACTACGCCGATGACCTTGCGGGCAAAAATGAGCAAAAAGCAGATAACGATGAAGTTACAGTAACCGTATCTGCAGATGAAGCCCCTAGCGAGTATGAACAAGACAGTGGTGAAGCGCTTGCTAAAGATACCGTAAGTGACGACATGGCAATGGACGTTAGCTGGGATGAGTACATGAGTGCAGCCCCTGCATCATCTTCAGGACCAATGCCTGAAGATGAGTCTATATATCAGGGCGCATCAACTGAAACGCTTCACGAATACTTAATGTGGCAATTACAATTAACGCCATTTAGCCCTACAGATGAAGCCATTGCTATTGCTATTGTAGAAGCGGTGGATGATTCAGGCATACTGACACTCAGTTGCGAAGAGATTTTAGAGAGCTTTAATCAAGATAACGACGATGACGTTGAGGTTGAACTTGACGAAATAGAAGCTGTATTAAAGCGCATTCAGCTATTTGACCCAGTGGGTATTGCGGCACGTAGCTTACAAGAGTGTTTGTGTATTCAGTTAAATCAATTTGATAAAGGCACGCCTTTTATTGATGAAACAAAAATGATTTTAACCGAGCACATTGATTTGTTAGCTGCTCGTGACTACCGTACATTAATGAAAAAAACGAAGCTCAAAGAAGATGAGCTTAAAGAAGTAATGACACTTATTCATACGCTTAACCCTAAGCCTGCAGACACAATAGTACGAGAAGAGTCTGAGTATGTAATACCTGATGTGTCAGTTAAAAAAATTAAAGGCCGCTGGATTGTAGAGTTAAACCCAGACAGCATGCCAAAAATTCGTGTAAACAGCCAATATGCAGCGATGTCGCGTACAGTTAAATCAAGCGGCGACAGTCAATTTATTCGCTCACATTTACAAGAAGCTAAATGGTTTATAAAAAGCTTAGAAAGTAGAAATGATACACTTTTAAAAGTAACTAACTGTATTGTTAAACAACAACAGGGCTTTTTTGAACACGGGCCAGAAGCCATGAAACCGATGGTTTTAAATGATGTTGCCGAAATGGTAGAAATGCACGAATCAACAATTTCGCGCGTAACTACGCAAAAGTATATGCACACACCGCGTGGAATATTTGAGCTTAAATACTTTTTCTCAAGCCACGTAAGTACCGAAAATGGTGGAGAATGTTCATCTACGGCAATACGTGCACTTATTAAAAAATTAATCGCAGCAGAAAACTCAGCAAAACCATTGAGTGATAGCAAAATTGCGGATATATTGGCTGAGCAAGGAATTAAAGTAGCGAGACGTACAATCGCAAAATATCGCGAATCTCTTGCTATTCCACCGTCAAATCAGCGAAAGAGCCTGATCTAAGACGCTAAACAAAGAGGGTAATGCTTATGCAACTAAATTTAACTGGTCGTCATGTAGAACTAACTGATTCATTAAGAGACTATATAAATACCAAATTTGCGAAGCTAGAAAGGCACTCTGATCATATTAATAATGTTCATGTCATTCTTGATATAGAAAAATTAAATCAAAAAGCAGAAGCAACTATTCATGTAAGTGGTGCTGAATTATTCGCATCCACTGAACATCAAGATATGTATGCAGCTATTGATTCATTGATTGACAAGCTTGACCGTCAAGTAATTAAACACAAAGAGAAGCTTGCTCGACACTAATATGATGAAATTAAGTTCACTTATATGCGAGGACTGCAGTAAAGCTGCGGTCCTTTTTAATAGTAAAAAAAGAATTTTAGAGTTTATTAGCGAGCTGGCTCACGATAAATTACCGTATTTATCTCAACAGGATATTTTGGGCGCTTTATTAACCCGCGAAAAGCTAGGCAGCACAGGGATAGGAAGAGGTATTGCTATTCCACATGGCCGAATGAGCGGCGCACAAGAACCTTTAGCATTGGTGTTAGTAAGTGAAACACCGATTAATTTTGATGCTATAGACAACCGCCCTGTTGATATTTTTGTTGCACTCATCGTACCTGAAGGCGATAACCAACAGCATTTAAAGACGCTAGCAACGATAGCTGATAAACTAAAAAATAAAGAATTTTGTAAGCAGCTTCGCTGTGCTAAATCGGATGCTGAGTTGTATCAAATTATTGTTGACCAATCGTAACAAATTTAAAGGGTGATTAATGGAGTTGATTATCATAAGTGGCCGTTCTGGTTCTGGTAAGTCGGTTGCTTTACGCGTTGTTGAAGATCTAGGTTATTATTGCGTAGATAACATCCCAGTAAATTTATTACCTTCTTTGGTAAGAAGCGTTTCTGATAACTACGATAAAATTGCCGTTAGTATAGATGTGCGAAATTTACCAAAAGAGCAAGATGAATTTAATCACATAATCGAATACTTACCGGGTTTTACAAAACCAACGCTGTTCTACTTAGACAGTGAAGATCAAACTCTTATTAAGCGCTTTTCTGAAACTAGGCGCTTACACCCTTTATCAATAGATTCACTTCCGCTTGATTTAGCCATAAAAAAAGAAAAAGAACTTCTCGATGTGCTAATTACGCGCGCCGATTACATGATCGATACCAGTGAGCTAAGCGTTCATCAACTTGCTGAATCAATTCGCGAAAAAATATTAGGTAAAAAAGATAAGCAGCTGATTGTTACATTTGAATCATTTGGTTTTAAACATGGCATTCCTAAAGAGGCAGATTACGTATTTGATGCACGTTTTTTACCTAACCCGCACTGGGAGCCTGAACTAAAACCACTGAATGGCCTAGACCAACCAGTAAAAGATTATTTGGCTAGCCACAGCATAGTTCAAAAATTTACATGGCAAATACAAACCTTTGTACAAACATGGCTACCACACCTAGAGCGAAATAACAGAAGCTATTTAACTATTGCGATTGGCTGTACTGGCGGGCAACATCGCTCTGTATATTTAGCGCAAACAATTGGAGAAAGCTTTGCAGTTACGCATCCCAATGTAAAAATACGTCACAGAGAACAAGAAAAGTAATTTTACAAAACTAATAACCTGTTCAGCTTTGATAGAGTAATGTATGCGTATAGAAGACACTTTTTTAATACAAAATAAATTAGGACTGCATGCCAGAGCCGCGACTGTATTAGCCCAACTCGCTGTAAAATTTGATGCTTCAATCACCTTGTTTCAAGATGATAAAGAAGCTGCTGGTGACAGTGTATTAGCACTGATGCTACTTGAAAGTAGCCAAGGTAAAGAAGTTAAAGTGGTATGTGAAGGGCCTGATGCAGAGCAAGCTTTAAATGCAATTGGAGAACTTATTTCGCAACGATTTAACGAACAAGAGTAACGTTAATTTTTAACATTTAAATAAAATAACTATAATCAAAATAACTGGCTGCTAGGTCGTACTCCCCCACCCACTAGGTAACAGTTACAGTATAAATAAAGGACGCCAATGCCCGAAGCTTTTGAACAAGACTACCCACTACAACAACTAAAACAAGTGACTAAGTCACTTAATAGTGGTCAGTTTGTTCAAGTTAGGCGCATGCTCGCAAAAACAGCACCATGTGATACTGCATTATTATTAGAATCATCTCCACACAAAATTCGTCGCTTGCTATGGCAGTTAGTTGATCCTGATGTTCAAGGTGATGTGCTCGAAGAATTATCAGAAGACGTGCGCCTGGGCATTATTGCCCAAATGGAACCTGAGCACATTGCTGCTGCCACTGAAGACATGGGTCACGATGACCTAGGTGAAGTATTACGTAGTTTGCCTGACACCGTTTATCAAGACGTTGTTAGCGCCATGGACACCCAAGATAGAGAACGCGCAACACAAGCGCTATCTTATCAAGAGCGCTCTGCCGGCGCACTCATGAACACCGATACGGTAACTATTCGCCCAGATGTGACCATTGATGTCGTACTACGTTACATTCGACTTCGCGGAGAGTTACCTGAAGGCACTGACGACCTGTATGTGGTTGATAAGCATAACTGCTTTATTGGTGCTTTATCGCTGAGTACATTGCTAACTAATCCACCAGAAAAAATTGTTCGCGATTTAATGGATGAAGAATGTGAGTCAATTCCAATTTCAATGGATGAAAGTGAAGTCGCACAACTGTTTGAGCGCCATAATTGGATCTCGGCCCCAGTTGTTGATGACAACGATCAGCTACTTGGTCGTGTCACGATCGATGATATTGTTGACGTAATTCGTGAAGACGCCGAACATAGTTTACTGAGTTTGGCGGGCCTTGATGATGAAGAAGATACCTTTGCTCCTGTCTTAAAAAGCTCTAAAAAACGCTCAGTATGGTTAGGAGTTAACTTATTAACCGCGCTTGCGGCCGCCTTTGTAGCCAGTTTTTTTGAAAGCACACTCGATATTTTACCCATTTTAGCAGTGCTTAATGGCATCGTTCCTTCTATGGGCGGTGTTGCTGGTAGTCAATCACTTACACTTGTTATTCGTGGTATAGCTGTTGGTCATATAAATCAAACCAACCAACGCTTTTTAATGATGAAAGAACTCGCTATTGGAGCACTCAATGGCATTTTGTGGTCATTGTTGATAGCGGGTGTCATTGCACTTTGGCAGTGGGATTTTATGCTCGGCGGCGTACTCGCTTTTGCCATGTTTATGAACTTAGTTGTGGCAGGGGTTGCTGGTGCAAGTATTCCAATTTTACTTAAAAAAATGAATATAGACCCTGCACTTGCAGGCAGTGTAGTGCTAACAACAGTGACAGATATTGTGGGTATTTTTGCCTTTTTAGGCACCGCCACTTGGCTGTTAATATAAATTTAAAAGCTGTTATAAAAAACGCGCAGTTAATTTATAGCTGCGCGTTTTTATTGTCTCGGTAATAACTATCTGGCTTTTTGCCTATTTCCACCCACTTTAGGTTTTGTATTAGCCTTTTTAAATTGGCTAAATCCCGTATGACGTGTAAGCGCTGGGCGAGCCCCTTTACGGCCTTTATTAACGGTTTTACCCGCTTTTTCATCGCGGCCTTCTTCTGGCACTAAACAGTTTGGCCCTTTGCCAATTAGGTTAGCTTTACCCATTTTGCGAAGTGCTTCACGTATCATTGGCCAGCCCGATGCATCATGGTAGCGCAAAATAGCTTTGTGTAATCTGCGCTGGCGTGCTCCTTTTGGCACTGGCACTACTTCACTATTATTCTTGATATTACGCAGTGAGTTCATCTCTGTATGGTAAATAGTGGTCGCATTGGCCATTGGGGATGGGTAAAAGTTTTGCACTTGATCCAACTTAAAGTCGTTAGACTTAAGCCATAAAGCCATGTTTACCATATCTTCGTCTTTAGTTCCTGGGTGCGCAGAAATAAAATACGGAATTAAATACTGCTTTTTACCCGCTTCTTTCGAGTACTTATCAAATAATTCTTTAAATTGATCGTAAGCACCCATGCCTGGCTTCATCATTTTTGATAATGGACCGTCTTCAGTATGCTCTGGCGCTATTTTTAGATACCCGCCCACATGATGTGTCACCAGCTCTTTAACATAGCGAGGATCGCGTACAGCAAGGTCATAGCGAACGCCCGAAGCGATAAGAACTTTTTTAATGCCTTTTACATCACGTGCTTTTTTGTATAAATCGATTGTTGGCGTGTGATCCGTGTCCATATGCTTACAAATATCAGGGTATACGCACGATAAGCGTCGGCAGGTACTTTCTGCTTTTTTGCTTGTACAACGTAATTTGTACATGTTGGCCGTTGGCCCACCTAAATCGGAAATAACGCCAGTAAAACCAGGCACTTTATCTCTGATCTGTTCAATTTCTTCAATAATGGACTCTTGCGAGCGGCTTTGAATAATTCGCCCTTCGTGCTCTGTAATCGAACAGAATGAACACCCACCAAAACAGCCGCGCATAATATTCACCGACGTTTTTATCATGTCGTAAGCAGGTATTTTAGCGTCGCCATAACGTGGATGAGGAATTCGTTGATAAGGTAATCCAAATACCGCATCCATTTCATGTGTTTCTAAAGGATAAGCCGGTGGATTCACCCAAATAGAGCGATCGCCATGACGCTGGAACAAAGCTCTTGCACAACCAGGGTTAGTTTCTTGGTGTAATATCCTTGAGGCATGCGCGTATAAAGGTTTGTTAACACTTACTTGCTCGTACGCTGGAAGTTTAACATACGTTTTTTCCCATGGCTTAGGACGCGCTGGCTGCACGGTAATAGGCTTTGCAGCTTCTGCTTTTAAATCAATACCTGCTTGTTTAAACTCAGACTTGCTACAGCCAACATCATCGGCTCCGTAAGGGTTTGGAATGGGGTCTATTTTACCTATTTTATCAATAGCTGTTGAATCACTCCCCCGCCAGCCCGGCAAAGGTTCTTTACGAATCACAGCGGTACCACGAATGTCTTGAATCGTATCCATCGTTTCACCACCGGCAATACGGTGGGCAACTTCTACTAATGGGCGCTCAGCATTTCCGTAAATCAATATATCGGCTTTTGAGTCAAACAAAATGCTACGGCGCACTTTTTCTTGCCAATAATCATAATGGGCTATCCTGCGAAGGCTGGCCTCAATACCGCCAATAACAATAGGAATACCTTTGTATGCTTCACGACACTTCTGAGAGTAAATCATCACCGCTCGATCCGGGCGTTTACCACCTACGTTGTCTGGTGTATAAGCATCATCGTGGCGCATACGCTTTTCAGCTGTGTAACGGTTAATCATTGAGTCCATGTTACCAGCAGTTACACCAAAAAATAGGTTTGGCCTGCCAAGCTCCATAAATGCGTCTTTTGTATCCCATTTGGGCTGAGCAATAATACCTACTCTAAAACCTTGCGCTTCGAGCACACGTCCGATTACTGCCATCCCAAAGCTTGGGTGGTCAACATACGCATCACCACTAATTATTATTATGTCGCAGCTATCCCAGCCAAGTGCATCCATCTCTTCGCGTGATGTAGGTAAAAATGGTGCAGTGCCGTAACACTCAGCCCAATACTTGGGGTAAGAGAATAAGGCGCGCTTAGCTTTGAGTGTGCTCATAAATGTGACCGTAGAATAACAAAAGGCGCAAATTATACATCATAGACTTGTTTATATATACAACATTACAACGTATGAAATACCTTTAACACTAAGCCTATAACTATCTATGTTTTTCGTTTACTAATGAACTCTAATAACTTGTTTTCAGGCATAGGTTTAGCATACATAAACCCTTGTACTTCATCGCATCCTAAGTCTTTTAAAAACTTAGCTTGTTCCTGCGTTTCAACACCCTCTGCTATTGTTTTTAAACCTAACTTTGCACCTAACGATATTACTAATCCAGCAACGGCACCGGTATCACCATTATTAAGATCTTTAATAAACGACCTATCAATCTTTAGTCTATCGATAGGAAGGCTTTGTATATAACTTAATGAAGAAAACCCTGTGCCAAAGTCATCAATAGCAACTTCAATACCCAACGCCTTAAGCTCCCTCAGAGTATTAATAACCGTGTCTAATTCATCCATTACTACGCTTTCAGTGACTTCAAGCTCAATGTTTTTTGGGTCCACACCGTATTTTAGTAAGGTATTTTTTACTGTTTGCGCATACCCTTTAACTTTAAACTGCGGAACCGACACGTTAACAGCAATACATATTTCAGTTCCTTCATTTTCTAATCGCTTTTGCTGTTGGCACGCTTGCTCTAACACCCACTGCCCTATATCAACGATGAGTCCAGCGTCTTCAGCTAAAGGTATGAACACTGCGGGTGAAATGTAGGTGCCATTTTCCAACGGCCAGCGTAAAAGAGCTTCGCAACCAATTAATGACAAATCATCAAACGATAACTGCGGTTGGTACCATACTTCGAGCTTCCCTCTGGCAAAATCATGGCGCAGCTGTCTAATTAAACCTAATCGCCACTCCATTTTTTCTTGCATATCAATACTGTAATAAACACCTTCCTTGTGCTTTATTTTTTTAGCATGATTTAAAGCAATATAAGCCACTTTTAATGTTTCTAAACCAGAGCCTTGAAAGTCTTGCTGTTGGCATAAGCCAATTCTAAAATCGATGGGTAACACATGTTCCGCAGCAGAAAACGACGGACTTAACTTTTCATTAAAATCAGTTAAAACAAATTCACTTTTTGGGATTAAAAAACCAAATACATCAGCACCTACACGAGAGAGTAATTGAGCTGTGGGGACAATTGCTCTCAAACGCTCAACAATAGCAATAAGTAGCTTATTACCTACATCTTGCCCTAAGCCATCATTTATATCTGAGAAGTTAATAACGTCTAACAAAACAAACACATATTTGTTTTCACTGACGTTTTGAAAATCATCTATGCGCTCAATAAAATCAGTTCTATTTGAAATACCAGTGAGTAGGTCTTTATAAGCTGCATCTCTTAGCTTTACAAACAACCGTATATTATCGAGCGCAATACTAATATTAGTTAAAAATATTTCAGCAAACTGCAGTTGAATATCTGTCGGTGCTCCACCACTCTCAATATATAAAGCAGCTTTGCGGTGCTTACTTTTTAAAATAAAGGTGATGCTGTTATCTGTATATTGATGAGTGAGTTGTCCAAAACAGGCCTCAACCTGAGATAACGCAGTTTGGTTAACATTAACTAATTTTTCACCAAAATATTCTTCGTACTTTTCACACCCGCCCAGAACCTGAATAAAATTTTCACCATCAAGCTTGGTACAAATTAATCCGTTAGATTTACAACCTAAAATAACCCCCATAAATTCAAGTGCTTTATTGCACAATACTTTTACATCTGTTTGCCCCAAAATGTATTTAGAGGCAGATAAAATAGTATTCATCGCTTGCGCTTGATACTCAAGTAGGCATATCTGTTCGTAAGAACGAATAGCAGCAATAAGCGTTGTCACAAGTTTTGAGCGTGTCAGCTCTGTTTTAGTTTTGTAATCGTTTATATCGTATTCACGAATAACTTTTTCTTCGGGGATATTAGCGGCTTGGCCCGTACGTAAAATAATGCGAACGCGTTTGTTATTAAGAGTGTCTCTGACATGTTTAACCACCTGAAAGCCGGCATCGTCAGTTTCCATAATAACGTCTAAAAAAATAACAGATATATCATTGGGCTGAGTAAGTATATTTTTGGCCTCAGCGCCAGAATATGCGTGATGAAACCTAAGCCTAGCACCACCATACTCTAGTCCAGATAATGCGAGCTTTGTAACCGTATGAATTTCTTCGTCGTCGTCTACAATTAAAATATCCCAATATCGAGATGGCTCAACAACTATTTCGTCGTCTTGCTGTGGGTCTAAAAATAGAAAATCATTTTGTTCAGACGACATATTTACCCTTTTTCTGGTACTGCTTAATGCTTAAATATTCTAACGTAATGTTTAAAAAGCTATAAATTTAGTTTTTGGCTTATGATCTAATTCATACTATAGTCGATTAACAAAAAGTTGTTACATATATAGTTAAAAAAACTACCAAAGGTATGGTTATTAAATTATTAAAAGTACTGTTCAAATATGTATTAGTTTTACTACTTATAATAGTCGTAGTCGGATTACTGCTGCCACAAGATTATCGTGTAAGTAAACACGTAGAAATTAATGCCAATACCAGTACAATAAAAACACTTGTTGCCGACTTTAACCAATGGCACACATGGTCACCTTGGCAGCAAGTAGACCCCACCATTGAGTTTATTGTTAATGAACCTGGTGCTGGTGTAGGCGCTCATCAATCATGGATAGGAAAATGGGGATATGGTGAAATGACTATAACCTCCCTAAGTGATGATGAAATGTCGTTCAACATATTGCTAAATAATGAACACATTATTGAAGGCACACTCACATTTTCACCGCAGGCAAATGCCAATATCGTGACCTGTTATATTGAGGGACAATCAACGACTCTTCTCATTTCAGGCTATATGGCACTCGTATATGAGTATATTTTAAATAACACTCTAGAGCTTGGGTTAAATAATTTAAAAACCGTAGCACAATTAAGCGATATACAAAGCGTAGCAAATAGCCATGACAGTAAAAACAGCACAAGCACGGATTAATCTAGCTAATATAATAGAATCGTTACTTGGCTACCCTGTGACTAAGGTGCCCAACAACGACACTTCGCCATCATCAGAACAAAGTTACAATACAAAAGGGCAAGTAAAACCGCAGTACCATATAAATAGCGAACACCCTTTGCTGACTCGCGCAAAGCAAAGACAAGATTTACTGGCTATTAAGCGCCAACAAAATATAGAAGCTATCTTAACCAAAGCAATGGAGTTTTGCCCCGATGTAGCTAGCAATAAACACCCTGATGCAGATTGGGTTGAACACTTTATTGCTTTATGTGAGGACACCTCAAATAGCTCTATGCAAGCATTGTGGGCAAAAATTTTAACCGGTGAAACATTAAGCCCGGGGACTTTTTCAATTAAAAGCTTACAAACACTAAAACACATGACTCAGCGCGAAGCCGACTCTTTGCAAAAATGCGTGTCTTTGTCAGGTTATAATGAAAAAGACGATAGCCACTTTATTTTACTTGGCTTTTATAAAAAACCGTCTTTATTTGACCTACTTCGTAAGGGAAATAAAGTGTCATTAAATTTAGGTAAAACAGGAATAGGCTTTCCTGATATTTTAACTTTAATGGATTTGAATTTGCTTTACAGAAAAGAAATCGAATCTGCGGTGCTTAAAGCTGGCCAAGAACTCACTTTGTCGTTTTTATCTCAAAAGGTGACGCTTAAAGCAAAAAATAGTGATTTGGTTTTAAGCTATTACAAATTCACACAAACCGGCGATGAACTATCTAAACTCATACGATTTCCTGTAAATAAAGTATATAAGCAGCTGGTAAACACGGCACTAGAGGGAGAGTTTGATTTAGCGTGGCATACTACAAAATAGGACGCCACGCTTTGTTCAATTAGAAGGCACTAATTAAAAATGAACCTGAATACCTGCAAACGGACCCGATGCGTCAATATCAGTAGTAATATCATCAATATCGTCAAGCTCTAATACCATTGATCGGTAACCCGCTTTAACAGCAATATCTACAGCTAAGTTATCTACAAGTTCCCAAGCAACACCTACTTGATAATCTTGAACTTTACTATCGTCAATTGCCAAAAGGCTGCCTTCAAAAAACACACTTAAACCTGTAAGTGGTAAGCCTGCTTCTGCACGCGCGTATGCAAGTGGCACAAAACCAGAAAACTCAACCGTTTCAGTAAAGTTTGCGCCACCATCTTGCGTTGTACCATTAACAATGATGTCACCGTCAAACTGCTTTGCGTTTAGACCTAAATCAATAGAAATCAGGTCATTATCAAATATTTCGTAATACAAAATGTAATCTACATGCGTTAAATCGCTTACAGAATTAACGGTTGTACCCACTACGTAGTCTGAACCATTAAAGCTAAACGTATCATTTAGTACAGTAGAGCCATTTAGCTCAAGTTCTGTATACTTTAATTTAAGATTAGGTACTAATGGCACCGGATGCTCAAGCGCGGCGTAATAGCTTATGTATGTTTCATCTTCAAAGTTAAAATCTTGAGGTGCATTTGCTTTGTAAGAAAGCTGACCTTCATTATCCGACTGCCAACCATCAACACCTACATACAAACCTAATAGGGTATCAGCCTGAGCTACAGGTGCTAAACATGCCATAGATAAGGCAGCTGCTAAACAATACTTTTTCATTTTTTATCCTTGCGCTAATAGTTCGCTAAGTTCGATTAAAGCCGCGTTGGCTCTAGAAATATAATTTGCCATAACAAGAGAATGATTAGCAACATAGCCAAAACCATTTCCGTTTAAAATTAGTGGGCTCCATACAGTTTCTTGCGTGGCCTCAAGTTCACGAATGATTTGCTGTAAGCTGACGCGTGCGTTTTTCTTTTCAAGTACATCGTTAAAGTCATACTCTACGGCTTGTAAAAAATGCAGTAACGCCCACGTTGCACCACGAGATTCATAAAACACATCATCTATATCAAGCCATGGTGTTCTTACTTGCTGCTGCAATGGAGCAAGCGTTGCTTGCTTATTTGAAGAATTACCAGCTAAGTCAGTATTAACTTTATCTTGCCCAACACTTGCACTTAAACGCTGACTTAGACTGCCTAAACGTTTTTCAGCTTCTTTTAACCAACTACGTAAGTTATCAGCGCGGGCATAAAACTGACTATCGCGCTCATGCTGATGAGCCATTTGCGTACGGTAAACAATTAAGTAATCAATCCCTTTTTGGTACTCGCCCTCAGCACTTGGCCACGCCCAAGCTTCAGAACTTATATTAAATTGAGGTTGTGCTTTTTTAAGCGCTTCGTGTTCAGTTGATTGCGATTGAGAGCGGCTAAAATCTTTTCTCATAGAAAGTGATAAATCACGAACCATTTCAAGTGCGCCATATTCCCAAGCAGGCATATCATCCATAATAATGCTAGGTGGTATAACGTCGTTTGATAAATATCCGCCTGGCTTATCAAGCAGCGTATTTGCAACAGTGATAAGTGTTGATGTAGTAATGTAACCCGTCACCATCGTTTCATTTCGAAGTTGTGCTTGCTCTTTTGCACTTTCAACCACATCAAAACGTGAAGGCTCAGTACTCCAGTAAACGGCAATGGCGTAAAATATAATAAGCAGTATAACTATAATGCCTGCTATTTTTCCTTTGTGTTGCGACATGTAAACTCCTAGTGATGAGAATGTTGTGCTGACGACTTAGCTTTATTTATTTGCGACTCTAGCGTAACCACCTCAATATTTGTAAATAAGCGATTACCATCACTAAAATATAGCGTTAGTTTGCGTTCTTGCCCTGCTTTTAAAGGCTCTTGTGGCTCAAATACCATTAAATGATAGCCTCCAGGCTGAAAATCGACACTTTCATGCGCTTTCACAATGACCGATTCGACCTTTTGCATTTTCATCATACCATCAACATGTGCATGCTCATGTATTTCAACACGTGCTAGTCCGTCAATACTGGCCTTTGTTAATATTGCATTTGTACCACTATGATTGGAAATAGTTAAGTAGGCGGCACTTGCCTTACCGCCAGGTAAGAACTCTCTAACTTGCGCGTTACTTACTTCAAGTTGTGCGGTATCGGCTGAATGGTTATGGCCAGAGTGCGCAGCCAAAGATGACGAAAAAAAACTAAAAGCCAATGCAGACACAAAAGATAAACACAATTTTGTCATCATTTTAATCCTTGTAAAAACGTAATATCACACGTTAAATTTAACATAGTTAACGGGGAATAGTGAGTTAAATTAAGGATTAAGAAACCACTTTTTTGTTATCAGCCACTAACCAGCACAATACGGCAATAAATAATAATGGCCATGCAATCATCACTGAGCCAAATAGCAAAGCCAAAACAGTACCAATAACAGCCACTGCTGCTGCACCAATCAAACCTAAAGTCACTAACGCAGCAATTGCGGCAACGGCTACAATGGCTATAAGTACACTCACTAATTCAACACCAACCCAGCTCATATCTGCAATCCACAATGGAAACTGCCACGTGTCAAAGTTTAAAAATGAGAATGAGTTAGTAAAAAACACCAAATAAATGAGTATACAAACAGCTATAGCTTTCATTTTAAAATTCCTTAATATGCTTTTCTTCTAAACAGCAATGCGCAATAAAATAACTAAGCGCAACTACAAACGGAAAACTTAAAAACAGTAAAATAGTAACCAAACGAGTTGCCCACACCGGAAAATCTAATCGGTAAGCTAAGCCACTACATACGCCAGATATCTTTTTATTTAGCGTGTCTTTAAACCAACCACGCTGATGATTAAATCGACTCATAATTCCTCCTAGGCGCTTTGTTTAGAACTAACATTTAAGCGTGCTTTTAAACTAGCCAGCTCTGTATCAATTTTTTCGTTTTTAACAAGTGACTCGATTTGAGTTGCCGTCGAATTAGCTTTATCAGTTAACTCATACGCCTCGACTTGTGCTTCAATACTCTCAACACGTTGCTCTATTTGCTCAAAACGAGAGAGTGCATGAGTTACTTTATCGCTATTTAACTGAGTATTTATATGCGACCTGGCAACGGCTACATCATGGCGCTGCGCTAGTTGAGCTTGCTTTGTTTTTGCCTCTGCTATTTTTTGTTGAAGGCGTTCACAGTCAGATCTAATTTTTAATAAAGACTCTTGTAAAGTCTCACGTTGAGCTTGTTTCTTTTCAATGCTTTCGCTTACAGCTTGTTTAGAAATGAGTGCTGACTTTGCAAGATCATCACGTCCTTTTTCAATTGCTAACTCAGCTTTAGATTGCCATGTCGCAAGCTCTACTTTTTTAGTATCAAGGTGGCGGTTAATTGCTTTTTCTTCACATAAAAGCGCAGCTGCTGTGCTTCGGCATTCGTTTAATGCATCCTGCATATCGTTAAGTATTAAGTTAACAAGTTTTTGAGGATCTTCAGCTTTATCAAGCATTGCCACTATATTTGATTGAATAACATCGTTTACGCGAGTAACTATTCCCATTGTATTCTCCTGTTGATTTTTAATTGATTACAACAAGTAGATTCCAAGAGTTATGCCAAGTCACTTTATATTAATAAAAGAAGCTTATTATCAATGGGTTGAAATAAAAAAGATAACATTAAAATGACCACACACTGAATAGCGCTAAGTATAATTAGCCAATAAATTATGTTTTTGACTAATTTTTAGGATCAAAAAAAGCCACTGTATAAGTGGCTTTATATGTTACGTTTGAAAAAATTACTCGGGGACAAAACTAAGTGCTTTATCCATTACAGATAAATCAGCCTGCTTACCATGGCCATTCTCTGAAAGGTGACGTCTAAAGCCACGCGCACCAGGTTGCCCCTGAAAAATACCCAGCATATGACGTGCAACATGCCAAAAATTAGCGCCTAATCGCATTTCTTCTTCAATATAATCATACATAGAGCGCACAACATCATGACGGGTTTGCGTGTTAGCTGTATCGCCGTAAATTTTTTCATCAACCTCGTTAAGCATAAACGGATTACTGTAGGCCTCGCGCCCAACCATAACCCCATCAATGTATTTAAGATGCTCTAGACTTTGTTCAATCGTTTTCACGCCGCCATTAATACTTAAATCGAGTTGCGGATAATCTTTCTTAAGTTGATATACACGCGGGTAATCAAGTGGCGGGACTTCACGGTTTTCTTTAGGGCTTAAACCATTTAGCCATGCTTTGCGCGCATGAATAATAAAGTCATCACAGCCTACTTTATGACTTGCTTCAATTAACGCACATAAAAACTCATACGAATCTTGCTCGTCTATACCAATGCGCGTTTTAACAGTCACCGGAATACTAACTTCATTTTTCATTGCCGCAACGCACTGAGCAACCAATTCGGGTTCGGCCATTAAACACGCACCAAAGCGACCATTTTGAACCCGATCTGACGGGCAGCCTACATTTAGATTAATTTCATCATAACCACGCTCCCCGGCAAGCTTCGCACATTTTGCCAATGCCTCAGGGTCAGAACCACCCAATTGCAATGCAACAGGTCCCTCATGCTGGTTAAAATGCAAGTAGTCGCCACGGCCAAACAAAATAGCGCCCGTAGTGATCATTTCTGTATATAGCACGGTGTGCTTTGTCATTTTACGATGAAAAGTACGACAATGACGGTCAGTCCAATCAAGCATTGGGGCGACAGAAAAGCGTCTGTTTAAAGTTGGTTTATCCAAAATATATTCATCCAAATGTAAAACCCTAGTGGGTATAAAAGCAAGGCGTTTAAAGGAGGCGCATTTTACACAAAACCCCGACTAGCAGCAATATTAGCTATATACCTGCAAACCAAAGTAATGCGCTATACCATTTAAAATATTAGTTACTGCAACAGAGCTTAAAATAAGTCCCATTATTCTACTTATGATACTCGCGCCACTATCGCCAATAACTTTATGCACATGTGTTGCAAGTAAAAGTAATATGAGTACCAAAGTCAAAACAGCAAGCATCATCGAGGACGTCATCAGTTGCTCAATCCAGGTAAACTCTTCATTACGCGTCATAAGCACAGCACCTAACATAGCGCCTGGGCTCGCGATTGAAGGAATAGCCAATGGAAAGATGGCTGTTTCAGTGCTGTCACGTACGCTTTTTATTTCTGTTTCGGGTTTGCTTTCACCAAAAATCATCGACAGTGCAAAAAGCAGTAGCACTATGCCGCCCGCAATTTGAAAAGCCGACAATGGAATTTCAATCGCATTTAATAAAAGCTCACCAGCTACAACAAAAAATAGCAGCACAACAGCCGATACCCCAACGGCCTTAAAGATGACTTTGCGCTTAAATTTATCATCTTCTCCTCGGGTTACTGCGATAAATACAGGTACAGTTCCTATTGGGTCTATCACCGCAAAAAAGAAGATAAAAATGGCTAATAATTCGTTCATTTCGGGGTTTCCTAAATAAAAAGCGCCTAATAAAAACACTGCAACTACAACACAGTATGTTAGTATATCATGGTAGCGTAAGGATAAGAGAATGATGAATATAGAATCACTAGTTAGTAAAGCTAAGCAAGTATGTGACAACCGTGGCGCTCGTTTTACGCCTATCCGTGAAAAAGTATTTCGCTTATTAGCCAGTGCACAAGGCGGTGTAGGTGCCTATGATCTACTAGAACAACTAAAAATCACTGAGTCTGGTGCCAAGCCAGCCACTATTTATCGTGCATTAGACTTTTTAGCCGAACTAGGATTTATTCATAAAATTGAAAGCACCAACGCATTTATGTTGTGTCATCATTTTGATCATATTCATCCCGTACAATTGCTAATTTGCGACAACTGCGGATATGTTAAAGAACTTCACTCTACCGTTATCTCTCATGAGCTAAACAACTTAGCGGCAGAAAGTGGGTTTGTAGTATCAGGGCAAACAATTGAAGCTCATGGTAAATGTGAGTCTTGCAGAGCTTTATAAAAACAAAATAATTCTTTATGGCTATACTAGTAAGTTGTAGCCATTCAATAGCACAAATTTAAGAGTATTCAGTATGAATGTAGAGTTTATCAATCCTTTTTTATCATCATTAATCAACGTGTTAAGCACCATGGCACAAACACAGTTGAAACCTGGTAAACCGCGCATTAAAACTGATGAAGTCGCATGTGGCGATGTATCTGGTTTAATTGGTATGGTTGGCCCGCAAACGCGTGGGTCGTTCTCAATCACATTTGACGAAAGTCTAGCTCTTACAATTATGGAACGTATGCTTGGCGAGCGCCCAGACACTATTAATGAAGAAGTCACAGACATGGTGGGTGAAATCACTAATATGGTAACCGGTGGTGCAAAAAACCTGTTAGGCGAAAAAGGGTTTGATTTTGATATGGCTACACCTATTGTTGTTTCAGGTGCGGGCCATACAATAACACATAAAAGCCAAGGCAAAAAAATCATAATGCCATTTAGTAGCGACGCTGGCACAGCCAATATAGAAGTTAGTTTCGATACACTATGAGTTGGCAACAAAAAACAATTTCACTAAAACCTCGTTCTCGGGGTTTTCACTTAATTGATGATGACGTTTTAAACCAACTCCCCGAAATTGCCCACTATAAAGTAGGCTTACTGCATTTATTTATTCAACACACATCAGCAAGTCTAACGATTAACGAAAATGCCGATCCTACTGTGCGTATGGATATGGAAAGCCACTTCAATAAATTTGTACCTGAGCGACAGCCTTATTATCGTCATGATTATGAAGGCGACGACGATATGCCTGCCCACATAAAAACCAGCATACTTGGTTGTGAGTTAAGTATTCCAATTTCAAATGGATACTTAGCTTTAGGAACTTGGCAGGGTATTTATTTAGGAGAGCACCGCGATGCTGGCGGTGCAAGGCGCATTATAGCAACTATTCAAGGTGAGCTGCTTTAACTGAAATTTCAAAACTTCTCAGTCAAAAAGTATCCCCCCCTCTTAATTCAACTATATGACCTCAGGATAAAATATCGCTTTATTAATGAAAAGCTGGCTCTGCGCAAAAGTGATAAAGTCAAATAATCAAAGCCTGAATGCTGAATATTATAAATAGGAAAAATTAGGTAATAACGGTTTGAATTATGCTTTTTAATGTAGATATTTTGAAGGGATAAAAATATTGGAGCGGTACACGAGGCTCGAACTCGTGACCTCGACCTTGGCAAGGTCGCGCTCTACCAACTGAGCTAGTACCGCATTTTTACTTCTTTAGTTATTTTACGTTGGTGCGCGACAGGTCGCGTTCAACACTCTAGCAACTGAGCTAGTACCGCATTTTTGGTTAGAAATTGGAGCGGTACACGAGGCTCGAACTCGTGACCTCGACCTTGGCAAGGTCGCGCTCTACCAACTGAGCTAGTACCGCATTTCTAAATTTTAACTCCAATTTCTTTGGTGAGAAATTGGAGCGGCACACGAGGCTCGAACTCGTGACCTCGACCTTGGCAAGGTCGCGCTCTACCAACTGAGCTAGTGCCGCATTATGGTTAGTCAGTAATTTGTCCGTTGGTGCGCGACACGTCGCGTTCAACATTCCGGCAACTGAGCTAGTGCCGCATAATCGCTTGCTCAAGCGCACTAACCCCGCGGGGGTTATCGTCTTGAGCGGGGCAGGATTCTACAATAATACGATGTGTTTGCAAGTGTTTTTTACAAATTAAAGAATTTTTCTCTGTATACCTTCAATTCCATAATCGAATCTTTAATGTCGTCTAAGGCAAGGTGAGAGCCTTTTTTATTTACTTGAGCGAGCACTTCTGGTTTCCAACGTCTAGCAAGTTCTTTAATCGTACTTACATCAAGGTTGCGGTAATGGAAAAAATCTTCGAGTTCACGCATATATTTATTCATAAAGCGTCTGTCTTGCCCAATTGAGTTACCGCACATTGGGGATGCACCTGCTGGCACCCATTGCTTTAAAAACTCTAATGTTTGCGCTACCGCATACTCTTCATCAAACGTACTTGCTTTACAACGCGCAGTTAAGCCTGATTTACCGTGCTGAGTAGTACACCACTCATCCATACCATTAAGTAATTCATCGCTTTGATGAATAGCAATAGTTGGCCCCTCAGCTAATATATTAAGGTCTGCATCAGTGACAACAGTTGCAATTTCAAGTATTTTATCGGTCGCAGGTTCAAGTCCGGTCATTTCCAGATCGAGCCAAATTAAGTTTGATTTATTAATAGTCATAATTACCTTAAACGGTGCTTTTCTTTAGATCCAACGCATTTCGATATATCATATTAGCATCAACCGTCGAGCTAAAGCTTTTTTTATACCAACTCGGTTAAGTATTATTGCGAATTGGTATTATGCTCAAAGCCGACATTTAAACAAGGTTATAGGCCAAACGTGGCAAAACAGAAAAAATTAAGTAAAGGCCAATCGCGTCAGATCAAGGCCAATCATCAAAAGCGTATTAACAGCGCAGGTTCAAAACCAGCTAAAAAAGGTGCCCAAGAGTGGCAGGCAGATAATTTAGGTCAGGTTGAAAGCGCCATTGTGATCAGTCGATTTGGTCAGCACGCTGATGTTGAAACGCAAAATGGAGACGTGCTTCGCTGTAATATACGCCGAACGGTATCTAATTTAGTATGTGGCGACGAAGTGTTATTTCGTCGCGCTAAAGTAAGCGAGGGCGATTTAGCTGGAGTTATTGAAGCAACACAAGAGCGTCGCTCGCAACTTACTCGCCCCGATTTCTACGATGGGGTAAAAGTAATTGCTGCAAATATTGACCAAATACTTATGGTTTCTGCTGTATTACCTGAGTTTACCCCAAGTATTATTGATCGCTATTTAATTGCCTGTGAGGACATGGGTATTGAGCCTATTTTAATCCTCAACAAAATCGACTTAATCGATGAAGCCGGCCTTAAAGATATTCAAAACGTGCTCGATATTTATCGCACATTAAATTATCGCGTACTGCTTGTCAGCAATATAACCGGTGAAGGAATTGATGAGCTTAAAGACATGCTTGTTGGTAAAAATAATATTTTTGTAGGTCAAAGTGGCGTGGGTAAATCAACCTTAGTAAATACTGTACTGCCAAATGCCGAAATATTAACGAAAGAGGTATCCGAAAATAGTGGCTTAGGCCAACACACCACAACGGTATCACGCCTTCATCACTTACCCACTGGCGGTAACTTAATTGACTCGCCGGGTATTCGTGAATTTGGGTTGTGGCATTTAGACGTTGAGCGTGTGACTTGGTGCTTTAAAGAATTTAGAGAATTTATAGGTGGATGCCGCTTTAGAGACTGCAAACACTTAAATGACCCGGGCTGTATAATTAAAGAAGCCGTAGCCAATGGCGACATTTCACAACTACGCTTTGACAGCTACCACCGAATTTTAGAATCAATGGCCGATGGCCGTGCCGGCGCTCGTGCGCCGCGTGTATAATTAAGGAAAAATACCGTGAGCTTAGACAAATTTAAAATCGCAATGCAGTACGCAATGCCAAAACACTTTATTTCGCGCGTTGTGGGTAAATTAGCAGCTGCAAAAGCCGGTGCGTTAACAACAACGCTTATTAAACTGTTTATCAAGCAATATAAAATAGATATGAGTGAGGCTAAATATTCAGACCCGTCTCATTACAAAACATTTAACGAGTTTTTTACTCGTCCACTCAAAGACGGCGTTCGTCCAATGGTTGAAGACGCTGATACAATAATTCATCCAGTAGATGGTGCAATTAGCCAGCTAGGCGACATAGTTGATGGACAGCTTATTCAAGCCAAAGGCCACGACTATAGCTTGCAGGCACTTCTGGGTGGGTCTGAGGACGATACTACTGCGTTTTTAGGTGGTAAATTTGCAACTATTTATTTAGCACCGAAAGATTACCACCGTATTCATATGCCTATTGATGGCACATTAAGCAAAATGATTTACGTACCGGGTGATTTATTTTCGGTAAATCCGCTTACAGCGCAGAATGTTCCCAACTTATTTGCGCGTAACGAGCGTGTAGTGGCTATTTTTGAAACGGAAATAGGTCCACTCGCTATGGTATTGGTAGGCGCAACTATTGTCGCTAGCATAGAAACTGTTTGGGCCGGTACTGTTACTCCACCAGCAGGTAGTGATGTATTTAGTTGGAATTACCCGACCAGCGGTGAAAACGCAATCACACTTAAGAAAGGCGAGGAAATGGGTCGCTTTAAATTAGGCTCAACGGTAGTGCTTGCATGGGGTGCTAATAAAGCAAACATACTAGACGATCAACTACCAGAAGTGGTTACTCGCTTAGGTACTGCGTTTGCAAAAATTAAAGAAAGTGAAGAGCTATAAGTTTTTAGTTTTTAGTTAAAGATTAAAAGCACCGCGTTTATGGCAAATGCGGTGCTTTTTTATTGGTAGACAATGAGCTTGCTCATGTTAGAAGCGCAGCTTCTCATGGCTTAATCCCAAGTTTAGCCCCGCGAATTACCTCTTATTTTATCCACCACACTCTTTACAGTTTAAATCTTTAACTACTTTAAAATGTTGCTGCTTTAAACTCAGCGCATCAAAGGTAATAAATACACTCCCCTCAACATGCCCGAGTAAAAAATTAAGCGTAAGTTGTGCCTGCATAGAACCAACAATCCCTAATAAAGGGCTTATTACCCCCGCATTACTACAATTAATAGCGGGTGCTTCACTCGTTTTTGGAAAAATACAGCCGTAGCAAGGGCTTTGAGTCTGTGTAAAGTCAAAGCCCATTAACTGCCCGCTTGTCGCGATAGCAGCGCCAGCTATTAAACGCGTTTTATTCGCTAAGCAATACCGGTTAACTGCATAGCGCGTGGTAAAATTATCTGAGCAATCAAGTACTACATCGGCATTGCTTAAAAGCTCAGCGCAATTCTCGTCATCAAGCTTTTTACTGTGCGTCACTATGTGTATTTGATTATTGAGGCTCGTTAATACTTTACCAGCGGCCGCTACCTTGCTTTGTCCTAAATGATTAACTTTATAAAGCACTTGGCGCTGTAGGTTTGAAAGCTCAACGGCATCATCGTCTATTAAAATAAGCGTTCCAATACCTGCCGCCGCTAAATACAAAAGTGCTGGACTGCCTAAACCGCCTGCACCGACTACAGCAACAGTGGCAGACTTTAGTGCTAACTGCCCTTCTAGCCCCACTTCTTTTAATAATAAGTGGCGGCTATAACGCAGGGTTTCTTTATCGCTGAGCTTATCCATTTGGCTGGTTTATAGCGCTTTGTAGCGAGCTAATAGCTGCAATATAGTCATCCGCTTCACTAATGGCCCTTACTACCGCAACACTACCGACGCCTGTATTAGCAACTTCATTTGCGCGGGTTAAATCAATTCCGCCAATGGCAACCGTTGGGTAACTTTGCATTAATGGCACACACTTTTTAAGTTTATCGAGCCCTTGTATTTGCCCTGTCATATCTTTGGTCGTGGTAGGATAAATTGCACCAAATGCCATGTAACTTGGTCGGTAATTATGCGCACGCAGCATTTCATAAAAACCATGAGTCGAAAGCCCAAGCCTTAAACCCGCCTCTTTAATGGCGGCTAAATTAGCAATGTCTAAGTCTTCTTGGCCTAAATGCACGCCATAAGCACCGTGCTTTATTGCTAACTGCCAGTAATCATTTATAAATACGTGAGCGCGGTACTTTTTACCCAGTTCAACAGCCTGTTTTATGAGTTCATCAAGCTCAGTTTTATTTTTAACACGTAATTGCGCTGTTTTGATCCCTTGCTGTAAGCACTTTTCTAGCCAGTCATTACTATCAACAACCGCGTACAAGCCTAATTGTTTACTTTCACAAGGTGCAAAATCAGCGGCCATATTAAACTCAAGCGGCACATCAAAATCAAGTTCATCACCAAGCCAGCTACCTGGCTCTATAACTTGAGGATAGTCATCTAAATGTGTAGGAAATGATGTTTGCGCTACAGGCCCTATTCCTTCACCGTATCTAACCGACTGCTTTAAACCTTGGTTTATATAAGCTTTGGCTAAAATAAAGGCATCTTTTAGTGGGTAATCTTTTGCTAAACACGCTGCAATAACCGACGCCATACTGCACCCCGTACCATGGTTGTGTGGGGTTTGAATTTTTTTATTACCTAGCCAATATTCTTCATTATTTTGTATGCAGTAATCAATACAGTAACCACTAGGGAAATCCCAATGCCCACCTTTAATAACCACTGACTTTGCTCCCCAACTTAGCAGTTTATTTGCAGCGTCTTTAACGGCGCTTGGGCCAATTAAATATACGCCGGTTAATAATTGAGTCTCGTGCGTGTTAGGTGTTATTACATCCACCAGCGGCAATAAGCACTCTTTAATAGCGCTTACGGTATCTTCTTCGGTTAATACATCACCGCTTGAGGCAATAGCAACGGGGTCGTAAACAATCACTGGTGGAACTGGCCATTTAGCTTTGTAGTGGCTTATGTGTTCACTGATTAATTGAATTTGCTGCACATTTGCTAACATGCCAATTTTAATTACTTTGCCCTTCATGTCTTTTTCAAGTGCCAAAAGCTGTGATTCAATAATATCGGTAGATACCGCATTAATAGCTTCCACACCTAAACTATTTTGCGCCGTAAGCGCAGTAATTGCGGTACAGCCATGTACACCAAAACTTTGCATCGCCTTTATATCGGCTTGAATACCTGCGCCACCGCCAGAATCAGATCCGGCAATTGTCCACACTACGTCATTCATATATTTTATTTCCTTACTGCTGATGCCAAAACGGCATGCCCATTGTAGGAGTTGAGGGTGCTGCGAGGTCTTTTTCGGGCATTGCTTTAGCGTTATACGCAAAACGCCCTGCCTCAACCGCCGCCTTAAATGCACGGCTCATAGTTATTGGGCAACCTGCCCCAGCAATGGCTGAATTTAATAATACAGCATCATACCCTAATTCAAGCGCTTGGCAGGCATGCGACGGTAAACCTAACCCTGCATCCACAATAAGTGTTGTATTTGGTAAGCGCTCTCGAATCGTTTTTAAATTGTAACTATTTAACAAGCCTTTTCCTGTACCTATTGGTGCCCCCCATGGCATAAGCACTTCGCATCCTAGGTCATTTAAACGCTGACAAAGCACTAAATCATCGGTGCAATAAGGCAGTACTTTAAACCCATCGTTAATTAGTATTTCTGTGGCTTCAAGCAAAGCAAATGGATCAGGTTGCAAGTTATAGTCATCACCTATCAGCTCAAGCTTAATCCAATCGGTAGCAAATACTTCACGACACATTTGAGCAAGGGTTACCGCTTCTTTTACACTGTGGCATCCGGCCGTATTGGGCAATATTTTTAAACCCGTATTTTTTATCAATTGCCAAAAGTCATCACCTGCTTCTGCACTTTGCTGGCGCCTTAGTGATACCGTGACAACCCCCGCACCGGACGCTTTAATTGATTGCGTCATAATATCTGGCGATGGATACAAAGCGGTGCCAATTAATAATCGGCTATTAATTGCTTCACCATAAATATTTAGCGTGTCTTTTACTTGCATGCGCTACCCACCTTGAATGGGCGATAACAATTCAATGCTATCCCCTTCATTTATAACAAAACCGTTATGCTGACTTTTTGGTATAAATACGCCATTCACAGCCACCGCATAAGGGGCAATTGCTCCATATTCTTTCAATATCTCAAGTAACGCATGAGAGGTTAAATCTAAAAGCTCACCGTTTAACGTAATCTTCATTTAATTCTCACCTATGTACGATAGCGCTTGTACAACAAGAACAGGGGCTAACATATAGCCATGACGATATAAGCCATTAATGCTAATAACATTTCCTGATTTTTTCACTTGTGGTCTGTTGTCACTAAACGCAGGCCGAAGCCCTGTTTGAACCCCTAATAAACGCCCTTCTGCAAACCCACTATGCACCGTGTAAGCTGCCGACAATAGTTCTAGTGTTGAACGTACAGTGGCTGGGCCGCTGTCTTGCGATTCAATTTCAGTTGCACCAATGACATATTCATTATTAGGTTTTGGTGCAATATAAATAGGATACCGCGGATGCATTAATCGCACTGGACGCGTTAAATTAACTTCTGGCGCATAAAGTCGCGCAACCTCACCTCTTACGCCACGAAGCAGTTGCTCTTTTTTTGCGCCAAGCCCTCTGCAATCAATAATAAAATCAAACGGGCGATTATTAATTTCACCATTTTTAATAGTTACCCGCTGATTAAACACAAACTTTACTTTTCGCCTGTTAAGCATGCTGTAGCTTGCCTTATAAAAGGCCTGGTTATCTATTTGCCCTTCACAGGGTAAAAACACACCTTGGCTAAAACGATTCGCAAGCTCTGGCTCTAACTGCGCTATTTTCTGAGCATTTAAAGCCTCAGCATTGTGCCCAGCTATGGGTTTTATTCGCTGGGTAAAGCTTTGAAGGTCGCCTTTATCTTGCTGATGTGCAACCACTAATGTGCCTTGCTGCTGAAAAAACACATCGTGTTCAAGCTCTTCTATTATTTGTGGCCAGCGATTAATCGAATTCAATCCCATTTGCGCTAAATCGGCTTCACACAATACCGACTCAGCCAATGGCGCAAGCATAGCTGCTGCAACTTTGCCTGCGCTATTGAGAGCATGTTCATCATCGGCCTCAAACACACTCACATTGTGCTGCTTACTTAGCTCAAGTGCAGCAAGCCTTCCTGCTAAACCAAATCCAACAATGGCAATATGGTACTGCATAAAAAATCCTTCATTGGCTGGCCGCGAGTCACAAACTACATGCAATCTTGTGCTAAGGTAGCCACCTCATTGCACGTAGATAGATATCCGCAGCCTAAGGTCGAGTTATATCGCTTTATGATAAATTTCAGAGCCCGTTTGCTTAAACTCCTCTGATTTAGCTTTCATTTGCGCTTCTACATCAATCATTTTAATTTCAATAGCCTCACCTGCGTTATTGGGATCAATACCACGCTCCTCTAAATCGTTAGCGTAATCGCGTACTTCTTGGCTGATTTTCATAGAGCAAAATTTAGGGCCACACATAGAGCAAAAATGAGCTACTTTGCCCGACTCTTGTGGCAGTGTTTCGTCGTGATATTCGCGGGCACGTTCAGGGTCTAAACCAATATTAAATTGGTCATGCCATCTAAACTCAAAACGCGCTTTTGACAAGGCATTATC
Source organism: Pseudoalteromonas sp. 13-15 (assembly GCF_001468205.2). Classification (NCBI taxonomy): domain Bacteria; kingdom Pseudomonadati; phylum Pseudomonadota; class Gammaproteobacteria; order Alteromonadales; family Pseudoalteromonadaceae; genus Pseudoalteromonas; species Pseudoalteromonas sp. 13-15. The sequence goes on along the minus strand of NZ_CP019162.1, from coordinate 2,993,228 downwards.
GCGCTCTTGCGCGCCTGGGTGTCCTTTAGCTAAATCGGCGGCATGCGCTGCAATTTTGTAGGTAATTAAACCTTCTTTGACGTCTTCTTTATTTGGTAAGCCTAAATGCTCTTTTGGCGTTACATAACACAACATAGCACAGCCATACCACGCTATTTGCGCCGCTCCAATGCCCGATGTAATGTGGTCGTACCCTGGTGCAATATCGGTTGTTAGTGGGCCTAGAGTATAAAATGGCGCTTCGCCACAATGTTCTAGTTGCTCATCCATGTTGGCTTTAATCATGTGCATTGGCACATGCCCTGGCCCTTCAATAAATACTTGTACGTCATGCTTCCATGCTATTTGTGTTAGCTCGCCTAATGTACGTAACTCACTAAATTGTGCTTCATCGTTTGCATCAGCAATAGAGCCTGGGCGAAGGCCATCGCCTAATGAAAAACACACATCGTATTGTTTTAAAATTTCACAAATATCTTCAAAGTGCGTGTATAAAAAGTTCTCTTTATGGTGCGCTAAACACCATTTGGCCATAATAGAGCCACCGCGCGACACAATACCTGTAACACGTTTTGCCGTCATCGGTACGTAGCGCAAAAGCACACCGGCATGAATAGTAAAGTAGTCAACGCCCTGCTCTGCTTGTTCAATTAAGGTATCGCGGAATATTTCCCACGTTAAGTCTTCAGCTACACCGTTTACTTTTTCAAGGGCCTGATAAATAGGCACAGTACCAATGGGTACAGGCGAGTTACGTACTACCCACTCACGTGTTTCGTGAATATAGCGCCCTGTTGATAAATCCATGACGGTATCGGCGCCCCAACGAGTCGACCACACCATTTTTTCTACTTCTTCTTCAATAGATGAAGTGACCGATGAATTACCTATATTAGCGTTCACTTTAACCAAAAAGTTACGGCCCACAATCATTGGTTCGGTTTCTGGATGGTTGATATTGTTAGGTAAAATTGCGCGGCCGCGTGCTATTTCGTCACGTACAAATTCAGGGGTTATAAAATCGGGAATACTCGCGCCAAACGACTCACCCTTATGCTGCGCAGCTAATAACTCTTCTCGAATCTTTGCACGCCCCATATTTTCTCGCACTGCAACGTATTCCATCTCTGGCGTTACAATACCTTGGCGGGCGTAATGCATTTGTGTGACATTTTTGCCCGCTTTACCACGGCGAATTTTTGGTAGGTGATCAAATCGAATATGATCAAGTCCATCATCAGCCATACGCTGCTGTGCAAACTGCGAGGTGACCGAATCGAGTACTTCTGTATCGTTGCGCCCTGCAATCCATTGCTCACGAAATTTTGGTAACCCTTTGCGTACATCTAATTCAAAATTTGGGTCAGTGTACGGGCCCGATGTATCGTAAACACGAAGGGGCTCATTAGATTCATACACCGGATTTTCGTCGGTGCCACCAATAAACGTATCACTGAGTGTTATTTCGCGCATACCTACACGCACGCCTGGCTGGCTACCTTCAACGTACACTTTTTGAGAATTTGGAAATGGCTGCCCTGTTAAATTATAAATATATTCAGATGCAGCTGCGCGCGTTTCGCGACGCGATGATTTATTTGTAGTGTTTGACATGACTTACCTCATAACTAAAGGGTTGTCTTGTCAGATATTCCAAAAGGAATAGAGAAAGATCGTAAAGTAGCTTCATGCCACTTTGCAGCCTAAAATGGGTATCGCTTTATTGCACGCATAAAAAAAGACGCACAAGCGTCCCGTTTTAGGCAGCTTGTTCCCTACGCAGGTATTAACCTGATCAGGTTCACGGATCCCGCTTTCGCGATCTCAGCCTAAGCAACATACTTAGGCACTCCGACAAGTATATAAATTGTTCGTTGATTTAATAAACAATCTTATTAAATCTGCGTTGAGTGTACGCCAGTTAAAAAAGACCCGCAAGGGGTCATTTTTTAAAACTCTAAAATTTATTTAGCAACAAATACAAACTTTTGCTCGCCTTGCATAACTAATTTTTGACCTTGCATGCTAAGCGTTGCACCTTGCTTTAACGTTTTTAAAAACTGCTGTTCAAACTTATCTGTTTTTTCGCCGCAAGATTTTCGGGTCATTCCAACTTTTTGCACACTAAGGCTACTTTCGTTAAGTTCACCCTCACCAAAAAATCGGTTACATCCTGCAAATCCATTTACTTGAAGCGCTTCTATAAAGCTAACGGAGGCCGTGTATTGTTCCTCTAAGGCTAAATCATCAATTGTAGATAACTGCCATTGTGTGTATTTTAGCTGCTCACTGGTAACGGTCCCTGTTGATGCGCAACCAACACATAAACCGATTATAAGCATCGGTATTGCTGCTAATTTCATACTGCTACTAACTCATTGTCTAATTAATGTCATAATAACAATATTTATGCGATTTATCCGTTAAATTTGCATGTTTTAAATGTAATTTTTTGTTCATAAAACGTTATTTATAGAATATGAGTTAGCCTAAATCATTATTGTTGAATAGGGTTTGCATTTCGGGTGGTAAAAAAGGACGCCCTTTTTCGTTCACGGCAGTACCTATTACTTTTGCTTTAAGCATCACTTGCTGGTCGTGTTTACGTACAATAGTTTGCTCAAACGCAAACTTTAAACGACTAAGACGAACGGGCTTTACAGACACATAAAACTCATCTTCTGGCACCAATGAGTGCTTGTAGTCGACTTCACTACGAATCACAACTAAATTAACCTTTTGCTTAGCAAGTAATGCAAAGTCAACACCGTTCGAAAATAGGAATTCATGGCGGGCATGTTCTAAATAATTAAAATAAACACTGTTATTAACGATCCCTTGTAAATCGCATTCGTAATGACGTACTTTAAAATCAACTTTAAAAGTCATATTAGTAATCCTAGTTTTTTTACGTATAATCGCTGCGTTATAACACAGGTATAAAAATAATTACTAGGGTCAGTTTGTCTTTTAAGATTAAGACTTAAAGGTCAACAGACCCCAGCATAAGCCCCTAAAATGGAGTTAAGTAACAAAATGAACTTACGTTTGTCTTTAATCACTGCCGCACTTTTGCCGCTAATGAGCGCCCCTTTTTCAGCTAATGCTGATGATAGCGACATAGAAAAAATAGTGGTCACCGGTGACTTTCAACGAGAAACTATTCAAACTTTAAGTGCCAGTGCAAGTTTACTCAGTGAAGAAGAAATAAGCCTACGTGGTGCAAGTTACTTAGACGAAATATTAGGCAGTGCCGCTAACGTAAACTTCACTGCGGGTGCGTCTCGTGGGCGTTTTATACAAATTCGTGGCGTGGGTTTACGCTCACAATTTGTTGACCCTATTAACCCTTCGGTTGGTTTAGTTATTGATGGCATTAACTACTCTGGCCTTGGTGGCAGTTCATTATTATTTGATATTGACCAAGTAGAAATTTACCGTGGACCTCAAGGAACACGCTTTGGTGCAGACGGCATGGCCGGTATGATCCAAATGCAATCAGCTAAAGCAACTAGCGATCCGAGTTTAAAACTGCACTTAGGTGCTGGCACATACAACAGCCATGAAGCAGGCCTTGCAGCAAGCACTGGTTTGACTGACGATACAACGGCTCGTGTTAGTTACTTTCGCAGAAAATCTGACGGCTACGTAGACAACTTATACTTGAACGAGTCGACACAAAATCAAGACGAGCAAGTTGCACGCTTTAAGTTAAACTCTCAGCTTACTGAAAACCTAAACACTGAGTTAAATTTTCATTATATTGATATAAACAATGGTTACGATGCCTTTACGCTCGACAACAGCCGCGACAGCGTTGCGGATGAACCAGGTCAAGATAACCAAAAAAGTTACGCGGTAGGTATTGCTAACACTTACACGGGTTTCGATAAATTTGATGTAAGCCTTAATGTTTCAGCAATCGATAGCGAGTTACTTTATAGCTACGATGAAGACTGGGTTTGTAATGATATTAACGAGCCGCAACTTTGTGCTGCAGGCTTACACCCTTGGGGTTACAGCTCTACTGATATTTACAATCGCGATCGCGATGACCAATCAGCTAACTTACAGTTTAACGATAAAACCGGTAACTGGGTTGCGGGTCTTTATTATCAAAACCGCGATGTTGATTTAGAGCGCCAATACACATGGCTTGCAAGCCCATTTGCCTCTACTTATGAAACCAGCAATATTGCATTGTATGGCCAAGTAGCAACCCCTATTGGCCCAAAAACCACTTTAATAACAGGCCTACGTGTTGAGCAATACCAAGGTGATTACACCGACAGTAACGGTTTTATACAAGAAACCGACGATGTTATGCTCGGTGGTAAAGTCGCGCTTGAGTATCAAGTAATAGATCGCACTATGATCTACGCAAGTATTACGCGTGGCTACAAAGCCGGTGGTATTAACTCAGAAGCGCTTGCAAAAGCAAAAGATGAAGGCCTAAACCTAGACGCTAACTTTTTTCAACAGCACACCAGCTTCGACCCTGAATACTTATGGAGCGGTGAGTTTGGCGTTAAAGGATCATCACTCGATGACGCTTTAACACTTCGCCTAGCGGCATTTTATATGCACCGCGACGACATACAGTTAAAAGCATGGCAAGTTGAAGGCCAGCAGTTTACAGGCTACGTTGATAACGCAAGCTCTGGTAGTAACTACGGCCTTGAAATTGAAGGTAACTACCGACTCACCGACAACCTATTATTAACCGGTAGCGCTGGTTACTTAGACACAGAAATAGATAACTTTGTAACGCAATCTGGTTTAAACCAAGATGGCCGTGAACAAGCCCAATCGCCTAAGTACCAATATGCATTTACTGCACGCTACAATTTTACCAACGCTTTTTATGCCATGGTGGGTATTGAAGGGAAAGATGATTACTACTTCTCAGACAGCCATAACTCAAAAGCGCCTAACAGCAACTTAGTTAACTTAAGCTTCGGCTACGACGCTGACATGTGGTCAGTTCATGCATGGGCACGCAATGTGTTTGATGAAGCTGTGCCGACGCGTGGTTTTGAGTTCGGTAACGACCCACTTGATGGCTACGAAACGCATACCTACACACAATTAGGTGAGCCAAGAGTAGCGGGTATAACGTTTACATTAGAGCTGTAAGTTGTCAGTTGTCAGTTGTCAGTTGTCAGTTGTCAGTTGTCAGTTGTCAGTTAAAGATTAAAAAACACCGCGTTTAATTAAAGCGCGGTGTTTTTATTTGTAGACGTTGAGCTTGCTCACGTGAGAAGCAACGCTTCTAATTACTTTAATTTAAGTACAATCGATATAATCAAACAACCTTTCAAAACCTTGCTTTAACGCGCCAGCAAGCTTTACGCTTACAGGGCAAGTATCAGGCTCTATCTACATCAAAGGCAATTACATCTTTAATTGTGTCTTTGTTAGTTGCTAACATTATCAGCCTATCAATCCCCAATGCTACGCCTGAACATTGCGGTAAACCGTGCTCCAATGCAGCAATTAAGCGCGAATCCATCGGAACTTGTTTTAAACCGTGCGCTTCACGATACTGGTTATCTTCATCAAAGCGTTTAGCTTGTTCTGTTGCGTTGGTTAGCTCGTTAAAGCCATTCGCAAGCTCCATATTTTTATAATAGAGTTCAAAACGACCAGCGACTCGCTCATCGTGTTCACAAATTTGCGCTAATGCCGCTTGTGAGGCAGGAAAGTGATAGACAAAACAGGGTTTAGTTTGCCCAATGCTCGGCTCTACTTTCATACAAAATAACAGCTGTAGCAAGGTATCTTTATGAGTTTCGTTTTTAGCTATGTCAGCAAAGCCGTGCTCACAAGCATGCGCCTTTAGTTGATCCAAAGATGCTGTCAGTGGATCCAGGCCTAATACTTGTTTAAATGCATCCTTATAAGTAATACGCGTTGCTTGCTCCACATTAAGTACACACTGCATTAGCTCATCCATTTCATCCATCAATGCAAATTCGTCAAACCCAGGGCGATACCACTCAAGTATCGTGAACTCAGGGTTATGATGGCTGCCCGCCTCTTCATTTCTAAATGCTTTGCAAAGCTGAAAAATAGAACCTGAACCAGCCGCTAACAAGCGTTTCATTGCAAACTCGGGGGATGTTTGTAAATAAAGAGGCAAACCACTAGCATGCCCGGGGCCCATAAATGAAGTATTAAAACTTGCCAAGTGAACATCAGTGACACTAGCAGCACTTAAGCTCGGTGTTTCTACTTCCATTACATCTCGCGCGTAAAAAAATTCACGAATCGTGCGTAAAATTTCTGCGCGTTGTTTTAATGTTTTTATATTTGCGCTGGGCGCCCAAAGTGTTGCTGACATATTTTCTCCAAAAAAAATCCCAGCATAGGCTGGGATTTATACCAATTCGCTTAATTAAGTGATCTATTTTGCGAATTGGTATTATTAAGCTACGTTAAATATTACTTAACACGGCCTACGTACTCACCACTGCGGGTGTCTACTTTAATTACTTCGCCAATTTGAACGAATAACGGAACACGAACTACTGCACCCGTGCTAAGCGTTGCTGGTTTACCACCCGTGCCCGCTGTATCACCTTTTAGGCCAGGATCTGTTTCAGTGATCTCAAGCTCTACAAAGTTTGGTGGAGTGACTGCAATTGGGCTGCCATTCCATAGTGTAATAGTACATACATCGTTTTCAACTAACCATTTGCCAGCATCGCCTAATGCTTTCTCGTCAGCAGCAATTTGCTCAAATGTTTCGTTATTCATGAAATGCCAAAATTCACCGTCTGTATAAAGATACGCTAAGTCCGTATCCATAACATCAGCACCTTCAACCGATTCACCTGATTTAAAGGTTTTTTCAAGTACCTTGCCAGAAATAAGCTTGCGGATACGAACACGGTTAAACGCTTGGCCTTTACCAGGTTTTACCATTTCATTTTCTAAGATACTGCAAGGCTCGCCGTCCATCATAATTTTTAGGCCGCCCTTGAACTCGTTGGTGCTATAATTCGCCATCGTTTCCTCTATTTTAATTTTTTCGAGTAATCTACGTGCCAATGATACAAAGAAATGAAGCAAATTTGCATAAAAACTGGCAAAAAGAATTAGCAAATGTAGTTACCTGTCCAAAAACCTTGCTTGAAATGGTTGGTTTATCGAGCCAAGTCCATGAAAACGACCTAAAAGCTCGCAGTTTATTTCCGGTACGGGTGCCAGTGCCTTTTATAAAAAAAATGCGCAAAGGTGATGCAAACGATCCTCTATTGCTGCAAGTTATGCCTCGCCATCAAGAGTTTTTAAAAAAATCGGGGTTTAATAAAGATCCTTTGCTTGAGCAAGACAACGATCAACCCGGGATTTTACATAAGTATAAATCGCGTGTTTTAGTTATGTTTAAAACCGGTTGCGCTGTAAATTGTCGGTATTGTTTTAGACGTCATTTTCCGTATCAAGAAAACCAACTTAATAAAAAAAGCCTGCTAGATGCCCTTAGCTATATAAAATCAGATACCAATATAAACGAAGTGATCTTAAGTGGTGGCGACCCGCTTATGGCCAAAGACGATGCCATTAGCTGGTTTTTAGATGAGCTTGAAAAATTACCGCAAATAAAACGTATGCGAATACACAGTCGTTTGCCTGTCGTAATACCTGCGAGAATTACTGACGAGCTATGTGCCCGCTTACAAAAATCACCACTAAAAATTGTATTTATAAACCATATAAATCACGCCAACGAAATAGATGATGAGTTTAAAGCCGCAATGCAAAAGCTTAAACATGCAGGCGTTATGCTATTAAATCAAGCGGTTATTTTAAAAGACGTGAACGATACGGTTGACTCACAAATAAATTTAAGTGAAGCGTTATTTGATGCCGACGTGCTGCCGTATTATTTGTATTTGCTAGATAAAGTTGAAGGCGCAAGTCACTTTGATATTAACGAAGAGCAAGCAATAAAAATAATGGCAGAGCTTTTAAAAGCTCTGCCCGGATTTTTAGTGCCTAAATTAGTAAGAGAAATAGGCGGTCAAAAAAGTAAAACCCCTATAGATCTCAAACTTATTTAGGGCGACATTTAAACGTATACGTTTATGTTATTACCAAGTGTTGCAGTCACCGATTTAGCTGGTGTTTGCGCACTTGATGATTGCGCAGCACCTTCAATTAGTGCAAGCGCAGCTGCGCCGTCTGCCTGTTGCTGTTTTTTAGCCAAAGAAGCGCTGTAAACTTCACCACTTTCGCTAGCCCCTGACATAACGGGTAAACTTGAACCTGATATATTCATATTACTAACCTGACTTTTAAATGTAATCCACGTATTATATCGGCCATGCAGTACAAAGCTTTAGGAAAACCATGGATTCTATAATTGAACAACTCAACGCTAACTTAAAAATTGTTTATCGTCAGGCACTTGATGCCGACAAAAAACTAGACGAATTACAACAACAAGGCCATGGTAAATTTAAAGCCTTATTTGGAAAAGACGCTGGTTTTGACTTTGAAGCAAAGCGTTTCAAACCCTATGTACTAGACGTTGCAGCCGACGTAGAAAGTTTATCAACCGATGGCTTTAACGAAGAAAAGTTAAAAGCAACCGTCATTAAATTACAACAGTTACTCACTTTACTTGCCACGTTTAAATAACCAAAGTTAATCACTTGCCGCTCTTAAGCGGCAAGTTAACTCAATCAATACTTGTTAATACTTGTTCGCCAAACCACTGTGTGAGTAATCTTTTTTCGTGGTCAAATGACTCCTCTCGGCCTCTTCTTATTCTATCCATAAAGCCCATGTCTTTGAGTTCAACATCATTTGCTTCACTTATTACATCGCCTTCTTTATTAACTAACGAATAGTTCAGGTTAATACGTGGGAAAAAAATAGGTTCAACAACGCGTATTTCACTTGTGCCACTAAAACGTACATCACCAGCTAAATCAACATCTGTAATTTCGACATTTAGCTTATAATCTTTTGGCAGTTGCTCAGCAAGCTTGGAAAAATGTTTTTCAAACTGCTTAGTAATTTGCTTATGGTAAGACGCTTTAGTTTGGTTTGATGCACGCACATCGCGATAGTCTTTAAAGTCATGCCACTTAACTGCAGACTCGCCAGCATGTGTAAATAGTGGCAATACAACACACAGTGCCATTGAAATTTTTGTAACTGAGTTCATAGCTATCTCCAAAAAGTAATCCATAACACAACGTATATGGTGTGGCTTTGTTGCTTACCTTAATTAAATAATCCTAACAGATATATATTAACTATAACTTAATCATAGTTGTTAAATGTAATTATAAACGAACAAAATGTAATCTGATGTACCTTTTAAAACTACTTTAAACCATCTTCTTTGCAAACTAAAAATTAAATATAAAGCATGTAAACTATGCCATTTTATGTTGAAATTAAAACAACTGAATAAAGAACCCTACGGAGCTTTAATGACTATTTTAGTAACCGGTGGCGCAGGCTATATTGGCTCGCATACCGTTTTAGAACTTTTGCAACAAGGAAGTGATGTTGTTGTTATAGATAATTTAGCAAATTCATCGCAAGAGTCTCTGGCTCGCGTTAAACAAATTACGGGAAAAGAAGTAACTTTTTATCAAGGTGACATACTCGATAAAGCTTTTTTAGATTCAGTATTTGCAAAGCATACGGTTAACAGCGTTATTCATTTTGCAGGCTTAAAGTCGGTTGGCGAATCGGTTGCTAAACCAGTAGAGTATTACCAAAATAATGTACAAGGCACTTTAACCTTAGTTGATGCAATGCGTGATGCGGGCGTTTTTAAGTTAGTGTTTAGCTCATCTGCCACCGTTTATGGTGACCCGGCAAGTTTACCTATTAAAGAAGACTTTCCTGTTGGTGGCACAACTAACCCATACGGTACCTCAAAATTGATGGTAGAAATGATGCTCCAGGATATCGCTAAATCTGACGAGCGCTTTGCGTTTGCTATTTTGCGTTATTTTAATCCTGTAGGTGCTCACGAATCGGGCCTAATTGGTGAAGATCCTAATGGCATTCCTAATAATTTATTACCATTCATTGCTCAAGTAGCAGTGGGTAAACTCAAGCAGTTAGCCGTATTTGGTGATGATTACGACACCATTGATGGCACAGGCGTACGCGACTACATTCACGTTGTAGATTTAGCTATTGGCCACTTAAAAGCGCTTGATAAAATAGCTACAAATACGGGTGCACTTGTATATAACCTTGGCACTGGTAATGGCTATTCTGTTCTGCAAATGGTTAATGCATTTATTAAAGCAAGTAACCAAGCAGTACCCTACCAAGTATCACCTCGTCGCCCTGGCGATATTGCTGCATGTTACGCCGCACCAGAAAAAGCCCTTAATGAGCTGGGCTGGGAAGCTAAACGCGGAATTGATGCCATGATGCAAGATACATGGCGCTGGCAGTCAAACAATCCAAATGGCTACAGTAAGTAAAGTAATTAGATTTGCGCTTAGCCATAAACCGTTAAGCGCGTTTTTTACCAATTTTGCATTTCTACTAGCCGCGATTGCGTTCGCGCATATTCAAAGCTTAGCTTTTTACCCACATATAAATGCTCTATATTTACCTGAGCATTTATGATCAGCAATTTTTGACAATCATAAAATTCATCCACTAATGCAATAAAGCGCCGAGCTTCGTCGTCTAAAGTGTGTTCTTCAAGCGTTTGCTTTTCCCGTTGATAGCTATCTTCTATTCCATGCACGATCGTTTTACCCGTTGCGGTTTCACCCATTTTAGGCACTTTATTAACGTACAACACATCAAACTGGGATGCTAAAAACATATAGTCGTTTGCACTACGTGGGCCTGAACATAAAGCCATAAAATCAATGATTACGGCTCTAGGCGCTTTTAATTGGTAGCTAAGTTTACGGCCGTGAATCGTAATTACATCTGAAAAAGTAACCTGTGAATTCGCTTGCACAAAAATAGCTTTAAAATCATCACTCGGTAAGTTGATATAATAGTGGCGGCTATTTTTACCATATCTAAAGCGATGATCTTCCCCACCGGCCACATTGACTATATGGCAGTGGTTGTTAATTAAATCGATAGTAGGTAAAAATCGCGCGCGTTGCAGGCCGTTTCTATAAAGCTGTTCTGGTTTTGCATTAGAGGTGGCCACCAGTACTAAACCTTGCTCAAACATCGCTTTAAACAATCTAGCCATAATCATGGCATCGCCAATGTCGCTGACAAAAAACTCATCAAAACATAATACTTTAATGTTTTTAGCCCATTTTTTCGCTATCAATGTAAGCGGATTAGCGTGGCCTTGTAGCTCAGCTAATTGACTATGAACATGTGCTATAAAATGATGAAAGTGAAGTCGCTGTTTTTTTACCACTGGCACATTGTTATAAAATAAATCCATTAACATTGATTTACCGCGCCCTACCGGCCCATACAAATAAACTCCATTTATATTTGGTGTTTTTTGCCACCATTTTACCGGTGTCTGAAGTTGTAGGCTTAAGGTATTTAATGCCATAACCGCACGTTGCTGGGCAGCATCGTACGTCAGCTCACCAGAGGCCACTTTGGCCTTATACAGGTTTAAAATTAGTGTGCTGTGCACTGTCATGGTATTTCACTATCGGCTATAATCGCGCCCATTGTAGCCGACTAAAAATGTGAACCAAAATGAAATTCCCTTGCCGTTTAGATAAATTTATTAGCCACTTAGCAGAAGTACCGCGCACGCAAGCTCGCGCCAGTATTAAGCGTAAAGAAGTAAGCGTAAATGGTGAGGTGATCACAGCACATAACTTTCAGTTAGCAAAAGAAGATGCCGTATTACATAACGGTGAGCCATTAGTATTTTTAGGTAAACGTTACTTTATGCTAAATAAGCCTGTTGGTTATGTGTGCGCAAATAGTGACGACTTACACAAAACAGTTTTTGACTTACTTGATGAGCCAAATATGAGTGACTTTCATGTGTCAGGTCGATTAGATATAGACACAACAGGCTTAGTCATAATCACTAACGATGGCGACTGGTCACATAAAATTACCTCACCACGCAGTAATAAATTTAAAACATACCTAGTTGAAACCCAAGAACCAATTACCGACGAAGCGCTTGAGCAATTACGCGAAGGCGTTATGCTACACAATGAAAAAGATGCCACCCGCCCTGCTATTGCTGAGCGCTTAGCTAACTACGGTTTACGCTTATCAATTAGTGAAGGAAAGTACCATCAGGTAAAGCGCATGCTTTACGCCGTTGATAACAAAGTGGTTGAATTACACCGTGAGCAAATTGCGGGTATTAAGTTAGATGAAAACTTAGCGCCAGGCGAATACCGCTTGTTAACCGAGAATGAGATAAAACTATAGGGCGGTCTGATCACGAACCACTTTCCCTTACGATTTAATTTGCACTAAATCAAAGTCTGCCATGCCCGGTACAATCGCTTGTAAGCGAGATTCGGTGACATCTAAGGTGTTGAGGTATTCGCAATATTCTGATGCTTTTAGCTCTAATTGGTCTGCTTTTTTTTGCAATGACTTATCAATCTCTTTCGTGATGATATCCATGCGTTGACCCATATCGTTAATGCGATCCTCAATATTGCCTTCACGCGATTTAAACGCATCCCCTAAAGACACTAAAATAGCACCTAACGAGCCATGAACCGCCGAGTGGATTTTTTGGCTTATTTCTTTTGTAAAAAAGTCATCAATTTGAGAAAGTGATTGAGGAGCTATAAAAAAAAAGTCGTCGCCTCGCTTAAACTTATCCATCAACGCGCGTTCTACGTATTGTAGTTGGGTTTTAAGTACTTCAGGCTCTTTATCCGACATGCCCTCAACCACCTGCTCAATAGCACTCAGCCCTAAATTAACACCGTCGGTGGCTAAATTTACAAGTTCGGGTACTGTTTGGCGAATGCCTTGGCTAAATTGCTCCAGTACTTTGCTTTCATCTTCACCTAAATCGACCCAATAGCCACGAATAAAGAGCTGGGTATTGTTGTTAATTTGCACTCGTGTTTGGCCTTTATCAACAATTCGTATTACGTCATCGGTAATAATTAGGCCATGTCTGAGTTCAACATCACACGGTTTTTGAGCAAAGGCAGCGGTACTTGAAAGTGCAATGGAAAGCGATAAAATCGCACGAGATAAAAACGCCATATACACCTCAAAAGACAAAAAATGGAAGGCAAGTAGGTTAACAAAAAACCAATTTTATGCAAGAAAAAACAGCGTTTGATACTATCGAAGCGCTGCTTATAAAGGCGTTTAAAGCTCAGGGCGTGTTAACCTGCGCCCTTATAAAATTAAATGGGTGAACCTGGCGGTATAGGCAGAACCTTAAAGTTATTAGGCCACTCTCCATTGGCTAAAAAGTGTTTTACCTGCACTGCTAGATATTGCTTAAATGCGCTTTCACCGGTGCTTGTATTACTCAGCATAGTGTTTTGATTAAAGTCGTCACTTAGCTTAACTAAGTAATAACGAAGTTGGGCCTGTACCTCTGGGCTTACATTATTATTTGCCACTAAGTCAGCAAAGGTTTTTGCTGTTAAAAACTGTATACGCTGGGTTATTTTGCCTTTCATTGTATCGGGCGACGATACATTATAAACATGGCTATACAACTTCTTTAATAACGCATCTAAACTGTAAAATTGGTTATTACGGGCTTGTTGTTGCGCTAAACGATTTAAGCGTTGTGGATTAAGCAACAACGATAAACTATGCTGCACTGCCACCTCTGGTAAAGCCATTGCATCAAGTGTTAACCCGGTACGCCCCACTACGCTTTCGCGCGATTTAGACTCACCATATGCTTTTGGCGGAATTAACGATAATACCGATTCAGGTATAACTAAATTTTTGGCTGTAAGTGTTGCTAAAATGGCATTAACTGCATCTTGTTGCACTTGCTTATCAACAACCTGAGCGCCTTGGACAGGCTCATCTCCGCGTGTTTCATATTCGTAATTTACACCTGCAATTAACTTAACCACAGACTCAACTTGAAAACGATGAAATAAATAAAGTGGCACAAGCTTTTCTTCTAACTGAGATAGCGCAACACCGGACTTAATATTATTAATACCAAATTGCGAAAGTGCCTTTTTACGCACATCTAAAACACGTAAAAGCTCTTCTGATGGGTTAGCGCCGTTATCCCATAAGTGAGCCGTTGGATGAGCGCCCCCTTTAGCCCGCGCGTCAGAATCTGAAATAAACGCTAACCCTTTGGCTTTATTCTCTTTTAAAATTGCTGCCAGCTCTGCGCTTTCATCTTGATTGGTAAAGTCGCTATAACCGTATTTAATTACCTGGGTATCCCATACGCCCATACCTGTTGCATAGCCTCGTGTTACATCAAGCTTGCCTTGTTCATTAAAGCTCAATAATGGGTGCGGGTAATCCATTACTGAGGCTCTATCACTTACTGATGCCGCAAAGTTATGGGCAATACCTAATGTATGGCCAATTTCATGGGCACTTAACTGGCGAATACGATCAAGCGCCATAGCGTGTAAGTTTTTAGCAACTTCATCTCCTTTAAAATAAGGAGCAGCCAGCGCTTCTGCAATTAAAATATCTTGGCGGACACGAAGCGATCCTAAGGTTACATGGCCTTTTAATATTTCACCGGTGCGCGGATCAATAACTGAGCTTCCGTATGACCAGCCACGTGTTGCCCTATGTACCCACTGAATTACGTTGTAACGAATATCCATGGGATCAACATTGGTTGGTAATACTTTAACAATAAACGCGTTTTTATAACCTGCAGCGCTAAATGCAACATTCCACCACTTACCACCTTCAAGTAAGGCGCTTTTAACTGGCTCTGGTACACCGGGATCTAAATAATAAACAATAGGCTCAACCGGCTCGCTAATAGGTAAGCTCGGATCTTTTTTTGCTAAACGGTGACGCGGTATATAACGAACATACATCGACTCGCCTAAAGGCGCTGCGTAATCTTTGTGTTCAATGCTCCAAAAGCCCGATTGCGGGTTAAATTTACGTGGTATGTAATTATCATCTGGTAATTGAATAAGTGAATGGTGCATATGTACGGTAACAGTGTATGGGTCGGCGCTAACTTGGCGTACAAACTTACCCGGCTTTGCGCCTTTAAATGTAAGCACGGCTTCCAGTTCGGTGTTTTTTACAAAGGCTTTTGAACGCGCCATGTAAACCGCACTTCGTGATTCATCAAGGTTAAAATTCCCCTGCTTACGGGCAGCTAGTGTACGGCTTACTCCATGTACATCGCTCAATAAATAAGGTGTGTAATCAATAAGTGCCGTGTTTTTGTCTTCAGCAACCACTTTAAAGCCCGCCAATATGCTTGATGCAAATGCCTCTTTGATACTTTGCTGCTCGGCTTTGTTATTAGTGTTAGCACGGTAGTAAGTATTTACAGCACGCAGCATAACTTTATCGCCAAAGCGCTCAAACTGTACCAAATGCGTGTTGCCAAGCTGGCCTCGATCAAGTCCAATATCGTTTGACCCAATCCCGTATGGCAAACTTTGTTGTAATAAAAACTGCTGCTCAAACTTATCTACCTTTAAATACACTTTGCCGTTTTGAGTATCGTAATAAAACGAGTAATACCCCGGAAAGTGGTTCATTTGTGTAGTAAATTCATCAATTGACTTAATTGCTGCGTGCGCTTGAGTTATGATAGAGCACAACACAGTAAAGAGTATGTAACTTAGTAGTGGTATTTTTTTCATAATCTTATCTTTGTTATAGGCGTTTTAGGTACGATTAGGTGCCCCCATTATAGGGCGGTATTTAAACAATACAGATATTTAAGACGAATTTCAGCGCTCTAAACTAATCTCTCTCACATTATGATTGGTTTTAACACGTTATCAGGAAAATAGAATGCGTAGACTCCCTCCAGTATTGCTAGAAGACGGTTGCCCAAGAGAACTATTATCATTAATCCGAACTATTTTAGCGGCATGTAAAGAAATATCGTTTCGTGTTGGTCAAGGTGCGCTTTCTGGCGTATTAGGCTCAACACTTGATGAAAACATTCAAGGCGAAACGCAAAAAAAGCTCGATGTATTATCTAATCAGCTATTAAAAGATATTTTACTGGAGTCGGGCACAGTTAAAGCCATTGCCTCTGAAGAAGAAGATTACACCGTTGCAGGAAACCCCGACGCTAAATATATTGTGGCATTTGACCCACTTGATGGGTCGTCAAACACCGATATTAACTCGCTGGTAGGGACTATATTTTCAATTATGGAAGCGCCTGAAGGCTCAGATGCAGCAGACGAAAGTATTTTTATGCAACCTGGCCACAAGCAAGTTGCGGCAGGTTATGTACTGTACGGCCCATCAACAATGTTGGCGCTTAGTACAGGTAAAGGCACACGCATGTTCACCCTTGATAAAACCCAAGGGAGTTTTTTACTAACAGAAGACTTTGCCACTATACCTGCAGATACAAACGAGTTTGCGATTAATGCGTCTAATCAGCGTCATTGGCAACCCGCTATGCAAAACTACATAAATGATTTACTGCAAGGCGATACCGGCCCGCGCGCTAAAAACTTTAATATGCGCTGGATTGCCGCCATGGTAGGCGATGTTCATCGCGTACTAAGCCGAGGCGGTGTATTTACTTACCCAACTGATACTAAAGATCCTAATAAACCCAATAAACTGCGTCTGCTTTACGAAGCAAACCCAATGGCTATGCTAGTAGAACAAGCCGGCGGCATTGCCTCAACAGGCTCTGAACGTATTATGGATATTCAGCCAGACGCTATTCACCAGCGTGTAGCGGTTATTTTAGGATCTAAAAACGAAGTAGAAACCTGCTTGGGATATCACAAGTAATCAGGTTGTCAAAAAATACTAAAACCGCATTTAATTTAAATGCGGTTTTAAGTTAACCTAAACTTTAACCCTTTAACAATGCCAGTATTTTTTGAAGCTTTTGGTGATCAAGCTCGCCCATTTGCTCGCTATTACTAAGCGCATAAATAACGCCCTCGTGTTCAGCGCAATCAACGTCTTCTCGTGACTCAATAACGTTAGCCCAAAGCTCTAAGTCATCTAAATCTATTTCACCACTCAAACAGCGTTTAATTACACCAACTAATACGTCAGTTTTTAATGTGTATAAGGGCGCTTGACCATAGGCAGGCGTTGACACAATAACCGATATTGCATTGTCTCTTTGTGCCGAAAACGTAATAAATTCTGCTAAGGCTTTTTGTATATTCATAATATTTGTTATTCTTGGCGCTCTACTGTTGATAAGAACTAAAATGACTCAAACAAACTGCAGCCAATGTAATACAGTGCTTAACTGTAATGTAAATAATATAACCGCATGTTGGTGTAACCAGTTACCCGCTATTTTACCCCTAGACGCAACGGCAACAAGCTGTTTGTGCCAAACCTGTACACTCAATAAAATTAATCATTACCTTGAAGAGCTTTATACTCAGCCAATTAAAAGCCAAATAGAGTTTGCAAAAGCATTTAAAGGAAACGATAACTTAATTGAAGAGCTCGACTACACTATGCAAAATGGCTACATGGTATTTAGTAAGTGGTTTTTTTTAAAGCGAGGAACCTGTTGTAAAAATGGCTGTAAAAACTGCCCATATGGTTTTAGAAAGTAAAAGCTACTTTATAAAAATGCGATAAAATATTCGTTTTTACCTTCTCATTTTTTCTCTTTTACTTCTCCTTGTGAGTAAAATTTTTAAGTACTGTTATTCACAAAGAGGTTTAGAGGCGCTGCGCTTTAACATGAGCAAGCTTTAAACTCATGACTCACCTACTTTTCTCCAGTAGCAATAGGCAACGAGTTACTCGCGCCCCACTCACTCCAAGATCCGTCATAAACACTTAAGTTTTTATAACCACATTCATCAGCAAATAAAGCTAAAATACACGCTGTAATACCTGATCCACAGCTAAATTGAATATACTCTGCAGTACCTACAGCGTTCTCAAATTTTATCTTTATTTCTTCAAAAGCTTTAGCCTCGCCATGAGTTAATAAATCTAAAAAAGGCAATGAACGGCTTTGTGGTATATGCCCACCTCGCATGCCTTTTCGAGGTTCGCTCTCTTCACCAGTAAAGCGTTTATAGGCACGCGCATCTAGCAATACCGTATTCGCATCATCTATTGCTGCTAATACTTGCTGGCGGCCAATAAAGTAACTTGGATTATAACTTGCTTCAAAATTACCACACGTTAAAGACTCACTATAACCTTGCTGCACTGCATAGCCGCACGCTAACCACTTTTTAAGACCGCCACTTAAAACCTTTACATTGTGATGCCCCATGGCTTTTAGCATCCACCACGCCCTTGCAGCACTAAATAAGCCGGCATCTTCGTATACCACAATAAACGAATCATGGTTTACACCCGCATGCTGCATAACCTGTGTAAACTGCTGTGCATTACACATTGTGCTTGATAGCGGGTTTGATTTATCTGCCAGCTCATTTTTTATGTCAAACCGCTTTGCATTGGGTAGCATAGCTTCAGGCACATAAGTTCCTAAAACACCAGGGCGAAGCATACCCGCATCAAACAACACTAAAGTAGGGTCGTTTAGCCTTTTTTGTAATTGCTGGCAGGTTATTAAGTTTTTGATTTGATAACCTTTTAATAATAAAGCGAATGGGGTTTGGAGTAATAATCAAAATATTACTCAATTATCGCTCTTCTAAGTTTTATGAAGGATTGCGAACTACTTCAATTATTTCCGTAGTTGAAATGGAAGGTGTTCTAGTTAAGTATTGTACGTCACATAACGTTTTGAAGTTATCGAATTTACCTGCCCAATCATCCCCCATTACTAACAAATCTGCATCATGTTCTTTTATGTAATCGCCTTTGAGCTCAAGGGAATGCTCTATAAAAATTTCATCGACACAGCGTAAAGAACTAATTATTTTAACTCTATCACTTTCGCTATAAACTGGAGTTCTACCCTTCTTTTGCATATTGAGTGCATCTGATGATATCCCAACAATTAAATAGTCACCTAAGGATTTGGCGCGTTCTAAAATGTTAATATGACCGACATGAACAATATCAAAGGTACCAAATGTAATAACTCGTTTCATTCATAACTCTCTAAGTAATTAACTATACGGTCAGCGCAATTTCCATCTATTTTTCCTGCAAGCTGCTCAATAATTTTTTTCCGGTTAAATCTAAATTCTTCAGATTCTGAGGCACACAACTGAACTGCAGATACAACATCGCTGAACTGTTCAGCCCTTTGACAAATTTTGTGAAAATAATTTATGTCCTCATCAAGCCGTGCCTTAAAACGATAAGAAAATATACCTCTATAATTCCATCGTAACTTGTAAAAGTCACACCACACAACAGGCTTATCCAGAGCTGCAAACTCAAATATAGCAGACGACGCGTCTGATAACATTATGTCTGCAACCGCTAAAAAAGGCGTTAAGTTAAATTCACTTTCACTTGTTAAATAAACATTATTATATTTTTGCCAGCGCATGATTTTACTTTTTTGTTTTTTATAACGCGGTTTAGACAAACTAAAAAAGTGTGGTTTTATAATAATATTATAATCAGGAAAACACTCTGGAAAATCATCGCTCATACACTCAATAGAGCTCGGATAAAAAGTGGGGGCATATAAAAGTGTTGGCTTATTCTTATCTAATCCCAACCCAGCCAAGTCAACTTTTTCCACTGAGTTGTTAATAATTGGATCTAATTTCGCATAGCCGCTATCAACAAAATTACCATTTGGATATAAGTTTTTTAATCGTTTTAAACGATGCTCACCTTCAACAAAGCGAACGGTAGTCGTTGTGTTTGATACATCGTAGTAACAGCTTTTTGGACCTATGCCATGCTGCATTAATACACTTTTATTATTGAGTTTATCAACATCTAAAAATGCATTACCAAACACGACCCAATCACACTCAACACCCTGATAGAAATCTAATGTATTTGATTTATCTTCCAACCAAATTGCTTTTATTGAATTTTCAACCGCGAACGTCTCGCAAATATCTATAAATTGTTTTTCTTGAGATCTATAAAATACTAATGCGCATTGATGGCCTCTATTTGATAATTTTTCAATTACAGGTATATATTGAGGTAAATAATAAATATGCTGGACGTCGAAATATACAAACATGAAAAATATACAATAAAGTAACAATATTGTTCATTGTACATAACTAATGGCCTGTATTGTAGGTAAACAGAAAATAATGTTTATCCACTATATATTAATAATGTCGCCTCTTAATGGCGCCATTTTTGACAAAATTTTATTTTGAATAGGATGAGATATGTTTTGCTCATTCATGGCATTCACTAATAAATCAACAACATGATTAAAGTCTTTTTCTGTTATATTCATGCCGGTGTGTATGTCTACCATTGAATCACCTGCGTAGCTGTATTTACACGGGCCATCGGTAAGCATGCACATATGCAAAATAAAACCTTGACGAAAATGTGCTATGTTTGTGTGCTCAAAGTAGTTAAATACCTGCTCGTCATTGCCTATTTGGTTAATAAAGCTATCAATTAGTTTTTCTATGCCGGCGTTACCGCCAATTTGGTAATATAAAGTAGGCGGTGCTTTATTCGCACAACCCATTAAAATACCTACACATAAAAACCCAACTGCAATTAACTTCATTACCAATACCCTGTTACCGATAAGTACCAACCGGTTTGATCGTCTGCCCCTGCAATACGCCCTAAATCTAAGTATGCGGCAGTTACACTCACATTTTTATTAGGCATCCAGGCAACAAAAACGTCTTTCCAGTCTTGCTCACCCAAGTTTAAGTTATTCGCTTTTTGACGATACTCAATACCGATTGCCAATTCACGACTTAAAAATACAGCGGTGCTACCTTCAAATAAAAACGCGCTGTCAGCATTACCGCCACCATAACCGAGTAGTCCCAGTTCATTGGCTTCACTATAGCGTGTTGTTACATTCCAAAACCAGTTATAACCTGCAAATGCACCTAAGTGAAGCTTACTGGCAGCCAAGTAATAATCTGTACCGCTGGTATCCTCTGCGCCAACAAGTTTGGCTACGGTGCCGTCATCTAGCGATTTATGCTGTATACCTAAACTTAATTGCGGCCATTGGCTGTAAACAATATCACCATATAAACGTATTTTTGCACTGGTAATCGATTGCTCTATTTCTGTGTTAAGTGCTGGCACGTCAAACTCTTGTTTTGCGTAACTTAGCTCTACCCGATTAAATAAGTTTAACTGCGCACCACATACATTTAATGCGTAATCACTCACATCCGCTCGGCTACAAAAACCATTTACCGAAAATTCATCTTCGCTCGCATAACCCGCAAGCTGAGCCCAAGGCACTATACCTCCACCGCCGCTACCTTCAACTTGAGATACACCCGGTGTTGCTAGTAACTTTCCGCTACTGTTGGCAACCGTTGGCAAACTTATTAGCAATAAAACACTGACAAATAAATGCTTAATTTTTACCATAGTATTCTTCCAGCCATTGTTCTAATAAATCAGCTTTTAAAGGCCGGCTAAGGTAGTAACCTTGTGCATGGTCGCACTGCATTGTTTTAAGTAAAGCTAACGACTCTTCGGTTTCGACCCCTTCAGCCACCACCGAAAAACCTAACTGATGCCCAAGCGTAATTGACGACTGCACTATAAATTGATCTTTTTGAGAGGCATCTAGTTTTAAAATAAAACATTTATCGAGCTTAAGCTCATCAATAGGTAACATTTTTAAACGCCCTAGCGATGTTTGCCCTACCCCGTAATCGTCAAGCGATATTTTAACGCCAATTTGTTTTAAATCTTTAAGCGCTTTAATACCCTTTTCTTCGTTTTCTATCATGTCGCGCTCGGTTAATTCAATGGTGATTAACCTTGCATCCACATTATGTTTTTTTAGCGTAGCGACTAACGCGGCATGAAACCCCGGAAACGCAATATCTTGTGCCGATACATTAATAGCGGCTTGAAGCTCAATACCCTTCGATTTCCATTCGGCAACTTGTGCAACTACGGTATTTATTACCCATGCAGTTAGTTCAACAATTAGCCCTGAGCGCTCTGCTAAATCAATAAATAACTCGGGATTAACCCAGCTGCCATCTTTACGCTGCCAACGAATAAGCGACTCAACTTTATCTATTTTTTGAGTTTGCATATGCAGCTTAGGCTGGTAGGTCATAAACAGCTGACCATCGTCGTCGCTAATAGCTTGCTTTAATTCATCAAGCATAATTAAACGATCTAAGTGGGCCTCGTCCTCGCCATCTTGGTAATAATGTATATGGTTTTGGTTATTTGCCGCATTTTCTACGGCAATAAGCACTCGCCTTACCAAGTCATCACTGGCAGTACCTTGCGATGGGTACTGCAATACACCGGTACTAAACTGTAAGTTAATTTTTAGCTTTTGAATGGTATAACACTCTTGAAGCCTAGCAATTAATCCCTCTATGCCGCACTTTTTCTCGCTAACCGCACTGCTTGGAAATACCGTTAAAAACTCATCTCCCCCAATACGCGCATGAATCCCACCAAACTCATCCGAAAACTCACTTATTCTGCATGCCACGGTTTTTATACATTCATCGCCAATGCGCGGGCCAAGCTTATCGTTTATATGGCGTAACCCTTTTATATCTATAGCTACAAGCGTATATTGAGTTAATTCGCTTAATTCTTTGTCCAACACTTCTAACATCGCAGAGCGATTATAAAAGCCGGTTAAAGTATCGTGTCGCGCCTGAAAACTAATTTGTTGTTCACGCTTGTTGATGTCGTTACCCATGTTGTCGAACGCATTAACTAAGGTCGTTATTTCTGTGCTTTGTTTTTTACCTTTAAACTCAAAATTATAATTACCTTGCGCAAACTGCTTAGCAATTACAACCAGCTGAGAAAGCGGCGTTGTTAAGTTATTTGCTAATAAGCTACTTGTTATTACACCTACAAACATCGTTAAGATAGACAAAATAATAAGGGTAAAAAATAGCTTTTCAAAATCGCTATAACTTTGTGTTAAATCGGCGCTTAATAAAATAATAATTGGGTGTGTTGCCAAAGAGGCTAAATTAATATCTCGGTTTCGGTAAACCGGGTACTCGCCAAATATTCGTGAGGTGGTGGCTGAGTTAAAATAACTCACCGGTTCAAAAGGCGCTGGGCGCTCATCTAACGAGCTAATAACTAGGTTGTCGGCACTGCCTACAAAACTTACGTCCATGCCTGTTAAGCTTTTAAGTTCGCTTGCAACACTGTCGTCTATTTTAAAGCCCACTAAACTGTAAGCTATGGTTCTTGGGGCTTTTACAGGTAATAAAATAACCTGGTAAAGCTCATTGTTTAACACTACAAATGTAGATTGCTCTTGTGCGTTAAAAAGCTCTGCGAGTAAAGGCCGCAAGTCGTCTTCAAAGGCACCTTGCTCTAAATTTGACGAAATTAGCTGACCCGATAAATCTATAAGCAACATTAATTGCGCGTCTATCCGTTGGCTGTGATTGTACAAAACACTGCTTATGGTGCCCGCATCGCGCGTGGCAACCGCTTGTTTAAAACCAAAATCGGCAGTTAATACTTTAGCTGCTGTTAACAATAGGCTTTCTTTTGAGGTTAAATATTGCTTATAAACGTTTTGCGCAACACTTATGTCTTGGTCTACTTTTTGTTCCTGAAACTGACTTGTTGACCACCAAAAACTAGCAACACTCACCAGCGTTGTTAATAACACCAGCCCTACGCAGAGCGAGGTAATTCGGTTTTTTAAACTATGAGTCATTACCAGCCTTAAATTTGCTACCAAAGGTGTTTCTTGGTGCTGGTGTAGATGTGTTTATCGTTATGGTGTGTTTGCTTTTAGCGCTTACTGTTATAATTTTTTTATTCTCCAAAGGTGCTGTTTGCAAAGCATGCCATATGCTTAATTCAATCGGTAATAAGTTATTTGGCAAGGTTACTTTGCCTTGCTCATTTGTTTTATAAACATGTTTGCTACCTGCCACATATATGTAGCCAACCATAGAGTCGTGAATATTACACCCCAAAACAACGACCCCTTGATTATCAAAAGTAATCGGTGCTTTTGGTTGCCCTGAATATAACTTTAACTGAAAAGGCTTAGCTTGCGAAAAAGAATACACATGATGGCGAATATTATCGCTATTTGGAAAATCAACTTGCTGCCCTTTTTGCACAACTAATAGCTCTGGCAAAAACTGTTTATGAACTTGGTCCATAGTGGCTACAGGAAGATTTGGCTTGGCTAATTGCTCGGCGTTAAAGTGAAGCTCAATAACAGCATTTGCTAGTTTGCCACCGTGTTGATCTTCTAGTACCAACTCCAGTGCAGCGGCGTTAGAAAAGTAACCAAAAAACAAACCCATGGTTAAAAAACGGCAACTTTTAGTTATTTTTTGCAAACAACGTTCAAACATAACAACACCTAACTATTAACGTTAGGTTAAGGTAATTAATTACAGGGGTTAATTGCAAGGAATATAGCCCAGTAACTAAAAATAAAAAGTTAGCCACTGGGTTTTTTAGTTCTTTAGTATGGCTATTTTACAATTAAGCCATAATCAGCGTCTAAAATAGAAATGACCTCTTGGCGCGGATCCTCAGGAATAGTAATTGCTTCACCAACTATTTTGCTGGCAATACCCACATAAGTATTAGACACTTCAAGCATGACTGATTCGGGTAAAATATACTCTTTTGCTAATTTTTCGCGCTCAGCCATGCGATCTTTGTTTAGTAATACGTCGCTTTCTGGCACGTTATTAATTAACAATTGGCGAAAGCCTTCTTTAGAGTTTTCAACAATTTTACCATCTCGATACGCAGCACCATCCCATATACGCGATGAATCTGGTGTACCCACTTCGTCGATATAAATAAGCTGTTGTGCACCATTTAGGTCTTCTACATAACCAAATTCAAATTTGGTATCTACAAAAATTTGGTCAAGCTTGGCAAGCTCTTTACTAATTAAGCCAAAGCCTTCTACTAACAGCTTTTCGTATTTTGCAACGTCGTCTGCCGACTTAAAATTAAATACATCTAGGTTATTTGTTATGTTCTCGCGGGTAATGTTTACATCGTCTACTGGCGCTATGTCGGCAACGCCTTCAATAATCCCCTTGGTTGATGGCGTAATAAGTACATTATCGAGTTTTTGATTCGCGTTTAACCCTTCAGGTAAATCTATACCGCAAAAGTTACGTGTCCCTTTAGCGTAATCACGCCACATGCTACCCGTAATATATTGGCGCGCTATCGCCTCTACCTTAACTGTGCTTGCTTTACGCACAATCCATACATATGGGTGCGGAATATCCACAATATGATTGCCAGCTAGGCCTGCTTCGTCAAATAATTTAAACCAATATGATGCAACGGTGTTAAGTGCTATCCCCTTACCCGGCACACCATTTAAGCCATTTTCACCTTGCCAAATACAATCAAATGCTGAAATACGGTCCGAAATCACCATAATAGCCAGCTCAGTACCTGCGGGTACTTTGTAGCCTTTATCTTTAATTAATCGTGCACTGTCTTCGTCTGTTAGCCAATAAACTGAACGCACTTTACCACTGTGTACTTCACCTTTGGTGCGGATGGGTAAATCATCGTTTACGTCTAAAACTTTATAGCTAGTCATGCTATCTCCGGGGTTAGGGATGCTCTATGAGCAAAGTATGGTATGGGGTTATGTGCGGTATGATAATCCAGCCAACTTCAAAGCTCAATCTTGGGCTTGAAACTAAATAACTTGAACTTTGGTTAAGAGATTTAGCAAGAATATTTATATGGTTGTCACAATCGGGTAAACTGGCTGTGCTATTGAGTCGAGGAGCTAGCTTGAACTACTTAACCACCACCAAAAATAAAAAATACTTAATGTATATATCTCAAAATTATTCATACGCAATTTTGAGGCCTATTCAGGCGGCCATATTAGCGAACGGTGGTCAGGTACGCTGGTTTTTACAAGGTAGCTCTGTAAACCCTGATTTTTTAACACCCGATGAAATACGCCTTAATTCAATAGACGATATTCACAACTGGAAACCCGATGCTACATTTGCACCGGCCAATTTAATTCCTACGTTTTTTCCGGGTATTAAAGTGGGTGTATTTCATGGTTTTGATGCCGGAAAACTTGATAAAAAAGGTAAC
Organism: Pseudoalteromonas sp. 13-15; assembly: GCF_001468205.2. Lineage (NCBI taxonomy): Bacteria > Pseudomonadati > Pseudomonadota > Gammaproteobacteria > Alteromonadales > Pseudoalteromonadaceae > Pseudoalteromonas > Pseudoalteromonas sp. 13-15. The sequence continues at coordinate 2,966,975 of NZ_CP019162.1, read as the reverse complement.
AACGATCACCTAAAAGCAAGGGGCTGCTTTGACCTATATTGTACTCAAGGCCCCAATACCACAGTGCCATTTAAAGCCTTACAAAAAAAGCTGGGTTATTTTAAAGTGACTGAAACTGGCTGGCCAACGCTCGACCGCTTGTTTACTGGCGAATTACAAACCCCATATACCAGCAAAGCCGACACTCGCCCTACACTTTTAATTTGTTCTACTTTTTCAAAACGTTTATCACTTGCACCTAAACTTTACGAGCAAATAAAGCACTTTAGCGAAATAGGAAAGTGGCGCATATTAATGCAGTTTCATCCTAAAATGCCTATTGAGCTTATTGATAAATACAAAGCGTTAAGTAATCAAAACTTAACGTTTATCGAAACCGACGACGTAGTCCCCTTATTAAAGTCGGCCGATGTAATGCTGTGTGATACCTCATCGGTGCTTTTAATGTTTATAGTGCAGCGAAAGCCTGTTGTGACCTTTTGTAATAATGCCCCAGACAAGCATTTACTAAACGTAACAGATCCAAATAAGCTAGAAGACGCGATAGACCTTGCATTTACCTACCCTAAAACATTGATGCAAAATATAGAAAGCTATTGCCAACAGCTGCACCCATACACAGACGGTAAATCAAGTGAGCGAGTAGTGGCTGCAACGAATGAGTTTTTACTTAGTGACGAAAAGCTAAAACCTAAACCGTTTAATATTATTAGGCAGTTTAAAACGCGTAAAAACCTTAATTATTGGAAGTGGTAAACAAAACAATGATAAGCCTTAATAACGTTACTTTTAAATGGCATAAAAACGATAAAACGCCCACGCTAACTATTAGCAAACTTAACATTGAAAAAGGCCAACATGTTTTTTTACATGGCCCAAGTGGTTCGGGAAAATCAACCTTACTTGCCTTACTTGCCGGTATAAATGAAGCCACCAGCGGCAATGTCACGTTACTAAACCAGACCTTAAATACCCTAAGTAACACTCAACGAGATGTATTTAGAGCTGACCACATTGGTATTATTTTTCAAAACTTCAACTTACTTCCATATCTATCGCCTATTGAAAACGTAATACTGGGCTGCCAATTTTCAAAAAAACGCCAACAAAAAGCATTGAGCCACTCTGCCACATTAAATAATGAGGCTACACGGCTATTAAACTCACTGGGTTTAACCGAGCAATATCATAATAAAAATGTGGCAAAATTAAGCATTGGCCAACAACAACGCGTGGCCGCCGCACGCGCATTTATTGGTAACCCTGAAATTATAATTGCCGACGAGCCAACCTCAGCCCTTGATACACAAAACCGCGAAAGCTTTATTAACTTATTGTTTGAACAAGCTAGTAATACAAACAGCACACTGATATTTGTAAGCCACGACGAAAACTTAAAGCCGCTGTTTAATCGCTCAATCGACTTAGTAAGTTTGCAGGAGCCATTATGATCCTTACAAAGCTTGCTTTAAAAAGCCTAATTAATAGACGTGCTAGTGTTGTTTTAACACTGTTTACCATTGCCGTTAGCGTTATGTTATTGCTAAGTATTGAACGTGTTAGAGTTGATGCTAAAAGCAGCTTTAGCAATACCATTTCGGGTACCGATTTAATTGTAGGAGCCCGCACCGGCGATATTCAATTACTGCTTTCATCAGTATTTAGAATTGGCCACACCAATAATGGCGTGAGCTGGCAAAGCTACAAATACATAACAAGCCAACGCGGCGTAAAGTGGAGCATTCCTATTAGCCTTGGCGACAGCCACAAAGGCCAAGCAGTGTTAGGCACAACCCCCGATTACTTTACCCATTACCGCTTTGCTAAAAAACAACATTTGAGTTTTAGTGCAGGTAATCCTTTTAGCACTATTCACGGCGTGGTATTGGGCAGTGAGGTGGCTACAAAACTAGGCTATAAGCTGGGCGATAGCATTATAATATCTCATGGTATGGGTAATACCAGTTTTCATCATCACAACGACAACCCGTTTGAAGTAGTCGGTATTTTAAACCCGACGGGTACCCCGGTCGACAAAACACTGCATATACCGCTTGCCGCTATTGATTTAATTCACGGCGGTAAAGCAAGTCATAAGCACGATGAGCACGATGAGCACGATGAGCACGATGAGCACGATGAGCACGATGAGCACGATGAGCATAACAACCTAACTGGTCACCCTAAACAAATCACTGCATTTTTAATGGGGTTTGATTCGCCTTTATATACACTACAAATTAGGCGCAATATAAATCAGTACAAGCCCGAGGCTCTATTAGCCATTATGCCTACCGTCACACTAAAAGACTTATGGGAAATGCTCGCCATTGTTGAAAAAATACTGCTGCTTTTTTCATTTGTTGTCGTGCTAATAAGCCTGCTCGGTATGTTAACCACGTTACTTGCAAACCTTAATCAACGTCGCCGTGAACTTGCTATATTACGCTCAGTTGGTGCAAGGCCATGGCAGCTATTTACACTTATAAGTATGGAGTCATTGCTTACAACATTTTTAGGCTGTGTGCTTGGGTGCGCATTATTTTACGCCACCTTATTTTTAGGAGCCGACTACCTACAAAGCCATGCGGGTATTAGTGTAAATATAGCTATGCTTTCACGCTATGAACTCACCCTCATAGGCGTTATTATGGCGGCAGGTTTTATTATTGGCTTAATACCAGCAACTCGTGCTTATTTTTACTCACTCAGCGACGGCATGAGCATAAAAACATAATGTTTAGGAATTTTATGACACTTTTTAAAACAGCTTTAAATACTTTTTGCATATTAAGCTTAGCTATTATTAGTTTTTCAAGTAACGCTAATCCACCTAAAGAGATTTTTTGGGAAGACTTAATTCCAAAAGGCCATGTGCAAATAGATACCCAAGCACAAGCGAACCACGAAGGCAGCGATCAAAACTGGGTACAGCCCGACCTAGACGCCCCTGTAGTAAAAGAACTAAACGGGCAATCTGTCAGCTTACCCGGCTTTGTTGTACCACTAGAGGGCGATAGCGAAGTAATCACCGAATTTTTATTAGTACCGTATTTTGGCGCCTGCATTCACGTACCACCACCGCCACCTAACCAGCTTGTACACGTTACTATAAAAGGCGGCGTACCAATCGAAAGCCTTTACGATGCAATTGTAGTCACAGGTATTATTACAACAGAAACCTGGTCAGGTGAATTAGCGCAGGTAGGTTACAAAATGAAAGCCGTAGGCGTAGCGCCGTTTGAGCTTTGAAAAAGTGTTCAGTTTTCAGCTTTCAGCTTTCAGCTTTCAGCGCGGAGAATGAATAGCTAAACACTCTAAAGTTAGCTGTTATCAAACTTATTTTTAAGGCTTGTTAACATAGCAGCTAATTCTTTTGTTTCTATTATCCATTGTTGGCTTGTTGACTTATTTAAGTAACCTATTTCTGTGCCTATGTATATCTGTGTTCTAGCTTCTGCAAGAGAAGCCCTAGCTATATCTATAAATCTACTTTTCTCTTTATAGCTTTCTCTACACACACCTTCTGCAATGTTGCTCGGCACTGAAAGGCCTGAGCGTGTTAACTGATCTCTGAACCCATAGTCTTTTATATCTGCTGTAGACCTGTAAATATCTACGCTAAGACGTGCAGATCGTTTCCATACATCTAAATTTTCAAAATTCATTAGTGTTACTTTTATTTATATCATTTTTACTAGCTTAGTTTTAAATATACAAATAACAACTAGCTAACTAAACTAGCCAAAAAATACAATATTCATTAATAACTAAAATCTTCAGTCTAATCACTAATGTCTAAAAGCTTCTATCTGATAACTAAGTACTAACCACTGACAAACTAAATGCGGCCTTAAAGCTTTTCTAAAACATGCTCTGCGCGGCTTACTGTGAACTCTTTACCTTCTTCTACAAATAACTCAGTAACAACCGCGTTATTTACAATCATCGCGTAGCGAGATGAACGAATACCACCAAAGCCAGTGGTGTCTTTTTCAAGTCCGAGTGCTCTGGTAAAGCTTGCATCACCATCGGCTAGCATTAAAATTTCTTCAGCGTTTTGCGAGTCGCCCCATGCTTTCATTACAAAGGCATCGTTTACCGAAACACAATAAATAGCATCAACACCTTTTGCTGTAATTTTATCAGCAAGCGTAATAAATTCAGGTAAGTGCGCATTTGAACACGTTGGCGTAAACGCCCCCGGCACAGCAAATAACACCACTTTTTTACCATCAAATAATTCTTTGTTAGTCAGTGTTTGCATGCCTTCACTTGTTAACTGCGTAAGTGTAACCTCTGGTACGTTTTGGCCTTGTTCAATCATGATAAATTCTTAAAAATATAAATAACGAATAGCCCATAGCATAGTGGACTTTGCTAATAGGCGCAGCTTTATTATCAATCAGCATGAATACAAATTTTTCACACAATATACGTTAAGGTAAAAGTTGGAATGCTCATCGACTAATGCGAACTTACAGTGGCACAGCGAATTTAATGTAGGCGCTTTGCTTGCTAGTCCGTTTAATTTACACATAGTTACATTAACAACCTTTTACGTGAGCAAGCTTCACACCTTCGTTGAAATAACTCTAAAAATTAATCACTACCGAGAACGCTGAGCAGAGCGTAGTACAATATATTTTTTAAAAGATGATTTTAAATATTAATTACCACCGAGCGCACCGAGGCCATGTGGGCTACAAAGAGGAAATATACTATTGATTAGTCACTTCTCCTTGTATTTTCTTTGGTGAAGAAGTCACTTTTGTAAATAACACTTATCAGTTTAAATCTCAGTAACTAATCTGATAAATGCTGTCTGCTGCACTTTATAACTTGTAACAGAATACTCCCCCGCGAACAGGAAAGTACCTGTTACGGGGGGCAATTAAACCCTCAGACAATTATTATTTAATCGCTACCAAACAAATCTCGCGTGTACACTTTATCAGCAATGTCACTTAGCTCTTCAACCATACGGTTTGAAACAACCACGTCTGATATTTGCTTAAACTCGTTTAAATCTTTAATCACGCGTGAGTGATAAAATTCGCTTTCTTTAAGAACAGGCTCATAAACAACAACCTCAATCCCTTTGGCTTTAATACGCTTCATAATGCCTTGAATAGACGATGCTCTGAAGTTATCAGAACCCGATTTCATTACTAAACGATATACTCCAACCACTTTTGGATTTCGCTTTAAAATAGAAGCAGCTATAAAGTCTTTGCGTGTAGTATTCGCATCAACTATTGCACCAATAATATTATTTGGAACACTCTGATAATTAGCACGTAACTGTTTGGTGTCTTTTGGTAAACAGTAGCCACCGTAACCAAACGACGGGTTATTATAATGGTTACCAATACGTGGATCTAACCCAACACCCTGTATAATTTGCTTAGAGTTTAAACCGTGTGCTTCAGCGTAGCTATCAAGCTCATTAAAATAAGCGACTCGCATAGCAAGGTATGTGTTAGAGAATAACTTAATCGCCTCAGCTTCAGTTGAATCCGTAAATAGCACTTCAACATCTTGCTTTACAGCGCCTTGCTTAAGTAAGTTTGCAAATACAGTTGCACGCTCGCTTTGTTCACCCACTACAATACGAGAAGGGTGTAAATTATCGTAAAGCGCCTTGCCTTCACGTAAAAACTCTGGCGAAAATATTAAGTTATCAACATCAAGTTGCTTTTTTATATCGGCCGTAAAACCCACCGGAATAGTTGATTTAATTACCATTATTGCATTTGGGTTATGCGCTAATGCATCTTTAATTACGGCTTCAACCGAGCTAGTATTGAAATAGTTATTTTCAACATCGTAATCGGTAGGTGTTGCTATAATGATAAAATCTGCGCCACTATAAGCCGAAACTTTATTCGTCGTTGCAGTAAAGTTTAAATCATTGCGCATTAAAAATTCACTAATTTCTGTATCAACAATCGGCGATTTTTTATCATTCAACAGCGCTATTTTATTTTCATCTATATCTAACGCAACTACTTCGTTATGCTGTGAAAGCAGCATAGCATTAGATAAGCCCACATAGCCTGTACCCACTACGGCAATTTTCATGTTAATCCTTTAAGATCAATTAATATTTTACAAAATTATTTTATCAAAGTTACTTATATTCAACTATTGGTGTGTTTAAATAAAAAATATTACGATAATCTATAAGACCAATGACATTTAATTATTACCATCCGTAAAACGCACCGAGCCTAAAAAAGCTATCGTCAAATACGGTTTTGCCCGTATAAAGCTCAATACCCCAGTAACCATTTTTTAGATGTTGGGTGTAGCGAGCCTCCAGTTCAAAGCCTATCGTGTAAGGCTCTTCTGGTAATTGGCCAGCACCGTTCTTGCCTCGCTCTAAACCATTTTCGATCCGTCTAAACGTGGTGTCTATACTTTGAGTTGCACTATATTGCCACTCCCAATTAATAGACTGACTCTCTGCCGCAGGTTTGTGGTTATCACCACGCTCGTTACCCGCCCAATGCCCTAAAACTTGGCCATTAATCGAATTACCTAAAGAGTATAATTTTGCATTATACCAGCCTTCTTGCCAGCGGCTATTTTCAAATCTTAAACTATGGTTTTCACTTAAATAAGGTAAGTACAAACCAAAATTAAACGCATTATTCTTTTGACCACCACCTAGTGTATCTTCAAGGCCCACATCGCCATACAGGCTAAATGGCTGGTTAAACCAAGCCGCTTTATAGTCAAAGCTGAGTGAGGCTAATTGGTCACCTACCTCATAATTAGGGCCAAATTTTTGGGTTTCTTCTGGATTCACATTATCGTTACCGCCAGGTAAAAAAAACGCCTTTGCAAAATCTTTTAAACCTACAGAACGATCCCCACCACCAAACTGTAATAACCTGTTTGCACCTAGCGTTAAGCCATCAAAAGGTGAAAAACTCAAATGTACACCGGCTAAGTGGGGTTTACCTGGCACCTTTAAACCTAACTCTTTACCGGAGTTTATAGCGGGATCTGTTTTCATTTTCATGTAAAACAAATCATAACGAATATCAAAGTCAGTAATTGGTTTAACATTACTAATACTTATAGACGGGAGCGTTTTGGCATTAGTACTTAATATCATCGCGCTATCGTAAAACGGAGAGTACCAATGCTCGCGGTAACCTATATCAACCTGTGCATATTCGTAACCAAAATAAAAAAAGCTTTGGGTAGGTATTAGGTTATCTTCGTTAGCAATACCGGCAACACTTACACCAAAATGCTTGCCAAAATTTGCAAAACCACCCGCTTCTAACTTTAAATAGGTATCAACCTTTTGGCCGCGCTGATTAGGTATAGACTTAGGCTTATTACCATAAGCGACAGTCGCTTTAGCATAAGTCATTGCATCGGTTTGCTTGTATAATGCAAGCTCGTTAAATAGCTTTTGGTAAAGGCTTGGATAACTATGCTCTACCGATTTTAAAACTCTAAGCACTTCGCTGGTTTTATAGGGTTTACTCATCATGTGAGCGTTTTCCCCAACAACAAGGAGCTTTTCAACCAATTGCTCTAATTGCGGGTTTTGTTTTAGAGGTAAGTAAGGCGATACCCCACTAGCTAAAACCTGAGAACTAAACATTATTCCAATTAATACGGGTAATTTTTTGAGCATTTTTTTTCCATTTATTTTTTATGTTCTAGGTTATGCCCACATAATAAAAAATCGCTGGTGAGTTAACAACAACGATCTGTATTAATTTACTATCTCGGTTATATATAGCACTTAATTGATTACAACATACTAAATAACTCTTTGCGTGAGCAAGCTTCACGCCTACGTTGGGATGATTTCGAAGATTTAATTACCACCGAGCGCACCGGAGTCTGTTTTTTGTAGGCGCCTTGCTTGCTGGCGCGTTTAATTACACATAGTCACATTAATAATCTTTTGCGTGAGCAAGCTTCACGCCTACGTTAAGATGATTGTAAAGATTTAATTACCAACGAGAGCACCAAAAACTGTTTATTGTAGGCGCCTTGCTTGCTGGCGCGTTTAATTACTACACTGAGAAAAACGTAATACAGTATATTTGTTTAAAATGACTTCCCTGTACTGCTCCTTGTCTTCTCTGTGGTGATGATAATGTTTTATTCACTTAATCAATCAAATACAAAGCTTGCCTAAAAAACAAAAAAACCGTGTTTAAACTAAACACGGTTTTATGATATTAAATAAGCTAAATTGTTTATTACAAATTAACCACATTGTTTAGTGTTGGTGCATTTTCACCATTAACCAATGTATTTAAATGCTGTGCAAACTCCTTACCCAGCTTTTCATCGCGCATACCGTATTCAACAATTGCCTTTAAATAACCAAGCTTATCGCCACAGTCGTGTGCGCAGCCACTCATGTGAAATGCCTCTACAGTTTCTTGTGCCATTAACGCATCAATAGAGTCGGTTAACTGTATTTCACCGCCCGCCCCTACAGGTGTTTTAGCAAGTAGCGGCCAAATATTTTTACTTAATACATAACGGCCAACAACAGCAAGGTTTGACGGCGCAGCATCAACATCTGGCTTTTCAACCATAGTTTTAATTTTAGCGCTTTCACCGGCAACTAATTGCACCCCATTGATATCGGCAATACCGTATTTACTTACATCATCTTGTGCTACAGGCTCAAGCATTATTTGGCTTGCTGCAGTTTCATTAAAACGAGCGATCATAGCGGCAAGGTTTTCTGTTTTTTGGTTTGCTGTGTATGCATCTAGTATTACATCTGGTAGTACAACAACAAAATCGTCATTACCCACAATAGGCTTTGCACACAATATAGCATGCCCTAAACCTTTAGCCTCACCTTGGCGAACGTGCATAATGGTCACGTCGCTAGGGCAAATAGAGCGTACTTCTTCAAGCAATGTGCGTTTAACGCGTTTTTCAAGCGTTGCTTCAAGTTCGTAGCTGGTATCAAAGTGGTTTTCTATCGCATTTTTAGAGCTATGTGTTACTAATACAATCTCTTTAATGCCAGCAGCAACACACTCGTTCACAATGTATTGAATAAGAGGCTTATCAACTATAGGTAGCATTTCTTTTGGAATAGCTTTAGTCATAGGCAGCATTCGCGTACCCAAACCAGCAACAGGAATTACAGCTTTCATGGTTAGTCCTTTATTCTGTGGGTAAATATTTAATTTATATCATTATTATACCAAGCATACTTTATACCAACTGAACGCAGATAAAAATATGCAAAAACCTTAATAATTATTAGTAGGCATTTTTGTTGATAAAGCCTTTAAAAATCGTCAAAAATACTATTTTTAAATCTAAAACGAGTGACCAATTTTGAATGTATTCTAGGTCAAACTCTATGCGCTTTTCCATTTTATCTAATGTGTCGGTTTCACCTCGCCAGCCATTAATTTGTGCCCAGCCAGTAATGCCAGGCTTTACTTTATGGCGCAGCATATAGCCGTCAACCAAACTACGGTACTGCTCGTTATGTGCAACTGCATGGGGGCGAGGGCCTACAATCGACATTTGCCCTTGCAGTACATTTAAAAATTGTGGGAGTTCATCTAGGCTTGTTTTACGTATAAACTGCCCTATGGGTGTAAATCGCTTATCGTTTTTTGTGGCTTGAGTGACTTTAGCGCCGTCTTCCATAACGTTCATTGAACGGAACTTCCAAACCTTTATAGGTTTACCATCAATACCGTATCTGTTTTGTTTAAAAAACACGGGCCCTTTTGATGTAACCTTAACTGCAACTGCTAGCCCTATTAATACTGGTGAAATTAAAACAAGTATTAAAATAGAAAGTATTACATCCTCAATACGCTTAATAATAGCATTACTACCATCTATGGGAGAGTCATAAATACTTATAGTAGGTATACCCATTATTGTATCACTACGTGAGTGCAATAATTGGTAAGTAAATACATCGGGAACTATGTAAACACTAGCGGTACTGTCTGCTAATTTTTTAACTAACCATTTACGGCGCTCATATGCTTGTGGCGGTAGTACAATATAAACGCGATCTATTCCACCGCTTTTGCAATCAGCAACAAGCTGCTCTAAATCACCCAAAGTTTGTGCAGCAACCACTTTTTGGCTAGGTGTTTCGTCGTCGTAATAACCACTAAAAACCAAGCCAAAACTGGCATGTTCAATAATATTATTTGCAAGCTTTTGCCCTAGTACACCTGCACCTACAATAACTACATTGCGGGTGTTGTAGCCTTGTGCTCTGAGCAACCTTAGTATAAAGCGCAAGAAAATACGATATGAGCTCAGTAATACACAAGCCAAAACAAACCATACAAACTGAAGCCCAGTCGGGTTTAAATACTCTGGAGCTATAAAATTAACACTTAAAAACAGTACTGCGGCGCTTATAAACCAGTGTGAAATTGTTTTTTTAAGCTCTTTATAAAGCGATAAACCGCGCCACGATATATAAAGTTTGTCAAGCTCGCTGGTAAAGTGAAACAAAAAAACAGCCAGTAAAGCAGCCGTTGTGTGCTGCAATAACCAAGTAGTATTATGTAGGCATGTACTAATCCATAAGGTGCTCACTATTATTACTATGTCGAGCACCCGCTGAATAAATGCAACAATGGTTGCATTACTTTGCAAAATTCCTTTATGCATTTGCATATAGTCTCAATTATTGTTGTTATAAACGCAATTTAAGGATAACTGAATACACTTAAATTACTACTCATTTTTAACTTTGCTATCTCTGTAATAAACTAGTAGTTACTTATAAAATTTAATACATTTACTACAAGCTTTGTAGATGATTGTGCGCTGTTACTTTCAGTATAACAACGTAGCTCAGGTGCGTTGCCAGATGGCCTAAGGTGTACAACATCACCGCGTTCAAGAATAATACGTAAGCCATCAGTTGTATTTACAGAGTACCCTTCTTCATAGCCTAAAGAGCCTAAAAAATGGCTTGCATCATTTTTAAACTCGTTTATCAAATTTAAACTTTTCTCTTTTGCAAAGTCTTTAATGCGATCACTTGCAGTAAACCGTTGTGGTAGCTTAGCGAGCAACTTAGATACAGGCTCATTTTGCGCCAATAAAATCAATGCAGGTAATAGGGCATCTCTTGTTGGCAAAGCTTTAAGTGACTTGCCATTAAATGTTAAATCAGAGCCTAGTAAGTAACCCCCATTAGCTTCAAAGCCTGCGACTGATTTATATTGCTGAGCTAACTCTGCGAATTCAGCAATAACATACGGCGAGCCAATTTTAGTGCGTTTAACTTGCTTAAAACTCGCTGACTTTTCTATTGCTGTATTACAACTTACTGGCGTTGCAAGTGCTTCAATATTTAATAATTGGCTACAAAGCAATCCAAGTATATCACCACGTAACCAATTGCCATTTTCATCAGCAATTAATGGTCGGTCACCATCACCATCTGTTGAAAAAATAGCATCAAAGCTGTATTCGCTAGACCAAACCAATGCTTTTTGCTTATCCTCTTCCGATACAGCTTCAGTATCAATCGGTACAAATTCATCACTTCGACCTAGGCTGATAACTTCTGCACCTAGTTGCTCAAACAGTACCTTATAGATATCACGCCCTGCACTTGAATGCTCATAAATACCGATTTTCTTGCCTTTAAGCGTATCTGTACTGAAAAGAGAGGTATAGCGCTGTGCGTAAGATTCACTGGCAGTTGTATCTACTGTCAGTTCAGAAAGAGGTTCTGCTAATGCTGTGAATAAAGACTTGTTGTTCAGAATAGCTTGTTCATCAGCCTTTGTTATCTCACCGTCAGGGCGGTAAAATTTTAAGCCGTTACGATCAAACGGAATATGGCTACCTGTGACCATAATACATGGCATATTATTTTGCATTGCTTTGTATGCAAGTGCTGGGGTAGGTATTACACCATAATACACAACATTTAATCCATGCTGTTTTAACGCCTCTGCACATGCTTGTGCAATAGCATAACTACTTGGGCGGTTGTCTATAGCAATTGCAACTGTATCAAAAGTAAATTCATTTTCTATCGCAGATATAAAAGCAATTGCAAATGCCGCGTTTAAATCAGGAGTAAAATCCTTTACTAGGCCACGTGCACCACTTGTACCAAACTCAATACCACTTTTTGCAATGATTTCAGAGCAAACTAACTGGCTATCCATAAAAAACCTATTTATTTAACTATTTTACAAGAATACAACGAGCACAAAATAAATTGTACTAGCTGTATTTCTAACGTCTGATTACTAAAATCTGATGTCATTCATCTAATGTCTCAATCATGACACCTATCTCTTGGTTTATTTCACTCGACCATAACGGTCTTCAAAACGCACTATGTCGTCTTCACCAAGGTAAGAGCCTGACTGCACTTCAATTAGTTCTAAATCAACTTTGCCTGGGTTTTCTAACGCATGAACCGCTGTAATTGGAATATAAACAGACTCATTCTCTGTTACATATTGCTCTGTATCATCAATTTGTACTTTTGCTGTGCCTGATACCACAATCCAATGTTCTGCACGGTGGTGATGCATTTGTACAGACAACTTAGCACCTGGTTTTACGGTTATACGCTTTACCTGGAAGCGCTCACCATTATCAACTGAGTCATACTTACCCCATGGGCGGTACACTTCACGATGGAAAGTAACCTCTGAGCGCTCTTCTGCTTTTAGCTGGTTTACAATCGCTTTGACTTCTTGTGATTTATCTTTATGGGCAACTAAAACGGCATCTTTCGTGTTTACAATCACTAAGTCTTCAACACCCACTGTTGCGACGAGTTTGTCCTCACCAAATACAAGTGTATTTTTTGTATTTACGGCTTTTACATCACCTTTAAAGGCATTGCCATTTTCATCTTGCTCAGACACTTCCCAAAGGGCAGCAAAGCCACCAACATCGCTCCAGCCTGCATCCATAGGTACAACGACAGCGTCTTTAGTATGTTCCATTACAGCATAATCTATTGACTCATCGGGGCAGGCTTCAAAAGCGGCTTTATCTACACGTACAAAATCCATATCATCATTTTGCACTTGCATGGCTTTTTCACATGCTTCGTAGATATCTGGACGATAAGCCTTAAGCTCATCTAAATAGCGGCTTGCTTTAAACAAAAACATGCCGCTATTCCAGTAGTAATCACCGCTTTCTATATATTGCTTAGCTGTAGCTAGGTTTGGCTTTTCGACAAAACTATCAACTGCATAACCATGCTCAACTGCTTCACCACGTCTAATATAGCCATAGCCTATTTCCGGTTTATTACCGACAATACCAAACGTAACCAATTGATCTTCGTTTGCTAATTCTGCAGCTTTATTGATACTTGCTTGGAACGCTGCTGCATCTTCAATAACATGATCTGCGGCGAGAACAAGTAATAACGGGTCTTGCTCATTCTCAATTGCTTTAAAAGCGGCCAAAGCAATTGCTGGGGCCGTGTTACGCCCTACAGGCTCTAAAAAAATACCGCCATGCTCTACACCTAGTTGGCGTACTTGCTCTGCTGCAATAAAACGATGCTCTTCATTACAAATTAACATCGCAGGTGTATGTGCTAACCCTGTTAATCGAGTTAGCGTGTCTTGAAGCATGGTATGCTCACCATTCAGTTTTAAAAACTGTTTTGGATAGTTGCCACGTGATAGCGGCCATAAGCGTGTGCCAGAGCCACCCGCCATAATTACTGGTAAAATCATATACAACCTTAATCAAAAACTATTAAATTTGGAATGTGTTTGTAAAAAAATTGCTTTGTATAGTCATTAGTGTAGATCAAATAAAATTGGTCAGAAAAAAGTGCTAATGGTAGGTCTTCAATACTGTCACTAAACAAAGTTACATGAAATTTATCACGCTCTACGGCTAAATTTTCACTTAATAGTCTAGCTACAAAATCTCTCTTATTCTCACCTAACAATTCGCAATATACCGAGCTACTAGAACTTGTACATACAAAGTCTTGGAAGTGTCTATTTAAGTATTTTGTAAAAAAAGGAATAACGTATACAGATGGCGCAGCAGTAGCTAATATATTTATGTCAAATTTATTTACCTGTTTTAACACCTTTTTGTTTACGCATAGAGTTAATAAAAACACATAAAAATTTGCTAATTTACACCAAAAAACAGAACCTGTTTGTAGTGACAATAAATCTTTTTTGAAGGAATATCTATCTGTCCGCCCTTGCAATCTGAGTGTATAAAGTTTGAATAAAGAGACGTTATTTTTAAAGTCAAATAGTATAAAAAATGCGCTATAAATAACCCACATTTTAAAGGAGTTAACCCTAATTAGTGTTTCATCTAAATCAAAGACACCTACTTTAATCATTTTACGTCCATAGCCCAAGGGCAACGTAGTAACACTTGGTTATATAATGTAAAAGTTGGCGTAATTAATGGTTTCTTAAAGGTCACAGTAAGAACGGCAGTATGAATTTCACCATTGATACCTTTTGACTTTAAGAAATCAATAATATCTAAAATAGTTGAACCACTATCTATAGCATCATCTACTATAAGGATTTTTTTTATATTTTTAATTTTCAAAATTTCTACATCACCATTAAGGACTAATATATCGGCGGTATCTCTTAACATGCCTTTTTGATGAAACTTTCTTTCAGCTAGGTAGACCTCAAGCACGCGTAGTTTATTTAAGATAAACATAGGCATGAGGCGTAAGAATCTTGATACGTTTAACTTATTTTTCTTCTTAGTTGATCTTCTTTGCCTCTTTAAGATTAACTTATCGATAGAGTTAAAAGTATTCATATTGTCTAAGACATGTAAGCCACCTGTTGCGATTCCGACAATCAAGTCATAATCATTATCTGAAGCTTTTGCATATAAAGATTTACAAGCCTCTGAAAAATCCTCACCAAGTAAATTAACAACTTTCATTTTATTAATCCTTTTTGTTAAAAACAGAATTTTTTATCAGGCTATTTAATTTCTCTAAATAAAAAAACTCTGGAACATATTTACAATTTCTATATTCAAATATATTACAAATCACAGTAGAAAACATTGAAATATTAATAGTATATCTGTTACGCATTAAGTAACATTCAGCAGATTCGTTAACCTCTATCACTTTAAAGCCATTAGAAACCAAAGTATCTATAACCTTATTCTTTTCTCTAGGGTGGGTGAGATAATAAAATGGATAGGACTCATAATGCTTAGCTAATCGACATAACCCACTTATATATTTATCAATCGTTATAATGCCATCGTCTACTACTGGCTGAGCAATAAATATAACACCATGAACATCTTTAACATCTGTAAATACTGTTGGTTTATATACAAGATTCTTATTAACAAACCTATCGCGTATATTTAACTTATATCTTTTATAGTCCGGATCAAAAACTCCCTTACTGTAATGCCCTAAAATTAATTTCATCAATCCCTTTAAATAAAACAACTTATTATGATGTAAATTTAAATAGTGGTTTAGCCCATCTTCCCACATTTCCACGATAGTTTTTTTTTCGGTGAAAAAATCAATACAATGTCTTGAATATGGAAAATAATTATTAAATACAACGACCTTATTAAAATCACAGGCCATGTAAATATCATAGAGTTTCACATAAACACTTTTAGTATGTACTATCGAATGCGCCTCGAAAAAGTTATAAATTTTTACGTTTTCCTTACAAGTTAATGAAGGAGCTATAGTTAGATTATCATTTAGATTAACTAGATGTGTAAGCTCATCAGCTTCTCTATTTTGCTCAATTAGATCAACATGAAAAGAACTTCTAATAAAATACAGTACATTATTCAACTTTATTTCCTTTTAGTAAT
Organism: Pseudoalteromonas sp. 13-15; assembly: GCF_001468205.2. NCBI lineage: Bacteria > Pseudomonadati > Pseudomonadota > Gammaproteobacteria > Alteromonadales > Pseudoalteromonadaceae > Pseudoalteromonas > Pseudoalteromonas sp. 13-15. The sequence continues at coordinate 2,951,129 of NZ_CP019162.1, read as the reverse complement.
TTTCGAAACAAATAATCAAAAACAACTACGTAAAATATTATTTTCAAACCAAAGCCGAAGCCATAATATATAAAGAAAGGTATTGTGCTAGATAATATAAATCTATCTTTATAGCTTTTTTTATCAAATAAGTAGATTAAATACATAAAAATAACTGGTAGAAAAAACACACCAAACCAGGAAAAATTTAAGTAAGCTTCAACAATGAAGAAAGCACCTAGGTTGAGATTGTTTTCAATAAAATGCTCAGGGGATGCAATACTAGATATGACTTCATTTACTCTATTACTACCAACTAAAGGATCTGAGATGAAAGAAGGTAATATCTGAACTAAAGAAATAAAGTAATCTTTGCCCATACTCATGCTAGTATCTTTAGTAACAATAAAATAGCTGTAGAGTATGTTTTGTTCATGCCCTCCAAAATGCTCCATTAGGTCGCTAAAATTTAACTCATTGTTCATCAGTTTTTCAATCAGTTCTAAAGCTCCTAACTCTAAACCTCTTAATATCTGAAAAAAAATAAGAAGAAGATATATTAAGCCTCCTAAAAAAATATATTTTGACAGCTTTTTCCTTTTTGTATTTTCAAAAAAAAATAGGAGTGAGCAGATTACAACCATAACAAACGGAGCTCTAAATCCATTTAGAGCTAAAATTAATGAACTTAACATGACTAAAAAAAATAAAAGTTGCTGTAATCGAAACTTTGAGCCTTGATTAATTTTAAGCAAACCCTCTCTAACAGCCAATAGACTAAAAGTAATATACAAACTCATTAGAATCGTTCCACCTGGAATAACACCAACTAGAAATGAGTGCCTTGTAACTGTGCCCAAAGGTATAAATAAAACAATTGCAACCACCGAATAAAAAAAATACAACCTACCATTTGCTGTGAGAATACAGGTTTCATTCTTATTATTTAAGTCATTATTGGGTAAAAAGCTAAGAAAAAGGAAGAAGAGGATATTTAATATATTTAATATAGAAAACTCTTGGATGTATTCACCGAAACTGGTAATTGCTCTCCAACTTGTAAAATCGCCTCCTAACATAAAATAAATATCTATCGATAATAGGAAAAGCGTATTTATAACTATAAAAACTAGTATTGATGGCGATATAAATATTTTTTTATTAAATGAAAGATTCAATATCGCTGCAATAATATACACAAAAATGGATGACTGATTAAAATCAAATAAATACAAAATTATAGAAGTAAAAAAAAATGAAGTGTTTAATAATAAGAAGAACATTAGCTCACCGCTTTAATATCGTATTTAATAGAAGTGCAGACATCCCTGCTCCTCTCAAAATAGAGATTAATATTACTAAATAAACCCCATTCAGGCCAAAAAAGTAGGCACTAAAGAAACTCAATAAAACCACACTAAAGCTCGCATATATCATTCCTTTACTGCTAGAAAATTTCAGGTTAAATGTTCTTAATAAATGAAAAAATAAAATAAAGAATGCAATGATAAAGGCTTCAAAATTACTAAATACAAAATCTTCCCCCGAAAAAATAAAGCTTGCAACTATGCGACTCAATTGAGAGACAATTGTGGCGACTATGAAACATACAGTTAAAGTTGAAAAAAGATATATCAGACCATTCTTTAGGTTCCCTAAAATATTTTTATAACTTAAATAACTTAACAACGGATTTGAAACTACTAAAACAACAGGTGTTATGAAAAAATTTATTACAATTAATGCCTTAACTATTTCTACATAAACAGACTCAATAATAAAGTATTCATAAAATACTATATCCCCTCTTATAAGGAGGGCTAAACTGAAGTAAGAAAAGATAAAGTATAAAAGAGGCTTACAACTAACTGATTTATTTACAACTTTTATAAACCCGAAGTCCTTGCAAAGCTTTTTCTTTATAAAAATAAAGAAGAACATTTCGCACAAAGCAAGAGAAATGCAAAAGATAGCTAGATAAAGAGTGGGCTCTGCACTTGTCAATTTTAAGGTAATTAATACAACTATTAATGGCAAAGACTTAAAAAGAATATAAACCCAATTAATATTAAACTGCAACTTATTGAAGTAAACCTTTAAAGCTAGATTATTTCTAGTACAAAAATATACATAGATGCTTAAGATAATACTATTCTGTACATTCTGTGTTAATAAATAAAATATTATAACGCTGGATAAAGATAATAGAGAAAAATTTTGTAAAAAGTTCAGTAATTCTTCATTTAGGCAGCCTGAGGTGCTATTTTTTGTTAGATAGTCTGGTACCCCCCCTACAAAACAATATGATACCATTTCTATTAAAAATATTGCAGTTGCTATTATAATAAAGCTTTTCTCATCTAGCCTTTGAATAATTGGTAATGCTATAAGTTGCCTAAGGAAACTAAAAAGAAGAGTGGAAAATGAATATCCACTCGTCTTCTTTAAAAATAATAATATCGCGGACCACACGCTCTAACCCTCGTTAAAGGATTCTAAAAACTCTAGCGCGGACCAAAACCCTTCCCCATTATTTTTATGGCCTTGCCAAACTTCGGGGATAAATTGAATGTTTTGATTCACTTTATTTAACAGGTTAAATAGAGCAGTAAAGTCAACATCACCTTCACCGATAGCAACCCCTTCTCCATCGCTGCCTTTAGCATCAACAATATGCATATGTACGTTATATGGCGCGACTTTATTTACAAAATCTATTAAGCTCCACCCATAGTAATTACAAGACATCATTGAATGTGATACATCTAAACAAATTTTTATTTCTGGGTTGTTTTCGCAAAAACTAACAATTTCATCGGCACATACAAATAAGTTATGGTAACTTTGCCCACCAAAGTGCCAAGGGAAAGGCGGCATTGTTTGAATAGCAATGGTCACACCCGTTAAATCAATTTGCTTAAGCGCATCGCTAATCAGGTCATACTTAGCCTGTTTTAAGTTAGTATCGATAAAGCCATTATGATTCCAACCACCCGCATTAACTACAATTACTGGATTTGTTGTTTTAGGGAAATAGGTATTGAGCTGCTTAGTAATTTCAACCACTCGTGTCAAAAGCGCTATTGATTGCGCTCTGTACTCAGGGTTGTTAGAACATAAGTCAAGTATATGATCATTAGCAAATAGCTCTGGGCTATGCACCGCAAAACCTATATCTTCATGGCCATCAAAATACTTTTTAAGATCCACTTCTAAATCTTGGTAAGATAAATGAAATTCAACAAAGTCTAAGTTAGTTCCTTCTTTAATTGCTCTGTAATCATGATAGCGTACTGGAACACCAAATGGACGTTTAAACGAGTAGTTTCTCTTTTCAATTTGCCCTGTAATGTCTGTCATATAAAAGAATGAGCCAGCTTCTATATCTCGATTTGCAACAGTACCTACCAAATCATCTAATCTATTAGGTTGTAAACCTTGTCCAGGGCTTTTTATTTCTACCAAATCTCTGGTAATAACAGTCCCTTTTTTAATACCTTTTTTAGCCACTAAACTCTTAGCTAGGTTTTCGCGATTAATTAGCTCTCCTTGTGTAATTTCTCGCGGAGCTTCGTCACTGCCAAGCGCCTCTTCTACATTGCGTATTTGAGTAACCATTTCTTTAAGCTCACCTGGCAATAAACTTACCTTGTGGTCAGTGCCCTCTAGCGTTTGATCAATTGTTAAGTGCTTTTCGATTACACATGCACCTAAAGTAATTGATGCAACAGGTACACATATTCCTCGCTCATGCCCTGAGTATCCAACAAGTTGCCCTGTAATTTTACGCAGTCGGTTTAAATATTTAAGATTTACATCTTTAAATGGAGTTGGGTATGTAGAATTGCAGTGTAAAAGAACGTAGTTAGCGCCCAAAGTGTTTAAAAAGCTAACCGTTTCTTTAATTTCAGCTTCTGACGACATACCTGTAGAACAAAAGAAAGGTTTACCTGTATTTGCTATTGCTTCTAGCAGCTCAAAATTTGTAAAATCAGCAGACGCAACTTTATAAGCTGCCATACCATACGCTTCAAGCTCTTTTAATGAATCTAAATCCCAAGGCGTACATAAAGGTAAAACACCTTTTGACTTCGCATAATCAAATACTTCAATCAGCTCTTCATTTTTAAGCTGAAATCGTGAAAGTAAGTCAAGCGTATATTGAGCACCTAAATCAGCACTATCATCGTTTTTTCCTTCGCTTTTATAAAGCTGTTTCATACTACGCATTTGAAACTTAACACAATCCACTTTTGCAGCTACAGCATGATCTACTAATTCTTTTGCTAACTTAATATCACCTTGGTGGTTATTACCTATTTCGGCAATAATAAAGCTAGCACTTGATTCAGATATTTCTCGATCGCCCACGAAAAAGCCATCTTGCTTCTCAAAAGCAAGCTGTATAAGATGATTAGCGCTATCTACTAAAGGAATACAATCTACACCATTGATAAATAAAGTTTCGATTTCCGATTTATCTGTTTTAAAATCTACCGCTTTCACTGAGGTGTTCATTATTTCTTTAACTGGTACAGCTAAATCTATTTTATTACTTTTGGTAAGCCACCTTCTAACATCACCATCAGACAGGCTACCCAGTAGTTTGCCATGCTCAGTTACAATAAATACAACGCGGGCTTGATTGTCATTTATTTTAATCAAAGCGTCTGATAATTTCGCTTCTGAAAAGCAAATGTATTCCTGTATGTTTTTTGTTAAAAACATTATGTTTCCTTAACTTAAATTATTATGCTTCACTAACTCTTCACAAATTGTAAAGTCGATATGTGAATCTATTTCAAAGCTTTCTATTTCTGGTGTCTCAAACATACCAATTTTACCTGTTAAACGATTTTTTGAGGCTAGCAATTTTTTTGTGTTTGTAATATAAAACGAACCCGTTTCTAAATACTCTTGATCTTTTTCTTTAATATCTTGTCTTCTTGGCCTGTTCATAAAATCGTAAGAAGCGCTGGGGTTATCTTTATCTTTCCAAGTAAAGCGGTGAGACAATGATACGCTTAACATGCTGTCATAGCCTTTTAACTTAAAACGTTCAATAGCTTTGTCAAACGTACCTTCTGCTCGTAAAGGAGATGTGCATTGAATTAATACAAAAATTTCAGGCAGTTCATTCTTGTCATTTAAATAATCACAACAATGTAGCATTGCACTTTCAGTTGTGGCTATATCGCTAGATATATCAACGGGTCGCATGAATGGTACTTCGGCCCCGAACTCTAAAGCAACCTTAGCTATCTCAGGACAGTCAGTTGAAACAATAACTCTATCAATATTTTTCGACTTTTTAGCTTGCTCAATGCTCCAGGCTATTAATGGTTTACCTGCCAATAATTTGATGTTTTTTTTAGGTACACCCTTAGAGCCACCTCTAGCCGGTATAAATGCAACTACTGACATATTTTACCCTTTTAAATCTGATTTATATTCGTAGTTGTAGTAACCATAGTACCCGTAGGCATTACTGGCTTTTTTAACTACGCCATTAAATACTAAGCCTTTTACATCTATGCCGTTTTGTTCAAAGCGATTGCGCGTTAGCTCTATTTCGCGAACATGGTTTTGGCCAAAGCGTGCTACTAATAATGTGGTACCACAATGCGCGCTTACTATGGCCGGGTCGGTTACGGCAAGTATTGGCGGGGTATCTATAATTACTAGGTCGTAGGCTGCGCTAATTTGTTCAATAAATTGACTAAAGTTGCTATGCATTAACAGCTCTGACGGATTAGGTGGTATTTGCCCGCGCGTGATTACATTTAAGTTTTCAACTTTGCTTGCTTTTGTTATTTGCGCTAAGTTTAAACGGCCCGATAGGTAATCACTTAGGCCGTCGTCCCACTTTAAACCAAACTGCGTTTGTAAGTAGCCTTTACGCATATCGGCATCAACTATAAGTACTTTTTTACCACTTTGCGCCAATACTGTGGCCAAGTTTACTGATATAAACGATTTACCTACACCTGGGCTTGGCCCCGATATTGCTATTATGTTATTTTTTGATTCGATCATTGCAAAATGTAAGCTGGTACGTAAGCTACGTAAGGCCTCTATGGCTAGGTCTGCAGGGTTATCTACTGCTAGTATAGATTTGGCTTTTCCTGCTTTTGCTTTTTTAGACTTAGCACCAAACCCTACCAAGTTAACTTGGTGTTCTGAGTGCGGCACACTTGCATATACGTTAATGCCTAGGGCTTCTATTTCGCTTGGGTCTTCAATCCCTTTGTGCATAGCTTTTTGAATCAGTACTATGGCCACCGCTAAAAAACCACCTAGTAACGTTGCAACTACTGCTATTAATGCTTTTTTAGGTTTTACGGGTTCGGTTGTATCTACCGCTGCAACATCAACAACACGTACATTACCTACGGTGCCAGCACGCACTATGTCTAACTCTTGTGTTTTACTAAGTAGTAGCATGTAAATTTCGTTGCCTACTTCTACATCACGTGTTAAACGTAATAGCTCTTGCTGGGTTTCTGGCAGGTTACTTACTTCAGCAGTTAGCTGCGCTTTTTCGGCTTGTATTGATTCTATTTGCTTAATTAAACCTTGGTATGCTGGATGTTCGCGCTTAAATTTACGGCTAAGCTCTAGGCGCTTTAGGTCAAGCTCTTGCAAGGTTGTGTCTAGCTCTACAATTTGTTCAAGAATTGCTTGTGTTTCTAGTGTAATGTTTACCGACTGTCGCTTTTTTTGGTAGTCGTTAAATCGTTGCTCTGAGCCTTCTAGCTGTTTTTTAACCTCAGGCAGTTGTACCTCTAAAAAATCGAGCGACTTTTTAGCCTCTGCGCTGTTGCGCTCTACGTTTCGGCGTACGTAAATGTCAGCCACTTTATCAAGTACTTTTTCAGCGTGCGCTGCATTTTTATGCTCGTAGGCAAGAGTAATAATACCTGAATCTTTGCCTTTTTCGCTAGCCGAAATTTCTTGCTGTAACTCAACTACTGTGCGGTAACGGTTGTTTTTTACTAAGGTAAACACAGTACCAGGGCGTGCATTTAAAGCACGAACTGTAAGGGCATAAAAGCCTGCGGCTTCGTCTTTACCTACTGTGCCGTTTAGTACTGCACCGCCATCTGGGTTTAATAATTCGTACTGATTATTTTGTTTTATGTGTAATTCAAACTCCTCCCCTTCAAATGCTTGGGGCACTATAAACCTAAATACGTTTATAAATTCGCCGCCCCATGCATAGCTACTGGCGCCTAGCAATGGGTCGGCTACATCGTTTGGTTTGTTGGCTACAAATCCTCTGTAAAACTTACCACCAATAACAGGAAATAATTTAGGCTCGGCTACTATATCAAGTTTAAGTGAATCAACCGCCTCGCCAATCACACTGCGCGATTTTAATAGCTCTATTTCGGTTACGGCCTCACTTGAGCTCTCAAACATGCCTGCCATGTCATCTAGGCCTGGCACAGAAGGGCTACTTTCTTCTACTTGTATGAGCGCTGTGGCTTTGTAAATGGGTGTACTAAATACTGCTACAGCCACCCCTATTATTGCAAATAATACAGTTATTAAAACTATAAAGTATTTACGGTCGAGTAATGTGCCAAATAACGCTAGAAGATCTATTTCTTGTTCGGTTGATTTATTTTGATTATTGGTTGGAGCTGTAGGCTGAGAGGTCATTTACTTTGCCAATCCTTATAAATACTTTTGCCAAGCGCTACAAGCGCTATCGATTAATGCGTATACGTGCTCAAAAGCCTCTTGGCTTTGGCGGTAAGGGTCTGGTATTTCGGCATTGTTGATCCATTTACCTAATAAAAATGTTTTACCGCGCGCTTCGGGGTAGCGTGCGTGTAAATCATTTAAATGTCGTCCTTCCATAACTAAAATTACGCTATTTTGCGCAACGAGTGCCGATGTAAGCTGGCGACCTTGATGGGTATCCATATTTACACCATGAACTTGGGCAATTTTTTTTGCCATTGCATCTGCTGGCTTACCTTCAAGCGCTGTTAACCCCGCAGACGACACTTTTATATTTTTACCTTCCAGCTTTTGCTTTAATACATACTCGCCGGTTGGGCTGCGGCAAATATTGCCGGCACACACAACTAAAACAGAATCAAACATTATACCCGCCTTAGTTGTTTATATCGTTTAGGTTATCAACGGTAGCTACCGACGGTAACAATAAGCTTATTACGCGGTTCCAACGGGCCAATGGGGCTGATGTTACATATACTATATCGTGCGGCTGCAGTTCAAACTGCTCGGCCAATACAAGTGCTGCAATGTTTTTTGCATGAAGCTGGTATACGTTTGCAAGCACACCCGTTTGCTCTAAATTGCTTTTACGTAAAACGAATACGCCGTTTGCATCTGCTGTATTTTCATTTAAGCCGCCCGTGTCGCTTAATGCTTGTGCTAGGTTTAAGCCATAACGGTTAAGCGTAACCGACCCTGCTCGTTTTACATCACCTAATACAAATACTTTTTGTTGATCGTTTCGACTAACGTGCACTATATCGCCATGTTGTAGTAAGCGATTTTGCGAAATATCACCATGAGCATAAAAATCATCAAGCTCTATTACTTCTGTTTTGTCGCCACGGGTAAACGTTACTGTACGCCAATCGGCTGATTCGGTTAGGCCGCCAGCTTGATTTAGTGCATCTATCAAAGTAAGCGGTGTACTAGTGACAGGGTAAACACCTGGTTTATTTACTTCGCCAGTAACATACGCTTTTTGGCTTCTAAAACCGACTACTTTAACATCTATTTGTGGGTCTTCAATTACTCTACTAAGGCGTTTTACTAGCTGTTCACGCACTTCACTTATGGTGTGTCCTGCAGCTGGAATGTTTGGTGCGTATGCGTAAGTAATGGTGCCATCTTCTTGAACTCTGAAACCGTCAAACTCTGCGGTGCGCTGCGTACCTGCTGGTATGGTTAACTCTGGGTGATCCCATACACCTATTGTGAGTACGTCTCCTACACCTAGTTTATATTGGTAATTGCTTACGTTTAACCCCACGGTATTCGATATTGGCTTTGCGGCCACACGTGCTTGTTTTTGTTGTTTAATTAGTGACGAGTCAATTATTTGAATGTTTACTTTTTCTAGGTCTTGCTCAAGGTTTTGAGTTTGCTCGCCAGATTCTATGCCTTCAAAATGGCTACCTGGTACTATGGTGCAACCGGTAACTGATAGTATTGCGAGTGAAGTGATGAGTGATTTACAGCTTAACGCCATCGTAGAATCCCAAAATTATTTTAAATATTGCACTTGCCCACCAACCTTGGTGAGTACTTGTATTTTATCGGCTAATTAAAGCATGAGCTTACTTTGCACGCAAGCCGAAACACGCTTTTGCGCTTTGGCATTCCCTTAAATAAGTATTTATGCTTACTCAGTGTTTTATAAAATATAGACAGCAATCAGTGGCTGATTTACTTTATGAGTTATTAGCATTCACGCTGGCAAACTACGCGTCTATGAATAGCCACTCGGGCACGCTTCACGTTCCAGTTCGTCCCAGAGCTCCTCTCGCTCCAGCTTGAAAGCAAAATCATTTGCTTATCTAGCCCTTCGGGCACGCTTCCGCCCCTAGGTTGCAGTTCCTACTTACTGATAAAAGCTAAGTTTTGATGAGCGGGGTAATAATTTAATACTTGCCACTAAGGAGTTTATTTAAAATCATTGTTGTCTATGCTTATTTCTACTTCTTTGTTAAGCAATTTAATTAACAAAATGCTTCGGATATCTCCATCAGGCTCTTTATATATGGCATCTATATTGTTAAACGAGTTGTTATTTACGTTTACCCTATCACCTGATTTCGGCAGTTCGGATTTAGTAGTGTACAAACGTTCACACTTTAGTTGTTCTATTATTTGTATTGGTACAATTTGGTATTTGGCACCATATGCAACAAAACTTGCTATTCCGCGTGTGTTTTTTACAGCAGAAAAGTTACCGTTTTTTGAATCAAGGAACACAAATAAATAATTTGGAAATAAAGCAGATTTTTTGATGGTCTTACGACCTTTGACCAGCCTTTCGGTAGTCAATTGGGGGTAAAATGCTTCAATCCCTTGATTATTTAAGTTGGTTTTTGCCCGCTCTTCCTGACGAGGTTTACACACTACTAAGTACCAACTTTCCATAGCAATCCTACATAACAAAATTGCAATTAACACAAGATTAAACTAAATCAGGTGAGCATTATAGCTAATACTAAACACCTATGTAAACTGGCAATTAAAATAAATAATGCCAAACTTATGCTTTGAGTACTAAGTTTATCACTAAAAATAAACTTAACTAATTATGTAACAGTAACTTAACATTGGTAACGTTTAAAATTGATTTTGTTAAATATTTTTACATATATTATTTTAAATTTGATGAGTTAACTTATTTTTGGAAAAACATAGTAAAACAGCTATTTTTACCACTTTTTATTTTAACTAAATTTTAACACAAGGAGAGTGTATGCATTTACTTCACCACGGGGCTGTAAACGGTGTTACAGGCTCATGCCATGAGCTTTTAATTAATGAGCAAACAAGTGTACTTGTTGATTGCGGGTTATTTCAAGGGGAGGACTCAAAAGAAGACTTATCAATAGAATTTGATATTAGCTATGTTACCGCGCTTATTGTTACGCATTGCCATATTGATCATGTTGGCCGAATTCCCTATTTATTTGCCGCCGGCTTTAAAGGGCCAATATTTACCTCGCAAGCTTCAGCCAGTTTATTGCCGCTAGTAATAGAAGATGCGCTAAAAGTGGGCGTAACACGCGACCCTAAAATTATAAATGCCTGCTTAAACCTACTAAAGCGACGCATTGTACCCGTTGATTTTAAAACATGGTTTAACTTGCCATGCAATGGACAGCAAAGTGCTAAAGCGCGATTTCAGCGAGCCGGGCATATTTTAGGTTCAGCCTATGTTGAAATTGACATTAAAACTCATAAGCAAAGTACTAAACCAAATAGCACTCACCGCGTTGTATTTTCGGGTGATTTAGGCGCTCCATACACGCCATTACTCCCCTCGCCTAAAGCGCCTTATAAAGCCGATACTTTAGTGATTGAATCTACTTATGGTGATAAAAACCATCAAGGGCGTAAACAGCGTACCCAAACACTTAAAAAAATAATAGAGCGCGCGGTTGCAGATAATGGCGTGGTGCTAGTACCTGCATTTAGTATTGGCCGAACCCAAGAGCTCCTATACGAACTAGAACAACTTATACATAGCTCTTGTAAGCATACTAAATGGCGAGATATACACGTAATACTCGACTCTCCCATGGCAGCAAACTTTACTGCTCAATATAGAAAGTTTAAACACTTATGGGATAACGAAGCAAAACAGAAAGTAGCCAAAGGCCGTCACCCACTTGATTTTAAAAACCTAACCACGGTTGATTCGCATAAAGAACATATTTCCATTATTAATTACTTAAGTACGCGCCAAACGCCTGCTATTATTTTAGCCGCCAGCGGTATGTGTACCGGAGGCCGAATAGTTAATTACCTAGAACGATTTTTAGGTGATGCAACCACCGATGTTTTATTTGTGGGCTACCAAGGGAGAGGCACGCTAGGCCGTGATATTCAACAATACGGCCCACGTAATGGTTATGTATTTATAAACAATACACGCGTTACCATTAATGCCAAAGTACATACAATTAGCGGCTACAGTGCGCATGCCGATCAAAACGGGTTAATTAAGTTTGTAACGGGTATGCGTAAAAAGCCAAGCCATATAAAAATTGTGCATGGCGATGATGATGCAAAAGCTGCATTGGCAAATAAATACAAAGAGGTGTTGGGTGAGAGTGTTAAAATTGAAATAGGAAGTTAGCTTTAACGCGCCAGCAAGCAAGGCGCCTACGTGGCGTTAAAGCTTAATATTAGAGGTTTGAGGTACCTTTGCAGGCGTGAAGCTTGCTCACGCGAATAGTTAAATATAAACGCTTTTAACGCGCCAGCAAGCATGGCGCCTACATGGTGTTAAACCTTAATATTAGAGGTTTTGGATATCTTTGCAGGCGTGAAGCTTGCTCACGCAAATGGTTAAATATAAACGCTTTTAACGCGCCAGCAAGTAAGGCGCCTACATGGTGTTAAACCTTAATATTAGAGGTTTGGGATACCTTTACATTATTGGTTTTGGATACCTTTGTAGGCGTGAAGCTTGCTCACGCGGATGGTAAAGATTTAAAACACTAACTATCGTTTATTATAAACGCTACTCAAGAACTACTTATATTAGGCAAAACGGTCACATTTGATTGACTAGTTTGTTTTTCTTTCCAATTAAGGTCGCAAATACCATCAGTTGGAGCAAACGCTGTGGGTGCTTGTAAAAGTAGCTTACGAATTTGGGGATGGTCAGACTCATCACATGCAACTTTTAGATTAGCTAAAAAAGTATCTAATTCAGCCCATGGCATTTTTATTTCGTGAGCACTTAATATTCTTGGGTGATCTGTACCAGTAACGTTATCGCCAATTAACAACTCTTCGTATAACTTTTCACCTGGGCGCAAACCAGTACATTTAATTTCTATATCGCCATTTGGTCGTTTTTCATGCTTAACTTCAAGCCCTGACAAGTGAACCATTTTTGTTGCAAGGTCTTTAATTTTTACGGGCTCCCCCATATCAAGCACAAACACATCGCCACCGACCCCCATTGCACCGGCTTGGATAACAAGCTGAGCGGCCTCTGGTATTGTCATAAAGTAACGCGTTATATCTTGATGGGTTAATGTTATTGGGCCACCTGCTTTTATTTGTTTTCTAAAAAGCGGCACAACCGAACCCGATGATCCTAAAACATTACCAAATCTAACCATGGTAAAGCGCGTGGTGCTTTGCACCTCTGAAAGGCCTTGCAAAACAAGTTCGGCCATACGCTTGGTTGTTCCCATTATATTTGTTGGGCGAACAGCCTTATCGGTAGACACTAAAACAAATGTTTCTACATTAGTAAATATGGCTGCGGTTGCTACATTATAAGTTCCGTAAACATTGTTGCGAACACCTTCAACTACATTATGTTCTACTAGTGGGACATGCTTGTAAGCTGCGGCATGATATACAGTTTGAATACTAAAAGTTGAAAATGTTGATTCAAGTAATTTTTTATTTTGAATGGAGCCAAGTATTGGTAACACTTCAATATTTAGGTTGTTGGCAACGCAATATTCTGAAAGCTCTTTTTCAATAGCGTATAAAGCAAACTCTGAAAGCTCAAACAACACAACTTTTGTTGGAGTATTTTTTATTATTTGCCTACACAGCTCTGACCCTATTGAACCACCTGCGCCAGTCACCATAACGGCTTTATTGGTAATATTTGATGACATTAAATCTTGTCTTGGTTTAACTGATTCTCTGCCAAGTAGGTCATCGATTTCTACATCCTTAATTGCATCAACACTTGTAGTGCCCGACACTATATCGGCCATTCCAGGTATGGTCATCACCTGTAACTTGTACTTTTCAATTGCGTTAAGTATTTCTTTACGGCGGCTTCTTGATGTGCTTGGCAGGGCTAGTAAAATCTTCTTAGCACATTTTTGCTTTGCAACTTCTGCTATTTGTGTAGATGAGTACACGCATACTCCCTGTATTACAGATAAATGCTTTTTAGAGTCATCATCGATAAATGCAACAGGTGAATATTCAGGCCCGCTAGCAAGCGCGGTAGCTAATTGCCGACCTGCAGATCCTGCACCATATATAATTACACCTTCTTTGCGACGCATGGTGATTTGCCCTACAATGGCGCGCGCTGTTAACCTTGATCCACCTACAAATAAAATACAGAAACTAGCATATATAAATGGCACAGTACGCGGAACCGCGGCACTTAAAAAGAAAGACAAAACAGTTAAATATAATGTAGATAGCACAACGCCAGCGGCAATGGCCCACATAGCTTGTGTATTCATATATCGTAGAACAGCTCTGTATAATCCTAGCTTCACAAAACTAAGTAAACTCAGTGGTAACAGAACGGCTAGTAATAACCAATTGTGTATGCTTTTTAAAACAACTACATTATCTAGCCTAAGCAAAAAAGAAAGCCAAAAAGCCACTATTATAAATACGCTGTCGATAAGGAGAGAAATAACTCTTTTTTGGGGGCGTGGTAAACTAACTAAAAACTTTAAAAACACAATACATTTCCCTGAAGCCAGCAATCATATTGCTGTTCTATTGGCTACAATTTTACTACAAGATTAGCAACCAATGCACTTAATAAATAAAGACTATAGGCAATATTTTATATAGTCTTTATGTATTTAGTTATTTTTTGTAAATTTGTGTATGTTATGTTGCTATTTTACTCTATCGCCACTGCCACTTCCTGTTACTGTTTGCAGTATATAAGTAAAGTAATCTTTAAGGTTTAGCGTGGCAATCATTTTTGCATCGGTTTCAGCTAACAGCTCTGGAGTAGACATATCTATTTCGCTCACTTGTGCTAAGCCAGTAATGCCAGGGCGCACATTGTATATATTTTTAGCATCACGAGCCTGAGTAAGTTCTTGCTGATTAAATAGCCCGGGACGTGGTCCAACTAAACTCATTTCACCTTTAAGTACATTCCAAAGCTGCGGTAGCTCATCTAATTTAGTTTTACGTAAAAAACCACCAAAACGAGTGATAGATGCACTGCTTGCAAGATGGCTAGCAACCGACGCTGTATCTACTGACATTGTTCTAAATTTAACTAAAGTGAAAGGTTTTTTATTACGACCAACACGCTCTTGTTTAAATAGTGGTGAGCCAGTATCGAATAAGCCAATAAGGTATAAAATCAATAAAAACGGTAAAGCAAACGATAAACCAAAAAGTGAAAATAAAAAATCGAGTACGCGTATCATTTATAATTCCATATTATTAAAATAGTAGTTATTTAAAGCAACGACGAATGCCTTCTTCCAGAGTAATTGGCGGCTTCCAGTTTAATGTACTTTTAGTATGCTCAATATCAACAATTAACGAACTAGAAAATCTTTCAACGGTATCTTTTTTGCCAACTATAGAAGCTATGAGTTTTAAAAAAGATAATGGAATAGGTATCAACCAAGGCTTTTTACCTGCTGCCAACGTAAGCTTTTTCAAAAGATTTGATGTCGATATATCCTCATCATCGCTTACCAAAAATGTATGATTAACAGCATTTGGATGATCAATACATGTAACTATTAGATCAACTAAGTTATCTACAGCTACAAAGCTGCGCTGATTATTAATTGCACCCAAAGGAAGTGGTAGATTCCTCTGTGCAACATTTAAGAGTTTACCAAAGTTACCTGGAGCATTTTTGCCATAAACTAGAGGAGGTCTAATTATAACGAGCTCCATATCAGTATTCTTTACTATTTTTTTTAGCGCTATTTCAGCTTCATACTTAGAAATAGCATAATTTTCAATTGGAGTAGGTTTATCGTTATATTTAAAAGGAGATGAGTTTGATACCCCATTTACTCCTATAGAACTCATAAAAATAAACTTTTTAACACCTGCAATTACGGCTTGCTTCGCTAAGTTGACGGTACCATATGTATTTACCGAGCGGAAAGCTTCCAGCGACGACGCATTACTTACCTCATGTGCTTTCCCTGCTAAGTGAATGACAACATCGGCTTCTGCAAGTAACTCACTCCAACCCTCTTTTTGATTTAAACCTGGACATAACTGAAAGTTCGGCGGCAATGGCTCTCTTGCTAACGGTATAAAATTAAGGTAGTTAAATTTACTTAAATTTGAGCATAGAGCTTTACCAACAAAACCTTTAGCACCAGTTATAATGATTTTTTTACTAGAATTACTTGCCAATTTTTATCTCAATTTTGTTTTTCAAACAGTTCATCTACCAGGGATTTATACTTTTCAAGTGATTGTTCTTCAGAAAAGTGGTCAATCATACACTTCCGAGGGTAAATGCGATTATTAACTGTTAACCAGTTTTCGGATATTGTATCAATACTCTCGGCTAAAGTTACTGGGTTACCACTTTCACAAAACCAGCCTACATTGTGCTCATTTATTAATAGATCCAACTCAGACTCCTTATCAGCCACTAATAAAATAGGTTTGTCTGCAGCCATTGAAAAATATGCCTTGCTAGGTACACCTAAACCATACATTCCCTGCCCAAGAGTAACTAAGGCTATATCGCCACAATTTAAGCCTATATTATTATCTTTTAGCTGTAGTTCACCGTAATAGTAACTATTCCTTTTACCAACTGATGAAACAAACTTCTTCACCAAATGGTCTTCTGAACCACCACCAATGAATAAAAACCTGCTAGACTCCGATTTCACTAGCGCGATAGCAGATAATAAATTATCGATACCCTGCAAACGACCGATATTTCCAAAAAAACAAAAAACCAAATTGTTTTGCCAATTAAGCTTTTTAATTATTTGGTTTTCGTTTTTAGCCATCATCTTTATTTTATTATGATCAGCCCAATTTGGTACTACTACAATTCTTTCTTGGATTACACCTTTTTGCTGAAGCTTAACCGCCATATCTCTACCAATAGGTGTAATTATATCTGGGGTTCGATACAAAAGTGAGAATACTTTATTCACCAATTTGTACTTCAATCCTAACTGCATTACACCTGATGGAATTAAATTGTCAGGAAATATATCGTGGCATAGCATTATCCATTTGAAGGCTTTAAGCTTCTTAATTAACCCGGTAAAGAACATGCTAATTATTGGGTTAGTTCCAGTAAAAACTATATCTTCTTTACTAATATATTTAAGAATATGCCTGTTAAAAGACCAGGCATATTTCAATTGTCCAAAAACTCTTGATACTAATTTATTTTTATCAAAAGCAATATCTTTAACATAGTAAACGTTAAGCTTATGCTCGCGAAAAAAGCTTTCTGTATGCGAGTTTTTAGGACATATAACAATTAATTCATAATGTTTATTAAAAAATAATGCAATTTTCGCCCAATAAAAAGCTGTAGAATTATGATTGAGACCAATATATTCAGTAACTATAAATATTTTATTATTTTTACTCAATTTAATATTTTTTCCATACAACTCTATTTACATAGTCAGTGTAAGAATGGATTATTCTCACCACTTTATCTGCAACATTTGGCATGCTGTAATCATAAACCTGACGAAGTAAGCGTTGTTCCCCTGCAGGTTGAGATTCCAATATACGTAACCCCTGCATAACTCGCTCAACCCCTAAACCGACCATCATTACTGATGCCTCTTCCATTCCTTCAGGGCGCTCATGAGCTTCTCGTAAGTTCAATGCAGGAAAGTTCATAATAGAAGATTCTTCATTGATTGTTCCACTATCAGAAAGTACAGCTTTTGCATTTTTTTGTAAGTTATTATAATCATGAAAACCTAAAGGTTTTAATAATCTAATATTTTGATGGAACTCAATGCCCTGTGCTTCTATTCTATTTCTTGTACGTGGGTGAGTAGAAATAATTACAGGCATGTCATAATGTTCAGCAAGCGTGTTAAGCGTTTCAGCTAAGTATGCTAGTTGTTTTGGGGAGTCAACGTTTTCTTCTCTGTGAGCACTGACTACAAAAAACTGACCCTTTTGCAGTTCCAGTTCATTTAGTACACTTGAATCATCAATTTGAGGCATATAGTGGTTTAATACTTCAAACATCGGGCTACCTGTTTTTATCACGCGGTCTGCGGGTACCCCCTCTGCTAACAGGTAATCTCGTGCAATAGTGCTATAAGTCAGGTTTATATCAGCAGTATGATCAACTATTTTGCGGTTAGTTTCTTCAGGTACTCGCTGATCAAAACAACGATTACCTGCTTCCATATGAAATATTGGAACTTTTCGACGCTTTGCAGGAATTGCTGAAATACATGAATTTGTGTCACCTAACACAAGCATCGCTTCTGGATTAACTTCTTCAAGTACTTGGTCAACTTTAATAATTACTTGACCAATTGTTTCTGCAGCATTTTTACCTGCAGCATTTAAAAAATAATCAGGCTTTCTTACACCTAAATCGTTAAAAAAAACTTCATTAAGTTCAAAATCATAGTTTTGACCAGTATGTACCAAAATATGTTCGCAATGCTCATCAAGCTTAGCAAGTACTCGAGATAAACGGATTATTTCTGGTCTTGTTCCTACAACAGACATTACTTTTAACTTTTTCATTTTTTTCACTTTAAACTTATTAAATTAAATAACGCACTTTATAAAGGCATAGCGACAGTATCTGGTTTCTTTCTATCGAATATTTCATTTGCCCACAGCATAACGATTAGGTCTTCTGTACCAATATTAGTTATGTCGTGAGTCCAACCTGGTATAGTTTCTACTATAGTGCGGACTTGTTCCGATGTTGTAAGTTCATACTCTTCGCCTGTGACAATGTGCTTAAACTTAAATCGAGCATCACCCTTTAATACTAAAAACTTTTCATTTTTAGTATGGTGATAGTGCCCACCGCGAGTGATACCTGGGTGCGCAGTGAAAAATGAAAACTGACCTGAATCATTTGTTTTAAGCATTTCGCTGAATGAGCCTCGCTCATCAGTATAACTTGGCACGTCATAATTAAACTGCTCAGGTTTAAAATAACTCAGGTAAGTAGAATAGAGCGCTCGTTCAAACCCAACACCTACCTTACTCGTTATTAGAGAGGTGCGACTTTGTTTATAATCATTCAATAAGCTAACAACCTTACCTACTGTAGTTTTGTAAACAGGCTCTACATAATTATACTCTTCAGACTTTGAAGGTGTATTGATTAGTAAGTTAACAAATACATGACAAACATCATCTATGTAAACAAGGTTAATGGGTGCATCAGCTTTGTGTACAGTAATTGGTAAATCGTTTATTACGTTATAGCAAAAGGTAGCCACTGCAGAATTATAATTAGGTTTACACCACTTACCAAAAACATTCGGTAGTCTATAGATGTATGCCGTGCTTCCAGTTTTTTCCCTGTAAGAAAAAATAGCGGACTCTGCACCGGCTTTACTTTTTCCATATGGATTATTTAATTCAGCCTGAATTGATGATGTAAGTAAAATTGGAGTGCTTCGTTTATTATTGACTAGTATATCAACTATTTTTTTTGTTAAGTCAGTATTACCCGCTTGAAACTCAGCGTCATTTTCAGGTCTATTTACACCTGCTAAATGATATATAAAGTCAGCACTGTTTACCTTTTTATCAATACTTTCATCAGTGTCATCGCGGGTAATTGTTTCTATACTTTCAAAACCAGCCTCTTTCAAATGAATGCATAAATTTTTACCAATAAAGCCGTTAGCACCTGTTACTAAAATATTCATTACACACCTTCTGGTACTATTAATTTACCAGCTTCAATATCACGCATAAAGTCAAGTTTACGTAATAACTGCTTCATCCCTTCAACATCTAAGCGAGCTGTATTATGCGAATTGTAATCTTCGACATTAGATAAGTCTTTTTCACCTTGTTCAGTATATTGCGCATAGTTCAAATCACGATTATCAGCAGGTATACGGTAATATTCACCCTGATCTTGTGCTATGAACATTTCTTCACGGCTACATAATGCTTCAAACAGCTTTTCGCCATGGCGAGTACCGATTACATTTACTAAATGCTCCGGTGTTTTTAACATTTCAAGCAATGCTTTAACTAACACGTCAATGGTTGCAGCAGGCGCTTTTTGTACAAAAACATCACCATTTTGGCCATTTTCGAAAGCATGTAATACTAAATCAACCGCATCGTCTAAAGTCATCATAAAGCGAGTCATGGTAGGGTCGGTAATCGTAATTGGCTCATTATTAACTACCTGGCGAATGAACAATGGAATAACCGAGCCTCGTGATGCCATAACATTACCGTAGCGAGTACAACAGATTGTAGTGTTCGTGTGCTCTAAATTTCGGCTTTTTGCAACGATCACTTTTTCCATCATCGCTTTTGAAATACCCATAGCATTAATTGGGTACACCGCTTTATCAGTACTTAAACACACTATACGCTCAACATTATTCGCTATAGCAGCTTCTAGCACATTCTCTGTACCTAATACATTTGTTTTTACGGCTTCTAGTGGGTAAAACTCACATGATGGAACTTGTTTTAATGCTGCCGCATGATAAACATAATCAACACCGCGCATAGCCATTGAAATACTTTGAGGATCACGAACATCGCCAATGTAAAACTTTAGTTTTTCATTATTAAAAGCCTTACGCATATCATCTTGTTTTTTTTCATCCCGAGAGAAAATACGAATTTCTTTGATGTCTGTATTTAAAAATCGGCTGAGTACAGCGTTACCAAATGAGCCTGTACCACCTGTTATGAGTAGTGTTTTATTTTTGAACATTCTAAACTTTTAACCTCAAATAAGATAAATATAATAATTTTATAAACTTGGTTCTAATTTTAATTTTTTGTAAAAACGTAAGGCCCTTTTTAGGGCTTAAATTATTGTTATGTTGTCGATAACTTATCAATACTTTGTCATCGAAATATAAATTAGAAGAAACTACACCAAAGGCATTTAACCAATGGTCATGTGAGTATACTTGTTTTGGAAAAGGCACAATAAGAGGTACTATTTTTTTTCTAAAAGCCATAGCGCATCCATAACACTTCGGCTTAAGAATTGTTAATAAAACCTTACTATAGTTATTTTTCTGATTAAAGGAGGGAGGTACATAATTGAAGGTTTTATCTAATAAATTTCCATCACTACTAATAGTCTCCATGCCATGATGTAAAATATCTACGTTAGAATTCATTTCATCATTAAAAAAATCGGATATATATTTAACTTTATCTTCATTCCAAATATCATCTTGATCACTCAAATAAATGATATCACCTCGTGCTTCATAGATTGCTTGTTCAAAATTTTTTACATAGCCAAGATTTACTGGGTTCTTTTTGACTTTGACAATAGAGTTTACTTTAGAGAAATTAACTAGGAACTCATACGTGCCATCAGTAGATTTGTCATCAAAAATTAAAACTTCATCTGTAGCAGACAACTGATTCAATATACTGTTTAATTGTTGCTCTATGTAAGCTATGCCATTATATGTGGTCATACAAACTGATATCACAAAATTATCCTCTTCTAATTAACCTCTTCACTAATAACCTTATAGTCTTGAGATACTTAATCTGCGAAAAAACTAATAAACCAACTCTACCTCTATACTCACTAAGCAATCCAGTATGCAAATATTTGTCATACTCCACTGGGTCATAAGCTGGATTAAAAGCAATACTAATAGCTTCCTCATAAACCATCGGATCATGTGTCCATGTATTTGAATGTGTCCCATCAGTTCCGAAACCTACATTTCTTATAAGGTTTCCATTTGGTATAATACAATATTGATGTTTATTCCTAAAAAGCATTTCATATGAATATGCCCATGAATTAACCTGTCGTGATGAAAGCAAACCTAGGACGCCTTGAACATATAAACGCTCCACAATACCACTCGGCGTGTTTAATAACTTAAAATTGGATTTATAAGGAAGTTCTACATCTAACCCTAATATTCGATCAGACCAAGATGCCCAGCCCCAACAAAAAAAGCGAGAACAAAACGAATAATCTTGATGCATATCTAAATCGAAGTGTTTTCTACCAGATATAGTGGCAACTCTCAAATCACTTCTATAGTTATTTAGCATATTGCGACAATAACTAAAAAAGCGCTTATTTGGTACACAATCGTCTTCTAGTACAATACCTGCGTCTACCTCAGAAAAAAACCATTGTACTGCAGTATGAACTGCTCTTTTACAGCCCAGATTCTCTTTTTGGTACATGGTCTTAACTTCACATGGCCAGTCAATAAAAGACTCAACTTTACTTCTTATTGCATCGACATCGAAAGATTCAGATTCACTACGTGCACCGTCTGAGGCTAAATAGATATATTTAACTTTAATTTCTCGGAGTATATTGAAAGTATCTTGCATCCCTCCTAATCGATTGAAGGAGAGAATTAAAACAGGTACTTCGTTTTCATTTTTAAATTTAATCATCTAAATTAACAAATTTTTTAAATTGGGTAGAAACCGTTTTTTGTTTGAATAAACTAGACGCTTCTTCTAAATCAATATTTTTCGCGCCTTTCATAAGTTTTTCAATACAATGTAAGATTCTATTTTGCTCTAGTGACGTACAAGTAACTCCGCAGTTATATTTCAAAACAAAACCACATACATCGGCACTTTCTGGTCCATGGTAAAAAATTGGCAAATTCATTGATAGGTATGAAGTTACTTTTCCTGGGAATGAAGTTTTAACAACTAACTCTTTTTTTAAACTAAACCAATAAGGCATATAACCAGCATCACAATCTTTTATTACATTAAGAGTTTGACTCTGAGTCAAATAACCTAAATTAATAACACCAAACTCGGGGAATTTAGTAAGTCTACCTGGCGTTCCGATAAAAACCAACTCAACCTTCTTGTTTGATACTATAAAATCAACGGATTGAAGCGCTGTCACTAATGCATCCCACTCTGCTCTGCAATATAAGGAACCCGCAAAAACAATCCTAAACTTCTTGGCTTTACTATCAG
Organism: Pseudoalteromonas sp. 13-15; assembly: GCF_001468205.2. NCBI lineage: Bacteria > Pseudomonadati > Pseudomonadota > Gammaproteobacteria > Alteromonadales > Pseudoalteromonadaceae > Pseudoalteromonas > Pseudoalteromonas sp. 13-15. The sequence continues at coordinate 2,928,530 of NZ_CP019162.1, read as the reverse complement.
TCAACATAGGTAAGTTCTTACTATATTTTTCCTGACTATCAATAGCATTTCTAAGTATAAATACTTTATTAGGTTCAATATCAAATTTATTCAAAGCAAAATAGTTTCTATACATGCCTTCAGATACAACGCCCAATGACAAAGATGAATTTATAATTTTTTTATATGCTTTGCCTAGCATATTTGAGGTAAACCTTGAAACTCTGAGGTTACTACAGATATACTCTAATACATCCCACACTAATACTCTAAATTTGAATCGCCCATTAATTTTTATTATTTCTGACAATATTAAAATTATAGCTGGACTAGATAATATGAATACTACCTCTTTATACTTATCTTTTCTTATTTCAGTCAGAATTTCACGAGCATACTCCGCTGCTTTAGTTTTATAGAAAAAGTATATATTTATATCAGAAAGTATTGGCCATGAGATATTTTTGTAAAAAAAGCTATCTACACAATTCGCATCGCTAATGGCTATATTTTTATCTACATCTGAAACAAAAATTCTTTTTACATCAATCCCACTACACATATTCGATAAAAAAATCTCGCCCACGCCAATTTTATCTGGACGGGTTCCTGATACAACTAAAACTGTCATTTATAGAGTTAACCTTAGAAGCCAAGGGGAAAATTAGTAGAAGTAAAATCCAATATTCCTTTGATTGAAACAAACTACCAGAAAACATTCCATTAACAAAATAGAATATGTAGAGATAAAATACTAACTTAAGTATTTTATCTAATATTATATTAGAACTAAAATATACAGCAATTGTTATAATGTTAATAAAAATAAAAACGACTAGACCTACCGCCCCTATAGACATCATAACTTCAATTAAAAAATTATGTGGATAATAATTTGTATTAATTTCCACCGCTCTATCCCCTATAAAAGGAGAATTAGAGAATTGTTCAAAGGCTGAAATGTATAATGAAAATCGTTGGTTTGCACTCTGATCTTCGCTGCCACCTACTTTACTAAACATCTCTATTAAATCAACATTGTAACCAACGAACTGTGATACTGAAGTGTAAATAATTATTATCGCAAATAAAGAAATGACCAAGTAAGTTATTTTCTTCAAGCTAAAATTACCTAAAACGAAAATAAATAATACAACAGCTAATCCTAACATTGGCCCCCTTGCTAAAGATAACAACAACCCTGTTGAACCTACGATAAAGATTAAAAGTGATAATAGCTTATGCTTACTTGGAATAAACATCTCGATAATTATTAATACTGCACTTGCTCTTCCAATTGAAATCGGGTTTAGTCTTTCAAATCCAGCCCTAATATTAGTTAGACCACCACTGCTAAAATCCAATAAAAAAAGCGAGATTATTAATACCGTTGAAATCAATAATAGCACTTTTAAACTTACCATTACTTCGAGTAGTAATTCTCTCGTTGAATTAATAGAAATTAGGATAGAGGCAAGCAAACTAAAAAGTAACCCAAAGACAAAATACTCAAGAAGATAAGAGTCATCAATAAATTTTTCTGAGTATATCGAGTCAATAAAAACCCTATAAGTAAACATTATATAAATGCATACAACTGACATTATAGCAATAAGATGTGTAAACTTTATTCTTCTATTATCAGTCTTTACTGATATAAAAAAAAGCAAAAATAAAAATACTACCTGACATATTCTTAACACTATCGTTATTGGTGATATATCTTCTGTATAACCTAAAAACTTACTGACAGGAGATAATATATAAAAACCATATAATAATAAAATAATAGTTATGTATATAAGTCTTTTTTCTAAATCATTATATTTAAATAGCATTTTTAAACCTTCTCCAACTTTAATGAAGAAGGTAATTCCACAATTAAAAAGCACATAAAAAACACTATAAATGGATTTATTTCGAGCTGGAAATACAAAACTAAAATAAGCACTAAAATAGAGGTAATTGCTTTGATTAAAAATATATTGGAAATTTTATTTATTTCATCTTTAGCTGTAAGTATGCAAAAAAACATATTACTCCAAATTAACGATGAGAAATATAATGATGCAGAAAACACATAAAAATATGAAAAGTCAATTTTATAAGAAAAATACCAAGTAACCAAATACTCTGCAATAGTGCTTCCAACTATTAAACTGGCTGTGATTAATAAAAATCCATAAGATTTCAGTCTTTTCACACTAGATTCGAACCAGGTTTTTTCACCTTTAATAAGTGATTCCCTAAGAGCTGGTATCAATGGAAGAGAAATAATAGAAAACAAACCACTACAAAGTAGTATAAGAGAATTTAAACTACTATATTGTGACGACCACTCAATACTACTAAACTTAGCTAAGATAATTACAGGTAATACATTCAATATAAAATTAACTAAAGTCGAAGCTTTTGTGTACTCTAATGCTGATAAAAAAAGTTCTTTTATAATCCTGGCATCAATTAACCCTACCAAAAACAAGTTTTCTTTGATAGTAAATAAAAGGCCTGTAATATATTTCATAATTAATGCTGGAAGAATTACAACTAAAAGAAAAATAGGGACTGAATCAATATAATCACGAAAGAAAATTAAGGTAATAATAGAGACCATACTTCCGATGCAAATAGCTAAACTCGACAAATATTGCTTTTGAAAGGATAAAACGATTGCATCAACTGGAAGACAGATACATTGGCTCATGAATAAAATAAATACTATAAATATCCCCGCAAATAAATTTTCACTTCTCAAACCCAATAAAAGCAGATTTTTAACATCTATTATATTGATGAAAATAATCATAATAGAAGAAACAAACAAACCAATTACCAAAAATAACGCCATACCATTGGTAATCCACACCCTAGCAGTATCACTGCTACTCGAACCCGATATTTTTGTAATCATTGCAGGTGATATTCCTGCTGTAGAAAGCATCAACCAAGAGTTTATACTTAATAAAACTGAGTAAAAAACTAGCCCCTCTGCTCCAAACTTTTCTGCAACCATAGGTAGTGACGTTAACTGCAGTAATAAAGTAGTTACTTTTGCGATAAGCGATGTTGATATTGAAGCTTTTAATTTGTTACTTCTGTTCATATTACCAATTTTTTAATGTAACTTACTAAATTACTTGGTTACGCTAATATAGCTTATATTCATGACTAGCTAACTCTAAGAATAACTCATCACTGAATCGTATAAATTTAGAAGTAAATTTTAACTGCAATTAAATGAGTGTAATAACATTCACTCTTAACAATAAGGGGTCAAGAGACCACGTGAACTTACTTCATCAATTGATAATGAATTAGTGTCCTTACTGGATAACACAGGCTTATTTTCAATAGGCCACTGAATACTCAAGATATTATCATTCCATGCAATAGATACTTCAGCTTTCGGGTTATAATAATCCGTACATTTATAAACAAATTCAGCTTTATCGCTCGTCACATAGAAACCATGAGCAAAACCTTTAGGTATCCATAATTGATGCTTATTTTCAGCTGATAGATATGCACCAACCCACTTTCCAAAAGTTGGTGAGCCTTTTCGAATATCAACAGCCACATCAAAAACCTCCCCTGAAATAACTCGAACAAGTTTCCCTTGAGTATTTTCAGTTTGATAATGTAAACCACGTAAAATCCCTTTACTTGACTTAGAATGATTATCTTGAACAAATCGAGTTGGTTTACCTGTAACTAGCTCTTCAAATTTTTTTTGGCTCCAGGTTTCCATAAAAAACCCGCGTTCATCACCAAATACTGTAGGCTCTATAATTTTCACATCTGGGATGCTTGTATCGATTACTTTCATTTTTTCAGCCTACTTATTTATATTTTTGAATAGTGTTTAATGCGGCTTTCCAGTCACTTGGCTCTACAGAAAAATTTGTTAAAATTTTACTGCAATCCAATTTTGAATTAGCTGGACGTTTAGCAGGAGTCGGATACTCTGAGGTTGAAATTGCACTAACTGTTACGGGCGATTCAATCACTTGTTGCGATAACGCTTGAGAAAATATTTCTGTTGCAAACTCTTGCCAGCTAACGTGTGGGTAACCTGAGTAGTTATATACACCGAACTTAGTAATACCTTTCTGAAGCTGTTGCGCTATGTTAATTAACGCTTTCGCTATATCACCTGCATATGTTGGGCCGCCAAATTGGTCCCCAACAACACCTAGAGTATCGCGTGTTTGTGCTAAACGCAGCATCGTTTTTACAAAGTTATTCCCATATTCGCTAAACACCCAAGCTGTACGAAAAATAATATGAGCATCGCACTCTTGTGCAACACTTTGCTCACCAGCAAGCTTAGTTTTACCGTAAACACCTTGTGGGTTTACTTCATCACCCTCTGTGTATAAGCCGCCTTTATCACCAGCAAAAACATAGTCAGTTGATATATGAAGAATGACCGCATTCACATTCGATGCTGCTTTCGCTAAGTTTTTTGGACCAACATTATTTATAGCATTTGCCAGCCCAAATTCAGACTCTGCTTTGTCAACTGCAGTATATGCCGCCGCATTAATTATAATAGTCGGCTGATACTTGTTTACTACTTCATTAACTTGTTCAGCATTCGTTATATCAAGCTCTTCTCGTCCTAACGCCAAAAAGTCAATGGAAGGGATATCAATTAATTGCGATACCAAGCAGCTTCCAACTTGACCATTTTTACCAGTAATAAGTACTTTCATTACTTTGCCTCAGACGCCAAACGAGTTAAATATTGACCATATTCATTCTTCATCATTGGTTTAGCTATTGTAAGTAATTCATCTGTGCTTAACCAACCGTTGCGCCATGCTATTTCTTCTAAACATGCCACCTTCAAACCTTGTACGTTTTCAATAGTTTGTACAAACGATGATGCTTCATGAAGACTTTCATGCGTCCCAGTATCAAGCCAAGCAAAACCACGCCCTAACAGCTCAACATTTAAACTTCCATCGTTTAAATACATTTCGTTTAAGGTGGTTATTTCAAGCTCACCACGGTGAGAGGGCTTTACCTGTTTAGCAAGATCAACTACACGATTGTCATAGAAGTATAAACCTGTAACAGCATAGTTTGACTTTGGCTTTTCAGGCTTTTCTTCTATAGAGATAGCTTTCATGTTTTTGTCAAATTCGACTACGCCAAATCGTTCTGGGTCTTTAACTTGATAGCCAAATACCGTAGCACCTGATGCTCTACTTGCCGCGTTTTTAAGCGTTTTACTAAACGATTGACCGTAATAGATATTATCGCCAAGTACTAAGCACACGCTATCATCACCAATAAAGTCTTCACCAATAATAAAGGCTTGTGCAAGTCCATCTGGAGAGGGTTGAATCGCGTAACTCAAGTTAATGCCGTAATCGCTACCATCACCTAATAAACGTTTGAAGCTGTCACCATCTTCTGGTGTAGTGATTATTAATATATCGCGTATTCCCGCTAACATTAACGTTGATATTGGGTAATATACCATTGGCTTGTCATAAACTGGGAGTAATTGCTTTGATACACCGCGTGTTAGTGGATAAAGTCGAGAGCCTGATCCCCCTGCTAAAATAATTCCTTTCACAAAATGCTCCTTTATTTATGTTTAATTTCGCCTAGGCGTTCGCGTTGATATGAACCATTTTGTACATTTTCACACCACAATTGATTTACTAAGTACCACTCAATTGTTTTGCGTAGACCGCTCTCGAATGTTTCCTCTGGTGTCCAGCCTAGCTCATTTTGCATTTTTGATGAATCAATAGCATAACGTCTGTCGTGGCCCGGGCGGTCTGCCACGAACGTTATTTGTTCTGAATATAGGGAATCTTTAGGCACTAAAGTATCTAAAATACTGCAAATACTTTTCACCACTTCAATATTTTGCTTTTCATTGTGACCGCCTATGTTATAGGTTTCTCCAACAATACCTTCGGTCACTACTTTATACAAAGCGCGCGCATGATCTTCTACGTATAGCCAGTCACGTATTTGGTCGCCTTTACCATAAATAGGCAAGTCTTTTCCTTCAAGGGCATTGAGTATCACTAAAGGAATTAACTTCTCAGGAAAGTGGTAAGGCCCATAATTATTTGAACAGTTAGTGACAATTGTAGGAAACCCATACGTGCGCAGCCATGCCCTTACTAAATGATCGCTCGATGCTTTGCTTGCAGAATAGGGACTACTAGGCGCGTAAGATGTTTCTTCTGTAAATAACGGAAGTTCACCTTCTTGTTCATCAGGGTGAGGTAAATCACCATATACTTCATCAGTTGAGATATGATGAAACCTAAACGATTTTTTGGCATCATTACTTAATGTATTCCAGTATTCACGAGCCGCTTCTAATAAGGTATAAGTTCCTACAATATTAGTTTTTATAAATTCGGCAGGACCAGTGATTGAACGATCAACGTGGCTTTCAGCCGCTAGGTGCATCACAGCGTCAGGCTTATGTGTATTAAAAACTCGATCTAATTCCGTTCGATTACAAATATCAACGTGTTCGAAATAGTAACGCTCAGACTCATCTGCATTTGAAAGAGACTCTAGGTTCCCTGCATACGTTAACGCATCAACGTTAGTTACACTATCTTGAGTGTTAGAAAGTATGTGACGAATAACGGCGCTACCAATAAAGCCTGCACCACCAGTTATTAATATTTTCACAATAAATACCTTTATATTTTTTGGGGATTATTCGTGCAAAGACGCTTTGCGCAGTCCTAATTATGTTTTATTTCTACAAAGTGTCTCAGTCATTTAATTAAGGACTGAGACACTTTTTCTAAATTGAGACGGTCAATTTAACTACCCCATTATAATTACTTGTTTTTATACTTTTATTTAAACGTGCCCAACAGCCCCGAAAGTAGGTTCCAAATCAGGATTTGGAATTACCAACAAAATGTCTGATCAATACTATCATTACACTTAACATGCCACCTAAAAGTAAACCCAGCACACAGATTAAAGCACGCTTAGGTTTAAACTTTTCTTCTGGCACGAGTGCTGCGTCTATAGTTTTAAATACATATTCGTCGCGCACTTTTGCAAACATAATTGTTTTAGTTTGCTCTTCAACAAGTTTATAGAGAACAGCACGTATATCAGCAATTTTAGTTTGTTCTAGTTGCTGAGTTAAAAAGTCGGTACTTTTTATTGCCTCTAACACATCACGCTGCTTCATGGTTTGGTTAATATCTTGTATTAACCAGCTCACCCATTGTTGAGCAATAGTTGGAGAAACATGCTCAATCGATATTTTAACCATGCCTGTTTCTTTATCTGTGCTGGCACTAAGAATTTTACTAAACTCTTTATATGCCTCTTGCATTGAAGGCTTTGGTTTAAAAGGTGCAGAAACTTCTCGCACCCATTTATTATTTTGAGCATTGTATATTTCGCTGTCATGGATAATAGCATCTGTTTGCATATTCCATGTTTTAGCGGACATTAAATAAGGGAGAATGTTGTGCTTTTTAATAAAATCGCTGGTGAATTGGCGTGATTTTAACACCTCAATTGCTAATTGTGCTTTATTGCTTGAACCGCCACCTAAATTAACGCCAGCCAAACTCGCTAAACCACCGAACTGGCCTGCTAAGCCTGCTAAACCACCTGAATTTTCTTGCTCTGCAGGAGCTAACAACGCCTCTGACTTATAAATATTAGGTAGGTGGATTGCATAAAAAACGGATGCCAGAGCAAACAAGGCAGTTACAGCTATAATTATCCATTTACCCTTCCAAATTACGGCAAAGAGTTCACGCAAGTTTATTTCGTCGTCGGCGATGTCATGGCTTTGTACGTAATCGTTATTTTCTTTTATACTTGCTTGGTTATTGTTCATATAAATCTCGGTTGATAGCTAAAGCTATTTATTAGTCTGGCAGCCAGGATTGCGATCCAATTCGTCGCAGAGTTTCTCTCGTTCTAACCTGAAGGCAAAATTATTTGCTTGCATAGCCCCTAGAGCACGCTTCCGCCCCTAGGTTGCAGTTCCTAAGGCCTGATAAAAATATAAATTTTGTTTTTACTATCTTGTACATGCCAACTAAAGCCAAAGGTTTTCTTTGGCTTTAGTTGCTAGTTTATTGCTTTAATTAAAGGCTACCAATTGCGGCTACTGCTACACCTAATTGATATAGTATCTGCGTTGCAGTGCTCCACAATGTTAGCTTATCCATGTGGCCAGCATCCATAGGGACCACTATTGTATCGCCTGGCTCTAACTGGTTTGCATTATTAGCCGCGAACCAGCCTCCTGTATTTGGAATTTCAACAGAGCCGTTGGCTTTAATAATGTAAATGCGGTCTTCTGCTGCTCGCTCTTTAAGGCCGCCGCTTAGGTCAATGTAATCATCTACACTTACACCTGCTTTATAAAGGTGCGATGTAGAGTAGTTAACCTCACCAATAATGCTTATAGAGTCACGTTTACTTGGTACATATAACGTGTCGCCATTTTGAAGTACTAAGTTTTGTTGGTTATTTACTATTAATGGTAAATCAATAACTAAACGCCCTACCGCTTCAACACTAGCTAAATCGTTTAGTAGTTTATCCATCTCATCGTATGAAAGAGAGTTACCGCTAACTGAGTTTTGGAAGCTTTTAGAAGCAATATCGCGGCGAAGCTCGGTTGATAAACGAGCAAGCTGTTGTTGCTCTTGCTCTTTTATAGAAACACGGGTAAATATTGCTGCGTTTTGTTCTGCAAAATCAGAAAATCCACCTGCACGTTTAAGTAAATCAGTGAGCGTTTCGCCCCGGCGAATAGTGTAGGTACCCGGGAATTTCAGTTCGCCTTTTAGCTCTACCTTTACATTTTCTTGCCAGTTAGGAATCGAGAAAATGTTAATGCTGTCTTTGCTACGAAGGGTAATATTGTTTTGTGATTCACCTTTTAGTGCACTTTCAAGATCAAATCGTACATGTTCTACCTGAGAGGCATCACCTAAAACAATGCGCGTTATTTCAGCTTGTTTAGTATAAGCGGATTCTAATAAGCCACCGGCTGCGGTTACTAAGTCGGCCACTTCGCCACTCACTGTAAGAGGGTAAATACCCGGGTAAGTGACGTTACCGTTAATTTCAACTAGTTGCATAGCTTGCGATATTGATGCTTGCTGTTTTAACTTTTCGATAATAGGAAGAAGTAAGTTATGGCGACTAAAAAAAGCATAGTCTTCTGCTTTTAATTCTTGCGATTGTTGATTCGCTTTACGTTTTGAGAAATCAGCAATTGTAAGCCCTTGCTGATTTTTTTTAATAGTTTCATCTTTTTGACTTATACCGATGTATTTTTCAAACTCTTTTTGTTTAAACTTATGCCATTGCTCAGCTTTAAATTGTTGCTCTTGTTGTTCTTGGCTTAGCGCCATGTTTTCAAGCGCTGTTTTTTCTATTTCTTTTTCTTCAAAGCGGCTAAATACAATGATTTTATCATTAGCTTTTAGCGCTAGGTTATTGTCAGTGTTTTTAATAATCGCTTGCGCTACGTCAAACTGGTGCGCTTCTATGTCACCATTAATGTTTGTTTCACGAATTAATAAACCATAGCTTAAATCTGCTTGGGGGAGTAAATCGCCACGCACAGACTTAAGTACATCTGAAATGCGTTTACCTTGGTACCACTGATAGTTACCTGGGCGTGCAACAGCACCAATTAGGCTAATTGAATTTTCGTATTGTGAACTTACCGAATTAAAACGAACTCGATCGCCATCTTGTGGAATATAGTTAATGTTACTTTTGCTAAAATCAACAGAGAGTATTTCTTTACGCTCATTATTAAAACGCTCAACAACCACGTTTTTAGCATAAGCCTCTGGTTTTAATCCGCCGGCCATGTTTAAAAGTTGTTTAGCCGTTTCACCTTGTTTAAGTTCAAAAATAGCCGGGCGTTTTACAAGGCCTTCAACCGTTACTTGTGAACCAACAGAAGGTACAAATACAACGTCCCCAGGTTTTAATACTATATCTTTACTGCTATCACCTTTGATCAGTAAATCGTATAAATCGAAGTTACTAACCACTTTACCAGCGCGTTTAACTTGAATATTACGAAGAGAAGCAATGTCAGATACACCACCACTGACAAATAATGCATGCGATACGGTGGTTAAAGACGAAACACTATAGCTACCCGGTTTGTAAGCCTCACCTAATACTAAAATACGCATACTGCGTAACTGCCCAAGCGATACAAACGCTTTTACGCCAATAACTTCTTGCTCTACCTTAGCATTAATAAGCGCTTTTACTTCTGCAAACGTTAAGCCTGCTACTTGGACTGGTGTTAAATCAGGAATGCTAATTCTGCCTTCACGATCGACTGTAACATCAAAACTTTCACTTTCTTTACCATAAAAGTTAATGTTTAACTGATCACCAGGGCCGACTAAATAAGTATCAGGAACTGCTGCGCTTTCATTTGGCATAAAAGTGGTTGGCTCACCGGCAAACAGTGAATAACCAAATGGTTTTAATTCATCTTTTTTTGGATTAAAGCGCTCGTCATCGCTGAGCTCTGCTTGCTGTGGCTCTTCACGCTCGCCAATCGTAGGCTGATCGGTTTGTGTTTGATTGCTTGGTTGATTTGATCCTGTGATTGTAGAAAGGTCAACACCATACTGCCTAGCTAAGGCTTCTTGCTGTGATTTAGGTAGTTTTTTAAATTGCTCTAGCTGCGAAGCAGTTGGCGTAAAAGCCATAGCGTTGATGCTAAATAAAAGAACAAAAGCACTTAATAATTGTGTCAAAACTTTCACGAGTAGGTATATCCCTAGGTCTACAACCAAAATTGGTGGCTATAATACATTAATCTGAGGCAAATAAAAAAGGGACTTTCGCCCCTTTTGTCATTTTAGTGTCACTAATTTAATGGTTTTGGTTAAAAACTGTAAACTAGTGTAAATGACGTCTCTGTGTCTGTGCTTTCTTTGTCATCAGCAACGTCTGAGTTGTTGGTAACATTAAAAGCCACTTTCATTTGTAGAGAGCCATTAATTTTAGCAAGTAATGCCGTTTCTGAACGTGTTTTAGTGTTCGTGTCACCGTATTCAACCGCCACTAACTGCGTAAAACGTGCATTATCAGAAATTTGCCAATTGTAGTCTAATTTACCAAGGGCAATCACTTCACCTTCAAACTCACCGGCAAGTGGATTGCCATTTTCGTCTACTTCAGTGCTGTCATCTGGGTACTCAAAGTATTTGTAACCCGGACCAATCTCTGCGCTTAACCACATTGTTTTTTCATTTAACAAACGTAAGCCATAACCTGCTGAAATTACAGACTCACTGCGGTATGCACCAAAGTAGTCTGAAACGTGTGAACCATAAATGAATAAATGAGAATGCTCTTCATTTAATTTATAGTTACCTTGGGCTGAAATTGAGTACTTTTCGTTTGTGCGTTGAGTAACTTTGTTACCGTTTGCATCGTCAACTTCATCTTCTTTATAGATTCCGTCAAGCTTGTACTCGTTGTTCCAGCTTTCTAAGTTGTGCTGTACTTTAATACCACCTTTAAGCGTTGTTGTTTCAGTGTTACCACTAGTAACAATAGCACCAAGCTCACTGGTAACTTCCCACGTTTTTTGCTCTGCATCTTCAGCAAAAGCGTTAGTCGCAGCAGAAGCTGCAACTAACACTGATAAAAGCTTTAATTTCATTAAAAATAACCTATTTAATACTAAAAATTAGTCTTGCTTGTGTAAATGAACATCCATTTGCGGAAATGGAATTGAAATATTTGCGTCGTCTAATGCAATTTTAATATTTTCCATTAGTGAAAAATATGTAGGCCAGTAGTCAGCAGCATTAACCCAAGGACGCACAACAAAGTTAACGCTAGAATCGCCTAGTTCTGAAACAGCTACAGTATAAGCAGGGTCTGTAAGTAAGCGTGTTTCTGCATCAAGTACTGATTTTAATACTTCTTTTGCCTGACGTAAATCAGCATCGTAACCAACACCAATCACTAAATCGATACGGCGAGTTGATTCGCGCGATACGTTTGTGATCGCACCTGACATAATTTGAGAGTTTGGCACAATAATTACTTTATTATCTGGTGTGCGAAGTTCAGTTGAAAAAATTTCGATTTTTTTAACCGTACCAGATTTGCCACCGGCTTCTACAAAATCACCCGATTTAAACGGACGAAGTAAAATGATTAGTACACCCGACGCAAAATTAGACAGTGAACCTTGCAACGCTAAACCTACCGCTAAGCCAGCTGCACCTAAAATAGCAATGAATGACGTTGTTTCAATACCAATTTGCGAAAGCGCCATTAGTACTGTTAATGCAAATACAAGGGTATACACAATACTTGCTACGAAAGAGCCAACCGCTTTATCTACTTGTTTTTTCGCAAAGCCCTTTTCTGTTAAGTTAGAACAAAACTTAGCAACTCGACTACCTATTAAAAAGATAATAAGCGCAACAACTGCTTGAATACTATAGTGTAAAATTAAGCCTGAGTTATCATTAAGCCAATTAAGTACTGAATCCATGTTTACTCCAAATGTTTTTGATTAGTGTTTTTCCGGATAGCATTATACATTAATTTACAATTTGTTCTCATTTATTAATGAATTCATACTATATATATGGCGAATTGTTTATAGTTTTTAATCGCGCATAGCTTGAACAAGCATTACTGAACTTTCGCTGTACGAGAGTGAATTTTTAGATTTTATTTTTAAATTTAATTTTTTTTAATTTAAGGCTTCACAAGGTTTATTATTTTATGTATTATGCGCGCCACACCAAACAAGGTGTGTAGTGGCGGTTGTAGCTCAGTTGGTAGAGCCCCGGATTGTGATTCCGGTTGTCGCGGGTTCAAGCCCCGTCAATCGCCCCATTTTTTCTATACCAATCTTCCTCTGTAAATAAAATCTACAACGTTAATCTTACACAAACTTTTTAAACCCGCTTATATTCAAATTTGTTAGCCCTATATTATCTTCGATGAATTGATATTTATACTTAAAATTAAATATCATTGAATTTATTATGTATTTTCATTAAAAACCGCTTATTTTCTGTTCAAAACCTATTTTTACTGTAAAATATATCTACACTTTTTAAGATATATAACTAAGTATGATTAAACCGATTCTAAAGCTTTTCCTATGTAGTTATTTGACCGCCCTCAGTTTTAGTTCTATTGCACAAAATATTAACAGCTACAGTCAGTTTTTAATCGATGTACAAAAGTTAGTCTCTGAAAAAAAATATCGCCAAGCCTACCAGCTAAGCCAGGGACAAAACCAGTATTTAGGCGAGCCCACTTATGATTTTTTGTTAGGTGTTTCTGCTTTAAAGTTAAATCATACTGCTGAGGCTATTTTTGCTTTTGAGCGCACCATTGAAAGCAATCCAAAGTGGTATGAAGCGCGTTTATTTTTAGCTCGCGCTTATATGTTGGTAAAAAACTTTCCTGCTGCACAAAATCAAGCCTTAATACTTGTTAACTCATCTATGGCGCCAAACACCATAAAAACCTCTGCACAGGCATTGTTAGATAGGGTCGCTTTACAGAGTAAGCGAGCCGGTGATTTTTATTCTCAAAATATTGAGTTTGCGTTAGGTGTTGATGGCAACGTAAATGCAGGCACTACAGAAGATACAATTATTATTCCTGAAATTGGGGAATTTTTATTATCTCCTGAAAGCAAAAGCACAGATGATAGTTACGCTAAGCTTAATTACTCTGGTAAATACTCTTATCCTATTAATCAACAAAGCACTGTAGTAATAAACGCTAACGCTGGATGGTATAAATTCGCCGAACTGAGTCAGTATGACAGAGTTAATGCCCATTTTAGTGCTGCATACAATTATGATATTGGAAGTATTAATTGGCACGTTCAGGCTTCAACAACGCCTTTAATGCTTGATTCAGAACTTTATAGAACTGAGTCGGCTATTACCTTGGGGGCTGATTTTGCGTTATCAGACGGTATTACCCTTTTTGCAGCGCTCAGTGGGGGGGAGTTAAACAACCGGTTTGACGACAAACTCGATAATATATTTTATGCGATTAATACAGGAGTAAGTTATTCAACACAGCATTGGTTTAACCGCTTTAGTGTCAATGTTAAAAATGAAGACGCAGACTTAACTCAGGGAAAATTTAATAGTCGCCAAAGCACCAGTGTGTACTACCAAGCCAACACTCAATTAGCCAAAAATTGGCAATTACTTTCACTTGCTGGTTACCAATGGATTAATTATCAAGAAGATCATCCTTTATTTTTGCAAGAACGTGCCGATAATCTACTTATGCTCTCGGCTACTGTTCGCTACTTAGTTAGTCGTGATTTTGCGTTGCAACTAACCACTAACTATCAGGATAAAAGCAGCAATATTGCTTTGTTCGAATACGACCGTTTAGACATTAATTTAAGCGCCTCTTACTCATTTTAATTTAAGGTATTTATGAAACACATACTTCCTATCATTACCGCCTTACTGTGTGTAAATTTTTATGCGCAAGCAAGTGAGCCAGCGGGTAAAACAATTTTGGCCCGTGGTTCTGTATTAGCAACAAATGAGGCAGCCCAACAACGTCAATTACAGCGTCGTGATACTGTTTTTGGTATAGACCGAATAACGACTGGCAACCAAAGTAAAGCGCAGTTTTCAATGTTAGATGGCGGTTTAATTTCTTTAAAAGAAAATTCAGAACTTAATATAGCCAATTACCAGTTTGATAAAAACACACAACAAGGGTCTGCATCTATTGAGTTACTCAAAGGCGGCCTGCGTTCTATATCTGGCGTTATCAAAAAAAATGGCGGTGCTTATGACGTCAAAACCCCTGTGGGGTCAATTGGTATTCGTGGCACGCACTTTGAAGTGCAGCTAGTAGGTAGTGATGTATTTATAGCTGTGTGGGATGGTGCAATCGACCTAACACTTACAAACAATAATGTGCTGTCGCTTGGTGATAATGAAGCATTTTCGTTTGCCCAAATTACAGGGACTGGTGATGTTTTTACAACAACGCGTGCCGCAGCTGTATTTGATCAAACCGTTGCAACTATTGAGCCTAATAGCGAAAGTGAAGAAACAGAGCAAACTCAAACAGCCTCAACAAACAACACCATTATAGAAGATGATAGCACAGCAGATGCATACTCAGAGCAGCAATTTCAGGCTGTAGATAATGCATCTTTAGTTGACCAAATAGCTCAGCGCCAAGGTATTTTTAACTACAACGCTTCTGATTTTAGTGTGGCTTCAAGTGCAGGAGGCGTTACCGACTTTTCTATGACTATGGCCGTTGATTTTGACAATGGGACAGTGCCTGATGGCGAAATTAGCTTTAAAGATGCAGGTGGTACATGGTATGCCGCGTACAGTGGTTTAATAAATATAAGTGAACTTGATTTAGCTATTACGTTTGCCTCATACGGAAACAATAAAGCAGAAGGTGATATAGACGCGGTGTTTTTAAATGACCTAGACACCATTATAGGTAACTTTCAGTTGAGTGAAATTAATAATCCAGATGTAAACGCGAGCGGTTCTTTTATTTTAGAACCGTAAACACATTGGATAGACCGCTTTTATTTTGGAGTATTAAATAATGACCGCCAAAAAACACTTTTTGCTTGGTTCAATGATGTTTGCACTAAGTGCTTGCGGAGGCTCAGATGAGCAACAACCTCAAGCGTCAGCGCAAGCGCCTACATCTACAGTTAACCCACCAGCCGTTGCAAGTTATGTAAATTTAGCGGGCGTTTTAGCCAGTAATAAAACAACACAAATACAGATTTTAGGTGAAAATACCGTGAGTCGCGGCGCTGTGGGCTCAGCTATAGCAAACTCGCAAGCTACTATTGGCTTTACTCAAACAGAAACAGTACAGGGTAATGTTTCATTTTTACTTAACGCCCGCGATCCCGATGGCATTAGCGAAATAAACTTAGTATTACCCAGCGTTAATAAAAGCCTACCTATTTGCTCATCTGATTGTGGTAATGAATACGAGCGTTCTGTTATTGGGCTAAGCCCATCTATTTATGGTGTAAGTGCCGGAGAATTACGCTTAGAAATATGGATAACAGATACACTGCAAAACCAAGTACTTGCCGATGCAATTACGTTTAGCTGGCAGCCTCATCAAATTGTAGGAGTAACAGCTCAACGAGAAGATCAAGGTATTAACCTTGCTTGGCAAGCCAACAATGAGCTAAACCGTTATAACGTATACATTGCCACCCAACCGGGTGTATCGCCTTCTAATGTTGATGAACTTGAAAATGGCCAACAATTTTTAAGCATTTCAGACCCTTTCTTTACAATACCAAACACGATTACAAACAAAAGCTATCAAGCTCTTATAACAGGCATAGATGGTAGCGGTGAAAGTGGGTTTTCTAACTTAATAAACATAGCTCCCCTAGGCGGAGAACTTGCTTTTGCTCCTACAGCTAACAACGATATATTTGAAATTGATGAAGATACTGCCCTGCAAGGCAATGTACTAACAAACGATACGAATCCGTATAGCGGACAGCTCCTTGCCAACACACAAGTATTAGTACCCCCTTCGCATGGCTCAGTAATTATAACTGAATCAGGTGATTTTACTTATCAGCCTGCGCTTAACTTTAATGGTGAAGATGCATTTAGCTATCAAATTATTAACGAGCTAGGCAGAACCGACACCGCGGTTGTGGCAATAACTATCAACCCAATTAATGATGCGCCTACTGCCCTAAACAATACCTATAATATTTCAAACGATGGTACGTTAACTGTTTCAACTCCCGGTTTGTTAGGTAATGATAGCGATGTTGATTTAGATGAACTTACGGTTGATGTAGCGCCTGTTAATGAGCCGCTGCGCGGACAGCTAACCTTATTTGCTGACGGTAGCTTTGAATACCAAGGCGAACCAAATATGCAAGGTGAAGATAGCTTTCAATATAAAGTTATTGATAACCAAGGCGGTGAAGCTACAGCAACTGTATTTATTGTAAGCACCAATACTAACTCGGCTCCCGTTGCTAATAACGATAGTTATAACGTAAACGAAGATAATACGCTTGTTATCTCTGCAGAAAATGGGGTACTTAGCAATGATAACGATCCTAACGGTGACACATTTACGGTAGACGACACCTTTATAGTTGCACCTACTCACGGGCAACTTTTACTTAGCATTGATGGCAGCTTTAGTTACATACCTGATGCTAACTTTAATGGGGTAGACCAGTTTCAATATGCAGCCATTGACTCTCAGGGCGCCAGTGCCACAGCAACTGTCACTATCATTGTAAATAGCCAGCCTGATAACCCGGTTGCGCAAAACGATGCATATCAGTTTAGCCGAAATAGTCTATTTTCAGTCTCAGCTGAAAGTGGCCTACTAGCCAACGACTTTAATATAGAAACTGGCGAACTTACTGTTAACACCACACCTGTTACAGTGCCTCAAAACGGCACGCTCAATTTAAATAGTGATGGTTCATTCACTTATCAACCCAATGCTGATTTTTCTGGGGTCGATAGTTTTTCTTATTCAATTTCAAACGTTCAGGGCTTAACCGCAACCGCTCAAGTAACACTAAGTGAAAGTGGAAATAACACCTTCCCTGAGGCAAGCGATGATCAGTTCACCATAGCCGAAGATAGCAGCGCAACACAGCTTAATGTATTAGCAAATGACACAGACGCTGACGGCGATACCATTACACTATTTAATGTAAATAGCACACTTGGCTCAGCAAGCATTGTTAATGGGCAAATTGAATATACCCCGCCGGCCAACTTTTCTGGGCAAACTGTTCTTACCTACAGTATTACTGATGGGTATGAAAATGGCTCTCCTGGTGAGAAAGACAGTACCGCAAGTGTTACGATTATTGTAACGCCTGTAAATGATGCACCCGTTGCAAACGCTGACCTTGCTACCATAAATGAAGACGCAATTGCATTGCTCATTGACGTTTTAGCCAATGATTCGGATATTGACGGCGACAGCTTAATATTAAGCGAGGTCTCTGCCGACAGTGGCACTGCGCTAATTGTTGATAATCAAATTCAGTACACACCCGCCCCTAATGCAAATGGCGTAGCAACGGTGACTTATTCAATAAAAGATGCGCAAGATGCAAATGCGACTTCAACACTGAGCATTACTATTTTACCAATCAACGATGCACCCGTTGCCACTGCTGATACTGCAACTATGGATGAAGATGCGGCGCCTATTACTATTGATGTACTCGCTAATGATTCAGACGTGGATGGCGACAGCTTAGTAATCAGTAACGCCACTGCCGATGTGGGTGCTGTAAGTGTTGTAAACAACCAAATTCAGTACACGCCTGCTGCTAATGCAAACGGCGTTGCAACGGTAACTTACACTGCGAGCGATAATAACGGTGGAACGGCTAACAGCACATTAGCGATTACTATCAACCCAATTAACGATGCGCCTGTTGCCACTGCCGATACCGCAACCATTGATGAAGATGCGGCGCCTATTACTATTGATGTACTCGCTAACGATTCAGACGTGGATGGCGATAGCTTAGTAATCAGTAACGCCACTGCCGATGTGGGTGCTGTAAGTGTTGTAAATAACCAAATTCAGTACACGCCTGCTGCTAATGCAAACGGCGTTGTAACGGTCACTTACACGGCAAGTGATAATAACGGTGGAACGGCTAGCAGCACTGTAGCAATTACTATCAACCCAATCAACGATGCACCCGTTGCCACTGCTGATACTGCAACTATGGATGAAGATGCGGCGCCTATTACTATTGATGTACTCGCTAATGATTCAGACGTGGATGGCGACAGCTTAGTAATCAGTAACGCCACTGCCGATGTGGGTGCTGTAAGTGTTGTAAACAACCAAATTCAGTACACGCCTGCAGCTAATGAAAATGGTGTTGCAACGGTCACTTACACTGCAAGTGATAATAACGGTGGAACGGCTAACAGCACATTAGCGATTACTATCAACCCAATCAATGATGCGCCTGTTGCCACTGCCGATACCGCAACCATTGATGAAGATGCGGCGCCTATTACTATTGATGTACTCGCTAACGATTCAGACGTGGATGGCGATAGCTTAGTAATCAGTAACGCCACTGCCGATGTGGGTGCTGTAAGTGTTGTAAATAACCAAATTCAGTACACGCCTGCAGCTAATGAAAATGGTGTTGCAACGGTCACTTACACGGCAAGTGATAATAACGGTGGAACGGCTAGCAGCACTGTAGCAATTACTATCAACCCAATCAACGATGCACCCGTTGCCACTGCTGATACTGCAACTATGGATGAAGATGCGGCGCCTATTACTATTGATGTACTCGCTAATGATTCAGACGTGGATGGCGATAGCTTAGTAATCAGTAACGCCACTGCCGATGTGGGTGCTGTAAGTGTTGTAAATAACCAAATTCAGTACACGCCTGCTGCTAATGCAAACGGTGTTGCAACGGTCACTTACACTGCAAGTGATAATAATGGCGGAACGGCTAATAGCACATTGGCCATTACCATCAACCCAATCAACGATGTCCCCGTTGCCACTGCCGATACTGCAACCATGGATGAAGATGCAGCGCCTATTACTATTGATGTGCTCGCTAACGATTCAGATGTGGATGGCGACAGCTTAGCAATAAGTACCGCGAGCGCTGATGTAGGCACGGCAACTATTGTAAATAACCAAATTCAGTACACGCCTGCTGCTAATGCAAACGGCGTTGCAACGGTAACTTACACGGCAAGTGATAATAACGGTGGAACGGCTAGCGGCACATTAGCAATTACTATCAACCCAATTAACGATGCACCCGTTGCCACTGCCGATACTGCAACTATGGATGAAGATGCAGCGCCTATTACTATTGATGTACTCGCTAACGATTCAGACGTGGATGGCGATAGCTTAGTAATCAGTAACGCCACTGCCGATGTGGGTGCTGTAAGTGTTGTAAACAACCAAATTCAGTACACGCCTGCAGCTAATGCAAATGGTGTTGCAACGGTAACTTACACTGCAAGTGATAATAACGGTGGAACGGCTAGCAGCACATTAGCGATTACCATCAACCCAATCAACGATGCACCCTTAGTTACTGAGCAAAGCTTTAGCATTAACGAGGACGCGACAGATTCCGACATTATAGGAACCATTGTTGCAACTGATAATGAAAACCAAGATTTAACTTACGTATTAGCCGGCGGTGATTTTGCTTTATTTAGCTTAAATGCATCATCTGGCATTTTAAGTGTGAATGGCGAAACCCCTTTTGACTATGAAACCAAAACTCAATACATATTAAATATTCAAGTAACAGATAACGGCACCCCTAATGAAACCACTGCGGTTAATATCACGGTTAATATAATTGATGTTGCCGAGCCACTAATCCCTGTTGAAGATACATCATTTGGTCGCCCTATTACGGGGCAGCTCGATCTAGGCAGCGTATTTTCAAGTGGCCAATTTAACGACAGCATAGCGCTTAACAACAACTTATATTTTGTGGGATTTACCAATAATGCAGACAAAGACATTCTTATTGTTTCGTACACTAATAACGGCGAAGCAAATACCGCATTTAATACCACAGGCACTAAAATACTTGATTTAGAGCAAGATGAAGAAGCCACTGCCATTATTTCCGACGGCACCGATTTGTTTATTGCCTACTCTAGTTTTGATGGCATTAATAATGAAGCATGCGTACTTAAAATGGATCTTGCAGGAACATTAAGAACAGGCTCAGATGATGACGATGATGATGATGGGGAAAGTAGCACGGGTATAAAATGTACAACGCTTAACAGTACCACGGTTATCAATGACCTTGAAATTGACGGCAATAAATTACTTGCTGTAGGCAAGCACTTTGACGGTACTCAAACCGATAGCCTATGGATACATTATAAAACCGACGACTTGTCATTTGAAAACTCTACACCCGCTATCGTTGATGTAAGTGGTGCTAATCGTGATGATGAAGGCCACGCAGTTAAAAACTTTGAAAACTCAGACTATTTAGTTGTGGGTAGCGTTACCGATGCTGATGGCACTAAAAACTCACTTTTGCGTTATTTAAAAGCAAATGGAGATAACGATGGTAATTTTAATGGGGGCGATCCGCTTATCATTAACTTATCAAGTGACTTAGGCCAGCCAGGTAACAATAAAGACGATGAGCTATTTGCCATTGGGGGTTTAGCTGATTCTAATTTTACAGCTTTTGCAGGTGGCTATATGACACGGCAAACAGGCGAAAAAGAAGCTGTTGTGTTAGCGATTGATAAAAATGGCGAGCTAGTGACCAGTTTTGACACCGACGGAATAGCAATTTATGACATTGATGGCAACAGCGGCGAGGGTAATGGCGGCGCTCAAATAACGGGTATCCAATACGAGCCAATTAAAAATGAAATAATGCTCTCGGGCACAACGGGTGTTCCTAATGCAGAACACGTATTTACAGCTCGCGTAATTAGTTCAACCGGTTTACTTGATGATACGTACGGTGAGTCTGGAGTTAGCACTCTTTCAGGTATAGATGCTAAACAAACTGTAAACACAACGTCTATCGACTCTAACGATACTTTATGGGTAGCTGGCATTGATGACGACACCAATACTAAACCATTTATTGGAGCGATAACCGATCAAGCCGCATTGTTTACTAATTTCAATAGCACAGGTTATTTAACAGTTGATGAAATAAGCGAAGCGTCAAACGATAAATCAATGAAATTGATACAACTTAGTAATGGCGCTCAAGCAGGTAAATATATGCTTGCCTCAACAGCAGAAACAAACGGTGTAATAAAATTAGTATTAACCCGTTTTACAAGCACAGGCGCAATAGATACAAGCTTTAGTAAAACGGGCCACAAAGAAATTGCCATAGAGTTAAACTCGCAACACGTTGCGTTAGCTGAATTAAACAATGGCAACTTATTACTTGCTGGTACTAAAAAAACCACAAATGGCTCGCAAGGTTTTGTAGCTAAAGTGGACCAAGATGGCTCCCTCGACACAACATTTGCAACCGACGGCATCTATGTAACCAACATTGAAAATACCGAGGCGCTTACATTATCAGATATAGCAATAACCAATAGTAACAATATTGTTGCAGTGGGTACTGCAACGCAATCTGGGAACACACAGTCATTTGCAATGATGCTCACAGCGCAAGGGGTACTTGCTACAAGCTTTGGCACTGAAGGCGTTTTATTAGGGTTAACGGGTGAGGATTTTTCTAAAATTCACATTGATAACAATGAGATTTTTATTGCTGGTGAATTAGTAACAGGTGCTGATTCAGCATTAATTGCGCTCAAACTTAACTTAACCGGCAATGAGTTGTTTAGATATTCAGGTACCGATACGCCTAACATCAACAACAAAGTAGCCAGTGTACTAACCGACTTATCTGGCGCAATCTATTTAGTTGCAAATTTAGTCGCTACACCTGATAAAGCGAATGTTGTGCGCCTGCTTTCGTCAGGCTCATTAGATACAAGCTTTGCTGACAATGGCGTTGGCCAATATAGTTTAGCTGCAACCGGCAATACTTTAATTAAAGGTGCCAAGCTAGATAGCACTGATAAACTTATATTAGTCGGTACTAGTAACAACCAGGGCGTAATTGCACGAATTACTACAAATGGTGAGCTTGATAGCATATTTGGTACTGGTGGAGTTGGTTATTACCAAGCTAACCTGTGTACAAATTCACTCGTATTTACCTCGTTGATTCTACAAACTGACACGCAAATAGCCTTAAGTAGCACTTGCGATAATGGTAGCTCAAATAATATCAGTGTATCTAAGTTTGATTTCTATCCGGATGGAGTTGAGCCATAAATGAAAGTCGAATTATTTGGGGTAAGAGGCTCAATGCCTACACCCGGTAGCGATACCCATCTATATGGTGGGAATACATCGTGTACTTATGTGACAAAAAATAATGGCAGTTCACTGATATTAGACTCGGGCACTGGAATAGCAAAACTTGGAGATTATTTACTCGAGCAGCAAAGCCCCATTTATATTTTGCTCACTCACAATCATTGGGATCATATTCAGGGCTTTCCTTTTTTTAAACCTATTTATCAAGCAAATCGCGATATAACAATTGTTGCAGGTGATGTTGATGATAAAGGTAGCCAACACGCTATTTTAAAACAAATGAGTGGCTCTTATTTCCCTGTTCGCCATCAAGATTTACCGTCAAACATTACGCTCAATACTGAGCTTTCGGCGCAAACGCAATTTAACCTTAATGGTTTTTCTATCTCCACCGCACCGCTAAATCACCCTGGTGGCGGAACTGCTTATTGCTTAATTGCTGATGGCGCGAAGGTGGCATATGTGACCGACAACGAGCTTAACCCACCTCAGCAAACTAAAACCAGTATTAGCGAGTGGGCAGCATTTATAGAAGGGGCAGATTTACTTATACATGACGCTCAACTTATTGATGCTGACTTACCATTAAAACATGGCTGGGGCCACAGCACTATTGACCAAGTTGCTCAACTTGCAATAAAAGCGAAAGTCAAAAACATGGTGATAATCAGTCACGATCCATCAAGAACCGATGAGCAACTTATCGAAATAGAACGTTATTTACAAACAAGCTACGGCAAGGATGTGCATATTGAATGTGGTAAAGAGGGGCGCGTTTTTGAATTTTAAACGCGCTAGGAGCTTTGACTATTAACCTATTAAAAAAAATAACATCAAAGCATTTTTATATTGGTGTATTGATCACATTACTCATAGCATCTATTGAATTTTTTTCGACAGGCGCTGTAGCTAAACTTTTAAACCGAGTTGAAGGGATTATTTACGATTCACGCTTACAACTAACCCTTGCAGAGACACCAAGAAAAGTGAATGAATCTGTAGTGATCATCGATATTGATGAAAAAAGCATGCAAGAACAGGGGCGCTTCCCTTGGAGTCGCTCTAAAGTAGCTGAGCTAGTAACTAAATTGACTGACGCTGGTGTTATTGTTATCGCCTTCGATATATTTTTTTCGGAGCCTGAAGTAAACCCTGTCACTAAAATCATGACTGAACTTCCTGACTTTTCGGCAAAGTATTCGACCCCCCTTTCGACAATAAAACAACAAGTAGATGCCGATACAAAATTGGCTAAAGCGCTGGCAAAAAATGATATTACCTTAGGGTTTTTATTAATTAACGACAAATTAAGTGAGCATAAAGCGCCATCTAAAAGTAGCGTGGTTTGGCGAGAAGATGATCACATCAACTCGCAAATTAATGACTACCCGGGTGCTATTATTAATATCCCTCAGTTACAAAATGCCGCATCAGGCCAAGGTTTTATTAATGCACATAGTGATGAAGATGGCTTTATACGAAAAGCAGCATTGATTAATCGTGTAGGTGATACCCTTTACCCTTCGTTGGCCCTTGAGGCCGCCCGTTTGTACACATTAGCCAACACAATAGAAACACGCTCAACGACATCAAATGGTATAACCCTATTTGAAGGCATTAAGTTTCACAATAAATGGATCCAAACTGATGAATACGGACAAGTACTTATTCCTTATAAAGGGGCTGCTCGAAGCTTTCCGTATTACTCAGCAACCGATGTGCTAACCCAACGAGTTGGCTTGAAAGAACTTGAAGGAAGTGTCGCGTTTATTGGCACCTCTGCTGTGGGGTTGGCTGACTTACGATCCACACCTGTGGGCTTACAATACCCGGGAGTTGAAGTTCATGCCAATATATTTGAAGGACTCATGAACCCACAACTACTTCCTTCAAAACCGAGTTGGTCACTTGGCGCCAGTTTGATCATTATTATTATTACTGGCCTTGTGCTGTCGTTTTTTAGTATTGGCAAAACCGCACGTTTTATTTTGGCACTCTCAATTATTGTTGCTGGTGTTGTCGTCGCTATAAATTTTTATTTGTGGTCAGCACAAAAGGTGAGCCTTCCTTTATTCATGACCTTATTACTCACCACTCTTCTGGCTAGCTATTACATTATTGTTGGTTCTATTGCTGAAATGAAACACAGCAAAAAAATAAAAACGATGTTTGACCAATATGTACCACCAGAACGTATCAACCAGCTTATAGAGCAAGGCGGTAACCTGGTTAAAAGCAGCGAACGCAGAAATATGACTGTTTTATTTGCCGATATAAGAGGTTTTACGTCACTGTCTGAGAGCATGTCGGCTCATCAATTAAGTGAGTATTTAAACCAATACTTAAGCTCTATTACTAAAATAATATTTGATAATAATGGTACTATCGACAAATACGTTGGCGATATGGTCATGGCATTTTGGAATGCCCCGTTAATAGATAAAGACCACGCCCAACACGGCGTAGAAGCGGCTCTAGCAATGACCGAAGGCCTAATAGAAATAAACGCCGTGTTTGCACAGCAAAACCTTCCTGCAATTAGTATTGGAGTAGGCTTAAGCTCTGGCGACATGAATGTAGGAGACATGGGCTCAATATATCGTAAAGCCTATACAGTTTTGGGTGATGCGGTTAACTTAGGTGCTAGAGTCGAAAGCTTGACCAAATTTTACGGTGTCGCTATTCTGGTCACTGAAGAAACAATGCAAGCTTGCTCAGCAATTACTTTTAGGCTCATAGATAAAGTACAGGTGGTTGGAAAAAAAACCTCAATTGCACTATATGAACCCATAAATTATACGAATAAGCTCAATAAAGTACAGCTTAACGAAATAGATAACTCGCTTAAAGCCATCACGCTTTTCCATAACAAAGAATGGGAAAATGCGCTCAGCTTATTTGAGCAATTAGAAAATAACGCTGTATTAAACGCAGGCGTTTACCGTGTTTACATAGAAAGAATACAAAGTACAGATATACAAACACTCGCTAAGGATTGGAATGGTGCCTTCGTACATACAAAAAAGTAGCAAAAATATGCCCCAGCACATTAAAGACAGAACAAACCTTCAGCACTTTATCGATATTAGTATTCGCCTTACTACCGAAAAAGAGCCACAACTGCTGTTAGACGAAATTTTACAAGTTGTTATGTCTATCGCTAACTCAGATGCAGGCAGTATTTATTCGATTACAGAAGATGATCAGCTTAAGTTTGAAACAGTGATCAATAAATCACTTAACTTATACTTGGGGGGTGGTTCAGATCGTTTTGTTAGCTTTCCCAATATTGACTTGTGTATCGATGGCAAACCAAACCAACGAGCAATCGTTGCCCATGCTGTTAATTCAGGCAAAGTAATTAATATTCCTGATGTTTACGCTGCACTGCCTTTTGACATGAGCGCTGCGCGAGAAATGGATGCCCGCACAGGTTATCGCACGCAATCAATGCTAACTATTCCTTTAAAAGATCACCAAGATGATATTTTAGGTGTGATACAGCTCATAAACGTAAAAGATAGCAACAATAATATTATTCCCTTTAGTGAAGAGCTCGTCACGCTAATACGCTCGTTTGCTTCATTAGGGGCTATTGCATTAACTAACTCATCACTGATTAAAGAAATGGAAGAGTTGTTTTCTACTTTTGCTGAAACCATTGCAATGGCTATCGATGAAAAGTCTCCTCATACCGGTGGACATTGTAAGCGTGTACCCGCATTAACGTTAATGTTGGCCGATGCGGTAAATGCAATAAGTAAGGGCCCATTAGCGTCATTTTCTATGAGCGACTCAGACCGTCATCAATTAGATATAGCTGGCTGGTTACATGACTGCGGAAAAATCGCCACCCCTGATCACATTATGGAAAAGGCAACTAAATTAGAAACCATTTTTGATCGTATCAGCTTCATAGACGCCAAATTTGAGATCATTAGCCGAGATTTAAAAATTAACTACCAAGAACAAATAATCTCAGCAATGAAAAATGGTAAGCCTGTAGAGGTGCAGCAACTCGAACGACTGCTCGATACCGAGCTTAAGCAGGTTGCACTGGACCGTGCTTTATTACAACGCATTAATGTGGGTGGGGAATTTTTAGGCGATAAAGAACTTGCCCAAATAGAACGCATTGCACAACACTATCACTTAGTGATCAACGATATACGCACACCACTGCTCAATGATGATGAAGTTGAAAACCTGTCAATACGAAGAGGAACGCTCACCGCTGGCGAGCATGATGTCATGAAGCGTCATATGGATGTCACTAAAAATATTTTAGATGCCCTGCCGTTCCCTAAACACTTAAGTAAAGTATCTGAGTATGCATTAGGGCATCATGAAAAACTCGATGGTACAGGTTACCCAAGGGGTCTAACCAAAGAGCAAATGTCGATACCTGCTCGGTTAATGGCAATTACCGATATATTTGAAGCACTTTCAGCGGTAGATAGGCCTTACAAAAAGGCAAAGCCGGTAAGTGAGTGTTTATTTATACTCGGTACTATGGTCGAAAAAAACCACTTAGACCCTGATATTTTCGCTGTTTTTATCGAATCCGGAGTGTACAAAAATTATATTAGTGAATACGCAAATCCAGAACAGCTTGATGACGTAGACCTTAATAACCTACCTGGATATAAATCAATCCGTTAATGCCCTACTAAAATTAACGACGCTGAACAAAAAAATGCCACCTTACGGTGGCATTTACACACGGGGTTATTTCTACTTATAGAAATCCTTTTACTTTTTATTTGGTTTTTAGTGTTGTTTTATTAACAAAAAATATGTGGCAAAGGTAGCACTTAGTCCTTGCTGTATCAATAGCAAAAAGAAAAGTTCATGATTTCGCCATATTATTGTAATAAACAAACGTTACCGAAACACAGCCTAAGAACCTTAAGCGTAAAATCGCGGATTGCTGTTAAATTTTAATACATACGTACTTTTCTTCTAGGTATTCATTAAGTCCTTGGTGTCCACCCTCTCGCCCTAAGCCAGATTGTTTTACCCCACCAAACGGAGCAACGGGGTTTGATATAACCCCTTCATTTACGCCTATCATGCCAAATTCAAGCCCTTCACTAATGCGGTAAACTTGTTTTAAATCTTGGCTATAAAAATAAGCGGCTAACCCATAGGGCACATCATTAGCAAGCGCAAGCACTTCAGCCTCTTCATCAAAAGGGATGACCGTTAATACAGGGCCAAATACTTCTTCGTGGTATATATCCATTTCAGTCGTTACGTTAGTAACAATGAGCGGGTTTTGAAAGCTGCCGCCTAAGCTGCTGTTATCCCCTATTAGGTCTGCGCCTTTATCAAGTGCATCTTGCACAAGCTGCTGCACTTTCTCTTTCGCTTTTGGATAAATTAGCGGGCCAATATCTACGTCCTCTTCAAACCCATTGGCTACTTTTAATGAGGCTACTTTAGGCGTAATTTTACTCAGCACTTCATCTAAAATACTGCGCTGAATAAAAATGCGGTTTGCGGCTACACATGCTTGGCCACTGTTTCTAAATTTAGCCGCCATAAGCCCGTCAATCGCATCATCGAGATCCGCATTATCAAAAATGATAAACGGCGCATTGCCGCCTAATTCCATTGAGGTACGCTTAACCGTGTCGGCACATTGCTTAAGTAATTGGCTACCAACACCTGTAGAGCCAGTAAAAGTAAACTTACGGATAATATGTGAGTCAGTGAGCATTTTACCCACTGTTTTTGCGTCTTGCGATACAAGTACGTTAAATGCCCCTTTAACAAAGCCAGCTTGGTCGGCTAGGTATGCTAATGCAATCGCGCATAGCGGCGTATGCTCAGAAGGCTTTAATATAAAACTACAGCCTGCAGCATATGCTGGCGCCACTTTACGTGTCACCATAGCAACCGGGAAGTTCCAAGGAGTAATACCTGCTACAACGCCTACAGGCTGCTTAAAACTGGTTAAACGGTGGTTCTTGTCGGTAGGTGGGATCACATCGCCATAACTTCGCTTGGCTTCTTCTGCAAACCATTTTATAAAGCCTGCACCGTAATCTATTTCGCCCAGCGATTCTTTAAGCGGCTTACCTTGCTCTTTAGTCATTAATTCAGCTAATGCTTGTTTGTGCTTGATCACAAGCTCATACCAGCGCATTAGCGTTTCACTACGCTCAGTGGCGTTAGTGTTTTTTAATTTTACAAAAGCGCCCTGTGCGGCAGTTATGGTGCTATTAACGCCTTGCTCGTCTATATCACTTACTTCAATAATACTTTGTTGGGTAGCGGGATCGTTAACGCTAAAATGTTCATTGGTTTTATAAAATTCACCATCAATAAACGAGTCACAAAAAATTAGATTACTCAAAGTACACCTCCGAAAAATATTTTAGGGGTTAGCTTTTAATGCGTGGCATAGAGCCAAGGCTAACTCTTTACGTCTACAAAATAACTTACGAGCTTTACTCGTCACGCCTACAATTTACAAACAAAAAAGCCGCTGTATTAAACAGCGGCTTTTAATAGATTAGTCGTTAATTAAAAACTAGTGCTCTTCATTAACGATATTGAGATTGTACTTAGGTATTTCAACCACTAAGTCTTCATCTCTAATTATTGCTTGGCAACCAAGGCGCGACTCAGGCTCTAAGCCCCACGCTTTGTCTAGCATATCGTCTTCTAGGTCGTCACTTTCATCAAGTGAATCAAACCCTTCACGAATAACTAAATGACAGGTAGTACAGGCACACGACTTTTCACATGCATGTGGAATGCTTATGCCATTTTTAAGCGCCGCGTCGAGCACTGTTTGCCCCTCAGGTGCTTCAATTGCAGCGCCGTCAGGACACAATTCAGGATGTGGAAGAAAAACAATTTGTGGCATTCTAATCTCTCTTAAATGTTGTCTACTGACTGACCCGTTAGGGCTTTTTTAATTGATGCATCCATTCTGCGCGATGCAAATTCACTACTGGCGTTATCTACTTTTTCGATAGCCGCTTTAATTTCGCTAGGTTGTTGAGCATTTTCGCGCACTTTTACCAGCTCTGCAATTTCAGCTCTTAAACTTGTAAGCTGAGCGTCATCAAGTAACGCGCCATCAGCATCTAATGAAGCATTTAGTGCCTCAATAACACGAAGAGCCTCAACTTGTTGCTCTTTAAGCATACGTGCTTGCATGTCGTCTTTTGCGTTGCTCATCGACTCTTTTAGCATGTTAGCCACTTGGTCGTCAGATAAACCAAACGAAGGTTTAACCTGAATTTCGGCTTGCACACCCGTTGATTTTTCCATCGCTGAAACACTTAATAAACCATCAGCATCTACTTTAAAGGTAACCCGAATATGCGCAGCGCCTGCTGCCATTGGTGGAATACCTTTTAAGCTAAACTTAGCAAGTGAACGACAATCGTCAACCAGCTCACGCTCACCTTGTAATACATGCAAAGACATCGCCGTTTGGCCATCTTTAAACGTCGTAAATTCTTGAGCACGCGCTACCGGAATAGTGGTGTTACGCGGAATAATTTTTTCAACCAAACCGCCCATGGTTTCAAGTCCAAGCGACAGTGGCAGTACATCAAGTAATAACATGTCTGAGTCTGGCTTATTGCCAATGAGCACGTCTGCTTGTAGTGCTGCACCCAATGCCACAACGCGGTCAGGGTCGATTGAGGTTAGCGGTTCTTTATCAAAAAAGCTATGTACTTGGCTGCGTACCAGTGGCATACGCGTTGAACCGCCGACCATAATAACTTGTAAAACTTCTTCGTTTTCAATGCCAGCATCTTTAACAGCTCGGCGACACGAACGCAGTGTTTTTTTAACCAGTGGCATAGCCATTTCGTCAAATGTTTCGCGCGTTACTTCTACCGTGTGGTTTTGCCCGTCAAACTCAAGCCCTACATTTACTTTTGCGTATTGGCTTAACGCTTCTTTACAGGCTTTGGCTTTGTTAATAAATAAACGTAAAACCGAAGGTGATAACGCTGACACACCGGTTTGCTGCTTAAAGTAATCAACGAGTAGTGAATCAAAATCGTCACCACCTAAGCTTGAGTCACCGCCAGTTGCCATTACTTCAAACACACCTTGGTGTAAACGAAGAACAGAAATATCAAATGTACCACCGCCTAAGTCGTAAACGGCAATGATCCCTTCTTGGCCCGAATCTAAACCATAGGCAACAGCCGCCGCTGTTGGCTCGTTTAACAAGCGTAATACATTAATGCCAGCCAGCTCTGCTGCATCTTTAGTACTTTGACGCTGAGCATCATCGAAATACGCAGGAACAGTAATAACAGCGCCTAAAATTTCTTGATTACCAAAACTTTGTTCTGCACGCGCTTTCAACGCGGCTAATATGTGGCTTGACGCTTTAACTGGGCTGACTTTTCCAGCTTCAGTTTGAATGGCAAGCGAGCCATTATCTTCACAAAATTGATACGGTAATTGGCCGTAGCTTTGCTCTATTTCAACCTGTGTTTTGCCTAAAAAACGCTTTACCGAAATAAGTGTATTTGCAGGGTCTTGTGTTGCAGCTTGAGCCGCATCGCTACCCACAGTAATACCACCGGCTTGATAACGAACAACCGACGGCAACATTGCCGCACCTAACTCATCTGTTAAAGTGCGCGCTTCGCCACTTTGTACGGTAGCAACTAATGAATTAGTAGTGCCAAGGTCAATACCTATGGCTAGTTTGTGTTCGTGTGGTGCCGCGCTTTGCCCCGGCTCAGCAATTTGCAATAATGCCATAATGCTCTTTAAACTCGTTTTGCTCGCTTTACAGCAAGTAATTAATCGTCAAATAAACTGTCTTCAATGCGTTCTAGTTCGTCACGTAATTTATAAACAAACTTCAGTTTACGAATATTATCAGCAGCTAGTTGGTACTGTTGCTCGTTGCTGCTTGCTAACTGTTCTGCAAGTTGTGCACTGTATTGCTCGTTAAGTTGTTTTATTTGTTTTTCAAAATTAGCAATGGCCGCATCCGGGTCACTCGCTGATGCAAGCTCTTCAAGCTCTTCGCGCAATTCCATTTGTTGCATTAAAAATAATGGATCTTGCAGTGTTTGTTGCTCGGCGCGAATATCAACTCCCAGCTCGCTTAACATATACTCAGCACGTTTAACTGGATGCTTAAGTGTTTGCAAGGCATCGTTAATTTCTGCAGCACTTTGCACAGACATTAACTTATCACGGCTGCTTGCATTGGCATGGCGGTCGGGATGTACAGCACGCTGTAATTCTAGGTAATTTTTATTAATCGTTGCTAAATCAATATTATAATCAACGGGCACTGCAAATAATTCAAAGTAACGCATAGCTTCAACCAGTAATATTCAGAAATAACAAAGCCCTACAGTTGCAGGGCTTCAAAATACAATTACACGTAGCAATTAAACGGTAAAGCTTTCGCCACAACCACACTCGTCAGCTTGGTTAGGGTTATTAAATTTAAACCCTTCATTTAAGCCTTCTTTAGTGTAATCGAGCTCTGTGCCATCGATGTAAACTAAGCTTTTTGCGTCAACTATTAAAGTAACGCCTTTAGCCGCAAAGGTTTCATCGTCTTCGTTTAACTCGTCAACAAACTCAAGTACATAAGCAAGACCTGAACAGCCCGTCGTTTTAATGCCAACGCGCAGACCTAACCCTTTGCCGCGGTTTGCTAAAAATGATTGTACGCGGTTTGCTGCCGCATCTGTCAATGTCACTGCCATGAGTTTCTCTTCTTACTTCGCTTGTTTGCTTTTGTAGTCTGCAATTGCTGCTTGAATTGCATCTTCGGCTAAAATTGAACAGTGAATTTTCACTGGTGGTAATTCTAGCTCAGCACTGATATCAGTGTTTTTGATGGTTGCTGCTTCATCAAGTGTTTTACCCTTAACCCACTCTGTTACAAGTGAAGAAGAGGCAATTGCGCTGCCACAACCGTAGGTTTTGAATTTTGCATCTTCAATAACGCCAGTATCCGATACTTTAATTTGCAATTTCATTACGTCACCACATGCTGGTGCGCCTACCATACCCGTTGCCACTGACGGATCGTTTTTGTCTAGAGCACCTACGTTACGTGGGTTTTCTACGTGGTCGATTACTTTATCACTGTACGCCATAATTCTATCCTCATTACCTGCTAGGGTATGTGCCTACATCACTAATTATTAGTGGTGAGCCCATTCAACTGAATCTAAATCAACACCTTCTTGATGCATCTCCCAAAGTGGAGACATTTCACGTAGGCGACCGATAGAGTTTTTCATTAATTCAACGGTGTAATCAATCTCTTCTTCGGTAGTAAAACGACCAATACTGAAACGAATTGAGCTGTGTGCTAATTCGTCGTTACGGCCAAGTGCACGTAAAACATAAGAAGGCTCTAAGCTTGCAGATGTACAGGCTGAACCTGACGATACCGCAATGTCTTTTACTGCCATAAGTAACGATTCACCTTCAACAAAGTTAAAGCTGATGTTTACAATACCCGGTACTGATTGGTCTTGTGTGCCGTTAAAATATACTTCGTCCATATCAGCCATAATGCCGTCGATTAGGCGTTTACGTAATGCGCTGATGTGTGCAAAATCTTTTTCAAAATCTTCTTTTGCGATTCTAAATGCAGTACCCATACCCACTAACTGATGAGTTGCAAGTGTACCTGAACGCATACCACGCTCATGACCGCCACCGTGCATTTGCGCTTCTAAACGAGCACGTGGTTTACGACGAACGTAAAGCGCACCTACACCTTTAGGGCCGTATGCTTTGTGCGCAGAGAACGACATAAAATCAACTTTAAGTTGTTGTACGTCAATAAGTACTTTACCTGCACTTTGCGCAGCATCTACGTGGAACATGATTTTACGTTCACGACACATTTCGCCAATCGTCGCAATGTCTTGAATTACACCTAGCTCGTTATTCACGTGCATGATGCTAACAAGTACTGTGTCGTCACGCATTGTGTCTGCTAGCTTTTGCAGATCAAGCAAGCCATTTTCTTCAACGTCCATATAGGTTACTTCAAAACCTTGACGTTCTAATTCGCGACATGTGTCGATGACTGCTTTGTGCTCAGTTTTAGCGGTAATAACGTGCTTACCTTTCTTTTTGTAAAACTGTGCTGCACCTTTAATAGCTAGGTTATTTGATTCAGTTGCACCCGAAGTGAACACAATTTCACGTGGGTCTGCATTTACTAAATCAGCAATATCTGTACGTGCTTGGTCAACGGCTTCTTCAGCTTGCCAACCAAAACGGTGTGAACGTGATGCAGGGTTACCAAATTTACCGTCCATTGTAAGGCATTGCATCATTTCTTTAGCAACACGCTCATCAACAGGCGTGGTTGCTGCGTAATCTAAATAAATCGGTAACTTCATTTCTCTCTCCGCTGCAGGTCAACCTTAAAGTTGACAGCTTACTTGAATGTTTTCCAACTGCTTAATTGCGTTATTGATACTGTTATCTTGGCGCGATGCAATTTCTTTCACATCTGATTTTTCCACCAATTCAGCAAGGGTAATACTGTTCAAAAATTCTTCTATACGTGCGCTCAAGTCTGACCATAAATTATGGGTTAAACAGCGCATACCGCTTTGGCAGCCAGTGTTGGCGCCTTGGCAACGTGTTGCATCAACCGATTCATCAACTGCGGTAATAATGTCACCAACAGAAATAACACCGGCTTCTCGCCCTAGTAAATAGCCGCCACCAGGTCCTCGAACCGAACTTACCAAGCCATTTTTACGCAGCCGAGCAAATAATTGTTCAAGGTATGACAAAGAAATTTCTTGTCTTTGTGAAATATCAGCAAGGGCGACAGGACCAACACCTGTGTGCAGCGCAACATCAAGCATCGCTGTAACGGCATATCGGCCTTTTGATGTTAATTTCATAACGCCCCCTGCACAAAGAGTGCAAATTTTAATTACCAGAGTAAATTAGTCAAGTATTATCACTTGATAAAAATTTGATTTAAAAACATATCGCTCAAAGTGAATGTAGTTAACAAATTTTTAATACCTGACCTGTTTGGTCAAGTATTGTCTCCATTGTAATTACCTGAGTAATTTAGTCAAGTATTAGCCAGTTATTTAAACACCCGTTTATATAACTAATTGCTATACCTTACTTAGGAATCGATTTATTTATAGAGGTAAGAATACCGCGCAAAATGTTCATTTCAGCCTCTTCTGGGCGTGCACGGTTAAATAAACGACGAAGCTTTGTCATCACAATACCTGGGTGCTGTTTGATAATAAAACCTGTGTTATAAAGTGTTTCTTCTAGGTGATCGTAAAATAACTCTGTTTGTTTTGAGTTAGGGTAAACGGTGTCGTCTTGTGCTTCTTGCTTAGGTTGCTTATTTAAAAATGCCATACGTGTTTCGTAAGACAAAGTTTGCACAGCCATAGCAAGATTTAGCGAGCTATATTCTGGGTTAGCTGGAATGCATACATGGTAATTACACAGCTGTAGCTCTTCGTTAGTTAAACCACTGTTTTCACGGCCAAACACTAATGCCACAGGACCATTTTCAGCTTCTGCCACCAGCTTTTCACCACACTCGCGAGGCTCAACCATAGGCCATGAAAGCGTGCGCGAACGTGCGCTTGTACCAATGGTTAATGCACAATCAGCAATAGCGTCTTCAAGCTTATCAACAATCACTGCATTGCCTAATACATCGCTGGCACCTGCAGATAACGCACTTGCATGGCTATCAATTTCACAAGCAGGGTCAACTAAATAGAGTTTTGATAAACCCATTGTTTTCATGGCGCGAGCCGCCGAACCTATATTACCTGAGTGTGATGTGTTAACTAAAACAACGCGAATATCGTCTAAGATCATTGCTGTGCTTCTTACTAATGCCAAAAAATTGCGCGAATTCTAACATAAAAGCACACTAAGATCCTAGATCCTTAAACCCGATCAACACTCGTAATAAGGGCCTTTAAACCATGGCCGCTTTTACATACACATCAAAACGGTTCTTTTTAGTTTTAATTTGCATGCTGGGGGTTTTGTCATTTAAAAACGGGGCGTAATCAGGGCGCTTAACCACCACTCGCTTGCTGGCAAGTGGGTAGGCAAATTCAAGTAAATCATCGGCGTCGGTATCTGCACCTACTAACTCTTGAAATACGCGCATTTCTTTTTTTACTAAGGCTGACTTTTCACGGTGTGGGAACATAGGATCTAAATAAACCACATCGGGCATGCTTTCACATTGGGCAAGTAACGTGTGGCTGGAGCCAAACACTAAGCTCATATTGTCTTTCATCCAAGGGCCAATTTCTGTGTCGCTGTAAGCTCTGTTTAAACCATCGGCCAGCAGTGCAGCAACCACCGGATGACGCTCATGTAAAATAACCTTGCACCCTAATGATGCTAATACAAAGCCATCGCGGCCCAAACCTGCGGTTGCATCCAGTACTACAGGCGTTGCCCCTTTATTAAGGCCAACCGCTTTTGCAATAGCTTGCCCCTTACCGCCACCAAATTTTCGCCTGTGAGCGGCTGCTCCGGTAACAAAATCAACGTTAATGGCACCTAATTTAGGTTCATCAGTTTTAAATAAACTCAGCCCTGTATCGTCATAGTGCAGGCTAAAACCTTGGCTATTTTGTTGCCAATTTACTAAACCAAAACGCGTTTCTAATTCATTTAAATACGGGCGACACTCTTTAAAGGCACACTGAATAACCACAATACACTCCGACGATAAAATACCGCCAGAGTATATCAACCAGCGAGCTTAAGCGCACTAAAATAGCTCTATGTCAGGGTCTTGGTCATTTGCCGGCTCAATGTCTTCAACTTTATGGCGTAAACTCTGTAAAAACTCACTGCGGCTTTGTGTTACTTGCTCAAACTGATATTTTATAAACGCTAAATCGCTATTGGCAGACACCAGTAACTGCATAGTATGTTCGAGCTGCGATATACATGAATCAATATCGGCGGGGTTTAAATTATTCTTTTGAAGCTCAATGGCTGTATTTAATGCCTCTAGTTGTGCACAAAACTGCTCTGCTACATTACTTTGCGTGATATTTTGAGCATTAAACTGGCTTATTATATCTTCCAGTGCCGTGCTAATTTGTTCAGCTTGCTGGTAATTTTTTTCGTTTCTTTCCATAGTAACGACCTTTTCATTGGTAACCTCTAAAATATGAGGAAACAAATCTTTATAACGCCCATATTTTTCGCTCTCATCGACGGGCATATTTTTTACCAGCAACGATAGTTTTGGATAATTAATGATAGTGCTCTCGCCTATATCAACAAACCGCTGTGCATCTTTATGTTGCGCCAATAACTCCTGCACTAGTGGGCATACACCACCTTGTAAGCTGTAAAATTCACTTTTATGCTGATACCAAAATACAACCACTACATCCAAATTAAGAGGAGTAAAAAACCCTAAGAAGAACTCACTCAACGTTTGTAAGCTGTTGGCATGATAACTTTGTCCAACGTAGCGCATAATTCGACCCATATCTCCCGACTCGGTCATCGCCATTGCAGCCGTTTTGTTGGCTTTATTTATATCGCTTTCGAGTTTGACGCATTGCTGGCGATACGCATAAAGTATTTTAATACGCGCCATTAGCTCCTGTGCATTAAACGGTTTCATTATGTAGTCAGACGCACCAACGCTGTAGCCTTTCACTCGGTCGATAAGCGCTTCTTTTGATGACAAAAACATAACCGGAATATCTTTTGTATCGGCATTTTGTTTTATTTCTTGGCAGACTTGATAACCCGACTTACCCGGCATTTCTATGTCGAGAAGGATAATATCGGGTTTATGTTCGTTTATTAACCTTAGCCCCTCCTCGCCCTCTTTAGCATGAAGAAGTTTACAAAACCCAGCTAGAGACTCTTCAATAATGAGGTGGGTTAATTTATCGTCATCAATGGTAAGTACTAACTTTTCCATACACAAATCCGTTTAGTTGAGCATGCTTAGAGCATAGTACGGCGTGCTGAAATTACTAACGTTTATAGCCTATTATCTAAAAACAATAAAAAAAGCGCCTAAAAGGCGCTTTTGTTAAATTTAATAAACGATATATTTTTAAGCTGAAATGCCGCTGTGGCGAAGTAACGCATCAACACGTGGCTCGCGGCCTCGGAAGTTTTTAAATAATTCCATAGGCTCTTCACTGCCGCCTTTTTCTAGAATATGCTGCATGAAGGCTTGCCCTGTTTGTGGGTTAAAAATTCCTTCCTCCTCAAACTTAGCGTAAGCATCGGCCGATAATACTTCAGCCCATTTATACGAGTAATAACCGGCACTGTAGCCACCTGCAAAAATATGGCTAAACCCGTGCTGGAAACGGTTAAACTCAGGAGCGTGAACAACGGATGTACGACTGCGCACATCGTTTAATACAGCTTGGATTTGACACGGCTCGCCCGCGACATAATCGTTATGAATTTTAAAATCAAATAACGAAAACTCAATTTGACGCAGCATTTGCATGCCTGAGTTATAGTTTTTAGCGGCCAATAACTTATCAAGCAATTCTTTTGGTAATGGCTCGCCGGTTTCAAAATGGCCCGAAATAAAGCTCAGCGCTTCTTCCTCGTAACACCAGTTCTCTAAAAATTGACTTGGTAGCTCTACGGCATCCCATGCTACGCCATTAATACCTGCTACGGGAGCAGCATCAACTTGAGTCAGCATGTGGTGAATACCGTGGCCAAACTCATGGAATAAAGTCGTTACTTCATTATGGGTAAACAAAGCTGGTTTATCGCCTACCGCTTTATTAAAGTTACATACTAAGTAAGCTACAGG
The DNA here is from genome assembly GCF_001468205.2 of Pseudoalteromonas sp. 13-15. Taxonomy (NCBI): domain Bacteria; kingdom Pseudomonadati; phylum Pseudomonadota; class Gammaproteobacteria; order Alteromonadales; family Pseudoalteromonadaceae; genus Pseudoalteromonas; species Pseudoalteromonas sp. 13-15. Next base: position 2,889,787 of record NZ_CP019162.1, on the reverse strand, counting down.
GGTTTGTAACTCGCCATTAGCGCGTACCTTACGACCCATACAATCGTCCATCCACGCGCCACCGCGTTTGCGATCGCGTGCGTAAAGATCTAAGTAAAAACGTCCTCGTAGCGTGTTATTGCTATCAACAATTTCAAAAAAGCGCACATCTTTGTGGTATGTGTCAAAATCGGTTACTTCGTTTACGCTAATGCCAAATAAGCGGTTAACTGTTTCAAATAAGCCACTCAATACTTTATTAGCAGGAAAATAAGGACGTAGTACTTCATCAGAAATTGCGTATTTTTCTTGTTTTAGTTTTTCGCCATAGTAGCCAAAGTCCCACGCTTCTAACTCTGTAATTCCGTGTTTTTGTGCTGCATACGCTCTGAGTTCTGCCACTTCTTGCTCTGCTTGCGGCTTAGATTTAGCGGCTAAATCTTCTAAGAACGAAAACACTTGCTCTGGTGTTTCAGCCATTTTTGTTGCTAATGATTTTTCAGCGTAGCTTTTAAACCCTAATAACTGCGCAAGCTCATGGCGAAGTGCAAGTGCTTCTTTCATTATGTCTGAGTTATCAAACTCTCCCGCATTTGGGCCTTGATCAGATGCGCGTGTGCTAAATGCGGTGTAGGTTTCTTTACGAAGTTCACGGTTATCAGCGTAAGTCATAATTGGCAAGTAAGATGGAAAATCAAGCGTAAATACCCAACCGTCCAGCTCTTTACTTTTAGCTGTATCAGCAGCAAGCGCTAGTGCAGACTCGGGGAGTCCGGCTAAATCGGCTTCATCAGTAATGTGCTTGTGCCACGCCAAGGTCGCATCCATTACATTGTTACCAAACTTAGATGAAAGCTCAGATAAACGCGCACTAATTTCGCCGTAACGCTTTTGATCTTCGCTCGCTAATGCAATACCCGACAATTTAAAGTCACGCAAGGCGTTAGTAATTGATTTTTGTTGTGCTGTGGTGAGTGTTTTAAATTCGTCACTGTTGTACAAAGCATTATACGCTTCGTATAAACCTTGATGCTGACCAACAAACGTAGAGTACTCAGAAATAAGCGGTAAACACTGCTCGTATGCTTCACGCAGTTCGTCGTTATTCATAACAGAATTTAAATGAGAAACAGGCGAAAATAATCGCGATAGTTTATCGTCGGCTTCTTCAAGTGGTAACACTAAGTCATCCCACGTGTATGACTTTTTCGCAAGTACGTCTTCGATGGCTTTTCGACAATTTGCTATTCCGTCTTTAAGTGCCGGTACTACAAATTCAGGCTTAATTTTAGAAAATGGTGGTAAGCCTTCAAGGCCAATTAGTGGGTTGCTCATAAATACTCTCTTTGCGTTAATGCATTTCATTTTTAGATTGGGTCTAAAAGTTAAAAAACAACATACTTTTTATTAATCTAGCTATTCAAAAGCCATTAATAACTACTTTTAGGCTCGGTAATAATGAAATGCCTACAGGTAATGCAATCTAAAGCGAGCCCGGTTACGTACTGCAGATATTCTGTTTGGTACTGACTTAACGTATCGCTTTATATCGATAAGGCTGTAAATGTGAATGTTTTTTTACTCAACATAGGTCATCTAAACACTCTTTATTTTTAAAACTTAATGTTATGCTTATGCGCATAAAACTCAACGCCTAAGGACTTAAAATGACACAACACTTTGATTACATTGCAATTGGCGGTGGCAGCGGTGGCATTGCTTCTGCAAACAGAGCTGCAATGCGCGGTGCTAAAGTGGCACTTATTGAAGCAAAACACATGGGTGGTACCTGTGTAAACGTAGGCTGTGTGCCTAAAAAGGTTATGTGGCACGGCGCACAAGTAGCCGAAGCAATTAACTTATATGCACCCGATTACGGTTTTAACGTTGAGGTAAAAGACTTTAATTGGAGTAAGCTAGTAGAAAGTCGTGAAGCCTATATTGGCCGAATTCATAAAGGGTACGACAACGGTTTAGCAAGTAATGGCGTTACCGTTATTAAAGGCTTTGCTACCTTTATCGACAGCAAAACAGTAGAAGTAAATGGTGAACACTACACCGCCGATCATATTTTAGTGGCTGTAGGTGGGCGCCCTACTATTCCAAACATTCCGGGCGCTGAGCATGGTATTGATTCAAATGGCTTTTTTGAACTTAATGAACAGCCTAAACGCGTAGCTGTAATCGGTGCAGGTTACATTGCCGTAGAAATTGCGGGTGTATTACATAGTTTAGGCACAGAAACACATTTATTCGTGCGTAAAAGTAAGCCTCTACGTACATTTGACCCCTACATAATCGACACGCTCGTCGATATTATGGCTAAAGAAGGTCCGACTCTTCATACTGAATGCTCCCCTAAAGAAGTAATCAAAGAAAGTGACGGCAGTTTAACTATTCATTTTGAAAACGGTTACAGCCAAAATGTTGACCAAGTTATTTGGGCCATTGGTCGTACACCTACAACAGACAAAATAAATCTTGCGGCAGCCGGTGTAGAAGTAAATGAAAGCGGTTATGTAAAAGTAGATGAATACCAAAATACGACTGCTAAAAACGTTTATGCAGTGGGTGATATTATTGAAGGCGGTATTGAGCTTACTCCTGTGGCAGTTAAAGCAGGCCGCACGTTATCAGAACGCTTATTTAATAAAGCACTCCCTGATGATTTAAAAATGGATTACAGCCTAGTACCAACAGTCGTATTTAGTCATCCACCTATCGGCACCATTGGTTTAACCGAGCAAGAAGCGATTTCTCAATACGGTGGCGAAAACGTGAAAGTGTATAAATCAAGCTTTGCTGCTATGTACACCGCGGTAACTCAGCACCGCCAAGCATGTAATATGATGCTAGTTTGCGCAGGGGAAGAGGAAAAAGTGGTTGGCTTACATGGGCTTGGTTTTGCCGTTGATGAAATGATTCAGGGCTTTGCCGTAGCGATGAAAATGGGCGCAACTAAAGCTGACTTTGATGCTGTTGTTGCACTACATCCAACGGGCTCTGAAGAGTTTGTTACCATGCGCTAAGCTATTTAACCTAAACTCTGGATAATAAATCTCTTAACCAGAGTTCAAGTTATTTACTAATTTAACTAGGCCCCTTACAGTTATGTGTTAAGGGGCCTTTTTATTAGGGTAAAATTTGCTTATTAGCTAAATAACTCAATATACTAGCGTGTGTTTATCAACATACCTACAACTGGATATTATGATTACTGATATATTGCTACACCCGTTTCTTGTTTCAATTGTTATGCTTAGTTTTGCACTTGGATTAAAAGTACTTGTTGATAAATTAGCGAGAAACCGCGCAGAAAAAAAAGACAAAGATATTCGCTACATTGCTCATAACATTAAGCATTTTATTAATTTTGTGTTGGTGCTATCGCTGTTGTTTGTGTGGTCGACTGAAATTCAAAATTTTGCGTTATCTATTGCGGCCTTTGCGGTTGCCATTGTTTTAGCTACGCGAGAATTTATTCAATGTGTTATTGGCTTTTTTTACTTAGTCACCACACGGCCATTTAGGGTAGGCGACTGGGTGCAAGTCGGTGAATATTACGGTGAAGTAGCAGAAACAGACTGGATAAAAACAACCATGCATGAAATAGACATGCACACTTATCAGTTTTCAAGAAAAACGATTTACATACCTAATAATAAACTCATCACCAGCCCGATTAAAAATCTAAATTATGTAAAACGCTTTGCAACTCATAGCTTTACTATTGTTCGAAAAGAGAGCTTTAACCCTTACCCAATTTACGACACGCTCTCGGTAAAAGCTAAAATGTACTGTGAAGAGTTTGAAGAGCTCGCCACTCGTTATAACTCGATTATTGAGCGAAAACTAGATGCAAAAATATCGGGCCCAGCACCTGAAATACACTTTGGAACAACCGAATTGGGGGAGTTTAGAGCACGCTTTACGCTATTTTGCCCAACCGAGCAGGCACTGGACATAGAGCATAAACTAACTGAGTGTTTTATGGCGCTATGGTATGAAGAAGAAATGAAGCATAAAATTGCATTAAGCGAAGTAAATAACCAAGTAACTAGCTGATAGAGCGACTAGGCGCGAACGGTTTCGCGCCTAAACTTTATCGGTTAGGCCTTTAAGCTGTTCCACCTACCGTTAGCTGATCAATTTTAAGGCTCGGTTGCCCTACGCCAACCGGAACACTTTGCCCATCTTTACCACACACGCCAACACCTTTATCAAGTGCTAAGTCGTTACCTACCATTGAAATATGCTGCATGACTTCAGGGCCATTACCAATTAGGGTTGCGCCTTTGATTGGCTGTGTAATTTTACCGTTTTCGATTAAGTAGGCTTCTGATGCACTAAATACAAATTTACCCGAGGTAATATCAACCTGCCCGCCACCAAAGTTAGGCGCAAACACGCCTTTTTTAACGCTACTGATAATATCGGCTTGGCTATGCTCGCCACCTAACATATAGGTATTTGTCATGCGTGGCATAGGTAAATGCGCATACGACTCTCGACGCGCATTACCGGTTGGGTTAACCCCCATTAAACGTGCGTTTAGCTTATCCTGCATGTAGCCTTTTAAAATACCATTTTCGATAAGCACATTATAAGCAGCAGGCGTGCCTTCATCATCTACGTTTAGAGAGCCGCGACGATCGGCCATGGTGCCATCGTCAACTACGGTACATAGCTCAGAAGCCACTTTTTGCCCTACTTTGCCACTAAACGCTGATGCGCCTTTACGGTTAAAGTCGCCTTCAAGGCCATGGCCTACCGCTTCGTGTAAAAGTACACCTGGCCAACCATTTCCTAATACCACTTCCATAGTGCCAGCTGGCGCGTCAATAGCTTCTAGGTTGACTTTAGCTTGGCGTACAGCTTCTTGTGCAAACTCCATCCAACGTGGTTTACCGTTTACCAGCTCTTTAAAATAGCCGTAATCTAAACGTGCTCCACCGCCAGCGCCACCGCGCTCACGACGGCCATTTTTTTCAAGCAATACTGAGCAGTTTAAACGAATAAGCGGGCGAATATCGGTAGCAAATGTACCGTCACTGGCCGCAATTAATACTTCTTCGTATACTGCTGACATAGAGCTAATTACTTGCTCAGCGTCGGGTGCCAATTCTCGAATGTAGTTTTCAAGCTCGCGTAATAAACTCACTTTATCGCTATCGCTCATACTTGAGATTGGTTGATGTGGCGCAAATTGCATTTTTGCTGATACATCACTAAATACTTTAATGGTTTTATCTTCACCTGCATCGGCAATACTGCGAGCTGCTGTAGCGGCTTTGTTTAGCGCTTCTAAGTTGATAGCATCCGAATATGAAAAACCTGTTTTCTCGCCGCTTACTGCACGAACGCCAACGCCGCGCTCAACATTGTATGAGCCCTCTTTTACTAAGCCATCTTCCAGTACCCACGACTCGTGATGACTCGATTGAAAGTATAAATCGGCGTAATCTACTTTGTGCTGATGTATGTAAGCGAGCGTTTTTTCGAGCTCTTCTCTATTTAGTTGGCTGTCGTGTAATAAATGCTGTTCAACCGAATTCATAATAAATGCTCTCTAAATCGTTGATGAGACTGCACAGGCATATCTCGTCTAATTTTTTGTAACGGCTCTAAATCAGCGTTAGCGCTAATAAAACCTGTACCGCTGGGTAAATTACTTAAAGTATTACCCCAGGGTGAAATAATAATACTGTGGCCATATGTTTGGCGGCCATTTTCATGTGTGCCGTATTGGGCTGCAGCAACCACATAACATTGGGTTTCTATCGCTCGCGCCGCTAATAATGGTTGCCAGTGTGCTTGACCAGTCACCATTGTAAATGCACTTGGCACTAAAATAACTTCAGCACCTTTACGTGCAAGCGCATTAAATAAGGCACTAAAACGCAGATCATAACACACTGTTAGACCTAGTTTACCAAAGGGAGATTCAACCACAACCACATCACTTCCTGCTTGGGTAAAATCAGATTCGCGGTAACTCCCTGTTTTATCATCAACGTTTACATCAAATAGATGTATTTTATTATACGTTGCGACGCACTCACCTTGATTATTATATAAATGTGAGGCGGCATAATATTTAGTATTATTGTATGGTTCAGGTATTGTGCCTGCGTTTAACCAAATATTATGGTGTTTACATAATTGGCTTATTTGACGTTTGTATTGCTCAATGTGCTTAGCTGTTGAGAGCGTATCTTGACCGCTTTTGCTAAACACTAAAAAGGCCTCAGGGAGACATACAAGTAATGGCCGTGATGCGGGAAGTGTGTTTAATGCTTTTTTAAGTTCTGCAATATTGTCGTCAGCATTTAAACCAGAACACATTTGTAAAGCAAGTATATTGTGGTTACTAGGGTTCGCTAAATTAGTCATTAGTTGCGGTTACTTCAGCATCTTTAAGTTTTAAATCGACTGAAGCTTGGGGCTGGTTTTGCGCCGCTTGTGGTAATGTAACTTCACGGCTTTTACGATCGAGCTCCTGAACAACAGGCTCACTCATGGTGCCAGTCACTTTAAAGTTAATCTCAGAAATTACGCGCGCAGAGTGTATTACTTTATCTAGTGCCAATGCTGCTAGCCCTGTTACTGGGTTTACCATCCACGCCACAATAACGGGAATACTTGAGGTGACCTGCGGTGCAACAGCGAGATCGTAGTTGATATCAAGCGTATTTAAATTTGCATAGCCTTTTATGGTTAAATCAGCCGGAACGCCATCCATTTTAGTGTCTTTTGTATAAGCGATACCGTTCTCTAATTGCATAGAACCTTGCATGCTGTTGTAGAAAAACCCTTTTGAAAATACATCTCTAAAATCAAGTTTTAGTTTTCGAACCAACGAATCTAGGCTCAACAACGAAAAAACCCGTGCGCCACCATCACTAATTTCTGTTAGGTGCCCTTCTCCTAAATCCCAATCAATTTCACCACTGAGGCTCGGAACATCAAATGAGTAAGGTGCGGCTTGCCAAGCAAGATTGTAATTTATAGTGGCCTTAGAGCCTTTGATAGCCGTGGTAATATCAAACTCATCAAACAACGCACCTATATCATCACTTTTAACTTCACCGCTTAACTGTGTGGTGCCATCTTTCCATTGCCCTTTCGTGCGCAAAATATGATCGCCTTTATCAACAACCAACTCAGAAATAACCAAACGTTTACCGTCGCCAAGTAACGAGGCGCTTACTTTATCTAATTGGTAGTTGGTAATTTTACAATCTGCACATTCAAACTCTATAGCAGGTAAGTTCGTCAGCCACGTTAAATCGGTGTCAGGGTCTGCTTTTGCAGCCTCAGTGATGGGCGCTTCAATTTGCTCTGCAAAATTCACCCGTAAATAATCAGCGTTAAATCGAATAGGCTGGCTGCGCTGCGAGGTAGGAATAAATACACCTGCACGTAATTCTTTGGCGTTTAATTTTAAATACACATTGCTTTGCTCAGGGGCTAGGCGCATTTCAAAGTCATTAAACACCATACTACTAATATCGAGCATGCCAATATTTGCGACTATCTCGTTAAGCGGTGGCATGATACCTTGTGGTTCTGGGTCATCCTCGTTTTGGGCCGCACTAATGATTTGATCAATAAGATCAACCCAAGGTACAAGTTCGGTTTGCTCTAGGTTTATTGAAACGCTTAAGTCTTGTGAATTTAGCCCTAAATCTTGCTTACCTATAACAAAATGCGCATTACTAAATTGCGATTTTCCATTTTCTAATATTGCATTAAAATAAAACTGCTTATTTATCTGTGCAGTTATAAGGTTTGAAATGTCATCGCCTTGAACAACCGCATCAAGAATCCACGGTTGTGCCTCTGCTTTTTTGTATGGTGTTGGCAATTTACTTGTTAACCCAACAAGGTCAGATTTAACCTGTGCACGATAATTAAACCCTTGCTCGGTAAAATTAAGCACTAGTCCAATATCAACTGCACTTTGCCCTTCAAGTGACCCTTTTAAAATACCTTGCCCGCTATCGATTAAAGTATTGGCATCAAGTTGTGCATTAATATTTATGTTTGCTTTGTAGTCACTCGCTTCACTTTGGCTGTTGTAATTAAGTGCCAGCGGCATCCCAAGCCATGTAGCGGTGGCATTTTTAAGTTCGATATTATCGTTTTTAAAGTTAAGCACGCCGGTTAAGTTATTTAACGCAATACCGGGTGTGGCAATAAATACAGGTAAACCATCTAGCTTGACAGTGCCGCTAACACTGGCACCACCTTCAAACTTTGAACCGACCAGTAACTCAATGCTGGCATCGGCTTCACCTTGGCCTTGTATTACCTCAAAAATATCAGCTAACGGGCTCGCAATGGGCGTGGATTTAAAAAAGGTGTACAGGTTTTCCATCGGTGCTTTTTTATCTATTTGCACCACAAGCTCATCGGCATTCATTAAATCGTTAATGCTAACTTTAACGCTGTTACCCACATCTAAATTAACTAAAGAGCCTTGTTGGCTGTAAATATCCATGCGTTCATTAGCAAAATGTAGTTTTACCTTTGCATCTGTTACTGCTGGCCACTGCGGGTCAAACTGATAGGTGGCATTGTCAATTTGAGCAAGTACATCAAATTGCCCTGAGCTATCTTTAAATGGGAATCCTGATAACGGCCCTGCAAATAGAACCTGCGCTTTTGATATTTCACCGCCTTTTATAGCCCCGTTTAGGTAGCTAACTAATTCTGGGTTCATCGCTTTTAACGGAAAATAATGACCGGCAATACTGGCATCCTCTGCAAATGCCTCTGCGTATAAATCAAGACGCGGTGTATCACCAAAGCTCAGCTGCATTTCTGCGGCTAGCGTTATCTCATTGTTATCAAACCAAATATTATCACTGCTAATACGCCAGTTATTATTTTGCTTTACGAGGTCTAATTCTATATTGAGCTGGTTATACTTAATGTTGTCACTAAAACTATCGCCAGTTAATAAAGTGCCGTTTTCGCCAAATAAGCTGATACGGCCTTTATCTTGATTTAATAAACCGCTTACGCGTAAACCTTGCGCAGCAGGCACTGAATTAAGCTCTTGCCAGCCTATGTTATTGGCGTTAAACCATACTTGCCAATGCTGGTTACTCTCATAATTAACGTACGCCTGCTGTATTTGGCCACTTGGTTTGCGTTTTAAAAACGGGTCGAGAGAGTCAAAATTTGTCAGCGCTGCCAAATTAGCCAGTAGCGCTATATCTATTTGATTTAACCAAATTTGATTATTTTCACCAAGTTGAGCCTCAAACTCTAAGCTTGGCCATGTCGTATTATTGTTATTAAACGCTAAACCAGTGCTTTTTAAAAACCAATTACCTTGCTCGGGATAAAGATGAAAGCCACCTTCACTTAAACTAACTTGCTGGCTTTGAGATTCATTAAACCAAGTAACAGAACTAGGCAGCCACTGCATTTTTATATCGTCAATTAGGCCTTTTTCAATTTTTAACCACGCCTGTAAATTGATATCGCTGGTTAATTGTTGTTTTTCAGTATTTATATATTGCGCCAACCAATTAGAGACATCCACCTTATTGGCTTGGACATACATATTGCCAGCAACTTCTTCTAAGCTTTCACCTTTGAGAGCAATGCGTGCGTCAAAGGTGCCCACTGTGATGCCAGGTAAAGCTAATGTTCCACTACCTAAATGTTGAGACTCTTCATTTTGCCAAATGATATTTTCAAGCAGAAGTTTTCGCTCTTTGTTATCGTCTAAAACAAAATTAACACTGGAGTTTTCTATTGCAAAATGACCGGTATTACCTAAAAACAGCCCTTCTATAAGCTCTTTTTGCTCAAACGAAACATCATCTTGATTACCGCTCTCAAACAGATCTGCCACGTTTACCGTGGTATGAAAGCCATTTATAACAAAGTAGTTAGACTTTAACTGCAGGGTTTTAATGCTTTCCCATAAATTAAGCTCTAAGCTAGTTTTTGCAATAGTGAGGGAAATTGGCGCAGTTTCGTTGTCTTTAAACGATAGCTCTTCAAGCACAAGGGCAGGACCATTTCCCTGCCAGCTTGCTGAAATAGCGCCAATAGATAAACTAATAGCAAACTTTTCGTCTAGGTAGGTTTCTATATCACCTTTGTAATCATTTGCGTAAGGGAGTGTGTACTTTAATATTGAAACAATAACGGCCAGTAATACTAAAATTATGGCGCAGGTTTGCCATAACTTTCTAAAACAAAAAAAACAGACCGCTTTTGCATTCATTACATCATTACCACATCAAACTGTTCTTGGCTGTATAAGCTTTCTGTTTGTATGTGTACTTGCTTACCTATAAATAGTTCAAGCTCAGCAAGATTGTGGTATTCATCATTAAGTAAGGCTTCACTTACTGCAGGGGCTGCATAAACCATAAATTTATCGGCTGCGTAAGCGCGGTTTACGCGAACAATTTCACGTAATATTTCGTAGCATACCGTTTCGACTGTTTTTTGTGAGCCGCGCCCTGAACATGCCGGGCATACATCACATAAAATATGCTCTAAGCTTTCGCGAGTGCGTTTTCGGGTCATTTCAACTAGCCCAAGTGCCGACAAACCATTGATATTTGTTTTAGTGCGATCCTTAGCTAGCGCCGACTCTAACGAATGTAACACACGGCTTTTATGCTCTTCGCTGACCATATCGATAAAGTCGATAATAATTATTCCACCTAAATTACGAAGCCTTAACTGGCGCGCAATGGCGGACGTTGCCTCGACATTAGTGTTAAAAATAGTCTCTTCTAGATTGCGATGGCCGACAAACGCACCGGTGTTTACGTCAACCGTAGTCATCGCTTCTGTTTGATCAATAATGATGTACCCGCCTGACTTTAACGTGACTTTGCGATGCAACGCTTTTTGCACTTCGTTTTCTACATCGAATAGGTCAAATATAGGTCGCTCACCCGGGTAGTACTCGAGTACCTGTGAAAGTTGCGGCACAAATTCTTCGGTAAAAATTTTTAGCTCTTGGTAGGTAAGCTTTGAGTCAACACGAATACGTTCCATGTCTTCACCTACGTAATCACGCAGTGTTCTAAAGGCAAGCGTTAGGTCTTCATGTAATATGGTTGCTTTACTGGTTTTTTTACGACGTGCGGTTATTTTTTCCCATAATTTTCTTAAAAAACCAGCATCGTGCCTTAACTCTGCTTCGCTTGCACCTTCAGCCGCGGTACGTACTATAAAACTGCCATTTTCATCGCCATATTCAGCAACAATTTTTTTAAGGCGTGATCGCTCTTCTTCAGTTTCTATCCGTTGGCTTACACCAACATGCGTTGCGTCTGGCATAAATACTAAGTAGCGAGATGGAATAGTGATGTCGGTAGTGAGTCTCGCGCCTTTTGTGCCTAATGGATCTTTAACCACTTGCACCATAATGTATTGACCTTGGCGCACTAACTCTCGTATATCTTGCACTTTTTTTATTGGTACATCGTCAACACCTTCAACAATGGAGGCACTGTTTACTATGTCTGATGCATGTAAAAATGCGGCTTTTTCTAAGCCAATATCAACAAAAGCGGCCTGCATTCCAGGTAAAACGCGGCTTATTTTTCCTAGATAGATATTGCCAACAATGCCTAGGTTACCAATTCGTTCTAACTGAATCTCTTGAAGCACACCGTTTTCGATTAGGGCAACACGACTTTCACTCGGTGTTACGTTGATCAGTAATTCTGTACTCATGCTACCCTCTTAAAAATGCGTGTAATAATTGTTCAGTCTCATATAAAGGTAAACCGACAACACTAAAATAGCTACCCGCAATATGTGTAACAAAGCGACCACCTAGCCCCTGAATACCATAACCACCGGCTTTATCTTGCGGCTCACCACTTTGCCAGTAGGCTTTAATCTCTTCATCGCTCAGTTTTTTAAATGTCACATCGGTACTGATAACTTGGCTAAGCACTTTATCTTCAGTCGCAAAAGCAATAGCGGTTAGTACCTGGTGAGTGTTTCCAGACAAGCGTTTAAGTGTATGCGTAAAATCGGCTTCATCGCGTGGTTTACACAACGATTCATTATCAATAACAACTACTGTGTCACTACCTAGTACTGGCCGGTCTGTGTAACCAAGCTTGACACCTGAGCAAGCTTTTAGCCTCGCTAAGCGCTCTACATAGGCATGAGGAAGTTCATTAGGGAGTTGGCTCTCGTCTGCATCAACACTAAATTGCGAAAATTCGATACCAAGTTGAGCCAATAGCTCTTTACGACGAGGAGAAGCTGATGCCAGATATACGGCAGTATTCATTATCTGATCCTAAAATGTCTGCGGTATTTACGAAGTAATAAAAACACCCAAAACCAACTAATCATGCCAGTAAATACCGGCCATAAGTATTGTGGGTTAAAGTAAACACCAAGCAAAAAATGGTTTAGCCAAAACTGCATTAAATGATACAGCGTTAAAAACAAACCAATTAACAAACTTTGCTGCCAAAGCGAGAAGTTACGAATTTTTTGAAAGTTACTTGCGGTAATAAATATACATACCGAAAATGTCAGCGAGTTAACACCTAAAGGTGAGCCTGACGCTAAATCAATGAGTAAACCTACGACCCAAGCAGTACCAATATTTAACCGATGTGGCACGGCCAATGACCAATACATAAGTACTAATAAGACCCAATCCGGTCTAAATGGTTCAAACGAAAATGGCAGCGGCATTAGCGCCATAATTAAAGCAAAAAATATGCTCAGCGCAATTAACAATGAATAACGGTTAATCATCGTTTATTTGCTCCTGCTGGCTGCGCCATAAAATTACAAGTAAGCGAATACGGTCGAGCAACGCAATAGGCTCTGCATATACTTGTGCAAATGGACGACCTTCATCTCGGTTAATTTCTGTCACAATGGCGACAGGATACCCCTCAGGAAATGTGCCCCCAAGCCCTGAAGTCACCAATACATCACCAATACGCACATCTAAGCTGTGTGGAACATGCGAAAGCTTAACCACATTAATTTTACCAATGCCTTCAACTACGGTTCGTACGTCGTTTCTGAGTATGCGCACAGGTGTTGCGTGAGTTGTATCGGTCATCAATAATACGCGCGACGTAGTTGAACCTACTTTAGTAAGCTGCCCTACCACCCCCATTTCGTCTATTACCGCTTGCCCTTCGCTTATGCCGTCTGTAGTACCACGGTTAATAACAACTTGATGACTGTAGGGGTTTGAGTGAACCGATAATACTTGTGCAATAATTTTACGATTAGATTGTTTTGCTGACGAACCAAGTAATGCACGTAACTTTTGGTTTTCTCTGGCTAAAAATTGGTACTGTTGCAGCTGCTCACTTTGTAGCATTTGCTTTTTTTTCAGTGCTTCGTTTTCAGTAAGGAGTTGGTCTCGCGTGTGTAAGCTTTTAGCACCAATGCTAAATAACTCATAAGGTAAGTTGGCAACATAAATAAGCGGGCTAACCAGTGTATTTAAACTGGTGCGCACAACGGTTCCACCTTCTGTGTACCTATCTCCAGCTATGAGTACGATACTCAAAAGCACTGCGACAAAAAGTCGCAGTTGCAAAGAGACAGTGCGCCCAAACATTAATTTCATTAGTCGTAACTAAAAACGTCACCACCGTGAACATCAATCATTTCTAATGCTTTACCGCCGCCACGTGCTACACACGTTAATGGATCGTCAGCAACAACAACAGGAATGCCTGTTTCTTCCATTAATAAGCGATCTAAATCTTTTAATAGTGCACCACCGCCAGTCAGTACCATACCGTGCGCAGAAATATCTGATGCAAGCTCTGGTGGCGATTGCTCAAGGGCAACCATTACTGCACTTACAATACCCATTAGAGGCTCTTGAAGCGCTTCTAAGATTTCATGTGAGTTAAGCGTAAATGAACGTGGAACACCTTCAGCTAAGTTACGGCCACGTACTTCGATTTCAATTGGCTCATCTGTTTTAAACGCAGAACCAATTTGGTGCTTAATGTTTTCAGCGGTTGCTTCACCAATTAAACTACCAAAGTTACGGCGTACATAGTTAATAATAGCTTCGTCAAATTTATCGCCACCAATACGTACTGATGATGAGTAAACAACACCATTTAGTGAAATAATAGCGACTTCAGTTGTACCACCACCAATATCAACAACCATAGAGCCTGTTGCTTCTGATACCGGTAAACCCGCACCAATTGCCGCAGCCATTGGTTCTTCAATTAGGTAAACTTCTCGAGCGCCAGCGCCCATTGCAGATTCACGAATTGCGCGTTTTTCTACTTGCGTTGCACCACATGGTACACAAATTAGTACGCGCGGACTTGGGCGCATAAAGTTATTGTTATGCACTTGCTTGATGAAGTGTTGTAACATTTTTTCTGTTACATAAAAGTCAGCAATTACACCGTCTTTCATTGGGCGGATTGCTTTAATATTACCCGGCGTACGACCTAGCATCTGTTTTGCTTCAGTACCTACCGATGCAACACTTTTAGGGCCACCAGCACGCTCTTGACGGATAGCAACTACTGAAGGCTCGTTTAGAACAATACCTTCTTCTTTTACATAAATTAGGGTATTGGCTGTACCCAAGTCGATCGACAGATCGTTAGAAAAAATACCACGGAGTTTTTTAAACATGAGGCTGGATGACCTTTGAAATACGTTCTTATATTAGCTGCGTCACTTTAACATGCTCATTTTGATGAGCAATATAAAGTGCAGCGCCTTTGTGAATTTGTTAAAAAAGGAAGCAATGCTTCCTTATAAATTTATCTCTCGCGAACTAAGCGAAAACCAATGTAGTTTGATCTAAAATCAGGCGCTAAAATTAATCGTGTTGATACGCGTGCAAGGCTTGGTGCAAAGTTCCATGCCCCGCCTCTTACTGCCACATCCGATTCACCTGATTTTTTACCGGTCCATTCCCACACGTTACCTACCGTATCGTAAAGTCCAAACGCATTTGGAGAAAAAGACCCAACCGGTGCTGCGCGCTTGTTTGACCATTCACTACCACACCAACCACAGTTAGCTAAGTTTTTACCAATTTCGTTACCCCAAGGGTACTCAGTTTCTGTACCTGCACGAGCTGCATATTCCCACTCAACTTCGCTAGGTAAACGAAATTGCTGCCCTGTCTGGCCAGATAACCAGTCAGCATATGCTTTTGCATCGTTATAAGTTAAACATACAGCCGGAAAGTCACTGCCCTGTTCAAAGCCAGGATTGCGCCAGTTTAAAGCCGCTTCCCATACTGGCTCGCCATTTAAATAATATGCGCAGCCTTTATTTATTTCTGCTTCTGTTTTATAAGCCGTATTAGCAACAAATTTTTCATAGTCGCCTACAGTCACTTCCTTGCTTTGCATAGCAAAAGAGTTCGCAATGGCTTTTTCAATAACGGGGCGCTCATTAGCTAACCCGTTACCATTGATATCACCCATTTTAAATTTGCCAGCAGGAATAACCACAACAGGCGTCTCTACATTTGCGTTTAAAACGTTAACATTTTCGCTTACTCTGCGTGTTTGTGTTTCTGGTTGCTCGCGAGTATAGGTCGGTGCAGCAATCGACTTAGGCTTTTTTACTAAGTTAGCATTAATTGTTTGCGCTTTATTTAGGTTTACACGTGCTTGGTAAGGCTTGTAACCTAATTTACGAATTTCAATTTCATGCACACCTTTTGGTAAACGCGTAATTAAACGAGTAGAACCAAAGCTTACACCGTTAATGAATACTTCATCATCATATACATTAGAGCGAAGTGTTAACTCTACCGACTGATCTTTTTTTTGTTCAACAACCGTGTAATCAGGCTTAGACTGAACTGGCTGCTTAACAGAATAATCGCGTACAGGCTTGTTGTTTAAACGCGATACCGAAACTGTATTGTTATTATCCGCGCTATTGCTGAATGTTAACTGACTATCTGAATAGGTAGTGCCATAAGTTGGCTGGTAAGCTGTATTTAGCGGTGAACCGTATTCTGAACAATAACGGTTATCTATACTTAATAGGTTACATAAACGGCTGCTATTCACTTCGCCGCGCATTGAAACGCTTAAGTTAACGTTGTAATTACCTTGGCCGCTAAACGCACTGTTAACCACATGGCTACTTAAAATTTGTACTTGCGCCCCTGCTAAATTGCGTTTTGGTTCAACTATGCGCTCTTCGGTTAAGTTTGCAAAAATTTGATCTACAAAGCGTTTGGTTGCTTTTTGTAAACCCATTTGCTGACCACGTTGCTCACAGGCTGCAAGTGTTTCGGTGCGCTTACAATTTATTGTATGGTTAACCTCAAGCGTACCTTCACGCGTAAACTCGTTACGCAAGCGCTCAACACGAGCCGTTGTTAACTGCTCTTTTAAACTTTCTAAGGTATTTAGTAAAGTGTGCTTAGCCACTCGTATTTGCTCAATATCTTTTCGGTGAGATGCAATTGCCGCCAACTGCATAGAGATATCATCTTTATTTTGCTTGTGATCAACTACCGCCTGTTGATAGCGAGATTGAGCACTTGTAATATTTATTGATGGATCATCAATTAAACGACGATACATTTCGTTCATCGCGTCGAGCGCTTGGTTTTTTTCTTTATCTAGCTCAGTTGAACGAGAACGAAGTAGCTCTAATTGATTTTGTAACTGACTTTCTTCTTTTAAATGTTTATCAAGTATTCTTGTCGAGTTATCGTATTCTGTCTGTTTAACACTAATCTCTGACTCAATTCCAGTTACGGTAGCTGTGTCTTGTGCAAATGCACTACTTGCTAACAAACTAGCTGTAATTAACAGAGATAAAGGAGTAATTCGCATATATTCCAGTCCCAAAAAGCGGCAATTATTTGGTCGTTATTATTTTTTTATAATTAAAGTCTTATGCTATGTACTTGCAGCGCAAAACACAAGCTTTGTTCAATTATTATCTTAGTTTACAACTATTCGCCCGTTTCACGCTAGTAAATAACCTGATCATTTACTCTAAACCCGATAAATTGTGAAAAAATGCTTATATCTCTAATAGATTCATAAACTTACACTTAACAGTAAAACTATTTTATTTTAGGTTATTCATCACCGTTAAGTATCATTTTGTATTAAACCTAGCGTATTTGCGTTATTTAACCGTTAACCATTAAAAATTACGTTATCAAATAAACTAACAAACTTATAAACACTTATTTTTTGTACTAACACTCAGACGTAAATACGCTTAAAGCGGGCGCAGTAATTATATTTTGTTTAGTGTTTTTTTTGGCTTCAACATATTCAATACGGCAATTATCTACTGCAGAATAACTGTTGGGATAAATAATAGCTTTTGCAACTTGTGGGTTGCTAGTAATATTAAATTCTCCAGTGTTATCACTCGCAAACTTAGTATCTAAAAATGCCTTAAAAGCGGCCTCGGTTGCAGCAGGGTAGCCGTAAACAATATCAACCATGTTTCCTGAATCAAGCTCGATACTAGCATTAGCTTTATTATGCACACTTTTTACAATGGCTTTTCCATGTACAACGCTTATTTCAGCTTGAATTGATACTTGCAGTGTTTCAAGAATGGATGCGTGTGCCTCACCTTGAAGGTTTAAAAAGCGCGGGGCAAAATAAACAGCTAACGCACCAAAAGTGACAATAACAATGATTAGCTGCAGTAACGAAAAGCCAACCTGTTTTTTTATAACTATTGTTTCTTGAAATTGCTTCTTCATAACTAAACTCCCTTTACAATTGGTTAACTTTAAAACATGTTTACCAATCTAGCTACTCAAAATTTAATCAACGCACTGTTACTCACAACAATCCGTCGTAATTTTGGATAGCCCCTTTTGTTTATAAGCTATAAAATTGGTCATGTATTTTATTAATCCTTTTAATTGAGAAAAAATGCCTGCATCTTTCAAAATAAATGAAACCACTATTACGCAAACAATTGATGATCCGTGGTTAAAAAGTAAAGGCATTGAGTTACTAGTAAAACGAGATGATTTGCTTCACCCTCTAATAAATGGGAATAAGTGGCGCAAACTAAAATATAATTTATTACAAATGCAGTCGCAGAATAAAACTGAGCTACTTACTTTTGGTGGGGCATTTTCAAACCACATACATGCATGCGCCGCAGCTGGAAAAATCTTTGGTTTAAAAACACATGGGATTATTCGCGGGCCTAACTTAGATCTAAGCAATCCAACAATTCAATTTGCACAGCAGTGTGGCATGCAGCTTCATGTTGTTAATCGCATTGAATATAAGTTACGAAACGATTCACAATACCTTGCTGAGCTTCAAGAGAAGTTTCCAGATGCGTATATTCTTGCCGAAGGCGGGACAAATACCTATGCAGTACCCGGTTGTGCAGAGCTTGCACAAAGTTTACCAGAACACGATTACCTAATTTGCCCCACAGGAAGCGGAGGGACATTAGCGGGGTTAATTGAGGGGAGTAATACAGCAACACAAATAATAGGAATTGCCGTTTTAAAGCAAGCGCAATATTTAATAGATGAAGTCCGGGAACTAAGCTGCAAAGCAAAGTCACAAACTAACTGGCAATTACTTTGCGACTTTCATGGAGGTGGTTACGGTAAATTTACCCCTGAGTTATGGGCTTTTTGCCAACATATGGATATTAAACACTATTTACCATTAGAGCCTATTTATAGTGGTAAAATGATGTACGCAATATGGAACCTAATAGAGCAAGATTATTTTCCTCCTGGCAGTAAAATAATTGCGATTCATACCGGTGGCTTGCAGGGGCTAGAGGGTCTTAAATACAGAAAGCTTATTTAGGCATACTTCTTTTCGGTTAAGTCCCACTGCATAAGGCGTTAATTTACAAAGCTTAAATATTTTAATGAAAAACAGCCTGAGTTAGCTCTTGTAAAGGCTCCGAAAAATAAAAACCTTGTGCGCCAGCAACGCCCAATTTAGTTAACATAATGAGCTCTTTTTGAGTCTCAACGCCTACGGCATAAACAGGAAGGTTTAACATTTTACCTGCATCAACAATCTCTTTAATACATTTTTGATTATGCGATTTTTCATTTACTAAGTGAACGAGTTCATAGCTTAGCTTTAAGCCTATTACCTCTTCACAGTGAATAAGCAAAGGAATGTTTTCACTCGTTTTTACATTATCAATAATAATATTAGATCTGTGTTTTTTTATTGTATTTAACGTATTTGCTAACGCATTTTTGTTGTTGCAAAAGAAAGATTCACTCATTTCAAACTGTAATTGACAGCTTAGATTAAGCTTATCCATTTGCATGGTTAACCAGCTCCAAAACTCATCGTTAAGCCAGTTTTTAGGATGCATATTAATACTTACGCTCAAAGGCGACTTCTCTGCCATTACTAGTGTTAGTATTTGCGACAATACCGCCTTATCTAGAATTAACGCGTCATCTTTACTCTCAACTTGGTTAATAAAATACTGAGCAGCTAGTAATCCATGCATGTCGTGTCTTACTCTAATTAACGCCTCATGCTGGATAATATCACCACTAATCAGATCGAAAACAGGCTGAAAAGACAGCATAAATTTATTTTTCTTAATATTATTTATAACCTGCTCATTACAAAATAACACTTCTTGGCTTTTGCTCAGCGCCAACCGATGACGGTGTAATAACATACTATTTTTGGAAAGCGTTAGGGCCGACTGCGCTATTTGCAAAACCTTTGTTTGATCAGCTCCTAGACGAAAATTACACGCACCCAATTTAACATGCTTACGAGTCGTATTTTTTTGATGGCTTTGGCACACATTAAAAATTATTTTATGCAAACGCTCCGTGTACCGATCAAGCTCTGCAATAGGGACGTTGTAAAGCATAATGGTTAGCTTGTCTGGATTAATAAGTTTCACAGCTACTTTTTTTATCTCTGGAATACCTTTTAAAATAAAAACTTTAAAACTAGTTTCTAAGTCGGTATTTTTGTCAAAGTTACACTCCCAACTGACCAGAACAAACAAACTATGATACTGTTCAGCGGCAGCATATAGTGAGGCTAACTCCTCACTTTCAACATTTTTAACCACATTTAAACTGGAAATACTACGCGCCAATTTTGTTGAATTGTGATGACGGTTTTGGTGTTTTAATTGTCTAAAGTTAGCAGCGCTTCCCCAACGGTATAATGAAATAGCGGCACCCACTATCACCAGGTTAAGTAAAATAAATAAGTAGCTTTCCATTATCCACACAGGTGAATGGTAAAGGCCTAAGTTCAGTGTTTTATATGAAAACACCTCAAGCTGCGGCTTTATAATGTTTTTAAAGTGGAGGGAAGACGACTCAGGTGCAAGCATAAAGCCATTGCTTTGTGCTAAAACAGACAGTGTTTTTTGATTCAAAGGGGCATTTAATTGTAACTCATAAACTTGCTTTGTGAGCTGCTGGCCAGCGCTATGTACTTTTAAATGTAACGCATTGCTTAAAATGAGGTTAAAGCCAATAAGCGATACAACAAGCATGACCAAACAAATCGGCTTAAAATATCTTAATAACCAATACTGTCCCTTAGACATAACTCACCCACACGTAATATTAGTCACTAAAGTGTTGTTCAAAAAAGCCATAAGCACAAGGTAGCCAATTAACTTTAAATGTAAAACAGTACTTAAGCTAATTACCATTATTAGCAACACGAGAAAATTGGCTAACATTGATGGAGTGAAAGACATAAAAAAGCCGCTTAATAGCGGCTTTCTAGAAAACTTTTAAACATTTTGTTTTTTGTCTTAGATCAGAACGGAATGTCGTCGTCAAAATCTATTGTTGGTTCCATTGGATTTGATGCGCCGCCTTGTGGTGCATTTTGAGGCTTAGGTGCAAAACCACCTTGCTGCTGTGGTGCACTATTTTGCTGTGGAGCAAAACCACCGCCTTGTGGCTGATACTGGTTATTTTGCTGTGGTGCAGGCGCCGATTGAGGCTGTGCAGCAGGTGCAGCTTGCTGCTGTGGTGCATAATTACCTTGCTGGTTTTGATTATTTTGTGAATAACCGCCTTGTTGGCTACCTTGATTACCTTGATAACCACTGTTTTGCTGGCCACCTTGATTGCCTTGGTAACCGCCACCACTTTGCTGGTCTCCACCGCGAGCACCTAGCATTTGCATTTGACCTGTAAAGCCATCAACAACGATTTCTGTGGTGTATTTTTCTTGGCCTTGTTGATCAGTCCATTTACGTGTTTGAAGTTTACCTTCTACGTATATTTGTGAACCTTTACGACAATATTCGCCTACAATTTCAGCCAGTTTCCCAAAAAATACAACACGGTGCCATTCAGTTTTATCAACCATTTGGCCAGTGTTTTTATCTTTATAGCTGTCTGAAGTTGCTAAGGTAATATTTGCTACACCGTTACCGTTAGGCATGTAACGAACTTCAGGATCTTGCCCTAAATTACCAACCAAAATTACTTTGTTCACACCGCGTGCCATGAAACCATCTCCTATAAACGTTAGATTAAACCAGCGACTTTTCGCGCTTGGTCTAGGTCAAATTCTTTATCATTAATCTTTAAGTAGCTACGGCTTTCGTCGCGTACTACTGTTGCTTCTATTACACCGGGTAAAGCAACTAACTGAGAAGCCAATGTTTGGGCATGCTCCTCAGAACTTAATTTGGTCATTAAACTAATAACTTTACTTTTGGGTGGTACTTCCATTTTCCACGCAACAACAAGCCATATTAACCCAACAAGTGCCGCTGCCGCAAACACAGCTTGCGTACTTGTAGTTTGGGCAACATAACCACCTAACACCCCGCCCAAAAAGGCACCTAAAAACTGGCTAGACGAGTACCCGCCCATGGCTGACCCTTTTTGGCTAGCAGGCGCTAAACGCGAGACAAGCGCGGGCATTGTTGCTTCTAAAAAGTTAAACGCAACAAAATAAAGCAACATACATATTGCAATACCTACCACACTATTAATCCATACTGACATGGCAAGCATGCTGACTGTTAACAGCGCTACAGAACTTATAAATGTTTGCTTTTCTTTTTCTTTTTTTATGGCCACAATCATAATGGGAACCATTAATAGAAATGCTAACAGCAAGACTGGAATATACAAATACCAATGTTGCTCTGCCGCTAAGCCTTCTTTTATTAACTGGCTCGGCAGTACCACAAAAATAGTGGTTAGCGTTAAATGTAGCAGTAATACGCCTGCATTTAAGCGCGATAACTGCGGATGCTTAATAAGCTTTTTAATATCACTAAAGCTTGCCAAGGTATCACCTTTTGGCGCCTTGTTTACTGCGTTGGGCACTAAAAATAAAATAATACCAATACCACATACCGCAAGTATTGCTGTTAGCCAAAAAACGCCAGCCACACCCCACGACGCTGCAACAATAGGCCCTAATAACATAGCAAAAGCAAAGCTCATGCCTATGCTCATACCTATAACCGCCATTACTTTGGGTCGTTGTTCGTCTCGGCTTAAGTCGCTGGCAAATGCAAGCAAAGCACTAGCAATAGCGCCCATGCCTTGTAATGCACGCCCCACAGTTACCATTTGAATAGATTCAGCTAATGCGGCTATGACAGAGCCAATAGCAAACACAACTAAGCCACCAATAATAACTTTTTTACGGCCTATTTTGTCTGACAAACGGCCCATAGGTATTTGCAACACAGCCTGCGTTAGGCCATACGCACCAATAGCAAAGCCAATCCAAATAGGTGAAAAACCGTCAAGCGACTGACCATAAATCGCTAATACCGGCATCAGCATAAATAAGCCGAGCATTCTAAATGCAAACACACTTGCTAGCGATACAGCGGCGCGCTTTTCTCGTGAATTAAGTGAAGATGCAGTCATTATCAGCTAAATCTTACTATGTGAAAAAATTAGGCAAGGATTCTACCACAAGCTTGGCAATAATTAATCGCTTAAAGCTAAGGATTTTTCATGATCAAGGATTAATATTGCAGCGTATTATGAGATACTCAGTAAATAATTTTGGTAATTAACGAGATAGCATGGAAAACATTGAAGTCCGAGGCGCCCGTACGCACAACTTAAAAGACATCAGCCTAACCATCCCACGTGATAAATTAATTGTTATCACAGGCCTATCTGGTTCGGGAAAGTCATCACTTGCATTTGATACTTTATACGCTGAAGGGCAACGCCGGTATGTTGAATCACTTTCTGCTTATGCAAGACAGTTTTTATCCTTGATGGAAAAACCCGATGTTGATCATATTGAGGGACTGTCTCCTGCAATTTCAATAGAACAAAAATCAACTTCGCATAATCCGCGCTCTACCGTAGGTACCATTACCGAAATATACGATTACTTACGTTTAATGTTTGCCCGTGTGGGCGAACCTCGTTGCCCTACACATGATTTACCTTTAGCCGCACAAACAATTAGCCAAATGGTTGATACCGTTTTAGCGCTGCCAGAGGGCACTAAACTGATGCTTTTAGCGCCAGTGGTTAAAGACCGTAAAGGTGAGCACGTTAAATTACTTGAGCAGCTTGCAAGCCAAGGCTATATTCGTGCCCGAATAGATGGCGAAGTGTGCGACTTATCAGATCCGCCAACGCTTGAACTTCATAAAAAACATACTATTGAAGTGGTTGTTGACCGCTTTAAGGTAAAAGACGGTCAACAGCAGCGTTTAGCTGAGTCGTTTGAAACAGCACTTGAAATGTCGGGCGGCGTAGCAAATGTAGCTTACATGGACGACAGCAGTATTGAAGAAATGCTGTTTTCAGCCAACTTTGCCTGCCCTACCTGTGGCTATGCAATGACCGAATTAGAACCGCGTTTATTTTCGTTTAATAACCCTGCCGGTGCGTGTCAAAGTTGTGATGGTTTAGGCGTACGCCAGTACTTTGATCCTAACCGCGTAGTGCATAACCCAGAGTTAAGCTTAGCCGGAGGTGCTATTAAAGGGTGGGATAAACGCAGCTTTTACTACTTCCAAATGCTACAAGCAGTAGCAGAACATTATAAATTTGATTTAGACGTACCTTTTGAAAAGCTGGCTAAAGATTCTCAAAAAATTATTTTAGAAGGTTCAGGCAGTACAAAAATAGCCTTCAACTA
The DNA here is from genome assembly GCF_001468205.2 of Pseudoalteromonas sp. 13-15. NCBI lineage: Bacteria > Pseudomonadati > Pseudomonadota > Gammaproteobacteria > Alteromonadales > Pseudoalteromonadaceae > Pseudoalteromonas > Pseudoalteromonas sp. 13-15. Next base: position 2,865,707 of record NZ_CP019162.1, on the reverse strand, counting down.
CCGTAACGACAGAGGCGATTTAATCACACGCAACCACGAGTTTGAAGGCGTGTTAAATAACATGAACCGTCGCTATCGCGAAACTGAGTCAAACTCGGTACGTGAAGAGCTCGCTAAATATCAAACCAGCCAAGCCTGCCCTAGCTGTAAGGGTTCACGTTTACGCCAAGAAGCACGCCACGTATTTATTGGCCAAACTAACTTACCTGCTATTACGACCATGAGTATTGGCGAAGCGATGGATTTTTTCGAGAGCTTATCGTTAAGTGGCCAAAGAGCACAAATAGCAGAAAAAATTCTTAAAGAAATTCGCGACCGTTTATCGTTTTTAATCAATGTTGGCCTTAATTACTTATCGCTTGAGCGCAGTGCCGATACCCTCTCTGGTGGTGAAGCGCAGCGAATTCGTTTAGCCAGCCAAATTGGTGCGGGTCTTGTTGGTGTTATGTACGTATTAGACGAACCATCAATTGGTTTACACCAGCGAGATAACGACCGTCTATTACAAACATTGGTGCATTTACGCGACCTTGGTAACACCGTTATTGTTGTTGAGCATGATGAAGACGCCATTCGCGCAGCCGATCATATTATTGATATTGGCCCTGGTGCGGGTGTTCACGGCGGACATATTATCGCACAAGGTACACGCGACGATATTTTAGCCACGAAAGACTCAGTAACTGGCCAGTTTTTATCAGGCGTAAGAAAAATAGAAGTACCAAAAAAGCGTAACCCAACCGGCGATAAATGGCTTGAGCTATTTGGCGCAACAGGTAACAACCTTAAAAATGTCGATTTAAAAATTCCGTTTGGTTTAATGACCTGCATAACAGGGGTGTCGGGCTCTGGTAAATCAACACTTATAAACGATACGCTATTTAAACTAGCGCATACTGAATTAAACGGCGCAACCACAGCAGAAGCTGCACCGTATAAATCAATTAGTGGTCTTGACCATTTTGATAAAGTAATTGATATTGACCAAAGCCCTATTGGCCGTACACCACGCTCAAACCCTGCTACCTATACCGGTATTTTTACGGGTATTCGTGAGTTATTTGCGGGTACACAAGAATCACGCTCTCGTGGATATAAAGTGGGTCGCTTTAGTTTTAACGTTAAAGGTGGACGCTGTGAAGCCTGCCAAGGTGATGGCGTAATTAAGGTAGAAATGCACTTTTTACCTGATGTATATGTCCCCTGTGATGTATGTAAAGGGGCACGCTACAACCGCGAAACTCTAGAAGTACAATACAAGGGTAAAAACATTCACCAAGTACTCGAAATGACCGTTGAAGACGCGCATGACTACTTTGATAAAATACCTGCAATAGCCCGTAAGCTTAAAACGCTAATGGACGTTGGTTTATCGTATGTTCGCTTAGGACAAGCAGCTACTACGCTCTCTGGCGGTGAAGCTCAGCGTGTAAAACTTGCCCGTGAGCTTTCTAAACGCGATACAGGTAAAACACTGTACATACTTGATGAGCCCACAACCGGCTTACATTTTGCCGACATTGAACAACTGCTTGTTGTATTACATCGCCTGCGCGATCACGGTAACACCATCGTGGTTATTGAGCATAACTTAGATGTGGTTAAAACTGCAGACTGGGTGGTTGATTTAGGCCCTGAAGGTGGCGCTGGCGGCGGTGAGATACTTATTGCAGGTACGCCTGAAGAAGTAGCCGAATGTGAACGCTCGCACACAGGTCATTACCTAAAGCCATTGCTTTAATACCAATAAAAAAACACCAAGTAATTTAACTACTTGGTGTTTTTTATATTTAGCTCCCAACTGCTAGTCCTTGATAAACTTTTTATTCATCCCAACTAATTTGTATAATTTGCATATCTTTGTATTTAGCACCCGTAAATAAAATTTCGTTATCTGAACTCACCTCAAAAGTGATAGGCCGAAAGTCCACGTGTGTATCTTGCACGGTACCCTCTTTTAAATTGAGCCTAGCAATTCTTGAAATAGAATCTGAGTAATAAAAATAGTCTTTGCTTACTCCATATACATTCGCCTTTCTGGCATTTTTAGGTAATGCCCAGCTTTGCATATCTGCGAGACGAATTAACTGATCAAGTGTTATTGCGTAAGCGTTCCCTTCACTATCTGAAATGAGCTTATTGGCTTTAATGTTTTCAATTACGCGAGTATCTCGGGTTAGCAAGTTCAACTCAACGACTCTATTTTTTGAATCAAGCTGCTCAATATAAATAATACTTTCGTTATTTTTTGACCAAATATAACTCTCTATTTTTCGCCCACTTAACATCTCTAACGGGTAGAATTTTTGCGTGTTTAGGTCATAAAGTGAAAAGCGCTTATTTTTTATTAATAATATACGCCTCTTATTAGGAGATACTTTTAAACCTTTAAATTTATAGGTAGAGGAGTCATCGTCGTAATTAAAAAAACTAAGTTGCTTAGTTAGCCCATTTTGAGCAATCCATAATTGGCTGCTACCAGAGCGCTCTGATACAAAAACATGCGCTGGCCCAGCTTTATTTATTACTTCAACAATACTGTAGTCGTCATTATCACTTTTATACAAAGGTTCATAAACTGGATTGTCGCCAAAGGTATCCGTTGCTTTAATTAATGAAAATGCTTGTGTTTTATTTGCTGAGTAAAACAGACTATTAGCAGACTGAACTGCAATATAATAAGGTGAAATTGCGGGGGTAACATTTAGAGTATGTTTAATTATATTATTTTCATTAAACGTAATGCTTGAAAGATCAGAGTCTTCAAACACAATGACGCCTTTATCATTTGAAAGCCAATCGAACGCGAAACTGATGGTTCTTCTCTTTGCCTTAAATAATCGCTTAGTCTCACGTGTGTTAAAGTCGTAACTAAATACAGAAAATGGCTGGCCTTTTTGGCTTAGTATGTACGCTATTTTATTACCCGAATGAGATAAACGCGGCATTATTACACCATACATTACACCTGGCGGAGGAATAACAATCGACTCCTTTTGTAATTCTAAATCAAATTTGTATAACCCTGAGCCATCTTGCTCATTTTTGTATTCGGTATAATAAACATACTCACCATTTTGATCTAATTGCGCATAACCTGTGTATCTGAGGTCACATTTTTTTATAAGTTTAGCGTCTCCAATAATAGGAAACTGGCTTAAATCAACTAATACCATTTCGCATTGCTGCTGTTTTAAGTTTGTCGCTTGTAATAGCACAGCATGTTGGTTTAGCTGCCACGATAAAATAGATACCTGAAAACCAGGGTATGTAATTTCTACTTCTCGCTGATCAGAAAGTCGCTTAACAAATGCACGATTAAAATCCTGTTCAGGTTCAACATTGGTATAAGCTAAATAGTGTTTATCTGAAGATAGCTCAGGGTGAACCTCACTACCTATATTCCACGTACTCGCAACCTTATTTACCGTAACTTGTTTAACTACATCACCAGCGCCTTCACTTGTATAAAACAGTACCAACCACACAATAGAGCACATGCAGGTGATGACTAATAACGTATAAGCCAAAAGCGTTTTGATGTTCTTTTCTGGAACCGGTTTTGAAATAGTCGCAGCAGTAAAATCATCACTATTAGTAGTGGCAGTAGCCGAGTCAGATATTGAGTTTACAGGCTTTTCAGTAACGCTTTCTCGTGTTAACTGTTCAGGTACTACCGTAAGGCTATATCCTTTACGGTAATGCGTTTTTAAAAGCGGTGCTTTTTCAGTTGGATGAGCAAGCTGTTTTCTTAGCTCTGAGATAGCTCGGTTAATCGCGTTATCGTCTACATAGCTTTGTTGCCATACACTTTCGATTAGCACTTGGCGGGAAACTATTTGTTGAGGCTTATTTACAAAGTGCAGTAATAACTTTACTAAAAGTGGATCTAATTCCCTTTCTAAGTTACTTGAAGTAATCACACAGCGATTACTTATAAATTGCCAAGGTCCGATTTGATAATTCATAGTCTTTAGGTATTTTTATTTTTATAAACCGTACCACATCAACTCATTATTGTGTATAAAAAGCATTTAAAACCTTATATCAACAATATAAGGTTTTACGCTAACCCATTAAATTAAAACAATTAAATACGATTAAAACCTTATCTATTAATTGCTCATAACTAGATAAGCGACTCTCAGTAAATTCAGCGATATTCTTTAAACCGTCATCAACAAGCAGCTTACTAAAAATCATTTGCGATTCTAAATTAGCTGCAATTAAAAATATAAAAGGTTTAATTATGAACAGCACAATGAAAAAAGGTCTATCTACTTTACTACTAGTAACTGCTTTTAATACTACATCAGCCTTCGCAGTTGATACTAAACAACACATATTTAAAAAGAGCGTTGAGCAGTGTGTAATTGGTGAACATACAGAAACAAACAAACCAACTAACAAAAAGCAGCAAAAAACTAACACAGTAAATGCAACTGAGTCTTTAAAAACTCATGTCGATACGCAAACACTGCTTTCTTCAATAGATGAAAAAATATCAGCTGAACTTGATTCTTCAATGAGCAAAATAAACACAGAAATTGACGAAAACCTTTCAAAAGTAACATCGTCAATTACTGCTTATTTCAGCAATATTTTATCTAACTAAAAACAACAAATTTTAAAGTATTAGGAAGTTATTATGAAAAATTTTACAAAAAAATTAGTGTCTGCCAGCGTTTTACTTGGTTGCAGCTTGGTAGCAAATACAGCACAAGCTCAAAGCTCTGTATGGCAAGTAAGCAAAGGAGGTGACTCGTTATTTATTGGCGGTACTGTACATATTTTACCTAAAGCTGAAATGCCATTACCTGTTGAGTTTAATCATGCCTATGAACAAGCCGATACAATTGTTTTTGAAGCGCCAATAGCAGACCCAGCTGATACTAATGCTCAAATGCAAATGCTTGGCGCGCTTTCATATACTAATAATGAAACGTTAAGTGAAAAGTTAGAGCCTGAGGTTAAAGCTTCACTCGAAAATAAACTGAGTGAGTTTGGCGCTAACCTCGAAAAGTTAGATGGTTTTCGCCCAGCCATGGTGAGTATCGTCTTAATGTCGATGGAACTGCAAAAACAAAACTTAATAGGTGAAGGTGTTGATGCTTACTATACGAAAAAAGCGACTAAAGACAACAAAACAAAAAACTACTTAGAAACAGTGGAGTTTCAGTTAGAGTTATTTAAAACAATGGGTCAAGGTAACGAAAATGACTTTATTAAACGTAACCTAGCAGAGCTAAATAACTATAATGATATATTTAAAGGATTATTAACTGCATGGCGAGAAGGTGATACCGACACACTAAACAAGGTAGCGGTTGAAAATATTCAGAAAAATGACCCAGAAACCTACAAGCAGCTACTTAAAGATAGAAATAATAATTGGTTACCAAAAGTAGAGGCAATGTTTAATAACGACAGTAGTGAGTTTGTACTAGTTGGGGCTGGACACCTTGTAGGCCAAGATAGCTTGCTTACATTACTTGAAAATAAAGGCTACAGCGTTTCTTTAGTGAGCATTAATAACGCACAAGACATAACTGTAAAAGGAGCCGAATAATGGATAAAACAGACAAATTAGCAGTATCGCTACTGTTTTTATTTGGGTCTATCATGTTGATATGTGCCATATGAAAAATGCCGCTAATAAGCGGCATTTTTTTTCAATAAACCTACCCGCGTGGAATAAACCCTAATGCATCGTATACCGATTTAAGCGTTTTCTCGGCACGTACACTGGCTTTTTCAGCTCCAGATTTCATTATGTTATCAAGTAAATTTTGATCTTCTCTAATTTCTTTAAAGCGAGCTTGAATTGGTTCAATCATGCTTACTACTGCATCGGCTGTATCTTTTTTAAGATGACCGTACATTTTACCTTCAAACTCTGGTACTAAGTCTTCTATTGAGCGCTTAGTCGCTACGCTTAATAAAGTAAGTAAGTTAGATACACCTGGCTTTTCAGTTCGGTCAAAGTAAATACGCGCTTGCTCGTCTGAATCGGTCACTGCTTTTTTAAGCTTTTTCTCAATCTTTTTAGGCTCATCTAATAACATAATGTAGCCGTTTGGATTTTCGTCAGACTTTGACATTTTCTTGAGTGGGTCTTGTAGACTCATTACACGCGCACCAAACTCTGGAATGTAAGGCTCTGGCAGTTTAAAAACGTCACCGTATAAGTTATTAAAGCGTGTCGCTATGTCACGCGTTAGTTCTAAGTGCTGTTTTTGATCTTCGCCTACTGGTACCTGATCGGCTTGATAAAGTAAAATATCGGCCGCTTGTAAAACTGGGTACGAAAATAAGCCCACGTTTACATTGTTAGCATGCTTTGACGACTTATCTTTAAACTGGGTCATGCGGTTAAGTTCACCCATTTGCGCGTAACAATTAAGTACCCACGCTAACTGTGCGTGCTCTGGCACTTGAGACTGAACAAATAACGCTGACTTTTCAGGGTCGATACCGCATGCAGCATACAATGCAACGCCATCTAGTACACGAGAGCGTAATAATTCAGGCTCTTGGCGAACGGTGATAGCATGCAAGTCAACCAACATAAAGAAACTTTCGTGATCTTCCTGTAACTTTAGCCACTGGTTAATAGCGCCAACATAGTTGCCTATTGTCATACCACCGGTTGGCTGAATGCCGCTTAAAACTACTGGTTTACTCATGATTTTCCTTTATTTACTTAATTATTAATATTTAACGCTGTGTTAGGACAGGTATTATATCTAAGAAGTTATCGCATAGGTACTGTGGATTATAATCAGCAAGGTTTTCACCTTGATTATAGCCATAGCCTACTGCAATTACATCAATACCCGCCGCTTTTGCAGCAAGTATATCGCTTTTAGAATCGCCAATCATTATTGCTTTAGAGGCCTCAATATTTAGCTTTTTACACGCAAACAATAATGGCTCAGGTGACGGTTTTTTTGCCATATCATCGCCACAAATAATAAGCTCAAAATGATTGGTAAGTGCTAACTTATCAAGAAGTTTTTCAGTAAAAATTCGAGACTTATTAGTTATCAATGCTTTTTGCATACCACGTAAAGCTGCAAGCCCTGTTTCAACATGTTGGTATAACACGCTGTATTGGCCTACCTGTTGTTCATAATGCTTATGAAACTGTGCAATGGCTTTATTAGTTAGTGATTCATCTAAATGCTCACTAACCTGCATATCACCACTCAGTGCCCGCTTTACCAACATATCTATACCATTTCCTACCCAGCTTTCGACCAAACTTTGGCTTACAATAGGAAATGCCAAGTCGCTTAATGTTAAGTTAATTGAGATATATAGGTCATATACACTATCGACTAGTGTGCCATCCAAATCAAAAAATGCCGCATCGTACTGCATTATTTTACACTCTCAAGTTGCTTACGCATTTGATCAATAACTACTTTGTAGTCTGGCTGATTAAAAATAGCAGAGCCTGCTACAAACATATCTGCACCGGCCTGAGCTGCTGCAGCGATATTATCCACCTTAATACCACCGTCCACTTCTAGTCGAATATCTCGACCTGACTCAACAATTCGTTGCTTTGCCTGCGCTAACTTTTTAAGTGTATGAGGAATAAAGCTTTGCCCACCAAATCCGGGGTTAACAGACATGAGTAAGATAGTATCTAGCTTATCAATTACATGATCTAAATAGCTTAAACTGGTCGCTGGGTTAAATACTAAGCCAGCTTTACAGCCATGATCTTTGATTAATTGAATCGTGCGATCAATATGCTCACTCGCCTCTGGGTGAAAAGTAATTATTGAAGCCCCCGCCTCTGCAAACTGTGGAATGATGCTATCGACAGGCTTAACCATTAAATGCACATCAATTGGCGCGGTGATACCGTAGTCCCTTAGTGCTTTACACACCATAGGTCCAATCGTTAAGTTAGGTACATAGTGATTATCCATTACATCAAAATGCACTACATCTGCACCTGCGGCTAAAACGCTATCAACATCTTCACCAAGCTTTGCAAAATCAGCTGAAAGAATTGATGGGGCAATTAAGTATTTTTGTTCTGGGCTAAACATAGCAGATTCACCAATGAGTAAAATATTACGTTAATGTAACTCAATTGATGACGTTACCCAAGCAACTAAAGCGTAATACTGTTGCGTTTGAAGTGCTTAAGTGGCTATTTTTGACATTTAATTAATAGTCTTTATTAGAAACAAGTTTGTTATTTGAGCAGTTTTTGTTATGCTTAAAAAAGTAACAAAATATTAGGTTCAAATCATGCGCGCTTTTAAAATTGGGATATTAATTGCATCTGCATTATTAGTTATTGGGGTAGTAAATTTTACGCCAAGTTCAGGGCAAGAGTTAAGCTCGGTTAATAATTGTGCTCCGCAATCAACACACGAAATAAACACAAGTAAACCCTGTTTACATGTACTTGAAGAAGACTCTTCTTGGTTTTCTTGGATCACTGGTGATAGTCGCAGCGCTCAGTTTCACTACTTGGATTTACTTGAGTTATTAACAAGCTCAGACGACAGCAAGAAAACACCTTCTTTAAAGCCTTTATTCTAGAAAATGCGGCACTTTATTAGCGCGTTGCAAAGTGTGCTAGCCGCATTTTTTGGTGTTCAATCAGAACAAAAGCGCCGCGCAGATTTTCAAGAACACTCTATTTCCTCAATCATTGCTATTGCGATAATACTATTTATCGCTTTTGCGCTTTCAATTTATGCTGTGGTTGTTTTAGTGGTAAGTACATAGCCATTAACTCGCCTACTTTATTACGAGTTCCGCCCTTAGGGCTTATCGTCCTTTTTACTTGAATTTGATCAAGTGATGCTTGGCTGTATATTTTCCGTGTCCATACTGTATCGTGATTTGAAATAAGCACTGGGGTGTTATTTTCAAACGCCGCTTTTTCTGCCAAATTAGCTAAATTAGCCTGATCATCTAAATTAAACCCGCCCTTAGCATAAGAAGTAAACGAAGCCGTTTTACTCAAAGGGACATAGGGTGGATCGCAATAAATAACCGCGTTATTAGGAACCAGTTTAAATACATCATCGTAGCCTAAGCATGTAAACGTCGCTTGCTGTGCTTTTTCAGCAAAAAAGTACATTTCCTTTTCAGGAAAATAAGGCTTTTTATATTTACCAAATGGTACATTAAAAATACCTTTTAAGTTATAACGGCATAAGCCGTTGTAACCAAAACGATTCATGTATAAAAATAGCATTGACCGCTCATATACATCACGGCTTTGATTAAACTGAAATCGGTATTCGTAGTACGCATCGGGGTGGTTATTTAAATCAACGAATAGCTTTTTTGCATCACTAATAAACTCATCGGGTGAATTTCTTAATTCTTTATATAAGTTGATTAAATCAGCATTAATATCGTTAAGAATATAATGCTTAAAATCGCTATTTAGAAAAACGGAACCGGCACCAACAAAAGGTTCAACCAAGGTATCAGCATGCGAACTTGCTTGGTTTAATCGCGCGTTAATATCATCAACGAGACTGTATTTTCCGCCAGCCCATTTAAGGAAGGCTCTACTCTTTTGCTGCATTGGTTCTTTACTTCAATCTGGTGTTGCGCGATTTTACACTAAAGCGATTTATATTACTGATCAACTAGTGCAATTTCTTGTTTTATTTTACTAATTTTTTTATAAAACGGCTTATTTTTTAAGATACTTGCAGGTAGGTTTTTCATACCTTGCTGTGCATCATTCATGCTTGTAAAACTACCGGTTGTCACCACCCACCATGTTTTATCGTTTCTTTGAGTTTGATAAGTGTACGTTGTTAATTGGAGTGCATACTGCTCTATAAAATCATCTACAACCTGCTTTTGTGTTACTGCAAGTAACTGAATCACCGTATTTGAATCATTTTGCTTAGAATACCATGAGCTAACTTCGTTTATGGGCAGTTGCACTGATGATGCATCAACCTCATTGTTAACTTTTGATTGCACAAGCTCTTTAACAGGTTCATCTTTTATGAGTGTATCAGAGCTAATAGGCTCATTGATCTCGTTGCCTGCATTTAAGCTTTGCATGATCGCGGATATATCGTTTTTTCTTTCACCTTCAGCGGTAGGCTGTATGTCGGCTACTTTTTCTTTTGTTACTGTGTCAGGTATAGGTGCAATAGCCTGGCTCACTGAAATAGCAGTGCTATCAACCTCAATGGTGCCTTGCTCATAATGCTTTTGCCACCAATCACTCATATCTGATTTATATAACAAGCCTATAATTAAGAACATAATGAGCAACATAAGTACCAGTAAATGTACACGCCATGATACTTTATCTTTAACTTTGACATCTGCGATGTACTCATCCTGTTGCCATGCAAGCAATAAACTAGGATTACCATTAGCTTCAGCTAAAAAAGCTTGGAAAACAGGATCTTCATCGTGAGGAAGCTTTTCAAAGTACCACCCCATTAACTGCTTACTTTCATGAAGAGGAAGCCGTTCAAGATGAATTTCAACTGCATGTTCAACCGGCAACTTTGCAGCTGAGGCAATCATAATATAAAGAGTGATTGGGCTATTTTTAGCTAGCAGCTCCAGCTCAATTAAAAACTCTTCTGATAAGTGCCTACCACCGTCAATAACCCATAAACAGGAGCCCGGTTGTTGTTGATTAAGTAACTTATAAAAATTTTCAGACAAACTTAAATTATGATCAACCAACGGGTTGTTAAAGCTTTGCTCTAATAGATCGCTCATTAACTGAGCGTCCGTCAATTTTGCACTCGACTGTACAAATGCTTTATTAAAGTCGTTGTATTTATCGGTAATAAAGGTTTCAAGTAGATAGCTTTTGCCTAGGCCTGATGTGCCCAGTAAAACAATGAGGTTTTGACCATATTCAAATTGCAGTGCGATTCTATCCACCAAAGCCGCACGGCTTGGTAAAATTTGTGACTGCATTTAGTGCTCGATTAATGCTCGGACTTGATCGTCAGATACATCGTCTACCAGTGCACATTGACCAAATTGAGTGGGTAAAATAAAACGGATAGTTCCTTTTTTATTTTTTTTATCTTTGCGCATATGCAATAAAAATTGTTCACTCGTCATATCTACAGGTACTTCAGTTGGTAAGTTATATTGTTTAATAACATCCACAATACGCGCTACATCCTGCAGCGTTAAGTCACCTCGAGTGTGAGCTAACTGAGAAGCTAACACCATACCCGTAGCAACAGCTTCACCATGAAGCCACTTACCATAACCCATTTGGGCTTCAATTGCGTGACCGAAGGTATGCCCCAAGTTTAGCAATGCTCTGAGACCTTGCTCTTTTTCATCCTCAGCAACTATTAACGCTTTAATTTCACAGCACCTGTAAATGATATGCTGCAGGCATGTTTCATTTAGCTGCTGTAAGTTTTCAACATTTTGCTCTAAATAAGTAAAAAGCTCGGTATCGTATATTAAACCATACTTGATAACTTCAGCCATTCCTGCCGCAAACTCTCTTTTTGGGAGTGTATGAAGAGACTGAGTATCAATAAAAACAGCTTGTGGCTGATAAAAAGCCCCAATCATGTTTTTTCCTAACGGATGGTTCACCGCTGTTTTTCCACCAACAGATGAATCCACTTGCGATAAAAGTGTTGTAGGTATTTGAATAAACGGCACGCCACGTTGATAACATGCAGCTACAAAACCAGTTAAATCGCCAACTACGCCACCACCTAATGCAATTAAACAAGTATCGCGACCACAATTATTTTGCAGTAAAAAAGCGGATATTTTTTCAAACCACTCTAGTGACTTGTATTGCTCACCATCAGGTATGATAAAGGAAAGAGGATTTAATTCAGCTAATGAATCAAGTAAGCCTTGTAGATATAAAGGTTCTATTGTGTCATTAGTAATGATGATAGGCCGACAATCACCAATATGGTGAATTAGACGGCCATTATCTTGAAGTGCAGATTGCCCAATATAAATAGGATAACTTCGCTCGTCCAAATTAACAGTTAATTTAAGCATGCTCAGCTAATCCTTTATTATGTATTGGTTTTAAAAATCTAATTTCTCAATGATTTGATTTGCAACAACTTTAGCGCTTTGCTCATCAGTGCGTACAACAAAATCAGCCACTTCTTTATATAACGGTTCGCGTTCTTCTGCTAAGCGCTCTAGTACATCACGAGGTGCTTCTTCTGTTTGCAGTAACGGGCGACGCTTGTCGCGTTGTGTGCGTGCAACTTGCTTTTCAATAGGTGTCTCTAGGTATACAACAATACCACGAGCCGAAAGCTTGTTTCGAACTTCTTTACTCATTACTGAACCACCACCTGTAGCAAGTACAATACCTTGCATTTCAGTTAAGTCGCCAATAACAGATTCTTCACGAAGTCTAAAGCCTTCTTCACCTTCAAGATCGAATACCCAGGCAATATCTGCACCCGTGCGGCGTTCGATTTCTTGATCAGAATCAACAAATTCAAGGTGTAATTGATCGGCAATGTGACGACCAATTGTGCTTTTTCCAGCCCCCATGGGGCCAATTAGAAATATATTACGTTTCTCAGCCATATCTTTTAGTACAAACGAACTCTAAAATTTGAAATAAAACCCCGCCTAACGACCTGGCCCCAAAATTAAGGAGGGGATTATCTCAGTAATTGCAGGGGTATTTCAAGTCAATTAGAATAAAAAGCCACATAACGAGCAATTAAACTAAATAATCACCCGTTGATTAACAAAAAAGTACCTTATTTTAATCTATTTGTATTTTTGGTGTCACGAAAATAAGCAATTCACGCTTTTCATTAAATTCACTGGTGCTTTTAAACAACCTACCAACATAAGGAATATCACCTAACACCGGCACTTTATTTGTAGTGTTGATTATCTGCTGTTGGAAAATCCCACCCAGTACGATAGTTTGCCCGTTTTCAACTAATACTTGTGTTTGAATTTCTTGAGTATCTATCGACACGGCCTCACCCGTACCTGTTTGTACAACATCGCCCCGTGTATCTTGCGTGATTATTAAGTCTAAAATCACTTTATTATCAGGCGTTATATGTGGCGTCACCTCTAAACTAAGTACTGCTTTTTTAAAGCTTACCGTTGTTGCACCACTAGAAGCTGATTCTGTATAGGGTATTTCAGTACCTTGTTCAATGCGCGCTTTTTGCTGATTGGCAGCAATAATACGCGGGCTTGCAATAATCTCGCCTTTATTCTCTTCTTCAAGCGCACTTAACTCTAAATCGATTAATGTCCCGTTGGCGAGTTTTGCTATGTGGAGGCCTATACTTGCCGCTGGGTTTGTAATAGGTAGATTTACATTTAATCTATCTGTTAAGTCAGGGATTACGCCATTTGAAATGGTTTCAGCACCTTCTAAAGAACCAGATATGCCATCACTACCTTGCTGATCGCTAAATCCCCAACGAACACCTAGGTCCTCAGTTACGTTATCACGCACTGTTACCATACGAGATTCAATAACAACCTGTTGAACCGGTATGTCCAGGGTTTCAATCATACGTCTAATATTTTCTATGCTCTTAACAGTATCTTTAACGAGTAAAGTGTTAGTACGCTGATCAACCGACACACTTCCGCGTGGGGTAATGATGCTATTAATATCGGTTTTAAGTAAGTCAGCAAAGTCTTCAGCTTTGGCGTAATTTAATCGCATATATTCGCTGTAAAGCGGCTCTAAATCTTCAACTTGCTGCTTTGCTTTTAGATCTTTTGCTTCACGGGCTGCAAGTTCTTCTGCTGGCGCTACCATTAAGATAGAGCCATCCATACGCTTGTCCAACCCTTTTATACGTAATACGACATCAAGTGCTTGGTCCCACGGCACGCCATCTAAGCGCAAGGTAATGTTACCGGTAACGGAATCGCTTGTTACTAAGTTAAAGTCGTTATAGCCTGCGATAATTTGTAACGCTGCACGGACTGAAATATCTTGAAAGTTTAAGGTCATTGGTCGACCTTGATACTCTTTACCACCATCTAAGTAAGCATTTTGAGTTTCATCTTTTTCAACTGTGAGGGTAAGAATATTGTCTATTTGCTGATACGTGAATGTAAACTCGGCATTAGGTTCTATAACAACGCGGCTTCGCCCTTCTTCTTTAAACGTTTCGATAGTACTAACAATGGTACCAAAGTCTAAAACATCTAACTCATAAAGTAGATCGTCCAGAATATCTGTATGGTGAAAATCTGCGTAAATTTTGCCGCCACTTTCGTGAACCTCTATAGCAGCTTGAGTGTCTTGTAAAAATACAAGTACCTTTGCCTCACCTTTCTCACCACGTCTAAAATCAATAGATTGGATACGGTTAATGTAGTTTCCACTCACATCACCTGTCAGAACGGCTTCATCTTCAGTTACTGAACCGGTTAATGGGTTATCCGATACACGTATTGAAACTAAGTTGTTATTAACTTCTGTTTCATACATTTTTAATCTGTCTAGATTAACTGTTACCTTTAAACCTTGCTCAGATAACACATTGGTGACACTACTAATACCTGCTTGATTAACTTCAACGTCATTTAATCCTAATTCTAACTCTGCGGTATCAAAAAACATTTCAATACGCGCTGGGCTGTTAAATACTTGAATTTGTGGTTCTAAAGTTATCTCTTCGTCGAAAACAAGCTGTAGTTCGGTTTCACCTTTAAGTAATGGGTTATAACGTACATCGTAAAGCAATGGTCCTGCCAAAGCATTGTTAGCACAAACCAAAGCGGCTGTTGCAAATAAAGCTCTCGCAATGCGATTAAACCAAAGAACATCCTTATGCATGTTATTTTTACCTTTTTTATTATTAATTTGCGCCATCAGTTGCCGCCTCTAACATTTCCAGTTTAGTCAGGCGCTCTTTCCAACAACCAGACCCATCAGGGATTAATTCAACTAATTCTATAAAATCGTTACTCACAGCTTTTACCTTGCCATCGTAACTGCCCAAATAATTACCAATCGTTACACGATGTAATGTTTCATCTGCAGCAGTTATAAGCGCCCAAACTTGACCACTTGAACCAATTGTACCTTTCATTGCTAAATTATCTAACGGGTATTTTTCTAATGGCTCTCTGCGCCTGTCTGGGTCAGGGTGTAAACAGTTTTTTATTTGCGTCAGTTTGTTCTGAATTATTTCAGGTTGAGGTGCCACAAATGGACTTCGTAAATTTCCAGCACTATATTCAAAAATCTCAAATTGAGTAAGTTCAGGAATCGACTCAACTTTAGGCGTTGTGCTTGCTTTTACCTGGTCAATAAACTCTTTTTGCTCCGAGGTATCGTCGTTACACCCCACTAACGCAATAACAGCCAATAGCGGCATTAAATGAAGGAGCCTCATTTTTTAACTCCTTCTTCATAACGGTAAGTTTTTGCTACAACACTAAATGTTAGTTGTTTTTCGCCAGAAGACGTAATAGAAAAGTCATGCAAACTAACTATTCGTGGTAACTGAGCAACTTTGCCAACAAATTCACCAAATTCATGATAAGTACCTACTACTTCTATTTTGATAGGTAGCTCTGTATAAAACTCTTTCTCTACTTCAGGTAACCAACCAATTTTTAAAAATGTTAAACCGCTCGTTGTGCCAACATAAGACAAATCGTCAAGTAAGCCGGGTATTTCGTTTGATGTCGGTAACCGCTTAAGTAATTGAGAAAACTTATCTTCCATTTCTATCATTTGTTGGCGATAAATATCTAGCTTACTCGCTACAGCGTATTTTGTTCTGTAGGTACTTCTTAAGTCGACCTCTTTTGATACCGCATTATGGTAGCTATCAATCTCGTCAGAAACTAACAGGCTATAGCTAAAAAATAATATGAGCCCAGCAACAAATGCACAGCAAATTACCTTTACAGCAGCAGGCCAATCACCAATATTGTCTAACTCAATTTCATTCCAATCTATTTCGCCAAGTGCTTTAAAATCAAGGTTCATTACGTACCTCACCAATCTCATCAAATGGTTTTACGTAAAACTCCATACTAAAGTCACTTAGTAAACGCGAAGACTGATCACCTGCAACAATATCCTGCATGGTCAAACGCTCTAACAAATATGAACTTTGTACCTGGCGGATCATAGTAGATAAACGGTTATTTGATTCACTTCGGCCAAGTACATAAATCTGGTTCCCTCTGCGTTCCAGCTTTGTTAAGTAAATACCTTGAGGTACTATTTTTGTTACTTCATCCATAATTTGTGTGCCAAGGTTACGGCTACTTTGCAGCTCTTCGATTAATCGCATTCGCTGTTGTAGGTTTTCTTTTCGTTTGTCTAATTCTCTAATATCACTGATCTTTCGATCAAGCATACTTATTTCAGAACTTAAGTAATTATTTTTTAAGTTTTGCCCGTCTTTTAATGCACCGTAAAACATACTTAATAAGTACATACTTAAAAAACAAGCTAAAACAATTCCAACTAGTATGGTTACAAATTTCTTTTTAGATTCTTCGCGCTGCAGTTCTCGCCAAGGCAATAGATTTATATGTGGCATGATGAAAAGCTCCTTAATGCCAAACCTGTTGCAATTGCAAACTGTGTTCGGTGACGCTGCATAACATTACGATCTACTTTTGGCGAAATTTCCATATTTGCAAACGGTTCTGCAACAACACTGTGTATACCTAATTCTTCAATTAATAAGCGATCAAGCCCTTTGATCATAGAAGTTCCACCGGTAAGCACAATATAGTCTATTTGTTCTTTGCCACTCGTTGTTAAAAACATTTGCACCGCTCTACGAACTTGCTGAAGCAACGCTGTTTGAAATGGTGCTAATACCTCAAAGGTATAGTTAGGTGGTAAGTCGCCTGATGTTTTACCTATTTCAGCTTCATCAAACCCTTTGTTGTAGTAGTTAACAATACTATTTGTGTATTGATCACCACCAAAGACCTGGTCACGTGTATAAATAGTTTCACCAGCTTGCACAACACTTACAAGCATGAGTACGGCACCAATATCTACAACAGCAACACACTTATTGAAGGCATCGCTTGGTAGCTGTTGATAATAAACGTCCATCGCACGGCTTAAGGCGTAACTTTCTACATCAACAATCTTAGTATCGAGATTAGCCTCTTCTAATGCGCCAACACGTGCTTCAACACTTTCTGTTCGGGCTGCTGAAAGTAATACATTCATTTTACTCGGGTCAGCTTCGTTAGTGGAGAGCTTTTCGAAGTCTAAGCTAACTTCATCAAGAGGGTAAGGTATTAAACTATCTGCTTCAATTTCAATTTGGGATTCAAGTTCTGCATCGCTCAACGACACATCCATAAAAATTACTTTTGTAATAACAGTTTGCCCTGACACCGCCACTGCTGCATTTTTAAGTGACTTAGGTAATTTTCTTTTTAATTTTGTTATTACATTACCAATCGCTTCAATATCTTGAATTGTTCGTTCACTCATGGCGCCTTTAGGCATGGGCTCAATTGCTAGGGCCTCTAATCGAAATCCACTTTCAATTTCTCTCAGAAGCACCGCTTTAATCGAGTGCGATCCGATATCAATTCCTACCATCATTGGCGACGGCTTTTGAAATAGTTGACTTAGCATGTTTGCAACTTGGCCTTTGTTTTAATAATAAACAAGTTATAATTTTTTTCTGAAAAAATATTATTCATTTTTTAATCAATATATACTATCAGTCCAAACTCGCAATTGGGAGTCCATTTAGGGAAATATAAGTGATTTTATTAAAACGAACTTTACAATTTTTTATCATTTGTACGTTAATCGGTCTGATAACTTTGGTCAGTCTTTATTACTACGTTAAACCTGATATCCCCAGTGTGCAAGTTTTAAAAGACGTGCAATTACAAACTCCTATGCAAGTATTCACTAAAGATGGCCTCTTGATCAATCAATTTGGTGAAAAACGTCGAATTCCGGTCACTATTGATGAAATCCCACAACCTTTAATTGATGCATTTTTAGCAACTGAAGATAATCGCTTTTATGACCATATAGGTATAGACCCTATTGGTATAGTTCGCTCTGCTATTGTTCTTATTTCTACAGGCGAGAAAAAACAAGGTGCTAGTACTATTACCATGCAACTTGCACGTAATTTTTTCTTAACCCGAGAAAAAGCTTATATCCGTAAAATAAAAGAGATATTCATCGCTCTACACATAGAAAATGTACTTACTAAAGATGAAATTTTAGAACTTTACCTAAACAAAATCGAGCTAGGTAACCGCGCCTTTGGTATTGGAGCTGCCGCTCAAGTTTATTACGGTAAAGAGTTAAAAGACTTAACGCTTGCTCAAATGGCGATGATTGCTGGCTTGCCAAAAGCGCCTTCGGCGTTAAACCCAATTCGCAACCCTACCCGTGCAAAAGCACGCCGTAATGTTGTACTTGGTCGTTTATTAACTGAAAACTACATAACACAAGACGTGTATGATGATGCAACAAGCCAACCTATTACCGCTTACTTTCATGGTGCTGAAATAGATTTATACGCACCGTACATTTCTGAAATGGTGCGTGCAGAAATGGTTTCACGTTACGGAATAGACAAGGCATATAATTCAGGCTTTAAGATATTTACCTCTGTTGAGTCTAAAGTACAAAAAGCGGCGCAAACCGCGCTAGTTAATAATCTTCATAGCTACGATATACGTCATGGCTTTAGAGGTCCAACCGCTATTTTATGGGATCCTGAAAAACAATCAGCGCTAAGTGAAGATAAAATACTAGCTAAACTCAATGAAGCCAAAGAGATAGGTACATTAAAAGCAGCTGCTGTTATTAACGTGGATGAAAAAAATGCCACAGTATTGCTTAAAAATGCAGAGCAAATAAATCTGAATTGGGACAACTTAAAATGGGCACGCAAATATATAACTCGTTATCGCCAAGGTTTTGCTCCAACTACGGCAACTGAAATATTAACGCCAGGAATGCAAATCTGGGTGCGTAAAAACAGCAATAACGAGTATGAACTAAGCCAACTACCTGAAGCATCAAGCGCAATTGTTTCACTTGACCCACAAGATGGCCGTATTAAAGCCATTGTTGGCGGCTATAGCTTTGAACAAAGCCAATACAACCGAGCTATTCAAGCAAAGCGCCAAGTGGGGTCAAACATAAAACCATTTATTTATTCTGCAGCGCTTGAAAACGGCTATACGCTCGCCTCTATTTTAAACGATGCGCCAATTAATCAGTGGGATAAAAGCCAAGGTGTGGCATGGCGGCCTAAGAACAGTCCGGCTGTTTACAATGGCCCAATTAGAATTCGTCGCGCGTTAGCACAATCTAAAAACGTAATATCAGTTCGCTTGCTCCGAGGTGTTGGTTTGCAACGAACAGCAGATCACTTACTAAAATTTGGCTTTAAAAATTCAGACATCAACCGCAGTGAATCCTTAGCACTGGGCAGTGCTTCAATTACTCCAATTGAACTAGCACGCGGTATGAGTGCATTTGCGAATGGTGGGCATTTGATTGAGCCGTACTTTATCTCAGAAATCCAAGATGCTTACGGTAATAGTTTGTTTAAAGCTAATCCTTCAGTAGTGTGTGACGACACTTCAGCTCAGTCATTAACCCCAGACAATACTACTGGATTATTCCCACAACAAAATACAGATACGCCACAATTAAAATGTGCCCCTCAGGTCATATCAAAACAAAATGCATTTTTAATTGCTCAAGCAATGCATAGCGCTGTTTGGGGAGGCGGAAACTGGTCACATAAAACGGGTTGGTCAGGAACAGGTTGGCGCGCTCAAGCATTAGGCCGTCGTGATCTATCAGGAAAAACAGGCACAACTAATGACTCTGTAGATACTTGGTTTAGTGGCTTTAATCGAAATGTTATGACCTCGGTATGGGTTGGTTTTGATAACCCTGGCAACCCGCTAGGCAGAACTTCATATAATAATAATCTTGATAGCGGGCAAATATCAGGGGCTGAATCTGGCGCTAAAACAGCACAGCCAGCTTGGGTTGAGTTTATGAAAGTTGCGCTTGAAGGTAAACCTGAAGCCCCCATAGAGCCGCCAGAAGGTTTAGTGTCTATTCGGATTGATTTAGAAACCGGTTTATTAAGTCATAAAAATGATTACACCAGTCGCTTTGAGTATTTTGACAAAGGCACCGCCCCCACAAAATACGTAATGTCTCAACCAACAGATATATTTGAAGAAGACACTAAAACAGAAGAAGAACTGTTTTAAATAAAGAACGGCAGCCATTGGCTGCCGTTTTTAGTTGATACCAAATTTAGCTATTCTAAATAAGAATTTTTTAACGCATGTAGCGACACGTTTAGCCCCGCAAAATGATTAGGTATTATTGCGGATTGATACAAGGCCCTTGTAACCTTTATTTTATATTTTGTACCAGCCAATATAAGTCAGAATGAATACCCGCCGCGGTTACTTCCTTACCCGCACCAGGTCCTTGAATCACAAGAGCGTTAGCGCTATACCACTTACTATTAATGACAAAAATATTATCGCCAGGTGTTAAATTAGCTAACGCATCACCAATAGGAGTATAAGTAATACCTACTTGAGCGGTTACTTTGTTTTCCGTAATTTCAAGTAAACCCGTGTAACGAAGTACGGAACTTTGTGCTTTGGCATTTGCAGCATGAGCGTCAATAAAGTCATTGAGGGTGGATTCATTAGCCAAAAAGTCGTCCCAACTTCCTATAGCAAGCGTTTCGGGCATGAGTGCTGATAAGCTTATATCATCAAGGTCGAGTTCTAAACCAAGCTCTCTGGCAAGTATAAGCAGTTTACGCTGCATATCACGCCCTGATAAATCTTCACGCGGATCGGGCTCTGTGAACCCCATCTTTTGTGCTTCAAGCACCAGATCAGAAAATGGTATTGTTCCGTCAAACTTACTGCATAACCACGATAACGTGCCTGAAAAAACACCTTCAATACGAGTGATTTTGTCACCACTGTTTTGCAAATCTGCCAATGCAAAGTTAACAGGTAAGCCTGCACCTACGCTTGTGTTGTAGCGCCAATGCAAATTTCGCTCACTAATACTCGTACGCAAAGCTTTATACCATGCTGTATCAGCAGTTCCAGCGTATTTGTTAGCACTGATCAAGTGGCAATCTAATGCAACAAACTCCGGGTATAACTGGCTAAATGCCTCGCTTGCGGTAATATCAACAACCACTTTATGCTCATAATCAAGTTCACTAATTATGTTTAGTAATGTTTGGTTATTATAAGCTTTGCTTTCTGAGAGAAAATGCTTTTTCCAATCAGCAATGTTTATACCACTGGGGTTAAAAAGTAACGTTTCAGAGCGTATTAACCCAACCAATTTAATTGTAAAGTCATCAGAGAAACGCTCGAATTGAGCTGACAACTGCTCTATAAATACCTCTCCCACATTTCCAAGGCCCGCGATTATTAAAGCAACTTCTTGGCCTTTATTAATAAGCTTATCGTGTAAAACACTGAGTATATCGCTATCTATAACCTGATCCGTTAATAGTAAAATGTATCCACTGTCTTGGTGAGTAAAGCGGGGCTCGATGGCATGAGCATTTAACGTATCAATAGCCAATACATTCAATTTTGAAATATCATTAACAGGCGCAACAACCGCACAGCCATTTAAGCTCGACTCGCTAATGTTTGCTCTACCCTCAAAATAACTAACAACTTTATATGTTGAAGCAGAGGGGACAACTAAATAAGTTTCACCATTTTGACTAAAGTGATGAATGCTGTGTTGAATAAGCTGGCTAACATCTGCGACTTCGCCTTCGGCCAGCTTTTCAACTGTTAATAAATCGATGTTGTTTAACGTGGTAATAAAACGCTTTTGTTTTACATTTCCTTCTTTAACTATATCTGTAGGCGTTGCTTGCACATCAAAACTACTACGAACAGATAGTTTTATATCGCTGCTTCTTAAAGGAGAAAGCGTTTTAGCGTGTAAAACAGGATTACCTAATCGCGCTAATAGGTTAGCTTGACCTCTACATACTTTATTGTATTTAACCGCTTTACTAACTTTGCGAGGGTCTGTGCTGTATACACCTTGTGTATCAGTCCAAATACACACCTGCTTAGCATGGCAGTAATTAGCGAGTAAGGTTGCACTATAGTCACTCCCATTGCGACCAAGTGTAACCGTGTCACCCAACGTATTTGATGCAATAAAGCCTGTGACAACATTAATGTAGTCTGGGGTTATAAACTTCGCACATTGCTGCGCATTTTGGGTATGTAACAATTGCCCATTATTTAATGTAAAAAGTGTTCGAGCATCAAGGTCACAAGCATTAATATTTAATTGCGTAAGGTAAAGCGCCAATAAGCGTGCAGATCAGACCTCACCATAAGCAAGTAAGGGAGCCTCTTCCAAGCCTTGGTTTTTTATCAATTCACTAATCGCTGTTAGTTCACTATGCAAACGCGTTAAAGCAGTTCGCTTAAGATCTGCATGGAGTAACTGTGTGATTAAATCAGTTTGATGATTATTTAATTGCAGCAATATATCAGCAACGACATGCGTATCTTGTTGCTGATAGCTTTGCCATAACTTCACCAAAGTATCGGTTGTTTTTCCCGCCGCAGATACAACAACACAATCGCCCGGCTGAGTATGCTCTAAAATAATACTCGCAACCCGCTCATACCGCTGAGCCGAACTAAGGCTTGAACCACCAAATTTATGTACTGTTTGTGTCATATTGTTCACCAAAGCGCTGGATGAGCGGCACTTAATTTAATGTCACCGCCTGCTCCTTTGTTTAAATTTACTTTACTGCCTGGCTTTACAAGCTGAAACACGCGCTCTAAATCAGCTAATAAGTCGTTTATATCTTCTATACCTACTGAAACTCGAATAAGTGTATCGCCCACTCCCGCTTCAAGACGAGCTTTAGGCTCCATGCCAGCATGGGTCATGGTTGCAGGATGGCATATTAGGCTCTCTACTCCGCCCAAAGACTCTGCCAAGCTAAAGTCACGTAAGCTGGTTAAAAACGCCGCAGCATCGTTTATGTCACCTTTAATATTAAAACTCACCATGCCACCAAAGCCTAGTTGCTGCGCTTTGGCTAATTCATGCTGCGGGTGTGATTCAAGACCAGGGTAATAAACTTGGCGAACAAATTCCGACTTTTCTAGGTATTTAGCAATCGCTAATGCGTTTTCTTGATGCTGCTTTAAACGCACATTTAGTGTTCGCAACCCACGCAATGTTAAATAACTATCAAATGGCGCACCTGTAATACCTATATTATTTGCCCACCATGCCAGTTCATCGCCCAGCTCTTGTGAAGCGGCAATCACCGCACCGCCCACTACATCTGAATGACCATTAATGTACTTGGTGGTGGAATGTACAACTATATCAACACCAAATTTAATAGGGTTTTGTAATGCTGGTGATAAAAATGTGTTATCGGCAGCGACTAAAGCACCGCACTGTTTAGCAACATCGGTTATTGCTTTAATATCAGTTAAGCGTAGTAATGGGTTACTTGGTGTTTCTATCCAAATTAGCTTAGGCTTAATTGCTAAAATTTTATCTAAACTTTGTGCTTGTGTTAAATCTAAAACTTCTAGCTTGAGCAAACCGCGCTTTTGCAGTGAAGTAAATAAACGATAGCTTCCGCCGTAACAATCATGTGGGATCACTAACGTATCGTCATGATTCAGGATTTGCGTAGCCAAATGAACGGCAGACATACCCGTGGCAGTAATAATACCGCGTGCGCCACCTTCAAGCTCAGCCAAGGTTTCGGCTAAAATATCACGATTGGGGTTACCACTTCGCCCGTAATCGTATTGACGCTTTGTATCAAAGTCGGCAAACGAATAGGTGGTTGATAAGTAAATAGGTGCGACAACTGCGCCATGATGTTTGTCTGCTTCAACACCACTTCTTACTGCAATGGTTGCTTTATTTTTTTCGCTCATATTCGTCACCTATTTAGTTTGGATGTTTAGACGTCTAAAAGAGTAATTTATCTTATTAAAGATGTCAAAACATTTAAAGCTCTAGATGGCTAAGAAACTAGTATTTGACTATCTTTTTTAAATCGATAGAATTTCACGCATATTCATATGTATTGTAGTGCATATGAGCAATTATTAATCTGAGGCGACGATACATCTTATGGCTAAATGGAATGGTGAGTATATTCACCCATACGCAGAACACGGGAAAAAATCAGAACAAGTAAAAAAAATTACCGTTTCAATCCCACTAAATGTATTAAAGGTATTAACGGACGAACGCACGCGTCGTCAAATTAATAACCTACGTCATGCAACAAATAGTGAATTACTTTGTGAAGCATTTTTACATGCATTTACCGGTCAACCTTTGCCTAACGACGACGACTTACGTAAGGATAACGCCGAAAAAGTACCTGAGGAAGTGAAAAAAATAATGCAAGAAATGGGGCTAGAAGTGCCTGTTTTAAACGAAGACTAAACGTAATTTAGACACAAAAAAAACCTCAATTAATTGAGGTTTTTTTGTGTCTAAATTACGACTTAGTCGTTATTCCATATAGTTTTCTGGTAAATCAATTTGTGCAACACCTGACTCTACAGCAGCTATTGCAACCGCTTTTGCAATGCGTGGTAATAAACGAGGATCCATTGGTTTTGGAATAATATACTTATCACCAAACTCCAGCTTATCAACACCCGCAGCCGTCAGTACTTCAGCAGGTACAGGCTCTTTGGCAATACTTCTTATCGCTTCTACAGCTGCAATTTTCATTTCATCATTTATTGCACTGGCGCGTACATCAAGAGCACCGCGGAATATAAACGGAAAACACAGAACATTATTAACTTGGTTAGGGTAATCTGATCGACCCGTTGCCATAATTAGATCGTTTCGAGCAGAATGAGCCAGTGCAGGATCAATTTCTGGATCTGGGTTTGAACAAGCAAACACAACTGGTTTTTCTGCCATTAATTTTAAATCATCGGCAGCTAATAGATTAGGCCCCGATACACCAACAAATACATCTGCATCTTCAATAACATCTTGCAACGTGCGCTTGTCTGTATTGTTAGCAAAAAGTTTTTTGTATTCATTTAAGTCATCACGACGAGTATGAATAACACCTTTACGGTCAAGCATATAAATGTGCTCGCGCAAAGCACCACACTTAATTAACAGCTCCATACAAGCAACCGCAGCAGCACCAGCACCCAAACACACAATAGTCGCATTTTCGATAGACTTGCCTTGCACCTCAAGCGCGTTCAACATACCCGCAGCAGTTACAATGGCTGTACCGTGCTGATCATCATGAAATATCGGAATACTGCAACGCTCAATCAATGCTTTTTCTATTTCAAAACACTCTGGCGCCTTAATATCTTCAAGGTTAATTCCGCCAAACGTGTCGGCAATATTAGCAACTGTATTAATAAAGTCTTCAGTAGTGCGGTGTTTCACTTCGATATCAATAGAATCAAGGCCAGCAAATCGCTTAAACAGTAACGCCTTACCTTCCATTACAGGTTTTGAAGCAAGTGGGCCTAAAT
Source organism: Pseudoalteromonas sp. 13-15 (assembly GCF_001468205.2). Classification (NCBI taxonomy): domain Bacteria; kingdom Pseudomonadati; phylum Pseudomonadota; class Gammaproteobacteria; order Alteromonadales; family Pseudoalteromonadaceae; genus Pseudoalteromonas; species Pseudoalteromonas sp. 13-15. The sequence continues at coordinate 2,840,150 of NZ_CP019162.1, read as the reverse complement.
TACCTAAGCCTAGAATTGCAGTACCATTAGTGATAACCGCAACCATATTCCCTTTACCTGTGTATTTATAAGCGTTTGCAGGGTCTGCAGCGATTTCACGTACGGGCTCTGCAACTCCTGGGCTATATGCTAATGCGAGATCTTTTACCGTTTCAGCAGGCTTTGTTAGTTCAATGCTAATTTTTCCTGGAACGGGGTGCGAATGATAGTGTAGTGCTTGTTCACGAAAGTCTGACATAACGCGATTGTATCCTGCAATTAAAGTAAAAGTGAGAGGTGAAGTTTAGGCTACGATACCCTTATTATTTTTAAATTCCAAGCAATATCAGGTCTATCCTGTTATATGCTAGTTCGATTAATTTTAAGAGGTTTTTCAATAACTTTTGTAAATTATATCGACACTTTATAAATAAAAATTCATCCAATAACGGATTCTAAAGGCACATTTGTTCTTTCATTATTTTTTATAAAACATCTTAATAAAGTACTATAAAAATAAGCAAAAATAGGCTTATTCACATACTTTAAAAACATATAACTTCACGTTAGCTACATTTAACTACTTAGTTAAAAATGAACTAATTAAAAATATAGAGAATAATTTGCGGTTTGTCTGTAAAGGTTTATGCATATTCAGAATAAGAACAGGAAATAGTTATGCATAGCAGGGAAATATGAAAATCGAGCAATAAGCTAAATAATTTGTTATTTAGTTGTCCTATATTAAAAAATATTGACGCCGTTCGTGTAACACTTAATTTTTTAAATCGAAACGTTATTACTATTAAATTGGTATAACTAAATTAAAAGCATAAAAAAAGCACCCTAAGGTGCTTAATTTAACAAGACAGCAAAAATTACTTCTTGCTACCAAGTGCACCGAAACGCTTGTTGAAACGATCAACACGTCCGCCAGTGTCTAAAACTTTTTGCTTACCAGTGTAAAAAGGGTGACACGCTGAACATACGTCAAGGTGAATGTCTTTACATAGAGTAGAGCTTGTTTCGAATTTATTGCCGCATGAACAAGTTGCAGAAATTACTTCGTACTTAGGGTGAATACCTTCTTTCATAGAAACCTCTAGTTAAGGCCGCATCGCTCTCCAAACCCGAAGTCTGGCACCATACGTCGTTAAAACAAATTTGTTGGTCGCGGATTTTATCCAACTACCATCAAACACACAAGCTATTATTAACTGTTTTGCTAAAAAAGTAGGCAGACACTTAAGCAAGCAATATTTGCTAGTAGGTTTTTAACGTTATTTTTAGTACATTACATCATTAATTTTATGAGTTGAGTTGCTATGTGTTTTGCTGAAGTCGCTATAAAAGTCCCCTTACCGCGCACCTTTGATTATAAAGTAGATAAGCAACTCGATGGCATGGCATCACCACTTAAACCGGGTATGCGTGTGTTGGTGCCTTTTGGTAACCAAAAAAAAGTCGCCGTTGTTTTAGCTATTAAAAGCAAGACCGACGTCCCCGAAAACAAAATAAAATCCATCATCGAAGTAGTTGATGACGCGCCTATTTTATCATCTGAGCACATTGCGCTTTTGAGTTTTACATCTCGCTATTACTGCTACCCACTCGGCGAAACAATTCATATAGCGCTACCAAGTGCGCTGCGCCAAGGTGAGTCACCGGATAAAACCAGTATCAATATGGTTATGCTGACAGAAAAAGGATCAAAACTTCCGTCACTCAAAGCAAAAACTCAACTTAACTTATTAAAGCAACTTGCACAGTCAGGTAAATCATCATTAACCGAGCTTAAAGCACTCGGCTTTAGTAAAAAGACTATCGATAGCCTTATTGCAAAAGCGCTTGTTACACAAACCATAGAACATGATAATCAGTGGCAAAGTACTGCACCAACAGTGGGTAGTAAGCCTACACTGAATAAAGAGCAAGCCGTAGCTTGCACTGCAATTAATCAAAGTAAAGGCTTTAACACGTTTTTATTAGAAGGGGTTACTGGTAGTGGTAAAACCGAAGTCTATCTTCAATGTCTTGAAGAAGTATTAAAGCGAGGTGAACAAGCCTTAGTACTTGTCCCCGAAATAGGCCTTACCCCTCAAACGGTAAACCGTTTTCGTCGCCGCTTTCCAGATACACCCATCATGTTATGGCATTCTGCACTTACCGATAACGAACGCCTACAAACATGGCGCTTTTGCGAAAAAGGGAGTTGCGCTATTGTAATAGGTACGCGCTCAAGTATTTTTTTACCCTTTTTAAAGCTCGGTATGATTGTAGTTGACGAGGAACATGACTCATCATTTAAACAACAAGATACCCTTCGTTACCATGCTCGAGATTTAGCAGCTTATCGTGCATTCCAGTATAAAATCCCACTTATACTCGGCAGTGCTACTCCAGCGCTCGAAACCTTGCATAAAGCCATTAATAATAAGTACCAACTATTAAGCCTGACTGAGCGCGCTCAAACCTCAACCGATAACCAATTTAAATTACTCGACATGAAAGGCCAGCCCGATCAGGCGGGTATTGCTCACGCAAGCCTTGCTACTATGCGCCAACATTTAAATCGTGGTAAACAGGTTATGGTGTTTTTAAATCGTCGTGGTTTTTCACCTACACTTATTTGCCATGAATGTGGTTGGTTAAGTGAATGTAACCGTTGCAGTACTAGTGCCACGTTCCATAAAGCGATTGGTCAAATGATTTGCCACCATTGTGGCGACCAACATCAAGTACCTCATCAATGCCCTGATTGCGGGAGCACGCAAATATTCCCTAATGGTAAAGGGACTGAACAAATAGAAGAGTTTTTAACAAACGAGTTTCCTGATACGCCGGTAACCCGTATTGATCGCGATTCAACTCGTCGTAAAGGCAGTTTAGAAAAAGCCCTAGACGAAATTAATTTAGGTGGAGCGCGCATATTAGTAGGTACGCAAATGCTTGCAAAAGGTCATCACTTTGCTGATGTAAGCCTTGTCATAATTTTAGACGTAGACAGCGGCCTATATTCCTGCGACTTCAGAGCAACGGAACATTTAGCGCAGTTAGTGACTCAAGTAGCAGGACGTGCTGGTCGCTCAGGAGAGCCTGGCCAGGTGTTATTACAAACACATTTCCCAGAACATCCTCTTTTACAAGATTTGGTCAATAATGGTTACCAAGATTTTGCACGCTTTGCGTTAAGCGAGCGTGATGACGCCGACTTACCGCCTATTACTAATATGGCCATAGTTAGAGCACAAGGGCTAAGTATTAAACTAGTCGTCGACTTTTTGACAGATTTGGTTCCAGTTAACGGGGTATCTGGTATACAATTGCTCGGTCCGATCCCTGCCCCATTAGAAAGAATTGCGGGTATGTATCGGTTTCAATTGCACATTCAAGCGCAAGATCGCCGCATATTACATCAGTATCTTGCGCAAATGGTTGATTATTTAAGCACCAGTAAACTTGCACAAAAAGTTCGCTGGAGTTTAGATGTAGACCCTATAGATATGATTTAGGTTAAGGCCAAAATAACGCTATGGCACAGCACGATTACATTAATAAAAAACCAAAAAATAGAAAAAACACCAAAAAAGAACCTGCTAAAAAGCCATTCCCTTATCTTTTGGTAATTGTTGCAGCTTTGCTTGTGGGCGGTTTTGCCTATGGATTATGGTTTATTAAAAATAATGCCGACCCCGAGCTTGTTGAAAAACAAACTAACCCAGCCGAAAAAGAAAAAATAGAAGTGGTCGTTCCTCGTGCGCCTGAATTTATAAAAGAAATCAGAAACCATGAAGTGCAAGTAGAAGTAAAAGAAATTGAACAAAAAGGTCCTTATGTTATGCAATGCGGCTCGTTCAGGACTCATGAACAGGCTGAATCGTTAAAAGCTAAAATAGCCTTTGCTGGTCTTATATCTGAAATAAGAGAAACCAAAGGCGAAACGGGTATTTGGTATAAAGTACGTTTAGGGCCTTATAAAACGAAGCGCCAAGCAGAAAGTGATAAAAATAAACTCAAGCGTGTCAAAGTCGTCGGCTGCGGAATTTGGGGCTGGACTTGAAAATAAACCATTCACCCATATAACCTCATCATAATCGTTTTTAACGAGTTGCCCCTGCAACTCGATGATGAGGAATAACATGACCACTATTGTAAGTGTACGCCGCGACGACAAAGTTGTAATTGGTGGCGACGGCCAAGTTTCATTGGGTAATACCGTAATGAAGGGCAACGCCCGTAAAGTTCGACGCCTTTATAATGGCAAAGTAATCGCAGGTTTTGCCGGCGGTACTGCTGATGCCTTCACCCTGTTCGAACGTTTTGAAAGCAAACTAGAAATGCATCAAGGTAATCTCACCAAAGCTGCTGTTGAAATGGCGAAAGATTGGCGTAGTGACCGTGCACTCAGAAAGTTAGAAGCCCTTTTAGCTGTAGCCGATGAAACTGCCTCTTTAATTATCACCGGTAACGGCGACGTCGTTCAGCCAGAAAATGACTTAATTGCCATTGGTAGTGGTGGTAACTTTGCCCAATCGGCCGCAACCGCGTTATTAGAAAACACCGATTTAAGCGCTCGTGAAATAGTAGAAAAAAGCCTAACTATTGCAGGTGATATCTGCGTATTTACTAACAACTTCCAAACTATTGAAGAATTATAATAGGAACCGCTATGTCTGCTATGACCCCAAGAGAGATTGTTCACGAGTTAGATCAACATATTATTGGCCAAGCTAACGCAAAAAAAGCCGTTGCTATTGCACTTCGTAACCGCTGGCGCCGTATGCAATTAAACGATGATTTGCGTGCAGAAGTAACGCCAAAAAATATTTTAATGATTGGTCCTACAGGTGTTGGTAAAACGGAAATTGCGCGCCGCTTAGCCAAACTTGCTAATGCCCCTTTTATTAAAGTAGAAGCAACCAAGTTCACCGAAGTGGGTTATGTTGGTAAGGAAGTTGAAACCATCATTCGCGACTTAGTTGAAGTGTCTATTAAAATGACACGTGAACAACAAACTAAAAAGTTTAAACACCGCGCAGAAGAAGCGGCCGAAGATCGTATTTTAGATGCACTTTTACCACCTGTTAAAGATCAATACGGTGAAACTCAGCGTGATGAAAACTCATCAACACGCCAAACATTCCGTAAAAAGCTTCGCGAAGGTCAACTAGACGATAAAGAGATTGAAATCGATTTAGCACAAGTACAACCAAACGTAGAAATTATGGCGCCTCCTGGTATGGAAGAAATGACCAACCAGCTACAGGGCATGTTTCAAAACATGGGTGGCGATAAGCGCACTAAGCGCAAGCTCAAAATTAAGGAAGCCTTTAAGTTACTAACCGAAGAAGAAGCGGGCAAACTAGTAAACCCAGAAGAGCTAAAAGAGCAGGCTATATTCGCTGTAGAGCAAAATGGTATTGTGTTTATCGATGAAATAGACAAAATTTGTAAGCGCGGAGATTCATCGGGTCCAGATGTTAGTCGAGAAGGTGTACAACGCGATTTACTTCCGCTTATTGAAGGTTCAACAGTAAATACTAAGCACGGTATGGTTAAAACTGACCACATGCTATTTATTGCTTCTGGTGCATTCCAAATGGCTAAACCATCAGACATGATCCCTGAACTACAAGGTCGCTTACCTATTCGCGTTGAGCTTGAAGCTCTTACTGCAAACGACTTCAAACGTATACTTACAGAGCCTCATGCTTCACTCACAGAGCAACAGCGCGAGCTACTTAAAACAGAGCAAGTTGATGTTCAGTACAGTGATGACGCTATTGAGCGTATTGCAAAAGCGGCATGGCAAGTTAACGAGAAAACCGAAAATATTGGTGCTCGTCGTCTTCATACCGTGATGGAAAAGCTAATGGAAGAGATTTCATACGATGCGTCTGAGCAAGCTGGGTCGTCGGTAGTTATTGATGCGGCTTATGTTGAAAAACATTTAGGTGCACTAGTTGAAGATGAAGATTTAAGCCGCTTTATTCTTTAATTGGTACTATAAGTAGTTATACTAAAAGCCTCCATATTGGGGGCTTTTTTAATGGGATACCAAACATGAAACACGTAACAAAAGTGCATTATCATAGCGTGAGCAAAAATTTAGATGTTTACTTTGACGATGATAGTAAAGCCGTATTTAGTTGTGAATTTTTACGTGTTCACTCTCCATCAGCAGAAGTACAAGGCCATGGCTCTGGCCCTATGAAGCTGGTTTTAAACAAGCAATCAGTCGGGATAAAAAAAATAGTCCCGGTTGGGCATTACGCACTGCGCCTAGATTTTGACGATGGCCATAATAGCGGATTATTTAGCTGGAACTATTTTGCTAAGCTTCAAGAACAGCAGACTAAGCTGTGGAATGAATATTTAGAACGTGTAAGCGAAAACACAAAAAATAAAGATAGTGTGCCAATAAAGTTTATTCCTTAAACCTTATTGGCTCTTTAATAAATTTAGACTTTAAATTTATCTATCGCAGCATATAGTACGCGACCTTGCTCAGATACCTCTTCACTAGTTTGCGCGTTACGCGATGCATGCTCTGATGCATCTTGTGCAATATCTCTAATACGTACCACGTTTTTATTAACCTCTGATGCAACTTGGCTTTGCTCATCAATAGCAACGGCAATTTGTGTACTCATTTCCATAATGGTTTGTACATCTTCAGTAATAGCACCCAACAACTCGCCCGCTTTAATTGCCTGGGATGCACTTTCATCACCTTGTGAGCGACATTGGTGCATAATGCTTACAACTTCCTGAGTACGTTGCTGTAGGGTATTAATAATCCCTTCTATTTCACTAGTAGACTCTTGCGTACGCTGGGCTAATGAGCGCACTTCATCAGCAACCACCGCAAAGCCGCGACCTTGCTCGCCAGCACGAGCTGCTTCAATTGCGGCATTAAGCGCAAGTAAATTAGTTTGTTCAGCAATACCACGAATAACATCAAGCACCGAGCCAATAGTTTCACCGTCTTTTTCTAGTTGAGACACCACATCAGATGCACTGCCTAAAGATCCAGACAATTCTCTGATATGGTTAACGGTTGATTCAACTTCGCTGCGGCCTTGTTGAGCACTCAAGTTTGTAGACTCCGCTTTTTTAGCCGCCGCTTCAGTGTTGTGTGAAATATCCTGAATAGTCGCTTGCATTTCTGTTGCTGCGGTAGCAACCATGTCAGCTTCGTGTAATTGCTCTTGCATACCTGAGCTTGTGGCTGCTGTGCTCTCAGATAAATGATCTGTTGCTACATTGAGAGTATTTAGTGCGCCATTAACCTCATAAATCAGGTTTTTAAAGTCACCTATTAAACTGTTAAAGTCAGTCGTCATGATAGTAATTTCATCTTTACCTGTTTGCTCTATCATTACGCTTAAGTCGTTATTGCGCCTAATGTCATTTATGCTGTGATAAACGCGTTCAATAGGCACAATAATAGAATGGCTAGTAAAATAAACCAATACTAAAACAATAACGCCTGCAATAACGAAAATAGTAATTGCCAAAAACTGTGCCTCACTTACGCTGTTTTTAACATGAGTTACTGTTTCCTCAACAATTTGGCTAACAACAGTGTCACTTTTTGACACGCTTTCTCGCATTTTACCAAGAGCTCCTGACTCTAAGTTTACCCCTAATTCAACTTGGGCTTTTACCAGCGCCTGAAAAGAACTTTGATAAGTAGCAATTAAACTATTGAGTTGTGATTTGGTGTTTGAGTCTATCGTTGAACGAGAAAGGCTTTGTTCAAGCTTAGTAATTGTGTCATCAAAACGGGGGAGATACTTGGTATCTAAACGCAGCATAAAATCTTTTTCAGCACGTCTTAATTGCAACATAAGTACTAGCAACTCATCGCTTTGCTGCTCGTTAAGCAAGGTTTCTACTTTATGCACTGCACTTCTTAGTTCACCATAAAGAGCATCTTTGGGATTTAAGCCTATTTTTCTTTGAAGAGAGACTACGTTATTAAAATCGCTATTATATTTAGCAACTAAGCTTTTTAATTGCGCTGCTTTTTGAGTATCAATATTTAAACTAGACATTAAAGCCTGTAATTCAGCTAACTTTGTATCCAGGACTGCATACTCTTTTTCGAACGACTCTAAAGAGCTCTCTGTTTTGTAAAACAAAAAGTTTTTTTCATGCTTTCTTAACTCTAATTGCTGAATATTCAGCTCTTTCGCTAGCTGTATAGTCTGATTTAATTTAAGATTTTCCTTTCCCTCAAAAATAGTTACACATAATAGAATAACCATTGCTAAACCAACTACCAAAGCATTAAGTTGCAATCGCCTCTTAATCGTTAAATTTTCTAAAAAACTCATTTCAAACACCTTTGGTTAATATGCAACCTTATTATAGACTAATGTCCTAATCTGCTTTTATTTTTTTTAGCTTTTTGCAAACTGGTCATACCTGAAAAATGTATGGCATTACAAATTAACACTGCCCCATAAACCTCTGTGTAGTAATTGAGTTTTATGCCACTGTTTTTGTAATAACCAATCTACAAGTGGTTCAGGGTCGCTAGGGTAATTAATTTGCCTGTTTTGAGGTGCATTATTCCAGTCATCTAATGCTTGTGGATTTAAGTAATTCATTACATGAGCCATTCCCATAGTGAGTAATGTTTGTGCATTTTCACTTTGTTCAAACTGGCCATCTAACGGCTTTAGTAATAACTTTTTACCCAACTTTAATGCCTCACTGGCAAGTTCAAACCCAGCATTACCAATCACACCGCTTGTATTGGCTAAATCATTTAAAAAGTCAGATCTTGAAGGCGAGCGTAAGTGTATATTACCCAGCGATCTATTTTGCGCATCGGGGTGATAACAATAAAACTCTTTTTCGGGAAAGTCCTTTAGGTAGTCAATAATGCTAGCAAGGTTTTCAAAGGGCAAGTACACCAACACTTTGTTAATAATCGCAACAGGATTACTGTGTTCATGATGTGCAATAAAGGGTGGAATAATGTTTTCAGCAAATGGCTGCCAATGAACCCCCAAATACGTATCAGCAGGTGCATAATATTTTATTAACGATTTACGTAAAATACCTCGGCTAAACATAGGAACACTGTTAGATAAAAACGCCGCCTGGTGACTGATACCAACCACAGGAACACCCGCTCGTTTAGCTGCCCATGCAGTAATTGGCTCAAAGTCATTAAGCACAAAGTCATACTGCTTTACATCGAACGATTTAATATCTTTTACTAACTTACAAATACGCGCATTTTTAACGGTTTGAAGGCTTTTTACTTGCCCATTTTTAGTATTAAACGACAGCCCTCTAAAGCTTTTATAGTTCGCAAAGTCGTGCATATCAAAGTAATCTTTATTTGCACGTCCTGAAAAAACATAATCAACGTCAATGTTTAGTTTTTTAAAGCAGCTAGCCATAACACGGGCCCGTGTTATATGGCCATTCCCAGTACCTTGAATACCGTATAATATTTTCATGCTGGCACCACTAGTGCCAATGCAAATAACCCACATGAACTACCTATCAGTGCACCAATAATAATATCAGCAGGATAATGGACCCCCAATACCACTCTCGATATTGCCACACCACCAGCCCAGCCTAAAAATAGCCATACATACTGAGGGAAAAAGTGACACAAAATAATAGCAACTAAAAAAGCGGCAGCACTGTGACCTGACGGTAAGCTAAACTTGTCACTCGGTACTATATAGGCATTGGTTACTAAACAATCGCATGGCCTTATTCGTGCAAAATACTTTTTAGCTAAAAAGTAAATGGGCCGCTCAATAATAAAGCCAAGCATTATTGCGATTGGTAATAGCTGGTGCAGCTCGTTTTTACTAAGCCACCACACACCTGCACATATAACTAAATACAATCCGCCGTCACCACTTTTAGATAATCCAAACGCCATTTTTTTTAGCCACTTAGGTGAGTTACAGTTAAACAAAGTTAAAAATAATCGCTCGTCAAACTGAGCTACTTTTTTAAGTATATTATTATTACCCATTGCTTATTCCTCATCGCATAATATATGAACACTGATTTAGCTTAGGTGTTGTAAATAACAATTGAGTGACGCTTTTAAGACACTATTGTTGCCATTCTTGATTTACTCCTTGTTTTGCTTAAATTTACTACGATTAAGTCGTTGTTATTGGTTATAAGGCAGGTATACTGAGTTATAAATTAATGTACCTTTTGAGGATAAAATAATGGATTACAGCACTTCTGATTTATGTGACCACTTTGCTGACGTGGTTGACGTGCTAGAGCCAATGTTCATCAACTTTGGTGGTCGACACAGTTTTGGTGGCCGCATTAAAACGGTTAAATGTTTTGAAAATAATGAACTGATCCGCGAAATACTATCTCAAGACGGTACAGGACAAGTGCTATTAATTGACGGTGGTGGCTCTACTCGCCGTGCACTTATTGATATTGAACTTGCTGAACTAGCGTTTGAAAACAATTGGAGTGGCATTGTTGTTTACGGAGCTGTCCGCCATGTGGATGAGCTAGAAGAGCTTGATGTAGGTATTCAAGCCATAGCATCAATCCCTGTGGCTGCCGACAGCGAAGGCGCTGGCGAAAATGGCATTGGTGTTAACTTTGCTGGTGTGTCGTTTTTCGATGACGACTTCATCTATGCCGATAGCACGGGTATTGTGCTATCTGCTGAAGAACTTGAGTTGGAAGTTGTAGAAGTATAACGTGATCCCTCAGTTAAAAGTATATGATGAAAGCGCGGTTAAAGCTTTATGCTCTACCCGCGCAAACGAAAAAAAAGCATGGCAAGCCATGTCTTTACTCGACACTCACGTAGATGTTCAACAAGCCCTTGTTGATGCCGCTGAGTTTGGTATGCGCTATGTGCTTTTAGGCATATGTGAAGACATTGGCCCTAAAGCCAATTTAGGCAATAGCGGGGCAAGTGAAGCTTGGCCTGCTTTTTTATCTAAATTTTTAAACCAACCCCATAATCAATTTATTGCCACTCAAAAAGTGTTGTTACTTGGCGAAGTCCACGTTGATGACCTAATGGCGCAAAGTAACCAATTAAACAACAAAAGCCCTGAACAACTTCAGCAATTACGTTTGCTATGCCAACAGTTAGATGAGCGCGTAGAAAGTGTATTAAATCTAATATTTAAAGCGGGTCTTGAACCAATTGTGATTGGTGGCGGGCATAATAACTGCTTAGGGATTATTCGTGCACTTAGTGGTTCACAGCATACACCAGTCAATGCAATAAACTTTGACCCTCATGCTGACTTTAGAGAATGCGAAGGGCGCCACAGTGGCAATGGGTTTCGATATGCTTATAACGAGAAGCTACTCAATAATTACCATGTTATTGGCCTACATGAACAGAAAAATAACCAAGCAATTATTGATGCCATGACGCAGGCAAACTTCACGTTTGATAGCTACCAGTCACTCAAAGTAAAACGCGACATAACGCTTACTCAGTCTATTGATAAGGCTATTAACGGTTTTGATTCATTACCCCTAGGCATTGAAGTAGATCTAGACAGTATTACATTTATGCCTGTAAGTGCCTATACGTGCTGTGGGTTTAGTGTCAGCGACACTGAACATTTTATATATAAAGCAGCAAGTAACCGAAACGCTAAATACTTACACCTATGTGAGGCATCACCGAGCCAACACCCAAACGGACCTGAAATAGGTGCCACACATGTAGGACAAGTGATCAGTGCATTGGTAAATAGCTACTTACTGGCAAAAGAAAGCGAGTGCTCATTCAAATAAATTTGATCGTGATGTGGGGCTATAAATTAATAGATAATGTAACCTTAGCTGCATTACTCTCCTGTATTACAACCTTGAAACGTCAGTGAGGTAGCGCAAAAAGAAGCCCTTTGCGCTCACTCTAATTAACCTTGTGCTTGTTGCCACTCTTTTAACCAGCTCATTAAGCCTATGCTACTAAGCGGATGCCCAAAGTAATAACCTTGGGCAGCATAGGCATTTAAACTTTTAACAAATTTAAGTTGCTCAAGGGTTTCCACCCCTTCAAAAATGACTTTTGTTTTTTGCTGATTATGCATTTCAACCATACCGCCAACTAAACTGCGGATATTATTTTGGTTGCTAAAATCAGCCGTTAATGACGGCGCTACTTTTATATATTCTACCGCTAAGCTAGGTAACTTAGAAAGCAGTACAGGGTTATCACCTAAGCCATCAACACAAAGCTTTAAGCCAATATTGTTCAGCCTTGCGATCATCGCTCTACCTTTATCATCGAGCCCCGTAAATATATGTAATGGACACTCAACAATTAAATCCCCCATTTGTAAGTTGTGCTCTGTTATTACATTATCAACAAACTCAACAAACTCTTCATTAAGCATTTCTGGGCCAAATACGTTAATGCTTAGCGGTATAGCTATGCCTTCTATTCTAAGTGCCATAGCAAGTTCTGCAGCCCGTTCTATAACAAACTTAGCAAGTGGGTAACCAAGCCCTGCAATTCTAATATCATCAATAAAACGATTAGCAGATAAAATCCCTTGCTTAGGATGCTGCCAACGCAATAACAATTCCAAAAACTCAATTTGACCATTTTTATTACAAATAACCGGTTGAAAATACAACTCAAGCTCGCTTGCAAAGTCAATGTTAGCAAGTTCTTTTAAACGCGCTTGCTGTTCTAATTGCTCAATCATCATTTGCTGGTGATAAGGCACCACTTTTTGAGTAGGCTGGCTATCAAGGGCTAAGTAGGCATAGGAAATTAAATCGTCAAAGTTAGTATCTTGCTCGTTACAGGCAACATAGCTTGCTCTCGCTTTCACCTCAACCGTGCAATTGGCGACATTAAAAGGCTTAAGTGTTGCACCGAGTATGGTATCAATAATTTGTTCGTGTAAATGCTTGTGATTAGCTAAGCTGCAAATAAACGCAAAATTTAATCCACCTAAATGAGCAAGTTTTTCATTACCAACTAAAGTAATCACTTCTTCGCTTTCTAATTGTTCTTGTATTCTATTTGCTGATTGCGCTAATAAAATATCGCCAAAGCCACGCCCTATATGCTGATTAACTTGCTCAAAGCCTTCAAGTCGAATAATAATAAGCACGGCTTCAACTTGAGTATCATCACACCAAACATAGTAACCTTGACGTAACTCTTTTTTACTAGCAAATACTGAAAGGGGTGACTCTTCTACAAAGGCGTCGTCGACCTGCTTAGGCGCCATGCTAACTTTGGGCTCGTCACTTTCATCATTTAGTAACCCAACTACAGCGCACAGTAATATGGCTAGTACCACCCAAAATAACGGCACATCCAATAACAAATGTGCTGAAAACAACACCACAAATAGCAGTCCAGCGGCAGAGCTGGTAATAATCATACTCCAATTATTGCGCTCAAATGATTGCCATAAGTGAAAACAAAAACCAAAGGCCAATAAAATAGCTAACCATGCTTCACCGCTACTTAAAATAGCTAAACCTACAACACCTATGCATAAATAACTAAATTTAATGTTGGTATTTTTTACCGAAAATAAAGTGGTGATCATCGCCATTAAAAGCGCACCACTAAAAAAAATCGGAAAATTACTGTCGGTTAATATATTCAAGTTAACGGCACTCGTATTCGTAAAAAAACTTTAACAACAACATGTTAAATATGAACAAAAATAATACAAACTAATTAAGTTTACCCAAAATCCATAAATTTGACAGTTTATTTACGCCGAATTGGTAACTTAATTGCGATGGGTGGCTTATTTGCCAATGTGCAACGTCGGCTCTGGCTCCCACTTTTAACACTCCTCTATCATTTAATCCCAGAGCTTTAGCTGCGTTACTGGTAACACCTGCCAGTGCTTGCTCTGGTGTTAATCTAAAGAGTGTACATGCCATATTCATCATTAATTGCACCGAACACAGCGGTGAAGTACCTGGATTAAAGTCGCTCGCAATCGCAATTGGCACCTTATATTGATTAAGTAGCTCTATGGGGGGCTGTTTAGTTTCTCTTAAAAAATAAAATGCCCCCGGTAACAGCACAGCTACAGTGCCAGCCTTTGCCATGGCTTCTACACCTTGCTCATCAAGGTACTCTATATGATCTGCCGATAATCCATTAAATTCGGCCACCAGCGCAGCACCATGCTGATTAGATAACTGCTCTGCATGGCATTTTACTGGCAAATTATGTTTAGCCGCCGCCGCAAATACGCGCTTAGTTTGCTCATAACTAAACCCTACATTTTCGCAAAACACATCAACGGCGTCGGCAAGGCCACCTGCAACGACTTGCTCAAGCATCTCGTTGCACACCAAATCAATATATTCATCTGCACGGCCTTTGTATTCCTTAGGTAATGCATGAGCGCCTAAAAATGTTGTTTTTATATCAATAGGGTGATGCTCACCCAGTAGTCTTGCCACTTCTAATATTTTAATTTCGTTTTCGGTATCAAGCCCATAACCCGACTTAATTTCAACTGTTGTTACGCCTTCTTTTAACAGTGTATTGAGCCTGTCTTTGGCATCAACAAATAGTTGCTCTCTATCTGCAGCTCTGGTTGCTTTTACTGTACTTGCAATGCCTCCGCCTTGCGCTGCAATTTGTTCATAGCTTACGCCTTGTAATCGCTGCTCAAATTCTTGCGCACGAGAACCAGCAAATACCAAATGTGTATGGCAATCTATTAAACCAGGTGTTAGCCATTGCCCTTTTATGCTCAAAGTTGGCGTTGCAAAAGCGTCAAATGGCGGTAACGATGCTTGTTCACCTAACCATACAATTATTCCGTTTTTAATGGCTAACGCTGCATTTTTGATGATCCCATAAGGTGTATCTCTAGTAGGATCCATTGTGGCAATATTTGCATCGATTAAAAGTAAATCGATATTTTCTAAGTTATTATTTTGTTGAGTGTTTTGCATATTGCAGTCCATACATACCCTGACATGATTGAAATATAGTCTAACAACACATCTTGTATATACAAGAGGATTGTGTCATCTTATTTAATATAAATTACTCCTAATGCAGCTACCCAGTTAATGACAACACCTAAATTTGCGCAAATAAAACAATTTATTGTTGATAAAATTCGCAGCGGTTTGTGGCAAGAAAACCAACGCGTTCCCTCTGAAAACGAGCTAAGCACACAATTTAGCGTTAGCAGAATGACTGCTCGCCGCGCACTTAGCGAATTAACAGAAGCTGGAATACTTACGCGTAGCCAAGGCCTTGGAACATTTGTTGCTTCGTTTAAGTCGCAATCTTCATTACTTGAAATTAAAAATATTGCCGATGAAGTTAAAGAACGTAACGGCAACTACACCTGTAGCGTGCTTATACTTGAATCAATAAACGCGGTGGCCCCTATTGCTATCGCACTAGGAGTAGAAGTAGATAGCGTCGTGTACCGAAGCGTACTGGTTCATAACGAAAACGACAGCCCAATACAGCTTGAAGAACGCTTTGTAAACCCTGCGCTTGCTAGCGGCTATTTACAACAAGATTTTAGTGCAACGACTCCTCATGAGTATCTTTCAAGTGTTGCACCTCTCACCCAAGCTAGACACACAGTAGAAGCCATTATGCCCAACAACGAAATGTGCCAATGGTTAAACCTATATAACGAAGAGCCTTGCCTGCAAGTTATTCGCAGAACATGGTCAGTTAACGGTATTGTAAGTTTTGCACGACTTGTATCGCCTGGTAGCAAATACCGCTTGGGCGGACACTTAACGTTTAAAAAATAAGATAAACAAAATTGCGCATCATGCGCTTTTTTTGTGACAAATCACCTTGTATATACAACAGGAGCAACACATGACTAACCGACTCGACACAAGTCGCGTAATACGTGCACCACATGGCGATATGATAAGCGCAAAAAGCTGGCAAACTGAAGCGGCAAAACGCATGCTCATGAACAATTTAGACCCTGAGGTTGCAGAGCATCCTCACGCGTTAGTTGTTTATGGTGGTATTGGTAGAGCGGCACGTGATTGGCCAAGTTTTGATAAAATAATAGCAACCCTAGACCGATTAAATGATGACGAAACATTGCTTGTTCAGTCAGGTAAACCTGTTGGCGTATTTAAAACACACAGCAATGCTCCTCGCGTTTTAATTGCAAATTCAAACTTGGTACCCCACTGGGCTAACTGGGAGCACTTCAACGAGCTAGATAAAAAAGGTTTAATGATGTACGGCCAAATGACGGCTGGATCTTGGATTTATATTGGCTCTCAGGGCATTGTACAAGGCACATACGAAACATTTGTAGCTATGGCTAAACAACACTTTAATGGTCAAGCTAAAGGTAAATGGGTGTTAACAGGTGGCCTTGGTGGCATGGGCGGCGCGCAGCCACTGGCGGCAACTATGGCGGGCTTTTGCGCCTTAGTTGTTGAGTGTGACGAAAGCCGCATCGATTTTCGCATTAAAACTGGCTATGTTGATGTAAAAGCCACAAATCTTGAACATGCACTGCAGTTAATTACTGACGCATGCGTTAACGACAAAGCAATTTCGGTTGGCTTGCTGGGCAACGCTGCAGATATATTTAGCACACTTGTAAGCAGTGGCATTACACCCGATATAGTGACTGACCAAACATCAGCACACGACCCACTTAATGGTTACTTACCACAAGGTTGGACTATGGAGCACGCCGCAAAAATGCGTGAACAAAATCCAAAAGCGGTTGTAAAAGCAGCAAAACAATCAATGGCTGTACAAGTTAATGCCATGTTGGCCCTACAAAAAGCAGGCGCAGCAACCACTGACTACGGTAATAATATCCGCCAAATGGCATTTGAAGAAGGTGTTACAAACGCATTTGATTTCCCTGGCTTTGTTCCTGCTTATATCCGCCCATTATTTTGCCAAGGTATTGGCCCGTTTCGATGGGTCGCTTTATCGGGCGATCCAGAAGATATTTATAAAACAGATGCTAAAGTAAAAGAACTAATCCCTGATGATGCACATTTGCACAATTGGCTTGATATGGCGCGCGAACGCATTCAATTCCAAGGCCTACCGGCTCGTATATGCTGGGTGGGTTTAAAAGACAGAGCACGCTTAGCACTGGCATTTAATGAAATGGTAAAAAATGGGGAGCTTAAAGCACCTATTGTTATTGGTCGTGATCATCTTGATTCTGGCTCAGTAGCAAGCCCTAATCGTGAAACAGAAAGCATGAAAGATGGTTCAGATGCCGTCTCTGATTGGCCATTGCTTAATGCGTTGCTTAACACAGCAAGCGGCGCTACGTGGGTATCGCTTCACCATGGCGGTGGTGTAGGAATGGGCTTTAGCCAACACTCAGGTGTTGTTATTGTTGCCGATGGTACAGACGAAGCGAAAGAACGTGTTGGTCGCGTGCTTTGGAATGACCCCGCTACCGGTGTAATGCGCCATGCAGATGCCGGTTACGACATCGCAAAAAACTGTGCCAAAGAGCAAAACTTAGACTTACCAATGCTGAACGAGGAATAATCATGGTCGAATTAACTCTCACACCCGGCTCGCTTGATTTAAATAGTCTAAGAAAGATTAATGCATCAAGTGTACAAATAAACCTTGAAAAAAATGCCGAATCTCAAATCGCTGCCAGCGCACAAACCGTTCAAAATGTCATTAATGAGCAACGCACAGTGTATGGAATTAACACCGGGTTTGGCCTGCTTGCTAATACCAAAATTGCCGATGACGAGCTTGAGCTACTTCAGCGTTCAATTGTGCTTTCTCATGCCGCTGGCATTGGCGAGTACATGGACGACAGCACAGTAAGATTGATGATTACACTAAAAATCAACTCACTTTCTCGTGGCTTTTCTGGCATTCGCTTACAAGTCATCGAGTTCTTTATACAGTTGCTAAATAGTGAAGTTTACCCATGCGTTCCTAAAAAAGGCTCTGTTGGCGCTTCGGGTGACTTAGCTCCACTTGCACATATGTGCTTACCCTTGCTAAGCGAAGGCCAGATGCGCCATCAGGGTAAAATAATCAGTGCGGGTGAAGGTTTGAAAATAGCAGGGCTTGAACCGCTTACGCTTGCAGCAAAAGAAGGTTTAGCGCTGCTTAACGGTACTCAAGCGTCTACCGCTTTTGCATTACAGGGGTTATTTAGAGCAGAAGATTTATATGCGCAAAGCTGTGTAATAGGCTCTATAAGTATTGAAGCAGCAATGGGGAGCCGCGCTCCCTTTGACTCACGTATTCACGAAATTCGTGGGCAACGTGGTCAAATAGATACCGCACAAGTGTTTAGAGATTTGCTTGATACTCAATCACAAATTAGCGACTCACATGTAAACTGCGAAAAAGTACAAGACCCTTATTGTTTACGTTGCCAACCTCAAGTACTGGGTGCGTGTTTAACACAAATACGCCAAGCTGCTGATGTATTGCTGTGCGAATCAAATGGTGTAACCGATAACCCACTCGTATTTGCCGATGTGGGCGATATTATTTCTGGCGGAAACTTTCACGCTGAACCTGTCGCTATGGCCGCCGACAACCTCGCTGTTGCAATTGCTGAAATTGGCGCTTTAGCAGAGCGCAGAATTGCTCTACTTATTGATTCTAACTTATCAAAATTACCGCCCTTTTTAGTTGAAAACGGTGGCGTAAACTCTGGCTTTATGATTGCTCAAGTAACAGCAGCAGCATTGGCATCTGAAAATAAATCGCTTGCGCATCCCGCGTCTGTAGATAGCTTACCAACATCGGCCAACCAAGAAGATCACGTTTCAATGGCTACGTTTGCCGCGAGGCGGTTACAAGACATGGCAAATAATACACAAGGTGTTTTGGCTATAGAGTGGCTTGCATCAGTACAGGGCTTAGAATTTAGAAAACCGCTAAGCCCGTGTGAAAAAGTATTAAAGGCAAAAAATTTACTACGCGAATATGTGACCTACTACGATAAAGATCGCTATTTTGCACCCGATATAGAACAAACTAACACTCTATTGAGCGAAGGTAAATTGTGCGACTTTATTGACCACAACCCTCTCCCTTCTTATTAAAATAAGTGTTAAATACCGTACTGGTAAGTAAAGTCTAACGCCTCGATAGCTGAGCCAATAACCTTGCGCTCAGCTTTTTCATCGCTCGTAAATTTTGGTATTTCACCACCTTGCTGCTTACACTTTAATGCATAGTAATCGGCTTTTGTTGGGTGCTCGGGGTTAACGATATTGTAAATATTTTGTCCTACTTGCCAATGCGCTATTACCGCAAAAATAGCATTTATTACATCTTGCTGATGCACCATATTCACCACTTGCTGACTTGAGGTATTAAGCTCTTTACCCGCAACAAACTTACCCGGCTCTCTGTTTGGGCCAAGTAATCCTGCTAAACGCAGTACCTTACCGTTTTGCTCAAGGACTTGCTCTTCGGCCTGATATAATTTTGTTTGCCTTGGATTGGCGCAAGCAATATCGCTACTTTCACTGTATACACCGGGTTCTTGGTCGTAAACCCCTGTGGATGAACATAATAAAAACCCTTTTGCATTTAACTTTTTAGACAACGCCAAGGCTGCAGTAAGTGTTTCTGGGTAATTACTCTCGCTATGACGACTTCGTGGTGGAATAGCACAGACCCAAAACGCATTGTCTAAATCAACCTGATGTATTAGCTGATTACCTTCTAATTTAAACTGGCGTTCAAAATCAAATTCTCGTGTATTTGACCGACGAGTACCCTGCACCTTCCAACCTGCCTGTTGTGCATTAACACATAGCGCATGACCTAACCAGCCAGCACCCAATACAACTAATTTATTCACCTTATTTTGCATGTTGAAACACACCTTCGCGTTAAGCGCACCATTGTTTAATGCTGTTATCTGAGCATAATTTTCTAAAGTTCACAAATGTAACGCCCCCCTTGTTTTTAATTTTTTAAGCACCATATATTCACAGTTCATTACTATTTTTATAGTAAGGAGTTAATACCACGGCTTTTTTAGAATGCAGATCAAATTTTTCTATTTTATATACAGATCTTTTGGCTGAGATAGTTTGTTGTTTGGCAGAGTCTGGTATAGTAGCGCACGTAATAAACAGTGCTTTTTGAATGGTTTAATACAAAATTGCTAATTAATATGTACTAAGTGTTACTTAAAAGCACATATTAATTACCAATTGTTAAAAATGGGTTAGCCGATACGCGGCTAACAACGAATTGATTGTAACGGTTTTATCATGATATCTAATTTATTTACCAAGATTTTTGGTAGTCGCAACGACCGCACTATTAAAAACTTTAGAAAGACGGTCGCGCTAATCAATGCGCTAGAAACGCAGTTAGAAGCCCTTTCTGATGAAGATTTACGCGCTAAAACAGCAGAATTCAGAGAACGTTACGATAACGGACAAAGCCTTGACGATATTCTACCTGAAGCATTTGCTGTAGTTCGTGAAGCATCTAAGCGCGTTAATGGCATGCGCCACTTTGACGTACAGTTACTAGGCGGCATGGTTTTACACGAAGGCCGTATTGCAGAAATGCGTACCGGTGAAGGTAAAACACTTACAGCAACCTTACCTGCTTACTTAAACGGCTTAACAGGTAAAGGGGTTCACGTTATTACCGTGAATGACTATCTTGCTAAGCGCGATGCTGAAACTAACCGTCCGTTATTTGAATTTTTAGGCCTAACGGTTGGCTGCAATGTTCCTGGCATGATGCCACAACAAAAAAAGCAAGCGTATGCTGCTGACATTACCTACGGTACAAACAACGAGTTTGGTTTTGATTACCTTCGCGACAACATGGCATTTAGTATTGATGAGCGCGTTCAGCGTCCATTATTTTACGCTGTAGTCGATGAAGTTGATTCAATCCTAATTGATGAAGCGCGTACACCGCTTATCATCTCAGGCCCAGCCGAGGACAGCTCACAGCTATACACTGAAATAAATACCATCGTTCCTTTACTTGAACTACAAGAAAAAGAAGACGAGGAAGGTGTTGAAGGCGACGGCGATTACACTATCGATGAAAAGTCTAAGCAAGTTCATTTAACTGAGCGCGGCCAAGTTAAAGTAGAAGATTTACTTAGCGAGCGCGGCTTAATTGAAGAAGGCGATTCGCTGTACTCTGCCGCAAGTATTACCTTGTTAAGCCATGTATATGCTGCACTTCGCGCACACAAATTATATCAAAAAGATGTTGATTACGTCGTTAAAGAAAACGAAGTTATCATCATTGACGAGCATACTGGTCGCTCAATGGAAGGTCGTCGTTGGTCTGAAGGTTTACACCAAGCTGTAGAAGCTAAAGAGGGTGTTAAAATTCAAAACGAAAACCAAACATTGGCGTCTATTACGTTCCAAAACTACTTCCGTTTGTACGAAACATTAGCGGGTATGACCGGTACTGCCGACACAGAAGCATTTGAGTTTCAGTCAATTTATGGCCTAGATACCGTTGTTATGCCAACTAATAAGCCAATGATCCGTGATGATCGCGCTGATTTAGTTTACCTAACGCAAGAAGAAAAATACGAAGCTATTTTAGTTGATATTAAAGACTGTCAAGAACGCGGACAGCCTGTACTAGTAGGTACTATCTCAATTGAAAGCTCTGAGTACTTATCACAGTTTTTACGCAAAGAAAAAATTAAGCACAATGTACTTAATGCTAAATTCCACGCGCAAGAAGCTGATATCGTCTCAGATGCAGGTTTACCTGGTACTGTTACCATTGCAACTAACATGGCCGGTCGTGGTACCGATATTGTGCTAGGTGGTAACTGGAATAGCGAAGTTGAAAAACTAGAAAATCCAACTGATGAACAAATTGCAGAAATTAAAGCTGCATGGAAACTTCGCCATGATGCAGTCATTGATGCTGGCGGTTTGCACATTATTGGTACTGAGCGCCATGAATCGCGCCGTATAGATAACCAATTACGTGGTCGTTCTGGCCGTCAAGGTGATGCTGGTTCTAGCCGTTTTTACCTTTCGATGGACGATGCGCTTATGCGTATATTTGCCGGCGAGCGCATGACTAACATGATGCGTAAACTAGGTATGCAACGCGGTGAAGCAATTGAACACCCATGGGTTAACCGCGCAATTGAAAATGCACAGCGTAAAGTAGAAGCACGTAACTTTGATGTTCGTAAACAGCTACTTGAATACGATGACGTAGCAAACGATCAACGTCGTGTTGTTTACTCTCAGCGTAATGAATTACTTGAAGAAGGTGATATTTCAGAAACTATCACTGCAATTCGTGGTGACGTACTAAGCAATACAATAGATCAATACATTGCTCCACAAAGCCTTGCTGAAATGTGGGATGTACCAGGTCTTGAAGAGCGCTTAAAACAAGATTTCTTAATTGAGCTACCAATTACTCAATGGTTAGCAGACGACAATAAACTATACGAAGAAAAACTTCGTGAGCGTATTGAAGAAGCTGTTGATCAAGCTTACAAGCAAAAAGAGCAACAGGTTGGTGATTCAGTTCTACGTCAATTCGAAAAAGCAATTATGCTTCAAAGTCTTGACCAACATTGGAAAGATCACCTTGCGGCGATGGATCATTTACGCCAAGGTATTCACTTACGTGGCTACGCGCAAAAGAATCCAAAGCAAGAGTACAAACGCGAGTCGTTTGAACTGTTCTCTGAAATGCTTGAAAACTTAAAAGTTGATGTAGTTAGCATTTTAAGTAAAGTACAAGTACGTGCAGAAGAAGATGTTGAAAAAGTAGAAGAGCAACACCGTAAGAGTGAAAATGCCCCTCGCGAGTACCAACATGAAGAAGCTGAGCACGTAGGCGGCGAAGCACCTCCAAGTGCTACGGTAATGGCCAGAACAGAGCCAAAAGTTGGTCGTAACGATCCGTGTCCTTGTGGTTCAGGTCAAAAATTCAAGCAATGTTGTGGTAAATTAAAATAACCACGCATTGTAAGTAATTAAAAAGCGGCGCTTGCGTCGCTTTTTTTATGGGATAAAAATATGACAATAAAAATAGTAAATGTAGCCGTTGGTGTAATTAAAAAAAATAATGCAATATTTATCTGCAAACGTGCCGATGACCAACATCAAGGTGGCTTATGGGAGTTTCCTGGTGGTAAAGTTGAAGCGAATGAAAGTGTATTTGCAGCGCTTAAACGTGAGTTGACTGAAGAAGTAGGTATTACTATTCACAGCTCTAGCCAGCTCATGGTGATCGAACATGATTATGGCGACAAATGCGTAAAACTCGATATTCACGTTGTCAGTAACTTTAGCGGTGAAGCGCATGGCGCTGAAGGGCAACCTAGTGAATGGGTAAATATTAGTGAGTTAACTCACTATGACTTCCCTGCCGCTAATGCTGAAATAATTGAAAAACTGCAATCTCGATACGCTTGATTAAGTGAGTTACAATGAATAACACTGTACAAAATACGTTGAGTAAACTGCTAAAACTCAACCCTGAAACAACTCAGTTGAGTACCATCAGTAGCGGTCATATCAATAGCACATGGCTACTAACACATTTTGAACAGCGATTTATTGTGCAAAAACTTAACACTCATGTATTTAAGTACCCAGCTCAAATTGTCAGTAACGCACAACTTATAGAGCAACACCTAAATACTAAGCAGAAGCAAAACAACTATCCGCTCGATATTGTTAAACACATTAGCACAGGCAACAACGCGTATTTAACCATGCTTAATGAAGAGCCATATCGCGTACTTAACTATATTGAGCACAGTTACAGCGAGGATGTTGTTAAAAACCCAGAGCAAGCGCATCAAGCCGCTTTGGCCTTTGGTACTTTTGCAAGTGCCTTACACGATTTTGACACAGCCACACTGCATACTGTGATTAATGATTTTCATAACTTGGCTATGCGCTTTGAGCAGCTAAACACAGCAATAACTCATAGTGATGAAAGCAGGCTTAACCGCAGTAAAAAAGACATTGAATTTTGCTTATCGCAACAACACTTAGTAAATGAACTTAAAGCTATAACTCAGCATTTACCTATTCGAGTTTGCCACAACGACACTAAAATCAATAATATGCTCTACTGCAGTAAAACTCATAAAGCGAAAGCTGTTATTGATTTAGACACCTGCATGCCTGGTTTTTTATTACACGATTTTGGCGATATGGTACGTACATTTTGCTGTGCAGAAGCAGAGGATTCGACACGTCTTGATAAGGTTGTTATTAGAAAAGAGGTTTTTGAAGCACTCGTTAAAGGTTACTTAGCACCACTCAAACCAATATTGAGTAAACAAGAACAGCTCAGTTTACTTTTAGGCGCTAAAATAATGCCCCTGATGCTCAGTGTGCGCTTTTTAACAGATTACTTAAATAACGACGTGTACTTTAAAACCGCATACCCCGAACACAATTTAGTACGCACTCAAAACCAACTCGCTTTATATAAAAACATTTTAGTTAACGAAGCATGGATGTACGAAACCCTAATGAAACAATAAAGTAAGCGTTTAAAATTTCGTATCAAAAAAGCCAGTAAGTTAAACTTACTGGCTTTTTTATTCACTGGTTTTTAGTTAACTAGTACCAATCTGCTTAATTAAGTGATCTATTTTGAGGATAGATAAACGTGTTGATAGCTAGGCAAAAAATTCGTTATTTAGTTATTCTAAATGAGAATTTTTTAACGCAGATAACGACACTTTTAGCCCCTAAAAATAATCAAGTATTATTGCGAATTGGTATAACATTATCTGATTACCAAATTTTTACGCGATCTTCTGGTTTGATATACATTTTGTCGCCTTCTTTTACATCAAACGCTTCGTAAAACTCTGGCATATTAGACAAAATACCAATGACACGATAATGGCTTGGTGAATGCGAATCGGTCATTAAACGGTTACGTAATTCTTCATCGCGGTAGTTACGACGCCAAATTTGCGACCACCCCATAAAGAAGCGTTGATCGCCTGTGTAACCATCAATAACTGGTGCTTTATTATCACCTAATGATAGCTGATATGCCTTATATGCGACTGTTAACCCACCTAGGTCACCAATATTTTCGCCAAGCGTAAGCTCACCATTTACATTCGCATCGTCAAACGGTTTGTACTTGTTAAATTGCTCAACTAACGCACCTGAACGCTCCTCAAACTGTTTAAGGTCGCTTTCAGTCCACCAGTTACGTAAATTACCATCGCCGTCGTATTTAGAACCTTGGTCGTCAAAACCGTGACCAAGTTCGTGTCCAATTACCGCACCAATAGCACCATAGTTTACCGCATCATCCGCTTCTAAGTTAAAGAATGGCGGTTGTAAAATAGCAGCAGGGAATACAATTTCGTTGTTTACCGGGTTGTAGTAGGCATTCACTGTTTGCGGTGTCATGTACCATTCTGAACGGTCAACAGGTTTGCCTAATTTGGCAATCATGTCTTTATACGCCCATTGGCTGTAACGGATGTAGTTACCTACTAGCTCGTCTGAATTAATTTCAAGCTCAGAGTAATCCTTCCACTTATCTGGGTAGCCAATTTTAGGAATAAATTTGTCTAGTTTTTCCTGTGCTGCAATTTTTGTTTCAGGTCCCATCCAATCAAGACCTTCAATTGCAACGCTGTAACCTTTAATTACGTTATCAACTAGCTCTTCCATACGTGCTTTAGCTTCAGGCGGAAAATTGTCTTTAACGTACACTTTACCTAAAATTTCACCTAACACACTGTTAGACGCATCTACGGCTTTTTTCCAAAGTGGTGCTTGCTCTTCTACACCACGTAAAGTGGTGCTGTAAAAGTTAAATTTAAGGTCAACCAAATCATCATTTAATAGCTGCGCATAGCCACTCACAAAATGAAACTTAAGGTAGTTTTTCCAGGTTGCTAAGTCGGTGTTTTGATAAATACCACCCAGCGCTTCTAAAAAGCTTGGTTGGCGCACGATAATATCAGCGGTGTTTACACCTGCCTCTTTAAAAAACGTCGATAAATCAAGCTCTCCAGCAAGTTTATCAGCCTCTGCTAGGGTCATTTTATTGTATGACTTAGTTGCATCACGGCTTTGTACACGGCTCCACTGCGCATCAGCAATGGTTTTTTCAAAGGCAAGTACGCTTGCTGCTGCTTGTGCGGCCTCTTTGACACCTGCTTTAGCTAATACATCAGTTATGTATTGCTCATAAGAGGCGCGAATTTTAGTAAATTTCTCATCGTCTTTTAAGTAGTAATCGCGATCAGGTAAACCCAAGCCAGATTGAGATAAATACAAAGCATATTCGCTTGAATTTTTAGCATCGTTATTGATAAACCAACCAAACGGTAGAGTGCCGCCTTGCTGTTGAATAGACGCCATAAGGCTAATTAGATCAGACTTAGATTTTACACTATCAATACTATCTAGCGACGGTTGCAGCGGTGTAATACCAAGCTCATTACGGGCGTTTTTATTCATATAGCTTTTATAAAACGCGCCAATTTTGTACTCGTCGCTGCCTTTTTCAGCCGACTTATTGGCCGCTGCGTTTTCAAGCGCCGTTTTCATCGCTTTTTGCGACTCATCATATAATTGCGAAAAAGAACCATAGTTAGACTTGTCACCTGGAATTTCGGTTGTTGCTAACCAAGTGCCATTTACATGGTAGTAAAAGTCATCCTGCGGGCGAACTGAGCTGTCCATATTAGCCAATTCAATACCTAGCTCTAACGGTTTTTCTGCCGGTGCTGTTGCTGCTTGAGTGTCGGCTACTTGGGTTTCTTGTTGTTTTTCGCCACAACCTACTAAGCCAAGCGCAAGTGCAATACTTGCAGCGGCCATTGTTACTTTATTCATAATTAATCCATTTGTTAGTCAATTTTATAAATTGCTCATACCAACTCCATTAAGCTCTTTCACAAGATAGCAGTCAGCTTTTACTTAATGGAATGGGCATCAACTTACACTAATTATTGAGTGCAATAACGCTATAATAAACCTGATTTTGAGAACATTGAAATAGATTATGTAACAAAGTATTTTGAATGAGATAAACGTTCTAAATTGCCCTATCAATAACTTAATAAAGTAGCCGGCAATTAACCCTTATTTTTACCGTGTAAGGCCAAACGTTGTAACTTCTCTTTTAATGAAGGTGGTGCTGAGTCGGCAATCGCATTTAAATAATCGGCTGTTTGCTCACTCATTTTACGTGAATTTGTGACGGCGGCTGATGCGGGTTTGTTGGCCGAACTTAATCGCTGAGTTGCCTGTGGATTAGCTGTAATTTTAATTTGCCCTAGTTCAGCCATCCCTGCCGCTCTAAAGTGCGAAAGCATATCCATTTTTAAATAATTAAGCCGAAGCGCTATCGGGGCCGATACCGCTTCAATCATTAAAGTGCCATCGCGATAATTACTTACGCGGCACTTATCCCCTAATTTAGGGCCTAAAAAACCTTTAAGTAAAGTTTGCTGAGTATCAAGAGCTTGGCTTTTACCAGCGTAAGCCGACAGACGGTTGTTTAGGCCCGCCATAATATCGGTGAGTGGTTTTGGTGCGTATCTATCTTTAGCCATTAAATATCTCAACTCGTACTTATTTACACACTTAAATTTAGCACCATCAGAGTAAACTAAAGTGTGTCCATAATTAAGCATAAATCAGGTATTAAGCACCCGCTATTTGCATTTGCTCGATTAGAACAGAGCCAGTTTGAATGCCGCCTCTGCGCTCAATATCACCACCGATAGCAGAAATACCTTTAAACATATCTTTTAAATTACCGGCAATCGTAATTTCACTTACCGGATATTGAATCTCTCCATTTTCAACCCAAAAACCACCAGCACCTCGAGAGTAATCACCTGTTACTGTGTTTACGCCTTGCCCCATAAGCTCGGTAACTAACAAACCGGTACCCATTGTTTTTAACAATGCTTTTAAATCATTATGCGTTTGTTCTACTAACCAGTTGTGAATACCGCCGGCATGACCTGTCGGGGTCATATTCATTTTACGCGCGGCGTAACTTGCTAATAAATAAGTTTGTAACTCACCACCTTGAATTATTTCACGATCAACCGTTTTAACACCTTCGCTATCAAACGGTGATGAAGCTAATCCTTTTAAAATATGCGGGCGTTCAGCAATATTTACACAATGACTAAATACTTGCGTACCTAAACTGTCGAGTAAAAAGCTCGACTTACGATAAAGTGCGCCACCGCCAATTGCCGAAACCAAGTGACCAAACAATGAGTTTGCAATATCAGCCCTAAATACAACCGGGACTTTCATTGTTCCTAATTTTTGGCTGTTTAATTTAGCCAATGTTTCTGATGCGGCTTCAAGCCCAACCGCAGCTGCATCAGTCAGACCTGCTTGATCGCGGGCAACCGTGTATGCTGAGTCGCGTTGCATTTGTTCACCATCTTTACCAATTACCATGGTGCTGATGCTATGACGAGTGCGAGGAAAGCCAGCAATTAAACCATGGCTATTCCCATAAACACGAAGCCCTTGATGCGATGAAAAACTCGCGCCATCAGAATTTACAATACGTTCATCAGCATTTAATGCCGCTTGCTCAGCTGTATGGCAAAGCTCAATACCTTGCTCTGGGCTTACATCCCAAGGGTGGTATAAATCGAGATCTTGTGGGTTAAACTCAAGTAGCTCTTTATCGGCGACCCCATTGAAAGGATCGTCTGATGTGAACTTTGCAATATCAATGGCTTTTTCTACTACTGTGCGCAATGTTTTAGGGTTTAAATCAGCCGTTGAGGCAGACCCTTTATTATTGCCAACATAAACACTAATCCCCAGGCCACCATCTTGGTTAAACTCAATGGTTTCTACTTCACCCATTCGTGTACTCACCGATAAACCCGACGTGCTAGACATTGCTGCTTCAGCTGCTGTAGCACCTAATTTTTTAGCATGTTCGAGTACTTCGGCTACCGCATCTTTAACCTGCGATATTTGAGAATAAATTGGATCGTTTTGTTGGCTTTTCATAAATTAAGTCCTGAGCCTTAGAGGCATAATGCACGCATTTCTTATAGTTAAATGCTAACACACTCACTGCACCACATCAGCTAATATTAATCACTAAAAGAATGGCGTATAATGTCGCCAGTTATTTTTATTTAAGAGCACCCCATGGCGAAGAAAAAAGGCAAGCCTGCTGAAATTGAAGAAGAAATTGAATACGTATCAAGAACAGAGCTTAAGCGCGAAGCACAAGAATTTCATCAGTTAGGTTCTGAAATTGCCAAAATGGGTAAAAAGCAGCGTGAGCGCCTACCATTAAATGACGATTTAAAAGAAGCGATGGTTGTTGCTGATAAAATTAGTAACAAAAGCGATGCATACCGTCGTCACTTAAATTACATTGCAAAAACGCTTCGCACAGTAGAAAACATTGAAGATATTAAAGCTATTATCGATGTAATGCTTAATAAAAATAACCAGGCTGAAGTTTTGGTTAAAAAAATAGAGCAACTGCGCTCAGACCTAATAGAACAAGGTGATAGTCTTATAAACGAGACTATTGAGCAGTTCCCATCACTTGATCGTCAAAAAATGCGTCAATTAGTACGTAATGCAGCAAAAGAAGTCAAAGCCGAAAAGCCAGGTAAAGGCTATAAAGAGCTTTTTCAGTATTTAAAAGATGCGCATACCGTCACGTATTAACGCGTAATGCGTTGTGATAAAAAGGTGCTTCGGCACCTTTTTTGTTATAGATCAACATATCTCCTTCGTTACTTTTTTATAATCACGGCTCTAGTTAAAACTTAGGTGCGTGTGATGATAAAACTTCCTCAATGGGACCAAGCTCTCATTAATAAATACAATGTGTCTGGTCCGCGGTATACATCCTACCCTACCGCATTATCTTTGAATGAGGGATACGATAAACACGATTTAATCAGCGCTGTAGAATCATCTCAATCTCGTTCGCTTTCTCTATATGTTCATATTCCATTTTGCAGTCAGCTTTGCTACTACTGTGGTTGTAATAAAATAATCACTCGCCACCAATCTAAAGCCGATACATATATAGACTTTTTAGCAAAAGAAATTGCCGCACAAGCGCCTTTGTTTAAGCACTACAGCGTTGAGCAACTGCATTTAGGTGGAGGCACTCCTACCTTTTTAACCCCTCAACAAATGAAACGCTTAATTACCCTGCTCGAACAGCACTTTAATTTTACCAGCACAACAGAGCGCGGTATTGAAGTTGACCCACGATCGCTTGCTGAAAATATGTTGGTTGATTTGAGAATGCTTGGTTTTAACCGAGTGTCGTTTGGGATTCAAGACTTTAATGACGACGTGCAACTTGCAGTTAATCGCCCTCAACATGCCGATACCGTTAAGCAGTTAATTACTCAGGCACGTGAACTGGGCTTCAAATCAATTAACGCCGATATGATTTACGGGCTTCCACTGCAAACCCCCGAAAGCTTTAAACAAACAATAGAGCAACTCATTGAGCTTAGCCCCGATCGTGTTTCAGTATTTAACTACGCTCACTTACCAGAGCGATTTGCCGCACAACGCAAAATAAAAGAGCACGACTTACCAAACGCTCACGACAAGTTAACCATGTTTAAAAGTACCTTAGAGCAGATGACACAAGCAGGTTATCAGTTTATTGGTATGGATCACTTCGCGAAAGCAGACAACGAGCTGGCTATCGCACAAAATGAAGGTAAATTGCATCGAAACTTTCAAGGTTATACAACGCATGGTAATTGTGATTTATTAGGGCTGGGTGCATCATCTATTTCACAAATTGGCACTGCTATTTTACAAAATAAAAAAGAGCTAAAGCATTACTACCATAGCATTGAAACGCAAAGCGGCTGCGCACTTAGTAAAGGTATGCATTTAACCCATGATGATGTTATTCGAGCGGATGCTATTAAGCAGCTTATTTGTCAGTTTGAACTAAATATAGACGAGTTTGCTAAAAAGTATCATATTGAATTTGATACCTACTTTGCGGAGGCATTGGTTTCTCTTAAACCACTTATAGACGAGAACATGGTGATTATTAAAAACAATCACGTCAGTGTCACACCACGGGGTAACTTATTCATTCGTATAATTTGTATGTGTTTTGATACCCACTTACAAAATAAAATCAACGCAACGCGTTTTTCTCGAGTCATTTAACTCCCTAATTAAATATTATTTGGGCACAAAAAAAGCATACCTAGGTATGCTTTTTTAATGTTATGTACGAGATTTAGTTAAAAACTACGTTTTCACTACCTGGAGCAGCTTTGAACTCAGAGATAATTTTAACGCAATCGGCCTTAATCTCATCACTGTAGCTTTCTTCTGCGCGCCAACGCGCCGTGTCTTGCTTAAATATTTCTTTTTTAGAATATTTTTTTCGGGCATCGTGTGTCGGCATTTCTTTTACCACTTGGTACATTTTATAAATGCCAGGGTACTGTATGGTTAAATCTCGCTCGTCTTCAAAGCCATATTGCGACATAAGCACCCACACGCGCAAACATCCCTCTGAAAACTCACATTGTTCTTCTTTCATTGCACGCGCAATTAGATGAATACTGTCGGCAAGCTTAGCATTTCGCTTTAAACGAGATGCTGCAAGCTTTTGCTTTTGCTCTGCTTGCTTTTTAGCTATTAACTTTTTTTGTGCACTTAACTTGTACAACAACTGACCCGCATAGAATGCCAAACCAGCTATAATAATAGCGCCTAAACACAAGGCTATGATCACAGCAGTACTCATTGATTACCCTTAATTACTTATCTTCGTCTTCATCATCGTCTAGCCATTCACTGGCAAGATCGTTTGATAAATACTGGTCGAAGTCTGAATTACTCTCTTCGCCAAAGTCATCTTCATCATCAAACTCGTCTTCATCCTCAAGGCCTAATAATTTGCATAGAACCTGATGGCGAGCAATTCGACTATTAAAGTACTTAGCATCTTTACCAGTCAGCATCTCACCGCCTTCATGACGCTCAACCAACTTAAGTAAGCGTACATCATTTTCAAGCTCTTCAAGCTCTTGTTCTGGTGTAAGCTCTGGCTGAACTACTTTTTTAAGTTCAACCACTGGTTTTAAGTTACGTTTCATTTCTACTTTTGGTTCAGCAGCAACAGGCACTAAAGACACCGGCTTTTTACTACCAATACGTTTATCTCTCGAACCTGAATGCGATGTTTGGTTTTGTTCTTCAACCAAATCTGGCGCATTACGAGAACCAGGCTTAGCACCTTTGGTTTTTTTAACACGCTGCTCTTTTAACGCACGCATTTCTTTAAGCTTATCTTGGCTTAAGCGAACAGGTCCATTTGATGGGATTTTGCGTGACTTTTTCTTTCTACTCATATCTTGATCATCTCACTTAAGAGGTTTTGAGCGAGGCGTATATTAATAGGCATCGCAATGCTGGCATAGCCAGAAGAATTCAGTTTGCGCTTTAGAGGTTGGGCTTCTCTTTAACATGACGCACTAGCATATTGCTAAACGGTGGGTATTGTAACAGGACAAATAAAAAGGCGGTAGAGAAAACATCTCTACCGCCTACTAATCTGAGCGCCATAAAATGGACACTTCTCCCTTCGACTTTTTTAGTCTTTGTTATTTTTATTATTATCAGTCCGTATTGTTATTATTTTTACGTTCCTTGTTTCATTCCATTTTGTTTTTATTATTAAACTTCCATGAGTTATTTTATTATTTTCGGTCATCCTGACTCTTTTGTAGTATTTCCTTTAGTAGCACAATCTTTGTGCTATGTAGTCGTGCCGCGCTACTTTCCTTATAGATGTTTCCATTTTTTTATTGTTCTTTGCGACAGCTGTTAATTTACTCGTTAATAATTTTGTTACAACTGGTTTATATCTTTTTTCTTACATTACAGCCATACATAAATAAAAGCCTATTTAAATAACAACAACTTAACAAATAAAAGACATTTAAAATAAGACTTTTACCATACATCCGCATGGTCAATGTCTCACAAAGTGAAAGACGATATCGCGAATTTCAGACACAAAAAAAAGCAACCGAGGCTGCTTTTTTTTCATATTACACTGTAGTTGGTATCTAAATTTAAATAAATACGACTTTAGTGTAAACCGCCTAAGTACTTAGAAAGCACTTCAATGTCTTTGTCTGTTAGCTTTTTAGCGATGTCACCCATCATACCGTTTAGGTCATTATGGCGTGTACCATTACGAAACTTTTCAAGCTGAGACTTTATGTACTCTGGGTGCTGAAAAGACACTTTTGGAAACTTAGCTAACGATGAGCCGTTACCACGAGGACCATGACACGAAGCACATGAAGGAATTCCTCGCTCTGCATCACCCGCTTTGTAAAGCATAGCGCCAACTTCAACGACGTCTTTAGGTGTTGAACCCTCTGACATGTTTAGTGACGAAAAGTAAGCTGCCAGATCTTTCATGTCTTGTTCGCTTAGTGGCATTGCCATTGCGCTCATTACAGGATCCATACGGCCTTCTTTCCCGCCTGATGTCATACCTAGTTTCAAATCCTGAAGTTGCTTTAGGATATAATCTGGGTGTTGGCCTGCAATTTTAGGGTAAATAGTAATCGGTGCATTACCGTCTGGGCCGTGACATGCCGCACACGTTGCTGATTTTTGTTTACCTGCGTTTACATCGCCATCAAATGCTGTTGCGTTGCTTGCTGACAACGCACCAAGCAATATTGTTAAAGATAGTGCTATTTTTTTCATGGTGAATTCTCTGTTCCCGACCCTGTATCATCTACAATCATGATGTTGCAATACATATATTCTACACGATAATAAATTCTCTGGCACGTTTTCTACACATATTAAGCTTATAATTTACAGGGTTTTGACTAAGGTGAAGCTTTAATATGCTTTAAATGTACCACAGACACTGATTTAAGGTATTTAAATACGCTTTTTAATACATCTTTTATAGTATAAAATACGTGCCCTAAGTAAATTTGGTTTACTTAACGTTATTTTTAAAGTTTTAGGAGAGCCTGTGCTCAAATCTCGTATCAAATATAATACCGCGTCTTTCGTTACAAGCGCTCCAGACATTACTAAATTACCTGCTGATACGGGAATTGAAGTTGCGTTTGCGGGTCGTTCTAATGCAGGTAAATCAAGTGCGCTTAATGCATTAACCGATCAAAAATTAGCACGTACGAGTAAAACCCCTGGGCGAACTCAGTTAATTAATACCTTTGAGTTAGCTGATGTTGATAACATGCGCCTCATAGATTTACCAGGCTACGGTTTTGCCAAAGTACCAATTGAAATGAAGAAGAAATGGCAAAAGTCATTAGGTGAATATCTTCAAAAACGCCAAAGCTTAAAAGGAATAGTTGTTTTAATGGATATTCGTCATCCGTTAAAAGATTTAGACCGCGACTTAATTAATTGGGCGATTGGAAGCGAGATTCCAGTATTGGCCCTGCTAACAAAAGCTGATAAATTAAAGCAAGGTGCAAGAAAGGCACAAGTACTACAAGTTCGCCGCGAACTAAGCGAGCTGGACGGTGATATTACTGTCCATGCATTTTCATCTTTAAAAGGCACTGGATTACCAGAAGTAGCTAAAAAACTAGACGAATGGTATTTAGGCCCCGTTATCGCGGTACCACCTGTAGAAAAAGTAGCTGACGAAAGCAGTTCAGACACAAACACTGCAAGCTAACTTAAGTAAAACACCTCACCTGCAGATTGAATAAAATAGCCGAGCTCATCAGACTCGGCTTTTTCTGCCCACTGATAAAACACACTTCTTGCTATACGTGCACTACAACCAAAAGGTAATATTAAATAAGGTACTTTAGCGCCCTTATAATTTTTTACCCGTAAGGGCTGTTGCTGGCAAACAATCCACTGCCTGGCTAAATTATCAATACAACACAAAGCCTCGCCTTCATTAGTTTGCTTTAAAAACCAATCAACAATAATAAACGGCGCATCTTCTACTGTAATCGTTACTTTTTCGATAGGTGTTTTTAAATAAAAATGTGCACCCTCTTTGCACAATACAGAAGCAAACAATTTGACCATAGGTAGTCTTGTTATTTTACTACCATCGTAAAACCATTCCCCTTGGTCGTTAATAACGATTGGCAACTCACCACAATGAGAGGGTTGCCAACTATCAAAGGGCTTACTCGGCTCACTTAACTGTTTACTGAGCTCATTAAGCGAAATCACTGTTTATTAAGCGTTAATACAAATGAAACTGGGATAGCCGTTGCAATCGAAGGCAAACCAGCAAGCTCTTGTAACTGTTTAACTCCCTCTGTCACACCAAAGTCGCCACTATTTATGATGACTGGCGTGAATGAAGCAAGCGTCAAATCAGCACTTTTATTGCTATTTACCAGCACATCAATTGAAAGTGATTTTTTGTTACCATGAAAATCAAGCTCTGCGCTAATACCTTTTAACACGTAACTACCCGGTTTTTTAATTATTGCTAACGACGGCTTCAAATTGGCGGTTAGCACGGCTTTTGGGAATGTATTTACTTCAAACAACAGGCTTGTAAGCCTTTGATTACGAATAGGTATATACGTTTCTACTGATACTAAGTCTATATAAACATTAAACTCACCTTTATCGTTAAGCTTACCTTCGATTGCAGTGAAGTGATGGGCTTCAGCAATCGTGTCTTTCTTTATAGAAACAAAACTTACTTGGCTTTTATCGTTGTCTAGCAGCCAATTAGCAAAGGCAAAATTAGACATAAATAAACTTGATAACGAAAGGCCTGTAATCACTAACGCTTTAAACATAACGCACTCCTTTAAATACATAGATGAAGGTAAAACCTCATTGAATACTATCATTTAGAAATAGCTTAAACCATACTAAAATATGAGATTGTAATATCGTAACTAATACTGGCTATAATTACGGGATTTAAACGTAAAGATGATCACAATAGAAGTAATAATTAGGTCAAGAATACTGAAAAGTGCGGAATAAAAAACGGCCTAATAAAATGTTATTAGGCCGATATAGCAAACTGGGGAGTCGCTAACAATTTGTTGCATCTTTACAGACGCATCATCAACAGGATGTCCTACAGAGTAGGACGGGCGGGACTTTAACAAAAGCGCGCATAAAAATACAATCATATTCTGCATTAATAGTTAGAATTGACGAACATGTAACCATTTGGCATAAATAATTACCTATTTTAACCAATTATTAACTAAATTCTGTTTATATAAAATTGACCGTTAAGGTACTACTATTTTTAATACACATAAAAAAAGCGCCTATTGGCGCTTTTATTATTTATAAAGTTTAGTGGGCTTGTTCCCAGTTTTCACCTTCGTCAGCCTCTACTATTAGCGGTACATCGAGTGAAGCTGCTTGTGACATTAACTCGCAAATTTGTTTTGTGTAAGCCTCTGCACAATCAGTTTTAATCTCAAATACTAATTCATCGTGCACTTGCATAAGCAGCTTCACGGTATTTGGAGCTTGTTCGTACACCCACTGATTAACACTTAACATAGCCTTTTTAATTATATCAGCAGCAGTGCCTTGCATGGGCGCATTTATGGCAGCACGCTCCGCGCCCTTACGACGAGCTCCGTTACGGGCATTTATTTCAGGTAAATGCAATCTGCGTCCAAATATTGTTTCAACATAACCATTTTCTGCTGCTTTTTCGCGTGTTGTTTCCATGTACTCTAATACGCCTGGAAAACGTTCAAAATATTTATCAATATAATGTTGAGCTTCATGGCGTGGTACATCTAACTGGCGGGCTAAACCAAAAGCCGACATACCATAAATAAGACCAAAGTTTACGGCTTTTGCTTTTCGGCGCATGTCTGTTGTTACGTCATCTAAATCAACACCAAACACCTCGGCCGCGGTCGCACTATGAACATCTAAACCGTTTGCAAAAGCATTAAGCAAACCTTTATCTTGTGAAAGATGCGCCATTATGCGTAATTCAATTTGGCTGTAATCGGCTGCCACTATTTTATAACCATCGGCAGCAATGAAGGCCTCTCGAATACGACGACCCTCTTCTGAGCGAATAGGAATATTTTGCAGGTTAGGATCGGTAGAACTTAAACGCCCTGTCGCTGTTACAGCTTGATGATATGACGTGTGTACACGCTGTGTTTTTTCATTAACCATAAGCGGTAGTTTATCGGTATATGTTGATTTAAGTTTTGATAAACCACGGTGTTCAATAATAACCTTAGGTAACGGGTAATCATGAGCAAGCTCTTGAAGTACCTCTTCTGCGGTTGAAGGTGCACCTTTAGGCGTTTTTTTAATTATTGGCAGCTCTAGCTTTTCAAACAATAATACTTGTAACTGTTTTGGTGAGCTCAGGTTGAAGGGTTCACCTGCAATTTCAAACGCCTCTTTTTCAAGTTCAATTAAGCGCTCACCTAAACGTTGGCTATGCGCGCCAAGCATGTTGCTATCAATCGCAACCCCTGTGCGCTCAATATCTGAAATGACGCTTACCAATGGCATTTCAATCTCTTCAAATACTGATTTAAGCTTTTCATCTGCCTCAATTTTAGGCCACAGTACTTCGTGTAAGCGAAGTGTTATGTCCGCGTCTTCTGCTGCATAAGGCGCTGCTTTGTCGAGTTCAATTTGATTAAACGTCAGCTGCTTTTTACCCTTGCCTGCAATATCTTCAAAACTAATATTTTTATGACCTAAATACTTTAATGCCAACGAATCCATATCGTGGCGCGTACCTACGCTGTTAAATACGTAAGACTCAAGCATAGTGTCAAATTTAATACCATTGAGTTCATAGCCAGCATTAGCTAATACGCTTTTGTCGTATTTAAGATTCTGCCCTACTTTTGCTTTATTAGCGTCAGCTAAAATTGGCCCAAGCTTTTGCATCACAAATTCAAGGCTTAGCTGTTCTGGTGCATCGGGGTAATCGTGCGCAACAGGTAAATATGCAGCTTCTCCTGCTTTAACGCTAAAACTCATGCCTACTAATTGCGCTTGCATATAATCGAGGCTAGTTGTTTCTGTATCAAATGCAAAAAGATCAGCGCCATTAAGTTGCTCTATTAACGTATCAAACTGCGCTTCTGTTAAAATAGTCTCGTAATGAGCCTCTTCAA
This sequence comes from Pseudoalteromonas sp. 13-15, assembly GCF_001468205.2. Lineage (NCBI taxonomy): Bacteria > Pseudomonadati > Pseudomonadota > Gammaproteobacteria > Alteromonadales > Pseudoalteromonadaceae > Pseudoalteromonas > Pseudoalteromonas sp. 13-15. The sequence continues at coordinate 2,802,060 of NZ_CP019162.1, read as the reverse complement.
CTTTTGGTAATTCTGTTTCTTGCGATGGAACTGCTAAGTGAGTTTGTGCATCACTTGGGTTATCTAGTAGCTCAGCTAACCAACGACGAAACTCGCATTCACCATATAATGCAATTAATTCGTCTTTATTTGGCTCCTGCAGTTTAAACGTATCAAGATCTGACTCAACCTCAACGTCACACTTAATGGTTGCCAACTCATAGCTTAAAGGTAAATGATCTAATGCATTTGCTAATTTTTCACCAATTTTACCTTTAATTTCGCCTGCGTTATCCATTACACCTTGCAGAGATCCATATTTTTGTAACCATTTTACAGCTGTTTTAGGACCACAGCCTTCTACGCCAGGAATGTTATCAACCTTATCGCCCATCAGTGCTAGGTAATCAATTATAAGATCTGGGCCCACACCAAACTTTTCAACAACAGTGTCAGGATCTGAAATACTGTCGGTCATCGTATTAATGAGTGTCACATGCTCATTCACAAGCTGGGCCATATCTTTATCGCCGGTCGAAACCAGTACATGGCGTTTTTGCTCAGAGGCAATTCGCGCAAAGGTTCCAATGACATCGTCTGCTTCAACCCCTTCAATACTAATAAGCGGAAACCCCATTGCTTTAATAATACTGTGGATAGGTGCTATTTGGGTGCGTAAATCGTCAGGCATAGGTGGGCGATTAGCTTTGTATTCGCTGTACATGTCGTTACGGAATGTTTTACCTTTGGCGTCAAATACAACCACCATATGCGAGGGATCATACTGTCTGATCAAGCTTTTCAGCATATTAATAACGCCATAAATAGCGCCCGTAGCCTCACCCTTAGAATTAGTTAGATGTGGAGGAGAATGATAAGCACGAAATAAATACGACGAACCATCAACTAAAATAAGTGGATTTTCGGGGATCTGAGCCATGGTGAATTTGGATCCTAAATGCTAAAAATTATGATAATTGTAAGCATGCCATAAGGGTTAAAATAAAACGACTATCAATTGATATTCGGTATTTTATTAAAATAAGAGCAAGCTGTGGATAAGTATGTAGATAACAGGCACAAATGATTCTTCCAAGGCCTATTTAAACGCCTAGAAAAATGATTAACTATATGTTTTAATTTAAAAAAGATAATACGAAGTTCTTTTTTTATTATTTTTAAACCAATGTGGAAAAAGGTTTTGTATGGCTACTAGTGCCATCATCTACTTTGGTTATTCGTGTCCAATTAAATAACCGGAGGAGTATTCTAGCATAATGGATCGAAGATCATAGCGATCCTTTATACTTTTTTTTATTGGTGCTAATTGTGAAATGGCATATGCCGCATTGCAACTTACTTAGCGGATAATTTTCACACAAAAATTAATTTAAATAGGCAATTTCGTCCGTGTTAAACTTCAAACTATAGACTGAATAAATTAAATCAAGGAGCACAAAAGCATGAAAAAAGTAGCCGTGTTATTAGCTGGAAATGGTGTATACGATGGTGCCGAAATTAATGAAGCCATTTTGACTCTTTTACACATAGCTAAAAATGGTGCAACCTACCAGTGTTTTGCACCAGACATAGAGCAACTTCACACTATTAATCATCTAACGGGTGAGGAAATGAGTGAAAAGCGTAATGTATTAGTAGAAGCTGCACGTATTGCCCGAGGTGATATAAAAGCGCTTAACCACCTTAATAGCGATCAATTTGACGCATTAATAGTTCCAGGTGGTTTTGGTGCTGCGAAAAACTTATGTGACTTTGCGGTCAAAGGCGCACAAGCGACCATTAACAACGACGTATTAAACGCCTGTAAAAAATTCGCTAATGCCAATAAACCAGCCGGCTATATGTGTATCGCGCCTGCGTTAACTCCATTTATTTACGACGATGCAAAAATCACTATTGGCAACGATAAAGACACAGCAGCCGCACTCACTAAGCTTGGCGCAACACACTTAAATTGTGACGTTGATGACGTTGTAATTGATCAACACAATAAAATTGTGACTACACCTGCTTACATGCTAGCGCAATCGATTGTAGAAGCAGATGCGGGGATCGAAAAACTTGTTAAATCCGTATTAGCATTAAATTGATTGTAACAAAGGTTATTTATTAGATGACCAGGTATATTGGCTAAATAAATACGCCAAGGCACTTATTTTTGTTGAGCTAACGCAAAAAGTAGCCAGTTTTTAGTAATAAAAATACCTCTTAGCATTTTATAAATTGCCTCAGAGAGTTATAATCGGCGTAATTTCCGTCATCTATATCGTGATTGATCACGTTCAAATCGAAGTGAGCAAGGCAAAATGAAAAAATTAACAGCATTAGCATTATTAGTGTTAGCAACTACAGCATACGCACAGCCATATGATAACTCTATGACTGAAGATGCAATTAAAAAGCGTTTAGCACCTGTTGGTGCTGTGTACCTTGAAGGTGATAAAGCTGCAGTAGCTGCCGCGCCAACAGGGCCTCGCTCTGGTGAGCAAGTTTACCAGGCTGCGTGCTTTGCATGCCATGGTACAGGCGCATTAGGTGCACCTAAATCTGCAGACGATTGGGCACCGCGTATTGCCAAAGGCAAAGATACGCTACTTGAGCATGCAATTAACGGCTTTAATGCAATGCCAGCTAGAGGCACATGCATGGATTGTTCTGACGATGAAATAAGCGCAGCAATCGATTTCATGACAGCAGAATAACGCTCAGTTATACATAAAAAAGGCTTAACTTGTTAAGCCTTTTTTATGCCCAAAATACCGCGTTAACCATTATTTTTATTAGAATATCAGCTTGACGCTAAGCACTAAAAGTGAAAGTATAAGTCTAATAACTATACAATAATAATATCGGTTACATCATTGGAAGATAAACTCCCTTCATCGCGTAGATTAGCGTATCAAAATAAACGCCTCAAAACCCTACTCGAAAAGTACAAGCAATCACACCATTTGCAAAATGCGCTTATCCAACTTTCTGAGCGCGCGAGTACGGTTGCGGAGTTAACACTACTTTATCCCGCTATACACGATATTTTACAAAAGTATGTTCCCAGTAAAAGCTTTTATGTTGTTTTACAAAACCAGCAGTGCCAAACATTAGAGCTTTCTTATTTTTCAGATGAAAAAGATGGCATTGCAGTACCACTAAACCACTCTAATAGTTTTGATGAAGGTGCTACCGGTTACGTATTTAAAGAAGGTAAAACCACATACTTTACAAAACAACAAATGCAAGACGCTGCTGCTAACGGCTTATTCAAAGCGCTAGGCACACCCGCCGAACATTGGGTAGGTGTACCTGTGTACCAAGAAAAAAATATTATTGGTGTGTTAGCCGCTCAAAGCTATGACGTAAATCAAAGTTATAACTCCCAGCAAATACAACTTCTTGAAGTGATGTCGCTGTATTTAGCAACGGCAATAGAGCGTGTAAAAAAACGTGAGTATTTAGAGTCAGAAGTAAAAATTCGTACTCGAGCACTGACTCAAAGTAACGATGCACTTAATCTTGAAGTAGCTAACCGTAAACGCGCGCTGCAACGTCAACAAATTTTATTTAAAGTATCTGAAATCGCCACTCAAGCTAAAAATCTTGATGATGCTTACGTTAAAATACATGGCATAATAAAAACAATTACCTACGCAGAAAATCTTTATATTGCACTTTATGACAAAGACTCAGGCTGGATAACATTCCCTTACTGTGTTGATGAATATAAGGAAAATACTCAGCCCCGTCAGTTTGCCAAAGGCTATAGCGAATTAGTAATAAGCACCGAAGAAACGCAGCTTATTAACCCAGAAAAAGCACAAGCATTATTAAATAGTGGCGTGGTACAACGTTCAGCCCCCGTTCCTAACAAACAAAAAGCGACGAGCTGGCTAGGTGCACCTTTAAAAACATCGCAGGGTGTTATTGGCCTTATTGTGTGCCAAGCATACAACAATAAACATATTTTTAGTCAAGACGATAACGAATTAATTACGTTTGTATCGCATCAAATAGCGGCTGTTTTACAAACTAAGCTAGCAAATCAGGCTATAGCTAAAAGTCACCAAGAGCTTGAATTTAGAGTAAACGAAAAAACAAAAGAACTGCAACAAACTAATTTGCATTTGCAAATGCAAATTGAAGAACGAAAAAAAATAGAGCAGCAGCTTTATCATGACGCCCATCACGACTCGTTAACAAGCTTGCCAAACCGTAGTTTATTTTTAACCCAATTAGAAAAAACACTTCAACATTTTCAGCGTTTTCCAGAGCGTCAATTTGCTGTTCTGTTTATTGATTTAGATAAGTTTAAAGATATTAACGACCAACTAGGTCACCAAGCTGGCGATCAGTTCTTAATTAATGTGAGTGAGCTGTTTTCACAATGTATTCGTGAACATGATTTATTAGCCCGTTTAGGTGGAGATGAATTCGTTATTTTACTAACGCATTTAACCGAACCACAACAGGCCGAAGATGTGGCTAATCGTATTATCGATTTAATGAAAAAGCCTTTTAATATTAAAGGTACTTTGCTGCAAAGCGGTGCTAGCATTGGGATAAACTACTCAAAACAAAGCTATAAACATACCGACGAAATTATTCGTGATGCTGATGCCGCGATGTATCATGCAAAAAATTCTGGAAAAAATCGTTACGAGCTGTTTCATCCGTTACTCACTCAATCAATAGCTGATGTAGGGCAAAAAGCACTGCATCATCTTGATGTCATGCCAATGAGCTTTAGAAGCTCAGAAATTATTACACTAAACGAGCAACAGCAATCTGAATCGCTATTTGAAGCGTTCGGTGAGCACCCTATTTTAGGGTTTACCAGTTTTGAGGTTTTGAAAAAATTTGCTACCGACAAAGAGCAACACTTAAAAGTAGAGTTGCAACTTCTAGAGTGTGCTTACACGCAGGCCATAAATGCAAATGTGGCAATGGCATTAGTACCATGCTCTTGCTTATTACTTGAAAAACACGAATTTACTTTATTTGTTGATGTGTTAAATAAACAACGTGGCCCAAGCCAACTTTGTTTACTTTTTGATGAGCAAGAAATTCGCCATGCCTGTGCTACTCAGCTAGAAAATCTTAAGCAATTATCTTTGTTAGGCTACTCAATTGGCTTAAATAATTTTGCTAAAGACAGATGTGAACTTAACCTATTAACCGATGTAAATTTTGACTATCTATTGCTTAGCTCCACCTTTAGCAAGCGAATATTGCAACAAGATAGTTACGACCTGCAACTACAAGGTGTGCTTCCTATCACTAAGCTCAAAAAAATGAAGGTCATTGCAAAAGGACCCTCTATTCTTAATTTTAGAGCCTTATTGGAGAAACATGGCTTGTCATATTTTGTTGGCAAACAGCACACTTTAGCTTGCCCTGAGTCACAGCCAGAACACGTCAGTCAATCAGTTTAAGCCCAGCTTTGGTTATAAAAAAGCCTGATTTCACTCAGGTTTTTTAAACATAGCCCGTAAATTTGCGACTCTGGCTTGCCCTTTTTCCATTCGCTCTGCCTGAGAGCTTGGCGCTTTTTTGTTTTCAAATGCCAAATCATCTTGCGGCAACTCTTGCACAAATCGACTTAACTCTGTTTCAGAGGTTTCACCAAACTGGCGGCGGATTTTTGCATATGTAAGTGTTAACTCTTGCTGCGCACGAGTAATACCAACGTAAGCGAGTCGACGCTCTTCATCTACATTGTCTTCATCAATACTAACCTGGTGAGGTAATAACCCTTCTTCCATGCCAACCATAAACACATACGGATATTCTAAGCCTTTAGAAGCATGCAATGTAAGCAGCTGAACTGCATCAGACTCATCTTCTTCCTCGTTACGCTCAAGCATATCACGCAGTGTAAGTTTACTAACCACCTCGGCAAGCGTCATCGGCTCGTTCTCAGCGTCTCCGGTTAGCATATCTGTGATCCAACGATATAATTCAGAGACGTTTTTCATTCTCATTTCGGCCGCTTTAGCACTGGGCGATGATTCGTAAAGGTAGGCTTCGTAATTAATATTACGCACTAAGTCTTTCACTGCCTCTAACGTATCACTGCGTACCGCGTTATCTGACAATTCGACAATCCATCGAGCAAACCCAGCTAAAGCGTTAAAACCACGCCCTTTTAGCCTGTAACTCAGGTCGTTATCAAAACAAGTAGCAAACAAACTTTGATGTTTTTCGTTGGCTAAAGTGCCCAGTTTTTCAAGTGTTACCGTGCCTATTTCTCGTCTAGGCGTGTTTACTATACGTAAAAATGCGTTATCGTCGTCTTGGTTTACGAGCAAACGTAAATACGCCATGATGTCTTTAATTTCTGAACGCGCAAAAAACGACATACCGCCACTAATTTTATAGGGAATACGGTTGCTCATTAATGATTTTTCAAAGCCACGTGCTTGGTGATTACCACGATACAATATAGCGTAGTCTTTGTAGCTGGTGCGCTTCATAAATTTATGCGAAATAATTTCAGCAACTACACGCTCCGACTCATGCTCTTCATCACGACACCCAATAACTTTTATCGGCTCACCGTACCCTAACTCACTAAATAGTTTTTTTTCTATATCGTGCGGGTTGTTGGCAATGAGTATATTGGCAGATTTAAGTATTCGCTGCGCGCTTCGGTAATTTTGCTCAAGCTTTATAAGCCTAAGTCCGGGATAATCTTTACTCAAAAGAACAAGGTTTTGCGGACGTGCGCCACGCCATGAGTAAATCGATTGGTCATCGTCGCCCACTACAGTAAAGCGTGCTCTCTCACCTACGAGTAGCTTTACAAGCTGATACTGGCTGGTGTTGGTATCTTGGTATTCATCCACCAGCAAATACTTAAAGCGTTGCTGCCAACGCTCACGAGATGTTGCATTGCTAGTAAGTAGTAACGTAGGGATCATTATTAGATCGTCAAAATCTAATGCATTATAAGCACGTAATTGTGTTTGATAGCGTGCATATAGCTGCGCGAATAAAGCCTTTTGCGCGTCACGCGCTTCACGTATTGCTTGCTCTGGCAATACTAATTCGTTTTTCCAGCTACCAATTTCCATTTTAAGTAGCTTGAGTAAATCTTTGTCTTTTTTTAATTCATCTTCAGTGAGCTCCGACAACAGCTGATTGGTATCTTGATCGTCAAATAACGAGAACCCAGGTTTAAAGCCGAGTGTGCTCAATTCTTTTTTTATTATTTCTAAACCCAGTGTATGAAACGTCGATACCCATAACCCTTTAGCCTCTTGCTTACCAAGCGTTTGTAATACGCGCTCACGCATTTCTTTAGCCGCTTTATTAGTAAAGGTAACAGCCGCAATATTACGTGCTTTGTACTCGCACTTTTGTACCAAATAAGCAATTTTATTTGTAATAACGCGGGTTTTTCCAGAGCCAGCGCCAGCAAGAACTAAGCATGGGCCACTTATATATTTTACTGCTTCATCTTGTTTTGGATTGAGTTTCATAACGACCAGAATGATTTAAAAGACGCGCAATTTTAACGTAACCATTACTACAGGCATAGCAATTGCCATAATTAATTACCTAAACATGATCATGTGTTAAATGAGGTGGGTATAAGGTAACATTAGTTATATTCATTTTAGGCAAGGCCGAAGGGACAATTATGATCAACCCAGCAAAACTAGAAGAAATTGCTAAGCAAATTACGAGTAATATGCCACAAGGTGTAAAAAATTTAGCAGACACGCTAGAAGGTAAAACAAAGCAAGTTTTACAAAACAAACTTGCTGAGATGGACTTTGTTAGCCGAGAAGAATTTGATATTCAAAGCCAAGTACTTATTCGTACACGCGAAAAACTAACTGAGCTAGAAGCTAAAGTCGCTATTCTTGAACAGCAACTAAACAAAAATACAAACGCAGAATAATTAATTCAACGCATTAAAAAGCAGCCTGAGCTGCTTTTTATGTGTAACTAAAATCTAGATAAATAGCTCATCAAGCACATAATATTGTTGCGCCTCTTTTTGCTCTAAGCTCACCGCTAACATTTTTAAAGCGACTTGCTTTCCTTTTATAGGTTTATAACGCTTTAGGAAACCAATTTTTGTAAGCAATGGTAAAATCACACTGCCCATTTTTTCAGCTAACCTAAAGTGATCTCGCTCACCTATTAACAACGACGGTTGAAAAATACTTATTTTATTAAATGCTAATGGCACAACCTGTTGCTCTAGCTGCCCCTTCATTTTTAAATAAGTGCTGTTGCTGTTTGCGTTAGCACCACTTGATGACACTAAACAATAATGGCTTATGCCATTGCATGCTGCAATTTGTGCGGCGATGAATTGATAGTCAAAATCCACTTTACGCTGCGCATCAACAGAGCCCGCTTGCTTAAGCGTTGTCCCTAAGCACGAAAAAAATACATCACCTTTAAAGAAATCGCTGTATTGAGTCAACTTTTCAAAATCAATAACGTGATTAGTTAACTTAGTATGGGAAAGTGGTAACGCTCGGCGTGTTATGGCTACAACCTGACTATACTCAGCGCAACTGAGTAATGCAGTTAAAAGCTCAGACCCAACTAAACCTGTTGCGCCAATAATAACCGCCGTTTTTGTCATGTATTTACTCACAACCTGCTTTTTTGAAAACATGTTGTATTGCACGTTTATAACTGTCCGACTCTTCTTCCGCGCACGTAACAACGGCTTCTAAATCATGTAAGTGGCCGTTTTCTAAACCATAAACCCAACCATGTATTGTTAAATCTTGGCCGCGCTCCCATGCATCTTGCACAATATTGGTACGACATACATTGCGTACTTGTTCTATTACATTAAGCTCAATAAGTCGACTCAAGCGCTGCTCTTCGTCAATGCTGTTAAGTTGCTCTATGTGCTTTTCTTTTACATCGCCAACATGTCGAAGCCAGTTATCAATAAAACCAAACTTTGCATCACTTAGTACAGCTTGAACGCCACCGCACCCATAATGGCCAACAACCATTATGTGTTTAACTTTTAGTACTTCTACCGCATACTGCATAACAGATAAACAGTTATGATCGGTATGTACAACGACATTTGCTACATTACGGTGTACAAATAATTCTCCGGGTAATAAATCAACTATTTGGTTTGCGGGTACACGAGAGTCTGAACAACCAATCCATAAGTACTCAGGGTTTTGCTGCATAGATAAAATTTTAAAAAACTCTGGATTCGCTTCGCTTGTTCGCGCAGCCCAGTTTTTATTATTATCGAACAAATTTTTTAATTTTCTCATTGCATCTCTTATTAAGCCAAAACGACTAGTTGTTGGTTGAAGGATTAGTATTGGCAAGAATTAAAATATTCCGAGGCGTTAACTGCTTTTCACAAAAGGTTTTAATACTTACTTGATAGCCATGCTGTTGCAAATATAAAGCACGATCGAGCACAAGCCAAACCTCAATTGCTCTTCTGAACACATGTCGAACCAGTTCAACTCTGTCAGTGACCTTTTTTCGAGCCATACCCACAGATAAAAAATATTCATAATCAATATCTTGCGGTATTTTTAAAGCTTTTTTATCGCCCGCCCACTCACAAAATGATTTAAATGAACCTGAGAACACGGCCTTATTAACAGAGGGAACACTAACATAGTGTAATTCATTAGTAATTGACCTCCTGAGTGCATCAAAGCCCAACCGCCACTCAAGTTCTGTTTTTCGTATTTTATCAACACGAGTTGGCGCGGTTACTGTTTCTTGCAAAGCCAGTTTTAAATCACGGTGAGTTAACCTAAGCTGACTTTGCTTGGCAAGCTCGCTCATTGGTAAGTAATCGTTAGGTGTAAATAAATGATAGCAACAAGGTGAAAAGCTAATTTGCTGCACGTTTGCAGCTATTGCTTTGCGCATCATAGCCTGATGTAAAGCGCCGCATGCATGAAGCGCCACAGCATGCATCTGTGTATTAAAAAGTGATGTAGTATCATCTTTTAATACATCAACTTGGCTAAATTGCATTGCCAAGCCTTGTTGCAGTGCTGCTTTTTGGCCTTGTTCGCATAATGTTGATTGCAACTCAACACTGCTGACCTGCGTGGCACCGTTAAATGCGAGCATACGACCTAAGTGCCCTTTACCCGCACACCATTCTAATACCGGTAATTTTGTGTTTGGCAACGCAGATACAAAGTCTTGGAGTTGTTCGAATTTACGCCCTTTTATGCCGTTACTAATCCAAAAAGGGTAATTATATCGGAGGGTATTTGCCTGAGGTAATTTACATAATAGCTGTAATTCATCAAGTAACTTAATGTGTGGATTAAAGAAGTCTATTAACTCATTCTGCTTGGTATCAAGCGTTGCTACTTGCTCATCTGTTAAGCTATTTAATATGCCTCGCAGTTCGAGCCAAGGGATCGCATCAAAATCAAAAGCGGTGCACTGCCAATAGGTGCGAGTACGCTTTAAAATAGAGTCAAGTGAAGTAAATTGCTCGGCTAACGTCATAACAGCTTAATTTATTGAAAGGTAGCCAATTGTATCAGTAACATTAACAGCCATTAAACGGTTATTTTTTTACTAAACATTAAGCGCAAATACAACGGTATAGAGATAACACTCACAATCATCGCTGCAATTAACATCCACGATAATTCCATTTTTTCTGGTCGCTGATATTTATAAATAAAACTGGCTTTAACCTTATCAAACTCAGTTTGGTGAATACCGTACAAGTCTGCAATTAGGCGCCATTTTGGAATAGACATATGCCCCAGGCTAGTTGTTGCTGGCATAATGTACTCTTTTAATACTTCAGCCTCATATGCTAATTCATGGAAACTTTTGTTAGGTGCGTAAAGTATTTGGGTAACCGCAATGGCCTCATCCATATTCATCATTGCGTAGCGCCACCCCTTCAGGCTGGCTTGGTAAAATTTTTCAACGGTTTCTGGGGATGTGCTTAACATTTTCCCAGTGGTATATAAGATATCTGCATAAACGTCTATACCGTAACGCTGAGGACATATTAGGCGATGTGATATACCTCTTTGAGTCATATTGTAGGGCTCTGTAGATAAATAAACTTGCATCGCATCGAGCCTGTTCTCAATCCAGGCTTGGCTTGGGTTGTCACCGTTGTATACACTAAGCAAACGCGTATTAACTCCGCTGCGTGTCAGCATAGCCATTAACTCATTGCTATCATTGTGACTCACTTTACTAATTCGCTTATTTACAAAATCACGAGGATGAAAAATATCAGAGGTGTCTTTGACCATCCAACAATAAGGTGAATATTGCAAGATAGGCGCCATTGCTACAAAAGATTGGCCTTTTATACGTTCCTGTAAAATACCCGAGTGACCTACACCAAACTCGGCGTCGCCATTAGCCACAGCACTAAACGCATCGGGCATTGTTAGATCTGCTGGGTTTATGGTTACATCAAGACCCACATCTTTATAAAACCCTTTTTCTTTGGCCATGTAGTAACCAGCAAACTGAAACTGATGCGTCCATTTTAATTGTAAAGTGACCGATTCTTGCGCCGCAATTTGGCCACAAAAACAACACAATCCAAGTATTAATCCTTTAAGTAACAACCAAGTTTCCTCAAGTTAATGACGGTATCAGTAACTATATGTAAAACAAATGATAAAGCAAGCACCCTTGTAAGGTACTTGCTGTTTAATGGCTGTTAAACTGAAGCGAGCTTTGCGGTTTTTTCTGAAAGAGGTTGCGTCGTTAAAAACTGTGTAAAACACGGATTATGCGTTTCATCTTGCACGCTATAGCCTAAGTCATTTAAATGCTCGTTAAAAGTCTCAAATTGCTCAGGTTCAATAGCAAAACCGGCTAATACATAACCCATTGAGCCGCCTTGACTCCGATAATGAAATAACGTGATATTCCAATCGTTGCCTAACGTATCTAAAAAGCGCGCTAGTGCGCCGGGGTATTCTGGAAACTCAAAACGTAACAAACGTTCATGCAGTTTTTCGGGTGCTTTACCGCCAACCATATAGCGTACGTGCAATTTAGCAAGTTCATTATCTGATAAGTCGCAAAATGTGTAATCGTTTTGAGTTAGGTCCTGCTTGAGCTCATTGAGCTCCTGCTCTCCTTGGCGCAGAGCAATACCTACAAATATTTGCGCTTCACCAGGCCCTGCATAACGGTAGTTAAACTCAGTAATAGCACGGCCACCTAAAGACGCACAAAACTGTTTAAAACTGCCTTTTTCTTCTTTGATGGTAACGGCTAATAACGCTTCGTTTTTTTCACCTAGCGCAGTGCGCTCAGCGACATAACGTAAGCGATCAAAGTTTAAATTTGCACCCGAAAGCACAGCTGCTAAATGCAACCCTTTTAAGCCCGATTGTTGGCTCCACTTTTTAAGCCCTGCCGTTGCAAGAGCGCCAGAAGGCTCTGCAATTGCACGAGTAGACACAAAAATATCTTGCATGGCGGCGCAAATTTCATCGCTAGTCACAGTGATTACTTCATCGCAAAACTTTTGTGCCAAGCGAAATGTTTCTTTGCCAATAATTTTAACCGCTACACCATCGGCAAAACTGCCTACTCGGTCAAGCTCTACCGGTTCACCCGCTTCAAGTGCAGCTTGTAAACAGGCGCTCTCATCGGCTTCTACGCCAATGACTTTGATATCAGGACGAAGTGACTTTATATAAACAGCCATGCCTGCCAGTAAGCCACCGCCTCCAACGGGAATAAATACCGCATCAAGCTCATTGAGCTGCTGCATGAGTTCTCGCGCTACAGTACCTTGCCCAACAATAACGTCAGGATCGTCAAATGGTGGGACAAAAATGCCATTACGCTGCTCTGTGAGCTCAAGCGCGTGCGCTTTAGCTACGTCAAACTGATGTCCATGCAATACGACCTCACCGCCTAAAGCGCGTACGGCGTTAACTTTTATCTCTGGCGTTGTAACAGGCATTACAATCGTTGCCTTATGCCCTAAATGCGAAGCGCTTAATGCAACACCCTGAGCATGGTTACCAGCCGATGCAGTAATTACAACAGACCCTTTTGGCAACTTATTTAATTTATTGTATGCGCCGCGTAATTTAAACGAATACACGGGCTGTTGATCTTCACGTTTAAGCCATACATGGTTGCCAAGTTTAGCGCTAAGGTCAGGCATTTCACTGACCTCAGTAACTTTAGCCAAGGGCTCCATATTTGCTTGAATAATTGCACGAAAATAATCGAGCTCTTGAGAAACCATAATTAGCTCAGCTCCTCCAGTTTCTCTAAGTCACGCACTGCGCCCTTATCTGCACTCGTTGCAAGTAGTGCATAGGCTTTTAATGCCGACGAAACATAACGCTCACGGTCAAGGGGCTTATACGCCTGTTTACCACGCGCTAATTGCTTTTGCTTACGCGCTTCAAGCTCTTCCTCGCTTAGTGCAAGCGTGATCTCACGGGTAGCAATATCAATAATAATTTTGTCGCCATTTTCAACGTACGCAATAGCACCACCGCTTGCAGCCTCTGGCGATACGTGGCCAATAGATAAACCAGACGTGCCGCCCGAAAAGCGTCCATCGGTGATCAGCGCACACTTTTCAGCTAAACCTTTTGATTTTAAGTAGCTCGTTGGGTAAAGCATTTCTTGCATACCAGGGCCGCCTTTAGGGCCTTCGTAACGAATAACCACAACATCACCGGCTTTTACTTCGTCGTTTAAAATGCCTTCTACTGAATCATCTTGTGATTCGTATACCACTGCAGTGCCTTCAAAATGCAGCATTTCGTCAACTACGCCCGCGCTTTTAACAATACAGCCATCAACCGCTAAGTTACCTGAAAGTACAGCTAAGCCGCCATCTTGTCTAAATGCGTGTTCAACACTTCGAATACAACCATGTTCGCGGTCGTTATCGCCTTCATCCCAACGACACTCTTGGCTCATTGCTTTTGTAGTACGAATGCCAGCTGGCCCCGCGCGGTAAAACTTTTGTGCCGCTTCGTTTTTAGGATCTGTCGCATCCCATTTTTTAACAAGCTCACCCATAGTCATACCTGCAACGTGGTTTACCGATAAATCAACTAAACCGGCTTTGCCTAGCTCACGCACAATTGCCATCATGCCACCAGCGCGGTGAACATCTTCAATGTGGTACTGTGCTGTTGCTGGAGCTACTTTACATAAAAATGGGGTTTTACGAGATAGCTCGTCAATGTGCGACATGTCAAAATCTACGCCAGCTTCTTGTGCGGCTGCTAGTAAATGCAGTACGGTGTTAGATGAACCACCCATAGCAATATCAACAACCATAGAGTTCATAAAGGCTGTTTTGTTAGCAATAGCGCGTGGCAATACGTCTTGGTTATCTTTTTGGTAGTACTCGCGGCATAAATCAACAATGCGAGCACCCGCTTCTACATATAGCTGCTTACGATCTTTATGGGTTGCAAGCGTTGTACCGTTACCCGGTAGTGCAAGGCCAATAGCTTCTAATAAACAGTTCATTGAGTTTGCAGTAAACATACCTGAACACGACCCACAAGTAGGACATGCAGAGCGCTCTACTTGCTCTGAATCTGCATCACTTACTGTTTCATCAGCGCCTTTTACCATGGCATCGACTAAATCTAATTTGATATCAATGTTAGCAAGTTTCGTTTTACCCGCTTCCATTGGTCCGCCCGATACAAAAATAACCGGTATGTTTAAGCGTAGCGCTGCAAGCATCATCCCTGGGGTGATTTTGTCACAGTTAGAAATACAGATCATCGCATCGGCGCAGTGGCCGTTAACCATGTACTCAACCGAGTCGGCAATGAGATCGCGCGAAGGCAGTGAGTAAAGCATGCCCCCGTGGCCCATTGCGATACCGTCATCAATTGCAATAGTATTAAATTCTTTTGGTACACCACCCGCTTGCGTGATTGTTTCAGCCATTAGCTCACTTAGCTGATTAAGGTGTACGTGCCCTGGCACAAATTGCGTAAACGAGTTAACTACAGCAATAATTGGTTTACCAAAGTCGGTGTCGGTCATGCCTGTTGCGCGCCATAATGCACGTGCGCCTGCGCGTTTACGTCCTTCAGTTGTTGTTGCACTTCTTAATTTAGCCATAGTTACCTCTGTTTTGCCGCTGTGAAAGCGGGCATTCCTCATTCTAAAAATTGGTGAGTAACAGTTATTCAATTACTCGTAAATTTGTGTTGTTAGCAATTACACAGCTTGTTGCTGTAAATTTTGTAAAGTGATTTCTTTAACGTCCACCAGCTTATTTAACTGGCTTGTTAAAAGATGGATTGGTTTATCGCTGTCTACTGTCATTGCAACATTGTAGTGGCCATCATCCATATTGAGCTGAAAATGCGTAAGATCAAAACCACGGTGACGCACTACACGTAAAAAACGCTCGACCGCTATACTTTGGCTCTTTAATGCAATAGTTAGGCTGTGTTTCATTGTGCTTTCTCCGTAATCATTTCGTCATTTGCAGCCCCTGGTGGTACAAGTGGCCATACGTTTTCTTTATCGTCTATGCAGGCATGTACTATGTACGGCCCTTTGCTGTTAACTAATGCTGTTATTGCATCATCAACTTGATTGGCATGGGTAATTGTTTGCCCAGGAATACCAAATACAGCGGCTAACTGAACAAAATCAGGGTTATCTGAAAGGTTTGTTTCAGAGTAACGTCCTTCAAAAAATAACTCCTGCCATTGGCGAACCATACCTAAGCGTTGGTTATCTAATATTAGTATTTTTACTGGTAAATTGTTACGGCGAATAGTCGCAAGCTCTTGAATGTTCATCATGATTGAGCCATCACCCGACACCGTTATTACAAAATCGTCTGGGCGTGCTACTTGTGCGCCAATAGCCGCTGGTAAACCAAAGCCCATAGTGCCTGCGCCACCACTACTTAAATGGTTGCTCGGGTGGCTAAACTTCATGTGTTGCGCTACCCACATTTGATGCTGACCCACATCACAGCACACTACGCCTGTTTTTGGCATACGTTGGCTTAATTGGTTCAATAAATACGGGGCAAATACTTTTTCGCCTGGGTAGTCGTAGCGCCACGCATGTTTTACGCTTAACTGCTTATTTATATCGCACCATGCTTTAGAGGTTACAAAGCACTCAAGTGCCGGTAATGAGGTTTTTAAATCAACAATTAATGAGGCTTTAGCTGGTTTACGTTTACCTACTTCGGCCGCATCTATGTCTAAATGAATTACTTTTGCTTTAGCGGCAAATTTAGCTAAATTCCCAGTTACGCGGTCATCAAAGCGAGCGCCTATACACACTAAAACATCACACTCTTGCACCGCTATATTAGCGGCTTGTGTACCGTGCATGCCTAGCATGCCTAGGTAGTGTTCGTAATCTGGTAATACGCTACCTAACGCTTTAAGTGTTGATACCGCAGGCATCTGCGTTTTATTTAAAAACTGCATTAACTCATTTTGCGCATCAGCGGCTTGTACACCACCACCTACATACGCCACAGGTTGCTTTGCTTCGCTTAATAACTGATTGGCAATGGCTACTTGGTTTAAATCAAGCTGCGGTAAATACTCATCAGCGGCTAACCAAGGTTTAAACGGCACTTGCGCCATTTGAATATCTTTTGGAATATCAACAAGCACAGGACCTGGGCGACCACTTAGGGCTAAGTGCATGGCCTCTTGTAGTATTTCGGCTAAATCTTCTGGACGCTCTACCATGTAACTGTGTTTAGTACATGAAAGCGACATACCTAGTACATCGACTTCTTGAAATGCATCTGAGCCAATAGCGGCAGTCGGTACTTGGCCGGTAATTGCTAATAATGGCACTGAGTCCATCATTGCATCTGCAAGTGCTGTTATTAAGTTAGTAGCCCCAGGGCCTGATGTTGCTAAACATACACCTAATTTACCTGTGCTGCGGGCATAACCTACAGCAGCAAAACCAGCACCTTGCTCGTGGCGAGTGAGGTAATGCTTGACTGGCGCACCATACAGCGCATCGTAAATTGGCATAATGGCTCCACCAGGGTAGCCAAATACCTCTTTTACGCCGTGTTTGGCTAATAAGTCGATTGTGAGTTCTGCGCCTGTCATTAATAAATCCTCATTCTTCAGTGACAACCTAATTAATTTTTACCCTTAAAACTAAAAAGCCCTCCGAACTGTTAAGTGCGGAGGGCTTTTTAATGCTCAAGTTTATAGCACTACAAAGCCCTCGCGGGAATAATCACCACGATAATAATCAGGACTAGTTTAAGTGCAGTTGTAAGCATGTAATTAACACCAAATTTAAATAATCTGTTGCGAAAGTTCATCTTTCGCTCTGTTATGTATTAGTACCGCGCTGAGCGGCTTAAGTCAACACCAAACTCAATTCAAAAAAAGCACGAAAAACCAAATTAAGTGGTTTTAAAATTCACTAAATACAACCATAAAGGAATTTTTATGTTTTAATTTAAAGTATAGAAATTCACTATTCTTATATTCCCCATTTATGGTTTGATTAATTTTTGAGTTTTAGTAAAAATTAAATTAATTTTTTATACAGATAATGTTTAGACCTTCCGAATAGTTTTAATAATCATGGTTTGCAACTGTACTAAATCAAAAAACGTAAATAGAACAAATACTCCACTGAGCGCACATATTAGTACCAATAACCTCACAAAAGACGATTGATAAATACTGAATTTAGCACTGCTGTATAGGCAAATTTAGGTTAGTATTTGTTTAACTCAACAACAGGATTTGAAGGACAAACTATGAAAGCGATACCTCGTATTAGTCACTTTTTTATTATGGTACTGTTTACAGTACTTAGCTTTAATAGCTTTGCGGCACCGGCTTTATATAAAATAGAAAAAAACGGCACAACATCTTATTTATTTGGCACCGTACACGTAGGTGACGCCAGCATGAAAGGCTTACCAGTAAACGTTACCAAAGCGATTGATGAGAGCGAACACGTTATTGTAGAAGTGGATATTAGCAAACTGACTCCATTTCAAATGCAACAGCGCTCAATGCCATTAATGATGCTAAAAAATGGTAAAACATTACAAACAGAACTATCAAAACAAAACTACAATAAGCTTAAAAATTACTTTGCAAAAAAATCGATTGATATTGCTATGTTTAGCAACTTCAAACCTTGGGCTGTAATGGTGACTATGATGCAAATTGAGTTTCAAAATGCAGGCTTTTCTGATCAAACAGGCATAGACAAGCAAGTACTTGCTTACGCTAAAGAGCACAACATTAAAATTGGTGAACTAGAAACCCTAGAGCAGCAGTTACAAATGTTTGATGGTATGGCGCTATTAAGTAATGAAATGATTGAAGAAACCTTTGAACAGCTTAGCGATATTAATACATACTTTATTAAGCTAGTAAACGCATGGAAAAATGGCGATATGGATACCCTTACCGAGTACTACAACATGAGTTTTGACGAGAGTAATTATGGTGAAATAAGCGAGCAAGTCATGCTAATAAACCGTAATAACAAATGGGTAGAGCAACTTGTTCCTCGCTTAAATAACGAAAAGCTATTTATTGCAGTAGGCGCGCTGCACTTACCAGAGCAGCATGGTTTAATAAAGCAGTTAAAAGATAAAGGTTTCAGTGTTACTCGACTCTAACCTCATTGTTATACCTAGGGTGATATTAATTGCCCTAAGGGTTGCTAATATTATTAGTTTAAGCTCTATTAAAAAACGTAAATCAATGCGCTAAGTTCAACAAATACTAATTAAGAAACCGATTTTGATTTAAAAAACACTGTTGATAACAAGTTGAATTTTCGTTGTTCAATTTTTCTAAATAGGCGTTTTATAGCGCAGAAAGCGACACGTTTAGCCCCACAAGATGATTAAGTATGATGGCGAATTGGTATCCCACTTACAGAAAAAATACATGTAATTTTCTCAAGTAGAACCTCTCTTTGAAAAAGACCAATTGAGCGTTTTAGATTACTTATTGCAAATAATTTTTACTAAATTAACGCTGAAAATAACGCTATATAATCAATTTATTATTTAGGGTTTAAGCTACCTATTAACACTTCAGCTAACGCTTGCGTGCTGATAGGTTTAAAAACATGCCCATTTGCACCTAATTGAGTGGTAATTGCAATATCACTTTCTGATGTATTAGCGGTAACCACAATAATAGGCGTATTAGCGTCAAAAATGCGTATTTTTTTAATAGCCTCAAAGCCATCCATTATTGGCATATTTAAATCCATAAAAATGACTTGGTATTCGTTTTTAGTTGCCATCTCGCATGCGACCTTTCCGTTTTTTGCACATTCATAGCTGTAGTTAAGCTGTGAAAGAATACGGGTTAAAATGTGCATGTTTAACGGGTTATCTTCAACAACTAAACAATGCATATTTTTAGGTAACAGTGCACTTAACGAAGGTGCACTTTCATCAATCACAACGGGCATTTTCAGCGTAACGCACACCCCATTTGGCGATGTATTTTCAAACACAATATTTCCGTCAAAAGCATCAACAATGTACTGCACCCTTGCAAGGCCTGTTCTTAACCCTTGAAAGTGATTATTTTGATTAGATGAATCAAAGGTTGACCTGCTGACTGGCTTGGTTAACCCTGAACCTGTATCCGTTATTGTTACTGTTAATTGCTTATTGCTAACACAAGCCTTAACAGTAACAGTCCCCTCTTCTGTAAACTTTAATGCGTTGCCAACTAACTCAGCTAACACTTGCTGAAAGCGTTGATGATCTAGTTTTATAGCTTGGTCAAGTGTCGAATCAAGTGCTCTAACTAAGGCAATGCCTTTTTGGTTGTAACCAAATTCATACCCTAAAAGCACTTTATTGAATGACTGAAGTAAGTTTTCATTTGACGGTTTTAATGCCCAACGGCCCAAACTAAGCGCCTGTAAATCTTGAAGTTCGTCAAGCATTGCTATTATTCTTGATGCGCAATAAGAGGCCTGTGTTTTAATCGATTTTTGGCTATTACTGACCTCTAACGAATCAATCGAGGTAACAAAACCTTGTAGGGGCGTTCTAAACTCATGACTTGCTCGAGCTATAAAGTGTTCTTTATTTTTACTCACTTGCTGCGCAAAATCTTTTTGCTGTTGATACTTTGATAACGCCTTAGTGATCTGCTTTTCCATCGGTATGAACACAAAACGTAATACACCAATAAGCAATAACATAGTTAGCAACCAAAAAAATAGCTCGGCTGAAGACACCCACGCCACTTTTTTAACGGACGCTTTTTCAAATAAGCCAACAGCTTGATCTAAATACTTTAGTAACTCTTCCATGCGCTTAACAGAAAACACATCGGGGTTTATTTTTTCCTGTTTATACAGCAGCCCTTCTACCTGTTGGATAAATTTTTGCACGCGCAAATCTAGCTCAACAGGTGGTTGTATATATAACTTTATAAGCTCAGGGCTGAGGTATTTATATTGACCATTATCGTTTTTTAACAATAAATATTGATGGTTTGCTTTAAATAGGCTGAGCGATGCATCTAAAGACTGCTGATGACTAGTACTAGGAACTTGCGAGGTTAATAACTTATCACCATGCCATGCAATTTTTTGCGACAGCATTCGCTGTTTACCAGCAATGTTAATAATGTTTGCATCATTTTTCTGTACTGAAAAAAAGTACTGCATTAGTGATACAGAAACACTAATTAATAGCGCAATAGCGATTAATGCCCACCGATTACGTAGGCGAATATTTGCGACAACTTCAAACATAGTTAGCCTAACTTTTTGGTTTAAGTGTAGTCCAATTACATCAATATCTATGCTTAATCTATAAATATAAAAAAGCCCAACTCAAAGCTGGGCTATATAAGAGGGTTTACTATCTATTTTCTAAACGGTTGTAATCGAACAAGCCATATTCAACACCACGGTATTTTTTTGCTGTAGCGTGTAAAATATCGCTGTATTGCCAAAACTGTGGATGAGAACGTCTAATTCCAAATTTAGTTTTTAAGGCTGCGTAATCAGCTTCTACTTGCATCATAGGTAACTGTTCAGCAAAAGCCTCAACCTGTTGTTCATTATTTAAATACCAAATAGAGGCTGGGTAGTCACCTATAAAACCAGGGACGATTGTTGCCGTGTCTTCTTCAAAAGCTCGTTGACCGTCTTCATTTAACAAGCTCGAAATATTGTAATGCGCGTTATGATGAATAATCGTGTAAGCCTTATGGCTATCGTCATCTTGCTTTACTAATACAAACGATAACTGCGGTAATAAATTTACTGCTTTTGCCGGCATAGTATTAATGGCACTTAACGATTTAGGTACTTGCTTATAATCGTAGTGCTCACTTAGCACTGGACTTAGCGCCTCTTTCATTAATGCATACAATTCTTTTTGAGGGGTGTTTGTTTTATAAGTTATTCCGCTTGGCTGACTAAACTCACGGTTATTTTTAAAAAACTCAGCAAGACTTGGTGGTGATTTGCGATACCACTGGCCTTTGATTTTATCTCGTTTGTTTTCTGGTAATAATGCTAAGAAGTTTTGTTCTCCTTCTAGGCGTAAAAAGTCCATATATAAACGCGTAACTAACTGGTGCCCAATATTGCCGTAAACATCAAAACCAGCAACCAGTAAATAATGTATACGCTCGAATAAGGCATAATCTAAAATCCAAGTTGTTTTTGGCTCTTGGCCAATAAAACCTTTCACCACAGTGGCACTGTCAAAATGACGAAAAATAGTCAGTGCTGCATTTTTATTATGACCATCTCCTTTCCACAATAAATCTGTTGTTAAATGCTCACCGCCTTTAAACATCTCATTTGCTAAATTGACCTTTGCTTTCAAATACTTTTGCTCCAGAGCTGAGTATTTAACCCAATTAGCAATAGGGAACGCATTACTTTCTTCTGCAGCTGGTAATTCAAGTGCGTCTTCATGCTGCATTATCATTTGTCCAACCGCTGGGGTGGCCACTTTATTTGGATCAGCAAAAGCAACCCAAAAGTGGTCGTTAATCACATTTAACGCTATCTGACCACGACAGACAGGCCCTTTAATAAAGCCCATAATAATCAACTCAGCTTCATCAAGCATAAACTGATATTTAGAATCAATTGGGATCACTTCAAACGTTTTAAACGGATTAGATGCAGACTCTGCCTTATAGCTAGGCATACTTTTAACCGTATACTCTGGTGCAATGAACTGTTGGTACAAGCGCGTCAACTTTTCATCATTTAGCTTAAGAGGTAAGTGAGTTTTAGATAAAACAGTGCTGCGATCATGCAAAAATCGGTAGTAAACACGGTTAACTTTAGGGTCGTCATAAGGTCGACGTGTGCTTATTAATTTTATTTTTTCGCCTGGAGGTGTGCTCGAACGGACGAGCTTAAAAAAGTTATCAGGGGTCTTTTGATCAAAATATATGTGAGCTAAAAACCAATGCTCGTATATATAGCGAGCCGATAACTGATACTTCAAATCATCTTGGTTTAAAAATGCTTCCCAACGCTTTACCTGCTCAAGTTCAAACTCTGTTGGCGGGTCAATATGCGCCATTTTACCGCCTGCTTTGAGCCACTTCTGCAAATGATTAAATTCATCACGGGATACGCCCGGTAATCCATAAGGCATACCAGCATGAGGTTGCTCACCCGCTAATTGATCAAATTCTCCCATAGTGGCACAGGTTTGAGAGCGGCTCAGCGAAAAATCAAATTCATTATTTAATATTTCATTTGCAGGCAATTCATGGCTTTGTTTCAGTACTAAACTATTAAACAAGACGCTACCAGCTAAGTTAGCTTCCTCAGTTTGTACTCGCTCATTTAAAACAGGAGTAAAGTTCTTTTCTCGCCATTGCTCTGTGGTTGTAGCATCAAATAACAATCTACTCGGCGTTGTAGCAAGTAAACGAGTTCCGTCGTAAACAAGGTCTTTGCTTACCCCTCTATCTATTCCTTCAGGGGATGATAGCTTTAACTGACAAGGTGCATCGTAACAACCATGACACACAACACACCGAGTATCGAGCACCGGTTTCACATTCTGTAAAAAATTAGCCCCTTCGCCAGTAGTATGAGATACGATACGCTGCTGGGCCTGCTCAGTGCCAAATAGCTCATTGTAGTGAGCATTACCTAAGTATGCACAACCACTTAAAATAACTAATGTAACGATGCCTATGAGTTTATTCATTCGCCTTCATCACCTAAATTAAAGGTCGGCATCATATCCATTTGCGGAGATATAAATACATCTTGATCCTCAGTATTTAGTACAACACTCAATACAGGACCATGATTTAAAGTTATTTGCGCGTGGTGTGATTGTTCTAACATGTATTTGTAAGAAGGATCGGCTATTAACAGCTCATAACTTGTTATTGTAATAGCTATGCTGCTGTCCGCTGAGGGATTTTGGCAAATTTGAGCAAGTAACTCATCATCGAGCGCTACTGATATTTCAAAATCAGGCTGCTCTACATCCCTTTCACTTAAGGACTCGTTTAATAAAAATAACGGCAGCGTTAAATTGCTATCTTGTTCAAATTCCATTGTCTACTCAACATGCATAATTTATATAACTGGCATTATAACAAAATAACAAAATAACAAAAAATTAAACGTTAATGCCAATAACCAAAGTAGCTAAGTGCAAGACAACCCTCTCATGCACTTATCAGCATATTGTAAACGCTTTAATCTTTCGTTTGGATCACCGAAAAAACAGCACCTTGAGGATCACAAAGAACACCAAATCGGCCAACGTCTGGTACTGTAGTAGAAGGTACACATACTTGGGCTCCCAGCTTTTTAGCCTTATTAAGGGCAGAATCACAGTCGTCAACTGCAAAGTAAATCATCCAATGAGGTGGGACATCATCAGGCCATTCGCTACTCATTTCCAGCATTCCAGCAATCGGCTTACCGTCTACCATAAATAAAGTATATTCCATGTTGTCCATAGGTTTCACTTCGCTCTTCCAACCTAGTAAAGCACAGTAAAACTCATTACTTACTTTGCTATTTCGCGTCGCTAACTCATGCCAATAAGGCGTTGATAGCTCTGATAAACGTTTACATCCTTTATGATCTTTTCCTTGCCATAATGCAACGGTTGCTCCCCCCGGATCAGTAAACATGAGCATACGACCTGCATCCATAACATTGTGCGGACCCGCAATTATTTTAGCCCCAAGCTCTTTCGCTTTAATTGCACAATGATCTACATCATCTACAGCAATGTAAGTTAACCAACTGCTTGGAACACCCTCCTGAATTTGCTCTTTTGGCATTTCGTACATAGCGGCAATGTCGTCACCCTCTTTCTGGAGCATAGTGTAAAAAATACCATCGCCAATTGGCTGATCATCATAACCCCAATCAAATAGAGAGGTATAAAAAGCTTTACCTTCTTTCCAATTATGTGTGCAAAGTTCTGACCAACAAAAAATACCCTGAGGATAATTATCCATATTAAAGCCTTTGTTATTTTTATATTAAACATACTCTCGAAATGTAGTACGCAAGATTATTTTTTAATTAGCTTAGATCAATAACTATTAAGAGTCGATGAGAGATATAAGGAACTTGCTGAAATCTAAATGATGCTATCTAAGACAGGGGCTGTATTTCTGAATACCGTCTAGGTTATTAGCTCCGTGTATTAAGAGAATTGGGCAAAATGAGGTTACTAGGGTAATACTGTATATCTAATTACGTTATTTATCAGGTAGCCATGAAGAAATAGTTGTTCAAGTATAGGGATAGTGAGTTTACTAAACCACAGACAGCAAAAAACCATCACATTGATTTAACGAGTTTTTCTTATTTGAAGTCGGTGTGCTACCAATAACCAAAACACTCTTAACAAAGAGACGCTTTGCTTAAGAGACGCTACGCTTTAGAGAAGGGAATGCTGAAGATTACTTTTCTGCAGACGTAAAAAAGCCCGACTATTGCTAGTCGGGCTTTCTACAATTTGAAGCCTGGTAATGTCCTACTTTCACATAGCAAATGCTACACTATCATCGGCGCTGTTTCGTTTCACTACTGAGTTCGGCATGGAGTCAGGTGGGTCCAAAACGCTATTGTCACCAAGCAAATTTGGGCGTTAATCCGTATTTCTACGCACTAACTGAATTTGGAAAAATATCTGATAATATTTTTTAAGTCTTTCTGTCAGTAAATATCTACTTTAGTTATTAACTTCTGTCTTAACTGTCACACAAAACGCGTTTGGCGTTGTATGGTTAAGCCTCACGGGTAATTAGTACAAGTTAGCTTAATGGCTCACACCACTTCCACATCTTGCCTATCAACGTTGTAGTCTTCAACGGCCCTTCAGAGACTTTAAAAGTCTAGTGAGAACTCATCTCGAGGCCTGCTTCGCGCTTAGATGCTTTCAGCGCTTATCAGTTCCGAACGTAGCTACCGGGCAATGCCATTGGCATGACAACCCGAACACCAGCGGTTCGTTCACTCCGGTCCTCTCGTACTAGGAGCAACACCTCTCAATTCTCAAACGCCCACGGCAGATAGGGACCGAACTGTCTCACGACGTTCTAAACCCAGCTCGCGTACCACTTTAAATGGCGAACAGCCATACCCTTGGGACCGACTTCAGCCCCAGGATGTGATGAGCCGACATCGAGGTGCCAAACACCGCCGTCGATATGAACTCTTGGGCGGTATCAGCCTGTTATCCCCGGAGTACCTTTTATCCGTTGAGCGATGGCCCTTCCATTCAGAACCACCGGATCACTATGACCTACTTTCGTACCTGCTCGACGTGTCTGTCTCGCAGTTAAGCTGGCTTCTACCATTACACTAACCGTACGATGTCCGACCGTACTTAGCCAACCTTCGTGCTCCTCCGTTACTCTTTGGGAGGAGACCGCCCCAGTCAAACTACCCACCAGGCACTGTCCGTAACCCCGATTCAGGGGCCAACGTTAGAACATCAAAACTACAAGGGTGGTATTTCAAGGACGACTCCACAAGAACTAGCGTTCCTGCTTCAAAGTCTCCCACCTATCCTACACATGTAGGTTCAATGTTCAGTGCCAAGCTGTAGTAAAGGTTCACGGGGTCTTTCCGTCTAGCCGCGGGTACACAGCATCTTCACTGCGATTTCAATTTCACTGAGTCTCGGGTGGAGACAGCGTGGCCATGGTTACACCATTCGTGCAGGTCGGAACTTACCCGACAAGGAATTTCGCTACCTTAGGACCGTTATAGTTACGGCCGCCGTTTACCGGGGCTTCGATCAAGAGCTTCTCCGAAGATAACCCCATCAATTAACCTTCCGGCACCGGGCAGGTGTCACACCGTATACGTCATCTTGCGATTTTGCACAGTGCTGTGTTTTTAATAAACAGTCCCAGCCACCTGGTCACTGCGGCTCCCGTCCGCTTAGAGAGCAAGTCTCATCACAGATAGGAGCGTACCTTCTCCCGAAGTTACGGTACGATTTTGCCTAGTTCCTTCACCCGAGTTCTCTCAAGCGCCTTAGTATTCTCTACCTGACCACCTGTGTCGGTTTGGGGTACGATTCGGTATAATCTGAAGCTTAGAGGCTTTTCCTGGAAGTATGGCATCAGCAACTTCACTACCGTAGTAGCTCGTCTCGTGTCTCAGGTTTAGTGTTCGTCCGGATTTACCTAAACAAACGCCCTACTCACTTTCACATGGACAACCATCGCCATGCTTGCTTAGCCTTCTCCGTCCCCCCATCGCAATTATACCAAGTACGGAAATATTAATCCGTTTCCCATCGACTACGCCTTTCGGCCTCGCCTTAGGGGTCGACTTACCCTACCCTGATTAACATGGGATAGGAACCCTTGGTCTTCCGGCGTGCGGGTTTTTCACCCGCATTATCGTTACTCATGTCAGCATTCGCACTTCTGATACGTCCAGCATACCTCCCGGTACACCTTCAACCGCTTACAGAACGCTCCCCTACCACTCATCCTAAGATGAATCCGCAGCTTCGGTGCATAGTTTAGCCCCGTTACATCTTCCGCGCAGACCGACTCGACCAGTGAGCTATTACGCTTTCTTTAAAGGATGGCTGCTTCTAAGCCAACCTCCTGGCTGTCTGGGCCTTTCCACATCGTTTCCCACTTAACTATGACTTTGGGACCTTAGCTGGCGGTCTGGGTTGTTTCCCTCTTCACGACGGACGTTAGCACCCGCCGTGTGTCTCCCGGATATTACTTTACGGTATTCGGAGTTTGCAAAGGGTTGGTAAGTCGGGATGACCCCCTAGCCTTAACAGTGCTCTACCCCCGTAAGTATTCGTCCGAGGCTCTACCTAAATAGATTTCGGGGAGAACCAGCTATCTCCCGGTTTGATTAGCCTTTCACTCCTAGCCACAGGTCATCCCCTAACTTTTCAACGTTAGTGGGTTCGGTCCTCCAGTTGATGTTACTCAACCTTCAACCTGCCCATGGCTAGATCACCGGGTTTCGGGTCTATACCTTGCAACTATTCGCCCAGTTAAGACTCGGTTTCCCTACGGCTACCCTAATCGGTTAACCTCGCTACAAAATATAAGTCGCTGACCCATTATACAAAAGGTACGCAGTCACAGAACAAGTCTGCTCCTACTGCTTGTACGTACACGGTTTCAGGTTCTATTTCACTCCCCTCACAGGGGTTCTTTTCGCCTTTCCCTCACGGTACTGGTTCACTATCGGTCAGTTGGGAGTATTTAGCCTTAGATGATGGTCCACCTATATTCAGTCAAAGTTTCACGTGCTCCGACCTACTCGATTTCACTTAAAATGTCTTTTCATGTACGGGACTATCACCCTGTATCGTGGCACTTTCCAGAGCCTTCCATTAACACATAATAAGCTTAAGGGCTGTTCCGATTTCGCTCGCCGCTACTTTCGGAATCTCGGTTGATTTCTTTTCCTACGGGTACTTAGATGTTTCAGTTCTCCGCGTTCGCCTCGTTAACCTATGTATTCAGTTAACGATACCTGCAAGCAGGTGGGTTTCCCCATTCGGAAATCCTAGTCTCAAGTGCTTTTTACTAGCTTGACTAGGCTTATCGCAAGTTAATACGTCCTTCATCGCCTCCAACTGCCAAGGCATCCACCGTGTACGCTTAGTCACTTAACCATACAACCCAAACGGGTCTTTGTTTTGTGACAGTTTAACTTCGCCAGAAGTTAATATTGAATACTAAAGTAGATACCAATCAATCAACTCATAAGAGTGATTAAATGGCACTGAATGATACTGCTATCATTCTTTTTTACTTTTGAAAACTCTGTACAAATAACAATGTTATTCATACGAATTTTATTATCAGCTTTTCCAAATTTTTAAAGAGCATATTAATTAACTAAGCCAGTGGCTTAACTAATTAACAATCATCTGTGTGGACACTACGAACAAATAAGTTCTAAATCGTATAAGGAGGTGATCCAGCCCCAGGTTCCCCTAGGGCTACCTTGTTACGACTTCACCCCAGTCATGAATCACTCCGTGGTAAACGTCCTCCCGAGGGTTAGACTATCTACTTCTGGAGCAACCCACTCCCATGGTGTGACGGGCGGTGTGTACAAGGCCCGGGAACGTATTCACCGCGTCATTCTGATACGCGATTACTAGCGATTCCGACTTCATGGAGTCGAGTTGCAGACTCCAATCCGGACTACGACGCACTTTAAGTGATTCGCTTACCTTCGCAGGTTCGCAGCACTCTGTATGCGCCATTGTAGCACGTGTGTAGCCCTACACGTAAGGGCCATGATGACTTGACGTCGTCCCCACCTTCCTCCGGTTTATCACCGGCAGTCTCCTTAGAGTTCTCAGCATTACCTGCTAGCAACTAAGGATAGGGGTTGCGCTCGTTGCGGGACTTAACCCAACATCTCACAACACGAGCTGACGACAGCCATGCAGCACCTGTATCAGAGTTCCCGAAGGCACCAATCTATCTCTAGAAAGTTCTCTGTATGTCAAGTGTAGGTAAGGTTCTTCGCGTTGCATCGAATTAAACCACATGCTCCACCGCTTGTGCGGGCCCCCGTCAATTCATTTGAGTTTTAACCTTGCGGCCGTACTCCCCAGGCGGTCTACTTAATGCGTTAGCTTTGAAAAACAGAACCGAGGTTCCGAGCTTCTAGTAGACATCGTTTACGGCGTGGACTACCGGGGTATCTAATCCCGTTTGCTCCCCACGCTTTCGTACATGAGCGTCAGTGTTGACCCAGGTGGCTGCCTTCGCCATCGGTATTCCTTCAGATCTCTACGCATTTCACCGCTACACCTGAAATTCTACCACCCTCTATCACACTCTAGTTTGCCAGTTCGAAATGCAGTTCCCAGGTTGAGCCCGGGGCTTTCACATCTCGCTTAACAAACCGCCTGCGTACGCTTTACGCCCAGTAATTCCGATTAACGCTCGCACCCTCCGTATTACCGCGGCTGCTGGCACGGAGTTAGCCGGTGCTTCTTCTGTCAGTAACGTCACAGATATGAGGTATTAACTCACACCCTTTCCTCCTGACTGAAAGTGCTTTACAACCCGAAGGCCTTCTTCACACACGCGGCATGGCTGCATCAGGCTTTCGCCCATTGTGCAATATTCCCCACTGCTGCCTCCCGTAGGAGTCTGGACCGTGTCTCAGTTCCAGTGTGGCTGATCATCCTCTCAAACCAGCTAGGGATCGTTGCCTTGGTGAGCCATTACCTCACCAACTAGCTAATCCCACTTGGGCCAATCTAAAGGCGAGAGCCGAAGCCCCCTTTGGTCCGTAGACATTATGCGGTATTAGCAGTCGTTTCCAACTGTTGTCCCCCACCTCAAGGCATGTTCCCAAGCATTACTCACCCGTCCGCCGCTCGTCAGCAAAGTAGCAAGCTACTTTCTGTTACCGCTCGACTTGCATGTGTTAGGCCTGCCGCCAGCGTTCAATCTGAGCCATGATCAAACTCTTCAATTAAAAAGTTTTGTGTCTTTCGACAGCTCAATGAATTCTGAATTTATTTAATATCTTTCGATATTGAATTGACTGTGCTGAATAACTACCTAAGTAATTATTCTGTTGGTCACTCAGTTTCAATTGAGACTCTAATTTGTTTGCCTCACTACCTAAGTAGCTTGGCTGTTAGAACTCAATCTGTACGAGTGCCCACACAGATGATTGCTTTATATTGTTAAAGAACGTTTGAGTTGCCTTAGCGACTCAAGGGAAGCGAATCTTACGCTTTCCTGTATTTTTGTCAACACTTAATTTTAAGTTTTATAAAAATCTAAACTTAAGTTTTACTCGACTCACTAAGTGGTTTGCTTGCCTCGCTAAGCGTTGCCTGCTCTGCCGTCTCAGTGGGGTCGCATTATAGGGAGATCCGAAAACAGATCAACCCTTTTTTGAAGAAAACTTGAAAAAATATACTGTTCGATGAGTATTTGAACTAAACCTACTAAAAAAACAACATTGCTTTCATTTTATTAACATGTATCGTCAATTTTGCTTTGAAACGGTAGGCTAAGATCCGACGATCTTCATATACAAACTCACTCCCCATAAGATCACAAGGATCATTAGTGAAAGCGTGACGGCTGCAGAGCCCATATCTTTTGCCCTGCCTGACAAAACATGTAGTTCTGTGCTTACACGATCAGTGAGTGCTTCAATTGCTGAGTTTAATAATTCAACAATTAATACCACTAACAGTGAGCACATAAGAATTGCCCAATGAAGTAATGAAGATGCCAGCAGAAATGAAAAAGGAAAAAGGATTATGCAGATCAGTAACTCTTGCCTGAATGCAGCTTCTTCTTTAAACGCTGCTTTAAATCCTAGATAGGAGCAGTATGTGGCTTTAAATACACGCTTGAACCCTAATCCATTTGGTTTGAATACATCTTTCATTAAATAAGCTCTTTAAAAGGTCAAAAGAAAGCCCCGCAATGCGAGGCTTTATATTTTAGGCTACGCCGTATTTATCACGATACGCTTTTACTGATACTAAATGTTCACCCATTGTCCCTTGGTTTTCAAGGTAACTAATCAAATCAGCAAGTTTAACAATAGAGATTACCTGTGTATTAAAGTCGCGCTCAACCTCTTGAATAGCAGAGAGCTCAGCTTTACCTTTTTCCTGACGATCTAGTGCTATTAATACACCACTTAAGTCTGCGCCATTATCTGCGATGATTTCCATTGATTCGCGAATTGCGGTACCCGCAGTGATCACATCATCCACCAGCATAATTTTACCATTTAATGGTGAGCCTACTAATGTACCGCCTTCACCATGCGCTTTTTTCTCTTTGCGGTTAAAGCAATAAGGTACATCTTTATTGTAATGATCTGCTAATGCTACAGCTGTGGTGGTAGCGATTGGAATACCTTTATAAGCTGGTCCAAATAAAACATCATATTCTATAGCCGCATCTTCTAGAGCTGCAGCATAAAAACGGCCTAACCGTGCTAAATCACGTCCAGTGTTAAATAAGCCTGCATTAAAGAAGTATGGACTAGTACGGCCTGATTTAAGGGTAAACTCACCAAACTTCAGAACCTGCTTTTCTAGCGCAAATTCAATAAATTCTTTTTGGTAATCTTTCATTTTTTTGCTACCTACCTACTTATTTATGCTAATGCTTGCTTTTGAACGTCAATGATCTCTCTAATAGAGTGTTTTGCTAATGTAAGTAACTCATCAAGCTCATCAAACGAAAACGGTTCGCCCTCTGCCGTGCCTTGAACTTCAATAATTTTACCTGTTTCAGTTAAAATTACATTCATATCAGTTTCTGCCGCTGAGTCTTCAATATATTCTAAATCACTTATAGCTTGGCCCTTATATATGCCAACTGAAATTGCAGCAATCATATGCTTAAGCGGGTTTGAATTAATCATACCCTTGGCACGCATGTGGGTTAGTGCATCGACAAGTGCAACACAAGCACCGCTTATTGATGCTGTGCGTGTTCCACCATCGGCCTGAATGACATCACAATCAATAGTAATCGTGTTTTCGCCAAGTGCTTTTAAATCAACTGCAGCGCGAAGTGCACGTGCGATCAAGCGTTGAATTTCCATTGTTCGGCCACCTTGCTTACCACGAGACGCTTCACGAGCATTGCGCGTGTGTGTTGACCTTGGAAGCATGCCGTACTCAGCATTTATCCATCCCTTACCTTGGCCTTTCATGAAACGCGGAACGCCCGATTCAACCGTAGCTGTACAAAGTACTTTGGTATTACCAAATTCAACAAGTACAGACCCTTCTGCATGTAAAGTATAATTACGTGTAAATGATACGGGTCTAATTTGATTTGGTGTTCTTTGGCTTGGACGCATTGACGATCCCCTTAATTCATAATTTGCCACATTATAAGTGTATGTGAGTACAGATACCATGCTGATTTAACAAATACCTGGTTGCAAAACATTCAGCTACTTAAATTTTCCCTAGAGGTTGGAGAGTGTTTCGGTATAATAATAATTAATTATGTATTATAAAACTTAGGAAACCATCCATGATCCACAGTATGACAGCTTATGCGCGTCGCGAGATAAAAGGCGATTGGGGCACTGGCACTTGGGAAGTTCGATCAGTTAACCAACGTTACCTTGAAACCTTTATTCGCGCACCAGAGCAATTTCGTGGGATGGAGCCTGTTATTCGTGAACGCTTACGTAAACATCTACAGCGCGGTAAAGTAGAAGTATTTTTAAAGTTTGTTGCAAACCCAGCTCATGTTGGTGAGTTATCAATCAATCAAGCATTGGCTGAACAACTTATAAATAGTGCTAAATGGGTTCAACAGCAAAGTAATGGTGAGATAAACCCTGTTGATATTTTACGCTGGCCTGGTGTAATGGAAGCCGAAGAACTGGATATGGACAGCGTAAACACAGCGCTAATTGCAGGGCTTGATGAAGTAATAGAAGACTTTAAATCAGCACGGGGTGATGAAGGCGCAAATTTAGAAGAGATGATAGCAACTCGCCTTGATGCAATTATAGAGCAAGTAAACACTGTAGAAACTCACATGCCAGAAATTACTAAATGGCAACGTGAGAAACTTGAACAAAAATTGGAAGATTTAACGACAAATATTGACGAGTCTCGTCTTGAGCAAGAACTAATTTATCTGGCACAAAAACAAGACGTAGCCGAAGAACTTGACCGCTTAAAGTCTCATGTTAAAGAAACTAAAAAAATTCTTAAAAAAGGCGGCGCATGTGGCCGTCGCCTAGATTTTATGATGCAAGAGTTTAACCGAGAAGCAAATACCCTCGCTTCTAAGTCTATTAATAGCGATATTACTAATGCAGCAGTGGAGCTTAAAGTTCTAATTGAACAAATGCGTGAGCAGATCCAAAATATTGAATAGCGTAAAGTACGCCTGTGACTCACTTGAGCACAAATAGATAAATAAAGTACAATGTAATAATTAAAGGCTTGGGTTATTTATAACTCAAGCCTGTTTATTTTTTGATAGAGAAAAACATGGCTCAAACTCGCGGAAACTTATTTATCTTATCAGCGCCATCAGGTGCAGGTAAGTCTAGCTTAATTAATGCCTTACTTAAGAAACATGCAGATATGAAAGTATCGGTATCGCACACCACTCGCTCACCTCGCCCAGGTGAAGAAAATGGCGTTCACTATCACTTTGTAACTACAGATGAGTTTAAAGCATTAATTACCAAAGATGATTTTTTTGAGTGGGCACAAGTTTTTGATAACTATTACGGTACATCAAAACAAGCTATTGAATCGCAACTTGACGCAGGCATAGATGTATTTTTAGACATAGACTGGCAAGGTGCACAGCAAGTTCGTAAAATTATGCCAAGCGTGCAGACTATTTTTATTTTACCGCCTTCTAAAGCAGAACTTGAACAACGCTTAAATAACCGCGGCCAAGACTCTGCGGATGTTATTGCGTCTCGTATGGCCAAAGCACAATCTGAAACATCTCATTTCAACGAGTACGATTTTGTTATTGTAAACGATGATTTTGATACTGCCCTTGGCGATATCGAAACGATTGTTATGGCGCAGCGTTTAACATTAAGCGCTCAAGAAGTTCGTAATAAAAAATTACTAAATGACCTTTTAAAGTAAATTAAGGGCATTTAATTAGGTCATACTCAGAAAACTGATAAAAATTGACCACTACCTATTGGCGAAAGTCCCTGCGTGCAGTAAACTACGCCTTTGCTTTTAAATTATTTTTGGAGTGCTGAGATGGCTCGCGTAACAGTTGAAGATGCAGTAGATGCAGTTGGTAATCGTTTTGACTTAATTTTAGTTGCGGCTCGTCGTGCCCGCCAAATTGCTGTTGGTGGTAAAACTCCACTAGTAGACCCTGAAAACGATAAACCAACCGTTGTTGCTTTACGTGAAATTGAATTAAACCTTGTTGATAGCTCATCAATGGATTTAATCGACCGTGAAGAACAACAACATCAAGAAGCAGCAGAACTTGCTGCCGTTGCTGCTATTGTTGGTGGCAACCAATAATCGACCTCCCGGTCTGATTTAGCCAACGGCGCAGTATTTCTACTATAGCCGTTGGCAATCCTTTCTTTTCATCGTATATTCTTAACTTACCGTTACCTAATTTGCTTCACTAGAACATTGGAGTGTGAATGTATCTTTTTGAAGGTCTAAAAAAGAAAATTTCTGAATACTTACCTGCTGCTGAAGTAGAGCTGGTACAAAAATCTTACGTGGTAGCACGAGAGGCCCATGAAGGCCAAACTCGCTCAAGCGGCGAGCCTTACATTACTCACCCCGTTGAAGTAACTCAAATCCTCGCAGGTATGCACCTTGATCATGAAACGCTCATGGCCGCATTAATGCACGATGTAATTGAAGATACCGACTTTAGCCAACAAGACTTAGCTGAGATTTTTGGCGAAACTGTTGCAGAACTTGTTGAAGGTGTAAGTAAGCTTGATAAGCTGAGCTTTAAAGATAAAAAAGAGTTTCAGGCTGAAAACTACCGAAAAATGATCATGGCAATGACCCAAGACATTCGGGTTATTTTAATCAAACTTGCCGATAGAACACACAATATGCGCACCCTTGGCGCACTTCGCCCTGATAAACGCCGCCGCATAGCGCGTGAAACACTTGAAATATACGCACCCATTGCAAACCGTTTGGGTATTCACGATATAAAAAATGAACTGGAAGACTTAGGTTTTCAAGCATTATACCCTATGCGCCATCGTGCACTTAAGTCGGAAGTGGCTAAAGCCCGTGGTAACCGCAAAGAAGTTATCTCCAATATTCAAACTGAAGTAGAAGCTCGCTTAGAAGAATCAGGTATTGCTGCTACTGTATCTGGACGCGAAAAACACCTTTATAGCATTTATAAAAAAATGCTAAATAAGGAGTTGCTGTTTAATGAGGTAATGGATATTTATGCGTTTAGAATTGCCGTCGATTCAATGGATACCTGCTACCGTGTATTAGGCGTTGCGCATAATTTATATAAACCTATTGAAACTCGCTTTAAAGATTACATTGCGGTACCTAAAACAAATGGTTACCAGTCGTTGCATACTTCGCTTGTTGGCCCGCATGGTATTCCTGTAGAAATACAAATTCGTACCCATGACATGGATCATATGGCCGACAAAGGCGTTGCAGCACATTGGATGTATAAAAAAGCTGGCGATGGTGCAGGAAATACGTCTCAGCAACGTGCTCGCCAGTGGATGCAAAGCTTACTTGAACTTCAACAAAGTGCAGGGTCGTCTTTTGAATTCATTGAAAACGTTAAAACAGAATTATTCCCTGAGGAAATTTACGTATTCACTCCTGATGGCAGAATAGTTGAACTACCAATGGGTGCTACTGCGGTCGATTTTGCGTATGCAGTTCATACCGACGTAGGCAATACCTGTGTAGGCGCGCGCGTTAACCGCAAACCTTACCCGTTAAGTAAACCACTAGACACAGGCCAAACAATTGAAGTGATCACCAGTTCAGGCGCTCACCCTAATGCAACTTGGCTTAACTTTATTGTGACAGGTAAAGCGCGCTTAGGTATTCGTAATTACCTTAAGAGTCAGCATCATGAAGAAGCTATGTTGCTTGGTAGACGCTTACTCGACTCTGCACTAGGCGAAAACAAGCTAGATAGTATTCCTGATGAAAATATTGCACGCGTTCTTGAAGAGCATGAACTTTCGACCTTACTTGAGCTGCTTGTAGAAATTGGCGCTGGTAATTTAATGAGCGTACTCATAGCCAAGCGTTTATTGCAAAATGATTCTGACGACTTGACCGACATAACTAAACAAGCCAAAGCGACCATTATTGGAACAGAAGGCATGTTAGTCAATTACTCTAAATGTTGCCGCCCTGTCCCAGGTGATGCAATTACTGCACACATAAGCCAAGGTAAAGGATTAACAGTTCATCGCCAAGAATGTAAAAATATTCGTGGCTGGGAAAGTGAACGATCTAAATACTTGGTCGTAAAGTGGGATGATAACCCTGAAAAAGAATACATAGCAGCCCTTAGGGTAGAGATTATTAATCATCAAGGTGCGTTAGCTAAGTTAACCAACGTAGTTGCCACAACCCACGCTAATATTGTTGAAATAGCGACTGACGAAAAAGAAAGTAATTTATATGTGATAGACCTTGGAGTCACGGTTAAAAACCGTGTCCATGTTGCCAATATTATGCGAAAAATTCGCGTAATGCCCGATGTGCAAAAAGTCTATCGAAAAAAATAACATAGGAAAAACATGAACAAAGCATTTATATCCACCGAAAAAGCACCTGCAGCAATAGGTACTTATAGCCAAGCAGTTAAAGTTGGCACTGCAGTATACTTGTCTGGTCAAATTCCATTAGTACCTGAGACTATGGAAGTTATATCAGAAGACTTTAGTGAGCAAACACATCAAGTATTTAAAAATATCACAGCAGTGTGTGAAGAAGCCGGTGGTAAAATTCAAGACTTAGTTAAAGTAAATATTTATTTAACTGATTTATCTAACTTTGCTGTCGTTAACGAAGTGATGAGCCAGTACTTTAAGCAGCCATACCCTGCACGTGCAGCAGTTGGTGTACGTGCTTTACCAAAAGGTGTACAAGTTGAGATTGACGGAATAATGGAACTGCCTTCAACTAACTAATATTTTCCTGAGCTATAGACCCACTCTATAGCTCACACCTGTCCTCTTTTTATACTATATTGTTATTCTTACTATCTTGACTCCGTCTTCAATTTCTATCACTCTGTAACTATGTCATTAATTTACTAAAACTTTAGTGGTTAAAAAGGATTAGCTGTGTTTAAGCTTGCTCATAATGGGAATGTTTTACTCGATGTAAATAAACACCCGCCTCCAAGTGCTACATTTGTTATTGAAGCAATAGAAATGTCTAAATTTTGCGACTGTAAAATTGATTACGACGCAATTAATGCATTCTTCAAAGATAAAAGTGCAGAGCCAGTACTTATCGTCGCGACCAAATACGATGCAAAGTTAGAGGTTGTCATCAGTGATGATAAAATGATGGCTACTGGCGAGCTTACCGTCGCGCAAGGCGGTGATTTACTCAGCCTAGATGATGCAAAAAAACAGCTAGTCAAAGCAGGTATAGTTCGTGGTTATAAGCAAGCATATTTAGAACAACTATTACAAAAGCAATTTACTGCTAAAGCAGGTGAGATTGTGCAGGGTATTTTGGCTCAAGGCCGCCTGCCCAGTGATGGCTTAGCAACTAAACTCGTTACCAAAGTAAGAACTTTAAAAGACCATCTAAAAACCCCAAAGTTAAAAGAAGATGGCAGCGTTGATATGCGTGACTTTGGTAAAATGGCAAGTGTTGAGCCTGGTGCGGTACTTATACGCCAACAACCCGCAACTCCAGGGAAAGAAGGCTTTACTGTACTTGGCGATATATTACCGGCGAAACCGGGTGACAATAAACAACTTGTTGCCGGTGAGGGTACCGAGATCTCTAAACTTAACCCTCTAGAGTTAGTATCAACCATATCAGGTGTGCCTATTGAAATTACTAACGGAATGCGCGTAGACGATATTTTTACTATTCCCGATGTCAACGTTAAAAGCGGTCATATTGATTTTGAAGGCAGTGTGATTGTTACTCGAAATATAGAACCTGGAATGAAAGTAACCGCCAAAGGTGATATTACAATATTTGGTACTGTTGAATCTGGTGAGTTAACGGCCGGCGGTAATATTACTGTTAAGCAAGGCGTTATTGGGCATCAAAAATCTGACGACAAATCGCTTTCGTGTAAGCTTATATGTGAAGGCGACATTCATGTATCCCACTCACAATATTGCTATTTAGAAGCTGCAAATATTTTTATTGAGCGACAAACTAGCCACTGTATTATGAAGGCACGTCATGCTCTTAAGGTAGGTCAACCAGATTTACCTAAAGGTAAGATATTTGGCGGTGAGATTTTAGACGCGACAACATTAATTGCTGGTGAAATTGGCAACGAATCGGGTGCTAAAATGGTTATTAATTTAGCAAGCTCCGGCGGTGATATTACTGCTGAAACTGACGAGTGCTTTAAAGAGCTTGCTAAAACGGAGCAGCAATTAGACTCCTTACAACCTGCATTAGAAAAAGCAGACTTGCTTAAAGATCCAGAAAGAAAAAACGAACTTATCAATAAAATTGGTGCTACTCAGTTACATCTATGTCAACAAGCAGAGCAATATGAAAGGCAACTCTCATCATTAGAGAATAACCTTCATGAATTACTTACAAATACACACTTAATCGTCAATACAGTTTTACATTCAGGTGTGGAAATACATATTTTTGATAAAGTTCTTAAAACAAACCGTAATTACCCACCTTGCACAATAAAACTGATGAATAACAAAGTAGAAGTTGAGTTTAAAACATCGTGAATATAGAGTGCTAAAAGCAGCACTCTTATATCTTTCATTAGAGTAGACCGTCAACGCTTGCATGTGTTTGTGTTGACCATACTCCAACTTGAACTTGTCCAATATGTTCCTTTTGCAGCAATAACATAGCCAAACGTGATTGCCCAATACCACCACCAATAGTTTGTGGAAACTGACTTTTTAATAATGCCTTATGCCAATCCAATTGCAGGCGGTTATCATCTCCTGTAATGCTCAACTGAGTTTTTAGTACCTCAGGGCTTACACGAATCCCCATTGAAGATATCTCAAAGGAATCTTCCAGTATTGGATTCCATACTAAAATATCACCATTGAGCCCTATATATTGTTCGCTCGTTGGTGTAGACCAATCGTCATAATCAGGCGCTCTTACATCGTGAATTTGACCATCAGCTAATTGACCACCAATCCCAATTAAAAATACAGCACCATATTTTTTTGCTATTGCTTTTTCGCGATTTTTAGCCGTAAGGTCAGGGTACATTTTACGAAGCTCTTCACTGTGCACAAATTGAATATCACTTGGTAAAAAAGGATCAAGCGAAAAGTGTTCGCTAACAAATTGCTCTGTTTCTTTTATGCCTTTATAAATTGATTCAACTGTACGTTTGAGGGTAGTTAAAGAACGTTCTGTTGATTCACAAATTACCTTTTCCCAATCCCACTGATCAACGTAAACCGAGTGGATAGGACTTAGCGACTCTTCATCAGGGCGCAGTGCCTTCATTTGAGTGTAAAGGCCTTCACCTTTACTAAATCCATACTCACCTAACGTTTTACGTTTCCACTTTGCTAGCGAATGCACAACTTCGTATTGGCTATCGGCAATCGCTTTTACATATACTGCTACAGCGTTTTCATGACCGCTTAAATTATCTTGTGTGCCATCACCTACTTTTGCAAGAATAGGTGCCTGCACTTCGACTAGCCCTAACTGTTTTTCCAATTGCCGTGAAAAAAATTGCTTTACGCTGCTTATTTGCAACTGCTGCTGCACATAGTGTGAACTCATAATAATTGGCCTCATTCCCAGTTATTGTTACTTACTTTATTTTTAATAACGCACCTAACAGGTGCTGCTAATGAAGTTACTGTAACGATTTAAACTTTTAGTTCAATAACTCATAATAAAAATAGCTTTAATGCATTAATTCGACTAATTTACAGGGTATAAAAATGTGAATTCACTAATTTAAATAAGAAAAAATAATGGAAAATTATCAAATCGATAATCTCGATAAAAAGATACTTCACGCTTTAATGGAAAACGCCCGTACAGCTTATGCAGAATTAGCTAAACGTTTTAACGTAAGTGCCGGTACTATTCATGTGCGTGTAGAAAAATTAAAACAAGCAGGAATTATCACAGGTACCCAATTAAGTATAAATACAAAGCAACTTGGCTATGACGTTTGCTGCTTTATTGGTATTAATTTAAATAATGCACGCGACTATCCTGAAACACTCATTAAACTCGAAGCGCTCGAAGAAGTTGTTGAAGCCTATTACACCACCGGTAATTACAGCATTTTTATTAAAGTAATGGCTAAATCAATCGACCACTTACAGGATGTATTAATAAATAAAATTCAAGCGATAGAAGCTATCCAGTCCACCGAGACACTTATTTCTTTACAAAACCCAATTAGCCGCACAGTGATGCCTTAGTACATAAAATTTCGTATAATTAATAAAAAAGAGGATCACCATGCAGCAAAATCGCTATCAACGAATTAAAGACGTCTTATCGCGTCGCCAAACCGACTTAACCGTGTGCCTAGAAGACGTGCACAAACACCATAATCTATCGGCTATTGTAAGAAGTGCCGATGCAGTGGGTTGCCACCATGTACATGCTGTATGGCCTGAAAACCAAAAATGGCTAACTAATAACACCTCAGGCGGGAGTAAAAATTGGCTAGAAACCCACCTTCATAAAAATATTGATGATGCCGCAACCATGATGCGACAGCACAACCCAAATGTACAAATATTAGCCACGCATCTGAGCGAAGATGCCGTTGATTTTAGAGAAATAGATTACACAAAACCCACAGCAATTATTGTTGGGCAAGAAAAAACAGGGATCTCAGCACAAGCCCTTAAGCATGCCGATCAAAACATAATTATCCCTATGCAAGGCATGGTGCAATCTCTTAATGTTTCTGTGGCTGCAGCACTCATTTTATTTGAAGCACAACATCAACGCGAAAAGGCAGGGCTGTATGATCGTAATATGTTGAGCGAAGATATAAAACACCCAATGTATTTTGAAGGCTACCACCCCGTTATAGCTAAACAATGCCGTATAAAAAAACTACCTTACCCGCCACTCGATGAAGAAGGTGAAATAATTGCTGACGATGAATTTTGGCACGCTTTAAAACATGCTTGATGCTTAGCGAGCCTGTGAGTACACTTAACTCATTCACAAATAAAAAGATTTGAGCCTACATTGTCTAAACCTAGCTTAAACCAATACCCCATTAAGGAACTTAAAGGGGTTGGACCCAAAATGGCCGAACGCCTTTTAAAGCTAGGTATTAAAAACGTGCAAGACATGCTCTTTCACTTACCGCTTAGGTACGAAGATAGAACCCGTATTTATTCCATCAACGAACTGTCATTACACAGCCATGTGAGCATTGAAGCAACAATAGAAACAAGCCAGATCACATTTGGCAAAAGACGTATGCTCGTTGTGCAAGTAAATGATAATACAGGGAGGCTCACACTTAGGTTTTTTAATTTCAGTGCAGCACAAAAAAATGCATTAAGCCCTGGAAAAATAATACGTTGCTTCGGCGAAGTTCGCCGCGGGCGTGCTGGCTTTGAAATGAGCCATCCAGAATACAGTTTAAGTGATACACAAAGTGAGCAGCCAACAGCTTCAACATTAACGCCAGTTTACCCAACAACAGATGGTTTAAAGCAATTATCTATTAGGGCCCTAAGTGAACAAGCTGTAGAGCTGCTTAATAAATACTCTGTTGAAGAACTGTTACCCGTGCAATGGCAACCTTCTCAACTTGCACTAGCTGATGCCTTATTATTGCTTCATCGCCCACCTAGTAATATCGACGTTAATGAACTAGAGCAAGGAACACACCCTGCTCAGCAGCGATTAGTATTTGAAGAATTACTTGCACAAAACCTAAGTTTATTAAAAGTAAGAAAGCAAGGACAGCAAGTAAAAGCGGTGTCTCTAAGCTCTACAAATAAATTAGAGCCTCAATTTTTATCACAATTGCCTTTTGCGCCAACCAATGCACAAAATCGTGTTGTGTCAGAAATTAAAGTTGATCTAGCATCTCCTTATCCTATGATGCGCCTAGTTCAAGGCGATGTAGGCTCTGGCAAAACCTTAGTTGCGGCATTAAGCGCATTAACAGCAATAGCTCAAGGGTTTCAAGTAGCTTTAATGGCACCTACTGAAATACTTGCAGAGCAGCATGGTATAAGTTTCACCTCATGGTTTAAACAATTAGGCATAGACGTAGCATGGCTTGGTGGAAAAACAAAAGGAAAAGAACGCACAGCAACACTAGAAAAGATTGCCTCTGGTGAAGCACAAATGATTGTAGGAACACATGCTTTATTCCAAGATGAAGTAAAATTTAACAACCTAGTACTTATAATTATTGATGAACAACATCGGTTCGGTGTTCACCAGCGTTTAACACTAAGAGAAAAGGGGCAATTTAATGGCTGTTATCCACATCAACTAGTGATGACCGCAACCCCAATTCCACGTACTTTAGCAATGACAGCTTATGCCGACTTAGAAGTCTCAATTATTGATGAGTTACCACCTGGGCGAACACCTATTACTACAGTAGCACTTCCAGACACGCGTCGTGACGATATAATTACTCGCGTTAAATCAGCTTGCAATGAACAAGATCGCCAAGTTTATTGGGTATGCACACTCATTGATGAGTCTGAAGCACTGCAATGTCAAGCAGCTGAAGATAGTGCTGTGCAATTGAAAGAAGCCCTGCCAGATTTAAATATTGGCTTAGTGCACGGACGAATGAAGCCAGCAGAAAAGCAGTCCATCATGGACGACTTTAAAAAAGGCCTTATACATGTTTTAGTTGCTACAACAGTAATTGAAGTAGGTGTTGATGTACCTAACGCAAGCTTAATCATCATTGAAAACCCAGAGCGCTTAGGTTTAGCACAATTACACCAGTTACGCGGGCGTGTGGGAAGAGGGAGTATTGCTTCCCATTGTGTTCTTTTATACCATGCACCACTTTCGCATACCGCTCAAAAACGCTTAGGTGTACTTAGAGACAGTAACGATGGCTTTGTGATAGCCGAGCGGGATTTAGAAATACGCGGCCCAGGTGAAGTCCTAGGAACTAAGCAAA
Organism: Pseudoalteromonas sp. 13-15; assembly: GCF_001468205.2. NCBI lineage: Bacteria > Pseudomonadati > Pseudomonadota > Gammaproteobacteria > Alteromonadales > Pseudoalteromonadaceae > Pseudoalteromonas > Pseudoalteromonas sp. 13-15. The sequence goes on along the minus strand of NZ_CP019162.1, from coordinate 2,758,771 downwards.
CAGGCTTAGCAGAATTTAAAATTGCTGATTTAACCCGAGATAAACAAACCCTAAACCAAGTAAGACCTATTGCACAACAGATATTAAGTCAATACCCTCAATATGTAGATCAACTCATTCAACGCTGGTTGGGCAATAAAACAAACTACGCACAAGCATAACCCAATTATACTTATTTCAGCATCACTCTAGGTAGTAAGTGGTTTTCAAATATAGTGTACAGTCTTCTATCTGAAACCTCTGGATGTAAATGCATATACGCTGATTACTTCCTACCCTTAGCCTTATAAATTATGTTGTAGTGCCCACAGCGGTAGAGAGTCACAGTGAAATGTTCCCTACCATAGGCCTGTGTATTGAATAACCAAAAAACTCTTCACAAAGAGGCGCTTCGCTTAGGAGACGCTACGCTTTAGAGAAGAAAATGTTGAATATTACTTTCCTGCAGATGTAAAAAAAAACGACTATTTCTAGTCGGGCTTTCTACAATTTGAAGTCGGTGCGCTACGCAGTAGAATGTCATGGTGCCCACAGCGGTGAAGAGTCACAGTGAAATGTTACCTACCATAGGCCAGTGTATTTAATAGCCAAAACACTCTTAACAAAGAGGCGCTTCGTTCAACAGACGCGACGCTTTAGAGAAGAAAATGTTGAATATTACTTTTCTGTAGACGTAAAAAAGCCCGACTATTGCTAGTCGGGCTTTCTACAATTTGAAGCCTGGTAATGTCCTACTTTCACATAGCAAATGCTACACTATCATCGGCGCTGTTTCGTTTCACTACTGAGTTCGGCATGGAATCAGGTGGGTCCAAAACGCTATTGTCACCAAGCAAATTTGGTTGTTAATCCGTATTTCTACGCACTAACTGAATTTGGAAAATATCTGATAATATTTTTTAAGTCTGTCAGTAATATCTACTTTAGTTCATTAACTTCTGTCTTAACTGTCACACAAAACGCGTTTGGCGTTGTATGGTTAAGCCTCACGGGTAATTAGTACAAGTTAGCTTAATGGCTCACACCACTTCCACATCTTGCCTATCAACGTTGTAGTCTTCAACGGCCCTTCAGAGACTTTAAAAGTCTAGTGAGAACTCATCTCGAGGCCTGCTTCGCGCTTAGATGCTTTCAGCGCTTATCAGTTCCGAACGTAGCTACCGGGCAATGCCATTGGCATGACAACCCGAACACCAGCGGTTCGTTCACTCCGGTCCTCTCGTACTAGGAGCAACCCCTCTCAATTCTCAAACGCCCACGGCAGATAGGGACCGAACTGTCTCACGACGTTCTAAACCCAGCTCGCGTACCACTTTAAATGGCGAACAGCCATACCCTTGGGACCGACTTCAGCCCCAGGATGTGATGAGCCGACATCGAGGTGCCAAACACCGCCGTCGATATGAACTCTTGGGCGGTATCAGCCTGTTATCCCCGGAGTACCTTTTATCCGTTGAGCGATGGCCCTTCCATTCAGAACCACCGGATCACTATGACCTACTTTCGTACCTGCTCGACGTGTCTGTCTCGCAGTTAAGCTGGCTTCTACCATTACACTAACCGTACGATGTCCGACCGTACTTAGCCAACCTTCGTGCTCCTCCGTTACTCTTTGGGAGGAGACCGCCCCAGTCAAACTACCCACCAGGCACTGTCCGTAACCCCGATTCAGGGGCCAACGTTAGAACATCAAAACTACAAGGGTGGTATTTCAAGGACGACTCCAACAAGACTAGCGTCTCATCTTCAAAGTCTCCCACCTATCCTACACATGTAGGTTCAATGTTCAGTGCCAAGCTGTAGTAAAGGTTCACGGGGTCTTTCCGTCTAGCCGCGGGTACACAGCATCTTCACTGCGATTTCAATTTCACTGAGTCTCGGGTGGAGACAGCGTGGCCATGGTTACACCATTCGTGCAGGTCGGAACTTACCCGACAAGGAATTTCGCTACCTTAGGACCGTTATAGTTACGGCCGCCGTTTACCGGGGCTTCGATCAAGAGCTTCTCCGAAGATAACCCCATCAATTAACCTTCCGGCACCGGGCAGGTGTCACACCGTATACGTCATCTTGCGATTTTGCACAGTGCTGTGTTTTTAATAAACAGTCCCAGCCACCTGGTCACTGCGGCTCCCGTCCGCTTAGAGAGCAAGTCTCATCACAGATAGGAGCGTACCTTCTCCCGAAGTTACGGTACGATTTTGCCTAGTTCCTTCACCCGAGTTCTCTCAAGCGCCTTAGTATTCTCTACCTGACCACCTGTGTCGGTTTGGGGTACGATTCGGTATAATCTGAAGCTTAGAGGCTTTTCCTGGAAGTATGGCATCAGCAACTTCACTACCGTAGTAGCTCGTCTCGTGTCTCAGGTTTAGTGTTCGTCCGGATTTACCTAAACAAACGCCCTACTCACTTTCACATGGACAACCATCGCCATGCTTGCTTAGCCTTCTCCGTCCCCCCATCGCAATTATACCAAGTACGGAAATATTAATCCGTTTCCCATCGACTACGCCTTTCGGCCTCGCCTTAGGGGTCGACTTACCCTACCCTGATTAACATGGGATAGGAACCCTTGGTCTTCCGGCGTGCGGGTTTTTCACCCGCATTATCGTTACTCATGTCAGCATTCGCACTTCTGATACGTCCAGCATACCTCCCGGTACACCTTCAACCGCTTACAGAACGCTCCCCTACCACTCATCCTAAGATGAATCCGCAGCTTCGGTGCATAGTTTAGCCCCGTTACATCTTCCGCGCAGACCGACTCGACCAGTGAGCTATTACGCTTTCTTTAAAGGATGGCTGCTTCTAAGCCAACCTCCTGGCTGTCTGGGCCTTTCCACATCGTTTCCCACTTAACTATGACTTTGGGACCTTAGCTGGCGGTCTGGGTTGTTTCCCTCTTCACGACGGACGTTAGCACCCGCCGTGTGTCTCCCGGATATTACTTTACGGTATTCGGAGTTTGCAAAGGGTTGGTAAGTCGGGATGACCCCCTAGCCTTAACAGTGCTCTACCCCCGTAAGTATTCGTCCGAGGCTCTACCTAAATAGATTTCGGGGAGAACCAGCTATCTCCCGGTTTGATTAGCCTTTCACTCCTAGCCACAGGTCATCCCCTAACTTTTCAACGTTAGTGGGTTCGGTCCTCCAGTTGATGTTACTCAACCTTCAACCTGCCCATGGCTAGATCACCGGGTTTCGGGTCTATACCTTGCAACTATTCGCCCAGTTAAGACTCGGTTTCCCTACGGCTACCCTAATCGGTTAACCTCGCTACAAAATATAAGTCGCTGACCCATTATACAAAAGGTACGCAGTCACAGAACAAGTCTGCTCCTACTGCTTGTACGTACACGGTTTCAGGTTCTATTTCACTCCCCTCACAGGGGTTCTTTTCGCCTTTCCCTCACGGTACTGGTTCACTATCGGTCAGTTGGGAGTATTTAGCCTTAGATGATGGTCCACCTATATTCAGTCAAAGTTTCACGTGCTCCGACCTACTCGATTTCACTTAAAATGTCTTTTCATGTACGGGACTATCACCCTGTATCGTGGCACTTTCCAGAGCCTTCCATTAACACATAATAAGCTTAAGGGCTGTTCCGATTTCGCTCGCCGCTACTTTCGGAATCTCGGTTGATTTCTTTTCCTACGGGTACTTAGATGTTTCAGTTCTCCGCGTTCGCCTCGTTAACCTATGTATTCAGTTAACGATACCTGCAAGCAGGTGGGTTTCCCCATTCGGAAATCCTAGTCTCAAGTGCTTTTTACTAGCTTGACTAGGCTTATCGCAAGTTAATACGTCCTTCATCGCCTCCAACTGCCAAGGCATCCACCGTGTACGCTTAGTCACTTAACCATACAACCCAAACGGGTCTTTGTTTTGTGACAGTTTAACTTCGCCAGAAGTTAATATTGAATACTAAAGTAGATACCAATCAATCGACTCATAAGAGTGATTAAATGGCACTGAATGATACTGCTATCATTCTTTTTTACTTTTGAAAACTCTGTACAAATAACAATGTTATTCATACGAATTTTATTATCAGCTTTTCCAAATTTTTAAAGAGCAAGAGATACAAAAACCTCTCAAAATTAAACACACTCTATTCTCAGGCGATTTAGCTGCCCGATAAAGAATATTTATTTTTAAGAAGTAAAAGTGGTGGAGCTAAGCAGGATCGAACTGCTGACCTCCTGCGTGCAAGGCAGGCGCTCTCCCAGCTGAGCTATAGCCCCACATATGCTGGTCTTATTGTTTAGTTACCGACTTCGTGAAGAAGTGGTGGGTCTGAGTAGATTTGAACTACCGACCTCACCCTTATCAGGGGTGCGCTCTAACCAGCTGAGCTACAGACCCAAACAATAAGTGTTGTTCTCTTTACAATAACAATCATCTGTGTGGACACTACGAACAAATAAGTTCTAAATCGTATAAGGAGGTGATCCAGCCCCAGGTTCCCCTAGGGCTACCTTGTTACGACTTCACCCCAGTCATGAATCACTCCGTGGTAAACGTCCTCCCGAGGGTTAGACTATCTACTTCTGGAGCAACCCACTCCCATGGTGTGACGGGCGGTGTGTACAAGGCCCGGGAACGTATTCACCGCGTCATTCTGATACGCGATTACTAGCGATTCCGACTTCATGGAGTCGAGTTGCAGACTCCAATCCGGACTACGACGCACTTTAAGTGATTCGCTTACCTTCGCAGGTTCGCAGCACTCTGCATGCGCCATTGTAGCACGTGTGTAGCCCTACACGTAAGGGCCATGATGACTTGACGTCGTCCCCACCTTCCTCCGGTTTATCACCGGCAGTCTCCTTAGAGTTCTCAGCATTACCTGCTAGCAACTAAGGATAGGGGTTGCGCTCGTTGCGGGACTTAACCCAACATCTCACAACACGAGCTGACGACAGCCATGCAGCACCTGTATCAGAGTTCCCGAAGGCACCAATCTATCTCTAGAAAGTTCTCTGTATGTCAAGTGTAGGTAAGGTTCTTCGCGTTGCATCGAATTAAACCACATGCTCCACCGCTTGTGCGGGCCCCCGTCAATTCATTTGAGTTTTAACCTTGCGGCCGTACTCCCCAGGCGGTCTACTTAATGCGTTAGCTTTGAAAAACAGAACCGAGGTTCCGAGCTTCTAGTAGACATCGTTTACGGCGTGGACTACCGGGGTATCTAATCCCGTTTGCTCCCCACGCTTTCGTACATGAGCGTCAGTGTTGACCCAGGTGGCTGCCTTCGCCATCGGTATTCCTTCAGATCTCTACGCATTTCACCGCTACACCTGAAATTCTACCACCCTCTATCACACTCTAGTTTGCCAGTTCGAAATGCAGTTCCCAGGTTGAGCCCGGGGCTTTCACATCTCGCTTAACAAACCGCCTGCGTACGCTTTACGCCCAGTAATTCCGATTAACGCTCGCACCCTCCGTATTACCGCGGCTGCTGGCACGGAGTTAGCCGGTGCTTCTTCTGTCAGTAACGTCACAGATATGAGGTATTAACTCACACCCTTTCCTCCTGACTGAAAGTGCTTTACAACCCGAAGGCCTTCTTCACACACGCGGCATGGCTGCATCAGGCTTTCGCCCATTGTGCAATATTCCCCACTGCTGCCTCCCGTAGGAGTCTGGACCGTGTCTCAGTTCCAGTGTGGCTGATCATCCTCTCAAACCAGCTAGGGATCGTTGCCTTGGTGAGCCATTACCTCACCAACTAGCTAATCCCACTTGGGCCAATCTAAAGGCGAGAGCCGAAGCCCCCTTTGGTCCGTAGACATTATGCGGTATTAGCAGTCGTTTCCAACTGTTGTCCCCCACCTCAAGGCATGTTCCCAAGCATTACTCACCCGTCCGCCGCTCGTCAGCAAAGTAGCAAGCTACTTTCTGTTACCGCTCGACTTGCATGTGTTAGGCCTGCCGCCAGCGTTCAATCTGAGCCATGATCAAACTCTTCAATTAAAAAGTTTTGTGTCTTTCGACAGCTCAATGAATTCTGAATTTATTTAATATCTTTCGATATTGAATTGACTGTGCTGAATAACTACCTAAGTAATTATTCTGTTGGTCACTCAGTTTCAATTGAGACTCTAATTTGTTTGCCTCACTACCTAAGTAGCTTGGCTGTTAGAACTCAATCTGTACGAGTGCCCACACAGATGATTGCTTTATATTGTTAAAGAACGTTGCGACGTTGTCGCTAGGGATGCGTATAATACATCCTTTATTTTTCGAGTCAATACTTTGTTTTAAACTTTCTTACGATAATTTAAAACAGAAGTTTTACTTAACTCTCTGAGCCGCTAACACTTTGCTATGCTTCGGCGTTTCCCGTCTCAGTGGGGTCGCATTATAGGGAGATCCGAAAACAGATCAACCCTTTTTTTTAGATCTTTTTACTGTTCGAACAAAATTAGAACAAAACCACAAAAAACCATGTTAAAACACGCTTAAATTGATGTTTTTTTACACTGCTTTTTATAATTTCATATAAATATCATTGCTAAGTTCGTTTAAGACGTTAAGATAGCAAGTTCACAATGTTAAATTAATGTTTATTTCCTGTTTATTGGTAGATCTAAAATGAAATTACCCGATCAAAAATCTTTTATCTTTTCTGTTGTTATTGCTGTAGTTGGTTTTGTTATTGTTAAGTTCGCCCTTGGAAGCTTAGAACTTGACCCTGCAATTGTATTTGCTGTTGGCTTATTAATAGGTGGGCTAGTTATTGCTGCTATGTCTTCTGACGTTTTAGAAGAGGCCGAAGTAAAAACTAAAACACTTTACGTTGGTAATCTTCCTTACCGTGCAAACGAAGGTGTTGTTCGTGCTTTGTTTGAAGAGCAAGGTAAAGTATTCAACGTTCGTCTATTAAAGGATAAAAATACAGGCAAACGTCGTGGCTTTGGTTTTGTTGAAATGGCGCAAGCTGATGCAGACAATGCTATTGCTAACTTGAACGATAGTGAGTTCCAACAACGCACTTTAAAAGTACGTGAAGCAAAACAAAAACAAGAAGATGATTCTAATACGCTTCGAACTCAGGCGGATCAATCAGTTTAACTAGCTTAACCGCAAGTTTATCGCTGATCACATTAGCCGTTGCATAGTATTGCAACGGCTTTTTTATGCCAGGTATATTTTGTGCTAAAAAACCTGACTCGGTTAATAGATAAATAACTCTATTTGCTATTGCTGCACCGGAATCCACCAGCTGAATGCTGTTTTTAAAGTGCTCACTAATCTGCTTTGTAAGTATCGGAAAGTGAGTACACCCCAATACAAGCACATCTGTTTGCTTTTCAAGATTCAAACCTTCAAGTACAGCATGTAATTTATTTGTATCTAAATAGCCATTAAAGAAAAGTAATTCAGCAAGGTTTACCAACTCAACACTGCTATATAAGTTAACAGTTACATTACTAGCGTGCTGCGCTATTAACTTTTTTGTATATGAGCTCGCTATTGTGGCAGGTGTTGCCAGTAAAGCAATGTGATTTGAACGTGTTAATTCTGCGGCGGGCTTGATTGCTGGTACAACACCAACTATGGGTATATCTGTAATTTTGCGTACAGCACTTAATGCCGATGTGGATGCCGTGTTGCATGCTATAACAATTAAATCGACGTTTAGCTTGTTTGACTTAATGAAATGAATGAGCGAACACAAACGATTAATAATTGTTTGTTGTGTTTGAGCTCCATAAGGTAAGAAAGCATTATCCATAAAATAGCTATATTGAGCATTCGGGATACGTTGCTTTATATGTTCAAGTACTGTTGTGCCACCAATCCCTGAATCAAAAACCATTATATGCGCTGACAAACGACCGTTCCTATTATTAGATTAGAACGGCAGTTTGCCATGTGATTTTTGCAAAAGAAAGTAGTTTAATGTTGAGGTTAAACTTCCTCTGCTGTTTGCTTTGTCGCGCTATTTAACTTATTAAGGTTTTCAAACATAGCTTTTGTGTAATCAACCAGTTTATCGATCTCACTTTGATCTTCATTAAGCCACTGCATAATACCTGATAATTGATTTTGAATACCTAGCTCGGTTGCTTTAGAAAATGCCTCTCGGAGGTCATCATTAAAAGGCGCTACTTTATCTGCAATTACTTTTTCTGGAGCCGGTTTATTTTCTTCGTAACCCTTTATTGCAGCAACTGTTTTGGTTTGGCGTAAATCCATTGAAAATGCGACAAGTTGTTCATTGCCTAAACTAAGCTCTTGCGCCTCTTCAAATGCCTGCTCTAAATCGCCGCTAAAAAAGGTCTTACTTACGTTTTGTAGGTTTTCCATTAACTCATTAATTGCTTCTTGCTCTTTATCATTAAGGTCGCCGTTAACTGACATTGAAAATGAAAGCTCTCTCGATTGTGATGATTCACTTACGAATGCCTCCCCTCCCTCACCACGCTGATAGCTACTAGCAGACTGAGATTTAAACGCATCGGCAAAACTTATCGTTACTTCATCACCTTCTGCGGTTGTGAAACTGTACTGAGCATTATTACTTAAACTTGCGTATTGTGCTTGAGTTACCCCCACACTAGCGGGCATTGGGTTGAACAAGTTATCTTCAAACTTATCAAGGCCATCAAAAATACCTTCTTTTGATTTGTTGATTCCCTCTTGGGTTTCATCGTTCAGAACGCCGGATTCTTTTAACTCATCAACAGCGTCATCAATACCTATTTGCACCCCCTTACGGGCATCACTTAGCATACCTTTTAATTTATCGTCATCGGCACCATCAGCTTTTGCTTTATTAACGGCGCCGGTGACAAAGTCGAGTACATTTTTAACTATTGCTTCAAAATCAAAAAGGGGCTTATCTGCTTTTTTTTCTTGAACTGGCAAACCAAGCTGCTCTGCCATTTTATCACCTAAAACTTTAGCAGCTAATTCTTTACCTCGTTGCTGATAGCTGTCTTGCGGAGACGCGATGGTAGGTTGTTGTACGTCAGCTTTGTTGTTGAATTTGTTTATGTTCTGGCTTGGTATAAAGCCATAATTGCCTATTTTCATGAATCGTCTCCTGAGCATGCGTAGTTTATTATCGGCCAGGGCATAAAAAACTAAAGTAAACCGTGCAAAAAAACATCATTTATTCTAGCCAAAACTAGACAAATGCGAACCGCTCCCTACAATAGCGCCGATAAACAGATCTTAGATAAGGTAGTAACGCGAATGGCAGTTATTAAAATAGATACCACACAGTACCAAGCGCAGTTAAGTGAAAAAGAACAGCGTATAACTTCACAGTTTCAACGTTTTGGTGTGAAGCAGCTAGAAGTATTTAGCTCGGAGCCAATTAACTACCGCCAACGTGCCGAATTTAGAGTATGGCATGATGGAGACGATCTGTTTCATATAATGTTTGATCAGCAAACTAAAGAAAAAATACGCGTTGATACGTTTGACCCTGCGGCACCGCTTATTGGTGAAATCATGCAGGTGATGATTGAAAACCTTAAACCATGCGAGGTTTTACGCCGAAAGCTATTTCAAATAGATTACCTGTCTACACTCAGTGGTGAAATTTTAGTGAGCTTGCTTTATCACAAGCCCCTTGATGATGAATGGCTACGTGAAATTAAGTCACTAAAGGCAAAACTGAGTGAAAAATATAAAATAGATTTTATTGGCCGAGCACGTAAGCAGAAAGAAGTGCTAGGTGATGACTTTGTAACAGAGCAATTAACTGTAAATGGCCAAGAACTAATTTACCAACAAGTAGAAAATAGCTTTACGCAACCTAATGCAAAAGTAAATATAAGTATGCTTGAGTGGGCACAAGATTTATGTAAACCACTTAAAAATGATTTACTAGAGCTTTACTGCGGTAATGGTAACTTTTCTATTGCGCTAGCGGGATCTTTTAATAAAGTACTCGCAACTGAAATATCTAAATCGTCTGTTCACTCTGCTCAATATAACATTGCCAAAAACAATGTAGACAACCTAGATATTATTCGTATGTCGAGCGAAGAGTTTACTCAAGCAATGAATGGCGAACGTACTTTTTCTCGTTTAGACGGTATTGACCTTAAAAGCTATGACTGCCAAACCATCTTAGTCGACCCGCCACGCGCTGGTATGGATGAGTTAACCTGTGATTTAGTGGCTAATTACGAAAACATAATTTATATATCGTGTAATCCTGACACACTGGAACGCGATTTAGATCATTTAACGCGTTCGCATAACGTTAAGCGCTTTGCGATATTTGATCAGTTCCCTTATACACATCACATAGAGTCGGGTGTTTTCTTACAGCGTAAATAACCAACCAAAATTAAAGTGCCAGTGCTTTTATAAGTGCTGGTATTTGCTCTTCACTAAATACTTGAACTCCATTCTTTATTAATAATGCTGCAGTTAAACCTAGACCTTCGATTTTTATTCCGCGATGCTTTCCATCATATATTGTATTTCGTCCGCAAGAAGGGCTCGATTCTTTAAGTAAAGCAAAACGAACTTTATTTTTTTTACAAAGTTCTAGCGCTATATTAGCCCCTGTTTGAAATTGCTCTGTTACATCTTCGCCTGAATTAGTAATTACTTTCCCCTGTATTATTTCAGCAGGAGCTCTAGGAGTAGATAGCCCACCAGCCACTTCAGGACAAAAGGATATTATTTTCTTATTACTTTGCCATACCCGTAATTGTGGATGCTGTAATGTTTGTCCTTTCCCATCATAACGAACAGGTTGCCCTAGCAAGCAACTCGATACTAATATTTTTTTCATTGCTACATCCTTATAAAGCAAAAAAGCTCCTTAAGGAGCTTTTTTGGTTTTAGCTAAACTTACTTGTTAGCTAAGTAATTAATTAATTTACTGATATCTTCAGGTGCTGTAACACCTGATTCACGGCCTAAGTTTAATTTATACTTACCGTTTACGATAAATGTGGGCACACCACGAAGAGCACCTTTTTCTTTAAAGTATTCTTGATCGCGCTTCATCTTAGAGCTTAATGTACGAACCGAAAAGCTTTTAAATAACTTATCAAACTTATCGCCATCAACACCTTGCGCAACAAACACATCTTTCACGTCAGCTAATTCGTTAAATTTAGCGCGCTTAGTGTGAATATGATTAAAAATAGCTGCGATAAGTTTCTCTTTTTGAGGAAGTACTTCAGCAGTTGCAAGTGCTTGGCTCATCATTTGTTGGTTTTCTGGATTACGAACCCCCACAAAGTCAACGTGACTCTTTTTAAACTTAACATTTTTATCTAGTTTAGGCTTAAATTCGCTGATCAGTGACTCGTAGTTATTACACGCCGGGCAGTAAAAAGAGAAAAACTCTTTTACTTCTGGCTTTTTAGTGGCACGTTCAGCAATAACATCGTAATGGACGCCTTCTTCGTAGGTCGCCGCAAAGCTTGTTGCTGCCATCGGTAATACTAATGCAAGTAACCCTGCTTTAAGTAGTTTAATCATTCTTATGCTCCAAAATTTATAATGCTAATAAAAACGCAATTAACTCATCAAGTTCTTGTTGGTTTTTTATGGTGTTAATATTGATTTTGTATTTATCGTTAACAATAAAAGTAGGTACACCAGTTAACGCACCTAACTTTGAATATTTGTTTTGCTTATCTTGCATTGCCTGCTCTTCGGCAATAATTGGCATGCTTGCAATCGCTTGGTCAAATGTGTCGCTGTCTATTCCATTTACTTCCAATAGCTTTTTAAGGTCTTTAACTTCTGTTAAAGGCGCACCTTGAATATGGATACTTCTAAAAATTTGGTCAGCTATATTTTGTGCTTGCCCTTGTTGTTTTGCGATTAAGTAAGCAAAGCTTAAATTACTTTGTGCCTGTGGAGATACACCACGTAAAAAGTTGACGTGACTTTTAACAAAATCAGTGCCTTCAGGCAGTTTTTTTTCAATTGCTTTAGCCACTGGTTCAAATTTAAAACAGTGCGGACAATAAAATGAAAAGAACTCTGTTACCTGTGGTGTTGTGCTTTTTTCAGTTTTAATAATCGTGTATTGGTTATTTGCCTCAAACTGTGCAGCAAAGGCTGCAAATGGTAAACATAAAAGAAGTAGGCTCAGTTTTAGTTTTTTAAGCATTAGTGTCTCGTTGTACTCGTCATTAAATAATAATTTACGGCAATAACTTTAACGGCGGTTCTTGCAGTGCAGCAAGTTGTTCTTTAAGCGCTAAAATTTGTTGCTCCCAGTATTTGTCATCAGCAAACCATGAAAAGTTCCGCACAAAAGCTGGATCGCTCCACCTTTTTGCCACCCATCCCATGTAGTGAATAATACGCATTGCTCGCAGCGGTTCAATTAATTTGAGTTGAGCGTGGTCAAAATCACAAAATTCTTCATACGCTCCCACCAAAGTGTCTAACTGTAACAGTTGCGTTGGTCTGTCGCCACTGAGCATCATCCATAGATCTTGAATAGCAGGCCCTTGACGACTATCGTCTAAATCCACGAACATTAGCGCATCGCCAGCCCATAATATATTGCCTGCGTGGCAATCGCCATGTAAGCGAATACAATTTGTATCTTGATACTGCTTTTGTGTCTGCTCAATTACCAAATCTAAAATAGTATAAAAAGCAGTGCTTAATCCCATTGGCACCAAGTTACTTTTTTGAAGATGAACTTTAGCTGTATGCAAATATTCTTCACAGCTTATTGTTGGTCTGTAAGTAAAGGGTTTGGTTTTAGCTACTTGGTGCATTCGACCAATTAAACGTCCCATAACATCAAGCTGATCTAAATTATCTACTTCAAATAATCGCCCACCCACACTTGGGAATACCACAAACATATAACCCTGGTGTTCAAACAAGCTTTGTCCATTATGTAAAACAGGGGCTACAACGGGTACTTCAGCGTCAGCAAGCTCAAAAGCAAAATCGTGCTCCTCTTGAATTTGTGCTTTACTCCAACGCTCGGGACGATAAAACTTTACTACGTAACGCAGACCGTCTTCGGCTTTAAATTGATAAACTCTATTTTCATAACTGTTAAGCGCTAGTAACCCAGACTCGGGATAAATACCTATGGTTTCTATCGCATCAAGTATTAAATCTGGGGTTAAATCTATAAAGCTAAATTTGCTCATGCTCTTCTTATATAAATGAAAAGCGGGTTAAACCCGCTTTTGTTATTGCTATATTTACCGAATTAGAAAGTACGGCTATCGCGCTCTAAAAAAGTTGCTCGATTGCGAAATTGTTTCATCCGGTTCATTAACTGGCGACAATACAAAATTAAACTCTGTTATAGGCGCTTTTAAGTCATAAGGGTCCATAACGAGTGATAATGGCACATTATGCGATTGACCTGCTTGAACAGTAAATACTTGTTTACCTATGTATTTAAAGTTTTCTAGCCCTACCACTTTAATGTTAAAGGTTTGCTCATATTGCGCCTTATTGATGACCTTTAAGGTATATGTGTTTTCAACCAAGCCATTAAAGTCGACACGATATAGCTGATTTCGATCACGAATAATATCAAAGTCCATTGGTTTACGCAGTGCAATATTTGTAACAAGCGCGCCTGTTAGCAACACTAGTATGACCGTATACCCAATAATTTTGGCTCGTAGAGGATTGGTTTTATTTTCTGGCGTCTCAAGATTACGTTCTGTGGTATACGAAATTAACCCTCGCGGGTACTCCATTTTATCCATTACGCCATCACACGCATCAATACACGCACCACAATTTATACACTCAGCCTGCAAACCGTTTCTTATATCAATGCCTGTTGGGCAGACTTGTACACATAGGTTACAGTCAATACAGTCACCTATTTCTAAATCTGCGTGGGCAACCTTACGTGAGCGAGGGCCCCGGCTTTCACCTCGGCTTTCATCATAGGTTACTGTGTAGGTATCTTTGTCAAACATTGCCGACTGAAAACGTGAGTAGGGACAGATATGCAAACACATAATTTCACGCATCCAGCCTGCGTTGCCATATGTACACACAGCAAATACTAAAATGCTCACTAGTGCATAACCGCCAACATTAAAGGTTATAAAATCAGGGAGTAGCTCTCTTATCGGTGTGAAGTAACCAACAAACGAAATAGAAGTATACAAAGAAAACAACACCCAGCTGGAATGCTTAGCTGTTTTTCGCCAGAACTTGTCAAAGTCCATAGGCCGTTGATCGAGCTTTTTACGTTGATTTGCTGTGCCTTCAAGTTTTTCTTCAAACCAGATAAAAATGAAGGTCCATACCGTTTGAGGACAAGTATATCCGCACCAGACTCGTCCATAAAATGTAGTTACCAAAAACAGCGCAAAAGCCGCCAGCATGAATATAAACGCCAGTATGGTGAAGTCTTGAGGCCATAAAGTTAGACCAAAAATATTGTATTTTTGTGCTATTAAATCAAATAGCACGGCTTGCTGGCCGTTAAAGTTTATCCATGGCAAAACCATAAATGCGAGCATGCCTAAAAAACCAATGCGCTGTCTTAGTAATTGGTGAAGACCTTTTACGGCTCTCACATAAATGCGGTTACGGGGGTTAAATCTATCATCTTGACGGCTTAAATCCGGCTTTTGAATTTTTACCTCAACAGGAATGTTTTTTACTTTAATCTGTTTGTCCATCGAAGTTCCTCAACACCGCTTGGAAAATAAAAGCTGAGCACTAATCAAATGCTCTATACTCATAGTGTAGCAAGTAACTTGCTAAGTAAGACTTGTTTAATGAATCATAAATTAAATACTTTCAGATATTTCAGAAATATCTAACTTTTGTTAGTTATTATATCAATATTGGCTAAAATTACTGGTATAGATTACAACTAATTTATTCATCTCAGTTACTTGCTTTTAAAAGGCAGTTTATTACACTGCTTGATAATTCAACCCTATTTAGATCAAGGTTTACGTATCCATGAAGAAGTTTATTATTTTGATAATTGTGATCCTTGCGTTTTTTACCATTGATCATCCACTTGTAAAAGAACCACGCGAAAAGCTATTAGGCGAAGGTATTGGCTTTTTAAGTGATGCAAGTAAAGTAAATAGAAGCCCTGCTGCTAATTTAGCAAAAAACAGAATTAGTAATGAGCTAACACTTTCAAGCTCAGAAAAAGAATACGTAGAAAAAACATTCACCACTGATGACGCAGTTCAGCTATTTAATTTGCGCTACTGTCGTGAACGCGACTTAAACCTTTATTTCTACGCTGAACGCTTAAATAAAGTGTGTAAAATAGTGTCTGAATCACTCGAGCAAAAACGGGCTAAATAATGGACTTTTCTAATTTAAACAAAAAAACCAGTGATTCGTTTCACAAGCAACGTAATATGCTTAAACAGTTAGCACAAGGTAAAACGCTAAAATGCGAAAAATGTAATACGGTACTCACACTCGATTTAGCCACCAGCGAAGTGGGAAAAGGCGTGGTGAAGTGCAAGCAAGGCTGCACAGATATTATTTTAGATCTTGGCGCTTGATATTAATTAAAGCGCCATTACTAAAAAGTTTAACGCTAACTACTCGTCCCAGCCATCATCGTTATACAAACCACTATTGAGCGCCACTATTTCTACTAGCTCTGCAAAACCAAGTGCAAAATCCCCCATAAGGTCATATTGTTGTTCACACAACTGCAATGTATTCATTGAATTTTGTGATGCTATTTGAGAGATAAGCTGTGTATCTAATGCAAAAAAGCTGAGGGTTGCTTGTGCGGTTTCTAAGGCCTCTTTGTACTGTGCATCTAACTTCGTTGCTGCTAATAGCTTTTGCGTGTAAGCATTACTTGCTGTTAAAAAGCCTTGGCTCCACTGCGAGCAAAATGCACTGTCGTACTGTGGTGGCAGTTTATACCCTACTTCAAACACCTGTTCACTTATTTGATGGTAAAACGCCATAAATAAAAATAGCGTTTCTTCATCTAATTCGTTTGCTGAATTATTGAGTATCACATCAACCCATTCGTGCACATCAAGAGGGTCGGGTGAACATATAACGCCAAACAAATAACCTTGGCTTTGTTCAAAGGTCATGGCTTGAGGTTGGGTATTTAGAAATGTGCTGAGCTGCTTAGCATGCAGCTCAGTGAATTGCGGTAGTTGCATTAAAACTCTTTATATCAAAACATTAAAAATTGAGCGGGTAACGACCTTGGCTATCTGGTCGGCCTAAAAACTTAACCGCATCGTGAACATCTTTTGGTAAGCTAGCATCTGGTTTTACATACCCTGCTACGCTAAAGTCAAAGTTAGCTTTAAGAGTGGCATCGGCTTCAAGCCCAAGGGTGTTATCAGGGTTGATTAATATTGCCACATCGCCCGACTTACAGCTTAACTTGCCAGCCAGAGGCCCTATATTAAACCAACCATTTAAGCCTTGCACGTCGATATTTGGGCTCGCTATTTCACCCTTTAATGATTCACAGTAAGGAGCACCAGAGGTGTATTCATCTAGCTCAAGTATTACACGCCCCTTTGCTGTAACAGGTAATGGTAACTGAACTCGTTGCATAGCTCGATCTACCGTTGAGCGAACTAAACCATCTGTTACTTTTAAAGTATGATTAAACAATCCATAGCTGACGGTTGCATATCCCGATATATCGGTGCGTTCGCGAGCATTTCCAAACTTTATATTAGTATTTAAATTGCCAGTAAATAATGCCCAACCGGCGATATCCCAGCGCACATTGTTTAACTGCTCGCCATCAAAACGAACTTGCATTAATTGGCCTTGCCATACAGTGCCTACAGCCTGCCCTACTTCTAACTGCTTAGGGAAATGGGGTTTTGCTAAATCAAGCGCGATAGCTGCGGGTAATTTAATAATACAAAACACAATAAAACTAATTAAAAAGACAGCCGATAATATAATTATTCTTTTCATTTATTAATTCTCTATTACCAAACGGCTTACTCTTACATAACCCGATTTATCGTCGCGACTTAAATCTAAGTTTTCAATTTTTAAACCATGTTGATTCACTAATTCATCGAGCCATTCTACTAGTTTATTAAACTCTACTGAGTCGAGCGTTAAACGCAGCGAACCATCACTAGGCTGCATTTTACTAATATTGATTTGATAGCGACTTCGGGTAGAGTTAACCACTTGGCTTAGATTTTGACTACTCGCAACACGCGTATTACCCGCTGCTTTTAGCTTTACTATGCTTTCGTCAACCCACACGAGCAAAGCCTGTTGCTTAATTTTCGATTGTTCTGCTTTTGTTATGGCGTTATTTAACGGCCTGAATATCCCCATCACAAGAACAAAAATAACAAATATACCACCAGCAACCATAATAAGTTGCTGCTCTTGTTCTTTTAAAGAACGCCAGTATTTTATCGCTTGTGCTTTCATGCGGCACCTCGCAATTTAATCTCACCTACCACAAAATCACCATCGTTATTTAAAGACCCTTGCTCTACCGTTAAGCCTTGCTTTTCAAGTATGGTTTTTACTTTACCAAAGGTTTGAAAGTCTTTAGCACGCGCGCGAATACGTAATTCGTTTCTTCGTTTGTCGTAACGTAATGTTTCTGGTGTGAACTCATTCACTTGTGAAAATACATCAACCAAATTAGTCGTCAGCTCTAAAAAACCGGATTCATCAGAGCCTTCTATTCTATCTAATGCGCCTTTAATCTGATTTTTTATCAAATTAGGATGCACTTTAGATCCGGGGAATGCTGTCTGGTATCGCTCAACTACTTGGTTTTTTACTATATCGACCTGAGAATTAAGCTGTTGCAACTCAATTGCCTTTATAACTAAAGTAGAGCCCAATGCGACGGCTGTAAAAATTGCCGCGCCTTTCCAGTAACCCCACCAGAGCGCGCTCTTCTTTTTAAGCTGGTAAACACCTTGGCGAAGGTTGAATTTAACGTTATTTAATTGCTTAGCAAATAAAGCTAACGGGAGATCGTACTGACTTGTTTGCGCTTGTAAATTAGCCCCCTCTGGGAAGTCTTCCGCTGGGCTAAAGTGTTTAACCTCAGGGTTACCTAACGCAGTCAAGTAACCTGACAACCAGCTTAATTCAACCGCACTAATATGCCATGCCCCTTGCTTAAACAGCCACTGCTGATTGAGCTCTATAGCACTAGCCTCTCCTTCACCTACAGAGGGTAACAACAGTGCATCAGGTAATATTTTATAAACAGGCAGCTCATGTTCCACAAACAACGCGAGCCATTGCTCAAACCATTCGCGGTCAGTCATAGCAACCTGAATAGCATGCTGCTCACCAACCATGGTTGCTTCGCCTATAGCTATATACAAATCGTCTACATCGCAGGCTATATCTTCTTCAAGCATGTAAGGAAGTGCTTGCTCTAATTTGCGATTCCACTTTGTGGGTAGTGTTACCGTTTTTAATTGCACTTGATCGCTTGGCAATAAAACAACCACTTCCCTGTTGGCTGCTTTTTCACTTAATTCATTCAAATTGCCTGCGCTTGATAGCTCACCACTGGCTATTATTTCTTGTTCTTGTGGTGAATATACAAGCCAATTTAATCGTTCTTGTTGGGTTTGACCCGTACGGATCAACAATATTTCTGTCACTGTACGCCTCCAAATTTTCGCGCCAGTATCGTTACTTCGCCGTCTTTGGCGTGCAGTAAGGTGGTCATCGAAAAACGCAGATCTACAAAGTTTGCCTGCGTTTGTAATTTAAAATATTCGCTTTTAATACTAAATAAGTCTTTCACTGATTCAGTGTTTGTACCGCCTTGTTGCTGTACCTGTTCAAAAAATTCTTCTAAAGAATCAAAACCTGTTTGTGGTCTTGCGGCAATGACAGCCTCTGCAGCTGACAAACTTAAATTATCCATCAGCGCGCTTAATAGTAAAGCCTGTTCTGGTGCTATTGTATTAATGTTAATTAAAAGCTGAGTGCTCCCCGGTATAACACATACATAAGGCAGTACTTTTTCCATTACTAGCGGGTTAAAGCCTTTTACCAAGCGAAGTTCCGATGGAGATGCAAATAAACTATTAGCAGTCATATACGGAAATTTACGAGATAAGTACTCTCCCTCTTCAGCACCTGAGCGATACGTTATGCTATTTTCATCCAGCCAGTCGAACACGCTATCAGCCATTGCTTCTTCCGATTCATCCGCTGGTAAATCTTCTATATTTTCAAGTAAGGCAAACAGTGCTTTGTGTGCAGGGTTTGTTTTATCAGCGCTATTTGTATCGGGTTCAATCGCTATGGCGTTTAAATTTAAACATGATTGCAAGTCAGTAATTGAACCACTTAATGTGCCGTTATCAACTGGGTATGCTGCGTTACCTTGTGTTGCCCATACTTGATCAAGCGTTGTTTTATCTGGGTCATCTTTTTTGCTTTGAATGAGCCCTTTAATAGCTAACTCTTCAGCACCGTAAGCATACCATTTTGCTTGTTGGTGACCTTGTAAATTAGTACTTTTTTGCACTTGCACCATTAAATTAGCACTCATTTCTACGGCTAAAATAGCAGCTAATGCAACAATAAATAACACAATAACCAGCGCTGCTCCGCGCGAAGACTGCCTACCCATTACTTCTACTTCCTTGCCCAGGAACTAAAAATACACGGCGAATAGGTTCGGCCTCTATTTGTTGTAAAGTAACCGCAACCGCTTTAGGCAATGCTTTTACTTCCCATTGTTCTTGCCACTTATTATCACTGTCTAAAAATTCAAACTTAAGCTCTTCGACGTTTTCTAATACCTGCTGTACACGTGGCTCCATATTATCAAGCTGATCAACGTACACGCGATACACACGCTCAAGATTATCATCTATGACCCTATATCCAACAGCCTGCAGCTCTGACCGAGGCAATAAATTTATTGGGTTTATCCAACCGTCTCTTACAAATGCAATGCCGTCATATTGGCTTTCAAGCACATAACGCCCTGCTAATAAATAATATTCTTGTACGTCACCAGACTCGTTTCTAACTGCACGTTTAGTCATTTGGCTAAAGTCTTGGTCCATAAGTCTAAACGTTGTTTGTAAGCCATTAAGTTCCGCTATTTTTTCGTCCGATGCGTCTTTTGCTTTAGTTGTGCTGTCTAGTATTTGGTGCGTAGAAATAACAACAAAAGCTAAAATCCCCAAAGCAACCATTACTTCAAGTAATGTAAATCCGCGCTGCTTCACTTACTTTTTACCTTTATTTAAATACGTTGAAAGCTCATAGACTGACTGTTCGTACTTTTCATCGATAAATACATTTATGGTTAATTTAACAAAGCTTTTATCTGCAGTGGGCACAACCTCTTGCTGCCAAAACCATTCAACACCACCCATAACCTCACTACCACGTAAGTTATTTTTACCTTGCCATTGCTCGCCTTTTACCCGTTGTTCAATAATGACATTTTCAGCAACCCAGGAGGCATATGTTTGTTCTTCAATTGTTGTTAAGTGATGAATATGCTCGCCAGTGGCTTGCATTGCTGCAATACCTGCCATTGCACAAATACTCAAAGCAACAAGTACTTCTAACAAGGTAAAGCCTTTACTTAATGTCATTACTCTGGCTCTCTTCTTAAATTTACTGGTGCTGTAAATTCACCCTCAATAAAGTAAACAGGGTCACTTTGATCTTTTAGCTCAAGAATTAACTGAAATGCGCTTACTTCGCCCGACGATAAAATAAGTACTTGAGGTATTTTAAGCTTTTTAAGTTCGAGTAAGCTATCGTCTTCACCACCACTCATAAGCTCTCGCCAATTAGACTGTTCAAGTAGATTATCTTGA
Source organism: Pseudoalteromonas sp. 13-15 (assembly GCF_001468205.2). Taxonomy (NCBI): domain Bacteria; kingdom Pseudomonadati; phylum Pseudomonadota; class Gammaproteobacteria; order Alteromonadales; family Pseudoalteromonadaceae; genus Pseudoalteromonas; species Pseudoalteromonas sp. 13-15. The sequence continues at coordinate 2,738,012 of NZ_CP019162.1, read as the reverse complement.
GCCCATGCAAGGTCTTCTAAGTTGAGGGTAAGCTTTAGGCGTGGGTCCAACTCTATGGGTTTAAATAACTCTTCTCTGTCAAAGGTTGCCCATTTTTCTCCATCAAATACTAAATATTCTAGGGTATTTTTCTCAACGAGTAAGCCAAGCTCTACCTGATTTAAAATTGCAAATTCTGACGCCATATTAATGGTGGTATGCAACCTAAGCGCTTGAGCATCTAACTCATCTTCGGCGCCGCCATCTAAGCTGTATACCACCATTTTTGTTGCAAAAGCGATAACAACTAATACAACTAAAATCTCGATTAAGCTAAAGCCCTTTTCCTTGTGCATTGATTGAAGACCTACGTTCATAGTAAGCCTTCAACAAGTACATTTAGGTTAAGACCAGTAGACTGACTCATTACTGCTTTTCTTCATCCCAGTTACCAATGTCGTCGTCGGTACCGACTTCACCGTCTGGTCCCATAGAGAAAATATCAAATTTACCAATTTCACCTGGGCTTATTAATAAGTATGTATTACCCCATGGGTCTTCTGGTAATTCGCTGATAAAGCCGCCATCAGGAAAACGTTTAGGAACAGGTTCAATAGACGTTTTAGTCACTAACGCTTCAAGACCTTGCTCTGTGCTCGGGTAACTTTTATTTTTAAGCTTGTATAAGCTCATCGCATCTTCAAGCTGCTGAATATCTAAATGCGCTTTATCAATAGCGGCCTCTTCTTGTTGGCCCATAATATTTGGCGCAACAATAGACATAATCATCCCGATGATAACCAGTACCACCATTACTTCTAGTAAAGAAAAACCTGATTGTTTGTTCACGTAATTACCTCATTATTCTAAAAACACTAAGCAAAAATGGTTTAGGTAAAACCATTAATATATAAAAACTATTTAAATTTAGAGCCCAACTGCTTTGTTCATTGCCATAATAGGCTGCAAAATGGCCATAACAATAAATAAAACGATAACAGCCATAGAAGCAATCATTGCAGGCTCTAATAACTTAAGCGATACGTTAACCATGCTTTCAAATTCACGGTCCTGGTTATTCGCTGCACGCTCTAACATTTGCTCTAGCTCACCTGATTTTTCACCACTGGCGATCATATGTAGCATCATCGGCGGGAACAATTTAGTTTGCTGTAAGGCCGCTCTAAGGCTTGCACCTTCGCTTACTCTGTCAGCTGCGTCGGCTACCGACTTCTTGATTTTTTCGTTTACGAGTACATCGCCAGAAATCCGCATTCCTTCAAGTAGTGGCACAGAGCTTGAAGATAAAATACTTAACGTACGAGCAAAGCGAGCGGTATTAATACCACGAGCCACCTTACCAATACCCGGCATGTGCAGCACACGGTCGTCCCACCAAAAGCGCACTTGTGGTTTTTTTAATGCGTACTTAATGCCAATCGCAATGCCGGTGATGGCTAGTAGGCTAATAAACCAGTAATTTTGTACAAAATGACTCCCAGCCATTACCCACTCGGTGGTCCAAGGTAATACTTGTTTAGTTTTTTCAAAGGTTTTTAGTATTTTAGGAACAACAGTACCTAATAAAACCGACACTATACCAATGGCAAAAATAACTAGAATAGTTGGGTAAACCATAGCCTGTGTTATTTGACTACGCATATGCTGACGCTGCTCGGTGTAATCGGCTAAGCGATTAAGTACTTGGTCAAGATGCCCTGACTTTTCACCCGCAGCCACCATTGAACGATATAAGTCGTCAAACACATGGGGAAACTCACTCATACCATCAGCAAGGGTATAGCCTTCAACAACTTTTGAACGAACCGACATTAACATACGTTTTAAACGTGGCTTTTCACACTGCTCAGCCACCGCCATAACCGCGCCCTCAACTGGTAATGCTGACTGAATTAACGTTGCTAACTGGCGTGTGATGAGCGCAAGTTCAGATGTAGAAATACTTGGTTTAAAAAGGCTACCAAATAAAGGCGCTTTCTCACCCTTTACCTGTTTATCACTCTGAGCCGCAGGCACAACCTCTAAAGGGGTTAAGCTTTTATCGCGCAGAAGCTGACGAACTTGCTTGGCGGTGTCGGCCTCTAAAATACCTTTTTTTTCTTTGCCGCGGCCATCTAATGCCCGATATTCAAACGCAGCCATTATTAGCCTTCCTCACGGGTAACACGCAGCACTTCTTCAAGCGTGGTTTTTCCTGCAAGCACACGGCTGCAACCATCTTGGCGAATACTTGGGCTATGAGTGCGGATGTATTTTTCTACACTTTGCTCACCTTTACCGTTGTGGATCATTTCTCGAATTGTTTCATCTACAACAAGTAACTCGTGTATACCAGTACGACCTTTGTAACCATTAAAGTTACATTCTTCACAGCCTATTGCACGGTAAATCGTTGGCTTGCTCTCAAATGGTACACCTAAAAGCTGACATTCACGTTCGTCTGCCACATGCCCTTCTTTACAGCTGTTACACAACGTACGTACTAAGCGCTGAGATAAAACACCTAATAGCGATGAAGAAAGCAAAAACGGTTCAACGCCCATGTCTTCCATTCGAGTAATAGCACCAGATGCCGTATTTGTATGCAGTGTAGACATAACTAAGTGACCAGTAAGTGATGCTTGAACCCCTATTTGTGCAGTTTCAAGATCACGTATTTCACCCACCATTACCACATCGGGATCTTGACGCAAAATAGCACGTAACCCTCTTGCAAACGTCATATCTACTTTTGTATTTACTTGCGTTTGACCAATACCTGGGATCTCATATTCAATAGGATCTTCTACAGTCAGAATATTACGATCGCGAGAATTTATTTGGCTCATACCTGCATACAAGGTGGTACTTTTACCAGAACCTGTTGGCCCTGTTACCAAAATAATACCGTGCGGCTTGCTAATTAAGTCAGCAAACAACTCACGGTTTTTTGGAGTCATACCTAAATCTTCTAGGTTTAGGCGAGCATTGTTCTTATCAAGTAAACGCAATACTACTCGCTCTCCAAAGCTCGACGGCATGGTTGATACACGCACATCTACTGCACGTCCTGCAATACGCAAGCTAATTCGACCATCTTGCGGAATACGTTTTTCAGCTATATCGAGTTTTGCCATTACCTTAATACGCGATACAAGCAATGAGGCAAGTTTACGATTTGGTTTTAGTACTTCTTTTAAAACCCCGTCAACCCTGAAACGAATCACAAGCTCTTGCTCGAACGTTTCAATATGAATATCTGACGCGCCCTCTTTTATTGCCTCGCTAAGCATGGCATTAATGAGTTTAATAATAGGCGCATCGTCATCACCAGCTAATAAATCTTCAGTTTGCGGGAGCTCATCAGCTAAAGAAAACAGATCAACTTCGTTACCAATATCTTCCATCATTTGCTGAGTTTCAGAGCTATCGCGTTGGTAAGATGACTCTAGCAACAATTCAAACTTGTCATCTTCAAGCTGCTCTAATTTAAAGCCATGACCTGCGACTCGGCGAACTTCTAGTAATACATCTAAATCAAGCTCACCACGAAAGTACACGGTAGTTTGGCCTTGATATTCACTAAGCAAAACACCTGCACGTCGCGCGTACGAAAATGGTAAACGTTTTGCTGGCAACTCAACGAGTACGTCATCAGCTAAGGGTTCATCTGCACTATGCGTATTAGGATGAACCACGTCTTGGTTTATCTCTTGTATCGCATTAGTCATCTTTACGCTCTTGTGCATTTTGTTTACGTAAATGCTCTTCATAAGTTGGCGGAAGTACTAACTCATCATTCCACTCTGGTAATACAGGGGTATCGGTCATTGGCATTAAATCAATACCATCTTCTTGCTGCTTAGTTTGCTCACCACGAATAAAGTTATACTTGTTAAAACTTAACTTATTCATGCTCACCCCATCACGGATGATCGTTGGGCGGATAAATACAATTAAGTTACGCTTACGGCGAGTCGTGTTTGTTGACCTAAATAGGTGCCCTAAAACAGGAATATCACCTAATAATGGAACTTTAGACACACTTTCTTGAACGTCTTCATCTATTAAACCACCTAAAACAACCATACCACCATCATCAGCAATAACCGTTGTTTTAATAGCACGTTTATTTACTGAAATATCAACCGCGGTTGCACCGCTTACGCTTGATACTTCTTGCTCAATGGTAAGCTGTACCGCTGAGCCATCGTTAATTTGTGGCGTTACAATAAGTTTAATACCTACTTCTTGACGCTCAACCGTTTGAAATGGGTTGCTATTGTTAGTGCCCGTTTGAGATCCGGTAATAATGGGTACTTCTTGACCCACTAAAATAGAGGCTTCTTCGTTATCCATGGTGGTAATTGAAGGCGTGGCCAAAATATTTGAATTGGTATCAGTTGCTACTGCCTGAATAATTGCGCCCCAGTCATTTTTTATAACGCCCAGTGCTAAGCCATTAATACCACTAAGTAATGATGCAAGCGGTCCGTAATCACCTTCCGTTGTTTCTGTGTAAGGTGTAACCGTGCCTGACTCTGTACCTATAATTGTTTTAGTTACTGTTTGATCTGCAGCTTGCTCTGCTGCAACAGCTAACGACCCAACAGGTACCGTTGTGCCATTATTAAACTGCAGCATGCCACCTTGCTCTGAAATCCACTGCAAGCCTAAATTAACGCCATCGCCTTCCATTACTTCAATAATTATTGCTTCAACTAATACTTGTGCGCGACGAATATCTAATCGCTCAATAACTGATTCTAATGAACGCATAGTATCTGGCTGTGCAGTAATTATTAGTGAGTTTGACTCTGGGTGTGCCTCAATGCTTGTTTCGTTGTTACTACGCGAACGCGTTTTAGTTGCGCTACCTTGAGCTTCCTCGGTTAACGTTTTACTTACACCCTGAAGAACCTTAACTAAGTCCTCCGATTTGGCATAGTTTAAATAAAATACTTTAGTGTTGCCTTGGCTTTCAAGCTCACCATCAAGACGCTTAATTAGCTCGATTGCACGTGTGCGGGCTTGCCCTTCACCACTTACAATTACGCTATTGGTACGGCCGTCGGCTACGACTTTAGGAATCAAAAATTCTGGTACGCTTCCTTTGCCACTATCTTTATAAATATTTTCTACTACAGAGACTACGTCATCAGCCGTTGCGTATTTAAGCTTTACAATATCAACACGCTTATCACCGGCTTGATCAACTGAGCGAATAATTTCCACTAAGCGGTTTACTGATGCAGCATGGCCAGTCAACATCATTACGTTTGCAGCATTAAAGTTAGCAACATGGCCACCATCTTTTTGATCGCTAAATTGACGAACTAATGGTCCTAGTTCTTGCACGCTTACATTTTTTACGCGCACTACACGGGTGATCATCATATCGCCCGATGCAGAACTGTTTTCAGTAATTAGTGGCACATTCGATTTTTTAGCATCAGAACTTTTTTCTACTTTAATAATGCCATTATCCATTTCAACAGCTGAGTAGCCGTAAACTTCTAATACATTTAAAAAGAATTGATAGTAAAGATCTTCATCCATTAACTCATAGCTACGTACATTCACTTTACCACGCACGTTGGGATCTATAATCACCGTCTTATTAAGGTTTTTACCAACAATATTAATAAACTCGTTGATATCAGTACCCTTAAAGTTTGCTGCATATTCAACTGCAGAAACAGACAAAGAAATACTTGCCGCCAAAAAAAGTGCTGCGTACTTAGCTAACCCTTTTTTAATTTTTGTGAGGTGTAGCACCTGAACCATTATGTTAAAACTCCAAAGCTAAGTTATTGCAGGCTAAATTGCACATCTATTTGCTCACCATCACGCTCAATGGTGATAGTCGCATCGGTGCTATTGCGCAGCTCGTTTATGGCTGACATAGCCTGTTTTAAATCTGTTAATTGATAGCCGTTAATAGAAACAGCTAAATCGTTATTTTTTAATCCCATTTGCTTAAATAGTGCGGGTTCTTTTCCCGGACTTAAGAGGTAACCAATGAGTTCGCCTTCACTCATTGCTTGAGATACACGTATGTAATCGAAAAGTTTACCGGGTTCTTCTAATAATTCTTCGCGTGTTTCTATAATGGCAGCTTTAACTTCGGGATCCGCAGTCGCATTTATTTGTTCTTCACTGCCATCTAATCGTTGCGGCCCCATTTCTTGCTCATCTTTTGCAGCGAGCACCGGCATAGAGACTGTTTTGGTAAAATCGAGTCCATCAAGCATAAGCGTTTCAAAACGGGCATTTACACTTAAAATGACACGGTCAGGAAGTATTTGCGCTACTTTTGCACGGGTCCCAGATACAACTTCATCGACAAGATAGCTAACCTGCTTGCCCTGCGACTCAATAATTGCAACGCCTGCTTTATCATCATTACTTACAGCTACTATGCCTGTTAAGTTAATACTTAAACGTGTTTCAGGGGCGTCATTAATAACTTGTGATTGTTTTGCAGTATTAGCGCTGTTTGTTACCGTTTTTTTACCAAACAAAAACTGCTCAACAATACGTTGTGCCGAATTATTACTTGTTCCCGATGACTGTGTGGCAAACTGAGTAGGGCTAAGTAAAGATACCTGAGGTTGAGGCCATAAAAGCCAAACCAATTTTGATAATAAAAATGCAAGGTAAACAACAACTAATAGCGTGACTAACGCACTTAATTTAGCATGCGGTAATCGAGTTAAAATGTGTTTTAGCTGTTGGATTTGCTGTTCCATAAATAGTGTTCTTTTTTTAATTTACTGCGTAAGCGCGTCCCCATAGTACCCTTTCATTTTTCATTCAACAAGCACACTAATATTAAACTTTGTAAACAGAATGAATAACTTCTATTTACTTGAACAAAAAACAAACACCCACTGTAATACCTTCATCCTAGATAGATTTCGTGGTAAATTTTAGATAACAAATTACTGCAGGTACAAATACATTATGAGTAAAAAAAGTAATAGTAATAAAGACTCTGACCTCGTAGATAACTTAAAAGTTCGATTAGATAAATGGTTATGGGCAGCACGCTTTTATAAAACACGTGCGATAGCAAGGGAAATGGTACAAGGCGGTAAAGTGCATTATAATGGACAGCGAACAAAGGCGAGTAAAATAGTCGAAGTTGGTGCGATAGTGAAACTCGCTCAAGGTGTAGATGAAAAAATCGTAACCATAACGAAAGTGCTTGAAAAACGACAAAGCGCCCCCATTGCTCAGACCTTGTACCAAGAATCTGATGCTAGTATCGCCAAACGCGAAGAAAACAGCATCGCACGTAAAAATAATAGCTTTTTTGCTCCTCATCCGGATAAAAAACCCGATAAAAAGCAAAGACGCGAACTTTTAAAAATGAAATCAAGTTAGGTATAGCCGCTCATGCAACAAGATTTACTTCACCGTTATTTATTCAACGAACTAGATGTTCGTGGCGAACTCGTTCAAATTGAGAGTGCCTACAATGAAATGATTGCAAACCATAATTACCCAGCACCTGTAAAAGCATTACTAGGTGAGCTATTGGTCGCTACTTGCTTACTTACTGCTACATTAAAATTTGAAGGTGAAATAGCCGTGCAACTGCAAGGTGACGGACCCGTTAAATATGCAGTAATAAATGGTGATGATAAGCAAAATATGCGTGGTATTGCTCGTCTACAAAGTGAAGTGACAGGCAGTACTGTCAAAGAACTAATCGGTAATGGCTATATGGTTATTACTATTACGCCAGATAAAGGTGAGCGCTACCAAGGTATAGTCCCTCTAGAGCATGACACTCTAAGTGAATGTATTGAAAGCTACTTTGAACAATCAGAGCAGTTAAAAACTCGTTTATGGTTTGCAACCAATACAACCGAAGGCAGTGCAAAGGCATGTGGTTTATTTTTACAGGTACTGCCTGTTGATAAACAAAAGTCGATTGAAGACTTCACCCACCTAGAAGCACTCAGCAATACGATTAAAGATGAAGAGTTATTAAATCTTGATGCAAATACAATCTTAACTCGTTTGTATCATGAAGATAATCCACGTGTTTTTGAACCACAAAGCATACGTTTCAAATGTGGCTGTAGTCGCGACAAAACAATCACCGCATTAGTTAATGTAGGACAACAAGAACTACTCGATGATGTAGCAGAAAACGGCAGTGTTAATATCAACTGTCATTACTGCTTAAAAGAATATACGTTTAATGAGCAAGACATTAAGAGTATTTTCAACTAAAAACTCCATCTCAGCTCATCTTCCTATATAAAGCCGCAAAATATGCGGTTTTATATTATAAAAAGATGATACCGGTGTCATAAAAAGTGACATTTAATGACACCGGTATCATTGAAATTATTCATGTTTTTTTGCAAATATATATGTTTTTAAGGGCTTTACAGGCTCGAATATCTGAAAACCTTCTGTTACTATCATTACAGCTGAAGGGCACTATTTACCCAGAGCTATCCCGTTCAAACTCTCATACATAGTTAGGTATAAACATGATTACAAGCGCTACACGTTTTGTCGATTTAACCGCAGCTGAACTTGTCGAGCATGCGATCCGCCGTGGCGAAGGAACTTTAGCCGCAAATGGTGCTTTCGTAGCCATTACAGGAAAACGAACAGGCCGTTCACCTCGAGATCGTTTTATTGTACAAGAAGCTACAACACAAAATGAAATTCAATGGGGCAATGTAAACCGTCCTTTCGATGCTGACAAATTTGATGCTTTATGGGCACGCGTAGAAGCACATGTGCAAAGTAATGACCACTTCACCTCTCACCTAGAAGTTGGCGCTGACCCAGAGCATTATTTACCTGTAGTTGTCACAACAGAAACTGCATGGCATCACATTTTTGCCAAAAACATGTTTATTGAACCTAAAAACTATAACGCTTCAAACTTACCACAATGGCAAGTGATGAACGTACCATCGTTTGTATGTGAACCAGAACGTGATGGCACTAACAGCGATGGCACCGTAATTATTAACTTTGCACAACGTAAAGTATTACTGGCGGGAATGCGCTACGCCGGTGAAATGAAGAAATCGATGTTCTCAGTTCAAAACTTCTTATTACCAGCTAAGGGTGTATTACCAATGCACTGTTCGGCTAACGTTGGTGAAGCTGGCGACACAGCATTATTCTTCGGTTTATCTGGCACTGGTAAAACAACGTTATCAGCTGACCCAACTCGCTTCCTAATCGGCGATGACGAACATGGCTGGGCACCTGGTAGTGTATTTAACATCGAAGGCGGCTGTTACGCAAAATGTATCGACCTTTCACAAAAGAATGAGCCTGTTATTTGGGATGCAATCCGCTTTGGCACTATCTTAGAAAATGTTGTGCTTGATGATAGAGGTGTGCCAGATTTTAACGATACAAGTCTGACCCAAAATAGCAGAGCTGCGTATCCATTAGAACATGTTGAAAAGCGTAAAGTAGAAAACCGCGCAGGTGAGCCTAAAGCTGTTGTATTCTTAACATGTGATGTGAGTGGCGTATTACCTCCTGTATCTGTACTGAGTGAAGAAGCCGCTGCGTACCACTTCCTAAGCGGGTATACTGCTAAAGTAGGTTCAACCGAAATTGGTTCAACAAGCGATATAGAATCTACATTCTCAACCTGTTTTGGCGCACCATTCTTCCCACGTCCTGCAGGGGTTTATGCTGAGCTTCTAATGAAACGTGTACGTGAGTTTGGCGCTAAAGTTTACCTAGTGAATACTGGCTGGACTGGCGGTCCTTACGGTATCGGCAAGCGTTTTGATATACCAACTACACGTGCTGTAATTGACGCTATAGTGTCAGGTAAATTAGCCGGTGTTAAAACTCAACATATTGATGCATTGAACTTAAACGTACCAGTTGCAGTACCTGGTGTTGATAGCAACCTTCTTAACCCTATTAACACGTGGGAAGATAAGGCTAAATATAATGAATATGCAGCTAAATTGGCTGCTGACTTTACAGAAAACTTTGCTAAATACGACGTATCTGACGATATTAAAAATGCAGGCCCTAAAGCTTAAAAATAACCTTTAGCCTTAAAAATAACCTTTAGCCTCATGATTAAAACGCCAACCTTGAGTTGGCGTTTTTGATTCTAATTTTTACCCCAGCAACTAAGTTTCTTTAATAAATAACCGAATACATAAGATAGAACACTCCAACACCACAAGCCAAACTGTTAAAGGTTTACAGTCATATAAAAGTCTACTCTTTCGAGTCGGACTTTCTTTCATTTAGAGTAGGATAACAGCTTTATAGCAGTGGCGCTGTACCCTGCGCTAAAGAGCCAAAGAGCTAATTCTGCGTCATCATCTGGTAATGTATTAGATAACCAAAAAACTCTTCACAATGAGGTGCTTCGTTTGAGAGACGCTTCGCTTTAGAGAAGGGAATACTGAAGATTACTTTTCTGCAGACGTAAAAAAGCCGCTTCATTTCTGAAGCGGCTTTCTACAATTTGAAGCCTGGTAATGTCGTGGTGCCCACAGCGGTAAAAAGTCACATAGCAAATGGGATGCTACTTTGTGCCTGTTTGCCTTGTGTGGCGCTCGCCTTCGCGCTGTTTTGTTTGATGTATAGGAATACAAATACTGAGTTCGGCATGGGGTCTTGGCTTTTACTAAACCCCAGATAGCAAAAAACCCGTCACATTGCTGTAACGGGTTTCTCTTATTTGAAGCCTGGTAATGTCCTACTTTCACATAGCAAATGCTACACTATCATCGGCGCTGTTTCGTTTCACTACTGAGTTCGGCATGGAGTCAGGTGGGTCCAAAACGCTATTGTCACCAAGCAAATTTGGGCGTTAATCCGTATTTCTACGCACTAACTGAATTTGGAAAATATCTGATAATATTTTTTAAGTCTGTCAGTAATATCTACTTTAGTTCATTAACTTCTGTCTTAACTGTCACACAAAACGCGTTTGGCGTTGTATGGTTAAGCCTCACGGGTAATTAGTACAAGTTAGCTTAATGGCTCACACCACTTCCACATCTTGCCTATCAACGTTGTAGTCTTCAACGGCCCTTCAGAGACTTTAAAAGTCTAGTGAGAACTCATCTCGAGGCCTGCTTCGCGCTTAGATGCTTTCAGCGCTTATCAGTTCCGAACGTAGCTACCGGGCAATGCCATTGGCATGACAACCCGAACACCAGCGGTTCGTTCACTCCGGTCCTCTCGTACTAGGAGCAACCCCTCTCAATTCTCAAACGCCCACGGCAGATAGGGACCGAACTGTCTCACGACGTTCTAAACCCAGCTCGCGTACCACTTTAAATGGCGAACAGCCATACCCTTGGGACCGACTTCAGCCCCAGGATGTGATGAGCCGACATCGAGGTGCCAAACACCGCCGTCGATATGAACTCTTGGGCGGTATCAGCCTGTTATCCCCGGAGTACCTTTTATCCGTTGAGCGATGGCCCTTCCATTCAGAACCACCGGATCACTATGACCTACTTTCGTACCTGCTCGACGTGTCTGTCTCGCAGTTAAGCTGGCTTCTACCATTACACTAACCGTACGATGTCCGACCGTACTTAGCCAACCTTCGTGCTCCTCCGTTACTCTTTGGGAGGAGACCGCCCCAGTCAAACTACCCACCAGGCACTGTCCGTAACCCCGATTCAGGGGCCAACGTTAGAACATCAAAACTACAAGGGTGGTATTTCAAGGACGACTCCACAAGAACTAGCGTTCCTGCTTCAAAGTCTCCCACCTATCCTACACATGTAGGTTCAATGTTCAGTGCCAAGCTGTAGTAAAGGTTCACGGGGTCTTTCCGTCTAGCCGCGGGTACACAGCATCTTCACTGCGATTTCAATTTCACTGAGTCTCGGGTGGAGACAGCGTGGCCATGGTTACACCATTCGTGCAGGTCGGAACTTACCCGACAAGGAATTTCGCTACCTTAGGACCGTTATAGTTACGGCCGCCGTTTACCGGGGCTTCGATCAAGAGCTTCTCCGAAGATAACCCCATCAATTAACCTTCCGGCACCGGGCAGGTGTCACACCGTATACGTCATCTTGCGATTTTGCACAGTGCTGTGTTTTTAATAAACAGTCCCAGCCACCTGGTCACTGCGGCTCCCGTCCGCTTAGAGAGCAAGTCTCATCACAGATAGGAGCGTACCTTCTCCCGAAGTTACGGTACGATTTTGCCTAGTTCCTTCACCCGAGTTCTCTCAAGCGCCTTAGTATTCTCTACCTGACCACCTGTGTCGGTTTGGGGTACGATTCGGTATAATCTGAAGCTTAGAGGCTTTTCCTGGAAGTATGGCATCAGCAACTTCACTACCGTAGTAGCTCGTCTCGTGTCTCAGGTTTAGTGTTCGTCCGGATTTACCTAAACAAACGCCCTACTCACTTTCACATGGACAACCATCGCCATGCTTGCTTAGCCTTCTCCGTCCCCCCATCGCAATTATACCAAGTACGGAAATATTAATCCGTTTCCCATCGACTACGCCTTTCGGCCTCGCCTTAGGGGTCGACTTACCCTACCCTGATTAACATGGGATAGGAACCCTTGGTCTTCCGGCGTGCGGGTTTTTCACCCGCATTATCGTTACTCATGTCAGCATTCGCACTTCTGATACGTCCAGCATACCTCCCGGTACACCTTCAACCGCTTACAGAACGCTCCCCTACCACTCATCCTAAGATGAATCCGCAGCTTCGGTGCATAGTTTAGCCCCGTTACATCTTCCGCGCAGACCGACTCGACCAGTGAGCTATTACGCTTTCTTTAAAGGATGGCTGCTTCTAAGCCAACCTCCTGGCTGTCTGGGCCTTTCCACATCGTTTCCCACTTAACTATGACTTTGGGACCTTAGCTGGCGGTCTGGGTTGTTTCCCTCTTCACGACGGACGTTAGCACCCGCCGTGTGTCTCCCGGATATTACTTTACGGTATTCGGAGTTTGCAAAGGGTTGGTAAGTCGGGATGACCCCCTAGCCTTAACAGTGCTCTACCCCCGTAAGTATTCGTCCGAGGCTCTACCTAAATAGATTTCGGGGAGAACCAGCTATCTCCCGGTTTGATTAGCCTTTCACTCCTAGCCACAGGTCATCCCCTAACTTTTCAACGTTAGTGGGTTCGGTCCTCCAGTTGATGTTACTCAACCTTCAACCTGCCCATGGCTAGATCACCGGGTTTCGGGTCTATACCTTGCAACTATTCGCCCAGTTAAGACTCGGTTTCCCTACGGCTACCCTAATCGGTTAACCTCGCTACAAAATATAAGTCGCTGACCCATTATACAAAAGGTACGCAGTCACAGAACAAGTCTGCTCCTACTGCTTGTACGTACACGGTTTCAGGTTCTATTTCACTCCCCTCACAGGGGTTCTTTTCGCCTTTCCCTCACGGTACTGGTTCACTATCGGTCAGTTGGGAGTATTTAGCCTTAGATGATGGTCCACCTATATTCAGTCAAAGTTTCACGTGCTCCGACCTACTCGATTTCACTTAAAATGTCTTTTCATGTACGGGACTATCACCCTGTATCGTGGCACTTTCCAGAGCCTTCCATTAACACATAATAAGCTTAAGGGCTGTTCCGATTTCGCTCGCCGCTACTTTCGGAATCTCGGTTGATTTCTTTTCCTACGGGTACTTAGATGTTTCAGTTCTCCGCGTTCGCCTCGTTAACCTATGTATTCAGTTAACGATACCTGCAAGCAGGTGGGTTTCCCCATTCGGAAATCCTAGTCTCAAGTGCTTTTTACTAGCTTGACTAGGCTTATCGCAAGTTAATACGTCCTTCATCGCCTCCAACTGCCAAGGCATCCACCGTGTACGCTTAGTCACTTAACCATACAACCCAAACGGGTCTTTGTTTTGTGACAGTTTAACTTCGCCAGAAGTTAATATTGAATACTAAAGTAGATACCAATCAATCAACTCATAAGAGTGATTAAATGGCACTGAATGATACTGCTATCATTCTTTTTTACTTTTGAAAACTCTGTACAAATAACAATGTTATTCATACGAATTTTATTATCAGCTTTTCCAAATTTTTAAAGAGCATATTAATTAACTAAGCCAGTGGCTTAACTAATTAACAATCATCTGTGTGGACACTACGAACAAATAAGTTCTAAATCGTATAAGGAGGTGATCCAGCCCCAGGTTCCCCTAGGGCTACCTTGTTACGACTTCACCCCAGTCATGAATCACTCCGTGGTAAACGTCCTCCCGAGGGTTAGACTATCTACTTCTGGAGCAACCCACTCCCATGGTGTGACGGGCGGTGTGTACAAGGCCCGGGAACGTATTCACCGCGTCATTCTGATACGCGATTACTAGCGATTCCGACTTCATGGAGTCGAGTTGCAGACTCCAATCCGGACTACGACGCACTTTAAGTGATTCGCTTACCTTCGCAGGTTCGCAGCACTCTGTATGCGCCATTGTAGCACGTGTGTAGCCCTACACGTAAGGGCCATGATGACTTGACGTCGTCCCCACCTTCCTCCGGTTTATCACCGGCAGTCTCCTTAGAGTTCTCAGCATTACCTGCTAGCAACTAAGGATAGGGGTTGCGCTCGTTGCGGGACTTAACCCAACATCTCACAACACGAGCTGACGACAGCCATGCAGCACCTGTATCAGAGTTCCCGAAGGCACCAATCTATCTCTAGAAAGTTCTCTGTATGTCAAGTGTAGGTAAGGTTCTTCGCGTTGCATCGAATTAAACCACATGCTCCACCGCTTGTGCGGGCCCCCGTCAATTCATTTGAGTTTTAACCTTGCGGCCGTACTCCCCAGGCGGTCTACTTAATGCGTTAGCTTTGAAAAACAGAACCGAGGTTCCGAGCTTCTAGTAGACATCGTTTACGGCGTGGACTACCGGGGTATCTAATCCCGTTTGCTCCCCACGCTTTCGTACATGAGCGTCAGTGTTGACCCAGGTGGCTGCCTTCGCCATCGGTATTCCTTCAGATCTCTACGCATTTCACCGCTACACCTGAAATTCTACCACCCTCTATCACACTCTAGTTTGCCAGTTCGAAATGCAGTTCCCAGGTTGAGCCCGGGGCTTTCACATCTCGCTTAACAAACCGCCTGCGTACGCTTTACGCCCAGTAATTCCGATTAACGCTCGCACCCTCCGTATTACCGCGGCTGCTGGCACGGAGTTAGCCGGTGCTTCTTCTGTCAGTAACGTCACAGATGTGAGGTATTAACTCACACCCTTTCCTCCTGACTGAAAGTGCTTTACAACCCGAAGGCCTTCTTCACACACGCGGCATGGCTGCATCAGGCTTTCGCCCATTGTGCAATATTCCCCACTGCTGCCTCCCGTAGGAGTCTGGACCGTGTCTCAGTTCCAGTGTGGCTGATCATCCTCTCAAACCAGCTAGGGATCGTTGCCTTGGTGAGCCATTACCTCACCAACTAGCTAATCCCACTTGGGCCAATCTAAAGGCGAGAGCCGAAGCCCCCTTTGGTCCGTAGACATTATGCGGTATTAGCAGTCGTTTCCAACTGTTGTCCCCCACCTCAAGGCATGTTCCCAAGCATTACTCACCCGTCCGCCGCTCGTCAGCAAAGTAGCAAGCTACTTTCTGTTACCGCTCGACTTGCATGTGTTAGGCCTGCCGCCAGCGTTCAATCTGAGCCATGATCAAACTCTTCAATTAAAAAGTTTTGTGTCTTTCGACAGCTCAATGAATTCTGAATTTATTTAATATCTTTCGATATTGAATTGACTGTGCTGCAATTCCTACCGAAGTAGTTATTGCTGTTGGTCACTCAGTTTCAATTGAGACTCTAATTTGTTTGCCTCACTACCTAAGTAGCTTGGCTGTTAGAACTCAATCTGTACGAGTGCCCACACAGATGATTGCTTTATATTGTTAAAGAACGTTTGAGTTGCCTTAGCGACTCAAGGGAAGCGAATCTTACGCTTTCCTGTGTTTTTGTCAACACTTAATTTTAAGTTTTATAAGAATCTAAACTTAAGTTTTACTCGACTCACTAAGTGGTTTGCTTGCTTCGCTAAGCGTTGCCTGCTCTGCCGTCTCAGTGGGGTCGCATTATAGGGAGATCCGAAAACAGATCAACCCTTTTTTAAAGAAAACTTGAAAAAACATGCTGTTCGATGAGTATTTGAGCTAAACGCTCAAAAACACAACTAATAGTAAGCTTTATTTATGTAATAACGCCATTTTACTAAGTATATGATGATAAATATCTTTCTAGTGCTTATTTGAAAGGTAATTATGATAACAACCATATTAGCTTATGATTTTTCTTAGGTTTAACGTTACCGTTTTTATAGTAATGCTACTCACTTCGCTGAATCATTAATGTAATAGAGCTGTGTTTTGGAGCACTTGAGATTAGTGGTAAATGGGTAATAGGTAATAGGTAATAGGTAATAGGTAATAGGTAATAGGTAATAGGTAATAGGTAATAGGTAATAGGTAATAGGTAATAGGTAAATATAATAATGCAGAAGTTTAATTTGTAAATTTCAGGCATTAAAAAGCCGAGCATAAGCTCGGCTTTTAGGTTTCTTTAAGACTTACTCTGCAGACTGTGCGTCTTCTTGAACTTCTTCGCTAGTCGCTGGGCGACCAACTAGTTCAATATAAGCCATTGGTGCATTATCACCAGTACGGAAGCCACACTTAAGAATACGAGTGTAACCACCTGGACGATCCGCGTTACGTGGACCGATTTCACTGAATAATTTACCAACAACTTCATTGTCGCGTGTGCGAGCAAACGCTAAACGGCGGTTTGCTACACTGTCAGTCTTAGCCAGTGTGATTAAAGGTTCAATTACACGACGTAACTCTTTCGCTTTTGGCAAAGTAGTTTTGATGATTTCATGTTTCACCAAAGAACCTGCCATATTGCTGAACATCGCTTTACGATGGCTACTGTTACGGTTTAATTGACGACCACTCTTACGATGGCGCATGACCCTATCCTTCTAACTAAACTAATATAGTGATTTAGATTATTCAGCTAAACTTGCAGGTGGCCAGTTTTCTAGGCGCATACCTAGAGAAAGACCACGTGAAGCTAGCACGTCTTTAATTTCAGTTAGAGACTTCTTACCTAGATTAGGCGTTTTAAGAAGCTCAACCTCAGTGCGCTGAACTAAATCACCGATATATTGAATTTGCTCGGCTTTCAAACAATTTGCTGAGCGTACTGTTAGTTCAAGATCATCGACTGGACGAAGCAGAATAGGATCGAATTCTGGTTTCTCTTCTTTCTCTTCTGGCTCAGTTACATCGCGTAAATCTACGAATGCATCTAATTGCTCAGCTAAGATAGTAGACGCACGGCGGATCGCTTCTTCAGGATCTAATGTACCGTTTGTTTCCATATCAATGATTAATTTGTCTAAATCTGTACGTTGCTCAACTCGAGCTGATTCAACCGAGTACGCAATACGTTCAACTGGGCTGAATGATGCATCAAGCAACAATCTACCAATTGGACGCTCATCGTCATCAGAGGATAAACGACTAGATGCCGGCACATAACCACGACCGCGCTCAACACGAATACGCATGCTGATCTCGCTGTTACCTGTAGTTAAATTACAGATAACGTGATCTGGATTAGCAATTGTTACATCGCCATCGTGCTGAATATCAGCCGCAGTAACAGGGCCTACACCAGATTTAGTCAGGGTCAGAAAAACTTCATCTTTGCCTTCTAACGTTACTGCTAAACCTTTAAGGTTTAATAGTATTTCAATGATGTCTTCTTGAACGCCTTCTTTCGCGCTGTACTCATGTAATACACCGTCGATTTCTACTTCAGTTACTGCACATCCAGGCATAGATGAAAGTAATATACGGCGTAAAGCATTACC
This sequence comes from Pseudoalteromonas sp. 13-15, assembly GCF_001468205.2. Classification (NCBI taxonomy): domain Bacteria; kingdom Pseudomonadati; phylum Pseudomonadota; class Gammaproteobacteria; order Alteromonadales; family Pseudoalteromonadaceae; genus Pseudoalteromonas; species Pseudoalteromonas sp. 13-15. The sequence continues at coordinate 2,720,150 of NZ_CP019162.1, read as the reverse complement.
CAGAGTGTGACCAAAGCCACGCTCTAATGGTTCTAAAACTATTTTAGAACGCGTTGGGTTGATAGCGTCGATGTCGACTAACCTTGGTTTTAGAAATTCTGTAACAGAACCCTGCATTTTATCCTCTCTTAACTCTTAACTTTACTTAGAGTAAAGTTCGACGATTAGTTGTTCATTAATGTCCGCAGACAGGTCTGAACGCTCAGGTAGACGCTTAAAGCTGCCTTCCAATTTCTTACCGTCAACTTCAACCCAAGTCGGCTTTTCACGTTGCTCAGCCAACTCTAGAGCAGCGATGATACGTGCTTGTGTCTTAGACTTCTCACGGATTACTACAGTATCTTCTGGAGTAATTACGTATGAAGGAATGTTCACAACACGACCATTAACTAGAATCGCTTTATGGCTTACTAACTGACGTGCTTCAGCGCGTGTGCTAGCAAAACCCATGCGATATACAACATTGTCTAAACGTTGCTCTAAAAGCTGTAACAAGTTTTCACCTGTATTACCTTTAAGGCGAGCAGCTTCTTTATAGTAGTTACGGAATTGCTTTTCTAATACACCGTAGATACGACGTACTTTTTGCTTTTCACGTAATTGTAAACCGTAATCAGATAGACGACCTTTACGAGCGCCGTGCTGACCAGGTGCAGTCTCAAGTTTACACTTAGAGTCGATAGCTCTTACGCCGCTCTTAAGGAACAGGTCAGTACCTTCACGACGACTCAGCTTGAGCTTAGGGCCCAAATATCTTGCCATGTTATTTCTCCTAACCTATTGTTAAACGCGACGTTTCTTCGGTGGACGACAACCATTATGTGGTATTGGCGTCACGTCAGTAATGTTTGTAATACGGTAACCAGCAGCATTCAAAGCACGTACAGCAGATTCACGACCTGGACCTGGACCTTTGATGAAAACTTCTAGATTTTTTAAACCGTATTCTTGAGCAGCAGTACCTGCACGCTCTGCAGCAACCTGAGCAGCAAATGGTGTAGATTTACGTGAACCACGGAAACCTGAACCACCGGCAGTAGCCCATGATAGTGCATTACCTTGACGGTCGGTAATCGTTACAATAGTGTTGTTGAAAGAAGCATGAACATGAGCCATACCATCAGCAACTTGTTTTTTAACCTTTTTACGACGAATTGGTGTCTTAGCCATAATACTATCCCCTTATCGCTTAATAGGCTTACGAGGACCCTTACGGGTACGCGCGTTAGTCTTAGTTCTTTGACCACGTAGTGGTAAAGAGCGACGGTGACGTAGGCCACGGTAACAACCAAGGTCCATAAGGCGCTTGATATTTAATGTAACTTCACGACGAAGGTCACCTTCAACAGTGTACTTGCCAACTGCATCACGCAGTACGTCAAGTGTTTCGTCAGAAAGTTCACCGATTTTTGTGGTCTCGGCGATACCAGTCGCTGCTAAGATAGCCTTAGAGCGAGTCTTACCTATGCCATAAATAGCTGTTAAACCAATAACTGCATGTTTATGATCAGGGACGTTAATGCCAGCAATACGGGCCACTAACACATCTCCTATATTCGAATTTGGTAATCAAAAGTTTGAAAAGCCCGTAAGGATACTCAAACGAAGACCAAATCACTACTAAAAACACAGGCCGAGAAATCTCAGCCTGCACGACTGTTTACTTAGCCTTGCCTTTGCTTATGCTTAGGCTCACTGCAAATTACGCGTACTACACCAGCACGTTTAATAACTTTACAGTTACGGCATATTTTCTTAACGGAAGCACGTACTTTCATTGCTCAACTCCGTAAACTGACCTTATCGACCGTAGCCTTTAAGGTTCGCTTTTTTCAGCACAGAATCATACTGATGAGACATCAGGTGAGTCTGTACTTGTGCCATAAAGTCCATGATTACAACAACGATAATCAAAATTGATGTACCGCCGAAATAGAATGGCGTTTGCCATGCCATAGTCATGAATTCGGGCACCAGACAGATAAAGGTTATATACAAAGCACCTGCCAATGTCAGGCGTGTCATCACTTTATCAATGTATTTAGATGTCTGCTCACCTGGACGAATACCTGGGATAAATGCGCCAGATTTCTTAAGGTTATCTGCAGTTTCACGAGGGTTAAACACCAACGCTGTATAGAAAAAGCAGAAGAAGATAATTGCCGCAGCTAATACAAGTGAGTACAAAGGTTGACCTGGAGTCAACGTTGTAGCAACAGCTTGTAATGCATCAGCGACAGGACCTTCACCTTGGCCGAACCAGCTAGCAATTGTACCAGGGAACAGAATTATACTACTAGCAAAGATTGGTGGAATAACACCCGCCATGTTTACTTTTAGTGGTAAATGCGTGCTTTGAGCAGCAAATACTTGACGACCTTGTTGGCGTTTAGCGTAGTTAACAACAATACGACGTTGTCCACGTTCGAAAAACACTACAAGATAAGTAACAGCGAATACTATAACCGCAACCATAAGTAGTACAAAAACATTCAAATCACCTTGGCGCGCCATTTCGACTGTCGAACCAATAGCAGACGGCAAGTTAGCTACAATACCAACAAATATTAGAACTGAAATACCGTTACCGATACCACGTTCTGTTATTTGTTCACCCAACCACATAAGGAACATAGTACCAGTTACTAAGCTCACCACAGCGGTGAAATAGAAACCCATACCCGGATTAACAACTAACCCGTTCATCATGCCCGGTAAGCTAGTAGCAATACCGATAGATTGGATAGTAGCTAGCACAAGCGTGCCGTAGCGTGTGTACTGGCTAATTTTTTTACGCCCTTGCTCACCTTCTTTCTTAAGCTCTATAAACGGAGGATACATATGCGTTAATAGTTGCGTAATAATCGAAGCCGAGATATACGGCATAATACCCAGCGCTAACACTGAAGCTCGCTCAAGTGCACCACCACTGAACATGTTGAACATTTCAACAATGGTGCCCTTTTGTTGCTCGAAGAAATCGGCAAGTACAGCGGCGTCAATCCCAGGGATCGGCACAAATGAACCTAGACGGTAAATTATGATAGCACCCAATACGAAGAGTAATCGACGCTTCAATTCCGAAAGCCCACCTTGTGCACTTTGTGTATCTTGACCTGGTTTAGCCATTTGTACTTCCTTAGTCTTCTACCTTGCCTCCGGCAGCTTCAATAGCTTCGCGTGCACCCTTAGAGGCTTTAAGACCTTTAAGTGTAACAGCGCGTGAAACTTCACCAGATTTAACAACTTTAACGAAAAGAACGTTCTTTTTAACTAGACCAGCTGCTTGTAACGCGCTTAGGTCTACCACATCGCCTTCAACTTTAGCGATTTCAAAAAGGTTAACTTCTGCAGATACTAACGATTTGCGTGAAGTGAAACCAAATTTAGGTAGACGACGTTGCATAGGCATTTGACCGCCTTCAAAACCAACGCGTACTTTACCGCCAGAACGTGACTTTTGACCTTTGTGACCACGGCCACCAGTCTTACCAAGACCAGAACCGATACCACGACCAACACGTTTAGGGGCAGTTTTTGAACCTGCAGCAGGTGAAAGTGTATTCAAATGCATGAAATTAACCCTCTACCTTAACCATGTAAGAAACCTTGTTTATCATACCACGTACACATGCTGTGTCTTCTAACTCAACAGTGTGATTGATACGACGTAAACCAAGACCGCGTAATGTAGCTTTATGCTTCGGTAAACGACCGATAGAGCTTTTTACTTGTGTTACTTTTACAGTTTGATTAGCCATGGTTACCCCAGTATTTCTTCTACGCGAAGGCCACGTTTTGCAGCGATAGACTGTGGAGAATTCATATTCTCAAGAGCCGAAATCGTTGCACGTACTACGTTGATTGGGTTAGTAGAACCGTAACATTTAGATAGTACGTTCTGAACACCAGTCACTTCTAGTACTGCACGCATAGCACCACCTGCGATGATACCAGTACCTTCAGAGGCTGGTTTCATGAACACTAGTGAGCCAGCATGACGTCCCTTAACAGGATGCTGTAATGTATTGCCATTTAGGTCTACATTGATCATGTTGCGACGTGCTTTTTCCATTGCTTTTTGAATAGCAGCTGGAACTTCACGTGCTTTACCATAACCAAAACCTACTTTACCTGCGCCGTCACCAACTACAGTTAGTGCAGTAAAGCTAAAGATACGACCACCTTTAACTACTTTAGACACACGGTTTACCGCGATTAGCTTTTCAGCTAGATCAGGCTGTTGTTGCTTTGCTTCTACGTTAGCCATTGTCTACTCCTAGAATTGCAAACCGGCTTCACGCGCAGCATCAGCTAGCGCCTTCACACGGCCGTGATATTTAAAGCCACTGCGATCAAAAGCAATCTTTTCGATGCCTTTGTCAGCCGCACGTTCAGCAACCGCTTTGCCAACTGCTTGCGCAGCTTCAACGTTACCGGTGCCTTTAACTGTTTCGCTAATAGCCTTCTCAACAGTAGAAGCAGCAGCCAGTACATTACCCTCAGCATTAATTACTTGAGCGTAAATGTGACGTGGCGTGCGGTGGATAACAAGACGCGTTGTGCCTTGTTCAATATAATTTCTACGAGTGCGTTTAGCACGACGTAGACGAGCTGTTTTTTTATCCATCGTCTTACCTTACTTCTTCTTAGCCTCTTTACGGCGTACATTCTCATCTGAATAGCGAACACCTTTACCTTTATAAGGCTCAGGTTTACGGTATGCACGAATGTTAGCAGCTGTTTGACCAACTAACTGCTTATCTACGCCCTTAACTAGAACTTCTGTTTGGCTTGGAGTTTCAATCGTAATTCCTTCAGGAACTGCGAAATTAACTGGGTGTGAGAAACCAAGTGTTAAGTCTAAAACTTTACCCTTAGCTGCAGCACGGTAACCAACGCCTACTAACTGAAGTTTCTTCTCGTAACCTTCATGCGTACCAACAACCATGTTGTTGATTAGAGCGCGAGCAGTACCTGCTTGTGCCCATGCATTTGCTACGCCTTCACGAGGTAAAGTTGTAATAACGTTGTCGTTAACTTGTACTTCAACTGCGTCGTTGATAGTACGAGTAAGTTCACCGTTTTTGCCTTTAACTGTGATTTCCTGGCCTTTCAATGTAACTTCTACACCGGCAGGAACATTAATTGGTGCCTTTGCTATGCGAGACATAGTTCCCCTCCGATTAAGCTACAAAGCCAATGATTTCACCACCAACACCAGCACTACGTGCTGCGCGGTCTGTCATTAGGCCTTTAGAAGTTGATACGATAGCGATACCAAGACCACCCATTACCTTCGGTAATTCGTCACGTTTCTTGTAGATACGTAAACCAGGGCGACTTACACGCTGGATATTTTCAATTACAGCTTTGCCTTCGAAGTACTTCAACTCGATAGAAAGCTCAGGTTTAACTTCACCGTTAACTGCGTAGTCTACGATGTAACCTTCGTCTTTTAGTACTTTAGCTAATGCTACTTTCAGCTTTGAAGTTGGCATCGTTACAGATACTTTCTTCGCTGATTGACCGTTACGGATACGTGTGAACAAATCCGCGATAGGATCTTGCAAGCTCATAGTCTTACTCCCATGATTCTATTACCAGCTAGCCTTTTTAAGGCCAGGAATTTCACCGCGCATAGCTGCTTCGCGAACTTTAATACGGCTCATGCCGAATTTGCGAAGGAAACCATGTGGGCGGCCCGTAATGTTACAACGATTACGTTGACGTGCAGGGCTAGAATCACGAGGTAAAGCTTGTAGCTTAAGTACCGCGTCCCAACGATCATCTTCAGATGTATTAACATCACTGATGATAGCTTTTAGTGCAGCACGCTTTTCAGCATACTGAGCAACTAGTTTTGTGCGCTTTGCTTCGCGCGCTTTCATAGAATTCTTTGCCATAACCCTACCCTTATTTCTTAAATGGGAAGTTAAACGCTTCTAACAACGCACGGCCTTCCTCATCAGATTTCGCAGAAGTAGTGATAGTGATATCCATACCGCGTACACGGTCTACTTTATCGTAATCGATTTCTGGGAAGATGATTTGTTCACGTACGCCCATGCTGTAGTTACCACGTCCATCAAAAGACTTAGCACTTACGCCACGGAAGTCACGAATACGTGGGATAGCGATTGATACCAAACGCTCAAAAAAGTCCCACATACGCTCGCCGCGTAGGGTTACTTTACAACCAATTGGGTAGCCTTCACGCACTTTAAAGCCAGCAACAGATTTACGTGCTTTAGTGATTAAAGGTTTCTGACCAGAGATTGCAGTTAAATCCGCTACAGCGTGATCTAAAATTTTCTTGTCAGCTAGGGCTTCGCCCACGCCCATATTTAATGTGATCTTTTCGATCTGAGGGACTTGCATGACAGAGCTGAAACCAAACTTCTCTTGAAGCTCAGCAACTACTTTGTCTTTATATACTTCATGCAGTTTCGCCATCATTCTACTCCAACTATTAGATAGTTTTACCAGTAGATTTAAAGATACGTAATTTCTTACCATCTTCAATCTTGAAACCTACACGATCTGCTTTACTCGTTTCCGAGTTGAAGATCGCAACGTTTGATGCGTCCATAGACGCTTCTTTCTCAACAATGCCGCCAGCTTGGTTCAATTGTGGAACCGGCTTTTGGTGTTTCTTGATCAAGTTTATGCCTTCGACAAAGATTCGACCAGATTCAGTAACAACTGAAAGCACTTTACCGCGCTTACCTTTGTCTTTACCTGCTAGTACGATTACTTCGTCACCACGACGGATTTTTGCTGCCATGATTGGCTCCTTACAGTACTTCTGGGGCTAGTGAAACGATTTTCATGAACTTGTCATTACGAAGTTCGCGAGTCACAGGGCCGAAAATACGTGTACCAATTGGCTGCAAGTTATCATTTAAGATAACAGCCGCGTTGCTGTCGAAACGGATCAGAGAACCATCTGGACGGCGAACACCTTTTCTGGTACGCACAACTACCGCGTTTTTAACATCACCTTTCTTCACTTTACCGCGAGGAATAGCTTCTTTTACAGAAACTTTAATGATGTCGCCAATCGCTGCGTAGCGACGGTGTGAACCACCAAGGACTTTTATACACTGCACTTTGCGAGCGCCGCTGTTATCAGCAACTTCCAGCTGAGTTTGCATTTGGATCATGTTAATGACCTCCGGTGTAGTAATTACAACGTGTCTTAAAATTGTTTAAAATCAAGACATTTCGATTAAATCCCACTCAAAAACAAACGAGTTGTCTCTTAAGGGCGGGCAATTGTACCAGCATTGAGCATGTAGCGATAGGTTATTTTTTAATTAATTTAAGAACTGAGGGGATTTTATTAACGTTGGTAAAGCTATGTGACTATTTTTTCAATGGTTATAAAATAAACAAGGCACTTAAAAAGTGCCTTGTTTATTTTACTAGTGGTTACTTAGCCAAATAATCCCTTTAATTTGTCTTTTACTTTATCTTTGGCTTTCTCTTTCGCTTTTTCTTTTGCGTCATCTAGTTTCTTTTTTGCTTCATCTTTTAAGGCATTACTTACATCAAGTTTAATTCCCACATCGTGAAATGGTCCTTTTATGCGTAACGGTATTTTAAAGCCTGTACTGTCATCGGTAGTGCCTTGACCTTCTATTGAATCTACAATCCCTGTTACCAAACGGTAATCAACTTTAGTGAGAGGTAAATCCACATCTCCTTCACCGGAAATACGAATCAGAGGGCTAATTAGTGAAAGGTCAGTATTGCGTCCAACACCTTTAATAAAATTAAAGCTACCTGTAAGCGCAGAAAAATCTGTTTGTTCTGCCTCTTCAAAGCCAGTATCTAACCCTTCAGAAGCGGCGCCAAAATTACCAGATATAATCTCTTTACCTTTACGAACCATTTCAGCAATGTTCGCCCCTTTTACAGCACCATCTGCAAACTCAAATGCCAACTTACCATTTAGCGCATCGATAAACGATTTTTGACTTTGCCCAGCTGTAGATAAATTCCAATTTAAAGAACCTCTACCGAGTACCTTGTCAAAACCGGTTGCATCAGTTAATAACGGCTGGGCATTTATATCTGTTAAATTAAAGTTTGTAGCTATTTTATAAGGCGCATTTTGAGCATCAATAGTAATTACACCTCTACCAGCGCCTTCATAAGCTGAAAAGCTATCTAAACTTAATTTAGCTACACCTTTATTTAGCGCCACTGTAAACTGGTTCGCACCCAGTTTTATATCATTTGCTATTAATCCACTAGAACGAATTACTACATTAGCATCTTGTGCTTTAAGGGCGCTTAAATCAATTTGAGTGTCATCCCAAACAATTGGCTCTGCCGGTTTGCTATCGTCTTCAGTCGGCTGTTCTTTTTTAGCAACGGCATCTGGCAAATAGGGATTAAGATCGAGCATCCCCAAATCTACATTTGCATTAATGGCTAAACGATTACCTAAACTAATTTCGCTTTTACCTTTAATTTGAAGTTCATCAAGCGTTGCAGTTAACTCTTCAAGATTGAATTTTTCACCCAGTAAATGCATTTTACCATTTACACTAAATGCATTAAACGCATTATCTTTCGCATTTAGGTCAACCCCCTGCCATTTAGCAATATTTTTTACCGACTCGCCATTGAGTGCTAATTGACCTTTTATGTCTTGCCCTTGTTTTGCGATTGAGCCATTAAATGTCAATTCAACCAAGCGCGAATCTAAACTTTGCGATACATTAAAAGCCTGACCTTCAATCGCTTTGGCAGGAGTATCGAGTTTTACATCTAGTTCAAATCGCTCCTGCATATAGGTAATCCCCCCTTTAACTTCAAGGGTTTTACGTAATGAAGGAAGTAAAATAGCCAGCTCTAAATCGCTAATTTGCTGCTTGGCGCCCGTTTGACCATCTAGATATGTAAATGTACCGCCATAAATAGCGACCTCACCCAGCTCAATATCAAAGCTAGCAGGTAGCTTAATTGCCTCACCAGGCTCAGTTTGCTCTGTTGGTTGCTCTGCTACAGCATCAAACAACTGCCAGTTAGCTTTACCATTTTTATCTGTCTCTAATAAAATATCTGGTTCGTTAATAACAAACTTATCAAGCTTAAACTCACCGCCAAATAACGAGAACCAAGGTATATGTACTGCCAGCTGCTGCATACTTGCCATATCAGCTCGCGAACCTGTTTGCATATTAGCAAAGTGGACATCATTCAACTCTAACTTTAGTGCAGGAAACACACTAAGCGTTTTGTCACCATTAATTGTTAGCGTTCTTCCCGTCGTTTTTTGAACTTCCTCTGATACTTTATTAAAAATGGTATCGGTAGGAATTAAAAAAGGCGCTGCCACAATTAAAGCAATACAGAGTAAGAGTATTACACCAAAAATTTTGAGTAAGGTTTTCATGTTCGTCCTTTAAGCGGTCAAATTATGTTTTTATCATAGCGAGTGTTAAGCCTAAAAGCATTGCTGTAGATAAAAAAAGCTCATAAAAGCAGTTTACTTATTTCATATGAATCGTTCCTGAAACATTTTGATACCTTTAGGTTACAAAAAATAATTGACTCATTGATACCCCAAGGTTACAAGAAATCAAATACTATTACAGGATGAATACTATGAAACAACAAGATATTAAAACAGAAGAACAATTTATGAGACAAAATATACGGTTTTGTATAAGCGCTGGCGTAGTTTGTTTACTTCTCAGTGTTTACTCACTAACTAACCATAATATAGAAGAGATGATAGTTGTTGGAATGAGCGTTTTATTTTATATGGTTGTAACTGCTATTTTTATGATTAAAGCAAGCTTTCCGCTAAAAATGTATTTTAAATATGCTTATAAAGATGAGTTTCTAAACACCATTGACATTAATGCCTATAAACATACAAGTTGTGCATTTGGAGTTTGTCTTATTGGTGTTTTGTATAATAACGATTCAATACCTAGCGAGGTTTCGCATGCAAATATGGCAATATTTTACTTAGGTATTATGCTCTTAGTATATGGAGTATCAACCCTTTGGCAGAGCCGTGATTAGGAGTCAAAGTGCAAAATAACATAGCAAAATTTCGTAAAGAGGCGGGGCTTTCACAGCAAGAACTTGCCGATGCTATTAGCGTTTCACGTAAAACAATAAGTACAATAGAAACAAATCGATTTACGCCATCGGTCATTATAGCCCTTAAAATCGCAGCTCATTTTCACGCATCAGTTGAAAGCCTCTTCATATTAGAAGAGGCTGATTAATAACCTAGCTGGTTAGATTAACCCCGATTTTAAACACCATAATAATGCAGCGCGCAGGACAGCGCTGTTGTTATTAGTGTATTTGAGCTAAAATAAGCAATGCTAATACATATATATAAATCCGGAGTATCTACAAGGCATGAAAAAACTGCTAATTTCACCGTCAAAAATGACACTAGGCGAGCAAGAAAATCAAATCTATCAGAACATTCTGAAACAATCTTCAGAATTAAGCCTTAACCTTATGGCCGTGAAAGTAGAAAACCATCCTGATGATTTTTTACCTTGGTGTTACGAGCTATTAAACGCAAGCAGAGATCGTATTAACTACGATCTACTTGAGCCACAACAGCTACCTGTTCTGAAAAAGCTGCATGATCAACTTATTTCAGCTATTAGCTTTTTACAAGTTAAAACGCTTCGTGTAGCTCCTTGGCCTGTGGTAAGTGTATTTATAGAGCAACATAAAGACGTTATTGCACTTGATGAACAACTTCGTTTAGCTAGTTACGTAAAAAGTATTCGTGAGCAATCATTAAAAGACATGATCCCTGAAGACCTTCTTGCTTTTACTGGCAAGCATATGGCTTCACTTGGTCCAAGCACTTACGATTTTGATGTTGAGTGGTTTGCATCAACTAAGAGTGCTAAAGTTTTCCACCAACTCATTGGTGATTTACCGGGTGCGTTTGATGAAGCACTGGCTAATATTCCTCTTGAAGGTGATATTACCCATTACGAGTACCAACAGTTTGTAGCTGCTTATAGCAAAATATTTACTGATAGCAGTGAAAAGCCAACACTTGCTCCGGCAACAAGACTACTTGCAATGCGTCGCCCTGATATTTTTACGCCAATTACAAATAGCCGTTTAGACGCGTTATGCTCAGCGCTTGCGGTTACTAAACTCAAAAATAGTGATTTTGAGCGTTACTGGCAAGATATTGTAAAAGGCATTCAAGCTATGTCATGGTACAAAATGGCAAATGCTTCAAATGAGCTAGAAGAGCAACTAGTGTCAATTAAAGCGCTTATTCCGTGCTTTTTTTACTACGCGGATAACAAAACACCAGATAGCTCTAACTATATTAAATTACTTAATAAACCAAAGCGTAGCACCACTAAAACGGGTAAAACACAACGCAGAGGTAAAGAGTCTGCTGAAATTTTAGTTGACCGCGCTTTGGCTGCCGATGATATTCCTGAGCATATTCGTAGCAAACGCGACTCAATAATCAGCGAAGTTCAAAAAGGTCGCAGTGTAAACGAAACAATTAGTCTAATGCGCACCATATTTGGCTAAATAATTCTAAACAAGCTGTACTTTCATGGTGCAGCTTGATTATTTTATGCACCAGCGATGTGCGATAGAATATTTCTTCCTCATAATCTAAACCACCCACCCCAAACGCAAGCCATTGTTAATAAATAATAAAACTTAAATCTTAAACAAAATAAATCAAGCTGGCACACACAGTGCAATTCTATTCTCAGTTAAACAATAAAAACGCATAAATCAAAAGGCTACGGTACTTCATAATAAAAAGCCTTCCTATGCAAAAAATCATATAACGGGAAATGGAACATGTTAAAACTAAAAAAAACAATCGCTTTTAGCGCCGTAGCATTAATGGCTGCAACGTCACTTACATCAACAGCAGTAAATGCTGAAGTATCTGCGAATGTAGCAGCTACCTCAAATTACTTATGGCGTGGACAAGAACAAACTGGCGGCGACGCTGCTATTTCTGGTGGTATTGATTACGCTGACGAATCTGGGTTTTATGCTGGTACATGGGTATCTAATGCATCTTGGGCTGACGAAATGACCTACGAGCTAGATTTTTACGCAGGCTTTGGTGGCGATATTAGCGAAGGTGTTAGCTACGATGTAGGTTACATTTATTATGCTTACCCAGACGCGGCATCAAGTGCAGACGCTGATTTTTCAGAAATTTACGGTAGCATCAGTGTTGAAGGCTTTACCTTTGGTGCATCAGTGCTTGCTACTTCTGCTGCAAGTGGCGACGGTACAGACTTTGGCGACTCACTTTATTTGACAGCTGATTACGGCTTTGCCGTAGGCAGCAATGGTACAGAAATGGCTTTACACATAGGTCATTATTCTGGCGATTTTATTGGTGACGAAGACATTATTGATTACGGTGTGTCTGTATCAAAAGATGGATTCACATTTGGCGTATCAGACACTGATATGGACGAGTCAGATGTAAAAGTTTACGTTGCTTACGCTGTAGACTTCAGCCTATAAACAAACATGTGTTACTTGCTGCAACTGAAGGGCCATTTGGCCCTTTTTTTTATACTTAAGCAAATTTGTTTAAGTATTCATGATTGTATAACTGGAAGGCAGGTTCTTACTATATTAGGTTAAATTGGACTTTTCAAAGCTTAGCCTTTTGATTATTAAGGACAGTAAAAATGAAACCGAAAGTGGTGATAAAAAACTAAAAGCATTGTATATCGCAACAGATAACCCTAGCGGTCTTAGTTTATCTGATAGCTAATTAAATAAATGGCTGTATTTGCATTAGATACAGCCATAACAACGTGATTATTAAGCTCCACTCCTTATGGCTCAATCATATTAAAACCACTTCGCAACTATAGAGCTTAACAATACGTCTTTTATTAATTACTTTTATAATGCCCACCCTTGTTAACAATCGGTTACAATTGAATAAAATTAGTACATACTTTTTCCTATATTATTAATCTATCCATTGGTATCAAGTGTTTACCAAATCACATATAGGTTATTAAGGAATAATAATGAAATCACCTAACGCATTTAGCGCCCTACTCGATATTTACATTAGTCCAAGCAAAGCTTTCAATGGTGTTGAGCACGCCAAAGGTTGGTCATGGCTTGCTTTTATAGCAATCTCTTTAGTTTCAATGGCGAGTATTTATATTTTTTATTCTACCGTTGATATGCAGTTTTTGATTAACGAGCAATTTGCAGCTGCAAGTGTTGATGCAACAATTGGCGAGCAAAAAATGATTCGCCAAAGCATTGAACAAAACGCCGGAATACAAGTATGGATTAGCATGATATCAATCGTATTAGGTACTGCAATCATAGCCGCGATAATGGCTGTGTATTATATGCTCATTGCTAAATTAGATCCAGAGTCAGAGCACAGCTATGGTGCTTGGTATGGTTTTACTATTTGGACAATAATGCCAAATATTGTTCTGAGTTTAGGTACGATAGCGCTTGTACTTAGTGCAAGTACCGATCAAATATCTCAAACAGCAGTATTTAACTTTGATTCAATTAATCAGCTTGTTGTTGGGTTAGAACCTGGTAGCGCATTTTATACATTACTAGAATCATTAAAGCTAAGTAGTCTTTGGGGGATTGGACTAGGAATGGTTGGCTTAAAATGTTGGACAAATTTTTCAACAAATAAAGCGTTACTTTTCTCGGCGCTTCCAACACTCGTTATTTTTGGTATTTGGGCAATTATTGCCGCAATGTAATTAATAAGCAGAGGTATTTTACCTCTGCGCTACTTATTCACGGACAGATGTATATATGAAAAAAGCAATAATAATAACGATAGCTATAGTCGCTTTTGTAGGCCTAATCGTCTCTAAGCAGGTGACCGGTGATAAAAAGCAAGCCCAAGTGAATATTGCGCAGGTTGAGCAAGGGAATATTGCTGATTCAATCATGGCGTCGGGCAATCTAGTTTTTAATACCCAAGTGCAATTGCGCTCTGAGGTAACTGGTCGTGTCGATAAGGTATTTGTAGAAGAAGGGCAAAGCGTTAAGCAAGGGGATATTTTAATGCGCCTTGATACAACGGCCTTCGAATCAGAAGTAAACCGAAACCAAGCCGTTCTACGCGCTACCGAAATTGAAATAAAACATAGCCAAACTCGCCTTGCTAATTTAGAGCGCCAATTAAAAAGGCAAAAAGAGCTATACGATGTTGGATTAGGAAATCAAGAAAGCTTTGAAAATATCGAAAGTGCTCGCGATCTAGCAAAAATAGATATCGAATCACGCAAAGAGTCATATAACCAAGCGCAAGCGTCGCTTCAAATTGCACAAGATCGCCTAAGTAAAAGTGTATTTAGAGCGCCAATGAGTGGCTTACTGGCATCGGTTAATATTAAAGAAGGTGAAACAGTTATTGCAGGCACAACTAATATTATTGGTTCAGACCTTATGCTTGTTGCCGACCCTAGCGCTATTTTAGCAGAGCTTAGAGTTGATGAAACAGATATAGCCAGCATAAAACTAAATCAACAAGCTGATATTTATGCCGCAGCCTACCCTAACAAACCATTTAGCGGCAAAGTGATTAATATTGGTACATCAGCTAAAAACCAACCAGGTTCGCAAGGGCTTTCTTTTAGAGTTAAAGTATTATTAGACCCAACAGATCGCCAGCTTTATGCGGGTATGAGTTGCCGAGCAGAAATTGCCACCAGTATTGCCGAAAATGGTTTAAAGCTCCCTATTGAAGCAATACAAAAAGAAGAGGGTAAAACCTTTGTATGGCGCTTAAATAGCGATAATACCGTAAGTAAAGTAATAGTAAGTGTTGGTATTTCGTCTGACATTGAGCAAGCTATAACAGAGGGGCTAAGCAAAGGCGATAATGTGGTTATTGGCCCCGCTCGACCAATTAGCAAGCTGCAAGAAGGCGATGTTGTTTCACTTAAAAATGACGCAGACGAGGAAACACTATAATGTCTGCGGTAATTAAGTTAGAACACATTAACAAACAATATGTAATGGGCGAGCAAGTATTTAAAGCGTTAGATGATGTAAATATCGTCATGAATGAAAATGAATACGTAGCCATTATTGGCCCTTCAGGCTCAGGTAAATCAACTTTAATGAACTTACTTGGCTGCTTAGATACACCCACTAGTGGCGATTACTTTTTAAAAGATAAGCTTGTAAAAAGTATGACCGAAACCGAGCTTGCCCATCAACGCAATGAAAGCGTCGGATTTATTTTTCAAAGCTTTAACTTATTGCCTCGCGCATCTGCACTTGAAAATGTAATGCAGCCCTTGGTTTATCGTTTTATACCCGCAAAACAACGCAAACAAAAAGCACTTGAGGCATTGCAACGCGTTGGTCTTGGCGACAAAGTTGATCACCTATCAAGTCAGCTTTCGGGTGGGCAACGTCAACGTGTAGCCATTGCTCGCGCATTAGTAACTAAACCACATATTTTACTGGGGGATGAACCCACAGGTAATCTTGATAGTAAGACCACAGCAGAAATAATGACCTTGTTTGATGAACTGCATAATGAGGGGCACACTATTATTTTAGTGACCCACGAGCAAGAAATTGCAGACCATTGCCAACGGGTTATTCGCTTAGTCGATGGTAAGGTAGTAAGTGACGTAAAAAAAGGCGAAGGAGAAAAACAACATGTTTAAATCTGCCATTGCCATTATGGAAGGAACAAAAGCAGCATTAATGGCTATTAAGGCCAACGCAATGCGCAGCGCATTAACCTGTTTAGGTATTATTATTGGTGTTGCAGCCGTTATAACTGTGGTTGCAGTAATGCAGGGCTTTACTAAACAAATTAACGATCAACTCGCTGACATGGCACCCGATGTAACCTCAATCAAACCATTTACAAGCATCGAGCAAGAAATGGTTGGTAAAAACGCAAAACTGACTTACTCCGATTTTCTAACACTAAAAGCACGTATAAAAGAAGCCGAAACACTGACCGCACTTATGTTTACGTGGCGCTTTTCTGGTGGAGCTGAATACGGGAATAAAAGCCATTCATCTCGCGTGATGGGAACCGAACAAGATTACCAAAAAGCATACCGCACGTTTCCAGAATTAGGCCGCTTTATTCGCGCGGAAGATGACGAAAAACGCCGTCGGGTTGCGTTCATTGGTCCTTCTATTATTGAAAAGTTAAATTTACCCGATAACCCCGTAGGCGAATATATCAAACTTGGTGGCGAATGGTTTAGGATCATTGGAGTAGCCGAAAAACAAGGTAGCTTATTTGGCTTTGATCAAGATGATTATATAAATATTCCGATCAGTACCATGAGCGCGTTAGAGGGTGCTAGCAGCACGAGTAACGTGCAAATAATGTTTAGACTTAAAGAAGGGGTCGATGAAGAGCTTACTTTAGCTAAAATAACGCGTATTTTACGCCAATTACATAAATTAAAAGACGGTGAAGAAAACGACTTTGAATTTGAAACCGCTGAAAAAGCCCGTGCTAATGTTGATAAGTTTACAGGTAGCGCCACAGCAATCACTGCTGGTATTGTTGGTATAAGCCTTGTTGTAGGGGGGATTGGCGTAATGAATATTATGCTGGTATCGGTGACTGAACGTACCCGAGTAATAGGCACTCTTAAAGCATTGGGCGCAACACCCGGCTTTATTATGCTACAGTTTTTGGTGGAAGCCGTAGTGCTATCGTTATTTGGCGGACTAATTGGCTTAGCTATAGGTTATGGTGCTGCCGCATTGATTTCGTTTATGGTTCCCAGTATGCCGGATGCTTACATACCTGGTTGGGCTGTGATGCTATCGTTCGGATTTACGTCACTTATCGGTATTATATTTGGCTTAGCCCCTGCTATTAAAGCGGCAAGGCTAAACCCTATTGAAGCATTACGATACGAATAATCAGCATCAATCTCTACTCAGCTTTAAAAGGTACCTTAGTGCAGCTCACTTCAACTGTTTTAGGGTACCAAGCCGGGCCTATCTGATTAACTACAACCTCCGCTACTCCATTACTAAATGACTTATACGTGTGCACCGTTTGCCATTGTCCTTGTGGACAATGCTCACTTAAGTCAACCGCATCAGATCCCTCATACAAAGCTAAAGCAAAATTATGATGCCACTGAGAACTATTGTGCGACTGGTTATTAACTTTTTCAGGTACACCATTATCAAAGTAAATATTTGTGCAACCAGTTAACATAGCAAAAGTAATACTGCCTAAAATTAATTTAAGATTCATAACGCCTCCTGCGTATTTTGCTCTTCACACCATACCTTTATAGTATGTGGTGAATAAATGCCTAGCGTAATTAAACCCAACGCACCATCGCTAAATGTTTGTTGCGACTGCATTTGAGCCGCTTGTGTATCTGTACAAATCTCTTTTACATCCACACGTTCCTCTCCTACTAACCCCCATAAATAAAATGGACGGCTATCTTCGTAGGTCGCTTTACTTGTAATTTTTGCGATAGCGTGTGGCTGTATGGTAACCGCAGAACAGGCGCTTAAGCCTAATACTACAAACCCCATTATTAATGATTTCATGTTTGTCCTTACTTGGTACTTACTTTCAGTAAATAAACTTTACAGTAAACCAGTAAAATAATGAGTAAAAAGCTGTGCGAAAAATGTAGCCAACCTTACAGATTTCAAACAGTTTTTTACACAAAAAAGGCCGCAAAATTGCGGCCTTTGAGTAAGTTTAGTTTCAGCTATTAAAACTTAGCCAAATTATTTACATTGTCTTTATCAACCAGTTTTACGTACGGATCGACTCCTGCAAATAAAGGTTTTTCTTTTACCTTTAACTCAATAATATTAGTACCCGTTACTATTTGATGTTTTTGTGAGTAAATCACAAAATCTTCGGCGAGTAGATTTTCAGGATCGTCACTAAACAACACAATATCAATTAACTCATCGAGTGGCTGTTCTGTTTCTTCACCTTGACCATCAGCACGTTGCTTAACAGCTTCAACGTTTAACGTAACACTGTAAAAGCCCTCACTGTCGGCTTCGTCTGAAATCGAAACCTCTTTCATTTCCAGCTCATACAAAGTGATATATTTAAACTGATCGTCAATAAAGTTTTGCTCAGCTTGGGTTGCGTCTTGTTTTAAATAACTTAGTAAATCAAGTGTTGTTGGGTATGGCGTTGACTGATATCTAAACTCATTTAAAAATGCCTTAAGTGCAGCGTTTAGGCGTTTTTCACCTAGGCGATCATAAATCGCCATCATAACAACAGATCCTTTATTGTAATGAAGGTATTGCTGAGCCTGGGTTTTATATAGTGGCATCTCTTCAAACGCTTCTCCAGTGCGGCCCATTAAGTACCTATCTAGCTCGTATTTTAAAAACTTACGTAGCTTTTCTGGGCCAAAGCGTTTTTCAAGCACCATAAGCGCACTGTATTGTGAAAGCGTTTCAGACATAACTTCACTCCCCTCTACATTGGCGCCTGATACTTGATGACCCCACCATTGATGCGCTACTTCGTGTGCAGTTACATAGTAAGGTAGGTCAATTTTACTTTCATCCCTTGAGTCTGTAACAAAACCAATGCTTTCTGAATAAGGAACAGTATTAGCAAAACTTTGCGCAAATGAGCGATAGCGAGGAAATTCAATAATACGTAATTGCTTATGCTGATAGGGGCCAAATGCTTGTGTAAAATAATCTATCGAGTCTTGAACCGATTCAATCATGCGGTCAACATTCCACGCATGACTTTTATGGAAATAAACCTCAATATTTACACCATTATGCTCAACCTTTTTACTTTCCAATTCAGCCGACTGCACCGCATAAAAATTTATAATAGGTGCATCCATTTCATAAACAAAGGTTCGGCGCCCATCTTTTACGCTTTCACTTTGTAAATAACCAGGTGTAATCGCAAATTGCGATTCATCGGTCGTTACCCTGGCCCTAAAGTTAATAAACCCAGTAGCTTGACCAAAATCACTTTGTGTATAGTACTGGCTATCTTCAAGTTTATTTGCTCGTTCTAGCTCTGGTAAGTCATGTTTACGGCGCTTAAATTTATCAGCTACCTGTAAACCACGGTTGTACCCGAAGTTAGGAAAAAGCTCCCAATTATTAATAAACGTACCATTAGCCACTAACTGTGTATCGGAGCCACTATCGGTAAAGCCTGTATGCTCGCGAGTGACAGACAGCTGCCCTTCTCTTACCTCTTCTGGCATAAGGGGCTGATCAAATTCAAACCATGCAGAATAAAGCGCTGGTAATTTTTCAACAATTTTACCGCCAGCCATCGTTACATCCCAGCTTTTGGCGTGTTGCGGTGAGGTGATCAATACTCGCGAAATTGGCTCATTAGATGTATTAGTAAACTTAATTTTTGCAACTGCACTTAAAGCACGCTTTTTAGGGTAAATATCAACAGTTAAGTCAACATCGGTCACCATAGGCACTGCTAAATCTTTATATTGTGCAAACTGTTTTTCATAGCTTACTTGCTTGTCTTGAAACGCATCGCTTGTGATAAATTCGTTTAAAACACGCGTATTGTGATAAATGTTATAACCTGCACCAACAAACACCAGTGCACTAACACAAACAATTACTTGCCCCTTTAACGACATATTATAACGAAGCAGAGACAGTCGTGTACGCAGTGTTTGTGAAGGTCCTCTATGCCATAACGCAAATCCTACAATAGCCAAAACAAGACTTAACGCGCCCCAATACAATGTGTACCAATGCGCTGCTTGCAAAAAGTGTCCATAGCCGTTTATATCAGAGTACGGTACGCTACTGCTTTTCGAAAAATGATACATATGGTGTTCAAATCCATACGAATCCATTACCATTTGCACTATGTAGTACAAAATAAATAACCCCATTCCTACGTATTTATTTGGGCTAATAATTTGTAAAAAGAAGGCAAGCACCGTAAGCATAATTAACGGTAAAAGCGATAAATAAACAATCCTGAATAAATACTGCCCTAACTCTAAATTAAATTGCCCTTTAAATAACTGCACTGTGATTGTTAGTATCATTCCAACAAGAAACAAGCCTGAAATAGCTGTTATTAACGCCAGTATTTTTGATACCCAAAAAACACTGTTGTGTACTGGAAAGCTGTCAACAATATCGCCCATACCACTTTGACGTTCTCGCCAAACAAGCTCAGCGCTATAAAAAGCGATAATAACAAACAAAAACAAACCCGAAATACCGCTAATAATATTGACCATATTCGCGGTAATTGGCCAGTTAGTTGTACCGTAAGCGCCAATGGGAGCAAACAGCGGAATCATAAGCGTTACAATACTTACACCCGCTAAAATCATAAATGGCGCGCTAAATATTACTTGTTTAAGTTCAAATATACTGCGCATTATTAACTGCGATTGCGTACTCGCTCCTGCAGACTTGTAATTTTTAGCATTATTAATCAGTGCAGCTTGTTTATTTTGCACAAATGCAGAGACTTTAAATTGCTTTTTCTGTTTTTTAGCTACTATGCGGTTACTTAATTTTCCAAGGCTAAAAAACATAGCTAAGCCCAGTACAACCCACAAAATACGGTTAACTAACAAATCACCGCTGAGAGTGAGCACTTCTGTATTTTTATCACTCACAGTCCAGTAACGCGTCAAATCAATTAAAGACCCCAAGCCAAATGGGTCGGCGTAAACAACTATATTTCTAAATGCTAAATCATCAAAATAAGCACTGGCGATTTGATAAGCAATAAAAATAACAACGGCTGCGACATACACCGACATCATGGTTTTAAAATAGACAGCTACGCTGTTAAAAATAGCCGAAAGCACCAGCAAACTGGGTACTGCAATATAAAAATAAGGTGCAGCGTAATACACAAACTTATTTGGACCCACTAGCTCACTATCGAGCCATCCAACAGATAAGCCAAACTGCGACCCTAAAAGTACTCCTAACGGCACGGTTAAAAATACAACCAGCACCACTAAGTAAGCACCAAAAAAGCGCCCAGTTTGATAAGGGACAGGATTAACAGGCTTACTAAAAACCAGTTCATCCATTTTAGTTTCACTATTTCTAATAGCGGAGCTGGCAACAAAGTTAACTACCAAAAACATCGCAAATACACAAAATGTAATGGTCAACATCATAATTGAAAAAGGCGAATTCATATGTACATTAGCGCCGCCTAGCGGAAATTTGCTAGAAGAGCTGATAAAAAACGCCATAAAAAAGAACATTAATGAAATGATATAAAACGAAGGCTGGCGCACAAAATAGCGCAGCTCAAACGCGAGCATATTAAAAAACATAACGCCTCCTTATGCTACTTGGCTATTACGATGATTGAGCAAAGTAGAAAAGTACACGTCTTCTAGGTTTGCATGGCTTGATTGAAAACCTTCAGGGGCTTGTTCCGCTAATACATGCAATATGGTTTGCCCAGCAAATAAGCGTTTAGAAATAACAGGTAGCTGTGGCTCAAGCTCTTGCGCTTCTTCTTGGCTCATGGCTTTGCGCCAAATTTGGCCTTGCAACTTGTCGGTAAGGGCAATGGGGTTACCCTCTAATAATATTTTTCCGCCTGCCAGTACTGCCATGTTTGGGCATAGTTCAGCAACGTCTTCTACTATGTGGGTTGATAATATAACGACTTTTTGCTCACCTAAGCTTACTAACAAGTTATGAAAGCGATTTCGCTCTTCAGGGTCTAGCCCTGCAGTTGGTTCATCAACAATTAGTAAATCAGGGTCACCTAGTAAGGCTTGTGCAATACCAAAACGCTGGCGCATACCGCCCGAAAAGCCACTTACCGCTTTTGAGCGATGTTGATATAAATTAGTATGTGCTAGTAGGCCTTCTACCGACTCTTTACGCTCGCCTTTGTTATGAATGCCCTTTAAAACAGCCATATGGTCCAGCAAGTCGTAAGCACTAACACGTGGGTATACACCAAAATCTTGCGGTAGGTAACCTAAACGTTGGCGCAAAGCCTGTGGGTCTTTAAAAACATCAATACCATCAAAGGTAATTGCCCCCGAATCGGCAGATTGCAACGTAGAAATAGTACGCATTAGTGATGACTTCCCGGCACCATTTGGCCCAAGTAGCCCAAACATGCCTTTACCTATTGATAAATCAACACCTTGCAGAGCGTGCACGCCGTTGTCGTAGGTTTTTGATAACCCTGTTATTGATAGCATTTTTTACTTCCTTGAATTGTAAGTATTATTTTTATACTGTTTTATACCACATTAAAAACGGGAACATAAGTTACGCAGTGGCCAACTTTGTAACAATAAATAAACAACACACTCTAATAACACTTGCTAAGAAGTGAGCCTCTCGGTATAAAAAGCACACACAACTTACAAGAAGCGAAAAGCCATGCAAGAACATAAAAACCAGCCATTGACCGATTTTATAGAATACTCACACGATGAAATGTTAGCCCGTGCAAATGAATTTTTACAAACAAGCCAGCGCCGCCATAGCATTCGCAGTTTTAGTGACCGCCCAGTGCCAAAAGAGATTATCGAAACCTGTATAAAAGCAGCGGGTACAGCACCTAGTGGTGCAAACCACCAGCCTTGGCATTTTGTGGCTATTAACAGTAGCGATGTAAAAAAACAAATACGCGACGCGGCTGAAAAGCTAGAGCGCTCTTTTTACGAAGGGCGAGCAGGCGAGGAGTGGCTGGATGCATTAAAACCATTAGGGACTGACGCGAACAAACCCTACTTAGAACATGCACCTTGGCTTATTGCTGTGTTTAGTCAAAAAAAGGGCGGCGTGAGTACTGACGATAAAAATACAAATTACTATGTGCATGAGTCTGTTGGGTTAGCAACGGGGTTTTTAATACAAGCTCTGCACCGAGCAGGCCTTGCAACACTTACTCACACCCCAAAACCTATGAGCTTTTTAACAGACATTTGTGGCCGCGATAAAGATAACGAGCGCCCTTATATGCTATTAATTGCAGGCTATCCGGATGAGCATGCAACAGTACCAATGCACGCCCTAGATAAAAAATCGATTGATGAAATAGCCAGTTTTATTTAATACCGTGCAAGGGGGAATAATCAATAGCGAGTACATCACCCTCTTTAAGGCCAGCAATTACATGGTGCTTGTTATTAACCATTGTACCTAACCTTACGAAACGTTTAACTGGCGTTTCGTTTTCTAGTACATACACCATGTTTAATTGCCCAAATTCATGTACCCAGCTTGGCTCAATTAAAATACCTTGAGCGCTTTTTGTAGGTAACTGCAACTGTGCGTAAAGCCCAGGAATTAACCCTAATTGTGTATTCGTGTCTAGGCGAATAAGCAAGCTACGCGCGCTACTGTCGGCAACAGGGACTATCTCGCTTACTACGGCAGGTGTTGTTATTGACAAAGATGGAAGAACCACATTTAAGCTATCTCCAAGTTTTAATTTTACAGCTTGTTGTTCACGCACATTAAATTCAAGCTGTAATTGCAATGGGTTATACACAGTAATAAGTGGCTTGCCCGGTGTTGCGGTGTCGCCGGGCTCGGTTAAACGCTCAACCACAACCCCCGAAATAGGCGCTATAATTTGAGTATAATTTAGCGCCACTTTTGCTTGTGCTTGCTGCTGCTGAGCTGCGGCTAAATTAGCAGTGAGATTATCAAATTTAGCCTTAGCATCATCCATTTCACTAACAGGCACCAACCCCTTCGCATTTAAATCACTCACTCTAACTAATTGCTTTTGAGCTTGCGTCAACGATGCTTTCACCGCGTTAATATTCGCGTCGCTTTGTGCTAACGCCGCTTTAAAATCATCTTGTTTGAGGGTAATAAGTAAATCGCCTTTAGTGACCTTATCGCCCGCTCGTACTTTTAGCTGCTCAACCTGCGCCATAACATTTGATGAAATTTGCGTATTTTGTTTAGCAATTACACTACCCGGTACCTGCTCAATACCGGTGATGCTTTGCAGCGAAATGGTGACGCGCTCACCCTGATAATTACTTTGTTGTGATTCTTTTAAACCAGCAGTTTGCTGGTCAGAAAAGCTGCCTGCCATGTAAAGCACAGCCATAATAATTACCAATAAAGCGATCAAGGCGCCGATTAGTTTTGATTTACCCTGCATGCGCTTCACCCTCTGAACTTGCAAACACTAAATAATAAACAAGTGGCACTACAAATAACGAAAATACAGTAGACGCCACAATACCAAAAATTATCGCAATCGCGAGCCCGCTGAATACCGGGTCAAGTGTGATTACTAAGTTACCCAATAAAGTCGTGCCTGCGGTTAGTAATACAGGGCGCATGCGCACTGTTCCAGCAGCAACCAGCGCATCTTTTATAGCCATACCTTGGCCTCGGGCTTGATTAATAAATTCGACTAAAATGAGCGAATTACGAACCACAATACCAGCAAGGGCAATCATCCCAATCATTGCTGTGGCGGTAAATAATACTGGCTCAGGAGCGCCAGCTATAGCACGTTCTCCAAACTGATTTAATAACCAGAAACCTGGCATAATACCTATGACCGTGAGCGGAATAGCCGACATAATAATTAGTGACAAACTCGCAGATTGTGTTTGAACACGTAAAATAATAAAGATGGCACTAAGCGCAAAGGCAAATGCAATTCCCATATCCCTAAACACATCTATGGTAATACGCCACTCCCCCTCACCACTAAAGTTGGCATACGTACCTTTAGGTAATTGCCATGGTGCAGTACCGCCATTGTTAAAAAAGTGGCGGTTTATCCACGGTGTTTTTTCAAAATAGTTAGGCTCGGCGTTAAAGTCAGCATTTACGTCTGCAATAATCTCTGCTGGCGTTCGACCGTTTAGCTCAGCCATAACATAAATTACATCACGTTGATCTTTACGAACCCGAATGTCAGCAACCTGATGTTGCGTAAATTCACCTAATTCTGAAAGCGACACTAATGGCCTAGGTGCACTTTGTAAGCCAAATTCATTACTGGTTTTAGCTAAATCTCTATCACCTCTGACTTGCAGTGCAAGTAATTGCGAAATTTGATTACGTTCGCTGTATGGTAACTGTAATTTAATATCAACAGGCTCAGTTTCAGAGCTTACGTAAAGTACACCGATGGTTTCACCTTGTGTTGCAACACTTAACGATTGAGCAATATTTTGAGTAGAAACTGCACTGATTGCCGCTTTGCTCTTATCGGTTACAAAACGCTGTAAAGGTGAAGGTGCAACCATAGAAGTATCCACTTCGACTACGTGTGGCTCTTGCTTTAAACGTTCAGCTAATTGTTTAGCTGCTTGGTAATGAGTTTGCTGATCAACAAAATCATCTCGGTAAACCTCAGCAACTAAAGTACTTAATACGGGCGGACCAGGAGGCACTTCAACAACTTTTATTACTATGCCGTGTTTTGCTAAAGGTGCGAGCTGTTTACGTAAGCGCATAACCACAGCATGTGATTGATGCTCACGCTCAGGCTTATCAATCAATAAGACTCTTAGCTCTGCTAAATGTGTCGCTTCACGGCGATAATAGCCACGTACCATGGCATTAAAATCCATACTTGAAGGCTTACCAACGTAGGCTGCTATTTCACTTACTTCGTTTAATTGCCAAGTGAGTGTTTGCACTTGCTTGGTAAAGGCTGCGGTTCGTTCTAAATTTGTGCCCTCTGGCATGTCTATTAATACTTGTAGCTCATTTTTGTTATCAAACGGTAATAGCTTTAAAGGCACTAAACGCATCATTGGTAGCATGGCGCTAATAATAAACAAAATTAATGTGCCCCATAATACCCATTTTGCGCGCTGCTTTGAGACGAGCAGTGGGCTTAATAACGTTCGATAAATACTGATTTGGGGCTCAATTTTAGTGTGGGTATCTGTATTGGGCTTGAGTAACTTCATCGCAAGCCATGGCGTTACAAAAAACGCCACAATGGTGGATACCATCACGCTGATTGGAACGTTAAATGCCATAGGTGCCATGTATGGCCCCATCATGCCGGTAATAAATGCCAGCGGAATAAATGCCACCATAATCGTTAACGTAGACATAAGTAATGCACCGCGAATTTCGCTCATTGCACCAACTATTTGCTGCTTTTTGTTGCCTTTTTTATTTAAAAAACGGCTTATATTATCAATGCCTGTAATTGGGTCATCTACCAATAAACCTAACGATAAAATAAGTGCAAATAACGTTACTCGGTTAATGGTATAACCAAACGCAAAATCCAGTGCCAGTGTAATGCCATAGCAAATAGGCACCGCTAACCCAACAACAATGGCGGGTCGCCAGCCCAAAAACACCCCAACAAATATCACTACCGTAAATACGGCAAATACTAAGCTTGATGTTAGATTATTTACTTTTTCATTGGCGGTTTGTCCGTAATCTCTTAATACCGAGTAGCTCACTTCTGGCGGTAAAAGCGTGCGTGATAACTCGGCCATCATTTGATGAACATGGTTTGCCACCGCCACGGCATTCGTGCCTGTTTGCTTAGCCACACTTAATGTGACCATGGGTAACTGTTGAGCATTAGAAGATTGTGCAAGCCATTGGTAATGTTCGCTCTCGCTAGGTCCGTCAATCACGCTTGCAATATCAAGTAAGTAAACGCTCTTACCGTTTACTACATTCACTACAAGCTGCTCCACTGCAGACTTATTACGTAAAACGTCACCCGCTTGCAAAGCTATTTTTTGCTGACCATTTACAACACTGCCTAGTTGCGTAAGTTGATTAGATACACTTAATGCGTAAAGTACATCGCTTATAGTCGTTTTGTGAGCAGCCAACGCGCTGGCGTTTAAATTAATAGTGAGCGTGCGTTTACGCCCAGCAATCACTTTTACCTCGCTGGTGTTTTCAATACGTTGTAAAGCACTCGCAATTTCGTTTGCAAATCGTGTTAATTCGTAATCGCTATAGAGTTGTGGATCTTTGCTGTACAGCCCAAGCATAACAATGGGAACATCATCGACCTCAATGGGCCGAATTTGCCAATTTTTAATAACAGAAGGCATTGTATGCTGGTAACTATTAAGCTTGGCGTAGGTATCTAAAATAGCTTGTTCGCGATCATGCCCCACCTCAAACCTAAGTGTCACCACGCTAGCGCCAGTTTGTGTGGTTGAATAAATATGTTCAACACCGCCGAGCTGGGAAAGTAACTTTTCAAGAGGCTGAGTCACCAACCGTGTCACTTCGGGCGCTTCTACATTAGGAGCCGATACATATATATCAAGCATAGGCACCACTATTTGCGGCTCTTCCTCGCGAGGCGTTTGTTTTAAAGCAAACAGACCAAACAAAATTGATAACACAAAAATAATAACCGGAATACGACCCGTTAAACTGCTTTTTACTGCGTTATCAATCATGTTCATTACCACTACCCCTTACAAAACAAACCATACAATGTGCCTAAAAGATGAATAGCATTCTGATCAATCACACGGTAATAAATAGTTTGCCCCTCACGGCGAGTAGCAACAATATTCGTTTTTCTAAGGGCAGCCAAATGCTGAGAAAGTGCCGACTGCGCTAACGGCACCGCTTCATTAAGCTGTGTCACGCTCATTTCGGTATCTTGCAACGAACATAAAATCATTAAACGATTTTTATTAGCTAAAATTTTTAATAGCTGCTCAGCTTGCTCAACGTTCCCCGCCATAGCAGTAAAATCAATATTCATATAAAGCTCTAATAATCTAATGTGATCGCAGTATAAATTGTTACATTAGAAAAGTCTAATATTAGGATTTACTAATATATAAAATACGATTATAGTAATTAGGTATTTAACTGGATAAGTGACCGACTATAATGAAACTCAATAATGCGCTTCGTCTGATCGCTGGCATAATGATTGTGATCTCAATTTTATTACAAACCTATCACGATCCTAGGTGGGTATTTTTTACAGTGTTTATTGCCCTAAACTTGATGCAATCGGCTTTCACTAGCTGGTGCCCTATGATTACACTACTACGCAAATTTGGCGTTAAGGAATAAATATAATGCTTACTTCTATCCCCGATTTACTAAAAGTTATTACACCTAACCAACGACGTATCGACGCTGAGCAAGCAAAACAAGAGATTAGCGAAAACAAGGGCTTACTTATTGATGTGCGCGAACCCGCAGAACATGCCACCAATCCTGCTGTAGGCGCTATTAATATTCCGCGTGGCTTACTTGAAATGAAGTTGATGGAAATAGAAAAAGACGCTTCCCGCCCAATTTATCTGCACTGCGCTAGTGGCGCACGCGCCACATTAAGTGCTGAAGCAATTACACGTATAGGATATGAAAACGTCACCGTCATTACTTGTAACGCAACGCAAGTGTGTGAAGCTTTTTAATTATGGTAAACCCAAATAATTAGGGCTTTAGCTAGTAGACTCGACGATAAAAATCGTCGAGTCTACTGATTCAAGTTGGGCTTAATTTGTTTGAAAATAAAAGCGCGTTTCTGTTATTTTTTCAATAATGTCATACTCTAAGCCCATGTGGTTATACTCACCCTGAGTTGGTATTCTTGAACTGTAATTAACAACAACACCCCAATGGTTATCACTCACTCCTCCAAAAATTATGCTCATACTTTTGTCATCATTTTTAGTGATAGCAGCAACATTATAAGCATCCATTAACTCCCTAACTTGCTGAGTTTCTGCTGATAACTTCATTAGCTCTTCATTTTCACCTAACTTAAAAACTTTATAATTAGCTGAAGGAACAAATCCCGCATACTTAGAAGGATAATAAGTAACAAGTTGAGCTGGCGTGAAAAATGTATTATTTATTCGATAAACAAACATGTCGGTTTGCTGAATAAGATTTAGATCTTTTGACTGATTTAATTTAACAAGCTCATTCATCGTTACTCTTAAAAAGTCGTCAATTAAGCCTAACCTTTCTTCCTTACATGCTTGTTTTTTACATATCGTAACATTAGGTAATTTGGAGAGTTGTGTCTTATTAATATTTAAGAAATTGCGCCCCAAAACACCTAAATTAAAGTTTGCAAACGCTTGTTTATCTTTATCACTTTTAAACTTAGTTGGGTGAATATCAAGAAAACTAAAAGGATAAAATAACGGCAGATACGCTAGTGGTAAATCACTTTTAGGTAATATATCTCCAGCATGCTTTAGAAATGCTCTATATTCTGTGTCTATATCCTCATTAAAATAAGGAGGCATACCACCGGCCTTAATAGCCGCCGCATTAATCAACAAACATAAAAACAGTCCATATCTCAGCATATTTTTTAAGACCCTTATTAAGTGCTTTTTTGTATAGCAAAAGCTATTTTTTCTCATCAATTAGCGTAACAAGCATGTTTTCTATGTTTTTTACGCTATAGGTAAGTGCACGTATTAGCTCTAGTTGGCTTTGCGGGCTTTCTTCATTTGATGATTTTGCTGGTGTGCTCGCGGTTAAGTTATTTTTTTGCTCAAGTATGGCTTCTCTGAATTCACTGGCATTTTCAACACCAAGTAATGACACCAATGCACCGTGGCCAGACTGTCCTGCTGTTTCAAAACTTAAACGATACAGCCCAAACATGCGCATTATTGGGCCTTGACTTAGGCCTACATCGGTTATTTTTTCAAGTGGTATTGATTTTTCTTCTTTAAAAAATATCCCGCGTTTTACAACGAGTTTTTGCGTGAGCAATTGTGCTGACATAGCCGCCAATATTCGCCCTCCCACCAGCCACACAATCGCCAAAACAATAGGTAATAACGGAATGGTCACGAGTGCTAACACACTAAAAAAAGCGGCCATTAGCATCCAGTATTGCTGCACTTTAGGGTCGAAAGATGCACTTTTTAAAACGTGGTTATTCATAAGTTTATCCTTAATTTAATGAGAGCGTATACCCTGTACAAGGTCGTTTTTACGCCTTTAGATACTCAAGTTACGTGAACAGTAACTTTAATGCAATTTAACTTCTTACATTGAAATAAATTGTCACACTTCCTTTTATAATCTCCCTTTAAACAAAAAATATCTTCAACCTCAGTTCTGAACTTGCTTCACTTTACATAAAGTGTATTTTCACATTGGAACGCAAATACCATGGGTTAACACCCGTTTTTAATATACTTTTAATTAGGCATTAAAAAAGCCGAGCAGGATTATGCTCGGCTTAGGTCTGGGAAAATATAACTGCTACTGTTTGTTTATAAGTATGCTCACATTTTCTCTATCTGGACCTATTACCTTAAAGGTGTAAGTACCTTGTTCGGTAATACTCAGTTCTATATTGGCACCTATAGCTTCGAGTGAAGTAAGCTCACCAATGGTGGCTACAGGTGCATCACCTGCTCCGCCATAATCAACGGTACTCCAATCTTCAGACGCTACTTTAAATTCATAGTCGCCCGCTTCTAACTCTATGGATGTAGAGTAAACCGCATTACCCTCGTACATCAGTGGGTTGTCTGTTCCCCATCCATTTAAGCTGCCGCGAATAAACACCGGTGTTTGTGCAAACATTTCAGCGTTAAGTACTTTGAGCGTTACATTATTTAAATCACTGGCATCAAATACAAACTGGTATTCACCTTGCTCGGCAATATCTAAGGTCATATTTGCGCCTGCAACCGATAACTGCTCTGCTGTGCCTATCATCACACTTGCATCCCCCTCGCCAGAGCCGTAATCAACCGTGCTCCAATCTTCTGACGCTACTTTAAATTCATAGCTTGCAGCGCTCAGTGTTTTAGTAAAGGTGTAAATGCCTTCTCCTTGATAGCTCAGCTCATCGGTTACTCCCCAGTCATTAAGCGTACCGCGCACATAAATAGCGGTGCCTACAAATGGCTCTTCGTTGAATAAAGTAAGCGTTGGGTTTTCAGGGTTTGAAGCATCAAGCGAAAATACATAAGTTGCATCAATGGCTGCATTAAAGGTCATGTTGGCACCTGAGCGCGTTAGTGGCTCACTTTGGTTTTCTACAACGTCTTTATCGGCATCAGAAAGCGCACCAAAATCAACCGTAGACCAATCTTCTGAGGCAATTTTAAATTCGTAGTCGCCAGCACTGAGTGCAATTGCTATACGGTATTCACCTTCGCCAATATATTCAAATGCATCACGTGTGCCCCAGTCGTTTAACGTACCACGAACAAACACAGCGTTGCTGCCATAAGGTACTACATCAGGTGCGCCTACGGTTGCATTTGCACTTAAACCAGTACCTTGGCTCTCACCTTGGTTTTTAGTAAAAACAGCTAACGTATAAGGAGGTACAGTGAATGTGCCTTCGTTATCGCCTTCGGCAAAATTGGCGCTGGCCATGCTTGCATCAACACTGTTTTTTAATACGTCATGTAATTCAAAACCCGCTGCAGTGGCAATGGTATGGCTAAGAGTTTGCTCGGTTGCGTTAATCACCACTACAAGCGCGTCAAATGCTGGATCTAAGTCTGTGAGTTCTTCACCATCATCAATGCTCATTACAATTAAGCCGTGCTGCTGGTTTTTACCCACATTGTGAAATCCGACACGGTCGATAACATCTTGTTCAGTTGTTAATCTAAATAACGGGCTTGCGCTGCGGATAGCCAAGAATTCTTGAAATACATCACCTGCATACGCTATGTCTTGCGGCATTGCCTGTGCATCTGCATTAGCAGAGATAGGCATAATTTCAGACCATTTTTCTTGGTTCTTCTCTGCGTTTGGTAAACCAATGTTCCAGTTATTATTCTCTTTGGTTAAATCAACAGCATTAAACCAATCACCGGCATTATAGCTATCACGGTCCATTGACTTAGAACGCAGTAAATCAGCGCCCAATTGCATAAATGGGATGCCTTGGCTCATAAGTGGAATCGACAATGCCACATTGTGCGCGCGCACACGTTCCTCAATACTCATGCTTGATGCATGTTTGTATTGCAACTGATCCCACAGCGTTTCGTTATCGTGTTTTGATACGTAATGAATGCTGTCGGCAGGGTCAAGTGCATACGCCGTTGGTTGAGTGTTCCAAGTAAAGCTATTACCTTTAGATGAATTACCTTTAAAGTCTTTTAAAATGTAATTTTGTAAGTTGCCCGCCAGCGATAACCGTAACGTGTCTTGTTCGGCTAGGTTGCCATCTGTCGGGTTATTGCTAAACATTGCACCACCACGCACGGCTTCGCGAATACGGTCGTTAAATGTGCCTACCTCTGAGCCTGCCATATCAGCTTGTTTAGCTTGTGTGAATAAACGATTGTTGGCTACTTCACCAAAATCCCAGCCCTCACCGTAAAAATAGTTGTCAGGGTCAACGGCTTGCACGGCTTCACGCGCAGCTAATATTGATGATTTAGGCATATGCCCCATTACATCAAATCTAAAACTGTCGTAGCCAAATTCACGCGCTAAAATAACCATTGAATCAGTAACAAACTTATCCATCATTACATGCTCTGTCGCTGTGTTTTCACAACAGGTTGAGCGCTCTATTTCACCACTTACTTCGCTATAGCGGTGGTAGTAACCCGGCACTAGTTTATCAAATACCGACTTATCCCAAATGCCCGATGATGTTGTATGGTTATAAACCACATCCAGTACAACACGAAGTCCTACTTCTTGCAGTGATTGCACCATAGCGCGTGTCTCAACTACGCGAGCAATGCCATCGCTGCTTGATGCATACGAGCCTTCAGGCGCAATAAAATGATGAGGGTCATAACCCCAGTTAAAGCCGTCTAAATCACGCATCGCACTGGCTAATGCTTGTGCATCGTCTGAGCCAGGTAGGTAACTTTGCATAATATCGACAATAGTGCTGTTTTTATCTTCGATTTTACATGCATCGGCTTCATCGTTAATACGCTCACATAATTTACCTAAGGTGTCTGTAATTTCCACACGCTGTGAAGCATCTTCTTCAATGGTGCCAATATCAGTCACTGGCAGTAAATGAAAGTGTGTTAAGCCCTTATCTGCTAATTGCTTAAGGTGCTGCATTGGCACGCTTTCAAGTTCAGTGAATGCAAGGTATTTACCACGGTTTGCTTCGCTTACTGACTGATCACGCACACTAAAATCACGTACATGGCCTTCATAAATAACCGCATCTTCTGGGTTAGTAATAGTAGGCACGATACGCTCATCCCAGCCTTCTGGTTTAGTGTCTTCATCGGCTAAATTAATCAGCTGGCTGTATAAGCCATTGGCAGATACATTGAGTGAGTAAGGGTCTGTACTCCATAGCGACTCTATTTGCTGAGTCAGTGGGTGGTAAACATCAAAATTAAAGCGATAGTAATGGCGGTCATATTGCGTATCTAAACTTACTTGCCAAATACCTGTCTGCGTATTTAATGTCATTGGCGTGGAGTGCACTTGTGTTTTTGCATCATCAAACACGTTTAGCACCATGTTATTCGCGGTGGGTGCCCACACAGTTACATCAATCGTGTTATTGCCATAATTTACGCCAAGTAATGCCTCGTTAGCATCGTCTTCGCCTTGTGTGTAAAGGGCATCGAGTGCTTTAGCGGTTTGTACAAAGGTTGCTTCTAGTAGCTTGCCTTCACTATCGTAGCCTGCAACAACAAGCTGTTGCTTTATAAGCTGCTTTGCAGCGTCTGCATCCCAACTACCTTCATAAGCAATCCAATCCGTTAAATGTGGTACTTTTGCAGCTTGCTCATCAGTTAACTCGCTTGCAGTCAGCTCAACGGTTTCACCATTTAGCCCAGTGTCTAAATCAACCACCAAGTCAGCGGCTGCTGAAGAATGTAACTTAATGATTTGTGTAAGCTCATTACTTGGCTTATACAATACTGTATTTAAATCAATCCAATGTGCTGATGCACCATCTATCGCCACCGGACGTTCGCCCAAGCTTAAAATAGGGTATTCAAACACCGAAGGCTCACCATGAATGGTAAAGTTCATACGCTGAAACTTTTCATCGTCTTGCATAAGCGGCATGGTTAAATCAACATCACCAAACGCTTTACCCGATCCTTCTGTGCCAATGTGCACAATAAAGTTAGCACACTCGTTATATCCTTCTTTGAGATTAATTATCCAGTAGGCACCGTAGTTTGGGTCAATCCCATCGTATTCATGGCCGTTAGCCCAATCGCTCGTGTCAAACGGAGGTGCGTAAGCATCACACACATCGTTATTCCACGAATGTAATCGGTAACCTTCGTAGTTATCGTCGGCTAAACGGTTATAAAATAAAACCGCCTCACCTTCACCAGCAAATACAATAGGATCAGGCAGGGTTGGGTCAGCGCCCACTACACAGCTTTCGTTTTTTTCATCCGGTACAGTAGGCGCTGCACACGTTATAGGTTCAGGGTCCACACATTGCGAGCCTGCTTCGTTTGGTACTTGTGGCACATTACAGGTTAAAAGCTGCTGCCCCGATTCAACCTTATTTGTCCCACCACATCCTGCTAATATCATTAACCCTAAGGCTATTAGCAAATATTTAGACATTGTTATAATTTTCATTTTTAAACGCTCCGTTTGCTAATTAATGACTGTATGTAAAACCAAGATAAAACTGACGACCAAAGTACTGAGTAGTCCCTGTTCGCTGCTCTGAGCCAAAGTAACTTTGGGTTGGTTCATCGGTTAAGTTATTAACTTGCAAAAGCATGGTGAGTGAATCGCTAAAGCGATAAGACGTTTGAAAATCGATGACTGTTTCAGCATCAAAATTGACCACTTGTTCGTTAATGGCAACCTGCTCTGATACAAACTCATCGCGGTAGCGTACATTAAGGCGCGTTTCAAAATCGTCTAAAGCATAAAATAACGTAGCATTAAGCACATTATTAGATAACCCAGGTAAAGATTGAACGAGAGTATCGCCCCCTAAACTGGTGATCGATTCAATTTCACTTTCGGTGTATGAATAACTTGCATTAGCGCCTAAGCCATTAAATGGTTCTGGTAAAAAGGTAAACACTTGCGTATAGGCAAGCTCTAGCCCTCTAATGTAGCCACCTTCGCCATTATTAACTGCTGTGGTGTAAATACCGTTTGTTGTAGCAACTTGCTCACCACTGACCGGATCTTCTATAGAATCAGGGACATTAAAGCCATTACCTTTAAAGTCGAAGTTCTCAATCGATAACGTTTCAACAAACGAGTCTATATTTTTATAAAATAACGCCGCAGCGACAGTGCCGTTACCTTCTTCAAAATAATATTCGTAAGATAAGTCGTACTGGTCAGCATAAAAGGGTTTTAAAAATGGGTTGTTATTACTTGAACCATTAATAACACCATCGTCACTTACGTTTGCGCTGGCATCGCCCGCTAAACGGTTAATTGGTGCACGCGACATGACTTTAGCCGCAGCAAAGCGTACAAGTGAATTGTCGTTAAGTTGCAGGTTTAAATTTAGCGAAGGCAGGTAATCTGTATATTTAGTGCCTAATACATTAGGCGCGTATAAGTCATTAACAATGCCGTTCTCATCAACAATATTTTGCGCACCTAAGCGCGCATCGCCTGCTACGTTTTCAAGTACGGTTGCTGATTGGTCGGTTTCGATACGGCGCACACCCACATTACCTGATAGGTCAAGGCCGGCAATTTGCGTGTTAATGTTTACCATCACGTACGCGGCTAGCACATCTTCAAACACCGAACCGCTTTGTAACACTGACCACGAATAGTTCGTTGTGTAACCTTGCGCGTCGTCTACGCCATCGGCGTTGCCCCATGTTTGAACGGGTTCTGGGGTGCCATCTGGAAACCACGCATTAAGTGCTTTATCTAAATCAATGGCTAAATACGATGGGAAATAACTAAAGTCGCCCTGCCAATCAACCACTGATGCCATATCGTCGGTTAAACGCAAAGGGGGCTGCGTTGTTGAAAATGCCCCGTCGTTACCGTACTCAAACACCGAGCGCTTTCGGCTGTATTCTCTATCTGAATAGCGTGCACCAAATTCTACTGAGCTAAAAATATCGCCTTCTAACTCGTATTTAAAATCGAGTCTAAATGCCGTTACTTCATCTTCTGTTTGATCAGGGTAAATACCATATTTACTGACCATCACACGGTCTATATCGCTAAAGGCGGCCGCCTGATTAAACCCAACGTCAGGTAAATTTAACCCATTTAACTGATAGTTAATTGCAACGTTGTTATCAAATACTGGCGTTTCTGCATTGGCATCTTCAGCTACTAAGCTCCACAACAAACCGTTTCTAAAATTACTTTTTGCGCGAGAAAGCGCTACATCAGCATTAACATTTAGTCTATCGGTTACTTGCCAATCGGCATTAACGCCAAAGCTGTCTACTTCGTCAAAATCTTGGTTGTCGTCATTCACTATTTCAACACGGGTATAACTTTGTGAAGTACGATTAACCGCAGCACCAATTACAGCATTGCCATCAAGTTGCGCATTTGCGTATGCCGCAGATGGGCCACCTAATTTAACCCTAAAACCACGGGCAAATGACTCTTTATCAAAGCGCGATAAAAACGCGTCACCTTTTAATTTAAAATTATCTACCGGTGCCCACTCTATGGCAGCTAAATAGCCATTACGGGTTTCTTCACCGCCTAAATGCTGTAGCTCAAAGCCTTCGCTAATGTATTCACTTTCTGGGCTATCTATGGGGCCATTTGTGTCGTTTGGTACGCCATCAACATCTTTTCTATCGTTGTA
Source organism: Pseudoalteromonas sp. 13-15 (assembly GCF_001468205.2). NCBI lineage: Bacteria > Pseudomonadati > Pseudomonadota > Gammaproteobacteria > Alteromonadales > Pseudoalteromonadaceae > Pseudoalteromonas > Pseudoalteromonas sp. 13-15. The sequence continues at coordinate 2,683,459 of NZ_CP019162.1, read as the reverse complement.
TGCAAGGCCAATAAACTGTGTTGCTACACTTGGCTGAAATAAACGCGCAAACCCCAGTGCTACACCTAATGTATCGTCTAAATATTTACCTTGATACGAAAAGCTAATTCGGTCACCAAACTCAGTGGCATCCGATACCTCAGATGCACGGTCGTTATACATACCGCGCACATTAGCTACAAATTTATGCTTTTGATCATTATTGAGTGGGCTGGCTGTTTCAAGCTCTACCGTACCTGCCACACCACCTTCTATAAGCGATGCCTTTGGCGATTTATATACCGCCGCAGAGCTAATTAATTCTGATGGGTATTGGTCAAACTCAATACTGCGGCTACCACTTGTAGATACCTGCTCACGACCGTTAAGTGTTGAAAATACAAAGCCGCCCGACAGCCCGCGTATATTAATTTGTGCAGCCTGCCCACCAGTACGCACAGCTGAAATACCCGGTAAACGAGTCAGTGCATCGGCCATTGAAATATCAGGTAATGCGCCTAGGTCATCAGCAGAAATTTGTTCTGACACCGTATCGCTAAATCGCTTTTGGTTAAGCGATTGAATTAAGCTGCGACTAAAGCCGCGCACTTCAATCACTTCTACATCGGTTTGAACTTGAGCGGTTTTGCTCGTCTCTTCAGGTGGTTCTTCAGTAGCTGCAATAGCACTATTGGCGGCAAATAATGCCAGCATGAGCGCATTTAATTTAAACTTTTGCATGTGTGTGCCTTTTGGTTATTGTTTTGTGTGGTGTGTCAGTGCAGTAAAAACACAACCAACAAATTGTAACCAAAAGGTGAATATTTTGTGATGAATACGTATGCAGTATAGCCTGCTTAGGCTGCAGCTATTTTGAGCAATTTAGCTAGCAATAGCTTAAATACTCACTACCACCCTAATGGCTAAGGCAACAAATACAAAACCCAGTACTTTGTCTAACCATGGATTGTGTTTAGTAAACCCAAAACGGTTTTTAGAAAGCTCTGTTAGGGCGGCAACAAGTAAGTACCAACCGGTATCAATCACAAATACAGTTAAACACATCACCATTGCAATGCTTAAGGTAAGATTTTCTGGATCAATAAACTGTGAAAACAAGGCTAAAAAGAAAATAGCAAGTTTGGGATTTAAAAAGGCAATGGCAAACCCATCTTGTAATGCTTTAATGCTACTCACTTCGCTATTTTGTATTTTAAGTTCATCATTGTTGGGTTTAGACAATAAAATTTTAATTCCTAGGTAAGCTAAATAGGCAGCGCCTAAATACACTAACACCTGATACACAGTAGGAAACTGTAGCATTAACGCACCCAAGCCAAGTAATGAGGCTCCCGCATATAGTCCCACTCCAATACCATGACTTAGCGCCGCTAGCATGCCGTTTTTCATGCTGCCGTTGAGCGAATGCTTTAATACAACCGCAAGGCTTGGACCCGGCGACATTGCGCCCATCATACAAATAGCAACTAGGCCTAACCACATAGAAAGAGTCATTTACAGCTCGTCAATTTCAATAAATAATGTATAACCATGCACTTGCCCATAAAAACCGGTTATTGGCACTGCGCTAATTACTTTCCAGCCATCTTGATTTAATTCCTGTATGCGCTCATTCAGCGCCGCTATATTTACCCCACCCATAAAGCGGGTCTTTCTAAATTCGATTACTTTTTGCATTTAAATCCCTGTGTATCTTATAACGTGTATTGAAAATCGTAGTAATGTACACCGTTTTCAATGCGTATTTTCATACTACCGGCTAATCCTTCTAGCTCATCAGTGCCTGAGTCGGAAATTACAGTTAAAATTAGGCTGTCTTGGCCTTTATCCATAGTGCCAAAATGCTGTAATACAAAGCTGCCTTTTTTGCCTTCAAGTTCGCCTATTACTTGCTCTATTGCTACATAACCAGCACTGCCTTGCACAGGTGTCATAGCGCTTAACATTTCACCTTGGCTAGAAGCATTAAGCTTGCCTGTAAATGTTTTATCAATCGACATACGCCCTAAATTAATGCCGTTTTGTCCTTTGGCATAGCCATCTAGTGGGGCTAATGCCACCGTAAATTGGCCTGTTACTATGTTGCTTGTCATAACAATTCCTTATTGATGATTTTTAAAGCTATTGATTTTTAATCCAATGATGCCATATCTATACCTCAACTTATAAAAAGAATCCACTATGCCAAACAGTACCCCCGCAACCGAAAAAGCTGCCTTTAGCAGTTTATTGCCTATTTTTGCATTTATAAAACCCTATAAATGGATGGTTATAGCAGCCCTTGGCGCTTTATTAGTAACGGCTGGCGTTAATTTATCGTTAGGCCAAGGGGTTAAGTTTGTTATAGATCATGGCTTTATTGCGGGCTCTCAAGCGCAACTTCAACAAGCTGTATTGGTACTTATTGGTTTAATTAGCTTATTGGCTGTAGGCACCTTTAGCCGATTTTATCTAATGTCGTGGATTGGCGAGCGAGTCAGTAACGATATTCGTAAAGCCGTGTTTAATCGCATTGTTACCTTGCACCCAAGCTACTTTGAAGAAAACCGCAGTGGCGAGCTTATGTCGCGTTTAACAACCGACACCACTTTGCTGCAATCAATTATTGGCTCATCGTTTTCTATGGCGCTGCGTAGTGCGTTAATGCTGGTTGGCGGTTTGGTAATGTTATTAATTACCAACTTAAAGCTTACGCTCGTAGTGGTTGCGTGTGTGCCACTGGTATTAGTGCCAATGATGGTATTTGGCAAAAAGGTGCGTAAACTTGCAAGCTCGAGTCAAGACGCCATTGCCGATATAAGCACCTATGCCGGCGAGATCATTCAAAATATTAAAGTAGTACAAAGCTATAGCCACGAAACACAAGAGCAACATGCTTTTGCACTTGAAACCGAAAAAGCCTTCAACGTTGCCAAAAGCCGCATTAAACAGCGCTCGTTTTTAATTGCCGCTGTAATATTTTTAACCTTTAGTGCCATTAGCGCAATGCTTTGGGTTGGCGGCAGTGATGTACTGGCAGGCACTATGACCGGGGGTGAACTGGGTGCGTTTGTGTTTTACGCTATTATGGTGGCAATGTCGGTGGCAACGGTTGCAGAAGTGTACGGCGAATTGCAAAGAGCGGCAGGTGCAGCTGCCCGTTTACTTGAATTACTGGCCGTTAAAAGTGAAATTGAAAATCCAGAAAACCCACAAGACGCTCAGCTACAAAATAACGCAACTTTGCCTGCAATCTCGCTTGAAAATATCAGCTTTAATTATCCGTCTCGCCCGGATGTCAGTGCACTTAACAAAATAAGCTTAAGCATTTCGCAAGGTCAAACAGTCGCTATTGTTGGCCCATCTGGCGCAGGTAAAACAACCTTATTTGAGCTACTACAGCGCTTTTACGACCCAGCTAGTGGCGCAATAAAATTTTACGATATTGATATTAAGTCGCTCTCTTTAAACACTCTGCGCGATAAAATGGGCATGGTGGCACAAAACCCTATTTTATTTAGCTCAGATGTAATGCATAACATTCGTTACGGCAATCCAAACGCCACTGATGAACAAGTATACGCTGCTGCAAAACATGCCCATGCTGATGAATTTATTAAACAATTACCACAAGGGTACAACAGCTTTTTAGGCGAACAAGGCGTTAGGTTATCGGGTGGTCAAAAGCAGCGTATTGTATTGGCACGCGCTATTTTAAAAGACCCTGAAATACTCCTTCTTGATGAAGCTACCAGCGCACTTGATGCGCAAAGCGAGCACCACGTTCAAGCCGCGCTTGAGCACTTAATGCAAAATCGCACCACGCTTATAATTGCGCATAGGCTAGCAACAGTTATCCATGCAGATATGATTGTAGTTATGGAGAATGGCGAAATTATTGCAACGGGCACTCACCAAGAATTAGTAGCAAGCAACCCGTTGTATCAAAAGCTGTGTGAATTACAGTTTAATAAAGACTAGGGTCTTAACAGATTGAAATTCGTACAGGCTAGGCGTTAACCCTCTGTGTTTGGCACTATTTGAATTTCTACACGGCGGTTTTGAGCACGGCCATTTGCAGTATCGTTAGTGGCAATTGGGCGTGTTTCACCAAAGCCGCTAGTGCTAATGCGTGCTGCCATAATGTCTTGGTTAGCTAAGTAAGCCTTTACACTTTGAGCACGTTCGCGCGATAAGTTCATGTTGTAGCTATCTTGCCCTGTGCTATCTGTATGCCCTTCTACGCTTAGGTAGGTTTTCTCATACTTGTTCATAACTTTAGCAATGGCGTTTAGGGTATCATTAAACCCTGTTGAAATGTATGATTGGTCGGTTGCAAACGTAATATTAGATGGCATAACTAAGCGCAAGTTATCGCCTTCACGTACCACCTCAACACCCGAGCCGGCTAATTCATCACGAAACGCTTCTTCTTGCTTATCCATGTAGTCACCTACAGCTGCACCTGCTAATGCGCCAATAGCAGCACCAATAAATATACGCTTGTCTTTGTGGTTACCTGTTGCTTTACCCAACACGCCACCAGCAGCTGCACCAATTGCCGCGCCTTTGCCGGTGTTATTCATTTCGCAACCTGAAAGTAATACGGCTACCACTGTAACGCTTAAAAGTGATTTTGATAATGTCATGATGATGTCCTATTCATTTAGAATTTAGCAACAGTATGAAATTACCTGTATGAACAAACTATGAAGTGCGTAACAATCGCCTTATAATTTTGTTATTAACCCTACAAAATTGAGTTTTAATAAATATGTCACATTCCTTTGTGACAATTTAATGAAATCAAAAAGGATAAAAGCGCAATGCTAATTGCTATTTTTAGACAGTTTTTTTTACTTGGCTGCATGAGCTTTGGTGGCCCAGCGGCACACTTAGGCTATTTTAAGCGCCACTTTGTAGATACACTAAATTGGATCACCAACACACGATACGCGCAATTAATTAGTTTAAGCCAAGCGTTGCCGGGGCCTGGTTCGAGCCAAGTGAGCTTTGCTATTGGCGTTGAACGCGCAGGGATATTAGGTGGTATTACCGCATTTGTTGGTTTTACGCTGCCATCTTTTTTAATTATGGTGATACTGGCCATTAGTGCACACCAATTTGATGCCGTTTACTATGCGATTATTGCAGGCTTAAAATTATTTGCCGTGGTCATCGTAGCTGATGCCACACTGTCTATGGCTAAAAGCTTTTGCACAAGTGCGGTACTTAAGTTACTTGCACTGTTTAGCACCTTAGCGCTTGTTCTACTGCCCGTGTTAAGCACGCAAATTGCAGTTTTAGTTATTGCTGCAACTATTGGTGCTATATGGCCTTTATTAAAATTAGGCGAGGCAAATCAAAATACGAATACCGACACAAAAAGTAATATTAACTGGGTTGCTCTGAGCTTATTTGCATTATTACTGGCTATTAGCTTTGCCCCGCTTGGAAAAGAATTTGCATTATTTGCGCCTTTTTACCAAGCAGGCGCTATGGTGTTTGGTGGTGGGCACGTTGTATTACCCGTACTGCAAGCTGGTGTACCTGCGCTGAGTGATGACCAATTTTTAAGTGCTTATGCCAGCGCTCAAGCAATCCCTGGCCCTATGTTTACTATTGCTACTTATTTAGGTGCACAACTTAATACTGCGCAGCCTTTATTTGGCGCACTGGTTGCTACGTTATTAATTTTTGCACCCGGCTTTTTATTGATGTTAGCATTTCAAAAAAGCTGGCTTAACTTGGCTAATAAACCGCGTTTTGCTAGTTCAATTGCCGCACTTAATGCCGCCGTTGTGGGCTTTTTGGCCGCAGCTTTATACTCACCTATTTGGACATCGGCAGTGCACAGCTGGTTACATATTGGGTTAGTTGTTGTAGCTTTTGCATGGCTACGACTTAAAAAGCCACCTATTTGGTGGCTATTAATATTATTTATTAGTGTGGGTCTTGCACAGCATTATTGGGCACTTTAATACTGGGCTTTTCAGTTTGCCCTGCATTGGTTGGTGGGCTTAACTGCCCACTCACACTTTGATAAGCGCGCAATCCAAAAATAGGCAGCACGGCAAGTAAGTGATCCATTATTTCGGCTTGCAAATGTTCGTAAGAAATCCAGCGCTTATCTTCACTAAAGCAGTAAAACTCAATAGGTAAACCGTGGTTTAAAGGTTGCAGCTCCCGCACCATTAAAGTAAGCGAAGAGTTTATTTTACTATGCTGCTTTAAATACCCTTCGGCATAACGACGAAACAGCCCTAAATTAGACACAGGCTCTGGCAATGCCGATACACGAATATACTCGTGCAGCGGAATAGCGGCGTCTATTTGCGCTCTAAACTCGTCGTTTACTAGGCAAATGCTGTTCATATCAATATTGAGTGAGCGCTTAATCCGCCTTCCACCCGACTCTTGCATACCACGCCAGTTTTTAAACGAGCCTGCCACCAGCATGTACGTAGGAATAGTCGTAATAGTGTTATCCCAGTTACGTACTTTTACCGTGTTTAAACCTAAGTCTATTACCTCACCATCGGCGCCATAATTATCAACTTGTATCCAATCACCATAAGTAACTAACCGGTTAGCCGCAATTTGTATACTGGCAACAAACCCTAAAATCGTATCTTTAAATACTAATAAAGTGACGGCGGCAATCGCACCAAAACCCGAAAGAATATACGTCGGTGATTTTTCAAGCACAATACTAACAATTAAAATGCCACAAACAATAAAGGTAATTAGCTTTACAACTTGCACAAGGCCCTGAATGGGGACTTCTCGAGCAAAGTCTAATTGGTTATAAATAGCAGCCGCAAGACTAACAATGCTGCTGATAATAAAACCGGTATAAATAATTAATAAAGCTTGGCCTATGGTTTTAAGTATTTCAGCCGCTAACTCACCAACCGGATAAAAACTGTCGAAGGTGGCTAAAAACAATACACAACACAGTAGCCCAGCAATACGCTTATTAAGCTTAGTTAACATTGGAGAAAGCGCGCCAATACGCTCAGGCGATAACTTAGTAACCACCTTTTGAATACCTGGCAGCATAAGCCTGCGAGTAAATAAATACACAACAAATAACGAACAAATGCCAATGGCGGTAGCCGTTAGTGCACTAAAAAAAGCAGCGTCGGGGACATTTTCAAACCAAGGAGCAATTAGCTCTTGTATATGGGTGTTGGTCATAGTGTTTTGGCTTCCTTACTAATTTGTGCATCTGGCATAGCTTGCTGGGCATAAATACCTGCCAATTGCTTATCTTTTGCAACCCATAAGTCGTTCACATATTGTTGAAAGTTAGCTTTGAACGCTTCATCTGTTTGGTAACTACCTAACATAGTGTCGGTAATAGCCATTACATCAATTGATACGTGAATAGAGTCTAGCTCACCTTTTAATAAGTTGCGGCACACATGATCTGACTTACCGCTATAGACCAAACTGGTATTTAACATAGCATCAAACTGGGTTCCGAGTACCTCAAGTGCAAATGCAATTCCGCCTGCTTTTGGCTTTAGTAAATGCTTAAACGGGCTTTGCTGTTGTGCGTGTTTAGCGGGGGTATAACGCGTTCCTTCAACAAAGTTGATAATAGTTGTTGGATGGTTACGAAAGTTACGACAGCTGTTTTTGGTACGCTCTATGTCTAACCCTTTAAGCTTTGGGTTTTGAGCTATTTGCGCTTTGCTTACACGTTTCATAAATGGCATTCCCATCGCCCACGCACCTGTGCCAATAAATGGCACATATTTTAAATCGTCTTTTAAAAAAAACTTAGGCGCGGGTAACGCATGCATCGAACTAAGCACCGTAATATCTAACCAACTCATATGGTTACAAATTAGTAAGTACCAACTTTTTGAGTTTAAATCACCTTTCACATCAATTTTAATGTCTGGGCAGCCTAGCCATAAACCCAATCGGTTACCGTTACACCACCCCCGATAAGCGCTATGTAATAAACGATTAACAGCATGAATAGGCAGTAATAGTTTCACTAATCCTAAAAGTAATACCAACACGCCAAAAATTATAAGGTTAGTAAATAATACGCAGCCTACAATTAGGCCGTTTAGCCAATTTGGTAACCATTTTTTTAGCATAACTGTAAGCTCACCGTGTTATTTTGTACTTGTTGGGGCGTCAAGTGATTGCAACGTTTGTTCTTTTTCTTCCCATAAACGATTTAACTCGCTTTGAAAACGAACTCTAAATTCAGAATCACCCGTGTAATCACCAATTAACTCATCACTTACCGGCATGACATTCACGTGTACATTAATATTTTTTACTTTTCCGCCAGCAAAGTCCATAAACGTAGGAATACCGTCAGGGTAATGCAAAGTAACATTCACTACTTGAGAAATTTGCTCACCCATTGCTTGCATAACAAAGGCAATGCCACCGGCTTTTGGTTTTAATAAATGCGGAAATGGGCTTTGCTGTTTTGCATGTTTACTTTGTGTAAAGCGCGTACCTTCAACAAAGTTAACTACCGTTACAGGCATTTCTTTAAATTTTTCGCAGGCTTTACGTGTTGTTTCTAAGTCTTTGCCACGTAATTTAGGGTTCTTTTTAAGCTGACTTTTGCTCGTGCGCGTCATAAATGGAAAGTCGAGCGCCCACCAACATAAGCCCAAAATAGGCACATAAATAAGCTCTTTCTTTAAAAAGAAATTTAAAAACGGAATTTTACGATTAAATACGCGCTGTAATACTAAAATGTCTACCCAGCTTTGATGATTGGCAATCACCAAGTACCAATCTTTTAGTTTCAGAGAATCCAAGCCCGTCACGTTAAGTTTTGTTGGTGTAAGTAACAACTGGTTTAAGGTATTGAACGACACCCAAATAGTGGCGCACTGTTTAGCAACCCAACTCAATAACTTTTGTAATGGTTTAATAGGAATAAGCTTTAATAAGCCACAAATAAAAATAGGTATAAACCAAAAAAGTGTGTTTAATGCATAAAAAATAAGACTAAAAACACTACGAATAACTGACATTACTTCTATTCCTTTAACGGTGCGCAGCATTAAACACTGCGCATTTATACTTAAAAATTAATCTTCAAAATAGGTATAACCTTCAAGGCCCGCATTGAGCTCGGCTAAATAACCCGCTTTACACTGCTCTGAGGCATCTAGTTTATTAATTTGATAAGCAAAATTTTCGGCTAAAATAGCGCTATCGTAATCAACAAACTTTAATACATCCTTAACGCTATCACCTTTTATGGCATTGGTTAATACATAGCCGTCGTCGTTTAGCTCAACATGCACTGAATCGGTATCGCCAAATAGGTTATGTAAATCGCCTAATATTTCTTGATACGCGCCAACCATAAACATAGCAAGGTGGTATTGTTCGCCGTGCTTATATTCAGGAATTGGTAAGCTGGTTTCAATACCTGCACCTTCAACGTATTCGCGTATTTGCCCATCCGAGTCACAAGTAATATCTTGAATAATGGCGCGCTGAGTAAGGGGTTGCGTTAAGTTTTCGATTGGCATAACCGGAAACAACTGCTGTATGCCCCATACATCTGGTAACGACTGAAACAGTGAAAAATTAACAAACAGTTTATCGGCTAACTTTTCATTTAAATCGTCGAGTACTTCTCGGTGAGCTCGCGCGTTATTGCTAAGCGACGCACGCACGCGATGCAAAATAGTAAAGTAAAGCTGCTCTATTTTCGCCCACTCTAGCATGCTTACTAAACCGTGTACGTACTGATCGTGTGCTTCGCTAAATAAGTGCATCGCATCGTGATAAATTTCGAGCGCCATACGCGGATTCAAACGCTGTAAACATTGCCACATTTCATCAAGCACTAACACGCTGTTTTCAAGCGGTGGTTCAGGGTTTAAATGATTGGGTGCTTTTTCAACGTCAATTACGTCGGTAATGAGTACCGCATGATGGGCGGTTAAAGCGCGGCCTGACTCGGTAATAATCGCTGGATGGGTTAAATCGTGTTGGTCGCACACTTCCGCAAACGCATTGACTACGTTACGGGCGTATTCTTCCACTGTGTAGTTCATTGAGCACGCACTGCGAGAGCCCGACCCTTCATAATCAACGCCTAAACCGCCACCTACATCAACCGTATTCAGTGGTACGCCTAGTTGCGTTAGCTCTGCAAAGTGACGCGCACACTCACGAAGTGCGCGGTGTATATCACGAATATTGGCAATTTGAGAGCCAATATGAAAATGCACCATTTGCATTAAGTGTAATTTATTGTGTTTTTTAAGTACTTCTACTGCGCTTAATACTTGCCCTGCAGTTAAACCAAACTTACCTTTTTCGCCACCGGTATTTTGCCACTTACCTTTACCCACCGAATTTAAGCGAATGCGAATACCAATTGCAGGCTCTATGCCTAAGTTATCTATTTCTTCAAGTAAGGTGGTTAGCTCTGATAGCTTTTCGACCACTATTTTTACGCTGTGCCCCATGGCCTGACCAATACACGCTAAACGTAAAAATTCGCTGTCTTTGTAGCCGTTACATACAATGGTAATTGGCTCTTTTGCCACACCTAAAATAGCCATTAGCTCAGGTTTTGAACCCGCTTCAAGACCAACTAAACCACTTGGGTGCGCCAATAACTTACTCACCACAGAGCGCTGCTGATTTACTTTAATAGGATAAACACAGGTGTATTTGCCATTATATTCGCGGCTACTGCGCGCTTTGGTAAAAGCATTAGTAAGCGTATCTACACGATTTTTTAAAATGTCGGTAAAGCGCACTAAAACAGGCAATGTTAGCCCTTGTTGTTTAAATTGCTCTGTTAAGTCTGTTAAAGAGATTGCGGCTTTATTTTGATCGCCGTCGGGGTAGGCAACCAATTCGCCTTGTGCATTGATATCAAAATAGCCATCACTCCAATGAGCAACATTATAAGTAGCACGTGCTGTTTCTAAACCCCAGGTCATGGCAACTCTTCTTTAGTCAATTAGGTATAAAGGCGCATTTTAATACGTCGCTATCCCCTAGGCTAACAAAAATTGAACTTTCACTCACTCCTCACTAACTTTATTCGCTAAATCAGTTAAAATGTCATTGAGCAAACCGCCAAGCACTGGCAGAATTGCCCTTTTTTTACCTTAACCTAAAAAGTGTATCAGCAACTATGGCAAACTTAGATCAAAGTAAGTGGTTTACTGAAATTAGCGACCGCGACGGCAGCGCATTTTCATTACGCATTAACAAAAAGTTAGATGAAAAACAGTCTCCTTTTCAAAAAGTAGAAATGTTCGAAACCACAGACTTTGGTAATTTAATGATCATCGACGGTTGTACCATGGTATCAACCCGCGAAAACTTTTTTTATCATGAAATGATCAGCCACCCTGCACTTTTAGCACACCCAAATCCTAAAAATGTGGTTATTATTGGCGGCGGCGACTGCGGCACGTTACGTGAAGTATTAAAACACCCTGGCGTAGAAAGCGTAACGCAAATTGACATAGACGAAGTAGTCACACAAATGTCGTTAAAATACTTCCCAGAGCTGTGCGAATCTAATAACGATGCACGCGCTACAGTTATGTTTGACGATGGCATTAAGTACATGCGCGAAGTGGCTGGCGAGTCTATCGACGTTGTTATTGTTGATGGCACCGACCCAGTAGGCCCAGGTGAAGGTTTATTTAACCATGCATTTTACACTAGCTGCTTAAACGCACTTCGCCCTGGCGGTATTTTAGTGCAACAAAGCGAATCGCCACTTATGCATATGCCACTACTGGTTGAAATGCGTGAAGCGATGTTAAGCGTTGGTTTTAACGATTTACAAACATTGCCATTCCCTCAGCCTATTTACCCAAGTGGTTTATGGTCGGTAACACTTGCCCGTAAGTCTGAAACCTTTAATGGTTTTAGAGAAGACGGCGCAGCACACGTTGCAACGCAAAGTGAATACTACAACAGTGGTATTCACCATGGGGCTTTAGCAACACCTAACTTTATGAAACGCGCGTTTGATAAAAAATAATCAGTGTTAATATTCTACAAAGGGAGCTCTACACGCTCCCTTTTTGTTACGTTAAACCTTAAACCGGTTAACTAATCGATTAAGCTCGTCTGTTAACTGCTCCATTTTATTTGATACATCTTGCGTTGTGCGCGCCAGCGACCCACCCTCTAAGGTTTGATCGTTAAGTGATGATAAGTTATGGCTTATTTCATCAGAAACCGTTGTTTGCTCTTCGGTTGCTTGCGCAGTTTGCATAGCCATATCGTTTACTTTAGTAGATGAACTTTGCATGGCATTGAGTATATCGTTAGTTTGCGAAAACGATTCCACAGCATCATCTGCAAATTGCTTACTCTCACCTATGGCATTAATCGACTGCGATACACTCGATGCAAACAACTCAATCATTTGTTGAATATCGTTGGTACTATCTTGTGTGCGCGTAGCGAGCGTCCTTACTTCGTCAGCCACAACCGCAAAGCCTCGTCCGTATTCGCCAGCACGTGCCGCCTCTATTGCTGCATTAAGTGCTAATAAGTTTGTTTGTTCTGCTATGGCACGAATCACCTCAAGGACTTTGGCGATGTTGTCAGAACTTTGTTGCAACTCAGTAGAGCGCGCCATAGCTTGCTCCATGTTGCTAGAAAGAGAGGTGATTCGCGAACTAGAATTAGCCACCGCACTAAGCCCTTGTTGCGCTAGTTTTAACGAATTATCGGCTTCGCTTGATGACTGCTGTGCAACCCCTGCAACCTCTTTGCTAGCAGTGCTCATTTCATGCACTGCGCTTACAATAGACTCTGACGCTTGCCCCAAGGCTTGGTTTACACTGTTATTTTGGGAGGCCACTTTGCTAAGCTCAACACCTAAACCATTTAACTCTTTAGATTGCTCTAATATATCGCGTATTAATTGCTGTAAATTATCTAAAAAAGTATTAAATTCGGTGGCTAAGTCAGAAAACTCATCTTTAGACGTTACTTGTATTCGGCCAGTTAAATCGCCATCTCCTGAGGCAATATCACTAATACGCTTAGTTACATAATTAATTTGGCGAGTAAGTTGTTTAGGTACACTGTAACTAAACCAACTCGCTGCAATTAAAATAATAGTAACCACTGTCAGCATCATCATTTTTGTTGAAATGATATTGGATGAAAGCGTGATTATTTCTTGCTCCGAGGTTTTTTCAGCCAGCTCACCGGCTTTATCAAGCTTAATCCTTAAAGTGGCAAATGCTTGATCCGAATTCTTTTGTTTAGCTTGGCTATTTTTATCAGCCATGTAGCTTTTTGACGCTGCAAGCCAAGCATTAAAATCGTTTTCAAAGCCATTTAGCTCTTTAGCTATACTGGGGTAATCTTTCATTAAAGATAAATACTGATTAAGTTTATCAGTAACTTGCATTGCATTTTCTTCGTGCTCTGCCTGGTACTTTTCTGTATTTTTTGAATTAGTTACTAAATTTAATTCGGCCACTTTAGCTTGATATAGGTCGCGGTCTGCGTTTAAAGCAAGAGACAACGCCTTAATAAATTTTTCAGACTGCACATCAAGTGCATTTTTTTGTAAGGTTATTAAGTAGGTATACCCCACAATTAACGAGAGTATGGCAAGTCCTAAAACAACTATCGGAAACGACACTTTAACGCGAATACTATGCAAATTCATTTTATCACCCTGCAAGGCCCTAAACGCCTCTTACAAATTAAACCCAAAATTGCAGTAGGTTGATAAAACCTAAAACTTCCATTGCGTGTTAATCATTACTTGCTGCTGCGAAGCTCGCTGCTGCAGCCCCATTGCAGCTCTATTGTCTACAAAACTTTTTAGTGCTGAGCCTTCAATACCAATTTGACCATGTTTGCTAAACGCGTAACGCCAAGAAGCTGTTACCCCTTCGCCATTGCTTGCATTTGGGTCAAATACCGTCGTGTCGTTATCGGTTACTTTAAAGTAATCGTACCGCAACGATATTCTATGCTTACCTTCTTTATGGCTTAGCATTAAATAATGGCTGTAAAAGTCGTTATCTATTAATTTGCTATGCCCCATTTCGGTTTTACCGCTTAGTACCTGTGTTATAAAACGCGTTTTATTATTAAATTTATATAACCATGCAGCACTGGTAAAACGTGTATTCCATGCATATTGTCCTGAGCTAATGTTCAGTTTAGTTGGATCGCCATTATTGTCGTAATAATAAACTCTAAATTGTGATTGTTTTAAATAATCCCAGTGAACACCAAGGTAATAACCAAAGCGCCCATCAACTTCTTCAAATGGTAAAACCTGATTTGCCTGCCAACGCAATGCATATTCGCTAAGTGCTGCAACGGGTGCAAACCTAATACCTTCGTTAAATGTAGTTTGCCTGTCGTGCATGGCAAAGCCACGCCAAGATAGTAACGTGCCTGTAGGGTCGTTACCTTTAAATGTTGCACCCACTAAACTAAAACTATGCGGGCTGTTAAAACGTTTAGCGGGGCGTTTTATTGTTACCTCTGCGCCAACGGTTCTAAGCTCTTCACCTATCCAACTATTAATTGCTGAATTGGTATAGTTGTAAGGAGATGTCCAGCCAATATCTGGGTTCTCTAACGACATTAGTGGATAAAACCCACCCACTCGTACATGCCACTTATAAGCGCTACTAGTTAATGGTTTATATGTAAAATAGGCTTGTGTTAAACCTAAACCTACATCAGGGTCCTGATTAACGTTTAACACCCCATGAGCAGACCAACTTGTTGCTAAATCGGCGCGCACGTCAATAATACCTTGCGATAATAAAACGCCATCGTTTTTAGCATCGTGTCGGTATAAGCCGGTGCCTCCGTCTTGAAAACTTTTTAGCGCATCACCTTGAACTGCACGCACTTGTAGCAGCCCCTTAACCTGTGCACTGATTGACGCGCTAAATAAAAGCACACCACTAACAACCGCATATTTGAGCATGTGGTTAATAATCATCAAATTCATCCGTAGCAAAATCAAACTGCTCGGTTATGGCTTGCTTCACTTTATAAATAAATGGAGCTTGCCCTATGGTTACTTTTTTAGACTCAACATGGCTTATATCGCCAAACCCTGAATGCCAAACATTAAGTGTGTACTCACCTGGCTCTACGGTTAAATTTACATGTCCGCTGTTATCGGTAATATCAAAAATAGGGCTATCAACAACCACAATATAACCAAGCATCCAGTCATGAATGTTACATCCCAACTCAACAACACCGGTTTGATCAAACACCAATGGCGCCTTGGGTTGTTCCTTATATAACTTTAATTCAAACGTTTTTGCCTCAGAAAACGAGTACACATGATGCAAAATTGAATCGGCGTTTGGAAATTCCACTTTTGCATTTTGTGGTACAACTAAAATACGCGGCGTAAACTCCCTATCTTTTTGCACCATAGAATAAAGTGTATCTGCTTGGCTGGATTGACTAGAAAGCACCTCAGAAGTCAGCCACACCACGGCATCAGCCATAGGCTCATTTTTATTATTGTTAACCGTGATAGAAACCGCTTGTGCCTGCCAAGTTAATAACATGACTATAATTAACGTTAAATATTTGAACATCATCTTACTATTCTTATTTTTCAAATTATTTACAGTATAGACCTATTAGATTACTTATTTCTTTCTATTTTATTGATAAATGAATACGTATGTAGATATTCGTATTTGTTAACAACAGCCTTTATTCTGATAAGTCACACTGACACAGTAAGGATCTCTTAAATGAGAACATCAGCACTTTTGCTTTTCGCTTTTTCGGGCAGCTGTTTTGCACAAACAGCCATATTACAATCGCCCAACGGCAATATTAAAATAACTATTTCTGACGAATTAACGACCCCAAGCTATTCAATCGACTTTAAAAACAAACCGGTTATTAATAGCTCCGCGCTTGGTTTTAAATTTAAACAACAAGCCCCTTTTAGCGAAGGCTTTAAAATAACCCATACACAAAAAAACACACAAAACACCCAGTGGCAACAACCTTGGGGCGAACGACAAACCGTTACCGACAACCATAACGAAGTTGCTGTTACATTTAAAAAACCACAAGGCGGCGTATTTACTGTTAAATTTAGAGCCTTTAACAACGGCGTGGGCTTTAGATACGAAGTACCCAAGCAACCCGGTTTTGAAAATATAGAAATCACAAAAGAACTTACCGAATTTGCCATTACCGACAGCCAAAGTGCAACAGCGTGGTGGATCCCAGCCCGAGGCTGGAACCGTTACGAATATGTTTATAACACCACCCCAGTTAACGACGCTCCCTTAGTACACACCCCTTTTACGTTTAAAAACAAAGAGGGCGTACACGTTAGCATTCACGAAGCAGCCCTTGTCGATTATGCAGGTATGACCCTTAACCAGCGTCGACCAGGTGTTTTTCAAGCTGATTTAACACCGTGGTCTGACGGCATTGCAGTAAAAAAGCAAGGCGCATTTAATACACCGTGGCGTACTATTCAAATAGGTAGCAAAGCGGTCGACCTGATTAACTCCGATATTATTTTAAACCTTAATGAGCCAAATAAATTAGGTGATGTTTCGTGGGTAAAACCGGGTAAATACGTCGGTATTTGGTGGGGTATGCATATAAATACGCAAACATGGGGCAGTGGTGAAAAACACGGTGCTACAACTCAAACAACCAAATACTACATGGACTTTGCCGCAGAGTATGGCTTTGACGGCGTGCTAGTAGAAGGATGGAACATAGGCTGGGATGGCGACTGGTTTTTTAATGGCGATGTGTTTAGCTTTACACAACCCTACGACGACTTCGATATTGAGGAGCTTACCCGCTACGGTAAGCAAAAAGGGGTGCAGTTAATTGGCCACCACGAAACCTCAGGCAATGTAACTAACTATCGCAATCAAATGGAAGATGCCTTTGCCCTTTACGAAAAGTCAAACGTAAGCCAAGTTAAAACGGGCTATGTGGCCGATGGCGGAAACATAAAACGCATAGATGAAAACGGCATTGCCCGCCATGAGTGGCACGACGGCCAATTTATGGTTAACGAATACCTTTATAACGTAAAGCTCGCTGCTAAACATAAAATTAGTATTAACACTCACGAACCAATAAAAGACACTGGCCTGCGCCGTACCTACCCCAACTGGATTGCGCGCGAAGGTGCACGTGGGCAAGAGTTTAATGCATGGGGCACACCGCCTAACCCGCCAGAGCATATCCCTATGCTTGCGTTTACCCGTATGCTGGCAGGGCCAATGGACTTTACTCCCGGTATATTTGATATGGGCTTTAATGGCTTAGGCGATGATACAAACCGCCCGCAAACAACACTAGCCAAGCAACTTGCGCTGTATGTTGTGCTGTATAGCCCGATCCAAATGGCCGCCGACCTACCTAAAAACTACTTAGCTAAACCCGATGCTTTTCAGTTTATTCAAGATGTACCAACCGATTGGCAGCAGAGTATTGCGCTTGATGGCGAGGTGGGCGACTTTATTGTATTCGCTCGTAAAGAACGAAAACGCGGTAAATACTCAGGAAACGATTGGTACTTAGGTGCAGTGACTGACGAAAAAGCCCGCACCATTGAGGTAAAACTCGACTTTTTAGAAAAGGGTAAAAAGTTTGAAGCGCATATATACCAAGACGGCAAAAACGCTGAATGGAAAAACAAGCCGTATGATTTAGATATCGAAAAGCGCGTAGTTAGTGCAAACGATAAGCTAACTTTAAAGCTAGCAACAAGCGGCGGCACTGCCATCCGCTTTAAAGCACTTTAAGCTTAACGGTTACATCAGTTTTACAGATATTTCAGTGTTATAAATAGCACACTCTGCACAGGTTACTGTGCAGAGTTTTGTATTTTTATAGGCAGGTAAATTTGTGCACTTAAGCCGCCTTCAGGCCGGTTTTCAAGTTTTACTTTGCCGTCGTGCATATCAACAATACGCTTAATAATAGCAAGGCCTAGGCCACTGCCCTCACTGCCTCGTGCAGCATCACCTTGCTTAAACGGTTCAAATACCGACTCTAATTCACTTTCAGGAATACCTGGGCCATTATCGTTTACCGCAATAACCACATACTTTTTATTAGAGTTATAATAACTAAGTACCTCTATATCGCCGTCAGAATAACGAATTGCATTTTCAATCATGTTAGTTACAACACGCTTTATAGCCACGCTGCTGAGCGGAATACTCTCTATACTTGGGTTACTTTTAAAGGTAATAGAACGCTGATGCTTTAACTCGCAATTAACGACTTCACCCACTAACGCATTTATATCTTCACAACTGAGTTCTTCGCGTTTGTGGTGACGTAAATATTCAATAAATTGATCGATAATACCGTTCATATCTTCAATATCGTAAATAATCCCTTCGCGAAGATACTCGTCTTGGTCGCTCATCATCTCGGTTGCTAAACGAATGCGGGTAAGTGGTGTGCGTAAATCGTGAGACACACCCGCCATAAGTAAACGGCGGTCGTTTTCAAGGGCAGCGATACCGCGCGACATTTGGTTAAACGCACGCGTTACTTCGATTACTTCAGTAGAGCCTTCTTCTTCTAGCTTGGTGCTAAAATCGCCTTTACCTACTTTTACTGCCGCTTGTTGCAGTGCTTTAAGCGGGCGGTTTAGGTGGCGTGCAAATAACCAACCACCTAGTACACTCAAAAAGCCAATACTTGATAAGTAAAACGTTAAAAATTCGAGGTTGTTTTCTTGATACCCTGAAAGCGGAATTTTAACCCAATAGCCAGGCGCTTGCGGGGCCTCTATCCAGTAAACAAGCGGGCCAGTTTGCGTAATACGCACCCGCGCCGAGCCATTTAACTGCGCAGACATACTACGTGAAAGCATGGGGTATTCACGGGTTTGACCAAGCCCTTGGCGCATGGCTTCGCGCTGGGTCATCACATCAATACCGGTTATTTCAAAAAACTTTTCTGATAAGTCGTCGTTTATTTCTATACCGTCTTCCCAGTCAATAAAAACAGTTTTAACTTGCTTAGCAAGCATTAAGTTAACTTGCTCTATGGTCGGTTTTACAACATATAAACTGACTGTTACATAAGACACAACTTGGTTTATAAGTAATAACGCCGCCACCAAAAATACAGTTTGCCCAAACGCGCTACGCGGAAAAAATCCCATAAAAACTACTTTTCACCGTCAGGAACAAACACGTACCCTAAGCCCCACACAGTTTGAATATAACGCGGGTTAGCCGCATCAATTTCAATCATGCGGCGAAGGCGCGACACTTGCACATCAATACTGCGCTCTAGAGCACTGTAATCTCGGCCACGCGCTAAGTTCATGAGTTTATCGCGGCTAAGCGGCTCTCTTGGGTGTGACACAAGCGCTTTAAGTACGGCAAACTCGCCGCTGGTTAGCGATATTGTTTTATCGCCTTCGCTCATTTCACGAGTGGCTAAATTAAGTGTAAATTTACCAAAGGCAATTAGGTTTTCTTCTGCGGCGGGCGCACCTGGCACTTCTTTAGCGCGGCGGCGTAATATGGCTTTAATGCGCGCAAGTAACTCACGAGGATTAAATGGCTTTGGAATGTAATCATCTGCGCCAAGCTCTAAGCCAATGATACGATCGACTTCGTCGCCCTTTGCGGTGAGCATAACAATAGGGATTTCGTTTTCTTTTTGGCGTAACCTACGGCAAATAGATAAGCCATCTTCACCGGGAAGCATTAAGTCGAGAACCATTAAGTGAAAGTTTTCACGCTCTAAAAGCCTATCCATTTGCTCTGAGTTTGCGGCGGTTCTAACAATAAAACCTTGCTCTACTAAATAACGTTCTAATAAGCTGCGTAAGCGCATATCGTCGTCTACAACCAATACTTTTGTCGTTTCGTGTCCCATTACCTGTTTCTTATTTTTATATCCAATTAAGTATTAATATAAATGAAAAAACAAATAATCAAAAACTAATTAAAGCCTTAGATTGTTACTGAACATTTCAAACAACAATAATGGCTGCTTTAAACACTTTAAGCTCGACAAATTTTTCTAAGTTTATTACCGTGCCCATCATTGAAGCTAATAATTAAAAGTCGATGAAAACAAATTTAATTACCCGTGAAGGCTACTTGCAACTACAACAAGAACACGATCACCTGTGGAATGTAAAACGCCCTGAAGTAACAAAAATAGTCAGCTGGGCAGCAAGCTTAGGCGATCGCTCTGAAAATGCCGACTATCAATATAATAAGCGACTGCTGCGCCAAATAGACCGACGTGTTCGCTATTTGCGAAAGCGTATTCCCGATTTAAATATTATTGATTACTCCCCCGTGCAAGACGGAAAAGTATTTTTTGGTGCGTGGGTCGAAATAGAAAATGAGCAAGGCGACATAAAAAAGTTCAGAATTGTGGGCCCAGACGAAATTTATGACCGAAAAGACTATATTTCTATCGACTCACCCATGGCCCGGGCGCTTATTAAAAAACAAGTCGATGACGATTTTGAAGTAATGACACCGCAGGGAAAAAAAGAGTGGTACATAAACTCAATTGAGTATCAAAAAACGACTAAGTAGCATTTGATTCAGATCATATTAACTTTTGATTGTTTAAATTATCGCATTAGGCTATATATAAATAGCTCGCACATAATTTTAATGTGGGATTAGCAAAGGTTGTAATGGTTATGTCAAACGTAGTACAGCGCATATTTAGTAATGCCGTATTGTTTGCACTTTTTATGAGTGTGAGTTTGACTTTGCATGCCACCAACCAAAACACCAACCTTGAACACCCAACCGTTTTAAATAATTTAATTGCCTTAGATATTCCCGATCAGGCAACTCCTGACTTTGACGAAGATTCATTTGTTGATGTCACTTCCCTTAAGGCAGCTCAACCACTCCCTAAAGGCGCTCACTCTTTTTACAAGAGTTCATCTTTTAGCAGACCGTTTAGCACTGCGTACCAACGTGGACCCCCTGTTATTTAATTTAATTTATTACTTTCAATTTAATTAAATTTTTAACTAATAGGTGGATATTATGTCTAACTTTAAAGAATTACGTACCCAAAATATCTCTCATGGTGTTATTGCAAAATCATTTGCTGACAATCAACCGTTAATCGATTTGGCCTCACCCGCTTTAAAAATGGTGAATAACTTTACGCAAAAAACACCTGTTCGAGCACAGCACGAAACAACAATTGCTGAGGCCCTAAAACAAACGAGCAGCCAGCAGTCTGACTTTGTATTAGTAATGGATGACGACCACAAGCTAATAGGTATTGTTTCAAGTGCTGATTTACAAAGTGCTAAAATTACTATTATTGCTCAACGTTTAAATACACCGCGAAATGAAGTGAGCCTTCGCCATGTAATGACCCCAATAAACCAGCTAATGGGTGTCAGCATGCAAAGCTTAAGTTATGCCTGTGTGGGCGATGCTTTGCAAACAATGGAGCATCAAGGGACGATGTTTTTATTAGTAACAACAGCCAATAACGAAATATGTGGATTAATTTCAGCTCGCCAAATTGCTAAAACATTGCATATTCCGCTGCATATTAGCCCAATTGCCACTTCGTTTAGCGACGTACTAGAAAGCGTAGACCACCCTCATTAGAGGCTGTTTTATCGCTTAACTGTCTCAACCAAAGCAACCGTCTTAAAGCAAGTTAAATAGCTTGCTTTAAGAGCTTTTTATTACAACTTCATGTGATATTATTCAAGCAATTAGCCGACCCAGATATTTATTTCTGGTCTTATTTTTTGTTTAAAAAGGTTTTTGCATGAGCGATATCTCTGCACGTTTAGCCAGTGAGCTAAATGCACAACAACAACAAGTTGTTGCTGCAACAAAATTACTTGATGAAGGCGCAACTGTTCCCTTTATTGCCCGCTACAGAAAAGAAGTCACCGGCGGTTTAGATGACACTCAATTGCGCTTGCTAGAGCAGCGTTTATCTTACCTTCGAGAACTTGAAGAGCGTCGTAGCTTTATTTTGTCGACTATCGAATCTCAAAAGAAGCTCACCGCAGAGCTCAAAGCCGATATCACTAGCGCGCAAAGTAAAACAGAACTCGAAGATTTATATCTTCCATATAAAGCAAAACGCCGCACCAAAGGCCAAATAGCTATAGAAGCAGGCATAAAGCCCCTAGCCGATGCGTTATTTACCGACGCGAGTTTAAATCCTGAGCAACACGCGGAGCAGTACATTAATGCTGATAAAGGCTTTGATGACACAAAAGCCGTGCTTGATGGTGCTAAATTTATTTTAATGGAGCGTTTTGCCGAAGATGCAAAATTACTCGCTAAATTAAGAAGTCACATAAGCCAAAACGGTGCAATACAAAGCACGGTAATTAAAGGTCAAGAACAAGCGGGCACTAAATATCGCGATTACTTCGATCATCAGGAGCTACTTACTAAAGTACCTTCTCATCGTGCATTAGCTATGCTGCGAGCTCGCAACGAAGGCATACTTCAATTAAATGTAAACCCAGAGCCAAGTTCTGAAAACCCTGCTCAACTTTGTGCAAATATGATTGCACAGCACTACCGCTTAAATATTACCGACCAAACAGCGAGTGCTTGGCTTTTAAGCGTGGTGCAATGGGCTTGGAAAATTAAGCTAGGTTTACACTTAGAAAACGAATTTTTTGCAGCCATGCGCGAAAAAGCAGAAGCAGGCGCTATTGATGTATTTGCTAAAAACTTAAAAGACTTACTAATGGCGGCACCTGCAGGTCCACGCACAACACTTGGTCTTGATCCCGGTTTACGTACCGGTTGTAAAATTGCTGTTGTAGACAGCACAGGTAAACTGCTAACTACGCAAACTATTTTCCCTCATGCCCCGCAAAACCATTGGGATAAATCACTGCGTACATTAGAGCAACTTTGCCGCCAACACAAAGTAGAACTTATTGCCATTGGTAACGGTACAGCGTCGCGCGAGTCAGACAAATTGGTTGCTGAGCTAATGAAAGCAAATACCGAGTTAAAACTTAATAAAATTATGGTGAGCGAAGCTGGCGCGTCGGTTTACTCAGCATCTGAATTTGCAGCTAACGAATTTCCTGACTTAGATGTGTCATTACGTGGCGCGGTATCGATTGCACGTCGCTTGCAGGATCCGCTTGCTGAACTTGTTAAAATAGAGCCTAAATCAATTGGTGTAGGGCAATATCAACACGATGTGTCGCAAAGCCAACTCGGACAAACACTTACAGCCGTTGTTGAAGACTGTGTAAACTCGGTAGGTGTTGATTTAAATATGGCGTCGGTTCCTTTACTTACACGCGTATCAGGATTAAACAAAACCTTAGCGCAAAACATTGTAAATTACCGCGATTCCAATGGATCATTTACAAAACGTAGTGAGCTAAAAAAAGTAGAACGCTTAGGGCCAAAAGCATTTGAACAAGCTGCTGGTTTCTTACGAATTAACAATGGCAGCGACCCACTTGATAACTCATCAGTTCACCCTGAAGCCTACCCTGTTGTTAAGCAAATTTGCGAAAAAAACAACGCAGAAGTAACCACATTAATTGGTAACAGCGAATTTTTAAACAAGCTCGTTGCTAACGACTACACCAACGAAAAATTTGGTTTACCTACGGTTACCGATATTATTACTGAGCTTGATAAGCCGGGTCGCGATCCACGTCCAGAGTTTAAAACGGCTGAGTTTAAAGCAGGTGTAGAGAAAATAAGTGACCTAAAACCAGGTATGATTTTAGAGGGTGTTGTATCGAATGTTGCTAACTTTGGTGCGTTTGTAGATGTAGGTGTTCACCAAGATGGGTTAGTGCATATTTCGGCGATTACGAATAAGTTTATATCTGATCCTCGCGAAGTAGTTAAAGCGGGCGACATTGTAAAAGTTAAAGTAGTGGAGGTTGATGCTTCGCGTAAACGTATTAGCTTTACCATGCGTTTAAACGACGAAATAGACACCAGCAACAAGCCAGCCCCTGCTGCACAAAAACAACAGACGCGCACTAACAATGCGCAACCAAAAGCTGCTAAACCTAAACGTGATAGCGGTAATGCGGTTATGGGTAACGCGTTTGCCGATGCATTTGCGAATGCCAAAGTAAAAAAATAGCAGGCCATATAGCTTGTTTAGCTTTTAAGTAAAAATCGGAAAGCGCTCTACGCTTTAAAATAAAAAACCGCGAAAGCGGTTTTTTTTATTCAAATCAGTAAGCATTAAAAGCAATTTATTGAGGAGAGTTTAATATTCGGAGTTCAGGCTATTGCTAAGAGATTGCTGAAAAACCACTTTGTGTGGATGGCGAAGTTGCCATTTGATAAAAATTAGCAATTCGTCCTGCGCGTGCTTCCACGTCTGCATCTCGTGTTTGCTCTTCACTTTCTGCCGTTTTAGTTTCTTGAGCTTCACTGCTTGTGAATGACGCTTTACTATTGCTTTCAGCGCTGTCGTCTTCCTCATTTTGAGGCGCTGCAAGTTCAGCCTGAGCTGCTACCAGCTTTTGAGTTGCGTCTGCCGCTATTGATCGATCAGCACCCGAAGGCTCCGCTGGAGCTAGGGCTGCAGCTCTAACCGTTTGCATTTTTTCTATGGTTGCTTGGGGATCACCTGGAATTTCAGCAACGTCAATTTGCACCTCGCCGCCCACTGCATAGTTAGTGCCGTCAGGGCCACGTTGATATTCGTAACTTGGCGAACCCGCATATTTACCGCCTACAGAAGCATGCGCTTGTTCGTGAATACGCACTTCAGTATCGCGCGCTTTTAGCTCTTTTATTTGCTGCTGCTCTTGCTCTAAAACTTGCTGTTCTTGTTCAGACTCTTGTTGCTGCGCTTTTTGCTCTTCAGACTCCTCTGGATTCTCGGCGTTTTCATCGTCGCGCGCTTGAACCACTTTTTCGTCAGCTAACTTACCCGACGCGCTATATGTTGTACCTTCATTATTGCCCGGTAATTTAGCTTTTTCAGCATCGCTTTGCGCTTTGGTTTCGGTATTACTTGCGCTATTTGCAGAAGGAGCAGGAATGACTTCCCGCAGTTGATTGTCACGACGAGCGGTTTCCGTATAAACATTAGCTGTGTTTATATTGATTGATGGAAATGGCGTGACAATATTCATTACATTACACTTTAATATCGACTAACGTACCTAGTACGTCATCAGCTGTTTGAATTGTTTGCGCATTAGCTTTAGCGTTAAATTCTTCAACTTTTAGGTTAACAAGTGATTCGTCAATACGCGCAGGCTGAGCAACCGGCGCTGTTACTGCTTCGTCCGGCGTTGCTGCAACTAACTGTCGCTGTTGTGCAAGTTGCGCATCATCTTGCTGTTCTATACTGGCACGGTTGATTTCTGCGCTGGCCTTTTCAATACCTTGGCTTGCACGGTTAAACCCTTCGACACCATTATTAAATACAGATCCGATTGACATGGTAAACCTCCACCACTTAAATATTGTTTAATTATCGCTCAGTTTGTGCGCAAAATAAAGCTTTACGGGACGCAATTATCGTCGCATTTTTAAAGCATTGATTTAACGATAGATAAAAACTCATTTTTGTGAGAAATAAACGGAGCATGAGATGCTTTATCTATTACTTGGTATTCAAACTCAGCATTTAGTACTGACATTTTAGCTATTGCTTTATACGGCACTAATGCATCTAAGCGACCAAATACACCCATAATTTTTACCGGACACGTTGCAAATAAATCGCGTAAATCATCATTTTGTAAAATATCTAAACCGGCGGTTAACGCCTCACTGTTGGGTGCTGAATATTGATTTAGCAATTGTTTAAGCTGCTTTATGTCATCTCTCGCTGACTCACTTCCCATAGCCTGAATAGCCAAAAAGCGTTCAATGGTTTTTTCTCTATGATTAACCAATTGGTCCTTAAACTGAGTTAGTACTTTTTCACTAATTCCCGGCCATTCACCCTGCTCTGCAAAATAAGGTGTCGATGCGACTAAAATAACCTTCGATACTTTTTCAGGCCAATGCTTTGCAATGTATAGAGCAAACAAACCACCTAAAGACCACCCCATTAAAATAGAATGAGGTTTTAACTGTTGGCTTAATTGCATAGCGGCATCATGCAAATTATACGGGGTTGGTAATGTGGTTGCGCTATTACCAAACCCAGGCAAATCAAGGCTACGCACTTCTCCTGTATATAAGTTTTCAAGCTCTGGCTGTATGAGTTGCCAAACGCCTTGATTCATTCCCCAACCATGTAAAAGTACTAACTCTTTTTGCATATTTGCATATTCTTAACCAAACTTAGGCTCATAATAACGTTTAAAAAGATGATTGCAATGGAAGGCACTATCTCATGAAAGGTCTGTTTAACTGGCTGTTCCCGTCGTATTGCGTACAGTGCAAAAGCCCTGTAAGTGCAAGCCTAGGTTTATGCGAATATTGCTTAGAAGATTTAGCATTACTAGATGTAACTAAACACCCAAATTTACTTCACCGACCTGATATTGTTGATATGTTTCCTAACTGCGAATTTGACAGGTTATTTGCTTGCGCTTTTTACCGCCCTCCATTTGAGCAGTGGCTAACCCAACTTAAATTTAGTAACCAAATACATTACAAAAAAGCACTTCAGCAGGTTGTACACAGGCAGCTCAATGCGTTTTTTAAATACAGCACGCAATCTCCTGATCTATTTATAATTTTACCTTTGCATAAAAGCCGGTTTTTAAAGCGAGGTTTTAATCAAGTAAGCCAAGTATGGCACCCTTGTTTGTGCTCTCGCGTTGTTTTAAATAATGCGCTTATTCGTAATAAAAAAACCCATGCGCAATCGCAGCTCACTAAAGCAAAACGTATTAAAAATCTAACCAATGCATTTATATGTACTGAAGATATGAGCGGTAAAACAGTCGCTATTGTTGATGACATTATGACAACCGGCGCAACATTAAATGCCGCAACTCAGGCTTTAAAGAAGGCCGGCGCTAAACAAGTGTGGGCATTCACAACCTGTTTAACGCCAATTTAGTTAATTTATGTTACTGACCACTTGCGCGGAATGTATGGCCTAAAAACAGTGCATTGCTAAGCAATCGACTTGTACCATACCAGTAACCTCTAAATACGGGGTTGTCGGTCATAGCAATAACACTGCCGCGTCCGTACGAATGTGCTATTAAACCAGCGCCTTCAGCTACTTGTTCTACATTTACAGAGTCAGTAAAGCCTGCTAACAACGGGCGTTTTGTGTAGGTTAGTACATTTACAAAAGGGGCATCTGACGCTTCAAGTAACCATGTACTGTTTTTAAATACCGGTAAGGTGTCGCGCGTGAGTGAGAAGGTTAATGGGTGCGTTAAATCCACGCTAGTGTTAAAAATAGCCCCAGCAATACGCTGACGCCCCGCTAGATGATCTTTATCGCCATAGCTTAAGCCTTCAGTTTTGAAAGCACCAGCTAAATCCTGTCGCGATAAATAATTTGCTTTAAGTAGTTGCTGGTCGACTAAAAATTTAGCGCCGCCTTTGTGGCCCCAAATAACACCGCCTTTTCTTACCCAGCTTTTAATCGCTACTTTTTCTGCATCTGTTAAGCTATTGTAATTGCCGTGGGCCAACACAATATGGCTATAATCACTAAGCTCAAGTGAACTTAAACGCGTCATTTCAACAATTGTGGGGGCAACACCTACAAACCTATCTAGGTAATACCACACTTCACCTACTTCGTACTGGCTAGTGCCTTGGCCGCCAATAAGTAAAACCTTGGGGGCTTTAACAACTGCCATAGAGCGTGAACCTAAATCAGCACCTTTACTGGTTAAGCCTGTTGTAATAGGTTTTATGGCAATACCAAATTCACTTTGCGCACTGTTTAACAAAGTAATCCAGTTTTGCTGTGTTTGTAAACCAGCCGGAATAATAATACTCCCTGGCTCAAAATTTATGTCGCCCGCGCTCGATTTTGCCGTTAAGGCGCTCAATGCCACGCGTGCTTTTATACCTTGCTTTAATAATGTATTTAGCATTTTAGGCGCTAAGTAGTCGTCCCATGCAAAACCAAATGCATACGCTGGCTCTAAACTTGTTAGGGGTGCTTTAGGTGCTTTATTCCAAGGAGTATCTGCAACGTCTAGCCCCCAGTTACTTTTTACTTTTGCAAAGGGTAGATTAAATGCGTGCGCTAATGTCCAACCAGATACATCGTAAAATGTATTGTCTGCAAAGTTTTTTTGCTCGCTAAATATCGCTTTAACTAAACGATATTGAGGCTGCGCTAAAGGGACATAATAGCTGTTGGTAGTAAAGTTTATGCCACCTGCTTTTAACGGTTTAGTAAGCTCAAATGTCTTTATTTTATGTTGCTCTAATAGCGCTAAAAAGTCAGTAATTCGGTTGCTGTCTTTTGCACCTTCAACAACATAACCTGCAAAGTTTTCGTCACCTGCAAGCTCTGCTGCTTGATTATAAAATTTAGCTTGGTAGTCAAGCAATGCTTGACGGTTTTCAACCGCCGCTTTAAAGGTAGATAAGCTCGTTAATAACTGATTTTTTATAGTAAATGGAAACGTTAAAGGGCCATTAATGGTCTCTTGTATATGGCCTCGAGAGCTTGCTTGCTCAAACAAAATACCTATACCTCCGTTCACATCTGGGTAAGTTGAACCTTTACCGTAGTAAAAATCGTCAAAGCTTTCTTCTGTAAAATACAGTGCATTATTTTCATCCAATGTTTTGGCATGATAATTAGCAATTGCTTTGGTTAATGTTACGTTTTCAATTGGCGTAATTGGGTGCTTTCTACTTGGAATACCCGGCTGAAAAAAGTAGCTGCTGTTTGGGCCCATTTCATGAAAGTCGGTGAGTACATTTGGTTTCCACTGATGAAATTTTGCAATACGCGCACGCGACTCAGGGTGCTGTAGTAATAGCCAATCTCGGTTTAAGTCAAACCAATAATGATTAGTACGGCTGCTTGGCCAGTTTTCGGTATGCTCACGAGTTTTTGGATCTGACGATAAATTCATGCCGCGGTTACTGTTTGCCCAATTAGCAAAACGTGCAAGTCCGTCGGGGTTTAATGATGGGTCGAGCAAAATAACGGTATTGTTTAGTAGGTTATTTATTTCATCGCCTTGTGCTGCAGCTAAGTAATAAGCCGTTAAAAGCGATGCATTGCTACCCGATGATTCGTTACCGTGCACACTGTAGCCCATCCAAACGACTGCAGGTTCATCGTTTGCTTTTTTGCTGTTATTACCCAAACGAGCCAAGTGCGCTTGGCGTATTTGCTCTATTTGAGTTAATTTATTTGGCGCTGTAACCGTTAGCATTACCAGTGGTCGTTGCTCATGTGTGCGGCCAATTATCTCAAAGTTTATTCTGTCGCTCTTTTGAGCAAGTACTTCCATGTAGCGCACGAGTTGGTCGTGTCTTACATGCCACTCACCTACTTGATAACCCAATACTTCTTCGGGCGTGGGAATGGCTGGGTCGAATACAACATCGTCTTCAAAATAGTATGAAAGCGGTTTTGCTACACTTGAAAAGCTAAGCATTACCACCATTATTGTTATTAATAAACGCATATAGATCACTCTAAAAATGTTTGTTAATTGCACGCTAGCATTGCTTAAAATAGATGCCAACTTTTTACGCTCAACACTAGCCGCAACACGATGAGCGGAGTATGATATGCAGTATCCGAGTAATTTAGTCAGGTATAAAGCCGTTTTTATGATTTCTATTTCCGAAACAGCACAAGCACATTTTGCTAAACTATTAGCAGATCAATCACAACAGACCAATATTCGCGTTTTTGTTGTAAACCCTGGTACATCACAAGCCGAGTGTGGTGTTTCTTATTGTCCAGAAGACGCCGTTGAAGACAACGATATTCGCTTAAATTTTAACGGTTTTGATGCCGTTGTTGATGCTGAAAGTGCTCCTTTTTTAGAAGAAGCTGAAATTGATTTTGTTACCGACAAAATGGGTACTCAGCTAACGCTTAAAGCACCTAATGCAAAAGCACGTAAAATTGGTGATGATGCATCATTAAACGAACGTGTTCAGCACATGCTTGAAACAGAAGTAAACCCACAACTAGCTAACCATGGCGGCCAAGTAAGCCTAGTAGAGATTACAGCTGCTGGCGTTGCAGTACTTCAGTTTGGTGGCGGTTGTAATGGGTGTTCTATGATCGATGTAACGTTAAAAGAAGGCATCGAAAAAGAAATGATTGCTAAGTTTGACGAGATCACAGGTGTTGCAGATATTACTGATCACGAAGCTGGCGAGCACTCTTACTATTAAGCCAAGTAAATGCTAAAGCCTCTTATATACCGCTTAGGGAGCAACCCTAAGCTGAGTTTAAAGCGGTTTTTTCGCGGCGTAGCACTGTTTGTGCTAGCCGTGATTTTTATTTTTGCGGGTTACTATAGTCATTACAGTTTGCAAATTATTGGCGTTTTAATTTTAATACCTGCGCTATTTTTTGCTTTTTGGGGCTACAGTGGCATTTTTGCCAATCGCTTTTCGCAAGTAATAAAAGAAATAGGGCCCAAACATCACGATCCTGATCTGTGGAAATAAACCTTAATCTAGCAGCTGATTATTAGCTTTAAGCGTTTGATATTTTATTATTAATGTAACTCCACGCATTAGCATAAAGCAGCTCATCGCAAGCCATAGCCCATTATTTTGCCAATCATTAAATACCCAAAATACACCAAAAAACCCAATAGCTGCCGATAGCAACACACTATTTCGCATATCTTTAGCGCGCGTTAAACCAACAAATACACCATCAAATAAAAAGCAGCTCATTGCTAATAATGGCAAAGCAATTACCCATGGTAAATATTGCGTAGCCTCATTAATAACCTCAGGTACGTTGGTTAATAGCGTAATTATATAAGCGCCATACACAGCAAAAAACACGCTATAAATCACGCCAAATAATATTCCCCAAAATACACTTATTTTTACCCACAGCTGTATTTTACTTACACTTTGCTGACCTTTAGCTTGGCCTACTTTAGCCTCACTTGCGTAAGCTATGCCATCCAGTGCAAAGCTGACTAACATTAAAAAGTTTAGTAATACTGCGTTCGCTGCAAGGGTTGTTTCGCCAATACGCGCGCCATAAAAAGTCATAAAGCTAAAACACAACTGAAGTATTAAAGAGCGAATGAAAATGTCGCGATTTAAACTCAATAACCCTGCCATTTTTTTAAAGCTAAACCAGTGCGGAGTACTTAACACTACACCTTGTTTTTTTGCGAGTTTAGTCACTAAAAACAGCGCGAAAACCAGCGCAGTATAATCAGCGATTAACGATGCCCATGCCGCGCCTGCTACAGCCCAATCTAAAAAAACAACAAAATAAATATCAAGCACAATATTTACACTATTTGTTACCAACAATAAGTAAAATGGCCCTCGTCCATAATGAACGCCTAACATCCAACCCAATAAAACCAAGTTACATAGTGCCGCTGGCGCGCTAAAAATTCGAATACTAAAATAAGTATAGGCCTCGCTTAGCACGGCATTATTAGCGTCTGATAAAAATGCTATTGCGTGTTTTATTAAAGGAGACATAGCAATAAGAAATAATGCCACTATGCTAGCAAGTAATAGGCTTCGTTTGAGTAAAGCAGCTAATTGGGTTGAGTCATTTTGGCCATAGGCTTGTGCAACCATGCCGGTTGTGCTCATTCTTAAAAAACCCGCGAGCCAAAATAAAATGGAGATAACAGCTGAGCCCAACGCAATACCAGCCAAATAATGAGCACTGCCTAAATGGCCAATGACCGCGGTATCAACTATTCCTAACAGTGGCACGGTGATATTTGATAATATCATTGGTCCTGCTAACAACAGCAAGCTTTTATGGTGTGCTTTATTATGTATAAGAAATTGTTTCATTTAGTTTTATTGACTCTTATTGGGTTATCTTTACGTGCTCATGCTGGTGTTATTTTACAGTACCACCATGTAAGTGAAACCCTGCCGGCGGTCACTAGTGTGAGCGAAGAAACGTTTACAGAGCATCTAAACTATTTAAAAAATAATGATTTTAATGTTATTGCCTTAAATGAACTACTTGATGCTTTAAAACAAGGCCATACCTTACCTGATAAAACCGTCGCCATCACGTTTGATGATGGTTACAACAATAATTATGATCAAGCTGCTCCAATACTCGAAAAGTTTGGCTATCCATACACAATTTTTGTTAACCCTAAACTCATAGACGAAGGTAAACGCTATGTGATGGGGTGGGATAAACTTAAAGAGCTGAGCAAAAAAGGCGCACTTATAAGTAACCACACCGCACAGCATGACTATTTACATGTAAAACTTGACGGTGAAACCAACACGCAATGGAAAGAACGTATCACCCAAGATATTGTTCATTCACAACAACGTATAAAAGATGAAATAGGCCACAACTATAAATATTTAGCTTACCCCTACGGAGAGTTTGATAACGAGCTACAAGCTTTAGTGACAGAGCTTGGCTATATAGGCATTGGCCAGCATTCTGGTGCTCTAAATATACACGCTAACTTTAGTCGATTACCTCGCTTTCCTGCATCTGGCGTTTATAGCGACATAAAAACACTGGCAACCAAATTAAATTCTCAGGCATTTAATATTACTCAATTAAGCTATGAAAATAGCGTAACAACCCAAAACCCACCTGTGTTAACCATTGGGTTTGAAGTTGATGATTTTAACAAGTCTCAACTGGCTTGTTATGTGTCGGGGATTGGCAAAGCAAACTTGAACTGGGTGACTGATAATACGGTAGAGGTAACATCACCTAAAAAACTGAACAAAGGCCGTTCACGCTTTAATTGTACAGCGCCTTCAATTAAAAAACCGAACAGCTATTATTGGTTTTCTCAGCCTTGGGTTATTCAATAAATTTGAGCTTTCTATTTAGTTAGGTTTAACTGCTTGGCTTAATAATCGCTCAGCCATTTTATCAAGTGCAGCCACTTCATTGGCTGCATTTAAATCAATAGCGGCTTTAGGCATTCCCCACACAACTGATGAGTATTCATCTTGCGCTAACGTGTATGCACCGTTTTGCTTCAGTGCTAACAGTCCTTTAGCCCCATCAGCGCCCATCCCTGTAAGTATTGCTGCCACTATATTTTTTGATCCACAATCTACAAGCGAATCAAATAGTACGTCAACGGCTGGTTTATGCCGATTTACAGGCTCACCATCGTCGAGCTGGCAATACAGAGCAATTCCTCGCTTTTTTACGCTTAAATGAAGCCCGCCGGGGGCAATATAAGCCCAACCTGGGCTTAGCTTGTCGCCATGTTGTGCCTCTTTCACACTAATTAAGCATGTTCTATCCATACGCTCAGCAAACGAGGCACTAAATACGGGAGGAATATGCTGAGTAATTACAATAGGAGGGCAATTAACGGGCATTTTTATTAGTACTTCTTTTATTGCCTCGGTACCCCCGGTAGATGCACCAATTGCAATCACTTTATTTAATAAAAATTCAGTCTCTGAACTTATAGGTTTTGTATCGGGTGGCGCTTTTTTAAAGCTGCGTATTCGTGCACCGGCGGCTATTCTTACCTTTTGTTGAACCAGTGACGCATAATGACTCAGCTGGGCTCTTACGTTACTTGTTGGCTTAGCAATAAAATCCACAGCACCTAGCTCTAACGCCTCTAATGTAATGGGCGACCCCTTCTGCGTAAGCGTAGAAATCATAACCACGGGCATAGGCCTTAGGCGCATTAGGTTTTTTAAAAAGCTAATCCCATCCATTTTTGGCATTTCTACGTCTAAGGTAAGTACATCGGGATTAAGTTTTTTGATCATTTCGCGTGCTTGGTATGGATCTTCAGCACAGCCCACTACGTTAATGTCGTTAGCTTGTTGCAGTATTTCTGTAAGCAACCCTCTAATTAAAGGGGAGTCATCGATTATTAATACATTTATCATAGCGACTCCTAAAACAACTCTATATTCGATACCACTTCTTGCTTTTTAAGGTTTTGCAAGTAACGTACTTCGCGCTTTTCAATGGTATCGTTATGTAATTTTTTAAGTTTTTTCATATACACTTTACCCGTTTGTGGATGAAAGAATATTTTTCTAGGCCACGGGCCGCCCATATCATGGGCCACTAAATTTAAGGCTTCTTCTTTGACATAGGCGGTAGCAAAACTAATATTACCCAGCCCAATATCTGTCATTGCACTAATTATTTTTCCGCCACCAAATAGCTTAATTTTTAAATTATGACGAGACGCACCGTTTTTTAATACTTCATTAATTAGGTATTCCATAGCCCAATTACCATAACGGCAGTTTAAGCCGTGTGCACTTTTAAGCTCTACGCCTTTTTGTATCGGCAGCATAAAATGATTCATCCCGCCAATACCTAACACTTCATCGTAAACACAGGCCGCAATACATGAGCCAAGTACCGTTGAAATCAATTCATTATTTTTAGATACATAAAATTCTCCTGGAAGCACTTTGGCAACAACATGATTTCTTCCTGAATCCCAGTAACGCTTAATGTGTTCAAAACTGGGTAAAACACTTCTAAATTCAGCCTGCATGTGCTCTCAATTGATACATAGTTTTTCCTAAATTTTTATAATTTGAGTGCTCTTTACCCATACTCTCTGAGTGACCTAAAAATAAGTAACCGTGATCGCTTAGAATATTTGCATAGCGTTTAAATAAATGATCTTTCGTTTCTTTATCAAAATAAATAACCACGTTGCGGCATAAAATAAGATCAAACGGCCCTTTCATTGGCCAGTCTTGCAATAGGTTTAAGCGCTTAAAAGAAATACGCTCACGCAGCGTGTCTTTCACTTTATAGTGTTCGCCATCTTTACTTTTTAAAAACCAACGCTTTAGATGAGTGGCATCTAAGCCATTTACGTTTGCCGCGGTATACACACCTTTTTGCGCTTTCTCTAACACGTTAGAATCTAAATCGGTGGCTAAAATCTTTACATCCCAATTACTTGGAAATGCATTATTTAGCGTCATTGCTAAGCTGTAGGGCTCTTCTCCTGTTGAGCAGCCTGCAGACCATATTCTGACCCGCTTGGTGTCTTTGTTCGTCTTTATTAAATTAGGTATAAGCTCAGATTTAATAAATTCAAAATGATGAACTTCACGAAAAAAAGACGTTAAATTAGTGGTAATTGCATTTATAAACGCATCAAACTCTTGGTCTTTATGCGTATCTAAGTAGGCTAAGTAGGCTTTAAAGTCGTTTAATTTTAGCGCTCTTATCCGCCTTGCTAAACGTGAGTACACCATTTCACGTTTATGATCGCCTAATACAATACCGCAAGCGTTGTAAACTAAATTGGCAATGTCTTTAAAATCGCGATCGGTACACAGAAACTCTTTCATTAGCAGCTCTCATACATAGTAGTGAGTGTGGCCTTATTGAGCGCTTTTCCAATAAGGCCTGTAATCAAATAATTAAAATTCTTCCCACTCGTCTGCCGAATCAATAAAATTATCGCCTCTTGGCTTGCTTTGTACTGCGTTACTTTGTGATTTGTGAGCTAAACTTGGGGTATTCATCGTGGGTGACATAATAGCCATGTCTTGCTGACCCAGTGAAAAGAAATTAAGAAGTCTGCGCATTTCATTTGCTTGCTCAGCCATTGATTCACCTGCAGCCGATGCTTCTTCAACTAAGGCTGCGTTTTGCTGGGTCATTTCATCCATTTGAGATATAGCTTTATTTACTTGCTCTATACCTGCACTTTGCTCTTCAGATGCCTCTGTAATATCTGAAATCATTTGCGTCACTTTTTGTACCGACACCACAATTTCTTTAAGCGTTGCACCTGATTCATTAACAAGCTGAGAGCCATCTGCTACTTTACCTACACTATCTCTTATCAGCTCTTTAATTTCTTTTGCTGCACCCGCAGAGCGCTGAGCTAAATTACGCACTTCACCTGCAACAACCGCAAAGCCACGCCCTTGCTCTCCCGCTCTAGCTGCTTCAACGGCCGCATTAAGTGCAAGCAAGTTAGTTTGAAATGCAATTTCGTCAATCACACCAATGATGTCAGCAATCTTTTTACTCGATTCATTAATTGCCGACATACTCGTCACAGCACGATTAACCACTTCACCACCTTGAATCGCTTTATCGCATGTTTCTTCTGCGAGTGTATTTGCCACTTTAGCATTGTCTGCATTTTGACGGACTGTACTCGTCATTTCTTCCATACTTGAGGCGGTTTCTTCCAATGATGATGCTTGCTCTTCCGTGCGCTGACTTAAATCTGCGTTCCCCTGAGAAATTTCTTCTGCGCCACTGGCAACTAAGGTTGCTGATGAACTTATACGATTAATAACCTCCGTTAATTTATCTGCCGTGGTGTTTGCGTCGCGTTTTAATTTATCAAACGAGCCTTTGTATTCTTTTTCAATTCGCTTAGATAAGTCACCGGTTGCCAAGGCATCTAGCATATTGCCAGTATCTGCGACCGCATCGTCAACAATTTTAACTAAACTGTTTAACCCTTGTGCCAAGCGTAAAAAGAACCCTTCTTTACCCTCTTCCATTACACGCGTATCGAGGTCTCCCTCTCCTGCAGCACTCACTAATTGCGCTATTTCTCTTTCTATTGCAACTTCTGCGGTTCTATCTTCCCACTCTACAACGGTGCCAATTCTCTCTTGCTCTGGGGTTATTATTGGGTTTGCAACCAAACCAAATGTGCGTCCACCAACCTTTATTTGCGTACTGTAAGTATCTTTTAACGTTGCTAATAGGTTTTGTTGGTGCGCTGGGTTTTTATGAAACACATCAATATTTTGATTAAGTAGATTTTTGCTATCAAAATTAGGTAGGTCTTTTCGAAGGTCATTTTCAGCAATACGCATCATATTTCTAACAGCTTTATTCATGTACACAATGACATTTGATGAATCTGCAATCATGGTATTAGTCGCGACAGTATCAAGCGCTTGACGCACACGAAGGTTTTCTTGCGCTATGGCACGCTCTGCGTCAGCTTTAGCAACCTTTTCAGTAATATCGTCCCACTCAACAATGGTACCGAGTTTCTTTCCTTCTTGGCTGTACCATGGCGTCGCTATTAATGTGAAAATAAGCCCCGCTAAACGAAGCTCTGCTTTATAAGGTTTATCTAAATTTTTTAATAAATCTCGTTGGTGTGACGGCTTCTTATGAAAATCATCAACACAAGTACCTATTAAATTATCAACAGAAAATTGTGGCAATACGGTTTGTAGGTCTTTTTCACGCGCTTTTAACATGTCTTGCACGCGTTCGTTTACGAATACAATATTGAGGTCTTGGTCTGCAATCATTACATTTGCTTGGCATACTTTTAAGGCGCTGGCTAAGTCTGCAGTTTTACGCGAAGATTTTTCTAACTCTTTTTGAGCTGTTATATCGGATGCGTATTTAATTACTTTAAATGGCTTGCCATTCATATCATAGATTGGGTTATAAGAGGCCTGAATCCAAACTTCCTGACCTTGTTTACCTATTCTTAAATATTCACCCGAGTCAAATTCACCGCGCCCTAACTTAGCCCAAAAAGCTTTATATTCATCACTATTTGCGTGTTCAGGTGTAACAAATAATCGGTGGTGCTGCCCTATAATGTCGTTAAGCTGATACCCCAACGTATTTAAAAAATTATCGTTTGCATCAATAATAGTGCCGTCTAAATTAAACTCTATTACTGCTTGAGACTTACTAATTGCATTAATTTGCCCTCTTGCCTCTGCTGCAGCGAGTTTTTGTGGTGTTATATCCGTCGCAAATTTTACAACCTTAATAACTTGCCCCTGGGAGTTTATAATTGGGTTATAAGTGGCCTGAATCCAAACCTCCTTACCACTTTTGGTAAAACGCCTAAATTCTTGAGATATAAATTCGCCGCTGTTTAATCGTACCCAAAAATGTGTGTAGTCACTCCCTTGGGCCTCGGTATTATCAACAAATAAAGAGTGATGCTGGCCTTGAATCTCTTCTAGTTGATATTCCATTACGCGAAGAAAATTAGCATTAGCGGTAATTATTTTACCGCTTGGCTCAAACTCAATCACAGCTAATGACTTATTTAATGCGCTTACAATTAAATCATTATTTGATTCAGACTGTTTTGGATTACTAAACCATCCCATGCTCATCACCACCTTTAAGTTATTTTTACTTTATTTAGCAAATACTGACTCTAAATATTCATTGTTTTTTGCAAGTCGATTAACGCCACCATTTTTTCACCCACGTTAACTAACCCTGCCACATAATCGTCGTTATTTGTCTCTGAAATACTTGGTACCGCTTTGGCATCTTGCTCTGAAATACTGTAAACCTCAGAAACGGCATCAACGGTAATACCAATAATTTTACTGTCGTGCTCAAACTCTATTTTTACTACAATTACCACTGTAAGCGGCCCGTACTCTATACTGGGCAAACCAAATCGCAGCCTTAAATCAATAATCGGCACTATAGTGCCACGCAAATTTATAACGCCTTTTACAAATTCGGGAGCGTTGGGTAAAACGGTTATCTCTTCCCAACTACGAATTTCTTGCACAGTTAAAATATCTACGCCGTACTCTTCATCAGCCATAATGAATGTTAAAAACTGTTTCACGCCCTTTTGCTGCTGCAGATTTAGCTCCGAAATCATAACGCCTCCAAAGCAACTTGCGACTCAATACTTAACTCTTGGCTGCCCGGCTTTTTTAATCCTGAAAGCTTTATCAACCCGCTTATATCAACTATCAATGAAACCCGTCCATCGCCCAAAATAGTCGCACCGGATATACCATCTACTTTTTGGTAATTTGCCTCTAAACTTTTAATAACAACCTGTTGTTGCGATAGGAGGTCATCTACCAATAAACCTACTTTTTGGTTGTCGGTTTCTACAACAACAAGCAGGGTTTTATCAAGAGACTCAATGGCGTTATCATGATTAAAAATATCGTAGAGTCTTAAAATTGGAATGTATTCATCACGCAATCTAAGTACGTCTAGGTTTTTGCCTACACGGCTTACTTTGGCAATATCAATTTGCAGCGATTCAACAATAGAAATAAGCGGAATAATATAGGTATGCTGGGCCACTTTAACTAATTGGCCATCTAAAATAGCCAGTGTAAGCGGTAATCTAATTGTAAACGTTGATCCTACACCTGGCGCGGATGTAACCTCTACAGAGCCATTTAATGACTGAATATTACGCTTAACTACATCCATACCAACACCACGGCCAGATAAGTCACTCACTTCATCCATAGTGGAAAAACCAGGCATAAATATAAGCTCGTTTATTTCCTCATTGCTAAGGTGGTTGTCGGCAGAGATCAGTCCATTAGCAATGGCTTTTTCTTGAATTTTTTTAGTGTTTAGCCCTTGCCCATCATCCATTATTTCAATAACAATATTTCCGCCTTGGTGAAATGCATTTAAAGTGACCGTTCCTACTGGATCTTTTTCGGCTTGCAGTCTTTTCTCAACCGTTTCTAGGCCATGATCTAATGAGTTTCTAACCAAATGAACCATAGGATCAGAAATTTTTTCCATCACGGTTTTGTCTAATTCGGTTTGCTCGCCTATCAGCTTTAATTCAACCTGTTTATTTAGCTTTTGCGCAATGTCGCGCACCAAACGTGGGAAACGGCTAAATACAAAATTAATTGGCAACATGCGGATACGCATTACGTTTTCTTGTAAATCGCGAGTGTTGTGCGCAAGTTGCGCTAAACCTTCTTGCAATGCCGTAATTGTTGCTGGCGTAATGTCTTGCTCGCTAAGTTGATTAAGCATAGCTTGGGTAATAACAAGCTCACCCACCATGTTTATTAATGAGTCAACTTTATCAATCCCAACGCGAATAGAAGTCGACTCGGGTGTTGTTGATTTTTTATTCGTATTAGCAGAGGTTGGCTTTATGGGCTTAGCTTGTTCCGCCTGCTTTGGCTCTGGCTCTTGGATTGATGGCTCTTGATCTACTGTACTACTGTCATTTTCAGGAGTGGGTAACTCATCAGTAAACAGGCCGCCACACAATTCAATGGTAATATCAGCGTCATCTTCAACCCATTCGAACACCTCTTTAATTGCGCTTTCACCATGGCTGGTATTTAAGAAAAAACGCCAATGTAAAAAGCATTCATCACTACTCAAATTGGTTATTTCAGGGACTTCATCATAAAAAACATTGGTATCTAACTCGCCTAACTGCTCAAGCTCACTAATCATAATGAGTGGTTCATTACCTGTTTTAAATAAGTGATGATGAGGCTTAAAGTCTATTTGGTATGTATCGCTATCAGACTGGCTATCTGAAGTTTGAATGTTGGACTCTTGCGTTGTGCTATTTATTCCTAGCACTTCTTCAAATTGTGCTCGTAGTGTATCGGCTTCAGTTAAGTCGGGCTCTTGCTCTGCCTGCAATCCAGCCAGTAGCGAACGAAGGCAATCAACCGCTTTAAGTAATAAATTAACGTGCTCGGTTGTCAGGGTGCGCTCGCCTTGACGAATTTGGTCCAGTAAGGTTTCAAGTACATGAGTAAAATCAGACACCGATGAAAAACCAAATGTCCCACTCCCCCCTTTTATTGAATGGGCGGCTCTAAAAATAGTGTTAATAGTTTCTAAGTCTTCCTCACCGGGTACTAAGTTTAAAAGCTCAGCTTCCATGGTATCGAGGCCTTCAAAACTCTCTTCAAAGAAAACTTCAAAAAATTGACTTAAATCTATACTCACTTTGCGCTCCTTGACTAACGAATAACCTTTTTAATCACCGCTAGTAACTGCTCAGGATTAAATGGCTTTACTATCCAGCCTGTTGCACCAGCCGCTTTACCTTCTACCTTTTTTTCTAAGCCCGACTCGGTTGTTAGCATCAGCAATGGTGTAAATTTATAATCGGGTAACGTACGTAGCTCTCGGATTAATGTAATACCATCCATAATTGGCATGTTTACATCTGAAATAACCGCATCAAAACCTTGCTGCTTAGCAATAGCCAATGCCTCACTGCCGTCTTTGGCCTCTGTTACATCAAAGCCTGCGGTTTTTAAGGTAAAGCTCACCATCTGACGCATTGACGCTGAATCATCAACTGCTAAGATTTTTTTCATATAAACCTCTAACTATTTCTTTCGATTGTTAAATAATGACTTAAGCCAAGCTGATTAATGGTATGTGCTAATGCTCTACTACTGCCGACCCATATAATTTTATGTTGGATGGTAAGTAAGTGTTTTTGAAGCGCACATAACAGCTGAATAGATGCAGTATCTGCAGACACTACATCGCTAATATCAAGACTGATATCGTCGTTGCTATTGAGTTCTTGTAGTAAGTCTTGGTGGAGCGTTTCAACTTGGGTAATCACAAGTTCGCTTGGAAGTTTTAACATTTAAAATTGTGTAATCCCTTTCATTTCAATTCATAACAAAAGCTTAGCTCTAGTTGTTAAAATTGCCATAAAAGGGTCAAAAAAAAGTTTAATAAATTTATAAACAGGAATGAAAAAACAAAAAAGGGAGCCTAAAGCCCCCTTAAAATACGTGAAAATTTAAAAAGTCAGTTTTTAGTAGTAGTTTGCAATAACTTTAAACTCTTGCGTTAATTGAGTTGAATTAATAAGCGGCACACTGCCTTGCTTAAACTCAGGTTTAAAAATAGCTCTTAGCGCTCCTGTATCATCAACCAACGCAACTGATGCGCTATGATCAACCGCATAATCAGCTTTTGTTGTATCACTAATTGCGTAAATGAGGCCAAGCTCTCTCACCACTGGAAAAAGATCTTTATGCTCCCCTGAAACAGCCAAAAAATTGGGGTTAAAGTAATCTATATATTGTTTTCGTTTTTCTGCTGTATCTCTGTTTGGATCGACCGACACAAACCATATTTGTAATGGGTAATCAGCTTCCAGCTCTTTATAAACTGCGTTTAACTTAGCTAATGTTAACGGGCATATATCGGGACAACTTGTGTATCCTAAAAACACTAAATTCCATTGCCCTTTAAATTGCGCTTTTGTCACTGGTTCGCCGTGCTGATTTTTTAACGTAAAATCCGAAAGTGATTTAGCGTTTTCATAAACAAGTGCATTTAAATTTTGAGGGTCGTTTTCACTTGAGCACGCTGATAAAAATAAATTTAAAACAACAATTACTAAAAGCCATAACCGTTTCATAAAGGGAGCCATTTATCTATAAATAAGACCACGAAGAGTACCATTAAATGCACTATCGAAAAACGAAATAAATCCATAGCCTTGTCGTTATTAGCTGCAAATTTTAACTTAATGGCTTTGTACATAAACACACTATTTAGCGCACAAGCACCCACTAAGTAAATACCTCCTGACATACCAATTAAGTATGGCATCACACACACTAACGCCAATAAAACTGAGTATGCAACCACACATGTTTTACAAAAGTCGATACCATGGGTTACCGGCAGCATTGGAATTTTTGCACGCTCGTAATCACTTTTTCGAGCAATGGCTAAAGCCCAAAAATGGGGGGGGGTCCAGGTAAATATAATCATAACAAGCAACCACGGCGCTGCTGCCATTTGGTTTGTTTCAGATACCCAACCAAGCAATGGCGGCATCGCTCCAGCAAGTCCGCCTATTACAATATTTTGAGGTGTCGCACGTTTTAAAAATGACGTATAAATAAAGGCATAACCCACTAATGCAAATAACGTTAATATTGCTGTAAGCGTATTAGACCACACCATAAGCATGATAAAACCAGCAATACCAATACTTGCCGCAAACGTTAATGCATGTGTTTTACTTAAACGCCCTTTAGCAACAGGGCGATGACGCGTTCTTGCCATTTTAGAGTCTATTTCGCTATCCACTACATGGTTAATAACGGCAGCGGCAGCAGACAACAGGCCTATTCCTAATAGACTAATCATCTGAACGCCTATTCCACGTCCAACATCCGGGGCTAATGCTAATCCAACCCAGGCTGTTAAAACCAACATCGCCACCACTTTAAATTTACTGATGGCTAAGTAATCTTGTAATAGATCGTAAGCACGCAAGCTAAGTGATTGAGTATGTGCAGGCTGTATTGTTTTTTTGTTTATTGTTAGTGCCATTATATTTCTCCTTTATGTGCGTGATTTTAGGTAATAACACAACCTAACCATACTTAATAACAGTATGGCAGCCATTAGGTTATGCGCCAGTGCAACACCCAACGGAAAGTGCCAATGTACCAAAATGAGTCCTAAGCTAATTTGGCAAAATAAAGTAACCAATACTGCTATTACGCAGCTTTTAATTTTTTGAGAGTAAGCGTGACTGTAAATTTTCCACATAATAAGCGCCAATACGATGCAGGTCACTAATGCCCAAATGCGGTGTAATAAGTGAATAGACATTCTTGCTTGTTGTGAAAGCACACCAAACTCGTAGTTGCTGTGCTCAAGCGGTAACTGAAAAACACTCCTCAGTGAAAAAGGCTGAGCGTAATCACACAAAGGTAAACCATTACAGTGTGGTGCTGCGTAATTAGCCGCAAGCCAGCCGCCAAG
The DNA here is from genome assembly GCF_001468205.2 of Pseudoalteromonas sp. 13-15. Classification (NCBI taxonomy): domain Bacteria; kingdom Pseudomonadati; phylum Pseudomonadota; class Gammaproteobacteria; order Alteromonadales; family Pseudoalteromonadaceae; genus Pseudoalteromonas; species Pseudoalteromonas sp. 13-15. The sequence goes on along the minus strand of NZ_CP019162.1, from coordinate 2,639,896 downwards.
CGCTATTTGCAAGACCAGTACAATAAGCGCAATTAAACTTAATCCATAATACCGCTTAGCCCCCGCATCTCCGCCCATAATGGGTTTTGCTGTTAACCTTAAATACAGCAATGTAATCAGCGATAAAATACTAAAACCACCCAATAAATGCCCCATCACTATAAGTGGTTGCAGATTCATAGTGACAGTCCACATACCTAAGGCAGCTTGAAACACAACAAGTAATAGCAATAAAGATGTGAGCTTTAATGGTGTAGTTGGAAATTGACGCTTTAAAAAAGCAACAATAAACAACGCTAAGATCATCAGCCCTAAGGTACCTGCAAAATACCTATGAATCATTTCTTTCCAGGCTTTCGCTTTTTCAAACACCATGTCAGGGTAACTTTGTGTCGCTAAAGCAATATCAGCTTCATGTTTAGGAACCGTTAAAAAGCCATAACATCCGGGCCAATCTGGGCAACCCAGCCCTGCATCACTCAAACGAGTGTATGCACCTAGTGCAACAACAACTAAAGCAAAAAGTCCGGTCAATAAAACCCAATTCTTATAATTTTTGTACATCTTTTACCTCACACTAAACGGATTAGCTTGAACGAGAATAATTAAGTAGTTTTTTTAAATCCTTCAATAGCCCTTTTTGAACTAAGCGGTTTTCTTGAGGCTTTGCTTTATATGGGTACTCAAGTACCACAAGCCCCATATGATCAATTAAATACAAACTTGCGGGGGTCAAGCTTGCTTGCTGAGCCATTTTTTTCCATGGTAAGTCTGCTTGTGAAGGACTCCCCATAACAGCCATATCTACCTTTCCTTGATTTTTACCAAGCGCTATATACAAATTATTAAGCGCCTCAAGTTGCTCGTTACATGACGCACTGCACTCACTCGAATAATTAAGTGCTATAGTCCATTGTTTAGGATTATTTTGTTGCCAGTTTTCTAGTTTTATCTCTTCATTTAGAAATTCACCGTGATTTGTAACCGCACTAGGTAACCAATCAAATTTCAGCGCGCTATAGGCTAAAAGCAAAGGGATAGCACAACAGGTTACAAACAGTAAAAGGGGTTTATTTTTCATTTTTATTCCTTTTTTTACTCGCAAAAATGGCTACAACAACACATGCAAAGGCGATTAAAAACCACTGCACCGCATAGGCGTTATGTTTTTGTGGGTTCATTACAACCGCTTCGTAATGCGGTATCGCAATTTCATCACCCTCACCTTGGCGGTAAGCCATAAAGTTAACTAATGGGAAATGAGTGTGTGATTGTATAAAGCTTAAGTCGATTGATTGAATGCGTTTGGGCAGATCACCACTCGAGGTTTTGTCTTCTAGGGTAAAACTACTGAGGTTATTCTCTTTAATTTGTGCTTTGACCGTAAACTCACCTTTAGGCATAACTATTGTGGGTAAAATATCCCGTGATAGCGGGGCTCTCACCCAACCTAAATTAACCAATACTGCACGCATATCATTATTTGGTTTTAACAGGGCGAGTAGGTCGTAACCCACTTGTCCGTTATATACTTGATTATCTAACAACCAGTAATGCTCGCTTAAAAGTGTCCCTTTAAGCTCGACTAGTACACCGGTTTTATTCCACTGCTTTGGTAAATTAAGCAACTGCGACCAACTCATAACACCATGAGTTTGTATTTGAGCAATGGCAGTGAGCTGTTGCTGTTTTTTTTCACCTCGTTCTAATTGCCAAAAACCTAGGCGCACACATACCAGCACGACAACCACAACCATACAAATTGTGATTATTGAACTAAGCTTTTGTTTGTGCCTTAAAACTACTTGCATAAAGGGTCAACTCAGTGATTATTAAAATTATTATTGTACTGTTGTTAATGTTTATACTTTTTAACTTATTTAGAGCGCTATTTATTATGGTGTCTGGGAAAACAAACGGGCGACCTATGTCTCACTTTTTAGGGCGCCGAGTGTTGTTTTCGGTTGTTGTATTAGTGGTTGCAATCGCAGCAGTTAAGCTCGGTTATATAAAGGCAAATAGCTCGCCCATAAACGTTACAGCACATATACAAACACAAATAAACACAGCCATACCACATCAACAAAATGCCAATACCAAGCAGCAGCTTGAAACGCAAAGTGCTTTTCTTTGGTAAAATGACCTTTTAATATTCGTATTAAAATGACAAATAAAAGTATGGCTCCGAGTGTGACATGCATGCCATGAAAGCCTGTAAGCAAAAAGAATGTATTACCGTACACACCGGCATCTAATGTTAAATTTAAGTCATTGTATGCATGAACGTATTCCTCTACTTGCAATGCTAAAAAGCACACGCCTAATAACACCGTAAGTCCTAAAAACACTTTCAGTGGTTTACGTTTGTTGTTTTCCATTGCAACATGGGCAAAATGCAGCGTAACCGATGACGCGATTAAAATTAACGTATTGATCAATGGTAGGCCTTGCCACCCCATAGCTTGGGTTGTGTCACCGGAAGGTGTAACAACCAAAGGCCACATAGCTTCAAAAGTAGGCCACAACACTTCATTAGTCATAGCATTGTTACCCGCGCCCCCCAACCAAGGCACCGAAATCATACGTGCATAAAATAACGCACCAAAAAAGGCCATAAAAAACATAACCTCAGAAAAAATGAACCAGCTCATGCCTTGTCGAAAAGAACGATCCATTTGTGCTGAGTACAACCCTTGGCCTGACTCGTGAATAACATTTTTAAACCAGCCAAATAACATATATAAAAGAACGGCTATACCGGCATAAAGTAAATAAACACCGCTCCCCCCTTCCTTGCCAACTTCCATAACTGTTAAGCCTGCGCCTACGGCGATAAAAAACAACGCAACCGCCCCTACAATGGGCCACGGGCTTTGCTCTGGTACGTAATAATGCTCATGTTCTTGATTCATTTTACTTGCTCCTAGTTTCGCACTAGTGTTTGTTGCTAGTTATTACTGGCAACTAGTTGCTCACTAATATCAAATACGGTGTAAGACAAAGTTAGCTCTTCAACATCACTTGGAAGCGCTGTATCAACATAAAAAAGCAATTTAAATTCGAGCTCTTCTCCCGCTTTTAGGGGTTGTTGATCAAAGCAAAAGCAGGCCATTTTGTGTAAATATTTTGCCGCTTTGCCTGGTGAAACAGACGGTACTGCCTGCATAACTTTATCGAGTTCACTACTATTTTTTGCGCTAAAAACGACTTCTCGCATTTCTCCGGGTTTCACAACCACACTGTACTCTTTTGATTTCACCTCAAAAGGTGCACCGCTTTGTGCATGAGTTGTAAAACTCACGCTAACGTCCCTTGTTTGCTCAATCACGCTACTTTGCTGCGCTTGCTCTAACGATGGCTTACCATTTAGCCCGGTTAAGTCACAAAACACGTCGTATAACGGCACTAAGGCAAACGCAAACGCAAACATACCTATGCTGATAATAATCAAGCGTTTAAGGAGCGGTGCGTGGGTCATTATTTAATTTCCGGTGGTGTTGAAAAGGTATGGTAAGGCGCAGGGGATTCAACTTCCCACTCTAACCCTTCAGCGCCATCCCATACTTTTGCAGGGACTTTTTCGCCGCCTCTTGCACATTTAAAAACAACCACTACAAACAACAGCTGAGATAAACCAAATGCAAAACCACCAATACTTATAATTGCGTTAAAGTCTGCAAATTGCAGTGCATAATCAGGAATACGGCGAGGCATACCAGCCAAACCCACAAAATGCATTGGAAAAAACAGCACATTTACACTGACTAACGACAACCAAAAATGCCACTTAGCCAGCGTGATATTAAACATATTGCCAGTCCATTTTGGCAGCCAGTAATAAGCACCGGCCATGATTGAAAATACCGCCCCTGTCACTAACACATAATGAAAATGAGCCACTACAAAATAAGTGTCGTGGTATTGAAAATCAGCGGGAGTAATAGCAAGCATCAACCCTGAAAAACCACCTAATGTGAACAGCACTATAAAAGCAATACTGAACATCATAGGGACTTCAAAGCTAATAGACCCGCGCCACATGGTGGCTACCCAATTAAATACTTTCACGCCGGTAGGTACCGATATCAGCATTGTGGAGTACATAAAAAATAGCTCTGCAGCTACCGGCATACCGGTGGTAAACATGTGATGCGCCCACACAATAAAGCTTAGCAATGCTATAGATGACGTGGCATAAACCATAGATGCATAGCCAAATAGCTTTTTACGCGAAAAAGTAGGCACTATGGTTGAAATGATACCAAACGCTGGCAAAATCATGATGTAAACTTCGGGGTGACCAAAAAACCAAAATATATGCTGGAACATCACCGGATCGCCACCGCCGGCAGCGTCAAAAAAGCTAGTCGCAAAATATTTATCGGTTAAAACCATGGTCACCGCCCCTGCCAAAACGGGCATAACAGCAATGAGTAAAAATGCCGTTATTAGCCATGTCCATACAAACAAGGGGAGTTTCATCCACGTCATGCCAGGTGCACGCAAATTAACTATAGTCACAACCACATTAATAGCACCCATAATTGAGCTAATACCCATTATGTGCACCGCAAATACAAACAAGGCAGTATTGTCGTTACTGTATGTGGTTGAAAGCGGAGCATAGAAGGTCCAGCCAAAAGCAGGACCTCCTCCAGGCATAAATAAAGAAGCAAGCAAAATTAAAAATGCGAAAGGTAAGATCCAAAAGCTCCAGTTATTCATTCTAGGTAATGCCATATCTGGCGCACCTATCATTAACGGTATCATCCAATTGGCTAATCCCGTAAAGGCAGGCATAACGGCGCCAAACACCATTATTAAACCGTGAACTGTAGTCATTTGATTAAAAAAGTGGGGATCGACCAACTGCAACCCAGGTTGAAATAGTTCGGCCCTGATCACCATAGCCATGGCGCCACCAATTAAAAACATGGTCAACGAAAATATTAAATATAAACTGCCAATATCTTTATGATTTGTTGTATAAAGCCAGCGCTTAAAGCCTTTAGCTGGATGATGAGCATGATGCGCTTCATTGGCGTTTGGTTGTTCTGCTATGCTACTCATTAGTTAGCCTCCACGTCGGCATCAAGTGCTGCTTGAATCTCACTAGGCTGAATAACATCACCGGTATCGTTACCCCATGCATTTCGCTTGTAAGTAATAACCGCAGCCAATTGTTTTATAGATAACTGCTTGGCAAATGATTGCATTGCCGTACCTGGGCTCCCATGAATAAGTATGTCTATATGACCTTTTATATCGCCAAGTACAATTGGGCTACCTTTTAGAGCCGGAAATACGCCCGGTAGCCCTAACCCTGTAGGTTGATGACATGCTGCACAACTTGCCATGTATACTTGAGCGCCCAGCTCCATTAGCTCTTCTTTAGGTAATGTTTGATCAAGTAAAGCGGCATCAGCTAAAGCTGCTTGTTGCTTAGCTTGTTTAGCATCGGCCAACCATACTTTAAAGTCAGCCTCAGATTTGGCCTCTACCACAACGGGCATAAACCCGTGATCTTTACCGCACAGCTCAGCACACTGACCTCGGTAAATGCCTTCTTCGTTTATGTTGGTCCATGTTTCGTTAATAAAGCCTGGGTTGGCATCTTTTTTAACGGCAAAGTCTGGTACCCACCAAGAGTGGATAACATCATCTGAGGTCATTAAAAAACGAATTTTTTGATTAATTGGCAGTACGAGGGGTTTGTCTACCTCAAGTAGATAATTTGGGTTTTTATCAGCTAAATTAGTTATTTCATCCTGAGGAGTTGCAAGCATTGAGTAAAACTCTACATCTTCTCCCATGTATTCATAATGCCATTTCCACTGTGAACCTGTAACTTTAATTGTTAAGTCGGCTTTACTGGCATCTTCCATCGCTATTAACGTTTTTGTAGCTGGCACTGCCATAGCAATTAAAATAACAAATGGAATGGCGGTCCAAAGAATTTCTACTTTGGTGCTTTCGTGGAATTGAGCGGGAACCGCTCCTTTAGATTTGCGATGATGAATGAGTGCCCAAAGCATAATGGCAAACACTATTATCCCAATCACACAACATATAAAAAATATGGTCATGTGTAATTCGTAAACATTTTCACTTATATCTGTAACGCCTTTACGCATATTAAATTGGCTATTTGCCAAGGCTAACTGCGGAAAAACACACAATATAAGCCACAAGGTACAACTAAGTTTACCCATGTGACGACTCCTTTGATGCTGTTGCTAGTGCAAAGCGAAGAGGCATACGGCTTAAACGCCAATTCGTTATTTTTATTTTTTTATTAATGCCGTTTTATTTATAAAAATTGGCATTCACTGCGCTAGCAAAAGTTTATTGTGTGTGCTCAAAACTTAAAAGCGATGAGTATTGCCAGCGTCAGCTTATTAACAATTAGTTAATATTTAACCACCATGCAAGTTTTTTGTATTAAAAACAAACAATAAATATATAAAAAGTAGAGAGTTGACTTAGTTGAACGTAGAGAGAAATAGCTCAAATCGAGAGGTGGTAAGGGCTAAGGATGAAATGAAAGAGTGTGAATAAAAAACAAACAAAATTTTAAAAATAAAAAAAGCGCACCAAAAAAGTGCGCTTTTTATAAAATAAGAAAAACTACATCCAGTCCGCGTTACGAATTACACCCACTGCTAAGCCTTCAATGTTGAACGACTCAGTTTCAAGATCGACCTTAATTGGTGCAAACTCGTCATTTTCGGCATGAAGCAATACCTGACGACCCGCTTTTTCGATGCGTTTTACGGTTACATCGTCATCAACACGGGCAACCACAACTTGACCATTTTCAGCCACTTGTGTTTTATGCACAGCAAGTAAATCGCCATCCATAATGCCTATATCTTTCATACTCATACCGTTTACGCGCAGTAAAAAGTCGGCAGCTGGTTTAAACATTAATGGGTCAATTTTACAGTGGCTTTCAACATGTTCTTGCGCCAAAATAGGGGAACCTGCCGCAACTCGGCCAATAAGCGGTAAACCTAATTGTTCTGGCTCCTCTTCTTCAACAAGTTGAATTCCACGGCTTGCGCCAGGTTTCATTTTAATCACCCCTTTTTTGGCAAGGGCTTTTAAATGTTCCTCAGCGGCATTTGCACTTTTAAACCCTAACGTTTGTGCTATTTCGGCACGTGTAGGCGGCATACCAGTGTCTTTAATAAACACTTTAATTAATTCGAGTATTTGAGCTTGGCGTTTAGTTAATGGGCGCATACAACTGGTTTTCCATACAGTACATTTAACTGTGAGTATATACAGTTAAATAAAAATCGCAAATTTAAATTATTCGTTCAAATAGCCAAATTACTTCCTTACGTGTACATTTTAGGGGCTTTCTAAAATAGCCTATAAAAATAGTAACTTGCTACATTAAATTTAAAGGAATCTATATGAGTATTTGGCATCAACCCATTACATTAGCATTGTGTAAACAATTGGACGAAGGCATTAATGGCCAAGGGACGCTAATGAAAACCATGGGAATCGAAATAACAGAGATAGGCGACGATTATCTAGTAGCAACCATGCCTGCAATCCCTGCACACCATAACCCTATTGGCATGGTTCATGGCGGCGCAAACGTTGTACTCGCCGAAACCGTAGCGAGCTATGCTGCTAATTTTGTAGTTGATTTCACAAAGTTTTACTGTGTTGGGCAAGAAATAAGTGCAAGCCATTTAAAGGCTTCTCGCAATGGTACATTAACGGCAACAGCACGCGCATTTCATATTGGAAAACGAAGCTCTGTTTGGGAAATAAAAATTACAAACAGCCGCAACGAGCTATGCTGCGTATCAAAAATGACCGCAGCCGTTGTTGAGCGAAAGACGTAAGTTATTTTTCGAGAGGGTAAATTGTTATTTCCATACCCGCGCCAATAGCAGATATACGCAGTAGTGTATCTGCATGTAAAGCTTGATTAAAACATTTTGGCGACGTGCCTGACTCAAACCCTATATCAAACGTTCTACGTGAGCAGCTTAACCATTGCTTTAATGCATTGCGTGAACATGACTCAATAAGCTCACATATATGGTTTATTGCTTTGTCTGGTGATTTTACATCGCCAGCTACCTCAATACGTGCTAATTGACGGTATTCGTCTTTGTCATAATGTAAAATCGTTGCGACTTTTTTTAGGTCGGCCACCAGCACACTAATATCTTGTTTTGACTCAAGCTCTAGATCTACATTTAAAAATTGAATTTCCGACATTGTCTCGTATTTATCCTCTAATGGTTACCATGCAAACTTTAACGCAGTTTTACCTTTATACCAAATCAACACCCTATAAATAGACGTTTTATATAGTAATACTCTTATTTTAGAGTGCTATTGCTGCTTACAATTGGCGCTATTGTGCTGAAACGCTATTTTAATGCACTAGTGCGACATTTTGTCGCACTCACCTTGCTCAACCATCGCGTAAAATGTCTCGTAAAAATAATAAGATAAACACACATGAAAAAAGTTTTTAAACCAGCACGTAAACTTCATAAATGGTTGGGCTATTTATTAGGAATACAAATACTAGCTTGGTTGCTTGGCGGTTTGGTTATGAGCGCTATCCCGCTTGAAAAAGTACATGGTAAACACCTAGCAACACGCACCCTAGTTAACCCCTTTAAAAGCAGCGATTACGTGGCATCAATTGATAATATTGTTTCGCAAGTCACTAATCCGACTAAAATAACCTTTGCGCATTTTTTATCTACCCCACTTATAACTGTAACCAGTGAAGGCAACCCTCAAAGTTTTAATGGCATTACTGGGCAACCATTTAAAGCCCCCAACAAACAGCAAATAATTGCTAATGCACACGCGCATTTACTTATTGATGCTCAACCAGTAAGTACCACTTTATTAGGTTTAGGACCAAGAGAAAGCGGTTATAAAAAAGATGTATGGAAAGTACAATTTAACGATACATTGAGCACCACACTCTATTTGTCATCAGATACAGGCAAAGTGATTACTGTGCGCAGCACACTGTGGCGAATTTTCGACTTTTTTTGGATGCTGCATATTATGGATTACGATGAACGTGAAAACTTTAACAATCCTCTATTAATTAGCTTTGCTGCAACCAGTGTGCTTTTTTGTTTAACTGGCTTTTTACTGCTATTGCAAAACATAAGGATTAAACGCAGATTTAAATAAGTTTATGTTTGCCTGTTGAGCCAGTAAACTAGGGGCTCCTGTAGTTCACGTATGTGATGGATATGACCCGATTGATTTTGGCCTTACTGGCTTGCTGTGTCTGTTTTTCGGTATCAAGTAAAGACTTTACTCGCTTCTCTACTGCTAAAAAGCACTTAATAAAAACGCTACCGCACAATGCAAAAAGCCTGTATTGCGGTTGTGATATTAAAAAACAAGGTAAAAAACTAGTGCCAGATCCAACGGGTTGTGGCTATGTACCTCGTAATACATTTACCCGCTCAGGCAAAGTAAACAAGCGCGCTTTACGTATTGAATGGGAGCATATTGTATCGGCATGGGAGTTTGGGCATCAACTACAATGTTGGCAAAATGGTGGGCGGAAAAACTGTCGTAAAGTCAGCGAAAAATTTCGAAAAATGGAAGCTGATATAAATAACTTAGCCCCCGCAATTGGCGAAATAAATGCTGACCGCTCTAATTATCGTTTTGGCATGCTAGGTGGAGCCGCGACTCAATACGGCCAATGCGATGTAAAAGTAAACTTTAAGCAACGTGTTGTTGAGCCACCATTTTATGCCCGTAAACAAATTGCCGACGCCTATGCTTACATGCAAAAAACCTATGGTTTAAAAATTTCAAAACAACAACAAAAACTTTTTAATGCGTGGCAAAAGCAAGACCTAGCACTAAAAAGCACTATACAAAAAATGTAATGATATTCCCGCTAATAAGCGAACTTAAAATACTGCTTTACCAATAAAAAATGACACAATTATTTACATAAAGAAAAAGCAAAACGTTGAATAAATAATCAGGTGTTGTAGTATTTTAAACAACTTATTTACAGGAAGTACCGAATATGTTTAAAAACAACACTCTATCGCTTGCAATTATTAGCGCGCTCTCAGTTTTTGCTTTAACAGGTTGTGGTGGAGGCGGAGGTAGCAACACTACACCAGCGCCTGTCACGCCACCTACAAGTAGCACACCGACATGGACTGCCGGTGTATTTGAACCTTCAGACGAACTTAAAAACTTTTGTGAAACACCACGTACAGGTAACGACCCGTTTAATAATAATGAGCCTTACCCTGACCAAGCTGGTTCAGCCTTATACGAAAAACTATGGCTTCGCTCATGGAGCGACGAAACATACCTGTGGTATGACGAAATAGCCGATAACGACCCTGAATCGTTCGATACCGTCGCTGACTATTTTGCTCAACTAAAAACCGAAGAGCTAACCGATTCAGGCGCTAAAAAAGATAACTTTCATTTTTCAGAACCCTCTGAAGATTACTTCCAAGAAGCACAATCGGGCGTTACCTCTGGTTATGGTATTAACTGGGCATTTATTGGTGATTCAGCCGATAGAATTTTACGTGTTGCTTACCTTGAAGATGACTCACCAGCTAGCCAAATTGGCTTTCAACGAGGCGATACCGTACTTGAAGTTGATGGCGTAAGCATTAATACCAATACCCAAGCAGGGATTGATACTTTAAACGAAGGCTTATTTAGCCCAACCAACGGTGATTCACATACAATTGTTGTTCGCAGTAACGACGGCACGGAAAAAACATTTAACGTCACAGCGGGTAACATTGAGCAAACGCCTGTTCAAAATGTAAAAACGATTGTAACAAGCAATAACACGCGCGTTGGTTATATGCAGTTTAATAGTCATATAGGTATTGCCCAAGAGGGCCTAATTGATGCAGTAAATAAATTTAGAACCGATAACGTAGACGAACTCGTTATTGATTTTAGATACAACGGCGGTGGTTTATTAGCGCTGTCTGCGCAGCTAGCGTATATGGTGGCAGGAAGTGCCAATGTACAAAACCGCTTTTACTATCAAACACAACAAAATGATAAACAGCCTGTCGATTCTCCATTTCCGTTTATTGACGAAGAAATAGATTACTCAACGTTTTTTAGTACTGGCGATAAATTACCTGATTTAAACTTATCTAAAGTGTATGTACTAAGTACATCAGGTACCTGTTCAGCCTCTGAAGCATTTATTAATGGCTTAAAGGGAATAGATGCAGAGGTGGTACTTATTGGCGACACAACCTGTGGTAAACCATACGGATTTACGCCTACACACAACTGTGGAACAACCTACTACACCATTCAATTTAGTGGTGTTAACAGTAAAGGCTTTGGCGAATATGCCGCAGGCTTTACCCCAACACCAACACCACAATTTAATGCCGATGTACAAGGGTGTGTTGTTAGTGATGACTTTGATAATCAACTTGGTGATAGCAACGAAAGGTTACTATCTACAGCACTTTTTCATATAGATAATAACGGCGCATGCCCAATCACAACAACGGTCGCTAATAGTAAAATAGATGTACCAAGCTTTGCTGCAACGGGCGAAAAACTGCAGCCTTTAAACGCACCAAACGAGCTTGCTCGCGGTAACATGGACCTAACATGGCCTACGTTGTCTAAGGAGCAATAATGGTAAAGTTACTGGCGGTACTCACTGTATTAATAAGTATAGGAGGGTGTAATAGTATGAGTAATGCCGTTGCAAAGCCTGCGCTATTAACAGAGGTTAACCCGGGCGTTATAACTGTGCTGCAACAGGCAATAATAAAAGCTAAAGGCGGTACGCTTGTTACACTGGCCGACACCGTTTTTACCAAACGCAGTGAGCTTTTACTAAGCCATGGTACAAGTAAAGATCCCAATGGTATGCCCATTATGGGCGCGCATAATATCAAGTCAGAAAAGTTTGTTTTGCAAATTATTGGCGAGCAATGCGTGCTGTATTACCCTAAAAAAGATCTCACTATTGAGCTTAAAAACGTAAGTTGTAAAGCACAGTAATTTAAAAACTAAAAAGGCGTACAACTTGTTGTTGTACGCCTTTTCATTGTAAAACTGTTTAAATGCTAATTGCCAAAAAATAACTCGATCGGGAGCCCTTCAATTTTTTTACTTAGCAAGTTTATTAAAATGCGCCTTTAATAAGCCTGCAAAAGCTTGTACTTTCGCGGTGCGATGCACTAAATGGTGGGTCACTAACCACACATCTGTGGGCCAATTTAATTCACTATGTAGCACAGGGACCAAATCGCTATATTGCGCTGCTACATCATGTTGTAAACCACCAATGCCTAAGCCTTTAATAATCGCGCGCGTGGCCTCGGCAGTTTCTGATACACGTAATTTGATTTGCGATGCAGGAATGTTTTCGTCTGCCCAAGCAAAATAAGGTACGCGTGCATTATATCCCGCCACTCCTGATACAAAATTATGCTGCAATAAATCACCTAATGATTTAGGCATGCCATGCCTTGTAATGTAGCGTTTGTTAGCATATAAACCCGATGTAAGCTTTGCTAAGTGCTGAGCAATGTAGTCACCTTCATCAGGTTTAGGGCCTGCACGAAGCGCAATATGTGCTTGCCCGTGATCGAGCCGCAAGCGTTTTTGCTCCAAAATAACTTCAAGCTGCACTTGTGGGTGTAATGCCTGAAATTGCTCACATACATCACCCATAACATCAATAAACCCACTCACCGTAGTAAGTAATAAACTTCCGCGTAAAGTACTATCGGCAGCGGCAATATCGTTATGTAGCTGTTCGAGCGAGGTATCTATAGTTTGCGCTGTCGCAAATAATTTAGCGCCAATTTCAGTTACCTTGTAACCACGAGCATGGCGATGAAACAAGCGGGTATCTAGGTTTTTTTCAAGGCTGTTAATTCGTCTTAACACAGTGCTGTGGTGCACATTAAGTGCCTCTGCTGCAGCTGTAAGTGTGCCAAGCCGCGCCACTTCAAAGGCCACTTTTACGTCTTGCCAGTCATCAAATTTAATTGCCATGCGCTCTGCCTATAACTTGTGTGCATATATGCACATAAGTGTTGCGTTTATTTGGGTTTTCTACAAGTAAAAGTTTGCTACATTAGGTATGTAACTTAAAACATAAAAAGGCCAAACTCATGTCAGCACCAAAAATTATCGCGCTTGCGGGCAGCTTACGTAAAGAAAGCTTTAATCAAAAACTTATTAATGAAGCAGCACGTTTTGCTCTGCAAACAGGTGCTGAAGTAGAAGTTATTCAGTTAAACGAGTTAGATATTCCACTATTTAACGAAGATATTGAAGCACAAGGCACACCCGCTGATGCACAACGTTTAAAAGACAAACTTCGCTCTGCAGATGGTATTTTACTGGCAAGCCCAGAGTATAACGGCTCGATCACTGCGCCATTGAAAAACGCTATAGATTGGGCGTCACGCACTGAGCAAGGTGCAGTACCGGCGTTTCGTAATAAAGTTGTGGCCTTATTTGCTACTTCACCGGGTGGATTAGGAGGTTTACGCGGTTTAAACCACGTACGTGATATTTTAAGCGGCATTGGTTCGTTAGTGCTTGCCGACCAACTTGCTGTACCGTCTGCGTTTTCTGTTTTTGATGACAATGGCCAAATTAGCGACCCAGAAATAGCTGATAAAGTATCTTCGCTTGCTTATCAATTAGTCAGTGTTGCAAGCAAATTAAAGTAACCTTATACGCTTTACTTTTGCTTTGTCGCCGCTATTTTTGCGGCGATAAAATCAACATGCGTTACATATAATAGACCCGCTATTTTACGTATTACGTACTCTTCTTGTGGGTCTATTTCACCGTCTGCGTAGGCTAAACGCCACAGCAATTCTATTATCTCTATTCGCTCTGCCGCACTGCAATGCTCATTAATCTGCTTTGAAAACTGAAAGTAATCAATTGCACCATCTAAACTACTTGCTGCATTGGTAGTGAGTTCTTCAACTTCAGAATCAGTTAAATTAAAGTACTTTTTTAAGGTTACAGTCAGGGTGTGTTGTTCATCATGGTCAAGCTTGGTATCTGCACGCATTACTTCAATTAACAACGCTGCTACCGCTGTTTTTAAATCGTGTGGCTCTATACTTGGCGCTGGATCATCGAATGCTGTAAAAAGCTGTTTTATTTGTTTGAACATCACATTATCTCTTTTGGGTGTTAGACTTAACGTACATAAACCGAACTTGTATGAGTATTTAATGGGTATTAAGTTCGCAAATTAAAGGATACATTTTATGAAAGGGTTATATTCACCGCGCTTTATCATTAGTTGCGTACTGGTGGGCCTTTCGAATACAGGCACTGTACTGGCCGACACCGTCGAAAAAGAAAAATCATACGACTTTGATAACAAAGTTCATTATTATCAAACCAAAATTGACAACAGCAATTATAAAATAGAAATACAATCAGACGATTACAAACACTTTGCTAATCAAAGTATGTTTTTACTGCGCCATGCAGACAGGTTATGCCGTGGTAACACCTTTATGTTAAAAGTGCTTGAAGGCGTGCAAGAGTACGAACGTTTTCCTACTAAACCACGCGCTTATCAACCACCTTTAACGGTTTTATTGCAATGCGAAAAGCCTGAATAATACGCTTACTCTTCGTATCCCCATGGTGCAGCGGGTGGCGTAATAGGTTTAGTTAAATCAAAGTCCACCTTAAACTCGCGCCCTTGGCGAATTAACCGATACGTAAATACCTCAGGATAAATATACATTTGCCATGTATTACCTGCCGACTGTTCAATGCCTTGTGCTACAAATAATTCTTTAGAGTATTGATCGGCCGGGAAAGACTGCATTTGTGCAAAACCCGCATCAAGTGTATGACCGCCATACATAGTAGAAGCGTCGTCAGTGCCATCTTTATGGCGATGATCATGCTTTAAGCTCAAACCACTGCCCGTTTTAGTAATGATCCACGTACGCGATGCATCATCACCCACATGAAATGGCACTTGTAGCTCGCTATCAGTACATTTACGTACATGCATAACTAATTTTTTATTATCAAATGAGCTTGGGCCTTTTGCGTTATCTACACTTACTTTGCCCTCAAACGCCTTACCACAATGCGCAGCTATATTATTAAAAAATGCATCGTGTGTCGGTATAGATACCAAAGGCGCAGGGCGCGCAATAGCGGCTGATGAAGCAAGTAATAACGTTGCTACCGTTAATAATTTCATAAAGTACTCTTATAATAGTTTTTTAATACCATAGCGGTTTAAGTTAATAATAGGAAATAGCTGCGACAAGTGGCTTTTCTGCTCTGTTTTTCATTAATGTTAAAAGTGAATAATGGAAGTCTTGAAAAATTACCTCACCCCATATTCGCGAATAAACACCAAAATTTGTATTATCTTGCACGGTCGTTTTTAAAGTTAAAATGGTATTGCCGCTTTTATCTTCACTTAACTCATATCCACCGTAAAGAGGTGAAAAGTATTCGCCGCCTAGTTTTACATGTTTATCGAGTGCATCATCGGGAATAGCATCAGGGTCTATCTCAAATCTATAAAGCATCTGTTTATTTGGCTGCCAATCCGTAATAACTTCTTTAAATATAACCCCTTTTTGCCATTTACTGGTTCTAATTGCACCAACACCCGTAGCATTCATATTTGCCTCTAAGGGTTTAGGTACACCTATTAATTGGGTAAGCGAGAATGGCAATTCTTGTTGCTCTATAGTGCTTACATTAGCAAGCTGCTGCCATACACGATTTATAGGCGCTTCAATAATTATAGAGTTGGTGACTTCGTACGTTTTTGATAAGTGTAAATAATTTACCTCAATAGGTGAGAGCAACACAGGAAGCAAAGCGATTGAAAGTAAAGGCCGGTTAGCGTTTTTTGTTTGACGGTTTTTAATAAAGCCTGCCAATAAACCACCCATACTTGCAAAGAGCATAAAGGCAGGCAAAGCCATTGCCACACAAATACTGCCTTCAAGCAGTGTAATAACGCTTACAAGTAAAAAAACAAAAATTGGCTGCCAAGCAATTGTCACCATTTGCCTTTTTGTTAATATTTTTGAGCTTTTAAATTCAAAGTGAATACGAATATAGCCAATTGCAACGGGCACTAAAAACATAAAGGAAATAGACACAAGGCTACTTAAATTATAAGTATCAAGCAGCTCTACAAACAGCCGCATAAATATGCCGTAAAGCGTACCGAGTAAAATACCAATTGATTTAGGGGAGTTGAATTGCATCTCTATTCTTTATTGTTGTTATTAACAATCAGAAAGTAACAGATGTATTATTCCACCACAAATAAAACAAAATTAACGGCTCCCGCAAACAAATAGCTTGAAATAAAACAACTTTAACAACCACTAAGACTAAAGGATAATAACCTGCCGTTAACACGATACTATTTCTGCAAATAGCTCTGAGCATCTTTAATGACACATTCAAGAGCATGATCTATATAAACTTTTAATCATTTTCTGTAATTTATGACTTTTAGTGTAAAGCTGTTTTTTAAATTAACTGTATTAAAAACAACCATACACGACCTTTTGCCTATACATTCCTGAGTAAAAGCTGATCTACCCTGCCCCTTCACTATTCATTTGCTTTAACAAAAGCCGTATTAGTAAATAAGCAACGAGTAACAGGAGGGACTATGTCAGTAACCCCAAAGGGTCACAACTCAGATCACAAAAGTACATTGCACGACAATACCAACAGCTATCAAAACAACCATAAACCCAGTTCAGAGTTTAATACCCGCGACGAATACCTAGAGCACGAACTGCAAATTATGCAGCCTAAGCGCTGGCGGCCTAATTTACCTTTTAGAGACTACCGCTTTGAATTTGAAGACACGATTCCAGCCATGGCGGGCACTATTGGTAAAGTGGTTATGGTGGGTGCTATTGCCGCTACATTTGCAGCGCCACTAGGTTTAAGCGATGCGTTTGTGTTAGAGAACGTACGCTATGAATTACTGATTGTTTCTATTTTTATTATTTTGTTTTCGGGCTTTATTTTACCTACCGCTAACTTAGCGGGTACTCATGGCCCACTTATTCCACTTATTCCTATTGTGGTTGCCGCTGGCGGCCATCCTATGGCGTTTGGCTTACTGATTGGTGCCTTTGGCTTTATTTTAGCCATAACCAAAGGAGGGAGCTTGCTGGCACGCTTAACAAGTAAAGGCGTGTGCGGGGGCTTACTTATATATTTAGGCTTTATTGGCACAATTTCACAGGTTAAAAAACTGTTTGCATGGGCTGAGGCCATTGATATGGCGCATATTGCGTTTATTGTTATTTTGGCGACCATTTTATTGTATGCGTTACTTGAGCACTTTAAAAAGCGCTGGTTAGCTGTGCCGCTTAGCTGCCTTATTGGCGGTGTGGTTGCATTTGCACTCGGTGCGCCGTTTGAATTTAATACCGCGCCGGGCTTACCAAATATGAACCCAGCTTATTGGTGGGGCGAAAACACAGGTTGGATGCTGGGCTTACCTACGCTTGAAAGCTTTGTGGTTGTACTGCCTTTTGCGGTATTAGCTGTGGCTATGTGGTCACCGGATTTTTTAGGGCATCAAGTATTTCAAAAAATTAGTTACCCGCAACGCACTGAAAAAGTACAAATGAACATAGACGACACCATGCTAAGCGCATCGGTTAGACAAACCTTTGGCTCGCTAGCCGGTGGTGCTAACTTTACCTCATCGTGGGGAACTTACATTGTCCCTGCCGCTATTGCTAAACGCCCTATTCCGGCAGGCGCCATTTTAACAGCCGTATTTTGTATTGTTGCGGGTTTATGGGGCTACCCAATGGATTTAGCCATTTGGCAACCCGTGCTTTGCGTTGCGCTTATTGTAGGTGTGTTTATTCCGCTGCTAGAGGCGGGTATGGAAATGACACGCGAAGGTAAAACAACGCAATCGGCCGCTATTGTTGTGTTTGCCTCTAGCTTGGTTAACCCTGCTTTTGGTTGGTCTCTAACTATGCTGCTTGATAATTTAGGCTTAATTGGCTGTAAAGAGCGCAGTGCTAATTTAACTAAAATGAGCCGCTGGGTTATTCCGCTAATTATGTTTGTGGTTTTAACCACAGTAATGGCTATTGTTGGTATGCTGCCAGGCATACCCGCGCTAATGGCAGATTTTAGACATTAAGAATTAGACATAAAAAAGCGCGGCTTATATACTCAGCCGCGCTTTGTTTTCATATGTAATTAATTGCTTTTTGTTACTGCCAAGGGCGCTCAGCAGCAAGTTGTTTTTCAAACGCATCAATTTGTGGATTTAGCGTTTCGGTCACACCAATAAAGTCTAAGCCACTTAATAAACGCTCTTTTACGTCTTTACGAATATCAAAACTAATTGGCGCAAACTTATCGCTTGTTAATGTTTGGTTTTCAAGATCGATTTGAATGTTTATATCGTCGTGCTGCTCACTAAGTACAAACAATTGCTCAAGCGTGTCGGCTGGTAGCGCAATGGCTAGCATTTGGTTGTTGCCACAGTTATTAAAGAAAATATCTGCAAAGCTTTCCGCTAAAATTACTTCAAAACCATATTGCTTAAGCGCCCACGGTGCATGCTCGCGTGATGAGCCACAACCAAAGTTATCGCGCGTTAATAATATTTGTGCGCCTTGGTAGCATGGGCGATTTAAAATAAAATCAGGATTTGGTTCACCGTTTTCTAGGTAACGCCAATCGTAAAACAGTGCTGCATCAAAACCATCACGGCTAGTTGATGTTAAAAACTGCTTAGGAATGATCTGGTCTGTATCTACATTGTTTTTATCAAGTGGGGCCATTAAGCCACTAAAAAATACGCTCATTAGGCTTCTCCTCTTATATCAACAAAGTGACCATGTATTGCAGCGGCTGCCGCCATTGCAGGGCTTACTAAATGTGTACGTCCGCCACGACCTTGGCGACCTTCAAAGTTACGGTTAGACGTAGATGCACAGCGTTTGCCCGCCTCTAAGCGGTCGTCGTTCATTGCTAAACACATTGAACAGCCCGGCTCGCGCCACTCAAAACCTGCCGCTTTAAAAATATCGGCTAAGCCTTCGTCTTCGGCTTGCTTTTTAACAAGACCAGAGCCCGGTACAATTAATGCCTCTATGCCAGCTACTACTTGCTTGCCTTCAACAATTTTTGCCGCGGCACGTAAATCTTCAATACGGCTATTTGTACATGAGCCAATAAAGACTGTATCTACTTTCGCGCTTGATAATTTATCGCCCGCTTTTAAATCCATGTATCTAAGTGCGCTGCGAATAGCGTCGGCTTTAATTAAATCTGGCTCTTGGTCTGGGTCTGGTATGCATTCGTCAACACCAATTACTTGCTCTGGGCTTGTACCCCAGGTAATTTGTGGCTGAATGTCGTCAGCTTCAAGCTCAACAACTAAATCAAAGTGTGCACCTTCATCTGTTTTTAATGTTTCCCAATATTCAACTGCTGCGTCAAAGTCAGCGCCTTTTGGTGCAAACGGACGACCTTTTAAGTAATCATACGTAATTTGGTCAGATGCTATTAAACCCGCTTTAGCACCCATTTCTATGCTCATGTTACATAGCGTCATACGGGCTTCCATTGAAAGTGCTTCAATGCCTTCACCGCAAAATTCAGCAACATAACCTGTGCCACCAGCGGTACCTAACTTGCCTATAACCGCCATAATTAAATCTTTAGAAGTTACCGTTGGGCGAAGCACACCGTTAATTTGAATTTTTAACGATTTTGCCTTTTTTTGCTGTAGCGTTTGCGTTGCTAATACATGCTCAACCTCAGAGGTACCAATACCATGTGCTAATGCGCCAAACGCACCATGCGTAGAAGTATGGCTATCACCACATACAATGGTAGTGCCAGGCAGCGTAATACCTTGCTCTGGGCCCATTACATGCACAATACCTTGGTTAATTGAGTTTAAATCGTAAAGTACAATGCCAAACTCTTTACAGTTCGCATCTAGCGCCATTAACTGGTTTTTAGAGACTTCGCTTGCGGCATCAAGTGATCGGCTTTTAGTCGATACATTATGATCCATCGTTGCAAAGGTTTTTTCTGGGCAACGTACCGTACGGTTTTTTTCACGTAGGCCAGCAAAAGCCTGTGGTGATGTCACCTCGTGAACTAAATGACGGTCAATATAAAGTAAATCAGTTTGCTCGTTTATGCTGGCAACGGTATGTGCTTGCCAAATTTTGTCGTATAACGTTTGGGCCACTTGCTAATTCCCTACTTTGTTAAGTCGCAGCATAACGGTGCTGCGATTTATATATTAAATACGTGAAACAATGGCAGCTGCCACATCGCTTGTGCTGTATCCACCTTGTGGGTAGATATCTGGCGTGCCAACGCCTGCTTCTACGGCTTCGGCTACGGCTTTTTCAATGGTGCGGGCTGCTTCGTCTTGCCCTAATGAGTAACGTAGCATCAGTGCAGCACTTAAAATTTGTGCAATCGGGTTTGCAACGCCTTTACCTGCAATATCTGGCGCGGAGCCACCAGCAGGTTCGTACAAACCAAAGCCCGATTGGTTTAAGCTTGCTGATGGTAATAAACCCATTGAGCCTGTGATCATCGCACACTCATCTGACAAAATATCACCAAACAAGTTATCGCAAAGTAGCACGTCAAACTGGCTAGGCTGTTTAACTAACTGCATAGCTGCGTTATCTACGTATATATAATCTAGGCTGACTTCTGGGTAGTCTTTACTTACTTCGGTGACTACTTCGCGCCATAATACGCTTGATGCAAGTACGTTGGCTTTATCTACCGAGGTAACATGGTTACTACGTAATTTTGCTGCTTCAAAAGCAAAGCGGGCAATGCGTTCGATTTCTTTACGCGAGTAGTTTTGCGTATCAAAGGCAAACTCCTCTTCGCCTTCGCCACCTCGGCCTTTTTCACCAAAGTAAATGCCGCCGGTAAGCTCGCGTACACATAAAATATCAAAGCCTTTTTCGCTAATATCGGCACGTAATGGCGATGCTGCGCTAAGCGCCGGTAAAAGCTGTGCTGGGCGTAAGTTACAAAACAAACCAAAGTGCTTACGAAGCGGTAAAAGCGATGCACGCTCAGGCTGCTCATTTGGTGGAAGGTTTTCCCACTTAGGGCCACCTACTGAGCCAAATAAAATAGCATCAGCGTTTTCGCACGCGCTCAGTGTTTTTGGTGGTAATGCTTCACCAAATTCATCAATGGCTGCACCACCAATAGCATGATGCTCGCGGTTTAGAGTAAAACCAAACTTATTGCTCACAGCATCAAGTACTTGCTCTGCTGCTGCCATTACTTCTGGGCCAATACCGTCGCCTGCTAATACGGCAACGCTGTAGTTTGTTTTACTCATCCTGCTTTCCTTTGTTGTTTTAAATCAGACACTTTTTGTGCACGATAAATTAAGTTGTAAACACGGATCATGGCGCGTACCGACGCTTCTACCACATCCGCAGCAATACCCGCACCGTGATAAGGGCGGCCATCGTATTTAGCAATAATGTTTACTTGGCCTAGCGAGCTTGCGCCTTGGCCTGTCGCTTCTAAGTTGTATTCAATCATTTCAACGCTCATACCGGTTAAGCGCTCAATAGCTGCAAACGATGCCTCTACTGGGCCATTACCTGTTGCGGCTTCTTGTTTAACTTCGCCATCAATCACCATACCAATAGTAGAGCTGGCTACCGATTGCGAGTTAGACGCTGAGTTAACAAACTCTAACTGGTATTTTTCATCTTTGTCGTTAATTTGATTTAGGTAAATCATGGCTTCAAGGTCGTAGTCGTACACCGTGCCTTTTTGATCAGCTAGGGCTAAAAAGCTTTCGTATAGGCTGTCCATATCGTAGTCCGCTTTTTGATACCCTAACTCTTCTAAGCGGTGCTCAATAACATGACGCCCCGAACGCGAAGTCATGTTTAATTGGTTGTTTGGTACGCCTACGCTTTCTGGCGACATTATTTCGTACGTATTTTGTGCTTTTAGTACGCCATCTTGGTGAATGCCCGAGCTATGTGCAAAGGCGTTTTCGCCCACAATGGCTTTATTTGGCTGCACTGGCATATTACAAATTTTTGCCACTTGGCGAGATGCGCGATAAATTTCTTCGCTTTTAATATCGGTGTGAACTTTTAAGTGGTCTTTGCGCATTTTCATGATCATCGCCACTTCTTCAAGCGAACAGTTACCCGCACGCTCACCAATACCATTTATTGTACATTCAATTTGGCGAGCACCCGCTTGTACCGCGGCGACCGAGTTAGCTACAGCTAAACCTAAATCGTTATGACAATGTACACTTAAACGCGCTTTATCTATATTTGGCACGTTATTCATTAAATGGCGGATCATTGCGGCGTATTCGTCTGGCGTAACAAAGCCAACGGTATCTGGTAAATTAATAGTAGAGGCACCCGCATTTATAGCCTGTTCAACAATTTTACATAAATCCCAATGCGGCGTTCGCCCTGCATCTTCACACGAAAACTCCACATCGTCTGTGTAGTTGCGCGCTAATTTAATTGATTTAACCGCCATGGCCGTTGCGTCATCTAGGCTCATACGTAATTTATGTTCAAGGTGCAAAGGGCTTGTGGCAATAAAAGTATGAATACGGCTTTGCTGTGCTGTGCGAAGTGCCTCACCACAGGCTTCAATATCTTTTGCTACTGAACGTGCTAACCCACAAATAATTGGACCTTTTACTTCAGTTGCAATTCGTTGCACCGAGCGAAAGTCAGCAGGGCTGGATACCGGAAAACCCACTTCCATCACATCAACATTCAAACGGCTAATAGTATGCGCTAACTGAATTTTATCATCTTCAGTAAGGCTTGCCTTAAGTGCCTGCTCGCCATCACGTAAAGTGGTATCAAAAATCCATACTTTATCTTTGTCTTGCATAACTGCCCCTCATTCCTATGTTACCCAAATTTCAATTTATCCCAGCCGCGAGATAAAAAAAACCCCGCAATTGCGGGGTTTTTAATGTTCAACTCAATGCAAACACACTAATCCCCGCTTACTTGCCATAGCAGTAAGAGGTTAAGTTTTAGTGTAATTAAACGAATATTTTGCATCTTGTTTCTTGTGTGTGTGTTCAGTGAGGCCTATTTTTAACATTACAGCGCAGTAGGTGCAAGCATAAAAATTCCAAAAAACAACTTCTCACCACATACTTTTAGATTTTATTATTCAAAAAACCACTGCAAAATGGATTTAAAAATCAAAAAAAAAGCTGAGGCACGCTTAAATTTACAATCTCAACAAGCTACTCTGCTTATATTAACTTTTTACTATTTTTTTAGGCTAAGTTACTTAATTTGTTTCTCTTACATAATGGGTTGCACCACGCGTTATGTAACGCAGCTGCCAAATAACACGCTCAACAAGTTCGTCAAGTTGTTGGCCTTCTATATCTAGCGCCTCTGCGCCGGCATTAAAGACCAGTGTTACCATGGCTTCTGATTGAATGTAGGCGTGCATGGCGTCGCACTTGGTTTCGCTTTCTAAATAGTGGGCAAGCTCTAAGATAAAGTGTTTGATTTCGCGTGCGACTGCGGCTCTAAATGCCTTAGATGTGCCAGAGCGCTCACGCAGTAATAACCTAAATTGGTTACTTGAGCTGTCTATAAATTCCATAAACGTAACAACCGAAGTGTTGATTACACTGCCACCGTCGTTTGCTATGCGTCTGCGGGCTTGGCGCATTAGCTGGCGGAGGGTTAAACCGGCTTCGTCCACCATGGTTAAACCTAGCTCGTTCATGTCTTTAAAATGGCGATAAAACGAGGTGGGCGCAATGCCGGCTTCGCGGGCTACTTCGCGTAAACTTAAATTCGAAAAGCTGTGATCTGCACTTAGCTGATTAAATGCCGCCTGAATTAAGGCTTGTCGTGTTTTTTGTTTCTGTTGCGCTCTAACACCCGACATCAACAACTCCCTGAATAATTTTATATTAATATTTAGTGATAATAGCTCAATTCCCCAGTCTAATACTTGACGGCGAGAGTTTGAAATACTATTTTAGCTTACAGTTGTACGCTGAGATTGAGAATGATGAATAAACCACCGATTATCTGGACAAACGTCCTATTTTTTAGCCTTACCTTTTTAGCGGCTATCACACTTGTTCCTTGGTATGGCATTAGCTACGGATTTACCAGCGCACATTGGATTGCTTTTGTAGCCTGTATGTTTTTTGCGGGCCTATCTATCACAGCCGGTTACCACCGCTTATGGGCACATAAAACGTATAATGCTCATCCTGCTGTTGAATTTATTTTTGCCCTTGGCGGTGCGTTTGCGTTGCAAAACAGCGCTCTGCACTGGAGTAGCGATCACCGTATACACCATGGCCAAGTTGACGACCCAATAAAAGACCCTTACGCCGCAACCAATGGCTTTTGGTACAGCCACATTGGCTGGATGTTACGTGACTACCAAGGCGATAGCTACGGTGATTACAGTAATTGTCGTGATTTACAGCGTAATAAAATCGTTATGTGGCAACACAAGCACTACCTAAAACTAGTTATTGCGATGAATGTTGGCCTACCATTAGCACTTGGTTTATTAGTGGGCGACGTGTGGGGTATGCTTATTTTAGCGGGTTTACTGCGTTTAGTATTAAGCCAACATTTTACCTTTTTTATTAACTCGGTGGCTCACATATGGGGTTCGCGCCCGTACACTGAAAAAAATACCGCGCGCGATAATGGCTTTTTAGCGTTATTTACTTATGGCGAGGGTTACCATAACTTTCATCATATTTTTGCAAGTGATTACCGTAATGGGATTAAGTGGTTTCATTATGACCCCACTAAATGGATGATTCGCTCTTTAGCTGCTGTTGGTTTAGCCAGTAAATTAAAGCGTACCCCTGTTGAGCGCATAGAAAAAGCTAAAGCCGATACGCTTATGAGCAAAACGCAAACACGCCTTGCAAAATTGCCTTTAGCTCAAGATAGGCTTACATTATTACAACAAGAATACGATTTATTGCTGAAAAAACTGCAGACTTATTGTTCACTTCAAAAACAAGTTTTAGAAGTTAAAAAAAATAATATGGCAAAGCAGTGTGAACGTTCAGCTTTAATGGCACAATATCACGAGCTGGAAGCCGCCTGGGAAAATCAAAAGCAGGCATGGCTAGCACTTAATGCGAGGTTATTAAAAGCCTCTTTTAATTAATTTAGGAGTGGCTGTGGCCAAACAACCAGAACAGAAAAAAGCACCCGTAAGTTTCCAATATGACGCAATAATTATTGGTACGGGCCCTGGCGGTGAAGGCACCGCCATGAACCTTTCGAAAAACAACAAAAAAGTAGCGGTTATAGAGCGCCAAGAAACAGTCGGCGGCGGTTGTGTACATTGGGGAACTATCCCTTCTAAGGCATTACGTCACTCAGTTAGCCGCTACATTGAATACAAAGCCAACCCGTTGTTTAATATTGGTGAACGCCCGAGTCGTTTAACGTTTCCTGATATTTTACGTCACGCAAGTTCGGTTATTTCTAAGCAGTCTAATTTACGTAGCAGCTTTTACGATCGTAATCGCATTCATATGTTTCAAGGTGATGCGAGCTTTGTTGATAAGCACACTGTTGAAGTAAAACGCCTTGATGGTTCAACCGAGCGTATTACTGCTAAAACAATTGTTATTGCTACAGGCTCTCGCCCTTACCGCCCACCTGAAGTTGATTTTAGCCATTCTCGTATTTACGAGAGCGATACTATTTTAGGCCTTGAGCACGACCCTCAGCGCGTACTTATATACGGTGCAGGGGTTATTGGCTGTGAGTATGCTTCTATTTTTAAAGGTTTAGGCGCTAAAGTTGATTTAGTGAATACTCGCGACCGTTTACTTGCCTTTATGGATGCTGAAATATCTGATGCACTTAGCTACCACTTTTGGAATAGCGGTATTGTTATTCGTCATAACGAAGAGTTTGATCGTGTAGAAACGCGCGACGATTGCGTTGTTATGCATTTAAAATCGGGCAAGCGTGTAAAGGCTGACTGTATTCTATTTGCAAATGGCCGCACAGGTAACACTGACACACTAAACCTTGAAGCCATTGGCTTAAAAGCCGACGGCCGTGGGCAAATAAAAGTAAACGAAACCTACCAAACTGAGGTTGAAAACGTTTATGCGGTAGGCGATGTAATTGGCTACCCAAGCCTAGCTAGTGCTGCGTTTGACCAAGGCCGTATTGCAGCTGATGCAATAGCCTGTGGTAACTGTGATGATAAGTTAATTATTGATATCCCAGCGGGTATTTATACCATTCCAGAAATGAGTTCAGTGGGGAAAACAGAGCAAGAACTAACCGCTGCTAAAGTACCTTACGAAGTAGGCCGCGCTCAGTTTAAACACCTTGCACGCGCGCAGATTGCAGGTACTGAAGTAGGTAGTTTAAAAATATTATTCCACACCGAAACCAAAGAAGTACTTGGGGTACATTGCTTTGGCGAACGTGCCTCTGAAATTGTTCACATTGGCCAGGCCATTATGGAGCAAAAAAATGGTGGCAATAATATCGACTACTTTGTAAATACCACATTTAACTACCCAACCATGGCAGAAGCCTATCGAGTTGCAGCATTAAATGGTTTAAATCGCTTGTTTAAGTAAGCACTTTAAAGCGTATAAACAAAAAGCCCGCTGTTAAGCGGGCTTTTTAGTATTAATGCATAAAACACATTAATTATTTGTGATACTGGCCGCTAAGCTCGTGCACGGCATTAATAAATATACCGGCATTTTCTGGGTCAACATCTGGCGTAATACCGTGACCTAAGTTAAACACATGACCATTGCCTGTACCAAAGTCTTCTAAAATAGTGCCTACTTCTTGGCGTATACGATCTGGCGTACCATGTAGCATTGACGGGTCCATGTTACCTTGCAAGGCCACTTTATCGCCTACGCGGCGTTTAGCATCGCCAATATTAATGGTCCAATCTAGGCCTACTGCATCACAACCTGTGGCTGCAATGGCTTCTATCCACTGGCCACCATTTTTAGTAAATAACGTTACAGGCACTTTGCGACCATCGTACTCACGAATCAGGCCATCAACAATTTTGTGCATGTATTGCAGTGAAAACTCGTTGTAGTCGCGCGGGCTTAATACACCGCCCCACGAATCAAATACCATTAACGACTGCGCGCCGGCTTTTACTTGTGCGTTTAAGTAGTCGATTACTGAATCAGCAAGTTTATCTAACAGTAAATGCAGTGTTTGCGGCTCTGCAAACGCCATTTTTTTAATTTTACCAAATACTTTGCTGCTACCGCCTTCAACCATGTATGTAGCAAGTGTCCATGGTGAACCAGAAAAGCCAATAAGTGGTACTTCGCCTTTAAGTTCACGGCGGATAGTACTTACTGCATTCATTACATAACCAAGCTCGTCAGTTGGATCGAGCTTAGGTATTTTTTTAACATCTGCAAGCGACGAAATAGGACGTTCAAACTTAGGGCCTTCACCTGTTTCGAAGTACAAACCTAAACCCATTGCATCAGGAATCGTTAAAATATCGCTGAACAAAATGGCCGCATCTAATGGGTAACGACGCAGTGGCTGAAGTGTTACCTCGCAAGCAAGCTCAGCATTACGGCACAGGCTCATAAAATCGCCCGCTTGCGCACGTGTAGCACGGTACTCTGGTAAATAACGTCCAGCTTGACGCATCATCCATACAGGCGTTACATCAACAGGTTGTTTTGCAAGTGCACGTAAATAACGGTCGTTTTTTAATTCGCTCATGGCGTAAATGATCCTAATGCTTATAGAAATTGTGCAAGATTGTACCACCATATTCATCGCCTCTCTATTTCTTAAAGACGAAAACGCCTTTACATAGAAGCAGATCAATAATATTGATGGTTTTAATTCATTTTGATTATAAATTAGGCAAAAAACACTAACATTTA
This sequence comes from Pseudoalteromonas sp. 13-15, assembly GCF_001468205.2. Lineage (NCBI taxonomy): Bacteria > Pseudomonadati > Pseudomonadota > Gammaproteobacteria > Alteromonadales > Pseudoalteromonadaceae > Pseudoalteromonas > Pseudoalteromonas sp. 13-15. The sequence goes on along the minus strand of NZ_CP019162.1, from coordinate 2,611,902 downwards.
AAACTTTTTGTTAATATGTTTGCAACATAACAAAAACCTTGGTATTGTCTTTCCCGCGTTAACAAAAACAATAATAAATTATTAAAACAATAAAAATAAAAAGTTTTAAATAATAACAATAAAAATCATTTAATAAAAATAAGAAAGCTTGTTATAACAAGCCACTTGAAGAAATTAGACCACCTTAACCGGTGGTTTTTTCTTGCCTGCAATAAAATGTTTAGCCTTTCAATAAATAATTCTTCTGCACTTTTACAACATCTGCATTACTTGTTGATATACACGCAAATTAAATATATCTTGATGTACATAAAAACGAATGTAACTAAAAACCAACCCAGCTTAGGAGAACAGTTATGCTGACGCGTGTAGAAAAAGCTCAACAGAAATGGGGTGGTAGCCATACAGTAATCGATAACTGGCTTAATGAACGCCAAGAACTTATTGTACTGTATTGCAAGATTGCAGGGTTTGCGCCTTATGATAAAAAAGATCACGCGCTACCAGAGCCTGAACAAATACAGTCTTTTTGCCAACTGCTTATGGATTACCTCTCTGCAGGGCATTTTGAAGTTTACGATGATATTGCTAAAGCATGTGAAAAAAAGGGCTTAGAGAGCCAAAAACTTGCAAACTCAATTTATCCGCGTATTTCAGGCACCACCGATGTCGCACTTGATTTCAATGACAAGTACGCTGAAGTAAATAAAGAAGACTTATTAGAAGGGTTTGATAACGACCTTTCAGTTATTGGTGAGTCATTAGAGCTTCGTTTTGAGCTTGAAGATGAACTGATTGATAACCTGTTTTCTAATCATACTGATTAAATTAAGATTTAATTAAGTTACACGAATTAAAAAAGGGACCCTAAGGTCCCTTTTTACGTTTTAAGCTTGGCTTATTCTGCAGGTGCTTCTGCATTTTGAATTTCTAGTAATTCAACTTCAAAAACAAGTGTTGAATTAGCTGGAATTTTACCAAGGTCACGATCGCCGTAAGCAAGCTCTGAAGGAATAGTAAACTTGTACTTAGACCCTACAGGCATAAGTTGTAAACCTTCCGTCCAACCAGCAATTACGCGATTAAGTGGGAATGTAGTTGGTTCGTTACGTGCGTATGAGCTATCAAACTCAGTGCCGTCTAATAAAGTACCTGTGTAATGTACTTTAACAACGTCTGTTGCTGCTGGCTTTTCGCCTTCGCCTTCGCTTAATACTTCGTATTGTAGGCCAGACTCAGTTACTGTTACGCCTTCTTTTTTAGCGTTATCAGCTAGGTATTGAACACCTGCCGCTTTGCTTTTTTCAGACTCAACTTTCGCTTTTTCTTCTTGCTTAGTGCGTACTGAGGTATCTAAAGCTGTTAACACTTCACGAATTTTTTCTTCGTCAATTTTTGCATTGCCAGCAAGTGCATCTTCAAAACCACGAATTAATAGCGCTTGGTCTAGCTCAATGCCAATTTCAGATTTGTCTGCTAGGTCTTTATTTAAAAAGTTACCTACAGAAGCACCAATACCGTATGCTTGTTGTTGCTCTACAGTGTCTAGTGTTACTTCAGCTTGCTCTTTTTTTGCTTCTTGATTACAAGCTGTAAGCGCTAAAACCGACGCTGCAATCAATGACAATCTAATCGTCTTTTTCATTTTAAATCTCCGACATACTTTGCAGTTGTCATTTATTGTAATATTACTAGTTAAAGATTAACGCCCTACATGGTAGGCTGTTTGTTTAATAACTAAAGTCTGTATTGTTAGCTAAACTTAGAAATATATATCCAGTGATTAGACAAACAACCTAGGCATTTAACGCACCTAGTCTAACCTCTCAGTCACTAAGAGTTAAGAGGAAATACCTGTAAGATGTCGATATTTCGTACTTTTTTAATCGTTTTTAGCTGTTTTTTAGCCATTGCCTGTACCGATAAAAAAAATCAATCGGTAGAAAGCTTTGAGCATACCGCACAAGGTGCATTTTCGTCAGCTCTCTCTCACGATGGAAAGTACAGTTTAATCTCTTCTATCAACCATGGGGTCGCGCTGTGGGATAATCAACAGCACGTTTTAAAATACCAATGGTTTCAGCAGCAATCTCAAGACAACTTAGTTTACAGCCTTGCTATTGCCTTTGATAACAGCGTGGCGGTTACCGCAGAAAAAACAACTTTCGCAGTGTGGGATATCAGCACTGGCGAAAACAAAGGCTATTACAAAATACAAAAAGCCACGATTCGAGATATTGCCATTAGTAACCAAGGCCGCAGTGTTTTATACGGCAGAAGCGACGGCGTGGTTGTATTTTTAAACCTTGAAACCGGACGTCGCATTGAGTTTTTAGGCCATCAAGATAAAGTTAACACCGTTGATTTGGCGCCAAACGGACGTTATGCATTAAGCGGCTCTAACGACTACGTTGCCTATTTTTGGGATACCAATACAGGCCAAGTTATTCATCGCTTTAGCCACCCAACTCGTGTTACTCAAGTAACCCTTGATCCACAAGGTCGCTTTGCATTTACCGCCGACAGTATGGCACAAGCACATGTATGGAAACTGACTACAGGTGATCTTGTGAGTAAACTGGCGTATATTGCGCGTCAGAAAATTTTTACCGCCGTGCGCTTTAACGAGCAAGGCACATTGCTGGCAACGGGTTCGCCTAATAAGCGAGTTGATTTATGGCAAATATCAAGCGGTGAAAAAATTCAAACGTGGCAAGTTACGCCGCGAGAAGGCAGTAAACCTAAATCGGCCGTTGTGCTTGATGTGGCATTTATAGATAACGATAAGTCGTTGTTAACCGAAAGCTCCAGCGGTATCGCAGAGCGATTTATTATACGAGACACTAATGAACACAATTGAACACCGCGTAATGGAACTTGAAGCCAAAGTGGCTTTTCAAGATGAAACGATTGAAATCTTAAACGATGAGATCAAAGTGCACCAGCAAATGCTAGCTAAAATGAAACGCCAAACGGAACTGCTGGCAGAAAAAATTAAAGAAGCGCAAACCTCGCCTTCTATGATGTCTAATATGCCAGAGCCACCGCCTCCGCATTACTAAAAGGTGTGTACTTAGGCAATAAAAACCGGGTTAGTCGCCCGGTTTAAACACACCAATGACTTGCTCAAATTGGCGAGTAGATGCCTGAACAGCGTTCTCTGGTTGTGACATTTTATGTCCACACTCAACACACTCTACTTTTTCAACATCATGTTCTCTGTAAAGCATCATTGTATCCATGGCTTTGCAGTCAGGGCACGATGCACCAGCAATAAATCGCTTCTTTTGTCTCACAACATTTTTCCTGTGGTTTGAACTACAACTATTTTATCGTATAACATCACTTGTTGATACGCTTGATAAGCGCATTAAGTTCTATGGTATGATAGCGCCAACTTAACAAGGGTACAGTAAAGTAACGCATTCATGATCCAAATATCAGAAATAGAACTCCTTCGTGGCGGAACAGCCTTATTAAAAAATGCATCAGCTACGTTATTTCCAGAGCACAAAGTAGGCCTTGTGGGCGCCAATGGCTGTGGAAAATCAACCTTATTTGGTTTATTAAAATCTGAATTGCAACTTGATGCTGGTAATTGCAGTATTCCTAAAGATTGGTCTATTGCCTCGGTTAAACAAGAAACCCCTGCCCTCGAAATAAGCGCGATTGATTATGTATTGCAAGGACACCCTGAATACTACGCGCTGCGTATTGCGCTGAGAGAAGCAGAACAAAATAACGATGGCGATACTCAAGCCAAAGTGCATATTCAGCTAGAAAACATGAAAGGCTACAGCATTGAATCGCAAGCTGGCGAGCTGTTGCATGGGTTAGGATTTGCTAATAACCAAATAGAAAACCCTGTTAGTGCGTTTTCGGGGGGGTGGCGCATGCGTTTAAACCTTGCCCAAGCACTTATTCGAAACGCTGATTTACTATTGCTCGATGAGCCGACAAACCACCTTGATTTAGATGCCGTATATTGGCTTGAACGCTTTTTACGTGCCTACACAGGCACACTGGTACTTATATCGCACGACCGTGAGTTTTTAGATGCAGTGGTTGATCAAATTTGGCACATAGATAAACAACTTATCAATATATACAAAGGTAACTACTCGCAGTTTGAACGCCAAAAAGCAGAGCGTTTATTACAACAGCAAGCCATGTTCGAAAAACAGCAAGAGCAAATTGCCCACCTAGAACAGTTTATTACTCGCTTTAAAGCAAAAGCCAGTAAAGCTAAACAGGCGCAAAGCCGTGTTAAAGCTCTTGAGCGTATGGAAAAGCTTGCCCCTGCACATGCTGACTCACCATTTAATTTTGAGTTTGCAGAGCCATTAGCGCTACCAAACCCACTCATGACGCTCGACAAAGCTCAAGCCGGGTATGGCGACGTAACTATTTTAAATAGTATTAAGCTGAACTTAGTACCTGGCAGCCGTATTGCACTGCTTGGTAGAAATGGCGCAGGTAAATCCACATTAATTAAATTACTTGCCGGCGACTTAAAACCACAAGCAGGAGATGTATTTCAGCACCAAGGCCTTAATATTGGCTACTTTGCACAGCACCAGCTTGAATCCCTTGACTTAAAAGCCAGCGCAATTACACATTTACAACGTTTAAATCCAAAGGCTAGCGAACAATCGCTACGTGACTTTTTAGGCGGTTTTGCCTTTATTGGCGATAAAGCGCTTGAGCCTGTAGCGCCGTTTTCGGGTGGAGAAAAAGCCCGTTTAGTGCTGGCTATGCTGGTATATCAAAAACCAAATTTACTGCTACTCGATGAGCCTACCAACCACCTTGACTTAGAAATGCGCCATGCTCTTGTTATGGCTCTGCAAGGATTTGAAGGCGCTATGGTTACCGTATCGCATGACCGCCACATGCTGAAAAACACCGCCGATGAGTTTTACCTTGTAGACAGCGGTGAAGTAACCCAATTTGGCTACGAACTTGACGATTATTACCAATGGCTTCTTAATGCTAATAAAGCGGCTACTAAATCGGAGCAGGCCGATGAGCCAAAAGCAAACTCAGGGGTTAATAGAAAAGAGCAAAAGCGCTTAGAGGCTGAATTTAGAAAAGCCATTCAACCGCTTAAAAAGCAAATTGAGAAACTTGAAAAGCAGCTCGACAAACACACCGCAGAGCTCAGCGAAGTGGAAGTTGCACTTGGCGATAACACCCTTTATAACGATGACAATAAAGCTAAACTAAAAGAGTTAATAGCAAAACAAGCGACATTAACACCTAAAGTAAACGATATCGAAGAAGAGCTACTCATGGCCCTTGAAGAAATGGAAGAAAAAGAACAAGCGTTTGCCGATGAACTTGCTTAACTGCGATGACTTTTGGCAATTTGCATGTGACCTTTATAGCAAAGGTGACATGCAAACGCGTCTGTTGGATTATCAAAACCAGCAAGGTAAAAATGTAAACCTGTGTTTGTTACTGTATTACCTAGACTCTCTCAAGCTAGCAGTTAGTCAAACTCAGCTAAACAAGCTTGAACAATCAATTTGTGAATTTGACCAGCAGGTATTGAAGCCCCTTCGTGCTACACGCGCCTATCTAAAAGCAAATCAAACCGAGATTGCAGATTACGCTGTAATTCGTAAAGAGCTGCTCAGTACTGAGCTCAAGCTCGAGAAACAACAACAACAGATGTTAGTAGAAAAAGTGAATACTTTAACATTAGAGCCTGATTCGAGGACCACTAATGTAATGCTATATGTTGGAGAGCTTTAAGCATTCGTTTTTTGCTGCAACTGCAACCCTGTTAGGGTTGCTAAAGTAATAACTAACAATGAAACAGGCAACTCTATAATGGAAGTTTCACTGAAAAAGTAAAACTCTTGCAATATCAATGAGACAGTTACTGTACCAAGCAAAGAGCCTAAAAAGTAAACATAAAATGTATATCGCCAAGCATAACTATCACTGCGATATGCCATTACACCGTATAGTAAAAAAGATAAAACACTAGAAGGCATGATTGCAATAAGAATGTAATCGCCAAGCCTCGATGATGCATAGCGCTCAAAACCAACAACAGTATTAAGTAATGTCGATAAGGCAATTTGCAGCAGCATAATCACTAAAGTGTATTTAACTATCCGTGTAATGTTCAATGCCTACCACCATTATTACTAGGTATAAAAATAAAGCTATAAAGGAAAATTATAAGCCCAAGCAGATGTTATTGCTACTAAGCTTGTAGGAACCAGCTTTAGCTGCGAATAAATTTTGCATTCCCCTCATTTACTTCTCATTCTCTCTTTGTGCAAAAAACTATTTAAATAACTGACTCACAATGAGGCATAGAGGCGCTTCGCTTTAAGAGAAAAACAAAGCCGTGATTTAGCTCAGCAAACTTACAATAAAAATTATCGCCATAAATGACGACCTACAGTAATTCATTACCTTGAAACTGCTTTTTATCATTAATTCTCGTTGGGTTTCGCTATGCTCTAGCCAACCTATTTGATCCAAATCAACTTCTTTACGACTCTTTTAATAATCAGGAAAATAGCTTGATCTGGATCAGTTCAGAGCTGCAAAAATAGACCTATGATTACCCCATAGACATCAGGAGGCAATTATGGACGTATTCTTTAGAGATTTTTTTAGCGACCCAGTGTTATTTTTATCATTTGGCTTTTTAGGCGTCGTTATTAGTTTATGCCTATTTTTTGTGTATTTTTTCATGAAAAAAGTACACGACGCTGATCTGAAAGAACAACATTAAAAAATTAAGCACGACGCACAAAGCGCCTAATTAGTTATTAATTAGGCGCTTTTTATTCTTTTTGATACACTAACGCTTCGTTTTTGCAAAGTGTGTAGTATAAACATGACTCATAAGTTTAAACCCGCATGGTGGATGACCAATCGTCACGTTCAAACCATAATGCCGCGTTTTTTCCGCCCTTTTCATAATACTCGCTACGAATTAGAACAGCTTGATACACCCGACGGTGATTTTATTGAGCTTGCATGGTCACTTCCGCATAACGAAAACGCTCCACTTGCCATTGTATTGCATGGCCTTGAAGGCAATATTAATAGCTTCTATGCCAAAGGCATGATGAAAGCGCTAAAAAAGCAAGGGTATGCCGTTGTACTCATGCACTTTAGAAACTGCTCAACAGAGGTAAACCGTCTTCCCCGTGCGTACCACAGTGGTGACACAGACGACTTAGCCTTTTTTATTAATCACTTAAAACTACAATTTCCAAACAGGCCTTTATTTGCGGTTGGCTTTTCGTTAGGTGGTAATGTATTAGCAAAATATTTAGGTGAGCAAGCCCAGCGATGCCCATTAAATGCAGCAGCCGTTATATCAGCACCGTATGATTTATCATCATCAAGTGATGTAATACGCAAAAGCTTAGGTAAAATTTATCAAAAGTATTTGCTCGATCGTATGAAAAAATCGATGCAGCGCAAGTTGCCTCAAATTAAGCAGCAAATACCCATTACAACTGATGAATTAATGGACATTAATGATTTATTAGAATTTGATAATCATATAACAGCCCCTTTGCATGGCTTTGAGAATGCACATGATTATTATCGTCAAGCCAGTGCTATGCCCTACTTAAAACATATTGCTGTACCTACCTTAATCATTCATGCGAAAGACGACCCAATGCTGTCGATTAAAGCGGTGCCTAGCAAGCAAGATGTGAGTGAAGATGTTACCCTGTGCATCTCTGAAAAAGGTGGGCACGTTGGATTTATTAGCGGTAGTAATCCGTTTAAGCCCATTTTTTGGTTAGAAAAAGCCGTACCCAGCTATTTTGGCCAACACATAATAAACAAAACGAGTAACAAGCAGTAATGATTATCCCTTTTGAACAACTTGATAAAGACACACTATACAACTTAATAGAAAGCTATGTACTGCGTGAAGGCACTGATTATGGCGAGCAAGAGTTCAGTATTGAAAGTAAAGTAGCGCAAGTCAATCAGCAGCTAAAAAATGGTGAAGCCATGGTATTTTTCTCTGAGCTGCACGAATCGGTCACTATCATCTCAAAGAGTGAATTTAAAGCACTGCAAAGTGAAGAGCACCAACAAGCGTCGTATGATTAGAGTGTAATACTTGTAACTTTTTAGCTGAGCGTACACAATGGCTTTTTACCCAAAGAGCCAAAACATGATAAAACTCAGCACTCTAGTGGTAGCCGTATCACTAGCTTTAACAAACCAAGCCTTTGCAGAGCAACCTATTAGCGCGTCAGACAAAGCGGTTAAACTTGCCAAAGACACTATTTTAATCGACACCCACATTGATGTACCTTACCGTATTCACGATACGTGGGCTGATGTAACTAAAGCGACTCAGGATGGCGATTTTGATTATCCTCGCGCAGTAAAAGGTGGCTTAAACGCGCCATTTATGTCGATATATATTCCTGCCCATTTAGAGTTTGAAGGTAAAGGCAAAAGCTATCAGTTAGCTAATCAGTTAATTGATGGGATGGAAGCGATTGCACAACGCGCGCCCGCTAAATTTGCAATGGCAAGCTCTACAAACGACATAGAACAACAATTTAAAGATGGCAAATTGTCTATTGCTATGGGAATGGAAAACGGCTCCCCTATTGAAGGTGACTTAAAAAACCTTCAGCACTTTTTTGACCGTGGCGTACGTTATATCACCCTTGCACACTCACAAAGTAATCATATTTCTGACTCATCTTACGATATTCGCCGCAAATGGAAAGGACTTAGCCCTTTTGGTAAAGAGCTAGTCACTGCAATGAATAATATGGGTATGCTGATTGATGTGTCGCATATCTCAGATGATGCGTTTTATCAGGTAATGGAATTGTCTAAAACTCCTGTTATTGCCTCACATTCATCATTGCGTAAGTACACCCCTGGTTTTGAGCGCAATATGAATGACGATATGCTATTGGCCCTTAAAAAGAACGGTGGTGTGATTCAAATTAACTTTGGCTCAAGCTTTGTTACAGCAAAAGCAGGTGCATGGGGTAAGCAACTAAAAAGTACAAAAGAGTCTGCTAAAAAACAAGGCACTAAATTAAGTAATGATTTTGATGCGGCTTATCGCGCTAAAAATCCGTATCCTTTTGCCAGCCTTGAACAAGTGCTTGATCATATTGATCACGTCGTAGAGTTGATTGGCATTGATTATGTTGGCATTGGCTCTGATTACGACGGTGTTGGCGATTCGTTACCGATTGGTTTGAAGGATGTATCTAGTTATCCAAACTTAGTACAAGGCCTTATGGATAGAGGCTACAGCGATGGCGACATAAAAAAAATACTGAGTGGCAATACACTAAGAGTATGGAAGCAAGCTGAAGCATATGCCAAAAAACACTAAGCTGTAAAATTTCTCAGTTGTCAGTTGTCAGTTGTCAGTTGTCAGTTGTCAGTTGTCAGTTGTCAGTTGTCAAAAAGTTTAATTATTAGCACGGCTTAAAGTCGTGCTTTTTTATGTGTTAAGTATAATTTAACACCAAGCTACTAATAGCTGAAAACTAATCGCTTTTCTTTAGGCATTAAAAAAGGCCACCTAAGTGACCTTTTTCTAACAATTAACTAAAACGCTAAATATTACTCATTGAACGTTGCTACAAAGCACCTACACCTAAAGTAAGAGCGCCCCTTCACGTGACGTAAATTGCAGGCATTAAAAAACCCGAGACTAAGCTCGGGTTTTTTAGTATTAATTAACTTAAACGTTAATTATTACTCTACGATAGTTGCTACAACACCAGCACCTACAGTACGGCCACCTTCACGGATAGCAAAACGAAGACCTTCATCCATCGCGATTGGTGCGATTAGAGTTACTGTCATCTTGATGTTATCACCAGGCATTACCATTTCTACGCCTTCTGGTAACTGTACGTCACCAGTTACGTCAGTTGTACGGAAGTAGAACTGTGGACGGTAACCTTTGAAGAATGGAGTATGACGACCACCTTCATCTTTAGAAAGTACGTATACTTCTGAAGTGAATGTAGTGTGTGGGTTGATTGAACCAGGCTTAGCTAGTACTTGACCACGTTCAACGTCTTCACGCTTAGTACCACGTAGTAGTGCACCAATGTTCTCACCAGCACGACCTTCGTCAAGAAGCTTACGGAACATTTCAACACCAGTACAAGTAGACTTAGTAGTCTCTTTGATACCAACGATTTCAACTTCGTCATTCACGTTGATGATACCCGCTTCAACACGACCAGTTACAACAGTACCACGACCTTGGATTGAGAAAACGTCTTCGATAGGCATGATGAATGGCTTATCGATGTCACGCTCTGGCTCTGGAATGTAAGAATCTAGTGCTTCTGCAAGCTCTACAATCTTGTCTTCCCATTGCTTCTCGCCTTCAAGTGCTTTAAGTGCAGAACCTTGAATTAGTGGTAAGTCGTCACCTGGGAAATCGTACTCAGAAAGAAGTTCACGAACTTCCATTTCTACTAGCTCAAGTAGCTCTTCGTCATCAACCATGTCACATTTGTTCATGAATACGATGATGTAAGGTACGCCAACCTGACGAGAAAGAAGGATGTGCTCACGCGTTTGTGGCATTGGGCCATCAGTCGCAGCTACTACTAAGATAGCGCCGTCCATTTGTGCAGCACCAGTGATCATGTTTTTAACATAATCGGCGTGACCAGGACAATCTACGTGTGCGTAGTGACGAGTTGGTGTGTCGTACTCAACGTGTGAAGTTGAGATAGTGATACCACGCTCGCGCTCTTCTGGAGCGTTATCGATTGATGCGAAATCTTTAGCAACACCGCCGTATACTTTTGCAAGTACGTTAGTGATTGCTGCAGTTAGTGTAGTTTTACCGTGGTCAACGTGGCCGATTGTACCAACGTTTACGTGCGGTTTTACGCGTTCAAACTTTTCTTTTGCCATGACGGAACCTATCAGTTTTGTGTATCTAGATTACATATGAAAATAATCCACCGAAGGTAGATTAAGTTAATTTTTTCAAATAGTATTTTCTGACAGATAAAGGAAGTAATCAAGAAGATTCTTAAGACTGGTGCTGATAGGCAGAGTCGAACTGCCGACCTCACCCTTACCAAGGGTGCGCTCTACCAACTGAGCTATATCAGCAACACAAGAACTGGAGCGGGCAGCGGGAATCGAACCCGCATCATCAGCTTGGAAGGCTGAGGTAATAGCCATTATACGATGCCCGCGTTAGGAATCTGTTCTTAATCTACCTCTAACCGTCAAGAATAAAGTGGTGGAGGGAGCTGGATTCGAACCAGCGAAGGCTGAGCCGTCAGATTTACAGTCTGATCCCTTTGGCCGCTCGGGAACCCCTCCACGATAATTCTCTACTAATTCACTTTCGGTAAAAGGAAAGTGGTGCCGACTAACCGAGTCGAACGGTTGACCTACTGATTACAAGTCAGTTGCTCTACCAGCTGAGCTAAGTCGGCACTGCTTTAGTACGGGGCGAGATATTAGAGTAAGGTTTATTGGGATGCAACAATAAAATTAAAAAAAATGCGATTTTATTGGTTAAATGTTCAATATTCATGCAAAAGTTGCTGATTTTTCTATTTTTAGCTTGTTTTGCTTAAATCTCGCCAAAAATTTAAACCTTTCATTACTAATAAAGAATCAAAAATACTACCTTCAAATTGTTGCTGTAACAGTGCGCCATAACCACCAGCAAAAACAATTTGTACTGTTTTTGTGCTATTTTGCACGCCTAAGTGTAATTTAGCTTGTTCTACCGCCCCGATGGTCGCAACCAACGCACCATTTTTTAAACCGTTAGGTGTATTTTTCCCTAATTGATTTTCAAAGGGGGTTTTTTCGTCATCAAATACTCGTTGGGTGTTTTGTGTCAGCGATGACGTCATTAAATCAAGCCCAGGTAAAATCCACCCACCTAAATGGTGGCCTTCACTGGTTAACACATCAATCGTTGTGGCCGTACCAGCATCAACCACGATACATGCTTGGTTAGGGTGCAATGTAAAACCAGCAATAAGCGCAAGCCATCTGTCTATGCCTAGGTTGTTTACTTGCTCGTATGCGCAGCTTAATCCTTTAAGTGTTTTAGTCACCGTTGCTTCGTAACATGCTATATGATGCTTAGCAGCTTGGGCTAATAATTTATTAAGTAAGTCACTTCGCCCTACACAAGCGTATACAACTTCTGTTATTTGCAGCCAGGGTAAATTATTTAAATCTGCTGGTTGTGCCTGCTGATTGTGCCAAAGTACTGCTTTTAAAGATGTGTTACCTACATCAATGAGTAATCTCATAGCTGTGCCTTTCTCAGTGATATTTCACCGCCATAATAGCTTTTTACCTCGCCGTCTTGGCGAATACGAATCCCACCTTGAGGGTCAATTCCTTCGCATATTCCCCGCCAACTTCTATGGCCTGTATTTAACTCTACGCACTCACCCGCAAATGCATTAAGCGAATTCCATTGCTCGTGCATTGTGTGTAACCCACTTTTACGATACTGTTCTAACCGGTGCTCTAAGTGGTAGGTGAGTGATGCCACCAGCTCGTTTTTATCTAGCTGCTGGGTATGCTGGCTAAGATCAGTCCATGCTTGATCTATGTGTTGACTAAAGCTCTGTGGCATTTGCAAATTAATACCAATTCCTAACACTAACTGACACGGCCCTTGCGGCTGCCCATCTAGCTCAACAAGTACACCAGCAAGTTTTTGTTTATTTAGGTAAATATCATTTGGCCACTTAAGCTCTAACTCTATGTTGTAAAGCGCTTTAATTGTATCGTATACCGCTAATCCGACCGCAATCGACACCCCCATAGCTGCTTGAAGACCATCATCTAAACGCCAAAAATAGCTGTAATAAAGGTTTGCACCAAACGGTGACTGCCACACACGGCCTCGTCGTCCTCGGCCGGCCTGCTGCATTTCAGCCACAATCACGGTACCCGACTCAAGCGCTGTTTTAGCTTGTATCCGCCTCATAAGTTCGGAATTGGTTGAGTCAATTATAGGATGCACTTCTACGTTCACTGGCTGTGACTTTAACTGGCTAGTTAATTGATTAAAATGCTGCTGTATTTTTGTTTGATTTAAAAGCCCAGCGTGGTTATTTAGGCTATAGCCTTTACCAGTTACTTTAAAAATATCTAAACCCATAACTTGTAAGCTATTTATGTGTTTACTCACTGCCGCGCGACTAATACCGAGCTGCTCACCTAGCGCTTGGCCAGATACAAAACCGGGTTGATTTAACGCATTCAATATAGCGAGTTTATTGCCATCGGGTGCTTTCACTGTGTAACGTCTCCTTGTATGTAGCATTCATCGGTTGTGTTTATTAACCGTACTTCATGCTCAAGCAGTATGTTGTAACGCGAATACACAACATGCTGAATGTACGTGATCATAGCAATCAAGTCTTCGCCTTCGCTGTTACCATGATTAACCAATACCAGTGCTTGTTGTCTATGAACCTCAATACCCGCTACGCGATAACCTTTAAGATTTGCGTTATCGATTAGCCAACCCGCAGCTACCTTATGCTCATTTTGCCCATAGGCGTAATACGGTACATCAGGAAACTGCTTCAACAACGTTGCTAACTGTTGATTGGTAATTATCGGGTTTTTAAAAAAACTGCCCGCATTTGGTAACGTGTATGGATCTGGCAGTTTACTATTACGAGTTTGAATAACGTGCTCAAATACAGCGCGTGGAGTCACGTTTGTTAGCTGTTTTAATGGCCCATAACTCAGTACAGGTTGCCATTGCTTTGGCAATGCTAGCAATACCCGTGTGATAACGGCTTTATTTTTTAGTCCATGTTTAAATACAGAGTCGCGGTAGCCAAACTCACATTGCGCGTTAGTCAAACAAACAAGTTTCTTGCTGTGTATGTCAAAGTACTCAACCGACTCTACAAACTTAGAAAGCTCAACACCGTAGGCTCCAATATTTTGTACAGGTGACGCCCCAACTGTACCAGGTATAAGTGCTAAGTTTTCAAGCCCTGGTAAGTTTTTATCAAGCAAGTAACTTACTAATGCGTGCCAATTTTCACCAGCGGCAACGCTTATTAAAGTATCGGTTTCACGGGGTGTAATAGTAATCCCTTTGGTGGCCATTTTAATAACCGTACCGTGGTAATCGTTTAAAAAAATGGTATTACTCCCCTCCCCCAACAAACAAAATGGTGACGAAAAGCTTTGAGTATAAAGTTGCTCAAGGTGAGTAATTTCAACTAAATCTTGGCATTGATTATGTAATGCAAAGGTGTGTAAAGGGTGTAATGCGTACGCCACAAAACTCTCAAGATAAACCGTTAACTAATCGTAATAGTTTACCTCATCGTCGCAAAATGCGCATCAGATTGTAAAAATTGCTCAACCCACCCAGCCAATCGTGATATAAAACCTGCACTTTTTATTTGTGTTCAGGGTAATTATGAAAATTAAACCTCTCTTTTTAAGCCTCGCTATGGCAGGTATGTGTTCGCAAGCAATGGCGAATGCGGTTGATCAAAACTCATACGCCAATCTTGACGATGTTGTTACAACTCACCTTAGCCTTGATTTAGATGTCGATTTTGACGACAAGCAATTAGAAGGCTTTGTTGAGCATACGCTTAAATGGAATAACAGCAAAAGTAAAACACTAGTGCTTGATACCCGCGATTTAGATATTGATAAAGTAATGTATCAAACACAAACAGGCAGCTGGCACAAAGCTAAATTCACTTTAGCGAATCGTGATGATGTTAAAGGCTCAAAGCTTACTATTGAATTTAAAAGCCAAGCTAAAATAGTGCGTATTTATTATAACAGTCGCCCAGAAGCATCTGGTCTACAATGGTTAACACCTACGCAAACTGCAAGTAAAACGCATCCGTTTATGTATAGCCAATCACAAGCAATTCATGCTCGTAGCTGGTTGCCAGTGCAAGACACTCCAGCAATGCGTGTAACCTACTCTGCACGAATTACCACACCTAAAGATATTCGTGCGGTTATGAGCGCAGACAACAAAGACGCGCTTTATAAAGATGGCGACTACCATTTTGAAATGCCGCAAGCTATTTCGCCATACCTAATTGCCATTGGTGCAGGTAACCTAGAATTTAAAGCAATGTCTCATCAGACGGGTATATTTGCAGAGCCTGAAATTTTAGAAGCCTCTGTTGCCGAATTTAACGACACGCAAGCCATGATCGATAAAACCAATGCCATGTATGGCGACTATGCTTGGGGCCGTTACGACTTACTCATGCTTCCGCCAAGTTTTCCGTTTGGTGGCATGGAAAATCCACGTTTATCGTTTATTACCCCTACCGTTGTTGCAGGCGATAAAAGCTTAGTTAACCTTATTGCGCATGAGCTTGCTCACTCTTGGTCTGGTAACTTAGTGACTAATGCGACGTGGGAAGATTTATGGTTAAACGAAGGTTTTACCTCATACGTTGAAAACCGTATTATGGAAGAAGTGTTTGGCCGCGACCGTGCCGTTATGGAGCAAGCACTCGATGCAGCAGGTCTTCGCGCACAGCTTAAAATCATTGACGCGCCAGACACACGCCTTAACTTAAAGCTTAATGGTCGTGATCCAGACGATGCGTTTAGCTCGGTACCATACACTAAAGGTCAATTATTCTTAATTTACTTGGAAAACAATTTTGGTCGTGACAAGTTTGACCCTTTCGTAAAAACTTATTTTGACGAGTTTGCTTTTAAATCGTTAACGACTGCACAATTTGTTACCTATATTGAAGCTAATTTAATTAACAGGTACCCAGGTATTGTTAGCATGGATAAAGTGAACGAGTGGATTTTTGAGCCAGGTTTACCAACAGATGCTCCTAACCCTACCTCTGATGCGTTCGATAAGGTTGATACTGCAACCACAGCCTGGTTACAAGGCGCAAAAACTGCTGCTCAGTTACCTACAGCAAACTGGACAGTACACGAGTGGTTGCACTTTTTAAATAACTTACCACGCGATTTAAGCATTGAAAAAATGACTGAGTTAGATGACGAGTTTAACTTAACGCAGTCAACCAACGCAGAACGTGCATTTGCATGGTATATGCTAGCAGTAGGCAACGGTTATCAGCCAATTTACCCTGCACTTGATGCGCATTTATCAGGTATTGGTCGTCGTAAGCTAATTGTGCCGCTGTACAAATCACTTATCACTAACGGTAAGAAAGACTGGGCGCAGAGTGTTTACTTAAAAGCACGTCCGGGGTACCACCCACTAGCACAAGGCACTATTGACGCATTATTTGAATAATAAATAGCGTAAAGTAACAACTAAAAGGGCCTAATTTGGCCCTTTTTTAATGCTTATTTTAAATAGTTTAGTTTGTTACTTTTTCTAAAAAAGCTTTGCGCTCAGCAACTGTTGCTTGCTGCCACCAAAAGTCGAGCATTTGCGCCGCACTTGGCATGCCTTTGCCTGTAATAGGCGCAATAGGTTTAATTGGCCTACTTGGCTTTTCTGGACCCGCTGGTGCTTCTCGCATAGTTCTAACAGGCGCTTCGCTAGCAAGTTGGTTATTAGAGACAACACTCAATGGTGCAGCTAACGCACTGCCTTTAGCTTTTAAACTTACCATAGGCGATTGAGCAAATACTTTAGCCGCTACTGCATTTTCAGCACGATTAAATACCAAGGTATAATCTGTACCCGCCTCAATTGTAATATCAACCCAAAAAGGCTCTGACTCAACCACCTCATGCATATCGTAATCTTCATCGTATAAGTCGGTATACTTGAGCTTTAGCCGATACGACCCCGGCGCTAGCTCTAAATCTTCTACACGGCTAAACAAAGAGCTTTCTATTATTCGCTCACCGACTTGCAACGGCACAAACTCTTCAGGAAAGTGAATATTTTCTGCCATACTCGATACACTAAATAGCAATGCAGCTACACTGCTCATTAACACTGATTTACGCATATTAACTCCTTTGGTTGATTTGAGTTTGACACTGCTTTGAAAATTTGTCATTAGTGAATCTAAATTTCATACCACTTGATAAGGAACACACAATGAGCCAAGAGACTATCTTTACAAAAATAATCAACCGCGAGATCCCAGCAAACATAATTTACGAGGACGAAAATACTCTCGCGTTTGAAGATATAAACCCTCAAGCTCCTTTTCATGTGTTAATTATCCCAAAAATTGCAATTCCTACCATAAATCATATAAATGATGATAACGCACATTTAGTAGGCAACTTGTATGTGGTGGCCGCTAAGCTTGCAAAAGAACATAACTTTAGTGATGACGGCTACCGTGTTGTTATGAACTGCAACGATCATGGCGGACAAACCGTCTATCATATCCACCTTCACATGCTTGCCGGTAAACAAATGGGGTGGCCTCCTTATCAAGATAATAAAAAAGAAATCGCTTAATTAAGCTCAGTTACTACATGCTATGTAAAAGCATGTGTTCCTATAAATTAAAAAACAATTACTTATTTGCAACATTTTATGTTTAAATAATCATAAAATTGTACTTGTTTTTAAGTACGATAGCGGTTTTCTAATACTAAAGGTGTGGGAATCGTGATAAACTTAATCAGTCAGCTTTATAAAAGAGTATAAAAACATGAGCAGTTCTGCCTTTTTGTTATTAGATAAAGATCCAATTAATACTATTGGTATTAACGTATTAGAGCCATTGCTAAAAACGCAAGGACTAGACGTTACAACAGGTACTAATATATTGGATACACCTGAAGGGACTCGCTTACTTTTTATTGAAACATCTAGCAATGACGCGTGGGGAAAATTAAAAGAACAACTAGTAAACCTTCGTGTTAAGTGCGATATCATATTATTTAACTTAGATGAAAACCCAGAGCTTGCTAATCGAGCACTACTCAGCGGTATTCGTGGTGTATTTTACACGACCGATAATGCAGATGTGCTAATGAAAGGTATTCGACTCTTATTAGAAGATCAGCTTTGGTATCGTCGCGACATCATGTGTAATGCATTAAATCGCATGTTGCAGTTTAATAAAGACGCACTTCACAAGCTTACAGAGGGCGATATTGAACCTGTCAAACTTACTAAGCGAGAAAAAGCGATTATTTCATTAATGAGTAACGGTTCTAAAAACAAAGAAATTGCTGAAGAACTTAGCATTAGCCCACACACTGTAAAAACTCATTTATACAGCGCATTTAGAAAGACCAAGTGTCGTAACCGTATTGAGCTTTTATCGTGGGCACAGCAAAATATACCAGACGAAATTCGCTAAACGCTGACTTCGACTGAAATACAAAAACAGACACTTAGGTGTCTGTTTTTGTATTTAATATAAGCGCTTGTTAAGTTTATAATTTTTAATTAATCTAATCAAAAATCACCTGCTGGGAAACCCATGCTTGACTCATACACTTTATATTTTGCCAGCATAGCCGTTATTGTCGTCATGACTTTTTTGAATATTTTAACTTGGCGAACCAATAAGCAAACCCCAGGGACACTGATATACATTTTTTATCCAGTATTGATGCTATGTGCTGTCGTTGCATTTGCGCTTGTAAGTAGCTCACATAACTTACTTGTTATAAATGCAGCGTGTAGCTTAATGTTTGCAGCCTCTATTGTGCACTGTTTTGCTATTAGTCAATTTTTAGATTATCGCGGACCTGGATTTAAGCTTCTTTGTTCAGTGACCGCATTTAGTGCAATGGTATTTGGTTATTATAGTTTTTTTGATCCCTCTTTAGCTGGTCGTGTTATCGCATCCGACCTACAACATATTTCAGAAGCCTTGTTTTTACTGTTTATATTTATAAAGTACGCTCGTAAACCTTACCCCAACGGCAGTATTGTATACATTACAATTTTAACACTCGTGGTGTTAGCCTTTATTGCGCGTTCAATTTTTATGAATGAAATTGAGCAAAAAGATCTCGTCTCAAGCAGTTGGTTTAGCACTGTATTATTTTTAAATGGCATCATAGCACCTATGTTTTATGCCGCTGGTATGGCACTGTTATGTAATGAACGCCGAGAGCATCACCTCAATACGCTCGCCGATAAAGCGCAGAAAGATTTAGAAATACGAGGGCTATTTTTATCGACTATTAGTCACGAAATACGTACACCACTCAATGGTATTTTAGGTAGTGCACAATTGGTCATGAACCAAACAAGCGATACGCATAGTAAAGCCTATTGCGAAGCAATTATTAATTCTGCCGAATCACTAAACCTACTGGTCGATAAAGTACTTGAATATGCAAGTCTAGACCAAAGTGACGAAGCCCTTTATGAAGAAGATATTGAATTTAAAACATGGCTAAATAACTTATGCTTATTGCTTAGCCCATTAGCAGAACAAAAACAGCTTAAATTTGAGCTTATATGTAATATTCCTGAACAAGCATGCTACTACTGTGACCAGCAAAAGCTTCGACAAATAATTATTAACTTAGTTGGTAATGCTATTAAATTTACTGACCGTGGCGTAGTAAAAATTCAAGTTGATTTAGTTTTAGAAAAACAACTAGAACACACTATAAAAGTGAGTGTTAAAGATTCAGGTCCAGGTATCGAAAATGAAGAAATTGCTTACTTAACAGAGCCTTATGTACAAAGTAGTGCAGGCAAGGAAAAGGGCGGCACCGGTCTTGGACTTGCAATTACCAGTCGCTTATTAGAAAAACTCGGTAGCCGCCTTGAAATTTCTAGTCAACTGGGCACTGGTAGTGTATTTAGCTTTACGATTACTTTTGCGCTGGGTGAGTTAAGCCTTGTAGAGCAACGCCATCAAACAAAAGATTATTTAACAGGGCTCGATGTTCTTTTGGTCGAAGATTTAGACCTAAACCAAAAAATTGCTATTGAGTTTATGGCCGACGACGAACACAAAATCAAGCTCGCTAAAGACGGTAAAAGTGCCATTGAGTTAATGCAAGCTCATCATTTTGACGTCGTCTTACTTGATATGAATCTACCCGATTTAACAGGCCAAGAAGTTCTTAAACGCCTTAAACGCCTTGATCACAAAAACCAGCGTACACCAGTACTCGCTTTTACTGCGAGTTTAAGCCCTGATGAAGTTAAAGAGTATTTAGCGCTGGGTATAAAAGACATTGTTGGTAAGCCAATTAAACACCAAAAACTGCGCCAAGCATTAAGCGATTCTCAATCAAATCAAACCACAAATATTGCAGTAGAACTTATAGATACCCTGTACGATAAAACGGCTATTGAAACACTCGCCAGCTCGTTTAGTGAGGATGAGGTATCATCTATTTATAATGAGTTTGTACTCTCTGCTCGTAATAAGCTGATACGCTGCCAAGATTTAA
This sequence comes from Pseudoalteromonas sp. 13-15, assembly GCF_001468205.2. Classification (NCBI taxonomy): domain Bacteria; kingdom Pseudomonadati; phylum Pseudomonadota; class Gammaproteobacteria; order Alteromonadales; family Pseudoalteromonadaceae; genus Pseudoalteromonas; species Pseudoalteromonas sp. 13-15. The sequence continues at coordinate 2,591,565 of NZ_CP019162.1, read as the reverse complement.
TAGACCAGCATCCTGAACAGTGCATTAAACTTTTACACCGCCAAGCGAGTACTGCATTGCAATTAGGGTTTAATCGTTACGGTATGGAACTTAAAAAAATTGAGCGCCGCCTACTCGACAATAAGCCTCATAACGGCATGCTTGATGAGGCACTTGATCTTTGGCAACGCAGCCTTGAGAAATACTTAAAATTTGTACGTAGTGAATTAGGTTAAAGCGGTTTACTTTAAAAAGTAGAGCAGCTTAATACCTTCCGTACATATCATTAAATCGCTCAATGTCATTTTCATCAAGTATGGCACCCGTTTGTACCTCAATAACAATTAACGGCACTTGCTGGTTATTCGCTAAGCTATGTAGTTGTTTAGCGGCAATATAACAAGATTGATCTTGGGTGAGCATTAATACTTGGTCGTCAATACGCACATCTGCCACCCCAGATACAATAACCCAATGCTCTGCACGGTGCTGATGGCGCTGCGTTGAGAGCTTAGCGCCAGTATTTACAGTTATTTTTTTTACTTTAAAACCAGCACCCTCAACTAATGTGCGATAGCTACCCCACGGGCGGTATACTACTCGATGATGATCAAGCTTATCACTGTGCCCTAGTGCTAATTTTTTTAATAGTAAAGGTAACTCATCAAGCTCTTTTTTATTTGCAACCAGTGTGGCATCGTGGGTGTGGATAATAGCTAAACCACTTACGCCAAGCGTAGCCACCGTATGGTCGTTTTCAGTTATAACAAAATTATTGGTACTGTTTTGTGCAGTATGGTTTTCGCTTTTGTTGTTGCCATAACTATCTTTTTTGCTCAGGCTAGCAAGCGCACTAAAGCTGCCCACATCATTCCATTTAAGTGCTACAGACATAACAGCAACATTATTACTACGCTCTAAAATAGCGTAATCAATTGAATCACTGGGGCAAAACTCAAGCGGTTTACTATCGGGCCTAGTAAAACCTAAGTCATGTGAAAAATGAGAAGCCATCTTCACGCTGTGCGCAATTTTTGGTGCGAAGCGTTCAAGCTCATTTAAATAAGCACGTGGCGTAAATAAAAACATGCCGCTATTCCAACTATAACCGCCTTCAGCTAAGTATTTTTGCGCCGTAGCTAGGTTTGGCTTTTCTTTAAATTCAGCAACCTCAAAACAGTTTGAGCCTGAAATTTTACTGCCTTGCTTTATATACCCAAACCCAGTGTGGGCCACTGAAGGTGTAATTGAAAAAGTAACCAACTTTCCTTGCTCTGCCAGTGTTACAGCATCGTTTATTTGTGATGTTAGCAGAGAAAAATCCTTTATATGATGATCAGCAGGCATCACCAACATAGGGCCTTTAAGCCCACTTTGAATTGCATAATGGGCAGCAAGTGCAATAGCAGGAGCCGTATTTTTACCTGTAGGCTCTAGTATCAACCCAAACACATTTGCTGCACTACTTTGCTCTTTAGCAATAAATCGGTGCTGTTCGTTACACACTAAAATTGGCTGTGAAAACTCAGCCCCAGAGACGCGATTTAATGTATTTTGCAATAATGAGTTTTCATTATTCAATAGTGGCAAAAATTGCTTAGGCATTGCTTGGCGCGACAAAGGCCACAACCTAGAGCCAATACCACCAGCTAAAATAACAGGAGTGATTAAAGTGTTCATATTGCTAATTAGCCGCCAATCAATGTAATAGCGTCTATTTTAACACTTAATATGTTTAGTGCTATGTGAAGATGATTTAAGTCAGAGTAAACGTATCAGCATCTAAATAAGCAGGGAAAGCCGCTTTAAAGGTCTCTAAATGTTTTTTTTCAAGTGTCACTGTTACTAACTGCTCTGTGTTATCGGCCGCCTTAGCTAATGCCTCTCCCTTAAAATTATAAACTGCAGTGCCACCATTGTGAGCAACACCATTGCCATCGTCGCCTATACGGTTAACCCCTACCACATAACATAAATTTTCTATTGCACGAGCTGCCAATAATGTATCCCAAACGGGGCGTCGCACCGCTGGCCAATTTGCTACATTTACCATTATGTCGTAGTCATTTTTATTGCGCTGAAACACCGGAAAACGCAGGTCGTAGCACACCTGCGGTAATAGTTTAAAGCCATTAATTTCAAACACTTTTCGCTCACTTCCTGCTAGTACATAGTCTCCCTCATTTCCTAAGCGAAATAGATGGCGTTTATCGTAATAGCTCACTTCACCACATGCTTTTACCCAATAAAAGCGGTTGGCTTTTTTATTACCTTGCGCCACCAGCACCGATCCAGCAATCACTGTATGATGTTTTTTTGCTTGTTGTTTTAACCACGTAAGCACCAAGCCATTTTCTGGCTCCGCGCAGTCAAGGTTTATAGCAAAACCAGTGGCAAATGTTTCAGGTAATAAAATAAGGTCAGGCTTTTCTATTAGCGCCTCGAGCTGCTTATCAAGCATCGCTAAATTAGCGCTTTTATCAAGCCAGTGAAGAGAGCTTTGCACCAATGTAAGCGTTAAAGTTGACATAAAATATGGGTTGCCTCTTTTAGGGTTTCATCATTTTTTGCAAAACATAAGCGGATAACTTTATCACCCGGTGGCGTTTGATAAAAAACACTTAAAGGTATTGCCGCAACACCTGCTTGCTCAACTAGCCAATGGCAAAATTCAACATCGTTTAAATCAGATACATCACTATAATCTAACAATAAAAAGTAGGTTCCTTGGCTTGATAAAACTGTAAATCGACTGCCGAGTAAATGACGTATAAGTAAATCGCGCTTTTGTTGATAAAAATCACTGAGCGAATCTACATGCTCGCTTTGTTGTTCTAACATGTCGGCCAATGCATGCTGAGCAGGTGTGAAGCTAGAAAAGGTCACATATTGATGAATTTTTCTAAACTCGCTCGCTAAATGTTCAGGGGCAATGCAATAACCCATTTTCCAACCTGTACAATGAAATGTTTTACCAAAGCTCGAAATAACAAAACTTTGAGCGAGCAATTCTTGATCTCGTAATACACTTAAATGTGGTTGCTCATCAAGTGTAATATGCTCATATACCTCATCGCTTACAATATATAGCTTGTAAGTACCAACCAACCTTTTAAGCTCTGTAATGTCTTGTTGAGTTATCACTTTAGCGGTTGGATTATGAGGCGTGTTTATAACAATAGCGCGGGTGTGCTTTGTAATTTTTTGCTCTACCGTACGCCAGTTAATCGTATAGTCGGGGGCCTTTAATGCAATATGTACGGACCTCCCGCCTGCAAGCTCAATCGCGGGTTTATAAGCGTCATAAGCTGGGTCAAATACGATGACTTCGTCGTTTGGGCGAACTATTGTTTGAATGGCAACAAAAAGAGCTTCGGTTGCCCCCGATGTGATGGTTATTTGCTTTGCAGCATTAAGCTCTGTAGCGTATTTTTTTTGTATCAAACTTGCAATTTGCTGCTGTAATTTAGGTACACCACTTGAAGGAGAATATTGATTAACACCATGTTGAACATAATGAGTAATCTGACTTTTTAAAAAGTTTGGTGTGTCGAACTCAGGAAACCCCTGCGAAAGGTTAATTGCAGAGAACTGATTCGCCAGCTCACTCATTTGGCTAAATATACTCACACCAACGTCAGGTAATTTACTATTCAACACACGCTTTCCTTACTTCATTTTTGGAACCACTCAAAATAAACACGCACCTATTACATCTGTTTATTTTAACCTACTTATAATTTTCGTAAATTTTATCTAATGGCTCCGAAAGGCCACTTTCTTGAACTATACGCACATGTTCGCGTTTAAGCTCTCGTGCACTTGTTACACCGCATGAGTGAGCAATAAGCCCCGCGCCATAGTGAATATACTTATTGTAGTTAGCCACTCGCTGCGCTTTATCCGCAACGTTTAAACCGCGCTGCAAGCGTTCGTTATGAGTAGTAATACCGGTAGGGCAAGAATCTTTGTTACATTGCATTGCTTGAATACACCCTAATGCAAACATATGTCCGCGAGCCGACACAACAAAATCGGCCCCAAGCGCTAACGCCCAAGCAACCTTAGAAGGCACAATAAGCTTACCCGAAACAATGATTTTAACGCGATCACGCAGTCCGTGTTTTTCAAGCATATTGACTACTAGCGGTAAACTTTCACGAAGTGGTAATCCCACAGAATCCATTAAGGGCTGAGGAGCAGCACCAGTTCCACCGTCAGCACTATCAATGGTAATAAAATCAGGAGCCGACTCAATACCACGGTGATTTATTTCAGCAAATAAGGTTTCTAACCAGCCATACGCACCAATAACAGCCTTAAAGCCGGTTGGTTTACCTGTGGTATTTCGTACCGTCGCAATCATATCGAGAATATCACTGGGGTTTTTAATTTCAGGGTGCCCATTGGGACTAATAGAATCTTCGCCCTCAGGAATACCGCGTATTTTTGCTATTTCAGCATTCACTTTGCGCCCAGGAAGCATGCCTCCCTTACCGGGTTTAGCACCTTGACTCATTTTAAGCTCAAACATTTTAACCTGCTCGTGTGCTGCAATCTGTTTGAGTTTTTCGATACTGAGCTGGCCATTTTCATCGCGTACCCCGTATTTAGCAGTACCAATTTGAAAAACTAAATCTGCGCCACCTTCAAGATGATAAGGGCTCAAGCCCCCCTCCCCCGTGTTCATCCAACAACCTGCGAGCTTTGCCCCTTTAGAAAGAGCACGCACAGCGGGTTTAGATAGCGCACCAAAGCTCATTCCCGATACGTTAAATAAAGAATTGGTTGAATAAGGTGTTTGGCAATAGGGACCAAGCGTTACTTCACTTGGCGCAAGCGCTTCTTCATCAAGCGTAGGGAAGGCGCAGTTCATAAACATTACTGTACCTGTGACCTCTAAGCTTTGTGTAGATCCAAATGCCGCGGTACGGTCTACATTTTTTGCAGCGCGATAAACCCAACTACGTTCGGCACGATTAAAAGGCATTTCTTCCCTGTCGAGGGCAAAAAAGTATTGTCTAAAAAACTCGCCTTGACGTTCAAAAAAATACCTAAAGCGTCCAATTACAGGGTAATTTCGCCTAATTGCATGCTTTGTTTGTGTAACATCGCGGATATAAAAAACAGCCACAATTAAAACTAATAAGCCTAAAAAAACAATAAATAGACTCGCAAATACGTCAATACTAAACATTATAAAGTTGTTCATTGGTGATCCGCTGCTGTAAAAATAAAAAAGTGCTATATCCAAAATGACATAACACTTTTATGCATTCAAGAATTAACCATTTGTAGGCTAACTCTTCTGTTTGGCTAACTCTTCATTAATATATAAACGTACTTGCGCCTCTAAAACTGATAAAGGGACAGAGCCATGGCGTAATACCTGATGGTGAAACTCCCTAATATCGAAACTTTGCCCAAGTGCTTGCTCAGCCTCTTTACGTAAACGTTTAATCGTAAGCTCGCCAATTTTGTATGACAGTGCTTGGCCAGGCCAAGTTATATAGCGATCGGTTTCGGTTTTCACATTGTGTAACGACAACGCTGTATTTTCGCTCATAAACTGCATAGCGCGCTCTCTGCTCCAACCATACATGTGCATACCGGTGTCTACCACTAAACGAGCAGCTCGCCACATTTCGTAAGTTAAACGACCAAATCGGCTATATGGACTTTGATAAAAGCCCGCTTCAATGCCTAAGTACTCAGAGTAAAGCCCCCAACCTTCACCGAATGCCGATAAATACGCATCTCGACGATAACGTGGCAAGGTTTCTAATTCTGCATTTAATGATATTTGTAAATGATGACCCGGTACCGCTTCGTGCAAAGTGAGCGCTTCTAATACATACAGTGGGCGTTTATCAAGTGCGTACGTATTCACCCAATAATAGCCCGCCTCATCATCTCTATTTGACCCTGAGTAGCGACCCGTTGTGTATTTGGGCGCTATGCTCGCGGGTACCGGCGCAACACCATACGGTTTACGAGGCAAGGTATGAAACAGCTTAGGCAGTTGTGCGTCCATTTTTTTTGCTATATATGCTGCCTCTTTAAGTAGCTCCTCCGGTGTGGTTGCATAAAATTGCGGATCGGTTCGTAAAAAGTGAATGAACTCTGCAAATGTTCCCTCAAACTCGACTTCTTTTATAATGGCTTCCATTTCGCCGCGAATGCGTGCAACTTCTTTTAACCCCAGCTCGTGTATCTCTTTAGGGGTCATCTCGGTAGTGGTGTAATATTTAGCTCTATTTTTATAAAACGATTCGCCGTTTGGCGTATTTGAAATACCTATCGAAGTGCGCGCACCGGGGCGATACTCCTGTGTAAAAAAAGCTAAATAATTTTTATATGATTCAATTACTTTATCTTTTATTACAGACTGCGCCTGCTGCTGAAGTGATTTAAATTCACCCTCTGGCAAGCCTGCGTTATTTTTTAAAAAAGGTTTATAAAATTCAGACGTTGTAACATCCTCAACTATATAGGCTGATATTGATTCTTCGTACCCTTCAAGCACCGCTTTAGGTTGCGTTAAACCTGTTTCAAGACCTTTTTTCATCCAATAAATATTTTGTTCAAAAAAGCGAGGGACCTGAGCCAAACGTGCTAAATAGGTTTGATAATTTTGCAGTGTTTTATATTGGCTGCTGTTTACAATATACGATAAGCCAGAATGAAAACCGTACTCAGAAGTTAGCGGCATGTAATGAGCATTAAATACATATTCGTCAACGCTGTTTTGTACTTGAGCGCGAATAATACTGAAGTTTATTTGGTTTTCATCACTCAGGGACGCTGCATCTAAGGCGTCTAGCTCAGCCAAGAACTGAGTTTTTTTATTGTATTGCTGCTCTAAAAACTCAGGCGATAGATTCGCTAACAAATAACCATTAACACCCTCAATGTTGCCGTAAGGGCTGGAACTTTGTCGGTAATCAACAATGCTATCTGCAACCGCTGTAAATTGACTATCAGCATTATAGTTTGTGGATTGACAGGCACTTAAAGTACATAAAAGCGTCATGCTGATAAGTGTATTGCGAAATGGCTTAAGTAATAAATTATTCGTCATAATAAAATTTAGTCAGATAATGAATTTCACAAAGCTATCGCAGACTCAGTAAATAGCAAGTAAATGAGACAAGTATCGTTGATGTTAACGCCCTACCAGGCTTAAAGCTTATTCAATAAAAGGGCAAGCTATGATATAGCATATTGCTATTACACTGCGCTATCAGGCGCATTTGCAATAGCGTCTCTTTATAACGTGCCTTTACCTTATTACTAAAACCACCACTGTAAGATAAAGTTTTAAATAAAAATCAACTCTAAAAGTACAGTTTTAAAAAGTATTTATTAAACGATCAATCCTATTAAATGAGCTAAAAACAAGCCTAATTGATGAGAAAAGCAGCTATTAAGCGACTAAAGTAAAATTTAAGTTCCCTTGGCCCTATTTTTGCTTTTTAATAGCAGTTATAACGAATACAGTAGTAAAAAATAATAAAAAAGCTTGGACGCGCAATCGACTCATGGAATGAAATTATAAATTAAGCATTGATGCGTATTTAGTTGGTATTAAATAATGATGTTCCATGATTCCATGGCTATTGCTCAAGAGAAAATGACTCAAGTGTGTATGTTCTTAGAACGCTATGCACTGCCGCCAACGCCCCTGAATTTTCAAGTTGTTTACACCTACGTTAGCCAAGCAAATTTAAAATTAAATAAAACATTAGATCGCGCTATTTCCACCGATGAAAACATTGATGGCGTATTAATAGAGCAACTTTATTTTGAATTTTTAAATGTCGGACACAAGACGCAAGTGTCGATGATTCAAAACGTAGACGGCGTTATTACTTCATTGTCTAACAATGCGCAAAATACAGAAAAACAAATCAGTCGCTTTGCAGATCAAGTGAGTGAATGTGTTCATTCGCTTGACGAAAACAATATAGAACAAAGCCGCCAAGCACTTAACAAACTTGATAAGCAAACTGCTGAGTTACTCGCGCAACATAAAAAGTTTAAACAAGAGCTAACGAGAGCAAAAAAACTACACGAAAGAACACAAAAACAGCTTTCTCAACTTCGTAAGCAACACATTATAGATAGTCAAACTGGCTTATTTAAACGCCATTACTTAACCCAACAAACTGAATTATGGGCGACTCAAGACAAGTCTATTTGTGCCATTGCCATTCAAATCGATAATTTAGCGCATTTTGTTGATAACTTTGGCGATATTATTGGTGAAGTGATTTTAAACAAAGTGGCTAAACAAGTTCAAAAGTATGTAATGCAAAGTGGTTTACCGGGGCGTACCGCTAAAGATCAGTTCACTGTTTTATTAGCTGACATTGACCCTGAAACAGCGATTCTCATTGCTGAAAAAGTTCGTAAAGGTGTAGAAAAACTGCGTTTTGTAAGCTCAAAAAGTGGCGCAAAACTGCCCAGCATTAACTTATCGCTGGGAATCGCTCAGCATCAGCAAAAAGAAGACTTTAACCAGTTGGCTAAAAAGGCATCACATGCGGCATTTAAAGCCCGCTCTCTTGGCCAAAGTAGTTTTACCGCCGGCCAATAAAACACCTGATAAATCATATTCAAATTGCACCTTCGGTGCACAATAAAGTACACTAGTGCTTATTGCCACGATAGAGATTAATCATGAACGAGACCCCAGAAAAGACCACGCACTTTGGCTACAAAACCGTTGCTGAAAACGAAAAAGCATCAATGGTTGCAGATGTATTTCACTCTGTTGCGGCTAAGTACGATGTAATGAATGATTTAATGTCTTTTGGTGTCCACCGTTTATGGAAACGTCAAACTATAGCCAGTTCAGGCGTGCGTAAAGGCCATCATGTTCTTGACTTAGCCGGTGGTACAGGCGATTTAACTGCAAAATTTAGTCAACTGGTCGGTGAAACTGGCCAAGTGGTTTTGGGCGATATTAACTCATCTATGCTCAAAGTAGGTCGTGAAAAGCTTCATAATTTAGGCCTTGTAGGCAATATTGACTACGTACAAATGAATGCTGAAATGCTGCCATTTCCAGATAACAGCTTTGATGTGATCACCATTGCCTTCGGTTTACGTAATGTAACCGACAAAGACAAGGCGCTGCGCTCAATGTATCGCATACTAAAGCCAGGTGGTCGTTTGTTAGTATTAGAGTTTTCTAAGCCAAAACACGAAGCACTTAGCAAAGCGTATGATTTTTACTCGTTCAATTTACTTCCAACAATGGGCAAGCTAGTTGCTAACGACAGTGAGTCTTATCAATATTTAGCAGAGTCGATTCGTATGCACCCAGACCAAGATACGCTTAAAGCAATGATGGATGAAGCTGGGTTTGAACAAACAACGTATCAAAACCTAACTGGCGGAATTGTTGCCCTTCACCGTGGTTTTAAATATTAAGGCTCTGAGTCATGGCGCTTGATCAAGCATCTGAAAAAAACAGTGATAATACAAACACATCGACCTTTTTGATGCTACCTAACTTTGTACTTTCGCTTGTTGAGCGCATTTTAAATCAAGCACTTAAACTCGACCCTAACGTTGCCCAAAAGCTAAACACGGTAAAACAACAGCGTTTACTTGTTGAAGTTAGAGACTGGCAACAAACCATACAGGTTGTTTTTGCTGACGAAAAATTACACCTTTATGCCGCTGACAACAGCGATTATAGCGATTGCATGATCAGCGCCGATATAGACACGCTTGTTGCTCTTAAAAACCCAGCCATGCTTACACAGCTAATTCGTCAAGATAAACTCGATTTACAAGGCGACTTGAATATAGCGCAAGCATATAGCGGTGCATTTTCAGGGTTAGACATAGATTGGCCCGAACAGTTATCAAGTTATATTGGCGATGCACCAGCTCAACAACTTTATTTGCATTTTATGTCGATAAAGCGCCATGGTAGAAAAATTAACGCGCAACTAAGCACCACGTTAACAAGCTTATTTCAAGACGAGCTAGCTGTTACAATTCACCCTTTAGAACTTGCACAATTTAAACAACAAAACCGAGAGCTAAAAGGCCAAGTTGCCGCCATAGAGCAGCGTATAAACACTTTATTAAGCGCCAAAACACGCTAAGGACTTTTTGTGTCTTCTTCACGATTGTATTACATCACTAAAACATTACTTAGCTATGGTTTAGACGAATTAGTGCCTAAAAGTAAAACACCTTGGTTTGCAAAAATTGCCAGGGGGTGTTTATTTTGGCTACGAAATCAGCATAAAGAAAAACCTGCAGGACTGCGCTTACGTTTAGCATTACAAGAGCTAGGACCTGTATGGATTAAATTTGGCCAAATGCTGTCAACACGTCGCGATCTACTTCCTCACGATATCGCGCAAGAGCTTGCCTTTTTGCAAGACCAAGTTCAGCCTTTTGAAGGTGAATTGGCGCAACAAATTATAGAAAATGCACTCGATATTAATGACATTAGCGAGCTGTTTAGTGAATTTTCACAAACGCCATTGGCATCTGCATCAATAGCGCAAGTGCATACTGCAACACTAGTTGACAACGATAATATTGAGCAAGATGTTGTCATTAAAGTAATTCGCCCAAACATCCATGAACAAATAAATGCAGACTTAGCATTAATGGAAAAGCTTGCTCAGGTGCTTGCTAATGTTCATAACGAATCAAAACGTTTGCGCCCTGTTGAAGTAGTAAAAGAGTATAAAAAAACACTGCTTGATGAATTAGACCTAATGCGTGAAGGTGCCAATGGCATTCAATTAAAACGTAATTTTGATGATTCAGATGCACTCTATATTCCTACTGTTTACAGTGATTACAGCCGAAGCAACGTGTTAGTGATGGAGCGTATTTACGGTATACCCGTGTCAGATACCGAGTCGTTAATAGCGCAAAATACAAATATGAAATTGCTTGCAGAACGTGGTGTAGAAGTGTTTTTTACACAAGTATTCAGAGATAGTTTTTTTCATGCAGACATGCATCCCGGTAATATTTTTGTATCTCGCGAGCATCCCGAAAACCCTAAATATATTGGTATTGATTGCGGTATTGTTGGTACCTTAAGCAAAGAAGATAAGCGCTATTTAGCAGAAAACTTTATCGCCTTTTTTAATCGCGACTATCGCCAAGTAGCCCAACTGCATGTTGACTCTGGCTGGGTTCCTGAAGATACCAGTATCGAAGAGTTTGAATTTGCTATTCGCACTGTTTGCGAACCTATTTTTAATAAGCCACTTGCTGAAATATCATTTGGGCATGTACTGGTAAATTTATTTAACACCGCGCGTCGATTTAATATGCAGGTGCAACCACAATTAGTACTACTTCAAAAAACATTACTCTATGTTGAAGGGCTGGGAAGACAGCTTTATCCTCAACTAGATTTATGGAAAACGGCTAAACCCTTCTTAGAGCAGTGGGTTAAAGAACAAGTAGGGCCGTTATCTGTCTTAAAACAAATGTATGCAAACCTACCATTCTGGGCAGAAAAAATGCCTGAGTTACCTGACTTGATTTATCAAAACTTAAAGCGCCCAGTGCGCACCCACGCACCTGTAAAGCCAGCTTCTCATAAAGCGTTAGTGCTTAGCTTGTTGGGGAGTGCTACTTTGGTAGTGTCTGCACTGTGTTATTTGCAACATGATTTAATTGCTGCGGGCGTTACAGCAACCTGTTCCGCCGCGTGTTTTATTGCGGCATGGCGACACACATAAACAAAGTGCTATTTACGGTTTAAGGCGTATAATTAGTATTTAAAATATACATTTAATCATTTTATTATTTGGAGAGAACCATGGGATTGGGCGGCATTAGTATTTGGCAATTATTGATTGTTTTGGCAATCATTGTACTTCTTTTTGGTACTAAAAAATTACGCGGCATGGGGGGTGACTTAGGCGGTGCTGTTAAGGGGTTTAAAAAAGCAATGTCGGATGAAAAACCAACTGAAACAGACTCCCCTGAACAAATTCAAACGTCACAAAAAACGACGACTACTGATACCGAAAAAACAAAAGACACCGATAAGGCTTAATTAACATGGGCATGTGGGAGCTAGTTGTTGTTTTTATTGTAGGGCTTGTTGTATTAGGGCCTGAACGTTTACCCGTTGCAATAAGAACGGTTAGTCGCTGGATCAAAACTGTTAAATCTCTAGCTAATTCAGTTAAAGCTGAAGTGAGTGAAGAATTGCGCGTACACGAGCTCCACGAAAACCTAAAAAAAGCTGAGCAACAAAACCTACAAGACTTAAGCCCTGAATTACAAAGCTCATTAAGTGAGCTAAAACAGGCTGCAGAATCAGTAACTCACAGCTATAAAAAACAGCCACAAGAATCAGAACCGAACCAACAAATTGATGAAAAAAAGTGAATTTAATTTACCTTTCTATGGTCAACTTACTAAATGGTATAAATAAAAATGGTTGAGGAAGTAAAATCGGGGTTTGTAGCTCATTTAATAGAGCTGCGTGACAGGCTTATAAAATCACTGTTGAGTATTTTAGTTATTTTTATTGCAATAGTGTATTTTGCAAACGATATATACGCGTTTGTTGCACAGCCGTTAGTCTCTCATTTGCCAAGCACTGCAACCATGATTGCAACCGATGTCACTGCCCCCTTCTTTGCCCCATTTAAGCTGACTTTATTTGTTGCATTATTTGCGTCTATACCTTGGATATTGCATCAAATTTGGGGGTTCATAGCGCCGGGATTATATCAGCATGAAAAGAAAATGCTGATGCCTATTCTTGCTTCCAGTATTTTACTATTTTATGGCGGTATCGCATTTTGCTATTTTGTAGTGCTACCCATTATTTTAGGTTTTTTTACCAATACGGGGCCTGAAATGATGACCCTAGCGCCAGATATAAGTAGTTATTTAGGGTTTGTATTAAAGCTGTTTTTCGCATTTGGCGTCGCATTTGAAATTCCAGTTGCTATTATGCTTTTGTGCTGGAGTGGTGCAACGACAACAACGAGCTTAAAAGAAAAGCGCCCTTATATTGTGGTGGGTGTTTTTGTTGTGGCGATGTTTTTAACGCCGCCCGATGTTTTATCGCAGACATTATTAGCATTTCCGATGTTGCTTTTGTTTGAATTAGGTTTAATTTTAGCGAAATTTTACACCGCTAAACCACGAGAAGAAGTTGAGGAATAAAATGAAAAAACAAATACTCTCACTACTGGTTATATTGAGCGCACCTGCATTTTCTGCGCAATCAGACATTAATACTCAAGCGCTAAAAGCGTGTAGCTTTATCGAAAATGACTTTAACCGTCTCTTGTGTTACGACAATACAATGGCGGGTAAACCACTTACACAATCAACAGTAACCCAAAAAGTTAAAGCGCCAACAACAGCCACCAATGTCCCTGTTGTTGCAGTTGAAGCGCCAAAGGATGACTTTGGTTTAGAGCACAAAAAAGACCAAGCAGAAAAAGACAGTGAAATAAAAGCAGCGGTCACATCTGTTGACAAAGCCCCCTATGGCGAGCTGATCATCACCTTGGATAACAACCAAAAATGGCGCCAAGTTGGTTCTGATAGCATGCGTTTGAAAAAGTCTGATGCTGTAATCATTACCCGCGGTGCATTTAACTCATTTTTATTACGAAAAGATGGTCAAAACCGTTCTATTCGCGTTAAACGAACTAAGTAATGCCTTACACACTGGTTGATGCTGGCGTTAACTTAGCAAACCATCAGTTTGATGGTGAGCATTCAGATATCATCTCCCGCGCTCAAAGCGCGGGTGTCGAAAAAATGCTGCTTATTGGTTGCGACATATCAACGAGTGAGCAATCTTTAGCACTTGCTAAAAGCTTTCACTTGTTTTCAACCGCCGGTATTCACCCACATGATGCCAAAACAGCAACTGATTCATTAGAAGACCAATTAACACTGCTTGCCACTCAACCTCAGGTTGTTGCTATTGGTGAATGCGGGCTTGATTATAACCGTGATTTTTCGCCTCGAAATGTTCAACGTAGCGTATTGAGACGCCAACTTGCACTAGCCGAAAAGTTAAATTTACCGGTTTATTTGCATGAGCGTGATGCGAGTGATGACATGATCAATATTCTTACGGAGTTCAATGTTCGCGGTGTGCTTCACTGCTTTACAGGAGACGAAAACGCACTCAAAAGCTATTTAGCATTAGGGCTATACATTGGTATCACAGGGTGGGTTTGTGATGAAAGACGCGGACAAGCATTGCAAGCTTTAGTCCCAAGCATTCCCTTAAACCGCTTACTTATAGAAACTGATGCGCCTTTTTTAATTCCACGCACAGTTAAACCAAAGCCTAAGTCGCGAAGAAATGAGCCAGCACTATTAACGCATGTCTGCCAAACACTTGCTGAGCTATATCAAATAGATGCCAAGAGTGTGGCTAAGCAAACAACAGATAACTTTTATGCTGTTTTTGGTTTAGAAGCCCGTTAATGAACAGTATAAAGGCTGCTATTTGCCTACTTATAGTGCTTTTCACTTTTAAAAGCTTTGCGTCTACCGTAGTAATAAATTCAGATTTTTCATCCCATATCGTTACAAATCTTACTTATTCTTTTGAGCCTTCATCGATAGAGACAGCTTTACAACTTGAGCCTAACCAATGGCGTTCGGTTAACACCAAACTGTTAAATTTTGGCCTAGAAAGTCGCCCTGTTTGGGTTACGTTTGAAATAAATAACACGTTAAATAGTCGCTTTAGTCCATTAATTTTAATAGACAATCCATTTTTAAATGAAGTTCAGCTGTTTCACCTAAATAATACAAAAATACTGTCAGAAATGCGGCTAGGTGATTCATTCTCACTTGACGAACGTACTATAAAGAGTGAGTTTTTGTTAACTAAATTAACGCTTCCAGCAAGCTCCTCCACTCGGGTTATTCTCAAAGTTAGTAACCCATCAGGTTTACGTATCCCTATCAGTTTATGGCAACAAGATGTTTATTTAACTCAAAAAGAGGGTTTTAACTTAGTTTATGGGTTAATGGTCGGCTTTTTAGCAGCATTGGCATTAAGCTGTATATTTTTGTATGGATTTACTCGAAAGCGCTATTTTGCACTAGCGGGAGCGATCACTTTCACGCTAGGACTTTTTCTAGCGTACCTTGGCGGCTTTGGATTTCGTTACTTGCACCCAAATACTCCCACAATCCAACAAGTAATAATGCCAATATTACTTATTTTAATCGCGCTGTTGTTTTTCCCTCTTCAACAACAAATGTGCAAGCCTCACGCTCAAAAAATTATACGTGTGCAAAAATTAATAACAAAATTGCTGGCTGCCTCTCTATTATTTATTTGGCTACTTCCTAACTGGTTGGTCACTGCATATTGCCTAATATTAACCCCTCTTGTTTTAAGTCTGTACTTTTTAACAACCTACTTATCTACTCGCTCCCACCCTTCAAAATCTATAAATGCATTATTACTAGCTTTAGGCTTTTTTAATGCAGTAACGGTTTATTTTATTATAACCGTGATGGGATGGTACACCTTTGAAACGATGGGGTTGGTCATTATATCGGTGTTATTTTTTAGTTGTACATTTTGCTTGTGTTATGCAGTTATGAAGCAATTTATAACTGAACGAGATGAGCAGATAATCGAACAGCAAACTGTGATTGCAGAAAGTACGGCTCAAGACACACTGTTAAAAGAGCGGCTCGCACTTCAAGAAGAAGCTCAGTACGAACTTGAATCACAAGTAGATGAGCGCACGTTTGAACTACAAGTAACACTTAGAGAACTTGAAGAAAAAAACAGAGAGCTTGAACAGCTAAATACAGAAGATGCGCTAACAGGCGCTAAAAACCGCCGCTTTTTTGATAAGAAACTGGTAATGGAACTTCGTCGTTCACGAAGAGAACAAACACCGCTAAGTATTATTATGATTGATATCGATCACTTTAAAACAATTAACGATACCTACGGACACTTAAGCGGTGATAACGTTATAAAAGCAACTGCTGATATTATCAAACGCTTTTTGAAACGACCGCTGGATGAGGTCGCTCGCTATGGCGGTGAGGAGTTTGTAATTTTACTCCCTAACACTGCAAACCAAGGCGCTTTTGATATAGCAGAACAAATACGACTACATATATACCAAAACCCAGTCATTGTTGCTGGTGCTGAGGTTAAATTTACGATTAGTGCCGGTGTCTATACATTTATCGCTGATGATATAAATACCCCTGAGTTATTCACTGAATGCGCAGATAAAGCACTTTATAGCGCTAAACAACAAGGTCGTAACCAAGTTGTTAATTTTGAAACTATACAATAGGAGCATAGTAATATGGCCCAATCTGGACTAGACCTTTTCCCATATACTCGTATGCGCAGAATGCGCCGCGATGACTTTTCTCGTCGTCTAATGGCCGAAAACCACCTTAGCGTAAATGACCTTATTTACCCTGTTTTTGTACTAGAAGGTAAAAATCGCCGAGAAGTCATCGAATCAATGCCTGGAATTGAACGTTTATCGATTGATTTTTTGCTTGAAGAAGCAAAAGAGCTTGTAGATTTAGGTGTACCTGCCGTGGCTATTTTTCCGGTAACTCCTGGTGACAAAAAATCACTGATGGCTGAAGAAGCCTTCAATGAAGATGGCTTAGCACAACGTACTGTGCGCGCTTTAAAAGAAGCTTTTCCTGAGCTTGGGGTTATTACCGATGTAGCCCTTGACCCATTTACTACTCATGGTCAAGACGGCATTATTGATGATAAAGGTTATGTAATTAATGACATAACCACAGAAATTCTTGTTAAGCAGGCGCTTTCGCACGCCGAGGCAGGCGCAGATGTAGTTGCGCCATCTGACATGATGGATGGTCGTATTGGCGCTATTCGCGAAGCACTTGAAGCAGATGGCCATATTCATACACGTATTATGGCTTACTCAGCTAAATATGCTTCTAGCTACTACGGGCCTTTTAGAGATGCTGTAGGCTCTGCAGGTAACTTAAAAGGAGCCGATAAGAAAACCTATCAAATGGATCCTGCCAACTCAGATGAAGCAATTAGAGAAGTCGCGCTTGATTTACAAGAAGGTGCCGACATGGTGATGGTTAAACCCGGTATGCCCTACCTTGATATTGTCCGCCGCGTTAAAGACGAATTTGGTGTACCTACTTTCGCATATCAGGTTAGTGGAGAATACGCAATGCACAAAGCAGCGATTGATAACGGTTGGCTGAGCGAAGAAGCCACAATTATGGAGTCTTTACTCGCTTTTAAGCGCGCAGGGGCTGATGGCATATTAACCTATTTCGCTAAGCAAGCCGCGCAATACCTCACTAAAAAGTAAGTAATTGATAAAAAGGCGGTAAAACCGCCTTTTCGTTTACATTCATTAACATAATTGTATTATTTTTGTCATTTAGATTCTCTAAACTGGTGTCCCATTTTGGGATTTAAATACACGGGAATAATAAAAAATGTTAAAAACAAAAATAACGCCACTGGCGCTTGTACTAGCAGGTCTTAGTGCACCAGCGTCCGCTAACTTAATCATATCTGAGTATGTTGAAGGTAGTGGCTATAATAAAGCGATAGAGCTATATAACACTTCATCATCGGAAATCTCTCTAGGTGATTACACATTGCAGCGCTATTCTAATGGCTCTAGCACAGTTTCTACTGAATTAACGTTAAGCGGTACTCTTGCTGCTAATAGCACTTATGTTATTGTTAATGCTGACTCAAGAGCTGATTCAGCCCTTATTGCAAAAGCAGATTTATCTGACTCCGTAGTAAACTTTAATGGTGATGATGCTTTAGTTTTAATGCAAGGAACAACAGTTGTTGATAGCTTCGGCCAACGTGGTGTAGATCCTGGCTCATCTTGGTCAGAAGGCGGGGTAGAAACTGCAAACAAAACATTAAGACGCAAAGATGGAATAGTAACAGGTCGTGTTACTCCTGATGCTACCTTTAATCCTAGCGAAGAATGGGCGCAGTTCGATCAAAATGAATTTACTGGTCTCGGTTCTCATGCGGGTAATGGTGGCGGAACAGAGCCTGAACCAGATCCAATTGATCCAATCGTATGTGCTGCAGACAAAACGCTAATTAGTGCTATTCAAGGCGAAGGAAACGAAAGCCCACTAGTTGACACACTAGTAGAACTAGAAGGTATTGTTACTGCCGACTTCCAAGGCGATGATGAACTTAAAGGTTTCTTTGTAACCTCTCTTGCCGCTGATGAAGATACAAACCCACTAACTTCTGAAGGTGTATTTGTTTACTTTGCAGATACAGATGTAAATGTTGGCGATCACGTACGTGTTCAAGGTACAGTTGATGAATACTACGATTCAACGCAAATTTCTGATGTTGTTCAAGTTGCGGTATGTGCAACGGGTCAATCAGTAAGCGCCACTAAAATTTCTTTACCTTTAGCAAGCCAAGATGATTTAGAAGCCTTTGAAGGCATGCTGGTTACTTTAGACCAAGAGTTAGTTGTAACAAATAACTTTGGTTTAGGCCGTTACGGTGAAGTTGAGCTTGCAACAGAACGTTTATACCAAGGCACACAAGTTGCTATGCCTGGCGATGCAGCTAACGCTGTTGAAGTAGAAAACCTAACTAAAAAAATCTTAGTTGATGACGGTTCAACTGTTCAAAACTCAGATCCTACTGCTTACCCGACCCCAGGTTTATCAGCAGAAAACACATTACGTACAGGCGATAGTGTGAACAGCGTAACAGGCGCATTAGCGTATAGCTTTAGCACATACCGTATTCACCCAACAGTTGCACCGCAGTTTATTGCAACTAATCCACGTGAAGACGCACCGGAACTAAATCCTGAAGCAGACTTACGTGTTGCAAGCTTTAACGTTCTAAACTACTTCAACGGTGACGGCCAAGGCGCTGGTTTCCC
Organism: Pseudoalteromonas sp. 13-15; assembly: GCF_001468205.2. NCBI lineage: Bacteria > Pseudomonadati > Pseudomonadota > Gammaproteobacteria > Alteromonadales > Pseudoalteromonadaceae > Pseudoalteromonas > Pseudoalteromonas sp. 13-15. The sequence continues at coordinate 2,572,663 of NZ_CP019162.1, read as the reverse complement.
AACCAGCCGCGGTGCTGACTCACTTGAAGAGTTGGTTCGCCAAGAAGCTAAGTTAGTAAGTGCAATTAGCGCAATGCAAGCTGACGTTGTTGGTTTAATGGAAATTGAAAACGATGGCTTTGGTGAGTTTAGTGCAATTGCAAGTTTAGTAAACGCACTAAATGATGCTGACAGTGCTAACGAATATGCTTTTGTAGACTTTAATGTTAACCAAGTAGGTACTGACGCAATTACAACAGCACTTATTTACCGCGCAAACAAAGTTGAAGAAGTAGGGTCTGCTGCTATTACTACCGCAGCACCATTTGATTTCAGCAACCGTACACCTATCGCACAAAGCTTTAAATCGTTAGAGTCGCAAGAAGTATTTACTGTTGCTGTAGCGCACTTAAAATCAAAAGGCGGTTGTGGTAGTGCAAGTGGCGCTAATGAAGATCAAAACGATGGTCAAGCATGTTGGAATGAAATCCGTACAGAAGGTGCAAGCGCATTTGCTGATTGGTTAGACAGCAAACCAACAGGTGTAGACGACGAAGATATTATCTTAGTGGGTGATATGAACGCCTACGCGATGGAAGATCCAATTCGCAAATTTGACGAAAAAGGCTACAAAAATGTTGTTGCTGAGCTTGATGGTAATACATTAGCTTACTCTTACAGCTTCTCAGGCCGCGCTGGTAGCCTTGACCATGCAGTGGCGACTGAGTCTTTACTTAGTAAAGTAGTGGCTGCTAAAGATTGGCACATTAATGCCGATGAGCCTATCGTACTTGATTACAATGTAGAGTTTAAGAGCGAAGGGCATCAGTCTACTCTTTACTCAGAAAGTGCATACCGCGCGTCTGATCATGACCCTGTGATTGTTGATATCAAATCTGAAGTTGTGCTTACACCAGAAGAACAGACTCCTGTGGTTGCCCCAGATCAAGTATTCTCTATTGATGAAAACAGCGCTGTAGGTACTGTTATTGGCATGCTTGATTACTCAGATCCTAACCCTGAAGATTCACCTGTTGTTAAATTTATCGTGTCTGAAAACGATAGTGTGTCAATTAATGATCAAGGTCAGCTAATTGTTGCTGGTGAAATTGATTATGAATTTGAAAACCGCATTACGTTTACTGTACAAGTTGAAGATAGCGTTGGTAATGTATCAAAAGCTGAAAAAGTTGCTGTGAAGGTAAATAACTTGCGTTCAGATGATGATAACGATGCTGGCTCATTGCTTTGGTTATCTCTTCTTTTAGCACCACTTTCTATAGTGCGTCGCTTTAAAAAGAAATAATTAGCTTAAAGTAAAAAATAAAAAGCCGCATTCGCGGCTTTTTTTATTCCTCTGTAAAAATAATTCAGACAAGCTTCAGCTATCCCCCCTTAATATCTTTTGCGTTAGGTAGTTCATTTTTTATTAAATGTAACTTTACAAACCTCGTAACTTCAGTACTTAACATCAAATTCATAGATTAATTTAGGCTTACCCATTAAGTAAAAAAATCACTTTTAAATGTGACCTAGCCGTTTTCATAAAGGAAGAAAAAATGAAGCAACTTATCAAATTAACAACACGATGGCAGTCTCATACTAAATCGATTTTGGGTTTATTTATTGCACTTTCAACATTTGCAGTTAGTAACCAAGCATTAGCAAGTACCACCAAAGCCTCTATTTCACAAAGTAGTTTATTTGATGTTATCAGCGCACGTGCAAAAAAATTAGCCAGTGAAGACTATAAGGCGCCAAACAATATTGAACTTGATGCACTAAATAACATTAATTATCAAGATTACCGCTCCATTCGTTTTAAACAAGATCAAGCTGTTTGGAAAGATGATGGTTTGTATGAATTACAGCTATTTCATCCTGGTTTTTTATACAAAACACCGGTGACAATAAATACTGTTGATAGCGACTCAAAACACAGCAGACTTCCCTTTAATACTGACTTTTATAATTACGATGGAACGGCTGCACCGCTAAAAGATGAGTTAACTAAAAGCACAACCAATACACAGCTTGGCCATGCAGGTTTTAGGCTTCACTACCCTTTAAATACTAATACTTATAAAGATGAGATTATGGTGTTTCAAGGTGCTTCTTATTTCCGTGTTGTAGGTCCAAACCAAGTTTATGGCCTTTCAGCTCGCGGATTAGCAATTGATACAGCGCTTGCATCTGGCGAAGAGTTCCCTATGTTTAAAGAGTTTTGGCTAGTAAAACCGACAGCAGAACAAACTAGCATTGTACTGTTTGCATTACTTGATAGCCCATCAGTATCTGGCGCTTATAAATTTAATATTGACCCTACTACCAACACAACCGTTAAAATAGACATGCAAATATTTGCCCGTAAAGACGTGAAAAAGTTAGGCATCGCACCACTAACGAGCATGTTTTATCATGGTGAAAATAGCACAAAATTTTTTGATGATTATCGTCCTGAGGTGCATGACTCTGATGGTTTGTTAACTCAATCACAGGATGACAAGTGGGTATGGCGCCCACTGAATAATCCATCGCAACTGAGTGTTACGTCATTTGCGTACGAAAACCCTAAAGGTTTTGGGCTTGCGCAGCGCGACCGTGACTTTAATAACTATTTTGATATAGAAGCACATTACCATGATCGCCCAAGCCTGTGGATTGAACCTCAGGGTGAATGGGGCAATGGCCGTGTTGAGCTAGTAGAAATTCCAACAGATACCGAAACAAACGACAACATTGTTAGCTACTGGGTACCAGAAAACCCCTTCAAAGCTGGTGATTCATTAAAACTTAGCTACAAAATGAGTACGTTTAATAGCAGTTTAAACAAACATGAAAAAGCACATGTAGTTCGTACTCGTATCGGCAGCGCGGCATTGCCCGGTGAAGATAACCCGCCACCACAAAGTCATCGTCAATTCACTGTTGATTTTTCTGGCCCTGCTCTAAATGCTCTCTCTGAACAACTTAAGTTAAATGCAGATATTCAGCTTACTACGGGTGAAGTAAGTGATGTATCCGTTCAAAAGCTGCCTGAAGGGTACGGCTGGCGTGTTGCTTTTAAAATTGCACCACAAGACGACAACCCCGTCGATATGCGCTTATCGTTAAAACTACGTGACAAAGACATTAGTGAGGTATGGAGCTATGTTTGGTATCCAAATGACATCAAGTAAGCAAAAAAAGGGAACGACAATGCCATTTAAAACAGCTCGTGTATGGCTTTTTGCAATTGCCGCTATATTCATATCAGGCTATGGCATATCAATCATGTTCGACATACTTAACTCAAACGGCATGACGTTGCTTGAGTATGCACTGCTTGTCTTATTTTCTATTACATTTGCATGGATAGTGACGGCATTTTGTAGTGGCACAATAGGGTTTGTATTACAGCTATTTCGTATCGATCCACTTACCTTAAAGCGCATAAAACCAATCGCGATCCACGCCCAAGCTATTGCTAAGCAAAAAACAGCGGTTGTAATGCCTATTTACAACGAAGACACCCACCGTGTAATTGCTGGTTTTGAAGTAAGTCTAGCGTCGCTTAAAGAGACCGGACAGCTCGAACACTTTGATTTTTACTTACTAAGCGATACACAAGACCCGCAGATAGCCGAGAATGAACTCAATGCATGGCACGCACTATGCGAGCGCTTAGGAGATACTGCCAAACATATTTTTTATCGCCGCCGTGAAGACAATAAACACCGCAAAGTAGGCAACCTAACGGATTTTTGTGAACGCTGGGGTAGTAAATACGATCATATGATTGTACTCGATGCAGACAGTATAATGACTGGCAAGTGTATGCTTGAGCTAACAACTAGCATGCTAAATAACCCACAAGCAGGTCTTATTCAGACAATCCCTATTCCGGTTCGCCAAGATACTTTTTTTGGTCGCTTTTTACAATTCGCATCGGTACTCTACAGCCCCATGCTAGCTACTGGCTCTGCTTTTTGGCAAACCGATCAAGCTAACTACTGGGGACATAACGCAATTATAAGGGTCGATGCCTTCATTAAATGTTGTGGCTTACCTACGTTAAAAGGGAATGCCCCCTTTGGTGGTGAAATTCTCAGCCACGACTTTGTTGAAGCTTCTTTACTTCACTCAGCAGATTGGGATGTATTGTTGTTATCTGAAATTGAAGGTAGCTATGAAGAAGTTCCAAGCAATATATTAGACTACGCAATTCGTGATAGGCGCTGGGTACAAGGCAATATTCAACACCTTGGTTTATTGTCATCAAATAAATTAAAGCTTATGAGTAAGTTTCATTTTTTACTGGGTGCCACAGCATATATATCGTCGCTTATTTGGCTATCAATGCTCGCATTAAGTACTATTGATGCAGTTACCCGCGCATTAAACAGTGATGTCTATTTTAATCGTGCTTATCAGTTATTCCCTACATGGCAAATAGCTAAAACAGATTTAATTGACTCATTACTTTATTTAACCATTATTATTTTATTAATGCCTAAGTTAATGGGGGTCATTGTTACCATAGTCCACAGAAATAAGCGTTTTGGTGGGTCAATTAAACTCATAGCTGGTTCAGTTATTGAAACTTTGTTTGCCGTTATTGTGGCACCGCTGATGATGGTTTTTCATGCTTACTTTGTAGTATGTGTATTTTTAGGTAAAAAAGTAACGTGGGATGCTCAACCGCGAGAAGGCCGCATGGTGTCGTGGAAAGAAGCCTTTGGCTATACACTATTTTCAACCGTAGTTGCAGTTGTTTGGGGCGGGGTTGCTTATTACTTTACCCCTGTATTTTTCTGGTGGTTATCACCTATTTTATTAGGGCTGATACTTGCAGCTCCCATTGTTCGTTACTCGAGTAGTATTAAGTTTGGTGTAGCGCTCAGAAAACTAGGTATATTTATATGCCCTAGTGAAGTCGATAACAGCAAAACACTCGCTGCACTTAAAGTACATTTACAAACAGTATCAGTACCAAGCAAAGGACAATACCCTGAAGCTTTGCCAGCACTACCTGCAGAGCAATTAACAACAATGCCAGTACAACGTTTTCATCGTGTTCGTAAGCTAAAAATCAAAACCCTCAAAGCAAAGTTAATTAGAAGGTTTAATTAACCGTACCATCACACTAAAAAGGAGCGCTTAGCGCTCCTTTTTTTATGCTTAAAATATATGCTAACTATAGATTTCACAGAAGCTAGAAAAAATTTTAACCAATAAAAAACCCGCAACATGTGCGGGTTTTTTTAGAGTTTAAAAGGCTAATTACTTAGCCGCTTTTTTCTCTTTTTCTGCAGCGATTACCGTTTCAGATACGTTAGCTGGACATGGTGCGTAGTGTGAGAACTCCATAGAGAACTGACCACGACCTGATGTCATTGTACGTAGTGAACCGATGTAACCAAACATTTCTGATAACGGAACGTCAGCTTTAATGCGAACGCCAGTTAAACCAGCTTCTTGGTCGCTTAGCATACCACGACGACGGTTAAGGTCACCGATTACGTCACCAACGTGATCTTCTGGAGTGAACACGTCAACTTTCATGATTGGCTCAAGAAGTTGTGCGCCCGCTTTAGGGATCGATTGACGGAAAGCGCCTTTAGCAGCGATTTCGAATGCAATTGCAGATGAATCCACGGCGTGGAAGCCACCGTCGAAAAGTTCTACTTCAACGTCAAGTACAGGGAAGCCAGCTAGCACACCCTCTTGCATCATTGATTTAAAGCCTTTCTCAACTGCAGGCCAGAATTCTTTAGGTACGTTACCACCAACAACTGATGATGTGAATGTGAAGCCTGAACCCACTTCGCCTGGCTTGATGCGGTAATCAATTTTACCGAACTGACCAGAACCACCAGATTGTTTCTTATGCGTGTAGCTATCTTCGATTTCACGAGTGATAGTTTCACGGTAAGCAACCTGTGGTTGACCAACAATAAGGTCTACACCGTAAGTACGCTTAAGGATATCTACTTTGATATCTAAGTGAAGCTCACCCATACCTTTAAGGATAGTTTCGCCTGAATCTTCATCAGTCTCAACTTGGAAAGATGGATCTTCTGCAACCATTTTACCGATAGCAACACCCATTTTCTCATTACCGCCTTTATCTTTAGGCTGTACAGCAATCGAGATTACTGGAGTTGGGAATACCATTGGTTCAAGTGTTACTGGGTGCTTAGGATCACAAAGAGTGTGACCAGTTTGCACGTTCTTCATACCAACGATAGCGATGATATCGCCCGCTTGCGCTGAAGTAAGCTCTTTACGCTCGTCAGCTTGCATTTCTACCATGCGGCCAACACGTTCTGTTTTACCAGTAAACGCATTAAGGATAGTGTCACCCTTGTTAAGCTTACCAGAGTAGATACGTACGAATGTTAATGCACCAAAGCGGTCATCCATGATTTTGAATGCAAGCGCTTTGAAAGGTTCGTCTGCAGAAACAATTGCAAACTCGCCGTTTTCATTACCTTCTTCGTCCATAAGAGGTTGAGGATCAACTTCTGTAGGAGCCGGTAAGTAATCAACAACAGCGTCAAGTACAAGTTGAACACCTTTGTTTTTAAATGCAGAACCACAGAACGTTGGGAAGAACGCAAGGTCACGAGTACCTTTACGGATACAACGCTTGATATCTTCAACAGAAGGTACTTCACCTTCCATGTACGCTTCCATTAGGTCATCGTCTTGCTCAACAGCAGTTTCGATAAGCATTTCATGGTATTCTTCAACTTTGTCAACCATATCAGCTGGAACGTCTTCAACTGAGTAGTTTTCTGGAAGACCAGTGTCATCCCAAACGTATGCTTTTTTCTCTAATACGTCTACAACACCAACAAAATCATCTTCAATACCGATTGGTAAAGTCATGATTAATGGTACTGCACCAAGTACTTTACGTACTTGCTCAGTTACACGGTAAAAATCAGCACCCATACGGTCTAATTTATTTACGAAAATAATACGTGCAACTTCTGATTCATTCGCGTAGCGCCAGTTAGTTTCTGATTGTGGCTCAACACCACCAGAACCACAGAAAACACCAACACCGCCATCTAATACTTTAAGTGAACGGTAAACTTCAACAGTGAAGTCAACGTGTCCAGGAGTATCGATAACGTTGAAACGGTGATCTTTCCAGAAACAGCTTACTGCCGCAGACTGGATAGTAATACCGCGCTCAGCTTCTTGATCCATGAAATCGGTAGTAGATTCACCATCATGAACCTCACCTGTTTTGTGGATAGTACCTGTAAGCTTCAGGATACGCTCAGTAGTAGTGGTTTTACCCGCATCAACGTGCGCGAAAATACCAATGTTTCTGTACTTCGATAAATCTGCCATTATTTTACTCTTAATAAAGTCGATAAATTATTCGGCGGGAGTATAGCATTACTTAAAGCGAACATCACCATAGAAGTCGCTTAAAATGCAATCAATTCACTATATTTTTTTTACAAAGAGAATATATTAACGGTACAACACGCTGTTTATTATATAAACCAATAAAAACGTTAGGCTTTATTTCATAAACACTGCATTTTAAATAATGCTTTTTAATTTTGTATCGGTAACTTAAAAGGCCTTATTGATATCGAGCATATTGTTATGTTTAATAATTTTTACTGCAGCTGCGCCCTTTAAGGTATAAATAAATAGTCGTAAATTCTCCCATAAACACATTGAAGAAAGGTTTATTTAATTAAAGTTAAAGCAGGCGAGTATTTAAAAATAACGCATTACTAAAGCTCTTCACGATTCAATCTGTATGATAATATCGATTAAAAATAGGCCACTATATAAACCTATAAGTGGTATGCATTAATAACAAATAATAAGAATTAAAAATGAAACGGACATTTCTTTACCCTATTTATTGGCTACTAACATGTGTTTTATTTCTATGTAATGCACCAGCTTATGCTACGCAATATAAAATAGATGCACCTGGTAATTGGGTCACCCTACATGACGTAAAACAGCCCCAAAAAAGTGATATGGCAAAAGTGCGCGATGGCACACTTTACCTATTACTCGACAACCAAACTTATGTTCCTGAACGTCAAAAGCAACAACGATACACACGCCTAGTAATGCAAGCACTTAATCAAAGTGGCGTTGACTATATAAGCCAGTTAAGCCTCGATTTTGACCCAAGCTATCAGACCCTAACATTGCACACACTCTCCATAATTAGAGATGGTAAGCACATAGATAAGCTTTCAACTGCAAGGTTATCTGTTATTCAGAGCGAGCCTGAATTAGCTGATAAAATTTATAACGGAAGGCTTTCTTTAAATATCATTGTTGACGATATGCGAAGCGGAGATATGCTCGATTATAGCTACAGTGTTACCGGCAGTAATCCTATCTATGCCAATAAATTTAGTACTCGGCGCACACTAAGGTGGTCAGTGCCCGTAGTGCAACAGTATATGCGTGTTTTATGGGGTAAAAAAACACCTCTTAATATAAAAACCATAAATGGAACTGCCGAAACAAAACAGACTGAAAACCAATACGGTACGGACTACTCTATATCAGAGTTCGAAGCCCCTTTACTCACGCAAGACTCTGAAACACCCACCTGGTACAACCCATACATGCAAGTTTATCTCTCTGAATATAATAGTTGGGACGAAGTTGTTAATTGGGCATTACCACTTTATGAGTCAGCAATCGAAACACCCAGTAGTATTAACGCCATAGCGCAATCTATACAGGCACAGCATACCAATACATCCGATAGGATTGCCGCAGCATTACGCTTTAGCCAAGACGAAATACGCTATTTAGGTTTAGAAATGGGCACCAATTCTCATCAGCCAACACCTGCCTCAGAAACGCTATCTCTACGTTATGGTGACTGTAAAGATAAAACAACTCTACTCATTTCATTATTAGAAGCGATGAAAATAGAGGCATACCCTGCTCTTGTAGATACAGAAGAAACGAAGCGCTTAATAGAGCTACCGGCCACAGCAAGCGTTTTTAACCACGTAATTGTAACTCTTAAGTACAAAGGCAAACGCTATTGGCTGGATCCAACCATTAGTTATCAACGAGGTACACTTCCCTATTTAGCGCAGCCCGATTACGGATATGCACTTATTATAAAAAATGGCGAAAATACATTAACGCCTATGGCACAAACTCCTGTGCATAAAAAGGTAACAGTAAACGATCAATTTTATATTCCTAAAACAGTAAAAGAACCGGTCCTATTTACTACCGAATATTCTTATGCCGAGTTTCAGGCTATTAATCGCAGAAGTAATTTAGCGCGCAACGGGCTAGACAGCGTTGCAAAATCATACCTTGAATACTACCAAGGTTTTTTTGACGAGATCAAAATCGATAAACCCATGGCGGTAAGTGAGGACCAACAAACAGGTCAGTTTATCACTAGCGAGTCGTACCTTATTAGCCAGTTTTGGGAAAAAACCAGTGACGGATATGAAGCCGATTTTTACGCCTCTGAAATACAAAACAGTGTTTACGAGCCAAAGCAAACTAATCGCACAGACCCACTTTATTTTGAATACCCCAATATAATTGACACCAGCATAAAACTTCATTTTACTGAAAAAAACTGGGCGTTTGACAATAGCCAAGACGAGATTGATAACGACTACTTTTATTTAAAAACATCCGTTAGCTTTAATGATAATATTTTAACGCTAAGCTATCACTTTTACGCAAAGAAAGACCATATTCCCGCTGATAAAATCAGCGACTACCTAGCGCAACGAAACAAACTTATTTCAGCCACGCACTACTCAATTTTAAAGTACGCAAACACAACTGAGGCGCCTCAAACAACGGCCGACATACTCGATAACCTTGGAGGTAATTGGCTTAAATACGCACTTGCCGGTTACCTTTTATTATTTATTTTCTTTATTGCAGACTGGCGACTCGAGTCGGCAAAGCGCCCTACTTTTGAAAATAACCCATTTTACGCTGTATCGGTCAGCAAGTTTATTATTTACAGCATTTTAAGCTTAGGTATTTATATTAACTATTGGTGCTACCGTAACTTTAAAGCTATAAAGCAGCACAGTAATGCTAATATAATGCCTATTGCTCGCGGTATTTTCGCCATTTTATGGTATTACCCGCTTTATCAAGCACTGAAGCAACACAGTGAATTGCAATCAAGTAAAAGTAAAATAATCCCAAGTTGGGGGGCTGCTGTTTTATTTTTATTAGTACTTGCAACCACATTGGTTTACCGCATGGAAGAATACGCCACTATCGCATTGCTGGTTATGCCTTTTCTATGGCTTCCATTAGTGAGTTACATAGAGCACGCAAACACCAACCAAAAAGCTTTGCATTACAATTCTTACTGGCGAGTCAGACAGTGCTTTATGTCTCTGGCGCTTTCGCCAATATTACTCTTCGGTGTACTTCAAGAAGCTAATATTTTACCTGGTAGCGCTATAATAAAAGGCGAAAAGTTATGGGCTTATCAAACTCACTTTTTAAAACGTAACCGCCTAACACCAGAAAATGAAGACGTTCTCTATTTTTATAGTGATGCCATGTTTGACTATCGAGACGATGGAAACGGAATAACTGATAATTATATTTTTAGCTACTATAAAAACGATGCTGGAAAGCTTGAGTCAGACCTTAGTCACTTTAATGACATTGATAAAATAGAAACCTCATACGGTAAAACTGAACTAGATAACACCACTATTAAAGTAATAAAAACAGATGGAAGTGATTTTTTACTTATTGTTAGCAGGTTTAATAAGCTCGATGAAGTGCTAGTTGATAAAATAAATTTACGCTTAAGTGAAAATAAAAAAGAGTAGTTATTTAACGCTAACATACCGATTTAAAAGAGAATAAAAAACGCGCACCAAGATAATGATAATTATTTGCATTTGAGTGTTGACAGATACTTAGATCTAATTGATAATCACTATCAACAAGGCAGAACATACAGCTTTGTAACGGAATGAATAACTTGTTTCTCGACCCTGAAACAACGTGTGGCGCACGTTAACAGCTATGGTTACTTGTTATTAACCGCAACGCCCCTTGATGTTGATGATAAGTAACCGCCCTACTATTTTACTTGCTACATTGCTCATATCGGTGACGGTAGATATGAAACTAAAAAAGCCCTTACGGGCTTTTTTTATGTCTGAAATTTAGTGAGCAACATACTCACATAAGCTCACAATTTAACGGCGGTTTTTTCGTGCGCGTGCACGGCGCTGTTTTTTCTCTTCTTCTTTAGCAGCTTTTTTAGCTTCTGCAGCGGCGCGTAATCCGGCAACCATTATTTCTTCTTCTTCACGCATGGCTGGTGTTTCCATGGTAATGCGACCAATGATGCCATCTCGAAGTTCGTTAATGAGTATTTCAGACATTTTATACGTGTCTATTTGATTACCACCACGAATACAACCACGCTTTTTACCCGCCATTTCCACAAATTCCCAATCGCTTTCTGGCAATTCGTTTAACTTATAGCGCGCTTTTAGTAGTTCAGGATAAGCATGCAGTAGATATTCAGCGGTGTAACTAGCAACTTCTTCGTACTCAAGTGCAGTGTCGCGTATTGCACCCGTTGCACCTAAACGATAACCTGAATTCTCGTTCTCTACTTTTGGCCAAAGCATCCCTGGCGTATCGTATAGCATAATGCCGTCTTCAAGCTTAATGCGCTGCTGCGCCTTGGTAACCGCAGGTTCATTACCCGTTTTTGCCACTATACGACCAGCTAATACATTAATTAATGTAGATTTACCCACGTTTGGAATACCCATGATCATGGCTTTTATTTGCTTATCGGCACCCACTTTATGCGGCACTAACTTTTTACAAAGCTCATTAATACGGTGTACTTCAGCGGCTTTATCATGACCAAACGCAATGGCTTTAACACCACTTTCTTGCTCAAAGTAGTCTCTCCATACTTGAGTCATTTTAGGATCGGCTAAATCAGCCTTATTTAAAATTTTGATGACCGGTTTGCCTTCACGAAGGGTTGTCACCATTGGATTTTCGCTACTATAAGGAATGCGTGCGTCAAGCACTTCAATGATCACATCCATTTGTGGCATTATTTCTTTAATTTCATTTCGGGCTTTATTCATGTGCCGAGGGAACCACTGTATTCCTGCTCTACTCATTTGATTTATATGACCTTTAATTTCAGGCCTTAGGCCATGGGTACTAATGTGGGTACTAAAAGTAAAACTATGCTTTTGTACTTTTTGTTCATAAGAGTAGTTTACTACAAATTTGATTAAATTGACTCCCCTAAGCTTGGCACCAAAGAACTGAAAGCGGTAATAAAAACAATTATATTTTGCAACAATATTACCATTAATAAAGCATGCCTGTTGATTATCAATTTTAGAGTTATATTTGCATCTTAAGACTATGCTAACAGCCTATTTAAAAATAGCGTTAATTCTGTTGAATAACTTGTGCTTATATAAATAAAATTACTTCATCTAAATCATAGTTTAAGAGTGATTTAGCTGTATTTTTGTAAAAGTATGGCCTAACCTCTAATAAAAAGGATTTACAACTAACACAGGACTATATATGAATTTTGAAACTTATATTTTAAGCTCAGGCCTAACCACCATAACCTCTGACTATATTTTCACGAAACCAAACATTCCTCGAAAAAAATTATTAAATGCTTTGAATGAATATGGACGGGATATACCCGAAGAAGACGTAGTTGCTCTGATTGATGATACGTTTTGGGGAAGTGCGAAAGAAGGCTTACTTATCACTAATGAAGGTATTTTTTTCAGTGGTCGAACATCAGAAACTCGTTATATATCATTTGATGAAATAAAAGAAACTTTTTGTAGTGACTGCAAGCTTACAGTGAACAAAAATTTTATAACTAAACTTACTTACGCAGAAAAAATGCCATTAGGATTTCTATTTTCCGAACTTAATAATTATGCTATCACTCTAAAAAAAGATGTAAGTTGCATAAACAAAGTAAAACTTACAGATGAAATGCTTTTAATATTAGAAAAACTAATTTATAAAATTAAAAACACTCCAGTTTTCTATGATCCACAAAAAAACAAAACCTTTGGTCCAAATCCTGAGTTAATAACTACAATTTCCGGTTTACATTTGGCCGATGAACTCACTTTTGAACAATTAGAATTCATAGCTTTTAAATTAAAGCTTAAGAACGATGAAAAGGTGATTGCAGCAACCTTCTTAGCCAACCTATCAGGTTATAGTGAATTCTTCTGTATTACTAATTGCGGAATATACCTTTCTAGAGGTAATTTAAATGAGGAATATATCAGTTTTAATAATTTGAAAGCCTTAAAAACAATTTCTGAACGAGAGAATTCAAGGTTTTGGGAGGTGGAATTTAGTAATGGTGTAAAAATGATTACCTCTCCTCAGAATGGATTCACTAAACCGTATTCTAAAACTTTGTTAGATAGCATTATTTATCTTCTAAATAATGGAGAAATAAATACAGATCTTCTAGCTAGTTACAAAGCCTCTCCAAAAGAAACAATAACACAAGAGAAGAAGCTACATACCCAAGCTGAAAATACTTCAGAACCCAATAAGTTGAAATTACAATATATTAGCAACGATGATCTATTTAATTTCATAAAAAACATGAATAGAGTCGATAAAGTAGCCTCATTTCTTACATCACCTTCAGACCCTAGAGAGGCGCCCCTAACAAAACTAAAAGAAGATTTTCAATCTTTTATAGTAAAGTCAGTGATAAAATTTAGAAAGATGGTTATTGAAAATTCAGGAATGAAAGAATTCGAAAACGACTATGCCACATTAGAAGTCATAGTTTTTTCAACTGCTTTTTTCCGTTTAGCAATGCTAAAAAGAGGTCTCAACTTAGAGATAACAGATACTATTATCCTTGAAGGTCTAAAGCTAACTTTTGGAGAAAGAAAGGACTGGCGTAAAAACAAGTTTATCTTGGTTGTTCGGAAGTTTGAAAAAAGCTATTTTGATGATGAAGATATGATATCAGCGTTTCAAGCAAGACTGTATCTTGGGAATTTAACAAAGTCCCTTGATATTGATAATGCAATACCAATGCTTTTCTCAAAGGGGGAGTATTCAGAAAAAGATGTAATCGATGGTTTAGAGGCTGTTAATAATAGAATGGGAAAAGGCTTAAATACCTATCTAGAAGATTTTGAAGGTGATACACACCACTTCATAGACAAATCAATGGACCTTCTTTGGAGTATTCGGTAAGTAGATTAATTACTCTATGAAGCAAGCATAGGTGGCGTCTACCAATAGCAGTTTTTTGAAGATGCTCATCATTTCGTAGATAAATCGCTAGATTTAATTTGGAGACTTAGATAACTTTCAGAGAGCGTTCAGAGTTTTTTATCAGCCTAAATTGCTAAATATCTAAGACGCCATCTAATATATCTTCAAAGTGGGTGGCTAATTACGACAATGTCAGGTTCAAATTATGGATTGGTATTGTCCACTCAACATGCTCGCATACAATAATTTTATCAAGCTATCTTCATTGAGGAATGCGCCCTTAGTTTTGGTTAATTTCCTAAACTAAAGGTGCACAGCATGTTCAATGAGCTATCAAAATATATGAGTGGCTATTAGTAAAATGGCCACTTTTTAAATCATCAAACCTTTTCCACAGGTTGTCGATTGAACCTTAAAAAGCTCTTAATGCAATTTAGCTATAATAAAGTTTAAACGCAATTATAGAACAGCATAAAGTTCTATACCCTGTCATCCAACAAGTCCATTAAATCATCTTCTATATCATCTCTTTCGGATACAATATCCCCAAAACTCAGACCATCTAAATAATCAGCAACTTTGGTTAGGATCTCCTCTTTTTGCATCAAAGTTTTAAAGAATTTATCTGCTCCTCGCCCCTTATACATTAACTCATTATAATCTTTCAGTTTAATTGAAGGGTTGCTTTCAACATAAAAGTAATATGCAAGAAGACCTACGGCTGTATTAAAATCTGCATAACCCTCAATATTTCCAGAAGCCACTACTTTTTGATAGCTTGAAGCAAATTTCAATGGACTATCCCCGTCGATTTCTGGATAAGATTCAAAAATAGTTATAGGCCAAACAATTGCTTTTCCTAAGTTATATGCATAACCACGATAGCTATCTTCACCAAACAGCCACATAAAAATGCTACAAATAAAAGCCACTGTAAAATAACCACTTATGAGTTCTTTCTTCATCAACTAACCCCTTATAACTTTTCTAAATATTAATTGTTTATAGTTATAAAGTGCTGACATTAACTGGTGTTAATATTGCTTACGCTATAGGAAAGTTGAAAGAATAACTGATACTTTAAATTGCTTTTGGTTTAAGCTAGTACGGTACAATTCATTCCCTGTCAGTACTTCGTATGTTGTCTATTAGAACCGCTTTTATCTGATTTGACAAGTAGCAATATCCAACATCTTATTTATTATAATTACATTAGCAACTATGTTTGTGTGGTAATAATACTACCTAAATTAGTGTCCGGTTTTATTGAATCACAACAAGGGCTATTCTACAAATATTCACAAAGCAACCAGTTCTTCGAAGGGTAGCCAAAGTAAATTAATCTGATATTCAAACCTCGGCCTAAAAGGGAAGCTATAAGCTTCCTTTAGGATAGTTTTTAGTTGTTTGTGCTTTTAAGCTAAACCAGTCTTCTTGTTTTAGCTTGTTGCAAACAACGGAGACATAGACACCTTTAACTTACATGCGAATCAAAAATTGTGGTAAATTGATTATTAAGAAAGTAAATCACTCTGCTACACATGGTTATCTAGCTTTTGACTGTATGAAAATACTTTTTCAACAGTCTTGATTCCTACGCCTTGTATCGATAGGAGCTGATATATATGGTCTACCTCAATTACTTCTAAAATCCTTTCAATATAATAGCTTTGTATAATCAACAAGCTAATACTTACCTTTGAACCATCTAATTAAAGTCTCTTTATCAATAAAGAACCAATAAATACAAAAAGCTACTAAATAGCATACAGTGATGATTAAGAACGCTTTCACAAAGTATTGAAGAGTTATAAGCACCAAATTTGTAAGGCTTATGCACTCATTCTCATAAAATGCAAACAGAAAACATGAGAACCCCGTAAATGACATTAAGGTTAGAACCATCACGAATTTACTAATATCGAAATCAAACTGTAATTTAATAATAACTAAAGTCAAAGTTAACGCAGGAACAAGCCAAAGCAAATTTTCATTCATTTACTCATCCTCAAAGTAATAACAATTTCTCTATAAAGTTTAATTTATTACCTCTTCTTATAGTTACCTTGGAAACTTCCAAAAGTCAGTTTGCATATGTATTTAACTTATTAAAAATTAAAATATTTAAAAAAACCTTGCAATTCAGATCTCAATTATTAAAGTTCTTATGCGGTTCAAACATAACTTAAATAGGAACTCTAATGAATCGCATTGCTGAAAAACTACAATCTATCAAGAATAGTCTCTTATCATTTACCTCTGGGGGTAAAGACGAAAGCTCAGACTACTCACCCTACCTGCAACTTATTAAACCTTTCATGGATATATCTAAAAGAGCAAATGTACAAAACTTTTCCAGAATGAAAGCCGATCGTTTAATGTTTGAAGTAAAATGTAGTGGGATGAAGTTAGATACCGGCATTCATAATTCTAGTGATGATGTTGAACTAGAGATGTTAAGGGAGTCTAGTTACGCATTTTACAAAAGCATCTTTCTAAGGAACCAGGTTCATAATCTTACTGATCTCTCCGTGTTTAAAGAAAAAGCTATATTAGCACTTAAAAAACTTAAATATAAAATAACAATTATCGATGATGAGCTACTTCTAGCGACAAAAGGCAAAAATACAGCAGTTGTTCAATTAGGTATTCACTCTACTTTTAAAGAACTGCAAGATACCTCTTGGAACGCAGAAAGAGTTGAGCTTTTAGAGAAAGCAAAACAAAACCATAATGCATCGGCGGCTATTTATTTGACTCCTGGCTCGACTTCAAAACAGTTTAGACAAATTGAGAAACAATCTGATGTTTTTGTTTTAACAGGCTGGGATATTGTTCAGTTATTTGCTGAAACAAAGATCACACCTTTATCATATTCAGCATAGAAGGCTGAAGCTATGAGCCTAATGATCCAGCATATCGAACTAAACTCCAAAGCTAACATCAATCAAAAACTAAGATTTCAATTAACAATTTATACAGCAGATACTGAAAATAATCTAAAGAAAGAAATTATATTTCTTCCTTGTAAAGAGGCCACTTATCTGTGGGCGTGGCTTGATTCTAAGGGAGTGCAAAAAAGGTCGAATGCAAAGGCACTAGGTTATAATAAAGCTGAAAAGTTAGCTCAATTAATAAGTAGGCAAGACATACATAGCCCTAACTTTAAATCTGATTTTGAGGCGTATGCTTTTTTTAAGAAGAACTTTGACAGTTCATTTCTTACATTACTTCTTGGTAAGGATCATGACGAAATAGCTACAAAATTAGAAGATAACAATAATTACAATGTACTTGGTGGTTACTTAGGCGGTGAAACCGAAAGTAAAGATAAAACTAGATTTAAGAGCTTCTTATTAAAAAATCTACAAGATTCCACTTTAGTTAATCAATTACTCCCGCAGCCACTTAAAAATAGAAGTGGTAAACGAATTCAAAACCAGTTCCATTTCACAATTTCAAACTACAAAATTTTATAAGGATTTACGGCTATGAGTAAAGTACTCGTTGGGATTTTAATATTTATTACTTCATTTTTTGTTATTGCAAAAGGCTCAGTACTAATTGGTATGTTAATACTTATATGGGGTAAGTGTTGCATCATACATGGCTTAGCTACTTGGGGAGATAGCCCTGTAGTAGATACTTACAGGCGACCAATGTCTGCCACAGAACAAAAACATATGAGAATTGCGCATAATAGAGCAGCGATAAATCGCAGTAAAGCGCGTGGCCAATCAAATAATAGTTACTCAGGCTCTACTACATCTAGTTTGAGTTCAAATAGTTACACTTCTACCGGCGATGATATCGTCATTAACCCTGCTAGTGGTCTAGTAATGAACGGTGGATACGGAGGCTTTGATTCAGAGGGAAATACTTACGGTACAGATAGTCATAGCGATAATAATTACTAATTAAAATTGTTAGATAGATCATACTAGCTGGGACTTAAATCCAAGGCCTTACCGCCATCTTTAAATAATAAAACTAGTTTAACAGCCAACGTTCATAGTCAAAGGTAGTTATGAAGGGCCATAATTTTAATAGCCCTTCAAAAGCTTCACTGACAAACACATTAAAAGTTGTAAAATTTAACTATTAACAAAATAAATCGCTCTGTTGCACATGATTATTAAGCTTTTGACTATATAAAAATATCTTTTCAACAGTCTTAATGCCCACAACTTGTATCGATAAAAGCTGATTTAGTTGATATATACGGCCTTCCTTAATTTAAGCGCTATTTTAACTGGCAATTCATTTAATTGCGCTATACTGGCGAAAATATTTTTAGATTAGTTGTTATGGCTCTTAAATCAACCATTATGAAGGCACAATTATCGCTTAGCGATATGGATCGCCATGTTTATCAAGATACAAACTTAACTCTGGCTCAGCACCCATCGGAAACTGACCAGCGGTTAATGATTCGCCTGCTCGCGTTTGCACTTAACTATTGTGATGGTTTAGAGTTTACCAAAGGGTTAAGTGCTGATGACGAGCCAGAGCTTTGGCACGTTAATTACAGTGAAGAAGTAGAGCTTTGGATTGAGCTAGGCTTACCTGACGAAAAGCGCCTTAAAAAAGCCTGCAATAAATCTAAAAAAGTTGTGCTTTATACCTACGGTGAGAACAACCAAGCTATATGGTGGCAAAAACACCAACCCAAATTGTACGAATTTAAAAATTTAAGTATTTTTAGTTTAGACTATGCAGCAACACAGGCACTTGCAGACCTAGTTGATCGCAACATACAGCTTACAGTTACCATTCAAGATGGTGAGGTATGGGTTAACACTGATAATACAAATATTGAGATAAAACCACAGCAATTAATGTAATTGCAGTTGCTTTAGGGGTTATATGAAAGTTAAACACGTTATTGTTTTACATGGCTTGTATATGTCTGGCTTTGTTATGCGCCCCCTTTGCTCTAGGTTAGAGAGCTCAGGAGTTAACGTGTTAAACCTTACATACAATACTCTTGACCCAAATCGTGATGCTATTTTTAAACAAATAGATGAGTTTATTGGTAATGAGCCCACAGCCTTAGTATGCCACTCTATGGGTGGGTTAGTAGCTAGAGCTTACTTAGAAGCTAACTCAGACGCGAGCCAATTCGTTACAAAAGTAGTAACGCTTGGTACTCCGCATCAAGGCAGTCACATTGCACAAAAAATGAAACAAAAAGGGTTTGAAGCTTTTTTAAAAAATAGCGTTGAGTTTTTACTCACACAAAATGGTAACTGGCCATTTAAAGCAAAGCTTTATAGTATTGCTGGCGACCTACCAATCGGCTTAATGCCTCTTATTGTAAAGGGTAGCAAGTCAGACGGCACGGTTCTTCTAGATGAAACTAAACTAAAAGGTATGGCAGAACACAAAGTGTTTCACTTAAGCCATACCAGTATGATTTACTCACGTGAAGTGGTCGATTATATTTTAAAGTGTTTAGGCGAAGGCAGTTAATCTTCTGCTGCCTCAGCTATTTTATAACTTAGAAATACAATAACCCCGAGCACCAACGGAATTGGCGCAGCTATATAACCAAACACGTCTGAGTTAGCGATACTTGCACCCGCTAGATGAGCTACTAAACCGAGCACAAATGCCACCAGCGCAATACATACCACAATTAACTCTGCTTTATTTTGTTTGCCTGTTTTTGCGTACATGTTCACTCTCCTAATTAATTCAGCATCATTATTATGCGCTTTCAAAAAGAGTGATTTTTGACCTAAATCAAAAAATAAATTAACAAATTTAATAACACCTTCTAGGCTTGTTTTAGATCATATTTTACCCAACAAACCACTTAAAAAATGAGGTGAATTTTAATAATTAGACCCCATTTCTATATAGCGAGCAAAACTTATGCACCTGACATTTAATAGGTTTTAACTATTAATTTTATAGATATAAACAATTTTACTAATCTAACTAAAAAAGTAATACTTTACTCAAGTTAACAAACAAACGGTTCTTAAGGAGCAAGTTATGTCACAAGTAAATGCAATTGGTTTAAACAGCGCAAAAAGCGACGACATTGTAAAATCACTTAATACTCTACTGAGTAGCTACCAAATACAGTATATGAATGCTCGTGGTTTTCACTGGAACATCAAAGGCCGTAACTTTTTTGAATTACACGTTAAGTTTGAAGAAATTTATAACCTGTTACTTTTGAAAGTAGACGAGATTGCAGAGCGTATTTTAACGCTCGATGGCGCGCCGTTACATGCATTTTCAGATTACCTTGAAGTAAGTGAAATAAAAGAAGCAAAAGGCATAAGTGATGGTGTTACTGCCGTAGAAAATATATTAGCGGGCTACAGTACATTAATTAAAAAGCAACGTGAGATTTTAAACCAAGCAGGTGATGCAGGCGATGAAGGTACAGCATCATTAATGGGAGACTACATCTCTGAACAAGAAAAACTAGTTTGGATGCTTAAAGCTTATTTGGATTAAGCTAAACGTTATTCTGATTTTGAAAGCCTCAGCTACCACTGAGGCTTTTTTGTTTATTTAACAAATGTATCATTCAACCAACGCAATAAAAAATGCCATTTCAAGTGCTTTTTCTTCCAAGCTTTTAAAGCGTCCAGATGCGCCGCCATGACCTGCGTCCATATCGGTTTTAAATACCAATATATTATTATCTGTTTTGTATTCTCGCATTTTAGCAACCCACTTCATGGGCTCCCAGTACTGCACTTGCGAGTCATGTAGGCCGGTAGTGACTAATATATTAGGATAATTTTGTGCGCTTATATTGTCATAAGGCGAATACGCATCTATTACATTATAAAACTGTGGATCGTTTGGGTTTCCCCATTCATCGTACTCATTGGTGGTCAGTGGAATACTCTCGTCCAACATAGTGGTGAGTACATCTAAAAATGGCACATGACACCCTACACCACAATATAACTGTGGAGCTTGATTCAGCACCGCCCCCATAAGCAAGCCACCCGCACTACCACCGGATGCAAATACTTTGCTGCTATCACAGTATTTTTGTTCAACCAGCGCTTCTGTTACGTCGATAAAATCACTAAAACTATTTTGTTTATGTGTTTTTTTACCTTGCTCATACCAATTGCGGCCTAGCATTTCGGAACCACGCACATGTGCAATGACATAAACAAAACCACGGTCAAGTAAGCTGAGCGACGTGCTAGAGAAGCTCGGATCAATGGTGTAACCATAAGCCCCATACCCATATTGAAACAATGGGTTGGTGCCATCTCTTTTAAAACTATCTTTTCGGTATACAACAGAAGCAGGTATTTTGACGCCATCACGCGAAGTAATCATCAGCCGCTCAGACTTATAATCTGTGGCTTTAAAGTCACCTAATACCTTTTGCTGTTTAAGCAATGTTTTTTCACCCGTTATAAGGTCAACATCGTACAAAGAACCTGGAGTGGTTAAGCTTGAGTAATAAATGCGCGCCGTTTTAACATTGGGCTCTGGGTTCATTGCAACAGCAGCGTAATAGCAAGGATCGTCGAACTCAAGCGCCATACGCTTGCCTTCTTTATTTACTACAACAAAACGTGCTTGTCCTTGCTCTCGTTCGCTGAGCACTAAAAAATCATTAAAAAGCTCAACGCCTTCAAGTAATACATGTTCCCTGTGGGCTGTATGCTCTTGCCACTGAGTTTTATCTGCAATGGTCTGCTCGGTTGCAGTCATCAATCTAAAGTTTTTAGCTTGCCAGTTGGTGACAATATAAAATGTGTCACCTAACTTATCGACATCAAACTCATGACCCTCTTCTCTTTGCATGAGTGCGCTAAATTGACCTTGCGGATTATTGGCATCAAGCACCCATGTGTCGTTGGACTCAGTAGATGCCAAATCAATTATAATTAGCGCTTCATCTCGGCTTTTACCCAGTCCCATAAAAAAGCTGCTGTCTTGCTCTTCATACACCAACACATCTTGGCTTTGCGCACTTCCCAGCTCATGCCTAAATACTTGGTACCCTAATAAAGTTTGCAGATCTTTTTTAACATAAAAAACGGTTTTATTGTCGTTTGCCCAAACAACTTGCCCTTCTGTATTTTCAAGCTCATCAGTGAGCATTTCACCTGTTGATATATTTTTAAAACGAACGTTATAAATACGGCGACCCTCAGTATCTTGTGAATACGCCATAAGCTGCTCATTAGGGCTTAATGCAACTTCCCCAAGGTCAAAAAATTCAAAATCTTGTGCAAGTTCGTTTACATCTAGCAAAAGGGCTTTATTTTCAGCTTTAATACTTGTGCTACGATAATGACGCGCATATTCATCGTCACCGCGCACTTCAGAGTGATACCAGTATTTTCCATCTTTGACGGGCACGGAATTGTCGTCTTTTACAATACGCGCTTTTAACTCTTCGAATAAGGTATTTTGCAAGGGTTTAATACATGCTAATTGCTCATCGCAATAGTTATTTTCGGCTTGTAAATGTGCGAGTACTTTTTCATTTTTGCGCTCATCATCACGCATCCAATAGTAATGGTCGGTTCTTTTTTTATTATGTGTAGTTAATATGTGGGGCTGCTTTTCAGCAACAGGGAAATGAGGCAACAAGCGTAAAGAGTAGTCTGAACTAGGCACAAATAAACCAAATTAAAGAAGTAATAATGCTCGCAGTTTATCATAAAAATAAAAAAGCCCACTCAATAGTTGAGTGGGCTTAAAGGCAACCGATTTATTCCTAAACCTGTAATACCTATGGGAAGAAACATGTAATTAACTAATTTATAATTGCAGCCAAGCCATAGCCCAACTTTTACCTATCCCTGGTTCAAATATTGACTGTTTATCCTTTGCTTTTCGACAAAACTCGTTAAAAGGCCAAGGCCTACATTGATATATGCAACCATCTTTAGGCTGTAACACCTTAGTACCTGCGTTATAGCGTTCACTATGCTCAGGGTAAACATACTCATACAAACGTTGAGAACTCACGTCATGATCGTCGCATTTTGCAATACAATTAAAATCAATATGCGCTTTGCATATACCGCTACTTTGCAATGCAAAGATTTTATTATTCCGATAAGCGACTACTAAACCGTGTTCAGTCATTTTTCCTGCACTAACCAAAGGAATGTGAACATTAATGTATTCTGCTATCAAACGCGGCCAGGCGTGAGGCTCCCCTTGTTCAAATGAAGTAATTTTAAAATCAAACGATAAGCTAATTAGCTCTCCTTGCATGTCATAAAAAGTTACTTTCACCACATCACCAATAAATAATTGAGTGTGATGATTTAAGCAACCAATTGTTGACCATTCCCCGCAGGCCAACGACGTATGCATAAACACGGCTACACCTTAAGAGTGACATAGTTTATTCATTATGAATAAACAAGAAGCACCAATAACAAGTAATACTGCAAACCATTCACTTGCCAAGGAAGTGCTAATTATAAGTACCCACTCCCTAACAATCAAACAAAAGAATGTAACCGAGATTTACAACCAGTAATTAAGGATTATTTTAAAGCTGAATTTATCCAAATAAGTACTGTAAAGGCTCTTGCCCCCAAGTAAACGCGAGTATAAGCAGTAAGCCTGCAAATATAGCCCATGCGAGCCAAGGCGACTTAGTTGCGGAGCTTTGTACACTGTTTGATTTTGATGCTTTTTCTCCAGTAATCATTGCTTTTACTAAAGGCTTACCTTTAATCTTGTACACAACAATTGCCGCTATATGCAAGCCTATTGCATACAGCAATATGTCAAAATTGAGGTGATGCAGCCAATTAGCAAAATCTACCGTATCACTCGATACATATTCAACAAGCGGGCCGTCAGTTAAAATACCGTCGCTACTCATCAACCCGGTAATTAATTGCGTTGATATAAGCGTAAAAAAAGCAAGAACCATATAGCTACCAGGAGCAGAGTGCCCAATGGTGTCAATCGGTTTTTTAAGCGCCTGTAACACAGCCTTAGGTGAGTGAAACAAGCCACTTAACTTTGCTGTTCGGCTGCCAAAAATCCCCCATACTATTCGCGTAACAATGAGCGCTAAAGTAAAGAACCCAGCAACAAAATGCAGCTCAATCATGCCTTCTTCTACACTAAAATATAAAACAGCAATACTAATGACTAACAGCCAATGAAAACACCGTATAAACCCATCCCATACTTTTATCGTCGTCATTGTGTTTACCCTCTAAAAAACAGTATTATTAAAATGCTAATCAACCTCATAATAAGGTGTCGTTATCTGCCATTCTACAAGCCAGCAAGGTAAATGCTATGCAACCAGTTAAAAAAGCGATAATAAAAGGCTTTTTAGATATGCTTCCGCTTTGCTTAGCCGTTATTCCATGGGGAATACTCTGCGGCTCTTTAGCTATTCAAAATGGATTTACAGCTCTTGAAACACAAGCCATGTCGTTACTGGTCTTTGCAGGTTCAGCTCAACTTGTCGCTATTGAACTTATGGCGAGTAACACCCCCTTACTTACCATATTATTCACCACGTTTATAATTAGCTCTCGGCATTTTTTATATGGACTTGCTGTTAGGCATAAAGTCATAGATCAACCAATGCGATGGCGCCTACCTGTTAGCTTTGTATTAACCGATGAATTATTTGCGTTTTCTCATCACCGCAAAGCTTATCGCACAAAAGTGCGTTTAGTTTATGCGCTTAGTGCAGGCTTTAGTTTTTACATCGCATGGAATATATGGACATTAATAGGCATTGTTGCAGGATCTATGCTTCCTGATTTAACTAACTTAGGGCTCGACTTTGCAATTGCAGCTACTTTTATCGCCTTAGTTATTCCAGGTATTAAAAATACCGCCTCTTTAGTGACTGTTATTGTGGCAGGTATTACTGCTACGTGGTTAAAAAGCACAGGGTTTGAATTATGGCTAGTGTGCTCCGCATTATTAGCAATGAGTGCAGGCTATACAACGGCAAGGCTAACAGCGAAAAAGGACACTAAAACATGATGACCACTATTTTACTCATGGCCTGCATTACGTTTTTTACGCGTTATTTATTTTTACACCGTGCATTGCCGTTTAAAGTAGGCCCTAAAATGCAGCAATTTTTAAGCTTTAGTGCACCGGCCGTGCTTACCGCTATTTGGGTTCCTATTGTATTTTTGGGTGACGAAGGCATAAACCTGAATTGGCAAAACCCTTACTTAAGTGCCGCTATTGTAGCCATTATTGTAGCTTATAAAACACATAACATTTATTACACAACACTTGCCGGTATGGGTTTGTTTCTAATTTTAAATTAGGGCTTATTACCCTCTAAAGTTAAGTTTTAGCAGCCTGAGGATTGTTTATTATTTTTCACCTACAAGGATGTGGAATTAGGTATAAGCAATACGCAAAATTTAGCTCAAACTATACCAAGGCCGTTAGGTCACATATCTCGCTCCACGAATAAACTTTATACTTTATGTGAAACCTTTACCGCGTTAAAGTATACCTAACAACAATAATAAGAAGCCACCATGCAAAAGTTTCATCAATTAAGCGCAACAAGTCTACAAGGCCAATCTATTAACTTTGATGACTTTGAGGGAAAAGTTGTACTCATTGTTAATACTGCAAGTAAATGCGGATTTACCTACCAGTACGCATCTTTACAAGCGCTTCATGAAAAGTACGCCAGTCAAGGACTTGTGATTATAGGCTTTCCGTGCAATCAATTTGGCCAACAAGAGCCTGGAAATGCGTCGCAAATAGAGCAAGGGTGCTTAATAAATTATGGAGTCAGCTTTTTAATAACAGACAAAGTTGATGTGAATGGTAAAAATGCACACCCTGTATTTCGATTTTTAAAGTCAGCATTACCGGGGCTTTTAACTCGAAAAATAAAATGGAATTTCACTAAGTTTTTAATTGCAGCCGATGGCACGCCAATTAAGCGCTATGCCCCTTTTACTAAGCCAGAAAAGATAGAGCTCACTATACAAAAAGCATTAAGTAAGGCTAAAAGCACGCAGTAAAAAGTAATAAAGAGGCACATAGCCTCTTTATTACCAATGTAACAACCGCTTAAGCGCACTTTTTTGTGCACCTAGCCGCCGTTATTAATTGGTATTGTAATTATACTAGTGCGGTTTAATCGATGTAATCGCTTAAGTCATCTTCGCCTAGATTTTTGCGCAAGCGTTTCTGCTCAAGATAGTCTTCCAACTTTTTCTTAACCTTTTGCTTGTTTTTATCGTGTTGATTTCGACCGACCATTTCGTATTCGTCTTCAACAAAATCATCATCTAGCGCATCGTAACTAAATGTCTTACCCACAACCCACTCCATAAAGTGTTTGAGACCAATTACGCTTTAATTAATGTAATTGGTAAATTAAAAAATTTAACACCAATATGCTGTGCAAATTAGCATCAAAGTAAAGCCACAAAGCCATAGTAAATAGCCTTCATGTCATTAATGTGAATAAATAGCGCTAAATTGCAATTGTGGAAAGTGAGAGTTTTTTATCGTATCGATAAAATTTTTTTATAAATTTATATTCGTTGGTGAATTTCACTAAAATATAGTCTAATAATAAAAACAAAACAGACCTTTAAACCCAGCAAAAAACACAAGCCATTGCTTTTGTTGATAAAAAAATAATGGCACCAAACTTGTTATTAGTTATTTGTTATCAACAAAAAATAGAGTCATCACATGAAAAAATTACTATTAGTTAGCGCATTAATCTGTACACCTGTTGCTATGGCACACAACGATAATGATTCAACAATTTCATTTAGCAACGATCAATGCGACGTAGAGTTTAAAAATGACGTTCGCATCAAGCCAAACGAACTAGAAATTTTTACAGCAAAAAACCAAGCTATGCAATTCAACAGCAATGGCGATTTAATGGTAAACGGTGAGTTTGTAGCGCTTAATAACTCACAACGCCAAGCTCTTACTCAATACTCTGATAGCTTACGTATACAGCTACCCGAAGTCGCTAATATAGCATTAGACGGCGTAAAAATCGCCGGTGTTGCTTTGGAAGAAGTCGGTAATGCTTTTAACATTAATGGCTTAGACGATATGTCATCGTTAATGGACGATATACGCGTAGAAGTAGAAAACACGTTTTATCAAGAAGGCACCTTTGTTATGGGCCAGCAAAGTTTTAACCAATTTGGTGAAAACTTTGAGCATCAGTTTGAAAAACAAATAGAAACAGCCGTTGAATCAGCAGTCATGCAATCTATGGGTAGTATACTGGTCGCGCTTGGATCGGAGTTATTAGGCTCTGGCGGCGATATGGATGCATTCGAAGAACGCATGGAAAATATGGGCGCACAAATTGAAGAGAAAGTAGAGTTACACGCGAACAACTTAGAGCAACGAGCTAATTCGTTATGCGGTAATTTTTCTGAAATTGCAAAACAAGAAGAGCAGCTAGTAACGTTAGTTCCTGAGCTAGAAGGTTATCAATTATTTACCTTTAAACACGTTAAATAACCCGCAATTAACTCACTATATTTAACATCCCTTCAGCAGCATTTTATTTTATTGAATGCTGCTTTTTTGCATCTGTTCTGTCTCTTTTTTCTCGTTTATGTTGTTCGGCTCAGAATAAGGGCCATTGGTCTAGTTAGTACTTGCCTAAGTAAACAACTCTATGGCTTTATACAAACATAGGCTTCGTTCGTTATTTATCGTTATAAATAATAAAGATAAAAGCAGTGTTTTATGGACATAAATTTAACTCATATGCCCCCTGTTTTTGATAACACTAAAGATTTAATCATCCAATTTTTAGTGGCCAAGCAAGACTAAAATATTCAGCAAGCAATTTGCTTCAAAATTTATGCCCTTAGCAAAAAGCTGAGAGGCTCCATCCCCAGTTAGACACGTTTAAACGTAACTAACACTAAAGCGCCTGCCTCATAGCAGGCGCTTTTTATTTATTAGAGAAGCACTCTATTAAAAAACCGTATTTTTAAGTCAATTACTATTTTAAATATCAAATTAACGACGATTTTTAATGCGCTAAACATAACTACTAGCTGCAATAAAAAACACTACAAACACAATGATTAAAAACCTAAATAAAATAATCTGAATAATTACCCATTTAAAACAATCGAATATGCATAAATAAAAAACAAAACTAGTAAAAACACATTTAAAACAACAAACTAAAAAACAACAGGGTGAAATAAAAATTAAAAAACAGAAAAAACACAATTAAACATTTGATTAACAACCACCACTTCAGATAAAAATAACTAATGCCTCATAGGTAATTTTTATCGTTTTATTTTTGTACGCTTTGCATGCAAAATGCGCATGTTTTCAACAGACCTAAACCGGAGCCAAGTGATGAACCCAATAAATACATTAAACCAAACAGCAAACACACAAATTGCAGTTAAACCAACCAACCGAAAAGCAAAAATGCTAGCTAGGCTTAATACCCTTGGTAAAAAATTAGCACTTGGCGGCGCAGCGCAATATAAATAATCACCCAACCATGGTTATTTATTCGGTGCAGCAAACACCCAACCACTAAAAAGTCTCTTTTTTAGCTCCCACAGTTTGCTGCAACCTCTTTATTTTATTAATAATTGCCTTAATTTCCCCTAATTTGTAAAAAAACACGTATTTACGTCTATTTTTTAGGCAAACAGACATTTTGCTATTTACACACCCCCATCACCTAAGTATTATTCTGCGTCACGGAGAGATGGCAGAGTGGTCGAATGCACCGGTCTTGAAAACCGGCATAGGTTTGTAGCCTATCTAGGGTTCAAATCCCTATCTCTCCACCATATTTTAATTGGTGGTTTTTTATATCATCAATACAACCGGTTATGCGTTGGAGAGGTGTCCGAGTGGCCGAAGGAGCTCCCCTGCTAAGGGAGTATAGAGTTTGTAGCTCTATCGAGGGTTCGAATCCCTCCCTCTCCACCATATACTATATATAAACCACTTAACTGTGGTTTTTTTGTGCCTAAATTTTAACACTAATACTAAATTGGAGGGTGAGACCCTCGACAGGGTTCGACAAAATGTCTGGAACATTTTGAGCCGCTGCAAGCGTCGCACAGCGATTGATTACATGGATGTAAGCAAGTCTATTCCCCTTTCTCCACCATATACTATATAAACCACTTAATTGTGGTTTTTTTGTGCCTAAAATTTATAAAAATTAAACAAATTGTAACCCGCTATGACTTAGTGCATTATTACTAAAACGATAGCCACTTTAGGTTTGCTATGAACAGGTTCATATTGTTAATTACATGCACAGCGCTACCTTTTTTTTCTTTTTCGCAAAATACAACGGTATACAAGTGTGTAATTAAAGGTGTTCCTACCTTTAGCCAAACACCTTGCTCAAAAGATGCCGAACAGATCACACTAAAAGAAATCAATATAATTGAAGCCTATAAAAGCCCCACTCAAGCAAATAATGTTACAGATAGTTCAGTAGACAATTTTTTAGAAGTTCAGCAAATAGAACGTGAAATAAGCAAGCTACAATTAACACTTAAACAAACAGAAAAAACCTACCAAGAGCAAGTAAAGCAAGCCAGCTATGTTACACAAGATCAGGCTAATCGGTTAGGCGCCTCTTCTATTGCTGACGCCATTGCTAAAAAAACAGCGCCAATTACCAGCGCATATGAATCAAAGGTTACGCGTACACAACAACAAATAGATGCTTTACGTCAACGAAAGCAGTTGCTTAGTCAAATTCCTTAAGCGCTTGCTTTATGGTATTGATAAGCGCGTTTACATCTTCTTCCGTTGTATAAATATGCGGTGAGACTCGTATTCCGTATTTGCGCTCGTCAACACTCATGTTTGCTTTACCCAGCGCTGCTAATATTTGCTGCTGTTTATTCTTAAAAAACATAATAACGGTACCACTACATTGATTGCTTTGTATTGGTGACACAACAAATTCACTTAAATGCTGATGAATATTCGAAATCATCGCGAGATTATGCTCTCTTACCTTTCTAACTGTCAGATCTGCAAAGTAATTTATACTATTTACAGCAATCACGTACGGGGCTATAGAAGGGGTGCCTCCCCAAAATCTCAGCGCGCTGTGATGATAACTAAAATGGTTAATATTAAACTCAAAGGGGTCTTCATGAGAAAACCACCCCACATCTTTTGGCTTACACTGCTCCAGCTGGTTTTGATTAACCCATAAGTAGGCTGCACCAGGCCCGCCGCACAACCATTTAACACTTGAGCCAATCATGAAATCGGCATCAAGCGTTGTTAAATCAATAGGCAAAACTCCAGCAGATTGCGCCACATCAATTATTGAAAGGCTATTAGTCATCTTACTGCGTAGTACAATATCGCTTATCGGTGCTTGAACCCCCGTATTTGAATAAACATGGCTTACAAACACCATATCTATATCGGATGTTAAATAACGCTCCCATACAGCTATATCGCTTAGGTCTTCTTCTTCAGGAATAAACGTTATTTCTGCACAAGGCGGTAACGCCTTTTGCATTACAAACCCCATACTTGGAAAGTCACTTTGTGCCATAAGCACTTTGCAGCGTGCTTGTTGTAATTGAGGGTGCGACATAACTAACTTAGTTAAACTGCTTGATAAATTAACCTGCGGACAAAATTGTGAACTTGGCGAATTAAATAACTTACCTAGTGCAGAAGTAAACGCATCTATTTGAGGTAACCATTGTTGCCATGGCTCTTTATTTGAATCTTGCCATGGTGATAGGTAGTGCTCTGTAAAGTACTGTTGAGAGCTTTTTAGTGGCCTGCCGACGGAGTGGCTTAAAAAGTAGCAACCTTCAGATATACAAAAATCATTTTTAAGCATATTACTTCACCCACTCTTTTAATGAATTGAGATCATCAAACCGCGTTTTTATATCGTCCCTTTTTGCCGCAGCGCGTCTATCCCTCAACTTTTCTAACGAATCGAGTAATACATGAAGTGGCGGTCCACTTGCCGTTACTTTACTTAAATGTTGCTCTTGCATTTGCTTTGACGGTTGCGCAATAAATTTTTCTACTAACTGGTTATGATGTCCGATTGCTGTGTCACCATGTAACTTACATACTTGCATAAATAGCTTTCCATGTGATTTAAACCAGTTGCTATTTTTATATTGCTGCGCCTGTAAAAAATCGTCCATAAAGCTTTGTATTCGCATTGATTCTCTTAATATTTGCTGATCTTCTGGCATCATATACAAAAACTTATCCACCAGCATTTGTGAGTAGCTTGGCTCATTTGCACTACAAAGACCAAGCAACATATCAATTACGTTAATTCCGGCAAAATCGCCTGCGTTTGCACCTCGATAAATCTCTTTACCAACACGGTATGGTTTGTAGTAAGGGCGAACGCAGTTAAAAAAACGATCTGTATCTAATTGTGTGTAAAGTGCATTATTAGATTCAATTACATCAATGAGCGCGTACTTTGCAGCCTTTAATAATTCACCACACAAAGGGTGCGAAATACCCAGTGGTACTATCTTTAATAAGGCATCACTTGCTCGCTTGTAGGCTAAAATACCTTGAGTGTTATAATCTAAAAAAAGTTTTTCATCAGGTAAATTAGTAAAGCGCTTATAGGTGCCATTAACAGCTTTATTGTGGGTGGTTAAATGCGCGGTAGCAAACCGCGGTGTTACACCAATCGACGCACCAATATGCATTGCCAATGCCGATGCCTCTACCAAAGGTGAAGTAGTTTCTCTACTGGGCTCAGTTATTTCATGGCGGCGACATGCAGCCATGAATAATCCAACATTGCCTAATAAATCAAATGCACGATCAAACCCTTGATCGGTATTTCCTTCTGCTAACAAGTGTGAAATTAATACATTGCCTTGCCTTTTTAATTGTTGCTTTAATTTCTCACCAACACCTTCAACATTTGCTTTATCGAATTGCTGCCAATAAAGCAGCTCTAATTCAGTATTTATCTCTACAAACTCAGTGCGTATCCAATCATCAAATGTGGCCGTATGTGTATTCATTATTTTGCTCTATTATTTTTATATTTAAATGCTAACAGAGTAACGTGAGCGTAAATCATCAAAAAACAAAGTGAAAGTGTCTATAATTAGTGATAATCACTAAAAATTTAAAAATAGATAACAATAAATGTTAGATAAAAAAGATCAGCAAATACTCACAGCACTACAAGAAAATGCCAGAATATCGGTTTCAGATTTAGCAAATACGATTAGCTTGTCTGATACGCCTTGCTTAAGGCGAATCAAAAAACTTGAAAAAGAGCATGTTATTACGGGCTACCACGCGTCAATTAATCCTAAAAAACTTGAACTGAACGTATTGGTATATGCTTTTATTAGGCTAAATCAAAATTCTGTTAGCGCGGCAGACTTATTTGAACAGTCGGTAGAAAAGCTACCTCATGTATTAGAGTGCAGTGTAATATCAGGTAGCTATGATTATTTACTAAAAATTATTGCTAACGATCTTGAAAGCTATGAACAATTTGTTAAACATCGGTTAGGTAGTTTGAGCTGCATAGCGAATATAGAGTCAACGGTGGTACTTAAGCAGTCGTTCACTAAAAAGCAGCTTCCGCTATAAAAGTACGGCAAATACAAAGTTGTTAGCTATACTGATATTTCTTAAACAGAAACATAGATATATGGATATTATGTGAAAATATTCGCCTCAACCTATCAATCAATTATTTTCTACATATTATTCGCCCTCGCTTATTACTTACTGGGCGTTGGACTTACTACGTTTGCATTTAACTCGGAAATAGTCCCTATCTGGCTACCGGCAGGTATTGCTTTAGTTGGTTGTTATATATGGTGGTGGCGTTTTATACCGCCTTTATTTGCAGCAGCAATTGCATTTAACTTAAATATATTCGATAACTCAGCTCATGAAATAATGCTGGTCGGCAATACGTTTACTCAGGCCATTTACATTGCCCTTGGCGTTATTATCCAAGCTATGGTCGGTGCCGCAATATTAAGGTATTGGTTGGGAAATCCGCTTTATTTTCGTAAACGAAAATACATCGCTTATTTTATTGCTGTAGTTGCTGTTTTAGTAAGCTTACTATCATCAAATATTGGTGTATTTGCGTTAAGTAACTTTAACCCACTTTATAGTATTGAGGACCATTGGCTACATGTTATTTATTGGTGGTTAGGAGATATATTAGGGGTACTTATTGCCTCACCTTTTTTATTGTCGCTACTGCCCAAAGCACCAGGACAACGCAAAGTCTTAGCCTTTGAAACCATTGCAGTTTGCTCTATTTTATTTATATCTGTGGCGCTTACAGCACAAATTTACGAACGCGAAAACAGCAAAAATACAATTAAAATTGCAGAGCGAGAAGTTGAAGTTATTGAAAACAGTTTATACAGGTATATAAATCAAAGTATTATCGCCGTGCAAAGCTTAGCAAGCCAAGTACAATCATCACCTGAGTTTAATGAGCAAGACTTTTACGCTTCAGCAAATAAACTACTTGAAAAGCATTCATTTATTAAAGCATTGTCTTGGAATGTACAAATAACACAAGCGCAGCGCCAAACACTCAGTAATACAATGTCAACAATTTATCGGCAAAATATAAACATTGTTGGTGATCCTCTCGAAGATGATGACCCTCTAGTGGTTGTTAAATATATAGCTCCTTTAGAAAGTAACCAAAAGGCGGTTGGCTTTAATGTATATTCAAACCCAGATCGAAAAGCATCTTTGCAAAATCCAGCTATCAAATATTTACCTATCAGCACTAAAATCATTCAATTAGTCCAAACAAAAACACCAACACCCGCCTATCTACTATTTGCGCCTGTCTATGGTCAAAATGAAAATATAAAGGGTTATGCCACCGGTGTATTTTTGGCCCATAAAATTATTGAACAAGCTATTACACAGCAGCAATCTGAAATGTTTTCTATTGATGTGTTTGAATTTGACAACGAACCCGCCTTTTACAGTAACGACTCTCAAAACTTTGAGCAAGCAACCCAAAGCCAGTTAATGTCATTCAATATTAACTTTGGAGGGCAGCAATGGGTAATAAAATTAGCACTTAAAGAAAACTACATTTCACAACAAAACATTGAAATGTCTTTATTTTTACTTATGCTACAAACCGCTGTGTGTTTACTTATTATTGTAGTGTTAATGCTATTTAACCAGCAGCAACTAGCGCTTAGCCGCCAAGTTGCAGAACGAACAAGCTCATTGGTAAAAGCCAAAAAACAGTCTGACTTAGCCAATAGCGCTAAAAGCCAATTTTTAGCCAATATGAGTCACGAAATACGCACCCCATTAAATGCCATTATTGGCCTATCGTCACTTGCGAAAAAAGATGATGATGCTCAAAAGCTGTTCAGCTACATTAAAAAAATTTACTCCTCTTCAAACAGTCTATTAAACCTAATTAACGACGTTCTTGATATTTCAAAAATAGAGTCACAACATTTAATACTAGAGTCCATTGCGTTTGATCCAAAAGCACTTGTAACGCGCATTGACACAATGTTTGAGCAAAGTGCGAAAAATAAGAACATTGAATGGATTCTCAAATGTAACTTACCTGTAGATACCTGGTTTTTAGGCGATGCAATGCGCATAGAACAAATACTACTTAATTTATGTAGTAATGCGATTAAATTTACTAACGAAGGAAGCGTTACGCTCGATATAGATACAGAGTTTGTGTCTGCCAATAAGGTAAAACTAAGCATTTCAGTATCAGATACTGGCATAGGTATTGAAAAAAACCAACACAACACCTTATTTAACGCGTTTACCCAAGCTGACAGTTCAACCTCTCGAAAATTTGGTGGCACTGGCCTTGGTTTAACAATAGCTAAAGAACTATGTTTGCTAATGGGAGCAACACTTAATTTAAAAAGCGAGCTGGGTGAAGGGTCAACCTTTACGTTTGCCGTTAATTTAACAACAACAGAGCCAGATATAGAGCCAGAAGCCATATCAAAAGATATTGATATTACGTCTTTAAATATTTTGGTCGCAGAAGACAATCCTGTGAATCAAATGGTAATAAAAGCCATGTTGGGATCTTTAGGTATCATTCCTCACTTGGTTGAAAATGGTGAAGAAGCTGTAAATATAATCAAAGAACAACATTTTGATTTAGTATTAATGGATTGCCAAATGCCTGTTATGGATGGCTATAAAGCAACAGAATTAGTTCGTGCGTTTAAATCGCAACATACATTACCCATTATTGCGCTAACAGCAGATGCCATGCCAGAAGATAAAATTAAAGCTAAAAAAGCAGGCTTTAACGAACATTTAGCAAAACCCATAGAACTTGCAAAACTGACCGAGTGTTTGAGTCAGTTTGTAAAAAAAGGTACTAAATAACATCCAAAAAATTGTTACCATCACGCTACGTGACTGAGTTATTATGTTCTCGGGTGGCGTTTAATCACACAATTAGCCTAATCGCATCGTAAAACACCGCTTTAATACGTGAGTATTAAAAGCTCTGAAAAAATAAATTGAAGCTTAGAAGTAAAATAAGTGCCAATAAAATTACAAATTAGAGCGCACAATTAAGCACGCAATATTTACAAGGTCGGCATCATGAAAAGCTTTTCTCATCGATGGTTTAAAAATATTAATGAAATAGACCAAGCGCAATGGCATGCTTTTTTTGGTGATGAACCTTTTACTCAACATGCCTTTTTATACGCCTTAGAGCAAAGCCAATGTGTAACACAGCAAAGTGGCTGGCAGCCCTATCATTTAGCTGTATATGAAGGGAGTAACTTAATAGCGCTTGCACCTGGTTACGTAAAAAGCCATTCTTATGGTGAGTATGTATTTGACTGGGCATGGGCTGAAGCATACGAAAAAAATGGTTTGCATTACTATCCCAAATGGCTATCAGGGGTGCCATTTAGCCCAATTGAAGGTAAACGTATTGCCATTCATCACACAAACCACACCGTCGTATACAACTATATTACAGAGCAACTCTGCACGCACAGCATTGAGCAAGGATGGTCTGGCTGGCATATAAACTTTTGCGACCAAACACAAGCAACGTTACTCACTAAGCAGCAAGCGATGCTCAGAGAGGGCGTTCAATTTCAATGGTTTAATAAAGGGTTTGATACTTTTGACGACTTTTTAACAACGCTAAACTCGCGTAAACGTAGATCGCTAAAAAAAGAACGCGCTAAATTAACACATCAAAATATTACTACTGAGTGGCTACAGGGTTCAGATATCACACCTGAAATAATGCAGCTGTTTTGCGAATTTTATCAGCGCACCTATTTAAAACGCTCAGGACATTTAGGCTATCTAAACAGTGAATTTTTTACCCTTTTGCATGCACTTATGGCATCGCAGCTGGTTATTATGCTTGCCAAAAAAGACGGTCAAGTCATCGCTGCAACACTCAGTTTAATTGGTGAAAACACACTTTACGGCAGGTACTGGGGGGCAAGCGAAAATATTGACGCACTTCACTTTGAGCTATGTTATTACCAAGGGATAGAATTTGCTATTAAACATAAACTCGACTGCTTTCATTCAGGTGCACAAGGGGAGCATAAAATAGCGAGGGGGTTTGAACCCGTTACTACTTTTTCAGCCCACCATATTGTTAACAATGACTTTAGCAGTGCAATTGAAGATTACCTGTCTCGAGAACGCCAGCATATTGCACTTTACAAAGCACAGTGCACATCGTTATTGCCGTTTAAAAACGAGTAACTGGTTATTAGCAGGCATAGCATGATCGCTCATAAGCGAAAGCCCTGCTTGCTTGGCCAATAATAAAACAGCTTCAAAGTCTCTTATACCACTTAAAGGATCTCGCTCAGTTAAAAAGGCGCAAAACTCTTGATTACTTTGGCTAGTGTATTCACCTTTGTACTTAAAAGGACCATAAATACACACAACCCCCTCATCATTTAAGTGACGTTTAACCCCGTCAAAAAAACGTTCAACTAATAACCAACTTACAATATGAAATGTATTCGCAGTATATATAGCATCTACTTTTTCGATAGGCCATGGCTGGTTTAAATCAAGCTCAATAGGGGCATGTAAATTAGCTAAATTCACTTCACTATGCCATAGCCTAATACCTTCATGATTAATGACACGATCACTTGTATGCCATTGTAGATAAGGTAATTTTTCAGCAAAAAACACACTGTGCTGACCTGTTCCAGAACCAACTTCTAATACTGTTTTAACGTTTTTTAACGCGCTATTTAAATGCTCTAAAATTGGCCCTTTATTGTTTTCACATGCTTGTGAAAATGGCTTTGTCATTGAGTGCACCAAAATTGTGGATGTTTGCACAATAGTAAAGCAAATTTGCAATATGTTGTCGTGACTAATTATGATTTATTTATTAAGTTAAATATAATCATATAGTTAGATATAGCTGGCTTGATTGGTATGTATTATGCAGCAACATAATTGACCCATTTAAGGGTTAATTAACTAATCACAAAAGGATAAAATTATGCATATGCCTCCCTATACCGCTGTTGATGCAGCAGTAGCTATCACCGATAAAAGTACCGATGATCACAGTGAAAGCCTTGATATGAGAGCAACAGTAATTGATTTACTTTCTCATCCAAAACATAATCAAAAGGCGATCACTAAACATGAAACAGACCAGATATTTATTCTCGGCTATAATTAAAATACACGCCGTAAATAATTTTTATAATAACTATTTACACTGAAACCGATTAAATGTAATGATAACTATTATCATTAGTTGAGTCGGTTTTTTTATGCCTTCAAATCACGCCTTACATAACTATCAACATACTCTTGCATTTAATTGCAAAAGACCAGGTCTGCATGCCCCAATGCTTGTCGCTCATTATATAGACGCAGCTCTCAACGTAGCTAAAAACTTTGAACAACTTGATAATCCGCTACTTCAGGAGTATTACCTAAGACGCACACACCATGAAATTATAAATAAAATGTGCGATCCTCTTACTCATAATGCAATTCGCAAACAATGTCTAAACCAGCTACACAAACCATTACTTGCATTAAAGCGTTTCTACATAAGCCACAATAGCCGTGCTAAATTTTTATTACTTGAGCGTGAAGCTCGTATTCTTAGTCACGAATTCAACCCTTTTTAAGGAGCACATTAATGAGCAACTTTAGAATAGAATCAGACAGTATGGGCGAATTAAAAGTACCTGTTAACGCTTTATATCAAGCACAAACACAGCGCGCTGTTAATAACTTTGCCATTAGCGCCCTCACTATGCCAGCACAATTTATAAAGGCACTGGCATATATAAAACAAGCTGCAGCACAAAGTAACTGTGAGCTAGGGCTTATAAATAAAACCAAGGCAACTGCAATAGAGCATGCTTGCCAAGCGATTATTGATGGTAAGCATCATGATCAGTTTCCTGTTGATGTGTTTCAAACCGGTTCAGGAACTAGTTCTAATATGAACGCCAATGAAGTAATAGCAACACTTGCCAGTACTCAACAGGAGCTTGTACATCCTAATGATGATGTAAACATGGGCCAAAGCTCAAACGATGTAGTCCCTACGGCTATTGCACTAAGTAGTGCATTAGCCGTTAAACAAGCATTACTGCCAGCTCTTGAAAACCTTTCGCAACATTTAGAAAATAAAAAGAGCGAGGTAGGCGCTATTGTTAAAACAGGTCGCACCCACTTAATGGACGCGATGCCTGTTACATTCGAGCAAACCCTTAATGCATGGCAATCGCAAGTAAACAACGCAGCCTCAGGCATTCGCCATAGCTTAGAGCCAGTGTGTGAGCTTGCTCAAGGTGGTACAGCTGTTGGTACCGGTATTAATGCCGACCCAAAGTTTGCAGACTTATTTTGCACTAACCTAACTAAAAACGTGGGGATCCAGTTTTCGCCAAGCAAAAACTTTTTTTATAATATTGGTTCACAAGATGCCATTGTTGCACTGTCTGGGCAATTAAAAGTACTCGCTGTAGCACAAATGAAAATAGCGAACGACTTACGCTGGATGAACTCAGGCCCTCTTGCAGGTTTAGGCGAAATAGAACTTGAAGCCCTACAACCTGGCTCATCTATTATGCCGGGTAAAGTAAACCCAGTCATACCAGAAGCCGCTGCGATGGTTAGTGCGCAAGTGATTGGTAACGACGCTACAATTACCGTTGCTGGTCAATCTGGTAACTTTGAACTAAATGTTATGCTGCCCGTTATTGCCTATAATATTTTGCAAAGCATAGAGCTACTAACAAACAGCGCCCAAGCTTTGGCAGAAAAAGCCATAGCCACATTTATCGTAAATCAAGCTAACATTGACCGCGCTCTTGCTAAAAACCCTATTTTAGTGACTGCACTTAATCCGGTGATCGGTTACGAAAAAGCAGCAAAAATAGCCAAGCAAGCCTATAAAGAAGCCCGTCCTATTATTGATGTTGCCGAACAAGAAACTGACTTACCACGTGAAGAGCTCGAAAAACTGCTCAACCCGACTAAGCTCACACAAGGTGGTTTGTAGTTTTTGAAAAGCCATAAATACGGCTTTAATTACTTGATTATAGAGTTTTTATTGCCGTAAAAAATGCACCGTGTATGATAGTGATGAATTATTCATCACTATCAAGGTATCTTATGCGCCCTGTATTATTAGCTCTTGTTTTACCCCTTTGTTTAAGTGCGTGTTTAGATAAAACACCAGCAGAAAAAGAATCAGTAACCACTGCTGAAGTAATAAAACCAAAACAACAAACACTAAAAGAAACCACTCAAACAAAAAGTGACGTTGAGGAACTTTCAAACTCAAGTCTTAAAGCGGTATCGGTTGAAGATATTACGACAGCTAAAACCCAATTAAACACGCTTATTGCTGACACTAGCTGCGATACAAGTATGCAATGTAAAGTTATTGCAGTAGGTAGTCGCGCCTGTGGTGGCCCTAGTAGCTTTGAAGTTTATTCAACCAAAACAGCAAAAGACGAGCAAGTAAAAACACTGAGTAAAACAATCACCGAGCTTGAAAGTAATTTTAATACGCAAAAAGGAATGATGAGTATTTGCCAGCATTTAACAACACCAAGCACTCAGTGTGTTGAAAATAAATGTGTTAAACTTGAAGGCTCAGCAGTAAGTGTATTTTAAGGATAACAATATGAGTGGTTTGACATTGACAGTTAAATTATCAATTTTTAGTGTTGCTGCTAGCATTTTTTTACTCAGCGGTTGCTCAACAACAGCATCTGTAAATAGCGATCAAGGGCAGAGCTTGTCGGCTTTAAATAGCCAACTTGCCAATATTGTTGATAACAATGGCTGTACAGCAAGCTTTCAGTGTAAGGTACTTGAAGTAGGGGCGCGAGCATGTGGCGGGCCGAGCAAATATGCTGTTTATTCAACGCTAAATACCCCTCAAGAGCAAGCAGAAAGCATTGCAAAGCAGATCACCGAACAAGAAAAAAATCAAAATGAGCAACAATCACTAACCGATTGCTTACCGGTTATTGAAGTACAATCGCTGTGTATTAACCAGCAATGCCAATCAATAGATATTAAGTAATAAATAAAGTA
Source organism: Pseudoalteromonas sp. 13-15 (assembly GCF_001468205.2). Lineage (NCBI taxonomy): Bacteria > Pseudomonadati > Pseudomonadota > Gammaproteobacteria > Alteromonadales > Pseudoalteromonadaceae > Pseudoalteromonas > Pseudoalteromonas sp. 13-15. The sequence continues at coordinate 2,531,839 of NZ_CP019162.1, read as the reverse complement.
TTAAGTACTATTTCAGCGTTATTGACTTAAGTACGGAATAAGCGCTGAAATAACCACGACTAGCAGCACACATATCCCTGCTTTTAGTATGTACTTCATTGGCATGGTTTTTAGTACCCAGTATGCATATATAAAACGCACAAAATAACTTGCTGCAGTACCAAATAAAGCAAAAATAATTAGGTAAGTAATCAGTATAATATTCAAAGCAGTACTTCTTTATAGTTGTTACCTTTAGTGTAAGGGCTTAATACAAAGAACGCAAAAGCACTGCTTTTCAATTTATTAGCTTTTGATAAATGATTTAAAAGTACATTGAAGTACCCATCCATTTAATCTTATTTTTAGCTAAAATAACTGCCTAACATACTTTTATAAGCCAGGATTTAGGTCAACTACTTAGCTTTTTTAGTATGCGCAATTAAAAGCTCTGCTACTTGTTGCTTTACCGCGCGCTTATCTTCGCTTGGTACATCAAAGCGGCTCGCTAGTTGCGCTATCTCATCATCATTCAAATTGAACGATAAGCGCTGTCGAGTCTTTTTAGACTTAACATCTAAGCCAAGTATTTTGCGGATCATATCGGATGGCGTGAGCTCTTGGTCAATTGCTTGCTTTTTTATTTGCTTTTGAACATCGCTACTCAAATCAAATGCCATTTGTGTTGCACGTACAGCCTGCTCTTGGCGCAACCACTTATCTTTAGCATCACTCACTTCGCGTCTCCAGGAAATAAATCCACTATATCGGTAATTGGACGCGTAAGTGTTAATGACACTTCGGTTTCGCCGCCATCCCAAATTTCAATATTTAGACTATGTCCTTCATCAGGCGATTCTAAACATATCATTTCACAAGGCTCGCCACCGTCTTGCTCATAGCGAGGTAGGCTTTGACCACGAAAGTCTTTATTATGAAAATAACAAACAAACGGCGATTCAGTTTGTTGGTAACTTTTAGCCAAAAACTGCATAAAACGCTCAGGAGTATTTTTAACTGCAATATGCGTTAACAACTCTTCATCAAAAATACGAGCAAATTCATCTAATGTGAAAATATCGTCTACTTCATCTCGTTGAACTTTTATCGAAAAATTAGCCCACTGCTCGCCGTCTTCTTGTGCTATTTGTAAAAACACAACTTGACCACTGTTTGTCTCAAGCACAAACTCAGTATCACTACTGTGCTGATATTGATAAGTTTGCACATCAATAACACGCAATGTTTGTCCTTTTAACCACAACGGATAAGCAAACGAATCTATAACGGTAAACATGTCACCTTTTTTAAGCTCACTTGCATGGTTAAGCTGACGTTCTGGCTCTTTTTTAGATTTGAAAAAATTAAACATAATAAAGCATCCCTTAAGCAAAAAAGGTAACTAAGCGACGCTTAATTACCTTTTATTATAAATGTACGAACTATTAGCCGTTTTGCTTGGCTTTAATGCGCGCTAAAATATCGGCACTTTTTGGACTTGTATCGCCAATGCCTGCTTCAGCCATTTTCGCTTTTAAATCGTCGCCATTAACTTCTGACTCAAGCTCTTTTGCAGCACCTAACTGATCGCTACGGTCTTGTTGACGCTGTTTAATACGCTCTAGTGATTGTCGAGCTGAGGTCATCGAAGAGCTATTCGTATTAAGCGTGCTGTTAACAGCCATTGTTGCTTGCTGTACGCTTTCTGTGGTTTTAACCATCGTAAGCTGACGTTGATTTTCTTTAATCGACTTTTCAGCGTCTTTAACTTGCTGCTTAAGCGTTACAATGTGGTTGCTAAAACCTGCTAATACTTGCTCGTTTTCAGCTTTTTCAGCTTCAAAGTCACCAATTTTTTCTGCAATTTCTAATGCTAAGGCTTCGTTACCTTTTTCAAGTGCTTGGCCTGCATACGCTTCGTGTTCAGCAATTGATGCATCTACAGCGCTAATTTTTCGCTTAGTTTGCATTTCTTTAGCCATTACTTCGGTCAAGCTTTTTTTAGCACGGTGAAGTGCATTTTGTGCATCAGCGATTTCTTGTTCAAAAATACGGATACCATTTGCATCTACAATTGCTTCGCCCGCTTCACGAGCGCCACCACGTACTGCTGTAAATAATTTTTTTAAAATACTCATAATCTTAACTCCACTAACTAGTTACTAATCGTTTAAATACAAGGTCACGGCTTCTAGTGCATCAATAGCGTTGTCAGCTAATGTCACTAGTTCGTGGGTAACATCATCTAATGATGAGTTTACCGACAGTGCACCAAAAATCGCGTATTTATTATCGATTTTAGCAAATGCACTTAGTGGAATTGGCACGTTTAAACGTAACAATGTTTCGTTTAACTCGTTGCGTAATTCACTTTTCACTTCGTCTTCGCCAAACAAGTAGCTAATACATAACAACTGCTCTTGAGTTTGCGTAACAAAAATTGGAAGTTCATCATTTCCATCAACAATGACTTGTAAAACATCTTGCTCACCTGGATTGGCAATCAAGAAAGACTCAAAGTTAGCGCCTTCAGTTTCAAAAGAAGCTAATTTTATTGAAAGTTCGTTTAATTCCATGTCTCTGCCTTTTTGTTTTTTGACATATTATGTCTGAGTTAAGATTCGCACGGCAGACATATTATGTCAACCATGTTTTGTTAGTTTTTATACAATTCACTCTCTATTTGCCATGCTGAACGGTAATAATCATAAAGCTGCCCAGAACCTAACCTATTGACCTCAATATCATTTATTTGTTCAAAATACTGATTAGGGAATAAAAAACTTGCTAGTAAATATTTTTTACTTATCCATCGTGACGATACCGGCATTTCGTCTATATTATTTATTCGTGCACTGGCTGGTTGACCCATTTTGGTAGCAATTGTCCACCCCCACTGACCAAACGATGGAATATTTTGTTGGTATTGCTCCACGTAATCAAATCCGGCAGCCTTAACAGTTTTAGCTATACTCAGAAACGCCTTTTTTGCATGATATGGCGACGTTGATTGCACAGCCATAGCCCCATCAGGAGCAAGTAATTGGCGTACATGATTATAAAAATAATCGCTGTATAACTTATTTAGGTCAGGATGATTCGGATCAGGTAAATCAATAATAACAGTGTCAAACTGTTTGTTTTGATCGAGTAACTTCTCAACCTCTAAAAAAGCATCACCCACAATTATGTTAGCTTTGGGGTCTTTCATTGAGTCGTTGTTGAGGTTTATTAATCGCTGCGTGATGGCTTTGGGCGGGGTAAACTTATCGTCTTCATGGCCAAATAGGTTAAGTAACTGTCCATCTAAATCAATTAAAGTGACTTCGTTTACCGACCATTTTAGTACATCCCTTAATGCTAAACCGTCACCCCCGCCAATAATTAGCACCTTATCATGTCGGTTAGAGGCAAGCATAGCCGGATAAACTAGCATTGAATGGTATATTTGTTCATCAACACTTGAGAACTGTAGGCGGCCATTTAAGTATAGGTCGGTAATAGGTTGCGGTTGATTTTTGCTAAGTCGTTCTGTTAATACAACATGCTGATATTTAGTCGCTTGAGAATAAATAACTTTATCTTTATATAAGACGTTGCTTAGGCTATTCATCCAACTGCTGCCGAGCACTAAAATAAAGCCAAACAGCACAAGCAGTAAAATATGGCAAACCAACAAAGCTTTAGCAAAGCGAACATGGGCATGGTAGCGCCATAAAAAAGCAAGCCCTGCAATAATATTAAATAAAGCGGTCCATGCAGCAGCTTGCATGATAGGCATAGCCAACATTATGCTTACCCAAATTGCTGCGCCAATACCTGCCCCAATGTAGTCTGCACCATAAATAGTTCCTGCATTGTTTTCTAAAAACCGCCCGTACACATGTTGGCGAATACGCGCTATAAGCGGTATTTCCATACCAATAAACAGTCCTAATACTAAGCCAAATACATAAGGTAAAAAGCGTGACCATTCTTGTAACTTTTGAAATACATAGCCATTAAGTACAACGTCAGGTGGCAGGTTAAAAATGCTCGAGAATAAATGAGGAAGCGAATAACTAACTGCAATCACGCTTGCTATGGCCAAAATACAGCCCATGCCAATCAAAGCTATAATGCTTTCTAGCCAAGCAAATGCAGTGAACGCATCTTTAAACCAACGCGCTAAAAAAGCTCCTAGCCCCATAGCTACTATCATGGTGCCAATCATGGCGTAAATAGCACTTTCAACAGAGCCTAGTACTCGGCCGGCATAGTGAGAGAGTAGGTACTCATAAATAAGGCCGCACCCAGCGAGCACAGCCATAACAGTGATAAGTAATATATCGTGCCCAAGTAAGCGAGACTTACTTGGGCTTTGAGTTGTTGATGACACGAATTATGCGCCTAATAAGGTTGCCATTGTGATGCCTACGGCAAACGATACAGCGGCAGAAATAGCTGCTACACCCACATTTTTTTGACGATTAACTTCATCAGAAATATCACAACCCGATAAAATTATTTTAATGGTCACTAAGTGTAAAATAATAAACGCAACTAGGCTCACTACTGCACTAACAGCCCAATATAATAGGCTAGCATTAATATTATCTGCAGCATACGGTGCAACACCTGTTGCCGCTGTGATTGCTAATGCACTACCCACTAAATAACCAGCGTAACGAATACCAACAGCTAAGTTATCATCAATAATAGCTTGTTGAAGACAGTCACCATTTTTATTTGTGCGTTTAAATAACATAACTCGGTACTGGCTCACAAATAGCAGCACGATGCTACCAATAACAAAGGCAGCAATGACAATCGGTAAACCATGCCATCCCTCTGTAGCTACCCATAGCAGTGCTGAACGAATGACAATTGCCACACTCACTACATGGCCAAAATCAATGATAGAAGCAGTCACATTACCTTTAACAATTTCATCATGTAGGCTCACTTTACGCAGTGCAACTTTGTCTTGAAAAAAGTGACCAAGCTTAATTAACACAATGGCAAGCGCACCATAGCCAAGCATTTGCAGTGCTTCTTGCTGAAGCGTTGCAGCAAATGCACCACTGCTTACACCGGTTAATACGATAGCTAGCGCAACCAAACCAGCAGCAAAACTAATACCAAAGGCAAAATTATCACGCTCTGTTATTTCGTCATTGGCATGTAAATTTGAAACCCAGCCTTTTATATATTTAAGGCTAACAAATAGCAGCACAATTATTGCAAAGTCTATCGCTAAAGCTTGCAGCGACCACGTAGTTATTCCATTAAATTCATACATATTATTCTAACTCCAACTTTATTCTTTACTTACCACGGCTCACGCCACGAGAGGTTCTGCTTCCACTGTCACGAACTGAACCAGAGCTATTGCTATAGCTACTTGAACGTGAGTAACTGCTGCGACTCTTAGGTGGTGTATAGCTACTTCGACTTAACCCTGATGCACCAGTCTTTTTACTCGCATACGGGCTTGTGAACTGCTTACCTTGGCGTTGATATGTTTGACGTGTACGTGTCTCTAGCGCGCTTTGTGTTTTAATTTGTTTAGGGCTTGAGTAGCGATAACGACCATAATCGTTGTAATAGCTGTACTTACGGCGTTTACTCCAGCTTCCGTATTCAACCCTGTCAAATACATCCCCTAAAATACGGTACATGCCGTACCATTGCCAAAAGCTGATGCCACTGCTATTTGTTTGCCAGTTACCGTAGTTGGGGTTACCCACCATCTGGTTACCTACCCCTTCACCCTCGGCTTGTTGGCTAATAGCACCAACGCGAGCTAGCGATCCTTTTGACATATCAGCAAGCATATTGATTGGATCAGTTAAAGCGTCAGAGAACAGTGAAGGTTTTGCAGCTTCACGTAAAAGATCGATGCTGTGCAACGTATCTTCGTAAGGGGGGATTAAGTAAGTACTTTTAGTCTCTTTAAGTCGCTGTAATAAACCACTATAAAGTGCACCTTGGCGCGAAGCATCTAAAGTAATTACATCAACAACATTTGAAAGCTCTGGCTGTTGTTTTTTTAAAAGCGCACCATACTCTTTAAGTAACACTGCATTGCGTATACTGCCATTATCTAGCGCACTACCTAGCTGTGATAGCTCAGCATCCGCTTTTTTTATAGACTCTTGAATTGTTTGTTGTAGCTGCTCTTCTTTAGATTGACAACCCATAAGCACCGTAAACAAACAAAACAGGCTTATAAGTTTCCAAACTTTACTATTCGACATTCATGTCACCTGATTTACTAAATTAACACAGCTAGTCTTACACAGGTCACTTAGTAAGCCAAGAATGAAATTGCAACAAAATGAGAAGAGATGTAAAGAATAAAGTAGATTACAAAACTCAGTAGTCAAAGGTAAAAAGTTTATGATCTAGACACGGGATAGAATTGACTTAACCTTACGTTGGTTAGCATTTTTGATGGAGATGATATTAGTTTGGTTCTTTATTTTATCCAAGAAAGTAAAAAACCGTCACACTGCTGTAACAGGTCTCTATTATTTGAGCCTGTTAATGTCATGGTGCCCACAGCGGTAGAGATTCACAGTGAAATGTTGCCTATCATAGGCCAGTGTATTGAATAACCAAAACACTGTTCACAAAGAGGCGCTTTGCTTAAGAGACGCTACGCTTTAGAGAAGGGAATGCTGAAGATTACTTTTCTGCAGACGTAAAAAAGCCGCTTCATTTCTGAAGCGGCTTTCTACAATTTGAAGCCTGGTAATGTCCTACTTTCACATAGCAAATGCTACACTATCATCGGCGCTGTTTCGTTTCACTACTGAGTTCGGCATGGAGTCAGGTGGGTCCAAAACGCTATTGTCACCAAGCAAATTTGGGCGTTAATCCGTATTTCTACGCACTAACTGAATTTGGAAAATATCTGATAATATTTTTTAAGTCTGTCAGTAATATCTACTTTAGTTCATTAACTTCTGTCTTAACTGTCACACAAAACGCGTTTGGCGTTGTATGGTTAAGCCTCACGGGTAATTAGTACAAGTTAGCTTAATGGCTCACACCACTTCCACATCTTGCCTATCAACGTTGTAGTCTTCAACGGCCCTTCAGAGACTTTAAAAGTCTAGTGAGAACTCATCTCGAGGCCTGCTTCGCGCTTAGATGCTTTCAGCGCTTATCAGTTCCGAACGTAGCTACCGGGCAATGCCATTGGCATGACAACCCGAACACCAGCGGTTCGTTCACTCCGGTCCTCTCGTACTAGGAGCAACCCCTCTCAATTCTCAAACGCCCACGGCAGATAGGGACCGAACTGTCTCACGACGTTCTAAACCCAGCTCGCGTACCACTTTAAATGGCGAACAGCCATACCCTTGGGACCGACTTCAGCCCCAGGATGTGATGAGCCGACATCGAGGTGCCAAACACCGCCGTCGATATGAACTCTTGGGCGGTATCAGCCTGTTATCCCCGGAGTACCTTTTATCCGTTGAGCGATGGCCCTTCCATTCAGAACCACCGGATCACTATGACCTACTTTCGTACCTGCTCGACGTGTCTGTCTCGCAGTTAAGCTGGCTTCTACCATTACACTAACCGTACGATGTCCGACCGTACTTAGCCAACCTTCGTGCTCCTCCGTTACTCTTTGGGAGGAGACCGCCCCAGTCAAACTACCCACCAGGCACTGTCCGTAACCCCGATTCAGGGGCCAACGTTAGAACATCAAAACTACAAGGGTGGTATTTCAAGGACGACTCCACAAGAACTAGCGTTCCTGCTTCAAAGTCTCCCACCTATCCTACACATGTAGGTTCAATGTTCAGTGCCAAGCTGTAGTAAAGGTTCACGGGGTCTTTCCGTCTAGCCGCGGGTACACAGCATCTTCACTGCGATTTCAATTTCACTGAGTCTCGGGTGGAGACAGCGTGGCCATGGTTACACCATTCGTGCAGGTCGGAACTTACCCGACAAGGAATTTCGCTACCTTAGGACCGTTATAGTTACGGCCGCCGTTTACCGGGGCTTCGATCAAGAGCTTCTCCGAAGATAACCCCATCAATTAACCTTCCGGCACCGGGCAGGTGTCACACCGTATACGTCATCTTGCGATTTTGCACAGTGCTGTGTTTTTAATAAACAGTCCCAGCCACCTGGTCACTGCGGCTCCCGTCCGCTTAGAGAGCAAGTCTCATCACAGATAGGAGCGTACCTTCTCCCGAAGTTACGGTACGATTTTGCCTAGTTCCTTCACCCGAGTTCTCTCAAGCGCCTTAGTATTCTCTACCTGACCACCTGTGTCGGTTTGGGGTACGATTCGGTATAATCTGAAGCTTAGAGGCTTTTCCTGGAAGTATGGCATCAGCAACTTCACTACCGTAGTAGCTCGTCTCGTGTCTCAGGTTTAATGTTCGTCCGGATTTACCTAAACAAACGCCCTACTCACTTTCACATGGACAACCATCGCCATGCTTGCTTAGCCTTCTCCGTCCCCCCATCGCAATTATACCAAGTACGGAAATATTAATCCGTTTCCCATCGACTACGCCTTTCGGCCTCGCCTTAGGGGTCGACTTACCCTACCCTGATTAACATGGGATAGGAACCCTTGGTCTTCCGGCGTGCGGGTTTTTCACCCGCATTATCGTTACTCATGTCAGCATTCGCACTTCTGATACGTCCAGCATACCTCCCGGTACACCTTCAACCGCTTACAGAACGCTCCCCTACCACTCATCCTAAGATGAATCCGCAGCTTCGGTGCATAGTTTAGCCCCGTTACATCTTCCGCGCAGACCGACTCGACCAGTGAGCTATTACGCTTTCTTTAAAGGATGGCTGCTTCTAAGCCAACCTCCTGGCTGTCTGGGCCTTTCCACATCGTTTCCCACTTAACTATGACTTTGGGACCTTAGCTGGCGGTCTGGGTTGTTTCCCTCTTCACGACGGACGTTAGCACCCGCCGTGTGTCTCCCGGATATTACTTTACGGTATTCGGAGTTTGCAAAGGGTTGGTAAGTCGGGATGACCCCCTAGCCTTAACAGTGCTCTACCCCCGTAAGTATTCGTCCGAGGCTCTACCTAAATAGATTTCGGGGAGAACCAGCTATCTCCCGGTTTGATTAGCCTTTCACTCCTAGCCACAGGTCATCCCCTAACTTTTCAACGTTAGTGGGTTCGGTCCTCCAGTTGATGTTACTCAACCTTCAACCTGCCCATGGCTAGATCACCGGGTTTCGGGTCTATACCTTGCAACTATTCGCCCAGTTAAGACTCGGTTTCCCTACGGCTACCCTAATCGGTTAACCTCGCTACAAAATATAAGTCGCTGACCCATTATACAAAAGGTACGCAGTCACAGAACAAGTCTGCTCCTACTGCTTGTACGTACACGGTTTCAGGTTCTATTTCACTCCCCTCACAGGGGTTCTTTTCGCCTTTCCCTCACGGTACTGGTTCACTATCGGTCAGTTGGGAGTATTTAGCCTTAGATGATGGTCCACCTATATTCAGTCAAAGTTTCACGTGCTCCGACCTACTCGATTTCACTTAAAATGTCTTTTCATGTACGGGACTATCACCCTGTATCGTGGCACTTTCCAGAGCCTTCCATTAACACATAATAAGCTTAAGGGCTGTTCCGATTTCGCTCGCCGCTACTTTCGGAATCTCGGTTGATTTCTTTTCCTACGGGTACTTAGATGTTTCAGTTCTCCGCGTTCGCCTCGTTAACCTATGTATTCAGTTAACGATACCTGCAAGCAGGTGGGTTTCCCCATTCGGAAATCCTAGTCTCAAGTGCTTTTTACTAGCTTGACTAGGCTTATCGCAAGTTAATACGTCCTTCATCGCCTCCAACTGCCAAGGCATCCACCGTGTACGCTTAGTCACTTAACCATACAACCCAAACGGGTCTTTGTTTTGTGACAGTTTAACTTCGCCAGAAGTTAATATTGAATACTAAAGTAGATACCAATCAATCGACTCATAAGAGTGATTAAATGGCACTGAATGATACTGCTATCATTCTTTTTTACTTTTGAAAACTCTGTACAAATAACAATGTTATTCATACGAATTTTATTATCAGCTTTTCCAAATTTTTAAAGAGCAAGAGATACAAAAACCTCTCAAAATTAAACACACTCTATTCTCAGGCGATTTAGCTGCCCGATAAAGAATATTTATTTTTAAGAAGTAAAAGTGGTGGAGCTAAGCAGGATCGAACTGCTGACCTCCTGCGTGCAAGGCAGGCGCTCTCCCAGCTGAGCTATAGCCCCACATATGCTGGTCTTATTGTTTAGTTACCGACTTCGTGAAGAAGTGGTGGGTCTGAGTAGATTTGAACTACCGACCTCACCCTTATCAGGGGTGCGCTCTAACCAGCTGAGCTACAGACCCAAACAATAAGTGTTGTTCTCTTTACAATAACAATCATCTGTGTGGACACTACGAACAAATAAGTTCTAAATCGTATAAGGAGGTGATCCAGCCCCAGGTTCCCCTAGGGCTACCTTGTTACGACTTCACCCCAGTCATGAATCACTCCGTGGTAAACGTCCTCCCGAGGGTTAGACTATCTACTTCTGGAGCAACCCACTCCCATGGTGTGACGGGCGGTGTGTACAAGGCCCGGGAACGTATTCACCGCGTCATTCTGATACGCGATTACTAGCGATTCCGACTTCATGGAGTCGAGTTGCAGACTCCAATCCGGACTACGACGCACTTTAAGTGATTCGCTTACCTTCGCAGGTTCGCAGCACTCTGTATGCGCCATTGTAGCACGTGTGTAGCCCTACACGTAAGGGCCATGATGACTTGACGTCGTCCCCACCTTCCTCCGGTTTATCACCGGCAGTCTCCTTAGAGTTCTCAGCATTACCTGCTAGCAACTAAGGATAGGGGTTGCGCTCGTTGCGGGACTTAACCCAACATCTCACAACACGAGCTGACGACAGCCATGCAGCACCTGTATCAGAGTTCCCGAAGGCACCAATCTATCTCTAGAAAGTTCTCTGTATGTCAAGTGTAGGTAAGGTTCTTCGCGTTGCATCGAATTAAACCACATGCTCCACCGCTTGTGCGGGCCCCCGTCAATTCATTTGAGTTTTAACCTTGCGGCCGTACTCCCCAGGCGGTCTACTTAATGCGTTAGCTTTGAAAAACAGAACCGAGGTTCCGAGCTTCTAGTAGACATCGTTTACGGCGTGGACTACCGGGGTATCTAATCCCGTTTGCTCCCCACGCTTTCGTACATGAGCGTCAGTGTTGACCCAGGTGGCTGCCTTCGCCATCGGTATTCCTTCAGATCTCTACGCATTTCACCGCTACACCTGAAATTCTACCACCCTCTATCACACTCTAGTTTGCCAGTTCGAAATGCAGTTCCCAGGTTGAGCCCGGGGCTTTCACATCTCGCTTAACAAACCGCCTGCGTACGCTTTACGCCCAGTAATTCCGATTAACGCTCGCACCCTCCGTATTACCGCGGCTGCTGGCACGGAGTTAGCCGGTGCTTCTTCTGTCAGTAACGTCACAGATATGAGGTATTAACTCACACCCTTTCCTCCTGACTGAAAGTGCTTTACAACCCGAAGGCCTTCTTCACACACGCGGCATGGCTGCATCAGGCTTTCGCCCATTGTGCAATATTCCCCACTGCTGCCTCCCGTAGGAGTCTGGACCGTGTCTCAGTTCCAGTGTGGCTGATCATCCTCTCAAACCAGCTAGGGATCGTTGCCTTGGTGAGCCATTACCTCACCAACTAGCTAATCCCACTTGGGCCAATCTAAAGGCGAGAGCCGAAGCCCCCTTTGGTCCGTAGACATTATGCGGTATTAGCAGTCGTTTCCAACTGTTGTCCCCCACCTCAAGGCATGTTCCCAAGCATTACTCACCCGTCCGCCGCTCGTCAGCAAAGTAGCAAGCTACTTTCTGTTACCGCTCGACTTGCATGTGTTAGGCCTGCCGCCAGCGTTCAATCTGAGCCATGATCAAACTCTTCAATTAAAAAGTTTTGTGTCTTTCGACAGCTCAATGAATTCTGAATTTATTTAATATCTTTCGATATTGAATTGACTGTGCTGAATAACTACCTAAGTAATTATTCTGTTGGTCACTCAGTTTCAATTGAGACTCTAATTTGTTTGCCTCACTACCTAAGTAGCTTGGCTGTTAGAACTCAATCTGTACGAGTGCCCACACAGATGATTGCTTTATATTGTTAAAGAACGTTGCGACGTTGTCGCTAGGGATGCGTATAATACATCCTTTATTTTTCGAGTCAATACTTTGTTTTAAACTTTCTTACGACAATTTAAAACCGAAGTTTTACTTAACTCTCTGATTAACTCTTGCCTCGCTATGCGTTGGCGCCTGCCGTCTCAGTGGGGTCGCATTATAGGGAGAACAGATTTTTACGCAAGTACTTTTTCAAAGAAAAACTAAAATAAAACACTGTTCGGTCAGTATATGAGCGAAAGCCCTTAAAACTGATAGTTTTATAAACAATATAGGCTTTACTGGCACTGAAATAAGCACTACTGCTACACTAATACACTTAATATGTTTAATTTAAAGGTGCATATATGGCAATACGTTCTTATAAAGGAATTACCCCTGCGTTTAATAAGTCTGTTTATATAGACGAGTCGTCTGTATTAGTCGGTGATATTACTATAGGTGATGATAGCAGTGTATGGCCTTTAGTTGCTGCTCGCGGCGATGTTAACCATATTCGTATTGGTGAGCGCTCTAATATTCAAGATGGCAGTGTATTACATTTATCGCGTGCAACTAAAAGCAATCCAGATGGTTACCCTCTTATAATAGGCGATGATGTAACGGTTGGTCACAAAGTGATGCTACATGGGTGCGTACTTGGGAACCGTATACTCGTGGGTATGGGTGCGATTGTGATGGATAATGTAATTGTAGAAGATGATGTTATTATTGGTGGGGGCTCGTTGGTACCACCAAATAAGCGCCTGGAATCAGGCTATTTGTATGTAGGAAGTCCAGCAAAGCAAGCCCGTCCATTGACTGAGCAGGAGCTCGCTTTTTTAAAAATATCGGCAGATAACTATGTCCAATTAAAAGATGAATATCTAGCTGAAGCTAACTAATTCCACTTCAATTTGACCTGCCGAGTTATAACTTTCTTCTTCTATTAGTTGCTCGGCACGTTCTTCGTATTCAAAACGGTATTTTTCAAAATAATCTGTTGCGTGACTTTCATCCGTGAGTTTAAGTGTACTTATCGCAATAACACACTCCACCAGCATGCCACTCACTTGAGCAAAAAACACTAACTGGTGATGAGGCTCTCTAAACTCGAGTCTATCTATAAATTGTACAGCTTGGTTCATTTTAGTGAGCCTTTTTTAAGTGCTTTAACCACGGGGAGAATTTCTGGCATTTTGTTATGCCAAACATAATAAGCTTGTGCTGCCTGCCCTACCAACATACCACTGCCATCTAAAAGCTTAGTATTGTTATTATGCTCTGCAACCCAGTTCATAAAAATAGTGTTTGTCAGTGAATAAAACATATCGTATGCAACATCACAGCATGTTAAGTGCTTTTTACCTAAGGCTGGTAATTCGTTATTCATACTACTAGACGTTGAGTTTACAATTAGTGAGTAATCGCTTACTGGTAAATCATCGAACCCATAGCCTGAAACTTTTCCGTATTCAGCAAATAGCAGAGCTAAGTCTTTTGCTTTTTGAGCGGTACGATTAACAATAATAATTTCTGCGGGTTTTTGTTCAAGCAATGGTAATATTACCCCCCTTGCAGCACCACCAGCACCAATTATTAAAATACGCTTATTTGTAATCACAACTTTGTTAGCAAGGAGGTCATTTACAAAACCAACACCGTCGGTGTTATCTCCTAATAATGTTCCATCGTTTCTTTTTTTAAGTGTATTAACTGCACCGACTATTTTAGCAAGCGGTGTAAGTTCATCAGCCATTGCAAACGCCTGCTCTTTAAATGGCATGGTAACGTTCGCACCTTTTCCACCTAGCTCAAAAAATGTCGATACTGTTTTTTCAAAGCTGTCGATAGGTGCTAATATTGCGCGATAGTCGATTTGCTCACCTAGCGAGATAGCAAATTGTTTATGTATCGCGGGGGATTTTGAATGTTTAATTGGATTTCCAAAAACCGCATATTTGTCCATTTTAAAACAACCTCTTTGCAGCTAAGTGCTGCCTATAATCGATGATAAATAATATGATTAAACGACTTTTTTCTAAATCTAAGCCTAAGAAAGTAGATCAAACACCTACACCTGAAAAAACGCCTTACGAAATCATTGGCGGAGAGAAAGGTGCACGCGCTATTTCTGAACGATTCTACGACATTATGGCCTCAGATGAATACGCTAAACCGTTATATGATATGCATCCTCAACCATTAGATAGAATTCGCCAAGTCTTTTTCGAGTTTTTATCTGGTTGGTTAGGTGGGCCTTCACTATTTGAGCAAAATCATGGGCAGCCCATGTTGCGTAAACGCCATATGCCATTTTTAATTGACCAGAACTTACGGGATCAATGGATGTATTGTATGAACAAAACTCTTGATATTGAAATTGACAACCCACTACTTCGAGAAGGGCTTAAAAACTCATTTGCTCAGCTAGCAAGCCACATGATTAACCAACATTAATCATAAACAATAAAAAAGACGCTTTCGCGTCTTTTATATTGTTTATATTTGCCACTCTCGGGCTATTAGCTCTTCTGGTTTACTTGAAAGCCAAGCTTGTGGTCGCAAGTAATACTGATATAAGTTTGCCTCAAGGCTGTTTTCAGCTGGTGTAAAGTTATACTCCCAGCGCGCTAGTGGTGGCATCGACATTAAAATAGACTCTGTTCGCCCGCCACTTTGCAATCCAAATAATGTGCCTCTATCCCACACTAAGTTAAACTCAACGTAACGACCACGGCGGTAGAGCTGAAAGTCACGTTGCTGTTCAGTGTACTCATCGTTTTTGCGACGTTCAATAATCGGAATATAGGCATCTAAAAAGCCATTGCCGACTGACTGCATAAATGCAAAGCTTTGCTCAAAGCCTAGTTCATTTAAATCATCGAAAAATAAACCACCTACCCCACGTGTTTCATCACGATGTTTAAGGTAAAAGTACTCATCGCACCATGTTTTGTATTTTGAATAAACATCACTACCAAACGGCACACATATATCGTGTGCAACTTGATGCCAATGCTGTACGTCTTCAAATACCGGGTAAAAAGGGGTTAAATCAAAACCTCCACCAAACCACCATATTGGCTCTTCGCCCTCTTTTTCGGCTATAAAAAAGCGTACGTTGGCATGACTTGTTGGTACGTGCGGGTTTTTGGGATGAATAACAAGTGAAACCCCACAAGCATGAAAACTACGCCCTGCAAGCTCTGGCCTATGGGCGGTTGCAGAACCTGGCATGGATGCGCCAAATACATGAGAGTAATTTACGCCCCCCTGCTCAATTACGTTACCATCAGTAGTTACTCGAGTACGGCCACCACCGCCTTCAGCTCTTTGCCAGCTATCTTCGACAAATTTAACACTGCCATCTGCAGCTTCTAGCCCTTGGCAAATGGTATCTTGCAAAGCCATAAAGTAGGCTTTTACTTGTTCTAATAATTCGCTTTGCATATTACCCTCTAAATACTTTACCGGTCATGGCATCTTTTATTGTGCTGGGTTGTGTGTTTCCACCTAATGGCTCGTCAACATAAAAGCCAACTTGATCAGCAAATTGCTCCTTTGCTTGCTCAATGCTTATTACTGTTTCTTGGCCTGTTAAATTTGCACTGGTTGATACCAGTGGCTTTCCAAACTCTTGGCATAAGCGTTTAACTGTTGGGTGATTTGTTACCCTAACCGCAATAGTATCAAACTGCCCTGTTAACCATTTTGGTGTGCTTTTTGCCGCTGGCATAACCCACGTAATAGCAGCAGGCCAACTAGAAAATATGTCTGCACGTTTGTCCATAGGTACTTTAGCATCATCAACATACTTTAATAATTGCCCATAATTATCAGCAATTAAAATAAGGCCCTTTTCAACTGGTCGTTGCTTAATTGCCAATAATTTTTCAACAGCATGCTGATTATCGGGGTCACATCCTAAGCCGAACACAGCCTCTGTTGGATAAACAATAACTTCGCCTTCATTTAAACATGTAAGTGCTGAAGGCGTATTTGAAAGTTCTGACAAGGTGGTCTCCAAAAATGTTAAACGTTATTGAGTAAGCTTATGCATGCAACTTTTTTGCGGGCATTGTAGTAGTGTACCATTTGCCATGTGTCTTTCTATGACGATGGGCCAATCACATTTAGGGCATGGCTGCTCTACAGGTTTATTATTAAGCGTGTATTTACAGCTTGGGTAGCTGTCGCATGAGTAAAATACTTTCCCAAACTTATTACTGCGAGCAACTAAGTGGCCTTTTTTGCATTTTGGGCATGCTGGTAACGTAGCCTCTTGTTCCTTTTGCTCGTTGTCGTTTGCAATATAATGGCAATCAGGGTACCCCGTACAACCAATAAACATACCGTAACGGCCATTTTTAACCACCAGCGGTTTGCTGCATTGAGGGCAAGAGGAATCTTCAAGTACTTTTATTTCGTTACTTTCGTGTTGTACTAATGGCCTAATAAAGTCACATTGAGGGTAACTTGCACACCCCAAAAAAGGGCCTGACTTACTGTTGCGGATCACTAACTCTGAACCACACTGTGGGCATACTTCGTATTCTTTTTCTAAGGCGTGCTTATTCGCCGAGAAAAGCGAATGGTCGATTTTACTCATAGTGTTCCTAAGAGGTAAGTGAATTTTCGCCTAATATACCCAAACCACTTAAAGATACAAGCTATGCTATGCGCTTCATCTCTAGTAATTTGGGTTATATAAATAAATTCATAAGGTATTAATGCAATAACTCGGTGGGCTCATCAAAAATTAAGTCTTCCATTTGCTCATATGCTTCTTCAGAGCCGGGGACATTAAATAACACCATAAGCACTATCCACTTTAAATCATCTAAGCTAATCGCTGGCTTATCAAGTGCTGCAAGCTTATCCATAACCATTTCACGGGTAATGCTATTAATAACTCCAATTTGCTCAACAAACATTAAAAAGCCACGACACTCAACGTTTAACATATTGCATTCGCTTTCTGTAAATATACGAATAGCGCGCCCTGGGTTAGCGATTAAATAAGGAGATTCATCGCTGTGTTGTAAATCGGCTAACTGTTCTAGCCAATTTAAGGCTTTAAATATTTCTGGTTTATTAAAGCCTGCACGAACTAACTCGTCGGTTAATTCATTTTGCTCAGCAAAAATGTCAGCTTCGCTATGAATGTAATTTTCAAATAGATACATAAGAATATCGAACATGCTACCTTCCTACGCTAAGCCTAATATAACCATCTAAAATGCGTTCAATTTGATCGTCTAACTCTAAATCAAGCAACCTTGCTAGTACTTTATCTATTGGCCATTGAACACGGCGTACAATATCGTCAACAGTTGTTACCTCAAACCCAATACTGTTTAAAACTTCACAATCACTACTTTGCTGAAGCGTCTCTTCTTTACTATATAGACCGCTTTGATAAGAAAAGCTCACTTCATCTAAAATATCTGTCACATTTTCAACAAGTTTAGCACCCTGCTTAATTAAAAAGTGGCTGGCTTGTGCAAGCGGGTTTTTAATAGAGCCTGGTACTGCAAACACCTCTTTATTTTGTTCAAGCGCATAACGCACAGTAATTAATGAGCCGCTTTTAATTTCAGCTTCAACAATTAATACACCTAAAGATAAGCCCGAAATAATCCTATTTCGACGAGGGAAATTATGTGCGTTAGCGGCGGTTCCGGGTAAAAACTCACTAATTAATAAACCACTATTGAGTACTTGTTCTGTTAATAGTTTATGGCGTTTAGGGTAGTAAATATCAACACCCGTGCCTAATACCGCGATAGTTTTACCACTCCCTGCTAAAGCACCTTTATGTGCTGCGCCATCTATTCCTCTAGCCATGCCCGATGTCACAGTAATACCAGCCTTTGTTAATTCGTAGGCAAACTCGGAAGCTATTTCAAGCCCTGTAGGGGTGGCGTTACGGCTACCAACAATGGCTATTTGCGAGCTAGAAAGCAAAGACACATCGCCCTTACAAAATAGTAATAAAGGTGCGCTAGCTATGTGTTTTAGTGAATCTGGGTAACGTGTATCAAAAAAACAAATAACTTCAAT
This sequence comes from Pseudoalteromonas sp. 13-15, assembly GCF_001468205.2. Lineage (NCBI taxonomy): Bacteria > Pseudomonadati > Pseudomonadota > Gammaproteobacteria > Alteromonadales > Pseudoalteromonadaceae > Pseudoalteromonas > Pseudoalteromonas sp. 13-15. Next base: position 2,513,596 of record NZ_CP019162.1, on the reverse strand, counting down.
ATTATGCTCTGCAACAAGCCGCTCATAATGCTGTACTTTTTGCCAATCTGTATTGAGTAAATTACTGGCCTGATTAGCCGTTAACCCTAATTCGTGTAATTTAGCGTGGGGTAAGTCAAACAATGACTCAAGTGGGTGGTGTTTAGATAGGGCTAATAAGGTTTTTGTGCCTAATCCCTTACACATATAAAAGGCAAGCCAGTGAGCTAACTTGCCTGATGACTGATCCATGCTCTCTCCTAGAGCACCGACTCGCTACTTCTTAATGAATAACTGCAATATCTCCAACGCGAATTGGGTGCTGGTTTTTTGTTATTAATGCATAACTTACTTTGTCATACACTTTGAATACAATTAACTCGCCTACTTTTTCTTTAGGCATTTTCCATGTTGTATTATCTTCGTCAGCTTTATTACTAAACAACTGACTTGCATCAGATAACAGCTTTTCAAATTTACTTGAATCCTCTGGGTAACGAGGACCACGAGGGCCATCAATAACCGTAGGTGACTCACGCTCTAAATCTAAAACATGACCTGGTTCAATATTTTGCTCGCTGCCTAAGTTTAGCACTACAACATCCATCGTGCTGAATTCTCTTACTTGGCGAGGAGACGCTATAACTTGCCCTTCTACTGGCTCTAGTGGGCGGTGAATATCAAAATAGGCTGGCAGCAACTGCCCCTCCATTGCTGGCATTAAAAAATCACCTTGTTTAATTTCTCGTTTTACTGACTCAACACGTAATGACGACGGCACACCATTACTTTCATCGCCACTTCTAAACGCTCGCGCCATGCCAACGTACGATGCACGCGTTGCTAATACTTCGCCTGTGTTTAAATCTCTGTAGGGTTCACCCTCGTTGTAAATCGCATAAGCACCATGTACTTTTAAGTCACCTTTAACGTATAAAATATGGCCTAACGTTTGTGTTTTTGTGTTTTCGTTAGCACCTAACACATACGGCATATTTTTTATATCGTCGCTGTTAATCGCTTGCTCGTAACTTAAATAAGGTTTAATCATTTGCAAAGGTAAAGTGGTAATTGCATTCAACCCTTTTGGGGTAATACGTCCTTGAGGTGACAGCTTTCGGTACGCTTTATTAATAACTAAACGTGGATTTCCGTCAGCATCGTATATAAGTGCCAATGCATCACCCGGATAAATTAGGTGAGGGTTATCGATTTGCGGGTTCATTTGCCATAGTTCTGGCCACAACCATGGCTCGTCTAAATAAATGCCAGATATATCCCACAACGTATCACCTTTTTTTACAACATACTGTTTTGGTGCATCTTTTTTTATTTTTAGCACATCAGCAATCGCCCCAAAAGAGGTGCTTAGTGCCAGTATGATTGCAACTAACGGAAATTTCATTGAGCTTCCTTGTATTGTTTTTTCATTATTATTGCCCAAAACCTGTTAAAGGTGAACGTGAATGGCTAAAATAAGAGCATACAATACCCTAAATTAAGCACAAGTGAAAAAGGTAACTAATGGCTAGGTTAGAAGTTTTAAGATTTCCAGATGAGCGTTTACGTACAATAGCAAAAGATGTTGCAGACGTTGACGACCAAGTTCGCCAAATTGTAAAAGACATGCTCGAAACCATGTACGACGAAAATGGCATTGGTTTAGCAGCAACACAAGTAAATATCCACCAGCGTATTGTGGTTATTGATGTCTCTGAAGAGCGTGACGAACCACTGGTATTAATTAACCCGCAAATCATTAAAAAAGATGGGTCAACGATTAGCGAAGAAGGCTGTTTGTCAGTGCCTAACTCGTACGCAAAAGTAGACCGAGCAGAAACAGTGACTGTGGCCGCACTAAACGAAAACGGTGAAGAGTTTGTGTTAGACGCAGATGAGCTATTAGCTATTTGTATTCAACACGAACTAGACCACCTTCAAGGCAAGCTATTTATTGATTACTTATCTCCATTAAAGCGCCAACGTATTCGTAAAAAACTTGAAAAAGAAGCTAAGTTTGCAGCACAGTAATCAGTACCTTAGGAAAACTCAGTGATCCAACCATTACGCATAATATTTGCCGGTACGCCGGATTTTGCCGCACGCCATTTACAAGCGCTAATAAATAGCGAACATGAAATTGTGGGCGTATATAGTCAACCAGATCGCCCAGCAGGTCGTGGTAAAAAATTAAAAGCGAGCGAAGTTAAAGCGCTAGCACTTGAAAATGACTTGCCTGTTTTTCAGCCTCAGTCATTAAAAAATGATGAGGCACTTGCAGAGCTCACCGCTTTAAACGCCGACATAATGATTGTGGTGGCCTATGGCTTAATTTTACCCAAAGCTATTTTAAATGCGCCACGCTTAGGCTGCTTAAACGTGCATGGTTCTATACTACCTCGCTGGCGTGGTGCTGCGCCTATTCAACGTGCAATTTGGGCGGGTGACGAGGAAACGGGTGTAACCATAATGCAAATGGATGAGGGCTTAGATACCGGCGACATGCTGCATATTAGCCGCTGCCCTATTAGTGATACAGAAACCAGTGCCAGTTTATATAACAAACTAGCAGAGTTAGGTCCTAGTGCATTAATCAACACCGTTAATAAGCTAGCTAATGGCGACATTACCCCTCAGCCTCAAAATGATGAGCTAGCTAACTACGCTAAAAAACTCTCTAAAGAAGAAGCAAATATAGATTGGTCTATGAGCGCCGTGCAAATAGAACGTAATATTCGCTCTTTTAATCCTTGGCCAGTGTGTTTTACCCAAATGGGCGAACAAACCGTAAAAATATACCAAGCGAAAGTAGTTGATCAATCAGGTAAGCCAGGCGAAATTTTAACAAGTGATAAAAACGGTGTTGTGGTTGCCTGTGGTGAACACGCTTTAAGTATTACTCAGTTACAACCGCAAGGTAAAAAACCAATGGCAATTAGCGACTTTTTAAATGGTCGCAGTGACTGGGTTAGTCCTGGCACACTATTAGGCGAAAATAATGAATAAAGTACAAAACGTACGAGCGCTAGCCGCTGAGACTTTATATAACGTGGTTGATAAAGGCGCTTCGCTTAATCAAGAACTACCATTTGCAAGCCAAGGTTTACCACCAAAAGACAAAGCACTGTTACAGCAAATTTGTTATGGCGTATTACGCTACTTACCTAGCCTTGAAAACTACTGCCAACATTTAGTAGAAAGCCCACTAAAAGGTAAACGCAGAATTTTTCAGTTTTTACTCTACGTAGGTATTTATCAATTGCAGCACATGCGCGTTCCACCGCATGCAGCAATAAGCGAGACCGTAAATGCACTGGGTCAAATGCGCGCACTAGGATTAAAAGGGTTAATAAATGCTATTTTACGTAGCTTTCAACGCCAGCAAGCAGAGCTTGAAGAAAAAGCAAAGCTTATTCCAGTGTGTTTATACAACCACCCCAATTGGTTTATTAAACAGGTAAAAGAAGCCTACCCAGAAAACTGGGAAGCTATACTTGAAGAAAACCAGCAACAAGCGCCAATGTGGTTACGTGTAAATCAATCACAATTTAGCACGCAAGAATACAGCGATATGCTAACGGCTAACGATATAGAACATACATTAAACCCAAACTTTATAGATGGGATTAAACTAGCCAAGCCGCGTGATGTTTTTTCACTTCCTGAGTTTGATACGGGTGCTTGTTCAGTGCAAGATGCAGCAGCGCAATTAGCTGCTCGCTTTTTAGAGCCAAAAGATGATGACGTTATTTTAGATGCCTGTGCAGCACCCGGCGGTAAAACATGCCATATATTAGAGCTTGCCGACGCCGACGTACTTGCACTTGATAGCGATGCCACTCGCCTTGAACGCGTAAAGCAAAACTTAACCCGTATAGGTTTAGGTGCCGACCTACAATGTGGTGATGCATCGCAACCGCACACATGGTGGGACGATGAACAGTTCGATCGTATCTTATTAGACGTGCCTTGTTCAGCAACCGGCGTTATTCGTCGCCACCCTGATATAAAATGGCTACGCCGTGCATCCGACATTGAAGACTTAGCCGCACTACAAGGCGATATACTCAATAGCATTTGGCCTCTACTCAAGCCTGGTGGTACATTGGTATATGCAACATGTTCGGTTCTTCCAAAAGAGAACCAACAACAAGTTGCTAAATTTTTAGCTAATAACGATGACGTAGAGCATATTCCACTTCATGATAAAGACACCCTCATCACACCGGGTTTACAGCTACTTCCGGGTGAAAGTGATGGTTTTTATTACGCTAAAATGGTTAAAAAAGCCTAGTTAAACAGGGCTTAATAACGCGTACAACAAGCCATTTTTAAATTTAAAAATGGCTTTTTATTACTACTTAATACACTGGTAAATAATGAAAATAATCATACTCGGTGCTGGACAGGTTGGCGCCACGCTAGCTGAAAACTTAGTAGGCGAACAAAACGAAATTACCGTAGTAGACATTGACGGTAATCGTATACGCGAACTGCAAGATAAATACGACCTTCAAGGTGTAATGGGCCACAGTGCTCACCCTGATGTTTTGCGCCGCGCCGGCGCAGACGATGCCGATATGATTATTGCGGTAACCAGCTCAGATGAAGTAAACATGGTGGCGTGCCAAGTGGCGTATAGTATTTTTAATACACCCACTAAAATTGCCCGAATTCGCTCTGAGCAGTATTTAAAATACCGTGAAAAACTTTTCCAAAACGATGATTTACCAATCGACCATTACATTGCCCCAGAAGCGTTAGTTACTAAGTATATACGCCGCTTAATTGACTACCCTGGCGCATTGCAAGTATTGCAGTTTGCCGATGGTATGCTCTCGCTAGTTGCAGTAAAAGCCTATTACGGTGGTTTATTAGTGGGCTATGCCTTATCTGCATTAAAAGAGCATATACCCAATGTAGAAACTCGCGTTGCAGCTATTTACCGTCAAGGCAAAGCCATTAAACCGCTCGGTACAACCGTTATTGAAGCCGACGATGAAGTATTCTTCATTGCGGCAACCAAACATATACGCGCCGTAATGAACGAACTGCAAAAGCTTGAGCGTTCATACAAAAAAATAATGATTGCTGGTGGCGGTAACATTGGTGCAGGCCTTGCTCGCTCTCTTGAAAAAAATCACACCGTTAAGCTAATAGAGCGCAGTAAAGAACGTGCTGAACAGCTTTCAGAAATGCTCGACAACACGGTAGTATTTTGTGGCGACGCCTCCGATCAAGAACTTCTTTCTGAAGAACATATCGAACAAGTGGATGTGTTTATTGCCGTTACCAACGACGATGAAGCCAATATTATGTCGGCCATGCTTGCCAAACGCATGGGCGCGCAAAAAACCATGGTGCTTATTCAACGTGGTGCGTATGTAGACCTAGTACAAGGTGGCGAAATAGACATTGCCATATCGCCGCAACAGGCAACAATTTCTGCATTGTTAACCCATGTACGTCGAGGTGATATTGTTAACGTGTATTCATTGCGTAAAGGGGCTGCAGAGGCTATTGAAGCAGTTGCTCATGGCGATGAAAATACCTCCAAAGTAGTTGGCCGTGCAATTGCCGATATAAAACTACCAGCCGGAACAACTATTGGGGCCATTGTGCGTAACGACGATGTACTCATTGCCCACGACGACACCATTATTATGTCGGGCGATCACGTGATTATGTTTTTAATTGATAAAAAGCATATCAACGTAGTAGAAAAGCTCTTCCAAGTAAGTGCTATATTTTTATAACGCATCAAACACAAAAAAGCCGCTGAACATGGCGGCTTTAGTGGAGTATGATTGGGGCTTATCAATGCTACTGTACTTTGGCAAATTCTTCTTTAGAAAGCTCACCATTTCCATCTGTGTCTAAATCTTTAAAAATTTTCACTAGTTGTGAGTTTACTTGAGCTTCTTCCATGCTGATAACACCGTCACTGTTGCTATCAAACGATGCAAAGTCTACCGCTGCATAAGCTGCTGAAGAAGATGCTAAAACTAAAACCGCAAGTGTTGTATTTAATGTTTTCATAGTAATGTTCCTAGTAAAATGAGAAATCCTTTTCTAAGATCCCTGTCTGTGAAAAATAGCTAAACCAATACCGGCTAACTTTAAAATTTTGCAAACTCGTCTTTAGAAAGCTCACCGTTACCATCTGTATCTAGCTCTGTAAACTCAGCCATTAAATCGGTGTCTATTGCCGCTTCACTTGGGCTAATTGCTCCACTGCTGTCGGTATCTAAACTGTCAAAATCTGATGCTGCAAACGCAGCTGAAGAAGACGCTAATGCAATAAGTGCTAATGCTTTATTTAAATGTTTCATAACTTAATCCTTCATACTTAATGTTCTATCAAAAAAATGGGCTTATTACCTTTTAAAATGGTTTCACTTCCTTGTTATCCTTTTTCGTAAGCTCCCTTGCCTACTTAGGTTGTCTTTGGCAACTCAGGATTCCATTTACTGAATTTAGGCTTTTGAAAACTCTTCTTTTGATAACTCACCATTTTGGTCTGTATCGAGCTCTGAGAACATGCTCATTAATTTTGCATCAACTGATGCTTCGGCTTGGCTAATTGCACCATTACCGTCTACATCGAGTGTATTAAAGTCAGAGCCTGCAAAAGCGGCTGACGAAGAAGCGAGTGCGATAAGTGCTAATTTTTTATTAATGCGTTTCATAGTATGTATCCTTCAAGTTGTATGTGAGTGATTGGTACTTACTGTTAATCACGTTTTTCGATTAGTACAACCAGACTATTACAACTTAAATGCCAATATTTATTAGTTTATATTTTTCAGTGCCTTACGTGTTAAACACTGAAAAAAGTGCAAATTTAAGCATTATTTTTGTAGCTATTTAGCAACGCTGGTTTAATTAAAAACTATAAGTTATTAAAAATCAGATATTTAGGTTTAATGTAAAAAACCACAAAGCAAAGTTATTTAAATGATCAAGGTGTAATTAGGTATTGAGCAGGAAGTTTTAAACTGAACAAGGTGTAAAAATAAAATAAAATATAAAAAATTTTAATGCTATATCTCTGTTTTTATTTAATAAAAAATAATAATTTAGAGGTTGGTAATTTATTTTCGTTCATAAAGTAAAAAGTCGCTATTTTGTTGCAAAATAGCGACATTAAAACCTAATCGGCATCGAGTTCTATCATAGCGGGGTCAATAAAGTGCTCTTTCATAAAAGCTTTCATCTCTTCTTTACTGGCTAATAACTTAATGCCGCAACGCACGCCTGCATTATGATCTTTCACGCTGCACACTTCGCCTTCAAAGCCTTTGCTATTACTACCTAATACCACAGTGCATTGTGAGTCTTTGATGCTTTCTAGATCTGCGTCAGTTTTTACATCAAACATAGCCCCCGTTAGTGAAATATCTTTTATAACACCATCGAGTACCTTGTCATCACTGAGTTTAAGTTTTGCAGGTAATAGAGTTGGAATACGGGTTTGCGAACGTAAACTAAATAGCTGAACTTGCTTGGGGTAGTTTATAAAAATCAGCCTAACGGGGTGTGATGCAATAGATTTAATTTGCTGTCTAAACGCAATTATTTGTCCATCATCCCCCTCTATTAATGCTCTTACAACTACGGTGACGCCATCTCGTAAGTAATCATTTGCACCCGGTAAACGTTTGGCTGTAGGAAAGTTTAAAATAATAAACTTTTCATCAAGCAAGCCTACCATTTCTGTTTTCACGCGCTTACTGCTAGTGGGTGTTAATATTTCTAAGTCAACTAAACTGCCAACCGGTATATTATTTAATTTATCTGCATGTGTTGCTGGCATATCCATTCCATAAACATAGTAGTAAAACGTTGTGTTTTATCCGCGCCAAAACGTAGGCGTAAATAACACAAGCAAAGTAAAAATTTCTAGTCGGCCAAATACCATTGCAATAGTCAGCAACCATTTAGCGCCGTCGGTTATTGCACCATAATGCGAGGCAACATCACCCAACCCTGGACCTAAGTTATTTAAACACGCTGCCGTGGCCGAAAACGCCGTAATATTATCCATTCCCGTACCCATAAGCGCCAGCATAATAATAATAAATACTAAAGCATAGGCAGAGAAGAACCCCCACACAGCTTCTACAACCTTATCGGGCAATGCTTTACGGCCAAGTTTGATTGAATAAATAGCACGAGGGTGCACTAGGCGGTTTAGCTCACGTACGCCTTGCAGGTAAAGTAAAAACACGCGCACCACTTTCATACCGCCCCCGGTAGACCCTGCACAACCACCAATAAAGCTCGAAAATATTAATAAAATAGGTAAAAACAGCGGCCATGTTGAAAAGTTATCGGTAGCAAAACCCGCCGTTGTACTCATTGATACCGCTTGAAATAGTGCTTGGTCAAGGGTTTCATCACCATTGGCGTATATCTCGTTCGACGACAACACAGTAAAACAAATAACCACCAGCGCCAATTGAATGCATAAAAATACTTTAAACTCGGGATCGCGAATGTAGACCTGCACGTTCCGGCTTGCCACCGCAGCGTAGTGCAAGGAGAAGTTAATAGCGGCAATGATTAAAAAGAATACACAAATAAAGTTAATAACCGGGCTGTCGAAATGGCCCATAGAAGCATCATAAGTCGAAAACCCACCAATGGCGACGGTAGAAAACGCATGACAAATGGCATCAAACCAGTCCATTCCTGCCGCCCAATACGCCAACATACAGGCAATGGTTAACGACACATAAATATACCAAAGATGCTTTGCGGTATCGGCTATGCGAGGGGTCATTTTTGAGTCTTTTACTGGGCCGGGGATTTCAGCACGGTACAGCTGCATTCCACCAACACCTAGCATGGGCAGTATTGCAACAGCTAATACAATGATCCCCATACCGCCAAACCACTGTAATTGCTGGCGATAAAACAGCACTGACTTAGGTAAATATTCAATCCCCGTCAGCACCGTAGCGCCTGTGGTTGTTAAACCCGAAAAGGCTTCAAACACCGCATCAGCAAGGGATAAGTTAGGTTCTTGTAAAAAGATAAGAGGCAAGGATGCGAATGCCCCCAGTACCAACCAAAACAAAACCACAATTAAAAAGCCTTCGCGGGCTTTCAAATCCCCGTTTTCATGTCGGTTTGGGTAATACGCTATTAAGCCAATAATAATACTGAAAATAAACGCTAAAACAAAAGGAACACCACCACCATCTTTATAAATTAAAGACACCACAGCAGGTGGCACCATGGTAATACTAAACAGCGCAACAAGTTGCCCAAGAATTTTTATGATGGTACGAAATTGCATTTAGCTAATCGCTTTTATTATTAGTAAATTCAGGCTCAACTGCATTAGCCTGGTTAAATAGAATGAATATGCATTGTATGCAACGTGTGTAGGTTATTACTCTTTAATAGTTAACTCAACTGCGCCGTGGCTTAAATCGAAAATATCTTTAATTGCTTGATGTGCTTGGCGGCTATCAATAGTGATCACCCAATCAATATTAGCAGTAAATTGCTTTTCAATGTTGAGCACTTGGTAGTGCGTTTTAAGTAGCTGCTCAATTGCGCCTTGCATGCTGTACTCACTGCTGCCAAGTAGCTCAACACTTGGAACTTTAAGTACGGTGTCTAATTTGGCTAATGCATTATTTAACGATCCACCATAGGCTCGTACTAACCCGCCAGTTCCAAGTTTAATCCCTCCAAAATACCGGGTCACCACGGCAGTAACTTCACCAAGTCCCGATCCCACCAGCACATTTAACATTGGTTTGCCGGCTGTACCATTTGGCTCACCATCATCTGAAAAACCATACACGTGGCTACCACCGGGGTTACCTGCCACATGGGCCCAACAATTATGCCGAGCATCGCTGTATTTATCTTCAATACTTTTAATAAAAGCTTTAGCTGCGGCTAAATCGGGAGTATGTGCAATATGCACAATAAACGTGCTTTTTTTAATTTCTTCTTGGTGAAACACAGCGTCGGCTGGGTATTTATATTCTGACATATTTTACTTAACCAAAAAAATGGGGCCATTAGGCCCCTTCTCTTGCTAACTTATCACTTAATCTAAGTGTAAGTCGCGCGTCATATTTTCTAAACTATCATCGTGCACAATAATGTTATCTTCAATACGAATACCGCCATAAGGTTTAAACGCTTCAACCTTATCCCAGTTGATATATTGCTTGTTGTCGGTTTGCGCTAAATCACCTAACAACGAATCAATAAAGTACAAACCAGGTTCAATAGTAAACACCTGATTTTTCTCTATCATACGTGTACAACGTAAAAATGGGTGTCCTTCTGGAGATGCTTGATGAGTACCTTTATCGTCACTCATAAAGCCGCCCACGTCGTGTACTTGTAAACCAAGGTGATGCCCTAAACCATGCGGAAAGAAAGTAGAGGTAATTTTACGCTCTATAATATCTGCAGCCGGTAAGTTAACTATATTAAAGTCGCTAAGAATTTGCGCTATGCGGTTATGGCACTCAACATGTAAGTCGCCGTAAAGCATACCTGGCTTTAATCCTTTACCTAATTCGATTTGCGTAGCCGTCATTGTATTAACTAGCTCAGCAAATTCACCCTGCTTTTTGAAGTCATAAGTACGCGTTATATCTGCGGCGTAGCCGTTAAAGTTTGCGCCAGCATCAATTAAAAATGAGTTATGTGTTTGCGGCGCGTTTGGCTCAAAATGAGTGTAATGCAAAATAGCGCAGTTTTCGTTAAGCGCCACTATATTACCATACGGCATTTCGTTTTCGCTTTGGCGTGTAGCCATAAGGTACGCTTGTTGAATATCAAACTCACTGCCACCATTAAAAAAAGTGTCGCGAGCAGCTTTATGGCCATCAACCGCTATGCGGTTAGCATTACGTAAACACTCAAGCTCATACTGCGTTTTGTATGCTCTATTAAAGTGTAAATAGTTAAGCACGGGCTCTGGGTTCATTATGCTAAAGCCAAGTGCTTGAGCTACTTCTATGTATTCGCCCATGTAAGCGTACTTTGCTTTGTCATAAGGAAGTAGCTTTTCAACCTGATCGGGTTGTAACAATAGCTCTATATCAAAATATTCAGCCCAAAAATCACGTGGTTCGTCAGGTACTTTATGCCAAAAATCAACAGGACGATAAAAAATAAGCTTCGGTTTGTCGCTACCATTAACAACAATCCAGCAATGTGGATTATCAATAACAGGTAACCAAGCTTTAAAGTGAGGATTAACTTTAAACGGGTAATACATGTCGTCTAAAAATTGGCGCTTTGCTTGGCCAGAGTGAATAACTAATCCTTCTAACCCTTCGCTTTCGCAAATTGTACGAGTACGCTGCTGCAGTGTTGCAATATGTTCGGCGTATAAAACGGCTAATTTATCCATTGTTAATCCATCTGTTAAATTTAACTTGCTTTGAGTCTACCACTTATAGCTATTACGCTCAAAAAAGGGGAATGGCCCACTGTGAGCACAATCCCCCTTATTTAAACTTATGTTTACTAACCGCCTATTTTCATTTCCAGTATGGGAGCCAGTAAATTACCCTCTCGGCCCATACGAGTATGATATACCTGCCTGTAAGCAAATACATTTTTGACATAATCGCGTGTTTCTCTATACGGAATAAGCTCTATCCATAACTCTGCTGGCATTGCATCATCAGGCACCCAACGTTTTATACGATGGTAGCCTGCGTTATAAGATGCTGTAGCAAGTATCTCGTTACCATGATTTTTCTTTTTCAAGTAACGTAAATAACTGGTACCTAGCCTAATATTTGTTTTAGGTTGATATAATCGACTATTAGACACACTGCCTTTATTTACATACTTAGCGGTACTTGGCAGCAATTGCATTAAACCTCGTGCATTAGCACTTGATCGCGCGTCAGGAGCAAATGAGCTTTCACGCCTTGCAATAGCAATACTCCAAGCTACATCTATTTTATTACGCTTGCTGTAGCGCTCAAATATGTCTTGAAAAGCAAATGGAAAACGTTGTTCAACATTATCCCAGGCTTTTATTTTTGCGAGTGTGAATATCGTGCTGTCGTGCCACCCCAAATTGGTAGATAAAACAGAGGCTGCAAGCTTTTCTTCTTCATTTGAGGTGTTTGTTAAGTAATTCCATTCACGTCTAGCTGAAGTAACACGCTCTAACTCATATAATGCTTTTGAACGTTTAAAACCAGGGGCATTACTCACCTTTGCAATTAATTGCTCACTAACCACTTTTGGTTGATTATTTAGATCAACCGGCAAGCCTAGACGCGCAGCGGCTAAAAAACCGTAGTAGTCTCGGTTAGTCGCAATACTTTGCCACATTTTTTTAGCTGTTTGATCGTCACCGCGTTCTGCATAACTATACGCAAGCCAATATTGCTGGCCTAAACTAAGATTTTCTTTGCCTGTAAAAAACGCAGCAATACCTGCCCAATCTTGGGTTTTAAGCATGTTACCAAGCTGCCATTGCATTAATTTGTTGTCTTGGCGCTCTTTTGGCACTTTGTTTAACCAAAAACTGGCTTGCTTATGTCCGCTAGAAGCAAGTGATAAAGCAAAGGTGTAGTATAAATCTGCCTTTTCTTTATCGCTGTAGTTAAACATACGCTCTATTTTTTCCCATGCGCGCAGCGCTAGTTCTTTGTCGCGCCAAATTAGACGCTTAACACCATAAAGTGCAATTTCACCCTCTTTAGGCGATTTATTTTTATAGCGATATAATCCCGCCGCAGCGCTTGGGTCGCGGCGAACTTTTAAATATAAGTCAGCAAGGTAACGCTCATTTTTTGGTAAAAGTGTTTTTAAATAAGGTAGTAGGCTTTGCGTTCCGCCTTGCGCGGCAAGTGTAATTCGTTGCCATACAGTATCGGTATTCATATAGCCTTTTTTGCGCCAGTACGAGAATAACGAATCGCACTCCTTAGGTTGTGACTTTCCCACCGTCCATAAATCCGTCACCTGATTTAAAATGGCTTTTTCTGGGGCGCCTAAATCTAATTGATACCCCAAATATGTACAGGTGTATTCAGCGTTGCTGGTGTCGCGGTAATTACGAATATACGCCGCTTTTCTATTATTTTTTTCAAGATACTCCAGCCATACTTTACGAACAGGCCACTCAAGTGGCGTATGCTGATATATATTTAAGTAATCTTCTATTTCTGCTTGATATTTTATGCTCGGGTTTCGTTGCCAGTATGTTTTTTCTACATACGGTTTAAGTGGGTGGTTTAGGTTATTAACTACGTTTTTAAACTCGCGGTAACTTGCGTTGCGTACTTTTTTTTCAGCATCTAAAAATGCGTCGTTATCGATGCTAGCCTCGGCAGAATAAAGAGGAAAAATAAAAGCAGCTGCCGCAAAACTAAATAATTGTTTTTTCATAATGTCCTTTAATAAAAAATTAAAGTAGTGAATAAAAGCTTTTTCACCACCTTAGCACCAAACCAGCTATATTTTAACCAGTCGTTTGTAACCGAGTTAAATTTTTCGTTGCATTTTTTACTCAAAGCAAGCACACTGATTGAAATGCAAACTCATCGTACCAGTCTTAGTTCGTCAACTAGGGAGAATAAAATGTTATATAAAAGCGATTCCTTTGAAGTTAGCTTCCTAAAGGAAAACATCGCCGAGTTTAAGTTTTGTGTTGCAGGTTCTGTAAACACATTATCTCAAAAAACTCTTTCAGATTGTGCAGCAGCATTAAAAGAATTAGCTGCTAATTCTGATATCAAAGGCATGGTTTTTACCAGTGATAAAGACCACTTTATTATTGGCGCCGACATCTTCGAATTTTTACCTACATTTACTAAACCTGAAGAAGATTTAGTCGTGTGGATCAAAAACGCAACTGACGTTTTTGATGCAATTGAAGATCTTCCATTCCCAACTCTAAGCGTTGTAAACGGCTTAGCACTTGGCGGCGGATGTGAGTGGGCACTTGCTACCGATTATCGTGTTGCAAGCGAAAGCGCTAAAATGGGCCTACCAGAAGTTAAACTTGGCATAATGCCTGGTTTTGGTGGCACAGTGCGCTTACCACGTATCATTGGCGCAGATAACGCCATGATGTGGATCACCTCTGGCGCTGAAAACCGCGCAGCTGACGCCCTTAAAGTAGGTGCGTTTGACGCGGTAGTTAGTGCTGACAAACTTTTAGAGTCAAGTGTAGCAACACTTGAATTAGCGATTGCAGGCAAGCTAGATTGGCAAGCAAAACGCAACGCAAAACTACAGCCACTTAAATTAAACCGTGTTGAGCAAGGTATGAGCTTTGCTATGGCAGAAGGTATGGTAATGGGTAAAACCAAAGGCCACTATCCTGCTCCGGTTATGGCAGTGCGTACTATTAAAGCAGCGGCAAACTGTACTCGCGATGAAGCAATGGCAATCGAAAATGCTAACTTTGCAAAACTTGCGCGTACCAACGAAGCTGCAGCGCAAACGGGCATTTTCTTAAATGACCAATTCATCAAAGGTAAAGCACGCAAACTTGCTAAGCACAGCGATGTAGAAATTAAACAAGCTGCAGTATTAGGCGCGGGTATTATGGGCGGCGGTATTGCATATCAGTCTGCTTATAAAGGCACACCAATCATAATGAAAGACATCCAACAAGATGCGCTTGATTTAGGTATGGGTGAAGCGTCTAAATTATTAGGTGCAAAAGTTAAGCGTGGCCACATGCCAATGGAAAAAATGTTGGCAACACTAAGCAAAATTAAGCCAACACTTAACGATGCAGACCTACAAGACGCTAACATTATTGTTGAAGCCGTTGTAGAAAACCCTAAAGTTAAGCAAGCAGTATTAGCAGACCTTGAAAAGAACATGCCAGAAGGCACTGTACTTACATCAAATACGTCGACTATCTGTATTGACCTACTTGCTGAAGCACTTGATAAACCAGAAAATTTCTGTGGTATGCACTTTTTCAACCCAGTGCCAAAAATGCCATTAGTAGAAATTATCCGTGGTGCAAAAACGTCAGACAAAACAATTAACGCAGTCGTTGATTACGCCCTTAAACTTGGCAAGTCTCCTATTGTTGTAAACGATTGCCCAGGCTTTTTTGTAAACCGTGTTTTATTCCCTTACTTTGCAGGCTTTAGCAAATTAGTTGTTGAAGGCGCTAACTTTGCAAAAGTAGATAAAGTAATGGAAAACGTATTTGGCTGGCCTATGGGTCCGGCTTACCTACTTGATGTTGTAGGTATTGATACGGCTTATCATTGTACTGGCGTAATGGCTGACGGTTTCCCTGAGCGTATGGCACGTGCAGAAAAAGATCCGGTAACTGTTTTTGCTAACGAAAAACGTTTTGGTCAAAAGAACAAAGCAGGTTTTTACAAGTACGAAACAGACCGTCGTGGTCGTCTTAAAAAATCAAGCGATGCAACAGCCGTTGAGCTACTAGCGCCAATTACTGATGCACCGAAAGAATTCGATAAGCAAGAAATCATTGACCGTTGTATGATTCCAATGATCAACGAAGTACTTCTTTGTTTACAAGAAGGCATTGTTGCTTCTCCACAAGAAGCTGACATGGCACTTGTTTACGGCGTTGGTTTCCCTCCATTTAGAGGCGGCGCGTTCCGTTACTTAGATCAAACTGGTTTAGCTAACTTTGTTGCAGCAGCAGACAAATACGCTCACCTAGGTGCGATTTACCAAGTATCAGAGCAAACTCGCAAATGGGCTGAAGAAGGCCGTGTTTTCTATAAGGTGGAAGGTTAATATCATGAATAATCCAGTAATTGTAGATTGTATCCGCACACCAATGGGTCGCTCAAAAGGCGGCGTATTTAAAAACAAGCGTGCGGAAGACTTAAGCGCTCATTTAATGAAGGGCTTACTAGAACGCAACCCAGCGGTTGATCCAGCATCAATCGACGACATTTATTGGGGTTGTGTACAGCAAACATTAGAGCAAGGCTTTAACGTTGCACGTAACGCATCACTACTTGCGGGTATTCCACACTCAGTACCAGCAACCACAGTTAACCGCTTATGTGGTTCGTCAATGCAAGCATTGCATGACGCAGCACGCGCCATTATGACGGGCGCTGGCGACACTTACCTAATTGGTGGTGTTGAGCACATGGGCCACGTTCCTATGACTCACGGTAACGACTTTCACCCAGGCTTAGCAACTTCAATTGCACAAGCATCTGGCTCTATGGGTTTAACAGCAGAATACCTTGCTACTATTCACGGTATCAGCCGTCAGCAGCAAGATGAATTTGCTTATCGCTCACATCAACGTGCACATGCTGCAACAGTTGAAGGCCGTTTCCGCCGCGAAATTTTAGCAATGGAAGGTCACGCAGCAGATGGTTCTTTAATTTTAGTTGAAGATGACGAAGTAATTCGTCCTGAAACAACGGTTGAAGGTTTATCTCAGCTTCGCCCAGTATTTAACCCAGCTTCGGGTTCTGTTACAGCGGGTACGTCTTCAGCACTTTCTGACGGCGCATCAGCCATGTTAGTAATGAGCGAAGAAAAAGCAAAAGAGCTAGGTTTACCAATTCGTGCGCGCATTAAAGCAATGGCGGTTGCCGGTTGCGATCCATCAATCATGGGTTACGGCCCAGTACCAGCAAGTAAAAAAGCACTTGCCCAAGCTGGTATCACTATTGATGACATCGACGTAGCTGAGCTTAATGAAGCCTTTGCTGCGCAATCACTACCAGTACTTAAAGACTTAGGTTTAGCTGATGTGGTTGACGAAAAAGTTAACTTGAATGGCGGCGCTATCGCACTGGGTCACCCTCTGGGTTGTTCTGGTTCGCGTATTAGCACATCGCTAATTCACTTAATGGAAGACAAAAATGCTAAGTACGGTTTAGCGACAATGTGTATTGGTTTAGGCCAAGGTATCGCAACTGTATTTGAGCGTGTTCAAGACTAATACTCTTAACACGTAAACCATCTTGGTGAGTAAAAAGGCGCACTGACGAAAGTTAGTTCGCCTTTTTTATTTGCCAAATTTTAAGGCGCTATACTAAGGCAATTTAGATTTGTGTTGTTGTGATCGGGTTTATAATTTGGCGTTGATATAAATACACTTAAATTAAAACTGATCCAGATCTAAGTAAAATAGTTAATTTATACTTAAAATTACGCTAAACTTTGGCGCAACAAAAAATCTGACTACTCGTAAAGTCACAGATTTGAAAACTATTTACAGGCATACGTACTATGAATTTTGATAATCCCGATCACCAATTAGATGCCATTGGCCTTCGCTGCCCCGAGCCAGTAATGATGGTACGTGCTGCTATTCGTAAAATGAACGACGGTGAAACCCTGCTTATAACTGCTGATGACCCCTCAACCACCCGTGATATTCCAAGTTTTTGTGTATTTATGGATCACACGCTGGTGGCTAAAGATGCCGATGAAGCACCGTATAGGTATGTGGTGAAGAAAGGGCTTTAAGGCTCATCGCTCAAATACTGTGTTCTTATTAAATTATTGCTTTTGAAGTGAGAATTATTTTTTTCTTCTAAATAATGAGCCACTCGGAACCACTCAAAATCCAAGTGAAATTTCTTTTTATTGTTAACTACTAATGCTGGTGGCCCCAAGAGTCGATTCATGTTTAAGTCTATATTTTGATCAAGTAACTTACTAAAATAATCTTCAGCCTCATTTACTGATTTATTCACCAAAGTACGTAGTTTAATCATTAAATCAAAAATCCCCTCAAAATAACCATCTATCGCTTTGTTGAGGTCAACTAGATCAAACCTTAACAGCTCATCTTTAAATGCAGAGTTTAACCCCTTTAACAACTTTATCTTTTCTTTCTCTTCCATTGCCGATAATACGAGTGGAATCTGAAATTTTGTTGTTACACCGTTTCCATGTTTACTTTTAGATGGATATTTTAAAGTTAACCTATTTACGGGTAACATTTTATGTTGGCATAAATTTCTCAAGTTGCAGCATAGAACATAATATTGATTATCTTTAAAGACCTTCTCTCTTTCTATTAATAGTTCAGGTAACAAAGATTGATCAATATCATTAATTATCGAAAACTTATCACGTTTAATATACAGTCGATCTAAAACTAATTTTCCAGTATTCAAAATACTTAAATAGGATATATTTAATTTAGTACGGCTTTTTTGATTTTCTATATAAGCATGTACCTCAGAGAAACGTGAAAACTCTTGTGAGAGCTGAGCTATAGTAAGCAATGATTTGAATGTTTTAACTTCCTCTATCAAAACATCAAATAAATTTTCTATCTCAAGTTTTCTTGAGAATACTCTATATTTTTTTAAGCACTCATTTGAGTCTAATTCAGTTAACTTACTTCGTTCAAACCTGGGCTTATCATTTTCTAGGTAGCAATACTCTATATAATTATTCAATGCGCTACCCCTTATTCCAACGGTTCAATTTCATATTAACGTCCTTGTCACAAATCTATAAGTTTACTCGAGCAACTAAAAGCTGACAGCTTATAGCTTGCAGCTCTTACTTCTTTGTTATTGTCACTTTTGGCTCATCATAGTCACTAAAATCAATGCTTACTATGTATGTTCCTTTTATCGCAGGTGTGTAACTAAAGTAATTATAAATAGTATTACAGTCTGCCGTTGCAGCTTGCCCAAGTGTTAAACTTTGACCTTGTGGGTATGAGTCGCTGTAACCACAGTTAAAGCCTTCACTAAAATCGGCATCGGCAATTTTGAATTCGTACACTTTACCTGGTGTGCTAAATTTTACCTGTGCTTGATACAATGCTGGGCCCACTAAGTTAAATTGATACTGTGGCTCTGCGTCCCATAAAGTAAAATCGCCTCGCAGGTACATGGTGCGGTCGAGTTCTTTTTGTGGCAATACATCGTTAATTGATATTTGGCTTGAACATGCACTGAGTAACCCAGCAATAGCGAGTGGTATTATTTTTTTTATTGAAATCATCAATTTTCATCCTATTCATTATACCTATTAGCTTAATTAAGTTAGGTAGGTATTAAAACTAAAAAGCCAGCGTTATGCTGGCTTTTTAAATTGCTAATGGTTGTTATTTTTGTAAAACAGAAATATCTGCAATATCCAAAAATAAACCACTTAACTGGCTTAATAGCGCAAGGCGATTTTGCTTAACAGCTTCATCGTCGGCCATAACCATTACGTTGTCAAAAAAGTTATCAACACTTTCACGAATGCCTGCCAATTGGCTAAGCGCTTCTTGGTAGTTTCCATCGGCATAAAGTGGTGCAAGCTCAGTTGCAAATTTTGCCACTTGTGATGCCAATACTTTTTCAGCGTCGTCGCTTAATAAGCTCTCATCAACATTACCTTGGCTTGTGATGTCGTTTTTAGCAAGAATGTTACTTACGCGTTTATTTGCGGCTGCAAGGGCTTCTGCTGCGTCTAAAGTACGGAAGTGGCTTACGGCTTTAACACGACGGTCAAAATCAACTGGTTTAGTTGGACGACGTGCTAGCACAGCTTGAATAACATCTACTTCAATACCTTCGTCTTGATACCATGCACGGAAACGTCCAAGCATAAATTCAAATACGTCGGTTGATACATTCAGGTTAGTTAGCTTATCGCCAAACAGTGTTTGTGCTTTTGCTACTAGGTCTAAAATATCAAGAGGTAACTCTTTTTCTACCATAATACGCAATGCACCAATAGCAGCACGACGAAGTGCAAATGGGTCTTTATCGCCTTTTGGTGCTTGGCCTATACCAAAAATACCCACCAGCGTATCAAACTTATCTGCAATGGCTACTGCACAGCTAATTAGGTTTGTAGGTAAGTTGTCGCCTGCAAAGCGTGGCATGTATTGCTCGTTTTGTGCAAGCGCTACATCTTCTGCTTCACCGTCAAAGCGAGCGTAATGCATTCCCATGACACCTTGTACATCGGTAAATTCCATTACCATTTCGGTCATTAAGTCTGTTTTACTTAATAGGCCTGCACGTTTTGCTAAGTCTTTATCTGCGCCTAATTGCTCAGCAATATACCCTGCAAGTTCGCTAATACGCTCAGACTTGTCTTTAAGCGTACCTAACTGCTTTTGGAATAAAACGGTATCAAGCGATTCTAAACGGCTTTCTAATGTTTTCTTTTTGTCGGTCTCAAAGAAGAACTGTGCATCAGCCAAACGTGGGCGTACAACTTTTTCGTTACCTGAAATTACTACGCTTGGGTCTTTACTCTCGATGTTAGATACGAACAAAAACTTATTTAAAAGCTTGCTGTTTTGATCTAATAACGGGAAGTATTTTTGATCGTCCTTCATGGTGTAAATTAGCGCTTCGGCTGGTACATCTAAAAATGCTTCTTCAAATGTTGCCGTTAAAGTAACTGGCCACTCTACTAGTGATGTTACTTCTTCTAGTAAATCTTCATCCATTGCAACAACAGCGTTAACTGCGCTTGCAGCTTCTTCTATTTGTGCACGTATTTGCGCTTTACGTTGTTCGTAATCTGCAATAACGTAAGCAGATTTAAGTACATCAAAAACCTCATCAGCATGGTTAATGCTAATTTTTTCTGGGTGATGAAAACGGTGACCTTGAAGTTGGTTACTTACTTGCTTACCAAGGATCTCACCTTCTAGCAATTCGCTACCAAATAAAATAGTGACGGTATGAACTGGGCGAATAAATTGTGTTTTATTCGCACCCCAGCGCATTGGCTTTGGTATTGGTAATTTACTTAACGCTTTTGCGATAGCATCTGCCATTAGCGTTTTAGTTTCTTGCCCTGCTACTTTAGCAATGTGCAATAACCATGCGCCTTTATCCGTTTCAAGTGTTTGTGCTTCACTTACATCAATACCACAACCGCGAGCCCAACCCATTGCTGCTTTTGTAGGGTTACCTTCACTATCAAATGCTGCTTTAGTTGCTGGGCCGCGCTTTTCAACTTCTTTGTCCTGTTGTTTAGCTTCAAGTGCTTTTACTTGTAAACCTAAACGACGAGGCGATGCATACCAGCTTACGCCTTGATGTGCTAATTCTAGCGATTCTAACTCTTGAGTTAAATTTGCAGCAAATGCCTCGGCAAGTTTACGCAACGACTTTGGTGGCAACTCTTCAGTGCCAATTTCTACTAATAAATTTTGTGCTGTCATGCTTACTTATCCTTACACAGCGGGAAACCAAGCGCTTCGCGTGCATCGTAATAACTTTGTGCACACGCTTTTGATAACGCACGAACACGTAAAATATAACGCTGACGTTCTGTTACCGATATAGCATGGCGCGCGTCTAATAGGTTAAATGCATGCGATGCTTTCATCACTTGCTCGTAGGCAGGAAGTGGTAAATTTGCTTCTATTAACTTTTGGCTCTCAGCTTCACACTTATCAAACTGCGCAAACAAGTCTTCTACGTTTGCATGTTCAAAGTTGTAAGTAGATTGCTCTACTTCATTTTGATGAAATACATCGCCGTATGTTACACGCCCTAGTGGACCGTCTGCCCATACTAGGTCGTAAATGCTATCTACGCCTTGAATATACATCGCTAAACGCTCTAGGCCGTAAGTAATTTCACCTGTTACTGGTGAGCACTCTAATCCGCCTACTTGTTGGAAGTAGGTAAATTGCGTTACCTCCATACCGTTTAACCAAATTTCCCACCCTAAGCCCCATGCGCCAAGCGTTGGTGATTCCCAGTTATCTTCTACAAAGCGTACTTCGTGAGTTAGGGTATCAATACCCATTGCTTCTAGTGAGCCTAAGTAAAGCTCTTGAATGTTATCTGGTGATGGCTTTAAGACTACCTGAAATTGGTAGTAATGTTGTAAGCGGTTTGGGTTTTCACCATAGCGGCCATCCGTAGGACGGCGACACGGTTGTACGTATGCGCTAGACATTGGCTCAGGGCCAATTGATTTCAAAAATGTTTGCGGGTGAAATGTCCCAGCGCCCACTTCCATATCAAGTGGTTGAATAATGACACAGCCTTGCTGTGCCCAATAATCCTGTAAAGCCAGGATCAAACCTTGGAAGGTTTTTACGTCGTATTTTTGCATATTTGGCTTTTTACTATCTAAGAAGTAGCGTGAAAATTATCCTTAGTATACCGTGTGTACACTCAGGTTTTAAGCAGTTTGTGTATTTGTAGAAAATAAAAAAGGAGCCCTTAGGCTCCTTTTTATTATCTAAATATGTTTTTACACGTCTAAGTTAACTACGCGTAGTGCGTTAGTTTCAATAAAGTCACGACGTGGCTCTACCTGATCGCCCATAAGCGTAGCAAATAACTGATCCGCGCCTACAGCATCTTCAATTGTTACTTGTAACATACGGCGTGCGCCTGGATCCATGGTAGTTTCCCAAAGTTGATCTGGGTTCATCTCACCCAACCCTTTGTAGCGTTGGATATAGATCCCGCGCTTAGATTCAGTGATCAACCATTCCAAAGCATCCACAAAGTTATCAACAGGTTTTGTTTTCTCACCGCGTTGAATATAAGCACCTTCTGTAATGATGTTTGCAATGTTAACACCAGTCACAGCAATACGTTGGTAGTCACGCGATGTGATGAAGTCGTAGCTTAGTACGTGAGACTTATCTACACCGTGTTGACGAATATTCACAACAGGATAATACAAGTTACGCTCTGCATCATACTGAGTTGCAGCGTTGAAAATAGTTGCATCTTCGTCACGGTCAACTAAATCGTCAACAAGCTCTTTTGTCCACGCAATTACTTTAGCTTCGTCTGCAAGGTCTTCTTTTGTTAATTCGCTTTGGTAGATTAAACGTTCCATTACCGTGTTAGGGTATTTACGTTTTAAGCGCTCGATTACTTTAACTGTATTTTGGTAATCGTGAACTATATTCTCTAATGCTTCACCTTCAAGCGCAGATGCGTCTGCGCTTGTGTATAAAGCTGCATTATTAAGTGCAAGCGATGTTAAGTACTCAACAAGTGCTGGGTCATCTTTAATATAGCGCTCTTGCTTACCTTTTTTCACTTTATAAAGTGGTGGTTGAGCAATATATATATATCCGCGCTCTACAATTTCCGGCATTTGACGATAGAAGAATGTAAGCAATAAAGTACGAATATGAGAACCATCCACGTCCGCATCGGTCATGATGATAATACGGTGATAACGTAGTTTTTCAGGGTTATATTCGTCACGGCCAATACCACAACCTAATGCAGTAATTAGTGTTGCAACTTCTTGAGAAGACAGCATTTTATCAAAACGTGCTTTTTCTACGTTTAGAATTTTACCTTTAAGCGGAAGAATCGCCTGATTCTTACGGTTACGACCCTGCTTGGCTGAACCGCCAGCAGAGTCCCCTTCCACTATGTAAAGTTCTGATTGTGCAGGATCTTTTTCCTGACAATCGGCTAATTTACCCGGTAAACCTGCAAGATCCATTGCGCCTTTACGACGTGTCATTTCACGCGCTTTACGTGCCGCTTCACGCGCACGTGATGCATCTATAATTTTCCCAACAACAATTTTTGCATCTACTGGGTTTTCTAATAAAAACTCAGTGAACTTCTCAGCCATTGCTTGTTCTACGGCAGACTTAACTTCGCTAGATACTAGCTTGTCTTTTGTTTGCGAAGAGAACTTAGGATCAGGAACTTTAACACTAATTACAGCTGTCAAACCTTCACGCGCATCGTCACCGGTTGCGTTACTGGTTGTTTTTGCTTTCTTGTTAAAGCCTTCTTTTTCCATAAAGTTATTAAGTGTACGTGTTAGCGCAGATCTAAAACCGGCTAAGTGAGTACCACCATCACGTTGTGGAATGTTATTTGTAAAACAGTAAATGTTTTCTTGGTATGCGTCATTCCATTGCATTGATACTTCAACGCTAATTCCGTCTTCTACACGCTCATGTGTAAAGTGGAAAACGCCTTTATGAATAGGTGTTTTGTTACGGTTAATGTATTCAACAAATGCCTGAATACCACCTTCGTATTTAAAGTGGTCGCTTTTATTTTCTTCACGCTCATCATTTAAAATGATACTAACGCCCGAGTTAAGGAACGACAGTTCACGTAGGCGTTTTGCTAAAATATCGTAATGAAAATCTAAATTAGTGAATGTTTCTGCACTTGGCCAAAAACGTAGTTCTGTACCCGTTGTTTCAGAATCTCCAATAACAGCAAGTGGTGCATCTGGCACACCCATAGTATAAAACTGCTCATGAAGTTTACCTTCTCGACGCACGGTTAGTTTTAATTTTTCTGAAAGTGCGTTTACAACCGAAACACCCACACCATGCAAGCCGCCTGATACTTTATAAGAGTTATCATCAAACTTACCACCAGCGTGAAGTACCGTCATGATTACTTCGGCAGCCGAAACGCCTTCTTCTTCATGGATAGACACTGGGATACCACGGCCATTATCTCTAACCGATACAGAGCCATCTAAGTGAATCGTTACAAAAATATCATCACAATGACCAGCAAGGGCTTCGTCTATTGAGTTATCAACGACCTCAAACACCATGTGGTGTAAGCCTGTGCCATCATCGGTGTCCCCTATATACATCCCAGGACGCTTTCTTACTGCGTCTAATCCTTTAAGTACTTTAATACTCGACGAGTCATAATTCTCAGACATGGTTAATCCCACTTATCTTGTTATTAGGTTGCCATGTTTCACGTGGAACATTTTTAGTTCTCGTTGCATGGGTTCCACCACAGCAGAAATACTCTCAGATAAAATTGAAGAGATAAATATTTGAGAACTGCAGTGAGACAATAGTTGTCCAACTTTCTCTTTTGTATCTTCGCCTAACTCTGAGGGTAAATCATCTATTAGCAATATAGATTGCTTATCGGTCTCTGACTCAATTAAGCTATTTTGCGTTACTTTTAACGCATACAATAATAACTTTAACTGCCCGCGTGAGAACGTATTCTCTACACTGTTGCCAGCGACACTGAAACTAAAGTCGGCCTTATGTGGGCCTTTACTTGTAAATCCTTGGCGAGCATCTCGCTCAAAGTTTTGCTCTAACGCATCTGCAAGAGATTCATTCTCTTTCCAGCCTGCATTAAACGTCATTTCTAAATCGCGTATAAGCGTTAATTCTGAGCACATTTTATCAAAAAATTGCTGCTTAAACCTACTTATATACGCCAATCTTAATTTATTTATTTCTTCAGCCAGTCTAACAAATTCTTTGTCCCAAAACTTAATTTGGTCAAAATAATTCTTAGGCTTAGATTTTAGTAAAGCATTACGCTGTTTTAATACTTTATTAAACGATTGCCACAAGTAAAAAAACTCATGTTCCACGTGGAACAAACCTAAGTCTAAAAACTTTCTACGCTCTTTTGGCCCACCAAAAAATAAGGAATAGCTCTCAGGCGTAATAATTTGAACAGGCATAAGCTGTGCAAGCTCAGATATTTTTCGGCTCGCTTTTCCCTGAATCTTTAAATTTGTTTCACCTAAACGCGTTTTGCTAATACCAATAGGAATTGATAAATCATGCACCGTCTTTCGGCCATGAATTACAAATTGCTCTTGCTGGTGTGCAATAATGCTTTTGTGCTTTGGTGTTCTAAAAGACTTGCCGTGAGAAAGGTAATAAATAGCTTCTAAAAGGCTGGTTTTTCCGCTGCCATTTTCACCATATATAATGTTTACGCCATTAACAGGTTCTAGCGTCAGCGCCTCAATATTACGAAAATATTTGAGGCTCAAATGACTTAAGCTCATTATATGTTTGTGATCTTATAAACGCATAGGCATAACAACATACATTGCTTCATCATCACCAGCGCCTTCTATTAGTGCACTGCTGTTTGAGTCTGCTAACGTAAACTGTACATCTTCAGTTTTTAATGTGTTTAATACATCCAAAACATATGAAACATTAAAACCAATTTCTAACTCATCACCTTGATAATTTACTTCAACAACCTCTTCAGCTTGTTCTTGCTCTGGGTTATTGGCAGTAATTTTTAATAAACCATTTGATAAGTTTAAGCGTACACCACGAAACTTCTCATTTGATAAAATAGATACACGCTGAAAAGCATTTCGTAACCATTCACGGTTGGCAATAATTGTTTTATCACCGCCTCGTGGAAGTACACGACGGTAATCAGGAAAACGACCATCAACTAGTTTACTGGTAAACGTAAACTCAATGTCAATAATGCGAATGTGGTTAGCACCGAATTGAATAGTAACTAGCTCATCGTCGGCAACCATAAGGCGCATGATTTCTTGCACACCTTTACGTGGAATAATTAATTGGCGTTGAGTATTAAGTGATTGAGTAAGCTTTTTCTGTGCAATCGCCAAGCGGTGTCCGTCGGTAGCCACCGTTTTAATATCGCTATTATCAACTTCAAACGACATACCGTTTAAGTAATAACGTACATCTTGGTTTGCCATTGAAAAGTGCGTGCTTTCAAGTAATTTACGAAGCTCTAAACGCGTTAGTTGAAATTCAACTTCACCATCCCATTCTTCTAAATTGGGGAAGTCAGCCGCTGATAACGTTGTAAGTGAAAAACGACTTTTACCACTCGTTAATAACAACTGGTGGTCTTGTAAGCTTAACGTAATGTCTGAACCTTCAGGTAGACTTTTACAAATATCGAGTAACTTTTTAGCAGGTAAAGTTAATTTTGTATCGGCAATATCATCACCAACAAAAACACCAGACACTAATTCGATTTCAAGGTCAGTCCCTGTCATCGAAAGCTGTCCGTTTTCTACTACTAACAAAACGTTAGATAAAATTGGTAACGTATGCTTACGCTCAATTGCGCCCGATACTTGAACCAATGGCTTTAAAAATTGTTGTCTTGATATTGTTATTTGCATAAAAAAGTCAGCCCTAAGATGACAATGTTCTTATTAAATTTTGATAATCTTCTTTAATTTCGTGACTTTCATCACGTAACGATTTTATTTTACGACACGCATGTAAAACCGTTGTATGGTCACGACCACCAAACGCGTCTCCAATCTCAGGTAAACTGTGATTGGTTAATTCTTTAGACAGCGCCATAGCAACCTGACGTGGCCTTGCTATTGAGCGGCTTCGGCGTTTAGAAAGTAAATCCGAGACACGAATTCGATAATATTCAGCCACTGTACGCTGTATATTATCAATTGTGACGAGCTTATCTTGCAGCGCCAATAAGTCACGCAGTGCTTCTTTTACAAAGTCGATAGAAATAGGACGTCCAGTGAAGTTTGCATTTGCAATTACACGGTTAAGTGCGCCTTCAAGTTCACGTACATTTGAACGTAATTTTTTTGCAATGAAAAAAGCCACTTCATGAGGTAAATTTATTTTACTCTGCTGCGCCTTTTTCATCAAAATAGCGACACGTGTTTCAAGCTCTGGTGGCTCAATAGCAATTGTTAATCCCCAACCAAAACGAGACTTAAGCCTGTCTTCTACCCCTTCAATTTCTTTAGGGTAACGGTCAGAAGTTAAAATAATTTGTTGATTACCTTCAAGCAACGCATTAAAAGTATGAAAAAACTCTTCTTGAGAACGTTCTTTATTGGCAAAAAATTGAATGTCATCAATCATTAATGCATCAACACTACGGTAATAACGTTTAAATTCTTCTATTGCATTATTTTGTAGTGCTTTAACCATATCTTGTACAAAACGCTCTGAATGCATATACACAATTTTAGCATCAGGCTTATTTGCCATAATGCCATTACCTACAGCATGGAGTAAGTGCGTTTTACCTAAGCCCGTACCACCGTATATAAATACAGGGTTAAATGCAGAGCCAGGGTTATCGGCAACTTGAGTTGCAGCCGCTTTTGCTAATTGGTTAGATTTACCCTCAACAAAACTATCAAAGGTGTAGTTTTCTTTAATGTTTGATTTATATCCCGATTTAGGTGCGGGTTCAACAACCGGTTTTTGCTCACGCGGCTGTTGCTTTGCTGATGCTTGAATACTAGGTGCAGGCTGTGCTTCTGTAGCAGGTGCAACCTGTGTATTTAAAAGTGGTTTGCTACCTACATCAAAACGAAGTTCCGGTGCTTCGTCACCACAAATCTCCACGAGTAGTTCGTTAATGCGGTTAAGGTATTTTTCTCTCACCCAATCAAGCACAAAGCGATTAGGTGCATAAATAGTCAGAGTATCTTCGGTACTTTCTGCTTGAAGTGGTCTTACCCACATACTGAACTGCTGCGAAGGCAATTCATCTTGCAATACATATAAACAACTTTGCCAAACCGACAGATACACAGTTAAACTCCCAGAGATATAATTTTTATTCCCGCACATCAAAAATGGTTAAAAACCATGCATTTATTGCGTTTAAATAGCCAAATAAGCGGCCCAAGACCAAGTATTATGAAGGCACTTTATCCACAAGTAAAAGGCTGATTTTTATAAAATTATGTATAATGACATGAAAAAAAGCTAACGCCTTGATTTAATTAAATTTTTAATTATTAGCCTGATAACAGATCATAACAAAATAACACCAAGATCGCGAACCAATTTTACGATCCAATTTACTTTTCCCCCGCTTTTATTCACTTTTTATACAAGGGCTGTGGAAAACTTCTTATTTATGATGATCCTACTAGATCGCGCTTTACGATCACTAACTGCCTGCTTAATAAACACGGTGCTTAACGCGTAATTATGATTGACTTTAGGTCGTTTCATCTATAATATCTCGCGCTCGCAATGGCACCTGTGCCAGGATCGCGACCTGCATAGGATGTTTTAACTTTAACCGATCGGATGAGATTGTTATGAAAAGAACTTTTCAACCTAGCGTTTTAAAACGCAAACGTGCACACGGTTTCCGTGCTCGCATGGCAACTGTAAATGGCCGTAAAGTATTAGCACGTCGCCGCGCTAAAGGCCGCAAAGTTCTTTCTGCTTAATTTATAAGTGGAAGACTTTAGCTTTGGCAGGGAGTTACGTCTGTTAACTCCCTCGCATTACTCTCGTATATTTAACGAACCCGCTCGGGCTGCAACTCCTTACTTTACTCTATTAGCTAAACCCAATGACCAAGAAAAACCTAGGTTAGGACTTACTGTTGCTAAAAAACGTGTAAAAAAGGCATGCCAACGAAACCGTATTAAACGTCTTGCTCGCGAAAGTTTTCGTTTAAATCAACACAACATCGATAACATTGATATTGTGCTTATGGTTAAAAATGGCATTGACGAGCAGTCTAATGAAGAATTAACCAAGCAACTGACCAAGTTATGGCGAAAAATCAACGAACGCTGTAAACCAGGTGCGCCTAAGCCTCCACCCTTTAAGAAACGCCCAAACAAATCAGCTAAATCTAATAAACAAACCCAATAGCAATAGAATTACAGGGTTAATTAATGTATCTTTAGCTCACCTTTTAATCATGCATTTAAAATTTCCAATAGAGCCTTTAAATACATGATATCTATCTCACTAAATTTAACTAGGGGCATAAACATCATGAGGTTACTCAAACCACTTGTTGCTTTACCGACATTATGTTTAGTGTTATTGATCCGCGGTTATCAAAAGTGGATTAGCCCGCTATTAGGTCCGCATTGTCGTTTTAATCCAAGCTGCTCACATTACGCAATTCAAGCAATTAAATTGCATGGATTGATAAAAGGAAGTTGGTTAGCATTAAAACGCATATTAAAATGCCATCCTTTACATTCAGGTGGTGATGACCCAGTACCTGAAAAAATAACCCATATTAACCACCAACACGAGAAATAAGAGCTGTTATGGAATCGCAACGCACGTTTTTATTCATTGGCCTAATGCTAGTGTCGTTTTTATTGTTCCAAGAATGGAATAATGATTATAACCAGCCAAAAGTCGATCCAAGTGCCACAACACAAACGCAACAAGCAAGTTCAACTGAATCGGATGATTTTATACCTTCATCGTCAGACTCTGGCTTACCGGCTTCAACAACATTAGCTAAACGTTCTGTTATAGAAATAACAACAGATGTGTTTAAAGTTAAAATCGACACCAAAGGTGGTGATATTGTTGAATCGGACTTACTTCAATACGAAGAAGTGAAAGGCGAAGAAACACCTTTCATGCTGCTGGGTGAATTTGAGGGTAATCAATACTTTTCACAAAGTGGTTTGATTGGTTTAAATGGCCCAGACGCATCTGCAAACGGTCGCCCTACTTACCACAGCGAACAAACGTCTTATACCTTAACAGGTGATGAGTTACGCGTACCGTTACAGTTTACTGATAGCAACGGTGTTAGCTTTACCAAAACGTATGTATTTAAAAAAGGTCAGTATGATGTTGGCTTAGAATACACAGTAAACAATACAACCAGTGCCCCTATCCAAGTGCAGCTTTACACACAGGTTAAACGCACAGTACAGGAAAAAGGCAGCTTAGTTGATCAAAACTATTTAGGTGCAGCTTACGGTACAGACGAAGAACCGTACGAAAAGTATAGCTTTTCTGACATGGCCGACAAAAACCTAAATGAAAGCACGCAAGGTGGTTACATTGCATTTATTCAACATTACTTTGTAAGTGCGTGGGTACCAAAGCAAGACCAAACCAACACCCTTTATAGCTTAATTACAAGCAGTAACGCCGCTATCATTGGTACAAAAGCAGAACCAGTTAATGTTCAAGCCGGTTCAGAGCAAACCATTACTTCTATTTACTACATGGGCCCTAAAGAGTCTGATGTATTAGAAGCGCTTCACCCAGATTTAGACCTAACTGTAGACTACGGCTGGTTATGGTTTATTTCACAGCCACTATTTGTATTACTAAAATGGCTTTACAGTATTCTTGGTAACTGGGGTTTAGCAATTATTGCTATCACTATTATTGTTAAATCATTGATGTACCCGCTAACTAAAGCGCAATATACGTCAATGGCTAAAATGCGTGCCCTTCAACCAAAAATGGCAGCTCTTAAAGAAAAATATGGTGATGACCGTCAAAAATTCGGTCAAGCTACTATGGAAATGTACAAAAAAGAGAAAGTAAACCCAATGGGTGGTTGTTTCCCTATTTTGCTACAAATGCCTATTTTCTTAGCGTTGTTTTATGTATTTTTAGAATCAACAGAACTTCGCCATGCTGAGTTTATGCTTTGGTTAACTGATTTATCAGCACAAGACCCATACTACGTATTACCAATTTTATTTGGTGCAAGTATGTTTATAACTCAAAAGCTTCAACCTATGACGGTTACCGATCCAATGCAGCAAAAAATGATGACCTTTATGCCGGTTATCTTCTCTGTATTCTTCTTATGGTTCCCATCAGGCTTAGTACTTTACTGGTTAGTATCTAACCTTATTTCAATCGCGCAAATGCTTTATATTTATCGCGGTATGGAAAAGAAAGGAATAAAAGTAAGAGGCTAACTTAGCCCTACTTATTATAAAGGCGACTTAGGTCGCCTTTTTTATTGCCCATTTTTTATCAGAGCATTCGCGAGTGGTAATTTCATAGGTTACAATAGCGCCATAACGTACACATTGTTGGTAAATTAAATAGCATGATCAATCAAGACAC
Organism: Pseudoalteromonas sp. 13-15; assembly: GCF_001468205.2. Taxonomy (NCBI): domain Bacteria; kingdom Pseudomonadati; phylum Pseudomonadota; class Gammaproteobacteria; order Alteromonadales; family Pseudoalteromonadaceae; genus Pseudoalteromonas; species Pseudoalteromonas sp. 13-15. The sequence goes on along the minus strand of NZ_CP019162.1, from coordinate 2,482,107 downwards.
AATTGCAGCACAAGCTACCGCACCTGGGCGTGGTGGTGTTGGTATTATTCGGGTTTCTGGCAACCTTGCCAAAAGCGTTGCTGAACAAGTTATTGGTAAAATACCAAAAGTGAGATACGCCGATTATGTACCATTTAAAAACTTAAATGGCGATCAGCTTGACCAAGGTATTGCCATTTATTTTGCCGGACCTAACTCATTTACTGGTGAAGATGTACTTGAGTTGCAAGGCCATGGCGGCCCTGTTGTGCTTGATATGCTACTTAAAGAAATTAGTAAAATAGAAGGCGTACGCTTAGCAAAACCAGGTGAGTTTTCAGAGCGTGCATTTATGAACGACAAGCTTGATTTAACCCAAGCAGAAGCAATTAGTGACCTAATTAATGCCACTAGTGAACAAGCAGCTAAAAGCGCCTTACAATCACTTCAAGGTGAGTTTTCTAAACACATTGAAACACTGGTTGAAAAAGTAATTCATCTTCGTATGTACGTAGAAGCAGCAATCGACTTTCCAGATGAAGAAATAGACTTTTTATCAGATGGCAAAGTATCGGGCGATCTAAACGCAATTATAAACCAATTAAACACCGTAACTGACCAAGCTAAACAGGGAAGCATAATGCGCGAAGGTATGCGTGTTGTGATTGCAGGTCGTCCTAACGCGGGTAAATCAAGCTTACTAAATGCCCTAGCAGGCAGAGAAGCAGCAATCGTAACCGAAATAGCAGGTACCACCCGCGACGTACTGCGCGAACACATCCATATTGATGGCATGCCACTGCATATTATCGATACCGCAGGTCTTCGTGAAAGCCCTGACCGCGTAGAGCAAATAGGTATCGAGCGCGCATGGGATGAAATAAACCAAGCCGACCGCGTTTTATTTATGCTTGATGGCACCGATACTGTAGACACCGACCCACATAAAATTTGGCCAGAATTTATGGCAAAATTACCAAAAGGTATGGGGGTTACAGTGATCAGAAACAAAGCCGATTTGTCGGGTGATGTTGTAGGCTTGGATGAAAACCAACAATACCCGGTCATAAGTTTAAGTGCTAAAAACGCTGAAGGTATAGAGCTCGTTCGTGAACATTTGAAGGCCTGTATAGGTTTTGACGGCGCAACAGAAGGTGGCTTTATGGCTCGTCGCCGTCATTTAGACGCTTTAGAAAGCGCAGCTTATCATTTAGATACGGGTAAAACGCAGCTTGAAATGCATGTTGCGGGTGAAATTTTGGCCGAAGAGCTGCGCCTAACGCAGCAATTTTTAAACGAAATAACCGGTGAGTTTACTTCAGACGATCTACTTGGAAAAATATTTAGCTCGTTCTGTATTGGTAAATAAAAGACCTAACAATTAAATAATTAAAAATTAAGGGCGTAAAAACGCCCTTTTTTACTGCCTTAATTAAGCCTTCCTATATCAACATATGGATATTTTTTAGATAAGCTGAGTGCTATTTTAGGCTCTCATTTTCACTAAATTAGTATCTTTAGAAGCTTATTAATGACCTACTTTACAAGATATAACCGCCTATTTAAGGTGATATATCTCCCACATACGAATAAGTTAAGCCACTATAATTAACCTTAAAACAAGCTGAAATCACTGTTTTTAATATTTTATTAGCTAAAATTGCAGCCTTAATTGGCTATATATCAAAAAATAAGGCGATCACAAGTGTGTATTGATCGCGCTATCCACCAGCTCAAACATGTAAATGCATGATCGAATATCACAAAAACTTTAAATTTAGTCAGATCAGTTATCCACAATTTCCATTTTTTGGACAAAAATCCAAAATTTTTTAGCTGAAATACACGTTATTAGCTCTATTTTTAGTAAAAAGCGGCCGTTATAAAAACTATTTTGATATTTATTTAATAAGATCATATTTAATTGATCGTTATTTAAAATTATTTTCGATCTAAATAATCGGTTATCAACACCCTTTATATCCACACAATGATCAACATTACTTCTATATTAAACATTCATCATAATTGGACTTACAAAAGCTTAAAATCAATAACTTACAAAATTTTAGCTAAATAGAGTATAAAGTTAAACAGAACTTCCCCCAATCTTATTAACAGTTTGATCAGAAGGTTACATTTGAAGGTATTATTTTACATCTTTATAAATCAACAACTTAAAAAAACTTTAAACAATGATCTAAAAATTAGCCTAAAAATAGTTATCCAAACCCACACTCTTCCCTTTACTGCAGTTTGTACTCGGCTATCATAGGCAGCAATTAAAACTAATGCGATCATAACTAATCATGAGTTCAGTAAATATTATTGTGGGCAGCCAAATGGGATCGGCCGAGTATGTTGCGGAGCAATTAAGCGATGAGCTAAATAACCAAGGTATTACAACCCAACTCCATGATCAGCCAAAATTTAATGAAATAGATCAACACAATACGCTCTGGTTAATATGTACATCTACTTATGGCGCAGGTGATTATCCCGATAATCTTTTAAGCTTTGTAGAACAAGTAGCGCAATCAACTGATTTAAAGCATTTAAAGTTTTCAGTTATTGCATTAGGTGATACCAGCTACGACACATACAACTTAGCAGGGCGCAATATAGAAGTACTACTAAGCAAAAAAGGCGCTATAAAAGTGGCTGAACGCTTAGAATTAAATATATTAGACGAGTCACTCCCTGAAGACACAGCCCTCGCTTGGTTAGACACTTGGGTTACCCAAACAGGTTTAAAATAAAGAGATCAAGTAAAATCTCATATAAAAGTTACTCACAATTTACTAATAATTTAATTAATAATGTGGATAAAGTTTGAATAAACTGCATTTTAAAGCATGCTTATCCATGGGATAAGATCTATCTAATCGCCCCCTGTGCATAAAGTGGCTTTTTGATCAGTGCTTATTTGTGGGATGATCCGATCATATTAACACCTTTAGATCTGATCTAATTTAATGTTTTTAAACAAGATCTAAAGCTTATCAACAGAAAACCCGATCAGTAGTAGTAATAGTATTAAAAGATCTCTTTAAAAGATCCTTTATATTATTAGAGATCACTTACTTAGATCTGAGCACAGTTTAATCATTTATCTTCTGCTCATTTCTAGGTAGAATACGCTCCCTTTTGAAGTTTACCGGTTTGATTTAAGTAGGATCCCATTAATGATTTTTCATGAAAATTTTGACGTTATCGTAGTAGGTGGTGGACATGCAGGCACTGAAGCCGCATTGGCAGCTGCCCGTATGGGGATGAATACCCTGCTACTAACTCACAATATGGATACCCTTGGTCAAATGTCTTGTAACCCAGCAATTGGTGGGATAGGCAAAGGTCATTTGGTAAAAGAAATCGACGCCCTTGGCGGTGCAATGGCACAAGCTATTGATAAAGGCGGGATCCAATTTCGTACTTTAAATTCTTCAAAGGGACCTGCGGTTCGTGCAACCCGTGCACAAGCTGATCGCGCTTTGTATAAAGCGGCTATTCAAACCACATTACAAAACCAAGAAAACTTAAAAATATTTCAGCAATCGTGTGATGATCTTATTGTTGAAAACGATCGAGTAACCGGCGTAGTAACTCAAATGGGGTTACGTTTTAGTGCACCTAGTGTAGTACTCACGGTAGGTACATTTTTAGGTGGCCAAATACATATTGGTTTAGAAAATTACAAAGGCGGACGTGCAGGCGATCCACCATCAATTGCTTTAGCACAACGATTACGTGAACAACCTTTCAGAGTAGATCGTTTAAAAACAGGTACTCCACCACGTATTGATGCGCGTACGGTTGATTTTAGCAAAATGCAGGAACAACCAGGCGATGCCCCTACACCTGTGTTTTCATTTTTAGGTAAACAAAGTGACCACCCGCAACAAATACCGTGTTACATCACTTACACAAATGAAAAAACACATGATGTTATACGCAAAAACTTGCATCGTTCACCTATGTACTCAGGTGTTATTGAAGGCATTGGTCCACGTTACTGCCCATCTATTGAAGATAAAATTGTTCGCTTTGCAGATAAAGACAAACACCAAATATTTGTAGAGCCAGAGGGTTTAACATCTTACGAGCTTTACCCTAATGGTATTTCGACAAGTCTACCGTTTGATGTGCAATTAGAAATAGTGCAATCGATCACCGGTTTTGAAAATGCACATATTTGCCGACCAGGTTATGCTATTGAATACGATTACTTTGATCCACGTGATTTAAAACAATCACTAGAAACTAAATTTATTGAAGGCTTATTCTTTGCAGGCCAAATAAACGGAACTACTGGCTACGAAGAAGCGGGTGCACAAGGCTTAATTGCTGGTATGAACGCGGCACTTAAAGTGCAAGGTAAAGATTCGTGGACGCCACGTCGTGACGAAGCATACGTTGGTGTATTAATTGACGACTTAGCAACGCTTGGTACAAAAGAACCTTACCGTATGTTTACTAGCCGTGCTGAATACCGTTTATTGTTGCGTGAAGATAATGCCGATATTCGTCTAACTGAAAAAGGTCGTGAGCTAGGTTTAGTTAACGATGATCGCTGGCAGGCATTTAACGAAAAAATGGAAATTATCGAAAAAGAAAAACAACGTATAAAAGACACGTGGATTCACAAAGATCATACAGTTGTTGATCAAGTAAACGCTTTATTAAAAGCTCCATTAACGCGTGAAGCAAGTTTAGAAGAATTACTACGCCGCCCAGAGATCCGTTATGATGATCTAATGGCTATTGAAGGCTTAGGATCTGAATTTACAAATAAAGCGGCTTTAGAGCAGGTTGAGATCCATACAAAATACGCAGGTTACATTGCGCGTCAGCAAGATGAGATCAATAAACAGCTTCGCCATGAAGAAACAATTTTACCAAAAGAGTTTGATTATAAAACCGTATCAGGTTTATCAAACGAGGTAGTGGCAAAACTAGAAGAGTCTCGTCCGGATACTATTGGTCAGGCTTCGCGTATTTCTGGTATCACACCAGCAGCTATTTCGTTATTATTAGTGTATCTGAAGAAGCAAGGCTTATTACGCAAATCTGCGTAACGGTAAGGGCACCTAGTGTTACAACAACAATTAACTACATTGTTAGCGCAAACTGATATTGCGCTAACAGAAAAACAACAGCAACAGCTTGTTCGTTACGTTGAACTATTGGATAAGTGGAACAAAGCGTATAACTTAACCTCAGTACGTTTACCTCAAGAAATGATGGTAAAGCATATTATGGATAGCCTTGTTGTTGCACCTCATTTACCCGGTCATCATTATATTGATGTTGGTACAGGCCCTGGGCTTCCTGGTATTGTATTAGCTATTGCACTTCCTGATACCCAATTTGTGTTACTCGACAGCTTAGGTAAACGTGTACGCTTTTTAATGCACGTAAAGCATGAACTTGGGCTTGATAATGTTACCCCGGTACAGTCAAGAGTTGAAGAATATCAGCCAAGTGTTAAATTAGATGGCGTACTCAGTCGTGCATTTGCATCATTACAAGATATGGTTGATTGGTGTTCACACCTAATTGATCAATCTGGCCATTTTATTGCGCTTAAAGGCGTTTACCCTAGCGAAGAGTTAGAGTCATTACCCGCTGGCGTAAAGTTTGAGAAAAAAATTGCATTAGAAGTACCTGAGTTAGATGCACAACGACATTTAATTATTCTTTCTAAAGACTAGGGATCAGAGACACTGTGGCAAAAGTCATCGCATTAGCAAATCAAAAAGGGGGTGTAGGTAAAACTACGACCGCTGTTAATCTCGCTGCGTCTATGGCCGCAACGAAGCGTAAAGTGCTGTTAATTGATCTCGACCCGCAAGGTAATGCCACTATGGGCAGTGGTGTAGATAAATATGGCGACGTGCCTACTATTTACGACCTACTTATTGAAGATAAGCCCATTGAAGACGTGATCATTAAAGAAACATCTGGCGAATACCATATGATTGCAGCAAACGGAGACGTAACCGCTGCCGAAGTTAAACTAATGGAATTATTTGCCCGTGAAGTGCGTCTTCGTAATGCACTTGAAAAAATTCAGGACCAATACGAGTTTATATTTATAGACTGCCCGCCTTCATTAAACATGCTAACTGTTAACGCTATGGCCGCTGCAGATTCTATTTTAGTACCAATGCAATGTGAATATTATGCACTGGAAGGCCTAACAGCATTAATGGATACCATTACGCAATTGGCTAAATTAGTAAATCCTGAATTAAAAATTGAAGGCATATTACGCACTATGTACGATCCGCGTAACCGCCTAGCAAACGACGTTTCAGAACAATTAAAACAACATTTTGGTGATAAAGTGTATCGCACTGTGATCCCACGAAATGTTCGTCTAGCTGAGGCGCCAAGTTTTGGCGCACCTGCTATGTATTACGACAGAGCATCAAGTGGCGCAAAAGCGTATTTGGCACTTGCCGGTGAAATGCTGCGCAGAAAAGAAAAAACAGCGTCCGTTGTCGCCTAACTTTGAGGTAAAAAAATAACATGTCTGCTAAAAAACGAGGTTTAGGCCGAGGACTCGATGCACTTTTAAGTTCGTCTAAGCCTGCACCGAGCGCCAGCAAGGAACAAGACACACAAAACGTAACAGAAGTTGTCCAAAGCACAGTTAGTGCTACAGATAACCCGTTACAAACATTGCCTATTGAGTTTTTGCATTCAGGCAAGTACCAACCTCGTAAAGACATGTCTGAAGAGGCACTCGAAGAACTCGCCAGCTCTATTCGCTCACAAGGAATTATTCAACCTATTGTTGTGCGCCCTATTGCCCACAATAGCTATGAAATTATTGCCGGTGAACGTCGTTGGCGCGCAGCGCAAATTGCAAAACTAGACGCAGTTCCATGTATTATTAAAGATGTACCCGATGAAGCGGCCGTTGCTATAGCACTGATTGAAAATATTCAGCGTGAAGATTTAAATGCAATGGAAGAAGCGGTTGCGCTTAATCGTTTATTAAATGAGTTTGAATTAACACATCAGCAAGTGGCTGATGCAGTTGGTAAATCAAGAACCACCGTAACAAACTTATTACGTTTAAATAATTTAAATAGTGATGTAAAAATTCTGTTAGAACATGGTGACATAGAAATGGGCCATGCGCGTTGCTTACTAGCACTTGAAGGCGAAGCGCAGTCTGACGCAGCACGAACTGCCGTTGCAAAGGCACTAACAGTAAGAGAAACTGAAAAGCTAGTGCGAGCAATTTTAGAGCCAGCACCCGACAAACAAGAACACCAAAAAGACCCAGATGTTAAACAGTTAGAACAACAATTAGCTGAAAACCTAGGTGCTAAAGTAGAGATAAACTACAACAAAAAAGGCAAAGGTAAATTGGTTATTTCATATACTAATTTAGACGAGCTTGACGGCATTTTGAATCGTATTAATCACGACAATACCCACCATTGATCTATTACATGTCTAAAAAGAGACATTTGTAGCAAATTTGTGTTACAAACACTCTACTCAAGTTGCAAAACTGGCAGGATACAGTATAATTTCGCCAGTTTTCACACCCTAACGATTTGAACGCCATTAAGGTTAACAAAAAGTGAATAATAAGTTAGCAAGTCCGTATAGGCTTGCCGCATTTAAACTAATTTGTCTTCAGGGTGTTGTAGCATTATTTGCTGCCGTAATTATTTTTATTGGTTTGGGAGTTGAAGCCAGTCTGTCAGCGTTAGCTGGTGGTGCAGTTGCGATACTTCCTCACTGTGTTTTTGCACTTTACGCATTCCGATTTATGGGGGCGAGTCGTGCAGAGCAAGCGTATAACGCGTTAAAACGCGGTAACGCACTAAAGTTTATGCTGACAATCATATTGTTTGCGCTAGTACTAAAGCATTTTTCGGTAGTTTTGCTGCCCTTTTTTAGTATCTATGTACTGGCTTTATTCACTGGATTGTTTGCACCCGTTTTTTTTAAACATTAACTTTTGGGATATAACATGGCTGCAGAAGAAGTTACTCTATCTAGCCATATCCAGCACCACTTAACCAATGCTAAGATGTGCTCGACCGACGCCGGTCTAGCCTTCAATAAAGCATGTACGGACAGTGGTTTTTGGACATGGCATGTAGATACCCTCGCATGGTCAATCGGACTAGGTCTTATCTTTTTATGGATCTTCCGTAGTGCCGCTAAAAAATCAACATTGGGCGTACCAGGTAAATTTCAGTGTTTCATTGAAATGATAGTTGAGTTCGTTGGCGACAACGTACGTGATACTTTCCATGGTAAAAGCAAGCTGATTGCACCATTAGCATTGACGATATTCGTTTGGATATTCTTAATGAACTTAATGGATTTAATCCCAGTTGACTTCTTACCTGCATTTGCTGGTTTAGTAGGTGAGCAAGCCTTTGGCATGGACTCACACGACGTATACATGAAAATTGTACCAACAACAGATATAAACTTAACTGCAGCGCTGGCGCTAGGTGTGTTTATATTAATGATTGGTTACTCAATTAAAATTAAAGGTATCGGCGGTTTTATTAAAGAGCTAACACTTCACCCGTTTAGTTCAAACAATACAGCTATGCAGATTCTTTTAATCCCATTCAATCTATTACTAGAGCTTATCGCATTGGTTTCTAAGCCGTTTTCACTGGCGCTGCGTTTGTTCGGTAACTTATATGCAGGTGAACTAATCTTCATCCTTATAGGTGCGATTGGCTTAATGCAACTACCGTTGCACTTTGTTTGGGCTGTATTCCATATCTTAGTAATCGTATTGCAAGCATTCGTATTCATGATGCTAACAATCGTATACCTAAGCATGGCAAGTTCAGATAATCACTAATTTATAACTTTTAATTTTTACTTTTAATTACAATTGAAACTTTGGAGAAAAAAATGGAACTAGTATTAGGTCTTAAGTACATCGCAGTAGCTTTACTTATCGGCTTCGGTGCAATCGGTACAGCAATCGGTTTTGGTAACATGGGCGGTAAATTCCTTGAAGCATGTGCGCGTCAACCTGAGCTTGCACCATCGCTACAAGTTAAAATGTTTATCCTTGCTGGTCTAATCGATGCTGTAGCAATGATTGGTGTTGGTATCGCGATGGTATTGTTGTTCGTACTTTAATTTTATTTTTTGAACAGCTTACTATTTAAGGAGGAGCGGTTGTGAACTTAAACGCCACTCTTATCGGTGAATTAATTGCGTTTACGGTGTTCGTACTTTTTTGTATGAAGTTCGTATGGCCACCACTAAACGGTGCAATTGAAGCTCGCCAGAAGAAAATCGAAGATGGTTTAGCTGCCTCTGATAGAGCCGAAAAAGACTTAGAACTTGCGCAACAAAAAGCTGCAGAACAGCTTAAAGATGCAAAAGCTCAAGCGGCTGATATCATTGATCAAGCTAAAAAGCGTGCCGTGCTAATTGTTGACGAAGAAACAGTTCGTGGACAAGAAGAGCGTGAAAAAATTATTGCTCAAGGGCACTCTGAAATTGAATCAGAGCGTAACCGTGTGACAGAAGAGCTACGTAAGCAAGTAGCAACACTGGCTGTGGTTGGCGCAGAGAGAATTTTAGAGCGTGAAATCAATCAAGCCGCACATAGTGACATCGTTGAAAAACTTGTCGCTGAGCTGTAATTAGGAGGGTATGAGCATGTCTGAATTGACTACTATCGCTCGCCCATACGCTAAAGCGGCTTTTGAACTTGCCGTTGAAAAAGGCGCTATTGAAAGCTGGAATGACATGTTGTTTTTCGCTGGCCACGTTGCCAGCGACGAGCAAGCATCAGCCATTTTAGCTGGATTGCCTACTGCTTCTGCACAAGCTGAGTTATTTATTAACTTATGCGCAGAGCAGCTCAACGAACAAGGTCAGAACCTAGTGAAGGTGATGGCTGAAAATGGACGTTTGATTGCACTGCCTGAGGTTGCACAGTTATTCGCTGCGTTTAAAGCAGAGTATGACAAAGAAATCGATGTAGACGTGATTTCGGCAACCCCTCTTACTGCAGCGCAGCAAGAGTCATTGGTAGCGACACTTGAAAAACGTTTCGCACGCAAAGTTAAGCTGAATTGTAGTGAAGACGCGTCAGTAGTTGGCGGCCTTATTATTAAGGCAGGCGACACTGTAATCGACGGCTCTGTACGCGGAAAATTAAACCGCTTAGCCACAACACTACAATCGTAATTGGGAAAAAGAGCATGCAACTTAATTCCACTGAAATTTCAGAACTAATCAAACAACGTATTGAGAAGTTCGAAGTTGTAAGTGAAGCTCGTAACGAAGGTACAATTGTATCTGTTACTGACGGTATCATCCGCATCCACGGTCTAGCTGACTGTATGCAAGGTGAGATGATTGAGCTTCCTGGCAACCGTTATGCTATCGCACTAAACCTTGAGCGCGACTCAATTGGTGCAGTAGTAATGGGTCCATACGCTGACCTTACTGAAGGCGTAAAAGTATACACAACTGGTCGTATCTTAGAAGTTCCTGTTGGTGCTGGCTTACTTGGTCGTGTTGTAAACACACTAGGTGCTCCTATCGATGGTAAAGGCGCTTTAGACAACGACGGGTTTGAACCTGTAGAAAAAATTGCACCAGGTGTAATCGAGCGTCAATCTGTAGATGAGCCAGTACAAACTGGTTACAAATCTATTGATGCGATGATTCCAGTTGGTCGTGGTCAGCGTGAGCTTGTAATCGGTGACCGCCAAACAGGTAAAACTGCACTAGCAATCGATGCGATCATCAACCAAAAAGACACAGGCGTTAAGTGTGTGTACGTAGCGGTTGGTCAAAAAGCATCTACTATTGCTAACGTGGTACGTAAATTAGAAGAGCACGGTGCACTTGCAAATACTATCGTAGTTGTAGCATCTGCTTCTGAGTCTGCGGCACTTCAGTACTTAGCACCGTTCTCGGGCTGTACTATGGGTGAATACTTCCGTGACCGTGGTGAAAACGCATTAATCGTATATGATGATTTATCTAAGCAAGCTGTTGCTTACCGTCAAATCTCATTGCTACTTAAGCGTCCACCAGGTCGTGAAGCATACCCAGGTGACGTTTTCTACCTTCACTCGCGTCTTTTAGAGCGTGCATCGCGTGTAAACGCTGATTACGTTGAAAAGTTCACTAACGGTGAAGTGAAAGGACAAACTGGTTCATTGACGGCACTGCCTATCATTGAAACTCAAGGCGGCGACGTTTCTGCGTTCGTACCGACTAACGTTATCTCTATCACCGATGGTCAGATCTTCTTAGAAACTGACTTATTCAACTCAGGTATCCGTCCGGCAGTAAATGCTGGTATCTCGGTATCGCGTGTTGGTGGTGCTGCACAAACTAAAATCGTTAAGAAACTAGGTGGCGGTATCCGTCTAGCCCTAGCTCAGTACCGTGAATTAGCTGCGTTCTCGCAGTTCGCGTCTGACCTTGACGATGCTACACGTGCTCAACTTGAGCATGGTGAGCGTGTAACAGAGCTAATGAAGCAGAAACAGTACGCGCCAATGTCTGTTGCTGAAATGTCTTTGTCGTTATTTGCAGCTGAGAAAGGTTATCTTAAAGATATCGAAATCGCTAAAATCATGGATTTCGAAGCAGCTTTACTTTCTTACGCAAGTAGCACATACGCAGAGCTTGTGGCTCAAATCAATGAAACTGGTAACTACAACGCCGAGATCGAAGCGCAACTTAAAGAACTTCTAGAGAAGTTCAAGTCTACGCAAACTTGGTAATTTAGTTATTAATGGTGCGCTTTAGTTTACTAAAGCACACCTTGATTCGGAGAGAGAGTCATGGCCAGCGGAAAAGAGATTAAAAGCAAGATCGGGAGTATTAAAAATACTCAAAAGATCACTAGCGCAATGGAAATGGTTGCTGCGTCTAAAATGAAAAAGGCGCAAGAACGAGTGGCTTCAAGCCGTCCATACGCTGACAAATTACGCAAAGTGATTGGTCGTGTTGCTCAAGCAAATCTTGATTTTACTCACCCGTTCTTAGAAGAGCGTGAAGTAAAACGAGTTGGTTATATTGTTATCTCTACTGACCGTGGTCTATGTGGCGGCTTAAACTCAAATGAGTTTAAGAAAGTTGCATTAGATATAAAAGCATGGAAAGAAAAAGGTGTAGACGCAGAGTTTGCAACTTTAGGCAGCAAAGCTGCTGGTTTCTTTCAACGCTTTGGTGGTCAAGTGCTTGCTAAAAAAGCAGGCCTAGGAGATAAACCTTCAGTACAAGACGTTATTGGTCCTGTAAAAGTAATGCTTGATGCATTCTCTGAAGGTAAAATTGACCGTTTATTCCTGGTATATAACAACTTCGTTAATACCATGAAGCAAGAGCCAACAATAGATCAGTTACTCCCTTTGCCAAAAGCTGAAGAAGAAGTATCTGCCCACACATGGGACTACTTATACGAACCTAGCCCAGACGCTATTTTAGAGTCTTTGTTAGTTCGCTTTGTAGAATCTCAGGTATACCAAGGTGTGGTTGAGAACGCTGCCTCTGAACAGGCTGCCCGTATGGTTGCGATGAAAGCCGCAACTGATAACGCTGGCGACCTTATGGATGAGTTACAGCTTGTTTACAACAAGGCCCGCCAAGCGGCAATCACACAAGAAATTAGTGAGATTGTTTCTGGTTCAGCCGCAGTTTAATGCTTCAGGCAAAGATTAACGAGAGGAATAGACATGAGTTTAGGTAAGGTCGTCCAAATTATCGGTGCCGTTGTGGATATTGAATTTTCACAAGACAACGTGCCAGCCGTATATGACGCGCTAAAAGTAACAGATGGCGATTTAGCTGGTTTGACTCTAGAAGTTCAACAGCAGCTAGGTGGCGGTGTGGTACGTACTATCGCACTAGGTACTACAGACGGTTTACGTCGTGGTGCAGCAGTATCAAACACAGGTGAAGCGATTCAAGTTCCAGTTGGTAAAGCAACACTTGGTCGTATCATGAACGTACTTGGTGAGCCAATCGATGAAGCTGGCCCAATCGGCGAAGAAGACCGTATGTCTATTCACCGTGCAGCGCCTTCATACGAAGAGCAATCAAGTTCAGTTGAACTTTTAGAAACAGGTATCAAGGTAATCGACCTTGTATGTCCGTTTGCTAAAGGTGGTAAAGTTGGTTTATTCGGTGGTGCCGGTGTTGGTAAAACCGTAAACATGATGGAACTTATCCGTAACATCGCAATCGAGCACAGCGGCTACTCAGTATTCGCAGGTGTTGGTGAGCGTACTCGTGAGGGTAACGATTTCTACCATGAAATGAACGATTCAAACGTACTTGATAAAGTATCGCTTGTATACGGTCAGATGAACGAGCCTCCAGGTAACCGTTTACGCGTAGCGTTAACAGGTCTTACTATGGCTGAAAAGTTCCGTGACGAAGGTCGCGACGTACTTTTCTTCGTAGATAACATCTACCGTTACACTCTTGCGGGTACAGAAGTATCAGCACTACTTGGTCGTATGCCATCAGCGGTAGGTTACCAGCCTACACTAGCTGAAGAAATGGGTGTACTTCAAGAGCGTATCGCATCTACTAAGACGGGTTCAATCACATCAATCCAAGCGGTATACGTACCTGCGGATGATTTAACGGATCCATCTCCAGCAACAACGTTTGCTCACTTAGATGCAACAGTAGTACTTTCACGTGATATCGCATCACTTGGTATTTACCCAGCGGTAGATCCACTTGATTCATCTTCACGTCAACTTGACCCATTAGTAATTGGTCAAGAGCACTACGATACAGCGCGTGGCGTTCAAACAGTTCTTCAGCGTTACAAAGAACTTAAAGACATCATCGCAATCTTAGGTATGGACGAGCTTTCTGACGAAGATAAGCAACTTGTATCTCGTGCACGTAAAATCCAACGTTTCCTATCTCAGCCGTTCTTCGTGGCAGAGGTATTTACAGGTGCGTCAGGTAAATACGTTTCACTTAAAGACACAATTGCTGGCTTCAAAGGCATTTTAAACGGTGAGTTTGATGACCTTCCAGAGCAAGCGTTCTACATGGTTGGCTCTATCGAAGAAGCTCAAGAAAAAGCCAAAAGCATGTAATTAGGAGGGTAGTATGGCAGCTATGACTGTACATCTTGACGTAGTAAGCGCAGAGCAGAACTTGTTTTCTGGTTTGGTTGAATCGATTCAAGTATCTGGTAGTGAAGGTGAGCTTGGTGTTAATGCCGGTCACGCGCCACTACTAACTGCCCTTAAACCTGGTATGGTGCGTTTAGTTAAGCAATTTGGTGAAGAAGAACTCATCTACATTGCTGGCGGTACACTAGAAGTTCAACCGAACATAGTGACCGTACTTGCAGACACAGCCGTTCGTGGTGAAGACCTAGACGAACAAGCTGCAGAGCAAGCTAAACGTGACGCTGAAGCGCAAATGGCAAAAGGTGCATCGTCAGAGCTTGATTATAATCAAGCGGCAATGCAGCTAGCTGAAGCGGTAGCACAACTACGTGTTATTCAGCAATTACGTAAAAAGTAAGCCTATCTGGTTTATAAAAAGCCCACTTTAAAGTGGGCTTTTTTGTGCTTGTTGCTAAGGTCCGTGTTTAAATTTAAGCTTTTTTTAGTCGTCGAAGTTATTAACTGAGCTTTTCACTTATATCCTTCATCAATCCCCGCTACAATAACGTCATTAAATTAAGTGTGTTTTTCAGCCAAGATTCAGTACTAGCAAATTAGTTTACTGAGTATTTGCACAGGGCGTGACTTACGCAATCTTCTGCATAAACAGACTTGTTAACTAAAACAACGGAAAAAGGAAATTGTTTTAATGGCTCTAACTACTGTAATTCTTGCTGCGGGTAAAGGTACTCGTATGCGCTCTGCTCTACCAAAAGTACTGCATAAAGTGGCAGGTAAACCTATGGTGCAGCATGTTATTGATAACGCAAAGGCACTGGGTGCAACAACCACTAATTTAGTTTACGGACACGGCGGCGAACTATTACAACAACAACTTGCCGATAACGATGTAAAGTGGGTACTGCAAGCAGAGCAACTTGGTACTGGCCATGCAGTAGCACAAGCAAACCCTCATATTAACGATGACGATACTGTATTGGTTTTATACGGCGATGTTCCTTTAACTAAGCAATCAACGCTTGAGCGCTTATTAGCTGCAACACCAAAAAATGGGCTAGCGGTATTAACCGTTAACTTGGTTAATCCAAATGGCTACGGTCGTATGCTACATGAAAGTGGCAAGCTTGTAGGTATTGTTGAGCAAAAAGATGCAAGTGCAGAACAGTTACTAATTAGCGAAGTAAACACCGGTATTATGGCGGTTAACGGCAAACTGTTAAAAACCTGGTTAGGCAACTTATCTAACAATAATGCGCAAGGCGAATACTACCTAACTGATATAGTGGCAATGGCGCACAGTGAAGGTGTAGAAATTACATCGGCTCAACCAGATCATGCAATGGAAGTTGAAGGCGCAAACAACCGCGTACAACTTGCAGGCCTAGAGCGCGCTTACCAAGCGTGGCAAGCAGAAGAATTAATGTTAAATGGTGCCACCCTCGCCGATCCTGCCCGTATTGATGTACGTGGCAACGTTAAAACAGGCGAAGATGTATTAATTGACATAAACGTTATTTTTGAGGGTAATGTAACCCTTGGTAATAACGTACAAATAGGTCCTAACTGTGTACTTAAAAACTGTACCATAGGCGATAACGTTGTAATAAAAGCGAATACCCTTATTGAAGATGCAAGCGTAGCGGCTAAATGTACACTTGGCCCTTATGCACGCCTTCGCCCAGGTGCGGTAATGGAAGAAGACTCTCACATTGGTAACTTTGTAGAGATGAAAAAAACCCGCTTAGGTAAGGGTTCTAAAGCTAATCACTTAAGTTACTTAGGTGATGCTGAAATTGGCGAAAAGGTGAATATTGGCGCAGGCACTATTACTTGTAACTACGATGGTGTTAATAAAGCAAAAACCATTATTGGCGATAACGCTTTTATAGGCTCTAACTCATCACTTGTTGCTCCTGTAAACATTGGTTCCACTGCAACAGTGGGAGCAGGCTCTGTGATCACTAGCACTGTTGAAGACGAGCAACTGGCAATAGCACGTTCAAAGCAACGCAACTTAACCGGTTGGAAACGACCAGTTAAAAAATAATAATTAAAGGCTACTTAGGTAGCCTTTTTTATTGCAGCTTAAGTTTAAATTGCTCTTTATAACGCCTAGAAAGGTTAAGCACTTTTCCTGTCGTTAGTTTTATTTCGCTGTCGCCGCTGGGGAGTGGTGTAATACATTCTACTTTATCGAGCTTTACGCCATGACTTCGGTGAATCCTACAAAATCCCTGCACTTCTAGTTGTTTACTTAATTCAGTGAGCGTCACTCTTAAAGGGTAAATGGACGTGCCAATGTGTAAGTTTACATAATTGCCTGAAGATTCTAGCCAATCCACGTCGTCAATTTTTATAATAAATTCTTTACCCCGCTTTTTAACTAATAAGCGATTTATAGTGTCAGTAATGTGTTGCGCACCTTCATCAATAGACGAGGCCTCTCCCACCAACTGTTTAACAATATACTGATAAACTTTAATAAGGGTGATAAAGAATAAAAAGCTTATCGCATCTTTTTGGTATTCATATAAAAATTCAAACCAGCTGAGGCCAAAGTTGTAGTGAAGTTCGTTCAACCAATAAATGAGCTTCCGTCCTCCAACCATTACACTAATATGGAATACGCTGAAAATAATAGACGCTACAAAGTAAGTGCACAGCGAAAGCGCAATATTATGCCAATTAAAAGGTACTTTTTTTAATAGCCACACTACAGCTGGAAATATAAGTAACGTGCTAAACGCACTTGAATATTCCCATACAAACGGCTCCCATATTAAAAAAGGCAGTGCGCCGTCTCTTTGCGCCTCCATTATTTGAGTTGTCGCATTAACCGTATTGTTTATTACAACGTAGCTAAACAGGAGTAACGCGGCATAAAAAGTTTGAAAACGTTGAAAGTGTTGAAGGTTCATTATGTATGCTTTTATATTTGTAGGCGACAGCTATCCCTGTATACCACCTTTTATCACTATTGCTTGTAATATAAGCACTTATGTATAGTTTTTGCGAGTTATTTTAAGTTAACTACCGGTATCACAAACACATTGGTTAACGTATGAGTACTCAATTAAACGCAATACAATCTACACACTCTCGGCATTATTTTATTGATTGGTTGAGAGTAATTGCTTTTGCGACTCTCATTTTTTATCACATAGGTATGTTGTATAGCCAAAATTTGGGGTTTCATTTTAAAAGTAATTATACGTCTGAACACGTAGAGTATTTTATGTTGCTGTTTTCCCCTTGGAGAATGCTGCTAATTTGGTTTATATCAGGGGTAGCACTTCGTTTTATGCTTGATAAGGTAAGTGGCTATAAATTATGTGCCTTATTTGTTTTAAAGCGTTCTATTTTCATATTACTCCCCCTGCTGGTGGGGCTATGGTTAATTGTGCCTTTTCAGCTTTATGCCGAAATGCATCAACAAGG
The DNA here is from genome assembly GCF_001468205.2 of Pseudoalteromonas sp. 13-15. Classification (NCBI taxonomy): domain Bacteria; kingdom Pseudomonadati; phylum Pseudomonadota; class Gammaproteobacteria; order Alteromonadales; family Pseudoalteromonadaceae; genus Pseudoalteromonas; species Pseudoalteromonas sp. 13-15. Next base: position 2,464,552 of record NZ_CP019162.1, on the reverse strand, counting down.
CGTTATAGATATGACGTATTGGCAGTTCTATTTAGCGTTTTTAGATACCAGTAATAGCATATTTGTTAATTACAAATCTGGAGTATGGCCGCATGTTGATGTAAATCATTTATGGTATTTACGCTCTTTGTGGCAGTTTATGCTTATTGTTTTTATATACTCATTAGTAGCAAAGCTTTCTATTTTTTCTTCTTTATTAAATACGATTAAAGTAAACCTATCATTTTCTATGCTTACAGGCCTATTGGTAATAGCCATGTTGCTTGCTAATAATTGTTTAAAAGGTGATGCAATACGCGAAGTAAGCGGCTTCATATTTTTATTTACAGGCTACTTGTTAGCTAAAAACACTTATTTTTGGAAAAGTTTAAATCGATACCTTTGGCTATTGTGTGCAAGCTTTACTCTATTGTATGTGTGTATTGCTTTGGCGTATCAAAATGAACTGGATTTACCAAACTATGTGTGGACTGCAATATACAATACTCAAAGAGTAGTTGGTGTACTTACCATGCTTACCTTAGCGCAGCGTTTTTTAAATTTTAAAGCAGCTTACTTAAACACACTAAATAGCTGGGTGTTTCCCTTTTATGTATTGCATCAAAGTGTATTAATTATTTTATGTTTTATGCTGCAACCTTTTAGTTTTGGCCCCGTGGTTGAGTTATTTTTAATTACAGTGGGTACTTGGGGAGCGTGCGCAGCTATTACATTAGTGGTAATGCGCATTGATATTATTAGGCCCTTGCTAGGTCTTAAAATAAAAAGCAACTATTCGGCAGCGCTTAAAAAAATGGGTTATGTATTGGGTATGTTGCTTATTTTACCTTTAGCCTATCAGCTGGTTTTTTAAAGTAAAAAAGCCGTATTAAAAGTGCCATAACTTTGTAATACCTCTGTGTTGATATTTACCAAATACCACACTAAGGAAAAGAACAATGTTAAAAAAATCAATAATAGCGCTTTCACTTTTATCTATGCTGACTGGTTGCTCATTAGATGGCGATGATGGTCAAAATGGCGCACAAGGAGCTCAAGGCGAGCAAGGTACAGCAGGTGAAAATGGAATTAACGGCACTAATGCAAATTCGGCTTTAACTATTAACCTAATAGGACGAGCAGTACTCAATGCGCAAAGCCCTGAAGGTGCTGCCGAAATAGTCGCATATCAAGCATCAAAAAAATGGATTTACGCTATTAATAGCTCGGGGGATGCTGCGGTTGTAAATATTATTCCTGCCGACACATTCGATACAGCTGCTCTAGTGCAAGACAATGAAGGCATTGTAAATACAACAAACTTAAGTACGGCAATTACACTTACCTTAAACGACAACACCCCCGGTGACGCAAACAGCATAGCAATAGATGAAAATAACAAATTACTTGCTGTAGCAATGGCTGCTAAAAGTGTTGGAGAGGCAGGTCAAATTGCCTTTTACGACATAAGTGGCGATACACCAATATTTATAAAAAATGTAACGGCTGGTTTTTTACCCGATATGGTTACATTTAGCCATGATGGAGCAAAAGTAGTTGTTGCCAACGAAGGGGAACCTAACGGCGACTATAGTATTGATCCACAGGGTTCTATCAGCATTATCAATGTTAATGATGGTGTAATTGCCGACAATGCTACCAATATTGATTTTACAGCATACAACGATAAGCAATCTGAACTTGAAGCACTCGGACTGGTATTTGCTAATCCAACAGGGCGCACCATAAATGGTAATTTAATCAATACCACCGTAGCAATGGACTTAGAGCCAGAGTATGTCAGTATTTCTAAAGATAACAAATATGCCTACGTATCGATTCAAGAAAATAACGCACTAGCCATCGTTAATTTAGAAGATAACTCTCTTGAGTTAAAAGGGTTAGGCTTTAAAGACTGGTCTAGCTTACAAATAGATGCATCAGATAAAGACGGCGGTGTTAATTTTAAATCATACCCTGGCTTATATGGCATGTATCAGCCAGACACAATTTCAAGCTTTAGCTGGAAAGGTGCAAACTTTATAGTGTCGGCTAATGAAGGTGATGCACGCGAATACTTTTTTGATACAACCGATGAAGCAGATTGCATAGCCAAAGGCGGCGTAGATTTCGATGAAGACGATGGATGTCTTGCTTACATAGATGAAAGCCGCGTCGAAGACCTAACGCTTGCTGCTAATTTTGATTACTTAAATAACGACGATAACGACATCGGCCGTTTAAAAGTGACAACGGTTAAAGGTGATAATAATAACGATGGTCAATACGAATCGCTTTATGCCTATGGCGCACGTTCGTTTACCATTTGGGACAGCAATGGGCTGGTGGTGTTTGATTCTGGAGACGATATAGGCCGTATTACCGCATCAGTTCATGGCGAAGCGTTTAACAATAATGAAGATGAAAATAAAGGGGATACACGCTCAGACGATAAAGGCGCAGAACCCGAAGCGCTAACTGTAGGTACAATTGGCGAACGTACCTTCGCATTTATTGGACTCGAGCGTATGGGCGGGATCATGATTTACGATATTACTAACCCATATGATGTGCAGTTTGAAGACTACTTTTATAACCGAGGTTTAATAGCTGGTGCAGAAATTACCGGTGATCTAGCACCAGAAGGAATGACATTCATACCACGCGAACAAAGTGCAACTGGCAAACCACTACTTATCATAGGTAATGAGATATCTGGTTCTATCGCAGTATGGGAAATTTCAGCTAATTAACCACTCTGTAAAAAGCGGAAAATATCATGCTTTATTTTCCGCTTTTTATATTGATAGAGTATTAGCATTTAAGTAGAGATTAAAAATGCATGTTTTTTAAGCTAAAAGCGCCCTCCATCCCTTTATTTGTATACCTTTCGTACTAAAAGTATTTTTATTCAAAAAAGCATGAATTAAACGTTGACCCCCACTCGAATATCCCTATAATGCGACCCCACTGAGACGGCAGGCGCCAACGCATAGCGAGGCAAGAGTTAATCAGAGAGTTAAGTAAAACTTCGGTTTTAAATTATCGTAAGAAAGTTTAAAACAAAGTATTGACTCGAAAAATAAAGGATGTATTATACGCATCCCTAGCGACAACGTCGCAACGTTCTTTAACAATATAAAGCAATCATCTGTGTGGGCACTCGTACAGATTGAGTTCTAACAGCCAAGCTACTTAGGTAGTGAGGCAAACAAATTAGAGTCTCAATTGAAACTGAGTGACCAACAGCAATAACTACTTCGGTAGGAATTGCAGCACAGTCAATTCAATATCGAAAGATATTAAATAAATTCAGAATTCATTGAGCTGTCGAAAGACACAAAACTTTTTAATTGAAGAGTTTGATCATGGCTCAGATTGAACGCTGGCGGCAGGCCTAACACATGCAAGTCGAGCGGTAACAGAAAGTAGCTTGCTACTTTGCTGACGAGCGGCGGACGGGTGAGTAATGCTTGGGAACATGCCTTGAGGTGGGGGACAACAGTTGGAAACGACTGCTAATACCGCATAATGTCTACGGACCAAAGGGGGCTTCGGCTCTCGCCTTTAGATTGGCCCAAGTGGGATTAGCTAGTTGGTGAGGTAATGGCTCACCAAGGCAACGATCCCTAGCTGGTTTGAGAGGATGATCAGCCACACTGGAACTGAGACACGGTCCAGACTCCTACGGGAGGCAGCAGTGGGGAATATTGCACAATGGGCGAAAGCCTGATGCAGCCATGCCGCGTGTGTGAAGAAGGCCTTCGGGTTGTAAAGCACTTTCAGTCAGGAGGAAAGGGTGTGAGTTAATACCTCACATCTGTGACGTTACTGACAGAAGAAGCACCGGCTAACTCCGTGCCAGCAGCCGCGGTAATACGGAGGGTGCGAGCGTTAATCGGAATTACTGGGCGTAAAGCGTACGCAGGCGGTTTGTTAAGCGAGATGTGAAAGCCCCGGGCTCAACCTGGGAACTGCATTTCGAACTGGCAAACTAGAGTGTGATAGAGGGTGGTAGAATTTCAGGTGTAGCGGTGAAATGCGTAGAGATCTGAAGGAATACCGATGGCGAAGGCAGCCACCTGGGTCAACACTGACGCTCATGTACGAAAGCGTGGGGAGCAAACGGGATTAGATACCCCGGTAGTCCACGCCGTAAACGATGTCTACTAGAAGCTCGGAACCTCGGTTCTGTTTTTCAAAGCTAACGCATTAAGTAGACCGCCTGGGGAGTACGGCCGCAAGGTTAAAACTCAAATGAATTGACGGGGGCCCGCACAAGCGGTGGAGCATGTGGTTTAATTCGATGCAACGCGAAGAACCTTACCTACACTTGACATACAGAGAACTTTCTAGAGATAGATTGGTGCCTTCGGGAACTCTGATACAGGTGCTGCATGGCTGTCGTCAGCTCGTGTTGTGAGATGTTGGGTTAAGTCCCGCAACGAGCGCAACCCCTATCCTTAGTTGCTAGCAGGTAATGCTGAGAACTCTAAGGAGACTGCCGGTGATAAACCGGAGGAAGGTGGGGACGACGTCAAGTCATCATGGCCCTTACGTGTAGGGCTACACACGTGCTACAATGGCGCATACAGAGTGCTGCGAACCTGCGAAGGTAAGCGAATCACTTAAAGTGCGTCGTAGTCCGGATTGGAGTCTGCAACTCGACTCCATGAAGTCGGAATCGCTAGTAATCGCGTATCAGAATGACGCGGTGAATACGTTCCCGGGCCTTGTACACACCGCCCGTCACACCATGGGAGTGGGTTGCTCCAGAAGTAGATAGTCTAACCCTCGGGAGGACGTTTACCACGGAGTGATTCATGACTGGGGTGAAGTCGTAACAAGGTAGCCCTAGGGGAACCTGGGGCTGGATCACCTCCTTATACGATTTAGAACTTATTTGTTCGTAGTGTCCACACAGATGATTGTTAATTAGTTAAGCCACTGGCTTAGTTAATTAATATGCTCTTTAAAAATTTGGAAAAGCTGATAATAAAATTCGTATGAATAACATTGTTATTTGTACAGAGTTTTCAAAAGTAAAAAAGAATGATAGCAGTATCATTCAGTGCCATTTAATCACTCTTATGAGTTGATTGATTGGTATCTACTTTAGTATTCAATATTAACTTCTGGCGAAGTTAAACTGTCACAAAACAAAGACCCGTTTGGGTTGTATGGTTAAGTGACTAAGCGTACACGGTGGATGCCTTGGCAGTTGGAGGCGATGAAGGACGTATTAACTTGCGATAAGCCTAGTCAAGCTAGTAAAAAGCACTTGAGACTAGGATTTCCGAATGGGGAAACCCACCTGCTTGCAGGTATCGTTAACTGAATACATAGGTTAACGAGGCGAACGCGGAGAACTGAAACATCTAAGTACCCGTAGGAAAAGAAATCAACCGAGATTCCGAAAGTAGCGGCGAGCGAAATCGGAACAGCCCTTAAGCTTATTATGTGTTAATGGAAGGCTCTGGAAAGTGCCACGATACAGGGTGATAGTCCCGTACATGAAAAGACATTTTAAGTGAAATCGAGTAGGTCGGAGCACGTGAAACTTTGACTGAATATAGGTGGACCATCATCTAAGGCTAAATACTCCCAACTGACCGATAGTGAACCAGTACCGTGAGGGAAAGGCGAAAAGAACCCCTGTGAGGGGAGTGAAATAGAACCTGAAACCGTGTACGTACAAGCAGTAGGAGCAGACTTGTTCTGTGACTGCGTACCTTTTGTATAATGGGTCAGCGACTTATATTTTGTAGCGAGGTTAACCGATTAGGGTAGCCGTAGGGAAACCGAGTCTTAACTGGGCGAATAGTTGCAAGGTATAGACCCGAAACCCGGTGATCTAGCCATGGGCAGGTTGAAGGTTGAGTAACATCAACTGGAGGACCGAACCCACTAACGTTGAAAAGTTAGGGGATGACCTGTGGCTAGGAGTGAAAGGCTAATCAAACCGGGAGATAGCTGGTTCTCCCCGAAATCTATTTAGGTAGAGCCTCGGACGAATACTTACGGGGGTAGAGCACTGTTAAGGCTAGGGGGTCATCCCGACTTACCAACCCTTTGCAAACTCCGAATACCGTAAAGTAATATCCGGGAGACACACGGCGGGTGCTAACGTCCGTCGTGAAGAGGGAAACAACCCAGACCGCCAGCTAAGGTCCCAAAGTCATAGTTAAGTGGGAAACGATGTGGAAAGGCCCAGACAGCCAGGAGGTTGGCTTAGAAGCAGCCATCCTTTAAAGAAAGCGTAATAGCTCACTGGTCGAGTCGGTCTGCGCGGAAGATGTAACGGGGCTAAACTATGCACCGAAGCTGCGGATTCATCTTAGGATGAGTGGTAGGGGAGCGTTCTGTAAGCGGTTGAAGGTGTACCGGGAGGTATGCTGGACGTATCAGAAGTGCGAATGCTGACATGAGTAACGATAATGCGGGTGAAAAACCCGCACGCCGGAAGACCAAGGGTTCCTATCCCATGTTAATCAGGGTAGGGTAAGTCGACCCCTAAGGCGAGGCCGAAAGGCGTAGTCGATGGGAAACGGATTAATATTTCCGTACTTGGTATAATTGCGATGGGGGGACGGAGAAGGCTAAGCAAGCATGGCGATGGTTGTCCATGTGAAAGTGAGTAGGGCGTTTGTTTAGGTAAATCCGGACGAACACTAAACCTGAGACACGAGACGAGCTACTACGGTAGTGAAGTTGCTGATGCCATACTTCCAGGAAAAGCCTCTAAGCTTCAGATTATACCGAATCGTACCCCAAACCGACACAGGTGGTCAGGTAGAGAATACTAAGGCGCTTGAGAGAACTCGGGTGAAGGAACTAGGCAAAATCGTACCGTAACTTCGGGAGAAGGTACGCTCCTATCTGTGATGAGACTTGCTCTCTAAGCGGACGGGAGCCGCAGTGACCAGGTGGCTGGGACTGTTTATTAAAAACACAGCACTGTGCAAAATCGCAAGATGACGTATACGGTGTGACACCTGCCCGGTGCCGGAAGGTTAATTGATGGGGTTATCTTCGGAGAAGCTCTTGATCGAAGCCCCGGTAAACGGCGGCCGTAACTATAACGGTCCTAAGGTAGCGAAATTCCTTGTCGGGTAAGTTCCGACCTGCACGAATGGTGTAACCATGGCCACGCTGTCTCCACCCGAGACTCAGTGAAATTGAAATCGCAGTGAAGATGCTGTGTACCCGCGGCTAGACGGAAAGACCCCGTGAACCTTTACTACAGCTTGGCACTGAACATTGAACCTACATGTGTAGGATAGGTGGGAGACTTTGAAGATGAGACGCTAGTCTTGTTGGAGTCGTCCTTGAAATACCACCCTTGTAGTTTTGATGTTCTAACGTTGGCCCCTGAATCGGGGTTACGGACAGTGCCTGGTGGGTAGTTTGACTGGGGCGGTCTCCTCCCAAAGAGTAACGGAGGAGCACGAAGGTTGGCTAAGTACGGTCGGACATCGTACGGTTAGTGTAATGGTAGAAGCCAGCTTAACTGCGAGACAGACACGTCGAGCAGGTACGAAAGTAGGTCATAGTGATCCGGTGGTTCTGAATGGAAGGGCCATCGCTCAACGGATAAAAGGTACTCCGGGGATAACAGGCTGATACCGCCCAAGAGTTCATATCGACGGCGGTGTTTGGCACCTCGATGTCGGCTCATCACATCCTGGGGCTGAAGTCGGTCCCAAGGGTATGGCTGTTCGCCATTTAAAGTGGTACGCGAGCTGGGTTTAGAACGTCGTGAGACAGTTCGGTCCCTATCTGCCGTGGGCGTTTGAGAATTGAGAGGGGTTGCTCCTAGTACGAGAGGACCGGAGTGAACGAACCGCTGGTGTTCGGGTTGTCATGCCAATGGCATTGCCCGGTAGCTACGTTCGGAACTGATAAGCGCTGAAAGCATCTAAGCGCGAAGCAGGCCTCGAGATGAGTTCTCACTAGACTTTTAAAGTCTCTGAAGGGCCGTTGAAGACTACAACGTTGATAGGCAAGATGTGGAAGTGGTGTGAGCCATTAAGCTAACTTGTACTAATTACCCGTGAGGCTTAACCATACAACGCCAAACGCGTTTTGTGTGACAGTTAAGACAGAAGTTAATGAACTAAAGTAGATATTACTGACAGACTTAAAAAATATTATCAGATATTTTCCAAATTCAGTTAGTGCGTAGAAATACGGATTAACGCCCAAATTTGCTTGGTGACAATAGCGTTTTGGACCCACCTGATTCCATGCCGAACTCAGTAGTGAAACGAAACAGCGCCGATGATAGTGTAGCATTTGCTATGTGAAAGTAGGACATTACCAGGCTTCAAATAAGAGAAACCCGTTACAGCAATGTGACGGGTTTTTTGCTGTCTGCAGGAAAGTAATCTCTAAAGCGAAGCGGTTCTTTGTGGACGGTGTTTTGGTTACTAGTAGCGCACCGACTTCAAATAAGAAAAACCCGCTAAATCAATGTAACGGATTTTTGCTTTCTGGGGTTTAAAACACCAAACCTTCAACACTCAGATCGGGCGAGCAAAGTGACACCTGACATCAAAAAACATCGATTATAATTATAGTATTCTTATTTTAAGAGCAGGATTACCTGCAACAAGAGTATCCGCCTCTACATTTTTAGTTACGACAGATCCCGCACCAACAACAGCATTATCGCCAATGGTAACGCCAGCTAATACAATAACTCCCGCGCCAATCCACACGTTATTACCCACTGTGATGGGGGATGCAAAGTTTTCTTTATTGAGTCGCTGTGTAGGGTTAACAGCATGAGATACCGCTAATAGCTGAACATTAGGACCAATTAAGCAGTCCTGCCCAATGCTGATAGCACCTTCACTAATTGGGGCATCCAATACAGTACAGTTAATGTTTATGAAGCTACGATCACCAATAGTTATTTGATTACCATAATCGCAGTGAAAACCTGATTCTATAATTACCCCTTCACCGCATTGAGCGAAGAGCTCTTTAATGCGTTTTAAATTGCCTTTACTCGGGCTTTTATTAAAGAGTCGGCATATTTCGCCAGTTTGCTTTCGTAGCGCTAATAGCGTTTTATCTAAGCTGTTAAATGACTGCATTAAGGCTTCTTTGATTGATTAACTGATCCTAGCGCTATTTTACCTTTATTATTCCTTGTTGAAAGCTGCTTTATTTTTGCTCGTTCACTTGCCATTTGACTAGTTTCGTTTAGAATTACATATCTTTCGAAACGAAACTTAATTTACGAGCTTTATGACTAAACGAAACACACAGCAACGCCGTCATTTAATACTTACTCAGGTAAATGAGCTAGGTGAAGTGGCTGTTGAAAAGCTCGCTGAGCAGTTTCAAACATCTGAAGTAACCATTCGAAAGGATTTAACTGCGCTTGAAAAAAGTGGCTTGTTACTGCGCCGTTATGGTGGAGCTATTGCACTGCCTAAAGAAATCGTCACCGACGAAATAGACTCTAAACGCAAAGTAGCAATAGCTAAGGCTGCAGCAGCACTCATAAAAGATCATAACCGTATTATTATTGATAGCGGGCGCACTACGGCCGCTATGATCCCAGAGCTTGCAAATAAGCGAGGGTTAGTTGTAATGACCAACGCGATTAAAGTGGCGAGCCGTTTACTATCACTTGAAAACGAGCCAACACTTTTAATGACCGGTGGTACATGGGATCCGCATTCTGAGTCGTTTCAGGGGCAAGTTGCCGAAAACGTATTATGCTCTTATGACTTCGATCAATTATTTATTGGTGCAGATGGCATAGATGTAAAGCGCGGCACGACTACCTTTAATGAGTTAGTCGGCTTAAGCCAAGTTATGGCAAAGGCGGCCCGTGAAGTAATCGTTATGGTTGAATCAGATAAGATTGGCCGAAAAATACCAAATTTAGAATTACCGTGGAAAATAGTAACCACATTAATAACCGACAATGGCTTAGCAGACGATAAACGCAAAGCGATTGAGGCGTGTGGTGTAAAACTAATTTGTGCAGATATTATTGATTAGTAACTGCAAAGTGAGTTACTAGAATTAAAAAATTAATGGAGACACTATGTGTGGAATAGTTGGGGCAGTTGCAGAACGTCCAGTAAACAAAATTTTAGTTGAAGGCCTTAAGCGTCTTGAATACCGTGGTTACGACTCAGCAGGCGTAGCATTGCTTGATGGCAACACACTTAATACTGTTAAAGCAGTAGGTAAAGTAGTTAACGTAGAAGCTGCACTTGAGAAAGCAGGCGTTAGCGGCCATACAGGTATTGCACACACTCGCTGGGCAACACACGGTAGCGTTACTGAAGAAAACGCTCACCCGCACGTATCAAACAACCAGCTAGCACTCGTGCATAATGGTATTATTGAAAACCACGCAAGCCTACGCGCATCGCTTAAAGAAGAAGGCTACGAGTTCCTATCTGAAACAGATACCGAAGTAATGGTGCACTTAATTCATAAGCTTCGTAAGCAACACACTACGTTACTTGCATCTGTTCAAGCCGCAGTTAAGCAATTTGAAGGTGCGTTTGGTACCGTTGTATTTGATAAAGCAAACGACAACGAAATCATCGTAGCGCGCTCAGGTAGCCCACTTGTAATAGGTTTAGGCCTTGGCGAAAACTTTATTGCCTCTGATCAGCTAGCACTATTACCAGTGACTCGCAGCTTTATCTTCTTAGAAGAAGGCGACGTAGCGCGTATTACACGTGACACTGTTGAAATTTTTGATGAAAATGGCGACGCTGTAGAACGTGAGGTTGTTGAATCAAACATCACGCAAGATGCTTCAGGCAAAGGCGACTACCGCCACTACATGCTAAAAGAAATTTACGAGCAACCACTTGCGGTACGTAATACCCTTGAAGGGCGTTTAAACGACGACCGCGTAGCAATTGACGCCTTTGGCGACAGCGCTCAGCAAATATTTAAAGACGTAAAACACGTGCAAATTATTGCCTGTGGTACATCATACCATTCAGGTATGGTTGCACGTTACTGGCTTGAGCAATTTGCAGGCGTTAGCTGTAATGTTGAGATTGCCTCTGAGTTCCGTTACCGCCAATCGTATGTACACGAAAACAGCCTACTTGTGACTATTTCACAATCGGGTGAAACAGCCGATACGCTAGCTGCACTACGTTTAGCTAAAGAGCAAGGTTACATGGCATCAATGACCATTTGTAACGTGCCGGGTTCATCGCTTGTGCGCGAATCTGACCTTGCCTTTATGACTAAAGCTGGTGCTGAAATTGGTGTAGCTTCTACTAAAGCATTTACAACACAATTAGTTGGTTTGTTAATGCTTACTGCGTCTATAGCTCAAGAAAAACAGCTTGATCAAAGTGCCATTGTAAATGCTATAAAAGTACTTCCTGCTAAGCTTGAAGAAACATTACTGCTTGCTGATGGCATTGCAGACCTTGCAGAAGAGTTTGCCGACAAGCATCACTCACTGTTTTTAGGTCGTGGTTCGCAATACCCAATTGCAATGGAAGGCGCGCTTAAGCTTAAAGAAATTTCGTACATTCACGCAGAAGCCTACGCAGCGGGCGAGCTAAAACATGGGCCACTTGCACTTATTGATGCTGACATGCCAATTATTGTTGTAGCACCAAACAATGAGCTATTAGAAAAGCTTAAATCAAACGTAGAAGAAGTACGCGCACGTGGCGGCATTATTTACGTATTCGCAGATAAAGATTCACACTTTGAGTCAGACGACACAATGCGTGTAATCAACGTAAACCACACTGACGACATTATTGCGCCAATTGTTTACACATTGCCATTACAGTTATTGTCGTACTATGTAGCCGTAATTAAAGGTACCGACGTTGACCAACCACGTAACTTAGCTAAATCTGTTACGGTTGAGTAAAATCAATAAGTTATTGTTTGTTAGTTAAAACTAAAAAGGCGCTCAACGCGCCTTTTTTTGTACCTCAAAGCCTGTTAGATTAAATAACCCACTATTTTCAAAAGGATTAGTAATGCGTTTATTAGCCGTAATTTGTTTTGTTAGCTTTTTTGCTTTTAGTTCACAAAATGCCTTTGCACAATCTGGCACTAAACAGCAAAGTGTAGATTACTCTCAGTTCATGCACTCTATTAAATCGGCTGTTTTAAACGAAGAGCGTACTGTTGTAGTCCAGCTACCAAAGAACTACCAAGCTGAGCCAAACAAAGTTTATCCGGTCATTTATCGCCTTGATGGCGCGGGTAACATACCGCTTATAAGTGCTGTGATGGAGCGCTTGCAAAATGATAATCGTGCGCCCGAGGTTATTATTGTCGCTATTGAAAACACCAATCGCTTAAGGGATTTATACCCCACAGTTAATAAAGAGCCACAAGGCCCGGTAGGTGAAGGCGGTGGTGCAGCAAAGTTTTTAGCATTTATTGAGCAAGAACTTATGCCCTTAATTAATAAAAGTTATCGTACGCACAATTATAATGTGATTGCAGGGGCCTCTGCGGCAGGCGTGTTTGCACTTTATACAATGCAAGCTAACCCTGATCTTTTCCAAGCGCATATTGCATATAGCCCAGCGGTTTGGTGGAACTATGGTGCATCGCTAAAAGCAGCTAAGGCGTTTATTAATACATCAAAAGACCTAAATAACTATGTTTACATTAATATAGGCGAAGAAGCAGGCATAATGCGTGAGCGATACAATGAACTTCAGCAAGCTTTGCAATCTAATAGCTTGCCAAATTTACGCTTCTTTAGTGATGCGTTTGATGGTATCTCGCATAACCTTACTTCGGTTGCTGGTTCATTTAATGCCTATCACAACTTATTTTTGCCTAAACAAATGCCCATAAGTGCTTTAACTGACGATGTAACCTCTATTGATACTTATTATCAAAGCTTATCTCAACAATGGGGCGAGCAGATTGCGCCATCGGATCGCGCTGTTAGATCACTCGGTTATAACTTAACGGGCAGCAAGCAGTTTACCCGTGCTATTGAGGTGTTTAAGTACAATTTAAAAAACCACCCAAAATCAGTCGATGCGCTTTCAGCTTTATCTTATGGCTATGAAATGCAGGGTGATACTCGCCAAGCGCTTAAACAGATGGACTCTGCTTTAGCGATAGCAGACGACTCATATCCTTATATACATTACTTAAAAGAAACAAAAGCTAGATTACAAACGCAGCTAAGTAAAACGCAATAATGTAAAAGGATAAAGCGCAGGGAGAGCCTGCGCTTACAGTTACCCTTACAACACGTAGCTGTTACCTATGAGAACATTTAAATCACTAATTCCTACTTAATAAGCGCTAAATACGCTAAAATTACAGGCTACTTTTTTAGCAATAAGCCCACAACTTTTATGACCTCAGCCGCAAGCCCTAGCACCTTTAACGATCTTGGCCTTATTCCAGAGCTACAAGCTCGTTTAACCGATTTGGAATATAACCAACCTACGCCAATTCAAGCTAAAGCGATTCCAAGTGTACTTGCTGGTAGCGATTTAATTGCGGGGGCAAATACTGGCTCAGGTAAAACAGCAACGTTTGCATTACCAATGCTGCAAACCCTATTTTTAGAGCAAAGCGCTAAAAAAGCAGCGAACAAAGGTAACTTTGTCACTGGGCTTATTTTGGTACCTACCCGTGAGCTTGCAACGCAGGTGGCTGATAGCGTTAAATCGTATTCTGCTAACTTTAATGGCGCCATTAAAACGGTGGCGGTATTTGGTGGTGTATCGGTTAATACACAAATGCAGGCTCTACGTGGCGGCGCCGATATTATCGTGGCAACACCTGGCCGTTTACTCGATTTAATCTCAAGCAATGCGATTAAGCTCGATAAAGTAACGACCTTAGTGCTTGATGAAGCCGACCGCATGCTAAGCCTTGGCTTTACCGAAGAACTTGCTGAGTTATTAGCGTTAATGCCTGCTAAAAAACAAACAATGTTGTTTTCAGCAACCTTCCCAGAGCAAGTCACTCTATTAACGCAAGAGCTGTTAACTAACCCTGTTGAAATACAAGTTCAAAGCAAAGACGAAAGCACCTTAGTACAGCGCGTATTTACGGTTAATAAAGGCGAAAAAACTACGGTTTTAGCGCATTTAATTAAAGAGCATAAATGGCGCCAAGCGCTTATTTTTGTAAACGCTAAAAAAGACTGTGAGCACTTAGTGGGTAAGCTTGAAAAGCGTGGTATTAACGCACAGGTATTTCATGGTGATAAAGGCCAAAGTGAGCGTACTCGCGTAATAGAAAAATTTAAAGCCGGTGAAATAGAAGTACTTATTGCCACCGATATAGCAGCCCGTGGTTTAGATATTGCCAAACTGCCTGTTGTTATTAACTTTAACTTACCGCGCAGCCCCGCCGATTACATGCACCGTATTGGCCGAAGCGGCCGTGCCGGTGAAGTTGGCTTAGCGTTATCGTTAATTGATTATGAAGACTTTCATCACTTTAAAATAATCGAAAAGAAAAATAAACTTCGCTTAGAGCGTAAAGAAGTAACGGGTTTTGCAGTTAACCAAGCAAACCTTGATGCAGCTGATGCGCTTAAAAACGACAAGCCAATGGCAAAGCCTGCAGGCACAGGTAAGAAAAAGAAGAAAAACAAAGTTAACCCAGAAGATGATGCATGGAGTGGTTGGCGAAATCGTTCTAAGTAAGGTTTTATAGTCACTTTATATTAGGCAGTTACCTTTATGAGGCGCTGCCTTCTTTACTGTTTGGGCAAATATAAGTGTAGCTGTAGTTTATAAAGGGAAATTAAGTGAATTTACCAACCAAATGGCTATTGCTGCTTTGTGTATTAACTTGTTTTAAATTAAGTGCAAATACGCCATATGAAATTCCTAGAAGTAGCGTTATTCAGCTAACTGAACCTTCTAGTAAGCGTGTTTACCCTGTTTTTATTCAGCTCCCTAAGTCATATAAAAATAAGCCAGATAAAACATATCCAGTTATTTATTTAACCGATGCGCCGTATACCTTCCCTATAGTGGCAGGGGCTACACGGTTTCCTATGAATAGCGGCAAAATGCAGCAAGCAATTATTGTCGCCATTGGTTATGAAAAAGGGTCTATTGGATCAGCTAGTCGAATAAGAGACTACACTCCTACCTTTGCAAAGGATTGGAAAAAACAAACAGGTAATGCGCAAGGCCATATTCAGTTTATTAAAAATACCGTGTTCCCTTATATTGAGCAAAACTACCGAGCAAGTCACACACACAAAACCTACATAGGTAACTCGCTAGGCGGTTTATTTGGTGCTACTGTTTTATTTACGATGCCCGACTTATTTAGCCATTATATTATTGGTAGCCCGTCTGTTTGGTTTGATAGCAACGCAATCTTAGCGCTACAAGCAAATAAACCTAAAGTGCCTACAAAGGTTTATATATCGGTGGGAGCAAAGGAAATCCCAGCTTTTGGTGAAGGGCAAAATATGGTTGAGGGTACCAAGCTATTGGTACAAAAAATTAATGCACTTAACAGTGACAACATACAATTAAAAAGTGTTGTTATTGAAGGGGCGAGCCATGCAACCGCATTTCCTACTACTGCAATACAAGGGCTTGATTGGGTGTTGGGAATAACACCAATCGACTCAAATATTTAATCATTCTAGCGTGCTAAATAGAGCGCTAACAGCGTTATGAATTTCTCATGTAGAACAACTACATGTCGATATTTATGCCTTGTTATCACGCTATTTATCTGTCGCTATAAATGCCTAATAACTTAACACGATTGGTGCAGCCAATAAGCCCTAAAGGGCACTAAAAGCTTAAGCGCTTTCAAGTTCCTGTTTCCAGTTTACCAGCACTTCAATAAACTCTGGGCCTATACCACAGCAACCCCCAATAACAGTTGCACCCAGAGCGTGCCACTTCTTTGCAAAGCCAAGGTATTCTGAAGGTGAAATATCACGATACGCTTGCGAGCCTTGATTGGCTTGATAGTCATGGGCAATAGGCGTAAAGCCGTTTGCAAAGGCGCCCAAAGCCACGGTTTTATTATGCTTCGACAATACCTTATTAGTATCTATTAAGGCTTGTTCTATTACTTCAGGGATCGAGCAATTAAATAAAATACCTGCAACATTGTGATCAAGCAGTTCAGTTACGGCGTCAGTTACAAATTCGCCTGAGCGCAGGGTTGCTAGTTCGCTAACTTCATCATTTAAGGTAAATGCGTAATAGCATGGTTTGTTTGAATTTTTAAGTACGCTTGCCATTACTTGTGCTTCTTCAATGCTAGAAATAGTTTCGCCAATCCATAGATCTACATACTCGTTTTGTGCTTCGTAAAGTGTATTTAAAATAGTAAAACCACGCTTACGTTCAAATAGCTCCGGGCGGTAAGAGCCAAATACCGGAGGAAGCGAACCTGCTACCAGTATATTTTTATTTGCACTTTGAGCCGCTTTTTTTGCAATGATTGCAGCTTGGTTAGCAAGCTCGGCACCCTGTGCATCATAAAGCGCTTCGCCTAAATGAAACGGTACACAGGCGTAACTATTTACAGTAATTATTTCAGCGCCAGCATCTATAAACCCAGAGTGTGCTTGAGTAACAAAGTGTGGCGCTTCTATAAGTGCCTGCGCACTCCAAAGAGGTTGCGTAAACGGAGCGCCAATGCGCTTAAGTTCGCGGCCCATGCCACCATCTAAAATAATTACTTTTTTCATAATAAGCTTCCGCTGTTCTATACAATATGACGTCATTCAAGCATGTTTTGCTTAAAAATATAGTGAAACTTCATCAGGTTTAACATGAAAATAGCTCAATACTTTTTAATAGGCACAAAAAAAGCGACTGCCTAAAGGAGTCGCTTACTTTTAAATAAGGATTAGCTTATTTGTAAAACGCTTCTACCTTGCCTTTTACTTTCATAAGCAATGGCTGACCGCGGCGATCTAACGCTTTAGGTGCTGCTACTTTAATCCAACCTTCGCTAATGCTGTATTCTTCAACGTCAAAACGTTCTTTGCCATTTAGTGTAATACCAATTTCATGTTCAAACACTTCTTCTACATAAAATTTGCTGCGTGGATTAATAGAAAGTTGATCTGGTAATTCAGGTTTGTTTGTATCAGTCATAATAGGGATCTACATAGAATATATTGTGCGCTATTGTAGGCAATACAGGAGTTATGCTCAAGCAAGACTGAAATAAATGTTTGAAGGGGTTTTACTAATACTTATAAGAGGTAATTAAGGGGGTAATAAATGCGTTAAAAAACGCATTTATTTAAAACATGTTAAATGCTAACAATGTTTTCAGCTTGTGGGCCTTTTTGACCTTGAGTAACAGTAAACTGTACACGTTGGCCTTCAGCAAGGGTTTTAAAACCGTCGCCAGAGATTGCGCTAAAATGTGCAAACACATCAGGGCCAGACTCTTGCTCGATAAAACCAAAACCTTTTGCTTCGTTAAACCATTTTACTGAACCAGTAGTTGTAGTAGACATAATATGTATCCTAAAAAATTAATATAAGTGTGCCTGAAAAGAGGCGATTGAGCCGGAAAAAATAGTTAACTTGAGGATAACGCGCAGGATTATTACTAAAACAACGGGGTACTAACAAATAAAACAAAACTTCTTTCAAACTAGTATTCAAAATGGGTTATTGCTAACCCATTTAATTGTTTAGCAATTAGATGCTAACAATGTTCTCAGCCTGTGGGCCTTTTTGACCTTGAGTAACAGTAAACTGTACACGTTGGCCTTCAGCAAGGGTTTTAAAACCGTCGCCAGAGATTGCGCTGAAATGTGCAAACACATCAGGGCCAGACTCTTGCTCGATAAAACCAAAACCTTTTGCTTCATTAAAAAATTTAACTGTACCAGTTGTTGTATTAGACATAATAGATCCTAAAAATAAATAAAAGTGTGCCCTAAATAGGCAATTTAACAGGAAGAAAACGTGCATTTAACTGAGGATAACGCGAAGGATTATTACTAATATCAACGAGGTACTTACAAATAAACTGGGTTTTCATCAACCCGATGCCGAGCAGGATAACAGCATGTTTGATAATACACCAAGCTTTATTGTTATTTTATTTTTTAGCCTTAGAAAGAATTAAATTAAAAAGCCGTGTTTAACATGGTGTATATTGATCTTGAAATTTACGGCTTAAACCTTTTTTATTCAGTTAGTTAAAGAATATAAAGCCCAATATTAATAACGCTATCCACACAGTTTCAGCCACAATTAAAATAATGGGTTTTATGCCCACTTCGGTAAGCTTTCCCAAGTTAGTTTTCATGCCAATGGCGGCAATAGCTGTAATTAAAAAGAACTTTGACAGTTCATTAGCGCTTTCGAGTAATACGCTTGGCAGCGAAAAACAGCTGTTAATTACCATTAAAATAACAAAACCAATTAAAAAGCCAGGTACCTTAGGTAAGTCGCCTTTATTGCTTTGATTGGAGCGATTAATTATAACCATCATTATAAGTACAACAGGCAGTAACATAGCTACACGTACAAGTTTAGTGAGTGTGGCAATGTCGCCGGTTTCTGGCGATACAGAATAGCCCGCGCCCACAACTTGGGCTACATCATGTATGGTACCACCTAAAAATACCCCTGCGTTATGGGCATCAAATTCTAGGTAATTAACAATGATTGGATAGAGAATCATTGCAATGGTCGACATAGCTGTTACGCCAATAACAGTAAGTAACGTATCGCGCTCTTTGTGTTCGCTGTTGGGCATAATCGACGAAATAGCCAATGCTGCCGATGCACCGCAAATAGCCACAGACCCGCCAGTTAAAGCTCCAAAGCGTTTTTGTAAGCCAAATACGCGCGCAAGTATTACCCCTAAAATAATGGTGGTGAATATAGCACCAGCAAGCATGAGCGCAGTTTGCCAGCCCAGTGTAATTAAGTCGCCTAAAGCAATACGTGTACCCAAAAGTACAATGCCGACTCGCAAAATAGTGGTGCCGGTAAAGTCGATCCCTTTTGCGCAAGGGCTGTCACTTTGATACAAAAACGATACCGCCATACCGAGCAATAAAGCAAATAACATAGCGGGTGCGCCGTAATGTTCACTTAAAAATAAGGCTGCAAGCCCAGTCATTACTGCAATGCTTGCACCTTGCCAAAGTGGCGATACATACGCTTTTAATGCATTACTTACTCGCCGCATTAGGCGTTAGCTGCGGTTAATGCAACAAGTACTTGCCGCTTTCGCTCGCCAGTAAATGGACGACGCCCGTGCATAGCCATTTCGTTATCAACCAGTGCTACATCGCCATCTTGCCAGGCTAAATCAAAGGTAAACTCTTTTGAAAGCTCAACAATTTTATCAAGTCCCGCTTTAGGAATAGCACTGCCATCGCCAAAAGTAATGGCAATCGATGGGTTTTCTCGTACGCCCTTCCAACCCATGTAAGCGGCAATAAGTTGGTTGTAAAAAACTTGTACGCCGTTTTCAAGGGTAACTACCGCAGGTAAAACCGGGGTAATTGCTTTTAAAGAGCCATCGTCTAGCCACTCCCACTCATAACCTAGCTCGGTAAGTTTACTGTGCGCTTCTTCTTTATTTTGTACGCTGAGCGTGCTTTTCCAACTGCGGCCTTGGCCCGATGTTGCATCGTCGGCTGCAGGCATGTAAGTGGTGTACTTTAAGCCTTTTTGTTCAAAGTCATCGGCTAATTGGCTATCAAATTGCTTTAAAGCGCTAAATAATTTATCTGAGCGGCAAAGCGGTGTTGCGCCGCCTTCCTCTGCTGCCGATTTACAAAAAAAGAATAATTTACTTGGCGAAATAGGCGTTTGAGCCATTTCGTGGTGTAAGTAAATTTCTACATCTTTTGGCGCTTCGTTAGCGGTAAATACACGCTCGGTAAAGTTAATACGTACCGCGTTAGATAGCGACTCTTGGTAAGTAAAATTATCGTAATCAAACCCTGCTGAAAACGTATCAAAGGTTTCAGCACTATTAATCGGAAAACCACGAAACAGTACAGCACCAGCGCTGCGCAGTTTGGTTTCTAGTTCGGATTTATTTGCTCGAATGAAAGCCACCGCCTCTTCAACGGTGCTGGCGTTATTATTATTAACCACAATGCACGGAAAAACCGAGTCATCGAAGGTTAATTGAGTAGGCACTGCGGCGTAGTTAAGTTCGGTAGCTGACATTGTATTTTCCTAATCGTAAATAGGGTGAAAACGGTTAAACGCTGCTTCACAAAAGTGACCAGGGTCGTTAAAGCGGCGGTTAATATTAAGTGCAGAAATATCGGCCATTTCTTGCTCATTGAGTTCAAAATCAAACAGCGATAGATTTTCTGTCATGCGTTCAAGTTTTGATGTTTTAGGGATGATGGCTGTTCCGCGTTGCACGCCCCAGCGCAGCACAACTTGTGCTGGTGTCTTACCATGGCTTTGCGCCGCAGCTTTCACTACGCTTTGCTCAAGCACAGACTCTGTTTGATCGGCCATTTCAAGCTCTAGGTACGAAAGCGCGCCCAGTGGAGAAAATGCAGTAACCGGAATGTCGTATTGTTTTGCCAACCTTATAAGGCGCTCTTGCGTTAAATAAGGGTGCGATTCAATTTGCAGCATAGCGGGTTTAACGGTGGCGTAGGTCATTAAATCGTGGAGTAATGCGCTTGAGTAATTACACACACCAATGCGTTTTGCTTTGTTGTTATATACTTGCTCTTCCATTGCTTGCCACGTTAAATGTAGTGGTACTTTTGCCAACTCCATGTGTGGGTTTTGAGCATCTGGGTCTACAAACCACTCTGGCGGGTAGCGTGTCTCTATTGGTACAAAGGTTTGCGCAATCGGAAAGTGAATTAAGTATAGGTCGAGGTAGTCGAGCTTTAAATCGCTGAGTGTTTTATCAATCGCAAGCTCTACATGCTCGGGCGCATGAAAGGTATTCCAAAGTTTTGACGTTATCCATAGCTCTTCTCGGGTGCACAGGCCGTCATTAATTGCTTGGGCTATGCCATCGCCAACCTGTTCTTCATTACCGTAGTCTGCGGCACAATCAAGATGGCGGTAACCCGCTTTAATGGCTTGATACACCGTTTGCGCGCAATCTTCTTGTGCTACTTTCCATAAACCGAACCCGACTGGCGGGATGTTATTTAATGAACTCATTGGGAATTCCTGTTAAAATTGCATAATGACTTTGGTCTTGTATAAGACATAAGTTATTATACGAATCTAACAGTGTCAACACTGTGCGCACCGCTAGGTGTTAAAACAGCGAATTAAAAAAGCTGCAGATAGCAAAAAGGCAGCGATTGCTGCCTTTAAAAAAATTTTATTTGTGAGTTGTTTTACATCTGTTAATCAAGCTCAATTTGGTAATGGTAATGATCGCTTCGGCACTTGCTTTGGCGGTATTCAATACGTTTACCTTCAATTGATTCGGTAATGCGTGACACTAATAACAGTGGATCGCCAGTTTTAATTGCGAGCATTTTTGCATCAGTTTCGTCGGCTAATACCGCTTTTATGCTGTCTTGGGTTTTGTGCACGGTTTGATTAAATTTGGTTTGGTAGTAGTGGTACAATGTATGCGGAATATCACTACTTTGATGTATATCAGGAAAGTAGCTTTGTGGAAGGTATATAGTTTCGCTCATACAAAATTCGTTATCAAGAATACGCCTACGCACAAGCTTAGTTACTTTATCTTTTTTATTAAGTTGTAAGGCATCGATAACATCGTGTGGTGCGGGGCATAGCTCAACCGATAACAGCTCTGCCTTGGGTAAGTCTGCACCTTTACCATCGGCCTGAAGCGGGAAAAATCTAAACAGTGCGTCTTGCGCGGTATGCTCAGATACAAACGTACCTACACCTTGTCGGCGAGTGACTATTTTATCGTCGGTTAGTAAGTTAAGGGCTTTACGAACAGTGCCTTGGCTTACATTAAATTCTTCAGCAAGGCGAAACTCGCTAGGTAATGCTTCGCCAGGTACCCAGCGTCTTTCAACAATGAGCTGTTTAATATAATCAGCCACTTGTAAGTAAAGTGGTTGAAAAGCCAAGCTTGGGCCACTTAATTTGTGATCAAACATAGAGTTACTCATTGTTATTTACCGTTAAATTCAATCCACCTGTAGTTATAACATAGGTGGTACTTTTTGCGCATCTTTGCGTGTTATAAGTTAATTGTGAGCTATTGTATTACAGCTTGTTTTTACATTATGCCTAAAAACAAATCGTTACACTACAATAGCGCACGCCAAGGAAATTTAAAGTGTTCAGTATTTCATTCGAACTTATATTAGTTATGGCGCTTTGCTTAAGTGCAGCCACACTATTGCAAACACTCAGTGGGTTTGGTTTTGGGCTTTTAGTGGTAGCCAGTTTTACGCTATTAGATGTATTGCCATTAACGGCAACCACGTTTTTAGTCAGTTTGCTAGGGCTTGTTAACTCAACCACTGTGGTGGTTAAAAACCGCAATGCAGTAAAAATCCCCGAACTAAAACTCATGCTGTATACGGGCATTCCGCTAATGTTGCTAGGGTTTGTTCTACTTGAATATATGTCGGCGCATTTAACTCAGTTTTTAAATTTTATATTGGGGATTAGCATTTTATTGTGCTGCGCTTTAATGCTAGTAAAACGAAAGCGAACCGACAGGCAAAGTCGTCCTCGCTCCTTTTTAATTGCAGGTGGGGTAAGTGGTTTACTGGGCGGGTTGTTTTCAACGTCGGGACCGCCGCTGGTATTTCAGTGCTATAAACAAGCTTGGTCTATTGAAGCAATTCGTAGTACGTTACTTGCAGTGTTTACCATTGGTGGCATAGTGCGGGTGGGTATTGCTTTATTTGGCACCTTGCCCGATCTCGATATTATGTTTTTAATTGCGGCTGCAATTCCTTTAGTATTACTTGTGACTCATTTTTCAAGACGCTTAACCCCATACGTAGATGCAAAATGGATACGCATTATTGCCATCACGCTACTGGGTGTAAGTGGTGTATCGCTGGTGGTTATCTCGGCGCCTACTCTAGTTTAAAGCGAGTGCTGTTAATTAATTAAAGTTAAGTTTATTTACATTGACATAGGGATCACAATTATTTAACTTGTGTCTTATACAAGACTATAGTTGGTAAGGAACTCCCATGAATGCATTTGAATTACGTGAGCCAGACTGGAACGCAATAGAACCAGCGCGCTTAATTGCAGAGCCTAAATTGCAAGGCCATGTGCTAGTTTTACCGACTCAATTTGGTGAGGTCAGCGTTACCATAAGCGAGTTTGGTTTACGTTTAAATGCAGGCATAACGCAAGACCACGCGTTTAATATACTCAGCGCCACTCCTACTAATTTACCGTTATTACTTAATACATTGGGCCAAGGCTTTGAAGCAACAGCCGGTGAGTACCGTTTAGAATTTTACAGCGACCCATTTCATTTTAAGCTTTATAAAAACGACAAATTAGTACAG
This sequence comes from Pseudoalteromonas sp. 13-15, assembly GCF_001468205.2. NCBI lineage: Bacteria > Pseudomonadati > Pseudomonadota > Gammaproteobacteria > Alteromonadales > Pseudoalteromonadaceae > Pseudoalteromonas > Pseudoalteromonas sp. 13-15. The sequence goes on along the minus strand of NZ_CP019162.1, from coordinate 2,441,133 downwards.
CAATCAGCAACCGATGGCCACTTTGTACGCCAGCATCGTTTACCGCCACTGGCTAAAACTGATCACGGCTGGATTTTAAGCCTGGAGCTTACTTACGACGAAGCCGTATATGGCCTTGGTGAAAAGTGGGGCAAGCTTGATAAACGCGGCCAACTTATTCGTTCATACAATCACGATGCACTGGGCGTAAATGCTGAAAAATCATATAAAAATACCCCATACGCTTGGAGCCCAGAGGGCTGGAACTTATTTGTACACACGCCAGCGCCTGTTACCCATGGCGTAGGTTACGCACTTTGGTCGCAACGTGCTTATGTGTGTTTAGTTGAAGATGACGCACTTGATGTATTTTTATACCAAGAGCAAACGCCTGCACAAAGTATTAATCGCTACTGCGAGCTAACTGGTTTTGCACCGGTACCACCGCAGTGGAGCTTTGGCGTTATTTTATCAAAAGCGTACTACAAAAATGCTGATGAGCTACTAAGTGTTGCCCGCGAAGTACGTGCTAAAAATATGCCGTGTGATGTAATTACCCTTGATGGCCGAGCATGGCAAGACACCGACACCCGCTTTGCTTTTGAATGGGACCCAACACGTTACGCCGACCCAAAACCTGTGCTTGATGAACTAAAAGCCATGGATTTTAAAATTTGTGTGTGGGAATACCCGATGATCTCGGTAAACAACCCATTATTTGCTAAAGCGGCCGAGAACGGCTGGCTAATAAAAGATAAACGCACAGGTAAAGCGTATCAATACGAGTGGGATTTAAGCCCCTTTGGCGAAGTGCTTACGCCATTGCCAGAGTCGGGTATTTTAGATTTTACTCACCCCGATGCATACGAATACTGGCTCGAATCGCACAAGCCATTGTTTGAGCTTGGTGTTGATATGATAAAAGCAGACTTTGGCGAACAGCTAGAAGACGAAAACATGGTATCGCATAGTGGCGACAGCGGCATTAGACTGCATAATGTTTATAGCATGCTGTACAACCGCTGCGTTTATGAAGCTGCCGAAAAGTACTGTAAAACAGGCCCCTTTTTGTTTAGCCGCTCAGCGTGGACGGGTAGCCAACGATTCCCTGCACAATGGGGCGGCGATCCACAAGCCGATTGGCAAGGCTTAGCAGCAAGTATTCGCGGCAGCTTAGCGTGGGGCATGTCGGGCGGGCCATTTTTTGCAACCGATATTGGTGGTTTTTATAAAGATACTCGCGATGCAGAGCTTTATGTACGCTGGGCGCAAGCGTCGGTATTTAGTGCGCACATGCGTTTACATGGCATTGGCCCACGCGAACCGTGGTCTTACACCGAGCAAGCAAGTGACGCGGTATTTGCAGCGCTTAAATTGCGTTATCAGTTAATTCCATATTTACAAACATGTGCAGAGCAAGCACAGCAAACAGGGCTGCCTATTCAGCGCGCTATGGCACTGGCATTTCCTGATGATTTATTAGCACATAGTTTTGATCAGCAATTTATGTGCGGCGAAAAACTCCTTGTTGTGCCATGCGTTGTACCAAACGGTAAAGTGAAGTTTTACTTACCGCAAGGGGAATGGTTGAGCTTTCCTGATAGGCAGGCATACCAAGGCGGAAAGTATTACGAAGACACGCTTGAGCTTACACAAATGGCCGTGTTCGTTCGTAAAGGCGATACGCTATTGCTAGGTCCTGCTGTGCAACACACAGAGCAAGACATGAGCCAGTTAACTGCGTGGCCAAATTAAAAACTCGTTTTAAAACACACACAACACACATAATAATAAAGATATTAGCTTACTTTTTAACGAGTTAAGTAAGCTTAAAGGAACACAGTATGGAAGGTATGAACATTACCATGACACTGCTATCGTGCTTGGCGTTTATGGCGCTGGTGGGATATATCTCGTACCAAAAAACCAAAGGGGAAGTTAACACCCAAGACGGTTACTTTTTAGCGGGCCGTGGTTTAACAGGTACATTTATAGCAGGGTCGATGATCCTCACTAATTTATCGGCCGAGCAACTTATTGGCCTTAATGGCTCAGCGTATGGTTACAACCTTAGCTCAATGGCATGGGAAGTAACCGCAGGTATTTCTACCATTATTATGGCGCTGATCTTTTTACCGCGCTATTTAGCTGGGGCATTTTCTACCTTACCCGAGTTTTTACGAGATCGTTTTGACGATACCGTACGCCGCATGACCGTGATCTTATTCATGGTCGGATACTGCTTTATTACTATTCCTTCGGTTTTGTACTCAGGATCAATCGCCGTGCTTAGGCTATTTGATGTACCCGCCTTGTTAGACATGAGTTATCAAGCAAGCCTTATTGTTACCATTATTATTGTCGGCTCTGTAGGGGCAATATATGCGGTATTTGGTGGTTTAAAGGCGGTTGCTGTATCCGATACTATTAACGGTGTTGGGTTACTTATTATTGGTATTTTAGTGCCAACGCTTGGGCTTATTGCGCTTGGCGATGGCAGCTTTGCTGATGGTTTAAGTACTTTAGTAAATACCGATACCGAAAAGCTTAATGCTATTGGTAGCGAGGATGATCCCGTGCCATTTGGCACTATTTTTACCGGTATGATCCTCGCTAATTTATTTTATTGGGGTACAAATCAGTACGTGATCCAGCGCACATTAGGTGCTAAAAACTTAGTTGAAGGGCAAAAAGGGGTGTTGTTTTCAGGGTACTTTAAAGTACTAGTCCCCTTTATGATGATGATCCCTGGGGTTATTGCGTACCATCTTTATAAGCACGAAAGCCTACAAACTATTGATTTAGCCTACCCACACTTAGTGAAAGATGTACTTCCTCAGTACTTATCAGGGTTCTTTTTAGCAGTATTGTTAGGTGCGGTATTTAGCTCGTTTAATTCACTACTAAATAGCGCCGCAACGCTGTTTTGTTTAGATGTTTATAAACCCATGAAAAAAGACAAAGTAAGCGACGAAAAGCTCATTAAAGTGGCCAAAATAACCAGTATTGTTATTGCTGTTTTGTCGTTTATAACCGCGCCATTACTCATGTTTGCACCCGAAGGCTTATGGCACATTATTCGTGTATTTACCGGTTTTTATAACATTCCGGTCATCACAATTGTGTTAGTGGGTTTATTTACTCGTAAAGTGCCTGCATTGGGCGCTAAAGTGGCGATTATTTTTCATGTTATTGCCTACACGCTACTTAAATTTGTGTGGGATGTTGATATTAACTTTATCCATATTTACGCCATTTTATTCTTTATTGAATTGGCAATAATGCTAGGAATTGGTTACTACAAGCCACTTGCAAAACCGTGGCAATTTACCCGCAAAGCCGAAGTAAACTTAAGCCCTTGGAAATACGCACTGCCGTGCGCCATTGTATTGGTTAGCTTAATAGTGAGCTTATATATTGTGTTTTCTCCTTTAGGCCTAGTTGGCGGTACCAGTGTTTATTTTGTGCCTAGCCTAATTACTGTTTGGACATTAGCTGCATTGTTTAGCTGGTGGAGCGTGCGTCGTTGGCATGTGCGATACGAAAACAGCCTCGCCCATATAGGTGTCACAAAGGCCGCATAAACACAGGTTATAACCACTATACGTGATTTTAAATCACATTTTATTCACATAATGTTTGCATTACGAAGTTTGATTGTTTAAATTTGTAGCTCTTATATAAGATATAAGAGCTAGTAAGGAAAATACTTAACACACACTGTCACCGTAATTTAGCAAACCACACAATTGCTAGCGCGGTACCACACAGCACACACGCACAATATGGAGAATGACATGAGAGCTAAAAAGTCTATCTTAAGCTTGGCTGTCTCGTTAGCAATGACAACTGGTTTAGCTGTTAGCGCGCAAGTTAATGCTGCGCAAGAACAAGTAAATCAAACGCAAGCGGAACAAGAACAGCAAAATAATAAAAACGATTCATTTGAAAAAATAGTGGTGACATCGCAAAAGCGCACGCAAAGCTTAAACGAAGTGCCGGTTGCCGTATCGGTGCTAAATAGCGATCAAATTAATTCAGCGTTTGCTAATAATATGGAAGGTTTACAATCGCTTGTGCCGTCTGTGAGCTTTAGAAAAGGCACCACAACCCGTAACTCGGCGCTCACCGTGCGTGGTATTGGTACAATTTCATTTAGTATTGCTGCCGAGCCAAGTGTGGCAACGGTTGTTGATGGCGTAGTACTTGGCCGCTCTGGTCAAGCTTTTGCTGATTTATATGATGTAGACCGTATTGAAGTACTGCGCGGCCCACAAGGCACACTATTTGGTAAAAATGCCTCGGCTGGTGTGGTAAATATCACAACAAAAGATCCGTCTTACGACACTACCGGCAGTATAGAAACCTCGTTTTATCAAGACAACGAATACCGCTTTAAAGGCGTTGTAAGTGGCGGCCTAAGCGACGACTTAGCAGCAAGCTTAACCGTATTTAAAGGTAAGTTTGATGGTTACATAGATAACGTATATAACAACGAAAAAGTAAACGGCTACGACCGTGAAGGTGCGCGTGCTGTATTTAAATACGAACCAACCGACGACCTAAACGTTAAATTTATTGCAGAATACTACAACGCCGATGACGACTGTTGTGCCGATTTAGAAGCCTTACCAAGTGGCCGTAATCCTGATTCAAAAGCGGCGCCAAACAGTAACGGTATTGTTGATGGCGTTGCTGACATAGACCTAGATCAGCGTAAAGTTGACCACGACTATGAGTCGCGCACAATAGATAAACACAGCGCGTTTTCAGTACAAGTTGATAAAACCATTGGCGACCACACGTATACGTCAATTACTGCACAGCGCTCGTGGGATAACACCGAGTTTCGTGAAGGTGATTTTACCTCTATTGCCGGCGACAGCAATCAACCCGTATTTGGTGTGCCATTTCAGTTACATGATATTGGTGAGCAACAATGGGATCAGTTTTCACAAGAGTTTCGTGTAACGTCTAACCTAAGTGGGGCATTTAACTACGTGGCTGGTTTATTTTACTGGAACATGGACTCACAACGTAACTTTACTCGCGATGCCAGTTGCCAAAATAACGCAGGCCAGTTAGATAGCGCCATGGCGTTTTACGCGCAAAATAACTTGTCGGGTGCAGAGCTAGACGCAGCGCTTGCCGACTTAGATGGCTACGCACAGGGCTTAGGCGTTAGCTGTAATGCGAACGACATTGTGTCGGCTACTGCATACATGAGTACAGAGTTTAATAACTGGGCAGCCTTTGCCGATGGTACTTATGAGTTATCTGACGATTTAACTATGCTATTTGGCCTGCGTTATACCGATGACGAAGTATCGTATACGCACCGCCGTGTCAGCAATGATGTATATGGCCGTCGTGGTGTAGGTGTACGCCCTGCAACGTTAAATACCGACGAATCAGGCAGTGCAGAAGAAACTAACGTATCGGGCCGTTTAGGTATGCAATACGATTTAGGCGATGGCCAAATGGTATACGGTACTTACTCGCAAGGTTACAAAGGGCCTGGCTTTAATATTTACTACAACTTTAACCCTGACAACGACGGCCGTGAAATAGCGCCGGAAGAGTCTGACGCGTTTGAACTTGGCTATAAGTATGCAAGCAGCGACTTTGTGTTTAACTTTGCAGTATTTAAAACCGAAATTGAAGGCTTCCAAGCAAACAACTTTGATTGTTCAGACGGCACCTGTATTACCCGCTTAACAAACGCAGGCGACGTAAGCACACAAGGTGCAGAAGTTGACTTTATGTGGGCCGCAACCGATGCACTTACGATAACCGGTGGTATTGCTTATATTAAAGCCGAAATTGATGAATTTAATTGTCCGCCAGAAGTGGCCGCAGGCTCGTGTACTGACCGCTCAGGGCTAGATGTTCCATTTTCGCCAGACTTAAAGTACTCATTAAGCGCTGACTACTTTATTGAAACCGAACACGGCTTTAACGTGCACGTAAATGGCTCGTACATATACACTGACGAGCAATACTCTGACCTACCTAATAATGTAGGCGAGTTTAACCCAGCAGCCTTATTACCAGATTACGGTATTTTAAATGCAAGCGTAGGTTTATCGTTTAAAGACGATGCCTTTAGAGTATCGCTTATTGCTAAAAACCTAACAGACGAAAGCTATGCAACAACCTACAGTGGCGATAATTTCCGTTACCAAATACCGCGTGATGCAGAGCGCTACTTTGGGGTGTCGTTTAAGGCGCGCTTTTAATAGTTAAAAATTTTTCCCTTGTATAACAACAAGCGTAGCGTTAAACCGCTGCGCTTTTTTGTGTCTTATTTTTGTAAATCTTTGGTCACTTTTTCTTCATTAAAACGTCCTTTATTAGTCATAAGTATTTTCTATAGTGCAGCGGTTACTTATTTGAGGTTTTAGCTTCAAGCAAAAATAACCACTACATAATGGGAATAATAAAGGATGAAAATTAAAAAAGTCGCTGCGGCGGTTGGGCTAACATTTATGTTAAGCGCTGCAAGTCATGCCAATGTATTACCACAAAGCCAAACAGACAATAACTGGTATACAAACGCACAAACTACGTTAGCTACTAAAAATACTCAGGCACAAAGTGCGCAAGTTACAAAAGCAAAAAACGTAATTTTATTTGTGGGTGATGGCATGGGTATTTCTACCCTAACGGCAGCACGTATTTTAAAAGGCCAACGAGCAGGCAACCCAGGTGAAGAAGGCTATTTAAGCTTTGAAGAGTTCCCGTATTCTGCGCAAGTTAAAACGTATAACGTAGATGCGCAAACGCCGGATTCTGCAGGCACAATGACCGCAATGATCTCAGGTGTTAAAACTGATGTAGGCGTAATTGGTGTAGACGAAGACATTGAGCGCGGTGTGTGTTCAACTGTATCGGGTAACGAGCTTTTAACTGCAACAGAACTAGCTGAAATTAAAGGCCTTGCAACCGGTGTTATTTCAACAGCGCGTATTACACATGCAACGCCAGCGGCCACGTATGCTAAATCGGCAGACCGTAACTGGGAAGACATTTCAGATATGCCAGAAGGGTCAGAAGCCTGTGAAGATATTGCATCTCAACTAGTTAACTTTGAAAAAAACCTCGAAGCGCGCTTTTTAGGTACCGACGTAGACGGTCTTGATTTTGTAATGGGCGGCGGTCGTCGTCACTTTTTACCAAAAGATGCAGCGGCTAATTCAAGCGATGCGACAAGCGCCGTTGAAGGCGATCGTACCGATGAGCGTAACCTTGTCACTGAGTGGCAAACACAATATCCAAATGCAACATACGTTATGGACCAAGCAGGGTTTGATGCTATTGCCGATGACGCTACGAAAGTATTTGGCTTATTTAACGAATCGCACATGCAATACGAAGCTGACCGAGCAAACGACGTAGCAGGCGAGCCGTCACTTAGTGAAATGACCACAAAAGCAATCGACGTGCTGGGTAAAAATGACAATGGCTTTTTCTTAACGGTTGAGTCGGGCCGTATTGACCATGCGCACCACGCAGGCAATGCTTACAACGCACTTAACGACACCATTGAATTTGCCAATGCAGTTCAAGCAGCAATCGATAATACCAACCCAGAAGAAACCCTTATTTTAGTGACTGCCGATCACAGCCACGTATTTACTATTGCTGGTTACCCTAAGCGCGGTAACCCAATTTTAGGCCAAGTAGTGGCCGTAGGCCAAACAGCGCCAAGCCTTGCTGCCGATGACATGCCATACACTACAGTAGGTTATGCAAATGGTTTAGGTTTTAGAGACCTAGGTGATGAAACAAACGCTGATGCAACCTACTTAAGCGGCCCAGTAGCTGGGCGCGTTGAGTTAAATGGTGTTGATACAACAACCCCAGGTTTTCACCAAGAAACAACCGTACCACTCGGTTCTGAAACACATGCCGGTGAAGATATTTCACTGCATGCTAAAGGTCCAGGTGCACAACTTGCTCAAGGCGTTATTGAGCAAAACGTTGTATTTCATCTAATTAACCAAGCTCTTGAATTAACTCAGCAATAATGGCGGCGAACATGAAAAAATTAACAGTACTTTCTTTAGCAGTAATGGTCGCGCTAGCGGGTTGTTCAAGTGATGACGATAAAAGTGATAACAACATTATCGCAGTAGACAACGCCATAGCCGTGGGCTCAGCGCAATGTATTAATGGCGGTGTAGAAACCCAAGTGGGCGTAGATACAAACGAAAATGGCGAACTCGATAGCGACGAAGTTAACTCATCTAACCTAGTGTGTAATGCGCCGGCAACGTCGCTAACTACAGAGCAATTAGCTAACCTTACAGGTAATGCTTGGTATAGCGACGCGCAAACAAAGTTATCAGCAACGCAGCAAGCTAATACCGAAGCGGTTACAGAGTCGGGCAAGGCGAAAAATGTTATTTTATTTGTAGGCGACGGTATGGGTATTTCTACCGTTACGGCTGCACGTATTTTAGCGGGTCAGCTTGAAGGCGGCATGGGTGAAGACTACCAACTTAGTTTTGAAACCATGCCTTACTCAGGCTTTGTTAAAACGTACAACGTAGATGCACAAACACCTGATTCAGCAGGCACAATGACGGCAATGGTGTCAGGTGTTAAAACTGATGTTGGCGTAATCGGTGTAGACGAAGACATTGAGCGCGGTGTTTGTTCAACCGTTGCAGGTAATGAGCTGGTCACCTCGCTTGAGCTTGCTGAAATAGCAGGTAAAGCAACAGGCCTTATTTCAACGGCACGTATTACTCACGCAACACCCGCGGCAACGTATGCGAAGTCGGCTGATCGTAACTGGGAAGATAACTCTGATATGCCAGCAGGTTCAGACGCATGTGAAGACATTGCATCGCAACTTGTTAACTTTGAAGCTAACCTAGAAGCACGCTTTGCGGGCATTGATGTAGATGGTATTGACGTAGTAATGGGTGGCGGTCGTCGTCACTTTTTACCAAAAGATGCCGCGGCTAATTCAAGCGATGCAATCAGCGCAGTTGAAGGGGATCGTACCGATGGGCGTAACTTAGTAACCGAGTGGCAAGCTACTTACCCTAATGGCAACTACGTAATGGACCAAACAGGGTTTGATGCAATTAGCGACGATGCTACAAAGGTGTTTGGTTTATTTAACGAATCTCACATGCAATACGAAGCTGACCGTGCAAACGATGTAGCGGGCGAGCCTTCGCTTTCACAAATGACTGAAAAAGCAATCAACGTGCTTAACAACAACGAAAACGGCTTTTTCTTATCGGTAGAGGCCGGGCGAATAGATCACGCACACCACGCAGGCAATGCATACAACGCGCTTAACGACACCATTGAATTTGCTAAAGCCGTTAAAGCCGCTATGGACAGCACTAACCCAGAAGAAACGCTGATTGTGGTGACTGCCGATCACAGCCATGTATTTACTATTGCAGGCTACCCAAAACGTGGTAACCCAATATTAGGTAAAGTGGTTGCAGTTGGCCAAACCGAGCCAAGCCTTGCAGCAGACGACATGCCATATACTACCGTAGGTTACACCAATGGTTTAGGCTACAGAGACTTAGGCGATGAAACCAATGCCGACGCTTCTTACTTAGCTGCACCGGTTACAGGGCGTGTTGATTTAACAAATGTTGATACAACCACACCGGGCTTTCACCAAGAGTCGTTAGTACCACTTAGTTCAGAAACCCACGCGGGTGAAGATGTAGGTGTTTACGCAATGGGCCCAGGTGCACATTTAGTAACAGGCACAAACGAGCAAAGCTTTTTATTCCATGTAATGGACTTTGCCGCAGACCTAGTTAAAACAGCCGATGAAACAGTGGCTCAGTAAATAGAGCCCATTAAAAGCCCGTATTATTTTGCGGGCTTTTTTATGTCATAAAAATGCCATTGTTAGTGGTTATGTTATGGCAATAACAGTGATGTTAAATATAGAGAGCACCATGAAAACAGCATTATCATTACTCGCAACCATGTTGGTTGCCACACTAACAAGCGCCAGCGCAGTTGCCACTCAGTGCAACCTAAATAGCCAGTATTTAAAAGCCGAATACACAATTACCAACACCCACAAAAATAAGCAAAGTAGCAAGGTACTTACACTTTGGCGTAATAACCAGCAAGTCGCACATCAAAGCGATGTTACTACTGAGCTGTGGCAACATTTAGCTAATAAACAAATTCGTCCAATACGTTATTTTAATGCCCAACAACGCGGTATTGAGTATCAGCCATCGGAAGTGCGCGGCGTACAAAATTGGAGTGCTAAAAATCAGCTGGTGGATAATCACTTAATTAAAAAAATGACCCTTACAAAAACGCAAGGCACAGGCTGTGATGAGGTAAAAAACTACACTTACCAAGAGGGTGAAAATACCTACACACTTGCTTTTTATAGCCAAACCCAGCTTGTTAAATCTTTTAGTGTAAACAACACAAAAAACCAAACAATCACGTTACTAAGCTTAAATAACGTAAGCTATAACAAGCAGCAAGTTACTTCGCAATTTGCGCAGTGGGACCGCTTTCAAACTACTGACTACGCCGACATTGGCGATAACGAAAACGATCCGTTTTTAGCAAAAATGATAAACCTAGGTTTTATAGAGCACGGTGCAACAGGGTTTTACAACCAGCAAGGTGAAGCGATTCAAGGTGGGCACCACCACTAGGTTTTAGCTGGACTTTAGCGACAAAGGCTCCGTCATATGGCGTAAAACGAGCTTGCTGTATTTAGATTAAATTTAATTTACTTTAAATCAGCAAGCTATAGTGGGCGACTAACCGCCCTGTAAAATAAAGTGCATTTAAAATACTCCTGCCCAAATAAGGCCTCGAATAATCGGCTCTTCTTGTAAATAAGTAGCCACTTACAGTCAAATATTTTTAGTTGGCAATAACTTACGCTATTTGATATTAATAGAAGTCCACTCAATAGGGACGTTTGCAAAAATGCCTCTTAACAAAGCTGTTATATTGGACTTAAATGCGAGCACTTTTAGTTATATGTTTTTTCTGGGCTAACTCATTATTCGCCTGCGGTGATGATGAACTAGGTCAACTCGCATCTTTTGCAATAAATGAAGACTATAGCGTAGGTAACGTTACAGGCTATAATGTATATGTAACTGAAATGTTTAATAATTATTATTTAACGTCATTTACTCTAGTGATAAAAGATACTTTTTTAGGAGACTTAAACTTTACTGAAGCTAATAGTTATAAAGGTTATTACAAAGCTTTTTTTCAAGTTAATCCTGAAAAATTAGATTTACTAAATATAGTACTCGGTTACTCAACAACACAGGACAAAAAAGGAATTGTGATGTGTGGTGAAAGAATACAGTTAAATTTAAAAGAGTTGCTCAGAGCAAATCGGCCAGAAGCGATCATAGCAATACCACCGCCGTTAAAATAAAAATTATGTTCTTTTTTACAACGTCGCTCAGAAAGTTTGAAGTAGCTTGGTTGAGTTCTTTACGGCGCTTTAATTGTTCGCAATGTTTAAACAAAGTTAGGAGTTACTTTTAATGAGAAAGCACGTATTTAGTCTTTTATTTATCTTATTACTAGCCGGGTGTGATTTTGAAGTACCTGGAGCCGATGAAAGGTTTGGTACGCAAAACTTTGTATCTGCTATTTCTCTCATTGAACTACATAAAACCCGCAATGGCGCATATCCAAATACTTTAGCCGAACTGGATTTTTTAGGTGATTGGGATGGTATTTGGTTGTCCGCTGTTAAATATGAAAAAAATGATGACGGCTACAATTTATACCTTGAGAGAGGATGGGCTGGTAAGCCCTCATTAGAGTTTCCTGAGAGATTCAAGCAAGGTTTAGGTATTAAAGAAACCAATATTAAATGGGTAAAAAACTAATTACCAAAGCTTAAACAGTTGCTTATAAGGAGTTTGCATCGAATATGCGCATTATGAATTTTATTGAAAAAGCTAATAAGGTATTACTATTTATTGCTGCGTTAGTTGTAATTTTTGCTATTGGTAAGAGCCTTATTAGTGATCTTTTTAAAAGTGGCTATTCTGCGCCTAAGGTTCAGGTGATAGAACATAGTGCAGCCCTTGATGAAGAACCAAAGTTACAAAAAAATTATATTGGTCAAATCAAAGATGTTCACATTTTAGAAATCACATCTGACAAAATAGTAAATCAAAAACCTTACAGCGCTAATGCTGAGATTATTGTTTCCTCAGCACTGAGTTTGAGTCGTAATGCAGTAAATTTAATGTTTACTAAAGCTGGCGAAAAAAACAAAGTGTTATTCAAAAATAACGTATTAATTGTAGGCTTTTCTCCGGTTCAATTAAAAGAAACCAGTTACCAAAGCGTTCTAAGTAAAAACATCTACTCCGTTGTACGAAACGACACGAATAAAAATGGCTTTTTAAATAGTGATGACCAAAAAGAGTTGTTAGTTTCTGAATACGACGGCTCTGGCTTGAAATCCATTATGGATAATATTGAGGGCTATCAGTTAATTAGTAATAATACGGCCTTAATTTATACCAAGCCGGAGAGTGAAACACTTTATTATATTTTTGATGTACTATCAGGTGAGTTAGTTAAGCTTGATACGCGCTTGTAGTTAGTAATTAACTTAAACACAAAACCTAATTGTGCGCTGAAAGGCGTTTTATATGGACATGACAATGCTCAAATCTATTACTGTTACTAAAAAGAATTATACCGACTACGCTGATTTTATAATAAAAAAGTTGTGTGCGCCTAAAGATAATAAAGGTCTAGGGTTTATAAAAAATGTGATTGCATGGTTTGTGCTAACCGTTGTTTTTATGACTTTTTTTCAGGTTGAGTCTGTTCGCCTTTCTGACTTTCATTGGCCAAGTGGATTAATTGTAGCAGTGCCATTTTTAATATTGATTGTTGTATTTTTATACAACAATCATAAGATAAAAAAGCAATCAATCCCCAATGAAAATGGCGTAATGATTGGCAATAAAACAATTGAGTTTCAAGCTGATGGTATTTGCGAAACTAATCATCTAGGACGTTACTTTTATAAATGGCAAGCCGTTGAAGCAATAGAAGAAAATAAAGGCGACTTATATATATTTGTAGACAAGCTATTGGCTTTAATAATTCCGGCTAGTGCTTTTACAAGCGAAGCCGAAAAAGAAGAACTAAAAGCTTTAATTAAAGCCTATATCTAGTAATGTATTACTTTATGAATACTTACAAAGCTTTAGCGCTTATTTTAATGCTTATACCTATTTCATCAATGGGAAGTGAAAAACAAGCTAACACTACCGATGAACAACACGATAAGTATCTTGAGCATAGAGCTGCTTGGGAGAAAATGCTAAAAGAGCGCTATGACAAAGAGTTAAAGCACAACCCACCAAAACCGCCTTGGATTAAATTTCCAGATTACCACCCAAGCGAAATTTTTTGGAGAATGGGTGATGGCGAAAGCTACATAAATGACTATGTTTTTACTTATTTTAAGTACGCTTCTAAAGCTGAAATAAATGCTTATAAGATTAAATATCCAGAACCCGCAGATTGGCGAGGAACATATAAGCGCTTTGAACACTAGCTAAAGTACGGCTATGTTTTTAGGTAACTTATTTGAGGGCGGTATTTATTAAAAGTGCTATTAACTCAGGCTAATAGCACATATCAATTTTTAGACACTACTCCAAATGAGAATCATCAGGCTTTTTAGGTTTATCAGCGAGTTCTGTTAGGCCGTCTTCACAGTCGCCGCTGTCACAGGTATTTAAATCGCTTTGTGCTTGCCTGTCTTGTTGTAATACTTGCTTTAAATCTTCCATACGTTGGCGAACGGCTACGCCGTAGCTGGCATCGTCGCCCCACAGTTCAGCAAGTTGCACAACCGCAGCGCGATCGTGTTCTCTAAACAGCTTACCGGCGCGCTCGGCGTCTTGCTTGTTGTTTCCAAGTAGCTCGAGTGCTTCTACGGCTAAATTAATAGCTGAGTCGACGGTTTCTCGGTTAAAGGCATCTACTTTTAAATTAAGCAATTTGTAAGCGTGGCGACGGTCTATTGCGCGGGCAACAATTTTTAATTGTGGGTAGTTTTTGTGGGCAAGCTCAATTATTTCAATGGTTTTGTCTGGGTCATCAATGGCAACAACCAGCATTTGTGCGGTATGAGCGCCTGCAGCTTCAAGGAGTTCTTGGCGGGCGGCGTCACCATAAAATACGGTATTACCAAAGCGGCGTAGTAATTCTATTTGGCTTGGGCTGTGATCGAGTACTGTTATTTCGTAGCCTTGGGCGTGTAATAAACGGCCCATAATTTGTCCAAACCGTCCGTAGCCCGCAATAATAACGTGTTTAGCTGTGCTAATTTGCTCTGGCTTGTCGAACTCTGGCGCACTGATATGGCTGCGCTTTTCGAGTTGTTCGTACATCATTAACAACAGCGGCGCTACTAACATGGATACGGCGACGACCAGGGTCACTAAGCTTGTTTGTTCTGGTGTTAAAATGGCCAGTGTTGTGGTTACGCTTAATAATACAAAGGCAAATTCGCCGCCTTGTGCAAGGGCTAATGCAAATAGTAAGCGCTGTTTTTTACTGATGTTAAAGGTAATGGCAAGGGCATATAAAATACAGGCTTTTACCACAATAAGTAATGCAACAAGTGCGATAACAGTTGAAAACTCACTAGCCAATAACTCAAAGTTAATAGAGGCACCTACGGTTATAAAAAATAACCCTAAAAGTAGGCCTTTAAAGGGCTCTATATCGGCTTCGAGCTCATGCCTAAATTCACTTTCGGCAAGGACTACCCCTGCTAAAAACGTTCCTAATGCTGGTGAAAGCCCAATACTTTGCATAACAAGAGCAATAGCCACCACTAAAAATAGCGCAAAAATAGTGAATATTTCACGCATGTGAGTTTTAGCTATGTATCTAAATAATGGGGCTGATACGTATTTACCACCGGCAATAATGGCTGCGATCACGCCTACCGATACAGCAACTTGTTGCCATACTGGCCAGTTGGCAATAATAGAATGGCTGATTTCTTTAGAGCTACTTGGTGGAGCAAAGGCAAGTAATGGCAGCAGTGCCAAAATAGGAATAATGGCAATGTCTTGAAATAATAAAACTGAGAATGCATTTTGGCCGGCTTCGCGTTTTAGCCAGCCTTTTTCTTCAAGGCTTTGCAGTACAATAGCGGTTGACGATAACGCGAGCATTAAACCAATTGCGAGTGCGGTTTGCCAAGGCATGGTAAAAAACCAAAAGCAAAACGCAAAAATAACGGCGGCAGTTAGCACGACTTGCAGGCCACCGAGCCCTAAAATAGAGTGGCGAAGCTTCCATAAGCGGGAAGGTTGCAGTTCAAGGCCAACTAAAAATAGCATCATTACTACGCCAAATTCGGCGAAATGCATTACATCGGTTTGATCGCCCACTACCCCTAATGCATAGGGGCCAATGAGTATGCCGGCAATTAAGTAACCCAGTACCGAGCCAAGGCCCACTCGCTTGGCGATAGGCACCGCCACAATAGCCGCAGCTAAGTATATTAACGCTATTTCTAACACATGCTTACCTTATTAAAGTTTAGATAATTAGCATGGCTTAGGTACGTTTAAAATACAACGGCTTATGTGGCTCAATGTTGTTATTTATTGTGTGCGTTTTAAAAACGCACACAACAAGGCTAAATATTACATATGTTTATAATAGCTGATCTTGGATCGTCAGACGCTGAATAAAAAATAGTAATAGGCCAATTATAAGTGTTCTCAACGTTGCTTTCGGTTACCGTCACCTCAAATTTAGCAGTTGCTGGTAGGTCTATAAGCAGTTCGCTATCTAGGTAGGTGCTTCCTGATTTTTGCAAAACGAGTGCCTGAGTTTGGTTAAATTGATATTCAAAACGTGCAGAGGCTAGCAGTGTTTCGGTCATGTTAAAGTTTACGTTAATGGTATCTGGCCCGGTAAACTCAGGACATACAAATACGGTAACCTCCACGCTTTGAAATACGGGTAAACTGTTTTGTTCTAGGTCTATCGTAAAGTTATTTTGGGTAATTGCGGGAGAGTTATAGATGGCATTAGCAAGGCGCGGATCGTTGCTGGTTATAGTAATGTTTTCACCTTCAGCTAAGTTAAGTGTTTCGTTAAACTGACCTGCGCTATTTGTGGTGTACGGCACATTGTTAATTGTGAGTTTGGCATTACTAATTGCGGTTCGTTGCACGTTGGTAATTTGCCCTTTTATGTTGCCCGTTATTTGCGATGAATTAGTAGCTGTAACCGAAAACTGAGTAATGGCTTGGTAGTTGTCAGCATCAGTTACCGTGAAAGTTAAGATATAGTTACCAGTTAGATCGGGTGTTAATTCGGTTATGTTTTGGTTGGTGCTACTTAAACTAGCAGATGAACCTGTTGGTGTAGAGAGCTCCCATTCATAGCTAAGCGCGGTGCCCTCTGGATCATAGCTTTGGCTTGCATCAAAGTTAACGGTGCTACCAACGGTGCTGTAGCGAGCTTTATCACCGGTATGAATAATAACGGGCTTGGCGTTTTGTGTAACATTAATAGTGAGTGTTTGCGTGTCTGAAAACTGCTCGCCATCATTGGTTTTAAGTGAAACAACAACTTGCCCTTCTGCTGGCGCGCTAAGCGTGGGGGCTGAGCTACTTGTACTGCTTAATACAGCTTGATTTGACGACGAAACTATTTTCCAATGGTAACTTAAAACTGCGCCTTCGGGGTCGTAACTGGCTGAGGCATCTAAAGTAACTTGCTCATTAACACTAATTGAAGACTTGTAACTTACTAGAGTAACTGGTTTTTTATTATCCTTTGTATGCAGCACCGAGGTTACTTGTGGTGAGCTGAGTTCACCGTCAGATACAACTAGGGTAACAACGTAATCGCCTTCAACATCAGCAGTAAGCGAAGGGGTAGCCGATGTGCTTTGCTGTAATTGCGCAGTGCTACTTTCAGGTTTTGCTTGCAGTTGCCAGTTGTAAATTAGAGGGTCGCTATCGGGGTCGCTACATTGTAGGCATTGTAGGGTAGTTAATGTATTTAAGATTATATCAGCTTGCTCTGCAAGAACGGCAATAGGCGCTTTGTTTTCGGTGGTAACGCTTAAGGTTACTTGCGCGGTATCACTTAGATTACCTTCATCGGTTACGCTTAGGGAGATTATGTACTCACCCAATTCATTCGATGCAAAGCCTGCATTTTTGGCAATTGCATTAGATAAGCTTGGGTCGCTGTTCTCAGGCTTAGAGGTTATTGCCCATTGATAACTTAGCGTGTCGTTTGTATCTGGATCGGTACTTTGTTCACCATTTAGCGTTACGAGTTGGTTGGGTGAAAGTGTAATGTTTTGAACCGAAATCACGGCATTTGGCGCAGAATTTACAGTAAGCTGCTCACTTTTTATAAGTACGTTACTGCTGGCAGTATCGCCAACTGAGTTAGTAATAGTTAATTTAACGCTATACTCGCCTACTTTATCGGCAATAAATTGGCTGTTAACTCGGGTGCTGTTTTCAAGCTGTGTGGTGCTTGATGTCGGTTTGTTGGTAAATTGCCATTGGTAGCTATTAATTACCGCATTAGTCGCGGTGCTTTGTGCTGCTGTTAATTTAACTACATCACCTTGTTTTACGGTTTGTGTGCTGCCTGCGTTTGCAATGAGCTGTGCGTTTGAGGTAACGGTAATTTGTTTGCTTACTACAGAGCTTGAAATTTTACCGTCGCTTACTACAAGTTCTAACGTGTAGTCTTGCGCCTGCGATACCGAAAATTCAACAGTGCGTTGGTTGTTGGTATTAAGCGATATGTTTTGTTGATTACCTGTGCTACTGAGTTGCCACTGGTACGTGAGTGTATCGCCGTCAGGATCGCTACTATTTTCTGCACTAAAAATAATGGGTGTATTGATTTTATATTCTGATTGTTCAGTACTTATAACAGCCACGGGTTGCGCATTTGTGCTGACAGGAGGAGTGACTTGTTTTGTGTCAGAACTACCTGAGCCACAAGCAGCCAATGTAAACAAAGTGGGTAATATAATTAAAAGTGTCCGTTTCATATTAATATCCTTATAAAGTTGATATTAATATGTACCCAAAATAGATATAAATCAAAAAATAAAAACAAACTTTTGTAGTTACTGTTAGGCGCTATGCAGTTATTTGGGTTTTAGTTGCTGATTTAGTTAAATAAACGCATTTACTATGTGTCAAAAAATTAATCAAAAATCCGCTTAAGTGACCGTATTACTGTTATGGTATCGTTTATATAACGGGCCGTATTTTTATTACAGGAATAACCTTTCTTTTATGATTTCGCTAAATAATGTGTTTTTTACACGCCAAGATGGTGGCACAAAACGACAAATAATTAATGATTTATCGTTAACTATTTTACCCGCTGCACACATTGCTTTACTGGGTGATAGTGGCTCGGGCAAAACAACATTATTAAATTTATTAGCCGGTTTACTGTCTCCTGATGCAGGAACTATTACGGTTAATGAGCAAAAAATTAGTGAATTGAGTGCCAGTGAGCTTGCGCTTTATAGGCGTAAAATAGGGATTATTTTTCAGCATTACCAATTACTCAGCCCGTTAAATGTAAAAGACAACATGTGCTTTCAAGCAAGGCTTAATGGGTTATCGCCGAGCGACGATGAAGTAAATACAATGGCTAAAAAACTGGGTTTAGAAGGCAAGCTTACAGCGATGCCTGAACAGCTATCGGGTGGTGAGCAGCAACGAGTAGGAATAGGCCGTGCGCTATTAAATAAGCCCAAGCTACTATTGGCTGATGAACCGACCGGCAACCTTGATGCCGCTCGCTCACTCGATATCGTTACGCTATTAAAAAGCTTGTGTGAAGAAGAGCAAATAATACTAATTATGGTCACTCATAGTCAGCAATTGGCTAATCAATTTACTACGCAACTATTTTTAAAAGATGGCCAAATTAATGGCTGAGCTTAAACTTATATTAATAACGTATATGCAGTTTTATCGCCGTCATGTAGGGCTGTTATTACTGTTTTTTATTGGTTTTAGTTTAGGTGCGGCGTTACTTACTGCAATACAAGGTTTAAACCTGGAGGCCGGTAAGCGCTACCAACAAACCACAGCACTAATTGCAAACCCCGTGACGCATTTTATACGCCCTGTATTAGGTGAAAACAGGTTGCCCAACAGTATGTGGTCGCGCATTAGGGCCGCTGGTTTTACGCAGGTTCAACCCGTTTTAGAAGGTGTAATTGAAACCGATAAGCAGCAAAAGCTCGCACTTAGAGGTGTCAATTTATTGCAATGGCTTACACAAAATACCGACAGCTCAGCACCAGCATCAACAGCAAACAATAGTTACTCCGGTTTTGAACAGCTACTAAATACTGTTTATATCGATCCTAAATTAATGCAGCGGTTAAATTTAAAAAACAGCCGTATTAATATAAAAATGGGCGATGCCACCCGCACTTTAACGGTAAGTGAACTGCAAGGTTTAGGCATGACCATGCTGGTGGACATTAGCCTTGCTGATAAATTACTGCGCGCAAATGGGATGATAAGTTACTTTGAAGTAAGTGGTTTAAATAGTAAACAAGCAGCTAAGTTAAACGCGTTGCTAGGCGAGCAAGCACGCCTTGAAGCTGCGCAAGAACAAGCTTTTGACGCGCTATCGGAGGCGTTTTTCTTTAATTTACAAGCGCTGGCATTGTTGGGTTATGTGGTAGGTGCGTTTTTAAGCTTTAACGCAATTAAACTGGCATACAATGCGCGCGCTCACTTACAGCAGCAAATGTGGGTGTTGGGGTGTCAACGGTCGGCGTTAATTAAGGCGCTGGCTATTGAATTAACGTTACTTAGTTTGTTTGCGGCTGTGTTAGGTGCGATATTAGGCGCGGCACTAGCAAACGCCTTGGTTATGGATGTATCGGCCACTCTTCGAGGGCTTTACCAACTAGATAGAAGCTTTGTAGTAAACCTTGATAGCAGCATGGTTGCCAGTGGCTTTACACTTAATATTTTTGTTTTGTTAGGATTTTTAGCCAGCCAGTCGGCTCGATTAAGTACTGTTTTAGCGCGTATTAAATGGCCAATGTTAATGCTCGCCATTGCAGCAACCAGTTATTTAGCGCTAACGGCAAATACCAAAATGGGCGCCTTGTTGCTGTGTGTTTGTGTGCTACTGCTCTTTTTTGTGGTTACGCCACCGATAGTTAAAGCTGTATTTAAGCTGCCATGGCCCACACAAAACCCGATTATTCAGTGGTTAAAAGCCGATAGCATAGTGCAATTACCTGCATTATTGAGCTCAGTACTCGCCATTTTAATGGCGATGGGTGCCGCTGTAGGTATGCAAATTATGGTTGGCAGTTTTAGCGACACCTTAGATACACACCTTGAAAAACGCCTAAGCGCCGATTTGTACGTAAGGCCCGATCAAAACATTCAAGCATTAGGAACTAAACTGACTGAACTCCCTGAAGTTGAAAAGGTGGGCGTATATTGGTCAGCTAACAGTGAGCTTAAAACACCTAAAACCATGGTTGCTGTTGATGTTATGGCATTTGGTGCAACGGCCAGTTACAACCAACATCTTACTTTGTTAAACAATAAAGCACCTACATCTACAGTATTTGAAAAAAACAAAAATGGGATTGTGGGTTGCTTAGTGAATGAACCCGCCTTGCTGCAGTACTCGCTTACAGTCGGTGACGTAATAACCCTAAGGCAGCATATTAATACACTAACGTGCCAAGTACGCGCTGCCTATTTTGATTACGGCGAGCAAGGGTTAAATGTGGTAGTCACTACAACAGCACTATTAAATAGCAGCTTAAGTTACACCGAGTATGGTTTATCGCTTTGGCTAAAGCCCAATAGCGACGTAGACGCCATAGCCGACTATATTCAAAAAAAGCACCAATTAGATAGCCAACAAGTCATTGCCAATCAGCAGTTTAAGCGCTTTGCTAAGCAGTTATTTGGTAAAACTTTTTATGTTACTCAGGCGCTTAATATATTTATTATGCTGATTGCATTATTTGGTATGTGGGTAAGCTTTTTAACCCTGGGGCGGGGGCAATTGCAGCCTATGGCAGTATTACAAACGCTGGGTGTGACTCAACTGCAATTATTGGGTGCAAAAATATTGCAAGCCGCACTTATTATTTTAACCACCTTGTTATTGGCTATACCTTTGGGGCTTTGCCTTGGGTGGGTATTATTAACTTACGTAATGCCCATTGCCTTTGGCTGGACCATGGCCATGACCGTTAATTGGCTGCAATTAGGTGGTTTTACTGTGCTTATATTTATTTTAGCCTTATTTGTGAGTGCGTTACCGCTAATAAAATTAACGCGAAGCGCAGTTGCCGATAATGTCGCCAAGTTATAGGACTTACATGAATAGACTAAAAGCAGCCGTTATCTTTGTTTTTATTGGCACATTAAGCGCGTGCCAGCCAGAAGTAGAGCAAATAAGTAAAAATAAACCAATGCATAGCGGATTTGCACAGCAATTTGGTGAACCTGTAAATAAACACCAAGGGCTGAGCTTTCCACGCGACCATGGGGCGCATCATCAGCAAGGTATTGAATGGTGGTATGTTACTGCTAATTTAAAGGCAGATAATGGCGACACCTTTGGTGTGCAATGGACTTTATTTCGGCTCTCTGTTGATGATAAAAACACTGCAACTGAAACGTCGCCATGGTGGAACGGGCAGCTGTATTTTGCTCACTTTGCAATACAATCAGATACCCAGCACCATGCGTTTGAAAAGTATGGTCGCTCGGGGCAAGTTAATATTACTGCGCAGCCATTTGAGGCTCGCTTAGATGATTGGCAGTTAGCAAGTAAAGAGGCAGCATTTTTACCGCTTAACTTGAAGGCGCAGCAGGAAAATTACAGCGCTAATTTGGTGCTGGCTAATAGCCCACTTGTAAAACATGGCGAGCAAGGTTACAGCCAAAAAACGCATCAGGGGCATGCCTCTTATTATTACAGTTATCCGTTTTTACAAGCCAAAGGCAACATTACATTTGCGGGTGAAACGTATCAAGTAACCGGAGATGCTTGGTTAGACAGAGAGTGGTCTTCGGCGTTAATCGATCCGAGCCAAAATGGGTGGGACTGGTTTAGCATTCAGGCTGATGATAAAAAGCAGGGTGGTTTGATGGCATTTTGTATTCGTAATGGCCAACAAAGTTATGATTACTGCAGTGCATCGCACATTACGCAAAGTGGAATTGTGCGCGCTATTGCAAATAATGACGTGACCTTACAGGTATTAAAAACATCTGAGCTTACAACCCAAACGGCGCAAACAACGCCAAGTAATAAATCCTACCCTATTAAATGGCAGCTTAATGTTGAGGGGTTTGAGCCTATAACCATTGAAGCGCGTAACCCCGATTCACGTAATCAATTGAGTATTCCCTACTGGGAGGGGCGAATTAAAACCCAAGGTGGTTTTAAAGGTAAAGGTTATGCAGAGTTAGTTGGCTATTAGTGGGTTATAAAGTTTTTAAAAAGAAATGCACTTAAGCGCATGCTAAGTGCATTTTATTATTTAAAGCTTGATACACCTGATCTTATTGGTTGTATTTTACAGGGCCGTTCACATTATCAATGCTTACATCGCCCGAGCCTGCTTCAGTAATAGTCAATGATTTTGCATGATTAACACGAATACTGCCCGAACCATCTTCAATGGTAACGTTTGCATCAACATGCTCAATGGTTAAGTCGCCCGAGTTATCTTCAACGTCTACAGCGCCATTAATATGTTGTATTGCTATGCTGCCCGAACCGTCTTCAACGGTTAATGTACCGCGCACATTATTTACACTCATATCGCCTGAGCCATCATCAATATTTGCATTGCCATTCACGTTATTAATAGTAATGCTACCTGAGCCATCGTTAAGCTCTAGGTTGCCGGCAATGCTTTGAAGCGAAATATCGCCCGAGCCATCGTCTATGTTTAGGTTTTTAGCGCCATTGATTGATAAGCTGCCAGAGCCATCTTTTACATCAATATTATTTGTCATGGCATTAATAGTTATATCGCCCGAGCCATCATCAATATCTAGCTTAAGGTTGTTAGGGACTGTGACCACTAAATTAATGCTTGGCGATTGACCGCTGTAAAAGCTAATTCCATTATTACTTGTATTTTGGGCAACAAGCTTTGCTTTAGTTCCACTCTGATCGAGTGTGAGTTCGTATTCATCGTCAATATCGGCTGTGTAAATAGTGGCGTCAACATTAATACTGGTTGCTGTTGATGAGCCCATTATTTTAAGTGAACCTGCACCGCTTAATACGTCTAGGTATTCAAGGTTATTGCTAGGTAATGTAAGTTGTTGTGTTTGTTTTACCGATGCAACGCTTGGCGAAATATGAAACACGCAGCCACTTAATAATAAAATACCGCTAATTAGCGAAAGTGGTTTAGCAATGGTAGATACAGTTGATGAGCTCATGGTTAGTCCTTTTAATGTGACGTTATTTGTTAATATAACAAGACTAGAGCAATAATGGGGCCTAAATTTAAATGTTTGTTTTATAATGAATTTAGTTTTTTGCTAAAAATTAAAAGACTAATTAGTGGTTAAAATTACTAACTATTAATAAAAAGGATGCATAGCGCATCCTTTTTGTTTTAACGACTGGTTTTAATTATACAAATTAAAAGCTGTAAGTAATGTTACCGTATAAAAAGCGGCCATCTAAACTGTACGATGTATAGGGTGTGTACGGGAATATTTGGCTAAAGGTAGAGTAACCAATGTTATCGACCGTAGCTTGCGGGTATTGGTCAAATAAGTTATTGGCACCCAGTGCAAATTTCCATTCGTCATTAGGACGATATGCCACTTCTAAATCGGTTATCCATTTGGCGTCTAGGTATTCATCGCGATCGCTTGTTGTGGAAATATCAGCAACTTCACCGTAACGTGTTGCACGTAACGTTGTTTGCCATTCGTTAAAGTTCCACACGGCCGACAGATTCAGTTTGTTGTCTGGTGTGCCTTCTTCAAAACGACCTACTTCACGGCGTGCAAATACAACGTAGTCGTCTCCTAAAGAGTTTAGTTGTTCAGGATTATCGTCAACGTGTGTCACTTCGGTGTCGTTAAAGTTAGCCGCTGCGTTTAAGCGCACATCGCCAAAGTTATCTAACTGAAGTAGGTAAGTTGCAACAATGTCTACGCCTTGCGTGCGCGAGTCGATTGCGTTAGTAAAGTAGCGTACGCTTTCGGTATTTAACTCACCAGCATCCGCTAAAATTTGCTGTACTGCGGCACCGCTTAAATTTTCCGAGAGTACAATTCGGTCATCAATATCAATACGGTAGGCATCAACCGTTAAGCTAAAGTTACCTTGGGTGTAAACAAAGCCAGCAGTTAAGTTAACTGAGTCTTCAGCGTCTAACTGTTTTGCACCAAGGGCTTGCGCTGCGGGTGCATCTGTTGGGAATAGGCCTACTTCAAACGCTTGGTTGTTTTCAAGTACGGTTGAAATTTGGCGATACGAGCTTTGTGCAAGCGATGGTGCACGGAAACCTGTGCTAATTGCCCCACGTAGCGATAGGTTTTCGTTTACGCTGTAACGTGTTGCAAGCTTTGAAGTAAAGGTGTTACCAAAGTCGCTGTAATCTTCGTAGCGGCTAGCTAAAACCATGTTCCAGTTGTCGGTTAGGTAGGTGTCAAACTCAACAAATAGTGCAACGTTATGGCGGCTTTCATCGGTTACGCTTTCTGGACCAAAACCCGAAAGTACTTGTGCGCCACCGGCAGCAATTGGATTGCCATTGCTATCAAGTGCAGTAATGTAAGAGGATTCTTCACCTTGTTCTATTTTATAGCTTTCGTGGCGGTATTCAGCACCTAGGGTAAAAAATACGTCGTCAGGTAATCCTAAATCAAGGGTTGTGCTTGCATCACCATTGACTATAAATTGGTCATAAACTAGTGCGCCGTTATCAAATTCGGTGGGGCTGGTGGCACCCAAAGACGTATTTAAGCTATTTACAACGCCCAATGCAAAGTCGTTGCGGCCATAGTTGGTACTTACATCCCATGTCCAGTCGCCCGTTTCACCTTCTAGACCTAGGGCAAATGAGTAGTCTTCAACATCGGTTTCAATTTGCGGTAAAAAGCCATTTGGGTAAAGTGCTAATACGTTACGGCTGTCTTGTGCACGGCGGTAAAAGCCACCTGAGTTACCTTCTCGTTTTGAGTAGCTACCAAATGAATACAGGTTAAGGCTGTTATCTAGCTCGTAACCCATATTGTAAAATAAAGCGTAATCTTCAAGGTCAGCTTTACCAAAACGATGGTTGTAACGGTCAATAGTAAATTCGCGCGGGTCTAGGCTGCCATCGTCAAGGCGGCTATATTGCTCGCGAGGGTCAAAACCAGAGCGTTGTGTTGGGCTGTTATCGCGGTATTCAATCGATACGTTTACAAAGCCGCTGTCTGATAATGCAAATCCAGAGTTAGCGCTAATTGTGCGTGTGGCGCCATCGCTAATTTCGCGGTCATTACCTAGGTTAAATGCAAGGTCGCCGTTTGCATCTGCGTAGGTGCTTTCTAAGTTCGGTGCGCCCGCCATTTGTGTATCGTATTCACCATAGGTTACGCTTACACTACCGCCTTCAGAGGCATCTTTTAAAACAATATTAATCACCCCAGCAATGGCATCAGAGCCGTATTGCGCTGCAGCGCCATCGCGAAGTACTTCTACGCGCTTAATAGCTGATGTAGGGATCATGTTTAAATCTACCGCAGTAGATCCTCTACCTACAACACCCGCTAAGTTTAAAAGCGCGCCAGAGTGACGGCGTTTACCATTGATAAGCACTAAAGTGTGATCGGGCGCTAAGCCGCGCAGTACAGCAGGTTTTGCGTGGTCTGTTCCATCACCTAAAGTGGCACTTGGAAAGTTAAAGCTAGGCACTTGGTTGGCAAGAACTTGGCTAATCTCAAGTTGGCCTGTGCTTGCCATGTCGCTGCTAGTAATAATATCTACTGGCACTGAGCTTTCAGCAATACTTCGCAAACTACGGCGAGTACCTGTTACTGAGATTACTTCGATATTCTCTTGTGCCTGAGTATCTTGCTCTGCTGCATTAGCTGTAACAAAAGAACCGCCAAGTGCAGAGGTTACGGCCAGGCTAAGTGCTAATTTATTGGCTGATAAACGCTTAAAAGTCATTTATGTTCCTTAAGAACGTCGTTGTTTTGGTGAGTTTGAAAAAGGAGCGAATCATATAGAAGCGCTCAACTACGTGCAAAGATAAAAACCATCTATGTTATTCACGTTTTTAATAAGTAAGGCCACTGTTTACGTACGTTATAGGCGATTAGATCGTTACTGTTGTAATCTTGTGGCGAATGGTTGCGAAATCAATAAAAAGTAAAAGAGAGATTGAAAAAAAGTGATAGGCATAAAAAAGCCAAGTTAAAAACTTGGCTTAGAAAATACTTTTAAATAAATGCCTAAAAAATTACTCAGGCGCAACTTCAAGTGTTGTAAATAATGCATAACGACCTGAGTCTACGCCCTTTTCATTTACATCAACTTCAGTGGCGGTTTCAATTAAATAGATACCCGGTGCGTTCCATGTTGTTGTAAAGAAGCCGTTTTTATCGGTGGTTACTTTTACTTCGCCACGTTCGTTACGGTAGCGAGTGTCGCCTCTTAAAATATTTACTTCAATACCTTCGCCTGCAGGCTTCCCGTCTTGTAGTAATTGAAAACGCGCTTGCTCGCCTACAAATAAATCGTTTGGATGGGTTGGGCCACTTAGTTCAAGGCCTAAACCTAATAATGCAGGCTTAGATGTACCGTTACGGCTTACAAACGTGTCTACCGTTGAAATCACTTTAGTGGTGCGTACGCCTTGAGCGTTGCTAGGTAATTTAGCGTCTGTTTTTTTGCCAAATACACGTTTGCGTTTACCTTCTTCATCTTTATAAAAGGTCATGTACATTGGCTTTTGTGTCATTGCAATGTGGTAGGTGCCCTGTTCAGTTAAACTAACTGCGGCAGAGCTTTTGCGTTTTAAGTAATAAGCACGAATAGTGTCGCTAACCGGCTCGCCGTTTGGCATAAGCGCCATGAGTAATGTGTCGTCCCATTGAGCGTCTTTTTCTTTTGGCTTAAAGGCTTTGTCGGGGGCAAACATTTCGTTAGAAATACTCGCATCAATCATTACATAATGCGCTTTATCGCCAGAAAGTGAGGTGTGTGATGGTAATAACCAACGGCCATGTGCGCTGGCTGATGTAGATACAAGCGCTGATAAGCTAAGTGCGCCAATTAATGCTGTTTTTAATAAATTAATTTTCATTTTTCTGTCCTTTAAATTCGAATTATAAATAGCTACTACTTAGCGTTTACGGTAACAAAACTGGTTGAAAACTCTTTTTTACCATCGATGGTAATTTTACCTGGCTTTGTTAAATCGAGTTCGAGGCGTTTGTAATCACGGCCTCCTTCTTCACGAACAACTTCAATATTTAAAAGGTATTTACCAGGTGCTACGGCGTTGCCGTCTAAATCTTTACCTTGCCAATCAATTGTATAAGTACCAGCGCGCTTAGTGGCGCCACTTATACCGTCAAAGTTAATATTGGTTTTACCTGCTTTACGCCACCATTGGCGTAAGTCTTTAAACCACTCGGCTTTTTGAACCCAAAGTGCAAGCGTTGTTACGTGTTTGCGCTCTGGTGTTTCTAGCCACACAGCAACGTACGGTCGATGATAAGGTTGTACATCAAGGTCGGGTAGGGTGAGTTCAATCTCTAGCTGTGGCGTTTGTGCCTGAACCGTTGTTTGAAATAGTGCGGCAACCATTAATAATGCTGCGCTAAATACAGTACTAACTTTTAACATTAAGACACTCCTTTAATTTGTGGTACCCAGCATAAATAAATAACCAATGGCGTTGCGATGCCTAAAACGGTTATCCATATACCTGCTAAGCGTTTTTTTCTGTTTTGAAACAAAATAATCATGCCGGTAATGGCAAAAATAATCATCAATACCGCTGAAATATCAATTACCCAGCTCCATACTTCACCGGTGTAGCGACCTTTATGTAAATCGCCAATAAGGCTGAAAAAGCCGCCTGTTTGGTAATCGAGGTTTAGCTCGCCAGTTGTAAAGTCAAGCTCAGCGTAAGCAAAACCGGCCGGAAGGGGATAGTCGAGCATGACAAGTGCGTCTTCTTTTTCCCATTCAATACTTTTTACCTTGGTGAGTGAGTATTGTGTAGCTAGATAAGCTTCTATTTCTGGGTAAAGCGAAGGCAGTGTATTTAGCTGTGCGTTGGCTTTAGTTACAAGCTCAGCTGGAATAGTTGCGGTGACTTGCCCGTTACTTTTATCGTTTTTAAGCCAGTCAACATGGTTAAGTACAATACCGCTAACGCAAAATAGAATGAGTAAAAAAAACAAAGCGGTAGAAATATAAATATGTAGGGCACGGCTTGTACTGTACAAAGCTCGCTTATTAATAAACGACATAAATAATTTAATGTAATAAAATTTATTACATGATAATGATTTGCATTACTTATTACAAATTTACTTACGTAACTTTACATTAATATTTTAAATAACCTGAATTCAGGCTAAATGTTAGTGCGTTTAAACGAGGTTTAGTGCTGAGGGGGTTGTGAGGGTCTTAAAATAAGGTAAATCATAACCGCAATTTCTATTGCTGCTACAAGGTATACAACCCAAATAGGTGCTGTTGAATTAAGTAAAAGTATAAAGCCAGTAAGCATACCAATAGCGGCAAAGTACTTAGCTTTGGTTGGTACCACTTTATGAGCTTGCCATTGCTGCAAGGTAACACCATAGCGAGGGTGATTAAGTAACCAATTTGCAAGTGCAGGTGATGAGCGAGTAAAACAAGTGAGCGCCAAAATAAAAAATATAGTCGTGGGCATGACTGGAAGCATAATGCCTACAATGCCTAGCGCCACTAAGGTTAAGCCTAGCATTTTTAACCCTATGTTTTTGTAACAGATAAGTGACGATTTTATATTCATTGACGACGCTATAGTGAGTGGCGACTAATTTAAAGTGTAGGCCAATTTTACATTTATTATAGAGCTAAAACGCTATTCCAATAAAAAAGGACATACCCAGTATGCCCTTTTTTGTAGACTAAACACTAGTTATTAAAAATAATAACCAATGTTTATATTAAAGCGTTTTTCTGTTTCGCTGCTGTCACCGGCAATAGATCCACCAACGAAAGGTTGGTTTTTTGCATGTACAAAATCAAAGTAGGTAAACAAGCCGCCAGCGGCTACAGAAACACCGGTCACGTTCATCCACGTATCTGCGCTGTTGTCAGATTTATCGTAGATAATCCCGTAATCGTTATAAAATTGTAGGCCTGTCACTGGGCCCCACTCGACTGGCATGCTGTAAGCGATGTTTGCATTGGTCATGGTTGCTTCTGCGGCAATACTGTCGTAAAACGAGTAAGCACCTACGGCCATACGATCAATATTATCTATGTCGTAGTTGTATTCACCATGTTGAAGCTGAAAGTTCCATGCATCAATATTGCTATTTAGATGCATAGCCCATGCATAATAGTCGCCTGCGCGGTCATTACCGTCATGTAACCCGCCAGATAACGCAGAAAAACCTAACTCGGTTGTGCCGCCGTCATGTTCAAAATGGTAACCGTAACGGCCCGAAAACGTATTGTATTCGCCTATTTGGATTGCAGGTTCTGCATAAATGCCGTCTTCTGCGGCTCTAACGCCAACTACATCGTATGAATAGCGATCGCTGCGGTTGTCAACGTAGCCATCTACGCCACCAAGCTCATCGTTTTTGAAAAAGCCGAGATCTAATTGCCAGTTATCTGCAATTTTACGTTTAAACATAATGCCTAAATCGTGATCATCTTCTAAACCGATGTAATAGGTGGTGTTAAAAAACCAGTTGTGCGAATTATAAGGCCAGTTACCAAAGGGTACTTTGGTGATACCTGCTTGTACTTGCCAATCGTCTGCAAAATCGTACGCTGCATAAGCATATTTTACTGCGGTCATGTAATCAAAAAAGCGAATTTCTGCGTTAAGAATAACGTCGCCTACATCACCAGAAAAATTAAGTCTAAAAACGTCAAAATCGAAGTCGCCGCCGCGATCTTCGTTATCGTCATCATACGATGCATAACTAAAGTTAGTACGAATAGCACCGCCTACCTTTATGCCGCTGCTTTTTTCTTTCGGCGCTTCTGCCACCACAACGTTTTGGTCAGCTTTTTTCTCGATAAGTGCAACTTGCTCTTGGTATTTTTCGTTAATTTTTTGCTGTTTAGATTTTTCTTCAACTAGTTTTTGTTCAAGCAGCTTCATTTGCTGCTGTAGTTGTTTTAATTGACTTTGAAGCGTGTCGATATCGGTGGCGTAAGAAGTACTCGAAACACTACCTAAAATAAATGCGAGCGATAATTTTGAGAGTTTGGTCATATTAGCTGCTTCTTTTCGTTTGGTTAAAAATAAAAACCCAAGATATTAATAACACCTTGGGTTAAGAGCTTAGTACAAAACCATTATATTTTTTATTGTTCGTTTTTTATTCTTTAGGCGCTTGTGTAAGTGCGCCCACTTCAAGTAAGGGAGATGCATCTAATTTGTCTGCATCCATCATTGCTGCAATACGCTGCATAGAGGAAAGTAACAAAGATTGCTCCCATTCAGCCAGACCAGAAAACTTTTCTATGAAGTGTTCTTGTAATGGTTGAGGGGCTTTAAGTAGTAATTCTTTCCCTTTTTCGGTGAGGTGTAAGCTCACTCGACGTTTATCCATTTGGCTTCGAACGCGCGTAACCAGATCTCTGCTTTCAATTCTGTCGAGAATATTAGTTACGGTCGCTGGACTTAAATTTACATTTTGCGCAATGCGGCTAGCAGTGATGCCATCAGTTTGAGACACTTCGTGCATTATAAGCAGTTGTGGGCCAGTTAAGCCGGCTGTTTTATTAAGTTGCTTTGAATGTAAATCAATCGCTCGGATCACTTTACGTAAAGATACCAATAACTCGTCATATTTTTGCATGTGTTTATCTCGTCGAAAAGCGATGCTTTGCCATAATCGCGAAATGTTACACATCAAATAAATTGAATTCAAATTAAAAATTTAATTTTTTACTGCTGTTACTCGTTTTTATTAATTAGAGTAGAAACTAATTTACCTTAAAGCAAGCCCCCTTTAATTAAGGGTGTTTAATAGGTGGGAATGCTTAGTTAAGCATTTTAGCTACGTTTGAACTATTAAATACACTGCTCAAATTGCTTTTTTACGATTCATTTTATGCGTTTAGTGTGTAATTAGTTAAATTATAGATTAAGTAAGTGCATGATATACAACTATCAATATGCTCACAATGATTGTCTGAATAAGCAAAAACTTATTTGCTTGGTTTATACTTTACGTTATATGTAAGAGTATTGAACGTTGTGATTATTAATATTAAAGGGAAAGGCATGAAATTATCGCCATCAGTGAGCATTGAACACACCGAAACCGGTCTTGAATTTATTAATATTGAAAGTGATTTGTGCGATGCAAAAATATTTTTGCAAGGTGGTCAAATTACGCAATTTACACCTAAAGGTAAGCAACCTCTTATTTGGGTGTCGGGTAATGAAACGTTCTCAGAAGGCATGAGTATTCGCGGTGGTATTCCTATTTGTTGGCCTTGGTTTGGGACACACGCTAACGCTGGTTGGCCAGCACATGGTTTTGCCCGAACCAGCTTGTGGCAAGCTGATGAGGTTAATGAAACTGAGGAATGTATTACGGTGAGTTTAAAGCTACCCATGAAGTTGGTGAACACTGAAAATTGGCCGCATCAGTCGGCATTGAAGGTGGAATTTGTTTTAAGTGATTCGCTTGAGGTGAGACTAACCACAACAAACTTAGGCGATACGGCGTTTAGCTATACACAAGCGTTGCATACATATTTTCCAACGTCAGATATTACTAATACACATGTTGACGGCTTACAAGGCGCGCAATATATTGAATTTGCTGAAGGACCTTTTACGCAACAAGCGGTTGTTGGATTTGAACGTGAAACCGATATGGTTTACACCCAAGCCACACCTATTCAATATATAAATACGCCCGAAGGCGTTATTAAAGTTGGGCGAGCAAACTCTAGTTCGTGTGTGCTTTGGAATCCGTGGATTGAAAAATCAAAGCGCTTGTCTAATTTTGCTGACGATGAATACAAAACCATGTTATGCCTAGAAGCCGCCAATGTATTAGATGATGCTGTTACTCTTGCACCACAGCAAAGCCACACGTTGGTAACATCTATAGAATGGGCATAATTAGATATGCCTAATTAGGCTTTGTGTACGAATAAAATA
Source organism: Pseudoalteromonas sp. 13-15 (assembly GCF_001468205.2). Taxonomy (NCBI): domain Bacteria; kingdom Pseudomonadati; phylum Pseudomonadota; class Gammaproteobacteria; order Alteromonadales; family Pseudoalteromonadaceae; genus Pseudoalteromonas; species Pseudoalteromonas sp. 13-15. The sequence continues at coordinate 2,408,708 of NZ_CP019162.1, read as the reverse complement.
ATAAAAACAGTATAGGAAATAGTGTGTTTAACAATCAGCAAATAACGGATTTACCACAGCATAAAAACATTGAATTTAAAGCGCTTGCCGATAAAGCATTGCTGCATGCACAACTTAACTGGTTAGTGTTTTATATTCCCTTTAGCGCAATATTAGCCGCAATTTGTTACTTCAACGAAAATTTTGCGAATAACGCGCAAACGTACTTATTAATTGGTATGCCTATTTTAATTCTCACTTCTATGCTTTACAGCGTTGCGAGCATTAAATTGCAAGGTGTGGCTATGCGTCAGCACGACATTGCGTTTAAAAAAGGAATTATTTGGCAGCGGGTTACTATTTTACCGCTAGCGCGCGTACAGCACATTGAAATACACCGCGGCCCTATTGAGCGAAAGCTGGGTTTAGCCAGTTTAAAATTGTATAGCGCCGGTGGTATGAGTGCCGATTTGCAAGTAAGCGGGCTTACACACACGGATTGTAAAAATATGCGCCAGTTTGTTCAAGATTACCGCCAAGAGCAAACGTCTACTCAGGCTGTACCAGCCGATGAGTGATTTTACACCTCATACTACACAAACGGGTGCTGGCCAGACGCAATTGTGGCAAAAGGTATCGCCTTGGGCACTTGTGTATTTTGTTGTCCATTTTGGTGTGCGTTTTGTGCGTGACGGTATATTTAACCTATTACCGCTTGGCTTTGTATTTGTTACACAAGTAGAAAACAAACTCTTCTGGGGGCAAATTGCAGCAGCAGTGGCTGTAAGTGCTTTGCTTTTATACTCGGTTTTATATTACAGAAACTTTAGGTTTTGTATTTCAAGCGATAACGAAATACTACTCAATAAAGGTGTTTTTAAAAAAGAACGTTTAACGCTTAAATTTGAGCGAGTACAAAATGTAAATATTGCTGAGCCTTTTTACTTTAAACCAGTAACGTTGGTTAATTGTATTTTTGATGCGGCAGGTAGCGCGGCTCAAGAAGCTGTATTGCCGGGCGTAACCCAAGGTTACGCAGAGCAAATGCGAAAGCAAATATTTGCTTATAAGGCCCAGCAGCAACTTGAGCCAGACAGCGAAGTAGAAACAGACGAGGCTACTGAGCAAAGTAGTTTGTTTATTTCAAACAAAGAAATAGCCAAGTTTGGTTTAATGTCAAACATGGCTATTTTAGCGCTAGCCGCCATTGCACCACTCATAAATGTGGTAGCCGATGTGCTTGAAAAGCAATTAATCACAAAAGTAGAAGGGTTTTATGAGCAAGAACTTGGTCTTGTAGCCAGTGCAGCGTTATTTGCTATATTCACAATGTTTGTACTTGTGGTGCTTATTGCTGTTTTGCTTTCGGTGGGAATGTCGCTGATTCGGTTTTATAATTATCAGCTTTATTTTAAAGGTAAAAAGTTTAAACGCATTGCCGGTTTATTAGAGCGCCACCAGTTATCGATGAGCTTAGACAAAGTGCAGTCGATTGTCATTAAGCAAAATATTATTGCCCGGTTACTTAAGCGCTTTACCGTTGAATTTTTGCAAGCGAGTAGCGGTGGTGCAATGGCGGGTATGGCCGCTAAAAAAAATAAACAAACCTTAGTTTTACCTGTGTTAAATAACGAGCAAGTAAACAGCGTATGCCAGTGGATTTACCCGTGGTTTAACAACAGCGCACTGGCATTTAAGCAGGCAGAGCGAGCACTTTGGTATAAAAACTTAGTCTTGTATGCATTGTTACCTAGCTTACTTGTGGCTGTTTTTTGTTATTTTAATGAGTTTAATTACTTTATCAGCGTGGGTGTGCTTGTTGTATTTGCAGGCTTGGTTACCTTGTCGTATCAACGTTATGGTTACTATTTACATGAAGATGATGGCCGATTTTACATGGTTGTGCGTAAAGGCATGATTGGCGTACATTATCGCGTGTTTGAACTATATAAAGTACAAAGTGCTAGTAGCGAAAGTACCTATTTAATGCGGAGATCAGGATTGAAAAGCCTGTATATACAACTTGCTCATGGCTTTGCGTTTATGCCATACATAAAAGAGCAAGACGCTGATTTTGTGATTGATTTTACGCTTAAACAGGCTGAGTCAGACACTCGTAGTTGGATGTAATTTCTGCAAACAATAAAGTATGTGCGAAAACACATTTGCACATGCTTTATTACACTTTTTTACTGCAAACTCAGTGAGTTTAATAATACTCTAAGCATTATTGAAAATGCTACTTAAGGGATTATTGTGAAAAAGTCACTCATTGCCTCAGCTTTGTTGCTCGCTGCCCCCGCGTTCGCTGCGGATTGGCAAACCATTCATACCGAGCATTTTAATGTGCACTACAGCATTGAGCATATTGATTTTGCTAAATCGACCGCGGTTGAACTTGAAATTGTTCGCACGAAAGTGCTTGAACAACAAAATCGTGCACTCGATGAAATAGTCGATGTTGTCGTGTTTGACCCCTTAAATGCGGCGAACGGGTTTGCCTTGCCTACATCAAGCAACCCAGTAATGGCACTTTTTACTACCCCACCGCAGTCTGATACGGTGATTTCAAACAGTTCTGGTTGGCAGCAGTTACTGGTGTTGCACGAATACATTCATTTAGTGCATTTGGCCCAGCCTACACGCAACCACTGGCAGCAAAAAGTGCGCGGTTTGTGGGATATTTACGATTTAACCTACAGTGATACGCCGCGCTGGGTTGCTGAAGGGTATGCAACGTTAATTGAATCTAAAATGACCGGACGAGGGCGCTTATTTGATAATTACTCTGAGTCGATATTACGTGAATTTGCTCAACAAGGTGCGCTACCAACCTATGGGCAATTGAATAGTGATAATGGTTTTATGGGTGGCTCTATGGCCTATTTGATGGGCAGTCGGTTTTTATATTGGCTAGAGCAAACATTTTCTGAGCAAATACTTGATAGTGTATGGACCCGAATGCAGGCGGTTAAGTCGCGTGATTTTGATGAAGCATTTGAAGGTGTGTTTGGCCAAAGTGCGGCGAAGTTATATCGCCGTTTTATTGCTGAATATACGTATAAGGCCATGCAGCAAGAGCAAGGAGAGCAACCACTCAATAGTGAGTTATGGCTAGAGCTTGATTTATACGCAAGCACTCCAGCACTTTCACATGATGGCAGTAAGCTTGCAATAGTTGAGCGTGATGTAAAGCGTAATACTAAGCTCGTTATTTATAGCACCGAAGATAACACCAAAGCGATGGAGAGCTTTGAAAAGGCACAAAATGAGTTAATTAAGCAAGACCCACTCGATATACCAGATTCGCCACCGAGCGTGTTTAAGCGTGAACAAAAGCAAATACTTAATCAAATAAATCGGGCAGGTATAGCCAACCCGCAATGGGTAAATAGCACGACACTGTATTTTAATGCTTATAGTACTGAAGAGTCGGGCATTTATAATCGGGTGTCTGATATATTTAGCTATAACATTGAGACCGGCAACGTAGAAAAGCTAACCGAGTTTGCAGGGCTAAGACGCTTTAATGCAACAAGCGACGGTAAAGCAGTGTATGCAGAGCAAATACGTGATGGTTATTCTGAATTAGTAAAAGTTGATATCAGCACCGGTACCATAACGCCGTTGTTCAAAAAAAGCTTAAATACTGCATACGATTACCCCACGCTCAGCTCCGATAATAAAAAATTAGTTTATTTATCGGCTTCTTTAAACGAAAACTGGCAAATGTATATACAAGATGTTGATAGTGGTATTAGCCGGCCTGTACCTATGCCAAACGGGTATCAATATTTAACTCAACCTAGTTTTAGTGACAATGGCGAATCAATCTATTTTGTTGCGGGATTAAATAAAACGACTGATATTTATAATTACCATATAGCCAGTAATACCCTAAAGCGTTTAACACATGGGCAAGAAGCGGTTGCTCACCCCATTGAAATGCAAGATGAAACGCTGCTTTATTTATCGATTAATGCCGACGGCCCTGATGTAAAAAGCCTAGCGAATACCAGTATTAAAACGAAGGTGACCGATTTAGCTGCTAATAGCAAAGCCCCGCTATTAATGGTTAATGAGCACACATTGCCAGAGGCTAAAGTATACGCGCAAGAGGCTGGCGAACAGCGCGATTATGCAATATTTGATCAACATGCAACCTTTGCGTTGGGTTCTCAGTATTATTCTGCATCGACCAGCTTATTAAGTATGGGTATTAAAAGCAGTGATTTATTAAAGCAGCTAGACCTGCAAGCCGGTTATAGCATTGACTTAAACGATGATGCATTACATGGCGGGTTTGTAAACGCTAAATACAATGCGCTTGATGTTAAGTTTAAACTCGCTTTGTATGACTACAACTTAGATACCTCACGCCAATATCAAGCTTTAAGCCCAAGCAATTTAAATAACGAAATAGATGCTCTTGGTGGGTTTGTAGCAATGAGCTATCCACTTAAGTTTGGCCAATTAAGCTTAACCCCTGAGCTTGCTTATAACTATACTGATTACAAACAAAGCCATACTCGTTGGACGCGTGTCGGTTTTGCTCAAAGTTGGCAATATGACCGCCAAGCTTTTGCTATAGGGCAGCGTATTAATGCCCGTTGGTACGAAGGTAAAAGTGAAAACAATTGGCAAGGGTATGACCTCGATGCGAGCATATTTGGTAAGGTGTATAACGCTCCTTTGTACATTAATTTCACACAAAAGCAGCGAGACGATGCACGCCTTGCGCTAGGCGGGTTTAGTTCAAACCTTATTAATCAACACTACAGTAGTGAATTTGTGCTGGCAGCTGATCTGCCTTTTTATAGTGCAACTGCCGAGCGTTACCAAGGATATGGCGGCGGAGTTACTTATAAAGAAGGTATGCCATGGCTTTATTACACTCAGCATCAATTAGATGACAGCGTTTATGCACAAAGTTACGGTTTAAAATATCAAGGTGACTTTAGCTTTGGCATGGGGCCTGCGGGTGTTAACGATTTAACATTTAATGTGGGGGTGTCGCGTGTTGAGGGCAGCAGCTTTGATGATGAAATGCGTGCATGGCTGAGCTTTTATTATTCGCTTTAAATAAATTTAATGAGCTTAGTTGAACTGTGGGTAGTAAATCGATTAACCACAGTTCAATTCAGCCTAATCTTTATACTGCAACGACAACAATTTGGCTTGATATACGTTTAACTTTTTATCGTCTCGTTCGTATTCAATTGCTTTTTTGAGAAGTCGCTTTGAACGTTCAGTTTTACCTTGCTGGTAGCGAACTTTAGCAAGTTCTAGGTATAGCTCAGAAATATAGGGGGCTTTAAATAAAGCGAGCTCTAAGTGGTCTTTTGCTCGATTAATATAACCGGTTTGTAATTCGTTTTTTGCTAGAGCAAGTAGTTCATAAGGGTCTCTTTCTTTGTAATTTAATTGGCTGGTTAGTTGCTCTACAAGTACAGTTTTACCAAGTTGTTTAGCTAATAGTTGATAGTTATTAACTAAATTGACGCTCGATAAATTATTGTTTATTGCTGTTTCGTAAATTACTTCTGCGTTTTTTAAATCTCCCGCACGGCGATGTAACATACCCGCCATGTTAAAAAGCTCAGCATCATTCGGGGTAAATTTATTGGCTTGTAAAATAAAAGAATAAGCAGCGTTAAGATTTTCTTCAGCAAATGCTTTAGCTGCTAAGTTGCCATAAAACTTCGCAACTAAGTCGTTGTAGCTGGCGCTGCCAGAATAAAAACTACCGCGTGTAGGAAAATAATCAATCAGGGTACCTGGGCGAAAAACTTGAATAACGTTATCTTTTTTCTCAACTTTTGGTGCATATACCATGGTTCTAAAATGATTAGCTACATAGACCATTCCACTTTCTTTTGCGTACACAGGTTCACTAGTAACTTCTTGAAAGCTGGTTTCTAGCCCCAGCGCATTTGCATAACTTTGTGTAAGAACCGCTAAACTAATACAGTTGCCGTGTGCGCGAGTCAGAGTTTGCGAAGAAGTTAATGTGTCACCATGATAACTAAAATCGCTAAGTTGGTTTTCTAAATAGTTGTAAATAATACGATCGGTTCTAACACCATTTAGTTGCTGCTGGTCGGCATAAGCTAAAAAGCGTTTTTTTTCGGCGTTTGGCAATTCAAAAATATTCAACTCGCTGGGAGTGTCTATTTGTTTAAAACGGGTGTGATTGATAAGCGCAGTAAGCTGGGGGTGCTCAACTGTAGGCGTTGTTGGAGTGCTTTGACATGCACTTAAAAATACCAAAAATAACGTAACTAATACTATAGATTTCATAAGTCACCTCAATGTGATTTTTAACATTACATTGAGGTGACTTTTTAATCAAGCGGTTATTGTTCGTTGTTTATTATGACGATTTTTTTGCGATTGTTTTTTACGTTTGCGGCGTGTTAACCATAAGTAAAAGCCAGTAGCGCTTAGCCACAGTGGACTTAGCCCTATAACACTCCAAAGTATTTTACTTATTAGGCCAGCAAAATAACCAAAATGAAGCTTACGAAAGCTGTCTAGCACTTTCCAGCCAAGACCTACTTGGCGTATATCCCAATTGGCAATATGCTCACCAGTGATTTTGTTATACGAAACGGTATTAGCGTATTCACTTGCCAGTGGGTTATTAGAATTTACTTCACCAAATACAGTAATGTTGTCGTCAGGCTCTAATGGCATAACCAAGTAAGTGCTGTTGAACGTGGCTATTTGTTGCTTGCTGTCATCTAAAATATCTTGGAAGGAAACATTTTTGCTATACAGGTTTTTGGTTAGGGCATGATGTTCTTCTTCAGCATGTTCAAGTACTTCGTGATACCAAACGGCACCATTAAAATAACCACCGGTTATAGCTAAAACAATTAAAATAGGTGAGCCAATAACACCAGTCATTTTATGAATATCACTTAATACGATTTGTAATGTTGCGCGCCAACGCACGGTAAATAGGCGTTGCCAAAACTTTCGGTAAATAATGAGGCCGGTTATTCCAAGCACCAATAAAAATAAAGCAAAAAAGAACCCCAAAACGGTGCCTGTTTGGCCTGGTAAGCTTTTTAAATCATTGAGTAAAAAGGTGTAATGGAGTTCTAAAAACCAATCTGTAAAATAATGGCTCGTTCCCACGGGAGTTGACAAAATATCACCAGTATATTGATTTAAATGAAATTTATACCAAACTTGCGACTCGCGCTCGATTAAGTAAACCCGATCAGCAGTATCGTCGTTAAAAATTTCCCAGCTACCGATAACATACTCAGGGTAAGCGTTCTGAGTGATGGAAATTAACTCATCCATATTCAAGCGTTCAGGTTGAGTGCTAATCACAAAATGACTTTCGGGCATAAGTAGGCCATCTATCTCGCTTTTAAATACGAGCACACTGCCGGTAATACTAATTACAATTAATGGAATAATTGCAATGAGAGCAATCCAGCTATGAATTTTGAAAAGTGTTTTTCTCATGGGTTATCGTTATCTAATTCACCTATATACAAATGATATCAATTGTTATTTGTATTTAATAGTAATTGAGTAAGTATTCGGGAAATTAATAAACTGTGCACATTACATAACATATTTTGTAAATATAAGTTTCCAGTTCCTTGAAAGGGTTTTTGCTGTTTAGTTGAGTTAAATTAACTTCACTCTACAATGCCGCGCTCACAGTAAAAGCCTTTTAAAACATATGTTTAATAAATGTTTTTATTAAGTAATTAAAGTAACCGTTATGTAACAGCGAGGTTGTTTTGGCGCACTATTTGCCTATTTTGTCTTCATTTATTTTACTTTTTAGTTTTTTACCATTGCTAAATAAAATTAGAAAAAACAGAAGTGTTTCTGGTTTATCTTTGTTGATGATGACATTTGGAGTCGCACAAAGTCTCTATTTCATAACGTATAACATTTATTTTGAGCGATACTTTATTGCTTTACCTTTTTTTGTAACAGGCGTATTAAGCGGCTTGATCTTGTACTTTTTTGCCCGTTACAACGCCGCAAAGCAAGAGCGGCTGCAATTAATACTCATGCTTGGCTTTTCGCTTATGCCTTTTTCGCTGTTATTAAGTTCAAACTTTGATACAGCATGGGTGCTCAGCGCACTTACTTATGTAGGATTGGTGATGAGCTCAGTGCGCGTAATGCCACAAACCTACAAAACGCTGCGCACAGGTGATGTAAGTAATTTAAGTGCTCGTTATTTTAGTTTGCAGTTCATAGCGGGCATTTGTGGCTTAGTTGTTGAATTAACAAATACCACACCAAGTACTTCACACTTACTTATGTTTATCATGTTGTTGCTGACTAATGCCGTGCAGTTTGGTTGTATGCAATATTATAAAATGCGACCAGTAATGGCTTAATGTTTTCATTTATATTTAGGTAAATATATGGCATGTTACTTTATCGTTATTCAAAGGATAGAGTATGAATTGGGAGCAATTTGGCTATTTATGCCGAATAAATAGTTCATCACAGTTAAGCAAAAGCGATAAGCTAAGGTTAAGTGAAAAGGCGAGCCTAAGCATATACCAAGGCGATAACGACGATAGTGAACTTGCAAAAACGCTAGTTGTAGGTGTTGTGTCGCAAGACGAAATAGCCGCGCAAAAAAGTGCAACTTATTACCAGTGTTTACCCAAATTAATCAACGATTTTAAATTTGAGCATAAAGGCTGGCTTGTTTATTTGACGTTTGTTTTTGCGTTTTTTTGTTTATCTTCTCTTCTTTACCAACTTTTTGTTGTCCCTGCGTTTGTAGACATGTACAGCATGAATCAACAACATGATCACAATATCTTTGATAGCTATTTTCGCTATTGGTATGTTCCGATCATATTATTATTTTTGCTGCTTAGTTTTATACTTAGCGCAATTTTAAAGCTCAAAAACGCCAGTGTATTAAGTGAGCTAAAGCCGTTTTCAGGCTTGTTTAAAGTGTTTTTCCCACGAAAACTAGTCAAAAACTACGAAACATTAACTGCTATTTTATTCTTTCCATTAAGCTCAGTAAATTCAGGTGTTACAACCACAGAAACAAAGCATTTATATGAGTGTGAAGCGCTGGGGTTAAATGCTCAAAATGAGTTTGAAGTACTGTTACAGCAGCAGTTAAAACAGTTTAATCAGCGCGCAAAATACTTTATTAATAAACTTATAATTATTTATGGTGCAGTGATTGTTGTCTCTATTTATTTGTTTGTTTCAGCGGCCTATAAACCACTATTTATGTATGGAGAAGTATTATGAAAGCAAAAGGATTTACGCTCATAGAGTTAATGGTGGTTGTATCAATTATTGGTATTTTGGCCGCTGTAGCATTGCCTCAATACAGTAAATACATGCAAAAGGCAGAGCTTGTTGATCCCCTTGCTATGGCTGCTGCAATAAGAGAAGACGTAACAGTGTTTTACCTCGAGAATAAACGTTTTCCTAATAATAATGAAGAAGCGGGTGTGCCTGCTAGTCAATACTTAATAGGGAATAGAGTAACGGGAATTACTATTAAAAACGGTGCCATACATATTGCTTTAGGTAACAAAGCATCTCGGCCTTTACAAAATACCACGTTAACGTTTAGACCAGCAGTTGTTGAGGGCAGCCCCTCTAGCCCAATTTCTTGGTTGTGCGGCTTTGATCAGCCAGTCACAGGAATGAAAGCGATTGGTGAAAATAAAACCTCAGTGCCAAAAGATTTATTACCCTCGGCGTGTATTTAAAATACTAGGGAAGCTAATGCAATTAACTATTCACCAAATTGATGCGTTTACACACGCTTTATTTAAAGGCAATTATGCAGCTGTTATCCCACTTGAGTCGTGGTTGGATGATGACCTAATGCTAAACATAGGCGCTGAAAACAACGTATCTGAAACTGCGTTTACCTGTAGGCAAACCGATGGCCGTTTTGCTATTCGTTGGTTTTCACCTTTAATGGAAATAGACTTTTGTGGCCATGCCACTTTGGCTGCTGCGTATGTATTATGTGAAGAACATAATGTATCGCAAATTCGCTTTATCGCTGATGCAGTAGGCGAGCTGATTGTTAATAAAAACAATGATGGCAGCTTCGCCATGACATTCCCTAAACAAGCACCTGTAGAGGTTAAAAACCCGCCACAGGCACTGTTAAATGGCTTGTCTATACAACCTATTAAAGTACTTAAAAATCGTCAAGCTTACTTTGCTGTTTATGAATCGGCTAAGCAAGTAAAGAGCTTAAAAACCGACTCGGAACTCTTAAAAACGCTAGCGCCACACGATGTAGTTGCCACTGCGCCTAGTGATGAATACGATTTTGTTTCTCGTTATTTTTGGCCTGCCAGCGGTGGCGATGAAGATTATGTCACTGGCTCTATTCATACAGGGCTTGCTCCATACTGGGCACAGTTGTTAGGTAAAACACAGTTAACTGCCTATCAGGCATCTAGCCGAGGTGGTCATATACAGTGCGATGTTGGGGAGTCAACGGTAACTTTAACAGGCCATGCTGTTAGGTATTTAAAAGGCACAATTTACCTTTAATGGTGATAGGAATTAAGTTTATAAAAAAGGCCACAATCAATGTGGCCTTTTTTTGTTACAACTATTTACGCTTCGAGTGCTTTTGCAATTAAGCGATCAATATACTTTTTATGGGCTTTGGCTGCAGTATCTGCGCCCCATGACAGGCTTGTATCCGCTATTTCGGTTAACTGATAAAGCGCGGCTGTTTTAGCGAGGTTATCGAACTTGCTTGGTTTGCCTAAACCCGCAATTGCAATCAGTTGGTTTACATATTCAATTTGTAAATTGTGACTGATTGAGCTGGCCTCTGCGTCTTTAACAAAAATACTTGCGGTTAAATCCCCCATAAATTGATTTAAGCTATATTCGTTTCCGTATAAAGCGGTATCTGAAATACGCAGTAAAACCGCTGGGTGCAACAGCTGTGCAAGCACAGACTTTTGCATGCCTAAAATCATTTTGTGAGGTTTAGGGTCTTCATTTTTACCATAGTGATTAAACCCGCGGCGCTGTTGCTGCATGAAGTTATAAAGCGGTTGCATGCTTTGTAACACATCAGGTGCAAACACGTACTCGGCTAGAATTTCCATAGCTTGAGTTTGTTTTTCAAGTGGCACTGGGGTGAAAGGTTTGTCGGCGTTTGCATCACCTACAACTGCACGCTCTACATAAACCCCACCAATTTGACGAGATACAATACCTGCCTGCGATCTGTACTGGCCAAATAAGCTATTAGCTGAGGTAACAAGTTGCTGGTAAGAATCACCTTCAACAGTGGCTTTATCTTTAAGCTCAGTAAACAGTTTATTAATAAGTGCCATACGGTCTGCACCATACGCTGCTGGGTTTGATGACAAATCGCCAATCATTACGCGGGGATCGATATGACGGCCCGGCGCGCGCATATCATCTGCATCGTTACCAAATGCTAAAGCATGCTCACTAGAACGCGCAAGAATTTTACTAAGGCGAGCTTGCTCGGCAGATTCATCAGCCAGCGCTACGCTGTATCCGTAGTTAATAGCCCAGTCGTCGTATGGGCCTGGTTTAGTTTGAAAAATATCACCTTGCTGCATGCCAATCGGCGCAATGTTAGCCGGTGCATAATCCATTACTGAGCCTGTTACGATCCCTTGGGTTTTACTCTTATCGTGCACTTCTTTCTCATCCCACAAAATAGATGATTTCATGTTGTGGTTAAGGCCCAATGTATGACCTACTTCATGCAGAATAAGCTGTGTTAACCCTTGGCGTATCATTTCGTTTTCTTCAATGCTATCGCCAGCAGCTAAGCCTTTTGCAAGCATAAGGTTTTGTTGAATTTCATGACCTAATGAGCAGTTTAATTCACCAGTATGTGTACTATTGCTGTGGCTCATAGCGCCCTGTGTATAAAGGGTGTCGTAAATCCAACGATTTTTCATAAATACAAACTCAAGCATAATGTCTGAGCCCAGTATTTCGCCTGTTAGCGGGTTGGCAAGTGCAGGCCCGTAGCCACCAAATGGTGGTTTTGGCGATGAGGTCCAACGCAGTACATTGTAATTAATGTCGCCTGCATCCCAGTCGGCATCATCAGGTTGTATTTTTACTTCTAAGGCATTTTTAAAGCCTGCTTTTTCAAAAGAGCTGTTCCATGCAAGTACAGCGTCTTTAATTGTGTCGCGCCACTCTATTGGCGTGGTGTTTTCTATCCACCATGTAATTGGTTTTACAGGCTCTGAAAGTGCAGCGCTTGGGTTTTTCTTTTGTAAATCCCAGCGCTTAATTACATCTTCGTAAGGCGTCCAATCAGTTGACGTCATTTGATCAAACTGGTTTGTGAAATAACCAATGCGCGCATCGTCTAAACGAGGCTGGTAGTTGTTTTGTGGGAGTGCTACAAATGAATGCTGAACCTTCACAGAAACACTACGCGGGTCACTTACTGCGCCAGAGCCACGAACGGTTGGACTTGCATTGGTAAATACGTAATCTACGACAACGTCTAAATTATTAGGATAAGGACGCTGTTTAATAATGCGCGATTTTTTGCTGTCTAGCTTGCCTACTTTAAAACGTTTTTTCGCATTTTTATCTGCGGGATTTATAGTAGGAGATACTTTATGAAGTGCTTCACTTAAAAATAACTTATTGACGTTAAAGGCAATTCTACCATCTTCTTCTTTTTCTATTTTAATACTCGCAAGCACAGCTTCACTAATGTTTGCATTGCTGGCTTTTGAAATGGCACTGTTTTCGTCAAATTTATAACGAGGTGTTTTACTTATAATATCGATACGGTCGAAGTACTTCCTAAACTCAATGAGTTTGGTTTCACGGTAAGAACCACGAAAGTGTCCAGCATCAGTCACCCCATCAACTGTATGAGCAAAATAAACGAAAGGAGTATCAAGCTGCGATTCGTTAATGACCATTAAGTGCTTACCCGTTTTTTCGTCCTGATAAAGGTTAAATATACCGGCAAATTCGGTTTGACCTTTGATCATTTCACTTAATGTTTTTGGTTTTTTTTCGTCTTTTTTGTCATTGGCAAAAGCATGGCCGCTTAGAGCAATACTGAGCGCAAGAGTTAGGGTGGTTAGTTTCATAATGTCATCTTTTCGTTTGTTAATTTATTTTTACTGTACGTAATTTCAATTTGTTTCGTACAACAAATCGATGAAATAATACCTTTTTTATTTAATGTATTGATTTTAAATAGTAAAAGTTTGTAACAAAATATAATTTTATGGCTATATAATCTAATTTATAATTAAGTAATTAATTACGAGAAGTATAATTAATGCACATTTGTAACAGTTGCTTACAAATGTCACGTAATTGTTTAATTAAGCTCTGTTATTATGGCGTTAATAGAAATTTGGGGTAATTAGGATATGCAAACAAATTCACTTAGATGGGTTTTTCCATTTGTTGCGCTTGCTATAGGAGTTGTTGGTTTTAAAGCAATAAACGCTCTTGCAAATGAACAAGAAAAAAAAGGGTTAGTTGATACGCGACCTACTGTTCAAGTTGAGCCGGTTTCGGCTAACGACCATCAGGTTGTAATTAACAGCTATGGCGAAGTAAAGCCGCTGGAAAATACACAACTGTCTGCACAGGTATCGGGAGAGGTACTGAGTTGGCATCCGAGTTTTGTTGCCGGTGGGGTTGTAGCACGTGGTGAAACCTTATTTTCGATTGAAAAAGATAACTACGAAGCTGCAGTGCTCGTGGCTGAAGCTGAACTTGCTCGTGCCCAAGCGGGTTTAATTGAAGAACAAGCGCAAGCAAAAGTAGCTGAAGACGAAGCAAAACGCTTTCCAAGTAAAGCGCGTACTGATTTATTTTTACGCAAGCCTCAAGTACTTAGTGCGCAAGCAAATGTTAAATCAGCGCAAGCAGCATTAAAACGTGCGCAGCGAGATTTAGAAAACTGTGATGTTAAAGCACCTTACGATGCACTTATTGTGAGCCGTAATGTAGGTGTGGGCCAATACGTGACAATGGGCTCGCAAGTCGCTGAGCTAAACAATATAGAAACTGCTGAAGTAATTATTCCTATTGCAGGCTTTGATAGTGTGTTTTTGCCTGAGCGTATTAAAGGGATTACCGCAACAGTTATTCAAAAAGGCCTTAATAGCTTTACTCGTGAAGGCGTTATTGACCGCGATTTAGGTATTGTAGATAACGCAACACGTATGAGCAGTTTAGTGGTGCGAATTGAAGACCCGTATGGCCTTAAAAATAAACAACCAGCAATTAAATTTGGCAGTTACGTACAGGTTAATTTTGCTGGTACAACATTAAATAATATCTACCGTTTACCTCAAGCGCTTGTTAACAACCAAACCGTTTGGGTGGTTGGTGAAAACCAAACCCTTGAACCAAGAAAGGTAACGGTAATACGAGAAGAAGGCGAGTACTTCTATATTAGTAGTGGCCTAAAAGCTGATGATAAGCTGGTGGTTACGTTACCAGAATACCCTCAAAAGGGAATGGAAGTTAAAATAGCAGGTGCCCAACCGGCACCTGAAAGCTCTGATGTGAGCACCTCAAATACGCAACAGCTTTAAGGTGTAATAACAATGAGTGAATCAACACAAACAAAACAAACAGGGTTAATAGCTTATTTTGCCAATAACTCGGTTGCTGCAAACTTAATGATGTTGTTTATTATCGTTATGGGTTTTTTAAGCTACAACACGATTCAGCGACAAATGTTTCCTAATATAGAAATTAACTATATTAACGTAAACGCTAATTACCCAGGCGCCTCTCCTCAGGAAATTGAAGAAAGTATTCTTATAAAAATTGAAGAATCACTTAAAGATATTACCGAAATAAAAAAAGGTGTGTATCGCGCATTTAGAAACGGCGGCTCTGCAAGTCTTGAAATTCATACAGACGCAGAACTCACCGATGTGCTTGATAAAGTAAAATTGCGTGTTGACGGTATTGCTACTTTTCCAGCAGGCATGGAACCGGTCACCATAAGCCAGATTGAATTTAGACAAGATGTAATAGGCATGACACTGGTTGCTGACTTGCCTTTATTTGAGCTTAAGCCGATAGCAAACAATATTGAAGATGAATTGCTGCAATTATCTAATGTATCGCTTGTGGTCAATGATGTACCGCTTGATGAAATAGCGATTGAAATCGACCCAGATACATTACGCCAGTACAACTTAACAATTTCAGATGTTATGAATGCCGTGCGTCGTTACTCAGCTAACTTTTCGGCAGGTCAGTTAAAAACTGATGCGGGCGTTATATCAGTTCGTGTTGAAAACCAATTTTATTCAGGCGAAGAATTTAGACAAATTCCGGTAAAAATTGGCGAGTATGGTGCCAAAGTTTTACTGCAAGATATTGCCACAATTAAAGATCAATTTACTGAAGGTGAACGTTATTTTAAGTTTAATGGTGAAAATGCCGTTTATTTATCAGTAAAAGCAACGCAATCACAAAATATTATTCCGGTAGCTGAATCGGTTAAAGCGTATATTGATAAAAAGAATAAAGAGCTCCCACCGGGTGTGCGTATAGAGCCTTTAATGGATATGACGTACTACCTAAATGCTCGCTTAGATATGATGAAATTAAACCTTCTTCAAGGTGCGATTTTAGTCGCAATTATGTTGTCGTTATTCTTACGCTTTAAGTTGGCATTGTGGGTAATGATAGGTTTACCGGTATGCTTTTTAGGCGCGATGATGGTGATGCCACTATTTGGTATTAGCATAAATATCGTTTCGTTATTTGCGTTTATCATGGTGCTAGGGATTGTGGTGGATGACGCCATTGTCATAGGCGAAGCCGCATACAGTGAAGTTGAAAAAAGTGGCGGCGGTGTTGATAACGTAGTACGAGGTGCAAAGCGTGTAGCGACCCCAGCGACATTTGGTGTACTTACTACCATTGCTGTATTTGCGCCGTTTACGCTTTCGAGCGGCCCTGAAAGTGCCTTTTTTTACGGTATTGCTGTTGTTGTTATGTTGTGTTTGGTATTTAGCTTAATTGAATCGAAGCTCATATTACCTGCGCATATTGCACATACACATTTTACTCCTATTAAAAAAGGTGGCTGGCGAGATAGATTTAATACCCGCTTTTTTGGTTTTGTAAACGGCCCATATAAACGTTTTGTTTCTAAGTGTGTTGAATGGCGTTGGACTGTTTTATTTAGTTTTATTGCTTTATTAGTCGTGACTTTTGCATTAATTGCTTCAAATCAGGTGCGCACTATTCCTTCACCTAAAGTACCGCATGATTTCCCACAAATTAATATTGAAATGAATGACAACGTATCCGACATTCAAACTATTAATGCTATTCGTGAAATAGAAGCTATGGTGCTTGAGGTAGATAAAGAAACAGAGCGTCAAACAGGTCAAAAAATTATCCGCGATTTACTCGTGTTTAACCAAGGCCGCACAGAGGCGCAATTATTAGCCCCATTAGTTGATGAAGACTTACGTCCTTACGATGCGTTTGAATTATCGCGCCGTTGGCGTGAAGCCATGCCTAATATTGCAGGTGTTAAATCGTTAACTATTCAAGACGACGTAGGCGGCGGTGGCGGCAACGGTGGTGGCGAGTTTGGTTACCTTCTATTTGGGTCTGATATCGATACATTAAACGAAGCTGGGCGTCGTTTTATTCAATTACTTCAGCAGCAAGAAGGCTTGTTTGATATAAGTTCAACCATAGATCCTGCCAGTAAAGAAGTGCAAATGAGTTTAAAACCCGTTGCCTTTGATTTGGGGTTAGATCTTGCCAGTATTGCTAATCAAGTAGGTGCCAGTTTTTATGGTGGCGAAGCACAACGCGTAATTAGAAATGGTGAAGAAGTCCGTGTAATGGTTCGTTACCCTAAACTTACACGCGAAGCATTTTCATCACTTAAACATACAGTGGTGACTACACCAACAGGGCGCGAAGTGTTATTGGGTGATGTGGTTGAGCTAACCGAAACTCCCGGTATTAGCTACATTCGCCGTGAAGGTGGCTATCGAACTGTTTATGTGTACGGCAGTATTGATGAAGAGCAAATTGAGCCGGGCGAAGTGGTTAAACAGGTAAAAGAAAACCTACTACCACAGCTTAAAGAAGAATACCCAAGCGTTAAATCAGAACTTGGTGGTGCTATTGAGGAGCAACAGGCGCAAGCCAATGAGCAAAAGTTGTTTTTTATTGGAGGCATGATACTAGTTTACATACTGCTTGCTGTACCACTAAAAAGCTATTCACAACCGCTTATTGTAATGTCGGTTATTCCGTTTAGCTTAACGGGGGCTATTTGGGGGCACTACTGGTTTGATTTGGATATGAGCTTAATGTCTGGCTTTGGTCTTATTGCTGCAGCGGGCGTTGTAATTAATGACTCCTTGGTTATGACCGACTATGTAAACCAGGTACGTAAGCAAGGCGTTAGTGTTAAAAATGCCGTAATTGAAGCCGGCTGTGCGCGTTTTAGAGCAATATTACTCACCTCAATCACTACGTTTGCTGGTGTGTTGCCTATTATGTTTGAAACCAGCCTACAGGCTAAGTTTGTAATACCTATGGCAGTTGCGCTGGGATTTGCAGTTATGTTTGCAACCTTAATTACGCTTATTCTTGTACCTTGTTTGTACATTATATTAGGTGATATTGGGGCATTATTTAAAAACACTTACCGACGTATTTTTAAACGAAGAAGTGTAGAAGTGTCTGTTGATAGCTAATTTTTGCTAAACAATAAAAAAGGACTGAGTGTTAACACTCAGTCCTTTTTTATTTTTATTATGTTTTTAATTAGTCTTTAAATTGCTTGTGGCAATCTTTACAACCTTTCGCCCAAGCACCAAAGGCTTTACCAATAACCGCTTTGTCGCCAGATTGGGCAGCTAGAGCAAGTTTGTCTGCGTTTGCAGCAAACGCATTGGCTTTTTCAACAAATACCGTATTTTCAGACCAAACAGTAGCCAGTGCCGATGTATCGCCTTTGTCTGTTCCTGCGTAAAACGCTTCCCAAGGCATTTTTGAAAGCGCTGCTGCGTTATTTGCACGCATTTTGAATTGTTCTGCATCAAATGGAACCTTGCCCTTAAGCATTGCGCCCATATCGCCAATTTGAACTGATAGCATAGAGAATGCACTTTGACGGTATTCAATAGCGTCGCTTGGCTCTTTAAACGCAGAGTTTGCAGATACACTCAGCGCGCATGTTGTTAGTAATGCACCCGCTAGAATCTTTTTAAATTTCATATTATTGCCCCTGTTAACTATTTTTTGACTATTGCTTTGTATCTTAGCTATTGGTTTTATTCAAGCTAATACAGAAAAATTAACTAAAAGTTAATCGTTCATATCAATATCAGCAAATATCATCCCTCGTCGCATACTGCGAGTTGCTAAGAAAACTTCACCTAATAACGACATAAACGCACATATTAACAACGCCATAGCGGCCACAAAACAGCTGGCGATAGTAACGCCTAAGTTTATTGATTGAATGTGAGATAAAAATAATAGCATAACCACTGCGCATACAAGCAAAGCGCTCAAAACACTTAAACTAAAGGCTATATGTATACAACGGGAGCGTTTTAATAGAGCGCGAAGTTCTGTTGCGAGTGATTTATTAAAATCTTCATCGGTGCTTACTTTTAGTTTGCGCTCCAATTGCCTCGCACGGTCTGTAATACGAGCCAAGCGGTTTGATAAAACGCCAAGTGTAGCTGCAATACCGGTTATTAAAAACACTGGTGCAACAGCTGTTTGTATTACTTTAGCCATAGTTAAAATGTTGATCACATCATTATTCATAAAGTACCTAGTTATTATGCAGTTTTTGTTTACAAATATTCACAAAAGTGAAATGTGGTTTTATTTATTTATATCAGTTGCTTGGTGCTTGTTTGATTGTTTTTTTTATGTGCTTAATGCTTATTTGTAACCAAAGTGTTGCTTGGTGGGGGATGAACGTTTTATATTCGTCCATACATTGTAATTTGCTTTATTAATGTGACTACAATAATACATAAAATATCCTAGGGGAACTCATGAGTAACAATATAATAAAAAAGACAGCGATAGCGACGGCTGTTTCTAGCGCATTTGTGGCAACACTTGCAAGTGCCGCTGAATTACCAAAAGCAAATATTAACTACAAACAAGTAGAACAAGTAGTTGAAGTTGCAGCAGACAAAAAAGAGCCTTCAGCTCATATGATCGTTCTTAAAGCAACAACATCTGTGGATGCAGTATCAGCTGGAACTTATCAGGCTTCAAGTAGCCGTGAAATAACAGCTCAGGTTGAGCAGCTTCAAGACATAATGACTGCAGAGTTGAGTAACTTAGATTTTGATGCAAAAGTAATTGGCAAAACAAAGATTCTTGCTCCAACGTTAATCGTTCAAGCAACACCTGAAGCTTTAAAGCAGATTGCAAAAGATGATCGCGTTGCAAAAGTATTACCAATGTTTGACCGTGAACTTCACGTTGCAGCAAGCTCTGATTATATTAACGCTAAACCATTAATTACTGATGGTATTGTAAGTGGTAAAGGTCAGCGCGTTGCAGTACTAGATACAGGTATTGATTATACTCACGTAGCATTTGGCGGTGCGGGTACTGTTGAAGCATACCTAGCGGCACAAGAAGACCCTACAACAGTTACATGGCCGCAAGGCATTGTACAAGGTGGCTATGACTTTATTCGTGATGATGCAGATCCAATTGAAAATGATGCTGCAAATTCACCGTCAACAGGTGATCCAACAAATCATGGTACATCATCTGCAAACTCTGTAAACGGTATTGCACCAGAGGTTGAGCTATACGCATATTCTGTATGTGGCGGTGGTTGTCCAAGTGCAGCACAAGCAGCTGCATTAGAGGCTGCAATGGATCCTAACGGTGATGGCGATATTTCAGATCGTGTTGACGTGATGAACATGTCTCTTGGTGGTGAATTTGGTGATACTTACACTGGTGGTGGTACACAATACCTAGTTCAACGTGCTGTTGAATTAGGTGTTAACATGGTAATTTCTGCCGGTAACGATGGTGATAACCCATTCCGTGTTGGTGGCCCAAGTACAACTCCTAATGCCTTATCTGTTGGTGCAATGACACATCCAACAACAGAAGTTGGTATTGCAAGTGGAACAGTTGCAGGCGTTGAAGGCGATATTCAAGCGTCAGGTTTTGGCCCACAAGATGGCTTTACCCTATCAGGTGCTGATATTGATTTAGTATACCCTACAGCAAATCAAAACGGCTGTGACGCTTTTGCAGACGATGTTGACTTTACAGGTAAAGCGGTACTAATAGATCGTGGTGCCTGTGCATTTACACAAAAAGTACTAAACGCACAAGCTAAAGGTGCAGAGTTTGTATTTATTGCAAATAACATTGACGATGGCACACCAGCCCCAATGGGTGGTTTTGATGCTGACGTAACTATTAAAAACGTCGGGATTAATTTTGAAGCGGGTGCTGCACTGAAAGCACAGCTAGAAGCTGGCGGCCCTGCAACATTTGATATTAGTGTTGAGATTAAAACGACTGCGGGTGCTGTGGCAACATTCTCTTCACGTGGCCCTTCTATGGATGGTTTACTTAAACCAGAAATTACAGCGCCAGGTACGAGCATTGTCGTAGCAGCAACAGGAACTCAAACAGGTACTAACCCTGTATCGGGTACCTCGTTCTCAGGTCCAATTACAGCCGGTGCGGTTGCTATGATCCGTGAGGCTCACCCAAACCGTAATGCGTTTGAAATTAAAGCCACTATTATGAACGCGGCAAACCTTGAAGTTACTAACGAGCCATTGGCTATCAATCCTGATTCAGAGCTGGCACCTATTAGTATGATTGGTGCTGGTTTAGTTGATGTGACTAAAGCTGTGAATTTACCTGTTGCAGCATGGGTACATAATGCTGAGTTTGATACAAAACAAGCTGCCCTTTCTTATGGTTTAGTGAGCCTTGCAGAAGCCGGTTCTATCACTAAAACGGTCACTGTTAAAAACTTCTCTGCTGAAGCGAAAACATATAACCTTCGCACTGAAGCACGTTACGAAAGCGACGAAAAAACTGAAGCTGTTAGCTGGGATTTCCCAGAATCAGTAACAATTCCAGCTGGGCAAGCTGTAAACTTTGATATCACAATGATGGTTGACCCAAGTAAACTACCTGCATGGGAATTAGAGAATCCATTTAGTGCTGATGACATTGCTGCTCGCAGTGCTGCACTAACATCGATTGAGTTTGATGGTGCGTTAGTATTTGATGATGCGTCAACAGATACAACTCACGATCTACACGTTGTGTATCATGCAATGCCGAAAGCAGCGACAGAGCTAAGTTATACTGCCGAGCTAATTGACAATAAAGTTGCACTAGTACTTGAAAATACGGGTCAGACTGAAATCATTCCTCAAGCTGAAAGCATCATTGCAGTAGGCACAGAGAAAACAATGGAAGAGGCTGAGTATAATATTCTGTCGAGCACATTCTCTGCATTTGGTGCAGACTTCTGTGATTCAGGTATTTACATCACTTCATCAATTCAATTACGTGACCCGCTAACGCACACTTTCCAAGCTGGTTACAGAGTTGAAATTGATACAGATAATGATGGTGTTGCTGATCAGTTCTTACAAAACTTAAATGACCGTGGCCGTACAACGGCTTCACCAGGCCGTAGCCGTACATTAATTGGTACTACTGACGGTGCTGGTAATGATGGTTGGGCATGGGGTACACCACTTCTTCATTCAGCAGGTGAGGATACAATCACATTTACTGGTTGTTCTGAGCTAATGAATATTGATGGGTCGTTACTTGGTCAGCCAATGAACTTTAGAGTATCTGTGGGCTACCCAAGCTACCAGTCAGGTGTTTTCTCTGAGACAGACAGTGTAACTGGCTCAGTGGTATTTGGTGTTCAGCCTGAAGTTCAAATGACTTCGCTTGAAACTGGCGAAGCTGTTGCATCACTTCTACCTGGCGAAAAAGCAATGGTATCTGCAAGCGGTCCATTTGTTTTATCTCAAGGTGCTGGCACTAACATCATTAAAGCAATGACAAGTGAAGAGCTTACATTACCAGCTATTGAGGCGCCTATCTTAGTGGGTGGTGAATTCTCAGTTTCTGAAGATGCAGCCGATGGTACAGTAGTTGGCGCGCTTACAATTGAAGAAGCCGATTTTGACTTAGCGGTTTCTGAGTACTACGTTCAATCAAACACAAATATTGGGTTAGGTGTTGATGAGCAAGGTCAAATTGTGGTTGCTGACACCAACATGCTAGCAGGAGATACTACTGCTGAAATGGAAGTTGTTGCGATTGATATTCGAGGCAATGTTTCTGAGCCTGTAACTGTAACTGTTAATGTAACTGCAGTAGTACCTCCGGCAGTTGTTATTCCAGAGCCAGAGAAGAAAAGTTCGTCAGGTTCATTAGCTTGGTTAACGCTTCTAGTAGCACCGTTCGCATTCATGCGTCGTCGTAAGCAAAAGTAAGCTTAAAAATGATTAAGTACTAAATTAAAGGGAGCTTCGGCTCCCTTTTTACATAGCTTCACAAACTAAATCACAAAAGGTATTAATTTTAGGTATATTTAGGTAACAAAAATAATAAGGACTTTGCCCATGACACGTACTCCATTTGCACTTGCTGCACTCTCGCTTGCTATTTTAAGCGGGTGTAATAAAGCCCCCGAAGAAACTCAAAAAAATACGGTTCAAGTTGAGTCAGCTCAAGCTGTAACAGCGGTTGCACCAATTGCTAAAAAAGTACCCCATGAAATGACCATTCATGGCGATACACGTATCGATAATTACTACTGGCTCAGAGATGACGAGCGAAAAGCACCTGAGATTATTAACTACTTAGAAGCCGAAAATGCGTATTCTGACGCTATGCTTGCGCATACTAAAAAATTACAAAGTAGTTTATTTGAAGAGCTTAAAGGGCGAATCCAAAAAGATGATGACTCTGTTCCGGTAAAAGACGGCCAGTACTATTACTCGTCGCAAACTCGCGGCGATAATGAGTACACTACTTACTTGCGCAGTAGTGATTTTACAGGCACCGATCAGGAAGTTATTTTAGACGTAAATGAATTGGCTAAAGGTCATGACTATTTTGCGGTTAGTGGCCTAAATGTCAGCCCAAATGACAACTTAATGGCGTATGGTGAAGATACGGTGAGTCGCCGTGTTTACAACATAAAAATTAAGGATTTAAGCACTGGTAAATTATTAGACGACACGCTTGAAGGCACCAGTGGTTATGTTGTGTGGGCGAACGACAATAAAACAGTCTATTACATCAAAAAAGACGCGCAAACCTTACTCGGGTATCAGGTTTATCGTCATACGCTTGGTACACCACAAAGCGATGACGAGCTTGTTTACGAAGAAACAGACACAAGCTATTACACAGGTATGAGCAAGAGCAAAGACGGCTCAGAAATTTATATTTGGCATAGCAGTACTGATGCATCGGGTTTGTCAGTACTTAATGCAAATGATGTAAACGCTAAGCCTAAGCGCTTAATTGAACGTGAAGCCAACCTTGAATACAGCATTTCCAAACTAGGCAATACTTATTACATTGTTACTAATTTAAATGCCGTTAACTTTCAGCTTATGAAAGTAGATATTGATAAAGCCGGTGATAAAGCAAATTGGCAAAGCGTGATCCCTGCGCGCGAGGGTATTAAACTCGAAGGTGTTGAGTTGTTTGATGACTACTTAGTATACCAACAACGCGAAATGGGCCAATCAACACTGATTGCGCGTAATTTAACATCGGGCAAAGAGTTACCACTAAGCTTTAACGACAGTGCATATACAATTAATGCGTACGGTAATAACGAATTAGACAGCGATACGCTGCGTGTTTACTACACCAGTATGACGACGCCGGGTTCATCTTATGATGTTAATTTGGCCACTGGCGAAAAAACATTATTAAAACAACAAACAGTATTAGGTGACTTTAACGCAGACAACTATGCCTCAGAACGTATTTTTGTAACAGCACGCGATGGCGTAGAAGTACCGGTGAGTTTGGTGTATCGAAAAGAGTTATTTAAAAAAGATGGCACTAACCCATTATTGCAATACGGTTATGGTTCGTATGGTGCAACAATGGATCCGAGCTTTTCGTCTGCACGATTAACGTTGCTTGACCGCGGTTTTGTATTTGCAATTGCCCATGTACGTGGTTCGCAAATGTTAGGTCGCCCGTGGTACGAAGCGGGTAAGCTACTTACCAAAAAGAACACGTTTAACGACTTTGTAGATGTAACTAAGTCATTAGTTGAGCAAAAGTATGGTGCAAAAGACAGCATATTTGCACAAGGCGGCAGTGCGGGTGGGCTATTAATGGGTGCAGTGGCAAACCAAGCCCCTGAGCTTTATAAAGGCATGGTTGCACAGGTTGCGTTTGTTGATGTGGTTACTACTATGCTAGATGAAACGATTCCGCTTACAACTAACGAGTATGGCGAGTGGGGTAACCCTAACGAGAAAGAATATTACGATTATATGTTGTCGTATTCACCGTACGATCAAGTCAGTAAGCAAGACTACCCTAATATGTTAGTTACTACAGGCTTACACGATTCACAGGTTCAATATTTTGAGCCTGCAAAATGGGTTGCTAAGCTGCGTGACTACAAAACAGATGATAATAAACTATTATTTAAAATAGATATGGAAGCCGGACATGGCGGGGCATCTGGGCGATTTAAGCGCCTCGAAGATGCCGCGTTAAATTATGCATTTATGCTTGATTTAGCAGGTATAAAAAAATAACAAACCCTAGGGGCTGTTGATTTAATTTGCAAAGGTCAGCGGTCCCACAATTCAACTAAGTAATGAGCTAAGGCGTAACGTTAAGTTACGCCTTTTTTTGTGGCAAATTAAAGCTAAACATTGTGCCTTTGCCTAGTTCACTTTGTACATTTATTTCACTGTCCATGAGCTTTAATAGCCCGCGGCAAATAGCAAGGCCCAAACCACCTTGTTGTCGGCCGGCTTTGTTAGAATTACTAGCTTGGTAATGAGGATCAAAAATGGCATTTAACTCTTCGTGTTTAATACCCACGCCGGTATCAGAAACCTGCACAAATAATTGATTGTCATCACCGCGTTTTACACGCACAGCAATACTGCCATCACGCGGGGTATGCCTAATGGCGTTATCGATTAAGTTACTTAAAACACGCTCAAGTTTGGCTATGTCGGCAATGACAGGAAAGTCACAAATTGCTGGTTCAACCGATAAATTAATGCCTTTTTTCTCTACGGCTAAACTAAACTTAGCAATACAATCGTAAATAAGTTCACCTAGGTTAAATGTTTCTTTGTTGATGCTTATTTCGCCATTTTCTAGGTGTGCGAGTTCAAAAATTTGCTCTATTAGTTGCTTAAGTTGGCCACAGTTATTCAGTGATACTTGCAAGTACTCTTGCTGCTCTTGCGCACTTAGTTTGTCACCTGACTGATTTAACACCTCTAAAAAACCTTGTAACGAAGCCAGTGGTGTACGTAAGTCATGAGATAAGTGAGTAAGTAGCTCTTTGCGTTGTTTATCGCCTTGCTCTAGTGCTTTAAATTGCTCGTTTATACGTGTGAGCATTGCTTGAATAGTTCGGCTTAAGCTATGGACTTCATTACTTTTTTGAGTTGAATAAATACTCAATTTTGTGTCGTTTAGGCTGTAGTTTGCAGCCTCAATTTTGCTTACATCTTTTGCAAGGCGTTGAATAGGGTTTGTAAAAAATCGCAGTAAAATAAGCATCGCAATAAATAAAAAAACGAGTGCTGAGCCTAACCATATGGCAGCCAATAATAACGAGTCGTTACTTTTTATATGATTAAGAGAGGTGTCGTATGCCTCACCACCAATAATCACATATAAATACCCTTGCAATGTGTTGTTATTAAAAACAGGCGCCACAGAAAATATTTTTTGTTGAGCAGGGTTTCTTGGGTTGTCGCCATAAACTGGTGTAGCACTTGGGTTAGCTATAAGGTGCTTTAATGGCGTTAAATTAATATGTGTACGCTTCACTTTTCCGGGTTCTGCGGAGTAAGTTAATATTTTTCCGTTTTCGTCTACAAAGTAAAATTCAAAGGCGGGGCCGAGTAACATTAAGGTATGAAATAGGTTTTCAAGGGCTTCGTAATCGTATACGCCTTCTTTTATCAATGGGTTATCTTGTACTAAATGTTCAGCTAGCGCTAAATGTAAATTTTGTTCTCCATGATGTTTAGAGTTGAGTTCTAGTTGTTTACTCCAGCTATAAACCAGCGCGCAAATAAAACAAAAAATGACGGCTAACGACACTGCTAATTTTTGGTACAAAGAAAGTCTCATAATAAAAATCTTAATTAAGTTGGCTTGGATTGAGTTTGTATCCCACACCCCAAACGGTTTCTATAATAGGTGTCGATTGATGCAATTCAAGCTTTGCGCGCAACCGATTAATATGTGAATTAACAGTATGTTCGTAACCGCTATGTTGGTAGCCCCAGACTTTATCAAGTAGTTGCTGGCGACTAAATACATGGTTAGGGTGGCGTGCAAAATACACCAGCAAATCAAACTCGGTGGCAGTTAGGTTAATTGCCTGTTCGGCCAAATACACTTGATGAGAGTCAAACTCAATGTTTAATGAGCCAACTTTAAGGGTTTGTTCACTTGAAACAGAGGGTTCATCGGTATTTTGGCTGGCGAGTAACTGTGCTCTGTGTCGAAGTTGGGTTTTTACTCTGGCTTGTAGTTCACGTGCAAAAAAGGGTTTACAAATATAGTCGTCTGCGCCCATTTCTAGGCCAATAACCCTATCCATGTCACTACTTAGTGCGGTGAGTAAAATAACGGAGGTCGTTGGATAGTGCTCTTTTATTTTACGACATAAACTTAATCCATCCATTTGCGGCAGGTTTATATCCAGTAAAATAAGCCCGTACGGATGCTTAGCTATTTTCTTTAAAGCCTGTTCAGCACTGACAACATGATCCACATGTAAATTTAGCGATGTAAGCTGTGTGGTAATTAATTTACCAATTTCTCTGTCGTCTTCAACTATGAGTAATTTTTCATGACGCATCGTTTATCCTCGTAAAAAGGGGGCTTCCGTGCTCCCCAACTTCCCCATTACAAGCTGGTATATCAAGGTCAATACTGATAAACGAATTACTGAGTGCGGGTAATAACCACTTTTGCTAATGGGTTATCAAACTTATGTTCAGGGCTAAGCACTGAACTAGATAAGCCATCTTCATTTGTAACGACACCTGGGTGTCTTGCTACAAAATTAACATCATCACGGGCTTCATTAAAACCTTCTCCGCCATCAGCAGGACCGGGTATCGTACCAGCTGCTTCTGTATTTGCTTCAGTACCTGCATCGTAAGCAACTGTGGTGCGAGTTAAAGAGTCGCCCACGGCTAATGAAGATACGTCTAAAGCACTAAGACCGGTAAATCCATCATTCGTATTCACCATCATAGTGGCAAGTGAAAGCTTGAGTGCTTCAAGTGAGTCTGTCGTTAATGTAATCGTGGTATTTACACCTGGTCCAACAGGGCCTTCGCTTGATGCGTTGGCAATGGCGTTTTCTAATGCAAGTAGTTGGCTGTTGTCGCCTCCTTCAGCCATTGTTTCTAATGCAACCGATGCAGGACTACCTATTTGCCAAAGTGTGCCTTCTGTATGTGCAATAACGGCAATAGGCGATAGTGGCTGCCCTGCGGTTAAATTACTGACGGTTACATCAAATGTATAGCTTACAGGCTCAGGAGTCGGCGGTGTGACAACTTGAACAGGATCGTTACTGTCGTTGTCGCCACAGGCTGCAAGTGAAGCTGCAAGTGCAACAACCACGATGCTTTTTTTAAGAGTATTTAAAGATACCATGATTACGCTCCTACTTAACCGTAACGGTTAGCTTAGCTACAGGGTTTAACCATCTGTGAACCGTGTTGCTTAAATCACTATTACCAGCGGTTAAGTCGTCGTCACCTAGTGTACCAGGATGAATATGCACATTAATGTTGCTATCGGTGCTTGTTAAGCCTGCGCCACCAGTACCCGCATCACCACCTGGTGCTGCAGGAATACCTGGTGTACCAGGTGCTCCAGAACCTTCAACCACGAGCTCATTATTTTGCTCAGTGCCCGCATCGTATGCATTTAAATAAACTGTGTAGGTACCTGCTTCGGTTGGTATTTTCCAGCTATCAAGGCCAACAAAGCCATCGTTTGTAGGTAGTAACATAGCGGTCACTGATAAGTAATCGTTACCGTCTGTCGTCATTAGTGTTGTCATGGTTGATGACGATGGTGCTAATAGACCTTCTGCTGGGTTTGCAGCCATATCGCTACCTGCTGCAGTGGCTTGTGCCATTAGCTCAGCAATGTTGCCACCTTCAGCCATTGTTTGTAATGCGGTAGAAGCTTCAGTTGCAACTTCAAAAAGCTTATCTTCACTGTTGTGTGCTGTAACGAGTAGCGGAGTGAAGTGAATGCCTTGGGTTAGGTTGGTTATTGTTAAGTCTAACTCTGCAGCCATGGTTGACTGGCTAGCTACCGCTAAAAGAGTTGCAAGTGTAAAAGTTGAAGCTTTCATTTTTATTTCCTGTAAGTGATGATTCGAGATAAGTATTGAACAATCGTCTCCAGAAACTCTCACAAACTTATCACTTTTTTATCACAGGAATGTAGGTTGTGATTTTTGTAAATAAATACGCCAGAAAACTTATAGACCTGTGTATAATTAAACCGCATTATAAAAATTAAAGGATTGTGTTATGGAAGAAAATCAACAGGTTAAAGTAGTAAATAAAGATGAGCGCACATGGGCAATGTTGTGCCATTTAAGCGCGTTTGCTGGATTTATTGTGCCGTTTGGTTCAATCATAGGACCATTAATTATTTGGTTAATTAAAAAAGATGAAATGCAAATGGTCAATGAGCACGGTAAAAAAGCGCTTAATTTTCAGATAACTATGGCAATTGCCTATATTATTTGTTTTGCATTGATGTTTGTTGTGATCGGTGTAATTTTATTACCTATTGTGGCCATCTTTTCTTTTATTATGGTGGTTTTAGCGAGTATTAAAGCCAATGAAGGTAAAGAGTTTAATTATCCACTGAGTTTAAATTTGATAAAATAAGCGCTCAATTATTTGTATAAACCGACCCTAGCCTTAGGCTGGGGTTTTACCTTTTCCCGCAAGGTTATTATGCTTTATCTAACGCTGTTTTTAAGCGCATTTATTTCAGCTACGCTATTGCCGAGTTCTTCAGAGGTGATCATGGTGGGAATGATCACACAAAGCCAGGTTAACCTTTGGCTTTTATGGTTGGTTGCAACACTAGGTAATGTATTGGGAAGCTGTGTTAACTATTGGTTAGGCACGCAAGTTTTACGTTTTAAACATAAAAAGTGGTTTCCGGTATCAGAACAAGGGCTTGAAAAGGCACAAAATCAGTTTAATAAATATGGCGTATACAGCCTATTGTTTGCATGGCTGCCTGTTGTTGGCGACCCATTAACAGTTATTGGCGGTATTTTTAAAGTGAGATTTAGCGTGTTTTTACTTTTAGTAACACTTGGCAAAGGCGCACGCTATTTAGCGGTTATTGCCCTTGCCGTGGGAGTAGAAGCTCTTATTTAAGCTATACGTACGCTACTTTGTCCAATCAAGTGTTAACGATACAGAGTCAGCAAAGCGAAGCGCATGCGGTTTATCTACACGGGCTTTAGCATAATTTACACTCGGGTGTGAATGACAAACAGCAAGAATTTCAGCGACTAGCTTTTCTAGTAATAAAAAGTGTCCTTGCTCAACTAAACTAATCACCTCTTTGGTGATCACTTTATAGTTAAGTGCTTGGTCTACTTCATCGGTTTTACATGCGTTGTCGGCAGGGTAGTGAATCTCAAGGTTGATCACTACGTCTTGCTTTTTTTCACGTTCTTCAGGATTAAAACCAATAAATGTACGTAAGCGTAAGTTAGTAACATTAATAATTGCGTTGGCCATAGATTACCCTTTAATAAGCTGCAAAAATTCGTTGCGTGTTTTAGGGTCGCTTCTAAAGTTACCCAGCATTACTGATGTACGCATGCTTGAGTTTTGCTTTTCTACACCGCGCATCATCATACACATGTGCTTAGCTTCAACAATAACGCCTACACCTTTTGCGCCAGTCACTTCTTCAACGGCTTTGGCAATTTGATGCGTTAACTGTTCTTGTATTTGAAAACGACGCGAAAACATATCAACAATACGCGCAAATTTAGATAACCCCAGCACCTTGCCGTTTGGAATATAAGCAATATGGCAGCGGCCAATAAACGGTAGCAAGTGGTGCTCACACATAGAGTAAAGTTCTATATTTTGCACCAGTACCATGTCATCTGCATCAGAGGTAAATACGGCATTATTAGTAATTTCATCAAGCGTTTGGCGATACCCTTGTGTCAGGTATTCCATTGCTTTTGCAGCACGTTTTGGTGTGTCTAATAAACCTTCGCGTTCAGCGTCTTCGCCTACGGCGGTTATAATTTTTTGGTAGCTGTCTTTTAATTCGTTATGCATAGGTGTCTCAGTGTTTTTTACTTTAAATGACGTCCGCCATCAACAGGGATAGAGCGCCCTGTTATGTACTGACTTTGTAATAGTAAATCAATGCTGTTTATAATTTCTTGGCACCCAGGTTCGATGCCCATCAATGATTTTTTGAGTGTTTTAGCGCGGTATTGTTCGTCGTCGTGCTCGTTAAAAATAATAAGCGAAGGCGCAACCGCATTTACTTTTATATTTGGTGCGTATTTAGCACTAAACGATTTTGTTAGATTATCAAGTGCGCCCTTGCTTGCCGCATATGCCAAATGCTTAGGGCTTCCTGTTTCAACCACATAGTCAGTAAGGTGCACAATATCAGCCGCAGCACCGCTAGCTTGCTGGTACGCTAAAAGTAAGTCAGCGCACTGCATATTAATTAAGTAGGGTGTTTTGGCATGAATGCGCATCATGTTATCAAAAAGCTTAGCGTGGTCTGGATTATTTGCTTCACAGTCCCAGCTAGATGCATTGTGTATAACAGCCTTTAAGGATTGGGTATGGGCTTTCAAAGTATTAATAAACTCATTAATTCCCGCATCAGTACTGAAATCGGCATGGATACAAGTCACTCCCTGCTGCGCTAGTTTTTCTACGGCATCATGGCGAGTACGATAAGTAATAATCACTTTTTGCCCTTGGGTTAAGTAATGCTGAGCAAGGGCTAGGCCGATTCGTTGGCCTGCGCCAGTAATTAAAATAGGCGATGTCATATAATGCAGTGTTCTCTTTGGCAAGTTTTTAATAAATATTAGTACGTTAAGTGCAATGTGTACGTAATATTTGAGTAGGGCGATCAAAAAAGCAATTAAACTAGATGCTGTTAATTGCTTTTTATATCACTTATATTAATCGTAAATTGTTGGTATTGGCTGGCGTTTATGTTGCGTGCGCAGATATATACCGATTAACTTTTGCTCCACCTCTTCAGAGACAGGTTTGCCCTCTAAAAAATCATCAATTTGATTGTAACTTAAACCGAGCGCTTCTTCGTCGGTGAGGCCCGGTCGGTCGCTTTCTAAATCGGCTGTAGGGGCTTTTTCAACAAGCACTGCTGGCGCACCTAGGGCAGTCGCTAGTGCGCGAACTTGGCGCTTAGATAAACCAAAAAGAGGCGCTAAATCACATGCACCATCGCCAAATTTAGTGTAAAAGCCTGTAATGTTTTCTGCGCTATGATCGGTACCTACAACCAAGCCTTGGCTAAAACCAGCAATTTCGTATTGAGAAACCATACGTTGGCGTGCTTTAACGTTACCTTTAATAAAATCTATTTGAGCTTGCTCTGGTAATGCGTCACCGCTGCTAGTCATTGCGATTAACACTTGCTCATGTAAAGCATCAGCAGCAGGCTGAATATTAACGGTCATACGCTTACTTGGCTGAATAAAATCTACCGCCATTTGTGCTTCGTCTTCATCAGCTTGCACGCCGTAAGGTAGGCGCACAGCAATAAATTGATATTTGTTGGTGCTGTGTTCTTCATTTAATTCGTTAACAGCTAGTTGGCATAAACGGCCGCAAGTTGAAGAATCAACCCCGCCACTAATACCAAGCACAAGCGAGCGTGAGTGGGCTGCAACTAAACGTGCTTTTATAAAGTTAACTCGACGAGAGATCTCAGCGTTTACATCAATGGTTGGCTGAACTTTCATTTCAGCCATTATTTCGGCGCGCATTGCCGGCTCCTTGTAAGATTTTAAATGTGATACGCAATAAACTTATTATGTGATTTAGTTTTACTTATTTAAAGCCCTAAATGTGCTTTTATCTGGTTAAGTTCTGCTTTTAACTCTTCTACTTCGCGTAATAAATCGTTTAGCTCTTTATCTTTAATGGCTTCGCTGGGTAAATTAATGGTATCGCTATCAGGCGTAATTGGTTGCTCACCAAATAAATGAATATATCGGCTTTCACGTTTACCTGCTTCGCGCGGTAACTTGGCAACTTGCTCATTTTCAATTAATTTATTTAGCGCATTTTCAACTTCATCTACATTATTAAAATCAGCGAGACGAGCGCTGCGTGTTCTTAATTCACCGGGTGTTTGGGCGCCGCGTAACAGCAATAGGCAAATAATGGCACGTTGTTGTGCTGAAAACTGTAAGCTACTAAATTCGGTATTACAAAAGCGGTGGTCGTATTTATTTACTCGCCCCGAAAGTGCTTCATCAACAGTAACTAGGCGCATGTCACTAAGTTCATCTAGCACAACTTGCACATCACTTTCGGTTAAATTAAGAACAGGATCGCGATTCGATTTTTGATTACATGCATTGGTTAACCCATTCAGTGACAAAGGATAATGCTCTGGTGTAGTGCTTTGTTTTTCTAGGAGACAACCAATAACACGTTGTTGTTGTGGTGATAACTGCATAAGTACCCTTAAAAATATTAATTGTTAATGCTAATTAGTGGTAAGCCTTATTTAACTGCCAAGCCAGTGCTGCAACTTGGGTTTTAAGGCGGCCATATCAAGCGGCTTAGTTAAGTAATCGTCCATGCCCGCAGCAATACATTTTTCTCTATCGCCTTGCATGGCATTAGCCGTTAAAGCAATAATTGATACAGCATTATATTTTTCACCTGCTCCGCCTTGTCTGATTGCCTGCGTGGCTTGATAACCATCCATTATTGGCATTTGGCAATCCATTAAAATAAGTTTATACGGGTTATTTTGTTTGGCGTTTAGTTTGCTAATTGCTTGCTCACCATTTTCAGCAATATCAAAGATCACCCCGGCCTCTTTTAACAATGCAGAGGCCACAACTTGATTTATCTTATTGTCTTCTACTAACAATAAAACGGGCTCTGATGAATCTTTAATAGGTGCTTTTGTAAGTGTATTAATGAGTTGCGCCTGATTTAATTGCTGCTCTAAAAATTTTTCATTAGTGAGTGAATCAAACAGATCTGATGGCGTAAGAGGTTTAAAAATCATGCAGTCGACATTCATTTTAAGCGTTGATTCTTTTTGTGAATAACTCATTGGCGCCATAATTACTGATTTACATTTAAACTTTTTAATAAAGTTTTGTAAGGCGGTTGTTTGCGTTTTTGCAGCAACAGAAAAAAAGTGATAATCAACTAAAATTGCATCGTATGAATGAGTCGTCTCTTCTAAGTGTATCAGCACCTCATTATAGTCATTAATAAACTCCACATGGGCCCCCCAAATCATCAGCTGTTTAGTGGCTATACTGGTATTTAAGTGGCACTCATCAATAATTAAAATACGTTTGTTGTTTATTAGATGGCTTGGTAAATCTTGCTCTTTACTTAATCTAGGCTGTATTTTTACACTAAATGAAAACGTACTGCCTTCGCCTTCAACACTGTTGACACTGACGCTTCCGTCCATTAATTCACATAGTTGTTTTACTAT
This sequence comes from Pseudoalteromonas sp. 13-15, assembly GCF_001468205.2. NCBI lineage: Bacteria > Pseudomonadati > Pseudomonadota > Gammaproteobacteria > Alteromonadales > Pseudoalteromonadaceae > Pseudoalteromonas > Pseudoalteromonas sp. 13-15. The sequence continues at coordinate 2,374,688 of NZ_CP019162.1, read as the reverse complement.
CGTTAGCCCAAGGCCTGTACCGCCAAATTGGCGCGTAGTTGAAGTGTCGGCCTGTGTAAATGAATTAAATAATGATGTTTGCTGGTTTTTATTAATACCAATACCAGTGTCAATTACTGAGCACTCTAAAAAGGAGCCATCGGTGGAGTCGTCCACTCTGGCTATAATAATAACGTCACCGTTTTTAGTAAATTTAACAGCATTGCCAATCAGGTTATTAAGAATTTGCCTAAGCCTATTCGGATCACTAATTATTTCACTTACTGTAATTTGGGTTGCGTCTAAAATTAGTTTTGTATTGTTTTGCTCTACTTTTAGTGCAAATGATTCAACCACTTCACCTAATAATTTTGGGAGATTAAATTGAATACTATCAATATTAAGTTTACCCGCTTCCATTTTAGAGAAGTCTAATATGTCATTAATAATATTAAGCAATGATTCGGCAGATGATTGCGCAAGCTCTATATGATGTGCTTGTTGTTGATCTAACTTTGTTTGCTTAATTATATTTAGCATGCCTAGCACCCCATTCATAGGAGTGCGAATTTCGTGGCTCATAGTTGCTAAAAATTCACTTTTTGCTGCCACCGCTTGCTCGGCTAATTCCTTAGCTTCTACTAATTCTTGTTCTGCTTCTATGCGTTGCTGGCTTGAATGTAAACTGCCTATAAGTGTAGCCACTGTGATTAAAAAACTTTCTTCGTTTTTTGTCCACAAGCGTGTGGTTTTGCATTGCTCAGCACATATTATTCCTAATACCCCGTTGCCGGCAGGGATTGTTACGCACAGCATCGATTTTATTCCCAATGGCAATAAGTAATATGGCGACAAAGGAGATAGCGCTGAATTATGAATAACGTCGGGAATATTAAAAACAGCTTGGTGATCAAGCATATTAAAAAAGTCAGGAAGGTGTTTTCTAAGCCAAGTTAGTTCAACGCTCTCGGCCTGTGTTAATTCGCTATGAAGTGCAAACGGTATTAACTGTGTTTGGTCTTCGTTATAAAAACGAATGCTGGCACGCTCAATTTTTAAAGCATGGCAAATAGCCTCAGTGAGTATGTCTTTTGATTGGCTAAGTTTACCGTTTAAAATGAGCTTATTAACTGTTAATGAGGCTAACGTTTCATTGTGCAGCGCTGTAAAGCTGTTTTCTAATTCAATTTTTTTACGGGTATCAATATTTTGTAGCGAACCAAAAATACGCACACATCGACCATTTTTATGTTCAGCTTCTGCGTTAACAAGTACCCATACCGCTTCCCCTTCATCGTTTATTACCTCTAGTTCAACTTCATAACTATGGCCATATTTAATAGCACGTTCGAGTAGAGGTTTGATCGTTTCTCTGCTTTCGCCCTCTTTAAAATAGCTTAAATCTTCAGGCCATTGTGGCTGGGTATTGAGTGGGTATTTAAACAGTTTTTTAGTCATATCTGACCAATAAACTTGTTTCGTTTCTAAATTAAACGACCACGCACCTATTTGCGCCAAATCACTCATGGTTTCTAGCATTCTTTCGTTTTTTTGCTGGCGGTCAAGCATTTTTAAAAAGAACAAAAATGCCCATGTAAGTAACGCACAAATAATAATTATTGCTAAACGTAATGGCCAAACTGCTGAGTTGGGTGGGCTCCAGCCCTGCTTGGGTGCAACGTATAACTGCCAGCTTCCGCCTTGAAAGTTTAACGAAAATGCGAGGGGATCTTGATTTAATATTGCGGCGTCACCAAAAAAAAACTCGCCTTTATCGCCCAGCCCATTTCTGCCTTGGAGTGCAACGTTATATTTTTCTTTAAGATCTAAAATTCCGGCGTTTTTATAAATTTTATTAATATCTAGAACAACAGAAAGTAATCCCCAAAAATTTTTATCAGGCGGGGTATAGACTGGCACACGCGCTATGAGTGCCTCACCTCCTTGCACTAGCGTTAACGGGCCAGCCATTATAATTGTGTTGGTGTCTCGCGCTTTAATAGCGTCAGCGCGTTGATTTTTATTCGCCAGCAAGTTGAGGCCCAGAGCCGCTTCATTTCCTTCAAGCGGGTAAGTCATTTTAATAATCATATTGGGTGCACCGCCAATATTTCTAAGCTCTTTTGATGTATTAAAAAGGGGGGCTGCAATTTGTGCAAAGCGTTCTTGATTTAAGTTAGGCTCTGCAGAAACAGCCACGCCTAAGCCGCGTACTAACTGAATGTTAGAAATTAAAATGGCTTCTAGTTGTGCTCTATAGGTGCTTACATCGGAGAGGATTTGAAGGCGATGAGCGTCTTTCACGCGAGTGTAATTAATGCGCTCTAGTACAACACTAATAAGCAGTAGTAGTGTCATCGATAACCAAAAAGTTCGGTTATAGTTGTGCGCACTTGCTTTTTTATTGTTAATTGGTGGCATTAGCTACTATTGGCTTGAATTTAGGCAATTCCACTATAGCTATTTATTGTACAAATTAAAATGACGCTTATGCATAAGCGCCATTTTATTTTTATAATTAACGATCTAAATATCAAGAATCGCTAACATCACGTGCCCAATGATTTTGCTTAGCTACATGTAACTTACGGTAGCCATCAAGTAGTGCTGCGTGCTTTTTAAAGCCTTCAAGCGATAAACCTGGGAAGGTTAAACCATTAAATAATGTACGGCCTTCAGCAATTTCAATTGCAAGCGCTACGTTGTCGCTACCAAACATTAAACCCAGTGCATCTTGGTAGTCGGCGTATTCACGCTCGTCATCGTATTTAATTTCAAGAATGGCTTTTAAGCAGCGGAAATGGCGCATTGCCTCTTCGTTTACTTGGCCTGTATGCAGTATCCAATCAACCCAATCAATTGCTTCTTCGCTGCCTGCGGCTAAACATAGGTGCGCTTTAAGCTCACCAATACGTAGCGTATGCCAAGGTGTATCGGCATCGGTTGCAAGGCCAATAAACTCTGCAGCGCGAATAATATCACTGTGGCCGGCTTCCTCTAAGCTATCGTAAATGTCCATCCATTGCTCAGCATCGTACTGATCAAGCGATAGGAATGCTTCACGGAATTTAGCGCCTTCGTTGTTGTTACGCCAAATCAGCTCATCTACTGGGTAAATGTCTGACATGCCCGGTACTAAAATTCGACATGCATACACGTTTAAGTGCGTGTAATCCATAATGTAAATGTCGTGGTTCATGCTATGAATTAAATCTGTACAGAAGTTATATTCTTGCTCTGTTGTGCCGCTAAAGTCCCAGTGTACAAAGTCAAAATCAGGCGTTGCACGGAAAAAGTCATGCGATATTAAACCGCTAGAATCAATAAAGTGCAGTTCAATGTTTTCAGGCGTTGCCACTTCGTCATTATCAAACGTGGCTGGTTGGAACACATCAAGCTGATCAAGGCGACGACCTTGTAAAAGTTCTGTAACGGTACGCTCAAGGGCTACTTCAAATGAAGGGTGAGCACCAAACGAGGCAAATACAGAGCCATCTGTTGGGTTAATCAGCGTTACGCTCATTACTGGGTATTTACCGCCTAGTGATGCATCGGCAATACGTAAATGAAAACCATGGCTACGCAGTTCTTCACATGCTTCGTGAATTTGTGGGTACTGCTTAACAACCTCTTCAGGCACGATTGGTAAACAAATGCCTTCAGCAATAATACGGTTTTTTATTGCGCGTTCAAATACTTCAGACAAGCCCTGAACTCGCGCTTCAAACTTGGTGTTACCTGCGCTCATACCGTTAGATACAAAAATATTACCAATCACGTTTACTGGAATGTACACGTCTTGGTTATCGCGTTGGCGCGTGTATGGCAATGTACAAATGCCGCGCTCGTTATTACCAGAGTTAAAATCAAAAAGGTGTGATGCATTAAGTTCGCGCTCTGGATCAAAGTAATCCCACAGGCTTTCATCCATTATGCCCTCAGGCACTTCTTCACCTTCAACTTTAAACCATTTTTCGTTTGGGTAATGAGTAAACTCACCGTTGGCAAATTCTTCACCTAGGTAAAAGTCAGCAAAAAAGTAGTTACAGCTTAAACGCTCAAAATATTCACCAAGTGCAGAAGCAATAGATGCTTTATCAGTTGCACCTTTACCATTAGTAAACATAACACCGCAGTCGCTATCTTTTATATGAACCGAATAACAGTTAGCTACAGGGTTAAGCCAAAGCGCCTCTTCAACATTAATGTTTAGGGCTTTAAGCTTGTTTTGCATGGTAGAGATTGACGATTCTAAATCGCGGTCTTTACCTTTGATAAACGTTTTTTCAGTCATATTGATCTCAACTAGTTCTGCACGATGTGTGGAAGTGACATTATCGTGGATTTTGATGTTTATTTCATCCTTTGCGAGCAAGATCATGATTATTTAATAAATCTGTGGTTATTATATAAGCAACGCAAAGGGTGGAAGGGCAACTCAATGTATAAACTAATCAAACGCTTGTTGTTATTAATTGTAATTTTAGGGCTGAGTGGCACCGCTGTTGTGTATGGGGTACTTAGCTTAAGTTTACCTGCACTTGATGGCAACGGGCGCAGTATGGCAGTGAATGACCCCGTTAAAATTTCCCGTGATACATTGGGCCAAGCTGTTATCAACGCTAAAAGCCGTAACGATGCCGCTTATGGCTTAGGGTATGCGCACGGACAGGACCGATTTTTTCAAATGGACCTACTTAGGCGTAATGCTGCAGGAGAGCTAAGTGAATTATTTGGTAAAGCCGCTGTTGAGCTTGATAAAAAAATGCGTTTTCATCAACTACGAAAACGTAGCCTCGCTATTTTAAATACCTTACCAGAGCGCGATAAACAGCTGTTAAAAAGTTATGCTCAAGGCATAAACGAAGGTTTAGCCCAAGTAGGGTATGCAAGCTTTGAATATATACTTACCGGCGCAACTCAAAAACCGTGGCAAAGCGAAGACAGCTTATTAGTGATTTTTAGCATGTACTTAGATTTACAAAGCATGACATTTAATCGCGATCAAACTTTGATTCAATTAGAGCAAATATACAGTAAAAATATGGTTGATTTTTTAACGCAACCTAGCCAATACCAAGCTGCGCTTGATGGTAGTAAATTAGCCCCATTTGCAGGTGAATTACCCATTCTTACATCGCAAACGACTCATGTTGCAAGCCACATTGAAGCCCCTCAAGAGCTTGGTAGTAATAATTGGGCCGTTACCGGAGAGCTTACAAAAACAGGAGCTGGTATGGTGTCTGACGATATGCACTTATCAATGGCGGTGCCCGTTATTTGGTACAGAGCGCAGCTTAATTACACGCAAAATGGTGAACAATCTCAAATAACAGGCGTATCACTTCCTGGCACTCCTGCCATTGTAGTGGGAACCAATAATAAAATTGCATGGGGTTTCACTAACGGTTATTTAGATACTGCCGATTGGATTGAGCTAAATAGCGATAGCAAAACATGGCTTGTTGATGAGCCTATTTTATTACCAGAAGGAGGCGTTGAGACTTACTCGCTAACAATGAGTAAATACGGCCCAGTAAAATACATTAACGAAAAGCCTTATGCGCTTAGTTGGGCAGCGCATCAACCTTATGCGGTTAACATGCAGCTATCAAAGCTTGAGCAAGCAGATACTGTGGACGATGCGCTCGCCCTTGCAAGTAATGTGGGTATACCTGTACAGAATTTAATGGTTGTTGATAGCTTAGGTAATGCGGCATGGAAAAATATAGGCGGTATTCCGGCGCGTACAAATGTCAGTGAGTTAAGTGTAAATGCACAGCAGTACTCTGCACTCTTTGAGCAAAACGAAATTAATCGCCCATTTTTTAAAAACCCACCCAGCGGGCGATTATGGACAGGAAACTCTCGGGTTGTATCTGCCAGCGACAACGCACGTTTTGGTAATGGCGGCTACGCATTAGGTGCACGTTCAAGCCAAATTCGTGACCGTTTATTTGAAAAACAAACCTTTGCCGAGAGCGACTTTTACGCACTACAGCTTGATAACCAAGCCCGCTTTTTAATGCCATGGCATGAGTTGTTACTCAAGCAGTTAAAAACCAATGAGGTTAAAAATGCGAAGTACATCACAGAGCTTGAAAACTGGCAGCAATGCGCATGTGCTTCTTCGGTAGGCTATACCCTGGTTAAACGATATAGAGACGAAGTTATTAACCTTGTGTTTAACCATATTGAAGTCACTCTTAATGAGCATGAGGGCACACTTAAGCCTATCAAGCGTGGGTTGGAGCCGGCGCTGTGGCAACTTATTAATAATAGACCTGCATCTTGGATTAACCCTCAATTTAATAGTTGGGACGAACAATTAGCGGGTGCTTTTGATCACACTGTAAATAAATTGAGTGAGCAATTTGGTACTGATATAAAACAGTGGCAGTGGGGTAAAGTTAATGAGCTGGTAATCGAGCATCCTTTTGCAAAACAAATCCCTTTATTGGCAAAGTTACTTAATATGCCAACCGCTGCAGGATTTGGTGACTCCTATATGCCTGCGGTGCAGGGGCAGAGTTTTGGTGCATCACAACGTTTTATTGCTCAACCAGGGCATTTAGAACAGGCTATTTTAAGCGTGCCGGGTGGCCAATCGGGTCACCCGCTATCAGAGTTTTATAGAGCTGGTTTTAGCGATTATATTGAAGGGAAGCAAACTGCGCTATTACCACAAACGCTAATGCATCAAATCGTTATCTCACCAAAGTAGTGTGAGCCAAAATGTAAGTAATCACGTTCTATATAACTCTAACAATGGAGAACTAAAATGAAAAAATTACTACCCGCGTTAATAACAGGTTTACTACTGAGCGCATCGGCTCATGCAGACGATAACCCCGTTACCGCAGAAAAATTAAGTGAAAGTGTCTATGTACTATTTGGGCAAGGTGGCAACATTGCTGCAAGTGTGGGTGATGACGGTATTTATATTATTGACGATCAGTTTGCTAAGCTCTCAGACGATATAAAAAAAACCATCAGCGATTTAAAGCCTGGTAGCGCCGAATTTGTAATTAATACCCATCACCATGGCGACCATACCGGCGGCAATGAAAATTTTGCAAAAGCCGGTGCGCATGTCATTGCGCACGACAATGTTCATAAGCGTTTGAAAGAAAAGCATGGTGAGGGTTCTAAATTTTTACCTCGTATTAGTTTTGGTCACGATTTAAAACTACATTTTAATAACGAACACGCACACGTTGTGCATTACAAACATGCCCATACCGATGGTGACTCAGTTATCTTTTTTAGTAACGACAACATAGTTCACATGGGTGATATTTATTTTAATTTTGGTAGCTTACCGTTTGTTGATGTAGATAGTGGCGGCAGTGTTGATGGAGTATTAGCTGCGGTTGACGATGTTATTAACCAAATCGACGATAATACACAAGTTATTCCGGGGCATGGTCCAGTAAGTGACCGTTCAGGGCTGATAACGTATCGTAAGCTGGTGCAAAAAGCCAAAGATGTTATGCTTAAGGCAATGCAAAACGATGCAAGTTTGCAGCAAGTACTTGACGCCGACCCATTATCAGAGCTGGGTCTTAAATATGCAAAATGGCTACCAAAAGAGCGAGTAACCACATTGTTTTATCGTAGCTTAAAGTAACTTGCAAAGTGAGTTAGCACGCATAATATAGTTTATTAAGCTGAGCATTTGTTCAGCTTTTTTGTTCCCATGCCCCAAGGAGTTGTGTATGTCGGCAGAAAAAACCCACCTAGAAATTTGTAACTTGACCAAAGAGCAGTACCCACAAATAAAAACGCTAATGGATCAAGCTTACCCAGACTTAGGTGGCGCATGGCCAAGCCATACCATTTTTAGATTAATCGATCAGTTTCCAGAAGGGCAAATAGGCATAGTAGATGACGGCGTGCTGGTGGGTTTAGCACTAAGCGTGCAAGTAGACTACGCCCGCTTTTCAAATCCGCATACCTACGAAGACATTGCTGACGGCCATGACCGTGTATTCAGCGATACCGATGGCGATGCGCTATACGGTTTGGATGTTGCCATTAGCGAAACTCACCGAGGTATGCGCTTAGGGCGTCGCCTTTATGATGCCCGTAAAGAATTGTGCCGCCAATATAACTTACGCGCTATTTTAGCGGGTGGCCGTATTCCGCGTTATTACAATCACAGCAGTGAAATGACGCCAATGGAATACATTGAAAAGGTTGACCAAAAAGAGCTTTATGACCCAATTTTAAGCTTTCAGCTTTCTAACGACTTTCAGGTAAAGCGATTACTAAAAAAGTACCTACCTGAGGATCAAGAGTCTGTAGGTTACGCCACCTTACTTGAGTGGAATAACATAATGTACGAGCCAACCGACACCGTACTCGAATCGACTAAATCAATAGTACGAGTAGGGGCCGTGCAATGGCAAATGCGTTGTGTTGAATCGGTTGAAGAAATGCTCAAGCAGGTAGAGTACTTTGTAGATACGGTATCTGACTACAAAAGTGACTTTATTTTATTCCCTGAATTTTTTAACGCGCCGCTGATGGGATTAACTGAGCAAAGCAATCAAACTGAAGCAATCCGCTATTTAGCCGAATACACCGAAACGTTTAAAAACGCCATGTCGCGTATGGCAATAGAATATAACGCCAATATTATTACTGGCTCTATGCCACTTGCCGAAGACGACAAAATTTATAACGTAAGTTATTTATGCCACCGTAGCGGTAAAATAGACGAGCAGCGCAAAATACATATAACCCCGCATGAACAAAATGATTGGGTTATTCAAGGCGGCGACAAAATTGCCGTATTCGATACTGATGCTGGGCGCGTTGGTATTCAAATTTGTTACGATGTAGAGTTCCCAGAGCTTTCACGCATATTAGCTAAGCAAGGGCTTGATATACTGTTTGTGCCGTTTTGGACCGATACTAAAAATAGTTATTTACGGGTTCGCCATTGTGCACAAGCGCGGGCAATCGAAAACGAATGTTATGTGGTTATTGCAGGTTCAGTGGGTAACTTACCACAAGTAGAAAGCCTAGACGTACAGTACTCGCAATCGGCAGTACTGACGCCATCTGACTTTTCGTTCCCGCACGATGCAACACTTAACGAAGCAACACCTAATACCGAAATGTTATTATTTAGCGACCTTGATATGGATAAGCTAAAAATTCTTCATAGCGAAGGGACAGTGCGTAATTTAAAAGATCGCCGCGAAGATTTATACGACGTAATTTTGAAAAAGAGAGATGTTTAATGGCTTGGGTTTATTTAGTCATTGCCGGCTTGCTTGAAATAGGCTGGCCAATTGGTTTAAAAATTTCACAAAATCCCGACACACGCTGGCAGGGAATAGCAATGGCCATTGCATTTTTAACAGCCAGTGGTTTTATGTTGTGGCTTGCACAAAAGCAAATATCAATGGGGACTTCCTATGCCGTATGGACAGGTATAGGTGCTGCGGGTACGTTTTTAGTGGGTATATTACTTTACGGTGATGCAGCCACGTTTGGGCGTATTGCGGGTGTGCTTATGATCATTTGCGGTGTAATAACGCTAAAAATCAGCTCTTAAAAAAAGCGCTTAACATTCGCTTTAAACGTTATATGCAGCTTATAGTAGCGCAGGTTTAAAAGCCTGCGCTTTTTTATGTTCTCAATTTGGCAGCATCACCAAAATAGCGGCGATGGCTATAAGTATTAAGCCCGCGGTATCTTGCTTTTTAAGCGGTTGTTTTAACCAAAGAACGGCAATTAGCATGGTAAAAAATACCTCTACCTGACCAAGCGTTTTAACATACGCCACATGCTGTAAACTCATTGCACTAAACCAGCCAATAGAGCCTACACAACTAAAAACACTAATTGCTGTTGTAATGCCTTTATATTGCCAAAGTTTACTAAGAGTATGCGGCTCTTTTAGTAATAAATAGCCAAGTAATATAAGCGTTTGTAGGCTTATTACAAACAGTAAAACCCATGCAGCCGAGTGCGGAAATAATAACCCTGAGCTTAAGCTCGCTTCACGTACCCACAGCGATGTAAGGGCAAAGCTGGTACCACAGGCAAGGCCCAGTAACGCTGTTTTAGCATCAAAGTGTTTTACGCTGGTTATACCGCTAAGTAAAAGCACCGCAATAGCGCCTAAAAATACACCCAGCCAACCAAGTAGGCTAAGCGCAGAGCCAAAAAATAATACGCCTAAAATAGCCGCTACTAAGGCTTCACTCTTGGCAAGGCCTGCACCTATGGCGTAATTATTCATTTTAAACAGTTTTACCATTAAGCCGGTGGCGAGTATTTGCATAATACTTGCGCCAATAATAAATCCCCAAAAGGCATTATTAAAGGTAGGCATGGTGGTATCTTGATATTGATACAAGCCGTACAAATACACTGCAGCAATGGGGCCGGCTAAAATAAAGCGCGAAAGCGTTACGCCAGCCACACTTGCATGTGAGCTTAAATTACTTTGCAGGGCATTTCGCCATGCTTGCATAAAAGCGGCTAAAAAAGTGAAAAAGATCCAGGTCATGGTATTCGTCGATAAAAAATAAGGTCTTTAAGTTAACAATCTTTGATTATTAAAGCGACGCATTAAGGGTGATAGTGAATATTCATCACCTGCGACATTATGCCGCACTGCTTTATGAGTAAACTTAGCTATAGTAAGTGTGATGTTATTGTTTAGCCGCCAGCGTTTGTCATAAAACGTATTGGCGGCTTTTTTTGTGCGTGTATGGTATATGTATTGCTCAAATTATCAGATTTTATAATAAGAGAATAAACTATGACGACATTAGTAGTATGCGCATTATTGGCCGTATTAATGCCTTACTTTGCAAAAGTGCCTGTGGCAGTTGCGATGGCAAAGCTTGGCCAATACGACAATAAACACCCACGTTCCCAACAAGCAAAACTAACTGGCTTTGGTGCTCGGACGCTCGCTACTCATCAAAATTGTTTTGAATCACTCGCTGTTTTTGCTGTTGCTATTGCAGTGGTATTTGGTGCTAACTCGGTAAACGCAGTAACCGAAACCTTGGCGGTTACTCATATAGTCTCGCGCATTTTGTATTGTATTTTTTATTGGTTGAACTTAGATATTATACGTTCGCTTGTATGGTTTATTGGCTTAGGTACTGCCATTGCCATGATTGTAGTGAGTATTTAACTTTATTGTTAAAACCACAAAGCAAGCGGCCTAAAAGGGCGCTTGCTTTGTGTTCTTGTATTACCCAACAGCACTAATGCGATACTTTAATTCGTTCTATCAAATCGGTATGTGCAACCTCGCTGTTTATGGCAAAATCGAGCTGTACAAGTACGTCATTAAAGCCGGCCTTAGAGGTTTTATACTCCCACTTTGCCAGCGCTTCTTTAGCTGATTTATCAAAAACGTCTGACGGCTTAGATTGAATGACACTAATGTTTTTTGTTCTGCCATTAGCGGCAATATCGTATTTTAACACCACAGATCCGCTAATGCCTTGCTTAGCTGCTTGGGCTGGGTAGTGAGGCTCAATGCGAATTATTGGTGAAATATGCTCTTCTTTAGCGCCCTCTGTTTGCGGTTGCTTTGCAATAGCGAGCGTGCTTAACATACTTGCTGCAACTAGCAGTAAGCCACCTTTGGCAAAGCGAGAGCTACTGCCACTGTGCTTTATATTGGTAAGTCGTTGTAACATGTTTTTTTTATCTCCGTAGTGTGAATAAGCCATTAGGCCTGCGGGCGTTGCTGCCGCGCAGTTCACTAAGGCTTTGCTGTATAAAATGTGTTGGTGTGTGGTTTTATTGGCAAGTACCCGTTCATCACAAGTCAGCTCTTGTAGACGGCGCATGCTTGCGTAACAAAACCAAGTGAGTGGGTTAAACCAAAGTAAAATAGTGGGTAACAGCATGAATGCGTTTGTTAGGTTGTCTTTGCGTTGAATGTGTACGTTTTCGTGCTCTAAAATAAGCGCCAATGTGGCTTTATCAAACTGGGTATTATAATCACTTGGCAGTACTAGCTTGCTTTGAAAAATACCCACCACCATTGGTGTGGCTACATGTTGGCTGATATAAGTTTTAGCATTTGTAGTAAGTGTATGGTTAAAGTGTGTTAGCTCAGTTAGCTGCAGGCTTTTAACAAAACGAGTATGTGTAATAAAATTAGCTATTAATAACCCCGCAGTAATAAGTACATACATAAGTGCCCAGCTAATACCCATTTCATGTGTAAAAGGCTGGTTAGGGGTAATTAAGTAATGGCTAATATTGCTATTTTGCAGTGGTTTAATCGCATTGGGTAAATTAGCGATAACTAATGCCGCAGGAATTAACCACGCTAACTTGTATACAAACCGCGCGCCAAGGGTTTTTAAACCAAATCGCTCGAGTAAAATAAATCCACAAAACAAAATACTCAATAGTAGTTGTTGCTCAATTAACCAATTAAACCCAGTTTGAATAACCATCTTAATCCCTTACTTTTGGTTTTTTTCCCAGTCATCAATGACTTTTTTAAGCTCATTTATATCTTGCTGCGAAAGCTGCTCTGATTTAGCAAACCCGCTTACCAGCGGCGCTATACGGCCACTAAAAAAGCGCTCAATAAAGTTTTTGCTCTCTTTGAGGGTGTAGTCGGCGCGCTCTATACAAGGGGTATAAATATATTGGCGGCCGTCTTTTTCAAAGGTCAGTGCGCCTTTTTTAACTAATCGACCCAGTAGGGTTTTAATGGTTTTTTCGTGCCATTGCTTATCATCGCTTAAGCGCTCAATAATTTGGCTCGCGGTGGCAGGGTAATTAATCCAAAGCGCATCAAGCACGTCGAACTCTGCTTTTGATAACTCAATCATTTTATTGCCTACAAATGTAATCTTTAAGTTAAGACTACACCTGTAATCTATTTTTGCAAGGTTATTTTTTAACTTTTTTGTGAGCTATTTAAACGAAGGTTAGATTTTTGAAATATCAGTTTTATTAATTTGTATAGAGTGGTTTTCAGGTAGGTTTAGGTTTGAGAGGGCAAGTTCGCTAAATTGCACTCTAAATAAATCAATTACTTTAAAGCCGCAGTAATGCGCCATTTTACGTATTTGTCTGTTAAGCCCTTGTTTTAAAATAATACTAAATTGATTGTCAGCTATTTTAGTTACTTCACACGGTAAGGTTATTTGTTTATCAACGGGGATACCTGCAGCCATTTTTTCACAAAACGCGTTATTAATCGGTTTATCTACCGTGACTAAATAACGTTTAGGCTGGTGGAAGTCAGGGTGAATAAGTTGATTACAAAAGTCACCGTCGTTGGTCAAAATAAGCAAGCCGCGAGAGTCTTTATCTAATCGGCCAATGGGGTAAACCCGGGTGAGGGTAGGTAAATGGTGAATAAGGCTGGCGGGGTCATTTTCATTTAATTTGCAGTCAATACCTACAGGCTTGTGGTACGCAAAATAAACTAAATCGGCTGCCCCTTTAACTACTTGGCCATTAACTATTATGTCGTCTTGTTCATCAACGTGATCAATATGATTAGCAGGGCGATTATTTACCGTTACTACCCCTTCATCTATTAAACGCGATGCCTGTTTACGCGAGCACACGCCTGCATGAGCAATGTATTTAGCAAGGCGGATTTTGGTGCTCATAAAGTGTTCTCGTTAGTTGGTAATAAAAAACTGATCGCGATTATAGCAAAGCTGCGTATCGATAGAGCGATATTTAATTAAGGTGAACAAAAATGGGTATGAAATTTTCTGAACTAAAAAATCATGAGCCGCTACAAAAAGTAGTTGTTCACTCACTTGAAATGGCGCTTTACCAGGTTTCTGTGATCATTAATAACGTTGAATATTATGTAACAGAGGAAGATGGCGAATTTGTAAGAGCAGTAAGCCCGCTGCATGTACAAAAGCGGTTTGAAAAAATAGCGTACGCACAAATGATGCTTCGCCACACAAGCGCTTACGACGAAATGTGCGGGCAGCCCGAAAAAACGTCAAGCAACTTACTTGAAGTGCCTTTCGGTAAAAATAATCTTTTTTAATTAAGTGTGTTTGCTAATATCGCTTTTTTAGGAGCGGTATATGTATCAATTAAAATCTGATAACAGTGATGCGTTAAACTCAACTTTACGTAATAAAATAGTTGATTTTAATGCCAAGCATTTTGATGCGCAAAGAGTGCCACTCGGCTATAAATTTGTTGATAATAATAACGAACTAATGGCTGGTATTAGTGGTTGCGTATTTGGCAATTGGCTAATTATAAATTGGCTTTGGTGCAGTGAAATCGCCCGTAATGAAGGCCTTGCCGGGCAGTTGCTCACAGAATTAGAGCAAGCTGCAATATTGCTTGGCGCTAAAAAAGCCCAGCTAGACACTCTCGACTTTCAAGCAAAACCTTTTTATGAAAAACGCGGATACAGCGTAAAGTATCAGCTTGATAACTACCCACTTTGCGGCACCCGCTATTTTATGGAAAAACCACTTTAATTTACAACATAACTCAAGTTTTTAACAGGAGCCCAGTTACTTCGCTGTTAAAGGCTCGCCCTCAAACGTAACACCTAAAAATGGTGTCGTCTCTGGCGCTAACATAAACGTGCGAATGTTCATATGATCGTCGCCGTTAGGGTTTTTAAGCACCTCATCGCGGTAAAACTTACCAAAGCAATCAAGAGTGTTTTGCTTGCTAAGCCCATTGAGTTTTGCAAACGCAAAAATTTTACATGAACCGTTATTTTCACTCGCTGAACTCAGCAACCCGTGGTTATTAAAGGCACAAGCAGTAAAATCGTAATTGGCTTCAATCACCGCCATTGTATCGGTAAATTGAATGTTTTTTGGGTTCTCAGCCAGCTGTTGTAAGAAGTCGAGTAATAACATAAGTATTCCTATTTAAAATTTAGTTATTGTTCATAAGTTCAGCACTAATTAACAGGCCATCATAAGTATGAAAATAACCATTCCATAGTTCAGAAGTAAACTCTGCTTTATCTAAAAACTCATCGTACTCACCTATGCTTGACAATGAATCTGTAAAACCTTCGTATTTAACGCCCGCAAATTGCCAAGCAGAACTTTTTTTAAAGTAATTAGCTAACGCTTTTAGCTTAATGTTTTTAGTTGAAAAAGGTTCGATTAGTTTTATTTTTGAAATGTAGCCAGCATTATCATATAAAAGCTCATTGCAGTTCGTTATGATAATTTTTTCATGATCTGCGTTTAATAGTTCAAGTGTAAAATTGCTTCTGTTTTTCTTTATATAGTCGTCAACTAAACCATTACCTCCGTAGCAATTACTATTACCTTTAATGCTTTTTACGAGAGTACCTTGCGAAATGCCTGCTATTTGCTGCTGTGTTTCAGTCATACTTTTTTTGTACGTAGCAGTATTTATACTTGAGAAGCTCTGTTTAAGTTTGCTAATAAGTTGAGTTGTTAATGCTGTATTTAACTTAATGGGCTCATGTGAATCTAAGTGTATTTCTAATTCTTTATTTGTTAAAGGCAACTCATTGTTTAACATCATAGGAAGTAAATTTATGTGAAATTGGTAGCCTACAAGTTTGCTATCGATAAAGTGAAAAGCGTGATTTCTGCCGTATATGAGTATCTTCTTATTTTCACTGCCTAATTCTAAACTTGCTAACCCTAATGCTGAACGTGTTTGCTCAAGGCTTTGCCCTAGTTGCTGCCCAAAAAACAAAGACGGTGTCACACGCATATCATTAAATTCTTTAAACTTAGGTCCGTTACTCATATTTACCGTAAACTCTATTTTTTTTCCTTTAACAATATGAGTTTTCCCTTGTTTGTGTTTCCCCGCGATGAACATATCTTCGGTAATGGCTTTTTGTTTATTACAGTTTTTAGACGGTGTAAATGAGCCCACGTAATCTAGATGCCCAGTGACCTTACTAAATGATGAATTATTTTTGCGGGATGAAATCTCTAATTGAAATTGATCTACAACATGTACGCTTTCAGCATTTATACCTTTGTTATTGTACTTTTCGATTGCTTTGCTTCTAAGTCGTCTTTTTTCAGACGTTTTATCGTTTAGATTTGAAAGCTTTGTGCTTAACTTTACTTCAATAGTTTCAGACGTAGGCTTACAGCTTTTGTCTTTGAAAAAGAAGTCAACCGCATTGGCTTTAGAGTGACAAAGTAAAAGCAGGGCTAATAAGATAAATCGCATATCAATTCCTTTTGTTTGTTTAGCAGTCAACTGTAACGTATATGTTTATTCATTTATAGATAATTTCATTCAACCAAAAGAGATTGTTTAGAGTTTGCCTTTTGATAAAGATGTAAGTACGGTAATTAAAAGGATTAATATAACTATATGCTTAGAATGAAAAAATTACTTTTTTTACTATCGTTATTATTGTTTGGTTGCACTCCAAGTGAAACTGATACATTAAATGAAATGTATCAAACAGCCAAAAAAGAAAAAGATTTAATAAAACTTCAAAACTCTCTGCATAACTTAAGTGCTCTCGAATCTGATACTTGGCAAGACGAGTACATCAGTATTACTCAGTCCAACGAAAATATAAAATTAGCAAATGAGGCGCTGAGTCTAGGCCAACTTCACGACGCATTAAATTATGCAATAAAGTCATCGCAGACTTTTTACAGTAAGCAAGCGAGTGAAGTTGTGAGTGAAGTAAATAAAAAAGCAGTGAACCTAAAAAAGTTATACATCGAATTAAATACGCTAGATAAACAAAAAGATTCACTCAATAAGCGCATAGCAATGATTCACGAGCAAGATCCAAAAAATTGGAACATCATTGAATTTAATATGCTGTTGGTCGACTTAATTAATATAAAAAATATTTTCGCCAAATTAGCGTCAAAGCTTAACAAAGTAATAAATGAAGGTGGTATTTATGTCGAGGCTAGTGAGCAAACCACTAAACAGCTAGCATTGTTAGACGATTCTATTAATATATTGCTTTCTCAGGTAGTTAAGCCTGTAAGCCATGGTCTTATTAAGTTTAGCGTATCTACATCTGAGCAAACCCACTTAAACCTTAATCATTTTTCAGATAAAAACGTGCCAAGTATGATGGCTTTCTACTACAAAAAGTTTAATGTTGAGAACAAAAAATATACTGATTTACTTGAAAACGCTCATTTAGTGACTTTTCAAAATAACTACAAAGGCGCTATCAATATTTCAAATTTTTATAGTCTTTACAGTGAGCTCTCTAACCCGCCTGAAACATTCGAAAACTACGAAAAAATAATACAGTCAAAGCAAGTTGACGTAATTGCTATAGCCGACAAAGCTGAGCCTTACATACGTTTAAATCCTAAAATTACAGTATATAAGGCTCATTTTCTTACCGCGTTTTATGAAGATTTACAGCAGTTTATGAACGAATAAAATGCGTTAATGCGTGAATATTGGTGATTTCTACGTCAGCTAGGCCTTTGTAGTTATACTTAGCGTTTTGATCGTTTAACCACACTGATTGGCAACCTGTGTTATTGGCGCCTTGTACGTCGGTATCTAGGCTATCACCAATATGAAGTATGTCGCTTTTGGTGACTTTTAAGTGCGCAGCTGCTTTGTCAAATAAGGTGCTATGAGGTTTAGCTTTACCGTGCATGCCCGCTTGTAGCACTAGCTCAAACTTATTGTGTAAATTAAAGCGTTCTATTTCAACATTGCCATTGGTTATGGCGATTAAGGTAAAATGTTGCGCTAAGTTATCAAGTAGCACTAATACGTCGTCGCTGACTACAATGTTACTGCGTGCATCGGCAAATGCGTTATAGGCGTTACTAGCGTGCAGTGCTACTTCTTGTTCAGTAAATCCTAACTTTGATAGTGCTAAACGCAATGTGTGCTTGCGCCACTGCGTTACATTGTCTTTTAGTTCTGGCTGTTGCAGTGCGGCAAGTTGCCGGCATTGTTGCCAGTATTGAGGGCCTTGTTCTTGGTAGCGTGGTAATGCATTTAAGTAATTTTGTTGGGCGCTAACGGCTGCTTTTATAATTGGGTGGTTGTTGTATAGCGTGTCGTCTAAATCAAAGCTCATGACAGAAAAAGGGCGTATTGCACGATTAAATCGGATCATTATAATTTCCTAATCAGTTTGTTTTTTGGCGCGCGGATGGGTGTTGTCGTACACTTTGGCTAAATGCTGAAAATCTAAATGGGTATACACTTGTGTGGCCGACAAGCTACTGTGGCCAAGCAATTCTTGTACAGCACGTAAATCACCTGACGATTCTAAAATATGTGATGCAAATGAATGGCGTAATTTATGTGGATGCACCTGTGAGCTAATGCCTTGCTTTATTCCCCACTCTTGCATACGCAAACGCACTTGGCGAATTGAAATACGATTTTTTTGGCTACTTAAAAATACACCTGGCTCGTCTGGCTTTGCAAACTGAGGGCGCACGGTTAACCATTTTTTTAATGCGTCTAATGCCTTTGTTCCCACGGGAATAAGGCGTTCTTTGTTACCTTTACCGCGAACTAATATTTCGCCACTTTTGGCATTAATATCTTGCATGTTAGCGCCAACTAACTCGCTAATACGTAAACCTGATGAATACATAAGTTCCATCATAGCTTTGTCTCTTATTGCTAAAGGGTCGTCGTCAGGAATTTCGAGCAAGCGAGCCATTTGATCAACGTCGAGGTTTTTAGGTAAAGGCTTGGCAAATTTAGGGCCTTTAATGCCGGTAGCAGGATTGTGATAATGCGATTGCTGTGCAATATTTTTAGCTTTTAAAAACTTATATAAACTTCTGATACAGCTCAATTTTAAGCTAATGGTTCGGCCACTTAGTTGTTTGGCGCGTAAAGCCATACTGTAACGGCGAATATGCTCTGCTTGTACGCCAAACCAGTCATCGCATAATTTATTAAAATAAAGGGCTGCAAAACCAAGTTGGCTAACATACTGATTTACAGTGTGCGCTGAATATTGTTTTTCAAATTTTAGGTAGTCGCTAAATAGCGTAATGGGTGTGCGCCAGTTGTCACTTAATTCGCTTATATTAGGCGCATCATCACTCATGCGAGTTTTTGTAACCTTAACTGCAGGGCACTAATAAAATCCAGAACGAACAGGTTGTCTTGTGCGGGTTCAAAATGGTTCACGTTGTTGCTGCCAAACGCGAGTATGGCAATCGGTTGCTTTTCATCACCGATTAAATAAATAGCCGCAGATTGCGTGTCATCACTAAATAATAGAGCCCGTTCTTGCGCTGTAATACGGCCTAAGTAATGTCCAGAGTTTGTGAGGCGGTGTTCAATAAGCTCATCGTAGTCAGGGCTGTATTTTATTAATTTAAAGTCACTTATGTCGTTATTTGAACACACAATCGCGTGTAAATTTTTAGCGATGGTATCAAAGTCGTCATGGCTCCAAAGCTGGCGATGGCATTGGCTGAGGA
The DNA here is from genome assembly GCF_001468205.2 of Pseudoalteromonas sp. 13-15. Lineage (NCBI taxonomy): Bacteria > Pseudomonadati > Pseudomonadota > Gammaproteobacteria > Alteromonadales > Pseudoalteromonadaceae > Pseudoalteromonas > Pseudoalteromonas sp. 13-15. The sequence continues at coordinate 2,355,300 of NZ_CP019162.1, read as the reverse complement.
GACGGTATACGAGCTCATTTTGAACTGCGTGCTGACTCATTGTATCGATTTGATTTTTTAAACGCGTATTGTGTTCACGCAATTGGCGCTGTTGAATATGTACTAATGACGTTGCCCCTTGCGCTTGCTGCTGAAGGTCTAGCTGAGCAAGCACGTTTGGGTGTTTAACTAAAAAGTCAGGATTTTCAAGTAAGTAGCTAGTAATTTTCTCTTCATTTAGCTCGCTCATAACGCGACTTGTCCATCGAATACGTGTTCAGCAGGGCCTGTCATTCGTACAGGGTGACCTTCTCCACTCCAACGTATTTGAAGTGTTCCACCAGGTAGGTCGACTTGTACCGCGCTTGAAAGCTTGCTTTGCATATGGCCAATGACCATAGCAGCACACGCGCCAGTGCCGCATGCGAGCGTTTCGTTTACGCCGCGCTCCCATACTCTTAGCTTTATATGCTCTTGCGATATAACTTGCATAAAGCCAATGTTAGCGCGCTGTGGAAAACGTTCGTGGTTTTCAAGCAGTGGACCCAATACATCAACCTGCGCTGTCGTAATATCGTCAACTTCAAGTACACAGTGTGGGTTCCCCATAGATACTGCGCCACTAAATACGGTGTGTTCTTCAGCCCTTATAATGTAGGTGAGTTCACGTTTGCTGGCTTTAAGCGGTATTTTGCTTGGCTCGAAATTAGGATGCCCCATGTTAACCGTAACTTGGCCGTCTTTTTCTATATAGAGCGTTAAGTTACCCGATTTGGTTGATACACTAATTTTATGTTTGTTAGTCAGGCCTTTCATACGCACAAAACGTGCAAAGCAACGTGCACCATTACCGCACTGTTCTACTTCGGTACCATCGGCATTAAAAATACGATAATGAAAATCAAGATCGGGAGAGTATGGTGCTTCAACCATGAGTAATTGGTCAAAGCCAATGCCAAAGTGGCGATCAGCCAGTTTTTTTATTTGATCTCGTGATAAAAATACATTTTGTGTAATGTTATCAATAACAACAAAGTCGTTGCCTAAGCCGTGCATTTTGGAAAAATTAACTAACATAGCGCTCTAATTCGTGTTTGCTCTGTGGTAATCATGCCACAGAGCAGCTAGTTGGCAAAAACGTTTATGGTAAAATTTTCTCACCTTGATAAAGACTCTCAATGGTTTCACGTTCGCGAATAAGATGGTGCTGTTCACCGTCTACCATTATTTCAGCTACGCGTGGGCGAGAGTTATAGTTTGAACTCATAGTAAAGCCATATGCCCCAGCACTTCGCTGCGCGAGTAAATCGCCTTGTTTCAGCGCCAGTTCTCGGTCTTTTCCTAAAAAGTCACCGGTTTCGCACACGGGGCCAACAATATCAAAGTTGTGAGTTGGCGTATCGTCATCACGAACCGACACAGGTATAATTTTTTGCCACGCTTGATAAAGAGAAGGGCGAAGCATATCGTTCATACCGGCATCAACAATGGCAAAAAATTTACTTTGGTTTTGTTTAATAAACTCAACTTGCGTAATTAATACCCCTGCGTTTGCAGCAATGGCACGACCTGGTTCAAAAATAAGTTCTAAATGGCGGTAGTTTTCTAGGCGAGCTGTTACTTGCTCTGCGTATTCACTAGGATGAGGTGGTTGTTCGTTGTCGTAAGGAACACCTAACCCACCACCTATGTCTAAATGGCTTAATTCTATCCCAACATTTTTTAGCTCATCTATTAGCGCAAGGAGTTTGTCGAGCGCTTCTAAAAACGGCTTTACTTCGGTTAACTGCGAACCAATATGGCAATCTACGCCTATTATGTTTAAGCCAGGTAAAGCAGCGGCTTGTTGATAAACACTTACAGCGGTTTGAATATCAATGCCAAATTTGTTTTCTTTAAGGCCAGTAGAAATATAAGGGTGCGTTTTTGCATCTATATCGGGGTTAACGCGAATAGAAATTGGTGCTACTAAGTTAAGCTCACACGCAACCTCTGAAATACGCTCTAATTCAGAGGCCGACTCAACGTTAAAACATTTAATCCCTAATTTTAATGCATACGCTATTTCGTCAGCGGTTTTAGCAACGCCTGAAAATACTACTTTACCGGCGTCTCCTCCTGCTTTAATTACACGCGCCAGCTCACCTTTAGATACAATGTCAAAACCCGAACCAAGGCGGGCTAGAATATTTAATACAGCAATATTAGAGTTTGCTTTTACGGCATAACATACCAAGCTTTTATGGTTTTTAGTCGCATTGGCAAACGCAAGATAGTGGCGCTCAAACGTTGCACGAGAATACACATAGCAAGGCGTGCCATATTGCTGAGCAATAGCGGCAATACCCACATCTTCAGCAAACAATTGATTGTTTTTATAGTTAAAAAAATCCATTTATTGCTCCTGTTTGACTGGTGTTGTAGGTTGCTTGGCCTCTGCGGCAGGCACCATAGTGTTTTCTGGTTGGTTTTGCTCGGCCTGTTGTTCAGGCAAATATAATGGGCCGCTTTGTCCGCAGCCAGCTAATGCGCCAAATAGGGCCGTGCAAATTAATAGTTTTTTTAATTGTAAGGTATGTGTCGCTTTCATTAGATTAATATTGTTGCTGGCTTTATAATCGCAGAGTAACAGAATATCTAAAAAATGCAGCTATTCGCGGATGATTTTATTCCTGTTACACTAGCTGCATATTTTTAACGCAATTACGTACCCAATATTAGGCGGCCCGCCTGCAAAGGAATCAACAATGACTGAACACGAATATCACCAATTAGCCGAAGCTCTTATGTTCACAATTGAAGAGCAAATTGATGATTGTGAAGCCGATTTAGATTACGAATCAGCGCAAGGTATTTTAGAAATTATTTTTCCTGATAAGAGTAAAATTGTCATCAATAAGCAAGCGCCTCTTCATCAAGTGTGGGTAGCAACTAAATTCAATGGTCACCATTTTGAAATGCGTGACGGTCAATGGATTGATAACCGCTCTGGTGCAGAGTTTTGGGAATTCATTAACGAAGCGTCAACTCGCCAAGCTGGCCAAGAAATTAAGTGGCAATCATCATTATGAGTTTAGAGTTTGTTCAATACCCCGCACAGAGCGCGCATAAAGCAACAGTTATTTGGTTACATGGCTTAGGTGATTCGGGTGATGGGTTTGCCCCTGTAGCGCCGCAATTAAATTTACCAGCCGAGCTGGGCGTGCGTTTTGTTTTCCCACATGCGCCTGTGCAACCGGTCACCATAAATGGTGGTATGGAAATGCGTTCTTGGTACGACATTAAGTCAATAGAGCTTGATAAACGTGCCGATGAAGAAGGGGTGAGGGAGTCTGCCGAAAAAGTAGAGGCGTTAATAAATACAGAAATAGCCAACGGAATACCTGCTAACAAAATTATTTTGGCTGGTTTTTCACAAGGTGGTGTTGTGTCGCTTCACTTAGCTCCGCGCTTTGAACAAAAGTTGGCGGGTGTTATGGCACTGTCTACTTATATGTGCGCGCCGCATAAATTTACAGATGAAGCAAAGCATACCGATTTAAATGTATTTATGGCACATGGTAGTCACGATAACGTGGTACCAATGAGTGCAGGTAAAAGTGCATTTGATGTATTAACAGCACATAACATGGATGTAAGCTGGCAGGAATACCCAATGGCACACCAAGTGTGTGCAGAAGAGTTACACGCTATTCGCCAATGGTTAATTGCCCGTTTAAGCTAATTTTGGAGCCGCTGAGGTCAATATGAGTCAAAAAATAGTTATTAAAGCAAATGTAAAACGCGAACCACAAAACAGCCTACCTACGGTAAGCTATGAATGGCATTGGCGTCGAATTGTGAGTTTGGCTATGTTGATAGTAATGACATCTGCGGCTGTGATATATGGTTTAACCAGCTCAGTAAATGCAGATCAGGGCGCACATCCCAATGAACAAACAGAGCTTTTAATCACTGATAGCACACAAGGTGATGAAGTAACTGAAAGCGAAACACATAATGCACCTAGCAACCAATTGCATATAGAGACTGAGCATGCTGAAACACTGCCTGCTGAGCAACTACCAACAACTCAAGAGGCGGACATTACCAATGCCTTACTTGAAAACGCTGAGTCAGTAACCGTTGCGCCAATCTCAGATGAGCCGACAGTAACCCAATCAACAGTTGACTCAATAACTGAAAAAACGAATACAGTTGATAACAGTAAAAACGATGCGTTGGTCACTAATGCAGTAAGCGCTGATACAACAAGTGAAGCAGTATCTGTACCTGCGTCAGAGCAAACTTCTGAGCTTGGCACAATCGCATTAGAGCCAGCGAGTAATATTGATGCACAACCTGTTACAGAGCAATTTGCTGAAGATGCCCATATTGCTAGCGTGGCACTCGGTGCTCAGATTGATACCAGTAAAATAAGTCGCGCAGTGCTTACACGCAGCGTAGTAAAACGCGAACCTACTAATGTGTTTGCAGCCGACGTGCGTTTAAGTCAGTTTGAAGGTTCGTTATCATTTTTTAGTGAGCTTAAAGGGCTGCAAGGCCAGCGCGTAAAACATGTTTGGTCTTTTGAAAGTGAAACAATGGCCGAAATTTCACTTAATGTTACTTCGCCACGCTACAGAACTTATTCAACAAAAAATATTATGAACACGCAAACAGGCCATTGGCGTGTAGCTGTTGTTGATGAGCAAGGTAATTTAATAGCTCAAAAAGAATTTAGAGTGTTAGCTAACTAAATAATGCTAACCGCAGTAATTAATTGGATACCCCTATGACAGAAAAAACAAAATTAGTACGTATAGCAACCCGTAAAAGCGCTTTGGCGCTATGGCAAGCCGAATTTGTAAAAGCGCAGCTAGAGCATTTTCATGATGACGTGCGTGTTGAGTTAGTCCCTATGTCGACACAAGGGGATATTATTTTAGATACACCACTTGCTAAAATTGGCGGTAAAGGCTTATTTGTTAAAGAGCTTGAGCAAGCTATGCTAGATGGTCGAGCTGATATTGCCGTACACTCAATGAAAGATGTGCCGGTGGAGTTTCCAGAAGGATTAGCCCTTCATACCATTTGTGAGCGTGAAGATCCGCGCGATGCGTTTGTATCAAATCACTTTGCTAACTTGAATGAGTTACCAGAAGGAGCGGTAGTAGGTACATCAAGCTTGCGCCGCCAATGCCAAATTAGAGCACTGAGACCTGACTTAGAAATCCGTGATCTACGCGGAAACGTAAATACGCGTTTGGCTAAATTAGATGCTGGGCAATACGATGCGATTATTTTAGCCGCGGCAGGGCTAATTCGTTTAGAAATGGGCGAGCGTATTGCTGACTACATTGAACCAGAAGTATCGTTGCCTGCAAATGGGCAAGGTGCTGTAGGTATTGAGTGTCGGATTGAAGATGAAGTGACTAAAGCGTTATTAGCACCGCTTGAGCACACACATACACGTATTCGTGTTAATGCAGAGCGTGCAATGAACCGCCGTTTAGAAGGTGGTTGTCAGGTGCCGATAGGTGCCTATGCGTTAGTTGATGGCGAACAGGTCCATTTACGAGGGCTTGTAGGCGCAGTCGATGGCAGCGAAATTTTACGTGACGAAGTTGCGGGTCATATTAACGATGCCGAAAAACTCGGAATAGAGCTGGCTGAAAAATTACTTGCTCAAGGCGCAGATAAAATTTTAGCTGACGTATACAGAGACGCATAAATGACACATATTCTGATAACTCGGCCCGAAGGAAAAGGCGCAGCCCTTGCAGAGCAACTTGAGCAAGCGGGTTATCAGGCGTCATTGTTTCCTGTTTTAAATATTAACTATTTAACGCCCTCTAGTACTCAACTAAGCCCACTTATTAATGCAGATAAAATTATTTTTGTCTCTCAGGACGCTGTTAAAGCACTGGCACAATTAAAGCCCGATATAAACATTAAAGCGCAGTTTTATGCTGTAGGGCAGCAAACTGCCGATACAATATATGAATTATTTGGTGTGCGTGCAGCCACGCCTAAGCAGTTCGATTCAGAAGGGGTATTGGCTCTTAAGTCGTTGGCTCAGGTTGATGGTAGCAATATTGTATTGGTTAAAGGGCACGGTGGTCGCCCAGACATCGCCAAGGTACTTAAAGAGCGTGGCGCGTTTTTAAATAATTGTGTTGTTTATGAACGTGAGCCTGTGCCCGATTTAACCAGTGACTGGACTGACCACTGGAAAAGCAGCAATGTACACGGTATAGTCATAACAAGTAATGCAGCAGTTGATGCCATGTTTACCCCCCTTGCTGCACAACAATTACAATGGTTACAACAGTGCCACTTTTATGTTGCCAGCGAGCGCATAGCCGCATATTTACAGCAACAACATGTTAGTTTGGCAAATATCCATATTGCAGCAGGGGCTAGCGATAACGCTATGTTTACCTGTATTAATCAGCAAGGTAGCAGCATGAGTGAACAACCTAAGTCAATAACAACAGAAAACACAACATCAACAGCTTCGAGTTCAACATCAGTTAAAAATGAGCCAGCAAGCGTAAAAAACAAACCAGCAAATGACAAACAAAAAGTAAGTAAAGTGGCTTCACTTGCATTGTTAATATCGTTGGTTGTGGCCTCTGGAGTTGGCTACGAGTTTTATCAAAAGCTAAATGCTGGTAAAGCGCAAAACACAATTGTTAACGAGCTTAGCGAGCAAAACAAGCTGCTCCAGCAAGAGCTTGCCGCACTTAAATCTTCTCAAATGAGCTTACAACAAGCATTATTTAATAGCGAAGAAAAAGTATCTGAGGCATTAACGCAAAGCACTCTTGAAAATCAGCAAGCATTAAAAGCTGCGCTGCAAAAAGCGCAGCAGCAAGGTTCATCGTTAAACCCACAAGAGGTCACCAGCTTACAACGAATGGCTGAGTTTAAACTGTGGGCCGAAAAAGATTACCAAGGCGCAAGCGCTGTACTAAAGCGTTTAGACGGACTGTTAAGTGAGTACCCTGGCACAATTGAAGTTCGCCAAGCCATTATGCAAGACATACAAACGCTTGATAGTTTAAAACCGGTTGCTACCGAGGCTATTTATTTACAGCTAAATAGTGTTATTAACCGAATTGACGAATTGGTGTTTAACGCGGTCAATTTACCAGAGGAAACATTGGTAATTGATGAAAATGCACTCAGCGAAGATATTAACGATTGGCAGCAAAATATCAGTAATAGTTGGAATAAAATTGTTGATAGTTTTATTACTATTAGGCGCCATGAAGGGATTGCTATTGAACCTTTACTAACCGATCAAGAGCGTAATTTAATTAATCAACGAATTAAATTAAATATAGCACAGGCGCAGGACGCATTATTAAGTAAGCAAGCGAGTATATACTTTAGTGCGTTAAGCGAAGCTAAGCGCTTAACTGGCGAGTACTTTAAGCAAGACGATGACGCCACAAAATCAGTACTAAATACGCTATCTAAATTAGAAAAAGAGCAGCTCAACTTTAGCCAAGAGGTCACTCTGCAAAGTACACAAACGGTTAAGGAGTGGGTGCAATGATAGGCCTAATAATCTTAATTGTAGCTATTGTTGCTGTACTTGCGGTTACCCCTTTTGTACTGGACGAAAAAGGCTACGTGCTTATCTCGTTTAATAACACAACAATTGAAGGCACCATTGTTTCGTTTTGTATTATGGCTGCAATGACTGCGGCAACTTTATACTTTACTTATAAACTAATACGCTATTTATTATCAATTTATAGAAATACCAAACATGGTTTTTTTGCCCGCAGTGAAGAGCGTAAATTCGCCGCAATTGAACAAGCCCTTTTCAGTGCTATAAACGACGATTACGAACAAGTAGAGCGCGCACTTTCTGGCAACAGTGTGCCAGATAAATTTGATGATATTCGTTTAGCACTATTGGCTAAAGCGGCACTTGCTAATAACGAGGCAGATAAAGCACTAGAACGATTATTTGAAATAAGCCCTGAGCAGCAATTGAAAGTAGCAAAACTATGGTTGGCAAGTGGCGATAGCAGTGCAATTGAATCGCAGTTGCGCGTTAATGCAGAAGCTAAAAAAGCCACTGCACTTGAGCTTAAACTGTACACTGAGGTATTGGTACAACAGCAGCATTTTAGCGTGCTAGAAGAGTTTTTACCCAAGCTACTGCGTAAAAAGGTGTTTTCTAGTGATCAGTGGACGCGTGTATTTACTGCCTATTTTTCGGCTCAATCAGCTGATGAACTAACAAATAAATACAAACAATTACCACGAAAACTTCAAACTTATGCGCATACTGCGTATTTAACTCAAATGGCTGCAACAGGTCAGCTTGCTGTTATTGAGGGCGATTTAGCTAAAATGGTTAAGCAAGCCAGCCAACATGATGAGCTTGCTACTATTTTAAATAATGCAAACCATGGCGAAGCGCACAAATTACAAGCCAGTATTCAAGATCGCCTTAAAAAAGACGACACTAATACAGCACTGCTGTTGTCGCTTGCGTGCCTTGCTAATGCACAAAGTGATTATGATTTAGCGGCACGTGTGTTTGATAAAGCACTTAATGGTGATAATAAACACCAATTTGCAGACCAGGCAGCTTTGAGTTACAAAAACACGGCACAGGCTGAAAAGGCGCTTGTTTTATATAACAAATAAGTTTACTAGCTGATTAGTTATATATTTTAGGCACAGGTTATAGGCGTTGTATAAATGCTTTACCTGTGCTTTTTTATAGGTATTTTTTAAGTTTAGCGAAATAATAAAAAGTAAGGCGAGACTATTTTATACATATTATTGTTAAGTGCGTGAATATTTGCACAAAAAGCAGACATATGACCGCTTAATAATATTACAAAGCGTATAGACTTGAAAAATAACTCTATCTGCGTATTATGCGCAAAAATTTAATTAAACTGGGTGCTACTATGATCAATAGAAAACTACCTTTGCTAGATATTCACCGTCATTTAGATGGTAATGTTCGCGCGCAAACCATACTAGAACTTGGTCGTCAGTTTAATATTGATTTACCCGCAGATAACGTTGAACAATTAATCCCTCATGTTCAAGTAATAGATCCAGAGCCAAACCTTGTCGCTTTCTTACAAAAGCTAGACTGGGGTGTTACTGTACTTGGCGATTACGATGCATGCCGCCGTATAGCTATTGAAAATATTGAAGATGCACAAGCGCAAGGTCTTGATTACGTTGAGCTTCGTTTCAGCCCTTACTACATGGCTCAAAGCCAAGGCTTACATCCACAAGGTGTTGTCGAAGCTGTGGTTGATGGTATTAAATCAGCAACAAAAAATGCCAATATTAAAGCTAATTTAATTGGTATTTTGTCGCGTACTTATGGTGTTAAAACGTGCCAACATGAGCTTGATGCATTACTTGCGTTTAAAAATGACTTAGTGGCTGTTGATTTAGCGGGCGATGAAATTGGCTTTCCGGGAGAGTTATTTATTGAGCACTTTAAGCAAGTGCGTGATGCGTATTTAGCGTCAACCATTCATGCCGGTGAAGCACTTGGTGCCCCCAGTATTTGGCAAGCGATTAACGAGCTAGGTGCAAGTAGAATTGGCCATGGTGTAAAAGCAATTGAAGACCCAACGTTAATGGATTACCTGCGTGATAACCGTATTGGTATTGAGTCATGTTTAACCAGTAATATTCAAACTAGCACAGTTACCGACCTAGCTACGCACCCGCTTAAACAGTTTTTAGATCATGGCATTCTTGCTTGCCTTAATACAGATGATCCTGCTGTTGAAGGTATAGAAATAGGGCATGAATATACTATTGCAGCACCAAAGGCTGGCTTATCTCAGGCTGATATAGAAAAAGCCCAAGCGAATGCGTTGGAAATTGCATTTTTAAGCGACGGCGATAAAAAAGCACTATTAGCACAAGTGAGTGCACGTTAATCAATACAAATAAATATGCCGCTTTAAAGCCGCATATTTGTAGACTCAACTTGAGCGCTAGTTAAGAGGTTTACTGTCTAACGCTCAGGTTTAAATTAGTGCTCTTGGCAGCTAAGGTAGTTATCGTAGAGCGCTTTGAGTACATCGGCACGATTTATCATTCCTACCACTTTTACGCCTTCTACCACAGGGTAGTTTTTTGGCTTACCTGGCTGCATTTGTTCAGCTAGTTCAATAATGTTTAAATCGCTACTTACTGTGACTACATTGGTTTGCATAAGCTGCGACACTTTTACAACCCCTTCGCAAAAATAACTACTTTGCATTAAAGGCTTTAATAACTCTTGCTCTGAAATAAACCCGACAAGGCATTTTTCGTTGTCGAATACAGGCGCACCAAGTAATTTAAATTTTTGTAACTCGGCTATGGCTGTCGTCATTTCGGTGTCTGGTGTTATGTTTGGCAACTTACGTTGCATAAAATCTTTTACTTTTGTATTTAGCATTTGGGTCTCTCCCGCTGATGTTCTGTACAAAGTATGGTTTATAGATTGGATTTTAGGAAATTGTTTATATTGATGAATGTGATAGGTTTAAACTATTAAAAATTTAAAGTCATAAAAAAAGCACCCGTAGGTGCTTATTATTAAACTATGTGATGAGTTTACTTAATAAATGCAAACGCATCGGCGTACATATTTTCACGAATAGCGCCATGAGCTATAAAGTCGTCACGTACAATCCCTATCATGTCAAAACGACCCGCCATGTAAATGTCGTAAGGTTCAAGTGATACAATATCTTGCATTACTGCTTTGTGCACAAAACCAGTATGACCTTGCCAATTAGCAGATGGGTTTTCGACAACAGGAATAAATTCAAAATGTTCATGGCTCTCTGCCCATAATTTCATTTCTTCATGTGCGTACAAAGCAGACTCTTCTTTAACACCCCAATAAAATAATACAGGGCGGTCACAGTTTATTTCAGCTAAGTGATCTGCCATTGATTTTACATACGAAAAACCAGTGCCACCGGCAAGTAAAATAATAGGTCGATTACATTGTAATCGAAGTTGAGACACACCCAACCCGGCCTCTATATCAACCATTGTTTTGTTTGCATGTGCATTGCGTAAGTGTTCAAGCGATTGCATTGCGTATGAGTCTGCACCCGAAGCACCAATGTGTAGTTCTATTTCGTCACATTGAGATGGGCGGCTAGCAATAGAAAAAGCGCGTTTGTCTTTTTCACTTAACACCAGTTGCATGTATTGGCCCGCTTCAAATGTCACAGGTTGTTGTGGCTTTAAAATTACTTTGTTAACAAATTCTGTAAGTGGGCTGATAGCTACAACTTCAGCTTTTAATGTTTGCATTTTTTACCTTTTAGCAGCGCTTTTGACAGCAGATACGCAATTGAATGAGTCGATTCTAGCATATCTACAGGGTTATTTTATAGCCTGTTTATAGCTTGTCCGAACGGTGGCAAATAAATTATTGGCCACCGCTTGGTTTGTTGAGTTGTTAGAGAATTTTAAGGCTATCCCAAATATCATCAACACGTTCTTTGGTGGCTTTGTCCATCACTATTGGTTCACCCCATTCGCGGTCGGTTTCGCCTGCCCATTTGTTGGTTGCGTCCATCCCCATTTTAGAGCCAAGTCCCGATACCGGAGAGGCAAAATCTAGATAATCTATTGGGGTGTTTTCAATTAACGTAGTATCACGCGCTGGGTCCATACGAGTTGTTATGGCCCAAATAACATCTTCCCAGTCGCGTGCATTTATATCGTCGTCGCACACAATTACAAACTTGGTATACATAAATTGGCGTAAAAACGACCATACTCCCATCATTACGCGCTTGGCGTGACCAGGGTATTGTTTTTTCATTGTGACTACTGCCATGCGGTACGAACACCCTTCAGGCGGTAAATAAAAATCGACAATTTCGGGAAACTGTTTTTGTAATATTGGAACAAATACTTCGTTTAGTGCAACACCCAGGATAGCCGGCTCATCAGGCGGACGGCCAGTAAATGTGCTGTGATAAATAGGATCTTTACGGTGTGTAATGTGAGTTACGGTCATAACAGGGAAGTCATCTACTTCGTTGTAGTAACCAGTGTGGTCGCCATAGGGGCCTTCTGGCGCCATTTCGCCTGGCATAATATGACCTTCTAGTACTATTTCGGCACTGGCAGGTACTTGCAAGTCATTTGAAATCGACTTTACTACTTCAGTTCGGCTTCCACGTAATAACCCAGCAAATGCATATTCGCTAAGCGTATCTGGAACAGGAGTTACCGCACCTAAAATGGTCGCTGGATCGGCGCCTAACGCCACCGACACAGGATAAGGCTGGCCAGGGTTTTCTTTACACCACTCTTGAAAGTCGAGCGCGCCACCACGATGCGATAACCAGCGCATAATTATTTTATTTTTACCTAATAGCTGTTGGCGATAAATACCCAGATTTTGACGTTTTTTGTATGGCCCTTTTGTTACGGTTAAACCCCACGTAATTAAAGGGGCTGCATCGCCCGGCCAGCAATGTTGAATAGGTAGCTTTGTTAAATCAACGTCATCGCCTTCTAAAACTACTTGCTGACAAGGTGCTTTTTTAACCTCTTTAGCGGGCATATTCAGCACTTTTTTAAACACAGGAATAGATCCAAGTGCTTCTTTAATACCTTTAGGAGGCTCTGGCTCTTTTAAAAATGCGAGTAGCTTACCTACTTCACGAAGTTCGTTAACGTCTGTTTGACCCATCCCCATAGCAACCCGCTTTGGTGTTCCAAATAAATTGGTAAGCACCGGCATGCTGTGCCCTTTTGGGTTTTCGAATAATAAGGCAGGACCTTTTGCACGCAGTGTGCGGTCGGAAATTTCGGTCATTTCAAGATACGGGTCAATTTCTTGGGTGATGCGTTTAAGCTCACCTTTTTTTTCAAGTAAATTGATAAAATCGCGCAGATCTTTATATTTCATTATGGGCCGCTATTAAGCAAAAGAGTTGAACTATTATACCCATTTCATGCAAAGCAAGTCATTACACCTGCACTTAAAACTTAAAGCGCTCTACGGCACTTGTTAAAGAGTGTGCAAGTTGATTTACATCTTCACTTTCGCTTGCTAGGGTGGTTGCGTTATTGGCATTTAAAGTGGCTTGTTCGGTCACCTTAGCCATTATTTTTTGAATATCATCACTGTTTGTTAACTGTTCATGAGAAGCCGTAGCAATTTGCTCACTCATGTGGTTAATTGAAAGTAATGTTCCTTTTATACGCTCAACCGCTTTATTTAGTTCAGCACTGTTTTCAACACACTGTTTAGCTTGTTGTTGGCCATCGTTAATTTCTTTTTGCGTCGTTTTTGTGTGTTGTTGCAGCGTTTGAATCATAGTATGAATTTCACTTGTGGAGCTTTGTGTGCGTGCCGCTAATGAGCGAACCTCGTCAGCAACCACCGCGAAGCCTCGGCCATTTTCTCCGGCTCTTGCCGCTTCTATTGCTGCATTTAATGCAAGTAGATTAGTTTGCTCTGCAATGCTGCTAATAGTGTTTACAATTGCGCCTATTAAATCTGTAAACTCAGCCAGCTCTTCTGTGCTACTTACCGCTTTATCGAGTCGATTTAAGAGTGCTTCAATACTTAAACTGTTGTCGTTAGCTATTTGGTTGACGTCGTTTGCAAACTGAGAGGCGTTTGTGATCTCGTTAGATGCATTATCGGCCTGCTCATAAACCGCTTGCGAATTATTTAACATGCTATGTGCAAGGTCTGTGGCTTGTGCGCTTCGTTCTAATTGTTGCTGAGCAACAATGGTCATTTGTTGACCTTTTTCACTTGTTTGAATGGCCGATTTATCAAGCTCGTGGGCATCATTACTAATTGCTTTTATAAGGTGTGATAAATCGTCACTAAGCTTATTAATGTTGTTAAGTAAAGTGCCAAACTCATCTTTGCTACGCGGTTGGCTGCGTTTGGAAAAATCACCCGAGGCAATACGTGCTAAATCGCTATTTACTTTTTTAAGCGGTTTTAGCATAGCATTGGTTGTAAATATTGAAATAACAATAAGTAATCCAATAAGTACAATCGCAATTATAACAACAGAGCTAGAGCCCATATTAATTGCCGATTTGGCACTGTTTTGCAGTGTTTGAAAACGCTCGTCAGCTAGCTTGTTAAGCTGTAATAATTGGCTTTCTGTGTCTATAAATTCTTGTTGAAAGCGCTCAAAACTTTGCTGTGCCATTTGGGTGTTTTTAAGCGCTTTATTTTGCTGAGCGTAAATACCGTCGGGTCCATTCAATCGTGATCTTAAGTTATTAAATTGCTCGGTGAATTGAGCCGCGTTTAAATTGTCACCAAAGGGAGTGGCTTGCTGTTCTAAATACACAAAGTTTGGCTGGATGTTATCAAGTAAAAATTGGGTATCTTGTTGATGATCATTTAAGTCGCTAACACTGGTAGTTTGCGTAATACTTTTAATATTGTTGCTTAAATTAAATAGTAAGTCGTCTATGCGTGTTGCAGTACCAAATACAGAGCTGAGTAAAGATTGCTGCTTTGCACTGACCTCTATGAGTTCTATATCGAGTAAGCCATTACTGAGATTGCTGAGCTCAACACCAAACTCTGTAATTAATAGAGCGGCAGCCGACTGCGCACTAAAACGCTGTTCTTTGGCATTAAACATGTTTGCGCTTGTTTTGCTTAGTTGCTCAAAGTTTTTTGAAGCGCCAACTAGCAAAGTTTGCATGTTTTGCTGACCCGTTAATTGCGGCTTAAGTGCATTGAGCATATTACTGAATTCTTGTTGCTCGCTAAGAGCTTCTTTTTTATTGGTCAGTAATAAATCAGGTTTTGTTTGGCTATAAGCTAGAGCATTGAATTTAGTAATAGAAAGAAGCGATAGCCTTAAGTCTTTACTTACTTGTTGGGCTGGTACGGCAAGGTTTTCTATACGTGAAGTTGTGGTGCTTATTTTATTTAAGGACCAGTAAAAAAATAAGCTACTAATAAGCATTAGTAAGCCAATGGCAGAAAAGGCTAAAATTATTTTATGTTTAATGGCAATAGAACGCATAACTTCATCAACAAAATTAAGACTTTTGTTAGTGTAGCAAGTTTTTTAATATGTTGTTAGTGGGTTGTTATCTTGTGCTGCAAAGGTGTTTATTCCCTGAAATTATAAGCATAGCTTTAGTGCCTTTCCCCCAAAAAAGGACTTTGTTACTAATGTATTTATTACCAGAGGCGCTTTTTTCATGCGTAAGATGATAGGTTTTATTTTTAAAAGTGAGTGCTGCTTTTTCGTTTGCTAAGACATTAAGCACGGCTTTATTATCATTGCATACATAGTGTGTGGTTGTTGTTTTGTCATTGCACCCTATTAAACACAGTAAATAAACTACTAAAACGATTGTTGCTTTCATTTCCCCTTCCTTTATTTTTCACCGGCTATTCTATTTCAGAATAACAGAGCAAAATTAACCGTTGGTGAAAGACGAGCTTTACGTTATGTTGATTAAATTATTTATTAGATAGGGTCTGTTGATCTTTTCGGATTGAAATTTGTTCACACTAGGGGCTATTTAATCGCAGCGCGAGGTTTGTAACCTAGTGGACTAAGTAAAAGCCGAGCAACAAAGAGTAAGTAGCCCCTAGGAAGAACCAAACAGGCTACTGCAAATTAACCTTTAAAGAACAACAGACCTTAGGAAGCACAATGGCAGGCACTAATCTTTTAACATTATTAGATGATATAACGGCTTTACTCGATGACATTGCAACCATGAGTAAAATTGCGACAAAAAAAACGGCGGGTGTTTTAGGAGACGACTTAGCACTCAATGCACAGCAAGTAACGGGTGTGTCAGCCGACAGAGAGCTACCTGTTGTATGGGCGGTAGCAAAAGGGTCATTTTTAAATAAAGCCATACTTGTCCCAGCAGCTTTAATGATCAGCGTTTGGCTGCCATGGCTAATTACACCACTTTTAATTTTAGGTGGTTTGTTTTTATGTTTTGAAGGGGCTGAAAAAGTATTTTCGCGATTTTTACCTCATCACGATGATATTGCCGATAGCGACGAAGCGCCTGATTTAGTTGAATATGAAAAGCAAAAAGTAAAAGGCGCGATACGAACGGACTTTATTCTATCGGCTGAAATTATTGTTATTACGCTCGGCACTGTTGCAGGTCAAACATTGCTTAATCAATCTTTAGTGCTTTGTGTAATAGCCATTGTTATGACTATTGGTGTTTACGGACTTGTGGCTGCCATTGTAAAACTTGATGATGCAGGCTTGTATTTGGTGAATCAATCTAAAGTCTCTGGCAGTACGGTTAAAGAGTTTATAGGTAAAGGCTTACTTGCAGCAGCACCGCGACTTATGCAATTTTTAGCGTTTGCAGGTACTGTTGCTATGTTTTTGGTGGGTGGGGGTATTTTATCTCATGGTATTGAGTTACTGCACCACACACAACTTAATATGATTGGCTATGCGCAATCAATGTTAGGCAATATAGGTGAGGTATTAGCTCCGCTTATTTTTGATGGGTTGTTAGGCGTTGTTGCCGGGCTGGTCATTGTGCTTTTTCATGTAGCTTATACAAGGTTATTTAAGACAAACAAGTAGAGCAGCGTTTTCTGCCCTACATAACTTATTCGCACGTTATAAATTTACACAACTGCTCAAGCTCGTAAGCTGCTTTACTATTACCTTGAGCAATTGCTTTTTTATACCAGTAAATAGCTTGTTGTGTGTTTTTGCCTGCACCTTGCCCGTCTCGGTACATTTGCGCAAGGTTAAGCTGACCCCATTGAGAGCCTGACTCTGCAGCAAGTTTAAAGCTCTCTAAGGCTTTTTCAAATTGCCCATCTTTAAAGTACATAATGCCTTGCTGGTTATTTTTATCTAGTTTTAAACCTTTGTATAAAGGCTTAGGTTTAGGCGGAAACATCACAAACCCACCATACAAGCTATTAGCGTGTGGGCGTAGTACATCGTAAATCACGTCACTGTCATATAAGCGCTTTACCTCATCACGCGGTAAGGTAATTGTGCTTGTTGAAAAATAATCGCGTTGCACTAATAAGCTGGTGCGCATTGCCGTGGTTATGCCTCGGTTGCGTTTATAGCTATAGTTGCTTACTTGAAAAGTAATAAATTGCTCGTCAAAGCTTAGCACTTGGGCCACTTTTAAATTTGTTAGCGTCCATGGTTCGTGAGTAAATTTATCGGCGTGAACTAAGTATGTATCAAATGCCTGTGGGTTATTTAAGTAGCTGTATTTGAGTGCTTGGTTGTCGGTGTATTGTTGAAAAAAATACACCATTACCCACAATAATAAAATTAAGCCAACCCCGTATTTTGGCAGGCTTAGTTTTTCAATTAAGGGGAGCTTTTTTAAATTAATGGCTTCGTTATGCCCACATTGGTAGCATTCGCGCTTGTAGTTTAGCTTTAACGGTACGACAGGAATAATCGTAAAACGTAAGTAACGGCTATGGTTTACTAAGTGATAGCTATCGCTTTGGCAGTTTGGGCAGCACTGCGTTTGTGAAAAGTGAGGAAAGGACTGACTGGTGTTGAAAAGCAGCATGCAATAATGCCCCGAGTTTTAATTTCTATTAAAGTAAATCAAGGGGCATATTTTTTAAAGCAGCAAACTGTAAGTAAGTATGTCTGTTACTCTTTTGTTGTTACTTTTGGTTTAATTGTTGTTTTTGCGTCTGCTGCCATAAGTGCAAATACCGCATAGGTTGCTGTATTTTGACGAAGCTTTGCTGGCGTTACTTTATCAAGCGTGTCGTCAGCAGTGTGGTGATAATCAAAGTAGTCTGTACCATCTTGGGCTAGCTCAAAAATAGGTGCCGAGACTGCATTTTTAAATGGAATGAGATCAGGTCCGCCGTTAGCTTGGTTTTTACCAATGTACTCAACATTTAAAGGGGCAAGTTCTTTCGCGATAGCGCGCACTACAGGCAGTGACGCTGCATCTACATTTGATTCAAAACCGTAAACTACATCAGCGCCAAAATCAGACTCTGCGGCAGCAACAATATTGTGTAAATCGTTTTTATGTTTCGCAAAGTAAGCTTTAGCACCCCATAAACCAAGCTCTTCAGCGGCAAAAAGGACAACGCGAATACTGCGTTTAGGGCGTTTTACATCGCTAATATGTTTAGCTGCCGCCATAGTTAATGCAACGCCGGCGCCGTCATCAAGTGCGCCCGTGCCTAAATCCCATGAGTCTAAATGTCCGCCAATTAATACGTATTGTTCAGGGGTTTCAGTCCCGTTAAATTGGCCTATAACATTGTAACTAGTGCCTTCGCCAAGGTTTTCGGTTTGTACATTTATATTTACCGATACATCTTTACCTAAAGCGACTAAGCGAGCAATTTGATCTGCATCGGGGTTGGCAATGGTTACATTAGGTATTTTTTTAACACCTTCTTTGTAATAACTACCGCCAGTGTGGGCAAAACGGTGATGACCTGTACTTACTGAGCGCATCATGTAGGCCACAGCCCCTTTTTTAGATGCTTCAATTGCTCCAGTGGCACGTGCTTTAACAGCGGGTCCATAACCATTGCCGTCTATATCGCGATTCATTCGGTAATTAATGTAAGCAATTTTACCCATTAAGCTATTAGCCGGTGCAGCTTTTAGCTCATCAAGTGTTTCGAATAATTCAATGGGTGCGCTAATACCTTCTTTGGGTGTGCTTATGCTATTACCTAGCGCGGTTAAATGAAGGGGTTGTTCGCTAGGCGTTAATATTTTTCCACTTTCGCTGTAGCGGCGCCACTCTGGGAACGTCGCCTCTTCAAGCCATACCTTGTCAAAACCGAGTTCTTTAAATTTAGCTTGCGCCCATGCAACGGCTTTTTTGTCGTTTTCGGTGCCTGGTAAGCGCGGGCCAACTTCTGTTGTTAGTGACTCTAATAGCTCATAGCTTAGGTGGCTATTAAGTGCAGTGGTACGCACTTCATCTACTTGTTGTAATTGCTTTGGTGTAAATTCGTTGCTGCTGGCAGTGGCTGCCATGCTACTGGTAAGCAGTAGCGCGGTGATGAGGTTTTTCATGGTAATTAGCCTTGTTTGAAATTGCGGCTATTAAAACATGTAATAAAGACGTAAAAAAATAGAATGAGATGAATGAGCGGCTTTAAAGCGCAAAAAGCCCGCGTATTTTAAGCGCGGGCTGGTAATTAAAGCGCTTAATTAAAAGCTAAACTGGGCAGCCAGTCTTACGTTAGTACCTTCACCTATTGTTACGTTATTTGTTCCGCCACCGGCTAGATAATCTTCATCAAATAAGTTTTCTATGTTTAGGCGTAAGTTAACATCGGTTTTGCTTACTTTAAGTTTGTAAGTTGCACCTACATCTACGCGTGTGTAGGCATCTTTAGTAATCGTGTTGGCACTATCTGCAAAGCGCTCACCTTCGTAAAATGCACCCGCATTAAATGCAATCGCGTCGTTTAATTCGTAACGAGTCCAAAGCGATGCAGACCATTTAGGGGCATCGGTAGGGCGCTTGCCTTCTAAATCTTCGTCACGCTCGTAATTTGCATCTAAATACATAGTCGATGCCATTACGAATAAACGGTCAGTTGCCGCACCTTGCGCTGTTAGTTCAACGCCTTTGTGGCGCTGTTCACCAATTTGGTTTGTTTCAGAGATTAAATCACCCACTGGTACATCAAGTGTTTCTGTAACTAGTGTGCCATTTTTACTAATGTCAAAAAGCGCACCACTTAGCATTAAACGATCATCAAACAATTGCCACTTAACGCCAATTTCTTTTTGCTCAGAGGTAACGGCGTCAAGCTTCATACCATTATTTATATCGTCTTCGTTTACAAGAGTATCGCTTCCTTGAGGCTCAAAGCCTTCAGAGTAACTCGCGTATATGGTAGCTGATGCATTAGGGTGATAAAGAACACCTACTTTTGGCACAAACGATTCATTATTTGCATCTTCACGTGTTTGCTTATCGTAGCGACCACCAAGCGATAGCTGCCATTGTGGCGAAAACGTGATTAAGTCTTGCACATAAATACCGTAATAGTCGTATTCTGTTTTGCTAATAGTGTCGTCAGTTTTGTAACTGACAGTTGGGCGACTTGGTTCTGCTTGGCCTGCTATAAAATTAAATGAATCAGCTGAGGTGCGACGCTGGCCATAATAATAATCAAGTGAGTTAGCACCAATTAATAATTGATGATGAACACCGGCTGTTTCAAATTCACCAATGAAGTCGATAAATGCTGTTTTAAATTGCCAGTCGTCGAATCGGTCGTACGGGCGAGACTCATAGCTGTCGCCTTCAACAAAATTACCCGGCTTACGTGGCGCTGACTCAAAACGTTGGCGCTCAAATGTTTGTTCGTTATAACCAAGTTTTACTTGCCAGTTATCGTTTAAAAACACTTTAAAATCTATGCCCGCATTTTCTACCGTTATGTCGGTAAACGCCCAAGACATATCGCGAATAGTTTTATCGTCGCCAATAACGTTTGCGTTGTCGTCTATCCATGCGCCGGTGTCTAAACCTGCTTCGTCGTCTGTGCGGTCGTAATGCACACGCACTAAGGCATTGTCACTAATGTCGTAATCAACAATAAATGCACCTAAAAAGCGGTCACGCTCGCGGTTTTCACCATTTTGGTATTCGCGCCAGTAATCAACATCTTGCTTAACTAAAATACCGCGTGCACGTAAATCTTCTGCATCCGTTAATGCTCCGCTAGCATCAAGCATAAACCGCGTTGAACCGTGTTGATCTACATCTGCACTGGCATTGAACAAAGTTTGTGCTGTTGGCTTTTTAGTGACCATATTAATTAGTCCGCCAGGGCCTGATTGACCATATAAAATGCTCGATGGACCTTTAATAACTTCTACTTGCTGTAAAATTTCAATGGGTTGTTGATAGTGCGACCAGTGCTGATGACCATCGCGTAAGTAACCCGTTGATGAGCTAAGTTCAAAACCACGTAAGTTAAATACTTCACGGTTACGTTGTTTAGAACCAGCCGTTAAGCTTGCATCGTTTGAAAGTACTTCACCTAGTGTTGTCGCAAGTTGTTCGTTAATAATAATATCGCTAATTACAGTCACTGATTGAGCAGTGTCGAGTAATGAAGTTGATGTTCTCATTGCACCATTTGCGTTATCTACTTTGTAGTCATTAAAGAAACTTCCTTTGACTTCAATATGTTCAAGGTCGGTAGAGTTTGCATATGTGTTTGTTGTTATTGTTGCTAATAGTGCGATGTAAAGTGAACTCAGTTTCATTTGATGCTTCCAGCTCATTATTTAAATAAAAAGTGAAGCGCAATCTTAATGAAAATAAATATCATTTGCAATGTGTTTTTATTAACAATGTTTTATAATGTGTTTGCTAATGGTTGCCAATAACGAATTCTGCTATTATTAGCGGCATATTTAGTGGGACTTTATCCTGCGTTATTTTTACTGCTATGGAATTTACTGTGACTTCAACTGCTTTTTCATCTTTGGCTTTACCAGCTGGACTTGTTGATAATTTATCGACGCTTGGCTACGCCCACATGACACCTGTACAGGCGCAAAGTTTGCCACCTGTACTTGAAGGTAAAGACATCATTGCTCAGGCAAAAACCGGCTCAGGTAAAACGGCTGCGTTTAGTTTAGGTGTGCTTGCTAAATTAAACGTAAAACGTTTTAGAATTCAATCGCTAGTTTTATGTCCAACACGTGAACTTGCTGAACAAGTGGCTGTTGAAATGCGTAAGCTTGCGCGTGGTATCCATAATATTAAAATATTAACGCTATGTGGTGGTGTATCAATTGGGCCGCAAATTGGGTCGCTTGAACACGGTGCACACATCATTGTTGGTACACCAGGGCGTGTAGATGACCATATTCGCAAAGGGACTTTACGGTTAGACGATGTAGAAACATTAGTACTAGACGAAGCCGATCAAATGCTTGATATGGGCTTTCAAGATACCCTTGATGCGATTATTGAATGTATTCCACAAAACCGCCAAACGCTTTTGTTTAGTGCTACTTTTCCACGCGCAATCGAAGCGATAGCAAAGCGTGTACTTAGTAACCCAGAAATGATTAAAGTAGAAGAAGAGCAAGAAAAAAGCACAATAAAACAATACTTCTACAAAATGGATAACAATAAACAACGCTATCCAACACTTAAGTTACTATTACTTAAATTTACACCACAAAGTTGTGTTGTGTTTTGTAACACCAAGGTAGAAACGCAGCAAGTGTGCGACGATTTAGCCGATGAAGGTTTCAGCGCCGTGGCATTGCATGGTGATTTAGAACAACGTGACCGTGAGCGCACTCTGATTCATTTTGCTAATAAAAGTGCGTCTATTTTAGTCGCGACAGACGTTGCCGCACGTGGTTTAGATATTGACGATATGGACATGGTAATCAACTACCATTTAGCGCATGACCCGCAAACGCACGTTCACCGAGTTGGGCGAACAGGCCGCGCGGGTAAAAAAGGAATTGCTTGCTCAATTTATGGTGATGCAGAGCAATTTAAAGTAGCGCAAATTGGTGATCACTATGAGCGCGACTTTGAGCCAGAGCCAATGCCTTCATATAATTTGTTGGACAAACCACCGTACAAACCAGAAATGGTCACTCTGATGATAGATTCAGGTAAAAAGCAAAAAGTGCGTGCAGGTGATATTTTAGGTGCGTTAACAGGTAAAGACGGTATTGCTGGGCGTCAAGTAGGTAAAATTAATGTTCTTGATAACGTCGCATTTGTAGCTGTTGAACGTAATGCGTCTAAACCGGCACTTCGTAAATTAACCGAAGGTAATATAAAAGGGCGCAAAATTCGTGCTCGTCGCCTAACGCGTTAATCAATTTATGAGCGAGCAGCCGGTTTAAGCTGCTCGTACTCTACTTTTATTTGCTTAAATGCATTCTCGCAGCCAGTAGGTTTGTCTGGGTGGTTCGCCAGTGCAAGCTGTCGCCAACGTTTTTGTAATTCTTTAAGTGAAAAATCATTTGTTAGCTGCCACTTTGCCAACAGTGCGTCAAAGTGATCTTCTGCTAAAGCTGGCGCGCTATTTACCCTCTTAAACTTTTGCCAAAAACTTGTGAGTAGCTCATTAATTTGCTCTTCGCTTGCTTCGTAATTCCCCCAGTCTAAATAATAATCTTTTAAGTTTGATTTAACCGTTGAAGGGCTTTCTATGTCTGTTTCAATAAGTTCTATATGAAGTGTTGATATTAAGAGGCTTTTAGGGTGAAGTTGTTCCTGTAGTTGATACAATGCATTCATAATTAAAAAATTACGCTTAAATAAATCACGTTCAGGGTTTTTATCAAGTGGCTTAATTGCGCCACAATTAATAAGCTCAGCTGCTAGGATATGAACTTGCCACACTTTTTGGGTTAATATTAAGTCAAATATTCGGTCAATCAGTGGGTTAAGCATTGTTTAGGTCCTAGTATTTAGTGTATCTTCAGTACAGATTACATTGTTACACGTAACAATTTGAAGGATTAAAATTATGCATGGCAAGCTCAAGTGCCTCTTATTCATTGTATGCAGTTTGTTCTATTTGCCAAGTTATGCTCAACAATCAGAACCATTATTAGAAGAGTTTAAACAACAACAACAATGGGATGCAAAGCGTGAATTAGGTAACGCTTTACTTAATAACCAACGTATTACAGCTCAAAGTCGTGCTGTAATATATGCAGGCCTTGCCGATACTGCGCTGTCGAGCGGCCACTTTAGCGATGCTTTTAATTACTTTAAATTATTAGAGCAAGAAACTTCTGGATCACTTCTTCCTAGCGAGCACTTTCGTGCAATTAAAATGCAAGGTGTTGCACTTTTTTATCAAGGCTTATTTAAACAAGCAATTACTCAATATAAGCGTGCACTTGATATTGCAAAAATTAATAACCAACCATTAGAACAAGCAAATTTATTGAATAATATTGGTTTAGCTTATTTTAATATGCATAAATTAGTAGCAACGCTTGATTACTACCTAAAAGCAAAAGAGATTTACGAAAAAGTAGGCAGTGAACAAGATAAAAGCGATATTTTACTTAATATAGCAGGCGTTTATATACGCTTATCTCGTTATGAAAATGCCATGAGTATTTATCAAGATGTGTTAAAAATTTTTCGTAAGTTAGATGATAATTTGGGTATTGCTTTGGTGCATAACAATATGGGGGTGGTTTATTTTGAAAGCAACCAGCTAGATTTAGCGATGCATTACTACCAATTAGCAACCCGTTATTACTTATCTGTCAATAATGTAAATAAGTTAGCGACTCAGTACACTAACCTTGCAAACGTCAATATCATTCTTAATAAAGTGGAACTAGCTTATGAGCAAGCGCAACTAGCGATAGAGTATTCACTTAAAATTGATAATAAAAACTTAGAGCTCACTGCACTGCAAACTCTCGCAAAAGTCCAGCTTGTTAGAGGGATGTTAGATGAGGCAAAAACGAATATTGAACGCGTTTTTGAATTACTTGAAGAGCATAGTAATGATCGCATTATGCGAGATGGACTTGGCACCCATGCTTTGATTGAAGCGAGCAGGGGAAACTACGAAAATGCAATGCAGTTGCATGAAAAGTACAATAACGAACTACGCAAATTAAGAAGTGAATCTATTGTTAAAGCCCTAGCAGTATTAGAAAGACAGTTTAAAGCCACACAATTAAATCAAGAAATTAAAGAGCTGAAACAAGACCGTAAATTACAAGAACTAAAAATGCATCAGCGTTCGCAGTTAACGGTGTTTATTTTTGTACTGTTATTTTTAGTCATAGTGACAGGGGTTGCTTTATACCGACGCGGCGCAGAAAAACGGGCAAAGCAATATTTAGCTGAGCAAGTGGCGCAACGCACAGCAGAGCTTCAAGCTGTTGCCCAAGAGTTAAGAGCAGCTAATGATGTTAAAAGTCAATTTTTGGCTAATGTTAGCCATGAAATAAGAACACCATTAACGGCGATTCTCGGACAAACAGACGACTTAATGAATGGTTTATACGAGCCTGAACAGCTAAAAGATGAGTTAGCTATTATTCAGCGGCATAGTAACCATTTAAAAAGTTTGATCAACGATGTACTTGATTTAAGTAAAATAGAAGCGAATAGGTTAGAGCTTAATGTTTCTTGTTTTGACATGGTTCAACTGGTTAACGATGTGCACGCAATGTTTAACCCTCAGGCAAAAGCAAAAAATCTCAGGCTTGTGCTTGAAAATAAGGTGGGCGATGAGTTTTACACCCGCCTTGATATAATGCGAGTAAAACAAATTCTCATTAATTTGTGTGCCAATGCTATTAAGTTTACCCAATCAGGGCAGGTATTAATTGCATTAAATAAAACAGAGCAGGGTATTGTACTGATTGTTAAAGATACCGGTATAGGTATGAACTCATCACAATTAAAGCTCATTTTTGAATACTTTAGCCAAGCAGATAACAGTATTAGCCGACGTTTTGGTGGTACAGGTTTGGGGCTTAGTTTATCGCAGCAGCTCGCTTCTATGATGGGTGGGTATATTAGCGTGCAAAGTGAATATAAAAAAGGAAGTCAATTTTCGTTCTTTTTACCTTGTGCGCAAGTTTCTAGTGATCAAAGCGATATTGGGCAAATAGAGCAAAATAAAGTGCAACTAAGCGGTACTGTCCTGCTTGCAGAGGATCATGCAGATAACCGTAGGTTTATTAGCCGTTACTTGCGTTCATTAGGGCTTGATGTAATTGCGGTAGAAAACGGTGAGCAAGCTGTAGAGCGTTGCTTACAAGAATACCCAGATCTTGTATTGCTCGACATTCAAATGCCTATAATGGATGGACGAGCGGCCTTTGAGCTATTGAAAAAATGTGGTTTTCAACGGCCAATTTTTGCGCTCACTGCAAATGCAATGAGTCACGAAATTGACGACTACCTTACATTAGGGTTTAACGGATACCTTGCAAAGCCATTGGATAAAGACTTATTTTATAAAACCTTGTCAGAAAATTTAGATCAAGTTCATTCGGATGAACCTAATGTACCAAGTGAGATAGATATCAGTGATTTAGTAATAAGTTTTAAACAAAGTTTTGGTTTAGAAAGCGAAAATATTACACAGCATTTTCTAAGTGAAGACTTTGACGCTTTGCAAAAAGATAGCCACCGAATATTAGGTGCAGCACAAATGTTCGCCTTAGAGGAAATAGCTTCAGCTGCGAAAAATTTAGACAGCGCCTTATTGCAAAAAGGCGAAAAAGATATGAAATATATTAATCAGCTTGTGTCAGAGCTCCAGGCTGTATTACACAAATACAATGAAACGTAAGTACACATTATAACAAATATAAAAAAAGCGCCCAGGGGCGCTTTTTTTTTGTATTACTTAAATGCGTTTATTGGCGTTTCATCGAATCAAAAAACTCATCATTGGTTTTACTCATTGATAGTTTATCGATTAAAAATTCCATGGCGTCAATCTCTGACATTTCATGAACGATTTTACGTAAAATCCATAGCTTTTGCAGCTCATCTGGCTTAGTAAGTAGTTCTTCACGGCGAGTACCAGAGCGGTTAAAGTCGATAGCTGGGAATACACGTCTTTCCGCAATTTTGCGGTTTAGATGTAATTCCATGTTACCAGTACCTTTAAATTCTTCGTAGATAACTTCATCCATTTTAGAGCCAGTATCGATAAGTGCAGTGGCTATAATTGTTAAGCTACCACCTTCTTCAACGTTACGTGCGGCACCGAAGAAACGCTTAGGTTTGTGTAGTGCATTAGCGTCAACACCACCGGTAAGTACTTTACCTGATGAAGGAATAACGGTGTTGTAAGCACGTGCTAAACGCGTGATTGAATCAAGTAAAATAACAACGTCTTTTTTATGCTCAACTAAACGTTTTGCTTTTTCGATAACCATTTCGGCAACTTGTACGTGACGAGATGCAGGCTCATCAAACGTTGATGCAATAACTTCACCTTTAACAAGGCGTTGCATTTCAGTTACTTCCTCAGGACGTTCGTCAATTAGTAAAACCATTAACGTTACATCAGGATGATTATGCGTAATTGATTGTGCAATGTTTTGCAGTAGCATTGTTTTACCCGCTTTTGGCGGTGCTACTAATAAACCACGTTGGCCACGGCCAATTGGTGATGCTAAATCAAGTACACGAGCAGTGATATCTTCTTTACTACCGTTACCACGTTCCATGCGGAAACGTTCGTTTGCATGTAATGGAGTTAAGTTTTCAAAAAGAATTTTGGTGCGAGAATTTTCAGGTTTATCAAAGTTAACTTCGTTTACTTTAAGTAATGCAAAGTAACGTTCACCATCTTTTGGTGGACGAATAAGGCCTGAAATTGAGTCGCCAGTACGCATACTGAAGCGGCGAATTTGGCTCGGTGATACATAAATGTCATCTGGGCCAGCTAAGTAAGAAGCTTCTGATGATCTTAAAAAGCCAAAACCATCTTGCAAAATCTCAAGCACACCACCGCCGAAGATATTTTCTCCGCCTTTGGCATGGGATTTTAATATGGTAAAAATGATATCTTGCTTTCTTAAGCGGGCTACGTTTTCGAGCCCCATGGACTCAGCTAAGTTTACAAGTTCTTTTATAGACTTGTCTTTTAATTCGCGTAAATGCATATTGGTGGGTTCTTTATTACAATTGTCATACTCAAAGTCGCTTTGATCGTTGAGTGAGGTTGGTTGAATATAACTAAGGATTAGTTGGCTTTATAAACTAGCAGCTCACTGGCATAGCGTCCAGTGTTTATACAAAATAAATTCAAAAAAAGGGCAAAAAGCCCTTTTTTAGTTCTAGTCTATTAGATGTTGTTATCTAAAAACTCGATAAGTTGTGTTTTTGAAAGTGCACCAACTTTAGTTGCAGCAACTTGGCCATCTTTAAAAAGAAGCAAGGTAGGGATGCCGCGAATACCAAATTTAGGCGGAGTGCCAGCATTTTGGTCAATATTAAGTTTAGCAACAGCAACACGACCGTCGTATTCATCAGCAACTTCATTAAGGATAGGGGCGATCATTTTACAAGGTCCGCACCATTCAGCCCAGAAGTCTACTAGTACAGGCTTGTCTGATTGTAATACGTCAGCTTCAAAGCTATCGTCAGTAATTTGGATTATTTTCTCGCTCATTGCGCTCTCCGATTTAGTTAGGCGAAATATTTAGTGCGTATTTAAACACTCTTGTTTCTTATTGCAAGTTTAAACGTTATGCTTAAACGCTATGACTAAGACACATTTAACCGATAAAAAGTTTTCAGACTTTGCTATCGCACCGGAAGTGGTTGCCGGTCTAACCGAGAATGGGTTTGAATATTGCACACCTATTCAAGCAAAATGCCTACCTTTTATTTGTGATGGACGCGATATTGCGGGCCAAGCACAAACAGGTACAGGCAAAACGTTGGCATTTTTAACTGCTACGTGCCATCGGTTATTACAATCTAGCAAAGCACCTAGTAAACATCCAAGAGCCCTGATCATGGCCCCTACTCGGGAGCTTGCGATTCAGATACACAAAGATGCAAAAATTTTAGCGCCACACTGTAATCTTAACTTAGGTTTAGTATATGGTGGCGAAGATTACGAAAAACAACGTGCACAATTAGAAAAAGGCGTAGATATTTTAATTGGCACGACAGGTCGTTTAATCGATTTGTACAAGCAAGGCTGTTACACCCTTAATGAAATTGAGGTTGTCGTGCTTGATGAAGCTGATCGTATGTTCGATTTGGGCTTCATAAAAGATATACGTTATATGTTTGATCGTATGCCAGATACGTCTAAGCGATTAAACTTATTATTTTCTGCGACTTTATCATACCGCGTGCAAGAACTTGCTTTTGAACACATGACCAACCCAGAGCATGTACAAATTGAGCCAGACGTAAAAACCGGTAAACGCATAAAAGAAGAGCTATTTCACCCTTCACAAGAAGATAAAATTAAGCTTTTATTAACGTTAATTGAAGAAGAATGGCCTGATAAAGCCATTGTGTTTGCAAACACTAAACACAGCTGTGAAACCGTATATGCGTGGTTAAAAGCTGATGGTCATCGTGTTGGTATGCTAACGGGTGATGTAAATCAGAAAAAACGTCAAAGCATTTTAGCGCAATTTAGCAAAGGCGAATTAGACTTTTTAGTTGCAACTGATGTTGCAGCGCGTGGGTTGCATATACCAGAAGTAAGTCATGTATTTAACTTTGACTTACCAGACGACTGTGAGGATTATGTTCATCGTATTGGTCGAACAGGTCGTGCAGGTGCATCAGGACATGCAATAAGTTTTGCGTGTGAACAATATGCATACAACCTACATGAAATTGAAGAATACATAGAGCACAGCATTCCTTTATCGCATTACGATAAAGCCGCTTTGTTAGACGATTTAACTAAGCCTATTATTCAAAGAAAGCGCAACTATTCAAATGGTCCTCGTAATCGTAGTAACAATAACGGGCGTCGACCAAATAATAGTTACCAAAAAGGACGGTCGTAATAGACCGTTTGTATAAGTAGTAGTAACTAGAGGTTTTTGAACGGTGGGGCAACTTATACCGCAAAAAAATGTATACGCAGTTATTGATTTGGGATCAAATAGCTTTCATATGCTAATTGCCAAATCAGTGGCTGGCGGTTTACAAACTATTGGTCGCGTAAAACGCAAGGTCAGGTTAGCCGCAGGGCTTGATAAAAATAACATATTAAGTACCGAGGCTATGCAACGAGGCTGGGAATGCCTCGCGCTTTTTGCTGAGCGTTTACAAGATATTCCAAATCAAAATATTACAATAGTAGCTACGGCTACATTACGCTTAGCAACCAATGCTGAAGTATTTAAAGCGCAGGCTGAAAAAATTCTTGGCCATAAAATCAATGTTATCAGTGGTGAATTAGAAGCGCGTACCATATACAAAGGTGTAGCGCATACTTCTGCATGTACTGGCAAACAGCTTGTTATTGACATTGGTGGTGCAAGCACTGAAGTAGTGATTGGTAAAGAGTTTGATGCACTTTTATACAAGAGCCTCAACATGGGGTGTGTTACTTACCTTGAGCGTTACTTTAAAGATTGCTTATTAACACATAGCAATTTCAATACCGCTATAAATGCTGCTCGAACTGTTATTGATAATATAGCTCCTGAATACAAAGCCGCAGGATGGCAAATAGCATCAGGCGCATCAGGTACAGTACAAGCAATTCAAGAAATTATGGTGGCACAAAACCTTGATGATCTTCTTACTTTAGAAAAGCTTAATTCAATAAAAGAGCAATCAATTGCATTTAAATCCATTGCAGCGTTAGACCTTCCAGGTTTAAGCGAAGATCGTCGATTAGTATTTGTATCGGGCCTTGCTATCTTGATTGCTTTGTTTGAATCGTTAGAAATTGAAAAAATGGGACTTGCAGGCGGCGCACTTCGTGAAGGTGTTTTATATAGCATGGTGCCAGAGTTTCATAATAGCGATATAAGAAAGCGAACAGTTGATGGGTTTATGAGTCGATACCATGTTGACCAAAAACAAG
The DNA here is from genome assembly GCF_001468205.2 of Pseudoalteromonas sp. 13-15. Classification (NCBI taxonomy): domain Bacteria; kingdom Pseudomonadati; phylum Pseudomonadota; class Gammaproteobacteria; order Alteromonadales; family Pseudoalteromonadaceae; genus Pseudoalteromonas; species Pseudoalteromonas sp. 13-15. Next base: position 2,324,780 of record NZ_CP019162.1, on the reverse strand, counting down.
CATCACGAGTTTCTAGTTTGGCAATTGAGCTCGCACAAAGCATCAATGAAGATTGGCCAATTAATCACTTAAATGGCTTACCTCTGCTAAAAGCCGTTGCACAGTTACATGAAATCGGCTTACTAATAGAGTATAAGCAGTATCATAAGCATACAGCGTATATCCTAGAAAATACCGACATGCCTGGTTTTTCGCAATCAGAGCACAGGTTAATTGTGGCAGTAGCCGATGCACATCGTTCTGATATACCAAAAGACAGCTTTAACGCGTTAGGTGCAAACAACCTTCTTGCGCAGTACATTGTAAGATTACTTCGAGTATCCGTTATTTTGTCGATGAGACGACAGGACGATGTTCTGCCACATTTTGAATTAACCGCTAAGAATGAAGTTTTAACATTAACATTCGAAAATAACTGGTTAAAAGAACATCCATTAATGGCAAGTGAACTACAACAAGAGTCTAAACAGCAAAGTAAACTTGGTTGGAAGCTTCTCGTTCATTGAGTAAAAAGGCCCTTGTGGGCCTTTTTAGTGTTTAAAGTAACCGTTTCGATGAAAATATGCGCGAACGACACGTTTTTTCAAGTTTTCTTCAAAAAAGGGTTGATCTGTTTTCGGATCTCCCTATAATGCGACCCCACTGAGACGGCAGAGCTGGCAACGCTTAGCGAAGCAAGCAAACTACTTAGTGAGTCGAGTAAAACTTAAGTTTAGGTTTTTATAAAATTTAAAATTAAGTGTTGACAAAAATACAGGAAAGCGTAAGATTCGCTTCCCTTGAGTCGCTAAGGCAACTCAAACGTTCTTTAACAATATAAAGCAATCATCTGTGTGGGCACTCGTACAGATTGAGTTCTAACAGCCAAGTTACTTAGGTAGTGAGGCAAACAAATTAGAGTCTCAATTGAAACTGAGTGACCAACAGAATAATTACTTAGGTAGTTATTCAGCACAGTCAATTCAATATCGAAAGATATTAAATAAATTCAGAATTCATTGAGCTGTCGAAAGACACAAAACTTTTTAATTGAAGAGTTTGATCATGGCTCAGATTGAACGCTGGCGGCAGGCCTAACACATGCAAGTCGAGCGGTAACAGAAAGTAGCTTGCTACTTTGCTGACGAGCGGCGGACGGGTGAGTAATGCTTGGGAACATGCCTTGAGGTGGGGGACAACAGTTGGAAACGACTGCTAATACCGCATAATGTCTACGGACCAAAGGGGGCTTCGGCTCTCGCCTTTAGATTGGCCCAAGTGGGATTAGCTAGTTGGTGAGGTAATGGCTCACCAAGGCAACGATCCCTAGCTGGTTTGAGAGGATGATCAGCCACACTGGAACTGAGACACGGTCCAGACTCCTACGGGAGGCAGCAGTGGGGAATATTGCACAATGGGCGAAAGCCTGATGCAGCCATGCCGCGTGTGTGAAGAAGGCCTTCGGGTTGTAAAGCACTTTCAGTCAGGAGGAAAGGGTGTGAGTTAATACCTCACATCTGTGACGTTACTGACAGAAGAAGCACCGGCTAACTCCGTGCCAGCAGCCGCGGTAATACGGAGGGTGCGAGCGTTAATCGGAATTACTGGGCGTAAAGCGTACGCAGGCGGTTTGTTAAGCGAGATGTGAAAGCCCCGGGCTCAACCTGGGAACTGCATTTCGAACTGGCAAACTAGAGTGTGATAGAGGGTGGTAGAATTTCAGGTGTAGCGGTGAAATGCGTAGAGATCTGAAGGAATACCGATGGCGAAGGCAGCCACCTGGGTCAACACTGACGCTCATGTACGAAAGCGTGGGGAGCAAACGGGATTAGATACCCCGGTAGTCCACGCCGTAAACGATGTCTACTAGAAGCTCGGAACCTCGGTTCTGTTTTTCAAAGCTAACGCATTAAGTAGACCGCCTGGGGAGTACGGCCGCAAGGTTAAAACTCAAATGAATTGACGGGGGCCCGCACAAGCGGTGGAGCATGTGGTTTAATTCGATGCAACGCGAAGAACCTTACCTACACTTGACATACAGAGAACTTTCTAGAGATAGATTGGTGCCTTCGGGAACTCTGATACAGGTGCTGCATGGCTGTCGTCAGCTCGTGTTGTGAGATGTTGGGTTAAGTCCCGCAACGAGCGCAACCCCTATCCTTAGTTGCTAGCAGGTAATGCTGAGAACTCTAAGGAGACTGCCGGTGATAAACCGGAGGAAGGTGGGGACGACGTCAAGTCATCATGGCCCTTACGTGTAGGGCTACACACGTGCTACAATGGCGCATACAGAGTGCTGCGAACCTGCGAAGGTAAGCGAATCACTTAAAGTGCGTCGTAGTCCGGATTGGAGTCTGCAACTCGACTCCATGAAGTCGGAATCGCTAGTAATCGCGTATCAGAATGACGCGGTGAATACGTTCCCGGGCCTTGTACACACCGCCCGTCACACCATGGGAGTGGGTTGCTCCAGAAGTAGATAGTCTAACCCTCGGGAGGACGTTTACCACGGAGTGATTCATGACTGGGGTGAAGTCGTAACAAGGTAGCCCTAGGGGAACCTGGGGCTGGATCACCTCCTTATACGATTTAGAACTTATTTGTTCGTAGTGTCCACACAGATGATTGTTAATTAGTTAAGCCACTGGCTTAGTTAATTAATATGCTCTTTAAAAATTTGGAAAAGCTGATAATAAAATTCGTATGAATAACATTGTTATTTGTACAGAGTTTTCAAAAGTAAAAAAGAATGATAGCAGTATCATTCAGTGCCATTTAATCACTCTTATGAGTCGATTGATTGGTATCTACTTTAGTATTCAATATTAACTTCTGGCGAAGTTAAACTGTCACAAAACAAAGACCCGTTTGGGTTGTATGGTTAAGTGACTAAGCGTACACGGTGGATGCCTTGGCAGTTGGAGGCGATGAAGGACGTATTAACTTGCGATAAGCCTAGTCAAGCTAGTAAAAAGCACTTGAGACTAGGATTTCCGAATGGGGAAACCCACCTGCTTGCAGGTATCGTTAACTGAATACATAGGTTAACGAGGCGAACGCGGAGAACTGAAACATCTAAGTACCCGTAGGAAAAGAAATCAACCGAGATTCCGAAAGTAGCGGCGAGCGAAATCGGAACAGCCCTTAAGCTTATTATGTGTTAATGGAAGGCTCTGGAAAGTGCCACGATACAGGGTGATAGTCCCGTACATGAAAAGACATTTTAAGTGAAATCGAGTAGGTCGGAGCACGTGAAACTTTGACTGAATATAGGTGGACCATCATCTAAGGCTAAATACTCCCAACTGACCGATAGTGAACCAGTACCGTGAGGGAAAGGCGAAAAGAACCCCTGTGAGGGGAGTGAAATAGAACCTGAAACCGTGTACGTACAAGCAGTAGGAGCAGACTTGTTCTGTGACTGCGTACCTTTTGTATAATGGGTCAGCGACTTATATTTTGTAGCGAGGTTAACCGATTAGGGTAGCCGTAGGGAAACCGAGTCTTAACTGGGCGAATAGTTGCAAGGTATAGACCCGAAACCCGGTGATCTAGCCATGGGCAGGTTGAAGGTTGAGTAACATCAACTGGAGGACCGAACCCACTAACGTTGAAAAGTTAGGGGATGACCTGTGGCTAGGAGTGAAAGGCTAATCAAACCGGGAGATAGCTGGTTCTCCCCGAAATCTATTTAGGTAGAGCCTCGGACGAATACTTACGGGGGTAGAGCACTGTTAAGGCTAGGGGGTCATCCCGACTTACCAACCCTTTGCAAACTCCGAATACCGTAAAGTAATATCCGGGAGACACACGGCGGGTGCTAACGTCCGTCGTGAAGAGGGAAACAACCCAGACCGCCAGCTAAGGTCCCAAAGTCATAGTTAAGTGGGAAACGATGTGGAAAGGCCCAGACAGCCAGGAGGTTGGCTTAGAAGCAGCCATCCTTTAAAGAAAGCGTAATAGCTCACTGGTCGAGTCGGTCTGCGCGGAAGATGTAACGGGGCTAAACTATGCACCGAAGCTGCGGATTCATCTTAGGATGAGTGGTAGGGGAGCGTTCTGTAAGCGGTTGAAGGTGTACCGGGAGGTATGCTGGACGTATCAGAAGTGCGAATGCTGACATGAGTAACGATAATGCGGGTGAAAAACCCGCACGCCGGAAGACCAAGGGTTCCTATCCCATGTTAATCAGGGTAGGGTAAGTCGACCCCTAAGGCGAGGCCGAAAGGCGTAGTCGATGGGAAACGGATTAATATTTCCGTACTTGGTATAATTGCGATGGGGGGACGGAGAAGGCTAAGCAAGCATGGCGATGGTTGTCCATGTGAAAGTGAGTAGGGCGTTTGTTTAGGTAAATCCGGACGAACACTAAACCTGAGACACGAGACGAGCTACTACGGTAGTGAAGTTGCTGATGCCATACTTCCAGGAAAAGCCTCTAAGCTTCAGATTATACCGAATCGTACCCCAAACCGACACAGGTGGTCAGGTAGAGAATACTAAGGCGCTTGAGAGAACTCGGGTGAAGGAACTAGGCAAAATCGTACCGTAACTTCGGGAGAAGGTACGCTCCTATCTGTGATGAGACTTGCTCTCTAAGCGGACGGGAGCCGCAGTGACCAGGTGGCTGGGACTGTTTATTAAAAACACAGCACTGTGCAAAATCGCAAGATGACGTATACGGTGTGACACCTGCCCGGTGCCGGAAGGTTAATTGATGGGGTTATCTTCGGAGAAGCTCTTGATCGAAGCCCCGGTAAACGGCGGCCGTAACTATAACGGTCCTAAGGTAGCGAAATTCCTTGTCGGGTAAGTTCCGACCTGCACGAATGGTGTAACCATGGCCACGCTGTCTCCACCCGAGACTCAGTGAAATTGAAATCGCAGTGAAGATGCTGTGTACCCGCGGCTAGACGGAAAGACCCCGTGAACCTTTACTACAGCTTGGCACTGAACATTGAACCTACATGTGTAGGATAGGTGGGAGACTTTGAAGCAGGAACGCTAGTTCTTGTGGAGTCGTCCTTGAAATACCACCCTTGTAGTTTTGATGTTCTAACGTTGGCCCCTGAATCGGGGTTACGGACAGTGCCTGGTGGGTAGTTTGACTGGGGCGGTCTCCTCCCAAAGAGTAACGGAGGAGCACGAAGGTTGGCTAAGTACGGTCGGACATCGTACGGTTAGTGTAATGGTAGAAGCCAGCTTAACTGCGAGACAGACACGTCGAGCAGGTACGAAAGTAGGTCATAGTGATCCGGTGGTTCTGAATGGAAGGGCCATCGCTCAACGGATAAAAGGTACTCCGGGGATAACAGGCTGATACCGCCCAAGAGTTCATATCGACGGCGGTGTTTGGCACCTCGATGTCGGCTCATCACATCCTGGGGCTGAAGTCGGTCCCAAGGGTATGGCTGTTCGCCATTTAAAGTGGTACGCGAGCTGGGTTTAGAACGTCGTGAGACAGTTCGGTCCCTATCTGCCGTGGGCGTTTGAGAATTGAGAGGGGTTGCTCCTAGTACGAGAGGACCGGAGTGAACGAACCGCTGGTGTTCGGGTTGTCATGCCAATGGCATTGCCCGGTAGCTACGTTCGGAACTGATAAGCGCTGAAAGCATCTAAGCGCGAAGCAGGCCTCGAGATGAGTTCTCACTAGACTTTTAAAGTCTCTGAAGGGCCGTTGAAGACTACAACGTTGATAGGCAAGATGTGGAAGTGGTGTGAGCCATTAAGCTAACTTGTACTAATTACCCGTGAGGCTTAACCATACAACGCCAAACGCGTTTTGTGTGACAGTTAAGACAGAAGTTAATGAACTAAAGTAGATATTACTGACAGACTTAAAAAATATTATCAGATATTTTCCAAATTCAGTTAGTGCGTAGAAATACGGATTAACGCCCAAATTTGCTTGGTGACAATAGCGTTTTGGACCCACCTGATTCCATGCCGAACTCAGTAGTGAAACGAAACAGCGCCGATGATAGTGTAGCATTTGCTATGTGAAAGTAGGACATTACCAGGCTTCAAATAAGAGAAACCCGTTACAGCAATGTGACGGGTTTTTTGCTATCTGGGGTTTAGTAAAATAGCCTAGAGGCCCTGCAGAACTCGGTAGTAATACAAAACAGCGCGAAGGCGAGCCCCGACCAATGATAGCATCCCATTTGCTATGTGACTCTGCACCGCTGTGGGCACCACGACATTAACAGGCTCAAACAAAAGAGACCCGTTATAGCAATGTGACGTTTTTTTTGCTATCTGGGGTTTAGTAAATGGCCAAACTATACCGAACTTTTAGTACATGCTTACATAATAATTGAATGGTCGCCTAGGCTATTTTAATTATCAATATTTTCTATATAGTCTTTTAACTGTATTCACTATTATCAAAATGATCCTTTCCAATTAAACTAACTTCATAAAATATTTACTTAGTATAAGTTTTGGAGAAAAACATGGCTCATCAAATTATCAAAGATTTACACAATCGTTATACTGCTAAGCAATATGATTCATCAAAACGTATTTCTGATGAAGATATTGAAGTAATTAAAGAGGCTATTCGCTTGTCAGCTTCTTCAATTAACTCGCAACCTTGGAAGTTTATTTTGGTTGAAAGTGAAGAAGGTAAACAACGCTTACACGATACATTTGCTAACAAACACCAGTTTAATCAGCATCATGCTAAAGAAGCATCGCATACATTATTACTTGCTTATGATCCTAAGTTTACGAAAGAAAAATTTTCTAAGCGTGTTGATGTAGAAGTCAGCTCTGGTCATTTACCAGCAGATATGCGTGATAACTTTATGGGTGCATATGCGTTCGCTGAAATGAACACAGATGAGAAAGGTTACAACGGTAGTTGGACTAAAGCGCAGGTTTACTTAGCACTTGGTAATGTGCTGCATACATTAGCGCGATTGAACATAGCGTCGACTCCAATGGAAGGCGTTGACCCGGAGCTAATTAGTGAGAAGTTTAATGCTGAACTTGACGGTCATATTTGTGAAGTTGCACTAGCAATGGGTTACCCTAATACCGACGAAGACTGGAACCATGGTTTGCCAAAGGCGCGTTTAGCGGTAGAAGATATTATAACAACCGTATAGCATAAAAAACTTTATTAAAAAGCCGAGTCTATCTCGGCTTTTTTGTGTCTAAAATAAGCCATACGCTTCCGTATTTTCAGTTTCTACCTGTAGTTCAGTCGGCTTAAATATGGAACTTGGATCGATAAGCACACTATGATTTTCTGCCATTTTTATTAAGCCTCGCATCATACCTTTAGTTTGTGGATCTATATCAAAGCCTATATCAGTTAGCTTATCTAATGGTTTTATATCTTCTTTTTTATAATCTAGGCTGTCTTCTACTTTATCGACCAGCAACCCCACATGAGGGTTTATACCGTCTTTCGTTGTGAATACAATAATTGGTTTGTAATCCAAGGTTATTTGCTCTTGTGCTGATTCAAACAGTCTCTCTAACTGAGCAAGACTGCTACGTTTTATCTTACTAAGTAAATAGCTTACCTGTTTATGTTCACCTTGCCTGTGAGCAGTTACGGCTTGTCTAGCTTGTTCTAGTAATAATTCAAAAGGCTCATTAAAGCGTGACATAGTAAGTTTTAAATCAGGGTTGTCTGTATTGAACTCCTGGAAAAAAACAATAAAGTCTTGAAGCTCAGTTTCATTAATAACTAATTTTTCTGATTGATTTAAGAGGTTTTTTTCGAGTGTATTAAACCATTTGGTTTGTTTGTCTTGCCAGGATCTTAGCTGTTTTAAAATATGTTTGTTGCTTTGCTCTGTTGATATATTATTTAAGATAATTCCTAAATCGAAAACTGGCGTAGGGATATCCATATAATCTTTAACACCAATAAAGCTTTTGTTGTTGTTTGGTAGTGTTGTGAGATTATTATCAAAGCGCTCGGTTAATAAGATATCAAGTATTTTCAGTGAAATTGTTTTGGAGCCCACTTTAAAGTTTATTAATTCCATGCCTTTATCTTAATTTACCCATTAATGTATTAAGAATAGAACAAATCTACCAAATAGCTTAAGTAACTGTGGTAATTAATCATTGTATTAAGGGGGTGGGTTATTTGATGGCTTTAGCTAGTTTTAACACTGCTTGTTTAAAGCATGTTTCAAGCTCTTTTTTGCCTTGTATATTTAATTGCTCAATGACGTTTGTATCGCTTTCATTTTGCAAAATTAAGCTAATTAATAGTTGCTTATCACTTTGCGTTAAACAATTAACAACAGAGGGTGCCAGAGTTACAACTTGCCAAATAGTAGCTGTAATACTAAATCGAGAAAAGTGATTATTAAGTTGTCGTATTAAACGTTTTTTGATGTCTGAACTGATAGGTCTATCTGTAAACGAGGAAATAAGTACATTTACAAGCTGCCAATCAAGGTGTTTAAAGTGTGTGAGTAAAGCATAAAATATATCGGTTTGAAATTCAGCTTTTAATAGTTTCAGTGTACCCGTATTGTTGTTTAAACATTTCACAACGAGTGCTGAATGCTCGCTAGTGCTTTTATCTTTTTGATAACCCAGCTTTATAGTGCTAAACCCTTGGCTTTGCCAAAATTTTAATAGCTCAGCCGTAGCGCCAAAACTAGCACCAAACCAATAGCACTCATTACTTACTCTTGATTCGCAAAAACTCAGTAGGGCTTTACCTACTCCTTGACTGTGAAGATTAGGGGCAACAGCAATTCTTACTACTCGAGCAGAGAGTTGGGTAAGGCACTGGGGATCACTGCTTAGCTGCGAGAGAGTTTGTGCCATTAGGTGCCCTTGTGGGCGGCGTTCACCTTTAAGCACCTGCTCAGTTAGCTCGAGGGGTAACCCGCCTTCTATTGTAACTAAACACACCCCCACTAAGTGATTATGTGTTTGGGTTATGAACAATCGTTGTGAGGGTGCATCAAGTAGTTGGCGTAAATCGTTAACGCTACTTTGGTAATGTGCTAAGGCAAGTAATGCAATAACCTGCTCAAGTAACAGCTCGTCATTTGTGAGTTGTTGCTGAGTAATTTCACTGTGGACTAGCTTATTTAAGCTATTGCTTTGTATTTCTTCGTACTGTGCTTCGAGTGCGAGCAAAGTGCGTATATGGCGCTCTAGCGGGTCGGCTTTTGCAAACCTTAACGGTTCATCAAGTGTGATAATATTAGCGGCTTTATACTTTGCTTTAATGTACTGACTAAACCTAATTGTATAGCCTCTACCATTACCCTCATAACCTACTAAAGTACTTGCAAATACAATGCGCGGATACTGTTTTAGCATTTTTAATAACAGAGGAACTGGAATAGCTGCCGCCTCGTCAACAAGTAATAAGTCACACTCTGGCAACGAGTCTAATAATGAATCTGGAGCAATATACTGCAAATTAGCAAGTTGCTTACTTTTACCATCGAAGGGTATGTTTAACTCATTACTTAAATGTTTAAAGCTGCTATGAGTGGCTTTAAATTGTGTACTGCAAAGTAGTATTTTTTTATCGATAAGCTTGGCGGCAGCAAGTCCAAGCGCTGCTGATTTACCACGACCTCTGTCGGCATTAATGAGTAAAGGGCGATTGGCGCGACCATGAGCCACTTTAATTATATTTTCTACACAATGCTGTTGCGGTTCAAAATCTATTTTATTGGCAGAGCTTTCTCTGCTGATATTACCTGTACAGCCATGTAATTCACTAAAGTGATAAGCGGGTAACGATTGTACAACGCGGGCAATGCGTTCATTAAAAAAGCTATAGCTTACTTTATGCCCGTGAGACTGCACTGTGCTTAAGGCAGGATCTGACCAAGTTGAAAGTTCGCTTAGCTCTGGTAGCAGTAAATATAAAATACCGCCTGCTTTTACCGTACCTGCAATAGCTGCTAATTTATCAGGGTGCAAGCCACTAAAGCCATCGTATACGGCATGAGAATATTCTTGCCCTAAAATTTGATGAGTACGATTAGGCCACTGCGCGTTATTTAGTCTGGTATTTTTAGAAACGACGAGTGTGTTTTCAGTTTGAAGTAATTCACCTAACAGCTCGTAGCACCAAACAGTACTGCCAGTAATAAGCACTAGTTGGCGATGATGAGCGCCAACCAGTGTTTTTTCTAGTGAGTTTATGTGAGCTTTATACAGCTTGTAATCGTGCATAAGCCGTTACTAGCCATTTACTGCCAAGGTCGTCAAAGTTTACCTGTACACGCGACTGTGCACCGCTACCTTCATAGTTAAGTACCGTACCAATACCAAACTTAGCATGCAGTACACGTTGACCTAAGTTAAAGCCGCTGTCTTCAAAGGCGGCATGGCTTACTGATGCACTAAAGCGACCAGCTGCCGGTGGTCGCGAAACTTGCGTTTTAATACGAATTTCTTCAACGCAGTCTTCAGGGATTTCGCGTAAAAAACGTGAAGGACTATGGTACTTCTCTTGTCCATAAAGGCGGCGGCTTTCGGCATGGCTAATGTATAGTTTATCCATTGCACGGGTCATGCCTACATAACAAAGGCGGCGTTCTTCTTCTAAGCGGCCAGACTCTTCATTACTTTGCTGCGAAGGGAACATGCCTTCTTCTACGCCCACCATAAATACAAGCGGGAATTCTAAGCCTTTAGCTGAATGCAGAGTCATCATCTGCACGGCATCTTCGTGCTCATCGGCTTGTCCTTCGCCAGATTCAAGCGAGGTATAGGCTAAAAAGCCTTGTAGTGGTGAGCTAAACTCTTCTTCTTCAGGGAGTTCGTACTGATCGCAGGCACTTATAAGCTCTTCTAAGTTTTCTACGCGGGCACGGCCTTTTTCGCCTTTTTCAGCTTGGTACATAGCCATAAGGCCAGAGGTTTGAATTGTGTATTTAGCTTGTTCTTGTAGGGTGAGATCGCTAATTTTGTCTTCAATGTGCTCAACAAGTTCTACAAACTTTGTTACAGCGCCAGCTGCTCGGCCTGATAAGTGCTGTTGTTCAACAATAGCTTTAGCTGCGTACCAAAGCGGAAGTGACTCAGCACGAGCGCAATCACGTATATGACTTAATGTTTTATCGCCAATACCGCGAGCAGGAGTATTAATTACACGCTCAAATGCGGCATCGTCTTGGCGATTACCTACTAAGCGTAGGTACGATAGCGCATCTTTAATTTCTTGACGCTCGAAGAATCGCATACCACCGTAAATGCGATATTTTAAGCCTTCTTGCAGCATGGCTTCCTCGAGTACACGAGATTGCGCGTTACTACGGTATAAAATAGCGGCGTCTTGCAACGCGTTACCAGCATTTAACCAACTACGTAATTTGCTACTCACAAAGCGGGCTTCGTCTAGCTCGTTAAAGGCGGCATAAATTGATATAGGCTCGCCTTCGTTACCATCGGTCCATAAGCTTTTTCCCATACGCTCGGAGTTATTTTTTATAAGCGCATTAGATGCTTTAAGAATAGTTGCGGTTGAACGGTAGTTTTGTTCAAGGCGAATAGTTTCAGCATCAAAGTCAGTTAAAAAACGTTTTATGTTTTCTATTTTAGCGCCGCGCCAGCCGTAAATACTTTGGTCGTCGTCGCCAACAATCATTATGCTGCTTGTGTCGCCGGCAAGTAACTTTAACCATGCGTACTGAATGGTATTAGTATCTTGAAACTCGTCTACTAGCATGTGGGCAAAGCGCTGTTGGTAGTGGCGAAGTAACGTCGGGTTATTTTTTAATACTTCATAGCTGCGTAGCAGTATTTCAGCAAAATCGACCAAACCAGCCCTGTCACACGCTTCCTGGTAGGCGGCATATACACGCAGCATCATTTGCTCGTTTATATCATAAGCTTGAATATCTTTAGGGCGAAGTGCTTCGTCTTTTTTAGCGCTTATGTACCAACCAAACTGTTTTGCAGGCCACTTTTTATCATCAATATTCATTGATTTTAATAAGCGCTTGATCATACGAAGTTGGTCATCAGAATCTAAAATTTGAAAGGCTTCTGGTAAGTTAGCTTCACGGTGATGAGCGCGTAAAATACGGTGTGATAAACCATGGAAAGTACCAATCCACATCCCGCCAACCGGTGCTTTTAAGGTTTCTTCAACGCGGGTACGCATTTCTTTAGCTGCTTTATTGGTAAAAGTTACCGCAAAAATACTATAAGCTGATGCTTGTTCAACTTGCATAAGCCACGCGATACGATGAACTAACACTCGTGTTTTACCAGACCCAGCACCGGCCAACACCAGCATGTTTTGTAATGGGGCTGCAACGGCATCGCGTTGTTTGTCATTTAAGCCGTCGAGTAATTCTGAAACGTCCATCGTTACGCCTTTTTAATCAATATTGAGGGCAGTATAACAGGTGTTTTTGTTAGGCTAAATAAAATACTGTTTTTATGAACAGCTATTATAAAAATAGCCTCTAAAACCAATCAGCTGGATAGTTTTTGGCGTGGATAAGTGACTAAAATTAATAATAAAAATAATCAAATTGACCTATATTTAGTAAAAAATACCAAAGTAATTAGTGAGTCGTAATTTAACTAGCTGATTTTTAAGCTTTAATAAATTGGCATAAAGTGTGATAGTAAGTAGATAACTAAAATTTAAAATTAATTAACTACAGAGGTGAGTATGGCTGATCAAGGGTCTGGCGGTAATGTGATTGCTGCATTGTGTAATATATTTTTTCCTGGTTTAGGGCAACTAGTACAAGGGCGTATTTTAGCGGCTATATTTTTTGCGCTAGCTATTGTTATAAGTTACGCACTTATTTACGTACTCGTTGGTTTTGTATTAGTCCCTATTATTTATTTATGGTCGATAATAGATGCGGCACGATACCGCTCGCGAAGTTAGGTATTTAAACGTTTTACAAAAATAGCGCCCAATGGCGCTATTTTGTTTTTTAGGGTCGGCGTTACAGCTAATTTACGGGTATAATCGCGTTATTAACGTTTAATAAGTAATAGCTATGGAATATCAATTTATACGTGACCCTATTAGTGGTTTACGAATTAAAATAAGCAGCGAACACGCAATAATAGGTCGTTGGTTAAACGAAGAAATTGGCAAAGACAAAGTCGCTATGGTGCAAGCACTTATTGTGTCTGTCAAAACGAGTTTTGAGCCAGTCACTCTAAAAGGCCAAGAAATAGATTTAATTTTATCTAAAGATGAGGCCTTATTTGAGGCTCATGCTCTGCACCAAGACAGCGAAGACTTAATTGCCTATCAAGATGATGATTTAATGCTTGAAGAGAACGACTTAAGCAGTGGTTGTGGTTTTGAAGACTTTGTTGATTTAATCGAGTCGTGGGCTGAGTTTACCAGTAATCGATAAAAATAATTAAAACAGACATAGCAAATGCAAAAACAGCGCTTTCTCTGTATTATTAAAACAACTAAAAACGACAGGAATTGATATGTCTGCCAATTTAAATAAGCTAGTAGTCATGCTAGAAATGCAAAACGCCATGAATACAAAAGTGCATGAACAATGGTTTACACAAGGGTTTGAATGGTATCGCGCTATTTGGGTTGAGTGTGCCGAAATGCTAGATCATCATGGCTGGAAGTGGTGGAAAAAACAAACACCCGATACCGAGCAAGTTATTTTAGAATTGGTTGATATTTTTCACTTTGGTTTGTCGCTACGTATTGACGGAAAAACAAGCTATCAAGACTTAGCAAAGCAATTAGAAAGTGAGTTGAGCCAAGTTCAGCAAGCTGATGACTTTAAGCAAACGTTAGAAATACTTGCGGCATCTGCTGTTGCAGATAAAGCGTTTAATGCATCAGCATTTGCCGGTTGTATGGCACAAATGGGCATGGATATTGACGATTTATACCGTGGTTATGTTGGTAAAAATACCTTAAACTTTTTCCGCCAAGACCATGGTTATAAAGACGGTAGCTACATTAAAGTGTGGAACGGGCAAGAAGATAACGAGCACTTAGTGGAAGTAGTTAAAAGCCTTGATACCGAACATGCAGACTTCGCAAAATTAGTCTATCAAGGCCTTGAGGCACGTTACCCAAAAAGCTAAATAATAGTACGGTAGTCGGTTACATTTAAGTAATCGGCTATTTCGTTGTGTGGTTGCTGACTGTCGGGGTTGGCAACCGCAAGTAAGTGTCCAATGCCGTATTCTTTTGCGGCATTTAATACAGCTATGCTGTCATCAACAAACAAAGTACGTGTTTTGTTAAATCCTAAATCATTTTGTACTTGGTGCCATAAACTTTGCTGCTCTTTACTTACGCCATATTCATGAGTCGACACTACACCATCTAAATAATTATCGATTGCGGTGTGTTCAAATTTCATCATGACGTTTTCTGGATGTGCGTTGGTAAGCAATATAAGCTCTTTTCCTGCTTTTTTTAGCTCCGTTAAAAAATAGGGCACGTCGTCACGAACTTTTATAAGGTGCTGTGTTTCTCGCTTTAAATCCATAATTGGTAATTTAAGCTGATCTTCCCAATAATCTAAGCAATACCACTCAATTTGGCCGCTTACAGCTTGGTAGCGTTTAAAAATATCTTCTTTTGCTTCGCTCAGGCTTATATTTTTCGCTAAGGCGTGTTGCTGTGGAAGAACAGTTAACCAAAAATGGCTGTCATAATGTAAATCGAGGAGTGTTCCGTCCATATCAAGTAAAACGGTATCGATTTTTGACCAATTTAGCATGGGCTTTTCCCTGTGAAAAGTTTATGATTAAGCACAACTGCCATGATAGCAAATTAACGCCAATGACACAGAAAAAGCATCCAACACCTCCTCAAATCCTAAGTAATAATGTTGTCGCTAAAAGTCGCCTATTTACTGTGGAATCTTTAGAGCTAAAATTTTCGAATGACGAAGAGCGTCAGTATGAACGTATTCGAGGTGGTGGCAGAGGCGCTGTAATGATTGTGCCTATAACGGCTGATAACGAAATGCTGCTAGTGCGTGAGTATTGCGCGGGCACCAATGACTACCAGCTAGGCTTTCCTAAAGGACTGATCGACCCAGGCGAAACACCAGAGCAAGCTGCTAATAGAGAACTTAAAGAAGAAGTAGGTTTTGGCGCAGACTTTTTTAAACCATTAAAAACAGTGACCATGGCACCTAGTTATTTTAATGCCACCATGCATATTTTATTTGCTAAGCAATTATATCCGCAAACACTTCCAGGCGACGAGCCTGAGCCTTTAGTTGTTGTTAAGTGGCCATTAACGCAATGGCAGTCATTATTAGAGCAAGATGATTTTACCGAAGCACGAAGTGTTGCCGCTTTGCTATTATTAGATAAGTACTTAGCATCTGGAGCTGCCGATGAATAAATTATTAGAACCTTGTATTGAATTAGCCGAACGTGCAGGCGATGCCATTATGGCTATATACAAAAAAGATGATATTGGCCAACAAGAAAAATCAGACCACACACCAGTAACTAAAGCCGATTTAGCTGCAAATGATGTGCTTGTTGCAGGCTTAAAGGCACTTGCGCCTGATATTCCAATCATGTCGGAAGAAACGCCTATCCCTGCATTAGCCGATAGGCAAGATTGGCAGCGTTATTGGTTACTTGATCCCATGGATGGCACAGGTGAATTTATTTTAGAAAGTGGTGATTTTGCGGTAAACATTGCGCTTATTGAAAATAACCACCCTGTGTTGGGTGTAATTCATTGGCCGTCAAAAGGTATTACTTACTTTGCGAGTGCTAAAAATGGTGCTTTTAAGCGTGAAGAAAAGAGCGACACACGAATATACGTAGCTCCGCCTGAAAGTTTAACACTAGCGGTAAGTCGCCGTCAGAAAATTGAGTCGGTGAGTCAATACTTAAATAGCCAATTTACAACCATTGCGGTTGGTTCGTGCTCGTTAAAAGCATGTATTGTTGCTGAGGGTAAAGCGGACTGCTTTTTAAGAATAGGCCCAACGGGTGAGTGGGACACAGGGGCTTCACAAGTTATTGTAGAAGAAGCGGGCGGTTGCATTACTGATGCAGAGTTTAACCCTTTAACCTATAACCAACGCGAGAGCACTGAAAACCCAGACTTTATTGTAATGGGGCACCCTGATTGGGAGTTTCAAAAAATGATTACTCCTCATCAAAGAGCGAGTATAGAATAGAGTTTTGATTGCTTTTTGTTCACTTGAATAGTTTTAGGTAGTTAAAGCCTTGCATTATAAGTTTATTCCTATATAGTAGCGCTCTCTTCAAGGCAGGCTCGTAAATATTACGAAAATGTTTTAAAGAAATTACAGGCGCGGGATGGAGCAGCCTGGTAGCTCGTCGGGCTCATAACCCGAAGGTCGTCGGTTCAAATCCGGCTCCCGCAACCAATTTCCTTTATGGGGTGAGGTTACTGTAAACTCTAACTTAAGAGATTAAATTAAGTAGTCGATAGACTTTAAATATACAGGCGCGGGATGGAGCAGCCTGGTAGCTCGTCGGGCTCATAACCCGAAGGTCGTCGGTTCAAATCCGGCTCCCGCAACCAATTTTTTACATTAAATTGGACGCCACGTTGTAATGTAAGCAACGTTAAATAAGTATGCATATTTCAGGCGCGGGATGGAGCAGCCTGGTAGCTCGTCGGGCTCATAACCCGAAGGTCGTCGGTTCAAATCCGGCTCCCGCAACCACTGAAATAAAAAGCACTATTAAAGTAACACGCTAAAAGCGTGTTTTTTTATGCCTGAAATTCAGTGAAATGGGTAGCTCGTCGGTCTCAGTTCTTCATTAGCTAGCAAAGGCCATCTATTAAAATCCGGCTCCCGCAACCACTGAAATAAAAAGCACTATTAAAGTAACACGCTAAAAGCGTGTTTTTTTATGCCTGAAATTCAGTGAAATGGGTAGCTCGTCGGTCTCAGCTCTCCATTAGCCAGCAAAGGCCATCTATTAAAATCCAGCTCCTGCAATCACTGAAATAAAAGCACTATATAAAGCAACACGCTAAAAGCGTGTTTTTTTATGCCTGAAATTCAGTGAAATGGGTAGCTCGTCGGTCTCAGCTCTTCATTAGCCAGCAAAGGCCATCTGTTAAAATCCGGCTCCCGCAACCACTGAAATAAAAAGCACTATTAGAGTAACACGCTAAAAGCGTGCTTTTTTATGCCTGAAATTCAGTGAAATGGGTAGCTCGTCGGTCTCAGCTCTCCATTAGCCAGCAAAGGTCACTTATTTAAATCCGGCTCCCGCAAACACTGAAATAAAAGCACTATTAAAGTAACACGCTAAAAGCGTGTTTTTTTGCCTGAAATTCAGTGATTTTTAATAACAAAGTGGTTATTACACTTACCACATATACTATACCAATCATTTTAAATTCGTTATTACTTAACACCTCGTGCTGGGTATGTTAAAACGGCTGAAATATTTTTAAGTGTACTTTTACATGACAGAACTGTATCACTGGTTTGATTTAATCGGCATTGCTGTGTTTGCTATTTCAGGCACATTGGTGGCCTACGAGAAAAAAATGGATGGTTTTGGGGTGGTAGTATTAGCAACAGTGACCGCTATTGGTGGGGGAACTGTTCGCGATGTGATTCTAGACGTTCCTGTATTTTGGCTACATGATCAAAGCTATTTTTTTGCTATTTTAGCTGCTGTACTTATTACATCTCGGCTTATTAATAAGCAAAAATCTATTCCGTATTACACACTTCAAATAGCAGACGCATTCGGTTTGGCTTTTTTTGCTGTAATGGGTACTCAAAAAGCACTACTTGCAGGTATGCCAGAAATGACAGCAATCATAATGGGAGTCATAACGGCTTGTTTTGGAGGCTTAATACGTGACGTACTCGCTCGCGAAATCCCTATGCTGTTAAAAGGAGAGCTCTACGCCATTACCTGTATTGCGGGTGGTATTGTTTATACACTTAGTGTGCATTTTTCATTTGTGACTGAGCTGGCGATGGTATTGGCAATGTTGATGACATTATTCTTACGTTTTTCAGCAATAAAATGGAAAATCACATTACACGTTTTTAAATATCCTGACTAAACTTACTTAATCATAGGATTGATTAGGATAAGGAATGTCATTAGCTCGTATATATTCTCGTGCTCAGGTGGGTATTAATGCCCCTGAAGTTATTGTAGAGGTTCACTTAGGAACTGGTTTACCCGCATTCCACATTGTAGGCCTTCCCGAAGCCTCTGTTAAAGAGTCAAAAGACAGAGTGCGTAGCGCGCTTGAAAACTCTCAATTTGGTTTTCCTGATCAACGCATTACTGTTAATTTAGCCCCAGCTGATTTACCCAAAGACGGTGGCCGGTTTGATTTGGCAATTGCCGTAGGCATTTTGGTGGCATCAGGGCAAATAGTGTGCCCTGATATTCATAAATATGAGTTTTACGGTGAGCTTGCACTCAACGGTGAGGTACGTGGAGTAAATGCTATTTTGCCCTCTGTGCTTGCAGCTAAGGAACAAAACCGCTGCTGTTTTTTGCCCATCGCTAATGATAGCCTGGCAAGCCTTGTAAATGGCGTAAAGCGCAAAGCGGTAAGTTCGATTCAAGAAGTATGGGGTGATTTACTAAACCAACAGCCGTTGCCGTTAAATATAGAGTATCCAGACTGTACGCAAGCACCTGACTTTTTACTCGATTTGAGCGACGTAAAAGGTCAACCCGGCGCTAAACGTGTATTAGAAATAGCCGCTGCAGGCGGGCACAACCTGCTATTTTTAGGTCCACCGGGAACCGGTAAATCAATGCTTGCTCAACGAATGGCCACAATAATGCCGGCTATGTCTGATGATGAGGCACTTTCAACTGCCGCACTTTATTCAATTATTGGTCATTCAATCGATTTAACAAACTGGCGGCAACGCCCTTTTCGTAATCCTCATCATACCTGCTCGGCGGTTGCATTAGTGGGGGGGTCATCAAACCCTAAGCCGGGTGAAATTTCGCTGGCACACAATGGGGTATTATTTTTAGACGAGCTACCAGAGTTTGAGCGCAAAGTGCTCGACTCCCTTCGTGAGCCAATGGAAACCGGTACGGTAACTATTTCGCGTGCGGCGCGGCAAATGGAGTTTCCTGCGCAGTTTCAGCTCATTACAGCGTTAAACCCAAGTCCTACGGGAAGCCATACCGATAAAAGAGCAACACCCGATCAAGTTATACGTTATTTATCTCGTGTATCAGGCCCATTTGTTGACCGTATTGATTTGCAAATAGAGCTA
Source organism: Pseudoalteromonas sp. 13-15 (assembly GCF_001468205.2). NCBI lineage: Bacteria > Pseudomonadati > Pseudomonadota > Gammaproteobacteria > Alteromonadales > Pseudoalteromonadaceae > Pseudoalteromonas > Pseudoalteromonas sp. 13-15. The sequence continues at coordinate 2,305,602 of NZ_CP019162.1, read as the reverse complement.
CCACGGTTAACTAGCGTAGAACTGCAAAGCACTAAGCAAGAAGAAACCAGTGCACAAGTACGTGCACGGGTAGAAGCGGCTTATTACATACAGTTAAAACGCCAAGGCAAAGTGAATGCGCGGCTAAATAATAAAGAGATGAGTATTCACTGTGAGCTTGCCCCAGCAGAGCTGCAGTTTTTGGCTAAGGCCAGTGAAAAGCTGTCTTTATCACCGCGTTCTTACCATAGAGTTATTAAAGTAGCGCGTACGATTAGCGATTTAAAAGGAAATGAAAAAATTAGCTTAGACGATTTAAAAGAGGCATTAAATTACAGAGCCTTTGAGCGCTTAATTGCTCAACTTACTAAGTAGCTAAAATTGAGGCTAAACTGTTTTTACTAGCGGCTATAAAGAGAGCATGTAACCTTTACCGCGCACAGTGACAATACGCTTTTGATCTTTTTCATCGTTTAATTTTTTACGTAATCGACCAATAAGAACATCGACTGTACGATCGTTAGGACTCCAATCTGGTTGGCCTATTTCTTCAGATATTTTTTCACGTGAAGTGGCTTTACCTGCATTACTTATTAAGCAAATAAGTACTTTGTGCTCTGCTTCAGTTAAACGTGATTCAACACCCGAGGAGGTAATAAGGGTGCGATTATCGGGGTGTAATTTAAAGTCGGCGTATTCAATAAACTCTTCACTTTCGTCGCTATCCATATTAACGGCAACGCGTTTATACAAAGCGCGCATGCGCAGTTCAAGCTCAAGCAAATCAACAGGCTTACAAATATAGTCGTCAGCACCTTGGGCAAGGCCTGCTATTCGATCTGCTTGTGAATCACGACTAGAAAGCACAATAACACCAATATCTGTTAGTGTGTTAAGTTCTTTGGCGAGCTGAAGGCCGTCTATTTTAGGCAGTACAATATCAATAATAGCGAGGGTAAATGCATCACGCAGGTTTACTCGCTGCCTAACGATGCTCAATGCATCAGCGCCAGTTGAGTCTACTTCTATTGTAAATTCGGTCTCTGCAAAGTGATTTTGAATGCGTTTAACGAGTATTTCATCGTCTTCAACCAATAAAACATTAATAGCCATAGTACTTTATTTTAAATGCTTGTAGCTTTGTATGGTAGCACCATTAGGTAAATACTGAGAAGGGGTTACATGCTAGTTTTAAGTAACTTAATATTTCAAAAATATTAAAATAATTATAAAAAATCAAAAAAGCGCCCCATATTCAAGGGCGCTTTTCATAAAGATATAAAATTCCGGTTTAAATTACTTATTTTCGTACATAGAATCCCACCATTGTGGTTCGTCTTTTAGTTTTTTATCAAAATATGCCAACATAGTATTCCACCAGTTAAAGCGTTTATCGCGCGCAAAAATTTGATGATCGGCGCCTTTGTACTCAATAAGCTCCACGTCTTTATTTAGTAGTTTAAGTGCGGTGTACATTGTTAAGCTCTCGCCTACGGGTACGTTAGTATCACTGTCACCATGAATAAGCAGTAATGGTGTGGTTACTTTGTCTGCATGAAATACCGGACTATGTTGGCTATACAGATTGGCGTTATTCCATGGGAAGCTGTTTTTAGATGCCTCACCAGAGTATAAGTAGCCCCACCACCCTTCGCCCCAATAAGAGGTTAAGTTTGAAATACCCGCGTGGGAAATAGAGGCGCTAAATAAATCGGTTTTTGTTGCCAATAGCATGGTCATAAAGCCACCATAAGAGGCACCTAAATTACCGACCTTAGTGTTATCTACGTAGTCGTATTGTTTTAAAAAAGCCTGTGTTCCTTCGATAATATCGTCGGCGGTGTAATCACCCCATGCATTGACGTGTTGTGCTGAGAACTTTTGTCCAAAACCTGTTGCGCCGGTAGGTTGTACTACATAAACGACATAGCCGTTTTCGGCCCATAAGTTAAATGGGTAACGGCCAGTAAAACCACGGGTAACAGGTGATGTACCACCGTAATAATAAACAAGTGCAGGGTACTTTTTAGTTTTATCTAGGTTACTTGGCACATAAACACGCCCGGTTATTTCAACGCCACTTTTATTAGTAAAGTTAAACTCTTCAAGGGTGGGTATTGTTGTATTGGCATAAGCGATTGGCTTTGAATCCCAGATAAGATCGGTTTTGTTTTTACTAATATTAAGGCGTTTTAGTTGTTGCGGTGCTAAAGCACTTGTGCCAGTGATTAAAACTTGTGAATTGCGCCCATGTGAAACGCTAAATTTTTCTACAATATCCACATTGGTATTTAACTTTTTAAAGCGCTGCTTACTGAGGTCAAATAAATACAGTGGTTGGGTGTCTTTTTCGGTCACTTTAAGTACCGCATCGCCGTTTTCTAACACGCTTAGCTGACTTGTCGATGGGTCGAATTGTTTACTGAGCGCAGTGACATTTTTACCGTTGTTAGTTAACAGGTAAAGCTGTCCGTCGTAGTTATTAGCAAGCATTGACTTTGGCAACGCTCTGCCAGCACCATTTTTAAAGTCGGGGCCTGCAACAACATACACGTCTTTGTTTGCGTATTTTGCTTGGTTAAATGTTTTAAATTTACCAAGTGACAAAAGCTTGTTTGATTTTATATCCAGCTCAACGAGCTCTGTCTCAGGATGTGTAGACGCTTGCATAGCCATAACCGAACGGCTCATTAATATTTTTCCACGCGTACTATTTAAATCTTCAAAGCTATGAGAAAGCGGGCCTTGGCTAAGCGCTTTTGTTAAGCCACTTTTAGTATCAAGCATATAAAGTTGGCTGGTAGTGCGCGCATACGACCAACGATCTTGAAGGCCTTTGTAATGCTTGGTTAAGTTGTTGCTGCTTTCTGGTGATTTTGACCAGCTAAATACTAGGCTGGTGTCGTTAAAAAAGGTGAAACCACTGGCGCCGGCTAAGTCGCTTGCCAGTGTTTTAATGGCTAAGCTTTTACGATTAAGCTGTTTAAGCTCACCCTTTAATAAATACACTAAGTACTGATTATCTGGGCTCCAAATAATGTTACTTGGTTGTCCATCTTCAAATCGATAGACAGTTGAGTTGTCTGTATTTTTTAACTCGGTAACTAAGTTGGCTTTATTTTGAGTTTTATCGTCGTAAGTGCGCTTGGTGGTTATGTATTGCTCGGCGTTAGGCGCTAAAGATATATTACTCATGGTCGGCGCATCAAACAGTTGCTTTGCTGATAAGCGCTTTGTGTATGATGTATTTAGCGTAATTTTATCAGTGTCACTCTTAGGGGTGAAATCAATCACCACATCATTCCAGTTTGCGACTTGTTGCGCCAAAATAATAACGCTGTGGGTAGAGTTAGTTAATGCAAGCTTATAACTGTTTTTATCCCCTTTTTGGGGTTCGCCATTAATAAATAATTGCCCCTTTTCAATCCCTTTTAATGTTAAGGTGCCTTGTGTAAAACGCTCTGTTTCAATATTAAATTTTAGTGCTTGCAGTCCGCCAAGGGTGAGTGCGCTTACTTTATTGAATGGCTGCCAGCTTTGTTTTTTACCGAAAATAGAAAAACTGTCTGAGTTTGCTTGTAATTGTGGCAAAAGGTTGTTGATAATGGCTGAGCCATGCGGCGTTTGAAAAGGTTTTAATTGCATATCTTCGGCCAAGGGGCCGATAAACTGAATTTTTGATTTGTCCAATGGTTCAGCAATTGCTGCAAAGCTTAAACTGCTAAAGGCTAATAAACCTAAGGCTCGTTTAAATTGCTTGTTGCGGTAAAGCCAAGGTGCATTAAATTTCATTATTGTGCCTGTTATTATTGGGTATTTGGTCAAATATAGCATGTATTGTTACCATGCTCACATATCCAATATAAAGGAGAAAAAGTGACTTTACTGATTGTTTATATGGTTGTGGCCATTGTTATTTCGTTTTTGTGCTCTGTGATGGAAGCGGTGCTGTTAAGCATTTCGCCAAGCTATGTTGCATCACTCAGAAAAGAGCAACCTGTGCTTGCTAAGCAACTTGAAAAACTAAAAAATAATATAGATCAGCCACTGGCAGCCATTTTGACTTTAAACACCATCGCGCATACAGCGGGTGCGGCGGGTGTAGGGGCGCAAGCGGCCGTGGTTTTTTCTGATGCTGCAGTGGGGATTGCCTCAGCAATTATGACCTTATTGGTATTGGTTCTTTCTGAAATTATTCCAAAAACTCTGGGTGCTAATTACTGGCGTGCCTTAACGCCAAGTGTTACCTACTCTTTACGGTTTTTGGTGATTTCGCTAAAGCCCTTTGTATGGTGTGCGCAAAAGTTAACAAACCTAATGGGGCCAAAGCACGACGAGGCTTACTATATTCGCCAAGAAATAGAAGCCATGGCCGATATTGGCACTGAATCGGGCGCTTTGCACGAAGATGAGTCTGAAATTATTCGTAATCTTTTGCATTTTAGGCATGCAAAATTGTCTGATTTAATGACGCCACGCACAGTTATTTTTAAAGTACATAAAGACTTAACAGTAAACCAATATTTAAATGAGCACGGTTCGTCATCGTTTTCCCGCGTATTAATATTTGATAAAGATGCCGACGACATTGTCGGTTTTGTGCATAAAAACGATATTATGTTGGCGTATCATCGTTTAGGCACCGATTATAAAATCAGTAAGCTGATCAAACCAATCTACACAGTACCCACATCTCAAAATGTATCGTCATTATTGCAAACGCTACTAACTCAGCGTACGCACATATGTTTAGTCGTGGATGAATATGGAGAAGTGCGCGGCATAGTAACGCTTGAGGATATGATTGAATCACTAATGGGCTTAGAAATAGTCGACGAACGCGATCAGTCAACCAATATGCGTGCAGTGGCAAAGCAACGCTGGCGTAAGCGTTTGGCCAGCAGTGCGCATATTGTAAGTGAAGAAGACGAACATCCTGAAGAAGAAAAGTAACCTTTCACTCGCAGCGTTAGCTATTGTTAGGTACTTAAATTTAATACAATAGTTAACGCCTGCCCTCGTGTTTTTTTAGCCAAACGGTATACTAGCGCGATTATTTTAAATGGCTTTAATTATGATAAGAATAGACCTAACCTTGGCTGACCAGCCATTTTCATTAATGGTTTCTGGGCAGCAAATAGTACAAGTATTTCATAACCAGCAAGCTATTGCGTTTGATACTCCTCGAGAACATTACTATCAATTTAACTTTCAAGATAAATTAATAGGCATAGATACCAGCACAACTGCCGAGCAAAGTATTTCGTTATTTGTAGATGAGCAATTTGCTACCCAGCTCGCTTTACCAGCCCCAGTTAATGGTGAACCTAAAAGGGGTTTTTTAGGTTTTGCTGCGTTAGGTTTTAAACTATTTAAAAGCGCAAAAGTAGTAAAGGCTGCGTTGGCAGGTGCATCTGTTGCTGGGTATGCCTGGTTATTTAGCATTGAATTTGCGCTTATGCTTATTGCGTGTTTAGTGGTGCATGAGTATGGGCATGTAAGAGCTATGAAGTACTTTGGCATAAAAACCAAAGGTATTTACTTAATCCCATTTGTGGGTGGCTTAGCTGTCAGTGACGATAAAATAACAACCCGCTGGCAAGATGTGGTCATATCGCTCATGGGGCCTGCTTTTGGCTTAATAACCTCTGTGTTGGGTGTTGTTTTATATTACGCCACGGAGATGGAAATATTTGCTGGTGTTGCGGTACTCAGTGCATTGCTTAATTTATTTAACTTACTGCCAATTTTACCGCTAGATGGTGGGCATGTATTAAAGAGTATCAGCTTTTCTATGCGCTCATGGATTGGACTAAGTGTATGCTTGCTGGGTGTGTTTTTTGGCTTATGGCTTAGTTATACATTTGGATTAATGTTACTGGTGTTCTTTTTATTTGTTGGGGCGCTAGAAATTGTGTTTGAATGGCGCGGACGACATTACTCGCATTTAATACCACTAGATAAATACGGACAAGGTTTTTCAGCCGTTATGTACGCACTTGTAGTTGCAGGGCATGTAGCAGTGATGATGCATTTTGCAGATTCTGACAATCCAATACTCAGTTTGCCGATGACAATTTTGTCTAGCTGATAATTGTGCGCGCAGTTAATTTTTAACTACGCGCAAAGCTTTATTAATAAAAGCTCAATACCAGCGATATAAATACCCCAGTAATAATCAGTTGTACCACGCAAAAGCCCATAATATCTCTTGCCTTTAGGCCCGCTATAGCTAATACGGGCAGTGCCCAAAAAGGTTGAATTAAATTGGTCCACGCATCTCCCCATGCCACAGCCATAGCAACACGGGATATATCGGCGCCAAGTTCTTGTGCTGCAGGGATAACAATAGGTGCTTGTACCGCCCATTGTCCGCCACCGGAGGGCACAAACACATTAACGAGTCCTGCACTAATAAAACTATAAAATGGCAAGCTATCGGCATCCGCAATGGCAATAAAGCCTTGTGATATCTGCTGTGCTAACCCTGTATCGACCATGACCGCCATAATACCGGCATAAAAAGGGAACTGAATTACAATTCCCGCACCACTCGGAATTGCTTGTTGTAAGCTATTAAGCACATTGTGAGGAGTTTGATGTAGCGTAATAGCTAAAAACAAAAACAGGGCAATTACACTGTTGAGGTTTAAGCCGCCACCAGAGATAAAAAAGTAATAGCTTAAGTAGGCAAGCCCCATTAAGCCAATGCTCATACCTAGCAGTTTGCTTTGTTCTAAATGTTGCGAAGGACGCGTTATTTTACTTGCTGCAGGTGTGCGGGTGTTTAATAGGGTTGGATCAATATAAACGCTGTCGTTGTCACTGGGTAACATGTAGCGATTTACTAATGGGACGATAATAAATAAACCAATCAAAATGGCAATATTAAAACCAGCAAATAAGGTTTGATCTGTACTAACAACACCAATACTTGCCTGTGAAAAGTGTCCTGGTGTTGCAATAGTTAGCGGAATTGAACCTGCAAGGCCGCCATGCCATACAACAAAGCCAGTATAGGCACTGGCTACTAATAATCGATAATCTACACGGGTATGTTTTGCAATAGCTTTGGCAAACAATGCACCAATAACAAGGCCAAATCCCCAGTTTAGCCAGCTTGCTAAAAGTGAGATAAAAGTAACTAATATAATTGCTTTAGGCGCGGTGTTGGCTAAGGTTGCTAGTTTCTCTAATACTTTGCTAATGAGAGGTGTACTTGCCAGCATGTAGCCTGTAATAAGTACAAGCAGCATTTGCATAGCAAAGCTCAATAGGTTCCAAAATCCATTGCCCCACGCATGCAGTACATTAATACTGCTGGAAGGGGTAAATATACTGGCAGCGGCAAATGTGATAAGTGTAAGCAAAATTACAAATATAAATGGGTCGGGTAGGTAACGCTCAATCAGTTTTGTAAATGGGGTGGCTATTCTATTAAGCATAAAAATACAGTTTAGTGTTTGTTTGTAGATTAATTAATCACGAAATGTGGTTATGTGCAAATCACAATTAGTATTACAGGGGACAGTTTCATACTGTCTATACCTTAAACGTTGATTAAAACTAAGGCATACAGTAACGTACTGTTTATAGATAATTTAATAACAAAGATTTTGTATTATGCCGGTGATATTTAAAAGGTTAGCGTTACTTGTTCGCGCTCATATTGATCAATTGAGCTGGCAAGCAGTGACCTTTGCAATTTTAACTCATATGCTCGTAACCTGGTTGCTACTGTATGCTGCTAATGAACAGGCATTAACCTCTATAACCACTTTTTTTTACTATTACACAGTGACAACGTCAACAGTAGGATATGGTGATTTTAGCCCGACAACAGAGCTTGGTCGATGGGTGGTTGCTTTAATACAAATTCCGTTTGGTTTAGCTTTATTTGGTGTTTTGCTTGGAAAAGCAGGGCAAACTGTTACTTATTTAATTAGGCACGCTATGACTGGTGATAAAGATTTTGCTCACAGTAATAACCACATCATTATTTTTGGTTGGCACGATACCAGAACTAAAAAAATGATTGATTACATTTTGGCGGATACAAAGCGCACTGAACGTCGTATTTTACTCGCGGTAACAGAGCAGATGGATCATCCGTTTTTAGCAAATGAGCAGGTTGATTTTGCGCGTCTTTCTAGCTTTACTGATTTAGCAGAGTTAGAGCGTGTAGCAATCAGTCACGCCGATAAAGTAATTATTGATGGGCAAGACGACGACCAAACATTTACTACTGCGCTGCGTATTAGCCGCTTAGTAAAAGATGAGTGTCATATTAGTGCTCACTTTTTAGATGAAACCAAGGTCGATATGCTACTGGAGCATTGTCAAAATATAGAATGTAGCAGTGCTAAGTCGGCTGAAATATTAGTTCGTTCAATGCAAGACCCCGGCTCTAGTCGAGTACAAGAAGAACTGCTTTCTACATTACATGGTGATACACAATTTAGCTTAAAAGTACCCAGTGGCTGTAAGGAAATGGAATTTGGCACCTTGTTTAATCATTTTAAAAGGCAGCACGACGCTATTTTGTTGGGTGTTGCACATAACTTGAGTGCTCAAAATATGGACTTAAATCCACCTTTGGATTATAAAGTGAGTGAAGGAGATATTCTCCACTATATTTCTGTTGAGCGTGTATTGAGCGGCGAAGTTGATTGGTCAAGCTTGGAAAAATAATGAATGAAGTTATATTTTTAATTGTTATTTTAAGTGCGTACATTTTACCTGTAGTCATTGTACTAAACAGTAAGCGTACGCAAGGCCACGAAAAAAACGGTTGGCTCATCGGTATCATCTTTTTTTCGTGGTTAGGGCTCATTATGTATTTTGCCATTGTGCCCAAGCACGGGCACAAAAAGAAAAAAGCAGTAAAAAAATAAGTACGGCGTTACAACTTTACTCTTTAGCCATATTCATAATTTCATTCCAATCGTGTTCTGTTACGGGCATAACCGATAATCTTCCTGCTTTTTTTAGTGCCAATTCTGTAATACTGTCGTTTGCTTTTATAGATTTTAAGCTAACCAGTTTATTCAAATGTTGGTGATAGGTTACGTCAACGACTACCCAACGCGGTGAATCGCTGGTGGCTTTAGGGTCATAATAATCGCTATTTAGGTCAAATTGAGTAGGATCTGGATAGGCCGCGCTTGTTATCTTTGCTATACCCGCTACACCTACGTTTTTGCAGCTTGAGTGATAAATCATCACTAAATCGCCTTCTTTAACATCATCACGCAAAAAATTTCGGGCTTGGTAATTTCGTACACCTTCCCACAATGTTGTTTGATTAGGTGCGTGTTTTAGGTCGTCAATTGAAAAAGCATCGGGTTCGGTTTTAAACAGCCAGTAAGCCATAGTTGTATTCCTAACAAAGATTTACATAGTTGTAGTCTATAGTATCATTAAGTTATTAGGGAATTGAGGAACATATAATGAGCCAAGTTTTAGATGATTTATTATCGTTATTAACACTTGAAGAAATAGAGCAAGGGTTATATCGAGGGCAAAGCCAAGATTTGGGTTTTAGAGCTGTTTTTGGTGGTCAGGTTATGGGGCAAGCGCTATCAGCAGCAAAGGAAACCCTACCGGCTGGACGTATTGTTCACTCTTTACATTCTTACTTTTTACGCCCAGGTGATGCTGCTAAACCTATCGTTTACGATGTTGAAACTATTCGCGATGGCAAAAGCTTTAGTACCCGTCGTGTAAGTGCAATTCAATACGGTAAGCCTATTTTTTATATGACTGCATCTTTTCAGGCGGTTGAAGACGGACTTTCGCATCAGGCAACGATGCCAGATGTACCGCAACCGGAAGAGCTACGTTCGTCGCTTGAGTTTTATCAAGAAAATGCTGAGCATATACCCGAGGTGATTCGTAATAAATTTATTCGCGAAATGCCTATTGAAATGCGCCCTGTGACATTTCATAACCCCTTTAAACCAGAAGCGATTGAGCCAGTTAAACATATTTGGTTTAGAGCAAATGGTGATATGCCCGATGATCAGCGTATTCATAATTACTTATTGGCTTATGCGTCTGACTTTGAGTTTTTACCAACGGCATTACAGCCGCATGGCGTGTCGTTTATGCAGCCAAATATGCAGGTTGCAACAATTGACCATGCAATGTGGTTTCATCGCTCGTTTAGATTAGACGACTGGATTTTATACACCATAGACAGCCCGAGTGCGAGCTCAGGCAGAGGGCTGGTAAGAGGGCAATTTTTTGATCGCCAAGGCAACTTGGTTGCCTCAACAATTCAAGAAGGGGTTATGCGTCAGCGCTAACCCTATCTATGTATAGCGGCTAGTTACACTGATCTTGAACAATGTCGCTAATCGATTGCCATATACGGGCAGGTAGCAATGTTTTAAGTTGTGAATAGGTTTCGCACAATTGCGTACTGCCCACCAAGCCATTATCGCCTTCTGTCACAAGCCCTTCACCACGTAAGTTATCGATAAAACCAACCAGTACTTTTTTATCAAAAAACTCTGGTGTTTTAATGCCGTGTAATGTGCCTAAGCGATCTGCTAATACTTGGCTTTCTCGCTCAAGCTCAGCCTTTTCAATACCATTACTCGTTTGTATAAAACCAATCACAATAGCGTAGCGTTGCAGAGTGAAGCTCAATGCTCGCCCTAGCATTTCTAATTTTGCTAAGCAGTCGTTGGTATTAGTAATGTGTATATTGTCGCCATCAAATTCAATTAAGTTTTGATCAGCAAAATTGGCCAAGATACGCGTAATGTAGTTTTCATCAAGGGGCTGTAAATACCATTCTTTGGCAAATAGTGGATAAAACGAATGTACTAATTGTTCACACTGCTTAATTGTTGTTGTGTGCTGCTTAAATAAGTGCAATGCCAACAAGCTAGGTACTGCAAATAGATGCAAAATATTGTTACGGTAATAATTAAAGAGTGTTTTTTCTTTATCGCTAATTGCAATAATTTCGCCAAACTCATCACTTATCACATCAAATTTGTTAAGTTTTAAGGCATGTGTAAGAAGTTGCTCCGGTGTTTCGTCAGGCGCGGTTACTTTATCGCTATAACTTGCATCACGCTGCAGGCGTAAGTAAAAATCGAGCTGAGCTAATAGTTTTGGTTTACTTAAAGCATGCTTGTCGTTTACTAGCAATACCATTGCTAATAAGTTAACAGCATTTAATGCAGCTGCATTATTAATTTTAACCATAACTTGGTCTGCTAAGGCTGCGACTTGTGGGCCTAACCACTGAGGTTTTTGTACGTCAGTTGGGTGAACCGCGTCGCGCCAGTCGGGTTGGTTATCATTTAAATATTGGTTAACCGAAATAGGATCGCCAAAATTTAGGTAACCACGTCCGTAGTTTTTAAGGTTTTTTATCGCTTTAAAAATACCAAATACCGATTCGCCTTTCTTATCTTTTCCAGCAAGCTCTTTAAGGTACGTATTTATTTCCATGACATGTTCGTAGCCAATATACACAGGGACTATTGATACTGGTCGATCGATACCGCGTAGCATGGCTTGAAAGGTCATTGCAAGCATACCTGTTTTGGGCGGTAACAAACGGCCCGTGCGGCTACGCCCGCCTTCTGTGTAAAACTTAACTGAGTAACCTTTAATAAACAACTGACTCAAATATTCTTTAAAAATAGCTGAGTACAGTTTATTGCCTGCAAACGAGCGGCGAATAAAAAATGCACCCGAGCGGCGAAATATGCCACCGGCCGGGAAAAAGTTAAGGTTAACACCTGCGGCTATATGCGGTGGCACCAAACCTAAATGGTAAATAGAGTAAGTAAGAAGCAAGTAGTCCATATGGCTACGATGACAAGGCATGTAAATAATTTCATGGCCTTTATTAGTTAGTTCATGCAATTGCTCTGTGTGTTTTATGTGTATGCCGTTGTATAGCTTATTCCAAAGCCATGTTAAAAAGCGATCAGCAACGCGTATCATTGCTTCAGAATAGTTTGCGGCTATTTCATCAAGTAGCTTAAGCGCATTTTGACGTGCCTCGGTTTGGCTAATATTTTTAGCTTTTGCTTCATCCTGAATGGCTTTTTTTATTGTTGGTGAAGCAAGAAGAGAGTTAAACAATTGCTCGCGCGATGGCATTTTAGGGCCAGTGGCTGCCAGTTTTTGACGCTTAAAGTGAACCCGGGCAACACGTAGTAATTTTTGTGGTAGCTCATTTACATCAGCTTTTTCATTTACAATAAGTGATAAGTCGAGAGGTTGGCTAAAGCGAATAAAGTTGTCGCGACCAGAAAACAACACAACAAAAAACTTTCTAAACCAGCTTGGTGTAACCGAATGCGTTATTAAAGTACGTAATCCTGGTTTTTCTTTACCCGGATCGCGCCCCCATAAAATAGTTGCAGGTATCACTTGTACATTTTTTTGGCCACTATTTATAAGGTGATCAATTATTTGTTTGCCTTGTGCCAGTGCATTGGTTGGTTTTGCTGTATCGCCAAATAAAGGTGATGGATTTTTAATACCAATAAATCGCTCTAAATGTTCATCACCTAATATTTGCTCTTCAGTAGGACTAGGTAAGCCGTGTTTTTTACAAGCATGAGCCAGTGCCGCAAGATCAAAACGAGAGTTTAAGCGCACTATATAAAATGTAGGGTAATCAGGATTTAAATCGTACTGTTTAATAGGGTTTTCTGGGAGGACTTTGCTTTTAACAAATAAGCGACTAAATCCAGCAGATAAAACGTTTAAACAATAATTAAAAATACGCATCGACTCACCATATTGAGGGTGTTAAAAAGCAAAATTAGCGTGATAGGATACCATATTATCTAAAAAATCGCTTCTTTACGAAATGAGATTAGTTAATGCAGCTATTGACCCGCATTGAAAAATTTAGTTCCAGTATAGTCACACAATATAAGCTGGCACTTATTTAGACGAATTAATCATTGATACTTTGTTTTGAATTAGTTGTTGCATTTATCACCAATACCTCTATAATACGCAGGCTTTCAAAATTCCCCCGGGAACTTGGAAGGATAAATTAAGCTTGGATTTCAAGCTAATAAACAGGAGTTCCGATTTGGAACTCAACGTAGATATAATCAAACAGCCGACATCTTAATAATTAAGATTGTTTCGGTCGTTTTTTTATGCTCTTTTAAATGCTCTTTATATTGAGGTTAAGAATGTCAAATCAACGCATTCGTATTCGCCTAAAAGCTTTTGACCACCGTTTGATTGACCAATCAACGGCAGAAATCGTGGAAACTGCGAAACGCACTGGCGCACAAGTACGTGGTCCAATCCCACTACCTACACGCTTTGAACGTTTTACTGTACTTACTTCACCGCACGTAAACAAAGATGCGCGTGATCAGTACGAAATCCGCACCCATAAACGTCTGATAGACATCGTAGAACCAACTGACAAGACTGTTGACGCGCTTATGCGTTTAGATCTTGCTGCTGGTGTTGATGTTCAAATCAGCCTGGGTTAATCGGAAGATTAGAGAGGTTTTAGGAAAATGGCATTAGGTCTAGTCGGTCGTAAAGTGGGTATGACACGAATCTTCACTGAAGATGGTGTATCTATCCCTGTGACAGTTATTGAAGCGACACCTAACCGCATTGCTCAGATCAAATCTGACGCAACAGACGGTTATAACGCGCTTCAAGTAACCGCAGGCACTAAAAAAGCAAGTCGTGTAAACAAAGCTTCAGCGGGTCACTTCGCTAAAGCTGGCGTTGAAGCGGGTCGCGGTCTGTGGGAATTCCGCCTTAACGGTGGTGAAGGCGATTTTGAAGTAGGCGCAGAGCTTACTGTTGAGTTATTCAACGAAATCAACAAGGTTGACGTAACCGGTACTTCTAAAGGTAAAGGTTTCCAAGGTGGTGTTAAGCGCTGGAATTTCAGCATGCAAGACGCTACACATGGTAACTCTCTATCTCACCGTGCTCCTGGTTCAATCGGTCAAAACCAATCACCTGGTAAGGTGTTTAAAGGTAAGAAAATGGCCGGTCATATGGGTGCTGAGCGTGTAACGACTCAAAACTTAGAACTAGTTCGCGTTGACGCTGAGCGTAACTTGCTTTTAGTGAAAGGTGCAGTACCTGGATCTATCGGCGGTGACGTTATCGTTAAACCAGCTGTTAAAGCATAAGTCCTGGAGATTTAGTGATGGAATTAGCAATCAAAGACGCTTCTGGCGCTCTTGAAGTTTCTGAAGCTACTTTTGGACGTGAGTTTAACGAAGCATTAGTACACCAAGTAGTTGTTGCTTACGCAGCAGGTGCTCGTCAAGGTACTCGTGCTCAGAAGACACGTTCTGAAGTAAGCGGTGGTGGTAAAAAACCATGGGCTCAAAAAGGTACTGGCCGTGCACGTGCTGGTACAATCCGTAGTCCAATTTGGCGTTCAGGTGGCGTTAGCTTCGCAGCTAAACCACAAGACCACAGCCAAAAAGTAAACCGTAAAATGTACCGTGGTGCGATCAAAAGCATCCTATCTGAACTAGTTCGTCAAGAGCGTTTAATCGTTGTTGAAAGTTTTGGTCTTGAAGCACCAAAAACTAAAGATCTAGTAGCTAAGCTTAAAGAGCTTGAGCTTAAAGATGTACTTATCGTGACTGAAGAAGTAGATGAAAATCTTTTCTTATCAGCACGTAACCTTTATAAGGTTGACACGCGTGATGTAGCTGGTATCGATCCTGTAAGCTTAATTGCTTTCGACAAGGTACTTATTACAGCCGCTGCTGTTAAGCAACTTGAGGAGGCGCTAGCATGATTCGTGAAGAACGTCTTTTAAAAGTGATCCTTGCTCCACACATCTCTGAAAAAAGCACAATTGCTGCTGAAGAAAACAACACGATTGTTTTCAAAGTAGTAAATGACGCAACTAAAGCTGAAATTAAAGCAGCAGTTGAGAAGCTTTTTGAAGTAGAAGTAACGGGTGTTCGCACACTTAACGTTAAGGGTAAAACAAAACGTACTGGCATGCGTTTCGGTCGTCGTAGCGACTGGAAGAAAGCTTACGTTACTCTTAAAGAAGGCAGCGAGCTAGACTTTGTCGGCGGCGCCGAGTAATAAGGGGATAGAATTATGGCACTTCAAAAGTGTAAGCCTACTTCTGCGGGTCGTCGTCACCTAGTTAAAGTGGTTAACTCTGATTTACATAAGGGTAAGCCATACGCACCACTTTTAGAGAAAAACTCTAAATCAGGTGGTCGTAATAACAATGGTCGTATTACGGTTCGTCATATCGGTGGTGGTCATAAACATCATTACCGTTTAATCGATTTTAAACGTACTAAAGATGGCATTCCAGCTACTGTTGAACGTTTAGAATACGATCCAAATCGTAGCGCAAACATCGCTCTTGTATTATATGCAGACGGTGAGCGTCGTTACATTATCGCACCTAAAGGCTTAAAAGCTGGTGATGCAATCCAGTCTGGTGTTGATGCACCAATCAAAGCTGGTAATGCACTACCAATGCGTAATATGCCTGTAGGTTCGACTGTTCACAACGTAGAATTAAAACCAGGTAAAGGTGCACAAATCGCACGTTCTGCTGGTGCTTACGTTCAAATTCTTGCACGTGATGGTCAGTATGTAACATTACGTCTTCGTTCAGGCGAAGTACGTAAAGTTGAAGCTGATTGTCGTGCTACACTTGGTGAAGTTGGCAATGCTGAGCATATGCTTCGTTCACTTGGTAAAGCAGGTGCAAACCGCTGGCGTGGTATTCGTCCGACAGTTCGTGGTGTTGCCATGAACCCGGTTGATCACCCACACGGTGGTGGTGAAGGTCGTACTTCTGGTGGTCGTCATCCTGTGTCTCCATGGGGTAAGCCGACTAAGGGTGCGAAGACGCGTAAGAACAAGCGTACGGATAAATTTATAGTACGTCGTCGTACTAAGTAATATTGAGGAATAGCCATGCCACGCTCTCTCAAGAAGGGTCCTTTTATAGACCTACACTTGCTGAAGAAGGTAGAGAAAGCTTTGGAAAGCGGTGAGAAAAAGCCAATTAAAACTTGGAGCCGTCGTTCAATGATCATACCTAACATGATCGGATTGACCATTGCTGTCCATAATGGTCGCCAGCACGTACCAGTTTTCGTTTCTGACGAAATGATCGGTCACAAACTAGGTGAATTTGCACCAACTCGCACTTACCGTGGCCATGCTGCGGATAAGAAAGCGAAGAAACGTTAAGAGGGGAAGATAAATGCAAGCATTAGCTAAACATAAATTCGCCTCTGGTTCGGCGCAAAAAGCACGTCTAGTTGCAGATCAGATCCGCGGGTTACCTGTCGATCGCGCACTAGAAATCCTGGCGTACAGCCCGAAAAAAGCGGCTGTATTAGTTAAGAAAGTACTTGAGTCTGCTATTGCTAACGCAGAGCATAACGAAGGTGCTGACATTGATGAGCTTCGTGTAACTACGATCTTTGTGGACGATGGTCCTACAATGAAACGTATTATGCCTCGTGCTAAAGGACGCGCAGACCGCATCCTTAAGCGTACAAGCCATATCACTGTTATGGTTTCAGATAGCTAGGAGTATAAGTAATGGGACAAAAAGTTCATCCTACTGGTATTCGCCTAGGTATATCTAAACCTTGGGTTTCTACCTGGTACGCGAGTTCTAAAGATTTCTCTGATCAGCTTTTTGGCGATCACAAAGTTCGTGCATTCCTTACAAAGGAATTAAAAACAGCTTCTGTGTCTAAAATCGTTATTGAGCGTCCAGCAAAATCAATCCGCGTAACAATCCACACGGCTCGTCCGGGTGTTGTTATCGGTAAAAAAGGCGAAGACGTAGAAAAATTACGTCAAGCAGTAACTAAAATCGCTGGTGTACCTGCTCAGATTAATATCTCTGAAGTACGTAAGCCAGAACTTGATGCACAACTAGTAGCAGACGGCATTGCCTCTCAACTAGAGCGTCGTGTTATGTTCCGTCGCGCTATGAAGCGTTCGGTACAAAATGCAATGCGCATCGGTTCAAAAGGGATTAAAGTTGAAGTTAGCGGTCGTCTTGGCGGCGCAGAAATCGCACGTTCAGAATGGTATCGTGAAGGTCGTGTACCTCTACATACTCTTCGTGCTGATATCGACTACGCAACTTCTGAAGCCTTAACCACTTATGGTATCATTGGTGTTAAAGTTTGGATCTTCAAAGGCGAAGTTATTGGTGGTTTACCACTAGTACAAGAGCAAGAGAAGCCAGCTAAACGCGCACCAAAGAAAGCCAAGAAAAGTGCTAAGTAGAGGTAGCGAGTAATGTTACAGCCAAAACGTACAAAATTCCGTAAAATGCACAAAGGCCGCAACCGCGGTTTAGCGCAAAACGGTAACAAAGTAAGCTTCGGTACTTTCGGATTGAAAGCTACTGGCCGTGGCCGCATGACTGCTCGTCAAATCGAAGCAGCTCGTCGTGCTATGACGCGTCACGTGAAACGTCAAGGTAAAATCTGGATCCGTGTCTTCCCTGACAAACCGATTACAGAAAAACCTCTTGAAGTTCGTATGGGTAAAGGTAAAGGTTCTGTTGAATATTGGGTTGCTGAAATTCAGCCTGGTAAAGTACTTTACGAAATGGAAGGTGTTTCTGAAGAGCTTGCTCGTGAAGCATTCGACCTTGCAGCTCGTAAACTGCCATTCAAAACAACTTTCGTAACTCGGACGGTAATGTGATGAAAGCAAGCGAACTAAAAGACAAAAGCGTAGAAGAGCTTAATGCTGAACTTCTAGGACTTCTTCGTGAGCAGTTTAACCTGCGCATGCAAGCAAGCACTGGTCAGTTAGCTCAGACACACACGCTAAGAACAGTACGTCGCGATATCGCGCGTGTAAAAACAATTATTAACCAGAAGGCAGGTCAATAATGAGCGATAAAATTCGTACTCTTCAAGGCCGTGTAGTTAGCGACAAGATGGAAAAATCTTTCACTATCGCAATCGCACGTTACGTGAAGCACCCAATCTATGGGAAATTCATTAAACGTACAACTAAGCTACACGTACATGACGAAAACAACACAGCAAAAGCGGGTGACGTAGTTACTATCCGTGAATGTGCACCAATTTCTAAGAATAAATCTTGGACTTTAGTAGACGTTGTTTCTAGTCCAAAACAAGCTTAATTTTTAATTAAGTTAGTTTTGTAAAAAAGCCCCGGCATTAGCTGGGGCTTTTTGTATTTAGTACCGCAGTAAAGTAACTTATTGATAATTTTTAGACCGACAATACACCTTTTTAAATGAACTAAACCTGCCCAGTTATACTCATAAAGTAAGCTGTTCACAGGGAGTTGATGTGTTGAAAGGTAACTATAAAGCGTGGGGTATATCAATTGGTTTACATATTGTTGTTATTTATTTGGTTTCGAGGCAAACGGTTGAGATAGCACAACCATACGCAGGCAAAGTGATAAAAGCGTATGTAATGGTGGACCTTACAACATTACCCAGTAATACAAAAAGTAAACAGCCGAATGCTTCACTCCCTGAAAATGATACCGAGCTTGATGCAAGTGAGTTAACACCTAAGCCGCTTAAAGGGCGTGACTTTGAGAACGCTCAGCAATTAAAATTAAACTTACCAGAGAATGCCACTGAGACAAGTAAAAGCATTGCCATAAGCACTGATAGAAAAAAGCATAATGTAAATAAAGCCGCGATTGAGCCTATAAAAAATAAGGTTAATTCAAAAGCTCAGCAGCCATTTAAAAAAATTGATCCGTACGCATCAATAACTCCGTTTTCAATTTCCAGTAATGCTATTGTATCCTTTGATTTCCCGCAGATAGCAACTTTGCCAAAGAGCAAAAATCACAAGCACATAACGGTTCCAATTGAGCATTCTAGTGATTTAAAGTCAGCGGTTTTGTGGCAAAGCGCAGATGGTAGTCAGCGGGTGGAAATGTACAAAGGTATGTGCTACAAGATTGATTTTAATGGTGTTATGGGTAAAGTAGGCTTACCAACAGGATCGCCAAGGCCATGCAAAGATAACGATCGTATTTTATATAATAAAATAATGGATAAGTGGAACGCTAAAAAGCCCATTAAGTAGTGTGTTTAAACTTTATTTAGAGGCTTAATTAATAAATGCTTTTTAGAAAAAGCGGCAACGACAACGGATAGCAAAATACAAAGCGTGGAGCCTACAATTAAAAAGCGGTTTTCAATCCGGCTAACTTGTCTCTCACCTAAAATTTGGTAAATAACATCACCTTCAATATATCGCTCGCCTTGGTAGTGCTGACTGACGTTGAACGCTACAAAATCGCCTAATTTGGCCTGATAAGTAAAGTAAGTCTCTGGGTAGAAAATTTCATAGGTTGCGCATAACCACATTACGAGACCAGTAATAAGCATAATTAAACTTACAAACAGCCTTTTTTTAATCTGTGTGCTTTGTAATGTTTTTGTTGGTAAATACTTATCTAAACATGTTTTGCCATAGCAAAGTTCGAGCTTTTCAATTACCTCAGCGGACGGAATAAATTGTCCATTTTCAAGCTTAGATAAGTAAGATTGTTGAATACCAATCTCGCGTGCAGCAAATGCTTGCGTCCATTTTTTATTTGCTCTTAATTGCTTTAGTTCAATTCCTAGCGACAAGTTTCTTCCTTACCTTGTTTAATGCTCATCTATTTATTATCGCTAAAAATGGTGTGTTTAAATAGCCCAATAAGCAATATTCATTACTATGAATTAAAAGAATATTATGAATATTAATAAGTTAAGTTTTAATAGGTGATAAATTGGTTATGCTAGGCAGACTAAATAATAAAGGAGTATAACGAATGAAAATGTACTTTTATAAAGCGGTAATGGGGATTACTTTTGGGTTTTTATCCTCAGCGTGTATTGCAGAGCCAGTATTTGCGATTAAAGCCACTATTTACAAGCTAGAGAGTAAAATAACAATAGATAGCAAAATAGATGAAACATTAAAAAATTTACAACCGATTCACCAACCTCAGTTATTAGCTAACTTAAATAAAAGCGCATTAATAGAAATAGGTGACGGTGAACAGCTAACAGCACTTGAGGTAAAAACAAATGAACAAGGAAGTTTTTATAATGCGAGCATGAAGCTCAAAGAAAAAGTAGATAGCGATTGGCAGTCTATTACGTCTTTCATGCCTAATATTCCCAATGGGCAAACTGTATATTTTAGCCGCACATTTACAGACAGCGTATGGGTGATTAAATTAACGGGAAAGCGCTATGAGTCTATTGCACTTGGTCAGGCGAGTTTTAAATAGCCTCAGCCTTGGCTGAGGCTATATTTTCTACCAAATCATTTCTACAAATTCAGGGTAGTCGATAAACGGATTACGGTTACCTTGAAATTCAAATGCGGCTTGGTTTCGATCTATTTCCATTTGGCTAACAGGGTCTGCGTTATGCCAGTTGATTAACATGGCAACAACCCAGCTTTCAAATACCTGCGTACTAGTGCCGTTAAGAACGGCATTACTTGCAGTGGTATTATTTTGCCACGCCCCAATCACATTTTCATAGCGTGTAGCCATGTAAAAATAGGCACGGGCAAAGTCACCTTTAAACTCATCAATGGGTTCAAACACTGTGCCCGTGTAATTAATGGCACTACTTGCAGAACCTAACTTACTGCCATTGGTTGATGTAAACGTGGCGCTTGCCACTTCACCAAACGGAAAGTTGCTGCGTTTAGAGTTTACATAGCCATCGGTTGCATAAATATGATGAACATCTGAGTTCATAGGCTCATTAGTACCGCCAAACCAACTTTTAGGGAACGAATGTTCGCGGTTGTAACAACCACCTTCGCCACTGTAATTGCCACATTGATCGCTAACGGCTGTGTATGTGTAGCTATCGTTGCCATTTGGCTTTTCACTGTACATATCTAAAATACTATTATCGTTTTCAAAGTATGTATCGCGAGCCGATGAATCATAAA
The DNA here is from genome assembly GCF_001468205.2 of Pseudoalteromonas sp. 13-15. Lineage (NCBI taxonomy): Bacteria > Pseudomonadati > Pseudomonadota > Gammaproteobacteria > Alteromonadales > Pseudoalteromonadaceae > Pseudoalteromonas > Pseudoalteromonas sp. 13-15. Next base: position 2,284,663 of record NZ_CP019162.1, on the reverse strand, counting down.
AGTTCCATATTGCAGAGTACCCCTGCGAACTATGATTATTAATGATGTTATAAAGCTCAGTTTTTAATGCGTAACCGGTTAGGCCTTGTGTTGTAACATAATAACCTGTTGGTGTTGTGGGGGTACCACCAGAGCCACCGCCAAGCGAAAATGAAGTACTTTCAGCGTTGCTGAAGCTTGCGCCACTTGCCAGGGTTGAACCACCACTAGTGAGTGCATAATTACCACTACCAAAACTACAACAGATACCATCACCGTAGCTGTCGTTAATAGTAAAGGTATAGGCGCCATCAGCTAAACACAGTGCTTCGTTATATTGTGTATTAGACGCATAGCCACTTCCGCTTGCAACTGTATTACCTTGGTTATTATTAATAGCCCAGCTTGTTTCGCTACCATAATTATCTGTCGTCAAACTAAAAGAGAGGCTATTGCCCGAGCAACTCCCAGAGCTACTGTCGTTACTTGTAGGTAAAAAGTTATCTACATAGACAAGTTCATTGCCATCAAAGCCACTGACATCATAAAAGCGTAGGCCAACATTAATGGTTTTATTGCTACTTGCTGTATAGCTATGGCTAATTGTTTGCCATTGATTAGTTTGCGTATTATTGGAGTAGCCTTGGTAACCATCTACGAATAAACGGGCTTTAACTTTTCCTTCTGTGTGGTAAACATCAGTTGAAAACGCATAGGTTTTTCCTGCTTCTACCGTTATTTGTTGTAATAAATCGGTGTTAGCCTGAGAGCCTGTGGTTACATTAACTGCTGCTGCACTATTACCTGTTTTAACAATATTTGTTGAGCGCGATAGGCTAATACCGCTATCTATTGTGCTCCACGCGTCAGGTGTATTGCCTGACCATTGCTCAAAACTGCCATTTTCTACATTTGCCATTACCGGAAGTGTGCCAAGTAATAAGGCTGTTCCGAATAGTTTATTTTTATATGTCCCGTGTGACATGATTGTTCCTATTTTTATAATGAGTGAATAATATACATTACTTTGTTTAGGTTACAAAATTGTTAATTTAAAATTTAATAAAAAGCAATAATCGCTCTTTAATCTGTTTTTTTAGGTGTTTTTTAAAATTAATAACTAAATGGAATATCAAAGCAGATTCTATTCTTTTTTGATAAGTCGATAGCCCGTTATCCTGCACAGTAAGAAAACCTCAGCAAACTTATATCGGCTGAGGAAAAACTCATTTTTAACAATACACGGTGTGTGTTGTGCTTAATTTTCAGGGTTATGGGGAATCGATTCATGTTGTTAGGTCAACTAAATGCTGCGGCAAGCCCGCTATCGCAAGAGCAAGTTCAAAAGCTGCAAGGTTTAGTGGCTGAGCTTAATCCAATACAACAAGCGTGGGTAAGTGGTTACTTAGCAGCTAATGCAAATGCTTCAGCACTTGGTATGCCTACGGCTGGCACATCAGTAACGGGCGATGCAGCAGTATTAACTATTTTATATGGCTCACAAACGGGTAATGCAAAAGGTGTTGCAACCCAAATGAAAGATCAAGCTGAATCGCGTGGTTTATCAGCCAAATTAGTGAGTATGTCTGATTACAAACCAACGGCCCTGAAAAAAGAAAAGTTTTTAACCGTTGTTGTATCGACTTACGGTGAAGGTGAACCGCCTGAAGATGGCGAAACGTTGCACGCATTTTTAGCCACTAAAAAGGCCCCTAAACTCGACGGTGTTAAAATAGCTGTCATTGGTCTAGGTGATTCTAGCTATGAGTTTTTCTGCCAAACAGCAAAAGATTTTGAAGAGCGTTTAAATAAGTTAGGCGCTGAGTCAGTTTACCAACGCGCTGATTTAGATGTTGACTACGAAGAAGAAGCTGCAACATGGATACAAGGCGCACTGGATGCATTTGAACCAGATTTAAAAGCGCAACAGGGTAACGCAGGTGGACAAGCCGCGGTTATGCCATTTGGTGCACCAACACCTGCAGCCAGCCAGTACACAAAGCAAAATCCATTTGAAGCCGAATTATTAGCCGTTCAAAAAATTACCGGGCGTGATTCAACAAAAGATGTACGCCATGTAGAAATTTCGCTCGAAGGCTCTGATATCACTTACACACCGGGTGACTCACTGGGTGTATATTTTTTAAATGATGAGGCGTTAGTTGATGAAGTGCTAGAACTTACCCAAATTGATGGTTCTGGTCGCGTTAAAGTTGCGAATGAAGAATTGAGCGTGCGCGATGCGCTTATCGAAAAATTAGAGCTAACGCAGTCATATCCGGGTTTTGTTGAAAAATACGCAACAGCAACAGGCACGCCTGAGCTACTTAAGCTAGTTGAAGATAAAGCTGCAATGCGTGCTTACATTGAGCCACGCCAAATATTTGATGTTATTCGTCAAAATCCAGCAAAACTAGATGCACAAACATTAGTTGACTGCTTACGTAAGCTTCAGGCTCGTTTATATTCTATAGCGTCTAGCCAAAGCGAAGTTGAAGACGAAGTGCATTTAACGGTTGGACTTGTTGAGTTTGATACTTTTGACAGCGAGCACTTAGGTGGTTGTTCTGGTTATTTAGCGCGTCGTGCTGAAGAGGGCTGCAAAGTAAAAGTATTTAGCGAACATAATGACAACTTCCGTTTACCGGCTAACGATGAAACACCTATTATCATGGTGGGTCCAGGTACTGGTATTGCGCCATTCCGTGCATTTTTACAAGAGCGTGATTCGCGTGAAGCACAAGGTAAAAACTGGTTGTTTTTTGGTAACCCACACTTTACTCAAGACTTTTTATACCAAGTAGAAATTCAGGGGTATTTAAAATCGGGCTTATTGAGCAAAGTCGATGTGGCATTTAGCCGTGACCAAGCCGAAAAAATCTATGTACAAGATAAGCTTCGCAAAAACTCAAAAGACATTTTTGAGTGGTTAGAAGCTGGCGCTCACTTTTATGTATGTGGAGACGCAAACCGCATGGCAAAAGATGTACATCAAGCATTGGTTGATATCATTAAAGAAAATACGGGTAAAAATGATGAAGACGCAGAGCAATATTTAAAAGACCTGCGTAGCGCAAACCGCTATCAGAAAGACGTGTATTAATCACGTTTCTTATTTTATTAACAGCTAACAGCCGTCACTGTAACAAATTTAGGATTTAAAATGAGCGAACAAGATAAAAACGTAAAGCTTTCTGATAACGAGCGTTTGAAAAGAGAAAGTAACTTTTTACGAGGCACTATAGAGCAAGACTTAAAAGATGAAATTACCGGTGGTTTTACAGCCGATAACTTCCAACTTATACGTTTTCACGGTATGTATCAGCAAGATGACCGCGATATACGCCCAGAGCGTGCAAAGCAAAAGTTAGAACCGCTGCATAACGTAATGCTACGTGCGCGTATGCCTGGCGGTATTATTAAGCCAGAGCAGTGGTTAGCAATCGATAAGTTTGCTGATGATAAAACCAGCTACGGCAGCATTCGTTTAACTACGCGTCAAACGTTTCAGTTCCATGGTGTTTTAAAGCCAAATATTAAAGGCATGCACCAAATGCTAAATAGCGTGGGCATTGACTCTATTGCTACCGCAGGTGATGTAAACCGTAATGTGCTGTGTACTACTAACCCTGTTGAGTCTGAGCTACACCAAGAAGCGTATGAGTGGGCTGCAAAAATTTCAGAACATTTATTACCAAAAACAAAAGCGTATGCTGAAATTTGGTTAAACGGCGAAAAAGCAGAAACGACAGAAGAACCTATTTTAGGGTCTAACTATTTACCACGTAAGTTTAAAACAACCGTCACTATTCCGCCTAATAATGAAGTAGACGTTCATGCGAATGACTTGAACTTTGTTGCTATTGCTGAAGACGGCAAGCTTGTTGGCTTTAACGTACTTGTAGGTGGTGGCCTTGCTATGACCCACGGTGATACGGCTACGTATCCGCGTAAAGCTGACGACTTTGGTTTTATCGCGCTAGAAGACACCTTAAAAATTGCTGAGCACGTTGTATCAGTGCAGCGCGATTGGGGTAACCGCTCTAACCGTAAAAATGCAAAAACTAAATACACACTAGATCGTGTTGGGTCAGACGTATTTAAAGCAGAAGTAGAAAAACGCGCGGGTGTAAACTTTGCACCTAGCCGCCCATATGAATTTACTCATCGAGGCGACCGTATTGGTTGGGTAGAAGGCATTGATAGTAAGCACCACCTTACGCTATTTATTCAAAGCGGCCGTATTTTAGATTACCCAGATAAGCCACTTAAAACAGGGTGTCGTAAAATTGCAGAAGTGCACCAAGGTGACATGCGTATGACGGCAAACCAAAATTTAATTATTGCCGGTGTACCTGCAGATCAAAAAGCAGTGATTGAAGAAATTGCTCGTAACCATGGTTTGATTGACGACGGTGACACAGAGCAACGTAAAAACTCAATGGCGTGTGTGGCATTACCTACATGCCCGCTTGCAATGGCCGAAGCTGAGCGTTACTTACCAAGCTTAATTGAAAAAACTGAAGCTTTACTCGCTAAACACGGAATACCAGACGATAGCATTATTATGCGCGTTGTAGGTTGTCCTAATGGTTGTGGTCGCGCAATGCTTGCAGAAGCAGGGCTGGTAGGTAAAGGGCCTGGTAAATACAACGTTTACTTAGGCGGTAATTTAGAAGGTACACGTATTCCTAAATTGTACCTTGAAAACGTAGGTGAAGATGTTTACCTAGAGGCGTTTGATAAGCTAATTGGCCAGTGGGCAAGTGAGCGAAACGACGGTGAATGTTTTGGTGACTTTGTAATTCGCAAAGGCATTGTTGCTGAAGTAAAAGTATCAGTAACCGATTTTCACGCATAATTTGATACCAGCGCTTGGCGCTGGTGAGGCTTGGAATTTTCCATGAGTGAATTTAAAAATATATTACAGCTAGATAAACAAAGCCAAGCGGCTATGTTAGCTGATGCTAATGGTGTATTAGCAAATATGAGCGCAGAGCAACGTGTTGCGTGGGCGCTTGAAAATTTACCCGATACCGCGTTTCTATCGTCAAGCTTTGGGATTCAAGCTGCGGTGATGTTGCATTTAATGACAACCCAACGCCCAGACATTCCTGTTGTATTAACAGACACCGGTTATTTGTTCCCTGAGACGTACCAGTTTATTGAGCAAATGAGCGAGCGTTTGTCACTTAATTTAAAAGTGTACAAGGCGCAGCTGAGCCCAGCATGGCAAGAAGCTAAGTTTGGAAAGTTATGGGAGCAAGGTGAGGACGGTATTAAGCAATATAATCAGCTTAATAAAGTTGAGCCAATGACTCGCGCTTTAAAAGAAATTGAAGCGGGTACCTGGTTTAGTGGTTTACGTCGCGATCAATCTTCTACCCGTGCAGATAAGCAGTTTGTAGAAATAAGCCGTGGCACGGTAAAAGTGTACCCGATTATTGAATGGTCAAACCGCGATGTATATCAATATCTAACTAAGCACGATTTACCTTACCACCCATTATGGGAGCAAGGGTATGTATCAATGGGCGATGTACACACTACGCGCAAACTAGAGCCGGGCATGACTGAAGAAGAAACGCGCTTTTTTGGTTTAAACCGTGAATGCGGTCTTCATATGGATGGTGATGGTATTTAGTACCTTAACGCTTTATTTAACCGCAATTAAACGCAGCTTAGGCTGCGTTTTTTATTATCTAAATTTAGATAATAAAATTGCCAGTGAGTGCTTTATTCACTAATATTATATTAAAGGAACAAACAAAGCAGGAACGCTATGAAATACTTTACCTATTTAGCAATATCAGTGATGGTAATTGCTGTCATATCATTATTTTATTTAAAAAAGCCAGACGGCCAACCTTGGCTTTCAGGTTCAACTATCAGCAAAGAAACCCAGCAAATTAAAGAGCAAATGGTTGCGTTATCAACCAATACGCTAAATCATGCTGTAAAAGGCATTCACGAGGCTGGCGATAAAGTGACGAGTAGCATTTCAAGCGATAGCTCAACGGTTACGTCTTCAAGTACTATTTATAAGTGGCAAGATGAAACAGGCCAATGGCATTATTCAGATAGCCCTAACCCTCATGGTAAAAGCATAGAGTTAACCCTCAACCCTGAGGATATAACTGTGATTGGTGCAGAAGATACCTCTATTTTAAACTTAGAGTCTAGTGCTAATGAGATGTCAGCTAATACGCAAACCCCTTCAATATTAAATCCTGAATCGATTAAAAAGCTGTTTGAAGATGCAGAAAACATCGAAAAAAAATTAGAAAAACGTAACAAAGAAATTAATAATTTAAGTGTACTTTAAGCGCTATTCATGAGTATTAGAGCGGGTATAACGTTTTTCAGCTTCCATTAGTAAAATGGTTAAATATATTTTGGTGGGTAGTGACAATAGTATACTCACAGCGATGCAAGCTGCGGATGCAATAATGCCGTTAATACCAAATTGCTCATTAAACCCATTAGATATGATAAGTGTATGGCCTGTAACTATAAGGCATAGGCCAAGTACAATAGATGTTTTAAGTACTCTAATAATAGTTACATGCGACATAATGCCTCCACTGGTTATGGTGCCAGTGTAATAGGCTATGTGTTTTGTATATTGATACAGCGCAATAATAAGGCAGTTATAAAAAAGGCCTCATGGTTGTAACCATAAGGCCTATGAGTTATTCACTACGCAGCTTAGTTAAGCATGTTACGCAGTACATATTGTAAAATACCGCCATGCTTGTAGTAATCCCACTCTTTAGGAGTATCAATACGTACATCGGCTTTTACGCTTGTTTTTTTGCCTTCGGCATTGGTTGCTATCAGTGTAATCTCGTCGGTTTTATCGTAAAGGCCTTGAATATCAAACTCTTCTTGGCCAGTCAAACCATGCGACTCATAGCTTTCACCCTCTTTAAATTGTAATGGCAGTACACCCATTCCAATTAAGTTAGAGCGGTGAATACGTTCATAGCTTTGTGCAAAAACAGCTTTCACACCTAGCAACAATGAACCTTTTGCAGCCCAATCGCGTGATGAGCCAGTACCATATTCTTTTCCGGCTAAAATAATAAGCGGTGTATCATTTTTTTGATACGCCATAGCCGCATCGTAAATACTTTCTAAGCTATTGTTTGGTTGCGTGCGTGTTACACCGCCTTCTGTACCCGGTGCTAACAAGTTTTTAAGTCGTACGTTAGCAAAGGTGCCACGCATCATTACTTCATGGTTACCTCGGCGAGAGCCGTAAGAATTAAACTGTGCTTTTTCTACATTGTGCTCTTGTAGGTAAAGACCAGCAGGAGCATCCGCTTTAATTGCGCCTGCAGGAGAGATGTGATCGGTTGTTACCGAGTCTCCTAGCTTGGCTAAACAGCGAGCCCCTTCAATGGTAGGAATACCCGGTGGCTCTACGGTCATGCCATCAAAAAATGGTGCTTTTTTAATGTAGGTAGATGCGTCGTTCCAATCATACAACTTACCATCAGGTATTTGAATTTGTTGCCAGCGGCTATCGCCTTCATAAACATTGGCGTAGCTTGTTGCAAACATCTCTTTGGTAACCGTTTCTTTTACTAAGTCGCTAACCTCTTTCACACTTGGCCAAATGTTTTTAAGGTAAATATCGTTACCGTTTTCATCTTGTGCAAGGGGCTCGTTATAAACATCTATGTCTGTTCTACCTGCAATTGCGTAGGCAACAACCAAAGGAGGAGAAGCTAAAAAGTTCATTTTAACATCTTGGTGTATACGCCCTTCAAAATTACGATTGCCCGATAAGATAGAGCTGACTACCAACTTGTGTTTTTGAATAGCTTGTGAGATTTCATCAGCCAGCGGTCCTGAGTTGCCTATACACGTAGTACATCCGTAACCGACTAAATTAAAACCTAGGCTTTCTAGGTCGTCCATTAACCCCGCTTTTTCTAAGTAGTCGGTAACTACTTTTGAGCCAGGTGCCAGTGATGTTTTAACCCAAGGTTTAACGTTAATACCTAGTTGTTTTGCTTTTTTAGCCACAAGGCCTGCTGCTAAAATAACACTTGGATTAGACGTGTTGGTACAGCTTGTTATAGCTGCAATAACGCATGCACCGTCGTTAAGTTCAAACTCTTGGCCTTTATAGTTAACTTTTGCCGCCCCCATAAATTGTGCTTCGTTTACAGGTTCATCAGGGTTGGTTGTGGGGCCTTCGCTTTCGATACGCGATTGCTCGTCATCACTTTTATCGCGATGTGCTATACGCTCTTCTTGAAAACCTTTTAGGTGCTGAGAGATTTCCTCGCCGGCTTTGTTAAGCGCTATTCTATCTTGTGGGCGTTTTGGGCCTGCAAGGCTTGGTACAACATCATCGAGCTTTAGTTCCAGGGTATCGGTATAGCGAGCTTCGTCGCCATCGTTACGCCACAAGCCTTGGTGTTTTGCATAATCTTCAATAAGCTTTAGTTGGTCTTCATCACGGTTGGTAAGACGTAAATAATTAATCGTTTCGTCATCAATTGGAAAAATACCACACGTAGCACCATATTCAGGTGCCATGTTAGCAATGGTTGCTCTATCGGCAAGGGGGAGATCTGCAAGGCCATCGCCATAAAATTCTACAAATTTACCCACCACGCCGTGGTTACGCAAAATTTCAGTTACCGTGAGCACTAAATCAGTTGCTGTTGTGCCTTCTGGTAATCGGCCATTAAGTTTCATGCCAACTACCTGTGGAATCAGTAAGCTAATTGGCTGGCCAAGCATTGCAGCTTCAGCCTCAATGCCGCCTACACCCCAGCCAAGTACGCCTAAGCCATTAATCATGGTTGTGTGCGAGTCAGTGCCAACCAGAGTATCGGGGTAGGCAAACTTTTTACCATTGCTATCTTCGTTAAAAATAACGCGAGCCAGGTATTCTAAATTAACTTGGTGAACAATGCCGGTTGCGGGTGGTACCACTTTTAAATTATCAAATGCCGTTTGGCCCCAGCGTAAAAATTCGTATCGTTCTTTGTTGCGGTCGTATTCAAGTTTCGCATTTAAATCAAAGGCACCATCATTTCCATAGCCGTCAACTTGTACTGAATGGTCTATCACCAACTCAGCAGGCGAAAGCGGATTTATTTTTGCAGGATCTCCGCCGAGCTTTTCCATTGCATCTCGCATTGCAGCTAAATCAACAATGGCAGGTACGCCAGTAAAATCTTGCATTACTACTCGTGCAGGGGTAAATGCAACTTCAGATGATGGTTTTGCTTTTGGGTCCCAATTTAATAGCGCATTAATGTCTTGTTCTTTGATGTTTTCGCCGTCTTCGTTGCGCAGCAAATTTTCTAGCAAGACTTTTAAGGAGAAGGGGAGTCGTTTTGCTTTGTCGCCAAGCCCTTTCAGAGAATGAATATTATATTGCTCACCATTAATTGTGAGCTCATGTTGGGTATCGAAACTATTTTTCATTATTTTGCCCCTTCTTAACTAATTAAATTTTTTGAAAAGTAACCTCTGTAATTACGCAGTTGCAAAGTGCATACCATGATAAACGAGTATTAAATAGCTGCTCTTATGAGCAGCTGTAATAGGAAGTAAGATGTTAAATTATGAGTTCAATAAACCATATATGACAACGAAAAAGCACGTTGTTCAGCTCGCCTATTCAGTTAGTTTAGCCAGCCTTGTTGTTTCCCTTTTATACTTAAATAAATAAGCGCTAAGGCAATAAAAACTACCATAAGTGGCATTACAACCGAGCTTATTCCTAGCAAGGCAATGCTATCAATTATAAAAAAGTTGTAGTATTGCTGTATAATTATCGCGCCGAGCGATAAAGCAAAAGTAGGTGTTGCAAGCGATTTCTTAGCAAGTAAAAAAATGCAGCCTAAAGCACCACCAAAAACGGCAACGGCGAAAGCAATGGTGGCCCATATTGGGGTGTTTGAATATGCAGCTTGTTGATCTAATGGTAGTTTACTGATCATATCTGGGCTTGTCATTATGTGCATAATGAATGCTATAACGCCCAATAAATTCCATATAAGAGCAGCCCAAGCGACAGGTTTAAACCAGTTTTTAGGTGTGTGAGATGACATGTGTAACCTTATTTTTTATTATTATTAACAAGGTTATTAAAGAGTAAAAAAGCCAACTATACAAGTTGGCTTTTTTATAATGCGATTTGTAAGCTTACCCAAATGAAATAGGACGACGCCCTGTTTTTTCATCGACCTTTGGCTTTTTAGTGCGCTTACGTTTACTTTTTGCTGGTTGGCTTTCAGGCGGTGTAATGTTTTGTTTCGATTCAACCGGTGTTTGTTCACTTGGTCTTTGTGCTGGTGTTGCATCTTCACTCAGGGAGAGTTGAAAAAGCTCGCCATCAAATTCCAGTACATCACCACTGTATAATTTTTTCCGCTTTATTGTACAAATTTCATGGTTAACACCCACATAGCCTTCGGCGATTAGGTTTTTAGCTTGGCCGCCACCTTCAACTAAATTAAGTACTTTTAATAATTTACAGAGCTCTATCGGCTCTTCTTCTAGTTCGATTTCTATGTATTCTTCGTTCATTGTTACTCTCGGTGGAGGCTTGCATAGGCTGTAGTATAAAGGCATAGGGCCAATTATGCACCAAACCAAATCACTCAAATTTACGTATTAGTTATTTTTTAAAAAATGACTCACTTTAAAAAAACTGAAGTATTTATTAGTTAAGCTCCGGCGAGTCATGTTTGTAAGTGGCTTACTAATTGCTATAGCTGTGTCGAATTTAGAATACATAGAATCATGGAGTAAAAAATGGGCGTAAGATTAGCAATGAGAAAAGAGCTAATGGGCTTAAATCATTCAGACATGTTAACTGCCGATGACGTTAGGGAACACCTTAGTAAATCAATAAAAAAGCACGACCAAAAACCTGAACACGGGTTTTCGGTTATTTCAAAATTTAACGATACACACAGCCAGTTACTTAGTGGCAACACTAACAAAAAAAGCGTTTTGGAATTTGAACGTCACCGCTTATTCAAAGAAGTGTTATATACGCGTAAAAGTGTAGATGCTTGGTTAGATAACCAAATAAATTAAGTTGCGATAAAGCAATACCTCTAATAGACTACAAGTGTAATCAACTGAGGTGACTATGAAAAAAGGACTTTTAATTTGTGTATTGGCATGTATGTTAGTTGCATGCCAGCAACCCACCGTTTATGTTTTTAGTGAAAACTTGCAAGATGAACAACGTAACCAGCTCGATGCGGCGTTAAAGGCACAAATTCTTCCCTATGAATATGTAACGTTAGAAATCCCATCAGATTTTGGTGAAGCTACATTGCTTTTATCAAGCGATAAAATTTATTCCAAAGAGACAGAACAGCTTGCGTCCATAATGCAAGCGCTCGGGTATGAGCCACACGTTAATTATACAAGTCGCTCAAACCATTTTTATGGTGATGGCAATATAGGTTTTTATTTAAAAAATACGGCTGCAAATGCTGCTTTTGTAATGCCTAAACAGCTACGAACAACTCAATGCAGTGAAGATAAGTACAATGATTTAATCGTTACCTTTACCAAAGAATACGCAGATTTTACTCTACCCAGTGGTGCAGTTGTGAGGTTGGGTTGGGAGTTTTTATATGGTTACGTTGTCATTTATTACAAAAATTATTCGCAAACTTATAGTCACTCGCAGCCACTTATAAATACGCCCTTTGGCGATAAACCATCAGATACTTACACGTTTACAGCCCATGTTAATAATCCTAGCTGGCTCGATTGCTCATTGCAGGTTGTTTATATGGACTGAGCTAACCGTGATTTTCTATATAGTCACTGAGCTTGGTTATTCGTTCACTCATACCTTCAATAATGCGGTCTTTAATTTTTTCTCGAATAACATTGGGTAACTGAGTGAGTGCTTCGGGAGTGATGGCAAGGACAATGGTGTCGGTTTTAGCGCGAGCACTTGTACTGCGCTCTCTGTTATTTATAAATGCGCCTTCACCTATAAATTCGCCAGGCTCTATTGTGCCCAGTTCAAGTAAGTGATTATGCTTAAATACTAAAAGTGCGCCGCTAAGTACAATATACAATCGTTTATCGTTATCGAACTGTTTAAACAAAAATTGGTGCTGGCCAACTAAATACAATAGGCCATATGATTCTAATAAAATTTGACGCTCGTTAAGCGTAAATTCCTTAAAAAAATGTAGCCTGTTAATTATTTCCATTTGTTTGAACAATGGAATGTGTTCGATTAATTTCATTCGATATCAAAATTTAATGCACATTGTTAGCTAATATTGCGCTCTTTTAATTTTCGGGTCAATGTATTGCGACCCCAGCCTATTTTTATGGCGGCATCTTGTTTGTGGCCCGAACAATTAGCAAGTGCTGTTTTAATTAAGCGTGTTTCTAATTGTGCCTGTATGTCTGGCCAAATATTTTCTTTACCTTGTTTTAGTTCATTATTAAGCCATTGCTGAAAAGCATCCAGCCAATCACCTTCTTCTTGTATTGGTGTTACTTCAATAATTTCAGGGGGCAAATCTTGCTCTGTAACAAGCTCGCCTGGTGCCATAACCGTTAACCAACGACAGGTGTTTTCAAGTTGGCGAACATTGCCTGGCCAGTTAAATAAACGAAGTTGCTCGGTGGCTTTAGGGCTCAATACTTTGCTTTCTACTTGCAGATCTTTAGCGCTTTTATGTAAAAAGTGTTGCGCTAAGCGTTCAATATCTTCGGTGCGTTCACGTAAAGCAGGTAAACGAAGGCGTACTACATTTAAGCGATGGAATAAATCGTCCCTAAACTTACCTTGTTTAACTAAGTCTTCTAAGTTTTGATGTGTTGCGGCAATAATGCGTACATCAACTTTTATACTTTGATGACCACCAACACGGTAAAATTCTCCGTCGGCAAGTACGCGAAGTAAGCGTGTTTGCACATCTAAAGGCATATCGCCAATTTCATCTAAAAATAAAGTGCCGCCATTGGCTTGTTCAAATCGACCTTTTCGCACGGTATCGGCACCGGTGAACGCGCCTTTTTCATGGCCAAACAGCTCAGACTCAACTAATTCTTTAGGTATAGCAGCCATATTAAGGGCAATAAATTGGTTTTCTTTACGCGGGCTGTGATTATGAAGTGCACTTGCAACGAGTTCTTTACCCGTGCCCGATTCTCCATTAATCAAAACACTCATGCTAGATGCTGAAAGTTTACCTATTGCTCTAAAGACCTCTTGCATAGCGGGTGCTTCACCAATGATGTGAGCACTTTTAGGAGGCGCTTGCTTACGTTTGGTTTTTTTTGTGGAATTTGCTCTAAATGCGCTTTCAACAAGTGCAACGGCTTCATTTAAATCGAATGGTTTAGCTAAGTACTCAAATGCCCCTTTTTGAAAGGCGTTCACTGCTGAATCTAGGTCTGAGTGCGCAGTCATTATTATTACTGGCAAGCCAGGGTTTTGTTCTGCGATGAGTTCAAGTAGGGCCATGCCATCCATACCGGGCATTTTCACATCCGATACTAAAACAGTTGGTTGACTAAACTTCAATGCATTAAGTACATCTTGCGCGTTGGCAAAGCTTTCTACATTAAAACCAGAGCGTTCAAGTGCTTTTTCAAGTACAAAACGAATTGATGCATCATCATCTACAAGCCAAACTGTTTTCATGGCAACTCCAAACATTAATCTGCAAAGGGCAGATAGATATTAAATTCAGTATGTCCAGGCCAGCTATCACATTCAATATAGCCATCGTGCTGATCAATGAGCGTCTGTGCAATCGAGAGTCCAAGCCCTGAGCCACCTTCTTTGTTGGTGATCATAGGGTAGAACAAGGTTTCACGTATGCTGTGATCTATGCCTGGTCCGTTATCAGATATTTGGATCAACAAGGCTTTTTTAGGTGCCTTACCTGGACGACGGTGTTGATGATTAATACGCGTTTTTATTTTTATCTCACCACCCTCAGTAAGCGCCTGCTGAGCATTACGAACAATATTTAAAACCACTTGTTGTATTTTACTCTGATCAATAAACACATTAGGGATACTAGGATCGTAATCTTTTTTCAATTCGATATTTGAACAATTATCGAGTGTGCTTAACTTCACTACCGACTCTAACGCTTGGTGTATATTAACGTAAGATTTCTGTGGCAGTTGATTAGGCCCTAAAAGTCTATCTACTAGTTCACGTAATCTGTCTGCTTGCTCAATGATGAGCTCAGCGCATTGATTTCTTTCTTGCTGATCAACCTCATATTGCAATAATTGCGCCGCTCCGCGAATTCCACCTAAAGGATTTTTAATTTCGTGTGCCAAGCCTCTTATTAAGTTACGTGCTGCTTGGTATTGATGCATTTGATTTGAAGCTTGATCGTGCTTTATTTCATCGTCCGTTTGACGACATTCTAATAAAATATACGCAGTACCTTTAAAGTTAATTCGCCTTGAATTAACACTTACTTTGGCATGGCGAGAATCGCTAAAGACTACGTCAGCTCTGTGTTGTTGGCAATCAACGCCATCAATTAATGAAAACTGCGCGATGCGTTTTAAGTCAATTGAATGGTAATTAAAAAGGGTATCAAAGGGCTGTTCGAGTAAGCGTTTAGTGGCAAGCCCAAGTAACTCACTGGTACTGGTATTGGCATAAAAAACGGTAAAATTTTTATCGAGAAGCATAACTGCCGTTGTTTGATTTTGCCATATGGCATCAAGCAGTTCGGGGCTAAAATTTTTGTTATTAATCATGTTTGCACCATTTTAGTGCGCAGGTGTTTACAGGCCAGGTTTTATCTTAAATGAGCTGCTGCGCCTAAGTATTAAGTTTCGCTTTAATTGCTATGGATTTTGCCTTTTCTGCGCATATTAAATATACGTGGCTCGCTCACAGCGATAATTTGGTTTTTCTCGTTAAACAGTCTTAGTTGAAGCATATGTTCACCGGCTTCAACATCAGCAATTGCAAATACTGAGTTATTTATTGCAGGGCCGTTTGCTTCTCCATTAACAAGCAATTGAATGGTATAGCCTGCTTTAAAGCTCGGCATTACGCGGCTGGTGACGTATATTGTGCCGGTATTTTCATGAATGGTTTGATTGTGCTCAGGTGACGTAATGGCAATACCAAACCCTGTTTTTTTAGTATGGGATTGGCTGCTGAGAGTCGCTATATCTTTAGCGGGCATAGTTAAGCTTTGGCTAGAGAGTTTTACCTCTGTAGCACCTTTACGCGGTGTATCTGAAAACACTAAAACGCCGTTTTGATCTTTCCAAGCGTAAATCCTTTTTTCACCCGCATAACCATAATTACTTAATCCTAAAGTAATCATTAGCAATAAAATCTTACTATTCACACTGCTACCCTGCAATTTTTATGATTGCTTAACTTTAGTGGAGTTTGATTTAATTTACCATTAAAAAAGCCCGCTAAGCGGGCTTGAGAACACACATTCTTTTACAGTGTCACATTAACAGCTGTAGTACATTTCGAACTCAACTGGGTGAGTTGTCATGTTAAGTTTTTCAACTTCTTGACCTTTAAGTGCAATGTAAGCATCGATTAGGTCGTCAGTGAAAACACCACCTTGAGTTAAGAACTCGCGGTCAGCACTTAATGCATCTAGTGCTTCACCAAGTGAAGATGCAACTTGTGGAATTTCTGCTGCTTCTTCTGCTGGTAAGTCGTATAAATCTTTATCCATTGCATCGCCAGGGTGGATCTTGTTTTTGATACCGTCAAGGCCAGCCATAAGCATTGCTGAGAAAGCAAGGTATGGGTTAGCTGTTGGATCTGGGAAGCGTACTTCGATACGACGACCTTTCGCAGATGGTACCACTGGAATACGGATTGAAGCAGAACGGTTACGTGCAGAGTATGCAAGCATTACAGGTGCTTCAAAGCCTGGTACTAAACGTTTGTAAGAGTTAGTTGATGCGTTAGCAAATGCGTTAATAGCTTTAGCATGCTTGATAATACCGCCAATGTAATAAAGCGCTTCTTCAGAAAGACCGCCGTATTTATCGCCAGCAAACAAGTTAACACCGTCTTTAGCTAAAGACTGGTGACAGTGCATACCAGAACCGTTATCACCAACAATTGGCTTAGGCATGAATGTAGCTGTTTTTCCGTATAAATGAGCCATGTTATGAATAACATATTTCATTTCTTGGATTTCATCTGCTTTTAAAACCATACTGTTAAAACGCGTAGCGATTTCGTTTTGGCCTGCTGTTGCTACTTCGTGGTGATGTGCTTCTACTACTTGACCTAGTTCTTCAAGTACTAAACAGGTAGCTGAACGCCAATCTTGTGAAGAATCAACAGGTGAACAAGGGAAGTAACCGCCTTTAACACCTGGACGGTGACCAGTGTTACCGCCTTCATAATCTTTATCTGAGTTCCATGCTGCTTCTACAGCGTCAACTTTGTACATTGAACCAGACATGTCTGATTTGTATTTAACATCGTCAAAAAGGAAGAACTCTGGCTCTGGGCCAAATAATACAGTATCAGCGATACCTGTAGAGCGCATGTAATCTTCAGCACGTTTTGCAACAGAACGTGGATCACGCTCGTAGCCTTGAAGTGTAGAAGGCTCTACAACGTCACAACGTACGATTAATGTTGTTTCTTCAGTGAAAGGGTCAAGTTTTACTGATTCAGCAACAGGCATTAAAACCATATCTGATTCGTTTATGCCTTTCCAACCAGCAATTGAAGAACCGTCGAACATTTTACCGTCTTCGAAAAAATCTTCATCAACTTGGTGATGAGGAATAGATACATGTTGCTCTTTACCCTTTGTATCAGTAAAGCGTAAATCAATGAACTTAACGTCATTTTCTTTAATAAAATCTAAAACCGATTGTGACATGTGTCCTCCAACTATTGGGTTTTATTATTGCTGCATAATTGCTTTGGGATTTATTAAGCTGATTTTGTGCCATTTTTATAACTCTATGTTTATAGGTTAAAAAAACTTAGTTGCTACAATGTGGGGCATAAAATAGCACCACTATGGTGCAGTTAAATTCCACTTTGGTGCAGGCTATGTGCACTACAATTTGTTGTTAATTTAATCGCTCGAAATCAGCATAACCTAAATGTAAAAGAGTGCCAAAAATATCGTGTAAATAGTGTAAACTGCATTTTTGAAAAAATAATGACAATTTATTTCATATAATTGTCATATATAAAACAGATACTTAGTAAAAGTATTGAGAAAGTTTTGAAAATTGTATTGGATAAACTTTCATCCATGTCATTAATGAGGGATAATATGCGCCCTTTTAAATCCTATGCTTGGACATCTCGTGAAAACGCAGATGAGTGCGTAGATCTTGCAGGATCATTGAGAATTTAATTTCTCTGAGTAAATATATGAGCATCGAACAGTTAAGAAATATAGCGATTATCGCGCACGTTGACCACGGTAAAACAACTCTGGTTGACAAACTACTTGAGCAATCAGGTACATTAGAAACACGCGGCGGTAACGAAGAGCGCGTGATGGACTCAAACGACATTGAGAAAGAACGTGGTATTACCATTTTAGCTAAAAACACAGCTATCTCTTGGAATGATTACCATATCAATATCGTAGATACCCCGGGACACGCCGATTTCGGTGGTGAAGTTGAACGCGTACTTTCGATGGCTGACTCAGTATTATTACTTGTTGATGCTCAAGAAGGTCCAATGCCACAAACGCGTTTCGTAACGCAAAAGGCATTCGCGCAAGGCTTAAAGCCAATCGTCGTTATCAATAAAATTGATAAACCAGGTGCACGCCCGGATTGGGTTATGGATCAAATCTTTGATTTATTCGATAACCTTGGTGCAACTGATGAACAGTTAGACTTTAAAGTAATCTACGCATCAGCTATCAACGGCTGGGCGACATTAGATTTAGACGAGCCATCAGACAACATGGAACCTATGTTCAAGATGATCGTTGACGAAGTATCACCACCGGATGCAGATCCTGAAGGTGACTTCCAAATGCAAATCTCTCAGCTTGATTATAACTCGTACAAAGGTGTAATCGGTATTGGTCGTATTAAACGTGGTTCTGTTGCGACTAACCAACAAGTTACAGTTATTGGCGCTGACGGCACGACTCGTAACGGTAAAATTGGTTCAGTACAAAGCTACTTAGGCCTTGAGCGTATCGACACTGATAAAGCTTATGCTGGTAACATCGTTACTGTAACAGGTTTAGGCGAGCTTAAGATTTCAGATACGATTTGTTGTCCTAACAACGTTGAAGCATTACCACCACTAAGTGTTGATGAGCCAACAGTAACAATGACGTTCTCTGTAAACAACTCACCGTTCTGTGGTAAAGAAGGTAAGTTTGTAACATCACGTAATATTCGTGAACGTTTAGACAAAGAATTAGTACACAACGTTGCACTTCGTGTTGCAGATACTGACAACCCAGATAGCTTCCGCGTATCAGGTCGTGGTGAATTACACCTAGGTATCTTAATCGAGAACATGCGTCGTGAAGGTTACGAGCTTGCTGTATCTCGTCCAGAAGTAATCTTACGTACTGTTGATGGCGTGTTAGAAGAACCGTATGAAACACTAACTATTGACTGTGAAGAAGAGCACCAAGGTTCTATCATGGAGCAAAT
Source organism: Pseudoalteromonas sp. 13-15 (assembly GCF_001468205.2). NCBI lineage: Bacteria > Pseudomonadati > Pseudomonadota > Gammaproteobacteria > Alteromonadales > Pseudoalteromonadaceae > Pseudoalteromonas > Pseudoalteromonas sp. 13-15. The sequence continues at coordinate 2,266,039 of NZ_CP019162.1, read as the reverse complement.
TGGTCTTCGTAAGGGTGAACTTACTGACATGGCACCAGATGGTAAAGGCCGTATGCGTATGGACTTTATGATCCCAAGCCGTGGCTTAATCGGTTTCCAAACTGAGTTCATGACACTTACTTCGGGTTCTGGTTTACTTTACCATACGTTCGATCACTACGGTCCGCACAAAGGTGGCGAGCTAGGTGTTCGTAAGAACGGCGTAATGATTGCAAACGCAACAGGTAAAGCACTTACTAACGCATTATTTAACTTACAAGAGCGCGGCCGTTTATTCATCGGTCACGGTGTTGAAGTTTATGAAGGTATGGTTATCGGTATTCATAGCCGTGATAACGACCTTACAGTTAACGCGCTTAAAGGTAAGCAACTTACTAACGTTCGTGCATCTGGTACAGATGAAGCACAAACATTGACACCACATCTGAACTATTCACTTGAGCAAGCGCTTGAGTTTATTGCTGATGATGAGTTAGTAGAAGTTACACCTGAGAACATTCGTATTCGTAAGCGTCATTTAACTGAAAATGAGCGTAAACGTGCGGGTCGTGCTCCTAAGTAATAATCTATTAATTTAGAAAAATGATTTCAAAAGCCGCTGTATTGCAAAATACAGCGGCTTTTTTGTTTTTAAAGCAAGAGAAGCTTTCAGTTTTTAGTTATCAATATTGAGCTCTAAAAGCGCAGCACCTCTTGTCCTCTTTGTGAAAAATTCACTTAAAAATTTTTGTAGAAAGAAAAGATAACGAGAAGTAAAAGAGCAAGCGCTAAAACAACTGATAGTTCAAAGCCTCTATTTTGTTGGTTGGTTTTTTTGTTGTGTTTCGCTGCGCCCAACCTATACGCTAACTTACATCACTTTTTTGGTAGTAAGGTGATTTTGCCAAATACATCTGCGTCTATAAATCCTCGGTTTCTGTCACCGTTAACTGGCTGTACTTCGTGTGACCCCATAAAGTGCTCGCGTGTTTCACTGCCATCGTTATCGCAATACGCGAGCATAAAGCCAATAACTTGTTTTTCTGTTAATTTAAGCGGTGTATTTTTTGCGCCTTGTTGATAATCATTCGGGTAGAGTTTTATCGCAACTTCCCAAGTAATGTTATAGGGTGCAGTGGTATTGCGTTTCCAGTTGCTAACTAAGTGGTCTGTATACAAGTGTGCTTTTTTATCAGGGCCGTAATCGGCAGCTTGGTTATCAAGGCCAATATGGTACGCTAAAGCGGTGTGGTTAAATTGGTGAATCCCGCCCGATGCATCGCTATCTATAAATATTTCAAGGGCATCGTCATCCCAATATTTATAGGTAGGGTCTGGGTGTGTGTCTATTAAAACATCATCTACAATATCGGCTTGTAGGTATAAGAATTTTTCATCCCATAATAAGCGATAGCGGCCTTTAAAATCGGCATCGTTTGAAGGCAATGTACCATCCATTAAATGTGGCATATCGTGCCAAGCAGCCTTATCCCATGCGCTTTCAGATACGCCGTCAATATTAATAGGGGTTGACGTATATTTAACGTCAGCAGCCATTATTTGGCTGCTGATCACTAAGCTCGTGGCTAACAGTACTTTTTTCATTAATTGTTCCATTAATTAAAGTTGGCTTAGCTTGGCTTAAGTTAACAATAAAAACAATAATACATGCGTATTTTAACTAATAGCACCTGTAATGCTGCCTTTTAACGCTAGCATTAATAAGTGAGCACTTTCGCCAGACATTTTAAATGGATTAAAATCAACAGAGCCTGAAAATTTCAGATTCAGTGATTGGGTTACTCTAGATTGTGGAACATAACCCATAGACCACTTTTCAAATTCTCTTTCTGGAATTTGGGTATAGTTAAGCATAATTACATTGTGGTGACGTTTGTCGTTTAATATTTGTTGATAGGTATTATTTACTGCGGTTCTGGAGCCTTCAAGGCACTGTAAAAAGTATTCGTTACTAAAGCAAAGCATGCCGGTAACATGTGTTTTTACATTATAGGTACGAGCACTTTGTAAAATATTTTCTATATCTTTTGGCCCAAAGCCGTCTGAAATTTTGCTTGCGTAAATGAGTCGTACTAGAAACATAATAACCCCACATTGCTTAGTTAATTAAAGATAGTTCAGCTAGAGGGTTATTACGAATTATGTTGATGTATTTCAGCTGGTGGGCAATTTAAAATTTAATACTTTCACCTTCATTTAAAATATAAAGCGGCACGGGTGATTTCATTGTTTCATGCATGTGTAATAAACGTAGTAAAGCCGAATGACTACTTCGGTCGCCCATTTTCCATGATGAGTTACCGTACCCCCACGGTATCATGACTTTACAGTTAAGCTCGTGTGCGGCCTTAAGAGCATCTTCTGGGGTTGTATGAACATAACGATACCACTTGGGATTATCTTCGCTGTAGTAAGAGGCTATCGGCATTAAGCACACATCAATATCGCCATACTTTTGCTGAATATCGCTAAAGTGTTTGGAGTAGCCAGTGTCGCCTGCAAAAAATAAGGTACTGCCATTTTGTTCAAGTAGCCAGCCATTCCATAAGTCTTTATCGTTGTCTTCGTAAATAAAGGGTACTAATACACGGCTGCTAAAGTGATGCGCTGGTAGTGCATGAATGGTTAAATCATCAATTTTAGTTTTTGCATACCATGCCATTTCGCTAATATTAAGTCCTGCGTTTGGAAAGTTATCTGCCATGCCTAATGGTGCTAAGTAGCGAGGTTGATTACCTATTTCTTCTATGTCTGATTTATTAAAATGATCGTAATGAATATGCGAATACATAACGGCATCTAGGTTTTTAAGTTCGCTTTGAGTAAGCCAATCACCGGGTTGTCTATAAAACCCAGAGGCAAGCTTAAATGCTAAATCAACGGGTGAGTCAAACTGCTCTTTTACGGGGTCGAACACTACATGCTGTCCATTTGGTGTTTGGATCATAAAGCCAGCATGGCCTAACCAGCGTATATTAAAGCCAAGGTTTAACCGTGGCTTTAATTGCTCAGCGTTAAATGTGCAATTTTCAGCCGTGGTTTCGCATATTACATTCGGGTGTTGTGGGTAGCAGTCAGCTTCACAGGTAACCGGATAGGTTTTATCGCCCGCATAAAGGTTGTGATAACGCCCTTCACGCTCACCTGATTTATGAATTGGCGTTATGCTGTCTTGCCCAGCAATTACATTTACAGTGTTTGCGCTGCAGGCGGCTAAAAAGCTTGAGGTAATAAGTAAGCACAGAGTATGTAATTTCATTTCGACTGTTGTTATTGTTTAAAAGAAATTAAAGCTTATCAAAAGCTATTTATTAAACAATGTGTTAATCGTAACAAAAAATAATCACAAAAAAGCCCGTTAAAATTAACAGGCTTTTAGAGTTGTTATAAAAATAGCACTATTAGGCTTTGTTCATTTGCTCAATAAACTTATTTGAATCGGCGATTGACTTGTTCATGTCGTTCATCAGTATCTGAATGTCGCGTTTAAGGTTAGTAAATTCACCTTTTATAGCAGCAACTGCCTGTGCATTTAAATTATGCTTTAAGTACAAAACGTTATCTTTTAGTGATGATAGTACTGGTTCCATTTTACTTTCAGCACTGCGCATAGAACGAAGAAGCTGATCAAATTGGCGTTTAGTGGCATTAAGTTTTTTACTGCTTTCGCGTTTTAACGAAGCGCTTTTGTACTGTTCTAATTCATCGCTCCACTCGTCAAACAAGGCTTCAGCAACATCTTCTACTTTATTGATATTGGTAGTAACGTCGTCTGCGGCTTTAAGGCTTGATTCGTAATCGTCATTTAGTTGATTGTAAGCATCTTGGAGCTCACCGCCATCAAAATTAATTAGTGTAGTTAAACGCTCAAGCGCTGACTGAAACTCTTCTTGAGATTCTTCTTGTGACTCTTTGGTTTCTTCTACGCGGTCAATAAGAATGTCACGTTTGTGAACACCTACTTTTTCCATTGCAGAATAGTAAGCTGATTGACACCCAGATAATGCTAACGTTAGGGCAAGTATTGATGCGCTTAACAGTGTTTGTTTTTTCATTTGATTCCCTATTTACGTGTAAGTGCTGTAAATTCCGGTGCTGATTGTTATGATAATCAAAACTCGATAAGCACAAGTCAATTGTATGAATGATAAGCTCTCCCATTACAAACAGCAAGTTAAGTCCTTTATGCGCCAGCAACCCGGTTGGTGGATGCAATATATTAATCGTTGTATAGACGATCAAATTACAGTCAATGCTGGTTACCTTGCTTACGTAACTCTGCTTTCTTTAATACCGCTTATCGCTGTAGGGGTTGCAATTTTTTCAGCGTTCCCGGGGTTTGAATCGACTCGTATGGAAATAGAAAGCTTTTTGTTTACTAACTTTGTGCCGACCTCTACGGATGTGATCAGAGAGCATATTAGCTCCTTTGCAGGCAATGCCAATCAAATGACTGCAGTGGGTATAGGTTTTTTAGCCGCTGTTGCCTTACTTTTAATACGTAATGTAGATGCAACACTTAATCGCATTTGGCGTATTAAGAAAAAGCGCCCAATGATGATTTCATTTGCAGTGTATTGGATGGTATTGAGTTTAGGCCCTGTATTACTGGGCGCAAGTATTGGTGTAACTTCATACATTGTGTCGTTAGTATCGTTTGCTGATCAAGGTATTCCAGGGTTTAGTGGATTTTTATTAAAATTACTTCCCTATGGAATTTCGATGATGGGCTTCATCATGCTTTATACCTTAGTGCCAAATACACGCGTATCGTTTAGAGCCGCAGTACCAGGGGCATTGTTTGCTGCACTTTTATTTGAGCTAACAAAAAAAGGGTTTGCACTTTATATTAGCCACTTTCCTTCATATGAGGTTATTTACGGTGCGGTAGCAACAATTCCTATTTTATTTGTGTGGGTGTATTTAGCGTGGGTAGTTGTACTTTTAGGCGCCGAATTTACGGCGTGTATTAGCCCAAATGATATTGAGGATACCCCAGAAATAGAACTGGAAGAAGAACCTAAATCAAAGGATATAAGTTAAATGCAAGGGTTAATACAGCGCGTAAAACACGCAAAGGTAGAAGTTAACAACCAGGTAATTGGGCAAATAGAGCAAGGTATTTTACTTTTGTTAGGTGTTGAAAAGGCAGACGATAATGATGCTGCTGATAAGCTTTTACATAAAGTCAGTAATTACCGAATTTTTACCGACGAAAACGATAAAATGAATTTAAGTTTAAAAGACATGGGTGGTGAATTATTAGTTGTTTCGCAATTTACCTTAGCCGCAAATACTAAAAAAGGAATGCGTCCGAGCTTTTCATCGGCAGCGACCCCAAGCCAAGCTAACGCGCTTTACGAGTACTTTGTTGAGCAAGCTAAAGCGCAAGGTATTAGTGTTGCAACCGGTGAGTTTGGTGCCGACATGCAAGTGAGTTTATGCAACGATGGACCGGTTACGTTTAACTTATCTGTTTAGGGTGTTGTTTACTAATGACCACTATATGGTTAACGTAACCTGAAATTTTTTGAGGGTATACAGTATAACCAAATACATCGAATAATAGCTTTTGGAGCTGTTTTAACTGTGAGTTGTGTTGCGATAAAAAGTTAATAAATAGTTTGCCGGTAGTGTTAAGTGCTGCGTGAATTTTTTCATAAAATGCGTGCTCAAATAAAAATCGTGGCGCATCTATCTGGCAGAATAAATCTAATATAACCCAATCTATATCACGCGCAGTAGTAAGTACCACCTGCGCATCATCGCATAGTAAATTTTCGTTACTGCTTGATGCAAAAAACTGCGAATAACATGCCAATATGCCTGCATTTTTTTCAACTGACGTTATATTTACTTGAGGGTGTTGCTTAAGTAAATAGTTACGAATAGCCCCACCGCCCAATCCAAGTTCAAGCACGTTATTAGGTGGTGGCAGTGTTTGCCATTGCGCTGCTAAATATTGCAAATGAGGGAACAACAGAGTTCGTGGATTATTAACGTCGATAATAGATTGCAATGTGTTGTTTATTAACAGCCAGCGTAAATTACCATGCTCGCGAACTTGAATGTGATCGCCATTTACGTTTTGCCAATAAAGTAGCGTTCCTTCATTTTGGCTGTTTTCAATAAAATGACTGTTAATTAGGCCTGTTGAGGTATCAATGTATGTGGTCATGGTATTTAGCATAAACCAGCTTTAGTAAAGCGCAATGGGATCTGTCATTAATTTTTTACGTATATTAAAAGCTTCACCAAAGTCGTATTTGCAGTTTTGTTAAGATGGAGTATGGTATTTGCCATCAACAGGTTGAGGCCTTTTAAAATTTTTACATGCGGCTTTTACAGCAACAGGAGTAAGTATGTTTCAGGTAAGTACCCCACAAAGTAGCGAAGATTGGCAAGCTTATTATCAATTACGCTGGCAGGTTTTACGCGCTCCTTGGGGGGAACCAAGAGGTTCTGAACAAGATGATTTAGAACAAGACGCTGAACACCGCTTTATAAAAAATAAAGAGGGTGACGTATTAGGTGTGGCTCGATTACATTTTAATAACCACGAGCAAGCTCAGGTTCGTTATATGGCTGTGGCTGAAGGTAACCGAAATCAGCATATTGGTAGTCGCCTGTTACACGATTTAGAAAAAATAGCGTGGACACAAAATGCCGATGAACTGGTGTTATTTGCACGTGAGCGGGCACTTGAGTTTTATAAGCGTCATGGGTACGAATTAAAAGAAAAAGCGCACTTGGCATATGGTGACGTACAGCATTATAAAATGGTTAAGCAAAAACCGAGTGAGCCGGGTTGGTTCCGCCATCCAAATTGGACTCAGGTACTGCAAAATATCTGGCGAGAATCAATTCCTATTAGTGATGCAATGGGCATTAAAGTAGAAAGTTACACCGATTGGCAATTTACAACCAGCGCTGATTTAGACGCTAATTTAAATTTACATAACACCATGTTTGCGGGTTCTATTTATAGTTTAGCGACATTAACTGGCTGGGGCGCAACGTATTTAGCGCTCAAAGAAGCGGGACTTGAAGGTAGCATAGTTTTAGCCGATGCAAGTATTAAGTACTTGAAACCACTCAATACAGATCCGCGGGGTTGTGTAGATTTACAAGCGTGTAAAGGAAAGTTAAGCGATTTAGAAGCCGATGGTAAAACAAGTTATGTGGTACCGGTAACCATTTATGATGGTGACAACGTAGTTGCTGAGTTTGAAGGTGTGTTTGCCGTAAAAAAATAACGAGTAATTTTTAATTAAAAAAGCCAAGCACTTAATAATTAATGCTTGGCTTTTTTATAAGCTGATTTTACAACAAATCAGTTAATAATATACCTACACCTATACGTTCAACATCAGCGTTATAATCAATTAAGCTTTCACCGTAGCCGTTAAAGTATTGCGCGTAGCCACGAACGCGGCCCCACAAAGGAAATGACCAATCAAGCTGAAGTGCACCACGATTGTCTGAATTTAAGTTATTACGAGTCATAAAGCTAAATTCATGATCGTGATATCGATATGCACCGCTAAATTCAAAGTACCCCATGTATTTGTAAATATCAGGGTTATCATCCCCTTTTGCATCTAGCAGGTTTTCTTTTTCGTCTTCAGCTATGCGATACCAAGGTTTAAAGCTAAAAACAAAGCCTCGGTTTTCCCATATGAAGTCGGCGTAAATACGGTTCCACGAGCGCGAGTTTGGTTGGCTTCGACCATTTGACTGGTGTGAAATACCTAACACAATAGCCATTTCATCGCCCCAAAGTACGTTTTCTGGATCCAGGTAATTTATCCAAAAAATTTCAGGTTCGTAGTTGGTTTCACGAAATGGCGATGAAATTTCTGAGTTATAAATTTGCCAATACGATTGCAGCGTAAAACCAAAATACAAGGCTTGGTCTTCGTCAGAAAATTCGTCAAACAAGGGAACCTTGATTGAAAGTTGATATTTTGCTTCTAAGTTATCGAGCGTATCACCATCTTGTTCATCGGTGAGCTCATCAAAACGGTCGAAAGGACGATCGTTAGGATGCGATACGTATGATAGTGGCAATATGTAATTACGTTTGTGGGGTGTGATTACATTACGATTTTTTTTACCAACCTCTTCACGTGCTTGGCGTTTATCGAGTGCGGTCAGTTGTTTGTTTTCTTCCAGTGCAGAACATTTTTTACGAAGCTCATCGAGTGTTTGCTTGCCATCGCCCCCAATCACTTCATTCAAAATACATTGCTTGACGAGTTCTATACTGCTGTCTTGCTCGTTTGTTTGTACTTCGTCTTGCGCAAATGCTGCGGTACTTAGTAAAGCTGAAAGGGTGATCCAGTGGCGCCAGCTCATTGTAATTCCTTGTGAGTATTGGGTAGGTTGTGATTTATTTTATTATAACGCTTTTTACATTAGGTACAGTGAACTTTTACTGAACTGTTTACATTACGTTAAAAGCGGTACTAACAGATCAAAAGAAAAGCGGCCAAAGCCGCTTTATCTAATGTACATTAACTTAGGAGATTAATGTACTCTCACGCAATGAGAAGGGTGAGCTATAGCTCAAATACGTTTGTAAAAAATTTATACAACTCAGTGCCTTGATTAACGCTTGCTGAGGCAAAGTGCAAAATAGCGATAGCATCGCAATCAAGAGTCAGCGTTTGTAATGGTTGTTCACTTAGGTAGCGTTCCATACGTAAAATATGTGCGATGGGCTCGCCTGCTTTAATATGACCACCAAGTGGTGCTACATATTCAACCATGCCGCCAATAGGGGCGTAATAGGCAAAGTAGTCATCTAGGTTACACGCATAGCGAGTTATATTAGCTGGTTTATGTGGTGCATCTACTAATACGTTCTTATGATTTAGGTAGCATAATATGCTCTTTGCATCGTTGAGTGCTTCTTTTAAATCTATTTTTTCTTGGCTACCTAGCTCAACTGTAAAGGCTTCTACCTGCACGTTGAACGATCGCCCTTGCGCGCTAAGTGCATTACTTAAGTGCCACCATGGGCAAAAGCTAGCTTCATCCATTGCGCCATCAAAGTCGCTTGGGATCAGCAGTACATGCTCAATATTAAAATAACGAGCACTGTCGGTTGCATAGGTCGGGCAATATAAATGCTTACTTGAAATAGGGCCTGTGTGTAAATCGAGTACTATGTCGGCTTGGTGCGCAAGCTTTTGCAGGTTAAGCGCAATGCGTTTACCGGTATTGAGTAAATATGCGGGGCCGTTAAGTTTGGCATCTATTTCATCAATTAGGGCTTTTTTAAAATTACTTTTTAAAGCTGCATCGTCGTACTGGCTATGATCTTTGGCAAACTGGGTGACTAAATCACTATTGTAGTGATACATACGGTTCCAGTTAGTGCCAGTAATAGGGTCGAATCGGCCAAGGGTAAACTCCCCTGATTTTTGATTGCAACCAATAGGGTTAGCATATGGTACTAAGGTAATGTCGCCTTTTAAATTGAGCTGTTTTAACTGCTCTAGCAGCTGAAAAATAACCGCGTTACCTTGTACCTCTGCGCCATGCATGTTGGCTTGAATATACACGCTTGGACCTGTGCCGTCGCCTTTTAAGCGATACACCGGAATAGTGAGAGGCAAGCCATTTGCTACTTCCCCTACTACAATGTTTTCTTGGCTAATGGGTGTTGTTATGCTCATGTTTATTACCTTAAGTAGTGACTGGCATTTTCTGCTTGACGCACACAGGTGAGCTCGCCATTTTGTAACACATATTCTGCGGCTAGTTCATGGCATAAAAAGTAGGGCATGCTTTCGGTAAAACCATAGGCGCCACATTGGCTAAACACCAGCCAGTCTTGCTCGTTTAAATCGCTTGGTAGGGTGTGCTCGCCTAAGCAATCAAGGGCAGTACATAATGGGCCATATAGGCTCATTGCTTGTTCTGGCGCCGTTGATTCGCGCAATAACGCCGCAGGAAAATCTTGGCTTGTAACAGCAGGGCGCAATAAGTGGTTAATACCACCGGTTAAAATAACTTGCTGTTGGCCGTAGTTTTGTTTGCACTCTACTACGGGGGTAGCATAATGTCCGCATTCGCCTACAGCGTAACGACCAAGCTCCATCCAAAGCTCGTCTACACCCGCCTCTTTTTTAATTTTAGCAAGCGCGGCTATAAGGCCATCCCACTCAAGTATTGTCTCGTTTTGTGTATAAGGAATGCCTAAACCGCCGCCTAAATCGAGAATTTTAAGGTTTATATTTAAGTTATTAGCCAAGGTGGTAAGCGGTGTAATCATTTGCGACCACAGCTCGCTTAGCTTTTGCGTGCTGAGCATGTTGCCCCACTGAAAAATATGCAGGCCATCAAAATTAAGTGCTGGGTAATCGCCAGTATTGAGCGCTTGCCATTCATCGCAGCCAAGCCCAAACGGAGTTAGGCTGTCGCCGCCTAGTGGGTTTTTTTCACCTTCAGGCCAGCGTAGTTGCACACGCAATAATACTTGCAGCTGCGTATTTTGCAGCTGAGCTTGCTGGTGTAACCAACGTACTTGATTGAGGCTTTCGGCAACAAATATGCGTACGCCGCGCTCGATAAAGTGTTTAATTTGTTTAGGGCTCTTTGCAGGCCCTGTGTTGAGCACGCGCTGCGAACTAATACCTTGTGCAAGGACTTGTTCAAGTTCACCTTTACTTGCTACGTCAAAGTTAAAGCCTGCGCTATCTAAGCTTTGAATAATCTTAGAAAGCGGGTTCGCTTTTACTGCATACCAAAGTTTTACATCGGTTTGCGCAACTAAGCGCGTAAGGTGTGCGTTTAGTTTATCTAGGTCGTAAACAAAAAAAGGAGTATCAAGCTGCTGTGTAAGCGTATTAACAGCGGTTTTGATTGGCGTGCTCAAAAAGCTCATTATCGTAAAACCTCTTCTAGCAATAATGATGCATCGCTTTGTTCGTCGCGGTATTTAACAATTAACGCACACGACATGCTTAAACCTTGCTCACGTGCCCATTCGTTAGACGCCGGGCGAGAGCCAGGTATTACAATTGCGTATTCTGGGATTGGCTCGCCTTTATCTAGCTGACGCTCGTTAACACAGTCGTAAACCGGAATGGTTGCAGATAAACGCACGCCTGGTGCCAGTACCGCGCCTTTTTTAACCACTACGCCTTCAACAATGACACAACCAGCGCCAATAAACGCATCGTCTTCAACTACTACTGGGCTTGCCCCGATTGGCTCAAGTACACCACCAAGTTGAACAGCTGCGCTTAAATGCACATTTTTACCAACTTGTGCACACGAACCCACTAATGCGTGGCTATCAACCATAGTGCCTTCGTCGATGTATGCGCCAATATTTACGTACGCTGGTGGCATAATAATAGTGCCTTTAGCTACGTAGGCACCACGACGAACGCTTGAACCACCTGGTACCATACGCACGCCGTCGTCAGTACTAAATTCTTGCGGTGCAAGGTTGTGCTTGTCAACAAACCCGCCTGCAAACTCGGTGTTAGTGCCATTTTTAAAGGCTTCTAAAATGCCTTGTTTTACTTCTACGTTAGCTTCCCATTGGCCGCTTTCGTTTTGTGATGCTGCGCGTACTGCGCCCGATTCTAAATTATTAAGTAGTTCTAACCAGCTCATTATAAAAACCTGTATTTAATGCCAAGATAAAATGGTGTCGTTTGCAGTGGTAATGCAATCGGTTTGCGTTAACTCAAGATGCGTTAAAGGCGGGCGCAGCAACGGGCTACTTAAGCGGCCTTGTTGGTGCATTAGCACTTTAACGGGAATAGGGTTTGCTACAGCAAATAGGCTATTAATAGCGCGAGTCCACTGAGCAAATAAATTGGGGTGTTGGCCACTTAAGCTGCGTTTTACAAATTCGTGTGTTTGCAAAGGCCACGCGTTTGCCGCAACCGATACTAAGCCTTTTGCACCTGCTTGGGCAAAGTAGGGCATAAGTGCATCGTCGCCACTGTATAGCGCTAAATTAGGCGCGGCTTGTCGGTATGCTTCAAATTGGGTGATGTTGCCACTGGCTTCTTTTAAGGCCCACAGTTTTGGGTGCGCTTTTAAGTTTTCAATGGTTTCGATAGGAATGCTTACACCGCTGCGCCCAGGTACGTTGTATAACATACACGGATGCGCGCTTTCGTTTAACAAGCTTTCGTACCAAAGAGTTTGACCTACAGCTCCTGGTTTTGCATAAAGAGGCGAGCCTAATAAGTAGCTGTGAATAGGTAATTGGTTACAGTAGCTAACCCATTCTTTTTGTTGAGCTAAATTACTACCACCAACAGCAACCATAAGCGGTACACTGGGTTTTAATTGGCACACATGCTCAACAATCGCTTGTTGCTCTTTAAGCGTAAGGGCTAAGCCTTCACCTGTACTACCGAGCAGTAAAATACCGTTGTGTGCTGCTTCTTGTTCGCTAACAAGTGTTGTGAGCGTGTCGTAGTCAACATTACCTTGTTGATCAAACGGCGTAACAAGCGCTGTCCACAGTGCGTAGTCGTCTAAATTGAAATTATTGATCATCTCTTACGAACCTATAAGGTGTTCGAGATATTAAAGGGGCTGTATGATGTGAGCCGCATTAACGTCGTTCGAACAGTATTCGAAGAGCGAATGGGCTTAAAATAATAGGGCGCACGGCCTTATTATTTAAGACCAGAAGCTCTCCACCAAACTAATAAGCTGTTTTAAAACAGCTATTGGTGACAGTCGCTAGGATTCAACCTAGTCGCCCGAAGTAATTGCTTCGCAAAAGCGTTTACCTCTCGGCGGTATTCCCCTGACGTATGCTCACTGGAGTTTGCGCTCCTAACATACGCTACCTGAATAACGCACCTCTTCTAGCCCTTTGTATTTTGTTTAACCGCAAAAGGTTTAACAAAATACAATTTAAATAGGGTAATTGCGGCGATTAAAACATTTTAGCCGTCTAGGTGTCAAGTTGCAGGGTACAGATTAGTTCATCGAAAATGTGGGTGGTTACGTATTGGCTGCTTTTCTCGTAAACTAACCCTATGAGCAGCGAGGTATTTAATAAGTATGGAAAAATTTAGCGATATTTATAAGCGAGCAGTAGAGCGAAAAGGCTCTGAAAAAATGCTTAAGTTATTACTCGCAAAACCCTTATCTAAAAAAGCATTAAGCACGTTAAGTGACGACGATTGGCTTGAAGAATTTACCCGAAAAGTTTTTCAAAGTGGTTTTTACTGGTCGGTAATAAACAGCAAATGGCCGGGCTTTAGAGAGGTTTTTTGGGAATTCAGCGTTGATAAGCTATTAATGATGCCGCCCGATATGCTCGAGCAAAAAGCGAGTGATGAGCGTATTATTCGTAATTATAAAAAAGTGAAAACAATTCCTGAAAATGCCTACATGATCCACGAAATAGCACAGGAATATGGCAGTTTTAGCAAGTTTATTGCCCAGTGGCCAACAGATAATATTATTGGTTTATGGGCGCATTTAAAAAAGCACGGCGCCCGATTAGGCGGTAATACAGGCCCTTATGCCTTAAGAGCACTTGGCAAAGACACTTTTTTACTTTCGCGAGATGTAGAGAGTTACCTAAGGGCACATAAAATTATTGATGGTGGGCTGCAAACTAAAAAATCACTCACTGCTGCGCAGGCATTTTTTAACGAAATGCAAAAGCAAAGTGGTTTAAGTATGCAAGAGCTAAGTTTAATTGTGGCCTATGGTGTGGGTGACAATCGCGTAGGTATACGTCAACAGTCAGGAAATTAACCATGAAACTAGTGCCGAGATACACAGACATAGCAGATAATTTCGCAATAGAAGATCAACCATCAAGCGTTGCAGCTCCGCAACTGCTTTTGTGGAACGAAGCGTTAGCAAAGCAGTTTAATATAGGTGTTGAGCCGCAGCTGCGTCCTAGTACCTTTGCAGGCAATGAATCACAGCAAATAAAGTCGGTAGCGCTTGGTTATTCTGGGCACCAGTTTGGTCACTTTTCGCCGCGCTTGGGTGATGGGCGAGCGCATTTGCTTGGTGCTATAAATGACGATAAAAACCAGCTGTGGGATATTCAATTAAAGGGCTCAGGCGCTACCCCGTATTCTAGAGGTGGCGATGGGCGATGTGCATTAGGCCCTGCTATTCGTGAATACGTAATGAGTGAAGCTATGCACGCATTAGGTATTCCCACTACTCGTTGTTTGGCTGTGGTTGGTACCGGCGAAGCGGTTTACCGTAATCCGCCTCAACCAGGGGCTGTTGTTACTCGCCTAGCAAGCAGCCATATTCGTGTTGGCTCGTTTCAATACTTAGCAACCCAAGGCGATGCTGAGGGATTAAAAAAATTAGCTGATTTAGCAATTAAACGCCATTACCCTGAAATAACGAGTGAAGGCCCTGAGCGATATATCGCTTTTTTGACAGCAGTCATTAGCAATCAAGTGAACTTGATTATTAATTGGATGCGCGTTGGGTTTGTTCATGGCGTTATGAACACCGATAACACGCTCGTAAGTGGCGAAACTATAGATTATGGCCCGTGTGCAATGATGGATAGCTTTGACTTTGACACCGTATTTAGCTCTATAGACAAGCAAGGCCGCTACGCTTTTGGTAATCAGCCAAATATGGCGAGTTGGAATTGTGCTCGCTTAGCTGAAAGCCTTATCCCATTAATTAGCGATGATGAAGAAAAAGCAGTGTCATTACTGACTCCCGTCATACACCGTTTTTCAGAACAATTTAATACTCAATTTACAGTAATGTGGAGCAAAAAATTAGGCTTGGCTGGTGCAAAAGAGGGCGACAAAGATCTTGTTTCTGAGCTACTAACATTATTGCAAGCACATCATCTTGATTACACCAATACTTTTGATGCACTGACGGAGTTTGTGAATGGCAATGCAACTATTCCAAAAGAATTAATTGAGTGGGCGAATAAGTGGCAAAGCCGAACAAGTAACGATAGCTACAAAACCATGCGAGCAGCCAATCCACGTATAATTCCGCGAAATCATATAATTGAAACAATATTAGCTGAATATAATGAGCTTGGTTCAAGTAAACTGATGAGCCGTTTTGTAAAAGTAGCTAATAAACCGTACCTGTTCAGCGATGATATGGCCGAATTTCAAGAGGTACCGTCAAATGATACCGACTATAAAACTTTTTGTGGTACTTAAGTGTTGTAAAAATAGATAAGTTAATGATTATAAATAACGATATTTTAGCACAGAGATGTTCATTGATTGAGCAAAGCAAATTCCGGTGTTACTATCTAAACATAAAGATAAGTTAGTTTCATTGTGAGCAAGAACAATTGATTGAGTTGTCTTTGTGTCTTCTGCAGATTATCGATTTATATGATCAACTAGTTGGTTTCTAGCTAGGTAAAGTTTTAAATTTCACCTAAACTGATTTGTTGGATATCGTTATATCGCATTGAAAAAAATTATAAACTTTATTTTTCGTTAAGTATTGATTAACAAAAGTTGAGTTAGTCTGTATAAAACTTAGTGAGCTAGTACTTAATTAGCCACAATTTATTAGTTGTTAAAATGGGAAGAAAACAATGAAATTAAAATCACTAACTATTGCAATTGCGTTAGCTGCAACTAGCGTATCTACTTTTGCTGCTGACAAGCAAGAAGGTTTCTACATTGGCGCATTTGGCGACTACTACGATGCGTCTTGGGAAAATATGAGCGCACAGGCTGGTCTTGACGTAAACGAGTCGACTGGCTTTGGTCTTGAAGCGGGTTACCGCTTCAGCGATTTTTGGAGTGCTCGTTTAGAGTATGCAGATCTTGATTTCAATGCATTCGACAAAGCCGCTGGTAACCGTAACAACATCGACGGTAGCCGTTTTGGTATTGATGCGCTTTACCATTTAGATGGCGGTCCTTTCTACGGTTTAGTTGGTATTAAATCAATGGACGTTGTTGATGACAACACGTTCTTAAATGCAGGTGTTGGTTACAGACACTTCATTACTGACAACTTATTCGCTAACGTTGAAACTGCTGTATACCAAGGTATTGATAAAGGTTACACAGATGTTGGCGCTAAATTAGGTATTAACTATTTCTTTGGACAAAACACTATGCCTGCTGAGCCGGTACAGCCTGCGCCAGAGGTTGTTAAAGTTATGGTTGAGCCAGTAGACAGCGACAATGACAATATTTTAGATGCTGATGACAAGTGTCCTAATACACCAATGACAGATGCTGTTGATGGTACTGGTTGTACTTTATATGAAGATAAAGAAGTAACTGTGAGCTTATTAGTAACGTTCCCTAACGACAAAGCTGCTGTATCACAGCGTTACTTAGACGACATCGATCAAGTTGCATCTTTCTTAAAAGATTACCCAGATACAACCGTGCTTTTAGAAGGTCACACTTCATCAGTAGGTAAAGCGACTTACAACAAAATGCTATCTAAAAAGCGTGCTGATTCGGTAGCTAAGCAATTAATAGCTGACGGTATTGCATCTGACCGCATTACTACGGTAGGTTTAGGTGAAGAGCGCCTTAAAAATGAAGCTAACACAGCCGCTGCACACGCAGAGAATCGTCGTGTTGAAGCGCACATCAAAACAATCAAAACAGTAAAAGTTTTACGTTAATAGATTATTTTGATTATAAAAACCCAGCTTATGCTGGGTTTTTTTATGGCCGCTATTTATGCTTGCCTACTTAAATAGTAATGATTATTACTTAACAAGTATTCATGGAAATAGAATTTCCCGTAACTACTATTCATAGTGTTTATAGTCGGTATAATCAGTTGTGTAACTGGATGGATTTTCATCTATCTATAAAAGCTTTATAATTACGCGTTAGAATACTATAAGTATTGGGTAACAAGTGCGCATGAAGCGCTACCGAATACTTTCACGTCACCAAGAGGGCAATATTGTGCTACAAGAATATCGTAAACACGTAGAAGAACGTGCCGCGTTAGGTATCGTACCAGCGCCATTAGATGCTCAGCAAACTGCTGATCTTATTGAATTAATAAAAAACCCACCGGCAGGTGAAGAAGAATTCATTTTAGATTTATTAATCAATCGTGTACCACCAGGTGTTGATGACGCTGCTTACATCAAAGCAGGCTTCCTAGCCGCTGTTGCTAAAGGTGAAGCGACTACTTCTCTTATTTCTAAAGAAAAAGCAGCTGAATTATTAGGAACAATGCTAGGCGGATACAATATCGCGCCAATGATTGACCTACTTGATGACGAATCATTAGCGCCAATCGTAGTAAAAGGCCTTTCAAACACATTACTGATGTTTGATGCTTTCTACGACGTAGAAGAAAAAGCCAAAGCAGGTAATGCGTTTGCTAAGCAAATTATCGAATCTTGGGCTGCAGCTGAATGGTTTACAAATAAGCCAGCAGTAGCTGAAAAAATCTCTGTTACTGTATTTAAAGTAACGGGTGAAACAAACACCGATGACTTATCACCTGCACCAGATGCATGGTCACGTCCTGATATCCCACTTCATGCTTTGGCAATGCTAAAAAATGAGCGTGATGGCATAAACCCAGATAAAGCAGGTGAAGTAGGTCCTATCGTACAGCTTGAAGAATTAAAAACTAAAGGCTTACCACTTGCTTATGTAGGTGACGTTGTAGGTACTGGTTCTTCTCGTAAGTCTGCTACTAACTCTGTGCTTTGGTTTATGGGTGATGATATCCCATTTGTACCAAACAAACGTGTTGGTGGTGTATGTTTAGGTAACAAAATAGCACCTATCTTCTTTAACACAATGGAAGATTCTGGCGCATTACCAATCGAATTAAATGTTGACGAGTTCAACATGGGTGATCAAATTGATATTTACCCATACGAAGGTGTTGTTAAACGCCATGGTACTGATGATGTTATCTCTACTTTCGAACTTAAATCAGATGTAATCCTTGATGAAGTTCGTGCTGGTGGTCGTATTCCACTTATCATTGGTCGTGGTTTAACAGACAAAGCACGTACATCTTTAGGTTTAGGTGCTACTGATGTATTTAAAGTACCAGCAGTGACTGAAGAGTCAGACAAAGGCTTTACACTAGCGCAAAAAATGGTTGGTAAAGCATGTAACGTAGCCGGTATTCGCCCAGGCCAATACTGTGAGCCTAAAATGACCACTGTAGGTTCGCAAGATACTACTGGTCCTATGACACGTGATGAACTTAAAGACTTAGCATGTTTAGGTTTCTCTGCAGATTTAACAATGCAGTCATTCTGTCATACCTCTGCTTACCCTAAACCAATTGACGTAAACACGCACCATACGCTTCCTGATTTCATCATGAACCGTGGCGGTGTTTCACTTCGCCCTGGTGACGGTGTAATTCACTCGTGGTTAAACCGTATGTTATTACCAGATACCGTAGGTACTGGTGGTGATTCACATACTCGTTTCCCATTAGGTATTTCGTTCCCAGCTGGTTCAGGTGCAGTAGCATTCGCAGCAGCAACAGGTGTTATGCCACTTGATATGCCTGAGTCTATTTTGGTTCGCTTTAAAGGTGAAATGCAGCCAGGTATCACATTACGTGATCTTGTTCATGCAATTCCTTACTACGGTATCAAAGAAGGCTTATTAACGGTTGAGAAGAAAGGTAAAATCAACGAATTCTCTGGCCGTGTACTAGAAATTGAAGGTGTTGAGCACTTAACTGTTGAGCAAGCATTTGAACTATCAGATGCATCAGCAGAACGTTCAGCTGCAGGTTGTACTGTTAAGCTTTCTAAAGAGTCTATCTCTGAGTACCTTGAGTCTAACATTGTTATGCTTAAGTGGATGATCTCTGAAGGTTACGGCGATGTTCGTACAATCGAGCGTCGTATTACTGCAATGCAAGATTGGTTGGCTAACCCAGAACTTATGGAAGCTGACGCGGATGCAGAATACAAGCACGTACTTGAAATCGACCTAGCTGATATTAAAGAGCCGGTACTTTGTGCTCCGAATGACCCAGATGATGCGCGTTTACTATCTGACGTTACAGGCGAGAAAATCGATGAAGTATTTATCGGTTCTTGTATGACTAATATTGGTCACTTCCGTGCCGCAGGTAAATTATTAGATGGCTTTACTGGTCGTATTCCAACACAGCTTTGGGTTGCTCCACCAACGAAGATGGATAAAGACCAACTTACAGACGAAGGTTACTACGGTATCTTTGGTCGTGTTGGTGCACGTATTGAAACTCCAGGGTGTTCACTGTGTATGGGTAACCAAGCACGCGTTGCAGATAAAGCAACAGTTGTTTCTACCTCAACACGTAACTTCCCTAACCGTTTAGGTACAGGCGCAAACGTATTCTTAGCATCAGCAGAACTTGCTGCAGTGGCGGCAATTTTAGGTAAATTACCTACTCCGGCTGAGTACCAGGAATATGCAGCGAAAATCAATGCAACGGCAGCAGATACTTACCGTTACTTGAACTTCCACCGTATGCCTCAGTACACTAAAAAAGCAGACAACGTAATTATTCAGCAAGCTGTTTAATTTATAGAGTTTGAATAAAAAACCCGCTTCGGCGGGTTTTTTATTGTTTAAATATAATTTAGATTATTCATGCTTTAATAGCCTTATACTGAATTAAAATTAAGTATTTTTCACATTTAAGTTGGATAATAAAGCAATAATTCCTCGCTACATGCATTAAAATCTCTTTTAATATTCTCATTATTTTAGGCGAGATTTCATGACTGCATTAAACAACCAGAATTTACTGCAACTTCGTTTTATTAACCAAGCAAATATTGATTTGGTTAAGCCTTCTTTTGATAACCTACCTGCAAATCCATATGCAGATGGCGAATTTCGTAAGCGTCGTTATTCAGTAATTAAATTTCAAAATGGTGAGCTAAAATTGCAAGCTGCCAAAGCATTTGTTCAAGACGATTCGATTAATACGTTTCAAGGTAACGTTGAACGTACTTACGAAAATTTAGAGCAAAGCCTACTTGAATCAGATGGCATGAAAAGTATTGTCAGTGAGTTTTGCCAGCTTACCGGTGTTGATGAAGATCGCGATATTGAAATACATCAATTTAGAATGTTAGCCATTGATAGCGATACGCCAGCAGCGCCAGAAGGCGTGCATCAAGACGGTTTTGATCATGTATGTATATGCGGTGTTTCGCACGAAAACTTAGAAGGTGGCGAGTTACTTGTATACGAAAACAAACAAGCTGAGCCATGTTTTAAAATGGAAATTAAAGACGGCATGTTTGCGCTTATAAACGACCGCCAAGTTTGGCACAATGCAACGCCAATGAATAAAGTTGATGCTAGCAAACCAGGTTACCTGGATTGCTTTGTACTTACCTCTTAAGGAATGCTCATGAATATAGCGCAATTACGTGAGCAGTTTCCGGCATTAATGCAAAGCGTTGATGGTAAATCGCCGATATTTTTAGACGGCCCTGGTGGCTCTCAAGTGCCGCAGTCAGTGCTTAATGCAATGTCTGCTTATTTAGGACACTACAATTCAAACCTAGGTGGTGCGTTTTTTTCAAGCGATAAAACTGTTGAGCTAATGGCAAATGCACGCCAAGCTGCAGCCGATTTACTCAATGCGCCAAGTGCTCAAAATATTGTGTTTGGCCCTAACATGACAAGCCTTACCTTTAGTTTTAGCCGAGCTATATCGCGCGATTGGCAAGCCGGTAATGAGATCATTGTTACTAACGCCGATCACTTCTCAAACGTGTCATCATGGCAGCAAGCCGCAGAAGATAAAGGCGTTAAGGTTAATACTGCCTTGATTAATGAAGCCGATTGCAGCCTAGATATGACGCAGTTTGAAAGCTTATTAAACAGCAAGACTAAGTTGGTGGCTGTGACCTATGCTTCAAATACCACAGGCTCAATTAACGATATTAAACGCATTATAGAGCTAGCTCATGCTGTGGGCGCTCTTGTGTATGTTGATGCGGTACATTATGCGCCGCACGAGCTTATTGATGTACAAGCCCTTGATTGCGACTTTTTAGCCTGCTCAGCGTATAAGTTTTTTGGGCCACACCTAGGGATGGTGTACGGTAAAAAAGAGCATCTTGAAGGTTTTACGCCTTACAAAGTAGAGCCTGCTAAAGATGTAGCGCCGGGACGTTGGGAAACAGGTACCCAAAGCTTTGAAGCAATGGCAGGCTTTATTGCCGCTGTTGATTACATTGCTGCAATTAGCGAGCTTGATGATGGCCATACACGCCGTGAAAAGCTAACAGCTGCGTTTGCTAAAACTAAACAGCACGAGATGGCGCTCAGTGAGCACTTTTTAACGCGTTTGGTTAATTACCCTCGTATAAAATTGTACGGTATTGACGACTTTGATCGATTAAACGAACGTACCCCTACGTTTGCTTTAACATTTGAAGGGCTTGAGCCACGCGCCGTTTCAGAGTTTTTAGGCAAACAGCATATATGTGTGTGGGATGGACATTTTTACGCGCAAGGTTTATGTAAGCAATTAAACGTGCTTGATACAGGCGGTGTAGTACGTATTGGTTGTATGCATTACAACACAGTCGAAGAGCTTGATAAGCTGTTTGATATGTTTGACGAGCTACTTGGTTAAATAGGCCGTCTACTAGATGTATAAATAAGCCATAAGTGTTGTTTATGGCTTATTTATTGGTTTAGCTTTTAGGTGCACCATATATTTGCTCTGCACGGTTAAATAGCACCCACGAGGTTAAAATATACTTATCGTTTGATATTGGCTTATTACCCCTATGTGTATGCGTAAAGTAGCCAGGCGCTATCACCATGGTGCCTTTTTTAGGGGCTATTTTACGGTTTTGATAATAAAACTCCGTTTCTCCACCTTCCTCGACATCGTTTAAGTAAAACATAAATAAAAGTACACGATGCAGGGCTTCATTGTGTTGTAACTGAGGATACACTTCGCTGTGCCAGTAAGGATAACCCCCTTTATTTACCTCGTATTTCTGCGCTTGGATATTACCTAATCTAAATATTTGCTGCACAAGGACAGGGAGCTGTGGCTTACCCACTTCATCAAAATTTTCTTGAGTTAAATCTACTACTTCCCCCGTTTTTGGGTGATAAACCTTTAAGCCAAATGCGCCAATCATCATAAAAATATGTTCTTCAATATAGTTAAAAACATGCTGTGCAGTCGTTTGTTGTATGTGTTTTAATTGCTCTGCATATTCGGGGTGACTATTTAGGTGTAGGTCGTGGCTGTCTTTTTTCTTTAAATCAACACCACCTGACGTAACCCCTTGTTTTACATGCGGGCTTTGCGTGAACGTATTAATAAAGTTATCGCAAAAATCATCGCTCAATGCGTTTTCATAAACGCGAATAAAGTCCGTCATGGTTTACCTTTGTATAATTATTTTTGGATTAATATGTTTATTGAAAAAGTGATACCGCGCTTTAGCGAAACAGATGCACTCGGACACATCAACAATACCGTACTCCCCGTGTGGTTTGAAGCCGCTCGCGTCCCTATTTTTAAATTTTTTACGCCAGACTTAAACCCACATGACTGGAAACTAATCATTGCCAAAATAGAAGTGTCGTTTGTGGGGGAGTTATTTTACGGCCACGAGATCACGATTAAAACGTCTGTAGATCACATAGGAAAAAGCTCTTTTGTACTCAAGCAAGAGGCATTTCAGCATGATAAATGCTGTGCAATTGGAAAGGTTGTAATGGTCAGATATAACTTTGCTGAAAGAGCTAAGCAAGCTTTGAGCACTGAAGAAAAAGCAGCACTTGAGAAGCATATGGCTTAATTTACAAACCGATACTGCGGTGCTACGCACATTTCAACTTAGCCAATTATAAAAAGGTAGTCAGTATTAACGTTAAATAAATAGCGCAATTGTAAATTTTATTAAAAAATTTAACGTTTTTTAATTGAGTTACCAATATGAGTTATATACTATTTATAATATATATAGCTGCCTTATCTAACTAATATAGTTTTCTAGGTAACTTTTGAGGAATGTGCGTGACGATGACAACCATTGATGAACCAATGCGGGTTATACAGCTTAGTGACTCTAAGAATCTAACTGCCGAAATATTGCCATTTGGTGCAATAATTAAAAGCATTAAATTTAAAAACCAAGAAATGACGCTTAGCGTCGACGATCCTCAGTACTATCTTGAAAACCCATTTTATTTTGGCGCTACAGTAGGTCGATACGCTAATCGTATCGCTGAAGGGCGTTTTAACTTATCTGGCTCGCAGTATCAACTGGAAGCAAATAACGGCCCTAATAGCCTACACGGCGGAGTTAAAGGCTTTAATAAAGTACTTTGGCAAGTAACCAAACAAACCGACAGTGAGGTTGAGCTTTATTATTGCTCAGTGGATGGCGAAGAGGGTTTTCCTGGAGAGTTAAAAGTATGGCAAACCATTACTGCAGAAAATGGGCAGCTTCTACTTAAGTTTAAAGCGACTTGCAATAAAGAAACTCTCGTTAACTTCACTAACCATTGCTATTTTAATCTTGAGAGCAGCGACACTATTGAGAACCATTTACTTCAGGTAAATGCGACCCACTATTTACCCATTGATGAGGACAGCATCCCATTGGACGGGCCTGCCCCCGTTGCAAATAGCTGCTTTGATTTTACTAAGCCAAAATTAGTTAAAGATGCATTAACGCAAAGTCACACCCAATTAGATGCAGCTAATGGTTTAGATCACTGTTATGTATTTGAAAACGAGGACAGCCTTCATACCATGGCTACTTTAACGTCGCAGCAAACCGGTATTAATTTAACACTCAAAAGCACTCAGCCAGGCATGCAGTTATACACAGCAAACTTTGTTGGTGCTCCTTTTAAGCCGCGACAAGCACTGTGCCTTGAAGCGCAAAATTGGCCTGATGCGCCAAATCGCGAAAATTATCCTAAAGCTAATTTATTGCCTGATGAAGAATATAATCAGGTTATTATTTATGCATTTTCGTAATTAAACTCAACACCTTAATTTGATTTTAATGTTAATTAAAAGAAAACAAAAAGAAAATCAATAGTAATGAAGTGATACGTATTATTAAGGAAAAGGTTGCACTTTTGCTTTGTTTAAAGTATTTATAATATAAATAGTATTTGAAATAATTTTGAAGCTATTCAATCAACATAACGACAAAATAACTACACACAATCAGGAGTTTTTAAAAAATGATAATTAACAATAAGTTATCGTTCAACAAGAAAACCGCACTCAGTTTAGCTATCGCTGGTGTACTGGCAAGCGGCCATGTTGCAGCTCAAGAGGCAGAGGGAGCTACAGCAGAAAAAGATATCGAAGTCATTGAAGTACGCGGCTTAATAAGTAGCCTTAAGCGTTCTTTTTCTGATAAGAAAGAAGCGCTCATCGTTTCTGATGGTATTTCGGCGGAAGATCTTGGTAAATTTCCTGATCAAAACGTAGCAGAGTCACTACAACGTATTACAGGTGTTGCTATTGACCGAAGCGGTGGTGAAGGTCAGCTTATATCTGTGCGTGGTTTTGGCCCTCAGTTTAACCTGGTTACTGTTAATGGCCGTCAAATGGCGTCGGAAAGAGCTGGCCGTGAGTTTAGCTTCGACACACTTGCTTCAGAGCTAATTTCAGGTGCAGATATCTACAAAACATCAAATGCTGCTAATCAAGAAGGTGGTATTGGTTCATACATTAATTTAAATACAGCTAAGCCTTTTGATTTGGACGGTTTCAAAGCTGTGGGTAATGTAAAAGCAACTTACGACAGCTTATCTGAAAGCACAACCCCTGCATTTTCAGGTCTCATAAGTGACACCTTTATGGAAGATAAATTAGGCGTACTAGCCTCTTTATCAGTACAAAAGCGTGATGCACAAATTAACCAAGCTGATACACGTGGCTTTTACCGTGTCGATCGTATCCAAACAAATGACTTTGATGCTGCTGCAGGTACAGGTAAAGAAGCATTTAATGTATGGGTACCACGTAATTTAGATTTAACATCAAACGTTGAAGACCGCACACGCACAAGTGGTACACTGGTATTTCAATACGCTGCTAGCGATGATCTAACTTTAACGTTTGACGGTATTTATTCAAAATTTGAAGTTGAGTCTCAAGTAAGTAACTATGCAAACTGGTTTACTCCAGGTAACTTCCGTGATTTTCAGGTAGATCCATCAACAGAAACAGTAACTTATTGGTCACACAATGCGTTTGACGATCCAAATGGTGGTGGTTCAGGTGCAACTGACTTTGTTCAACAAGGTTTAGACCGCAATGTTAAAATTCAATCTTTTGGCTTTAATGCTGATTGGAAATTAACAGATCAATTAAAAGTAGATATTGATATTTCTACTTCTAAAGCTGAAGATTTAAGTGGCGATCAAAGTCGTGTTTTCACCGTAATGGGTTACGCAAACGGTTATACATATGACTTCACTGGTGGTGGTGATTTACCGGGGTTATCTTCTGATGGAATTAACGGCCCATTCACTCAAGCAGACTCAAGTAAACTTCGTGCTCACTACGTAGAGCGTGGAGGTGATGAACGAACTGATGAAATCACAGAAATGCGTGCAGATTTCACCTATACACCAAATAGCGAAACGTTTACTCAATTACGCTACGGTGTGTATACACAAGATAGAACAAAAGAAGCTAAAGTATTCCAATCGCCAAGCTTACCAAATTGTTTCTACTGTGGTTACGGTCTAGATGTTCCAGATGACTTAGCATATCTAGTTACACCAAATGGTTGGTTTAATGGTATTCCATCATCATTCTTTGGTTACAACGTAGATGATTACTTATCGTACCTAGAATCTGATGCCGCTATTTCTGGTCAGTCAGCCAACCGCGGTGATGATGCAGATGCAAATATTGCAGCGTTTGCAGCGTTAAATGGTTATACGCCGGTTGAGTTAGGTACAAGTTTTGAAATAGAAGAAGAAATATTTTCTGCTTATGCTGACTTTGTATTCCAAGGTGATTTAGGTGATATACCATGGACTGTAAATGTTGGTGTTCGCTACAGTGAAACTACAACTACAGCATCGGGTAACCAGGCTACATTAGTTGATATTGCTCAAAACCCACTAGACGGTACAATCCTTGACCAAGTTTACATTGAAGATGCAAACGGCCAACGAGCTTCTGTTCCAATTACGCTTAAAAACTCTTACACCAACTTACTTCCTAGCTTAAACGCTAAGTTTGAAGTTGAAGATGATATGTTGTTACGTTTTGCTTACTCAGAAACGATTACTCGTCCGACATTAGAAGCAATGCGTCCAGTTACAAATATAGGCACAACCCGTCCAGATATTTTACTGGCGAGCGGTGGTAACCCTAATTTGACTCCATTCCTATCAACAAACTGGGATATGTCATACGAGTGGTACTATGATGATGCAAGCGCCGTATCTTTTGGTATTTTCAGCAAAGATGTTGAAGGCTTTATCACAGTAACACCGGCTACAGAGTCTTTCTCTTTAGCAAGTGGAAGCTATGATTTTGAAGTAAGTCGTCCACGTAATGGTGCGACTGCACAAGTTGAAGGTCTAGAAATGGCCTGGACTCATACGTTTGAAAATGGTTTTGGTTTCCAAGCAAATGCAACTATTGTTAATAGTGATAGTGAAGATGGCTTTCAGTTAGAAGGATTAGGTGATTCACAAAACTTAATTGGTTTCTATGAAAAAGACGGTTTCCAAGCTCGTATTGCTTACAATAACCGTGAATCGTTTTTACAAACTCTTCGTAACGGTGATACTGGTGAGCCTGAGTACGTAGATACTTATGGACAGTGGGATATTAGCGCCAGTTATGACATAAACGACAACCTTACAGTTATTCTTGAAGGTATCAATATTACTGATGAGTACACGTCTAAACACGGTAGCTTAGCAAGTCACTTTACTGAACAAGTTCGTTCAGGTTCTCGCTATGCACTAGGTATTCGAGGCTCGTTCTAGTCAGGTTATGATGTAAGTTTAAAGGGGGGATTTACCCCCTTTTTTCTTAAAGTTTAACATGCAATGAAAAGGTAAACGCTTTGTCTGGTGTTATTAATCGAATTATTGTCCTGGGTGGTGGTACAGCAGGGTGGATAACTGCAGGCATTCTTGCAAAGAAACACGCTAGCAATCTATCCAACCAAGGCATTAAAGTTACCCTAATTGAATCGCCTGAAATTTCAGTAGTTGGCGTTGGTGAGGGGACATGGCCAACGATGCGTAAAACATTATCGCAGTTGGGAATTTCAGAAACGCAATTTATGCGTGAATGCGGAGCTACTTTCAAACAAGCTAGTAAGTTTGTTAACTGGGTAAATGCAAAAGATGATGTCTATTATCACCCGTTTACAGAACCACAAGGGTTTAATAAAGTTGATCCAGCACCTTACTGGCAGTCTGTAGTTGAGCCTACTTGCTCGTTTTCTGAAGCCGTCAGCTTTCAGCAATATTTATGTGAACAGGGTTTAGCCCCGAAAACTATTGCGAATAAAGAGTACGAAGTGATAGCTAATTATGGCTACCATTTAGATGCGGCAAAGTTTATCGCTTTATTACGAAAGCACTGTATTAGTGAACTTGGTGTTGAGCACATTAGCGATACCGTTGATCGTATTGAGCAAGCTCCATGTGGTGATATCAGTTGTTTACAGACCAAAGAACATGGCGCACAACTAGCTGACTTATTTGTAGACTGCTCAGGTATGCGAAGTTTGTTGCTTGGTGAAACTCTAAAAGTTCCGTTTGTTCCATGCGATGATGTTTTTTTAGCTGATACGGCCATAGCCACTCAAGTTCCTTATATCAATGAAAATGACCCTATTGCTTGTCATACTATTTCAACAGCTCAAGAGGCGGGTTGGATATGGGATATTGGCTTACAAGAACGTCGTGGTGTTGGTTATGTGTATTCGAGTAAACATTGTTCAGAAGAACAAGCTCGCAAAACACTTGCGAATTACATTGGCTTGGAAGAGGTAAAAACAGCTAAAAAAATAAATTTCAAACCAGGGCATCGAAAAATTTTCTGGAAGAATAATTGTGTTGCTGTTGGCTTAGCTGCAGGTTTTTTAGAACCACTAGAGGCATCAGCGCTCATGCTTATTGAAGCGTCTGCAAATTATATCGCGGATCAATTGCCTCCAAATAAAGAATTGATGCCTATTACTGCAAAACGTTTTAATGCGATCATGTTGAAAAAGTGGCGCGGTGTAATTGATTTTCTTAAGTTGCATTATGCTTTGAGTGAGCGTACTGAACCGTTTTGGCTTGAGCATCGCGATACACAGAGTATTCCTAACTCTTTGCAAGAGTTATTGTCTATTTGGCGTTATAGCTCCCCAAGCGAGTATGACTTTACTGATAATGTAGAAGCATTTAGTGCTGCTAGCTATCAGTACATCTTATATGGTGTTGGGTTTAAGTCTGACTTTAGTCAAATGGAACATATTTATAATCAAGGTGAGTTAGCAAAAAAACAGCTACAGATGACAAAAATACGTATAGATCAGCTGAAATATAATTTGCCCACTCACAGAGATCTTATTAATAAAGTAAATTCATTGGGTTTTGCAAAACTGTAATTCCCTTTGATGAGAGATAAACATGTCTAACTATGTACTACTTGATCCTGCAAAACATCAGGATATAAAAATAAAACCACATAGCAATTTCGGCTTTTCAAAAAATCAGCACCACGCATCATTAGTTGTTCATGAGTTTGGCGCAGCTGCGAGTAGCTTTCCTGTTGTTTATATGAAAGAGCCAACTCAAGGGCAATTTCGCGCTGTCGGATTGCTTGGTTTAGTCGCTGGCCATAATGTGTTCTTCACAGAACAAGAGTGGCTAGCAGTTCATGTTCCTTCAGCGTTTTTAAGAGCCCCGTTTGAGTTAGGGCCAGATCCAGAAAAAGATAAAACACTCACTGTTTACATAAATGAACAAAGCGACTATGTGAATAATTCACAGGGCGAAGCTTTATTTCAAAATGGCGAATCGAGCCAATTTTTGCATCAAGTTCAAGATAAAATGAGTGAGTACTATCAGCAGGAACAGGTTTCACATGAATTTACCCAAAAGTTACTCTCTTTGAGCTTACTTAAAGAAATAGAATTGGTTATTAATTTTAGTGATGGAAAGAAAACACGAGTAAAAGGCATCTACACAATTGACGAAGAAGCCCTAAGAAAACTGCCAGACACTGATATTGTTGAGCTTAATAAACAAAATTACTTATTACCTATCCATGCAATGTTATCGTCGCTAGTTCAAGTTAACCGCTTAATTAAACACCATAACCATTGCTCAGAAAATACGATATTAGGTGTGCAAATGCGCGCTAATGCAGGAGAGTAAAAATGTCTGATAGTATGATCCAAGTGTTAGTTTTTGCTATTGTAACGGGCCTAATTGGTTTATTTACATACTTAAAATGCCGCGATCAGGGGCGTAGTGAGCAAACTCAAAATAAAGAATATTTTTTAGCAGGAGGCGGTTTAACTTGGATATTTGTTGCAGGCTCAATCACGCTTACTAATTTAAGTACAGACCAGTTGGTTGGCATGAATGGGAACCAAATGGCTTTATTAGTTTGGTGGGAGCTTGCGGCGATTATAGGTCTAATATTATTGGCTAAAGTGTTTATTCCTGTTTATTACAAATATAACTGCACAACAACCACTGAGTTATTAGAAAAGCGCTACAACAATAAGCATATCCGTGCCGTTATTGGTAGTTTGTTTTTTACAGGAAATGCACTCATTTACATGCCTGCGGTTATTTACTCGGGTTCGCTATTTATGCAAACCATGTTTAAAGTTGATATACCATTAATGTACATAGCAACCGCTTTTGCTATTGTAGGCGCCATTTATGCCTTTTTTGGTGGGCTACGTGCAGTTGCGGTGTCAGATACATACAACGGGCTACTCGTGCTAGGTATGGCAATACTAGTCGTGTTCTTAGCGCTTAACGCAATTGATTACGACTTTAGCGGTATCCCACAAGAGCGCTTAACGTTAATTGGCGGTCCTGATTCGCCTATCCCTTGGCCAACGCTACTGACTGGTATGATATTCATTCAGATGTTTTACTGGGGAACTAATCAAACGATTACACAGCGCGCTATGGCAGCACCTAATGTCAAAGAGGCGCAAAAAGGGATATTTGCGGCAGCAGGTATTCGCCTTTTGATTGTTCCGGCAATCGTGGTGCTACCTGGTATTATTTCTTACAAGTTGTATGGCGATATTGGTGATGCCGCATACGGACGAATTGTTGGCGATGTAATGCCTACATGGTTAACAGGTGTGTTTGCCGCAGCAATGGCCGCAGCAGTGCTTTCAACTTATAACAGTTTACTAAACTCATCTACGGCATTATATGTGTGTGATATTCACGAAGCATATTTTAATAAAGAACCAAGTGTTGTAAAGCTAAGTGGTTATGTCACATTATTATTAACTAGTTTGACGCTGGTGCTTGTACCTATTTACCAGCAAGCTGACAGCATTATTAACTTACTACAGCAGCTAAACGGCTTACTAAGTATGCCTATATTCTCAATTTTTGTGGTTGGCTTGTTGTTTAAAAATGTAGATGCACGAGCGGGTATTGCCGCTGTAATTTTAGGTGTTGTTATGTATGGCATGCTGACATTTGAAAGCTCACCGCTTCACACTACTATTCACTATATTCATTTAATGCCAGTGACGTTGTTTGTCTGTGTGGCATTTGCATTAACTGTGAATAAAGTCGTGTTTGGATTAAACGCGCAATGGGCGGGTAAATCTTCAGCAATTGACGACACAGTAAAACAATAAACGTTAATTAATCGACGTTAATATAATCGGCCAAAGTATAGCTTTGGCCGATTTTTTATTTTAAACAATGTGATTATCACTATAGTTAACCATCAAATGAAACCTAAGTGGTATATCCAGTGGTTTTATCTCAGTATTTGCGATAGAAAAACTATTAAAACTAAATTTATATGATATATACTATTATTAGTGTTCGCCATCTATCAGATTGTGCCTGAACACTTTAGAGATCGCGTTAACGCCTATCGCTAACATCATCTCGGTATATTAATAACTCACACAATGAATAAGAGGATAGGAAAATCATGGCCAACACTAAATCATTTTATCGATTAGACAGTGTAAACAGCACCGTTATTTTCAACTGCCAAAGTAAAACACCTGCGTTACTGTATTTTGGTAAACGCCTATCAGAGCAAACAACTGAGTTGATGCTTGCTCAGCTTGCTACCCGTCAAGAGGTAAAATGTGCCTCAGTTGAAGAAGCGCCTATTTCTCTTTCTCCACTTTTAGGTGAGGGCTTTACTGGTGCACCTGGCCTTGAGCTTGTAAACGACTCTTTTGCTTGGTCTGTAGGGCCGAAGTTAAAAGAGGTTCGTCAGCCATCATCATCAATGCTTGAGTTTGTAAGTGAAGATACATTACGTGGAATTGAAGTCGTTCATAGTATTACGCTTGATTACAATACCAATGTGTTAAGCGCGCATACGGTATTAACTAATTTAAGTGATTCACCACTAAGCGTTAATTTTTGTGCAGCACCCACATTTCAGCTACCCGATAGCGTTAACAAAATTATAAGTTTTGAAGGGCGGTGGTCAAACGAATTTCAACGTCAATCTGTCGATTTGGTGTTAGGCAGCTTTGTACGCGAAAATCGTAAAGGTAAAACATCGCACGACGTATTCCCTGGTTTATTAGTTCATAGCGAAGGCGCAGGCGAGCAACACGGTGAGTGCTATGGCTTTCATTTAGGATGGAGTGGTAACAACAAGTTACGCGCTGAACTACTACCAGAAGGGCGCCGTTATGTGCAAATGGGTGAGTTATTATTACCGGGCGAGCTAACCCTTGCTAAAGGCCAAACGTATCAAAGTCCACGTATTTATGGCTCGTTTTCGAGCGATGGCTTTAGCGCGCTTTCGCGTAATTTTCATCAGTTTGTTAAGGCTAATTTACTTAGCCAAGCACAGCGTGAAAAAACACGCCCGGTGCATTACAACACGTGGGAAGGTATTTATTTTGACCACGATGTAGATACGCTTAAGCAGTTAGCCGATAAAGTAGCACCATTAGGTATTGAGCGTTTTGTTCTGGACGATGGTTGGTTTAAAGGTCGCCGCGGTGATTTTGCAGGCTTAGGTGATTGGACAGTTGATTACGAAATTTACCCAGATGGTCTATCGCCAGTCATTGATCATGTAAATAGCTTAGGTATGGAATTTGGTATTTGGTTTGAACCAGAAATGGTTAACCCAGATAGCGACTTATACCGCGCTCACCCTGATTGGGTCTTAGGCTCAGAAAATAACGAGCAACTGAGCTTTAGAAACCAACTTGTGCTTGATTTAACGCGCACTGAGGTGGTTGAATATTTATACAAAGCCATTGACGATATTTTGGTTGAGTACCCAAAAATTAAGTATATTAAATGGGATATGAACCGCGATATTAACCATGCGGGTAATTTTGATGGTAAGCCTGCGGTACATCAGCAAACACTGGCACTTTATCGCTTAATCGATCGCATTAAAGCGGCGCATCCAGGCCTTGAAATAGAAAGCTGTTCGTCAGGTGGTGCACGTGTAGATTATGGTGTGCTTGCACACACAGACCGTGTATGGACGTCAGATTCTAACGATGCGCTTGACCGTCTTGAAATTCAACGTGGTTGTTCGTTCTTCTTCCCATCGTCGGTTATGGGTGCACACGTAGGCCCACGTGATTGTCATATTACAGGGCGTAATGTGAGCATTGAAATGCGTGCTGCGGTATCCATGTTTGGCCACATGGGAATTGAAATGGATCCACGTGAGCTGACCGATCATGAATACAATGCGCTTAAAGCGGCTATTGCGCTGCACAAAGAGCACCGTGAATTTATTCATGCTGCCGATTTGTACCGCCTCGATAGCGACGATTTATCTATTAATTTTGGTTTAATCGACGAGCAAAAATCAAAAGCGTTATTTGCGTATAACAGCGTGCGCGAAACACCGCGTACCGCGCCTAATAAGCTTCGTTTTGCTGGTTTAGATGCAGATACACAGTACACACTTAATTTAGTGTGGCCTATTAAATTTGAAGAATACCGCCCTTCGTCTATTACCGCCGTTAACGGGCAAACCTTTACGGGGGAAGCATTAATGGAGTTTGGCCTACAAATGCCAATTTCATTCCCGCAAACATCACTTATTTTTGAGCTTAGCAAAGCTTAAAATATAATAAGCAGTAAAAAGGGAGCTAAGTAGCTCCCTTTTTTAAAGATATTTTTTTAGTCATCAATCGAGTTTAGATTCGATGAGCTCTAGCGCTTCTTCTAAAATTGTTTCGACCGCTTTTTTAGCGCGCTCGGGATTCCCAGATTTTATTGTGTCTAAAATATCAGCGTGCTTAGTTACGTCAGCGCCTGGTACACCTTTAATATGGTTAGTGTAACGAATACTAACTCTAAGAGCTGTACTAATAAATTCAGTCAGCTGTACAAAAAATCGGTTGTTGCTGGCTACTAAAATACTGGTATGGAAGGCGATGTCGGCTTCTAACGGATCGTCTAACCCTTCATCGGCATCAGCCATGCGCGCAAGTGCGTTATCAATTTCTGCAAGCTGCTCTGGCGTAGCGCTTATTGCAGCTAACGCGGCTGCTTGTGGTTCAAGTGCAACACGTACTTGGGTAAATTCTTTTAATAATGATAGTGACGGTTTGCTGCTTAAAATCCAACGAAGTACGTCGGTATCAAACATATTCCAACTGCTTTCTGGTAATACACGAATACCTTGCTTTGGACGCGATGAAATAAGCCCTTTAGCAGAGAGCATTTTTACTGCCTCGCGCGTTGCACTGCGGCTTACATTGTACTTAATGCATAAATCAGCTTCCGATGGTAATCCTTCGCTTACAGGATACACGCCCCGCACTATTGCAAACCCTAAATCATGGGTTAGTTGGTGAGTTAAATTTTGGCGAGGTTGAGTTTTCATCGTGCGAATTTCCGAGTTCATTATTGCTTAATTATATATCATATATCATATATCATATTAATGTACGTAAGGATATGGTATAAACTTTTAAATCGCTAATTATTTTAACACAGCAATAACAACTTGGTTTGGCTCTTTTTCTCTAAGTAATCGTTTTTAAAGGGTTTAAGTTGAACTGAAAACATGCTGCAAGGAAATTTAATTTTGAACACTCAAGCTCAATATCACAGTCTTTCTGGCAAGGTTATTTTTATCACTGGTGGTGCGTCAGGCATTGGCAGAGCCATGGTTGAGTCGTTTGTTAAACAGCAAGCCAAAGTAGCATTTATTGATATAGATGATGAAGCGGCGCAAGCACTCATTAGCGATTTACCCGATGCTAATTTATGGTACAGGCAAGTTGATGTCACTGATTCGAACGCTTTGCAAAAGTCACTGGTCGATGCGTGTGCTGCCCTTGGTAGCGTAAATGTACTTGTAAATAATGTGGCAAACGACCGTCGTCAAGCCAGTGAAGACGTGACGGTTAAAGATTGGGACCAGTGTTTACAAATTAATTTAAATCCTGCTTTTTTTGCCTCTCAAGTGGCTATGTCGTTTATGCAGCAAGAAGGTGCTGGCAGTATTATTAATTTTAGCTCTATCAATGCCATTATGGGCCAACCGCAAATGGCAGGTTATGTAACCGCCAAAGCGGGTTTAATAGGTATGACCAAAGCACTCGCTCGTGACTATGGTGAGTTTGGTATTCGCGTTAATGCCATATTACCAGGCTGGGTTGCAACCGAGCGTCAATTAGCAAGCTGGTTCACTGAAGAAGAGCAAGTAAAATGGATGGAAGCTATGGCGCTTAAAAAATTAGTAACGCCAGACGACGTCGCTAATTTAGCGCTTTTCTTAGCCGCCGATGAAAGCAGTATGATCACCGGGCAAGGCATTAAAATTGACGGTGGGAGACTTTAAAGTTTGACTACTTCAACTTTGTTTATAGCCGTTGACTGGGGCACAAGTCACTTACGTGCTTACTTGTGTAAAGTAGGTGAGGGCAGTGAGTTAACGTTAATTGATCAATGTGACGGGCCTGGCGTTGTAAAAGTAAATCAACATTTTCAACAAACACTGATTCACGCAATTACACCTTGGACAGCGCAATATGGTGTACTACCTATTTATATTGCAGGCCAAATTACGTCAACGATTGGTTGGCATGAAACCCCTTATCTAGAGTGCCCAATTAACCCTGAAGGCTTGCTTGATGCTGCTGTTAGCTTTGAATGTGAAGGGCACACCATTAATGCCTTACCAGGCACAAAATGCACGTTACAAAACACGCTAATTGATGTCATGCGAGGTGAAGAATTACAAATACTGGGTTTTTTAAAACAAAACGAGCAGTATCAAACGGGTAAAATTTTACTGTGTTTACCTGGAACGCATACCAAGTGGGTACTAATTAACAATGGTAAAATAATATGTTTTAAAACCGCTATGACCGGTGAGTTATACGACCTGTTATGTCATCAAAGCGTATTAATTCCTGATGATTGCGCTGAAGGTGAATTTGATTGGCAAGCGTTTGAACAAGGCTGCGATTTAACTTTGGGCAGTGATAGCGGTAACTTAGCGCATGGCATTTTTAGTGTAAGAACACGCCAATTGTCCAAAGAACTAACCCCAGTTCAAGCTAAAGCATACCTATCGGGCGTACTAATAGGCAGTGATGTACGCGCAGCACGTTATGCAAGTGAATGGCAGCTACTCAGCAACACACAGGTTGTGGTTATTGGTACTAAGCAACTTAACACGTGTTTTACCAAGGCGCTTACAAAAATAGGGGTACAGTGTAGTGAGTTTGATATTAAATCGGCAACGCTTAGTGGGTTTAACTATTTATACCAGTCGGCTGAATAGTTAATAATAAAAACCCCTTTATAGCTTGTTAACCATAAAGGGGGAAACGGGAAATAGTGATAATGAAACAGCTTATTAATCAGCGTGTTTCAATATAATTATTTAAAACTGTAATCTGCTCATCGCTAAAACGTAAACCCAGTTTACTGCGACGCCATAAAATGTTGTAAGCATTACCAGCCCACTCTTGTTTTAGTAAGTAATCAACTTCAGCAGCAAATAAGCCATGGCCAAAGTCATGTCCTAAATCACTGAGTTGTGTGGCATTACCTAAAATAATTTTTGTACGTGTGCCATACGTACGCACAAAACGCTTCAACGTCACTTCTGGTAGCCAGTTGTATAAAGATTTAAGCTCTTGAGTCAGTGCTTCAACATTATCAAAGTCGCCACCAGGTAATGCGCTGTGTTTAGTCCATGCTTTACCCATTTGCGGATAAAAGTCTCCTAACTTATCAACAGCGGCTTCTGCCAGTTTACGGTAAGTGGTAATTTTTCCACCAAATACGCTTAATAATGGAGTGTGTTTACTCTCACTTGAAAGCTCTAGCTTGTAGTCTCGTGTTACGGCTTGCGCATTAATAGACTCGTCATCTAGTAGCGGGCGTACACCCGAAAAAGTATGAACTATGTCTTCGCGTTTAATGTGATTTTTAAAGTAGCTGTTAGTAATATCGATTAAGTAATCGATTTCTTCATCACTAATTTTAACATCTTGAGCTGCGCCGTTATGCTCTACATCGGTGGTGCCAACTAACGAATAGTCATCTTCAAATGGAATAACAAATACAATTCTTTGATCTTTATTTTGTAAAATATAGGCTTCTTTTTCATCGTGAATGCGAGGCACTACAATATGGCTGCCTTTTACAAGGCGAATATTTTGTGGTGATTTTTCAATTAGCGCTTCATCAAATAATTTTGCAACCCACGGACCAGCTGCATTAACAATGCCTTTAGCCGATACAGTGTATTTACTTTTAGTATTTTGTTGCTCAAGCGTTACCTGCCATTTATTTTGCTCACGTTTAGCGTTTACACATTTGGTTTGTGTAGCAATGGTAGCGCCTTTTTCTTGTGCAGAAAGGGCATTTAAAATAACTAAACGAGAGTCATCAACCCATCCATCTGAGTATTCAAAACCTTTTACAATAGATGGCTCTAGCACGCTATTTTCGCCAAATTTAATACCTCGAGAACCAGCCAGTGTTTCGCGCTTGGCTAGGTTGTCGTACATAAACAAGCCAATGCGGATCATCCATGCAGGGCGTAAATGCGACTGATGTGGTAATCTAAAAGTAAGTGGCCACATAATATGAGGGGCATTTTTAAGCAGTACTTCTCGTTCAGCTAAAGCTTCTTTTACTAATCTAAATTCATAATGCTCAAGGTAACGTAAACCACCGTGGATTAACTTAGAACTATTTGACGATGTCGCACAAGCAAGGTCCGATTGTTCACACAAAAGTACCTTTAA
Organism: Pseudoalteromonas sp. 13-15; assembly: GCF_001468205.2. NCBI lineage: Bacteria > Pseudomonadati > Pseudomonadota > Gammaproteobacteria > Alteromonadales > Pseudoalteromonadaceae > Pseudoalteromonas > Pseudoalteromonas sp. 13-15. Next base: position 2,228,637 of record NZ_CP019162.1, on the reverse strand, counting down.
ACCTCTGCCAGCTGCATCAGCTGCTATTCCTGTGCCGTTTACACCACCACCGACGACGAGTAGGTCGTATTCGTTATCTGCTAATTCCACTGTGAGCTAACCTTTTTATTTGTAATATAAATAAGACATATATCATCATAAAGCGACCGTCAGTGTTTGACAATAGCTAACCGTGCTTTTTGATTTTAAATTTTTTAGCCTGATCTTTTTAAAATCAAACTGCGTAAAACGCGCCTTTAAATAGCGTTAGGCCTGCTTTAAAAGCCGCTAAATTTCATTAGCGGCTGCATACATTACTGTTGTTGGCAATCGTCGCTAGATAGGCGAACTTGCGCTACACAGTGCTGCCATTTTGCGTATAAATCATTACGTTCATCAGCACCCATTGTTGGCTCAAAACGACGGTCACAGGTCCACATTTTAGCGAGTTGCTCAGTTGACTCGTAAATACCTGCTTGTAAGCCGGCTAAATAAGCAACGCCTAACGAGGTGGTTTCGGTGACCGTTGGGCGCTCTACGGTTGCACCTAAAATGTTAGATAAAAAGGTGAGTACCCAGTTATTTTTAACCATACCGCCATCTACGCGTAGTACACTTGGGCGAAGTCCATCACGTTCCATTGCTTTTTGTAAATCTTTGGTTTGATAACCCACCGATTGCAAAGCTGCGGCAACAATAGTGCTAATACCAGAGTCGCGGGTTAAGCCTAAAATTGCACCACGTGCGTTAGGGTCCCAATAGGGTGCGCCTAAACCTGTAAACGAAGGGACTAAAAATACCCCATGATCAAGTGGTACATCTTTCACTAGTGATTCACTTTCGCCTGCATGACTCAACAGTTTTAAGCCTTCAACAATCCACTGCATAGTGGCACCCGCCATAAAAATGCTGCCTTCAATGGCGTAAGTGGGTTTGCCATTTAATCTATAAGCAACCGTAGTCAGTAAGCGGTTCTCAGATGTAAGGGCTTTTTCGCCCGTATTTAACATTAAAAAACAGCCCGTACCATAGGTGCTTTTAGCCATACCTTGTTCAAAGCAAGCATGACCAACAAGCGCAGCTTGCTGATCGCCTGCAATACCACATACGCGTATTGGCGCGCCAAAAATATCTTCGCTGGTTGAGCCAAACTCGTCTGCTGAATCCATTACTTGGGGCAGCATAGATTCAGGAATACCAAATAAGTCGAGTAACTCTTGATCCCATTGCTGTGTATGAATATTAAATAACATGGTGCGCGAGGCATTAGTGGCATCGGTGCGATGCTCTTGTCCACCTGTTAGGTGCCATAATAAATAAGTATCAACGGTACCAAAGGCCAGTTCGCCAGCATCGGCTTGTGCACGTGCGCCCTCTACGTTGTCTAAAATCCAGCGTACTTTAGTTGCAGAAAAATAAGGGTCGAGCAATAAGCCTGTTTTGTCGCTAATAGTTTGGCAAAGTTCGTCAGTGCTTAGGCTTTCGCAATAATCACTGGTACGGCGATCTTGCCAAACAATGGCGTTATACACTGGCTTACCGGTTTTTTTGTTCCATACCAAGGTTGTTTCGCGTTGGTTGGTGATACCAATAGCAATAATTTCATCAGGCTTTACGTCGTTTTTAGATAACACTTCACGGCTTGTGCTAAGCACGGTTTGCCAAATATCGTTTGGGTCATGTTCAACCCAACCGTTTTTTGGAAAATGCTGTGAAAATTCTTGTTGTGCTGACCCAAAAACGTCTGCATCTTTTGTAAACAAGATGGCCCGAGAGCTTGTGGTTCCTTGATCAATTGAGAGTATGTATTTTGACATGATATTTGTGTTATTTATCTTATCTTATATATGACTAGATTGCCTTTAACAAAGGTTAATGGCAATGGTTTTTTCTTAAAATAGCCGATTAAAAAACAAACATTTTTATATTGTGTGTTAACTCATTTATATAAAAGGTTTTTATTTCAGTCTGGTTTTAAGGCGAAGGCGGCTATCAAGTTTTATAGCCGCTTAAATTAAGTATTACTTACTACGAGGTTTACTTTGTTGCCAATCCATACCTGAAGAGAAGCGGTTATCAAAGCCATACCATTGTGGTAGTGGCTTACCATCAACAATGGCTTGGTCGCCATTTTGAGGTAAATCTAAGTACTTACACTGGCTGCTTATGTCTTTTACATGGCAATCCATCATGGCAAGTACAAAGTGTTTATTTATTTCGTTAATGGTGCGCAATGACCACGATGGCTCGTAGTAATGACCTAAATCTAATTCACTACTGCTTTGGGCAATCGCAGGGGCTGGGTGCGGTGCAATATTATGGCGGGCATTTTTATAAGTAAGCATGTACTTGTCGGCACTGCCAGTTTGGTTGTAAAGATTTTTAATGCCTTCAAAACCAGAAATATCATCTAAGTCACCTGCAATATAAAGTGAAGGCACTTTAATGTTTTTCATTGCTTTAGCGTCAAATAAGTTATGTTGTCCACCCCAAGGTGCGATAGCCACCATTGTTTTTATACGAGGGTCTACTTGCGGGTTTTGATATTGCCCGCCTGCACAGCTGTTAAGTAGTTGCTGTACTTGTTTAATTTGAGCAGGGTCAGTCATTCCCGTAAACATGGCTGTAGTTTGCTCGTTAAAGGCATAACAACCACCAATTGTATTAACCGCACCAAATCCACCCATAGAGTAGCCAATAACACCTGCGCTAGTTTGATCTACTTGCTCGCTTGCAAAGTTGCTTTGTTCGTTAAAATAATTAATCACAAATTGCTGATCGCGTGAGCGATTAATCAAGGTGCTAAAAAAGCCCGCAAAGGGCGCGTTTTTAAAATCTACATGGGCGTTTGTGGAGTCTGTGTGATCAAGTGCAACAACTATGTAGCCATGCGAGGCTAAGTGCTCGCCAAGGTAGTACATAATTGTGCGGTAGCCGGTATAACCGTGCGAAAGCACTACAACTGGGTAGTTATCGGCGTTACTTATATCAACATCACGCTGTGCATCGGCTTGTAAGGTAAATTGTTTGCCTGAGCGGGTTATGTCTGTGTAGCTGGTTAGTGGTTTGCTTGCTTTACTATCTGCTGGATACCACACTTCAACTTTTAAAGGGCGATCTTTTTGGCTTTGCGTTGTGGGATCAAACTGCGCTGGATTAACTAAGTCTAGGGTTTTTACACCTACTTTATAGGTGCCTTTAGCTGCTAATTCAGGGAGCACTTCGCTGGTTATTGGCGGATAAAGTTGCTCAGGCTTATTTGATTCGGCAAATACCGCACCGGTAGTTAAACTGGCCGTGGCTAATAACATTGCTTTTGAAAGCGTTTTTAAACGGTGTGTTGTTGTCATTGTGTATCCTTGTTGCGTGTATTTTTATTTATTTATGTCATGAGATTCGACAGTCGCGCTATATTCAATCTGCCATTGGTCTCTTAGGCTATCCATCATCGTCATAACCCGTAAGCTTGTGCTCAGTGGTAATATAGAGCTTTGTATTTGTTTATTTAGTATGCACTCAGTAACGTGATCAATTTCAAATTTAAAGTTTTCATCATCACTAAATGGGTAGTCAAAATGTTGAATAGCTTGCCCATTAATATGAAGCTCAAGACCTTTTGCACCTACAAACCAAGGTATGCGTATAAAGCCATGTTCACCGGTAATACATGCTTCGGTTGGACCGTTTTGCTCAAGTGCGCTGCTAAGTTGTGCGAACTGACCATTACCATAATCGAGCATGGTAATATTTCGCGCATCTACACCTGTATCAGCCTTATGCACAAATGAGCTGATTTTTTCAGGGGATTTATTAAAAACCACATCAGCAATCGATAGCGGGTAAATCCCTAAATCAAGCAAAGCGCCACCGGCTGTATTTGGGTTCATTAAGCGGTGGGTGTTGGCAAAGGTGCCGGGTAAACTAAAGTTGGCCTGCACGGTATGTACTTTGCCAATAGCTGCTTGGCTTAGTAGCTGCTCTAATTTTATAATGGCGGGTAAAAAGCGCATCCACACTCCTTCCATTAAAAAACAATCTTTTTGCTCGGCCAGTGCGGTTAAGTTTTTTAATTGCTGTGCATTGACGGTAATAGGTTTTTCACTTAGTACGTGCTTATTATGCATCAAGCATTGGGCGATGCTTTGAAAGTGTTGGTCGTGAGTGTTTGCAATGTAAATGGCATCAATGTTTGGGCATTGCATAAGGGCTTGGTAGCTTTCATAGCCTTTAATTAAATAATGTGTGGCAAACTCGTTTGCGCGCTGCTCACTAGTTGAGGCTGCGCCAATAAGCTGAGCATCAGCGCAATGCGCAATGCTTTTAGCAAAGGTGTGAGCAATATTGCCACACCCAATAATACCCCAGTTAACCTTTGCCATATTGATACCTACTTTTAAAAAGACGTTATTTGTAACCCTGAACCTGCTGAGCACACATAAATATCTGCGTATAAGTTAAAGCGTTCAAAGTAATGTTTTTCAACGGCGGCTTTAATTAGCGGTACTTCTGCATCGCGGCATAAACACACTATTGCTCCCCCAAAACCACCACCGGTCATGCGCACTGCGCCACGCTCACCCATCGCTTCTTTACATATTTCTACCAAGCCATCCGTTGCGGGTACCGTTACTTCAAAGTCGTGTTTAAGTGATTGGTGCGATGCAGCCATCAATTCACGAAGTTGCTCCATATCATTGGCTTGCAATGCTGTAGTTGCGGCGATAACGCGGTCGTTTTCGCTAATTACATGGTGCGCACGTTTGTATTCGTTATTGCTAAGCTGTGCTTTAACAGCATCTAGCTTAGCCATCGTTGCTTGGCGAAGTGTTTTAACTCCCATTTTTTCAGCAGCTTGTTCGCAATCAATACGGCGTTGATTGTATTCGCTGTCTACTAATTTACGTGGGTAGTTAGAGTTTACAATAACAATATTCAAGTCATCAGGCACTTTCACAGACTTAGTTGCCAAATTTTCGCAATCTATTAGTAATGCGTGGCCGTTTTCGCCTTTTGCCGAAATGAGCTGATCCATAATGCCACACTGGCAATGCATAAAGTCGTTTTCAGCTTCTTGGCCTAGTAGTGCAATTTTTTCTTCGCTTAAACCAAGCTGTGCAATATGGTTAAACATACCACCCACAGCCACTTCTAATGCTGCCGATGATGATAAACCACTACCTTGCGGTAAGTTACTATCAATAAGTAAATCAGCACCGCGTAAGGTGTGGCCTGCGCGTTTTAATACGAATGCAACGGCGCGAATATAATTTCCCCATTGCGATTGACCTTCGCTAATCGGTTCGTCAACGTTAAAGCTGTCTTGCTCGCCTGGGTAATTGAGTGACTGCACGGTAATCGTATTATCGTCGCGCTCTTTAAACATCACTTGGGTACGAAACTCTAATGAGCACGGAAATACAAAGCCGTCGTTGTAGTCAGTAAACTCACCGATTAGATTTACACGTCCTGGTGCAGCTGCAATACCCTGAGCAGGGGCACCGTACAGTGATAAAAAGTGGTGTTGAAATTCATTAAGCTTCATCTGTGTGTCCTGCTGTATTTTTATAGTGTGTGGTGCTTGCTGCTTTTAAAATAGACGCGGCTGTTTCTGCGCTTAAATCGCGCTGACTTTCGCCTAACATTTCGTAGCCAACCATATGTTTTTTAACGGTGGCAGAGCGAAGTAGTGGCGGATAAAAATGTGCATGTAAGCGCCAGTGTTGCTCATCAGAGCCACGATTTGCTGGTGCATTATGCCACCCCATAGAGTAAGGGAAGCTGCAGTTAAATACGTTGTCGTATTTAGTGGTTAATACTTTTAATGCCTGAGCGAGTGAATCGGTTTGTACATCACTAAGCTGGCTAAAGTTTTGAATGTTGTCTTTAGTTACTAGTAAGGTTTCAAATGGCCATGCTGCCCAAAAAGGCACCACAACAAGCCAGTGTTCATTCTCAAATACGACACGGGTTTTATCGACTTGTTCTTTTTTTACATAGTCGGCAAGCATAGCAGTGCCGTGTTTATCAAAATAAGCACGCTGCTGAGTATCTTCGGCTTCTATTTCGGTAGATAGGTGCGAATGCGCCCATACTTGGCCATGCGGATGGGGCTGCGAGCACCCCATGATCTCGCCTTTATTTTCAAATACCTGAACACACTCGTATTGCTGTGCAAGCTCGGTATAGTTGTCTTTCCACGTTTTTACTACGGCATGCAGGGCATCGTGCTCAAGCTCTGGTAATGTTTTGTTATGTTCTGGCGAAAAGCAAATCACGCGGCATTCGCCGCTTGCTTCATCAGCAATAAATAAATCACTGTCTGACTCTACGCTTTGTGATTGTTCGCTGGCATTGGGCGTTAGTGCGCCAAAGTCATTTTTAAAAACATGGGTGTATTTGTAGTCTGGGTTGCTGTCGCCATTTGCTCGTGTATTGCTTGGGCAAAGCGGGCAGCTTTCGTCATGCTTTGGCAATACTGTTTCGTTAACGGCTTCGGTTGCGCCTAACCATGGGCGGTTATTACGATGCGGTGAAACTAATACCCAGCGCCCCGTTAGCGGGTTTTTACGTCTGTGAGTACTTTCTAATAAAGCCATATTAACTCTCCAACCCACTTGGGTAATTAGTTTGCCAGCGCCATGTATCGGTGGTCATGTCGCTCAGTGTTAGTTCTGCGTGCCAGTTAAGGGTGTTTTGCGCTTTTGTGGCATCAGCGTAATTACAGGCAATATCGCCTGCTCGGCGCGGTGCACTTTTATACGGAATAGCTTTACCCGCTGATGCGCTAAATGCGTTGATCATATCAAGCACTGAATAACCTTGGCCTGTGCCTAAGTTGTATGCATGAAAGGCGGTATCTGATTTATGTTGCATAAATGCCGCTACATGGCCTTTAGCTAAATCTAAAACGTGAATGTAATCGCGCACGCCAGTACCATCTTCGGTGTCGTAGTTGTCACCAAAAATATTAACAACTTCACGTTTACCAACCGCAGTTTGAGCAATAAATGGCATTAAATTATTTGGAATACCATTAGGGCTTTCGCCCAAGAAACCACTTGGGTGTGCGCCTACTGGATTAAAGTAACGCAGTGCTATACCCATAAAGTTGCTGTTGGCATTACATACATCTTGCATGGCTTGTTCTACCATGACTTTAGTCCAACCATAAGGATTGGTTGCGCGTATTGGGTGCTTTTCATCAATAGGCAGGTAGTCTGGCTCGCCATAAACAGTGGCCGATGAGCTGAAAATTATATGATTAACACCTTCATCTTGCATGTTTTGTAGCATGCTTAATGTGCCCGATACATTGTTTTGGTAGTAACGTAGTGGTTGCTCGGTCGATTCACCTACTGCTTTTAATGCTGCAAAATGAAATACAGCCTCAGCCTGAGTATGCTTAAGCGCAAGTTTAAACTGCTGCTCGTTTTGAATATCACCTAAAATAAATTCAAAACGTGTACCTGTAATTTTTTCGAGTTGATCAAGTACACGAGGGCTCGCATTAGATAAGTTATCGTAAATTACAGGTGTAATGCCTGCTTCATGTAATGCAATACATGTGTGGCTACCTATGTAACCCATGCCGCCAGTCACTAAAACTTTCATGTGTTTTCTCGAAAATATATTTATATGATAAATACTACTATTAAGGAAGTTTAAAAACAATAGTTATGAATTGTTCAAAATTCAAATAAATGATTAAAAAACACTCACTGCTATCTCCGTCACTTTATTAATATTTTCTATAAACTGATTCAACAACGGTCTAATTATCATTCAAAGATGGCAATGCTATTATTTCACAATCGTAATTCGTTAAATGTGTAAGCGCTGTATTACATAACATGGAGCTAGGTATGAACAAAAAAATTTTAATCACAGGTGCAACAGATGGCATTGGGTTTGAAACGGCTAAAATGTTGCTAGCGCAAGGTCATACCGTACTTCTTCACGGGCGTAATGCGCAAAAGCTCAATAAAGTACACACTTTACTCAATAACGATTATCCGCAAGCAAGCACACAAACTTACGTGGCTGATTTGAGTGAAATGGCGCAGGTGCGTAATCTGGCTAAACAAATTACAGCCGACCATAAACACCTAGATGTACTTATTAATAATGCAGGTGTGTTTAAGCTCGACAACCCTGAAACTGCAGATGGTCTTGATGCACGATTTGCAGTAAATACATTAGCGCCTTATTTATTAACTACTTTACTATTACCGCTTTTTGATACCCAAGGGCGAATTGTTAATGTGTCGTCAGCGGCGCAAGCAACAGTCAACCTAGATGCACTGATTGGGCAAAGCTTTTTGTCAGATAACGCAGCATACGCACAAAGCAAATTGGCAATTACAATGTGGTCGCGTCATATGGGTTTAAAACTTAAGGGTAATGGTCCATTGGTGGTATCGGTTAACCCTAAGTCACTACTAGGCAGCAAAATGGTTAAAGACGCATACGGCCTTAATGGCGGCGATTTAAAGTTAGGTGCCGATATATTTTGCCGCGCTGCACTAAGCGATGAGTTTAGTAATTCAACAGGGCTTTACTTTGATAATGACGCTGAGTGCTTTTCAGCCCCTCACGCAGATGCATTGAATGACGCTAAAAATCAACAGCTAATAGATGCACTCGATTTAAAGTTATTACAGCTAGCAATATAGCTAACGCAATTTGAGCGCTGGTTATAGAGTGTATTACCTAGTTATACACGGTATAAAGTTTCATTGAAGACAAACAAAGAGTTCACCACTTTAAAATGGCGAACTCTTTTTTGTTTTTGGAATTTTATATTTATTGTGCGTTTATTAAACGCTGATACAACCAATCTTTTAATTCAGAACGGTCGTGTTTTAGCTGGTGCATTTGCTCATCGCTAATAGGCGCACCGTCCAATTCTAATATTCTTATTTCTTTATCTAGTTTATTGTACTGCTCGGCTTTTTCTGCAAAGTCAGCATCACTTTTGTTCAACGTATTTATCGTGTTTATGTGCTCAGGAAAGTCGTTTGTTAATGAATGGTCTTCGCCTAACATAGTCGCTCCTTAGTAAAAAATAAGCTTATACAAAATAAGCTGTCACTTAATGAGCTTGGGTTTAAATAAGGGGAATTCAACCACTCGCATCAAAAATTTAATAGGGTAAGTAAGTGTTACGTCATGCTAAAGAGGGAATTACTATTTATCTAGCTGCAAATCACTGACACTCATAACGGCTTGGGTTAGAATGCAACACGCCTAAATACTCCCGATAACTACCTTTATTGAGTACTTAATTACATGCTATTAATGATCGATAACTACGATTCGTTTACCTATAACTTAGTGCAGTACTTTCAGCGATTGGATCAAGACGTATTAGTAAAACGTAATGACGAGTTGAGCATTGCGCAAATTAAACAACTTAATCCGGAGCATATAGTTATCTCTCCGGGTCCTTGCTCACCGAATGAAGCTGGTATATCGTTAAGTGTAGTTGAACACTTAAAAGGCCAATTTCCTATATTAGGGATTTGCTTGGGACATCAAACGATTGCCCAAGCTTTAGGCGGGGATGTAGTGCGCGCTAAAAAAGTAATGCATGGGAAAACATCTCCCATAACACACACCAATAAAGGTGTTTTTAAAGGATTAGCTAATCCGTTAACGGTTTGTCGTTATCATTCGCTGGTGGTTAAAGCGCAGTCGTTGCCCAACGAACTTGAAATAACAGCGTGGACACAAACACCGCAAGGTGAGTTTGACGAAATAATGGGCATGCAACACAAAGAGTTAGCAATTGAAGGGGTGCAGTTTCACCCAGAAGCTATTTTGACCGAGCAGGGATTAACGCTGCTTGATAACTTTTTAACTCGCTTCTAGTCTAATAGCACTGAACGTATTCAATACTTACTATTTAACGAGCACTATGACTGAACTTGCACAACAACAGCGTACAGCAAAAATACTTGATCAACGGGCACACGATTTGCTGTTGGGTCATAGTTTTGCGCATCAGCAAATTGGGTTTATTCATACCTTAGATATTGATTACGGCGAGCCTATGAAGCAGCGTACCTTGTTGCAGGTTGAAGTGTCAGCGCAACAAAAGCGTAAGCAAACAAGTACCGCTCATCATAAGTACCGTGCACAAGCCAGCGAACAGCTTCATAAAGTAATTGAAACAGCTATATTTAAACAGCTCGAAGATATGGACGCAGTGATTCAAACCACAATAGGGATTGAAGACAGCGTTGCCACTATTTTAGATATATTAGCTGTAAAGTCGGCCTCAGTTGGCCGTTTAGAGCCGTTAGTAAACGATTTAAGCTGGCTAGGGCGCGAATTGGTCACGTTGGTTAACCTCCCGTATTACCGAAACCAGCGTAGTAAAAAAAATACCGCGGTAAAAGTAGACAGCCCTGCACTTGCTCTGCGTTACATAGGGCTTGATAACTTACAGTTAGTGATTCCCACATTTGCAGTTCGCCATTGGATGCCCCATAGTACCGAGCCTTTTTCGTTACTAAAACGTAGGCTAAGAGACAGCGCAATGGCCAACGCCATTGCCGCGCAAAAAATTGCAGAAATAAACGACGTAAACGAGATACACGCATTTACCTTGGGTATGTTATTAGATGTAGGGCGTATTACGTTAGTACGTTTGTACTTAAAAACCTTTGAGCAGGTTTGGCAACGAAAAGTACAAATAGCACGTCAAGAAAACCAAAAAGACCTCCACACAGCATTATTAGAGCTAAAGCCCGACCCTTTATTTTTAACTACACTGCTGTGCAATAAGTCAATTCAGGTCAGTGCGCGAGTCATCGACAAAATGGCCTTTAAATATTTGCCATTTAAAGGCGTGATGGAACAGCTACAAAATGGCGTAAATAAAGGCGATAGTGCCTTACCGTTAACGCAGGTCATGTTAAAAGCGCGGTGTTACTCCCAGTATTTAATTTTAAAAGAACACCAACTAATTGAGCCCGACGAAACGGCAGCGTGGTTTTCGTATTTTCAGTTCACTAAAACGGAACTAAAAACCCTTCAAACAAGCAATTTTACCAATCTTGCTATTCAAATTGACTAAAAAATTAAATTTTTTGTTAATTTTTTTACGACTATTCATTCATTCCCACTGATTCATCCGTAAAGTTATTTAGTGGTAAAAGCCTATGCAGGTCACTACTGATGCGGTTAGTTGATAAAAAATAAGTGTGTTTAGGTATGCAAATAGTTATTCACTATCTATGAAATAATATCTTAAGCCCTTTATTTTCAAGGGTTACATGAAAGTTTTTAACGAGACAGCTACCACTAATTCTGAAATAATGGGCGTCTGAAAATTGAACCACAAAGCAATTTTTTGTACCCAACAGACACCTGAACGTACTTAAAAGCTTGGTTAATATTTTTAATCAAACACTTTTTTATGCTTTGTGTAGATCACAATTAAGAGGAAATAAAATGACAGTCAATCGCGAATTATTTGATCACGTAATGGTTCCTAACTACGCACCTTCAAGCGTAATTCCTGTTCGAGGCGAAGGCTCTCGCGTATGGGATCAACAAGGCAAAGAGTTTATCGACTTTGCTGGTGGTATTGCTGTTAACTGTCTTGGCCACTGTCACCCTGCTTTAGTAGGTGCATTAAAAGAACAGGGCGAAAAAATTTGGCATTTATCAAATGTTATGACTAATGAGCCGGCGCTTCGCTTGGCTAAAAAAATGGTTGATGCCACTTTTGGTGAAAAAGTTTACTTTGCTAACTCTGGCGCAGAAGCAAACGAAGCCGCACTTAAATTAGCGCGTCGTTTTGCACTTGATAAGTTTGGCCCAGAAAAATCACAAATTATCGCATTCAACAAAGGTTTCCACGGTCGTACATTCTTTACTGTAACTGTTGGTGGCCAAGCGGCATACTCAGATGGTTTTGGCCCTAAGCCGGGTGACATCGTACATTGTGATTACAACGATCTAGCCGCATTTGAAGCGCTAATTAGCGACCAAACATGTGCCGTAATGATGGAACCACTGCAAGGTGAGGGCGGTATTGTTTCGCCAACTGACGAGTTTGCTCAGCAAGTTCGCGATTTATGTACTAAACACAATGCGCTACTTATTTTTGATGAAGTGCAAACAGGTGTTGGCCGTACAGGTGACTTGTACGCATACCAAGGTTTAAATGTAGTACCTGATATTTTAACTTCAGCAAAAGCATTAGGCGGCGGTTTCCCAATTGGCGCAATGTTGACTACAACAGATATTGCACAGCATCTAAAAGTAGGTACTCATGGTTCTACTTACGGCGGTAACCCGCTTGCATGTGCTGTTGCCGAAGCCGCATTTGATACTGTTAACACACCCGACGTACTTGCCGGCGTAAAAGAAAAAGCAGCTTTATTTAACGAACTTCTTGCAGCGGTAAACGAAAAATACAACGTATTTAGCGAAATTCGCGGTAAAGGTTTGTTAATTGGTGCTGTTGTGAATGAGCAATACAAAGGCCGCGCTAAAGAATTTTTAGTAGCCGGTACTGAACAAGGTCTAATGTCATTAGTGGCAGGTGCTGATGTTGTTCGTTTTACACCGTCTCTTGTTATCCCAGAAGCGGATATTCGCGAAGGTATGGCACGTTTTGAAAAAGCAGTTGCAAGCGTAGTAAACGCATAAGCTGTTTTAGCCAATCTACCGAGGGCAAGCATTGTTTGCCCTACGAATTTTATTTACCGTTATTTATAAGGGAGCAAGCGGACTCATGATGATCCTTCGCCCAATCCAGCAAAATGATTATTCAGCATTACTGACAATCGCCCACGAATCGGGCCATGGTTTTACATCTTTGCCTTTAAACGAAGAGCTATTACAAAAGAAGATTGACCATTCAGTAAGCTCATTTGCTAAACAAACGTCACAACCCGGTGACGAAGGCTACTTGTTTGTTCTTGAAGATAGCGAAACAGGTGAAGTAGTAGGTACCTCGGCAATAGAAGCTGCTGTGGGCTTAGATGATGCGTTTTATCATTACCATTTAAGTAAAGTGATTCACTCTTCGCGCACACTAGACGTTTACAAAGCGGTTGATATTTTGACGCTATGTAACGACTACACTGGCGCAACTGAGCTGTGCACCTTGTTTTTGAAAGACGGCTATCGCAAAAACTGTAACGGCAAACTGCTGTCTAAAGCACGCTTTATGTTTATTAAACAACACCAAGCACGCTTTGCAGAAACCGTTATTGCAGAAATGCGCGGTGTGTCTGATGAAAACGGCAATAGCCCGTTTTGGAAGTGGTTAGAAGAACACTTTTTCTCAATGGACTTCCCAACAGCAGATTACTTAACGGGTATTGGCCAAAAAGTATTTATTGCTGAACTAATGCCTAAATACCCAATTTACGTCAATTTATTGAGTAAAGATGCGCAAGCGGTAATCGGTCAAGTTCACAACAATACTCGCCCAGCGATTGAATTATTAAAAAGCGAAGGCTTCACGTTTAACGGCTACGTCGATATTTTTGACGCAGGTCCAACAGTTGAAGCAAAAGTAGATAATATTGCTACAGTACGTAACTCACACGACTTTATTGTTGAAATTGGTGAGCAAACGGGCGACACCATGGTGTTATTAGCAAACGACAAGCTCGAAAACTTTAGAGCGACCGTTGCATCAATGAGTTTCGACGAACGCGCTAAAACCGTTGTGTTATCACAACAAGTAGCCGACGCCCTGCAATTACAAACGGGCGATACTGTTAGCGCAACCCCAGTTTAATTTAGGAGAAAGTATATGACTCATCCTGCACAATTTATTAATGGTCAATGGTCACAAGGCCAAGGCTCAGAATTTAACTCAGTAAACCCAGCAAATAACGATGTTATTTGGCAAGCATCATCAGCCACTGCAGAGCAAGTTGATGCAGCTGTTGGCGCTGCGCGTGAAGCGTTTTACGCATGGGCTGATAAAAGCTTTACTGAGCGTTTAGAAATAGTAAAAGCATTCGCAGCACAATTAAAAGAAAACAGTGAAGAGCTTGCAATCACCATTGCACAAGAAACAGGTAAGCCACTATGGGAAACACGCACTGAAGCGGGTGCGATGGTTGGTAAAATTGCCATTTCAGAAAAAGCATTTTTAGAGCGCACGGGCGATGTTGAAAATGCAATGCCATTGGGCCGCGCGATGATTCGCCACAAGCCACACGGTGTTGTAGCAGTATTTGGCCCGTATAATTTTCCGGGCCACTTACCAAACGGCCATATTGTGCCAGCGTTACTAGCGGGTAATACGGTTGTATTTAAACCGTCTGAACTAACACCAAAAGTGGCTGAGTTTACCCTTAAATTGTGGGAAAAAGCGGGTTTACCAGCAGGCGTTATTAACCTTGTTCAAGGTGAAGTTGAAACGGGTAAAGCCCTTGCTGCTCATAAAGGCATTGATGGCTTGTTCTTTACCGGTTCATCGCGCACAGGTCATATTTTACATGAACAGTTTGCAGGCCAGCCGGGTAAGATTTTAGCTCTCGAAATGGGCGGTAATAATCCGCTTATTATTACTGACGTTGAAGATACTAAAGCCGTTGTACACGATATTGTGCAATCAGCATTTATTTCAAGCGGTCAGCGTTGTACCTGTGCTCGTAAGTTATTTTTACCAACAGGTAGTAAAGGCGATGCAATATTAGAGCGCCTAATCACTGCAACTAAAGCCATTAAAGTAGGCAACTACGACGATGAAGATCAGCCATTTATGGGCTCTATGATCTCATCAGCGGCAGCAGCAGGTATGGTTAAAGCACAAAGCGAGCTTGTTGAGCTTGGCGGTAAGGTCCTTGTAGAACTAGAGCACACAGCAAATACAGGCTTTGTAACACCAGGTATTATTGAGTGTTCAGCAATTGGCGACTTCCCAGACGAAGAGCATTTTGGCCCACTTTTAAAAGTGTTCCGCTTTGACGACTTTGACAGCGCAATTGATAAAGCAAACGACACAAGCTTTGGTTTATCTGCCGGTTTACTTAGCGATAATGAAGCCGATTACGACCACTTTTTACGTCGTATTCGTGCCGGTATTGTTAACTGGAACCGCCCAATTACGGGTGCGTCTAGCGCTG
Organism: Pseudoalteromonas sp. 13-15; assembly: GCF_001468205.2. Classification (NCBI taxonomy): domain Bacteria; kingdom Pseudomonadati; phylum Pseudomonadota; class Gammaproteobacteria; order Alteromonadales; family Pseudoalteromonadaceae; genus Pseudoalteromonas; species Pseudoalteromonas sp. 13-15. Next base: position 2,213,554 of record NZ_CP019162.1, on the reverse strand, counting down.
CACCATTTGGTGGTATTGGCGCATCAGGCAATCACAGAGCAAGCGCGTACTACGCAGCTGACTACTGTGCATACCCTGTAGCTTCAGTAGAGCTTGAAAAAGTAGCCATGCCAGCAACATTAAGCCCAGGCTTAAAAATAGATTAAGTTAATAATACTTAATTAGTATAAAAGCAGCTTCGGCTGCTTTTTTTGTATGCTTAAATCACAAAGCTAGCAATCAACCGCGCTTTCTGCTTAAATCAGCGTAAGTAATATTATTAGGTGGTAAATATCATGGTTTTAGATAGGCAAGGGTACGATGATTTAATCATGTATCTAACTCAAAATTTAGCATTGTTTGAGAAGCCAGGTGTGATAAAACCAGGCGCTCCAACGGTAATGGAACTCATAGAAGATGTTATTGCCGAAAACGTCATGCTAATTTGTGAACAGCACACAAACCTTAACACAGAGCAACGCAGCTTAATTGTGCGTGAGGTTGATGGCATTGTTTACGACTTACAAGAAGTGCTTAGCAGCATTACGTCACAGCCTGTTACGGTTGAACAACATGAGTTTATTGACGAATTTGCAAGCTTAATTAAAAACCTCTTCGACAGCGCTGTTTCGCAGCAGTATTAATCCCCAATTTATAGCGCCGCGTATCGCATTTCGTTTGCAACTGCGGCCAACTTGCTTACAATCAAGAAAAATATTTTTGAGATAAAAACATGCAAGCAAATGTAAAATGGGTTGATGGCGACACTTTCGTAGGCCGTTCTAATTCTAATCACAACGTTGTATTTGATACCGGTAGCGACAGTGCTGCACCTAGCCCAATGGAAATGGTATTGATGTCGGTTGGCTGTTGTTCATCGGTTGATGTTGTGGGTATTTTAAAAAAAGCCAAACAAGACTTTTCAGACGTTCAAGTACAATTAAGTGCCGAACGCGCCGAAACTGCTCCTCGCGTATTTACTAAAATCAATTTACATTTTGTTGTTACAGGCAAAAATGTGTCTGAAAAGCACCTTGCACGCGCTGTTTCTTTGTCTGCTGAAAAGTATTGCTCGGTAGCATTAATGCTTGATAAAACAGTAGAAATTACTCATAGCCATGAAGTTGTGCAAGAACAGGTAAAATAACGCTTTTTCCATAAGGAAAATTCGTATAAAATCCGCGAACTTTTCATTCTGCAGGTGCAGATTTCACTAATTTATAGGTTGGTTTATTATGAACAAACCCTTCGATAAACTTAAACTTCATGGCTTTAACAATTTAACCAAAAGTTTAAGCTTTAGTATTTACGATATTTGCTACGCAAAAACCGAGCAACAACGTAAAGAATATATTGAATATATCGATGAGCAGTACAGTGCAGATAGACTAACCGACATTTTAGGTGAAGTTGTTGATATTATTGGTGCCAATATTTTAAATGTTGCACGCCAAGATTATGAACCACAGGGCGCTAGTGTAACTATTTTGGTTTCGGAAGAGCCAGTAGAAGAGCAGCAAAATTACGATGCTGACGAAGCACCAGGCCCATTACCTGACTCAGTTGTTGCACACCTAGATAAAAGCCATATTTGTGTACACACATACCCAGAAGCTCACCCTGATGATGGTATTTGTACATTCCGTGCTGATATTGAAGTATCTACGTGTGGTATTATTTCGCCGCTTAAAGCATTAAACTTTTTAATTCATAGTTTAGAGTCTGACGTGGTAACAATTGACTACCGTGTTCGTGGTTTTACTCGCGACGTAAACGGCGTTAAGCATTATATTGACCACGCGATTAACTCAATTCAAAACTTCATGACAGACGATACCAAAGAAGCGTACCAAATGATGGACGTAAACGTGTATCAAGAAAACCTGTTCCATACCAAAATGATGTTAAAAGAAACCGACCTGAACACATACTTGTTTGGTCTTTCTACAACTGATTTATCGGATGATGAAGAAGAAGAAATTCGCTCTAAGCTAAACCGTGAAATGCAAGAAATATTCTATGGTCGTAACCTGCCAGAAACAGAATAATAGTCACGTTAGTTAAATAAAAACGGCGCTCATTGAGCGCCGTTTTTGTATGCGTTAATAAATATACCTATAAATCACTTACATCAGAGTTTAGGTTATTTAACAAGTAACAACTCGGTTTGTCGGCCGTTTAAGTACCACACGCCGGTTTTATCAAAAATAGCGTCTTCTTCTAGCATTATGCGTATTTCTTTATTCCATGGTTTTATAAACACCGCATTGTTAAGCTCAATAGAGTAAGCGGTATTTAAATGCAGTGGGTAGTCGCCATCGCCGGGTACACCCTGTTGTGAATCCCACATACCCAGTGTGGTACCCGCAGCATGACCATGATAGCCAAGCGGGTGCGTATAAATAGTGGGTTTTAAACCTTGGCCAATGGCTTTTTCGCGAGCGGCTTTTAATACCTGATTACCCGTTTTACCTTCGCTAAATTCAGCGGTAAAAATGTCTTGGAGTTTATTGCCTTTTTTAAGCGCATCAACAAGGTAAGCGGGCGCATTGGTTTCGCCAGGCTTTAAAACATAAGCATGTTGTTGGGTGTCGGTATTTAAGCGTAAGTACGTAATACCAAAATCGACATGCAGTAAGTCACCCGCTTGAATAACGTTGTCGGCGTAACCATTCGTAAAGCTGTCTTCGTGATCGAACGATTTGCTGTCAGCGCGTTGTATTGCAATACTTGGGTGAAACCATGTTTGCAGTTTTAGCTCTTTTACGCGCTCTCTAAACCACCACACTAAATCGTCGCTGGTTGTTTTGCCCACCGTTATTATTTTGTTTGAAAAACCCTCGGCAATAATAGCGTGCGCAATAGCAACAATGTGTTTATACATGTCTATTTCTTGGGGGATACGCTGCTCTAACCAGGCCACTGCCAGCGGCTCGGCCGATATTATTTTATTTTTATAAGCGCTAGGTAAGTTGGCCATTAAGGTATTGTAATCGCCCAACACTAAGCCGTCGGCATGACCCCAATCGGTAGACGTATTGAGTGCAATGTTATCTGGGTTGTAGCGTTCAATAATATCGTTCAGTGCTTGCCACTGGTTTGGCTGCGCCTTTTTGTCCCAGCCTTTTGTAAATACGTTACCTATTTTATAGGGCGCAATGGCGTAAGCATCCACATTGCCTTGTTCATTTAAGGCAAAGAGCAAAATGGTGGTACGCCTTGCCGATAACCAGGTTGCTGGCAGCATTGTTTTTAATATGGGATCTTCGTTGTATTCGCGGCTAATAAGCAGCCACATATCGATGTTGTGTTGCTTCATTAAGCTGGGCATTAATGTGTTTACCCTAAGCTCTGTTATATTATCTATAAACGCAGCGCGTTCTTTCATCGATAAAATAGCAGGCACGCCATCGGCTTTAGCTAAGGGGCTTAAAACAAGCGTGGTAAGTAAGCTCACGCAAAGTAGGAGTTGTTTTGTAAGGTGCATAATTGTTTTATTTTTAGGCTAGTTAATTTATAACATGCCTTAATGGCAGCCATAAAAAAACATTTTGAGATAAACAGCACACAAAAAAGCCCAGCTAACTCGCTGGGCTTTAGCATGAATAGGAGTGTTATTTAATCATGCTGTAAATAAGTGCAAATACCGCAAGCGCACCCACCGCTAACACAAACAAAGTACTTAAACGGTTACGATACTTATGCAGAGCCGGTACTTTATAAACTGCAATCATAGGCATGATAAATAATATCATTGCAATAATAGGGCCCGACAGCTGATCCATCATATCGAGTATGCTTGGGTTTTTAACTGCACAAAACCAAATTGCAAAAAACATAATAACTACACCAATTTTATCTACCGTTTTAGCACCAAGCTGTGTTTGCTTAGTCACCAAACCTGTAAAGCTTTCGCGGGCTCCTAAAAAGTGACCTAAAAACGACGACGTAATGGCAATAAAGGCAACTAAAGGCCCAAGCGTTGCAATAAACGAGTTATGGGTAATGTTAGCAAGGTACGATAAAACCGAGACGTTATCGGCTTTTGCTTGTGCCATCTGCTCTCCTGTTAGCGACAGCACGCACGAAAATACAAACAGCAATACAAACACAATTAACAGTAAGCTTGTGCGCTTTAAAATGGCTTCTGATTTGCGTGTAGCAAGGTCGTCATAGTGTTCGCGTTGTACATGCACAAAGCTTGAAATAGCCGCTGCATGGCTAAACGAAAACACAATAATAGGAATAGATAACCACAGCGTTTTACCAAAGCTGCCCACTTCAGGTAGGCTCATGTCTGGCATTTGCCAGCTAGGGATTAAATACAAGGATAAAAAAAACAAAATACCCACAAGCGGATACACCAAAATAGAAAACGCGCGCAGCATTAGGCGCTCGCCACCCATCATTAGGCTTATCATACCGGCTACCAAAATACCCGAAAGCACTACGCGTGGCGGCGACTCCATACCCAGCTGGTTTACCATAAAGCTGTCTACCGTGTTGGTTAAGCCTACACCGTAAATAAGCAAAATAGGGAATATAGATAAAAAGTATAACAATGAGATTAATCGCCCTGCATTAACGCCAAAGTGTTCTTCAACTACATCGGTAAAATCGGCATGCTTATTTTTAGACGATAATACAAAGCGTGCTAAACCACGGTGGGCTAAAAAGGTCATCGGAAACGCTAAACACGCCATAATAATCAGCGGCCAAAAACCGCCAATACCAATGTTAATAGGTAAAAATAAAATACCCGCACCAACGGCGGTACCAAAAAGGCTTAAGGTCCACTGCGTATCGTGCAGGTTCCATTTAGATTTTGCGTTTGAATTTGCACTTGAATGCGCGTGTGTTGATGCATTTGAATGCGTTGCATCTAAAGGTGTTGTCATGTGTGTGTGCCGTCCATTATTTATAATAATAACCGCGCCGAAGGATATAGTTTTTGGCCCACTTTTTCATGTTTTTAGCGCCCTAGAGCCGCAATTAACTGCGTTAAAATAGCCCCCAAGTGTCATGAATACGAAACAGCGGTGTAAAAGTAAACAAAGCCAGCACAAGGTGTTTAAAAATGTAGTAATGACACGCTTTACTATTTCTAGCACAGCTAAATAACGCTCTAAAATATAATATTTATAATTGGCAAACACTTACACGGTTTGTTATTAATAGGTGTTCATAAAATAAGGATGTTTTCATACAAAAATGGTGAAAGTGTTCTTTTGTTAAATTGTCAGGTTTTTCATCGTGTTAATTCATATAGTTTTTACTGAAACAGCAGTAATATTAACGAAGGTCGAATATAAATCATTCAGGGAAATACAAAATGATTTTTGTGACTTCAAAGCGTCACTTGGTCCTTGGACAGAGTGTGAGGTTTTTGATTATCTAAATTTTGAATATTCAAATTTAGTACCGAATGCTAGGGACCAACTAAAAAAGCTTAAATCGAGTGGGCACAACGAAATTGTACTTTCTTTTTGCGATAAGGCATAAACCTAACAACTTAATAAATTAACTCACTTTTGTGCATACATGAAGGGCAGCTGTGCAATTTATTTAGAGGTTTTATAATGTTTATAGGCAACAATCATCAATGCGGTGCTTCACTAACTGGTTGGCTAGACTTAAGTTGGAATCAAATTTGAAAATTATTATTGTATTAATATGTTTAATGACCTCTTTTAATTCCTTCGCTTGTTTTGTTCAACCAGAAGGTTTAACAGAACAACATGAAACTCAATTAATTAATTATTTAATTTATGCTGGTGTTCTAATGACTGCAGCTTTATTTATTAGGGCTTCATATAATATACAAAAAATTTGGATTCCAATTTTGTTGCAGGTTATTTTTGGGTATTTTCCAATGTATCTGTATATGCTGGAAATAGCAGGTGTATCACCTTATTCAGGCTCCTGTGGTGCTCCTGGGTTTGTTTACATTGGTAAAGTATTAGCCATTGGTATGGCCTGTATTTTTGCACTTGAAGTAGTTTTATTCTTTAAGGGCAGAGGAAGTAGAAAAGTAAAATAATAAGCTCGGATTTATTTTTATTTAGAACTAGGATAAACAATAAGTCTATAGTTTTACACCGGCATGTGAATGACTACGTATTAACTGGCAATATATGGCAGACCAAGAAATAAGACAATTTATTGAGGATATACAATCTAAGTTTCCAGATGTCATACCGCTAATGGATAAACACGAAGAATGTGAATTCGCTTTTCGTATGGAAGAGTTCGCGAATTTAACAACGTTTGCATTCAACGAAAATAAAAACGCCGACGCTCTAAAGTATTTGTCATATATGAATCTAAAACTAGAGACTGCAAGTCCTACCGAGTTTGAATACATAGATACCTATTATGTTGAGCACTTGTTTTGGAAAGCGACTCCCATCGGAATTGAAATGGGTTGGCCACTTGTTCCCGATAAACTAAAAAAGCTGTACTTAAATTTTCATGGGCGAGCGCCTCAAATACGTTGAGTATTGGTAAAGGTTGTTCTTATTTGTTTTTATTTAAAAATTAAAACCTGTTCCGAAAAGTTGTTAAGTAGGCGCTATTGTTGTGAACTTGATGAGAGATTTTTATTAAACTCCGTTATACTTCTTACAATTGAATATGCCAAATGAAGTAAATAGGCCGCCAACAGCAATGAGCACAGACATTCTTTTTCATACTATTTTTCCGCACGAAACCAGTCAAACATGGGTTGTATTTGTCCATGGCGCTGGGGGAAGCTCGGCAATTTGGTTTCGTCAGCTTAAAGCTTATAAAAAAGAATATAATGTATTGTTGCTAGATCTTCGTGGTCACGGTAAATCAAATAACTTAGTACAAAATTTTGTTGATAATAATTATTCGTTTAATAACGTCTCTAAAGATATTATTGATGTGTTAGACCATAACAATATCACCAGCGCACACTTTGTTGGTATTTCATTGGGCACAATACTCATTCGCAATATTGCAGAAATTGCGCCGCAATATGTTTCTAGCATGGTGCTAGGTGGCGCGGTAACCCGCTTTAATACTCGCAGTAATACTTTGGTTTATTTAGGTAATACCTTTAAGCACTTCTTGCCGTATATGTGGCTATACCGTTTATTTGCTTTTATTATGATGCCCAAAAAGCGCCATAAAGAATCTCGGCTTTTGTTTGTTCGTGAAGCAAAACGCTTGTGCCAAAAAGAGTTTATAAAATGGTTTAAATTAGCCATGGACGTAAATCCTTTAATGCAATACTTCAAAGAAAAAGACATCGATATCCCCATTCTTTACATTATGGGTAAAGAAGATCATATGTTCCTTGGCCCTGTTAAAGAAATGGTTAAACGCCATAAAAATAGCGTACTGCAAACTATTCACCATTGCGGCCATGTTTGTAATGTGGAACGCCCAGACTTATTTAATCAACACTCGCTTGCTTTTATCGCCCAGCAAAATCGTTAAGGGTTGTCGCTTTTAAAAAGCGTCCAATTAATGGCAAGTCTCAAAAACTTATAACAACCATTACTTGTTGATTGGAAGCGGTCATTCTTTTGCCTCTCTCCTAAAGTTAAAAGCACTGCCTTGTTTCACGCCACACCCTTTTACACATAGTAAAATACCTAGATTAAATATAATTTTATAATTGGCAATCACTTACACAGTTTGTTACTAATAGATGTTCCAAAAATAAGAACACGCTCATGTTAACTATAAGGGGGTAATTTGAGCAAGTTACTAGAATGCAGGGAAATATGTGAGAGCATGTTTAGTTTTAATATTATTACTTCTTAATGGATGTTCTCCAGTTTGGGAGGAGCAACCTTATAAAGTGTATTACATCGACGGTACCAAAAGGTTAGGTTATAGCCTTGGTCGGGGCACATATATTGGGCGACTCAATGAACCAATAAATATTAAGTCTAACGAACAATATATTTCGGTTTATGCTTGTCCGCATAAAATTTGTGCTTTTTACTATATTGATAAAACCAAAGATAACAAGTTTGCTGAGCACAATGAGTTTGTTTATGGGTCATACACAAAAGCTCAATTTGCGGCGATAACCAAAAAGTTAGGGTTACCGACTACGAATTCCAGCGTTAAGACTGCAATTTAATAAAGACTAAAACGTTACTTATATTTTCACCGGCTACAATAGCGCCAAATCAGTTAACTAAAACGCATTTAAAGTTTATAAGTACAGAACTTAAAGAAAAGCAAAGGCAGTAAAGAGAGTTAGCATGGATAAAAAGAAGGTGATTGTTATATTTTTCGGCATAACATGGTTTGTGTTTGGAGCCGCTTTTTTTATAGGTTTTGAGTCAGTAGAAAAGTTGTTGTTTTGTGTGTTTGTATTTTCTTTTTGTTATAGATATATCTATGCATTTATATTAAATAGAAGTATTTATGCACCATATACCGGTGAGAAAATCCCTCCTACTGAAGGTAATTTAGTAAAGCGGCTTTTTATGCTGATTATAGCTATCGGTGCGTGCACCTATTTTACTTTCTTTATTTCTTAAAAAAAATATATTTACCCATAGCCTTTATGTTTGGGAGATCAATATATGGCAATTTTATCAATTTCAGTAGGCGTTGCGTTTTTTGCAGTTGCTATGATTTGGTTTGGGTTTAGCGCTATGTTCGGCCAAATGGAAAATTCAGGTTTTGCATATAGCTTCATATTGTGTATGTTCCCTGCGTTTATTGGCTTGGTTTTAATAGTGCCTAGTACACTTTACCGAACTGTTTTTGTATTTGCCCAAAAGCCTGAGCAAACCCGAAAGGAAAAGGTTATTTTATCGCTTGGTTTGTTGATAACTTTGCTATGCTTTAGTGCGCTTATTAAGTTAGCTTTTACATAACAAATAACTTAAGCGTTACTAAGTATTTTACTTTATGCTCCCTGAGTAACTCTTATAGTAAAAGCTATCACTTATCTTGCTGACAACTGATAGCTCTTAACTTTTATTCTTCTATCGCACTTACAATAAAATACGGATTTAAGTACTCATCTTTGGTGTTATAAGTAAGCGGGCTGCCATCGAGCTTAGTGACTTTTGCACCGGCTATTTCGGCGATTGCATGGCCTGCGCCGGTATCCCATTCACAGGTTGGGCCTAAGCGCGGGTAAATATCGGCGCTGCCCTCAGCCACTAAACACAGTTTTAGTGAGCTGCCTTTTGAGACCATTTCTACGTCGTCAAAGCGTTTTACAAATTCGGCTAAATCAGGTGATGGGTGCGAGCGGCTGCCTACAACACGCATTAACCCTTTGTTAGGCTTAGTGGTTACTTTAAGTTCTATACGCTCATCGCCCGTGTCTTTAAACGCGCCAATGGCGTCGCTTGCTAAGTAAGATACGCCAAGTGCAGGGGCATCAACAACCGCGAGTACCGGTTTTCCGTTTTCTATTAGGGCAATGTTTACGGTAAATTCGCCGTTCTTTTTAATGAACTCTTTGGTACCGTCGATTGGATCGACTAACCAGTAGCTTTTCCACGTTTGGCGAATAGCCCAGCTTATGTCGGCGTTTTCTTCGCTAAGGATGGGGATATCGGGCGTAAGCTGAAGTAGCCCCGCTACAATGACCTTATGAGCTGCTAAGTCGGCGTCGGTTACTGGGCTTTCATCGGCTTTGTATTCAACGTTAAAGTCCTTTTCGTAAATCCCCATAATGGCTTTGCCTGCGGTGCGGGCAAGGATGAGGGTTTCTTCTAGCAGTTCGGTTTGGTTCATTGGGGTTAACCTATTATATGCGTTTGTTTTAGATACGTTATCAGTTGGGCAACCGATTGGTCTAGGGTGTTTTTACTTGTATCTAAAATTATTTCAGGCTTTGTGGGTACTTCGTAGTTTGAGTCGATGCCAGTAAAGTGTTTTATCTCTCCTGCGCGTGCTTTTTTGTATAGCCCTTTTGGATCGCGGCTTTCGCATACATCAAGCGGTGTATCTATAAATACTTCAATAAACTCTCCGTCGTCTACTAAATTGCGCACCATGTCGCGTTCAGCTCTAAAAGGCGATATAAACGCAGTAAGTACTAACAAGCCTGCATCGGTCATTAGTTTTGCGGTTTCGCCTACACGGCGAATGTTTTCTATGCGGTCTTCATCGCTAAAGCCTAGGTCTTTACATAAACCGTGGCGTACGTTGTCGCCATCGAGCAGGTAAGTGTGTACGCCTTGCTGATTAAGCGCCGCTTCGAGTGCGTTGGCTACGGTGCTTTTACCCGAACCTGAAAAACCGGTAAACCATAAAATAGCTGGCTTATGTTTTTTTTGCTCGCTACGTTGTGCTTTAGTGGTTGCGTAGTTATGCCAAACTATATTTTCATCCATAGTGATGTGTCTCTTATGCTGTTTGCGCCAGTATTAAAAAGGAAATACCAGCGGGATCAGGGTTAATACCGTGATTGAATAAATAATAGAAAGGGGCAAGCCCATAACAATGTAATCTTTTAAGCGATAATTACCCGCGCTATACACCATTAAATTTGTTTGATACCCAAATGGCGAAATAAAACTTGCCGATGCGCCAAAAGCAACCGCCATAATAAAGGGTAGCGGGTCTACATTAAAGCCAACAGCTAATGAGTAAGCAACCGGAAATGAAAGTGCCGCTGCTGCATTATTTGTAATAAGTTCGGTAAATAGTACGGTCATTAAAAATATGGCTATAAATGCGCCGTAAGGACCAAAGTCGCCAAGTACCATAAATAGCGCACTCGATATTTGCCCAGCAAGGCCAGTGCCTATCATTAATTTTGCAAGCCCAATGGCGCTACCTACTACAACAAGTAACTCAAGCGGAAATCGGCGCTTGATTTCGTTTAGCTTTATGGTGCCGCTGAGCATTAAGCCAATAAGCAATACCAATAAGCCTTTTACTAACGGCACTACCCCAAAAATACTTAAACCCAGTACACCCGCAAAGCTGAGTAGTACAATATTAGATTGTTTGGGCGCAAGGTGGGTTTGTAAATCAAGGCCTGAAATATATACAAACTCACGCTTTAAATTAGGTAGGCTGTAAAAGTTTTTGCCGGGTGCCAAAATAAGTGAATCGCCTGCTTGTAATTGTACTTGGCCAAGGCCGCCTTGAAGGCGGTCGTGCCCACGGCGAATAGCAATAACAGCAGCGTGAAACTGCTCGCGAAAACGTATTTCTTTTACGGTTTTGCCTATAAATTTAGACGACTGACTTACGACCACTTCAACTAAGTGTTCTATGTCTTTTTCGTGGTTATCGTGTACTACTTTTAAACCATCAAAGCGGGTTAATAGGGGGACTGATTTAATGTCGCCTACAAATAATAAAATGTCGTTTTGTTGAATAATTTGCTGAGGCGTTACTGCGCATATGCGTTCGTTATTACGAATTATTTCAGCTAGGAACAAGTCTTTTAAATCGCGTAGGCCGTTTTCTTCTACTGTGCGACCTATTAATTTTGAGCCTGTTTGTACTTTACCTTCAAGGTAAAAAGGAACAACTTCTTGATCGCTTTTGCCGTTGTCAGGCAAGTATTTAAGCATCACCAAAATAGTAATAAGGCCAATACTAAGCGCGCCTAAACCCACTAAGGTAAAGTCGAAAAAGCCCAGTGGCTGCATACCTGCATCTACCGCAAAGCCGTTAACAATGAGGTTTGTTGAAGTACCTATGAGTGTGATGGTGCCACCTAAAATAGCAGTGTACGACAGCGGTAATAATAGCTTTGAGGGTGAATGGTTTGGGTTATCTTTTATTGCGGTAATGAGTGAGGCAACCACCGCCGTATTATTAGTAAACGACGATAAAAATGCAGTAGAAATCCCCAGTTTTGTTACCGACTTAACTAAGCTACCTTTAGATAACGACATGGATAGCTTTTGAATTAACGTGGTTTTTTCGATTGCAATCGACACTAATACGAGGAGTACTAGGGTAATAAGTGACGGATTGGCGTAGTTAACTAGCATGTTTTCAAGGTCAATTAGCCCGGCTAAGTAGCTGGTGCCAATAGCGCTTACAAATAACCATGCTGGATTAATGCGGGTGCCAAAAAGGCACCCGACTAAGGTAAGCATTATGCCTGTTAAAACTAGCTGCTCTACCATGCTTTATTATTCCTAACAGACATTAATAAACTTACAGTTTCGAAATATCAAGCGCTTGCCAATGCGGGAAGTGCTTGCGTACTAAGCTATTAAACTCAACTTCAAAGTCACTGAAATCGCTTTTGCTTTTCTCGCTTTGTAGTACGTGTTCAATCATACCGGCTGCTACCGTTAAGTTAGATAAACGGTCAATTAGAATGAAAGAGCCTGTTTCGTGGTTATTGTGGTACTCGTCGGCCAAAATAGTTTCGGTTAGTTCAAGCGTTACAATAGCAATTTCGTTTAGCTGTAATGAATCGGCAGAGCCGTGTTCAAGCGTGTTTACATCAATAGTGTGGTCAATCTTTTTAACCACAGCCGATGTGTTTTTGCTGCCTAGTTTTAGGTTGTAGTTTTTACCTAGCACTAATGGCGATTCGTGCATCCATACAATTTTAGCCTGAAGCTGATTAGTAACAGCGGCAGTTGAACTTGCCGGTACGATTACGTCGCCGCGGCTAATGTCTATTTCACTGTTTAGCGTAATAGTAATTGCTTGGCCTGCTTCTGCTGTGTCTAGGTTGCCATTAAAAGTGACAATTTCTTTAATGCTTGATGTTTTACCCGACGGTAATACTTTTACAGCGTCGCCTACTTGTAGCTTGCCCGATGCTAATGTGCCCTGAAAACCACGAAAGTTTAAGTTAGGGCGTATTACATATTGCACGGGTAAACGAGCTTCAAAACCGGTATCGGTTTGTGCCGCTGGCGAATCTTCTAAAAGCTCAAGCAGGGGTTTGTCGGTGTAATACGGTGTATGTGCAGAGCGCGTTACTACGTTATCGCCTTTAAGTGCCGACATAGGCACAAACTTGATGTTTGTTACATTTAGTTGCTCAGCAAATTTAAGGTAATCGGCTTTGATTTTTTCATAAACGGTTTCGTCAAAATCAACAATATCCATTTTATTAATGGCTACAACAAACTGTTTAATACCTAGCGAGTCACAAATAAAGCTATGGCGTTTAGTTTGTACTTGCACGCCGTAACGCGCATCAACCAAAATAATGGCGACATCGCTTGTTGATGCACCCGTTACCATGTTGCGTGTATATTGCTCGTGGCCTGGTGTGTCGGCAATAATAAATTTACGCTTAGCTGTTGAAAAGTATCGGTACGCTACGTCAATGGTAATACCTTGTTCGCGTTCAGCTTGTAGGCCATCTACTAATAATGCAAGGTCAAGATCTTCGCCTGCGTTACCTACTTTTTCGTTGTCTTTGTGAAGGGCTGCTAGCTGATCTTCATAAATTTGGTGGCTGTCGTGTAATAGGCGGCCAATCAGTGTTGATTTACCATCGTCTACACTGCCACAGGTAAGCATGCGCAATAAGCTTTTGTCTTGTTGACGTGCTAGGTAGGCGTCTATGCCTATTTCTTTTACTTCGTTAAATGTATCGTTATTTTGGCTAGACATTAGAAATACCCCTCACGTTTTTTCTTCTCCATTGAGCCTGCTGAGTCATGGTCAATAACGCGGCCTTCGCGTTCTGATGACGTAGATAGCAGCATTTCTTCAATAATTTCGGTTAGTGTACTGGCTGTAGATTCAACGGCGCCGGTTAGTGGGTAACAGCCTAATGTACGAAAACGGACCGATTTCATTTGTGGTACTTCGCCTTCTTCAAGTGGCATACGTTCGTCATCAACCATGATAAGTGTGCCGTCACGTTCAACTACTGGGCGCTCTTTAGCTAGGTAAAGTGGAACCATTTCGATGTTTTCTTGATAAATGTATTGCCAAATATCAAGCTCAGTCCAGTTAGATAACGGGAATACACGAATGCTTTCGCCTGGGTTTACTTGACTGTTATAAGTGTTCCAAAGCTCTGGACGTTGGTTTTTTGGATCCCAACGATGGTGCTTGTCGCGGAACGAGTACACACGTTCTTTTGCACGTGATTTTTCTTCGTCGCGGCGGGCGCCACCAAAGGCTGCATCAAAACCGTATTTGTTAAGAGCTTGCTTTAACCCTTGGGTTTTCATTATGTCGGTATGCTTACCCGAGCCATGCGTAAAGGGGCCAACGCCCATTGCTAAGCCTTCTGGGTTTTTGTGTACCAGTAGGTCAAAGTCGTACTCTTTTGCTATGCGGTCGCGAAATTCAATCATTTCACGAAACTTCCAGTCGGTGTCTACGTGTAATAACGGAAACGGAATTTTTGCAGGGTAAAACGCTTTACGCGCTAAGTGCAGAAGTACCGACGAGTCTTTACCAATTGAGTAAAGCATTACTGGGTTCTCAAACTCAGCGGCGACTTCGCGCATGATTTTGATACTTTCAGCTTCAAGTTGCTGAAGATGAGTTAAAGCCATTGTTAGTCGTCCTACTAAAATGATTAAAAGTTATAAAATTAAATTTGGTTACTAATTTGCTATATCGGTTAACGGTTGCGCATAGCTACTTGTTTGGTTGTTTTGCCCAAACCACGCAAGTTGCGAGTGTAGGGCGGCTACTTCACCAATAATAAGTAATGCTGGCGATACAATGCTGTTGCGTTCAATTAAATCGGCAAGCTCGCCTAATTGGCCTGTTACTACACGTTGATTTTTGCGCGTGCCATTTTCGATCACGGCAACTGGCGTATCGGCTTTACGGCCATGCTGTAATAGTTCTGCTTGAATGTGTGGTGACTTAATTACGCCCATGTATATAGCAAGTGTTTGGTTTGGCTTAGCCAGTGATTGCCAATCAAGTTCTTGGCCGTCTTTTTTACAGTGCCCTGTTACAAACTGAATAGCTTGGGCATGATCGCGATGCGTAAGCGGAATACCTGCATACGCACTACACCCTGCTGCAGCTGTAATACCCGGTACTATTTGGTAATTCACCTTGTTGGCAGCTAGTACTTGTACTTCTTCACCGCCGCGGCCATAAATAAAGGGATCTCCTCCTTTAATTCGGCATACTTTTTTACCTTGTTTAGCTAGGTCAACCAACATTTGGTTAGTATCTTCTTGAACAACACTATGGTCGCCTAAGCGTTTACCAACACAAATTAGGTCTGCATCACGACGAACAAGCTCCATAATTTCGTCAGACACTAAAAAGTCGTAAACAACGACATCAGCCTGTTGCATCAGTTGCAGTGCTTTAAGGGTTAAAAGCTCTGGGTCGCCAGGGCCTGCCCCTACCACATAAACTTCGCCCTCGGGCTCGGCTTTAGCGTCTAGCATTTGTTCAAGTTGTTGCTCAGCACCTTGGGTGTCGCCGGTTTGTACTTTACTCACAACTGATGAGTCGAACACGCCTTCCCAAAATTGGCGGCGGTCAGAAAAGTGCTTAAAGCGCTGTTTTACTTTATCTCTAAAGCCACCCACCAGAGTGGCAAGTGGGCCAATGTGTTGTGGTATTAATGTCTCTAACTTTTCGCGTAAACGGCGTGCCAGTACAGGGGCTGTTCCCGCACTCGAAATAGCAATTGTAATAGGGTTACGGTCAACAATAGAAGGAAATATAAACGTACATTTAGGTTGATCATCAACCACGTTTACAAACACATTGCGAGCATTGGCAAGCTCAAACACCGTGTTGTTAACTTCGTCTCGATCGGTTGCTGCAATAACTAGCATTTTTCCGTCTAGATGTGACTCGTCAAAGTAAGCGTCTATTAGGGTCACTTCGTTGTGTTGTGCGTGTTCTTTTAATTCGTCACAAAACCAAGGTGCCACTAAGGTTACTGCTGCACGGGCTTTTAAAAACGCGCGACACTTGCGTAATGCGACCTCTCCACCGCCAACAACCAATACAGGTTTGTTGTCGAGTTTGGTAAAGATAGGTAAATATTGCACGTTGGTAACACCCCTAAACAATTTTATAAAACGCTTTAATCTGTTGCGCAGAATATAGCGGCTATGTGTAAGTAAAAAATAATTAAAACCAAGTTGATATAACCAAAAGTTATATTGGGTGGCGGTTTTAAGCCTAAGACTGAGTTAACAAGGGATTGCGGCTAGTTACAAGTAAAATAATAAGCTTAGAGTGTTTGGTTATGAGCTATAGCGAGTTTTTTTTAATTTGTTAATATGAGGCATATTAATTTTACCCAAGCAGGGCAAGGGAGTCCGTATGACAAAACAACAAGACGCATTACTCGCAGTAGAGCTTATGGATTTAACTAGCTTAAACACAAGCGACACAACAAAAGATATTCAAGCTCTGATCAATAGTATTAGGCCTGCACTAGGTACGCCAGCTGCGGTGTGTGTGTATAGCGATTTTGTAGACGATGCAAAAATAGCGCTTGCTGCACGGGAGCTTAGTCACGTTAAAGTAGCAACGGTGACTAACTTTCCAACAGGTGATGCCCCGTTAAGCGATGTAATTAACGAAACTCTCATAGCTATTGAACGTGGTGCAGATGAAATAGACCTCGTTATTCCTTATAAAAAACTAGCAGCAGGTGACACGCAAGCCACGCTTAAGTACGTAAGTGAAAGTAAAAAAGCGTGCGGCACTAAAGCTCAGCTAAAAGTAATTATAGAAAGCGGCGAGCTAAAAACAGAGTCGTTGATTGCTCAAGCGACCGAACTGGCTATTAAAGGCGGCGCTGATTTTGTAAAAACGAGTACAGGCAAAGTCGCTATAAATGCGACGCTTGAGTCAACTAAGGTAATGTTAACGACCATTAAAAATTCAGGTCAACGTGTTGGTTTTAAAGCTGCCGGCGGTGTTAAAACGGTGGCTGATGCCAGTGAATATTTAGCACTAGCCCGTTCAATAATGAGCGATGACTATCTACAAGCCACCACATTTAGGTTTGGTGCTTCAAGCCTATTAAGCGATGTATATAAAGTATTAGAGAAATAAAGGACAAATAATGAGAGCAAGAAATTCAGGGATGCAAAGTTTGGTTAATAATTTAGTTAAAGGTGCCTTTGTTGTTGGTGTAATTGGGTTTGGATTAACCGCGTGCACTAACCCAAGTACGCCAGCAGGTGAAGAGGGCTATGTTTACGAAAAACCACGAGTATTTGGTGAAGGTGGTTACCAAGGCACCATGATAGGGCCTGCTAATTATGGTATGTCGTTACTGCGTAATGAAGTGGTAAACATAGATATGCGGCCTAATACGTATACCGAAACATTTAGAATATTAGCTAATGATGATTTAAACATAAAATTTGATTTTCATGCCGTGATTGCGATTCAAAGTGGTTCAGTGCAAACCGTTGTTGAACAATACGGAGCAGAGAACTGGTACAAACGTTTTGTGCGTGAAACGTTCAGAACTTACGTAAGAGATACGGTTCAGAAATACGACAGTGGTGAACTTAAAACAAACCGCGAAAAAATAGCCCAAGAGGTCACCCAACGTTTGCAAAACTATTTATCAACCACCCCCTTTAAGCTTGCCAATGTGGTTGTAGGTAATATTAACTACCCCGATATTGTTGCTAATGCGGTAGAGAAAAAACTAGCTGCGCAGCAGTTACTTGCTGAAAAAGAAACACAAAAAGAAATTGCGCGTAAAGATGCAGAAATACGTGTTGAAGAAGCAAAAGGCATAGCGCAGGCACAAAAAATTATTAACGCCACGCTTACAGCTAATTATTTACAACATGAAGCCATAAATGCGCAAATAAAAATGGCCGAGTCGCCAAACCATACAACGGTTTATATTCCTGTGGGTAATAATGGCGTGCCACTTGTTAAAGGGGCGAATTAAGCCTTTTTAATATTAAGTACTTAATTGTTTATAGAGATTTTGCATTACGGGTATCTTTTAGGCTTGTGTAAATGATTTGCGTAAGTATAATAGGCATCCACTTTGCAGGGGCGTAGTTCCAATTGGTAGAACAGCGGTCTCCAAAACCGACGGTTGGGAGTTCGAATCTCTCCGCCCCTGCCAATTTACTCATTAATATGAGTAAGTCTGGGGTTAAAAATCGGTTTAAATAAGTCTGTTTTTAAGTTTAGATTTTAATGGATTAACCCTGCCATTGTGTAGGGTTGTTGTGTCTGTAGTTAAGGTAATAATATTATGAGCACGAATGTAGAAACACCATCAAGCGGGATGGAGTCAGTGAAGTGGTTAGTAGCAATCGCGCTACTTGCAGGCGCAGTTGTTGGTAACCATATGTATGCAGATCAGTCTGTATTACTACGTGCTATCGGCGTTGTTGTTGCAATAGCGGCCGGATTAGCCATTGCCTCACAAACTTTTAAGGGACGTACCTTTCTTGCTTTCGCTAAAGAAGCGCGAATTGAAGTACGCAAAGTTATTTGGCCTACGCGTCAAGAAACTACCCACACGACATTAATTGTAATGGTTGCAACCGTGATTATGGCACTTATCCTTTGGGGATTAGATGGCATTTTATTCCGCGCTGTTGGCTTTTTAACTGGATTGGAGATCTGATCCCATGTCGGATGAGAACAAAGAAATTAAATTACGTTGGTACGTAGTACAAGCATTTTCTGGTTATGAAAAGCGTGTAGCTCAAACGTTAACTGAACACATTAAAATCGAAGGTCTTGAAGAGAGCTTTGGTGAAATATTAGTACCAACTGAAGAAGTGGTTGAGATGCGCGCAGGTCAAAAGCGTAAATCTGAGCGTAAATTCTTTCCAGGCTACGTACTAGTACAAATGGATATGAATGACGCTAGCTGGCACTTAGTAAATAGCACAGAGCGTGTAATGGGCTTCATTGGCGGTACATCTGACCGTCCAGCGCCAATCAGCTCTAAAGAAGCTGATCGTATTCTTAACCGTTTACAAGAAAATGCTGAAGCACCTAAGCCTGCTACATTATTCGAACCAGGTGAAGTGGTACGCGTAACTGACGGTCCATTTGCAGACTTCAGTGGTGTAGTTGAAGAAGTTGACTACGAAAAAAGCCGCGTTAAAGTATCTGTACTTATTTTTGGTCGTTCTACGCCAGTTGAACTTGAATTTGGTCAAGTTGAACAAGATAAGTAATTGATTAAAAAAGCTTCACTGCTGAAATTTTAAATTTTGGCACGAAGCTTGAAAAAGGCCGCTGATTATCTTATAATCAGCGGCCTTTTTGTATAAAGGTAAAAATTTATTTTTACAGTACAAAAAGTACGAAACCAATTTTTAAACTGGGAAGCCGTTAGAGTACGCGTCCTCGCGCGCACAAGGCTAAGACCCACCAAATGAGGTATTTATAATGGCTAAAAAAGTTGAAGCTCTAATCAAGCTACAAGTTGCCGCTGGTATGGCTAATCCTAGTCCTCCAGTAGGTCCTGCACTAGGTCAACACGGTGTAAACATCATGGAATTCTGTAAAGCGTTTAACGCACGTACAGAGTCTATCGAAAAAGGCGCTCCAGTTCCTGTAGTGATCTCTGTTTACGGTGACCGTTCATTTACGTTCGACATGAAAACGCCACCTGCTGCTTACTTACTTAAGAAAGCTGCTGGTATCAAGTCAGGCTCAGGCCGTCCTAACACTGACAAAGTAGGCACAGTAACTCGTGCTCAACTTGAAGAAATTGTTGAGACAAAACGAACTGACCTTACAGCTGCCGATATGGACGCAGCGGTTCGCACTATCGCAGGTTCTGCGCGTGCGATGGGCTTGAACGTAGAGGACTAAGAAATGGCTAAATTAACTAAACGTATGCGTACTATCCGCGAAAAAGTGGAAGTAACTAAAGATTACGAAATCAATGAAGCAGTTGCTCTTTTAAAAGAGTTAGCGACAGCTAAATTCGTAGAAAGTGTTGACGTTGCTGTTAACCTTGGTATCGATGCTCGTAAATCTGACCAAAACGTTCGTGGTGCAACTGTACTACCTAACGGTACTGGTCGTGACGTTCGCGTTGCAGTATTCACACAAGGCGCTAACGCAGAAGCTGCGAAAGAAGCCGGTGCTGAATTAGTAGGTATGGAAGATCTTGCTGAGCTAGTTAAAAAAGGCGAGATGGATTTTGACGTTGTTGTTGCATCTCCAGACGCTATGCGTGTTGTTGGTCAACTAGGTCAAATCTTAGGTCCACGTGGTCTAATGCCAAACCCTAAAACTGGTACTGTAACACCTAACGTTGCAGAAGCAGTTAAAAATGCTAAAGCTGGTCAAGTGCGTTACCGCAATGACAAAAACGGCATCATCCATACTACTATTGGTAAGGTTGATTTCACAGCTGAGCAACTTCAACAAAACCTTGAAGCTCTAATTGTTGCACTTAAGAAGGCTAAACCTTCTCAAGCTAAAGGTGTTTACTTGAAAAAAGTAACTATCTCTACAACAATGGGCGCAGGTGTTTCTGTTGACCAAGCTACTTTAAACACAGTAGTTGCTTAATTTAGTGTTTACATGGCACGAAATTTGTACTATAATTTCGCGCCATTTTGTTGATTAATTTATTAATTAGCAAAATAAAGAATTCGGGTTGAAGTCCATAATTTCGGTGCGCCTCTGGCAAAGCGATAAATTGGGCTTCCGTCCAAGACCGTAGGCGGCTTAGGCCTTAATTTTACCTACGTAGACGGTGTAGACCCCAGATAGATTTTTCCTAATCCTTCTGGCTCTCGCCGTAAAAAGCATCTCTACCTTTTTGGTAGGGAAGAGTAGAACAGGGGAAACCGATTGTCGGTAACCCCATTAAACCAGGAGTAACACCCATGGCTTTAAATCTTCAAGGCAAAAAAGCAATAGTTGCTGAAGTCAACGAAGCAGCCAATGGTGCTCTATCTGCAGTTGTTGCAGATTCTCGTGGTGTAACAGTTGGCGCAATCACTGCCCTTCGTAAAGAAGCTCGTGAAGCTGGTGTATGGATGAAAGTTGTTCGTAACACTTTAGCAAAACGTGCTCTTGAAGGAACAGATTTTGAGTGTCTTTCTGATTCATTTGTTGGTCCAAGCTTAATCGCTTTCTCATCAGAGCACCCAGGTGCTGCTGCGCGTATCTTTTCAGATTTCGCGAAAAAGAATGAGAAATTCGAAGTTAAAACGGCCGCTTTTGAAGGTAACGTAGTAGATGCAGCTATGCTTGCAACTCTACCTACATACGACGAAGCTGTTGCACGCTTAATGAGTGCTATGAAAGAAGCGTCTGCTGGCAAATTGTGTAAAACAATTGAAGCAGTACGTGTACAGAAAGAAGAGCAAGCTGCTTAATTTTAAGTTGTTTAATCCTTTCGGTGTAAAATTTATTTGGACCTAGAGTCCGTTAATTATTAGGAAATTTGTAATGTCTGTATCTAAAGACCAAATCCTTGACGCAATTGCTGAAATGTCAGTAATGGACGTTGTTGCTCTTGTTGAAGCAATGGAAGAAAAATTCGGCGTAACTGCTGCAGCTGCAATGGTAGCTGGTCCAGCTGCTGAAGCTGCTGAAGAGAAAACAGAATTTGACGTAATCCTTACTGGCGCTGGCGCTAACAAGGTTGCTGCAATCAAAGCTGTTCGTAGCGCTACAGGCCTTGGCCTTAAAGAAGCTAAAGCTCTTGTTGAAGCTGCTCCTACACCTGTTAAAGAAGGTGTATCTAAAGAAGAAGCTGAAGCACTTGCAAAAGATCTTACTGAAGCTGGTGCTGAAGTTGAGGTTAAGTAATTTAGCTTACGCTAAGTTCGCTGCCTGAGAAATCAGGCAAGGGCTGGTGATTATTTAATCACCGGCCTTTTTGCGCTATGGAGTGATGCACTCTTATAGCGCAAATAAAATCTAATTGTTTCTTTACTTTCAACGCTTTATAGTTTGCTAGTGTTGAAAAGGGATTTAATTAGAACAACAATAAAATGTTGTAAATCTTGGCATAGCTGCCAGTTAAGTCTGTTCTTACAAGAACAGGTCGGGTCAAAGATCAGCAAGCTGAGGAACCCCATGGCTTACTCTTATTCTGAAAAGAAACGTATCCGTAAGGATTTTGGTAAACGTCCACAAGTTTTGGATATACCTTTTTTACTGTCTACACAGTTAGAATCGTTTAAAAAATTCTTAGTGCCGGACGCTGATGGCGATCATGGTTTGGAAGCTGCCTTCCGTTCTGTGTTCCCTATAAAAAGCTACTCGGGAAATTCTGAGCTTCAATACGTAAGTTACCGTATTGGTGAGCCAGTTTTCGATGTAAAAGAATGTCAAATTCGCGGTGTGACTTATTCTGCTCCACTTCGCGTGAAACTGCGTCTTGTTGTTATGGACAAAGAAGCTCCAGGCACAGTTAAAGACATTAAAGAGCAAGAAGTTTACATGGGCGAAATTCCGCTCATGACCGATACCGGTACCTTTGTAATCAATGGTACAGAGCGTGTTATCGTTTCTCAGCTACACCGTAGCCCTGGTGTATTCTTTGATAACGACCGCGGTAAAACTCATTCATCAGGTAAAGTATTATATAACGCACGCGTTATTCCTTACCGTGGTTCATGGTTAGACTTCGAATTTGATGCAAAAGATAACTTATATGTACGTATTGACCGCCGTCGTAAATTACCGGCGTCTATCATCTTACGTGCACTTGAGTACTCTAGCGAAGAAATCCTAGATATCTTCTTCGATACAACTGCGTTTGAAGTAGCTGACGGTAAAGTTCTAATGGAACTTGTACCTTCACGTTTACGTGGTGAAACTGCCGCTTTTGATATCAAAGGCGAAGACGGTGAAGTACTTGTTGAAAGCGGTCGTCGTGTTACGGCTCGTCACATCAAGAGTATCGAGAAAAAAGGCATTACTCAGTTAGAAGTACCTCATGAGTACATCATTGGCCGTATTATTTCTAAAAACTACGTTGATGAATCAACGGGTGAAGTTATTGCAAACGCGAATGATGAATTAACTCTTGAGCTTATGGCTGAATTAGTTAAAGCCGGTCACACTACCATTGATACGTTGTACATCAATGAAGTGGACAGCGGTGCTTACATGTCAAATACATTGAACATTGACTCTTCAAGCAACCGTTTAGAAGCACTAGTAGAAATTTATCGCATGATGCGCCCAGGCGAGCCACCGACGAAAGACGCGGCTGAAGCCTTATTCCAAAACTTGTTCTTCTCTGAAGAACGTTACGACCTATCAACTGTTGGTCGTATGAAGTTTAATAGCCGTGTTGGTTACGATTCTGACACAGGCCCAGGCACATTAAGCAAAGAAGACATCGTGTCTGTTATGAAAGTATTAATTGCTATTCGTAACGGTCAAGGCGATGTTGATGATATCGACCACTTAGGCAACCGTCGTATACGTAGTGTTGGCGAAATGGCTGAGAACCAGTTCCGTGTTGGTCTAGTACGTGTAGAACGTGCTGTACGTGAGCGTTTAAGCTTAGGTGACCTTGACGCGATAATGCCACAAGATCTTATTAACGCTAAGCCTATTTCGGCAGCGGTTAAAGAGTTCTTCGGCTCGTCTCAGTTATCACAGTTTATGGACCAAAATAACCCGCTATCAGAAGTAACGCATAAGCGTCGTATTTCTGCATTAGGTCCGGGCGGTCTAACACGTGAGCGCGCTGGCTTTGAAGTACGTGACGTTCACGTAACTCACTACGGTCGCGTATGTCCAATCGAGACTCCTGAGGGTCCAAACATCGGTCTAATTAACTCATTGTCTACGTACGCACGTACAAATGACTACGGTTTCTTAGAAACACCTTACCGCAAAGTGGTAGACGGTGTAGTAACTGATGAAGTTGATTACTTATCAGCCATTGAAGAAGGTCAGTTTGTTATCGCACAGGCGAACTCAAACTTAACTGAAACCAATGAGTTTGTAGATGAACTTATTCCATGTCGTCACAAAGGTGAATCAACCTTTATGGGTCGCATGGACCAGCAATATATGGATGTATCACCACAACAGGTGATCTCTGTAGCAGCAGCACTTATCCCGTTCCTAGAACACGATGATGCTAACCGCGCATTGATGGGTTCAAACATGCAACGTCAAGCAGTACCAACATTGAAAGCGGATAAGCCGTTAGTAGGTACAGGTATTGAGTTAACACTAGCGAAAGATTCTGGTGTAACGATTGTTGCAAAACGTGGTGGTGAAGTAATGTATGCCGACGCAAGTCGCATCGTTGTAAACGTACATGAAGAAGAACGCATCCCTGGTGAAGCGGGTATCGACATATACAACTTAACCAAGTACACACGTTCTAACCAAAATACATGTATTAACCAAAAACCAACGTGCATGGTTGGTGAACCGGTTACTCGTGGTGACGTGTTAGCAGATGGTCCTTCGACTGACTTAGGTGACTTAGCCCTTGGTCAAAACCTTCGCGTGGCATTCATGCCATGGAACGGTTATAACTTCGAGGATTCAATCTTACTATCAGAGCGCGTAGTTGAAGAAGATCGTTTAACGACTATCCACATTCAAGAACTACAGTGTGTTGCCCGTGATACTAAATTAGGTCCAGAAGAGATCACTGCAGATATCCCTAACGTGGGTGAGTCTGCACTAGGCAAGCTTGATGAATCAGGCGTTGTTTATATTGGTGCTGAAGTTAAAGGCGGCGATATTCTAGTAGGTAAAGTGACTCCGAAAGGCGAAACACAGCTTACACCTGAAGAGAAGCTACTGCGTGCTATCTTCGGCGAAAAAGCATCTGACGTTAAAGACAGCTCTTTACGTGTACCAAACTCTGTAACTGGTACAGTAATTGACGTGCAAGTTTTCACCCGTGACGGTGTTGAAAAAGATAAGCGTGCGTTAGAAGTTGAAGACATGCAGCTTCGCGAAGCGAAGAAAGACTTCAACGAAGAGTTCCGTATTCTTGAAGCTGGCGTTTTAGAACGCGCTCGTAAGCTACTTGTAGCTGCAGGCTTTGATGAAAACAACTTAGTGTCATTAAATGCTGAGAAACTATTAACTCAAAGCCTTGCTGAAGAAGATAAGCAAGCTGAACTTGAGCAACTAGCTGCACAGTACGATGAACTTAAAGCTGAATACGATAAGAAGTTTGAAAACAAACGTCGTAAAATTACTCAAGGTGATGACTTAGCACCAGGCGTACTTAAAATTGTTAAAGTATACCTAGCTGTTAAACGTCGTATCCAACCGGGTGATAAAATGGCGGGTCGTCACGGTAACAAAGGTGTTATCTCGACTATCGTACCAGTAGAAGATATGCCATACGATGATAAAGGTCGTACGGTAGATATCGTACTAAATCCACTAGGTGTACCATCGCGTATGAACATCGGTCAGATCCTTGAAACACATATGGGTCTTGCTGCACGTGGTATCGGTGAACGTTTAGAAGAAATGATGAAAGAGCAACGTGAGCTTCATGAGCTACGTGAATTCATCAAGCAAGCTTACGAAATTGGTGAATCTCGCCAAGTTGTAGACATTGCAAGTTTCTCTGATGACGAAATTCGTCGCCTAGCTGAAAACTTAAAAGGTGGTTTACCAATCGCTACTCCTGCATTTGATGGCGCTAAAGAAGACGAAATCAAAGACATGCTAGAGCTTGGTGGATACCCTAGAAGTGGTCAGGTTACACTTTATGATGGCCGTACTGGCGATCAGTTTGAACGTCAAGTAACTGTTGGTTACATGTACATGCTTAAACTTAACCACTTGGTTGATGATAAGATGCACGCACGTTCTACTGGTTCTTACAGCCTTGTTACTCAGCAGCCGCTGGGTGGTAAAGCACAGTTCGGTGGCCAGCGTTTTGGTGAGATGGAAGTATGGGCACTTGAAGCTTATGGTGCTGCTTACACTCTACAAGAAATGCTAACAGTGAAATCGGATGACGTGAATGGTCGTACTAAGATGTATAAAAACATCGTTGATGGTAACCACAAGATGGAACCAGGTATGCCAGAATCGTTCAACGTATTGTTGAAAGAAATCCGCTCACTGGGTATCAACATCGAGTTGGAAGAAAATTAAGCCAATTAGATGCTGCAGTTGACGCTGCAGCATCTGTTACGGCTGAATAGAATGTAGGGACGAGATTACCCGTCCTCGAGATTAACTCCGACAGGAGAGCTAAGGTGAAAGACTTACTTAAGTTTCTGAAGCAACAAAATAAGACCGAAGAATTCGATGCAATTCGCATTGGTCTTGCTTCACCAGACATGGTTCGTTCATGGTCATACGGTGAAGTAAAGAAACCTGAGACTATTAACTACCGTACTTTCAAGCCTGAGCGCGATGGCTTATTCTGTGCCCGTATTTTCGGCCCAGTGAAAGATTATGAGTGTTTATGTGGTAAATATAAACGCCTTAAACACCGTGGTGTGATCTGTGAGAAGTGTGGCGTTGAAGTTACACTGACCAAAGTGCGTCGTGATCGTATGGGTCATATTGACCTTGCGAGCCCAGTAGCACATATATGGTTTTTAAAATCATTACCGTCACGTATCGGCTTAATGCTAGATATGACGCTTCGTGATATTGAACGTGTTCTTTACTTCGAATCATTCGTAGTAACTGAGCCAGGTATGACAACGCTTGAGCGTGGTCAGTTACTAGGTGAAGAAGAGTACCTAGATGCATTAGAAGAGCACGGCGATGAGTTTGAAGCGAAGATGGGTGCTGAAGCAGTTTTAGACTTGCTTCGTGAACTTGATCTTGGCCAATTAATTGCTGAGATGCGTGAAGAGTTACCAACAATTAACTCTGAAACTAAGCGTAAAAAAATCACTAAACGTCTTAAGTTAATGGAATCATTCCACCAATCAGGTAATAACCCTGAGTGGATGATCATGACAGTACTTCCAGTATTGCCACCTGATCTACGTCCATTAGTACCACTAGACGGTGGTCGTTTTGCGACATCTGATCTAAATGACCTTTACCGTCGTGTTATTAACCGTAACAACCGTCTTAAGCGTCTATTAGATTTAGCAGCACCAGACATTATCGTACGAAACGAAAAACGTATGTTACAAGAAGCGGTAGATGCGCTACTTGACAACGGTCGTCGTGGTCGTGCTATTACAGGTTCTAACAAGCGTCCGCTTAAATCTCTTGCTGATATGATCAAGGGTAAGCAAGGTCGTTTCCGTCAGAACTTACTTGGTAAGCGTGTAGATTACTCAGGCCGTTCTGTAATCACAGTAGGTCCTACACTTAAGCTTCACCAATGTGGTCTTCCTAAGAAGATGGCACTTGAGCTATTCAAACCGTTTATCTACGGCAAACTAGAGCGTCGCGGCATGGCTACGACAATCAAAGCTGCTAAGAAAATGGTAGAGCGTGAAGTAGCGGAAGTATGGGATGTATTAGACGAAGTAATTCGTGAACATCCGGTACTACTAAACCGTGCACCAACACTTCACCGTTTGGGTATCCAAGCGTTTGAGCCTGTGCTTATCGAAGGTAAAGCGATTCATTTGCATCCATTAGTATGTGCGGCTTACAACGCCGATTTCGATGGTGACCAAATGGCGGTACACGTACCGTTAACAATTGAAGCACAGCTTGAAGCACGTGCATTGATGATGTCAACAAACAACATTCTATCTCCTGCGAATGGTGAGCCAATCATCGTTCCTTCACAGGATGTTGTATTGGGTCTTTACTACATGACCCGTGATTGCATCAACGCAAAAGGCGAAGGCGCAATATTTAAAGATCCTAAAGAAGCAGAAAAAGCATACCGTAGCGGTAATGCAGACCTTCACGCTATTGTGAAAGTACGTATTAGCCAGTCAGTTGCTAACGAGCACGGTGTAGTAGAAGACACTACAACGGTTATCGAAACAACGGTAGGTCGTGCAATTCTGTCTCTAATTTTGCCAACTGGTATGCCGTTTGAGTCAATCAACCAGCCACTAGGTAAGAAGCAGATTTCTAGCTTGTTGAACGAGTGTTACCGTCGCTTAGGCCTTAAAGACACCGTTGTGTTTGCTGACCAAGTTATGTACACCGGTTTCCATTACGCAATGAAGTCTGGTGTTTCTATCGGTATCGATGACTTAGTTATCCCACCGGTTAAAGCGCAGATCATTGAATCAGCAGAAGCTGAAGTAACTGAAATCAACCAACAATTCCAATCAGGTCTTGTAACGGCTGGTGAGAAGTACAACAAAGTTATCGATATCTGGTCTCGTGTAAATGAAAACTTATCACGTGAGATGATGGCTAACTTGTCGAAAGACACAGTAACCAACGCGAAAGGTGAAGAAGTAGAGCAACCGTCATTTAACTCAGTGTTTATGATGGCCGACTCAGGTGCTCGTGGTAGTGCCGCTCAGATCCGTCAGCTAGCAGGTATGCGTGGTCTAATGGCACGTCCAGATGGTTCAATCATCGAGACACCAATCACGGCTAACTTCCGTGAAGGTCTAAATGTACTTCAGTACTTCATCTCAACTCACGGTGCGCGTAAAGGTCTAGCCGATACAGCACTGAAAACAGCGAACTCGGGTTACTTAACGCGTCGTCTAGTAGACGTAGCACAAGATTTGGTAATCAACGAAGACGACTGTGGCACAGAAGATGGCTTAACAATGAAACCGCTTATTGAAGGTGGTGATGTTGTAGAAGCGCTTCGCGAACGTGTACTAGGTCGTGTTGTAGCTGAAGATGTTGTTATTCCAGGTACTAATACTGTACTTGTAGAACGTAATATCATGCTTGATGAAAAACTGTGTGACCTTTTAGAAGAGCACTCGGTTGATGAAGTACGCGTACGCTCAGTTATCACATGTGATAATGACTTTGGTGTATGTGCTAACTGTTATGGTCGTGACCTTGCACGTGGTCATATCATCAACGCAGGTGAATCAGTAGGTGTTATCGCGGCACAGTCAATTGGTGAGCCGGGTACACAGCTTACGATGCGTACATTCCACATCGGTGGTGCGGCATCTCGAGCGTCAGCTGAAAATAATGTACAAGTTAAAACTAACGGTACATTAAAACTTCACAATGCTAAGTATGTATTAAATACAGACGGTAAGATTGTTATTACGTCTCGTTCAACGGAAATCACTATCATCGATAGTCATGGCCGTGAAAAAGAGCGTTATAAAGTACCTTATGGTGCAGTTTTAACAGTTCAAGACAATGCAGAAGTTCAAGGTAACGACATTGTTGCTACTTGGGACCCGCATAGTCACCCAATCGTTCTTGAGCACAAATCAAAAGTATCGTTTAGCGATATCGATGACTCGAATACAGAGACACAAACCGATGAACTAACAGGTTTGACTCGTATCGTAGTTAAAGACCTTGCTAAAGCGAATGCTAAAGAGCCTAAACTTATCATCGAAAGTGATGAGCGTGGTCTGCAAGAAACACGTCTTCCTTCATTCACAACGATTGAAGTAACAGACGGTGCGACTGCAAACCCAGGTGACGTGTTAGCACGTATCCCGCAAGAAGGTTCTAAAACTCGTGATATCACGGGTGGTCTACCACGCGTAGCCGACTTATTTGAAGCGCGTAAGCCAAAAGATCCAGCTATCTTAGCTGAAATCACCGGTACTATTAGCTTCGGTAAAGAGACTAAAGGTAAGAAGCGTTTAGTTATTACTCCAGCTGAAGGCGATCATTACGAAGAAATGATTCCTAAGTGGCGTCAACTTAACGTGTTTGAAGGTGAACAAGTGTCTAAAGGTGAGGTAATTGCCGATGGTCCTGAATCACCACATGACATCTTACGCCTACGTGGTGTGACTCATGTTGCTAACTACATTGTTAACGAAGTGCAAGAGGTTTACCGTTTGCAAGGCGTTAAGATCAATGACAAGCACATTGAAACAATTATCCGTCAAATGTTACGTAAATGTACCATTTTACACGGTGGTGATACTGACTTCTTAGCTGGTGAACAAATCGAAGTGGCGCGCGTTAATATCGCAAACCGTGACCTTGAAAAACAAGGTAAGATCCCAGCGAAGTTTGAAATCCAGTTAATGGGTATTACTAAAGCATCACTAGCGACAGAATCTTTCATCTCTGCAGCGTCTTTCCAAGAAACAACACGTGTTCTTACAGATGCAGCAGTGAATGGTAAGAGCGATGAGCTTCGCGGTCTGAAAAAAAACGTAATTGTGGGTCGTTTGATCCCAGCCGGTACCGGTTTTGCGTATCATCAAGATCGTATGGCTCGCCGTAAACAAAGCAAAGAAGTAGTAGAAGAGCAAACAGTAAGCGCTGAAGAGGCAACTCAAGCACTAACTGATGCACTAAATGCTGATTTGTCTGGAAATCAATAAACTGTTCTTAATCAATAGATTAAGAGATCGTAAGGCAGTTAAGTGCTGTCTTACGGTTAGTTTAGGTTGACAGGTTAAACTTTGCTCATTAAAATTCCGCCACCCATTTACTTGTGTGCTTATCGTAGGCAGGTAATAAAGGGCGGATTTTTTTATTTTTTTCAGTAGTAATTTTAATTTCAGGAGCTATTTAAATGGCAACTATTAACCAGCTAGTGCGTAAGCCACGCCGTAGCAAGGTTACGAAAAGTAACTCAGCTGCACTAAAAGCGTGTCCGCAAAAGCGCGGTGTATGTACTCGTGTATATACAACTACACCTAAGAAACCAAACTCAGCGTTACGTAAAGTAGCTCGTGTACGTTTAACTAACGGTTTCGAAGTAACATCTTACATCGGTGGTGAAGGTCATAACCTTCAAGAGCACAGTGTAATCCTAATCCGTGGTGGTCGTGTTAAAGATTTACCAGGTGTGCGTTTTCACACTGTACGTGGTGCACTTGACTGTGCAGGCGTTAGCGACCGTCGTCAAGCTCGTTCTAAATACGGTGCAAAACGCCCTAAAGGGTAATTGTATTCCGTTAGTAAGGCCAAGCACTAAATATTATTAATTATTGTTTTGGGTGATTGACTCGAAAGAGCAAACCTGAATAAACCGGAGATACAAAATGCCTAGAAGACGCGTAATAGGTCAACGTAAAATTCTTCCAGATCCTAAGTTCGGATCGGAACTTCTTGCTAAATTCGTTAACATCGTAATGTTAGACGGCAAGAAATCTACTGCTGAAAAAATTGTTTATGGTGCGCTAGACGTGGCTGCTGAGAAATCAGGCAAGTCGCACCTAGAAATCTTTGAATCTGCACTTGATAACATCCGTCCACAGGTAGAGGTTAAATCTCGCCGTGTTGGTGGTTCAACTTATCAAGTACCAGTTGAAGTACGTCCAGTTCGTCGCAACGCATTAGGTATGCGTTGGTTAGTAGACGCTGCACGTAAGCGTGGCGAAAAATCTATGGGCTTACGTTTAGCTCAAGAAATCGTTGACGCTGCTGATAATAAAGGCACTGCGGTTAAGAAACGTGAAGACGTTCACCGTATGGCTGAAGCGAATAAAGCATTCGCTCATTACCGTTGGTAATCTGTCCTTAACCTTTAAGAGGATCATATGGCACGTACAACTCCACTTGAGCGCTACCGTAATATCGGCATAGTAGCTCACGTAGATGCAGGCAAAACCACCACAACAGAACGTGTTCTGTTCTACACAGGTCTTTCTCATAAGATCGGTGAAGTACATGATGGCGCTGCAACTATGGACTGGATGGAGCAGGAACAAGAGCGTGGTATCACAATCACTTCTGCTGCAACAACGTGTTTTTGGAAAGGGATGGACGCTCAATTTGACGCCCATCGTATCAATATTATTGATACTCCAGGACACGTAGATTTCACTATCGAAGTAGAGCGTTCTTTACGCGTACTTGATGGTGCGGTAGTTGTGCTTTGTGCTTCTTCTGGTGTACAGCCGCAAACTGAAACAGTTTGGCGTCAAGCGAACAAATACGAAGTTCCAAGAATGATCTTCGTAAATAAAATGGATCGCACGGGCGCTGACTTTTTAGCTGTTGTTAGCCAGGTGAAATCTCGTCTTGGAGCAACGCCTGTTCCAATTCAGTTGCCAGTAGGCGCTGAGGACGACTTTAAAGGTGTTATTGACCTTATAAAAATGAAAGTGATTAACTGGAACGAAGCGGACCAGGGTATGACTTTCACATATGAGGCAATACCGGCAGACCTTCTTGAGTCAGCTGAAGAATGGCGCTCTCATTTAGTTGAAAGCGCTGCTGAAGCCTCAGAAGAACTAATGGACAAATACTTAGAAGGTGAAGAGTTAAGTGAAGCAGAAATTAAAAATGCTTTACGTCAACGCACATTAGCCAATGAGATTGTTCCAGTAACTTGTGGAAGCGCATTTAAAAACAAAGGTGTTCAAGCTGTGCTTGACGGCGTTGTAGAATACATGCCTTCACCAGAACAAGTTAAACAAATCCAAGGTATCTTAGAAGATGGTACCGAAGAGGAACGTCCAGCTGATGATAAAGCGCCGTTTGCTGCACTTGCATTTAAAATTGCAACAGACCCGTTTGTTGGCACTTTAACCTTTTTCCGTGTTTACTCTGGTACTGTTAAACAGGGTGACGCGGTATACAACCCAGTTAAAAGTAAGCGTGAGCGACTTGGCCGTATCGTACAGATGCATTCAAACTCTCGTGAAGAGATCAAAGAAGTCTACGCAGGCGACATCGCGGCGGCTATTGGTCTTAAAGACGTTACAACAGGTGAGACACTGTGTGCTCCGAATTCAATTATTACGCTTGAGCGTATGGAATTCCCAGAACCAGTTATCTCTGTTGCGGTTGAGCCTCGCACAATCGCTGACCAGGACAAGATGGGTATCGCGCTAGGTAAACTAGCTGCCGAAGATCCGTCTTTCCGCGTACAAACTGACGAAGAATCAGGCCAGACAATTATTTCTGGTATGGGTGAACTTCACCTAGATATTATCGTCGACCGTATGAAACGTGAATTCAGTGTTGAATGTAACGTTGGTAAGCCGCAGGTTTCATATCGTGAAGCTATTCGTTCAACTGTAGAAGTTGAAGGAAAGTTCATTCGTCAATCAGGTGGTCGTGGTCAATATGGTCACGTTTGGTTGAAGCTTGAACCGATGGATATTTCGGATGATGATTCTCCAATTTACGAATTCGTTAACGAAACCGTAGGTGGATCAGTTCCTAAAGAATACATCCCAGCGGTAGACAAAGGTATCCAAGAGCAAATGTCTCAAGGTGTACTGGCAGGCTATCCTTTACTTGGCGTTAAAGCGACTTTATATGATGGTTCGTTCCATGATGTAGATTCGAATGAAATGGCATTTAAAATTGCAGGTTCATTAGCTATGAGAGACGGTGCGCTTAAAGCAAACCCAGTTCTTTTAGAACCACTAATGAAGGTTGAGGTAATCACTCCTGACTCAAACATGGGTGATGTAGTTGGCGACTTAAACCGTCGTCGCGGCATGATCGAGGGCATGGAAGATGCACTTGGTGGACTTAAGCAAATAAATGCGCAAGTTCCACTGTCTGAAATGTTCGGTTATGCGACTGCTTTACGTTCTGCAACTCAGGGTCGTGCTTCTTACTCTATGGAGTTTTTGAAGTACGCTGAAGCCTCAAAGCAGGTTGCAGATACAATAATTTCAGCTCGCGCTGTAATATGATTTTAGCTTGTCTGGCTCAATAGTGAGTCAGGCTTTAATTTCTTAATTAGGAATTTTTTAAGATGGCAAAAGAAAAGTTTGAACGCGTAAAACCGCACGTAAACGTTGGTACAATCGGCCACGTTGACCACGGTAAAACTACACTAACTGCAGCAATCACTAACGTACTTGCAAAAGTATACGGCGGTGTTGCTAAAGATTTCGCATCAATCGATAACGCTCCAGAAGAGCGCGAGCGTGGTATCACTATCTCAACTTCACACGTTGAGTACGACACACCAACTCGTCACTACGCACACGTAGATTGTCCTGGTCACGCCGATTATGTTAAAAACATGATCACTGGTGCTGCACAAATGGACGGCGCTATCTTAGTAGTAGCTGCGACTGATGGCCCAATGCCACAAACGCGTGAGCACATCCTTCTTTCTCGTCAGGTTGGCGTACCTTACATCATCGTATTCATGAACAAATGTGACATGGTTGATGACGAAGAGCTACTTGAGCTAGTAGAAATGGAAGTTCGTGAACTTCTTTCTGAGTACGATTTCCCAGGTGACGACTTACCACTAATTCAAGGTTCTGCACTTAAAGCACTTGAAGGCGAGAAGCAATGGGAAGACAAGATTGTAGAGCTTGCAGAAGCACTAGATTCTTACATTCCAGAGCCAGAGCGTGACATCGATAAGCCATTCATCATGCCTATCGAAGACGTTTTCTCAATCCAAGGTCGTGGTACTGTTGTAACTGGTCGTGTTGAAGCGGGTATCATCAACGTGAATGACGAAGTTGAAATCGTTGGTATCAAAGAGACTACTAAGTCTACTTGTACTGGTGTTGAAATGTTCCGTAAGCTTCTTGACGAAGGTCGTGCTGGTGAGAACATTGGTGCACTACTACGTGGTACTAAGCGTGAAGACGTTGAACGTGGTCAAGTACTAGCTAAGCCTGGTTCAATCAACCCACACACTACATTCACTTCAGAAGTATACGTACTTTCTAAAGATGAAGGTGGTCGTCATACTCCATTCTTCAAAGGTTACCGTCCACAGTTCTACTTCCGTACAACTGACGTAACTGGTGACGTACAGTTACCAGAAGGTGTAGAAATGGTAATGCCTGGTGATAACATCAAGATGACAGTAACTCTAATCGCACCAATCGCGATGGATGAAGGTCTTCGTTTTGCTATCCGTGAAGGTGGCCGTACTGTAGGTGCTGGTGTTGTAGCAACTATCGTAGAGTAATAATTAACGTTTAAGTTAATTGTTAGAAAAAGGTCACTTAGGTGGCCTTTTTTAATGCCTGCAATTTGCCTCACGTGAAGGTGGCGCTCTTACCTCAGGCGTAGGTGCTTTGTAGCAACGTCCAATGAGTGATAGTTAACGTTTAAGTTAATTAATACTAAAAAAAACCGAGCTTAGTCTCGGGTTTTTTAATGCCTGCAATTTGCCTCACGTGAAGGTGGCGCTCTTACCTCAGGCGTAGGTGCTTTGTAGCAACGTTCAATGAGTAATATTTAGCGTTTAAGTTTTTAATACCTGAACAAAAGTGATTAGTTTTCAGTTATCTGACCCGGATAAATAGTGATCTTTAGTACGTTTGAATAAACGAACTTACCTCGATTAAAAGCTCACAAAACTAGCCGCTTGATATGTGTATTTGATAAGGTAGGGTGTCACTTATTAGAGGGGTCTTCATGCTAAATAAACTAATATTTACTGCAAAAGAAGTTAGGGATAACGAGGCACTGGCTGCTAAAAATAGCCATTGTGAGTTATTTACCCTCATGCAGCGCGCTGGGCACGCTGCATTCAACGCTTGGCAAGACTTTAATGCAGAGCATACGTTAGTTGTTGTAGGACATGGTAATAACGCTGGTGACGCTTATATTACCGCGAGCCTAATTAAGCAAGCGGGTAAGCGAGTAACTTTGTGTGCCGTTAATCCTGAAAAATCACTAACAGGAGATGCTGCAAAAGCGTTTAAGTTATGGCGTGATGAAGGCGGTGAAGTTAATGCTTATACGAGTGAGTTATTAAACCGAAGTGATTTAATTATAGATGCAATGCTAGGTACAGGGATCACAAGCTCGGTTCGCGATAATTTTGCTAAAATTATTAATGAAATTAACGCCAGTAATAAACCTGTATTGAGTATAGATGTACCCTCAGGTATCAGCGCAGATACTGGCCAACCTTTAGGTATTGCTATACAAGCAAGTAAAACAATAACCTTTGTTGGTATTAAGCAGGGGCTAACAACGGCTATAGGTAAACAACATTGCGGGGAGTTAATATTTGACGATCTAAATATTGGACCTGCATTTTATGAGCTCGCTACTTCAAGCGGCACACTTATAAATATTAAGAGCTTTAAAAAGCTTGGTGCGCGTAACCTAAATAGCCATAAAGGAACTCATGGTAAACTCCTCTGTGTAGGTGGTAATGAGGGGACGGCTGGCGCAATTAGATTATCCAGCGAGGCCGCACTTAGAGCAGGTGCGGGTATGGTAAAAGTGTATACACATTCAAGTTCTGTAGTGCCTGTAAGCATTGGTAGGCCAGAATTAATGGTAACCAGTACTAATCTAAAAGAAGCGCTTGAGTGGGCTAGCTGCGTAGTAATAGGGCCAGGGCTTGGGCAGGACGAATGGGCACAAAAAACCTTTGAGGAGGTTATATATTATTGCCAAACTAATAACATGCCACTGGTTATCGATGCCGATGCGCTAAATTTATTATCCAAGCAAGCCTCATCATACACATTAAAGCAATGTGTACTTACACCGCACCCAGGAGAAGCATCCAGGCTATTAAGT
This sequence comes from Pseudoalteromonas sp. 13-15, assembly GCF_001468205.2. Classification (NCBI taxonomy): domain Bacteria; kingdom Pseudomonadati; phylum Pseudomonadota; class Gammaproteobacteria; order Alteromonadales; family Pseudoalteromonadaceae; genus Pseudoalteromonas; species Pseudoalteromonas sp. 13-15. Next base: position 2,177,233 of record NZ_CP019162.1, on the reverse strand, counting down.
AAAACTATTGTGGATGTTGAGTCAAATAGGTTTGAGAATGCTCGATTGTGTGCTAAGCGCTATAACGCTACTTGCGTATTAAAAGGAGCCGGAACATTAATTGATAATGCTGAGAATACGTTCGTGTGTGAAGACGGTAACGCAGCACTGGCCGTTGGTGGTAGTGGCGATGTACTCACTGGTATTATTGGCGCTTTACTGGCTCAAGGTTTAAATATTGATGAAGCAGCGCGATATGGCGTAACACTGCACGCTAAAGCCGGTGATATCGCCAGTGAGCAAGACGGGCAGCGAGGTATGCTACCCTCCGATTTATTTAGCATAGTGAGACAGCTGTTAAACTGACTTTCATTAGATTAGTGTTTAGTCACTTTGCTTAAAAGCTTGGTCAGAATGAGATCTTTTTCTGTTTGAAGGAGTTTATCTTCAGTCGCTGCTTTTTCGATATTAGCAAACATCTCTAGGCGCTTTACTTTTTCATAGGCGAGCTCGCTTTCATTGAGCTCACTAACCAATACAGGTTTTACTACCCCAAAGTTAGGGTCATCAACTTTGTTAAAATCAAACTCTGCATCTAAATACTCACCGTAAGGTACGTTGTAAATAACAGCAATCCAGAGTTTTTTTTATTTACATCGTGAGAGCTTAACCAGTGTGTTTTCGGAACTAATATATCAGCCGAATAATAAATATCATCATAGAAAAAGTCGCCATCGATTCTAAAGTAAGCGAGTGACTCCCCTCTACTGTTTGCCAGTTCAATTTCGGCCGTAAGTAATTTTTTTTACTACCGACTAACTCAACAAAATCTTCTTTTCTTAGCCCTATGTAGGAGCTTTTTAAATTTTTTACGTTGTTGTACTGTTAATTATTTCAGTTGTTAACAAAAATTATACCCCCACTACTAACTAAGTTATTTACCTAAAAAATATGGGGCTACTATTTTACGTATAGTTTCTAAAAAGTAGCCGAAGTATCGCATATAAGGTAGGTCAAGAAAATGAACCTAAATACACATCAGATCCTAAATAGAGGTTCTTTTCAGCTTAGTTTTTACTTTTGGCGATCGAGTAGCTATTAAGCTCCCTGCAAAAAATAGAAAAGCCAAACTAAAAGCACCGCCACTAGAGCTCTTTTTCTCCGGTTCTGGTGTGGCAGGTGTATCATCAGAACCGTTATCAGTGCCGTCATCCTTGCCAGATGTGCTCACTGTCGGTGTGACTTTAACGAGGTTACCGTTGGTATCGTATTCATAGCTAACAACCATACCGTTGTCGTAAGTGACTTGTTGCAGTTTGTTTGAATCGTCATATCTATATACGGTTGCTGTGCTATAAAATGAACTGAACAATAAAATTAAAAGACTATATTTCATAAATCACTCCCTACTTAAACTATTGTTTTTTATTCCATTCATTGAAATGTTTTGTTAATTGCTCTGCTTGCCTTTTAAAAGCAGGGTCAATCCGAATCAAGTCGTTAAGTCCATCAGCAAAGATTTCATCGAGTCCTGTTTCATTATTTGTTTTTAGTGACAAATTATCTAATTTATTTTTTATTTTAGCTTTATTACTGTTCCCCCAACTTTCTGTCATGCGATGCACAGCCCGAGGAATCGATACTGTAGTAGTCGAGTAAACACCAAGGTTAAACTGTTTTAGTAGTTTTTGAGGGATAATGTGATGGGCTTCATAACCTTTTTTAAAGCCTTTTAGTTTATTATATGAACCGATTGCATAAGTTCCTAGTTTATCTGAATAAACTACAACTTTCCCTACAGGTATAACTGGTTGTGAATCATCAAAATTCGAAGCTGTTAGAGCAAAAAAAACTAAAGCACAAACGTGAGCAGGCGTCATCCCACTTGGGTCAATGAAATTAACCGGATCACCACCAACATAGGCATAACGATTTAGCGACCCTAAATCGCTTATGTCACCACGAATAGGATCTTTACTCACAAAGCGGCGTAACTCAGGTGAATAGTAACGGGCGCGCATATAGATAAGGCCATTAGCATCAGTAATTACACCATCACGGCCGTTATATCCAAATGGTGTTGTAATTGATTGGTTTTGCTCTACAAAGTTTGGTGCGTCAAAGCGTGTGCCAAATGGCGTATACCCATAACGAGCAACTACATCACCACTTGAATCGCTGATTGCAACTACCGAGCCGCGATAGTCATAATGGAAGTAATATTCCTGTGCGGTTTGATTTGCTTTGTTACTTCGTTGTGAAACTAAACCATAAGGACTATAAATAAAGTAGTGATAATCTACCGAATCATCAGGGTTTGTTACCTCTTGCCACGCAATTTGCGGTAAACCTAGGTAGTCAGGGAGCAATGAATAACGAATAGTTGTGTTACCACTTTCACTTGAATAGGTTTGCGTATCGCGCATACTTTCAGCGTTGTAAGTGTATTGGTGATTGCCAGCACTAGCCAACTGATTTCGGGCATTAAAGTCTAATTCTATATCACCTACATTGAGTGTATTGCCATCAAGGTCAAAGTTAAAAATTTCTGAATTTTTACTAGCAATACGGTTATCGGCTGAATAGGTCATAACCTGCTCAGTTAATAATTCAACAGGTGGTGCAAATTCAGGTGTAATATCTTCCTTAGTAACTTGCCCAATAGCATTGTAGGTATAATGCTGTTCAAGTATTACAGTGCCGTCTGGCGCTGTATCAATACTACTGGTTAGCCTATTTAGCTTGTTGTAGGTGTTTACCAAAACAGTGCCATTTCCACGAATGATTTTTGTAATATTTTGGTTCGCGTCATACTCATACTCAGCAGCGATAACATCCTGATTTAATGCAGAAACAGAAGTTACTAAATTGAGTTCGTTATAAGTGTATTTGATGGGGAGGTTTTGATTCCCATTGTTATTGATGTATTGAACTTGCTCTAAGTTACCTGCGGCATCTCGAAGAAAGTTAACACCACGAAAGTTATTGTCATTTTGCTTGTATAAACTGACTCTATTTAAGTGGTCATATGCTCTTGTAATCGTGAGATCATTTTCCGTAATGCTTGTAGCGTTAGCATTTTGGTCATACCCATAACTAATAGTAGAAATAGGGTCGCTTACGCTGATTAGACGTGAAGCTATATCATACTCGTTGCTACTTTGGTGATTGCGGCCATTAATAAAAGTGCTAACTAAGCCATTTTCATTATATGAATATTGCAGCGATACGTCGTCAGCTGTCGTTTCTGTCTCTACTTGGGCATTATCATTAAGGGCAAGCGTACGTGTATCATCAGCAGGTGCGGTAACACTGATAACGTTGTTATCGTTATCGTAGCCTTGTTTTGCAATAAGCAGCTCATCGTTACTGCTTGGATGAGTAATGCTGATTAAGCGTGAGAGCTTGTCGTATGTGTTGTTCCACTCTTGTGATAAGGCATTAGTCGTTTTGGTGGTTTGCCCGAGTAAGTTATATACGAAAGATTGTTTATTACCAACGGCATCCTCCGTTTGTGTAGTGCGATCCATTTCATCAAACGTTGCTTTAATGGTATTACCTTTAGCGTCACTGGATTCAATTAAGTTGCCATTTTCATCAAATTCGGCTTTAACTATATTTCCTAATGCATCGGTTGTTTCGATAACCCGACCAAGCTCATCACGGTTTATTTTGATGGTATTGTTATTTGGATCTGTACTCTCGATTAACCGACTCTCACCGTCATATTTATATTGATAAACTATATCCTGAACGTTTTGATTAAGGCTGATGATACGTTTTTCTATTAGATCGCCTTGACCATTATAGTTGTACACCGTTTGAGCCGCGGTACTAGAAGTGCCGCTATTACAACGTTTATCGCAATACTCTATAACATTGCCTCTGGCGTCATAGACCCATGTTTCAAATAATCCGAGTGGATCAATCTTTCTAGTCACTCGGCCTAAGCCATCGCGTTCATAGCTAGTGGTATTACCCTGCAAATCAGTTTCGGACTCAATAAAACCATCAGCATCATGATAAATACGGCGAGTATATTCTTCGGGGTTTGTCTCGCTCGTTAATAAGCCATTTGTATAACCATAGTATGTTGTTCTGCCTTCAGGTGTGGTTACGCTTAATAGCTGATTATGTTCGTTATAGGTAAATGAAGTAATTAACCCAAGTGCGCTTGTTATGAATTCAACATTATTAGTACCAGTTACGTAGCTATAAAGGGTTTCTTCCCTTAGTGCATTTATATGTTTAATAGTATTGCGGTTAGAGTCATATTCTTTTTTATCAACAGCACCGTCTGGCATTGCTAATTCGGTAATATCACCAAACTCTGTATACGCTATGCTAGTAGAATAACCGCGGCCATTAGTAACAAGTGTTGGTTTTCCTTCTTCGTTGTATTCAAAGTTTTGCTCATGAGAAAGGGCGTTTACCTCTTTAAGAAGCTGATAATTTTTATCAAAGGTTTTTTGAGTGATTTCACCATTTCTATCATTGATAGTTGTAATAACGTGTTCATCGGTTTCTTGATAAGAGAGGCGAAGCGGCAAATTGTCATCACGCGAATCTTCCTGCTCAGTTGCACGACCTTTGTTGTCGTATGTAGTCGTACTAACTAAAACAGAATTTAGGAAATGGTCAACGATCTGATCAAGGTTGTTGTAGGTGAACTCTTCAACCATACCATCTGCATGAGTAACTTTGGTTAACTGCTTGTTTTCATAGCTTAAACTAACTGACCTACCATAATTGGTAGAAGCCTCAACTAAAAAACCATCGCTATTATAGCTGTATGTAATGCCAACATTGCTAACAGGTTCATATGCTTTCTTAAGACGACTTTTCTCATCAAATTCAAAGTTAGTGCTTTGCCCTTGATAGTTCTCTATACGAGTTAGGAAATTAAATTCGTTGAATATATAAGTTAAACGATTACGACGCTCAACTTTGAATGTGCCATCTTCAAGTTTGGTTAGTTTATCTAAACGACAGCCAAAGCTTTCGGTATTATATGTGCCATCACCTTTCGGACTAAACTTATGCTGTTGATTATCAGACCATAAAATAGTGACGTCGCCATTTGGTGCTTCTGCTATTTGCGCCGCATAGGCATTAGCAAAGTCCCAACCCACTCCAATACCGCTTTGGCCACGAATGAGTGAGTTATAACTGATAGCAAACGTAACAGGTACAACACCATTAACGGTAAGTAGCCGCTTATGTTCAACTTTAGCGCCGTTGCTTGCAAGGATAGGGTTTGAACCTTTGGTAATAGTAGCTGCTGTTATTTCACAATCAGATATTTTTTGAGGTGCAGTTTCAGCCCCTTCATAACCAGAAACTACTTCTTCCGTTTCTTGGGGCTGCACAACTTTAATAGTATAGGCAAAAATATCCTCATTACCACTTTCATCTGTGGCGATGAATTTAAGTGTTAAATCACTTAAATCGTTATTGGTACGAGTATAAGAAAAAGCGATATCTTGTCCGTATGGGTTAATTACATTAACTATGCGATCGAGGTTGTTATCACCCTCCCAGTCGGCTTGAATGCTGACAAGATCGCCATCTATATCTTCACTTTTTACCGTGATAGTGAATTGCTGATCTAATATAATGTAACGAGGTATATTATCGATCCATACTAATGGATCATTAGAATTAACTGGTGGCGTTACTTCAACATGCCAATATTCACTACCAGCAATTACCTTATGCTTGTTTTCATTTTGAGTATCTTTTAAGTAAAAACGTTTTTGTCCGTGTACGTCAGGCGTGCATGACATAGTAATTACAGAATCTGAAGAGCTTAGTAATTGGCAATGACCATTAGTGCCTTCAATATTACCAATAGTAGTATTCTTTAAGTTTTCACCTAGTAATGTAAATACTGTTTTGGAATCTTGAGGTACACGTTTAGGGCTAAAGTCAATTAAGCGAGTTTCTGTGTTTGGTTCTTCTTGCTCTATAAAGGTTGCTGAAATCGTTAAGTCTTCTTTTATCAATAATTCGCAAGCTGCTGCTCTACAGTCATTCGGCTGAGGTTCGCGATCATAATTCCATTGGCTAAACTCCCAACCTTTGGCTGGGCTTGCTACTAAAGTTACTTTGGTATCATTTTCATATTGATAGCTACACTTAGTTCCACAATTAATCTCATTGGTTGGAGAACTAAATACTTTACCTTGACCCGAGTGGTTTACAGATAATATAGAGCTGTTTTCACGGACTTCTTGAACACTTATAGTCCAACTTTCAGAGCCTGCAAGGCGCGCGCCCCCAGATTCGGCTTTGACATAGAAGCCTTTATTCCCTTTCACATTAGGTGTACAGGAGAAGGTAGCGCGAGTAGAGCTTTGACTGTTGCGATTACATAGGCCAGTCATGCCTTCAATACTCGCGATAACGGTGCTTGGGATGTTGGTGCCATTAACAGTGAAAGTGGTCGCTTTACCGACAATAGCTGAATCGGGTGAGAAGCTGGTTAAGTTAGGTGCTGTGTCCTCTTGAACACTAATTGTCCAATTTTCAGAGCCCGCAAGGCGCGCGCCCCCAGATTCGGCTTTGACATAGAAGCCTTTATTCCCTTTCACATTAGGTGTACAGGAGAAGGTAGCGCGAGTAGAGCTTTGACTGTTGCGATTACATAGGCCAGTCATGCCTTCAATACTCGCGATAACGGTGCTTGGGATGTTGGTGCCATTAACAGTGAAAGTGGTCGCTTTACCGACAATAGCTGAATCGGGTGAGAAGCTGGTTAAGTTAGGTGCTGTGTCCTCTTGAACATTAATTGTCCAATTTTCAGAGCCCGCAAGGCGCGCGCCCCCAGATTCGGCTTTGACATAGAAGCCTTTATTCCCTTTCACATTAGGTGTACAGGAGAAGGTAGCGCGAGTAGAGCTTTGACTGTTGCGATTACATAGGCCAGTCATGCCTTCAATACTCGCGATAACGGTGCTTGGGATGTTGGTGCCATTAACAGTGAAAGTGGTCGCTTTACCGACAATAGCTGAATCGGGTGAGAAGCTGGTTAAGTTAGGTGCTGTGTCCTCTTGAACATTAATTGTCCAATTTTCAGAGCCCGCAAGGCGCGCGCCCCCAGATTCGGCTTTGACATAGAAGCCTTTATTCCCTTTCACATTAGGTGTACAGGAGAAGGTAGCGCGAGTAGAGCTTTGACTGTTGCGATTACATAGGCCAGTCATGCCTTCAATACTCGCGATAATGGTACTTGGAATGTTTGTGCCATTAACAGTGAAAGTGGTCGCTTTACCGACAATAGCTGAATTTGGTGTGAAGCTGGTTAAGTTAGGTGCTGTGTCCTCTTGAACATCAATTGTCCAATTTTCAGAGCCCGCAAGGCGCGCGCCCCCAGATTCGGCTTTGACATAGAAGCCTTTATTCCCTTTCACATTAGGTGTACAGGAGAAGGTAGCGCGAGTAGAGCTTTGACTGTTGCGATTACATAGGCCAGTCATGCCTTCAATACTCGCGATAACGGTGCTTGGGATGTTGGTGCCATTAACAGTGAAAGTGGTCGCTTTACCGACAATAGCTGAATTTGGTGTGAAGCTGGTTAAGTTAGGTGCTGTGTCCTCTTGAACATTAATTGTCCAATTTTCAGAGCCCGCAAGGCGCGCGCCCCCAGATTCGGCTTTGACATAGAAGCCTTTATTCCCTTTCACATTAGGTGTACAGGAGAAGGTAGCGCGAGTAGAGCTTTGACTGTTGCGATTACATAGGCCAGTCATGCCTTCAATACTCGCGATAACGGTGCTTGGGATGTTGGTGCCATTAACAGTGAAAGTGGTCGCTTTACCGACAATAGCTGAATCGGGTGAGAAGCTGGTTAAGTTAGGTGCTGTGTCCTCTTGAACATTAATTGTCCAATTTTCAGAGCCCGCAAGGCGCGCGCCCCCAGATTCGGCTTTGACATAGAAGCCTTTATTCCCTTTCACATTAGGTGTACAGGAGAAGGTAGCGCGAGTAGAGCTTTGACTGTTGCGATTACATAGGCCAGTCATGCCTTCAATACTCGCGATAACGGTGCTTGGGATGTTGGTGCCATTAACAGTGAAAGTGGTCGCTTTACCGACAATAGCTGAATCGGGTGAGAAGCTGGTTAAGTTAGGTGCTGTGTCCTCTTGAACACTAATTGTCCAATTTTCAGAGCCCGCAAGGCGCGCGCCCCCAGATTCGGCTTTGACATAGAAGCCTTTATTCCCTTTCACATTAGGTGTACAGGAGAAGGTAGCGCGAGTAGAGCTTTGACTGTTGCGATTACATAGGCCAGTCATGCCTTCAATACTCGCGATAATGGTACTTGGAATGTTTGTGCCATTAACAGTGAAAGTGGTCGCTTTACCGACAATAGCTGAATTTGGTGTGAAGCTGGTTAAGTTAGGTGCTGTGTCCTCTTGAACATTAATTGTCCAATTTTCAGAGCCCGCAAGGCGCGCGCCCCCAGATTCGGCTTTGACATAGAAGCCTTTATTCCCTTTCACATTAGGTGTACAGGAGAAGGTAGCGCGAGTAGAGCTTTGACTGTTGCGATTACATAGGCCAGTCATGCCTTCAATACTCGCGATAACGGTGCTTGGGATGTTGGTGCCATTAACAGTGAAAGTGGTCGCTTTACCGACAATAGCTGAATCGGGTGAGAAGCTGGTTAAGTTAGGTGCTGTGTCCTCTTGAACATTAATTGTCCAATTTTCAGAGCCCGCAAGGCGCGCGCCCCCAGATTCGGCTTTGACATAGAAGCCTTTATTCCCTTTCACATTAGGTGTACAGGAGAAGGTAGCGCGAGTAGAGCTTTGACTGTTGCGATTACATAGGCCAGTCATGCCTTCAATACTCGCGATAACGGTGCTTGGGATGTTGGTGCCATTAACAGTGAAAGTGGTCGCTTTACCGACAATAGCTGAATCGGGTGAGAAGCTGGTTAAGTTAGGTGCTGTGTCCTCTTGAACATCAATTGTCCAATTTTCAGAGCCCGCAAGGCGCGCGCCCCCAGATTCGGCTTTGACATAGAAGCCTTTATTCCCTTTCACATTAGGTGTACAGGAGAAGGTAGCGCGAGTAGAGCTTTGACTGTTGCGATTACATAGGCCAGTCATGCCTTCAATACTCGCGATAACGGTGCTTGGGATGTTGGTGCCATTAACAGTGAAAGTGGTCGCTTTACCGACAATAGCTGAATCGGGTGAGAAGCTGGTTAAGTTAGGTGCTGTGTCCTCTTGAACATTAATTGTCCAATTTTCAGAGCCCGCAAGGCGCGCGCCCCCAGATTCGGCTTTGACATAGAAGCCTTTATTCCCTTTCACATTAGGTGTACAGGAGAAGGTAGCGCGAGTAGAGCTTTGACTGTTGCGATTACATAGGCCAGTCATGCCTTCAATACTCGCGATAACGGTGCTTGGGATGTTTGTGCCATTAACAGTGAAAGTGGTCGCTTTACCGACAATAGCTGAATTTGGTGTGAAGCTGGTTAAGTTGGCTTGAACCATATGAGGTATGAAAGAAAAAGGGATAAGACTAACTATTTTTAATAAATATTTCACTAGGACAGTCCATAATCTTAAAGTGTTGATTACAATAGTTGCACAAATGTTTTCATTTGTTAATGGTTTTTTAATTTTTTCTGCGGTTTAATTTTTATAATAGAAGTTTTTGAATAATAAATAGCTCGAGTAACTTATATAGCCATGTCCAACATAGCAGTTATATCCTTATGGATCTTAGAAACCAGCCTAGCTAATATAGAGTGACAGCACACTACTAATAAACCGTTTCAGATTAGGCATTAATGAAATGATCTATAGGTTTCTATTGAAGTGTACTTTACAGAATATGTTTTTAGGGCACTCTAACAGCTAAGCATAATCATTTATTCCATTTCTTCATCCGGCGGGTCGCCTGAATCTTCCTTACGTTTACGCTGCTCTTGCTTCGCCTTTTGAACATTTTCGTAGGTAGGTGGCGGAATAGGCATCAGGGAAATAAGCGGAAAAAAAGCTAAAAATAAATATGCCCCTTTCGACATACTTTTACCCCAAGTAATCATTTTTAACAAAAGGCACACTATTAAAAGCAGCAATGCAGATATTAGGGTTACAAGCACTGCGATGAAAGTAATTCCATTACTGTTAAGTATGTCCATGGTGTGGTTTTTTAATTTATACGTTATTACTATTTGGGGGTAAATTGAACAATAACAATAAAAAAGTACTAAAAAGTAAAAACCCAGCCGAAGCTGGGTTTTATATAAGCAAGGTGCTTAAACGGTGATGATTACATCATGCCGCCCATGCCACCCATTCCGCCCATGCCACCCATATCAGGGGCACCAGCAGCTTCTTCTTTAGGGATTTCAGCAACCATTGCTTCAGTTGTGATCATTAGACCCGCAATAGACCCTGCAAATTGTAGTGCAGAGCGCGTTACTTTAGTTGGATCTAGGATACCCATTTCAATCATGTCATTGTATTCGCCAGTTGCTGCGTTGTAACCGTAGTTACCTTCGCCACCTTTAACAGCGTTAATAACAACAGATGCTTCGTCACCCGCGTTAGTTACGATTTGACGAAGAGGTGCTTCCATCGCACGAAGGGCAACTTTAACACCGTGGTTTTGATCTTCGTTATCGCCAAGTAGTTCAACTAGTTTGCTAGCTGCACGTACTAGAGCAACACCGCCACCCGGTACTACGCCTTCTTCAACCGCTGCACGAGTTGCATGTAATGCATCTTCAACACGGTCTTTTTTCTCTTTCATTTCAATTTCAGTTGCTGCGCCTACTTTAATTACTGCAACACCGCCGGCAAGTTTAGCCATACGCTCTTGTAGTTTTTCTTTATCGTAGTCTGATGTTGCTTCTTCAATTTGTGCTTTAATTTGAGAAACACGACCGGTAATGCCTTCTTCTTCGCCAGCACCATCGATGATAGTTGTATCGTCTTTAGTGATAACAACGCGCTTAGCTGTACCTAGGTCTTCAACTGTTGCTTTTTCAAGCTCAAGGCCAATTTCTTCAGAAATAACAGTACCGCCAGTTAATACGGCGATATCTTGTAACATCGCTTTACGACGGTCGCCAAAACCAGGAGCTTTAACCGCTGATACCTTAACAATGCCGCGCATGTTGTTAACTACAAGCGTTGCAAGTGCTTCGCCTTCAAGGTCTTCAGCAATGATTAATAGTGGCTTGCTTGCTTTAGCAACGGCTTCTAATGTAGGTAGTAGCTCACGAATGTTAGATACTTTTTTATCTACAAGTAGAATAAATGGGTTATCTAATTCAACTGCGCCTTTTTCAGCGTTGTTAATGAAGTAAGGAGATAGGTAACCACGGTCAAACTGCATGCCTTCTACAACATCTAGTTCGTTCTCTAGTGATTGACCTTCTTCAACAGTAATAACACCTGTATTACGGCCTACTTTTTCCATTGCTTCTGCAATGATGTCGCCAATTTCTTTATCAGAGTTAGCTGAAATAGTACCTACTTGAGCAATAGCTTTAGTATCAGCACAAGGAACAGAAAGCGCCTTAAGCTCTGCAACAGCAGCAATGATTGCTTTATCAATACCACGTTTAAGGTCCATTGGGTTCATGCCTGCAGCAACCGCTTTAAGGCCTTCATTAACAATAGACTGTGCAAGTACTGTAGCGGTAGTTGTACCATCGCCGGCTGCATCGTTTGCTTTAGATGCAACTTCTTTAACCATTTGCGCGCCCATGTTTTCAAACTTGTCTTCAAGTTCGATTTCTTTTGCTACAGATACACCATCTTTAGTGATCACTGGAGAGCCAAACGATTTGTCTAGTACAACGTTACGGCCTTTAGGGCCTAATGTAACTTTAACTGCGTTTGCTAGGATGTTTACGCCAGTTAGCATTTTAGCGCGTGCGTCACCTGCAAAAAGTACTTCTTTAGCTGCCATGTTTTAAATTCCTCTAAATTCTTAAATGTGTGTTAAACGAAAAGTAGGCTTAGCCTACAATGCCTAAAATGTTGTCTTCACGCATGATCAGGTACTCTTGACCTTCGATCTTTTCAGTTTTCTCAACATATGAGCCAAATAACACAGTGTCACCGGCTTTTACTTCTAAAGCTCTAACGTCACCGTTATCTAAAATACGACCATTACCTACGGCTACTACTTCTCCGCGAGTTGATTTTTCAGCTGCAGAGCCAGTTAATACAATACCGCCAGCAGATTTTGTTTCTTCTTCTAGACGTTTAACGATTACGCGATCTTGTAAAGGACGAATGTTCATGTTTTTTAGTTCTCCTAACAGTTTCTGAACAGTACAGAAAAAAGCTTTTCTAATTTGCATTCATTAATGGGGGTAGAGTAAAAAATTCCAAGAGAAAAAATGATAAATTTTTAATCTTTTCGTTCAAACTCACCATCAATGGTTGTTGGTTGTTCGGTTTGTTGCTGGTCACGCATTGAATGCGGTTGTTGAGCGTATGGGGAAGGACCTTGTTGCATACCTGCACTCATTCTCACAGTTGCCTGACTTGCAAGGCCTGCAGCTAATTTATTACGAATTGCAGGGGTTAATAAAAGTAAACCAAAAACGTCAGTCATGATGCCTGGCGTTAACAATAGTACACCGGCAATAATTACGCATATTCCCGTGAATAATTCTTTAGCAGGCATCTGGCCTTGCGCCATTTGCGTTTGCGCATTTTGAAGTGCGCCCATACCTTGTTGTTTCACCATCTTAGCGCCTAAAATTGCGGTAATAACCACTAGTGCAATAGTCGCTACACCCCCTATTACATCGCTTACTTGAATTAACAAGGCGATTTCGATAATAGGAATGATAATAAACAACACAAATAAAAATCTAAACATAATGCTCTCTAAATAAGGTACTCGTAAGAGTTGATGAAATATAAGTGAGGGTTAATAGGTCTCTTTTCAAGGTTAATGCGTAGGTAGTGTCATTTAACTGGATTTCTACACATTGGCTTACCTATCAGATACTATGAAGCTAGACATCGTTCAACAAGTAAAGGTTCATAATGAATACACAATTTAAATTAATTTTTACTACCTGTAAAAACGAGGCTGAAGCACGCATGCTTGGTAAAGCTTTGGTAGAAAAAAAGCTGGCCGCGTGTGTCAATATTTTACCAGCAATGTCTTCTATTTATATGTGGGAGGGTGAGGTAAAAGAAATGACAGAAGTTAAAATGCTAGTTAAAACCAAAACAGAGAAAATGAACGATGTGTTTTTAACTATAAAAGCGATGCATAGTTATGAAGTACCCGAGATACAAGTTATTGACATAACAACCGGGAACTTGGCTTATTTTAACTGGATGGATGAGGTATTACATTAATGCGCTTTTTGTTTTTGCTATTAGTGACATTATTAATAGCCCCTGCAAAGGCTACATCAAATAATGTGCTTAATGATTTATTAGCGCCCACGCAGCAAACCTTTTTACCCGTAACACAAGCGTTTGAGTTTGACTTTGATCAGCAAGGTCGCACCTTGTTTATAGGGTGGGATATTGCGCCAGGTTACTATTTATATAAGCAAAAAATAGAGATACTCGCTAAAGATGCCAGCATTGATGTAGGAAGCTTAGGTGATGGCGAGATTATCGAAGATGAATTTTTTGGTAAAACAGAGGTGTTTTTTCAAAGCGTTAGTATCATCAGTAAGCTGAGTGACGTAAATGAAGGCGCCGTAGTCAAAGTGCGTTATCAAGGCTGTGCTGAGGCTGGACTCTGTTACCCGCCTGAAGTTATCACTATTCCATTGAGTGTGATTGCAGGCGAGCAATCGCAAAATGCAACACCGTCTAATGCTGCAAGCGCATTAACCGAATCAACATCGCAACCGGATGCTGGTATAGCTAAAAAAGATCTTTCTTTTACTGAGCAACTGGCAAGTCAAAGTTTAGCTATTAACTTATTAGTATTTTTTGCAGTGGGTGTGGGGCTTGCTTTTACACCATGTGTGTTCCCGATGTTTCCTATTTTGTCGAGCTTAATTGCTGGGCAACAAAATTTATCAACTAAAAAAGCCTTTGCACTTTCGTTCGTATACATACAAGGCATGGCGGTAACTTATGCGGCATTAGGGCTAGTTGTTGCAGCATTAGGTGGACAAGTACAAGGGTATTTACAGCACCCCTATGTACTTATTAGCTTTAGCTTATTATTTGTATTACTGGCTATGTCGATGTTTGGTTGGTACGAAATAAAACTCCCTAGCAGTGTGATGAATAAACTCACGCAGGTAAGTAATAATCAAAAAGGTGGCAACTATGTTGGTGTATTTTTGATGGGGGTATTATCCGGTTTAATTGCATCACCTTGTACTACGGCGCCGCTATCAGCCGCTTTATTATACGTTGCGCAAAGTGGTGATTACTTAGTGGGCGGGCTAACGTTGTATGTATTAAGTTTAGGCATGGGGTTGCCTTTATTATTGCTTGGTACATCGGGTGGTAAATTGCTACCTAAAGCAGGCGGTTGGATGGAGCAAGTTAAAACCTTATTTGGCTTTGTAATGTTGGTCGTTCCACTAATATTGTTAGAACGTTTGATCAGCGCCAACATTATATTACTTATGGCAGGTATATTGGCGTTAGCTGCTGCTTTGTACTTACACCATTGGCAAAGTAATCAGCAGCAAAGTAAATTAAAAACAGCTTTATGGTTTGCAGCCATGTTGTTGGTATTTACTGGATTTAGTTTAGCTAAAGACTATTTTTGGCCTGTACAAGTCCAAGTAAACTCACAAAAAAATGAGTTTAAACACGTTGCCAATTTAGCCGAACTAAAAGTCGCGGTCGATGATGCCAATAAACAAGGTCGACTTGTTATGGTCGATTTATACGCCGATTGGTGTGTTGCGTGTAAAGAGTTTGAACATTACACCTTTCCTGATGAAAATGTGCAAAAGGAGTTTAGTCATTATCAGTTAATTCAAATCGATTTAACTGAAAGTGATAGTAAAACTATTGAGCTAATGGAAGAGTATGACGTGTTCGGATTACCGAGTATTTTGTTTTTTAACACTCAAGGGCAAGAGCTAAGCACGTTGCGAGTGACAGGCTTTTTAAATGCTGAGGATTTTGCTAAACACCTTGCTACAGTGCGTGCCAGCGCACAATAATAGTGCAAAAAAGCCACTTAAGTTTACTAAGTGGCTTTGTTATTTATACCTTTCAAAATGTACCTTAAATAGTGATTGGACCAGTATTTTGCTGTTATTTACGTCGAAATCACTATAATACCCAGCTAACGTGAGAAAATGTTGCAATTTAGCTTTTTTATGCTTAGTTTAAAGTTAAAAAATAGCTGGCAATGGCTTAACTCATTACTTAGAGGGTATATCGCGTATTATGGCTGCAAAATTAAAGATTTTAGTTGTTAATGGTCCAAATTTAAACATGCTAGGAAAGCGCGAGCCAGAAAAATACGGTACGCAAACACTTAGTGAGATTATGAGCGAACTAACAAATACCGCTAATAGTCTGAATGTTGAACTTACGCACTTTCAAAGTAATGGTGAGCAAGCGCTCATAGAACGAATTCATAATGCTTGGCAAGCGGTTGATTGTATCATTATTAACCCCGCAGCATTTACGCATACAAGCGTTGCATTACGTGATGCATTGTTAAGTGTTGATATTCCGTTTTATGAGGTGCACTTGAGTAATGTGCACGCACGTGAAGCTTTTCGCCATCATTCTTATTTTTCAGATGTGGCACAAGGCGTTATATGTGGATTAGGTGCAATGGGTTACCACGCAGCATTAAATGCAGCGGTTAACCGGTCGCAAAACGCAATTTAATTTAAAAATTAACACACTAACAAACTAACAGGCGGGTCGTGTAATGGATATTCGCAAGATAAAAAAACTTATCGAATTAGTAGAAGAATCGGGCATTGCGGAACTAGAAATCACTGAAGGTGAAGAGTCGGTACGCATAAACCGTAACAACATGAGTGCGGGTCCAGCTTACCCACAATTTGCACCACAACAATATGCACCAGCTCCTGCACAGCAAGCGTCAGCCCCTGCAGCCCCTGTAGCAGTTGAAGCAGAAGCTGCGCCTGCTGCACCAACGGGTCATCAAGTTAAATCACCTATGGTTGGTTCATTTTACTCAGCATCTTCTCCAGAGGCACCTGCTTACGTAGAAGTTGGCTCTAAAGTTAATGTAGGCGATACACTGTGTATCATTGAAGCCATGAAAATGATGAACCAAATTGAAGCTGATAAAGCGGGTACTGTACGCGCAATTTTAGCTGAAAATGGCGAGCCAATTGAATTTGACCAACCTCTATTCATCATTGACTAATAGCATAACGTAAAAGGCCAACTCTAATGTTAGATAAAGTAGTCATAGCAAACCGAGGTGAAATAGCACTTCGTATATTGCGCGCCTGCAAAGAGCTTGGGATCAAAACGGTTGCTGTTCATTCAACGGCGGATCGCGATCTTAAGCATGTATTGCTTGCAGATGAAACCATCTGTATTGGTAAGCCATCAGCAACAGATAGTTATTTAGATATACCGCGCATTATTGCTGCGGCTGAAATAACTGATGCGGTAGCGATTCACCCAGGTTATGGTTTTCTTGCAGAAAACGCAGATTTTGCAGACCAAGTTGAGCAAAGTGGTTTTGTATTTATTGGTCCAAAAGGCGACACAATTCGTCTAATGGGCGATAAAGTATCTGCTATTGCCGCAATGCGTAAAGCAGGCGTTCCATGTGTGCCGGGGTCAGATGGCCCTGTAACAGACGATAACGAACGCAACATGCAAATTGCTAAACGCATTGGTTATCCGGTTATTATTAAAGCCGCTGGCGGCGGTGGTGGCCGTGGTATGCGTGTAGTACGCAATGAATCTGAATTAGTAAATTCAATTTCACTAACGCAGCAAGAAGCTAAACAGTTTTTTGGTAACGGTATGGTTTACATGGAGAAATACCTTGAAAACCCACGCCATATCGAAGTACAAGTATTAGCCGACGGACAAGGTAATGCAGTTCATTTAGGTGAACGCGATTGTTCAATGCAGCGCCGTCATCAAAAGGTAGTTGAAGAAGCACCAGCGCCAGGTATAACGGCTGAGACGCGTAAGTTTATTGGTGAGCGTTGTACACGTGCGTGTATTGAAATTGGTTACCGTGGGGCGGGTACGTTTGAGTTTTTATACGAAAACGGCGAGTTTTACTTCATTGAAATGAATACCCGTATTCAGGTTGAGCACCCAGTAACAGAAATGGTTACGGGTATTGACTTAATTAAAGAGCAGCTAAAAATAGCAGCGGGTCAGCCATTATCGTTCACGCAAGACGACGTCGTTATTCGTGGCCATGCGATTGAGTGTAGAATTAATGCTGAAGACCCTGAAACGTTTATCCCGTCACCGGGTAAAATTACACGTTTTCACCCCGCTGGTGGGTTAGGTATTCGTTGGGACAGCCATATTTATGCTGACTACACTGTACCACCTCACTACGATTCAATGGTTGGAAAGCTAATTACTTACGGTGAAAACCGTGATGTGGCTATTGCCCGTGCACGTAATGCACTAAACGAATTAGTAATTGATGGAATTAAAACTAATACTCCTTTGCATAAGCGTATTCTTGCAGATGAGAATTTCCAAAGTGGTGGAACTAATATCCACTACCTTGAGAAAAAGTTAGGGTTGTAATCTTCCTAAATTAAAAAAACCGGCTTAGGCCGGTTTTTTTATGCCTGAAACTTCAATTTATCGCCATAAATAAATAATCTGGTATGATTAGCTAATATGCGCTTTTAAGTTAATTTTGAGGTAATAATGACCCGTAGTTTTGAATCTCACTTAAATGATGAACTTGCAACTGTTGCAATGGGTAAGCAAGTAGCAGCAGTTATTGAGCAAGGTGCTGTGATTTATTTACATGGTGATTTAGGCGCTGGTAAAACAACGTTTACACGTGGTGTAGTGCAAGGCTTTGGTCATACAGGTAAAGTTAAGAGTCCAACGTATACGCTGGTCGAACCCTATGAGCTTGACCGTGCAAACGTGTATCACTTTGACTTGTATCGCTTAGGTGATCCAGAAGAACTTGAATTTATGGGTATACGCGATTATTTTTCACCGCAGGCTATTTGTGTTGTTGAGTGGCCAGAAAAGGGCGGAGAGTTTATCCCTGTACCCGATTTAGATATAACGCTAAGCTATGTAGGTGACGAGCGTAAAATTGTGTTCAAAAGTACCAGTGAACGTGGTGCAGCAATTGTCGATAAACTAAAAAAATAAATAATAAAATAGTGAAGGCAGTAATTATCAAATGAATCGAGGCGCAGTTAAACTCTCAGTTTCTCTTATGATTTTCATCATGAGCTTTTCTTTGTGGGCACAAAACACGATAAATAGTGTGCGTGTGTGGCCATCTCCAGATAGTACACGCGTTGTATTTGATTTAGACGATAAACCCGATTTTAGTTATTTTATGCTAAAAAACCCAAGCCGCTTAGTGGTTGACCTAGAAAACACCAAAGAGCTTAAAGTACTACCCGGTGTGCCACCTAAGCACCAAATTGTTAGCAAATTACGTTACTCAAAGCCCAAAAATAAGCAAAGCGTTCGTTTAGTATTTGAGCTAAGCGCACCCGTAAAACCAGTGCTATTTGCGCTTGCGCCTACAGGTCCATACAAAAATAGGCTTGTGGTCGATTTATATAATAAAAGTGAACCAGAACCAGTGGCTTCACCTGCGCAAAAAGCTGCTAAAAAACGTCAACTTAGCCAAGAACGCGATATTGTAATTGCTATCGATGCGGGGCATGGCGGAGAGGACCCTGGCTCAATAGGGCCATCAGGCACGTATGAAAAAACGGTCACGTTGCAAATAGCTAAGCGCCTTGAGCGAATGATAGACGCTGAGCGAGGCATGATTTCGCGTATGGTACGAAGTGGTGATTACTTTGTAAAACTTAATACGAGAACAAACAGAGCACGAGAAAAAAAAGCCGACTTTTTTGTGTCTATTCACGCTGATGCATTTACAAGCCCTGGTCCCAATGGTGCATCGGTATGGGTGTTGTCATTACGAAGAGCTAATTCTGAAATAGGTAAATGGATAGAAGATAAAGAAAAGCATTCCGAGTTGCTCGGTGGTGCAGCCGATGTAATGAAAGATGCGGCTAACGAAAAGTACTTAGCGCAAGCATTACTTGATATGTCGATGGATCATTCAATGAAAACCGGCTTAAACGTTGCTGAAGAAGTAGTTAAAGAGCTACGAAAAGTTGCAAAGCTTCATAAAAAAGACCCGCAACATGCTAGCCTTGCGGTTCTTAAGTCGCCAGATATTCCCTCTATTTTGGTCGAAACGGGGTTTATATCTAACCCGCGAGAAGAAAAATTATTGAAAAGTGCAAATCATCAAGAGCGTTTAGCCAAGGCTATGTTCACTTCAATTAAAAATTACTATTTGAAAAACCCACCAGATGATTCGTTGTTTGCAAAATTAAAGTCGCAATACCCTACAAAACATAAAGTACGTCCGGGTGAATCTTTAAGTATGTTGGCAAGCCGTTATGGGATCAGCATAAGTAAAATAAAAAAAGTAAATAAACTAAATTCAAACACGCTTTTTATTGGTCAAGAGCTCGACATACCACAAAGTTAATTACATAAATTTGCACGCAGTTTGCTAGGAAATATCATGAATATTGAAATACTACCTGCCCGTTTAGCCAACCAGATTGCCGCAGGTGAAGTGGTTGAGCGTCCAGCGTCGGTAGTAAAAGAGCTTGTTGAAAATAGCCTAGATGCTGGCGCTACTCGTATTCAAATAGAGATAGAGCGTGGTGGCCATAAGCTTATTCGTATTCGTGATAATGGCTCGGGTATAGGTAAAGAAGAGCTCACACTTGCGCTTTCTCGCCATGCGACAAGTAAGTTAAAGTCGCTTGATGATTTAGAAAATATTTGTTCACTAGGTTTTAGGGGCGAGGCATTAGCTTCAATTAGCTCAGTATCGCGATTAACCCTCAGCTCCAAACCAAAGACTCAAGACGCTGCTTGGCAAGCATTTGCAGAAGGCCGTGATATGGCTGTGCAAGTTAAGCCGGTTGCTCACCCTGATGGCACCACCATTGAGGTTAAAGATCTATTTTTTAATACCCCTGCACGGCGCAAATTTTTACGTACCGAAAAAACAGAGTTTACCCATATTGATGAGCTCATTAAGCGTATAGCGCTTAGCCGGTTTGATGTATCGATTACGCTGACTCATAACGAAAAAGTAGTTAGGCAATACCGCGCCAAAACAGATCCCGCTCACGCCATAACTCGCGTTGCACAAGTTGCAGGTAAGGCGTTTGCAGAGCAAGGACTTCATATTCAATCAGGGGAAGCAGGGCTTCAACTACATGGCTGGGTTTTACCGGTAGGCTCTGTAAATACAACGCAGTACACGTATGTAAATAATCGTATGATGCGCGATAAGCTCATTTTACACGCTATTCGTCAGGCATTTGAAGAAGTTAGTGGGGTACAAGAGCTACCAGGGTTTGTAATTTATATTGATATTGACCCACGCCAAGTTGATGTAAATGTACACCCAGCAAAGCATGAAGTACGTTTTCATCAAGGTCGCTTAGTACATGACTTTATTTTACAAGCGATTAAGCAAGTTGTTGTGCCATTGCAAGGTGAGTTTAACAATGAAGCGGTAACGGCAGCTGATGAGCATTTGCCTGCATTTATTCATGCCATGCATCCGTCAACATCTAAAAATGAGACTAGCGACGGTTACGATTATCCTAAATCTCAGTTACAACCAAATTACTCAGGTAGTTCAAGTTCAACTGGTGCAAAAAGTAGTGGTGGTGAATACAGAGCATCATCAAGTGCAAACCATCAAGACGTGAATGCGTTTTATCAAGGAGTGAGTGAACAACATGCTGCGCACTTTGATGTCGTGGCGCAAACCACTCTGCAAGATTCATCAGTACCTGATCAAAGTGCTGTAAATATGGTGTCTATTATTAGTTTGCATGATGGAAACTGTGTCTTTAGTGCGCAGCAGCAGCTATTTTGCTCACATTTTAAATACGCCATAGTTGATGATTGGCATGAGCAAATTAAAGAGCAAGGTAGCCTTGAAGGTAAAGCATTGTTATTACCTGTAAGGGTTAATTTATCAAAAGAAGACTGTTTGCTAATCGAAGGGCAGCAATCGTGGTTCACGCTGCTTGGCTTTGAATTGGTGATAGAGAAGCAGTTTGTTATGGTTAAAAAGCTGCCTTCATGTTTGTATTTACTTGATGTAAGTAATGCTGTTAACGAGTTACTAAGCGCGTGTAAAAGGCAGTTTGAGAACATAGAAGATTGGTTAAAATGGCAGGCCGAATGTATACCGCCGCGCTTTTATGCTAGCAACGTATTTATAACTCAACAAATGCGCTTACAAAATAATCCGCAAACTATTGAACGCTTGCGTGAAAAAGCAGTTAAAATAGAGCTAAGTCAGTATTTAGCGCAATTAAATTAGGGTGTTCGTGTTGAGTCAATTACCAGTTATATTTTTAATGGGTCCCACTGCTGCAGGTAAAACAGCATTGGCTATTTCTTTGTGCGAGCATTTAAATACAGAGATAATCAGCGTCGATTCAGCATTAGTGTACAAAGGTATGGACATTGGCACTGCAAAACCTGATTCAGAAGAATTGGCTCGCGCTCCACATCATCTTATTGATCTGCTTGACCCGAGTGAAACGTATTCTGTTGCAGATTTTAGACGTGATGCAATAAAAAAAATTGATGAATTTCATCAACAAGGTAAAGTACCTGTATTAGTTGGAGGTACAATGCTGTACTTCAAGGCACTTATTGACGGTTTATCGCCTCTGCCTGAGGCAGACCCAGCTATAAGGGCTCAACTTGAAGCAGAGGCTAGTGAGTTTGGCTGGCCACACTTGTATCAAGAACTCGTAAAAATAGATCCACAAGCGGCACAAAAAATGAGTGAAAACGACTCGCAAAGAATTAACCGTGCGCTGGAGGTATATCGATTAACCGGTAAAACAATGACTGAACTGCAAAAGCAAAAGCAGCCACCTTTACCGTATACTTTTCATCAATTTGCCATCGCGCCGCAAGAGCGAAGTGAATTACATCAACGAATTGAAGAAAGGTTTAAAATAATGATAGATCAGGGGTTTGAAAATGAAGTTTCGGCCTTATATCTACGTAAAGATTTACATCACAATATGCCTTCTATTCGTTGTGTGGGCTATAGACAGATGTGGGATTACCTTGCGGGTGAAGTAAGTCATGATGAAATGGTATTTCGAGGTATTGCAGCAACCCGGCAATTGGCTAAACGTCAATTAACTTGGTTGAGAAGTTGGCCTGATGTTACTTGGTTAACAACCGGCGATGAAGAAAACTTGCATCATGTAGTAAGTTCGCTAAGCTAGTAGTAGTTGGATATGATTTAGCTTTATTAAATGAGTTCAGCCACTTAATTATAATAACACCTAGAACGAAGGAAGAATAACATGGCAAAAGGCCAATCGTTACAAGACCCATTTTTGAATGCACTACGTCGTGAGCGCATTCCAGTATCAATCTTTTTGGTTAATGGCATAAAATTACAAGGTAAAATCCAGTCATTTGATCAATTTGTTATTTTACTTGAAAACACGGTAAACCAAATGGTTTACAAACACGCAATTTCAACAGTTGTACCTGCTCGCGCAGTCAACTTCCAAGGTGTTCAAGGGAGCGATGACACTGAAGAACCAGAAGCTGGAAACTTTTAATTAGGAGCGTAATGCTTGTTTGACCGCTATGAATCCGGCGAACAGGCAATTTTAGTTCATATCGACTTACCTAAAGAAGGGGATCGTGAAGATCTTCATGAATTAGAGATGTTGGTATCTTCTGCTGGTGTTAGTAGTTTGGCGGTTGTGCAAGGCAGCCGTCAAGCACCACATCCGAAACTATTCGTCGGTACCGGTAAAGCAGAAGAAATAGCTGAGATTGTCAAAATCCACAATGCAGATGTCGTTATTTTTAATCATCAACTCAGACCGTCACAAGAACGCAACTTAGAGCGCGTTTGTCAGTGCCGTGTGCTTGATAGAACGACCCTTATTCTTGATATTTTTGCCCAACGTGCACGTACCCATGAGGGTAAATTGCAGGTTGAATTGGCACAACTTCGTCATATGTCTACTCGGCTGATCCGAGGTTGGACTCACCTTGAGCGTCAAAAGGGTGGTATTGGTTTACGTGGGCCTGGTGAAACTCAATTAGAGACCGATAGGCGTTTATTGCGCGTACGTATTCAAAGTATTCGTGCACGACTACAAAAAGTGGCTGTCCAGCGTGAGCAAGGTAGACGCGCGCGTAACCGTAATGAAATTCCAACGGTGTCGTTAGTGGGTTACACTAATGCGGGTAAATCTACATTATTTAATCGTATTACAGATTCTGAGGTCTATGCTGCCGATCAGCTTTTTGCGACGCTTGACCCAACACTGCGTAAACTGGAGTTGGGTGATGTTGGTCAGGTGATTTTAGCCGATACCGTGGGTTTTATCCGTCATTTGCCTCACGATTTAGTGGCTGCATTTAAAGCAACATTGACCGAAACACGTGAAGCCGATTTACAGTTACACGTAATAGATGCTGCTGATTCGCGAATTAAAGAAAATATTGAACAAGTGCAATCGGTGCTTAAAGAAATTGAAGCCGATGACGTTCCACAGCTATTAATTTATAATAAAATTGATGCGCTTGATAATGTTGCTCCGCGTATTGATCGAGATAGTGAAGGTCAACCTATAAGAGTATGGTTGTCTGCACAAACGGGTGAAGGGTGTGAATTACTAAGCGAAGCCATTAGCGAGTTGCTTGCTAAAAAAATGTTTAGTGAAACGCTTTTATTAACCCCTTTATACGGGCGTTTAAGGGCTTCACTTTTTAGCTTAAATGCGGTGCATGAAGAGCGATTTGATGAACAAGGCAATTGGCTACTAGATGTAAGAATGCCAATGGTTGAATGGAATCGCTTAATTAAAGAATTTGGTCCTGAAATTGTTGGTTTTATCAACCGAGATTAAAAATTGACGTTTAAATGTCGGTTTTTGTATGAGAAACGCAGTAGATTTGATAGATTTAACACAATTTCCTAATTTATTTAGATAACAATGGAGTATAGCTATGGCCTGGAATGAACCGGGTAATAATGGCAATGACAAAGATCCGTGGAACAATAAAGGCGGACGTGATCAAGGCCCACCTGATTTAGACGAGGTGTTCCGTAAGTTTAGTAACAAGTTCGGCGGCTTATTTGGCGGTAAAAAATCCGGCAATGGAAGCGGTGGCGGACTTGGCGGAGCCGGTATTTCATTTATCCTCATTATCGCCGCTATTGTGTGGGCGTTAAGTGGTATTTATACGGTTAAAGAAGCCGAACGTGGTGTTGTTTTGCAGTTTGGTAAATATGACCGAATTGCTGAACCAGGCCTGCGTTGGAAAATGACGTTTATTGAAACGGTTATCCCAGTTGATATCGAAGCCGTTCGTTCACTGTCGGCGTCTGGCTTTATGCTTACTGAAGATGAAAACGTGGTAAGTGTTGAGTTTCAGGTGCAATACCGTGTTATTGACCCATACCTTTACAAGTTTAGCGTAACGAATGCTGATAGCAGTTTAGAAGAAGCGCTAGACAGTGCACTGCGTTATGTTGTGGGTCATGCAAAAATGGACCAAGTTTTAACGAACGGCCGTGAAGAAGTGCGTCAAAACACATGGGATGAGCTTAACAAGGTAATCGAACCATACAATCTTGGTTTAATTGTTACTGATGTTAACTTTAAAGATTCTCGCCCACCAACTGAAGTTAAAGATGCGTTTGATGATGCGATTGCAGCACAAGAAGATGAAGAGCGTTTCATCCGTGAAGCAGAAGCGTATGCGCGTGAAATTGAACCGCGTGCACGTGGTCAAGTAACACGTATGACACAAGAAGCTGAAGGTTACCAAGAGCGTATTACACTGGAAGCGCAAGGTGAGGTTGCTCGTTTTGAAAAGCTATTACCTGAGTATTTAGCGGCTAAAGAAGTAACGCGTGAACGCTTATACATTGATGCAATGGAAGAAGTGTTAGGTAGCAGTTCTAAGGTGTTGGTTGATGTGAAGGGTGGTAATAACATGATGTACTTACCTCTTGATAAAATCATGGAAAAGCAAGGCACTGCAACACGTGTTGCGTTACCAAGCTCAAGTGACATTCAAGACTTAAGAAACAAAGTAAATACATCACGTAACAGCACCGTTAATAGCAGCAACGACCGCTTTAACAACGATCGCTTTAACTAGGGGAGATAAGCATAATGAAAAATTTTAGTTTAGTAATACTACTAGTTGCCATTGTGATGTCTTTCTCATCGGTATTTGTTGTACCTGAAGGGCAAAAAGCAATTGTGCTATTGTTCAGTAAAGTACAAAAAGATGACGATGATCAAGCGGTTGTTTATGGCCCAGGTTTGCATTTGAAAGTCCCATTTTTTAGCCAAGTACGTCGTATTGATGCACGTATTCAAACGCTAGATGGAACGCCAGATCGTTTTGTGACAAGTGAGAAGAAAGACTTAATTGTTGATTCGTTTGTTAAATGGCGTGTTAACGACTTTAGTGCTTTTTACTTACGTGCACGTGGCGACAAGCAATATGCTGAAACGTTACTTGAGCAAAAGGTTAATAACGGACTTCGTACTAACTTTGGTACACGCACAATTCGTGAAATTGTATCGGGTGAGCGTAGTGAGCTTATGGAAGAAGCATTAGTTCAAGCATCTGAAAGTGCCCGCGAGTTAGGTATTGAAGTGCTAGACGTACGTGTTAAGCAAATTAATTTGCCTCAAGAAGTAAGTAGTTCGATTTATCAACGTATGCGTGCTGAGCGTACTGCCGTTGCTAAAGAGCACCGCTCTGAAGGTCAGGAAAAAGCGGAGACTATTCGTGCTAGCGTTGACCGTCGAGTGACAGTTATGCTTGCAGACGCTGAACGTAACTCACGCTCAGTGCGTGGTCAAGGTGATGCAGATGCTGCCGCTATTTATGCAAATGCATATAATAAAGATCCAGAGTTTTTCAGCTTTGTACGTTCTTTAGAAGCGTATAAGAAAACATTTAAAGGTAAGCAAGACGTGATGGTGCTTTCACCAGACAGTGACTTCTTCCAATATATGAAAGGCGCTAAAGCGCAGTAGACTATATTTATACTTTTAAATTTTAAAGCCCCGCACTTGCGGGGCTTTTTGTTGAATACAATCTACAACTTTAAATCACTGTTATATATGTGGTTATTTACTCATATTTTAATTTAATAATTCTTCGCAGAAAAAATAAGCTGAACAGGGGTGATCTTTGCTTGGGTTTTCTGGTAAAATCTCGTCCTAATTTTCTCTAAGTGAATTTACAATGGGTAAAAACGTTGTTGTATTAGGCACCCAATGGGGTGACGAAGGTAAGGGTAAGGTAGTTGACCTCCTTACGGACAAAGCATCTTTAGTAGTTCGTTATCAAGGTGGCCACAATGCAGGTCATACTTTAGTTATCGAAGGTAAAAAGACGGTTCTACACCTTATTCCATCGGGTGTATTACGTGACAATGTTAAATGTGTGATTGGTAATGGTGTTGTTTTATCACCAGAAGCGCTAATGAAAGAAATTGGCATGCTTGAAGAGCGTGGCGTACCAGTACGCGAACGTCTTTTAATAAGTGAAGCATGTCCGCTAATTTTGCCTTTCCATGTTGCATTAGATGTAGCCCGCGAAACAGCTCGTGGCGACAAGCCAATTGGCACAACTGGCCGTGGCATTGGTCCTGCGTACGAAGATAAAGTAGCACGTCGCGGTTTACGCGTAGGTGACTTATTTAATCCTGAATTATTTGCAGCTAAACTAAAAGAAGTTCTTGAGTACCATAACTTCACATTAGTTAATTACTACAAAGTAGACGCTGTAGATTTCCAAAAAACGTTTGATGATGCAATGGCTGTTGCAGATATCTTAAAAGCAATGGTTGTAGATGTAACTGAGCTTTTAGACCAAACACGTTTAGCAGGTGAGCACATTTTATTTGAAGGTGCGCAAGGTACATTACTTGATATTGATCACGGTACTTATCCTTATGTAACTTCGTCAAACACGACCGCTGGTGGCGTTGCAACTGGTGCTGGTTTTGGTCCACTAAACCTTGACTACGTGTTAGGTATTATCAAAGCGTACACAACACGTGTTGGTTCGGGCCCTTTCCCTACAGAGCTTTACGATGGCCTTGATAAGCAAGACCCAGTTGGTAAGCACTTAGGTGACAAAGGTCATGAGTTTGGTGCTACAACAGGTCGTCTTCGTCGTACTGGTTGGTTAGATGCAGTGGCAATGCGCCGTGCAGTTCAAATCAACAGTATTTCAGGTTTTTGTTTAACTAAGCTTGATGTTTTAGATGGCTTAGAAACATTGAAAATCTGTACTGGTTACCAGCTTGAAGATGGCACTGTTACAAACGTAACACCATTAGCTGCTGAAGGTTACGAGAAAGTAACACCAGTATATGAAGAGATGCCGGGTTGGTCTGAAAATACTGTGGGTGTAACTTCACTTGAAGGCTTACCGAAAGCTGCAATTGATTACATCAAGCGTATTGAAGAAATCACTGGTGTTCCAATTGATATTATTTCTACAGGTCCAGACCGCGTAGAAACGATGGTACTTCGCAACCCGTTTGCTTAATGACCATAAATATAAAAAAAGCTGCTAAATGCAGCTTTTTTTGTGTCTAAAATTCACCTTGGAACGATCTTTGTATATTATTTAGTAAGATAATTTTTGTACGTGGTGAACATGCGCCTATTTTTAAAAAGTTCGTTATTAGCTGTGCCCTTAGTGTCAGTGTCTTTATTTATATCTTCCAATACGTTAGCAGATGAATCACCTGCTGCAGTACCGCTATACACTGAATCAGAGCTTATCGCGTTAATAAATAAAAATGTGCATTTGCAGCGTGTAAAGGCAGATGATTGCCAGCTAGTTCAAGATATTGAAGCGCGAGCCAATAAAATGGCATTGCCATCCTATCAATTTTTATATGGCGATATGCTTGCTTATAATGTGTGTGTTGAACGAAATGTAAAGCTAGGCGTGTATTACATGAGAAAGTCTGCTGAGCAAGGCTTAGCGGCAGCGCTTGAGCAGTTAGGTCGCTATTACGATACCGGAAGGCTAGTTCAGCAAGATAAAGCCATGGCTATTACGTATTTACGTGAAGCATCTGCACAAGGTAACTTAAAAGCGCAGTTACGTTTAGTGAAGTTGTTTAATGATGGGTACGGTAGCCCACGGGATTTTGAAGATGCATATCGTTGGTTGTTTAATGCAATGGTAGCAGATAAAGCAACGCATAAAAAAATTGAAAACGCCCTAACTAAGCTTGCGCAAAAAATGCCTGATAGTGTAGTAGAGCGCGCTCGGTTACCTATGTAATACTAATCAAGAATAAACTTTAATTAAGCGAGTTGCTGTACATTTAGAAAAAAGCCCTAATAAAATTAGGGCTTTTTTGTGAGCATTATTTTAGTTAACTTTATTCTTTGTCTTTAGGTTGAGGGTCTTTTAATAACGACATTTTTGGGGGGTGCAGTGCAACAATACGCTCACCTTCTTGAGGCGGTTTGTCCATATTAAGTGTGAATGGTGTTACTTTAGCTGGTGTATCGTCATCGTTGTCTTTATCTCCTTTAAGAATAAATAAAGGGATAGCCTCAGGGTTCATTTCTAAGTATTGCTCCCAGCTAAACTCATCTGAAATACGTGTAGCACTTACTTTTCCACCTTTAGCAATGACACTGCTTAAGCGAGCGTACGAACCTTCATCCCCAAATAATATTTGACGCGATAAAAAGGTCGCACTGTCTTTATTAGCTTTAGCGTGTGTTGTTGATGAGCGTAGCGAAAACACGTTTTTTTCATTGAGTAAATGTGAAAAATACTGCACACCTAATGCATTGTGATGCCTGTTTGGTGAAAGCGCTAAAACACTTCGGATAGTTGTAAGCGGTAAGTATCGTTCAGCATGCTCTGATTGCGGATTACCATAATAGCAAGGCAAGCCATCCATACGTGCCATTTTGCAGTTTTCCCAAGCAGGATCTGAAAGGTGAACAGGAATATTTTGCTCTTTTAAACCTCGCCCTATTGCACGTGACACATGGTTAGCCCCAATAATTAAAATAGTATTAGGTGATGGTTGACGTACACCTAGTAACTTAGCCACAGGGATTGCGGTTAGGCTTTGTAGTACAACAGTTATAATGATAACTGTAAAAATAAGTGGAACCATTTTTTCTGCATCAGCCACACCCGCTTCCATCATGCTAAGTGCAAACACCGAACCAACAGCGGCTGCTACAATACCCCTTGGCGCAATCCAGGCGAGTACTAAGCGAGATTTAATTGGTAAGTCGGTACCAAAGGTAGAGATAGCAATACATAAAGGGCGTGCTACGAATAACACAATCGCTAAAAAAATAAATACATCACTGTCTAACATCATTAAGTCGGAAAGCTGCAAACGGGCTGCGAGTAAGATGAAAAGCGTTGATATAAGAATCATCGACAAGTCTTCTTTAAACTCTAAAACAGAGTCTATTTCTAGGTCATCTTGATTCGCAAGCCAAATACCAAATACCGTTACGGCCAATAAGCCTGACTCATGGCTTAAGTAGTTTGATACAGAAAAGCTAATTAATACCAGTGCTAAAATACCAAACTTATGTAATTCAAATGGCAACCATTCTCGGCGCATTAATTGAGTTGTAACCCAGCCTGCTGCTACCCCTATTGTTAGACCAACTCCAACAGTTTTAACTAAAGCAACAATAGTATGGCTTAGTACCTCGCCTTGGCCTACTAACATTACTGCTTCAAATACCAGTACAGCAAACAATGCCCCGATAGGGTCAATAACAATCCCTTCCCAGCGTAGAATGCGGTCTATGTCTTGTGTAGGGCGCATGGAGTTTAGTAAAGGCGCTATTACTGTCGGGCCTGTTACCACAAGCACTGCGCCGAGCACAGCAGCAACCCGCCAATTGAGCTCAAGTAACCAATAGGCACTTAAACTAATTACAACACAGGTTGCAATCATACCAATGGAGCATAGGTTTCTGACTACTTTACCAATTCCCTTTAACTCCCTAAAGTGAAGGGTAAGGGCGCCTTCAAATAAAATAACAGCCACACTTAATGATACGACAGGGAAGAGTAAGTCGCCTAAAAGTGCATCAGGGTCTAAAACACCACTAAATGGCCCAAGTAACAGGCCAGTGAGCAATAAAAAAAGAATAGCGGGTACTCTAAATGCCCACGCTACCCATTGGGCAAGCACTGAGCAGAGTGCGATACCGGCTATGTAAATTGCTGACATAGATTAAGAATTCCTTATTATGATTTTATTTAAAGTATAACGATTTTAGTTGTTATTAAAGGGGTATACACGGGAAAATCAACTATTACTATTTAATTTTAGCCGCTAACAAAATATTAGTACGTATTAATTATGGTTAGCGTTGCTAAATATTTTATAAATTATCAATAACACCTTCTATCTTCATGATTTGAAGGTAAAAAAGTTTGTTACTAAACGCTTTTCAATGTGGTCGTTTGAATTTTAGCCTTGATCTTACGACCTAATTTAGCGTATTATACTTCGAGTTCGAATAATTAGGTATCTAATTAAATTATCTGGGAAATAAATTCGTCGTTAATGTTACGGTCATATTTGCTAGGTATAATCGTTATTTAGAAGCTAGTTCAGTATTTGAACGTCTAAAATATAATTTATTTAATTACTTGATACGGTTTATCTCAAGCATTTAAAGTTTGAGTTGAATTGATATCTTTCAATGTTTAACCCCCATCGTGGCGGTTAAATCTCGGTCCTTTAGTCTTCACCCTATCTGTTGGTGTACCAGACTTTAGAGGCTCTATGTATGTTGTTAATAAAAAAGTCACCAAGGCTTTTTACAGCGATGCATAAACAACACTTTTTAAACTTTCTTATAGGCATTACTTTCATTGCAAGGTATCTGCTTTTTATATCTGAGCTTAAATTTAAAGCCTTGCTTTTAGATTTTGGCTTTCTTGTGTGTGTTTAAAAGTGTTGCCAAAAAACACAAATTCGAAGCTACATATATTGGTAGCTATTTAGTTTAGCTCATTAACACTGAGCACAGATAAAATGGAAAGTAGAAGACTTATGCAAAAGTTAAATTGGCGACGCATTGTTTTAAAAGTAGGTAGCGCACTTATTGCTCCAGATCAAGACGGTTGTCGTTCTCGTTACATACTTACTATCGCACAGTTTATTGTTCGTTGTCGTGCTCGCGGCATTGAAGTGATTTTAGTTTCATCAGGTTCTGTTGCGGCAGGTTCGCATCTATTTCCATCAGATCAACCTCGTTCAGTTGTATTAAAAAAAGCAATGGCCGCCGCTGGTCAAACTGAAATGATTGCTATGTGGGACCGCTTTTTTGATTTTCCATCTGCCCAGCTTTTGCTCACTCATGGTGACTTGCGCGACCGAGAGCGTTATCAAAGTATTCGTGAAACCGTGTTTACATTATTAGAGCATGGTGTTTTACCTATCATTAATGAAAATGATGCGGTAACTACCGATGACCTTAAAGTAGGTGACAACGATAATTTATCAGCAATGGTTGCAGCAGCCGCTGATGCAGACGCTTTACTCATTTTTTCAGACGTAGATGGTTTATACGATAAAAACCCAAATCTTCATGACGATGCTGTTTTATTACCTGAAATAAAATCAATTGATGATTCCATTTACGCCATGGCAGGATGTGCTACTAGCGCGGTAGGTACTGGCGGTATGAAAACTAAAATAGAAGCGGCAGAAAAAGCAACATCACACGGAATCGCAACATATATAATTAATGGTTTTAAAGAAGAGACATTTAATCGTTTATTAGAGGGTGACAACCCTGGAACAATATTTTTACCATACGAAAAACCAATGCAAGATTCGGTGCATTGGATGACACACACCGCGAATGAGCAAGGTGAAGTTGTGGTAGATGGAACATTTGATGAATCAATCGAAGGTGAAACAGGCATAATTCGCGGCGATGAAATTGTTGAAGTACATGGTGAGTTTGCAATTGGCGACACCATACTCGTTAGAAGTGAAGATGGTACGCGTTTAGCTAAAGCGACCGCAAATTACAGTAGTTGTTTGTTGAATTTCATTGCAGACAACGAACAAAGTGAATTTAGTGAAAAAATGCAGGATTCTATTGGACCTGTTATTTCAGAAAAAGATATCGCATTATTGGAGAAGTCATGAGTTTAATTACGGATATTTCGCGTCAGGCAGCTAAAGCTGCAAATACACTTGCTTTACTCGACACCGAGACAAAAAACCAAGTGTTAACAGAAATGGCTGCGGCATTAAGAGAGCAAAAAGCATTTATAATTCAAGAAAACGAAAGTGATTTAAGCGCTGCGCGCGACAACAATTTGCCTGCGGCAATGGTTGATCGTCTAACTCTGAATGATGAGCGCATAGAATCGATGGCTGAAGGGATAGAAGTTATAGTAAGCCTGGATGATCCAGTGGGTCAGCTTCGTGAAATCACCGAACGACCTAATGGTATTAAAATTCGTAAAATGCGCGTACCACTTGGTGTTGTTTGTATGATTTATGAAGCACGCCCTAATGTGACCGCAGACGCTGGTGCTTTGTGCTTTAAATCGGGTAATGGCGTTATTTTACGCGGTGGTAAAGAGGCGCTCAAAAGCTCACAAGCGATTGCCAGTGTAATGCACAGTGTACTTGAAAAGCACAACTTACCCGTTTCATTAATCTCGGTTATTCCAGATCCCGATCGTGCACTTCTTATGGAGTTGATGCAGCAACGTGATAGCATCGATTTAATCATTCCTCGTGGCGGTGAGGGGTTGATTAACTTTGTTACCGAGAACAGTACCATTCCTGTTATTCAGCATTACAAAGGCGTATGTCATTTGTATGTCGATAAAGACGCAGACCTAGAGGTTGCGATTAATTTATTACTTAATGGTAAAACACAACGAACGGGTGTATGTAATGCACTTGAAGGTTTGGTTGTACATGAAGATATCGCAGATGAGTTCCTAAACTTATGTGCGGTAGTACTTCGTCAAGAAGGTGTAAAGATCAATGCAGATAGCTTTGCTGCCAAATACTTTGATGATGCAACTGTTTTAGCTGATGATGAGTTTGGTGAAGAATACCTAGATTTAGAAATCGCGATACGCGTAGTACCTACGTTTTCAGCCGCTGTTGATCATATTGCTCAATTTGGCTCAAATCACACAGAAGTGATTTGTACTAAAAACCAAGCCGCAGCTGAGTTATTTCAACGTAGTGTAGATGCGTCAGTTGTGATGGTGAATGCATCGTCTCGTTTTTCTGATGGTTCACAGTTAGGATTGGGTGCAGAGATTGGCATTGCTACATCTAAGCTTCATGCGTATGGCCCTATGGGGCTTGAATCACTCACAACAGAAAAATATTTAGTGAATGGCGAAGGCCAAGTTCGCGAATAAATTTTATATTAATTTTACAAAAGCCGAGCATAGCTCGGCTTTTTATTTTTGATGAAAATCACTTTAATTTAGCTAGCCAATCGTTTACTGGCTCAGGTTTATGCAAGTGATAACCCTGTAGTATCACCTCCGGGTATTCCTGTAGTAAATCGAAGTGTGATTGGTTTTCGACACCCTCTGCAACAACGTCTAATTCAAATAAACGTCCCAAACTCACAATCATATCTATTATTAGTTTGTCATTTTTATTTGTTGGCGCTTCGAGCACAAAAGAACGGTCTATTTTAAGCTCTTGAATTGGTAATTGCTTTAAATATGTGAGGCTTGAATAGCCAGTTCCAAAATCATCAATTGATACTTTTACACCCAACTTTTTGAGGTTATGCACAGCTTCAATAGCAGAGTCCATATTATTTAGTAGCGTACCTTCAATAATCTCTATAGTGAGTTGCGACGCAATAACATTATTAATTGTTAGCTGTTCAACTAAAAAGGCTAAAAAGCGTGGCTCGTGGAAATGTCGACCACTTATGTTTATTGATAAACTTAAGTGAGGGTGTGTTTGATTAATCTTAGCTAATGTTTTTAAGGCATTTTCACATACCCAGCAATCTAAGTCATAAATAACGTCAGACTCTTCCGCAATAGAAATAAACTCACTGGGGCTAATAAAGCCTTTCGTTGTGTGTTTCCAACGAAGTAAAACCTCAGCTCCTTTTAAAATTTGATCACTATCATATTGAGACTGTAAATGAAGTGATAACTCGTTATAAGCGATTGCTTTACGTAGGTCTTGCTCAATTTCGAAACGTCTTTTTGCTTGTTCACCAAATGAGGTGTCAAAAAATGTAACTCGGTTGCCCCCTTTCTCTTTTGCTTTATAGCAGGCAGCTTCACAGTTTCTGATAGTCTCGATAGCGCTTTCCCATTGCCCATGTTGCGGGAATATGTACATACCAATACTTACTGTTAGGCTAACTTCCTTTAAATCAACAAAAAAAGGCAGTCTTACGGATGTAAGAATTTCTTGTGCTTTTTTCTCTGCAATAATTTGAGCTCTTGCTCTGCCAATGCCTTTATCTAGGACAGACAACGTTGCAAAGGCATCGCTTCCCAAGCGAGCAATAATATCATTATTATCAGTATTTGTATGGATACGCTTAGTTAGTTCTTTTAGGACATGGTCACCGGCTAGCAGGCCCATTCCATCATTAAACGAGTGAAACCCATCTACATCGATAATAAAAATATAGGCAAAATTTTTGTCAGTGGAACAGCTTTGTAATTGCTGTTCTAACTGCTTTAAGAAGCTGTTACGGTTAGGTAGGGCGGTTAATTCGTCATGCCAAGTTAAGTAATCTATTCGCTCCTGGGTCACTTTTAGGCTTGATATATCGCTAAATACACCGATGTAGTGATCGTTGGTATCGTGTTCATTTTTTACAAGGCTCAACGTTAGCAATTCAGGGTATAACTCACCACTTTTGCGTCGGGTAACTAACTCACCACTCCAGTAGCCGGCTTCACTTGCGTGTTGCCATACTTGTTCAAAGTTTATATTTGGCTGGTTATTTTGTTTGATATCGTGAATATGCATATTCAACGAATCAGCTTCATCGTAACCCGTGATGCGGCAAAAAGAAGGATTAACCGCGATTATTTTGCCTGTACTGTTAGTTATCACAACACCGTCAGCTGTACTCGTTAGTGCGTGAAAAAAGAGTTGATGTTTAGATGATAACTGCTTTAATTCTTTTTCTCTAACATCCAGCTCCATTGCTAAAGATTCTATTTCAAGCAGCTTGTCATGTAGGTCAAAGTTTTTCTCTATTAATCGGTCTAGCATACCTTGTGCTGTTATATGTGTACGAATGCGAGCTCTGACCAAGGCTAATTTATAAGGCTTGTGAATATAATCTATGGCGCCCATAGCAAAGCCTTTTTCTTCAGACTCTTCTTCTGTAAGCGCCGTAACAAAGATGATGGGAATGCCTTTTGTTTTGGGTTTCCCTTTTAGTATAGTGCACACTTCATAACCATTCATTCCCGGCATCATTATGTCGAGTAAAATTAAATCTGGGCGGGTAGACTCAATAAACGTTAGTGCTTGTTCTCCACTTGTCGATATTCGAACATCGTAGTCGGTTGAAAGTCCTTCTACCAAAACATGTAAGTTACTTGGTTCGTCATCAACAATTAGAATTAAAGGTTTTTGTCGCTGCGCTTTTTGTTCACTTTTATTTGTGGTGGAATGAGTTAAATGCACTGTTAATCCTTTTTACATAGTATTTAAATTCTGAATCACTCAATCATTAATGCTTTGTGTCTGCTTTATATGTGTCAATAATCGAAATTACAGACGGATAGTCGAAATTATTAATCGCCTCTATTAGTTTTGATAAGCCGTGTTCAGTATCATAGCTATTCGCTTCTAAATGCCTTTTTAGGTCGTTTGGGATAGGACGAGACGCTAATGCTAGTGAGTGAATCTCATTTATCACTACCAGCTCATCTTCGAGATTGTGTCGTTTCGGCTCTATATTTTCCAAATTGAGTGTCGCTAATAATTCTTTAATAGAAAAAAGCGTTGCTGCCAAATTTTCTTTTAATAAATCTATATTAAGCGAACTTTCCTCAAGTAGTGCTTTTTCAGTCTCTAATGCACACTTTTGCAGCTTCTCTAGCCCTAATGTACCCGCTAACCCCTTCAGTGTATGCACCGTTCGCTTTAAAGTAGCAACATCATTATTGTTTATTAATAAATCAGCCTTCGCTGAAAAGTTATTATTACCATCTATAAACCGAGTAAGCAATGTCATGAGTAAAGTTTCATTGTTATCAACGTTTTGCTTTGCTTTTACTAAATTTATTGTTTGCAAATTATCTCTACTTTTTAGGTGTTTATCTAAGCTTTCGTAAAGCGCGTCAAATACAATGGGTTTAACCAAAAAGTCATCCATACCTGCATCAGCGGCTGCTTTTTTATCTCTGGGCTCTACAGCAGCACTTAAAGCAATAATAGGCATATTGTAGCCTTTAGCTCTTAGTTGTTTTGTTGCTTCAAGGCCGTCCATATGGGGCATTTGTATATCCATAAATACAATATCAAAATGTTGAGCCGATACTTTATCTATAGCGTCTCGTCCATCGTTTGCAATTGTTGTATTAAGATCAAATTTACTTAGCATTGCAGAGGTTATTTCTTGGTTAAGTTTATTATCATCTACAACAAGTGCCTGATAGGCCGCTAGTTTTGGCAGGTCTACTGTTGCAGGTAAAGGGGCCTTTTTGTTATTAGTGTGAGCAGCGCGCTGCTCAGCAATGGTAAATGGAAGAGTAAATAAAAACTCACTTCCTTTGCCAAGTTCGCTTTTTACTTGTATGTCACCACCTAATAATTTGGTTAGCTGTTTGCTAATCGCTAGGCCAAGCCCTGTGCCTCCGTACTTTCTTGTTGTACTTGAGTCGCCTTGAGCAAATGATTCAAACACCCTATCAGATTGGGCTTGCGTCATACCAATTCCGGTATCACTAATGCTAAAGCGCAACTGTACTTTGTTTTCTTTTTGAAAAATGACTTCTATGGTTAATGACACCTCACCCTTATCGGTAAACTTAATGGCATTACCAATGCAATTATTAATTATTTGATTTAGCTGTATAGGATCGCCCAACAGAGTCAGGTGTCTGTCGGCATGCACAACACAATTTAGAGCTAGTCCTTTTTGTTGTGCATTAATCGAAAATAAATCTTGGACGTTAGATACGATCGTATCGAGTGTGAAAGGGATTTTCTCAAGTTTGACGTTATTAGAGTCGAGTTTTGAAAAGTCTAAAATATTGTTTAAAACTTGCAGTAAACTTTGCGCGCTGGAAAACGCTTTTTTAGCGTATTGCTCCTGCTTTGCGGGCATTTCACTACTTTGTAAGAGTTGAAGCATACCCAATATGCCGTTCATTGGTGTGCGAAGTTCATGGCTCATATTAGCCACAAAATCAATTTTTGTTTTATTAGCCTTGTTTGTTTCCTCTATTGCTTGAGTAAGCTCTGTATTCATGGCTTCCATTTTTACATTTAAAGCGCGTGTTTCATCAAGTAATTGCTTCGTTTCCTCACTTTTTAAATAAAGTGTATTAGCCGCTTTTAACACAGATGCAATTTCGCTCAGCTTTGTATGCTTATTTTTTAGTGTAATTGGCTCACCTTCATTCATACTATTAAGTAGCAAGGTAAGCTGTGATAGGGGTTTAATAACAAAAGCAACAATAAAATAACAAAGCAGCAAAATAATAATCAGAATTAGAAAGGTAAATAGGCTGCTTTGCTTGGTTTTTTTCGTTAATTCACTATTAAATTGCGACTTAACCAAATTTAATTTTTCTTCTTCAGCGCTTTTAATTTTATTAGTTAGGTATAAAAGTTCGTTTTCGATCCCTGTCAGCACAACATTCACAGAGTAGGTGTAACTACGTGTTAGCAGTATTAGTTGGTTATGTGTTTTTTTAAGATTAATTGTTTTATCAAGCAAGGAGTCATTAATAGCTGACATACGGTTAATTTTTGTGTGCAAAAACTCTAGATTTTGCTTCACATTTTGAGCTTCATCAAAATTAGGTTTATAAAGGTAGCTGACAGCTGCATGCTTAAGGTTACTAATGGTTAGTAAAATATCATTGTAGAGAATTTTTTTATCTTCATTTGATAGTGACTCAAGTGCCATTACCTTTTTTTGTAGCTCTTCAATGGGCTGTTTAAATCCAGATGAGTATATTTGCTCGCGCTTTTGTCTGTTAATAACTACTTTTTCAAATGTTGTTTCATAGTTTTTTAGGTGCTCGCTGAGGCGAGTAAGCATATTTTTATATTCAGGGGTTTTGTCTAGCGTGTTTAATGTTAATTGCCCTAAATGAATATTTGCTTGGTCTAAATATGTTTTAAACTTTGCAATATTATTTTTATTAGCGTCATCAATAAATGCAACGGCATGACTTTGTAAGGCGATGACATCTCTTTCCAGCTTTACGACAGCTTCACTTTTACTAATAGCATTGTTTTGAATGTTTTGTAAGCTGGTTAACGACTCTTGCAAGTGGTTAAATAAATAACTTTGTAAAAGAAGCAGTCCAGCTAGTACCGCTAAGGTCGCAATTATTTTTGATTTAATAGAACGCATTAGCGACTTATTAACTCATACCACTTTTGTAAACTGTAGTCGTAGGTTGGCATAACGGTATTCCATACTGCAACGTTGCTGAAGCGCTTAGTATAGCTTCCGCCATTTCTTTGCTCGCCTTTTCTTACAGCAATATTGCCATTTGTTTCTAGTAAATCAGTGCTTGCGACTTTGCCGTCATACCAATAGTCCCATTCATTCTGTGAAAGTAATGGTTTAGAACGCTGCGGATTGCTTATGTAATAACCTTGGCGAGCAATAAACGCACCTGGCCAGCCAGATAACCACCAATTCATATAATCGTAAGAAGCATCTTTCACACTATCATGCGTTTGTGATGACAAACACATTACACCATGCCAGCCTCTGTAGCCTTCTTTAGGTGCTGCAAAGCGCACATTTATGCCTTGGCCATTTAGCGCAGATACCGCAGGAGAAAACATACTTTCAATATGAACGCGTTCATCTTTCATATACTGAACAGATTCAGGCACTGAGTTCCAATAACCGCTAAAGTGGCCTTGGCGTTTGAGCTCAAGTAGTACCTTAAATAAGTTATCCAATTCAATACGAGTCATTGCCCCTATATTGTTAATTTTCACAAGCCCTTTAGCTTTAGCAGCAAGCGCTAAGTCAAATAAACCAATAGTAGGCGCATTTACAATACCTACTTTTCCTCTGTGTTGCTCATCCAGTAACCATCCCCAACTTTCAGTTTCATAGGCAATTCCGGGTTTAATAAATTTAGTGTTATAACCAAAGGAGTCTACATTGTGCACGTAGGGTAAAAAGCTTATTAAGTCGCTTTCTTGCTCACTGAGTGTGCCATCGGGTTGTACGTTTAATATTTTAAAGGGAGCGTCACCTGCACCAATATTGGCATCTTCTGATAACTTTCCTGTTTTTGTAAGGCTATTTATTTCGTTAAAATAAGTAAGGCGTTTTTTTTCTATGGGTTGTATTGAGCCTGCATTCCACAACACATTAATACTGTTTGACCACTGCTCGTATAAATCAAATGAGCTGGGGTCCATTGAGGCTCTTTGCAAAACAGCGGCACTACCAGCGGGCGTAAATTCAATCTTAATGCCTAAATCACTCATGGCTTGCTTACGAATTGCGTCCTGTAAGGTTACATGTGTGCCAAGCACTCTTATTGTGACCTTGTTACGAGCAAAAACATAAGGAACATGGGTTATAGCGCCTGCAGTTAAGCCTATAGCTGCAAGTTTTTTAAGTGTTGAGCGTTTTGGAGAGTCCATGATTTACCTAAGGCATTAATAGATATACAAGTATGTATAGCTAATAATTGATAAAGACTCAAGATAATAGAGATAAATGAAAAACAAAATAAAATGAATGAATTAGGGTGTTTTTGAAGTAAAGAATATATTTAAGGAAGGAGTAGGAAAGTGGTGGAGCTAAGCAGGATCGAACTGCTGACCTCCTGCGTGCAAGGCAGGCGCTCTCCCAGCTGAGCTATAGCCCCACATTCCTAGTTTATGCATAACATAAACGCTTGGCTGCTGAGTTCCAAGCGGGACGAACTTTAAGTTTTTTTATAAATTTGGTCAAGTATTTTTTCGCTAATTTTCACAGTTTAGATGAATTTTTGATAGACTCGGCTTAATTACTCATTAAAACGACAGAAAATAATGAAAAAAAGCGTTTTGGTACTGATGGTTTTACTTTCGGGTTGTGCATCAAATGAAGAGCCGCCTTTTGAAATAAACAACAAACAGTTTTTTGAAAAACAAGATGAGCAAGGAAATAATGTATTTGCTTATGTTGTATCGGTTAAAGCTAAGCATCGTGAGAACTTTAATCTCGATCGTGGACGTAATAACAGACCTTCTCGCAGTGAAGTTAAGGAATATATTGAGCAAGAACACTTTGAAGAG
Source organism: Pseudoalteromonas sp. 13-15 (assembly GCF_001468205.2). Taxonomy (NCBI): domain Bacteria; kingdom Pseudomonadati; phylum Pseudomonadota; class Gammaproteobacteria; order Alteromonadales; family Pseudoalteromonadaceae; genus Pseudoalteromonas; species Pseudoalteromonas sp. 13-15. Next base: position 2,136,508 of record NZ_CP019162.1, on the reverse strand, counting down.
TCGAGTGTGTTAAAGCTAAAATTAGAAGACCAGGCCGTTGAATTATTAAAGCAAGAGCTTACAACGCGTGAATACTGCGCTAATAATCATGAAATAACAGACGTTCTGTGGCGAGATTTAAGCGTGCAATTAAGAGGGCGTTGTTTGTAACTATGTTAGCGGACAAAACAAAATTAGAGGTGTGTTTAGCGCATTTAAATATTAATTACGATGTTATCGAACACCCACCTTTACATACTAGCTTAGCAGCGGATGAATTACTGCTTGAACGCCCAGGTACCCGTTTAAAAAATTTATTTTTGCGTGATAACGAAGGTAAACGTCACTTTTTAGTAATTACAGCTCACAATAAGCAGTTGGACCTAAAAGCGCTCTCTAAACAGCAAGGTTTGTCGCGTTTAGGGTTCGCTTCAAGCGAACGTTTAGCAACCTATTTAAAAGTTGCACCAGGATGTGTATCAATGCTTGCGCTACTAAACGATAAACAAAATGCGGTAACAGTATGGTTAGATCAAGATATTTGGTTTGGTGAGTTATTTCACTGCCACCCCTTTGAAAATACGCTGACATGGATTTTGAGTAAATCAGACCTAGAAACCTTTTTTAAGCATACGGGTCATCAACCGCGTGTCATGTTTTTACCGTCAAGATAAGCCCAGGTAATAAGAAAAAAGCCGCACAAACAAACAACAAGTAAGGTAAACATAAATGCTGTTTGTCCGTACTGTTGATAAACTAAACCCGGTAATAGCGAGCCACAAGCCCCGCCACTGTAATAAAACGAGACATACCCTCCGTTTGTCACGCTTGGTGGTGCTTTACTTATTTGATTGACCAGTGGAGCTGCGGTTGAATGAATAATAAACATAGCCGCACAAAATAGCGTGAATGCAGTTAAAAATACGCTTAGCTGATGGCTTATTAGCGCAACAATACTAAGGCTATAAAAAATGAAAGTCGCCGCTAATACGTGCCAAGCTGAAGGTGCTTTTTTTAGTAACCAAGGCGTCGCAATAGATGCCAAAGCACCAATTAAATAGCCGCTATAAACTAATCCGATATCACGAGTGTTGGTAATTAAAAATGTTTTTTGCAGTATAAAAGGCAAATAATTAAGTAAAGCAGCAAAACAAAAAAACATACAAAACACAGCGCTGTAAACTTTTAAGACAGGACCTTTCTTAAGTTGTTTGATGTAATCTAGAGGTGATTTTGGAGCATGGGTGCTAAGGTTGTTGAATTTCTGGGGCTTTATTAATATGGCTAAAAAAACAAGCATAAAAGCAATTAAGTAATAAAAGCTTTGCCAATGCCATAAGTCACTAAACAGTGCAGCAAGTACTCTTCCAAAGTAACCACCTGCAATACTGCTGCCTATATAAAGTGTCATATTTTTTTGAAGTGTATCAGCGCTAAAGCTTATCCCTATGAAACTGGTCATGGCGGTTAATGCTGCGGGAAGAGTAAGGCCTTGTAAAAACCTTACTAACAGCAAGAGCTCAAAACTAGGCACCCAAATAAATAGTAAGCAGCTAAGGCTCAGTACTATCATTGCAATACGAAGTATTTTTAAAGGATTCTGTTTAGCTAAAAACAAGCCGTATACTAATGGTGCAATAGCGAGTGGCAGCATAGTTGCCGTCATTAGGCTACCAGCAACGGCAGGCGATACATTATATTCACTCGCAAATAAGTTCAGTAACGGTTGAGGTGCATAAAGCACAAAAAATATAACAATGGAGCAAGCAAGTAGATGAATTAAGCGCATTATTTGGCTTATGAGTTAGCTAGTTGGCTACTTAATTGTATTGAAAGTTAACTCTAATTGATAATTAAAAGTACGATTATTGTTTTATATCATGCTTAGTATGAAGGAGTTTGTTAGATTAATACCAATAGCACTGTTATTTAAACGCGTTGATGATTAAAATGAGCGTAATATTAGTTTTTACTGGAACAATGCCATGGGTTCATTACAAGACCAATTGCTTCAAGCAGGATTAACAACATCGCATAAAGCTAAAGTTGCTAAATCAGAAAAACGTAAGCAACAAAAAAAACAAAAAAAGGGGGCGACAAGTAACCCTAGTGATCTGCAAAAGCATATTCAACAAACTAAACTTGAGCAGCAGAAAAAAGCAGAAGAGCTTAACCAAGTTCGCCAAGTTAGCCTTAAACAGCGTGAGCAAGAAGCGCGCGTTAAACAAATTTTAGAGCACAACAACCAAGATGCTATTCGTGGTGAGCGAACCTTTAATTTTACTTACGACAAAAAAGTTAAAAGTATTGAAGTGAATGAAAACACTCAAAAAGCATTGTCGGGTGGTCGTTTAGCAATTTGTGTCCTAGAAGGGCAGTTTTATGTATTAGAAGACGAACCCGCTCGCAAGGTGGCTGAAGTTGACGAAAAATACATTGTTTTTCATGTTGAAGCTGAAAATAAACCAAAAGATGAAGACGATCCGTACGCAGATTTTGAAGTGCCAGACGATTTAGTATGGTAACAATCAGTTAAGCGTCTGCTCATATTTATTTGCTAAACTAATTACGAGCATAAAACGAGCTAGCAGTGTAGGATTAAGTTGATCGTCTAGCATCGTTTCTAACGTATGCTTTTTATTTGATTGTTGACTACAATCAATTGAACAGTTTTTTCTAACCGTCAAAAAAGAAGAGTAAATACAATGAGCAAGATGAAAACACTAATACTAGGCGCGGGCATTAGTTTAGCCGCAAGTTTCTCGTTTAATGCAGCTGCTGCCGATGGCGCCGCTCTTTACACTGCAAAAAATTGTCAAACCTGCCATGGTGCAGATGGTAAAGCACCAATCATGGGTATGTACCCTAAACTTAATGGCCAAAACAAAGATTATTTAGTTGCACAAATGAAAGACATTAAGTCGGGTGCGCGTAATAATGGTATGTCTATGGCGATGAAAGCAATGGTTGCTACAGTAACAGACGAAGAGTTTGAAGCTATTGCAGACTACTTATCTAAAGTAAAATAACTCAAAGCAGTTATTCACCCTTTAAAAAACAGCCGCACACGTGTGGCTGTTTTTGTTTGTTGATTGCTATAAAGAACAGAGTGTTTTAGACTTCTAAACATCTATTCGCACTTGTTATGTGTGTATTTTAAAAGGCTTACTATGTTTGATTTACCCCAACTCGATTTAAAAAATAAAGTATCTGCTCAAGAGTGGCAACTTCGTGTCGACCTTGCTGCCTGTTACCGGCTAGTGGATCACTTTCGCTGGGGAGATTTAATTTATACGCATTTATCAGCGCGTTTGCCGGGCACTGACCATTATCTTGTTAATGCTTTTGGATTAACATTTGACGAAGTAACCGCGTCAAACTTGGTTAAGGTAGACTTAAACGGGAATATAATCGACGACACTCCTTTTAGCATTAATCCTGCTGGTTTTACTATTCATAGTGCAATACACGAAGTAAGAGAAGATGCGCATTGCGTTATTCACCTGCACACCAAAGAAACCATTGCTGTGGCTACGCAAAAAAAGGGCTTATTACCATTGAGCCAGTATTCTATGTTTTCATTGCCGTCGCTTTCATATCACGGTTACGAAGGGCTTGCAGTTAATGATGATGAGCGCAAAGTCCTCCAGGATGATCTAGGCTCAACTAATCACATGTTATTAGTTAACCATGGAGGGTTAACTGTAGGCCCTACTGTAGGCGATGCATTTATGCGTTTTTACGACTTACAGCGCGCCTGCGAAATACAATTAGCGCTGCAAGCTAGTTCGCAAGAGGTCATTCCCGTGCCTCAACCAATTATCGACAATATTTATAATCAAGCCAATGTGGTTCATAGCGGCAGCACCGGAGGCCAGCTTGCTTGGCCTGCTATGCTACGTAAAGCGTATCGGCTTGATCCCAGTTTTGCAAAATAACCTTAACAGGTTAATAAGGAATTTTTATGAAGGTAAATCGCGTAGAAGTATTTGATATTCATTGTCCAGAGCGCCCAGCATGGACACCTGTATTCGTTCGCATTCATACTGATGAAGGCATTAGTGGTGTTGGTGAGGCGGGTCTTGCTTATGATTTAGGTCATAGCGCAGCTGCCGCCATGATCAAAGAAATGGCAGATGCTTTTTTAATTGGGCACGACCCCTTTCAGACCGAAAAGCTATGGTCTCGCATGTTACGAGAAAGCTTTTGGGGTTTAGGTGGTGGACCCGTTGTGTACGCTGCAATGAGTGCTATTGATACTGCGCTTTGGGATATCAAAGGTAAGGCGCTTGGGTTACCGGTATATCAATTACTTGGTGGTAAGGTTAACGACAAGCTTCGTACTTATGCATCGCAACTGCAGTTTGACTGGGATAGCGAATTTAAAGCGCTAGTTCAGCCACAAGAATACGCAGAGGCAGCATTAAAAGCCATAGCTGAGGGTTACGATGCGGTTAAGGTAGATCCAATTCAATATGATAAAGACGGTAATACCTATTACGACCGAACTAATATTATTTCACGCCCAGAAATGAAGTTATACCGCGCGCGTATGCAAGCTATTCGTGAAGCCGTGGGTGATGAAGTGGATATTATTTTTGAATGCCATAGTTTACCGGGTGCTACATCTGCTATTCAAATTGGTGAAATAGCCGAAGAATTTGATTGTATGTACTTTGAAGAGCCTGTGAACTACTTAAATCACTCATTGCATGCCAAAGTAGCAGATAAAGTTAATGTGCCAATTGCAGGTGGTGAGCGCTTGTATAACCGCTGGGGGGTTCGTCCTTATTTAGAAGATCAGAGTATTGACGTGCTTCAGCCAGATATCGGTTTATGTGGTGGTTTTACTGAAACTAAAAAGGTATGTGATTACGCTGATATTTTTGATGTACGCATTCAGGCGCACGTATGTGGTGGGCCAGTTGCAACGGCTGCATCACTGCACCTGGAAACCGCTATTCCTAACTTTTTAATTCATGAGCATCACACGTACGCAATTAAAAAGTGGAACCGCGAGTTGTGTCTACAAGACCCACAACCTAAAAATGGTTTTTTTGAAGTATCTGAAGAGCCAGGTTTGGGTATTGAGTTAAACGATGAGATTGTAATGCGGTCGCAACGTGTAGAAATAAAATAATAAATAATGTTGTTATTATAACAGCCGGTAAGTGACTATTCACTTACCGGCTTTTTATTAGCAAAATTAAGGTTGTTCGTTAATTACGCACTCAACACCTTTGAGCTCTTGAGTTGCTTTGCTATCTACGTGGCGTATAAAGCATTGTTCGTTCTTTATCATCAGTTCAAATTGGTCGGGTGGATTTAGCTGATGACTTTTTATTATGTTATTTTCGTTTAAATTACTCAGCGTAACCACACTGTTTATTGTAAATACATCGTCATCTAACGTTATATTTTGCATATTCATAAGGGTATTGATTACTTTGTTAACTGCGTTTTGATTAGGCGCTAAAAGTAATGCATGTTGTAATTTTGGAGTGGGTTCAGCGTGTTGCGATACACAGCCATTTAATAAAGTGCACAAGGCTAAGCTCGAAATGAATAATGTGTTTTTCATAAAACCTACGCCATTTTAAGCATAATAAAATTTAAATATAACGACTTTTACTTACACTTGGTAGTAGTGCTTTGCATTTGCGTAGCTGAGCTTATGCCAAAGGCTATGGCTATTACATAACGCATAATGCTGATGCCATAGGGCATTGTAATGCGTGTTTATTTGGCATACCGGAAAGTTACTAGCAAACATAATACGCTGCTCGCCAAAATGTTGTAAAAGCCACTTAAAGCAGTTTTCTTGTTGTGCTTGTGTCAGGTCTAATAATTCAAAGCCAGAAAACTTAATAGCAATATTGCTATATTGGGCAAGTAGTTCAACGCCTTTTTGCCAAGAGATCAAATCATCAGGCAACCCTGCATGGTTAAGAATAATTTGTAGGTGAGGTAATTGTTTCGCACAGTGAGCAATATGATTGGCCACACTAATATTGTGTAACTCAAATTGCGCTTCAAAATGCAATTTGTTTACTGCTAATAAATCAAGATTATGAATACAACGAGGGCTTTTTAGCCTTACTGCGTCATCCCCTTCGGTTATATCTCTAATGCCACATAAGCTTGAATGAGCAAGCGCATTTAGTGCATTACTAAATTGCTCAGCAGGGGCATCTATTTGTTTAAAGCTAATGGCTTTAAATGGCATTTCACTTAAATGCTTACTTAGCCAATTTAGCTCCTTAATTGGGGCTGAGTTATCAAAGCCCGCTTCTATGTGTACAAGGCCTTTTAATTTAAAGTCGGTACTGTTGGCAAGTTGTTGTGCGCTAATAGGCCGTTTTATTTTTTCTAAATTGGGCCACGCAGGAGGGTTACTTCCTTGTAGCCAAGTGTATTGACCATCGAGTAAATTAAAAAAATGAACATGCGGGTCAATTATATTTGTACTCATTGGGCTGTATAGCCGCCATCAATACTTTGTAAGCTGCCAGTAATAAAGCTTGCATCGTCACTTGCTAAAAAACCCACAAGAGCGGCTACTTCATCGGCTTGACCTAATCGGTTTAGCGGTTGAAGACTGGCTTCCTCTGCCACTATATCGGCTTTGTTTGCACCGCTTTTATCGCAGTAAGCGTCTATTGCGTTATGAAATAAAGGGGTTTCAATGGTGCCTGGACACACTGCATTAGCACGAATATTAAAGCGTGCATAATCAAGTGCCGTAGTTTTTGCCATTGAGGCGAGGGCATGTTTAGTGAGGTTGTAGGCAAATGAATTTTGCTTGGCAATTAATGCTTGGTCGGATGCTATTAATATAATAGAACCCGCATTATTTGCCTTCATCGTTGGGAGTACGCTTTGTACTGCCGCATAGGCGCCTTTTACATTAAGCGCAAATAGCGCATCGAGCGTTTGCTCATCAGTGCTTTCTATATTTGCGCTTAAGTGTTTTCCAGCATTAGAAACCAGTACGTCAATACGTTGAGATTGTTCATGTATCGTGTTTATCGAGCGGCGGACAGCCTCTACATCACTTACATCGCAATGATGAAAAACACCTACATCACTTGGTGTGATATCAAGGTTATGGACCTCATAGCCACTGGTTAGTAAGCGTTTTACTACCGCTAGGCCAATCCCTTTTGTACCACCTGTTACAATTGCAACTTTTGACATACTTGTTCCTTTTTCGCTAATTAGTGAGCGTGGCCACAACCGCCTTCAGCGTGAACATGGCCATGCGAAATTTCTTCGCTGGTTGCTTCGCGTACCGATACAACTTCAACATCAAATGTTAGAGTTTTACCTGCAAATGGGTGGTTTAGGTCACAATCGGCATTAAAACGACCAACTTTAACAATAGTCACTTGATGACGGCCTTGGTTAGATTGAACCATTGCGGTCATACCTGGTTTCCACACTTTAACATCGCCTTGTAAATGCTTTAGTGGAATGCGTTGAATTAAGTCATCAACACGCTCACCATAAGATTCACTTGGTTCAAGTGTTACACTAAATTTATCGCCGGCACTTTTATCTTCAAGGGCTTTTTCTAAACCTGGAAGCATGCCTTCGCTGCCATGGATGTAGCTAAGTGGTGCATCATTTACACTACTTTCAATTTGCTCACCTGCTTCACTGAGTGTGTAGTGAAACTCTACTGCCGAATTTTTACTAATTTGCATGCTGATCTCTTTCAATAATAACAATGTTAGGGCGTGATTTTACGCGAAATAGATTGGTTTATAAACTTAACGTGGTTGATTTAGTGTTTTTTGCAGATCAAGCAGAAGGTCTTTTTTGATTGGCTTGGCTTTAGGTTTTTCAGCTTGAGGAATAAAAAGTACTAGCTGACTGCCGGGCTTTAAAATACTTGAGGCTGATAATTTATTCCACTTAGCTAAATCGCTATGTGGTACGTCGTAAAGTTGGCTAATGCTCCACAGGCTATCTCCGGTTTTTACGGTGTAGTCTATTTCTATTGTTGGGATGACAATATCTTCTTGAGGTTCTAAATAAGGGCTTATTTTGTAATCTATGGTTAAAGAGCTTGGTAAGGTTTTGGGTTGCCCAACCAATAACTTTTCGCCTATACCAATAAAGTTATTGGCTTTGTTATTAAGCTGTTTAAGCGCTTTGACCGACATACTATAACGCTTTGCAATGCCATAAAGTGTATCGTGTTGCTTTACTATGTATTCACCAGCAAAGTTAGATTTAAAAAACTGACTTTTTAAAAGTGTCTCTTGGCCTATTGGCAGTAGTAAGGTATGTGGTCCGTTTGGCGAACTTTGATTTTTTAAATACCCTTGGTTAATTGCATGCAACTGCTTTGAGCCAATTCCAGACAGCTTAGCAATAACCGAAAAATCGAATTGCTGACCTATATTCATTTGTGTGGTGAGTGGTTTATAAGCAAGTTTTGGTTGCTTCATGCCTTTTTGTGGATGCTTAACTAAATAACTTAAAGCGAGTAATTTTGGTACGTAATCAGCAGTTTCTTTTGGCAAGCTTAGCGACCAAAAGTCAGTGCTTTTTGCTCGTTTTGTATTTTTCTCTATGGCCCGCTTTACGCGTCCTTCACCGCTATTGTAGGCGGCTAATGCATGTAGCCAGTTACCATTAAAGCGTTTATGTAAATAACTCAGATAATCCAGCGCGGCATCGGTTGAAGCAAGTACATCTTGGCGTCCGTCGTACCATTGATCTGACTTTATACCAAAGTGATACGCAGTCGCACCGACAAGTTGCCATACGCCAACAGCTTGCTGCGATGAGGCAGCGGTAGGTCTAAAGTCACTTTCCACAAAAGGCAGTAACGCTATTTCCATAGGGAGGTTTCTTTGCTCTATTTTTTTTACAATGTGGTATAAATAGGGTGCTGCACGGTTACTTACCGTGGTTAGGTATTTAGGCTGTTTTAGATACCACTTAATGCGCTTTTTTAAAGCCCGATTTTGATAAACCGTAAAGTGTAAGTTGTTAGCAATGTGCACCCATAAATCAGTCGTTTTTGGTGGGCGCTTTTTTACGACTCTATTTTTAACCTTTAGTGGCGTGCTTTGTTCTTCAATAAGAAGTGCTTGTTGCTTTTGGGGTATCGGTTCATCTATGTTTTGATGATTAGCGTAATCAGGCTCAAAATGAGTAAATATTTGAGGTGCCTCTGCCTGCTTTTGCTCAGTTGATTCACAACCAAACAAAAAAAGTACTAAAAAGCATAATATCAAACTGCGCATAGTGATCACTTGAATAAATTCCTTTTATTATTTTAACACAATCCGTTGTGTTGGGTTATTGTGAGCTTTTAGCGCGATTGAGTCCTGCTTGTAAAAAAAACTGGCTCGACTTTTGGTTTAGCGTGTCTTGTTGATAAGGAGCAAGCACATTTTGCGGAAAAGATTCTATGAGTGCTTCAGTTGTTAGGTTTTGATTACTTTTGACGTGCTCAGTCAGGGCATTTAAGAATGCCAGTGGTTGCTTAAGTTGTTGTTTATTTAGAGTATCACCATGGCCTGGTATAATGAGTGATAGCTTTTCATTACTTATGTATTGTTTAAGCAACGTTTGCCAGCTTTTAAGTTCACCGTGGCCTGGGTAAGGCAGCCAATCAACAATATCACCACCAATTAACGTGCTCCCATTGTTTGTAGTAATGGTTAAATCACCCGTAGTATGCGCTTTGTGTGGTGTGATATTTATCTCAAAGTTCCCTAAATTAAGCGTTTTACTTACTGCTAATGCTATTTTTGGTGGATTAAGCTTATATTCGCGCCAGCGAAAAAGTCGTGCTTTAGCCAGTTCTAGCTTTTCTCGCCATGCTGTTTGTTCTTCTTTGGGAATTGAAGCTAAACGCTGATAACTCAGTTCAATGCTTTTTTCATAGCTGTCGAGTTTATCGATGTAGGCTTTTTGATAGGTTTTAAAATCAGCGCTCACTTGCTGGTGGGTAATGAGTTTAGCGTTTGGATAGTAGTGTTGAACCACCGCCATGCCCAGTAAGTGATCGTCGTGATAATGAGTTGCAACTAAATAACAAAGAGGCGTTTTAAGACGTTTTTTTAGTTCAACAACTAGTTGTTCAACACCGGCAAAATTCCCGCTGGTATCAACAAGTAGGGCGCATTCAGCGCCTTCAATCAAAACTTGGTTTGAGTCGTAAAAGCGTAAATCGTCCTGTTGTTTTAAAAATTGGATATTGTTATTAATAGTTTGCCAGCTAATAGCTGCATTTGAATTGGCTGTGGCAAAAAGTAAACCTATCATCAGGAGTGTATATTTTAACGATGAGTGAATAGTGAGTAAGGAGTACTTCATTAGCGATCTCTTGCAGGCCATTTATTACCCTAATGATAAACAAAAAGCGCAGGTTGCGCTTTTTATTTTTTTTGTTCGGGGTCACTTGCCAAATGTTGACTGAGTTTATCAACAAGTTGGTCTTGGTGTTGCTGCTCAACAGTTGCTTGTGTTTTTGCTTCAAGCAAATCGTGGCTTAAATTAAGTGCTGCCATAAGCAATGCTTTTTGATCGTTTCGAACGGTTGAACGCTGTTTCATTTGTTCAACTAAGTCGTTTAGATTTTTAGCTGCTGCTATCAATGCCTCTTCTTGTCCTTGCGGACAAGCAAATTGCTGCTCTTTACCTAGCAACTCAACAGTGACCCGCTGGTTTTGCAGCTCAGACATTAGCTAGCCTGTTGTGCGCTTTGTAATTTATCAAGCAAGCCAGTTAATGTTGTGCTGGCATCTTTTTGCTTTTCTTCATTTTCAAGCGCTTCTAGTTGTAAAAGCTCATTATCATCAGCAAGTTTGCTGTTTTGTTCTTTTAAGCTAGCAACGTCAGTTTGTAATTGATTATTGCGTTCAATAAGTGAATCGATCAGTTGTTCGAGTTGTTGAAGAGTATTGTTGTCCATAAGGCGCTCATATAACTGTAATTAATGTCTTGCAAATGTAAAGCAAAGTACATTAATTTACTAGCATTTACGCGAGTTTTAGCTGATTTTTCTTCTTTGTTAAGGGATAATTCATACAACGTGCTTTTTTGTTCATATATGGTTCATTTAAACACCCTTTATCCAAGAGGTTGTTGAATTTTGCGGATTAAAGTTTGTTCAAACTAGGGGGTATTTAATCGTGGCGCGAGGTTTGTAACTCAGTGGACTCGGTAACTGCTCCCGCGTTATTCTACCGGCTTAAATTCATGTAAGTATAACCGCACTATGTAGGCTCTACTTTGCCTAAATATCAAACAGGCCGCTTAAACTTTAACCTCGAACGGTTAACAGACCCTAGTGCAAGTTGCTAAAGCCCAGTGCTTATGGTTCACTTGCGATATTAAATTGCGTATGGCGAAAATAAATAATGCTTAGTTACAGACACTCATTTCATGCGGGTAATCCGGCCGATGTTCTAAAACATCTTGTATTGGCTGAGGTGCTTAAATATCAAACAGTTAAGGATAAGCCGCTAGATTACATTGATACGCACTCTGGCGCAGGCTTTTTTGAACTCGCAGCAGCTGATGCTCAAAAAACGCAAGAATACCAAGACGGTATTGAAAAGTTGTGGGCGCACACAAGTGAGCATGAGGCACTTAACGAATACATTGACCTAATTAAATCGTTCAATAATACGAGTGACCTCGATTTTTATCCGGGTTCACCAAAAATTGCTGAACATTATTTACGTCGTCAAGATAAAGGTTGGTTTTTTGAATTGCACCCAAGAGACTTAGTCTTGCTAGAAAGTAATATGCAGGGTAAGCGCTCTATTCGAGTGCGCGGTGAAGACGGGTTCACTGGTTTGGTAGGGCTACTGCCACCTGCGTCTCGAAGAGCGTGCGTATTAATCGACCCACCATACGAAATTAAAGATGATTATGAACGCGTTGTAAAAACATTAATTAAAGCACATCAACGATTTGCAACGGGTACTTATATGATTTGGTATCCGGTTGTTGATCGGGAGCGCATTAACAATATGGAGCAGGGTTTAATTGATTCCGGTATGCGAAATATTCAGTTATTTGAGCTGGGAACCGAGGCCGATACTGACGTTCATGGCATGACTGCATCAGGTATGATAGTGATTAATCCGCCATGGAAGCTTAAACAAACTATGGATAATGTATTGCCTGAGCTAGTGTCATTATTAAGTGAACCTACTGGCTTTTATAGGTGTGAGCAACTGGTTGATGAATAACCACTACTTACAAAAATGCCCAGCACTGCTGGGCATTTTTGTTCTAACTTATTACTCACAGTTAAAAGCGAAGATAGTGTGAGTTATTGACTGCCTACTTTTTAACAAACTTAGTTAAAATGACAATGCGCTGGCCATCAACACGCCCTTCAATGTGCTCAGGGTTACTGGTTAAACCAATGTTGCGCACCGCAGTACCACGTTTTGCTGTAAGGCTACTGCCTTTTACATCTAAATCTTTTATGAGTGTCACGGTATCGCCAGCTTGAAGAACCACGCCATTACTATCGACATGTTTAACATCGTCATCTTCAGCAAGTGCTTTATTAGCCCAAGCCAGAGTCTCTTCTTCTAGATATACCATGTCTAGCGCATCTTGTGCCCAACCGTTATCAGGTGCTAAGCGCGATAGCATTCTATAGGCAACAACTTGAACCGCAGGTGTTTGGCTCCACATGCTGTCATTTAAACAATGCCAATGCGTCGGCGTTACATCTACGGTGTTTTCAATTTGTTCTTTGCATGTTTTGCAAGTGTAAATGCATTTGTCTGAATGTGTTTCGGTTACAGGTGGAACTTCATAAACAGATAAGTCATTGGTAGCTGTACACAATTCACACTGGTTGCTGCTGCGTTCAATTAAGGCTTTTTCAATACTCATAGGACTACTTTTTTGGTCGGGTTAATATTTTTGCATAGTATAACTCAGCGCACTGGGTGTGTGTTATAAATCCCTTAATTTTGTATGGGTATTTCTTTCATGTATTTTTCAGCTATGTTGTTTATATAGCCAATGCTGTGGAGGTTTTTTATTACTTTATTAATGATAGGCATTAAGTGCTTATGTTTGCTAAGTAGGCGAATTCTCAAAAAACCATGAGAATATTGAGCACCAAAACCAATGTTGATATTAAGTTTTTGTGACCAATATAAGGTTGGCAACTCACCTATTATGGCAACATCTACTCTTTTTCGAACTAGCGCCTCTATGAGTTCTTTTTCCGAAGGAAAATCAACGCGTTTAAATGTATCAGCATTGTGATAATAATAACCTAATACTGTGCCTACATTTTTACCCTCCATATTGGACACATGTTGCCATTTATTTGTGTTTTCGGGCAGCGTTACAAGCATTTCTGTTACTGTAATTAATGGGTCAGAAAATACATATTTGGTGTTGGTTCTTTCACTTTGAGGTAGCCAATCAAGCGAGATCACATCAAAGTCAATAATCCCTTCATTCAGGTATTTAGTAATTCGCTTTGCAGGTAGCGATTCATGAGAAGCAGAGATATTAGCGTCAATCAGTACTTTTTCAATGATTTCTGGTAACACTCCCGGGCGTTTAGGATTGTTGGTGTAGAAAGGGTAATGACTTCCAGATGAGCTAATGTTGTACTTTAGGGTATTGTTGCTTTGTGCTGCAATATTAGGAAGCGAGCTCAATGCTAAACATAATATCAATAACCACTTTAAAATAAGCAAACCCGCTCCTGTACTACGAACTTTTTTATTAGTTTTATTTACTTTGCAAAATTTTGCAACGATTAAGATGCATTTACTATACTTTTAATCTTTAACATAGATTAGACTCAAAAGATTAGCTTTAATTTTGCACAAACTTATAGGTGAATTCTATTGAACGTGTCTGACACTCCGTCGTTAACACCTACGTTGACACAATATGTTGCTAGGCAACCAATATTTGATGCTGACAAAGCTGTGTTTGCTTATGAGTTGCTTTACCGAAACTCCGCAAATAATGCGTTTCCTGTAGGCACTAGCGATGAGCACGCGACCAGCCGTTTGTTTTTTAATACCTTAATGCTAGTTGGCGCAGAAAAGCTTACAGCTCACCAACTTGCTTTTGTAAATCTTTCTACAGACGCCTTGCTGGATGAATTCCCTAAACTATTAAACCCTGAACATACTGTAATAGAAATTGTGGAGCGTACGGTAAATATTGCAGCGGTTGCTAGTCGTATTAAAGCGCTGAAAGGTCAGGGTTATGTATTTGCACTGGACGATTATGACGGCGATGAAAAATGGGAGCCGTTACTCGCCCTTGTTAGTTATATAAAAATTGAGGCTGAAGAGCCTATTATTAAAACTAATATGCGGGTTAAAAAGCTGAAACGAAGTTACCCTCATTGCAAAATAATAGTAGAGCGAATAGAAACTTACGATCAGTTTATAAACTTACGTGATGCAGGTTGTGATTATTTTCAGGGATTCTTTTTTGCCCGCCCAGAAATGCTAACTTACAGTGGGGTCGATCCTTCAAAAGTTACCGTTTTCGAACTCCTTAAAGCAATAGCAAAAGAATCGTTATGCTTTGAAGAAATTCATCAGCGTGTAGCTAAAGATGTAGGAATAACGGCGCGAATTTTACGTTTGGCAAATGCACGTTCTAATAATAGTAATTTAGTTATTACGTCCATATCGCAAGCTGTTGTTTATTTAGGTGAGGACGTAATTCGTCAATTTGTGCGCGTATTAGCTGTTAGCGATTTAGGAATAGATAAACCAACAGAGTTGACTAAATTTGCTCTTGTACGCGCTCGGTTAATAGAGCTTATATTAGCTGAAACAAACAAAAATTTATCTCAGCAAGGTTACTTAGTGGGTTTGTTTTCGATGCTTGATGCGATATTAGATATTGAGCTAGCAACTATTGTAAAAGAGTTTACGCTAGATAAAAGCATAACAGATGCTTTGCTACTGCAAACCGGTTTGCTGGGTGATTGCTTATTACTGGCAAAAGCGATTGAAACTAAAAACTGGGCAGTGGTTGAAACACAACTTAAGTTGGTTAACCCAGAGATGGAAATAGAAAAAATATACAGCTTTATATTAGAGTCAATGCTTTATAGTGATGATGTAATAGAAGTTATGAGCGAATAAGTATGCGTAATTTTTTATCTGTTGTAAGTGTAGTTATTGCTTTATGTTTGTTATTTCCGGGTATTACAAAACCCGTGCTAACAATTGAAGGGAATATTGATAAATCAAAACTTGCTCAAGCGGGGATTGAAATGTTAGCTGAAGAGGGCGATAGCCGAACGCGCAGCATGCTAATGATGTTTTCAAACATGTTGGGCCTGGATAAGTTAGACGGTGAGATTAGCGCTTATAGCAAAACGCAAAGTATTTACGGCACTATCACAGACCTAGCAAATAATAATAATTTGCTTGTGGCTGCCTTGGTTGGTCTTTTTTCAGTTGTGGTGCCAAGCTTAAAGCTATTATTACAGCTGCTGTATTGCTGTTTACCAGTTAATAGGCTTAAGCAAGTATGTGGCAATATTGTTTGTGCACTCAGCAAATGGAGTATGGTTGATGTATTTGTAATAGCATTAATTGTTACGTATTTAGCGGGCAATGCACATGCTAAAAGTGGTGAATTGCTTGTTATGAATGCACAATTTGGTGAAGGATTTTGGTACTTTAGCGCCTATTGTATATTTACAGTTATTGCCAGTTATTTAATTAAAACCCAAACCAAACTACAAAACACGCCCTAAATTATTTGTAGTCATTTATAAGTTACTTTAAAATCCCCTTTTTTGATTGAGGTACTATTTTGCAACGCTTGTACACTATTTTACTTACGCTTACTTTACTGCTCACGTTTGTGGGTCAGTCGTTTGCGTCTGTAGCAAGTGAATGTGAAATGCCTCATCAGTCTAACGTTCACGTTAACATGCATTTAGACAAAAGCAGCGCAGAGAATAACAGCGCTCACCATTCCATGATGCAAATGGATTGCTGCGATGAGGAAGCGACTGCCCAAAATGAATGCAGTTGCCCCGTTAATGGCTGTACCGCTAACTCAATGCTCAATGTTGATATTCTAATGATTATTGCAGTTATGAGTACTGAAAAAGTTAATGCGTGCGAATCGCTTGCTCAAACAACTTCTCCAAAATCACTTTATCGACCTCCAATGTTTGCTTAAATAGCAGGATAGGTGTGTTTAAATTTTATGGAACCTCAAGCTGATTTTTATCTTTTGAAAACGTGATTAGTTTTCGTATTAGGTGCGGCTGATATAAACACCTTTCTTGCCAATTTAAACTTTTATTAATTTTTAAATGGAGCAAGTGATGAATTACGCTTTAAAAATAAATGCAGTGCTATGTTGTTTGACTTTGTTCAGTAGTGCGGCGAATACCCAAGAAGAAAAAACGACTGGCGCAATAGATGAGTATAGCTCTGTACGTACGCTAAACTTATCTCACGCCCTTACCTATGCACTTGCAAATGATCCGTGGTTATCGGCAAGCCGCCACCAAGAGCAAGCCATTATGGCGCAAAGTATTATGGCGGGTACTTTACCCGACCCAACACTAACGCTTGGTCTTATGAACTTACCAACAAATGGTTATGCGTTTGACCAAGAAGGGATGACTCAATTTAAAGTGAGTCTAAGCCAAAAATTTAGCCGCGGTGATAGTCTATCACTGAAACAAAAGTCGCTTTTTCAGTCGTCTAAGCAATATCCATGGCAGCGAGCTGATAGGTTGGCTCAAGTCAAAGCGATGGTTACTGAGTTTTGGTTAAATGCTTATAGGGCTCAGTACAGTATTAATTTGATTGAGAAAGACAAAGAGTTATTTACTCAGCTTATTCAAATAACTGAGGCCAGCTATGCAAGTACGCAGGGTAAAACACGCCAGCAAGATATTATTCGTGCTCAGTTAGAGCTTACCCGCTTAGAAGATAAGCTACTCATACTTGAACAGCAACTTCACAGTGCTAAAAACCGGCTAGCGCAATGGTTACCCATAAAAATGTTAGTAAAATCTTTAGACGATAAATTTATACCGCCTGTGGCGCTTACTGATTTTAATACCCTTGAATTTAGTCAACTTATGCAATTACTTATGGCTCATCCAGCTATTGTTGCTATAGAGCAAAGTGTGTTGGCAAAGCAAACACAAGTGAGCTTAGCGAAACAAAGTTATAAGCCACAGATAGGGGTTAATGTGGGGTATGGCTATCGAGCAGACACCCCAATGGGCCAATCAAGAGCCGATTTACTTTCTGTGGGAGTTAGCATTGATCTCCCTTTATTTACGGATAACAGGCAAGACCAACACGTTAAATCGGCTATATCTATTACGGAAGCGACTAAAACACAAAAAAGGGTCGCTTTGCAAAAGCTCAAAGGTATGTATTTTAAAGAATATAGTCAGCTATCCCAGTTACAAAAACGAAATACGCTATATCAAAATATTTTATTAGTACAAATGGCTGAGCAATCACAAGCAACCTTGAATGCTTATACGCGTGATGACGGTGACTTTTCTGATGTTATGCAAGCACGTATTAGTGAGTTAAATGCCAAAATTGACGCGCTTAACATCCAAGTCGATCAACACATTATTATTGCACGCTTAAATTATTATATGAGTAGCTTAGACTCCCAAGTTATGGGCGAACTACGTGAGGAGCAGCCTGATGAACAATAATTTGAAACTATTCATTGCCGCTATTGTAGGGGCTG
This sequence comes from Pseudoalteromonas sp. 13-15, assembly GCF_001468205.2. Lineage (NCBI taxonomy): Bacteria > Pseudomonadati > Pseudomonadota > Gammaproteobacteria > Alteromonadales > Pseudoalteromonadaceae > Pseudoalteromonas > Pseudoalteromonas sp. 13-15. The sequence continues at coordinate 2,118,796 of NZ_CP019162.1, read as the reverse complement.
GTTTATGGGCTGCTTTTACGCAAATTATAATTGATGACAAACCGGCCGTAAAACAACCCTTATATTGGGTGGCACCCATGGACAGCAATTATAGGCGTGACGCTCCAGGCCTCTCTCCTATGGGAATGGATTTAGTGCCCGTTTACGACGAAGTTGGTAATAGTGAAAGTGAAAAAGGAGCGATTACTATTTCGCCAGTGGTGATTAATAATTTAGGAGTTAAAACCACTAAGGTGCAGTTAAAAACACTGCACAGTAACATCAATACAGTGGGTTATGTGCAATATAACCAAGATAAAATTACTCATATTCACCCTCGAGTAGAAGGGTGGCTTGAGGATTTATATGTAAAAGCGCAAGGCGATAAGGTAAACGCCGGCGAACCTTTGTATACCTTATATTCACCGCAGCTAGTTAATGCACAAGAAGAGTTTTTATTGGCAGTAAATAGAAATAACAATGTACTAATTCGTGCTGCAAAGGCACGTTTAGAGTCGTTAAATGTATCTGCTGAATTTATTGAGCGCTTACAAAAAAATAAGCAAATAATGCAAAATATTACCTTTTATGCGCGTCAAAGTGGGATTGTTGATGAGCTGAATGTGCGAGAAGGTTTTTATGTAAAGCCGGGGACATCTATGATGAGTATTGCTCAACTTGATGAAGTATGGGTGGAGGCGGAAATATTTGAACGTCAATCGTCGCTTATTAGTGTTGGCCTACCGGTAACCATGACCCTTGATTATTTTAAGGGAAAAATATGGCAAGGACAGGTCGATTATATTTATCCGGCGCTCGATGCTCAAAATAGAACACTTCGGGTTAGGCTCCGATTTACAAATAAAGACCTTAAGCTAAAAGCGAATATGTTTGCTCAGGTGACTATTCATACAAATGCGAGTGAACCTCAGCTTGTAGTACCAAAAGAAGCTGTAATTCGTACGCAACATCAAAACCGCGTAGTTATAGCATTAGGCGAAGGGCGCTTTAAATCTGTTGAAGTGCAAGTAGGACAAACAAGCGTTGATGAAACGATTATTTTATCAGGTGTGGTGGTAAACGATAGCGTGGTTACCTCTGCACAATTTTTAATAGATTCTGAGTCGAGTAAGCTTTCAGACTTTAAGCGAATGGAGATGCCAGCTGCTGATAGTAGTAACGATGACAACTCTCAAAGTGCAACCGTAAATGGCGTTATAAATACAATTGATGCAGCAACTCGAGTTGTAAATATTAGTCGTGAAGCTATTCCAAAGTGGAACCGAGGTCCAGCAACAATGAATTTTGTTCTGGCACCGCATATAGAGGTTAACTCTCTTATTAAAGGTCAAACCATTGATTTCACGTTTAGTATTATTAATGATGATTTTGTGATCACCGCTTTAAATAATATAGACGCAATAGATCACTCCTCAATGCAACATACGATGGGCGAGGAAGTAAAATGATTACTGCTGTTATCCGCTGGTCTGTTCATAACCGGTTACTGGTATTGTTGCTTACATTAATTTTAGTGGGCGGTGGTGTGTTTGCCGTTAAAAATACGCCCGTAGATGCCTTGCCCGATTTATCTGATGTGCAAGTTATTGTAAAAACATCGTATCCAGGGCAAGCACCACAAGTGGTTCAAGACCAAGTTACTTATGTGCTTACTACTGCTATGTTATCGGTGCCAGGGGCAAAAACCGTAAGAGGCTTTTCATTTTTTGGCGACTCGTATGTTTATATTATTTTTGATGACAGCACTGATTTATACTGGGCGCGTAGCCGAGTGCAAGAATACCTAACCCAAGCTGCAAACCGCCTGCCTGAAGGTGCAACGCCAGAGCTTGGACCTGATGCAACGGGTGTTGGTTGGGTTTACCTATATGCCCTTATTGATAAAACAAATACGCTTGATATTAGCCAATTGCGAGACTTACAAGATTGGTTTTTAAAGTTTGAATTACAAACTGTGCCGGGTGTTTCTGAAGTTGCCTCTGTAGGGGGAATGGTTAAGCAGTATCAAGTAAATGTAGATCCTAATAAGCTGCGTGCTTACGGCATTCCGTTGAGTCTTATTCAAACTGCAATACAGCAAGGAAACCAAGAAACAGGCGCCTCTGTTATTGAAATGGCCGAAGCGGAATACATGGTTACCAGCACAGGGTACATAAAAAGTGTTGCCGATTTGGAGGCTATTCCATTAGGTACTAATGCAAATGGCACTGCTTTGCAATTACGTGATGTCGCAAATATTCGCCTAGGCCCACAAATGCGCCGTGGCGTGAGTGATCTTAACGGTGAAGGCGAAGCTACCGGTGGTATTGTTGTTATGCGCTACGGCGAAAATGCACAAAAAACCATTGAACTGGTTAAGGCTAAACTCGAATCGCTTAAAAAAGGATTACCAGAGGGCGTTGAGATTATTCCCGTTTACGACCGCTCAAACTTAATTAACAACGCAATAAGTAATCTGACAAGCAAACTTGTTGAAGAGCTGATTGTTGTAGCGCTTGTGTGTGTTGTGTTTTTGTTTCATGTGCGCTCATCTTTGGTGGCTATTGTTACCTTACCGCTGGGTATTTTAACGGCGTTTATTGTGATGTATTGGCAAGGAATTAACGCTAATATTATGTCTTTGGGCGGGATTGCGATTGCCATAGGGGCAATGACCGATGGCGCCATAGTAATGATTGAAAATATGCATAAGCATATGGGAAAAACGCCTCTGACTGATCAAAACCGTTGGGAAGTCGTTATTAAAGCGACAAGCGAAGTAGGCCCTGCGCTGTTTTTTAGTTTATTAATTATTACCGTGAGTTTTTTGCCTGTATTTATTTTAGAAGCGCAGGAAGGGCGAATGTTCTCACCTCTTGCTTACACTAAAACTTATGCAATGGCGGCTTCAGCGGGATTAGCGATCACCCTAGTGCCTGTATTGATGGGCTATTTTATAAGAGGTAAGGTAATACCTGAAAATAAAAATCCCGTTAATAGATTGCTTGTAGCGGCTTATCGGCCTTTGCTCAGATGGGTGCTTAGTTTTCCAAAAACGACCTTAATATTTGCCTTAGTTATGACCTTGGTAGGTTTTTACCCACTTAACAAAATAGGTAGCGAGTTTATTCCGCCACTTGATGAGGGTGATTTAATGTATATGCCCACTACATACCCAAGTATATCAATAGCTAAAGCACGAGAGATTTTGCAGCAAACAGATAAGTTAATCGCAACCGTGCCGGAAGTTAAAACAGTTTTTGGTAAAGTCGGGCGAGCTGAAACAGCCACCGATCCCGCGCCACTGACAATGATTGAAACGTTCATTCAATTAAAGCCCAAAGACGAGTGGCGAGAGGGAATGACTCTTGAAAAACTCAAAGCCGAACTTGATGCATTAGTCACGTTTCCTGGTTTAACTAATGCGTGGGTTATGCCAATTAAAACACGCATAGACATGTTGGCAACCGGTATTAAAACCCCAATAGGTATTAAAGTGGCAGGTCCACAGTTAAGTGAAATTCAAAAAATTGGTGAGCAAATAGAAACGCTACTTGCTGATATTCAAGGCACTGTATCTGTTTACTCTGAACGAGTGGCTGGTGGGCGCTACGTAAAAATTGATATAAACCGTGAAAAAGCAGCGCGTTATAATTTAAACATAAGCGATATACAGCAAGTTATAGCAACGGCAGTTGGTGGTAAAAATGTAACACAAACAATAGAAGGGCAGGCTCGTTATTCGGTTAACGTGCGTTATCCGCAAGTTTTTAGGGATTCACCTGACGCCCTTATGTTAATGCCCATTGTGACGCCACAAGGACAGCATATTGCACTTGGAGATGTCGCTAATGTATTTATTGAAAATGGCCCGTCTGGCATTAAAAGTGAAAATGCACGTTTAAATGGTTGGGTTTATATTGATATAGATGGCGTAGACATTGGTAGCTATGTTGAAAGCGCGAGAGCCGTGCTCGATGAGCGTTTGATACTGCCATCGGGATATTCTATTACATGGGCTGGGCAGTATGAATATATGCAACGTGCAAAAGATAAGCTCACCTACGTAGTGCCTCTCACCTTGGCCATTATTGTTGTGCTGCTCTATCTTAATTTTAAAAGCTTTGCTGAAGTAACTATTATTATGTGCACACTGCCATTGGCTATGATAGGTGGTGTATGGCTAATGTACCTTCAAGGTTTTAACTTTTCAGTCGCCGTAGGGGTTGGTTTTATTGCACTGGCCGGTGTTGCCGTGGAGATTGGGGTGATTATGCTGGTTTACTTAAATCAGGCATATCAAAACATGTGCTTAACTGCTAAGCGAGCTGATAAACCACTTTCGTTAGCTCAGTTACAGCAGGCAATTATTGAAGGTGCCGGGTTACGTGTGCGTCCTGTCATGATGACGGTGGCTACTATTGTTATTGGTTTATTACCTGTGCTTTATGGTACGGGTAGCGGTAGTGAAGTAATGAGCCGAATTGCAGCGCCTATGGTAGGTGGTATGGTAAGCGCAATAATGTTGACCTTATTAGTTATTCCTGCGGTTTACCTGTTGTGGAGAACAAAGGCCATTAAGTAACAGTGATAGGGTAATGACTTATCATTGCCCTATAAAAATTACCTATTGTCTGTAAGTTATTCTATTAATTTGTATTTTAATTTATTTTTAAAGTGTAACCCATTGTTTTTAATTGTGGTTTTTATTGGCATGATTCAAGCAACTAGTAACTCATAAGTTAACTAAGTAAGGAATGCACATGCAAGTTAAAACAATTAAAGAGGTATACGATTGGACAGTATTATTTCATACGCAAATGGCGGCTAACTTTCATAGCGTTAAACCAATACTTGATGAGCGTAATGCCATGCTGGTGGATTATTATCTTAATTACGAAAAAAAACTCGCTGAAGATTTAGTGGGTTTTAAAGCGATTACCGAAATTAACACGCTCGACACGTTTTGCTATGAGTACTTTGCCAGCAACCCCGAACTTATTACGTTTAACGATATCAGCAAAGATAAGCAGTTAGATGAAAAAGCAATTCAAAATTACTTATCGAGCCAGCATCAAAAAGTGATTGCGCTTTACGGTTACCTACTTGAACGTGCAGAAACTGAACATGCTCAAGAGAAGCTAGCGCAGCTACTAGAGCTTGAAAAGCAAGGGCTTAAACAAATGATGCAAAGTACAAATCGCCATATGGATATGTAATTAGCTAAAGTATACTTAGCTAAAAGTAGGGTGTAATAGCACCCTGCTTAATTATTTACTCTTCAAAATATTATGAGCAGTTAAGACTTATTCCTACCTTTTTCAAATAACGCTGTTCTAGTTCTAAATCTGCATTAAGTAACGTGTGTGTTTGTAAATAATTATCGTAAAATTTAATAAAAAGTCCTGTGGCATTAGCGCTAATATTCATATTAGGTTGCTGGCTAATTTGGCGTTTTTGATTAAATAAAACAGCTAAGCGTAAAATAGTAACAAGCTTAATTACATGTTGCTGCGCGATTGTTGTGAACTCTGGTAATTCATCACGTTTAATTTTTTTTCGGTAAAAGCGAATTAGCGAGCTTAAAATGAGTTGTTCTTGCTGAGTAAAGCCAGGAAGCTGGCTATTTGCCACAATGTAAGCGCTGTGTTTATTAATACCTGAAGAGTTAATAGACAAGCCAATTTCGTGTAGCTTAGCAGCCCAATTAAGAAGCGCTATGTCGTTATTATCATTTAGTTGCCACGCTTTGCTAAGGCGTTCGTATATCCAAATAGCTGTATTAGCAACGCGTGAGGCATGGGCTTTATCTACGGTGTATCGTTCACTCAGGTTATTGATTGTATTGCTGCGAATGTCTTTATCGGCGAGTTTTTGCTGCATTTCATGAAGTAGCCCCTCTCTTAAAGAGAAGTCACTATAAGAGAGCTGATTGATTGAGAACTCTTTAAAAACAGCAATAAGAATGGCAAGTCCTCCACATAGACTCTGCTGACGCTCAGGCGTTAATCCTTCTATACTTATATTATCGATATGTTTAGCGGCAATGCATTGCTGCTTAAGAGCCAGTAAATCGTCAATACTTACAAATGTTTGTTGCGGGTTTTGTGCGCACACCATGGTTAAAATTGATTTTATGGTGCCAGATGTACCAATTACATCTTGCCAACCTTCGTTAATGTAGTTGGCAAAAATAACTTCGATTTCTTGTTCCGCTTTTATTTCAGCTCGATTAAAACGCTTAGCCGTAATAGCTCCACCACTAAAAAACTGTTTTGTGTAGCTAACACAGCCCATATTACGGCTGGTAAGAAGCTTATGTTTGAAGTGCTTACCAATAATTAGTTCGGTACTGCCTCCGCCAATATCGATAATAAGGCGGTTCTCTTCGTTATGTACATAATGAGCCACACCTTGATAAATAAGCCGAGCTTCTTCTTGCCCTGGGATCACATCAATATGAAATGGAAATACCTTACTCGCCTGAGTTAAAAAGGCATGAATATTTTTGGCGCGCCTAAAAGTGTATGTAGCAGCTACTTTTACATTACCAGGAGGAAAGTCTTCAAGGGTGTTTGCAAACTGCTTAAGTACAAGTAGTGCACGGTCTATGGCTGCTTGGTTTAGTCTTAATTTATCGTCTAAGCCATCGGCTAAATAAACACGCTGTTTCTCTTTATGCAGAATTTGTAATGTGCCATCCACTTCGCGCGCAACGACCAAGTGAAAGCTATTCGAACCTAGATCGACGGCCGCTATTGATGGGTGATCATTCATTATTATAATTACCCTCCCATTTTTTTAAGTGATCGTATATTGCTATTTGTGAGCGAATTTTTTTTCTGTTACCGCGCCTAACATAGGTATTTTTTTGCTCGCTATCGATTAGCCGAGCTTTTGTGCGGTCTTTAAATTGTAGCTCTAAAATATCCATAATGAGCTGTTTTAATTTATTATTTAAAATGGGCACTCCCACTTCAACGCGTTGATCAAGATTGCGAGTCATCCAATCGGCGGAAGAAATATACACCTTATCATTGCCATTATTGCCAAATACCATTACGCGAGGATGCTCTAAAAAGCGATCAACAATACTGATCACTTTTATGTTTTCGCTAAAGTGAGCCACCCCCGGTATTAATGAGCACATACCACGTACAATAATTCGGATTTTTACTCCACGACGACCGGCATAATAAAGTTTATCTACAAGTTGTTTATCAACTAAGTTATTTACTTTAATTGTAATTTTTCCTGTGAAACCATCTTCAACATGCTGAATCTCTTTATCAATTAAATCCAATAAAGTGTCGCGAGCATTAATAGGGGAGAGCATTAAATATTCAAAATTAAAAGGCTTGTAGCTGCTTTCTATAAACTTAAATACGCTATCGCATTCTTCACAAATACCGTTATGTTTTGTGAAAAGGCTAAAGTCAGTGTAGATTTTAGCTGTTTTTTCGTGAAAGTTTCCGGTACCGATATGGGCGTATTTAACTATTTTGTTTTTTTCTTTACGGTGAATAACACATAGTTTGCTGTGCACTTTTAAGGCTGGAATACCAAAAATAACTTTTATTCCAGCACTGCTAAGAACTTTAGCCCATTCAATATTGTTCTGCTCATCAAAGCGCGCTTTAAGCTCAACCATTACCGTGACACTTTTGCCATTTTTAGCGGCATTGATGAGTAAAGAAATAAGCCGAGACTTACTCGCGACTCGATAAATATTTACTTTAATCTGCGTCACCATAGGATCAAATGCGGCTTGGCGAACATACTCCAGTAAATGATTAAATGTGTGATATGGGTAGTAGAGCAGTATGTCTTGCTCGCTTATTGCGTCAAATACGCTGCTGTGTTTGTTAAAAGCTGTGCTTTGTATTGCTGGAAGTGGTTTGTTTTCAAGGTATTGGCGACCCACATTAGGAAAAGCAATAAAATCTCTAAAGTTACGGTATCGACCGGCGGGTATCAGCGCATCATGATGACTCACGTTTAAACGTTTTTTCATCACTTTTAACATACTTTTTGGCATGCTCTCGTCGTAAACAAGGCGCACAGGCTCTGCATAAATACGTTGTTTAAGGCCCTTAGACATTTTATCGAGCAGTCCTTCTTCTAGCTCATCGTCTAAATTGTATTCTGCATCTCGTGTGAGTTTTATTGCATGACCTTGAATTTTATCAAAGTGAAAAAAGTTACTAAAAACATCATTTAAAAAGTAAGAAATAACGTCATCAAGCATAACAATGGTTTTACGACGACGTGTCTTTTCAGGCGGTAATATAATAAAACGGGGTACTCGGTCTGTGGGGACTTCAAGCATAGCGTAATGGCTTTTTTCGTCACTCATTTCAATAAACAAGTAAGTCATTGTGTCGTTTATATAGTCTGAGTAATCTTTATTTTCATTAAGTAAAATGGGTGATATATGCTGTAAAACCTTGTCATGAAAATACGCTTTAAGCCAATTAAGATGAAAATCTGTTAATTTTTCGGGGCGGTCAACATGGATATTATGAGTGGTTAAATCGTTTAAAATTTGTTGGTGTATTAGGTTAAATTTTTTGCCTAGCTGCAAAACTTTTTGTTGAATTTGACTTAATAAAGCTTCGTCTTCTTCAAAATTAGCATCGGGAAGTTTGTTTAATAAAATACGGCGTTTAACGTCGGCAACACGCACCCTAAAAAATTCATCAAGGTTATTAGAAAAAATCCCCAAAAACCGCATGCGTTCAATTATTGGATTATTTTTGTCTTTAGCCTCTTGTAGAACGCGCTCGTTGAATGACAGCCAACTAAGCTCTTTAGCAAAGTATTCAACGGTTTGAGTATGTTCTATGTGGGCATTCATATTATATTCCATTATCTAACGCTGAGTTAAATATAGAACAATTTAATGACATTAAAATGACATGCGTGTCACTTGTATGACACGCAATAAAAAATTATGCTTCTTCTGTGTCTACTATTAAGTCGCTGGTTATTGACTCGAGCGCATCAATTACTTCGTCTTTATCCATTCCGTTAGGTAAGGTAACGGTTGCAACAGCGCTAAAAATAGGGACTCCCCAATTAGGTGCGCTTTGTTGTCTAGAATTTAAATGAGTAATACTTGCTCCTTTGTGTCGTATTACGCTCGCGAGCTCTTGGACAATACCAGGGCGATCGTTTCCTGTGATCACTAAATTGATTTGTTCACGTGGTGAAGGTTCAATTTCAGTATTGCCAGCTTCAATACGCACTTCAAGTTTTGGTAAAGCGGTAAGCGCGTTTTGCAGTTCCTGAAAATGCTCTTCAGCAACTTCTAACTGAATAATCCCTGCAAAATGACCTAATAAATGGCTAAGGTTACTACATAACCAGTTGCCGTGATTTTTTAAAACTACCGATGAAATATCTTCTACTAAGCCTGGACGATCCTTTCCTAAAATAGTTATTACCAACTGTTTCATAAATTGTGCCTCTTTTTAAGCCCGAAGAATGTAAATGCGTAGGCATTAAATAAAATATGTTTTGATGCTGACGCGCTTTTATAGGTTAATGATTTTATTATGTTAATAATTAATTTAACGTGAATGAAAGAAAGGTAAGCGCATCCCTTAATTTACCATTTGAGTATTAACCTCGTTAAATGCTTTGTCCAATTATTTTTGTTATTTAGTTCCCTTCTAAATGACTAATCTAACGCTTAATTAATACAATAACTTATGCCACCTTAGATATACCTTTAATTAGAGTGCTTATTATGACCGTTGTAACATTACTGTCATCTTGATGAAATATAATTTATAGAACGTTAAGATTTAAAGGTGTTTTGATGACTTCCAATCCGAATAAACCGTCTTTTAATACGGATCGAAGCCGTCTATTTAAAGACAGGTTTGCCAAATTTGGCATAACCGCCGGTGGAGTAATGGTATTAATAGCGCTGTTGTTAATATTTTTCTACCTTCTTTATGTAGTACAGCCAATTTTTGAGTCGGCTAAAGTTGAAAAGCGTGACAGCTTCACAGTAAGTAACGCAGATCAAATAGTTGGCTTAGGTGTTGAAGAGCAAACCGAAGTTGCTTATTTACTAAGCCAACAAGGCCAAGTTGATTTTTACAATGTAGAAAAAGCAAGTTTTGGTAAAAAACTCAAGACGCTTAATGTTGCTCTTCCAAGCGAAGTAACAAGCTTTGCAACGAGTGCACCGTTTCAGGGCCAATACGCCTATGGTTTAGAAAACGGCACTGTAATGGTGGTTGTACCTAAATTTTTAGTTACCTTTCCAAATAACGAACGCAAATTAACGCCACGCGTTGATTACCCGCTTGGTGAAATGGCGTTAGAAGTTGATGCTCAAGGCGCTGCTATCAAGCGTTTTGCGTTTACTCACTATGAAGATAAAACGGCGGTTGTTGCATTAACCGCAGATAAGCGCGTTTTGTTTAGCAGCTTTGTTGCTGAAGAAAACATGTTTACAGGTGAAGTAGAGTGGGTTGTTGAGCGAACAGAGCTTGATGTTGAAGGTCGTGTAGATGAGCTTTTAATTTCGCCAGATACAACACGTACGTTTATTCGTTCAGCTAATCAAATTTACGTTTATGATACGCGCTATCCGAGTGAAGTAGAGCAAATCCAGTTATTATCGGCTAATGAAGAAAACGCTAATATAGTGTCTGCTCAGTTACTTGCGGGTGCAAACTCATTAATGCTTGCTAATGATAACGGTGAAGTATCGCAGTGGTTTGAAGTAAACACAGACGCTGGTCGTCAGTTCCAAAAAATTCGTGCGTTTGAAACAACCAAACAAAGCAAATTAAATATTTTTACAGAATTTTATCGTCGTACTTTCTTTACTACCAGCAGCAACGGTGAGCTTGGTGTTTACTACACAACAAGCGAAGCTAAGTTGTGGCAGGGTAAAGTAAGTGAAGGCGAAATTAAACACTTTGCAATTGCTCCACGTTCAAATGCTGCGTTAATTTTAGCGGATGGCAAATTAACGGTATTAGAGGTTCACAACGAACACCCTGAAGTAACATGGTCTGCGTTATGGCAAGAAGTGTGGTACGAAGGTTACCCAGAGCCTGCATACATTTGGCAGTCAACATCTGCAAGTGATGACTTTGAATCTAAATTTTCGCTAGTGCCTATTTCGTTCGGTACAATTAAAGCGGCTTTTTACGCTATGTTATTTGCAGTACCAATTGCGATTTCGTCGGCAATTTACACTGCGTACTTTATGTCGAGTGGATTACGTAAGGTTGTAAAGCCAACCGTTGAAATAATGGAAGCACTTCCTACGGTTATTTTAGGCTTTTTAGCGGGCCTTTGGTTAGCGCCTTTAATTGAAGAGCACTTACCTGCAATTGTTGGCTTACTCATTTTATTACCTATTGGTATTTTAGGTTCAGCACTTGCGTGGACGAAGTTACCAGCAAGTATTCGCCATAAAATACCTGAAGGTTCTCATTCAATTATTTTGATTCCTGTTGTATTAGTTGTTGGTTGGTTCTCGTTCGCAATGAGCGAAACAGTAGAGCTGTGGATGTTTGACGGTAATGTACGCCAGTATCTAACAAACGAGTTGGGCATGACATTCGACCAACGTAATTCATTGGTAGTCGGTATAGCAATGGGTTTTGCAGTGGTTCCAACTATCTTCTCTATTGCGGAAGACGCCGTATTTAGTGTACCTAAGCACTTATCAAATGGTTCATTAGCACTAGGGGCTACTCAATGGCAAACACTCGTACGTGTTGTGCTATTAACTGCAAGCCCAGGTATATTCTCTGCGGTAATGATGGGCCTAGGCCGAGCCGTGGGCGAAACCATGATTGTACTCATGGCAACAGGTAACACACCGATTATGGACTGGAGTATTTTCCAAGGCATGAGAACGCTGGCAGCTAATATTGCGGTAGAAATGCCTGAATCAGAAGTAGGTAGCTCGCATTACAGAATATTGTTTTTAGCCGCCTTTGTACTATTCATATTCACCTTTGTATTTAACACGTTAGCTGAGTTTGTTCGTCAGCAGTTACGTGAAAAATACAGCTCAATGTAAGTGGAGAGACACGACATGGTAAAGCAGTGGTTTAAGTCTGGTTCTCCTTGGATTTGGATGACCGGCGGTGCAGTGAGCATCAGCTTAATTTCGGTTTTAGGTATATTAGCGATGATAGCCTGGAAGGGATTGAGTTTTTTCTGGCCTTCTCAAGTTGTACAGTTTGAGCTTGAAGGCTCGATTGCCAAGCAAACCGTTATTGGTGAAGTTTACGACCGTGAACTCGTACCAAAAGAACGTTTGGCAGCGACAGGTGTTGATGTTTCAGCATTTGATAAAGAAGAATTTGAACGTTTACTTATAAAAACAGGTAACCGTGAATACGTAGCTCTAGATTTTCGTTGGATACTTGAAACCGACATAAAAGCAAAGTCTACACCCGCTACGCTTGCAGTATTTGAACGTAGTAAAAATGGTAATTTTTACGGGTATGTAGAAAGTGTATTTAAAGACGGCAAGCCAATAGAGGGCGATAAAGTAGAGGCTTTATATGACCTTGTTGAGCGTGCTGTAGATTTAAATGATGAAGCACTGGATTTACAAAATGGCGATATAGGTCATATCAACTATGAACTTGAGCGCTTACGCTTAAAAGAGAAAAGCTACTTACTTGATAACCAGTTAACAGATGAACGTGTTGCAGAGCTTGCAAAAGCGCGTGCCGAATTACGTGCAGAGTACGGCGAACTTGAAAAAGAGTTATTTGCACTACGTAAACAGGCAAAACGTGACCATGTTACGGTAAAAGATATGCGCGGCGAAATAGTCACGATCCCTATGTATCAAGTACTTGATGTGTGGTTTCCGAACGACATGGGCTTTTTTGCAAAGCTAGGCCATTACTTTGGTCAACTAGGCAAGTTTGTATCTGACGATCCTCGCGAAGCAAATACAGAAGGCGGTGTATTCCCTGCTATATTTGGTACTGTATTTATGGTTATGTTGATGGCTGTGATAGTAACGCCGTTTGGTGTTGTTGCTGCTATTTACTTGCACGAATACGCGGCAAAAAATGCGGTCACTAAAATGATTCGTATCGCGGTAATTAACTTAGCGGGTGTACCTTCTATTGTTTATGGTGTATTCGGCTTAGGCTTTTTTGTATATATGCTTGGTGGCAGTATTGACCAATTATTTTACCCAGAGTCTTCACCAACACCAGTATTTGGCACGCCGGGTGTAATGTGGTCTGCACTAACATTAGCAATACTAACGTTACCCGTGGTTATTGTATCTACGGAAGAGGGTTTATCACGTATTCCAAGCACTGTACGTGACGGTTCATTAGCATTGGGTGCAACTAAAGTTGAAACCCTATGGCGTATTGTAATTCCAATGGCAAGCCCTGCAATTATGACGGGGTTAATACTGGCTGTTGCACGTGCAGCAGGCGAAGTTGCGCCCCTGATGTTGGTAGGTGTTGTTAAAATGGCACCGACGTTACCATTAGACGGCAACTTTCCGTATTTTCACTTAGACAGAAAGTTCATGCACTTAGGCTTTCATATTTACGATGTTGGCTTCCAGAGCCCAAATGTTGAAGCGGCACGCCCGCTAGTATATGCAACGGCATTTTTACTTGTGTCGGTAATTATCACACTCAACATAACGGCCATTGGTATACGTAACCATTTACGTGAAAAATTCAGATCGCTTGAACACTAATTAGTAAAGATTTAATAGGTAACAAACATGATTACAGTCGCTCCAAAAGTAAACCAAGCCAATTTGGGCATGAAGTTAGATTTAGACAATTTAACAGACGAGCAAAAAGCGTTAGAGATTAAAGATCTCGATCTTTACTACGGTGATAAACAAGCGCTTAGTAAAGTGAATATGAATATTCCAAAAGGCCAAGTAACGGCGTTTATCGGCCCATCAGGTTGTGGTAAATCAACGCTATTACGTTGTATTAACCGAATGAATGACTTGGTTGATATTTGTCGAATTGAAGGTGAAATACTCCTTCATGGACAAAATATTTACGATAAAAATGTAGATGTTGCGGCGCTTCGCCGTAACGTTGGGATGGTGTTTCAGCGTCCTAATCCATTTCCAAAATCGATTTATGAAAATGTAGTCTATGGTCTACGCTTACAGGGCATTAAAGAAAAGCGTAAGTTAGACGAAGTAGTAGAGCAGTCATTACGTGGCGCTGCTTTATGGGATGAAGTAAAAGATAGACTACATGACAGTGCATTTGGTTTATCAGGCGGTCAGCAACAGCGTTTAGTTATTGCTCGTTCTATTGCGATAGAGCCTGAGGTTTTATTACTAGATGAACCAACGTCTGCACTTGATCCAATTTCGACTTTAGTTATTGAAGAACTAATTAACGATTTAAAGAATAAATTTACCGTTGTTATTGTTACGCATAACATGCAACAAGCAGCGCGAGTGTCTGACCAAACAGCCTTTATGTACATGGGTGAGCTGATTGAATACTCAGATACAAATACCTTATTTACAACACCAACAAAGAAAAAGACTGAAGATTATATTACAGGTCGTTACGGCTAAATAATTAACAGTATCGTGTTGTACAAGATTTAGAGAGAAGGTAATTATGGAACATAATATTAATAAGCATATTTCTGGTCGCTTTAATCAAGAGCTTGAAAATGTTCGTAACCATGTACTAAGCATGGGTGGGTTAGTTGAGCAACAACTAAGTAGTGCGCTTGATGCGGTAAGCACAAACGATGCAGAACTTGCAGAAAAAGTGCGTAAAAACGACTACAAAGTTAATGCTATGGAAGTGAGCATTGATGAAGAATGTACTCGTATTATTGCGCGTCGTCAGCCCGCTGCCAGCGATTTACGTTTGGTGATTGCTATTGCAAAAACTATTGCTGACCTCGAGCGTATTGGCGATGAAGCTGAGCGTATTGCAAAAGTGGCTCTCGATTCTTTCACTAAAGATCAACAAGATTTGTTAGTGAATATTGAAAATATGGGTCGTCAGGTTTTAAAAATGTTACACGATGTACTTGATGCGTTTGCACGTATGGATGTGCAACGCGCATTTGAAGTACACAAAGAAGATGCTAAAGTTGATCGTGAATATGAAGCCATAACACGTCAAATTATGACGTACATGATGGAAGATCCACGTTCTATTCCAAAAATCATGGATTTAGTTTGGTCAGTGCGTTCATTAGAGCGGATTGGCGACCGTTGTCAGAATATTGCTGAGTACATTATCTACTTTGTAAATGGTAAAGATATTCGCCATATATCACAGGAAGATATTGAAAAATCGCTTTAAAGTTCATTAGCGCATTTTAACAAAGCGGCTATAAGCCGCTTTGTTTATTTAGCTATAAGTTAAATAATAAAAACCGTTCACAATTGTTGTGAATACTGTAAAATCGCATGCTGCACGCATGTAATTTGATTAAAGGGTCAGTTATGCCTACAAACGCGTTTTTAGGAGTTTTTGCAAAATCTCCTTTCAAACCAATGGAAGATCACATCAAAAAAGTTCATCAAGCTAGTAAAGCTTTGATACCTTTTTTTAATCACGTTTTTAAAGAAGAGTGGACACAAGCAGAAGAGCTTCGTATCACTATTCGTAATTTAGAGCGTGAAGCCGATGACATGAAAAGAGACATACGTTTACAGTTACCACGCGGTTTATTTATGCCGGTAGAACGTACGGATCTGCTCGAGTTAGTAACCCAACAAGACAAAATTGCTAATAAAGCAAAAGACATTGCTGGGCGCGTAATCGGTCGTGAAATGACCATACCAGCAGTAATGCAAGCTGATTTCTTGGCTTACTTAACTCGTTGTGTGGATGCGACAAAACAAGCATCTAAAGCAATAAACGAGTTAGAAGAGCTATTAGAAACAGGCTTTAAAGGTCGCGAAGTGACCTTAGTAGAAAAAATGCTCGTTGAATTGGATGCAATAGAACAAGACACGGATGACATGCAAATTAAAGTACGCCGCCAACTACGTGAAGTAGAAAGTGAACTTAACCCTGTAGATGTAATGTTTTTATACAGCATTATTGAATGGGTTGGTGAGCTTGCAGATATTGCAGAGCGCGTAGGATCACGTCTTGAGCTGATGTTAGCTCGTTAATTTAAAATCAGTTCAAACACGAAAGATTAAGGTTATACAATGGATATCATTGCATCTTACGGCACGGTATTAGTTTTAATTGCCGCAGCTGTTGGTTTTTTCATGGCTTATGGTATTGGCGCGAACGACGTTGCGAACGCCATGGGTACATCTGTAGGTTCAAAAGCATTAACAATCAAACAAGCTATTTTAATAGCTATGATTTTTGAGTTTGCAGGTGCTTATTTGGCAGGTGGTGAAGTTACATCAACTATTCGTAAAGGAATAATTGATGCTGCACCGTTTGCGAATATTCCTGAACTGATGGTTTTAGGTATGATTGCCGCGCTATTTGCCGCGGGTTCATGGCTACTAATTGCTTCATTTTTAGGTTGGCCAGTATCAACAACTCACTCTATTATTGGTGCAATCATTGGTTTTGCGCTAGTAGCTGTGGGTACAGAAGCAATCCAGTGGAATAAAGTAGGCGGCATTGTAGGAAGCTGGATCATTACACCAGCTATATCCGGCTTTATTGCGTATCTAATATTCATGAGCGCGCAAAAGCTTATATTTGATACAGATGCACCATTAAAGAACGCTAAACGCTACGTACCAATCTACATGGGTTTAGCGGGTTTTATCATGGCTTTAGTTACAATCAAAAAAGGTTTAAAGCACGTTGGTATTAACCTAGGTTCTGTTGAAGGCTATGCGCTTTCAATTGGTGTTGCAGTGGTTGTTGCCATCATTGGTAAAATTGCTATTTCTCGCTTAAACATCGATCCTAAAGCTGATAAGCAAATGCAATTTAATAACGTAGAAAAAGTGTTTGCGGTATTAATGGTGTTAACCGCTTGTTGTATGGCATTTGCTCACGGTTCTAACGATGTTGCTAATGCAATTGGTCCACTAGCTGCTGTTGTAAATATTGTTGAAAACAACGGTGAAATTGCTAAGAAGGCAGCAATTGCATGGTGGATTCTTCCACTAGGTGGCTTTGGTATTGTTGCAGGTCTTGCCATTTTAGGTAAAAAAGTAATTAAAACAATTGGTGAAGGCATTACACATTTAACGCCTAGCCGTGGTTTTGCTGCAGAACTTGCCGCTGCTTCTACTGTTGTTATTGCATCAGGAACTGGTATGCCAATCTCTACTACTCAAACCTTAGTGGGTGCGGTACTAGGTGTAGGTATGGCACGTGGTATTGGTGCACTTAACATGAGCGTTATCAGAAACATTGTAGTTTCTTGGGTAATAACGTTGCCAGTTGGTGCTGCCCTTGCTATTGTTATCTTCTACGTACTGAGAACCGCATTTGGGGTTTAACAAAAAAGTACTAAAAGACTTTTAGCTTGAAAAGATCTCAATGCCCTAGGTATTGGGGTCTTTTTATTTGTGGAAAGAAAAAATGACCAATCTTCCAAGTATTAAACAGCTTCAGTATTTACTCGCTGTTCATCAGCATCAGCATTTTGGCCGTGCAGCCAGTGCCTGCTTTATTGGCCAGTCGACACTAAGCAGTGCCATTCAAAACCTTGAAGAAACGCTAGGTTGCCAACTTATTGAGCGTGAAAACCGAAGTCTTATGTTTACAAGCATAGGTGAAGAGGTTGTTGAGCGTTCACGAAAAATAATCAACGACACTATTAGTTTAAAAGAGCTTACAAAAAGCTTTTTAACGCCCCTTAGCGGTAAGTTAACCGTAGGCGTTATTCCTACTATTGCAAGCTTTATTGCAGCGCCTTTGTATCACTTTTGTCAGCAAACTTTTTGTGAATTAGAGTTGGTACTAATTGAGGATACCAGCGACAAATTACTGGATAAGCTAGAGCATGGGCACATTGACTTAGCGTTACTGGCATTACCGTATGCAACCGACAAGTTCCATACCCAAATTTTAGCAAAAGATCATTTTAGCTTAGTGCACCATAAAGATTATATGCCTGCAAAGGGCGTAGAAGACTTTAACCTATTACCTGATGCCAGTGTGTTTTTGCTAGAGCGAGAGCACTGTATGACGGGTCACGCGCTGAGTGCGTGCCATTTAAACCGCTCAAGCTGTATTAACCCATTTGAAGCGGCCAGCTTACATACATTACTCAGTATGGTTGAACACCAGCTCGGGGTGACCTTTTTACCACAAATGGCCATTAATGCCGGTATTTTAGAAAATAAACAGATGGTAGCCACACCGTCGCAAAGCGATGCTTACAGAGATATTGGTATTCTCTGGCGAAAAACTACAGGACGTATTCGCGATTTTAAATTGTTTAGCCAGCAGCTTGAGGTGTTTTTACAACGCCAATGTAGTTTAAACTTTAATGAGCCAAGCAATTAAAGTTAACCGCTATTAAAAAATTAAAGCAGCCTACAATGGCTGCTTTTGACTTTGAACATGGCTTTCAAATGGCTCCAGTTCAGGTAAAAAAAGTAAGTAAATCCATACCACTACATTAAAGTAGGGCACGCATCCTAATACGGTAAATACTTTGACGGGGTAACCTTTTAAACTTGAATACCTGTAACATTGGTACGCAATAATAAGGTGAATTATCAGTAATAATATAACTAGTTGCGCCATACCTTCCTCCCTAAAACCCTTGTAACTTGTAATCAACCATGTATTGACTGGGGGTTGATGTCATGTTTATACAGCGTAATCCTTTAAATTACATGACATCCTCTTTATCTGATAAAGAAAGTATAGGCAAGAAAGAAAATAATGGAAGAAAAAAGTGACGTTAAATTGTTCGAATTTGTTAGTTTTAACCTAGGCTACTGTTGGTAAATACTTTTATTTTGATAAATTTTTTCAAGCTCATCATTTATTTTTTCAACAGGAACGGGGCGAGCAATAAAGTAGCCTTGTCCGTAGTCGACACCAATGTCTCTTAAAGTAGTAAATAATTCTTTATTTTCAACGTATTCCGCAACAGAATATTTATTAAGTGAGCGACTAATGTCGTTAATTGCTTTTACCAAAGCAAGGTCAATGGGGTCATTAAGCATGTCGCGAACAAACGAGCCATCTATTTTCACATGTTGAGCAGGCAGCTGTTTTAGGTAACTAAAGGTACTAAAGCCAGTCCCAAAATCGTCTATTGAGAAGTGACACCCTAAAGAGTTAAGTTTATCAATCATCTTACGTGTAGCTTGTATGTTGTTTATGCTTGCGGATTCGGTGATCTCAAAAATAATCCGTGTGGCGGGAACATTGTACTTTTCAAGGTTCGATTCAATGAGTGGTAGCAGTCGTTCATCTAAGAATGATTGTGCAGATAGATTAATAGCAACTTGGCTAAGTTGAGGGTATTTTGCAACACTGGCAATTGCATTTCTAATTACGCACTGATCCATTAAAAAGGTGTCGTTAAGCATTTCTAGAGACGGAATAAACTGATTAGGGTAAATAAGAGTGCCTTCATGCTTTAAGCGCAATAGTGCCTCAAAGTAAGCAACTTTTTCTGCTTTAAAATCCCATATAGGCTGGTAATGCAATTCAATATTATTCTGTTGAAGTGCTTGGCGGATTTCGTGTCCCCACTCAAGACCTGTTTGAAGTGTATTGTTGTGCGCATCTTCTTTTGAATAGCAATGTACTAAGTTACGGCCTAAGTTTTTTGCAATATACAAAGCAATGTCGGCTTGTTTTAAACACTCATTAGGGTCGTTATTGTTTACTGTAATTTGCGTTAAGCCGATAGAGCAGCTTATTGTGTAGCTTTGCTCGTTTGACTTAAAGGTATGCTGCTCTATGGCACTACAGACACCTTCTGCAATAAGGTGCGCATCGAGTAGGTTCATATTTTTTAGAATGACGGCAAATTCATCGCCACCAATGCGACATACTAAGTGTTCTTTTTCAATATTGTCTTTAAACAGCTGTGCCACATCTTTTAACACCAAGTCGCCTTGATGATGACCTTGGCTATCATTAATAATTTTAAAATGATCAAGGTCAATGTAAATCAAGGCATGCTCAACATCGCAGTGAGTATGTTTGGGTTTACAAATACGACTTAGCTCTTGGTCAAAGTGGTATCGGTTGTGTAGGCCAGTTAATGGGTCATGCAGCGCAAGGTGGCGTAATTGAAGTTCGGCTTGCTTACGCTCGTGAATGTTATCAATAGTGACAGTGATCGTTGCATTATTGCGTCTGTTTTTAATTAGCTGCAACCTACATTCAACCCAAATTTGGCCACCGTTTTTATGTTGGAGTTTTATTTCTATTTGCTGATGATCGTTCCCACCACCGAGTATATCGTCGATGGTTGCTTTGAGCTTTATCTGACATTCACCAGTATAAAATTGCGTTAGGCTTTTTTGCAGGCTTGTTTTAACGCCAAAACCACTTAAGGTTTCCCAGGCTGGATTTATAAAGCGAATTTTTCCTAACTGGTCGAGCTCAAGAACAACAGTATTAAGGTGCAATAATATGCGCTGATGAGCTGAGAATAGTTCTTTATACCTCACTTCGCTTACGCTTAACTGCTCTACTTTTTGAGCAAATTCAGCGTAGCTCACCATAAAGTCTTCTCGACGAGCGGCATGATCACATACTTTATTTAAAAATGAAGGTTCGTAAGGGGCGCGAATAAAATCGGTTACGCCCGATAACAAAAGCTGTTCGGCATAATCTGCATCAGCGCTATCTATAATAGTAACAATGGCTTGCTTTGGGTTATGTTGTAAAATATTTTCGACAAGCAAGCTAGATTCATCGGTTTTTTCTTGAGTGGTATCAAGCAGTACGATTGAGAACTGTTGTTGGTTGTACTGGTTCAGTGCGGCTTTACACGTTGTGACATGTGTAATAGCAAAATTTAGTTTTAGTTCTTCAGTTATAGACTCCGCTTTATTTGTCTGGGGCTCTAACAAAAGTAGGTTTAGTCGACTGCTTTTTTCTAAATGTGTAGATAAAACATTAGCCAGAACTTGCGGTAGCATATCTTGGTTTTCAAAAGGCAAAACAGCATCGATTCCGTAACTACGGGCGGTTGTTTCTGCAATTCGTTCGCAGTAAGTCGGGGGCATCAACAAAATAGGGGTGTTTTTAGGGGTTTTTAATAGCCCTGAGCGAATCATACGAGAAAAACGCCAACCGTCTATTTTACCCACATTTAATCCAGTGATAATAATATCAACCGGTTGTTGCTTAAGAGTTTTAAGAGCTTCCTGGCTATCATTTGCTTCGATAAAGCTAAATACGTTAAGCTTTTTTAAAGTATCTTTAATCACCCTGCGCTCAGCACGGCTTGCATTTAAAATCAGCAAATTTAATTGTTCTGCCACGCAGGAGATCCTAAAAATCGTAATTTACTACCATTACTAAGGGTAATAAGTTTTGTTAGTAAGAACAAGTAGATTTGAATAATCCCCCCGAATAGAAGGATGCTCAGGTTTACAGTAGTTGGATTGGCTTCTTGAGCTTAATTGACGATAGATATACACTTGGCGCGATTTTTAATGATGTGGATTACCAACTATGCGCGTAGCTGACTTTAGTTTTGACTTACCCGATGAATTAATTGCTCGCTTTCCAAAAAAAGATCGTACGAGTAGCCGCTTATTAAGCCTCGATGGTCCAACAGGGGAGATAAGCCATAAAGTATTTAGTGATATTCTTGAGCTAGTTAACGAAAACGACTTACTCATTTTTAATAATACGCGAGTAATACCAGCACGTATGTTTGGCCAAAAAGCATCGGGCGGTAAGGTTGAGGTACTTGTAGAACGAGTATTGGATGAACACCGTGTGCTTGCTCATGTTCGTGCAAGTAAATCATTAAAACCAGGCAATGAGGTTATTTTAGAAGGCAAAGCTAAAGCCACTATGATTGCCCGTCACGACACCTTATTTGAGCTGGAATTTGATCACAGCAAAAATGTACTCGATACACTTAATGATATAGGCCATATGCCGTTACCGCCTTATATCGATAGACCAGATGACGAAGCTGACCGCGAACGTTATCAAACAGTATATGGTGAAAAACCAGGGGCTGTGGCAGCACCTACAGCGGGCTTACATTTTGACGAGCCGCTTATGGCTGCGCTTAAAAATAAAGGTGTAAACATGGCCTTTGTCACGTTACACGTAGGCGCAGGTACATTTCAGCCGGTACGTGTAGAGACCATTGACGAACACGTCATGCACTCAGAATACATTGAAGTACCACAAGATGTTGTGGACGCTGTAGCACAGACTAAAGCGAGCGGTGGGCGAGTGATTGCTGTTGGTACTACATCAATGCGTTCGCTCGAATCAGCTGCAAAAATACATGGCGGTAAATTAGATACTTACTTTGGCGATACCGATATTTTTATTTTTCCGGGTTACCAATTTAATGTCGTTGATGCCATGGTCACTAATTTTCATTTACCTGAGTCAACGTTAATTATGTTGGTGAGTGCGTTCAGCGGACAAGACAACATAATGGGTGCCTACAACACAGCAATAGAACAAAAATATCGCTTTTTTAGTTATGGCGATGCTATGTTTTTAACACGTAAATAGCGCTGTTTTATTTATTATCAAATATAACTAACACTCAACCCCAGCATACTTGCTGGGGTTTTTAGTTGCATATGATTATAACGAGCGAATTTACCGCAGCTAATAGTATTAGCAGTGCAAAAAGGGTAGAATCGAGCGGTTAAATTATAGCTTGTTGGACTGTTTTTCCGACATTGAGGATGATATGAAATTTGAATTAGACCGCACCGACGGTAAAGCGCGCCGTGGCCGCTTGATTTTTGACCGTGGTGTAATAGAAACACCTGCATTTATGCCAGTAGGTACTTACGGTACTGTTAAAGGCATGACACCTGATGAAGTTAAAGCAACAGGTGCGCAAATTTGTTTAGGTAATACCTTTCACTTAATGCTTCGCCCTGGTACTGAAATTATTAAGCAGCACGGCGATTTGCACGACTTTATGAATTGGGACTTCCCAATTTTAACTGACTCAGGCGGCTTCCAAGTATTTAGTCTTGGCGCAATGCGTAAAATTACCGAAGAAGGTGTTTTATTTCAGTCACCTGTAAACGGTGACCAAATAATGATGTCACCAGAAAAATCAATGGAAGTACAACGTGATTTAGGTTCAGATATTGTAATGATATTTGACGAATGTACGCCATACCCTGCTACTGAAAAAGAAGCTAAAGACTCTATGGAGTTGTCTCTTCGTTGGGCAAAACGCTCAAAAGAAGGTCACGGCGATAACCCATCTGCGTTATTTGGTATTATTCAAGGTGGCATGTACCCAGAATTACGTGCACAATCGCAAGCTGGTCTAGAAGAAATTGGCTTTGATGGTTATGCGCTAGGTGGTTTATCAGTTGGTGAACCTAAAAACGAAATGATGAATATTCTTGATCATTGTGCGTTCAAAATGCCTGAAGATAAACCACGATACTTAATGGGGGTTGGCAAGCCAGAAGATTTGGTTGAATCGGTACGTCGCGGCATAGATATGTTTGACTGTGTTATGCCAACGCGTAATGCGCGTAATGGTCACTTATTTATTACCACCGGTATTATTAAAATACGTAACGCAGTGCATAAAACAGATACCGGTCCACTCGACCCTGATTGTGATTGCCATACGTGTAAAAATTACTCGCGTGCATATTTACATCACCTTGATAAATGTAACGAAATTTTAGGTGCACGACTAAACACAATACATAACTTACGTTACTATCAGCGTGTTATGGAAGGCCTGCGCAATGCAATTAGCGAAGGTAAACTAGAAGAATTTGTTAAAGATTTTTACGCTCGCCGCGGCCAAGACGTGCCAGAGCTTGCAGATATAAAAAATTAAACTTTAAATTTAAAGAGGAAGTATTATGAGTTTATTTATTTCAAACGCACACGCATCAGCTGGCGCACCTGCAGCCGGTGGCGGCATGGAAATGCTAATCATGTTAGCTATTTTCGGTTTAGTTTTTTACTTTTTAATTTACCGCCCACAAGCTAAGCGTGTTAAAGAGCATAAAGGCTTAATGAATGCGATGGCTAAAGGCGATGAAGTACTAACCCAAGGTGGTTTAGTAGGTAAAATTGTTAAAATTGCAGAAGATAAAGATTTCATCGTTATCTCTTTAAATGAGCAAGCAGAAGTTACAGTTCAAAAAGCGTCTGTATCTGCTGTATTGCCAAAAGGCACAATGAAGTCGCTATAAAAATAATAAGGACGACCCCGTGTTAAACAAGTTTCCAGTGTGGAAGTATTTACTTGTTTTAGCTGTGGTTGCCATTGGCCTTTTATATGCCTCTCCAAACTTGTATGGCCGTGACCCGGCTATACAAGTTTCGGGCGCTAAAGGTGCTGATGTTGATCTCAGTGTAGTAGACAAAGTAAACGCAACCCTTAAAAAACATAACGTAGCAGTTAAATCAACCAAGCTTGAAGGCGGTCAAATACTTGTTCGTTTTAAAAATGTTGAAGAGCAATTAAAAGCACAAGATTTACTGCGTGACTCGCTAAGTGACGATTACATTTCAGCCATTAATATGGCGCCGGCTCAACCTCTTTGGTTAAAATCCCTTGGCGGAAATCCAATGAAGTTAGGTCTAGATTTAAGTGGTGGCGTACATTTCACCATGGAAATCGACATGGCAACAGCGGTTGATAACCAGCTTGAGCAAATGGAGCAAGATTTCCGTAGCGATCTACGCGAAGAAAAACTTCGTTATCGCAGCGTTCGTCGCGTGGCTGGCTCTGACCGTATGCGTGTTGAAATGCGTAATGAAGAAGATAAAAATGCTGCAGAGCGCTTTTTAGAATCTCGTTATCCACTTAACGTATACATTGATGACAGCAGTAACGATAATGCATTTTTTGCCACCATGAGTGAGCAAAAGCTGAAAGAGATTCGTGACTACGCCATCAAGCAAAACGAAACAATCATCCGTAACCGTATTAACCAAATTGGTGTTGCAGAGCCAAACGTACAACGCCAAGGTGCTGAACGTATTATTGTTCAATTACCTGGTGTACAAGATACAGCTCGTGCTAAAGAAATTTTAGGCGCGACAGCAACGCTTGAATTTCGTGAAGTAGACGAAAACGCCGATCCAAGCGCTGCTGCTCAAGGCCGTATCCCTGCAGGCACTGAAATGATCATGAGCCGCGACGGTTACCCTGTGGTACTTAAAAAACGCATTATTCTTGAAGGTAGCCATATCACTGGCGCGCAATCTGGCGCAGATGAATACCAACGCCCACAAGTAAGTATTTCACTCGACAGTAAAGGCGGTTCAAAAATGAATGCCTTTACTAAGCGTGCTATTGGCAAGCGTATGGCAACGGTATTTATTGAATACAAACCATCAGGTAAAAAAGACGAAAACGGTAAAGCACTTCCACCTATTAAGGTAGAAGAAGTTATTAACGTGGCAACAATTCAAGCTCGTTTAGACCGCTCTTTTCGTATTACAGGTATTGATAACCCAGCTGAAGCACATAACTTAAGTTTACTGCTTCGCGCAGGTGCACTTGTTGCGCCAATTCAAATTGTTGAAGAGCGTACAGTGGGGCCAAGCTTAGGCCAAGAAAACATTGAAGCAGGTATGACTGCGGTTGCACTTGGTTTTGCGTTTGTACTTGCCTTTATGCTTATTTATTACAAAGGGTTTGGCTTAGTGGCTAACTTAGCGCTTGCTGCCAACTTGGTGCTTATTGTTGGCATAATGTCACTTATTCCAGGCGCTACGTTAACCTTGCCGGGTATTGCTGGTATTGTACTGACAGTTGGTATGGCGGTTGATGCTAACGTACTTATTTTTGAACGTATTCGTGAAGAGCTGGCCGATGGTCGTAGCCCGCAACAAGCCGTTCATTTTGGTTACGATAGCGCATTCAGCACTATATTTGATGCCAATATCACTACGTTAATTGCGGCAGTTATATTGTTTGCTGTGGGCACAGGCCCAATTGCAGGCTTTGCCGTTACATTAGCTATTGGTATTTTAACTTCAATGTTTACAGCCATTGTTGGTACCCGAGCGGTGATCAACTTATTTATTGGTGGTAAACGCATTGATAAACTTTCTATTTAAGGAGCAGACATGCAAATTTTAAGTTTGGGTAGCAGAACCCTTCGTTTCATGTCTCTTCGAAAAGTGGCAATGGGCTTTTCTACGCTATTAATTGTAGCGTCGATAGTATCAATGTTTACGAAGGGCTTAAATTTTGGTCTTGATTTTACCGGCGGCACCGCGGTAGAAGTGGGTTTTTCTCAACCGGCTGATCTTAAAAAAGTGCGTAATGTACTTGGTGAAAATGGCTTTGCTGATGCATCAGTGCAGCTGTTTGGTTCGAGCCAAGATATATTAGTGCGCTTAGCTCCACGTGGAAGCGATGTTAAAGCTGAAGTAATTGGTAACCAAGTAATTGATGCACTGAAAAAAGCGGACGACAGCGTAGTCATGCGTCGTATTGAGTTTGTTGGCCCAAGTGTCGGTGAAGACTTAAAAGAGCAGGGTGGCCTAGCCATGTTAACTGCACTTATTTGTATCTTAATTTACGTTGCATTTCGTTTTGAATGGCGTTTTGCTGTGGGTGCTGTAGGCGCACTATTACACGATGTAATTATCACTTTAGGTTTGTTTTCAGTACTGGGTTTAGAGTTTGATTTAACTATATTAGCGGCAATATTGGCGGTAATCGGTTACTCACTCAACGATACTATTGTTGTATCTGACCGTATTCGTGAAAATTTCCGTAAAGTACGCATCGACGATACCGTTGAAATTATTGATATTTCACTTACGCAAACACTTAACCGTACACTTGTTACATCAATCACCACAATTTTGGTATTGATTGCATTGTTTGTATGGGGTGGACAAACCATTCATGGTTTTGCTACTGCATTATTGTTTGGTGTATTTATTGGTACATATTCTTCTGTATATGTTGCAAGCTCGGTTGCACTTGCAATGGGAGTAAGTAAAGAAGATTTAATACCAGAAGTGATAGAAAAAGAAGGTGCAGATCAAGATCCGATGGCAATGCCATAATCTTAAATGCATTAAAAAAAAACCGCTCTATGAGCGGTTTTTTATTGCCTGTAATATAGGGGCTTGAAATAAAAATGTCATACAGAATTGATATTTTGTTGCTCTATTTAAAATAATAATTGAGCCAGTAGTGACCCTTCAACGACAAGCCTTAGAGGCTATTTTAGATAGTGGGGAAGTAACCACGTTATTTCAGCCTATTTTAGATATATCTGGTCAGCTCATTCTTGGTTACGAGGCGCTTAGCCGTGGTCCACAAAATAGCCCATTAGAAATGCCCAATAAGCTCTTTAAAGCTGCGCATCAAGAGGGCCTTATTTCTGAGCTAGAGCTACTATGCCGCTCAAAGGCAATAGAAAACTTTGTTAAGCTAAATTTGCAAGGTAAGCTTTTTTTAAATGTGAGTCCAAAAACGCTACTAGACCCTTGCCACCCAAAAGGCGAAACACGCCACCTAACCGAGCAGTTTGGTTTAGCGACTAATCGTGTTGTTATAGAAGTAACAGAGCAAGACAAAGTAGATAACGACGACTTATTACTTAAAACCATTGCGCATTACCGAGAGCTCGGTTTTACCATTGCAATTGATGATTTAGGTGCTGGGTACTCTGGCTTAAAGCAATGGTCTGCACTGCGTCCTGACTATGTAAAAATAGATCGTTATTTTATCGACCATTGCGATCAGAGTGAGGTTAAAAAGGAGTTTTTAAAATCAATTATTGTTTTAGCTAAAGCAACAAACACATTAGTAATTGCCGAAGGCATAGAGCGCTCTGAGGAACTCGCACTGGTTGAAAGTTTAGGCATTAATAATGTACAAGGTTTTTTATTTGAACGACCGAACTTGCAACCAAGTCGTGATTTTAGCTCTGCTCAAATACAAGCACTTACATTTAAATTATGTGATCAGTTTGATCAGTCAATGGCGATTGGCGCGCTAAGCCAACCACAAAAGGCCATAGCAAGTGATACCCGATGCAAAGACGCTCATTTACTTTTTGAGCAAGACAAAGCCATTATTAGCATACCTGTAATCAATCAACAGAGTCAGCCAGTGGGCCTACTACATAAAGACCAACTTACCGAGGTATTTGCAGCACCCTATGGTCATGCTCTTTATGATAAACGCCCTGTTATAGAGTTAATGGACAAACAACCCTTGATTGTTGATGTAGACCAAAAGCTCGATACGGTGAGTAAGCAAATAACTGAGCAAGACTTCGATATTAGGCGCCATATTGTTATTACTAGAGGCGGTAATTATTTAGGGCTTGCGCCACTAAGAGACATTTTAAAACATATAACAGAAGAAAAAATTCGCCACGCACAACATGCAAATCCGCTAACAATGTTACCAGGCAATGTTGCAATAAACGAAGCTATAGAGCATAGGTTACGTAATAAAAATAAATTTCATCTTGCCTATATTGACCTGAATCACTTTAAACAGTTTAACGATCTTTATGGCTACGCGAGTGGCGACAGTGTTATTAAATTATTGGCTGATGTAACAGTGCAAGCCTGTACAAATAGTGCTAACTTTGTAGGACACATTGGTGGTGACGACTTTATGGTTGTTTTTGACCAAAGCGATGCGGTAAGTATTTGTAACCGTATTATTGAACAGTTTGAACATCGTTCTCGTGCTTTTTTTACGCCCGATCACATAGCTAGCAAAGGGTATTGGGCTACAAATCGTGAAGGTGAAAAGCAGTTTGTACCGTTACTCACCTTATCTATCGGATTAGTTGAACCCGATTTACAGCAGTGCAAAAATAGCCATCAGGTTGCAGCATTAGCAACGGATGCAAAGAAAGAAGCCAAACGATTTCGTCATAGCTATCTTTTTACATGCAAGCGAAGGCGCCCAGCGCCTCCAGTAGTAGCGATTAGCAAATAGTAAAAAGGTAATTTACTAATAGGTGATCATGATGTTGCCATTAAAGTGTATCGTATGTGTAGTGAGCTTGTTTATTGGAAGTGTTGTAGCAAGCGAAGTTAATATTGTAAAAATTCCGAAAGATCAACATGCGCATTTTGCCCGTGATGATTACCTCAATGACATGCTAACCAAGGCATTGATAAGAGCCCAGTATCCTGTCGAAATAGAACGTGTTGCTGTACACCCGCATCAGCAACGCAATTTAATGTCACTTGATGATAGCTCGCTTGATTTATTTTGGAGTATGAGCAGCCCTGAACGAGAGTCACTGGCAACAGCTATTAAAATTCCATTGTTCAAAGGGTATATAGGCAAAAGAGCGTTAGTTACAAATAAACAGAATTTAGATAAATTTAAAGATATAAAAACGCTTGAGCAATTATCAAAACTGAGCTCGGTACAGGGGCATGATTGGCCTGATACGCGCATATTGGTTAATAACGGTTTAAACGTGAGGCCATTATCAAACTTAAAAGCCATGTTTGCGCTTACTA
This sequence comes from Pseudoalteromonas sp. 13-15, assembly GCF_001468205.2. Lineage (NCBI taxonomy): Bacteria > Pseudomonadati > Pseudomonadota > Gammaproteobacteria > Alteromonadales > Pseudoalteromonadaceae > Pseudoalteromonas > Pseudoalteromonas sp. 13-15. Next base: position 2,089,220 of record NZ_CP019162.1, on the reverse strand, counting down.
GCCAAGGCCGCATAGATTACTTTCCGCGATCATTTATTGAAGTCAATTCTGAGCTTTTAGAGCGAGATCACAAAAATTTACGTGTTGTGCCTAATTTATATATTAGCTACCCAACAGCGCTATATTATTTTGTGTCTAAGGATAAGCCTGAGTTGGCTAAAGCGCTTGAGCAGGGAATTAAAATAATGCAGCAAAACGGCGAGTTTGATGCGTTATTTTATGAATACTTTGCTACAGATTTAAATTCCCTTCCCTATACAAAAGGGGAAACTATAGAGATTAAGCTAATAAACCCATATTTTTAACAACAAAAAAGGAGCCTAGGCTCCTTTTTTGTTGTACCAATTATATTGGTAAAAGCAATTTATTAGCGAAGTAACGATTCAGTTAACACTGGACGAATTTCACGAATAATAGCTTGAGTCAGTTTTGGTGCGCCACAGATGATATTGCCACTGTGGTTGTAGTTATTACCACCAGCAAAATCGACAACCATACCACCCGCTTCTTTAACCATAAGCTCACCTGCAGCAGAGTGCCAAGGTTTTAAGCCAATTTCAAAAAAGCCATCAACACGGCCAGCAGCAACATACGCCATGTCTAATGCAGAACAACCTGCGCGACGAATATCTGCAGTGTGAACAAATAACGCTTTAAACGCTTCAGTGTATGCATCTGTATGTTGTTTATGCTTAAAAGGGAAGCCCGTTGCCAATACTGTACCAGCAAGAACAGTTGTTTTACTCACGCGTAAACGCTTGCTGTTAAGTTGTGCGCCTTGACCTTTAGATGCAGTGAAAAGCTCACCACGAATCGGATCATAAATAACGGCTTGGTCTAAACGACCTTTAACTTTAAGTGCAATAGAGATTGCGTAATGTGGAATACCTTTGATGAAGTTTGTTGTTCCATCGATAGGATCTACAATCCATTGGTAATCATCATCCTTGCCTTTGTGTTCACCTAGTTCTTCGCCCACAACAGAGTGAGTAGGGTAAGACTGTAAAATAGTGTCACGGATTACGGCTTCGGCTTCTTTATCAATATTAGTTACTAAGTCGTTAGCGCCTTTTTGTTGCACTTCAACTTTTGATAAATCTTCGCCAGCGCGAAGTAAAATTTTGCCTGCGTTACGCGCAGCGCGAACCGCAATGTTTAACATTGGATGCATGGAGTTACCTTTGGGTTGTAAAAGAACGTTTGTATTTTCAGCCGGCGTATTTTAGCGACTTTTGACATAAAGTAAACAATAAACCCTAAATACTTGTGGGTGTTTTTTGTACAGCCTTGAAAGTGTTGCACATTTAATTAAAACAAAAGTGTATTTTTAATGACCCACTAAAAATTTAAAAAAAGCGCTTTACCTAAAGTTAACTTGAGGTTTTATTGTGTGTTTAAATTAACTCACAAGGAAACAGTATGTATTTAGAACACGTAAATTTAGTTGTTAAAAACATTGATACCATGATTCGCTTTTACCAAGCCATTTTTCCCCACTGGGTAATACGAAGTGAAGGGCGGGGTGAATGGTATGGAAAACCAAGGCGTTGGGTCCACTTTGGTGACGACACGCAATACATAGCAATGAGCGATCATGGTGAGGGTGAAAATAGATCGCTTTCAGGGCATCAAGTTGGGTTTGCTCACTTTGCTTACGTGACGGCTAATTTAGAAAATACGGTGTCTCGTTTAAATAAAGCGGGTTTTTCAGTTCATAAGCAAGGCAATGAAAACCCATTTAGAAAAAATATCTACTTCAGAGACCCATCGGGCTTTGAAGTTGAGTTTATAGAGTACTTGTCGGATATACCTGCAGAACGAAATAATGATCTTTAAGCCCACCACTATATGGCTGCCAAAAGCAGCCATATTAAAGCAAATACAGTTGCACTTATTTACTGCTGACCCCTAGCTGTGACCTTAAATCGTTTGCAAAGCTCATGAACTTTTCTTTTATGGTACGTTTTATCTTTACTTCAACCGACCCTAGTATCGCTTTGCCTTCAATATGAATGGTAGGACCTTGACGCTTATTTAACGTTACTGATTTGTTTTCTAGCGTGCTTAAAATACAAAACATTTTGGACACAACATTAACATGCTCGGGTACGTAAATTTCGTCGCTACCAAAAATACAATTAACATGAATTGTCACGTTTTGATGCGTAAAGATAGCGTCGGTGAAATCAAGCACCACAGAGCCCATATAATTATTTAGGTAAATATTTTTAGGAACCACCCATTGTCCGCTTCGCTCGTTTGAACCCAAAATACTGCGCAGTGTAATGTCGTCATCGCTATTTTGTTGAGCACTGTAATTAGGCGTAAACTGCGATTGCTTTTCAGCTTTGTATTGCTTGTCGGTATTAAGTGTTAAGTCTTCTACTAACGTAAGCAGCACAGAATTGTCTTTTGCATCCATTGCTTTGTCTAATCGTCTTTCAAATGCCTCAACCGATATAACGCCATGGCTATAGTTATAAATTAACTGATCAATCACTTGTTCGCGTACTTGCTCTATTGGGCGGTCTTCAACTTTTACAGACATGGGGCATTCCTTAATTGTATTTGCAATTAGTTAACTAGTTAGCAAACCGTATACCAAAGTTAATTTTGTTTATTATCAACATTTTAACTTTCAAGGGCTTTTTATTTAGTTGTTATATTAACGATACATTAACCAAAATAGCAATAATCTAGTAATTTTCACACTTTGAGAAAGTTTTACTCACTTGCCTGTAAATAGGGGAAATGCGTTAAACCTATAAGAGTCTATTTTTTTCGTTAAGTTTATGATTTTGAATGGTAAATAAAGTTGGCTTGATGTTCGCATTAGTTAAAGTGTCTTTAATCAAAAGGAGAAAGATTATGAAAACATTTAACAAATCTATTATCGCCGCGTTAGTTCTTGGTACAACAGCAATGGGTGCACAAGCAAACAGCTGGGAAAACGAAAGTAAAGATGCTTGGATTGATGGCAAGGCAGAAACTGTGCTTCTTATGAACACAGACCTAAACAACTTTGACATAAACACTGATGTAACAAATGGCAAGGTAGTACTTACAGGTAAAGTTGATAGCGAAGTAGAGAAAGAGCTAGCAGAAGAGCTTGTACTTAGTCTAGATGGCGTCATGGACGTTGAAAACAGCCTAACCGTTGTTAAAAACATGAGCGCTAAACACACAGATTCTAAAATGATGGATGATGATAACGACCTGACGGACGCTAAAATCACCACCGTTATTACAACACGTTTCCTATTTGATTCTGAAGTAGGTGGAACCGATATTGATGTAGATACCGATAATGGTGTTGTTACATTAAACGGCTCAGTTGAATCATCAGCGGAAAAGCAATTAGCAATCGAAATTGCAAAAAATGCTGAAGACGTACGTGATGTGGTAGATAACTTATCTATCGTAGCTGAATAACGTTATACTCAAAGCCCAGCATTGCTGGGCTTTTTGTTTTTAACTGTTTGAAGGAGCTAAATAATGGATATCATTCGCATAATACTGTCTGTTTTGCTACCACCACTAGGTGTTTTTTTACAAGTGGGCTTAGGTATGCATTTTTGGATTAATATTTTATTAACGCTATTGGGTTACTTCCCTGGGTTAATACATGCAATTTATATTATTGCTAAAAAATAATGCGCAGCTGAGCTATGTTTGCGGCAGTTGTAAGTAAATATTGCTCAGCGCATTCTATTAATAAATATTATTTTTAATCATTTTTACTTTATTATCCTAAAACTCCCCAAATTTACCCATTCACACTCTTTAAAAGATTACAATTTAAGCAGTTAGCTTATTGATTGTTAAAATAAAGGTTTTTGGTAGTGACAAGCCCTAAAAAAGTTTTTATACTGCAACCCGCTTTAGTCGCTCTGTGGCTGAACGCTTCAAAAATTAACTGCCTTGCAGTTATATAAAGTTGGCCCCTTAGCTCAGTTGGTTAGAGCACACGACTCATAATCGTTAGGTCCCCAGTTCGAGTCTGGGAGGGGCCACCACTTTCCAAGTAGATCCCTATTAAATTTTTACGCACTTAAAATCCAAAGCTCTACATTATTATTCTTTATTGTTGATATATTGATTTTTAATTAATCTATAAAATTTCTAATTGCAATCAAATATATAGCTGTGTATTTTATTGGGTACAAAAATATGTTGTTAAAATATATCTAAAAGGAAGTACCATGAAAATGAATAAAGTCGCACTCTTATTATTAAGCTCAGTTTTTGTCACCCCTGCTGCATTTGCAGAAACACCTAACTTTAATTATGTGTCTGGCGGTTATTTAAATGCAGATCTTGATGGCGATGATTTAAACGGTTGGACGCTTGATGGTAGTAAATTACTAGGCGATAACTTTTTTGTGTCTGGTCAATATAAGACTGTAGGCGACTCAGAAGATGGTTTGGATGTAGATCTAAATTGGTTGAGCGCAGGCGTGGGCTACCGTACTGCAATTAGTGAAAGCACTGACTTTTATGGTTTAGTAACGTACGAAAACATTGAAACTGAAGTATCGTTCAGCGGTACTGATTTGTCGGATGATGAAAATGGCTATGGATTATCTGTTGGTGTTAGATCAATGCTAACTGATAGCATCGAAATTGATGGCCGCTTAAGTTACATTGATATTGCTGATGACAGTGAAACAGCTATCACTTTAGGTGCTCGTTACTATGTGAATACAAATTTCTCTGTAGGTACTAGCTACACCACAATAGATGATTTAGATTATATTAGCTTAACTGCACGTTACAGCTTTTGATCACAAGCAGTTAAATGAGCGCACTTATTAGTGCGCTTTTTAGTTTTTACGTAGCTATAACACGCTAATTTACGTGGTATAAGCCATTGCAGCGAATGTAAATAGTTGCTGGTATATCGCTTGTGTTCTCAAGCGAGTGAATGAACTTACCCCCAGATTCTACAAAGCTACCTGCACTTAAGTTTTGTGAGTTACTTTTTGAGCTGTATTGCGCGTTGCCTGCAATTATCACTGCACGAAACTCATCCGCATCTGTGCTAATTTCCCCCTTAAACCCGGCTGGTAGTTTTATCATTGAGCCGTACATTGTCTCGGTGTCTCCCCAAAGGTAGGTTGTTTGTACACCTTTAGCATTAATATTGCTTACGTCGTTTTTGTCTAGCCAAACAAGGTTGTCTTTATGTACGTTTAATGGGCGTTCACCATTATCAAACTGTTTGTTTGTTGGTTTTACTAAATAAGGGCCTGAGTCTATTTCTAGGTAAATTAGATTTGTAGTGCCATTGGCTGCAGTAGTATGGTTTTCACCGGCAGGTTGTGTCCAAAATGATCCCGCAGGCATCCACATTTTTTCAGCTGTGGGGTCGTCATTGTGCATTTGGCCTTCAATTACGATACCTCGGTAAGTAATGTTATGAATATGCGGCGGGGACTCGAACCCTTTTTTAAAGCGTACTAGCATACCTGTTGCGGTATCTGCGGTACGATCGCCCCATAAATCGGCTGCACCGGGACTTTGATCGCCTCTTAATGGGTTTAAATAGCCCCATTTTACTTTGTTTGCAGGTATTACTTTTGATTCGTGCTCGTCTGCAAAAGTAGGTACAGATATAAGCGAAGTTGTGAGTATTAAAGCTGATAGGACAATTCTACATTTCATAAATATTTTCCTTTGCGTTGGGATAGAAACACAATAGCGAGTATTTTTCATTCCATAAACAGGCTAATGTTTAATACAGTTTCGTTAAAACGTGGATAATTGGCAGCATCAACGAATAGTTTTATAAAGGGGCGGTTATGAAAATTGCAGATTTACGCGTATTACTAAAAGTTGCACAGCTTCAATCAATAACAGCGGCTGCGCATCAGTTGGATATGAGCTCGTCGGCAGCGAGTGTCTCTATTAAACGAATAGAGCAAGCTCTTGGTACACAACTATTTGTTCGCACTACTAGAAAGATAAGACTGACCGCTGAAGGTGAGCGTTACTTACCATTATGCGAACAGGCGCTTGGGCTACTAATGCAAGGGCAAGCGGTTATTAATGAAAAGCAGGAGTGTATTACAGGCGAAGTGCGAATGGCGGTGTCGTCTGAAATGGGACGTAATTTAATGCGTGTTTTGCTTAATGAGCTTATGGATCTTCATAGTTCTATAACTTTGAGGTTACATGCAAGTGATAGCCGTGCTGATTTTTATCGTGATGGAATTGATGTTGCATTAAGAGCGATGAAAAAAGGTGTAGCTGAGGAGCTTAATTTATATGGATTTAAAATTTGTAATATTCCACACGTGGTGTGCGCTTCACCTAGTTACTTAAAACTGAATGGCGAGCCGTTAGTGCCGAACGATTTGAGCGAGCACAACGCATTACTCTACAAACTTTACGAAGTAGTGCATGCGGATTGGGAGTTTTATGATAATACACAGCAATACAAAGTTAAAATGAACAGCGATAGAGCTGTAAACGATGGTGATATTGTTAGACGCTGGTGTGTTGATGGTGCTGGGATTGCAAAAAAGTCAGCCATTGATGTAGCAGATGATTTGCTTACCGGAAAGCTCAAACGAATAATACCCGATTATAAAATACCCTTAACAGAAATGTGGTTAGTGCTTCCGAGCCGGCAGTTTATTTCGCCTGCAATAAGGCTGATACGTGATGAGTTAAAAAGTAAAATAATGGCTCTTAGGGCATCGCTATTGGCAAAGCATATTTTGACTGAAGACGAGTGGCCTTGTGATGATGAGTACAAGGCCTGAATTGTGTTAATTTTTACGATATATCTCGTGGTCCATGTCGTAAATATTAACGCTTAAACTGTCAGACTCCCTGCAATAGGTTTTTAAACACGCAAGTAGGTGCTCACTCAGAGTTTGCTTTTGCTCTACTGTTCGCCCTGCCATAATGTGTGCTTGCACATGTATAAACCCTTCTTTACCCACACCCAATTGATACTGCTGATATGCAACTGCGCGAGTTTTTATAGTTTCTAAATCAAATAAACCGCTTTCGAATGTGCATTTATGGATTTTTTCTACCAGTACTTGAGGTAATACAGGGAGGTCTTCTGAGTGCTCAATAATAATGTGCGGCATGCGGGTGGTTCCTGTTGGTTACGGCATTAAGCGTGTCGTTAATTGTAACAAATACACGACGGCTCGCTAAACCCCATACGGCTAAAATGTTTGTTTTAAACTAATTTAGTTGTGCTGATTTTTGATGTTAGTATAAAAACACACAGGTGAACCCAAGCTTATTAAAATAAGCGTGTAAAAAACCTAGCTTAAATTAAGGATGAGTATGAAATTTCAGCAAAAAATAAAACATTTAGCCGTGCTAATGGGCGCAATAATTACGTTAAGTGCCTGCTCTGATGATGTGGCGTCGGTGAGTTTAGGTTTGTTTACTACAAAAGATGTGGTGGTGAACTCACAGCAAGATCCGATCATTAAAGGAGTGACGTGTCATATTAGTCATGTTGAGGCCGATTTAGACTTTTCTGACCCGTCAGACATGTCGATTGCGTGTCGTCAAACAGGGCCAATCACTGCGGAGCAATTACAAGAAATTGATCGTAGTAAGTCTGGTGAGGTGGTGTTTAAGTCATCAAAGAGCATTTTATTTAAATCGTTAAAGGTGCGCCGAATATACGACGCTAAAACTCGCACATTATTATATTTGTCGTATTCAACAAAAGAGTCGAGCGGCAGTCATCACCATGCATTATCTACTGTGCCTTTATATAACACGAAAGCATGGCAGTGGGCACAAGAGCAAGAATAATTAAATTAAGAGTACACTATGTTAGCGTTATTTAAATCAGCGCCTTTGTTAGAGCAACAAGAGCAGCAATGGCTTATTGATACTTTTATTTGGGCTGTAGAAAATTTTGATGCTGAGTTTTTTACTAAACATACGCAAATAATATTGCCTACAGGGCAATATTTTCCTGATTCGGTATCAAGTATTGAGCAAATGGCCACCAGCGTATTTAAGCGAGTAACTACGTATGCGGGAATGAGTGCATGGCCAATTCAATTAGTTGCGCCTCAGCAATTACAGCCACAAGTGTTTCCTCGTTTTGAGTTTAGTAGTGTAATACGTGGTGAGCGCTGTGAGTTAATTGTGCCGCCGAGCCATGCTATTAATATTTCATTTAACCCTAATCAAATAAATCAGCCCCAAGATTTAGTTGCCAGTTTTGCCGGAACACTGTCTACTATTATGATTCATCATGTTGGTGTATTGCCTCCAGGGGGGAAGGACTTTTTACCCCAAGCTGCTGATGCGCTTGCCTGTTTTTTAGGTTTTGGTGTCATGATGAGCAATACGGTGTATCAGTTTAAAGGCGGGTGCGGCTCATGTTACAACCCGTACGCTAACCGTGAAGCACAATTGAGCGAAACACATACGGTATTTATGCATGCTTTGGTTTGCTACTTCAAAAAAGACAACGTATCTAAAAAACATTTAAAGCCCCATTTACGAAGCCAATTCAAAAAAGCGCAAAAAGAAATTAAAGCGCTGGTGAGTGAATCGGCAAACCCGTTATTACTGGCGTATGCACCTAACTAGCAAGGATAAGTGTGGACTATTTAGATGAATTTTTATTAATTGTTATTGCTCACTTCTTTGCAGTAGCGAGCCCAGGCCCTGACTTTGCTGTTGTGCTAAAGCAAAGTGTGCAACAAGGTAGGCGAAACGCCTTGTGGACAAGTGCAGGCGTTGGCGGCGCTATTTTGTTGCACATAGCTTATTGTGTAATGGGTGTGGCGCTTATTTTGTCTCAATCGCCTCGTTTGTTTATGGCACTTAAATATGTAGCAGGCGCTTATTTGGCTTATCTTGGAATACAAGCACTAAGAGCGGCTAAGCCGGGCGCATCATCAACCAATGATATTGATAACCAAACAGCTCCAGAGGAGTCTATTTGGGTTGCTTTTAGACGTGGTTTTTTCACTAACGCACTGAACCCAAAAGCCACTCTCTTTTTTATGTCGTTATTTACCTTGGTAATAAGTCAAACAACGCCAGTGAGTGTGCAAATTGGTTATGGTATTTATATGGCGCTTGCAACATGGGCGTGGTTTTCTGCGCTTTCGTTGGTACTTTCTAAAGCCTGCGTGCGTGATTTTTTTCAGCAACGCGGCTACTGGTTTGACCGAGGTATTGGCGTTATTTTAATTGCGTTGGCTGTACGTGTTGTTATTTAACTTGTTCAATTTATGTAATACAAGCAGGAGTAAACATGCCTTTATATAATTTTTCGTTTGGATCTAACATGTCGTCTAATCGTTTGTTGGCACGTTTGCCAAATGCAAAGCGTGTGGGCACAGCAATCCTTAAAGGGTATGAGCTAACCTTTGATATGCTTTTTTCTGATGGCTCGGGTAAATGCAGTATTCAAAAAACTGATAAAGCAGATGCCTTAGTATACGGTGTGGTCTATGAGGTTAACGCTGACGAAAAACTCACTTTAGATGCGATTGAAGGCCCAGGTTACGATTGTGTAGATATAACGGTTGATCTGTTAAATGGGCAAACAATTGATACCCATTGTTATATTGCAAATACACACGACGAGAACGTTTTACCCTACGATTGGTACGTTAAACATGTTCATCGCGGAGCACTTGAAGCGGGCGTACCAAAGGCTTACAGTGATGCAATACTTAATCGCCCACAAAAGAGCGATCCTAATAAAGAACGCGCAGCAATTGAATTTGCAGTGCATCAATAATAAAAGGACTAACATGAAACTGACTAATTTAGCGGCTTTTACACTACTGGCCAGTGCTACTTTTAATACTTGGGCACAGGTTGATACCAACAAAATAGAAGAGGTCATTAAAACCTCTATGGCGCGCTTTGATGTGCCAGGTATGGCCGTTGCTATTGTTGAAAATGACGAGGTTGTACTCGCTAAAGGGTTTGGCATCGCAAACCAAAATACAAAGGCTGAAGTAAATAAAGATACGTTATTTGGTATTGCATCAAATACAAAGGCATTTACCAGCGCCGCGTTAGCTAAATTAGTCGATGAGGGGAAATTACGCTGGGATGACCGCGTAATCGACCATTTACCTGAATTTAGATTATACGACTCATATGTAACCCGGGAAATGCGAGTGCGCGATTTACTAAGCCACCGTAGTGGTTTAGGCCTTGGGCAAGGCGACTTAATGATTTGGCCAAGCACAGATAAATCAGTTTCTGATATTTTATCAGGCTTAAAATACTTAAAACCAGCCAGCAGTTTTCGTAGTAAATACGCTTATAACAACCTGATGTTTGTAACCGCTGGGGAAGTTGTAGCGCGTGTATCTGGCATAAGCTGGAACGACTACGTTGAAAAACATATTTTACAGCCGCTAAAAATGACCAATTCACGCGCAGGTTTTTCGCGTATCCCAAAGTAATAAAAACTGGGCAATAGGGCATATTCCAATGGAGGGAAGCTTACACCCATTTTTTGTTAATTACCTTGAAGATTTTAGAGGTGCAGGTGCTATTGCATCGAGTGTAAACGATATGAGCCAATGGCTACGCACTCAATTGGCTGGCGGCAAAATGCCTAATGGCGATCAATTGTTTAGTGAAAAACAACAAGCGCAAATGTGGCATCCGCATATTACCTCTATGGCATCTAAAAGTGCCTTTGAAGCATATCATCAACAATTTAGAGGTTATGGTTTAGGTTGGAGTATAGAGGACTACCACGGCTTTAAAAAGTTAGGTCACGGTGGCGGTATTTTAGGGATGGTGTCGCAAGTTACGTTACTACCAGAAAAAAAACTCGGTATTGTTATTTTGTCTAATCAGCAAGCATTTAGTGCTTTAAGTGCTGTTACTCACGAAGTACTTGAGGATGTGCTCAACCTAGAGGATAAAGATTGGGTTGAAGATTTAGCCAAAAAGCATTTTGAAGGTAAGCAAAAAGCATACGCAAATGCGACACCACCAACCCCTGCGGATTATCAGCCACAGCTACCTAGTATAAATTATACTGGTACACTAAACGATGATTGGTATGGCGACGTTATTATTGAAGAGCTTGATGGTAAATTACGAATTGATTTTACGCACACAAAACGCTTAAAAGGCACACTTGAGCACTATACAGGCAATACGTTTATTGTTAAGTGGGACGAAAAGCTGCTCGAAGCCGATGCGTTTATTAGTTTTGAAATGAGTACAGCTAACCGTGTTAATAGCGCCAACATGCGTGCAGTTTCAACAGCCGTGACCGACTTTAGCTTTGACTTTAGAAATTTAAATTTAAAAACTAAATGATTAACGCTAAAGTTATATAGTTATACACCAAAGTCGCAAAGCCACCATCGGGTGGCTTTGTTATATTAAGTTTTCACTTATTTGGTTTTTGGAGTTTTTATGCGTACTGCAGTTATCTCACACCCACATTGCCGTAAACATAAAATGATAGACGACCACCCTGAGTGCCCAGAACGTTTAGATGCGATAACTGACCGCTTACTTGCCAGTGGCATCGACGTGGGGTTAAAGCATTTACAAGCGCCTAAAGCTCATCGAGAACATTATTTACTAGCGCATGATGAGGCGCTTGTTAATTTGGTTGAGCGATTAATTCCTCAAGAGGGCTTAAATAATCTCGATGGCGATACATGGCTTTGCCCTGACTCATTTAAAGCAATTGAGCGCGCGGTGGGGGCCGGGGTTTTAGCGGTAGATGAAATACTTGATGATAAACTCGACGCGGCATTTTGTTCTGTGCGTCCGCCAGGGCATCATGCCAATAAGCACTCTTCATCAGGGTTTTGCGTATTTAATAACTTAGCGATTGCTGTTAAGTATGCACAAAGCAAAGGCATCAAACGTATTGCAATTGCCGATTTTGATGTACACCATGGTAACGGAACCCAAGACATTTTTATTGATGATCAAAGGGTACTGCTTTGCTCGTTATTTCAATACCCGTTTTACCCAAATACAGCGGTTAAAAATAATAACCATATTGTTAATTCGCCTTTACCTATTGCAAGCAATGGGGACGATTTAAAAGAGGTATTCAATAGCAAATGGTTACCAAAATTAAAGGATTTTAAGCCTGAACTGTTATTTATAAGTGCAGGTTTTGACGCACATGTAGAAGATGACATGGCAAGCCTGAATTTTGTAGAAGACGATTACATTTGGCTCACTGAGCAGCTATGCAAAGTAACAAAAGAAAGTGGCTGTAAGGGAATTATATCGTATTTGGAAGGGGGCTATGCGCTATCAGCATTGGGTAGAAGTGCAGTAGCGCATATTAAAGTGCTTAGCGAGCAATAGTTATTAAAAGTATGTTTAAAGCCCGAGTAAATCAAATGCCTGTGAAGTACTTAGCGTTTTAATTTTACCTAGGCAACAATGCCCTTCATTTAATAGGTAAGCAGTAACAAGATGTGCTAGCTGCTCTTCGGTTAAGGCTAAGCAAGGTTGAGCTTGTAGGTTAAGGTATTGACCTTGTTTATTAAGCACTCTCACATTAGTTAGTTCACTTGATGCAACACCGTGTAAGCACTCATTTTGCTCTTGCTGGTTTCGCACTATTTCAAGCTCATTATAAATAACCATTAACTGTGGAAAGCTGTTTAACATGGTTAGCCTACAGTTACTTCGTATGAAGTAAATTTACGTATATTAATAACGCCGTTATCAAATATTAAATATTGGCCTTTAATACCTTGTAAAATACCGCTTACAACGGGATTTTTATCAAAGTTAAACGAGCTAATTTTGGTTGGGTATTCGGTGACTGGAAAGTTTAAATCAACAACGTCTTCATCAAGTTGTTCTATGGCTGTTGCACCAAAAAGCTCACTAAGCTCGTTTAGTTTATCGCTAATTTGTGGAATAAGCTCAGCGGCGGCAGCTTTTAAGTCTATAGCTTCGTTTTGGCCTTTTAACATATTGCGCCAATTAGTTTTATCGGCAATAAACTCTGCTAATGCAACTTCTACCAATCCCGACTGCAAACGTGTTTGTACTTTAAAAATAGGTAAAGCTTGAGTGGCGCCTTGGTCAATCCAACGTGTAGGTATTTGTGTATGGCGCGTAATACCTACTTTTAATCCCGAGGTGTTAGCTAAGTAAACGTAATGTGGGATCATACAATTAGCTTCGCCCCACTGTGGCTCTCGACATGTACCTTGATCGTAGTGGCAGGTTTCTGGTTTCATAATACACATGTCGCAGCTAGCGAGCTTACGCATACAAACAAAGCAATGACCTTGAGAATAACTTTTTTTGGTTTTTTTACCGCAGTTAGAACACAAAATAGTGCCGCTAAATGTAAGCGTTAGTTCTTTACCTATAAAAGCATTTAAGTTAACTAGCTCATCGCCAACGGGAAGGTGATATTGAACGGGCTCTGTTAAGCTCGATTTTAATTTACGCAGTGTGCCTTGCATCTTCACATAGCCCCTAAAGATGTTTAAAAAGGAGAGTCTAACATTTTTAAACTGTATTGGCTTTTTAAGAAATTAACATACTCAGGATAAGGCAACGCTTTAGCATATAAATAACCTTGTGCGCGGTCTGCATTCATTTGTTTTAGTAGCTGGTGGATTTCTTGAGTTTCAACACCTTCTACAGTAATTGACAAGTTAAGCTGGTGCGCCATATCTATTGATGTTTGAACTATGACTTGGTGAGCGGGGTTATTAACGAGGTCAAAAATAAATGATTTATCTATTTTAAGCTCGCTAAAGTGGTAGTTAACAAGGTAGCTCAATGATGCGTAACCTGTGCCAAAGTCATCGAGTACAACTTTTATTCCTAATGCTGATAATTCATCAACTAATTTAATGAGCACGTCTTGGCTTTCTACAAAGGCAGATTCAGTTAATTCAAACTTAAGTAAGTGGGCGGGTGCTTGATGTTTAATTAATATATTTTCTATTTTTTCAGCTAAGTTATTAATGGCTAAGTTTTTAGCGCTTAAGTTAACGCTAATTGTGTGCTCTTTATGGCCGCTGTTAATTAGCTCTACAAGATCTTTACAAGCTTGTTCAATAACCCACAAGGTCAGCTCATTAATTATTCCGGTATGCTCAGCCAATATTACAAGCTCTTCAATCGAAATGTTTTTATAGGTGGGATCAGGCCAGCGTAGTAGCGCTTCAGCGCCTATTACTTGATTATTGACTAAACTTATTTGCGGTTGATAATACAGCGCAAGCTGGTTTGTTTTAATTGCTTTTTGCAAATGAGCCGCCAAACCAACATCCATTATTAAACTGTTATTAATTGCAGACGACGCAACGCGATCTGCACGTCCTTTTGCATCTTTTAAGGCTAAGTAACCGCGCTTTAACCAATATTCAAAATCATTACTTTGGTTTGCACTACTAATGCCAATTGTGTAGTTGAGTTGCAGACTCAAACCTTTAATTTCATATTGCTTGGGGAGGTTACTAATGACTTTTGTGAGTAGTGTTTTGAGTGTGTCTTGGTTTTGGTTTTTGGTTGAGATACAAGCAAATACACCACTGTTTAAATCAGCCAGACGAGGACTGTTATTTAAATCGGTTTCAAGGTTTGCAAACTCTCTTTCGTGCATTAATTCATTCTCTAGTCGCTCAGCAATGTGCTTTATGAGGGTGTAACCTTGAGTCGATGTAATGATGGTATTAAGCGAATTAAAATGACATATTTTTATTAGGCACAAGGTGGTAGAACGGTTTTGGCTTTGCAGGGACATAAATGCTTGTTTGAGCTTAGAGCTATTAAGCAACTTAGTTTGTTGAGTGTGAGTTGCATGGTAAAGCGCGCGCTCTCGTTGATAGCGTACACGATCAGCCAACGCCATGGCCATTAAAACAATTTCACATAAAATCGCCACCAAAAAGGCGTGACGCGAAGTGAAACTGTAATCAATCACGCCGGTGAGCTCCAGTGGTTGTATTACAGCACCTAAAATAAGGGGAACCCACGAAAAAACGTAAAATTTGGCCCATCTAAAACCACTAAGCAGTTTTTTATAAATTAATATAGTGCATGCAACATATAGCAGCGCTAATACGCAGAAAAAAAGTGGCGCAGCGATGTTTTCAGGAATAAAAAAGCTAGCTATACCCATAACAAACATAAGAGAAAGCAGCGCTTTGCTCATTGTGTATCGCCAGCATTTATCTTTATGGTAGCGCAAAAACATAGTACAAAAGGCGAGAGTAAAAAACGAAACAGCGTAATTACTCACAATGACTTTGTGATGAAAAAATAGTTGCCATTCTAAAGGCCAAAGGTAAAACCCAAACCCAAGCACTATACCCATTAGTATCAGTGCGCTAATTATGTAACCAATATAAACAAGGTAAACCCGGTCTTTTATACCAAAATAGAGTACTAGGTTGTAAAGTGCAGCCATGAGTAATACGCCAGCAAATATTCCCCAAATACCAGTTTGAGAACGCATTAAATCTACAAATTCTTTATCGCGGTATAAATTGATAGGTGTTTTGCTAATGCCCACGGTGTCTATTTTAATAACGAGGCGCTGGGTTGATTTTTGCTCCATCAAAAAGTTGATGTGTGGCACGCTGTACTGAAACAAAGTCAGTTTTTTTTCTCTATCACCCAACTTATAAGTTTTTAATATATGGTTGTTTTTATCTAAACGATAAACTGTGAGGTGATCGGCCATTGGGTTATCAAAGTGAGCAACTACTTTTTGACTTTCTTGGCTTTTGTTTTCTAAATCAAGAAACAACCAATAATTTTGCTGAGTAAAACTCCAAGGAATTTCTGAAAAAGGAGCATGGGTAAGTAAATTAGGTTGCTTGATAATTGCATCGAATGTTTGGTTTTTGGTTTCATCAATGTAGTAGGCGTGATTGAGATACATTGGTGATGTTTTATCAATTGTGTAACGAGTAGGCACTACTAGGTTTGAAGCCAATGTATTGATAATAAAAAATATAAATATCAAAATGGCAACAGCAAGTGAATGATAACGTAAAGTTCTAAGTTCCAATGTATGCTTACTTTTTAAAAACTTTTAATTAGTGTAGCACTAAAAAAGCGCAGGCGAACTGCGCTTTTTTAGTTAAATTAATTGGTCATACCAATCAATTTTTATTAGCTTACTGCTCGCGAGCAATAGCACGATAAGCAATATCAGTTCGATACTCCATACCATCCCAGCTAATTTGTTTAACCAGCTCGTAGGCTCGTTGTTGTGCTTCTGTTACGCTATTACCCAATGCCGTTGCGCACAAAACACGGCCGCCGGCAGTAACAACATCATCGCCGCTTTGTTTAGTACCCGCATGAAATACTTTTTCATCAGCAGGGTAATTAACCTTAAGGCCTGAAATAGCATCGCCTTTAGGGTAGTCACCCGGGTAGCCTTTAGCTGCAAGTACAACGCCTACCGCTGCGCGTGGGTCAAACTCGATGGTGGTTTTATCTAGTTCTTCACGGTTAGCCGCTTCAATCAGTTCAACTAAATCTGATTGTAAACGTAGCATCATAGGTTGTGTTTCAGGGTCGCCAAAACGACAGTTATACTCGATAACTTTAGGTGTACCTGAGCTATCTATCATTAAACCTGCGTACAAGAAGCCAGTGTACGGGTTGCCTTCGCTTGCCATGCCTTCTACTGTCGGGGTGATCACTTCATCCATAATGCGTTGGTGGATTTCGTTTGTCACCACTGGCGCAGGAGAGTATGCACCCATACCGCCAGTATTTGGGCCTGCATCGCCATTATAAGCACGTTTATGATCTTGGCTTGTCGCAAACGGAAGGACGTTTTTACCATCTACCATCACAATGAAAGAGGCTTCTTCGCCATCCAAAAACTCTTCAATAACAACACGGCTACCAGCATCACCAAAGGCATTACCGGCAAGCATATCGCGAATAGCGTCTTCAGCTTCCTGATGTGTCATTGCTACAATAACGCCTTTACCTGCGGCTAAACCATCGGCTTTAATTACAATTGGCGCACCTTTTTCTTTTAAATAAGCAAGGGCCGGGTCAATTTGCTCAAATGTTTGGTAATCGGCGGTTGGTATAGCATGACGTGCTAAAAAGTCTTTCGTAAACGACTTAGAGCCTTCAAGCTGGGCAGCACCCGCTGTTGGGCCAAATATAGCCATATCATGTTCACGAAATTTATCCACAACACCTAATACGAGCGGTACTTCAGGGCCTACAATGGTGAGCTCTACATTGTTTTGCTGAGCAAATTTTAATAAGCCATCTAAATCTTCAACGTTAATTGCAACGTTTTCGAGTTTAGGCTCAAGTGCAGTACCTGCGTTACCTGGAGCAACAAACACGGTATTTACTTTACTGTTTTGAGCGGCCTTAAACGCAAGTGCGTGTTCGCGGCCGCCGCTGCCAATGACTAATACATTCATGGCGTACTATTCCTATTTAAAGCGGTTTTTTAAATTTAAGCGTCATACGGTCGCTTTCACCAATAGCTTTATATTTTTCAGCGTCTTGTTCGCCAAGTCTTAAGCTAGGTGGTAGCGTCCACACCCCTTTAGGGTGATCGGCTGTATCTTTTGGATTAGCATTTATTTCACTAGTTGCTGCTAGCTCAAATCCTGCTTGCTTTGCAAGGTCAACCACGTAACTCTGTTTCATATAACCTGATGTTTTTTGATCCTCATCAGCACGGTTTTCAGCTAAACGATGCTCAACCACACCCAATGTACCACCTGGTTTTAGTGCTTTATAAAACGCTTTAAATGCGCTCAATGCACCGTCTGTATCTTTACCCATATACCAGTTATGCACATTGCGGAAGGTAAGTACCATATCGGCAGATTCTGCAGGCGCAATATCTAGGTGGGTTAAAGGAGCAAACTCTGTAATTTTAACATTACTAAAGCGTTCGTCTTCAGCTACTTTTTGTTTAAACGCAGCTAATGAACGTTGATAGTAACCAACCGATGAGTCGCTAGGGAAATGAGCAGCATAGTATAAGCCTTGCTCTTTCAATGCTGGCGCTAAAATTTCACTGTACCAACCACCGCCTGGCGCAATTTCAACAACGGTCATTGACGGTTTAAAGCCAAAAAATGCCAATGTTTGCTCAGGGTGGCGATATTCATCACGAGCACTATTTTTAGCGCTTCGCTCGCTTGCTTTTATTGCGTGGCTTAGGCTTGATTCATGGTTATGGCTTAATGCCATTGTTGAAGTAAGTGCTAGGCTAGCAACAAGTAGAGACTTTAGTGCAAATTTCATCGTTTGTTCCTTCACATTAAAATTAGGAGTTAGAATAATCAGAATACGTGAATTGCTTGCAAACAAAAAGGGTTAAACGTTGAGCTTAACCCTTTTTGTGATTAGTGGCGGAAGTGACGCATGCCAGTAAACACCATAGCCATGCCTGCTTCATCCGCGGCCGCGATAACTTCTTCATCGCGCATTGAACCACCCGGTTGAATAACCGCTGTTATACCAGCCTCTGCAGCAGCATCTATGCCATCGCGGAATGGGAAAAACGCATCCGATGCCATAACAGAACCCGGTACTTCTAGGTTTTCATCAGCAGCTTTAATACCCGCTATTTTAGCAGAGTAAACGCGGCTCATTTGGCCTGCGCCTACACCAATAGTCATACCGTCGCGGGCATACACAATCGCGTTTGATTTAACAAACTTAGCGACTTTCCAGCAAAACAGTAAATCTTTAAGTTCTTGCTCAGAAGGCTGACGCTTAGAGACGACTTTTAAGTCGCCTTGAGTAACCATACCTTGGTCGCGATCTTGTACTAAAACGCCGCCGTTCACACGTTTAATATCGTGGCCCGTTGCTTTGCCACTCCATTGTCCGCACGCTAATAAACGTACGTTCTTTTTAGCTTCAACAATTTTTGCAGCTTCACTTGAAATGCTCGGGGCAATAATCACTTCAACAAATTGACGGTCAACAATGGCTTGTGCTGTTGCTGCATCAAGCTCGCGGTTAAAGGCAATAATGCCGCCAAACGCTGATGTTGGGTCTGTTTTAAATGCACGCTCGTAAGCACTAAGAATATCTTCACCAATTGAAACACCACACGGGTTTGCGTGTTTAACAATAACACACGCAGGTACATCAAATTCTTTAACGCACTCAAGGGCTGCATCGGTATCTGCAATGTTATTAAACGACAATGCTTTACCTTGTAACTGAGTAGCAGTTGCAACTGATGCTTCACTTACATCGTTTTCAACGTAAAAAGCAGCATCTTGATGTGAGTTTTCACCGTAACGCATATCTTGCTTTTTAGTGAATTGCATGTTGATAGTACGTGGGAACTTAGTGTCTTCGACGGCTTCTTCAGTGTAATCAGGAACCATTTTGCCAAAGTAATTAGCAATCATGCCATCGTATTGAGCTGTGTGCTCATAGGCGGCAATAGCTAAATCAAAACGTGTTTTATACGTAGTTGAACCATTGTTATTTTGCATCTCGCTAATAACGCGATCGTAATCGCTTGCGTTTACAACAATCGTTACGTCTTTGTGATTTTTAGCAGCTGCACGAACCATTGTCGGGCCGCCAATATCAATATTTTCAATGGCATCTTCAAGGCTGCAGTTTTCTTGAGCGACAGTATTCGCAAAGGGGTATAAGTTAACTACAACTATGTCGATTGCAGAAATGTTGTTATCTGCCATTACATCTTCATCTTGTCCGCGACGGGCTAAAATACCGCCGTGAATTTTAGGGTGAAGGGTTTTTACGCGGCCATCCATGATTTCAGGGTGACCGGTGTGATCTGAAACTTCAGTCACTTTTATGCCGTTATCAGCAAGGAGTTTACACGTACCGCCAGTTGATAAAATATCTACACCTTGCGCTTCTAGTGCGCGGGCGAATTCAACAATACCGGTTTTATCAGACACACTTAATAGTGCGCGACGAATGGGACGATGAGTATCCATTGTAGTTTGATTTCCTCAGTTAATGAGCTAGCTTAGAAGCGGGCATTTTAACTGATTACAACTTAAAAAACGACTTATAAAGCGCCAATAAGCGTGAGCATTTTGCAACATCTCTACTAAATTGTACGCATAAAAAAAGCACCCTAAGGTGCTTTTTTAATAAACAGCTGTGATTTATCACAGCCAGCATATTAGTTCATGCCGTATTTTTTAAGCTTTTTGCGTAAAGTACCACGGTTGATACCTAGTAAAATAGCTGCACGAGTTTGGTTACCACGTGTGTATGTCATTACTTCTTCAAGTAATGGCGCTTCTAGCTCTGAAAGAACAAGGTCGTAAACGTCTTGCACATCTTGACCGTTAAGCTGTTTTAAGTAGTGGTGAACAGCTTTTTTTACTGCATCACGCAATGGCTGCGGTTTCTCGTGTGACTGAACATGAGGGTTTGTGATAAATGGAGAAGTCACGTTTTGTTCGAACATTATAAAGTCTCTTTCTTTCTTAGTTAGCTGCTAGTGTTTTAAAGTATTGCTCTAATGCGACGACCTGTGCTTCTGAGTTGTCGAGCGCATTAAATACTCGCCTAAACTGACCATCACTGTCATGGGTTTGCAAATACCAAGATACATGTTTGCGAGCAATTCTCGCGCCCATTGGCTCACCGTAAAACGCATGGAGGTTTGTTAAATGCTCCATTAAAATACTGCGCACCTCTGCAATAGCAGGTGGCTGCATGTGTTCACCAGTTCGCAAATAGTGGTCTATTTCCCTAAATATCCAAGGGCGACCTTGGGCGGCTCGACCAATCATAATGGCATCTGCACCCGTATAGTCTAAAACCTGTTTTGCTTTTTCTGGCGAGGTAATATCACCATTTGCAACAACAGGAATTGACACTGAACGTTTTATATCCCTAATCGTGGCGTACTCTGCTTCACCTTTATACATACATGCGCGTGTTCGCCCATGTACAGCCAGTG
The DNA here is from genome assembly GCF_001468205.2 of Pseudoalteromonas sp. 13-15. NCBI lineage: Bacteria > Pseudomonadati > Pseudomonadota > Gammaproteobacteria > Alteromonadales > Pseudoalteromonadaceae > Pseudoalteromonas > Pseudoalteromonas sp. 13-15. Next base: position 2,068,318 of record NZ_CP019162.1, on the reverse strand, counting down.
ATGCAATGCCATAACGTTCAGCTATTCTCGCAATCTCTACACCATTACGGTTATCCGGATCCCATCCTGTACGGATTTTAAGTGTTACAGGTATATCAACAGCATTAACCACTGCATCAATAATCTCTTCCACGAGTTCAGGAAACTGTAATAAAGCAGAGCCTGCGAGTTTCTTGTTCACTTTTTTTGCTGGGCACCCCATATTGATATCTATGATTTGTGCACCGTTAGCAACATTGAATTGTGCGGCCTGCGCCATAAGCTCAGGATCAGCTCCTGCAATCTGCACCGCGCGTATACCCGACTCACCGCTGTGATCCATACGATTCATCGACTTTTCAGTTTTCCAAACCTTTGGGTTTGACGACAACATTTCAGACACAGCAAGCCCGGCGCCTAAGCGACGGCAGAGTTGTCTAAATGGTCTGTCTGTAATGCCGGCCATAGGCGCAACAATTACATTATTCTCAAGTTGGTATTTACCGATACGCACTGTATTCAATAGGCCTCTTTTCAAGGGGCGCTAAGTTTACGGCTTTTTTGACAAAAATCAAAGGCTATAAATTGAACAAAAGTGACTTTTTTTTGCACTTTTCGTATTGACATTTGATAACCGTATGACGAAAGGGTTTATTTGTGTGAAATTTGAACGAATGGTGTTTTTATAATAAATAATGTTTATTTTTTATTTTGTAAAAAAATAGTAAAGCCTGTTAAATACAGGCTTTACATGCGACTTTTGAGTTAATACTCTAAAATTTATAATGTATATGCTTAGCTATTTTTTGTACCGCTAACACGGGTCCAATCACCTTCAATGGCAATTTCATCGAGCTCAATAAAGGGCGCGTATATGTCAGCAACCGATTGTGCTTGTTCTTCTAAAATGCCAGACATCGCAATTTTACCGCCTGGCTTTAACAACCCTAAAATCACACTGTGAAGCTCTCGTAGTGGTTGCGCTAAAATATTTGCCACAACAAAATCGGCTGTAAACTCAGGTTGATTTTCTGGCAGGTACACTTCAAGTTTGTCAGCAACGCCATTACGGTTAGCGTTATCTAAGCTTGCTTCGAGTGCTTGCGGGTCAATGTCTATCCCTATCATACGCTCAGCACCCAGTTTAATAGCAGCGATACCTAAAATGCCTGAGCCACAACCAAAATCCACGACGGTTTTACCGGTAAGGTCTTGGCTTTCTAGCCATTTTAAACACAGAGCTGTTGTTGCGTGTGTGCCTGTGCCAAACGCAAGGCCTGGGTCAAGTAAAACGTTAACAGCATCAGGATCAGGAATATCGCGCCAGCTAGGGCAAATCCATAGTTTTTCACCAAACTGAATAGGGTGGAAGTTATCCATCCATTCACGTTCCCAGTCTTTATCTTCAAGCTGTTCAATTTTGTAAACGAGAGATTCATTTATTTCGTCGTGGCGCTTTAATAGTGCGATCACTTCGTTCATATCGTGATTAGCTTCAAATAAACCAATTACAGTGGTGTCAGCCCAAAATTCAACAGTGCCAATTTTTGGCTCGTAAATAGGGGTGTCTTTAGCATCCATAAAGGTAACAGACGCACTGCCTGCTTCCATTAATAGGTCACTTACTGCATCTGCGGTTGCTGCATTGGCATTGATACGGATTTGGATCCAAGCCATCTTTATTTCCTTGAAATAGAAAAAAGGCCGCTACAGCGGCCTTTTTAGTTTATACAAAGCGCTAAATTACTTAGCGTCTAAAAAGCTTTTTAGTAAATCTGAGCGAGAAGGGTGGCGTAATTTACGCAGCGCTTTCGCTTCTATTTGACGAATACGCTCACGTGTTACGTCAAATTGTTTACCTACTTCTTCTAAGGTGTGGTCGGTATTCATATCAATACCAAAGCGCATACGAAGTACTTTAGCTTCACGCGCTGTTAAGCCCGCTAGTACGTCGTTAGTTGCGCCACGAAGCGACTCCATTGTTGCCGAATCGATTGGCGAATCAATGGTGGTGTCTTCGATAAAGTCACCTAAGTGCGAATCTTCATCATCACCGATTGGTGTTTCCATCGAAATTGGCTCTTTAGCAATTTTAAGTACCTTACGGATTTTATCCTCAGGCATCATCATGCGTTCTGCTAATTCTTCAGGATTTGGCTCACGACCCATTTCTTGTAACATTTGACGAGAGATACGGTTAAGTTTATTAATCGTTTCGATCATATGTACCGGAATACGGATAGTTCTTGCTTGGTCGGCAATAGAGCGAGTAATTGCTTGACGTATCCACCACGTAGCATAAGTAGAGAACTTATAACCACGACGGTATTCAAACTTATCTACCGCTTTCATCAAGCCAATATTACCTTCCTGGATTAAATCCAAGAACTGTAAACCACGGTTTGTGTATTTTTTAGCAATTGAGATTACAAGACGTAAATTAGCTTCAACCATTTCTTTTTTCGCACGGCGCGCTTTTGCTTCACCAATACTCATACGACGGTTAATGTCTTTAATACGCTCTATGCTTAAACCAGTTGTTTGCTCAATAATAGATAGCTTATTGATACAACGAATTATTTCAGGTTTAACTTCTTCAAGTTTAGCTGAGTATTTTTCGTTGTTTGAAATTTCTAAATCAACCCACGAAGGATCTGTTTCGTTATTAGCAAAGTGCTTAACGAATGCTTTTTTAGGTAGCTTAGCAATTTGTACAGCTTGTTTCATGATTAGACGTTCTTGAACACGAACGCGGTCCATCATTTCGCGCATGTTGTTAACCATGCGATCAAACTGTTTAGGAATTAGCTTGAAGGTTCTGAAAAGCTCACCAATTTCAAAAATGGCGGCTTGTGAGTCAGGATGTGAACGACCTTTAGCTTCAAACGTATCACGTGCTTTATTATATAAATCACGTAAGTTTTCAAAATGAATGCGAGCTTCTTCAGGATCTGGGCCTGTATCTACTTCTTCTTCATCTTCATCATCGTCACTTTTGTCATCGTCTTCATCATCGTCATCAAGTTGTTTTTCACTTAATTCTGAACCGATGTTAGTTGCTGAAATTGGCGCTTCGTCTTCGTTTGGATCAATGAAACCAACGATGATATCGCTTAAACGCATTTCTTCTGCTTCAAACTTATCCCACTGCTCTAGTAGGTAAGTGATTGCTTCAGGGTATTCAGCAACTGAAATTTGTACTTGGTTGATCCCTTCTTCAATACGCTTAGCGATAACAATTTCGCCTTCACGTGTAAGAAGTTCAACAGTGCCCATTTCGCGCATGTACATGCGAACTGGATCGGTAGTGCGGCCAATTTCTTTTTCTACCGTAGCAAGTGCAGCAGCGGCAGCTTCAGCTGCGTCTTCGTCTGTCGTTGTTTCTTGCATCATTAGTTCATCGGCATCAGGCGCGTTTTCGCTAACCTTAATACCCATGTCATTAATCATGCTTATGATATCTTCTACTTGATCTGAGTCAATTATGTCTTGTGGAAGGTGATCATTTACTTCTGCAAAAGTTAAGTAGCCTTGCTCTTTACCTTTTTGAATCAGAAGTTTTAATTGTGACTGAGGAGTTGGATCCATAGAGATTGTTTCTTCCACTCTGATAAGTTGATACAACAGGCGCCATCACTTGGTTTACATTAATGCCAACCAGAACAATGTGACGCAGTGAATAGCACAGTATAACATCCAAAACTAGATCTGACTAGCTGTTAGTCGCTTTTAACGCTGTCATTAGTAAATGACATTCTAGTCTTTCGTCGCTATTTAAACCTTGTGTCTTGTCTTTTATTAATAAGGTCTCTAGTCGATAATTTAAACACTGATCTTCAATAAATTTAAAAGTATTTTTAAAAACAGTCTCTAAACGCTCTTCATTTATTTCATGTTGCCAAGTAGCGAGCTTAATAAGAGGCTCATAATCGTCAGTATCTCTAAAAAATTCGAGTATCTGAGCCGTAGTGATAGTCTCTTTTTCAAGTGCTTGTTGCTGCAAGCGAAGCAATAAACCAATACCTGCAATGTTCATTTGTGCAAGTTCTGGCAAATAAGGAACACTTTTAGCTAGGTTTGGATGCTGAATTAAAATACCAATAGCCTGTCGCATTGGGGTTATTTTAAATTTTCGCTCAATAGAATGCTGTTGCTTTGGTGTTTTTAATCGATTATTAAGTTGTTCACGCGTGCGCCCAATTAGTCTGCCTAATTGCTCTAAAATATTTTCTTGGTAAAATTCACTCGGAATTTTTTCAATGAGCGGTAGGGCTGCACTGAGTAATTTTGCTTTACCCGAATCGAGTGTTAAATCAATTTCTTGGCTTAATCTGTTAAACATGACTTTAGTAAAGTCATCGGCTTCACTTAAACGCTGTTCGAATGCTTCTTTACCTTCTTTTTGCACTAATGAATCGGGATCTTCTCCATCAGGCAAAAATACAAAGTTCAATGCTTTACCGTCATTTAAGTAGGGGAGCGCATTTTCAAGTGCCCGCCAAGCTGCATCGCGTCCAGCTCGGTCGCCATCGTAACAACAAATGACCTTATCGGTCGTTCTAAATAACGTATGCATGTGTTCGCTTGTTGTGGCGGTTCCCAGTGCTGCAACAGCGTATTCAATCTCTTTTTCTGCAAGTGCAACAACATCCATGTAGCCTTCAACGATAAGAATGTGCTCTAACTTTTTGTGTGCTTGTTTAGCTTCATAAAGGCCATAAAGCTCAAACCCTTTATGAAAAATTCGAGTCTCTGGAGAGTTTAAATATTTAGGCCCTTGATCAGCTTGCATAACGCGACCGCCAAAGGCGACAACTCTGCCGCGTTTATCACGAATAGGAAACATTAAGCGGTCGCGAAAAAAATCGAACTGCCTGCCTGGTGTTTTTTCTGAGGCGAGCTTTAATTCGACGAGTTGCTCTTTTTGTTCTTTATTACGGCCAAGTTGTAAACATAAGCCATCCCATTCACTAGGGGCGTAGCCAACCATAAACTTTTTAACGGTTTCTCCGCTCAGTCCTCGACCTTTAACATAGTCAATGACTGCGGCCGAGTTAGCGTGGTGCTTTAGTTGGTGCTGATAAAAGCGAGCTGTATGAAGCATCAAATCGTAATCTGAACGCTTTTGCGCAGCGGTACGTTCTGGCGCAGAGCTACCGCCTTGTTCGCGGGGCACGTCCAAGTTGAGCATGCTGGCAAGCTCTTCAATGGCATCAACAAACTCTAGTTTGTCGTATTCCATAACAAACGATATTGCGTTGCCATTCGCCCCACAGCCAAAGCAATGATAAAACTGTTTATCTTGCGATACCGTAAACGAGGGAGACTTTTCGTTATGAAAAGGGCAACACGCTTGATAGTCTTTACCGGCTTTTTTAAGCCCAACTTTAGAGTCTATCAGGTCGACAATATCGGTTCTGGCAAGTAAATCATCTATAAAACTTCGTGGGATCTTTCCAGCCATTAGTAAAATACAGTCCTGAAATATTAAGAAGAATAACGAAAGTGAAACTTAAAATTTATACTCGTAAGGTATAAATAATTGGAACTTAACTTATCAAAATGACGGCTAAATAAATAGAGTCAGAATAAATAATTTCATTTTTGAATATAGGCATAACGTTTACTTTTTAGCGACGTAAAAACAAAGAAACCGAGCACAAGGCTCGGTTTACTTCAATTATACTTTACGTATAGGGAGTGTTAGGCAGTTAATCTTTGCTTTATTAAACCAGAGATCTTACCCATATCGGCGCGACCTTCAGCTTTGCTTTTGATTATACCCATCACTTTACCCATGTCTTGCATACCTGCTGCGTTAGTATCAGCAATAGCCGCGTCAATGAGAGCAATTATTTCTTCGTCACTCAACTGTTGAGGTAAGAAGGTTTCAAGTGCTGCTATTTCATTGGCTTCAATTTCAGCTAAATCATCACGCTCAGCATCTTTGTACTGAGTGTAAGAGTCGCGACGTTGTTTAACAAGCTTCACTATAACGGAGGTAATACCTGCGTCGTCTAGTGTTATTTGCTCGTCAATCTCACGTTGCTTGATTGCAGCAAGTACCATGCGAATAGGGTTAAGACGTTGTTTGTCTTTAGCTCTCATCGCATCTTTTTGCGCATCTTTTAGCGTTATTAAAAGGCTCATTTATACAAGACCTAATGTATTAGTATAATTTAACGCGACGAGCGTTATCACGAGAAAGTTTTTTCATGTGACGCTTAACTGCTGCAGCTTTCTTACGCTTACGCTCAGCTGTTGGCTTTTCATAGTGCTCGCGACGACGAACTTCTGAAAGGATACCTGCTTTTTCACATGAACGCTTGAAGCGACGAAGTGCTACGTCAAACGGTTCGTTCTCTCTTACTTTAATTACTGGCATTAAAAATTCACCTACCTAAATTATGAGCGTTGCTCAAGTTGATCAAACATTGATCAAGTGGTTCAAAAATGGTGCGGTATTGTAATCCGAAGCAACACCACATGTAAAGGATAATATTAACAGAAACGCATAGTGTAAAACAGTATTAATTTAGCTGGCGTTGGTAGAGTCTACAAAATACTTGGCCTGTTTTTTTTTCTTTAATTAACAGCCAGTTACTAGGTGGTTTGAACGTATTTAGATCGCTCTCTACTTCAAGGTAAATTAGTGCTTCTTCGCTAAGCCAATTATTTATTTCTAATAAGTTACAGCTAGTTTGAGCTAAATTTTTGCGAAAAGGCGGGTCAACAAAAACAAGATCAAAAGGCGTATTACTATTTTTTTGTTCTAAAAATGAAAGAGAGTTAGTGTGCCTTACCTGTGCATTTTGTAATTTTAGTGTTGCTATGTTTTGCGTTAGTTGCTTTGCTGCACTTGGGTCAAGCTCTATAAAAAGAGCAGTACTTGCAAAACGCGAAAGAGCTTCGAACCCCAACCCACCAGAGCCTGCAAAACAATCTAGAACGTTAGCATCACGCGTGTCTTGCATTAACCAGTTAAATACTGTCTCTTTAATTCGGTCTGTAGTAGGACGTAAACCTTGTACGTCTTTTACTGGAAGCCTTCGGCCGCGAAATTGCCCACTTATCACTCTAATAAAGCCATCAGTAGATTTGGTAATTGCTTTATTTTTAGTTGTTTTATTTCTCATTTAGCTCACTAAAAAATGGTATCTGGGATCTAGCTCAGATAATATTGTAGTAGATTACGTATAGCTTCATTTTTCAACCGCATTAAAAGTGTTACTATTGAACACTTATGTTTTGAATGGTTGTTTGGCTGGCAAAGTGTGTTGGCTCTTCCAAGCTATTTTCAAATTTTAGTTTATCAGATTTTTATAAGTGGTTATTAGCAAGTATGGCAAAAAAAAGTAAATTAATGTCTTGGCTCGGCTTTGGTAAGTCAGATAAAAAACAAGCCGAACAAAAAGCAGAGGCTGATAAACAACAAGCTTTAGCAGAGCAAGAAGCTAAACGCTTAGAAGAAGAACGCGTTGCCGCTGAAAAAGCTGAGCAAGAAAGCGCTGCTGCAGAGCAAGCGGAAAAGTTAGTAATAGAACGAGCAAATGCTGAGCTGTTAGCAAAAGAACATGCGGAAGCCGAGCAGCAGAGAGTGGAGCTGCAAAATCGCCTTGCAGAGCAAGCAGAAGCGCAGCGTTTAGAACAAGAACGTATTGCAGCACAGCAAGCAGAGGCGCAGCGTTTAGAACAAGAACATATTGCAGCACAGCAAGCAGAATCGCAGCGCATAGAGCAAGAACGCATTGCAGCAGAGCAAGCAGAAGCACAGCGCATAGAGCAAGAACGCATTGCAGTAGAGCAAGCAGAAGCACAGCGTTTAGAGCAAGAACGCATTGCAGCAGAGCAAGCAGAAGCACAGCGCATAGAGCAAGAACGCATTGCAGCAGAGCAAGCAGAAGCGCAGCGCATAGAGCAAGAACGCATTGCAGCAGAGCAAGCAGAGGCGCAGCGCATAGAGCAAGAACGCATTGCAACAGAGCAAGCAGAAGCACAGCGCATAGAGCAAGAACGCATTGCAGCAGAGCAAGCAGAAGCGCAGCGCATAGAGCAAGAACGCATTGCAGCAGAGCAAGCAGAGGCGCAGCGCATAGAGCAAGAACGCATTGCAACAGAGCAAGCAGAAGCGCAGCGCTTAGAACAAGAACGTGTTGCAGCAGAGCAAGCCGAAGTGCAGCGCTTAGAACAAGAACGTGTTGCAGCAGAGCAAGCTAAGAAAGAAGAAAAGCCTAAGAAAGAAGGCTTTTTTTCACGTCTTAAAAAAGGATTACTAAAAACCCGCGTTAATATTGGCGCAGGATTTTCGTCTATTTTTAGTGGTAAAAAAATAGATGATGACCTTTTTGAAGAGCTTGAAACTCAATTATTGACGGCTGATTTAGGCGTAGACACCACCATGAAGTTAATCGATAGACTAACGGACGGTGCAAATAGAAAGCAGCTTAAGGATGGTGATGCTTTATATGAGCTAATGAAGCAAGAAATGGCAGCGATGTTAAAGACTGCTGAACAGCCATTAACAATACCAGCAGAAAAAAAACCGTTTGTGATTTTAATGGTAGGTGTAAATGGGGTTGGTAAAACAACTACGATTGGTAAGCTAGCTAAGCAATTTCAAAATGAAGGTAAGTCGGTCATGCTTGCTGCGGGTGACACTTTTAGAGCTGCTGCGGTTGAACAACTTCAAGTGTGGGGTGAGCGTAACAGTATTCCTGTTATAGCACAGCATACCGGAGCCGATAGTGCATCGGTGGTATTTGATGCTTTTCAGGCCGCAAAAGCGCGTAATGTCGATGTGTTAATTGCTGATACAGCGGGTCGTCTGCAAAATAAAGATAATTTGATGCAAGAGCTTGAGAAAATAGCTCGTGTAATGAAAAAAATAGATCCTGATGCACCGCACGAGGTGATGCTAACTATAGATGCAGGTACAGGGCAAAATGCGATTAGCCAAGTAAACTTGTTTAACCAATGTGTAGGTTTAACGGGTATTACTTTGTCAAAACTTGATGGTACAGCAAAAGGTGGGGTTATTTTTGCTGTAGCTGATAAGTTTAACATTCCAATTCGTTATATTGGTGTTGGTGAAGGTATTGATGATTTGCGTTCGTTTAAAAGCGATGACTTTATTGATGCATTATTTAGCCAAGATGAGGACGACGCTTAATTTACCAAGAAGGGAGCTTGCTCCCTTTTTAATTGCGAGGAATACCAATTGCATTAACACTTTAATGAGGTTGGCATAATAAAAAATGATAAATTTTCAGCAAGTAAGTAAAACCTATCCAGGGGGGCATCGTGCCCTCGAAAAAGTTAATTTTCATATAAAACCTGGCGAATTAGCCTTTTTGACCGGTCATAGTGGTGCGGGTAAAAGTACACTTTTAAAGCTTATCAGCTTAATGGAACGTCCATCTGCTGGTAACGTATTTATTAATGGTGTTGATTTAAATAAAGTTAATTCGCGACAAATCCCTTATGCTCGCCGAGATATTGGTATTATTTTTCAAAACCATCGATTATTAGAACGATACACTGTATTTGATAATGTCGCGCTACCGCTGATCATCGAAGGAACTCATCGTAATCAAATCGCAAAGCGTGTTCATGGTGCGCTCGATAAAGTGGGTTTAATCGATAAAGTTAAATGCCATCCATCTATGTTGTCGGGTGGTGAGCAACAGCGAGTCGGTATTGCACGCGCTATTGTAAATTCTCCGCCAATTTTACTTGCCGATGAGCCAACGGGTAACTTAGATCCTGAACTCTCAATGGAAATACTTAAATTATTTGAAGACTTTAATAAGCATGGTACAACCGTACTTATTGCTACCCATGACTTAGGCCTTGTTGCACGCATGAAGTATAGGAGCTTAACGTTAAAGGATGGCAGAATGCTTGAAGATCCATTAGCGCAGGGGGCATTATGAGTTTACTGTTTAAAAGCCGCCAAAACAAAAATGAAAAACAAAAAAAATCAGTTATTTCAAATGGCTACTTTTTTATCGTTAACATTTTTCGCCAAGGGATTCATAGTCTGGGTGAAATGTGGCGTACACCACTGGCATCAATGATGACAATTGCGGTACTTGGATTAAGCTTAACGCTTCCTGCCACACTTTACTTAGTGGTTAAAAATGTGCAGCAAGTAAGTAGTGGCTTTGAAGAGGCTAGTGAAATATCGTTATTTGTAAAACAAACAATGACGAAACAAGAAACAGCGACGCTAGTTAAGCGCCTAGCCTTATATCCTGAAGTAGAGAGTGTAACGTTTATTTCAAAACAGCAAGCATTAAAAGAATTTCAGGAAGTGTCAGGTTTTGGGCAAGCGCTAGAATATTTAGATAGCAACCCATTACCCGATGTTGTGCTAGTTACGCCTACTAAGCGGCACCGCCAGCCTAATGCCGCCAAGGTACTTATGACTAAGTTAGAAGCGGAACGTGAGGTTGATTTTGGCAAACTTGATATAGCCTGGTTAGAGCGCTTAAATGCATTGCTTAGCTTGCTAAAAGAAAGTGTAATAACCATTACCTTATTATTATTAACGTCTGTAACTCTCATAATAGGTAATACTATTCGCCTATCGATTATGGATAAAAAAGAAGAAATACAAGTAATGAAACTTGTAGGTGCTACAAATACGTTTATACACGCACCATTTTTATGGACTGGTATTTGGTATGGCGTTATTGGTGGATTATTTGCTTTTATATCAGTTGCATTGATGATGTGGTGGCTTTCTTCAGCCGTAAACAGTGTGGCTGGTGTGTATCAAACTAACTTTTTACTCATTGGTTTAACGCTTAGCGAATTTGGCTTTTTAGTTTTACTTGCTACAAGTTTGGGGTTTGTTGGCTCTTACTTATCTGTAAATCGATACATTAAAGAAATAGAGCCAGACAAAGTGTAATACGCACCTATATAGCTCGCTGTTAATCAAGCGAGCTATATAGGTTATGCTATTGGCGCTTTATTCGCTTCAAAGTAAACTTTGTGAATATACATTTAACTTTATAAGCGTGTTTATCTCTTCCTCATTCGCGCAAGCTAATACAAGTGAACTAACTCAATGCTTAGCGCGTATGTTATTGGGTTGGGTTGTTCAGGTCCTATAAAAACTGTCACATTTATCTACTACCCTCCATATCAAGCATGAATTGTAAATAGAGTGAAAAACTGACGTTAATCACCCGCAATCCCTTAATTCATCGCTTATTCAGTCGCTTATAGTAGACTTCAATAACGCTAAAAAACCGCTTGATTTATACTTTAAAAAAGTTTTAAATTGGGGTTAGCACTCTTCAGGAAAGAGTGCTAAGATGGTTTCAAATGTTTATCACCGAGGTGAAAAATGAGTAAAGATTTATACGCAATGGCACTTACAGTTGGACAACAAAGCGCAAGCATGGATGGCTACCTTCAAGCGGTCAGCACAATCCCTATGCTTAAAGTTGAAGAAGAGCAAGAACTTGCTAAAAAACTTCAGGAAGAAGGCGATCTTAGTGCTGCAAAGCAACTCATTATGTCGCATTTGCGCTTTGTAGCGCATATAGCTAAAAGCTACTCGGGATACGGCTTGCCACAAGCTGACCTTATTCAAGAAGGCAATATAGGCCTGATGAAAGCGGTTAAACGTTTCGACCCAAGCGTGGGTGTTCGTTTAGTATCGTTTGCAGTGCATTGGATTAAAGCCGAAATACACGAGTTTGTTCTTAAGAACTGGCGTATAGTTAAAGTAGCTACTACAAAAGCACAGCGTAAATTGTTTTTTAATCTTCGTAAAAATAAAAAGCGTTTAGGCTGGTTTAACCAAGCAGAGGTTAGCACTGTTGCTAGTGAGCTGGGTGTAAGCGAAAAAGAAGTGCGTGAAATGGAATCTCGTATGAGCGGTCAAGATATGGGCTTTGACTTAACGGGTGATGATAACGATGACGCACCAACAAGCACTTATTCACCGGTACAATATTTAACGGATGGTTCTGCTGATTTAGCTGATGACATTGAGCAGCAACAATGGCAAGAGCAGTCTCATACTCGTTTGTTTAGTGCACTTAAAACACTAGATGAACGTTCACAAGACATTGTAAGTGCGCGCTGGTTGTCTGATGACAAAGCAACACTACAAGAGCTTGCTGAAAAATACAGTGTATCTGCTGAGCGTGTTCGCCAGCTTGAAAAAACAGCAATGAAAAAGTTACAAAGCGCTATGAGCTGATACGTTCTAAAAGCGTAATATTTTTGAAAGCCCTGCATTAAAATGCAGGGCTTTTTTGTTGAAAATTTATGCGCATTCATGTAGGTTCTAGTGATTATAAAAAGCTTAAAAGGATATTTAGCTTTGAATTACTATTTAATGTCGTTAATTATCGCCCTTGGCGTGATTATTAGTATTGGGCATGACCCAGACTATTACGAAGTAAACTACATCTTAATCCCCGCTTTTTTGCTCACTATATTTGGTTTTATTTATAGATTAACTGGTAAAAAGATATTTGGCTTTGTAGCAATGCTCGGCTTTATTTTTTTTGTCCCTATTGGTCTGATAGGTATCTACGCAATCAGAAACATGATGGATGATCATGCTAAATTACTATTCAAAAGGACACTGAAAAATGACAACAGAAACCATCGATAAACCTACAGGTATTATTAAAGTTGATAAAGGTAAACTGCAAATACAATTATATGTAGGTATATTAATTTTACCTTTAGTCTTTTTTACACCAATGGCTGCATTTTATGGTGTACTACTCATTACTATGTATTTTGTTAATAGCAATATTGAAGTGGTTAGGTTTTATTCTAAATATTCAGAGGTTAAACAAGGTTTAATTCGTTCACGTTGGTTAATAGCTAATAGCGCGGTTGTAAGTGCAAAAAAGTTAGATGAGCACATAGTTCTTACATTGATAGAAGATGAAAAGCTAAGAACACGAAAAATAACACTGAAACCACTTAGTGAAGACGGTCAAAAGAGTATTTTGAAATACTATCAGGCACAAGCAAGAAAGAATAAGCACCCTATTTAATTTAATTATCGCGCGCTAATTGTTTTCGCTTGAGCTTGCGCTAACTGAATATATTTACGTTGTACTAACTGAGAAACAGGAACTAACTCATAGCCTTGTTGAGTAAGCTCAGGCAGGGCTTTACGTAAAAAAGCAATGGTCTCAGGATAAGGGTGAGCAATGGCAATGGCAAAATTGTGATCTGTTGCTTTTTGTTTAAGTTCATCGAGCCTAAACTGAAGTTGATCTGCTGTTGTTATGTTGTCCAAAAAAACATGGCGACCAATATTTTCAACCCCAAAAAAGTTTGCAGCATTTTGTGCCTGGCTTAAGCCAGTTGTTCGGCTATCTAAAAAGTACAACTCGCGCTTTTTAAGGACTTCCATTGTCCATTTCATAGCTTGGCTTTGCTGAGTTAATGCAGAACCCATGTGATTATTAACACCTCTAACTTGCGGTAAACTTGCTAGTGCTGTTCCTAGGGTTTGTTGTAGTTGAGCTTTGTCCATATCAAGAGTAAGCGCACCAGGTCCTAGTGCTTTGCCGTTAAGTGCCTGCATAGGCACATGTAAAAGCAGCTCTTTATTTGCTTTGCTAGCACGTGTTGCAAAAACTTGCGAATAGGGTGTGTGGGGCAAAATTGAATAGGTCAATTGCCCAGGTAAGGTTAAAAACTCTAAGTCTCTTTGGTGATAGCCTATATCATCAATAACTATCGCTATTTGTTTAGCATTAGCGCTAAAGCAAGCGATACATACACTGAAAAAAAGCCACATCCGTATTTTTTTGTTAATAGTATTCACGTTTATAATTTTTATTATCTTTTTATGCCCAGTAACGCTCAAACAAAATAGATTACTGCATACTGAGTAATTGCTTTGCTTTAACTAACTGTAAATCAGCTAAGGTGTTAACAAGCTGGTGTTGATTATTTTTTACTTGCTCATTTTTTATTATAACGGCTTTATTGTTTTGTGGAAGTGTTGTTTGATTAATCGTCACATCGGGCTTTATTCCAACGCCATCTATTGATTCACCAGAAGGTGTAAAATATTTTGCGGTAGTGAGTTTTAAAGCGGTATTGCCATCACTTAATGGTATAAGTGATTGCACTGACCCTTTTCCAAAAGATCGGCTTCCGACCACTTTAGCCCTGTTGTTGTCTTTTAAGGCGCCGGCCAAAATTTCGGCCGCAGAGGCTGAATTTTCATTAATAAGTACAACAATTGAGGCGCCTTTGAGTATGTCGCCCCGTTTAGCATAAAAGGCTTGGTTAGCGTCAAAGTATCTGCCTTTCGTTGTTACTATAGTTCCGCTTTCTAAGAATAAATCAGAGACCGCAATCGCACTTTTTAGGGTACCTCCGGGGTTGTCACGTAAATCAATTACAAGCCCTAATAATGGATAATCATAATTATTTTGCATCGCTGCAGTTTGCAGTGCAACTTCGTGTAGCGTGTGATTAGAAAAACTATTAATAGCTAAATAGCCAATGCCTGACTCTAAAATTTTACTGGTTACACTCTCTAATTGTATTTGCGTACGAGCTACGTTAAACGACAAAAGTTCAGGGCTTTCATTTCGCTTAATGGTGAGGTTAACTGTTTTAAATTTATTTTCTTTTATTAAAGTTGCGACTTCGCTAACGCTGAGCAAATTGACCGTTTTTTGATTAACACTAACAATAATATCGCCAGCTAAAATACCTGCTTCTTTCGCTGGTGAGTTATTTACCACGTTAACTATTTTTATATCAATATCGACTTTTTTTACTTCAATACCTAAGCCCGTATATTGGCCATTGGTATTATCAAATAAGGCATCGAGCTCGTGTTCGTTAAGGTATTTAGAGTAGGGGTCTAGCTTTGAGTATAAGCGCTCAAATTGTTTGTTGTTGTATTGCACATAATGGCTGTTTTGTAGCTCTAAATCGTCAACATAATAGGCGTGTATGTTAAATAAAATTTCATCTATTTGTTGGCTTTTAAGGTTTTTTACTGAGCTGGCAAATGCATTGTTAAGTACTAAAGTAAAGGTGAATAAAAGCAGACTGAAAGCATAGCCTGCTTTTTTAAATGCGGGTATTACATTGTTGTTTTTCATCAGCGACTCCTCAGCGGAGCAGCGGTTTATTCAATTAAATACGTCTGCACCATTTTACGGGATTTACTGCGCGTCCTTTGTGTCGTATTTCAAAGTATAGACCAGAACTTGCCTGTCCGCCGCTTTGGCCAACCAACGCTAAAGTTTCGCCTTGGCGTACCATGTCACCTACGTCTCTCAGTAGTGTTTGTGCATGGCCGTATAGGCTCATAAATCCTTCACCATGATCGACTACAATTACCCAACCATAACCTTTTAACCAATCTGCAAATACAACTTGGCCATTGTGCACGCTATTAACATTTTCGCCTTCTTTAGCGCCAATTAGCACGCCTTTCCAATCAATGCCGCCATGTTTGCGCTGGCCAAATTGGTGTTTTAATTTACCTTTACTAGGCCAGTTTAATTTGCCTTTATTTTTATTGAGGCCAAGTAATTCTATTTTTTTTGTTTTTTCTTTTTCTAACTCTTCAATTGTATTAACAAGGGTTTGTTGGTTTTCTTTTAAGTAATCGATAGAGCTTTTAGTACTCGTAAGCTGAGCTTGAAGATTCCTTAGGTTTGCTTGGCGTTCACTTTGTGCATTTACTAAGGCTGTTTGACGCCTTTTTTGCTCGTCGTATAAAGCTAAAAGCTTTTCTTTTGTTTTGTTTAGTGCAACTTGGTTTAACGCGATTTGATGTTTAAGTTCTTTTAATTCTTCAATTTGTTCAATTCGTGATTTGTTTAGGTAATTATAATAGCTAAGTGTTCGCTCAAATTGCGCTGTGTTTTCTTGATTCAGTAACATTTTAGAGTAGTCATCACCACCTGCCATGTAAGCGCTTTTAAGTTGCGCTCCTAGAATACGTTGAAATTCGATGTGTTTTTTATCGAGTTCATCAGCTTTTTTTTGTTGTTGATTTTGCTGTTGTTGGGTTTCTTTAACAGACTGCTCAGCCATATTAAGTGCTTTAGCGTTTTTAGCTATTTCAAGCTCATGGCTTTTAAGATTTTTTTGAAGTTGAGATATTTTTTTTCGTTGTTGATTATACTCAGATTGGCTTTGTTCAAGTGCTTGTTTCACCTGTGAGAGATCTTTTTTAGTGCGATCTTCATTGGCAACTGCTGATGCAGTCACCAATGAGGCGAGTATTAAGCCGCACTTAAAGTATCGGTTAACACGTTTAATCATGGGTTATTTCAACGTCATGATAGGTGTGCCAGTCATTTCACTTGGCTGCTCCATGCCCATTAAGTGCAGCATTGTAGGGGCAACATCACTTAATGCTTTACCTTCAGATGGTGTCGCATCGCGACCAACATAAATAAATGGCACCGGTTCACTTGTATGCGCGGTATGTGCTTGGCCCGTTTTAAGGTTAGCCATTTGTTCTGCATTACCATGATCGGCTGTGATCAACGCTTCACCGCCAAATTCGTTCAATGCATCAACTACACGGCCAATACAGGTGTCAACGGCTTCACAAGCTTTTACAGCGGCATCAAATACACCTGAGTGGCCAACCATATCGCCATTAGGATAATTGCATATAATGGCGTCGTATTTCCCGCTTTTAATTGCTTCTACGAGCTTATCGGTTAGCATTTCTGAGTTCATTTCAGGTTGCAAGTCGTAGGTAGCCACTTGTGGTGAAGGGATTAATTCACGCGTTTCACCTTCAAATTCGTCCTCACGTCCGCCGCTAAAAAAGAAGGTAACGTGTGCGTATTTTTCTGTTTCAGAAATACGCAGTTGTGTTTTTCCTTGTTTTTCAAGCCATTCCCCTAATACGTTAGTAAGAGGAGTTGGGCCAAATGCAACGGGTGCGTCTATATCGGCTGCATATTCTGTCATCATAACAAATGCGCTGAGAGCGGGGGATTTTTTCTTGGTAAAGCCATCAAATTCAGGCTCTACAAAGGCGCGTGTAATTTCACGTGCTCGGTCTGCCCTAAAGTTTGCAAAAATAACGGTGTCGCCATCATTAATTTGCGCTGCTTCTCTACCTGCTGGTGTAATGGTTGTAGGAGCAACAAACTCGTCGTTTTCGTCGCGCTCATAAGCTGCATTTAATGCGGTTACGCCATCGCTGTAGTTAAACTCTCCAATGCCAGAGGTCATTACGTCATAGGCTTTTTCTACACGATTCCAGCGGTTATCTCTATCCATTGCATAATAACGACCAACGAGTGTTGCTAGCCGACCACATTCAAGTTTTGCAAACAACGCTTCTATACGTTCAATAGATTCTTTGGCACTACGCGGTGGTGTATCACGGCCATCTAAAAATGCATGAAAATAGACTTCCTTAGCACCGCGTTTTGCAGCCAGCTCTATGCTTGCAACAATGTGATCTTCATGACTATGAACGCCACCCGGGCTCAATAACCCCATAACATGAACGGCTTTGCCGGCATTAACTGCTTTATCAATGTTTTCAACAAGTGCAGGGGTTGAGTCAAATTCACCGTCATTTATTGCTTTGGTAATTCGAGTAAAGTCTTGGTATACAACACGTCCTGCACCTAAATTAACATGTCCAACTTCGGAATTACCCATTTGTCCATCAGGAAGACCTACATCAAAACCAGATGCTGAAATTAATGTGCGAGGGCGAGATGCCCATAAGTTATCTAATACGGGGGTATTCGCTGCTAGTATTGCATTGCTTTGCTCGTCTTCACGATATCCCCAACCGTCTAAAATCATTAATACCAGTGGTTTTTTATGTTCAGTCATAGTCACTCCTAAAAGTTAGCACCTGTTTTGCTTTAGCATACCGTGTTTTGTTACTTGAATCAGCATACAAAACAGCATATTAATTTTTTTCACTTAATTGAATATCGTATTGATGCTGATGTGCGGTTAATAACCTTTATATGGGGTGTTTTTCGTACTTTTAAACTCTGTGTAAACTCGCATTTTAAGTTGGTTTGGGTATACTTGCGTGGCTAAAGTCTAAAATGTCTAAAACATTGCGTTTTAGGATGTAATTTATAGTGGAAGTCGAATGGATCAATATATTGAATTTATAAGCAATCACCCTATTTTAAGCCTTGCTTGGGTTGGTATTGTTTTTCTTATTGTCAGTGGTTGGATAAAAAGTAAATTTTCAGCTATTCGTCAAATAAACCCTCAGCAACTAACGCTACTTATTAACCGTGAAGATGGCCAAGTAGTGGATATGCGCGCACAAAAAGAGTTTACGTCTGGCCGTATTTCGGGGGCTGAACACTTAAGCCCTGAAAATGCAAAAAAATCTGACTTTTCAGGCCTTGAAAAGTACAAGACTAAACCCATTATATTGGTATGTACTACAGGTATGACAGCCCAAGGCACGGCCACAGCAATGCATAAAGCTGGTTTTGAACAGGTTTATGTATTAGCGGGCGGAATGGGTGCATGGCAATCTGCTAGCTTACCAACGATAACAGGTCGCTAATCTCGTTTAGCTAAACCGATAGAGGATTTATTATGAGTAACGTTGTTTTATACACCAAGGCATATTGTCCATTTTGTCAGCGCGCTATGGCGCTTTTAAAAAGCAAAGGCGTTGAATTCACTAATTTTGATATTGGTGTACAACCTGAACTTCGCGATGAAATGATTACTAAAGCCGGTGGCGCAAGCACTGTACCGCAAATTTTTATTAATGATGAACATATCGGTGGCTGTGACGACATGATGGCTATTGAGGCTCAAGGTAAACTTGACGCTAAGCTTAACGCTTAATTTAATTATAATAACGAACAAGTTAGGAATAACAATGAACGAAGAAACTCAAAACGCAGCAGCGGCACAAGACGCAGGCGCACAATTTACTATTCAACGCATTTACACTAAAGACGTGTCGTTTGAAACGCCAAACTCTCCGGCAATTTTTCAAAAAGAATGGACGCCAGAAGTTAAGCTAGACCTAGATACTCGCTCTAACAAGTTAGACGAAGGTGTATTTGAAGTTGTTTTAGCATTAACTGTGACAGCATCAATTGGCGAAGAAACTGCGTTTTTATGTGAAATTCAACAAGCGGGTATTTTTACTATTGCTGAGGTTGAAGAAGTACAGCTTGCTCATATGCTAGGTGCATTTTGTCCTAACGTATTGTTCCCATATGCACGTGAAGCGGTATCTAACCTAGTTAACCGTGGCACTTTCCCACAGTTAAACCTTGCGCCAGTAAACTTTGACGCATTGTTTGCACAGTATATGCAACAACGTACTGCGCAAGCTGACCAGGTTACAGCAGACGCATAACTTATGAGTACAGCAACTTCAGCTGTTACTGTATTGGGGGCGGGGTCTTATGGCACCGCCCTTGCTATTTGTTTAGCCCGAAATGGTCATAAAGTGACGCTTTGGGGACGCAATAGCGACGACGTTGCTACGCTTGCAGCTGAGCGGAAAAATCAACGTTACTTACCAGATGCACCCTTCCCAGACACTCTAGTACTAGAAGCCGATTTACAACGTGCGGTTGCATGTAGTGCTATTGTGCTTGTTGTTGTCCCAAGCCATGCATTTGGTGACACACTTGCGCAAATAAAACCTGCATTGCAAATCGATGCTAAAGTCGCGTGGGCGACTAAAGGCCTCGAGCCAAATACAGGGCGTTTATTACAAGAAGTTGCGCAGCAAGAGTTGGGGGATGAAATCGCACTTGCGGTGCTTTCGGGTCCTACATTTGCGAAAGAAATGGCAATGGGTTCACCAACAGCTATTTCTGTTTCGTCTACCTCACCTGAGTTTGCACAACAATTGGCTGATTTACTGCATTGTGGTCGTTCATTTCGTGTGTATAACAATGACGACTTTATTGGCATACAGCTAGGTGGTGCGGTTAAAAACGTAATTGCTATTGGCGCGGGTATTTCTGATGGTGTAGGTTTTGGAGCCAATGCTCGCACAGCTTTGATCACACGAGGTCTTGCAGAACTGACTCGGTTAGGTTGCGCTCTAGGCGCAAAGCCAGAAACCTTTATGGGAATGGCAGGACTTGGCGATTTAATTTTAACCTGTACCGATAACCAATCACGCAATCGTCGTTTTGGTTTAGCACTGGGTAAAGGTGAAAGTGTTGAAGCTGCAATTGAGTCGATAGGCCAAGTAGTAGAGGGCTTTAGAAACACCAAAGAAGTGTATTTACTTGCCCAGCGTGCAGGCGTTGAAATGCCTATCACAGAACAGATTTACAAAGTACTTTATGAGAATAAAGATATGAAAGCTGCTGCCATGGCATTGTTAGGCAGAGAGCAACGATCAGAATAGCATTCACTACTGTGATAAAAACAAAAAAAACCGACGTAATGTCGGTTTTTTTGTTAGCTTTAATAATACGCGTATTACTGCGCGTTCGGAAAGCCCAGCTGTCGCCATGATTCGTAAACAAATACAGCGACTGCGTTTGATAGGTTCATGCTTCGACTATTTGGTTGCATTGGGATGCGTACGCGCTGCTCGTTTGGTAGAGCTTGAATCATCTCATCGGGTAGTCCGCGTGTTTCTGGACCAAATACTAGGCAGTCGCCGGCTTCGTAACGTGCCTCATGATGAAATTGGCTGCCTTTGGTTGTACATGCATACACTTTTTTCGGTTTACACTTTTCAAGATACGCTTCAAATGACGCATGACGCTGAACATGGCTGAATTCATGGTAATCAAGGCCTGCACGCTTTACACGTTTGTCGTCCCACTCAAACCCTAAAGGCTCAATTAAGTGCAGCGAAAAGCCGGTATTTGCACAAAGGCGGATAATATTCCCTGTGTTTGGTGGAATTTCAGGTTGGTATAAAACAATATCCAGCATAATTAGCCTTTTAATAATGGTATTTGACGAAAGCAGTATACACGAAACCCTTAAAAAAAATGATATACTCAAGGTATTGAATACTCTTTTTAGCGGATGAAATTGTGCATAACCGCAGTTACGAATTTTGGGTTAAAGCTTCTAGTATTATTACTATGGTAATGGTGAGTTTAATGATTGCGGCAAAGGCGTGGGCCTGGCTTGCTTCAGGCTCTGCTTCAATGCTTGGCTCCTTAACAGACTCATTAATGGACATTACCGCTACATTTATGAGTTTTTTAGTTTTAGGTTACGCACTGCGCCCAGCTGATGATGATCATCGGTTTGGTCATGGTAAAGCCGAGGCATTAGCAGGGCTTGGGCAAGCTGCATTTATTGCAGGCTCGGGCTGTTTACTGGCATTTCATGGTGTTGAGCGCTTATTTAACCCTATAGAGCTTACACATTCATTATTAGGTGTATGGGTAAGTGCTTTTGCAATTGCATGTACTCTGGTCATTGTTTTTGTACAAACTAAGGTTATTAAGCATACCGAATCGATTGCTATAAAAGCAGATTCGGTGCATTACAAAGGTGATTTGATTTTAAACGCTGCTGTTTTAATTGCGATTGCTCTATCTTATTACGGAATGATGTATGCCGATCCTATTTTTGCAATAGGGGTAGCAGGTTACTTACTGTATAACAGTTGGGATATTGCAAGAGATAGTGCCGATCATTTAATGGATAAAGAACTCCCAGACGATGAAAAGCAAAGCATTTTTGATATTGCTAAAGAGCACAGCGATGTGCATGGCGTACACGGGATCCGTACTCGCCAGGGGGGGAAAATTAAGTTTATTCAAATGCATTTAGAGCTTGATGACCATTTAAGTCTAATACGAGCCCATACTGTGGCTGATGAGGTTGAAGCGATGATTGGTGCTCGTTTTGAATCTGAGGTTGATATACTAATCCACCTCGACCCGCTTTCTGTTTTAACTAAGCCGTCACCGACTCACAAAACTTATACAGACTCTTAAGTACTGGCTGGCGTACATCATCACATTCAAAGAATAGTTCGTGCTTGGCATCAGTAAAGCTTTCTAAGGTAATATTTGCGTACTTATTAGCTAGTCTATAGTGCGCTTCATTATCGACAACTACATCGTTTTTTGCGCTTGCAATGTAAAGTGGAATATCAACAGTAAGCTCATCTATTGATGATAAAAAAGTAAAGGTTGAATTTAGCCACCCATAAGTAACCCCGCCAAGTTGCAGTAAAGGCTCCTCATTATATGTTTGCCTAAATAGGCTGTAGCGTAATTCGCAACTTGTTAATACGTTTAAAGGGAATTCTTCTGGGGTGTAGTCGGTTTGTCCAAGGGCATAGCTAAACTGAAAACCAAGACGTACGGCATTACTTGCAATTATTCGGGCTAAAGGCTTTGGAATACCTTTGGTGTGTATATCGAACATTGGGGCTGATAAAAACGCACCGCTAAAACTATGCTCGTAGTTTGCCAAATAATCAAATGCAATAGCACCTCCCATCGAGTGGCTCACTAATAGCTTTTTACCTTGCCAAACGGTGTCGACTATTTGGGTGTTAAATAAATTAAGATCGGCACTGTAGTCACCAAAATTATTTACATAGCCCTTATGTTTATTTTTTAAATAGCGGTAAGAGCGACCCTGTCCTTGGTGGTCAACAATAAAAACAGCAAAATTATTAGTATAAAGCTCCCATAACAACTCTTTGTATTTATCGAGCCCTTCGATTCTGCCTGAGCTAATAACTATGGCAACATGAGCTTTATCTGGCTGGGCATGCGCATAAAATAACTGCCCATTAGGCGTATTTAAATACGCTTTAACTAATGTGTTTTGATAAAAATCATTAATGGCTGATTGGTTACCTTTAAGCTCGCGCTCACTACTATAAAACATGGTTTACTCTTTGATTATTGGCAGTGTGATATTAGCACACAAGCCGCCCTGATCTTTGTTCGATAAAACTAAGGTGCCATTATGAGCTGTAATTGCATTTTTTGCGATAGCTAAGCCTAAACCGGTTCCACCACTGACTCTATCTCTTGCATCAGACTGCCTAAAAAACGGCTCACATAGCTTATCAAGCTGGTTATTTGGCACGCCTGGGCCATCATCACATATTTCAATATGCACGGCATCACCATGCGATAGTTTTATACTTATTGTGTTATTTGCATATTTAATGGCATTACGAAGTAGGTTTTCAAGCGCGCTGGCAATCAGGGCTTCATCGCAGCTAATGGTTACGCTTGCATCGCCTGTTATTGTTAACTGCTTATCATATTGTTTTGCTTCAAATTTTGCATCGTTTAAAACATGTTCAACAATAAGGTTTAGTGATTGCTTTTGCATTGCAAGGGTTTGGCTTTTTGCTTCTAAACGAGACACTTGAAGTACATCAGCAATCATTTGATCGAGTTGATTAGCCTCTTTTTCTATTCGTAATAAATAAGACTGACTTGCTTCATTTGCTTGCATTTGTGCAAGGCCTGTTGCCATTTTTAAGCGAGTAAGTGGCGAACGTAACTCATGGGATATGTCAGCAAGCAAGCGTTTTTGTGAGCTTATTAATAGTTCTAGCTGGTTTGCCATACTGTTAAAGTCTCGACCAAGTACCCCTAGCTCATCTTTTCTGTTAGTTGAAATGGCAGCACGTGCGCTTAAATCGCCAGAAGATAGTTTTATAGCCGCTTTTTTAAGGCTATTAATAGGTGCAATTAAGTTACGACTAAACAAAAAGCTTAAAATTAAAGAGGCAATAATTGCAATAGATACCTTAATCCAGCCGGGCATTAGCTTTAAGCGTATAAACAGAGGTGGCTGATTGTTTATGTCTATTTCATATAAATAAAATACTCCTTCGGGGACAGTTAATTGAACTGGTCCAAAGGCTTGATATTGCTCAGTGAAAACAATTTGCGGTGACATGTTTTTGGTAAAATTAAGAAGGCTTAGGTCTATGTTTATAGGTGTTTCTTTATTAGTAAAAGAAATATCTGATTGCTCAGCGCTTAAATATAAAAGCTTACGTTTAGATAAGCGTGGATGCGAAAGAATACTCTCAAGCGAACGCTTATGCTTATATGCAGAGCGCTCAATACTTCTTGCTGTATAAGCTAGGTTTTTTTCCATCGGGCCATGTAAGGGTTCATTACTTACTAAGTTCAGTACGCTGATATTACTTAAAAAAACAAGCGCAGTAACGGTGCCAATAATGGTTAGCCAAAACCAAACAAATATTTTAAAAAATAAATAATGCCTAGGGTGCTTAAGCCAAGATAAAGCGCCTGATTTATTCACCTTGGATGAAAACATAACCGCTGCCTCGCATTGTTTTAATTCGTTCTGTTTTAATGTGCTCTGCTATTTTTTTTCGGATATTACTTACATGCATATCAATAGAGCGGTCGAACGATGCTAAACGCCTGCCTAGCACTTCTTCACTAATTTGCTCTTTACTAACAACTTGGCTGGCGTTTTTACATAAAAGCGCCAGTATTTCGTACTCTGTGCCAGTAAGCGTGAGTGTATTCTCATCAATAGAGGCTTCTCGTGCTGCAAGGTTAATTGTTACACCATTTACAAGCAGCTTATTAGTTGTGTTGATATTTAAGCTGTTTATATGCTCTATACGACGTGCAATCGCTTTTACGCGGGCTAGTAACTCTCTGTGATTAAATGGTTTTGGTATGTAATCATCAGCGCCAAGCTCTAATCCAAAAATACGGTCAAAGTCTTCCCCTTTCGCAGTGAGCATAATAACGGGCGTAAGTTTTGTTTGCCTAAGCTGTTTTAGTACTTCGAAGCCATCTAAAGTAGGTAGCATGACATCAAGCAATATTAATGCGTAGTCGTTGGCCTGTGCTAACTTTAGGCCTTGTTCGCCGTCGTGTACGCTTTGTATTTCAAACCCTTGGCTTGAAAGGTATTCGCTGAGTAACTCACAAAGACCCGTATCGTCGTCAATCATTAATAGTTTCATTTACAAACCCTTAGGCAATATTTCATTTCTTTATTTTACGCCCTTAATTGCTCAAAAGTGAATCTTTACACAACCTTTACACTGCTTTGCGTTACTTTGCGTTGAGTTAGTTATAGTTAACTCACTGGCTAAGCAATTACACGACAGCCAACCACAACCAACCCAACAGTTAAGGTGATGATTATGACTAAAGTAAATACACTTTCAAAATTAGTACTTATTTGTGGCTTAGCAACAGCCACACTTGGTGCAGGTAGCGTACTAGCTAAAGGCGGTATGCATGATAGACAAGGGCATTCTTCAGCGCGTTTTTTGCTTTCTGAACGCGGCGCCGAAAAACTTGATTTAACGCAAGAGCAGCAAACTAAGCTAAAAGCTATTTTTGAAGCACAAAAAACACAAATGAAAGCCTTACGAGGCGACGATAAAGAAGCGCGAAAAGCAATGCGTGAAGCGCACAAAGC
The DNA here is from genome assembly GCF_001468205.2 of Pseudoalteromonas sp. 13-15. Lineage (NCBI taxonomy): Bacteria > Pseudomonadati > Pseudomonadota > Gammaproteobacteria > Alteromonadales > Pseudoalteromonadaceae > Pseudoalteromonas > Pseudoalteromonas sp. 13-15. The sequence continues at coordinate 2,042,956 of NZ_CP019162.1, read as the reverse complement.
AAAAATGGACGCACTACTATCAGCAGCAACATTTGACGAAAATGCAGCAAAAGAGCTTTTAAGTGAGCGCCAAAGTAAAGGTGAAGAGTTCGCCTTAATTAAGCTAAAAACGCAGCATCAAGTAATGCAGTTGCTTAACGCAGAGCAAAAAGAAAAGTTTGCTAAAATTCAAAAGCGTAAAAGTAAAAAGCAGCGTAAGCAAAAAAGCTAACTGATCCTGAGGTTAACTTTTAAGTTAGTACTAAAAAGCCAGCATTTAGCTGGCTTTTGTTTATATAAAAACTAGATGGCATTACTTAAAAAAGTCATCTTCGTTTTTAGCCATCATGGCTTCTATGTCTTCAATCATGTCTTGGTTTATTTGATCAGCCGATGTGATTGGCGCTGAAATTTTATTATTTTCAAACGACCACTCACCCAGATCAATGAGTTGGCAACGCTTAGAACAAAATGGGCGGTGAGGACTTTGCTCAGACCACTCAACATTTGTTTTACAGGTTGGACAATTTACAACAGTAGGCATGTTTTACTCTCAACAGGTTACTCATTAGCGCTTGCTGTATTTAGAGTAAGCAAAGCGCTAAATAGTTTTACATATTAGTTACGCGGTTTATTTCAGCAAGTGACGTTAATCCATCAGCGGCTTTACGTAAACCCGATAGGCGCAAATTATTAAAACCGGCTTTTAATGATACCTCAGCGATTTCTAGTGAGTTACCACCGCGCATGATTATTTGTGCAATTTCTGGTGTGATTTGCATAACTTCGTAAATACCTACACGGCCTTTGTAACCATCGGTACAGCCATCACACCCTTTAGGTGCATATAGAGTCATATCTTCGATTTGCGCTTTGCTAAATCCTTGGCGAGAGAGCTCCTCGCTTGGCAATTGTTCTGCCGTTTTACATTTTGGACATAAACGGCGTGCTAATCGCTGTGCAATAATTAAACTAATTGAACTGGCTACGTTATAGGCGGGTACACCCATATTTAATAGTCGGGTGATGGTTTCTGGCGCTGAATTGGTATGTAACGTAGATAAAACCAAGTGACCTGTTTGCGCCGCTTTTATTGAAATTTCTGCGGTTTCAAGGTCACGTATTTCACCTACCATAACCACATCGGGATCTTGACGTAAAAACGCACGCAATGCATTAGCAAAGGTCATATCGGCTTTAGGGTTAATTTGTACTTGGTTTATCCCTTCAAGGTTTATCTCAACCGGATCCTCAGCGGTACTAATGTTTCGCTCAGGTTGGTTTAATATGTTTAAACCCGTATAAAGCGATACCGTTTTACCTGACCCGGTAGGACCTGTAACGAGTATCATGCCTTGTGGTTGACCAAGCGCATCCATGTATAGATTTTTCTGCTCTTCTTCGTAACCAAGTACATCAATACCTAGCATAGCGCTTGATGAATCAAGAATACGCATTACTATTTTTTCGCCCCACAGCGTGGGCATAGTACTGACACGAAAGTCGATACTTTTTCGCTCAGTAATTTTTAATTTAATTCGGCCATCTTGTGGTTTACGCTTTTCGGCAATATCAAGTCGCGACATTACTTTAATACGAGCAGAAAGCTTGGTTGCTAATGTATTAGGTGGACTTGCCACTTCGTGCAAGATGCCATCAATACGAAAACGAATTCGGTACTTATGCTCGTAAGGTTCAAAGTGTAGATCCGATGCGCCTTTTTTTATCGCGTCCATTAAAATTTTATTAATGTACACAATAATTGGTGCATCGTCTTTGTCGTCATCTTGCGGTGCAGATTCTTTTTGGCTTTCTGTGTCTAGGTCGGCAAATTCTTTAAACTCATCATCGCTCAAATCTAGGCTGCCGGTTGCATCTAGCAATTGCTCAATTTTATTATCGAGCTGAATGTAATCAACGACGACTATTTCGCATGAAAGACCGGTACTAAATTCAAAGTTTTCGAAGGCGCCGTAATCGGTTGGATCAGAGGCTGCCACATACACTTTTCGGCCTTTTTGTACCAACGGTAAAATATGGTGTTTGCGGATCAGTTTTTCTTTTACAAGATCGGCAGGAATAGACGCAGGGTCAAAGTCTTTTAAATCAAAATAGGGAACACGAAACAAATCAATACATTGCTCTGCTAACTCTTTACTGTCTATTTTTCCGCATTTAGAAATCAGTTCAGCGGTTGAGGCAAACTCTTGCTGCTTTGCTTTTACCGTATCGGCATCAATACGCCCAAGCGTAAGAAACTTTCTTAATAACGGTGAGTTAATATTCATTGCGCACCTTTTTAATCCTTCAGAGAGAGTAATTTATCAGAAAAAAGAAGGGGATTACATTACTCTTCACAATCTAGGCTAAATTTATTAATTAATATAGGAGATTAGTTTGTTTTGACTCGTTTTTACAATTTAAGTTGCTTGCATTTGTGCCATGTGCAGATAACGTTTATGCAGCGTTAATAAGTCGTGGTTAACGTCGTTAAGTGCACGGTCGTTATTTAAAATATCATCTGCTTTTTTTTGTTTGTCTTCGCGTGACATTTGCGCTGCAATAATCGCTTTTACTTGCTCAACACTTACGTTATCACGCGAAGCCGTGCGCTCTATTTGTACACTTTGAGGTATATCAATCAGTAGCGTTCGATTACACAATTTATCTAGGCTGTTTTCAAACAAAAGTGGTGCTACAAGTACTACATATGGACTTTTTGCGGCAGTAAGGTCGTTATGTATTATGTTTCTAATGAGTGGATGCAATAAATTATTTAGCCACTCTTTGTCGGCACTATTAGTAAAAATGCGTTCACGTAAAGCGCTTCTGTTTAGTGTGCCATCGCTCAATAAAATACTTTGGCCAAATTTGCTTACAATGGCATTTAAACCATCGCTTTTCGGTTTTACGACTTGGCGCGCAATAATGTCGGCGTCAACTATTGTAATGCCAAGCTGCTCAAACATATTACTTACAGCCGTTTTGCCACAGCCTATACCGCCTGTTAAGCCAAGAACCCAAGGTGATGTTTTATTTATGGTGTCACTCATTTTAGTTAGCACTCAAGTTAGTACCCAATTAAGTTAAAATACGCGCTTTGTAATTGGTTACCCCACATTAACGTGATCCACCCGGCTATTGCTAAGTAAGGACCAAATGGAATGGGCGTTGCCTTATCTTTACCCTGAATACTTAATAAAGCGATACCGATAATGGCGCCAACAACACTTGAAAGTAGTATTATAGTGAGTAATGATTGCCAGCCTAGCAGAGCACCAAATAACGCTAACAGTTTAAAGTCGCCATAGCCCATACCTTCTTTACCTGTTAGCAATTTAAATAACCAAAAAACACTCCATAAGCTTAAATAACCAAAGGCTGCCCCCATAATGGCATCACTTGGCGTAATTGTAATTCCGGCAACGGCAGCAATAAGTGCGAGCCAAACAAGCGGTAAAGTGAGCTGATCGGGCAGTAACATGTGGTCTATATCAATAAAGGTCAGTGCCACAAGTGCCCACGTGATCACTATATATAATAATGCTTGTTCTGTTGCGCCAAAGGTATAAGCAACCACTAAGCTTAATAGAGCGGTAATGGCCTCAATAGCAGGGTATCGAATAGAGATAGGGTTACTACAACTTGCGCATTTACCTTTAAGTATTAACCAGCTAATGATAGGAATATTTTGCCAAGGCTTAATGGCCGTTTTGCATTTTGGGCAGGTGGAATTTGGTTTTACAAGATTAAAATGCTCGCTGGTGTTTTTTGGTTTAGCTTGATTGGTATTGAGCTCGTCTTCAAGTAATAGCCTACACTCGCTTTGCCACTCTCGCTGCATCATAAGCGGCAAACGGTAGATAACTACATTTAAAAAACTACCCACACATAAACTAACTAAGCCAACGGTGGTTAAATAAAACCACAGTTGGCTTTGCATTACTTCAATAATACTTTGCATATATACCTGAAACTATTCTAAAAAAGTCTAAAAATTAAATGAAATAATAATCACAAAGAGAAGTTAAAGAAAGCAAATGAGAAGACTAAATCGCCAACCATAAAAATAAGACGCTCTTTAATTTCTGTAAAATTTTTTATTAATTAAATGACAGAACCTAATTGGAAAATAGGTAAGTACATGGCAACAATTAAGCCGCCTACGAGCACACCAAGTACCGCCATAATAAGTGGTTCTAACAGGCTTGAAAGGCCATCGACGGCATCATCAACCTCTTGCTCGTAAATAGTCGCTACTTTTGCCAGCATGCCATCTAACGAGCCAGACTCTTCACCAATGGCAACCATTTGAATTACCATATCAGGGAATATTTTAGAGTTACGCATGGCCCAGTTCATTTGATTACCCGAGCTAACCTAAGCTTTAATATCTAAAATAGCATAACGGTACACTGCGTTACCCGAAGCACCTGCAGCAGAGTCAAGCGCATCAACAAGTGGTACACCGGCTGCAAAAGTGGTGGAAAGTGTTCGGGCATAGCGTGCAACAGCTGCTTTATTTAAAATCATTCCAATCACAGGGAGCTTTAAAATGGCTCTATCGGTTGCATCTCTGAGTTTTAAGCTTCTGAGTTTGGCTTCTTTAAACGCATAACCAAAGCCAACAATTGCAATTAAAATCATCCACCAATACGCTTGCATAAACTCAGATATCCCGATTACAAATAAAGTAAATGCTGGGAGTTCAGCGCCAAAGCCAGAGAATATATCCTGAAATTGTGGCACTACGAAGATTAGCAAAATAGAAGTTACAATACCTGCTATCACTAATACAGATATTGGGTAAAACATTGCTTTTTTTATTTTTGATTTAAGCGCTTCAGATTTTTCTTTGTACAATGCAACACGATCAAATATTTTATCAAGCGCACCTGATTGCTCGCCCGATGCGACTAAGTCGCAATATAAGTCATCAAAATAACGAGGGTGTTTTCTTAGCGCTTGCGATAAAGGCTGACCTGCCTTTACTTCATCGCCAATGGTTTCCATTAGTTTACCCACGCTTTTATTAGTTGAGCCCGTGCCTATCATTTCAATGGCTTGTATAAGAGGTACACCCGCCATAAGCATGGTGGCGATTTGGCGTGTAACAAGCGCTATATCTTTAGGGGTGATTTTTTGAACACTTTGAATGCCAAATAAAGGTTTTGGCTTACGCTTTACTTTTGAAGGTGTAATGCCTTGCTTTCTTAGCTGAGCTTTAACAAGTGCAATGCTATTCCCTGTAAGCTCTCCTTCAAGTTTTTTCCCTCGGGCACTTACGCCGACCCACTGAAATGTATCGAGGCCTTTATCTTGTTGTTTTTTTGCCATGAGATGATCCAGCTGAATTAATATTATTAAAGAATGCTTTGTCTAGCATAACTTAATCGAATGATTCTTGGTAGAAATATACTGTTTATCAGGCACGTTGACCAATGGACCAAAACCTTGGCCCGTAAATATAGCCATTATCAGGATCGATATTATTATAAATTTCTATTGCTTTTTGTAAGTATAAAAACCAAGCGAGGATGAATACACACGCCAAAAATAACTTAGCGTATACATTTATAGGAATATGTTTGTACTTGTTTTTATTAAGCCTGCCAATAAGTAAGCCCCACATTATAAACAACAAGGTTTGAGAAACTGGCATCACATGTACACCAGAGAATAGTGAATACGTAATACCTATAGCAAAAGAGTAAAAAATACTTTCCGTAATTATATCTTTTTTATGATTTTTTAGATGTATTATAGATTTTCTCAATGTATTAAAAATTACGATTAAAATACAAATTAGTGCTACTCCTCCCCACTCATTTAAAACTTCTATCAATGAGTTGTGGGGATGACTAAACGGTGCTGAACTCCCGAGAGACATTTCAAATACACCAGGGCCACTTCCAATCAAAAAATGCTTCCATGATAGGTTAGAAAGTGTATTTAACCATAAATCAATACGGCCTGAAGAGGATGCACGAAGTATATCCGCACCTCCTTTATTCAACGAATCTAAAATATAAAAAGCGATACAGCTAAGAGCAAGGCAAACTAGCCCGGTTAAAATTTGCTTTTTTAAGGTTGTTTTCAATATGAGAGCAAATACTGAAAAAATAAAAAATGAGAGAAGCGCCCCTCGGGCTTGACCAATAAAAATTAGTAATAGATTTAAAAATAAAACAATGAATACGATGCGTTGAATATTTTTAAATTTTAGCAGTAATATTAAAAAGGGAAGAATAAAAACCTGTACCTGATTAAAGAAGCGAATGTTAATAAAACCAGAGTAGATTATGTAGGGGTTTAAAGGTTGCTGCTCTGCTAGTGTAAAAACTATGTTTAGCAGGCAAATTAAAATCAAGCTCGTGTGGGCTATCAGTAAGGTATAAATAATAAATAATACAGGCTTTTTATCATTGATTGCACTTACGTAACACATACATACAATAAGTAAACTTATATGAAATGTATAAAGCAAACTAAAGCTTGCATCCTGACTCATTAATGATGATAAGAAGCCACAAAAGATAAAGGTAAATAACAAAACGCAACTTCTTTTGTCTAATAATGATTTTCTAACTGGTTTGTTTTTAGAGGTGAAATAAGTAATAGCAAGAAGACTCGTACTAATCAAAAAAGCAATTTGGATTATTCGTTGATGGTTATGATAATCGTATGAGGCTATAGGTATGAAAGGTAATAGAGTGCTATAAAGAAACACAATTATAGGGGGGGAACTGATTATTTTGTTTACAATCATTGGTACTGAATCTAGGCATTAAAAAAGCGCCAAATTGGCGCTTTTAAAGAAAGAATAATTTTAAGAGTGTGGACAGCTTTTCGGCGCTAACTCTTGGTTGGCTGCCTCAGTGATTCCTGTAGTGGCACATGACCATCCACCAGTTGATGTTCTTGTCCAAGTTAGTATTGCACCTGATATTTGTGTTGGAGCATTAATAACTTCACATGCAATCGAAGTTCCAGTAACTGTTATGTTACAGTTAGCAGTAGTGGCTTGCAACCCTGCATCATCACGGTCTGGAGTTTCGCCAGCGTTAGCAGCCACTTCAAAACCAGTTTTACCAGCTGAAATTTCAGCTAAACCAGCGGTCAATTTTGATGATGCTTGATAGTTAGAATAAGCAGGCAGTGCTACTGCTGCAAGAATACCGATGATTGCTACTACAATCATTAATTCAATTAGGGTGAAACCCTGTTGTTTTTGAGTCATTGTTTTCATGTTTCCTCTCCTAAAGGATAGATTGTGTAAATTAAATCATTAATTGGCATTGTGCCTAACTTAATTTAACTGATTTACTTTACGGTTTTGCTTAAAATAAACTTTTTCGCTATCCACATTTTGCTGCAGAGTTAGCGCTATATTTGCACTTTAGCTTTAGGGTATGAAACACAAAAGCTAGGTGTGAATTCACTATGTTTTATACTTAACTGGCTGCTTATAGGCTGGATACAAATAATTGCTAACAGCAGCTAATAAAAAGTGTAGTCATAAGTAACTTGGATTGCTTGTTAGGATGAGCTTAAAAACAAGTATCTAGTTATTTATGACGATCTTTTATAATAAAACAGTACAAGTGTATCATTTTATTTTAGTTGTTAGCACGCTACTTTTCCTAAAATAGCTAATCAATTTAACAAATTGTTACAATTAGTTATTTTTAACTATTAAATTACTTTTGTTTTAACTTGTCAACGCTTTAGCATTTATTAAATGTAGAACTAAATTATTACTTTGGCCATACATCATTCAAAACGCATCGACAAATCGATTGATTGTAAGTTTTTTGTTAATGCACCGCTAGATATAAAGTCGACACCCGCTTGTGAATACGTTTTAAGTGTTTCTAGCGTCATATTACCAGACACTTCTAATTTAGCGCGTTTGTTAGTTAAAATAACGGCTTGCTTAATTTGTTCAACGCTAAAGTTATCAAGCATGATTATATCGGCGCCTGCGTCTATGGCTTGCTTTAGCTCTTGCAGCGATTCAACTTCAACTTCAACCGGTTTGCTTGGGTGATTTAGTTTTGCCTGAGCAATGGCTTTATTTATACCTCCGCAGGCTGCTATGTGGTTTTCTTTTATTAAAAATGCATCAAACAACCCAATACGGTGGTTTGCGCCACCACCGCACTTTACTGCATATTTTTGCAGCGCTCTGAGTCCTGGAATAGTTTTACGGGTATCGAGTAGCTGTGTGCTAGTGCCGCTAAGCTCTTTTACATAATGCGCTGTGGTTGTTGCTGTACCAGAAAGCGTTTGTACAAAGTTAAGCGCGGTGCGCTCTGCGGTTAAAATTGCGCGGGCGGACCCTTTTGCTGTAAATAGGGTGCTATTGGCAGTGACAACGTCACCATCGTTTACCAGTACTGACACTTGTACTGTTGGGTCTACTTGTTTGAACACTTCAATAATGATGTCTTTTCCACAAAATGTGCAGTCTTCACGGGTTATAACTTTGGCACTTGCTTGCTCGTTTTGTGGGATAAGCTGAGCGGTAATATCTCCATCGGCTGCGGTTTGGTAGTTTAAGTCTTCGTCGAGCGCAAGGGTAACAAGTTGACTAAGTAAAGTGTGCGAAATAGACATGGCTAAAAGCTCATAAGCATTAATAAATTAAAGAAAATTTTACTATGTTTAAATAATGAATAGAAGCGCTTTTAATTATTAGAGCATAGCTGAGAGCTTTAATATTAAAATATAAGCAGCTTATAATTCCCTACCTACCTAGGTGAGGCTTGGTTACTATCATTATTTTTATAAATCCTTTAGCATCAAGGTTATGAATAGTTTGGTATAAATGTAATGGCAATTGATTTAAATGGAGTGTTATTAGCGGCGCAACAGCGCGCATGCACGCACTGTGATGAGCGACCAGAACACACAGATATTACCTTGTTGGTCATTCATAATATTTCACTCCCCGCAGGGCAGTTTGGTACCCCCTTTGTGGATGATTTATTTATGGGGTGTATTGATTGCAACGCCCATACAAGCTTTGGTGATTTAAAAGGGCTGCGTGTATCAGCTCATTGCTTTATTAAACGCACTGGTGAGGTGATTCAATACGTGCCATTTAACAAGCGTGCTTGGCATGCCGGCGTATCTGAATATGAAGGACAAACTGCGTGCAATAATTACAGTATTGGTATTGAGCTTGAAGGCACCGATACAGCTGCTTATACTCGCGCTCAGTACGCCTCGTTATGTAATTTAAGTAAATTCATAATGCAGCGCTATCCCAAAATTACCTCTTCGCGTATTGTGGGGCACTGCGATATTGCACCCGGTCGCAAAACAGACCCCGGCAGTAGTTTTAACTGGCCATTATTTTTAAATATGCTTGAGCAACCAAGTTGAGAGAGTCACTATCATGATTTTAGTTTCTATTATTTTAGCGTTAATTTTAGAGCGTTTAGGGGCGCGAGCTAACTATTGGCAAATAAGCTATTACGCTAATGGCTATTTAAAACGCTCCAACCGCTTACTTGCCAGTAACGGTTTATTTAGTTCGGCAATGGGTTTTTTAATTTGGCTATTTTTACCTGTAGTAGCTATGGCGTGTATTTACAACTTGTCGGAATTTGTTTTGTGGGAGTTGGCCATTAATATTGCTGTTTTACTTGTTTGCTTTGGTTGTGCTAAGCAACGTGCTTTATATAAAGCGTATTTAAACGCACTTACACGCGATGATGGTACTGCGGCGTCTTTATATGCATTGCAAATGGGGCAAAAACGTACTGAAGATCAAAAAGGCGGTGAAACCTTTGGGCAAACACTTGCTTGGGTAAATTTTAGATTTTACTGTGCAGTTATTTTTTGGTTTGTTGTTTTAGGTGCGCCGGGTGCTGTTTTATATGCCCTTGTACGTACCTTTGCCGATTTAGTGCGAGACAACCACAAAGTGATATTTGCTAAACATTTTAAGCTAATACATAAATTACTGTTTTGGTTAGATTGGTTACCCGCACGTATAGCGAGTTTTGGTTACTTAGTAATTGGTAACTTTAATAAAGGAACGAGCTGTTGGTTACATTACGCGCTTGATTTTTCAAGCCCTAACCGAAAGGTCGTCACTTATACTGCGCTTGCAGCAGAGCAAGTAGAAAAGCGTTATTATGGTTGCACTTACGAGGCAACGTGTATGATTAAGTTAGTTAAGCGTAATGTGCTCTTTTATTTAGTTTTAATTGCATTACTTACTTTGTTTGGCGGTTTGTCTTAACACCTTATTTTTTTGAAGCCAATTTAAAGGCAAAGCACTTATTTACGCTAAAGTGCTTTGGTTTTGGCTTCCTTGCCTATTTAAAACGTTTTAAACATAGCGATTAAACCTCCCCCTAAAATAGAGTTAAAACTCTAAACCTATCTGGTCAGACCATTTGAATGGCCACCTTACTAGCTTCTCAAAACTAAGCTATATTGTGTATTGTTTGATCTTCGTTAAAAATGCGTTACGCTAATATCCCCGTACAAGTAACCTGTAAATTGACAGCCATATGGGTTTTTGATAACGTATTGCAAATTCTTGGTATGACCAATTTACCTTTTGGGTAAATCTTATAACTTTAAGCTCCAGTTTTAGGGCTTGGTATTTATACAACGCGGACGTTGATTCATGTCTTTAAAGATTAAAGCAGCAAAACTATCTGATGTTATTTTACAGCAACTTGAGAATATGATTCTTGAGGGATCGTTAGCACCAGGAGAAAAGCTGCCTCCAGAGCGTGAACTAGCAAAACAGTTTGAAGTGTCTCGTCCTTCGCTGCGCGAGGCCATTCAAAAGTTAGAAGCAAAAGGGCTAGTTACGCGTCGTCAAGGCGGTGGTACGTTTGTAAAAAATCAGCTGGAAGAAGGGTTAACTGATCCGTTGTTTGAACTGATAAGTAAACACCCTGAGTCACAATTTGATTTGCTCGAATTTCGTCATGCTTTAGAAGGTATTGCTGCTTACTACGCAGCACTGCGAGGTACAAGTAACGATTTTACTAAAGTAAAACAAAGCTTTGATAGAATTGCGCTTTCGCATGATGACCTACAGCAAAAAGCAAAAGCAATTAATGCCTTTCATTTTAGTGTGGCTGAGGCCTCACATAATGTTGTGTTATTGCACTTGGTGAGAGGTATGCAGGCGCTGCTTGAGCAAAACGTATTGCAAAATTTAACGGTTTTATTAGAAAAACCTGATATTAGCAGTCAGTTAGCCGAGCACAGGCGTTTGTTAATGGATGCGGTTATTGACGGCAATCCAGAGCAAGCTCGTTTAGCAAGTAATGCGCATTTAGCGTTTATTGAAGAAGCATTACTTGAAGCGGGCAAAGAATATTCGCGAATTGAACGTAGTTTAAGACGCACAAAACAAAATTAAGCTAATACTCTATTACTTGAACACACTAACTTAAGTATCAGTTGTATTAAATTAACAACATTCGTATTTTAAACATAAGGAAACCTCCATATGTCTGAAGTCAATAAAATTGACGTAGACGCGCTAGAAACACAAGAGTGGTTACAAGCTCTTGAATCAGTTGTGCGCGAAGAAGGTGTTGAACGAGCTCAGTACTTACTTGAGCAAGTATTAGAGCAAGCCCGTTTAGACGGCGTTGATATGCCAACGGGTATTACCACGAACTACGTTAATACTATTCCTGTAGATCAAGAACCTGCTTACCCAGGTGATGTGAACCTTGAACGCCGTATTCGTTCAATTATTCGTTGGAACGCGATTATGATCGTTCTGCGTGCATCTAAAAAAGATCTCGACTTAGGCGGCCATATGGCGTCTTACCAATCGTCAGCAGCATTTTATGAAGTGTGTTTTAACCACTTTTTTAAAGCGCCAAACGAGGTAGACGGCGGTGACTTAGTTTATTACCAAGGCCATATTTCTCCGGGTATTTACGCGCGTGCATTTGTTGAAGGCCGCTTAAGCGCAGCTCAACTAGACAACTTCCGCCAAGAAGTAGATGGTAAAGGTTTACCGTCGTACCCACACCCTAAATTAATGCCTGAATTTTGGCAGTTCCCTACAGTATCAATGGGCTTAGGTCCAATTGCATCTATTTACCAAGCGCGTTTCTTAAAATACCTAGACGGCCGTGGCTTAAAAGACACTAAAAACCAACGTGTATACGCGTTTTTAGGTGATGGTGAAATGGATGAGCCAGAATCACGCGGCGCAATCTCTTTTGCTGCACGTGAAAAGCTAGACAACCTATGTTACTTAATTAACTGTAACTTACAGCGTCTAGATGGCCCAGTAATGGGTAATGGCAAAATTATTCAAGAACTAGAAGGCCTATTTAAAGGCGCTGGTTGGAACGTAATTAAAGTTGTATGGGGAAGCGGTTGGGATATTCTGCTAGCTAAAGATACAACAGGTAAATTACTACAATTGATGAACGAAACAATTGACGGTGACTACCAAACATATAAAGCAAAAGATGGCGCGTACGTTCGTGAGCATTTCTTTGGTCGTTACCCAGAAACAGCAGCCCTTGTTGCTGATATGACGGATGACGAAATTTTTGCGCTTAAGCGTGGTGGTCATGAGCCATCAAAACTTTACGCAGCATTTAAAAAGGCTGAGCAAACTAACGACCGTCCTACTGTGATACTTGCTAAAACAGTAAAAGGTTACGGCATGGGTGAAGCAGCTGAAGGTAAAAACATTGCGCACCAAGTGAAAAAAATGGACATGAGCCATGTTGAACACTTACGTGACCGTTTAGGCCTACAAGACTTAGTCTCTGAAGAAGCAATTAAAGACTTACCATACTTAGAGCTTGATGAAAGCTCTGAAGAGTACAAGTACTTACACGCTCGTCGTAAAGACTTAGAAGGTTATACTCCAACACGTATAGCTAAGTTTTCTGAAAAATTACAGTTGCCAGAAGTAGCAGCATTTAAGCCACTACTTGAAGAGCAAAAACGTGATATTTCAACCACAATGGGCTTTGTTCGTGCACTTAATATTTTATTAAAAGACAAAGGCATTGGTAAAAACATTGTACCAATTATAGCCGATGAAGCGCGTACCTTTGGTATGGAAGGTTTATTCCGTCAAATTGGTATTTACAACCCACATGGCCAAAACTATACCCCTCAAGACCGTGATATTGTTTCTTATTATAAAGAAGCTACATCAGGGCAAGTACTTCAAGAAGGTATTAATGAGTTAGGTGCAATGTCGTCATGGGTTGCTGCTGCAACATCATACAGCACGAATGATTTACCAATGATCCCATTCTACATTTACTACTCTATGTTTGGTTTCCAACGTGTTGGCGACATGGCATGGATGGCGGGAGACCAACAAGCACGTGGTTTCTTGTTAGGTGCTACGGCTGGTCGTACTACGCTAAATGGTGAAGGTCTACAGCACGAAGATGGCCACAGCCATATTCTTGCAAACACGGTTCCTAACTGTATTTCTTACGACCCGACTTACGCATTTGAAGTAGCCGTAATTGTACAAGATGGTATTCGTCGTATGTATGGTGACGACCAAGAAAACATTTACTACTACCTAACGCTAATGAACGAAAACTACCATCAGCCAGCTATGCCAGAAGGCGCTGAAGAAGGTATTCGCAAAGGTATTTATAAGCTTGAAAGCTACGAAGGTAAAAAAGCCAACGTACAGCTATTAAGCTCAGGTACTATCATGACTGAAGTGCGTAAAGCGGCTGCAATTTTAAGTGATGATTACGGCATTGCATCAGACGTTTACTCTGTAACGTCATTCAATGAGCTTACGCGTGATGGTCAAGATGTTGAGCGCTTCAACATGCTTAACCCTGAAAGCGAGCAAAAAACAGCTTACATCACGAGCGTATTAAACGACTCAGTAACTGTTGCCGCTACCGATTACATGAAAAACTACGCAGAACAAGCGCGTTCATTTATCCCTAGCAACAATTATAAAGTGTTAGGTACAGATGGTTACGGTCGTTCTGATAGCCGTGAAAACTTACGTCGTCATTTTGAAGTTAATGCAAGCTACGTGGTTGTTGCTACGTTATCTGAACTTGCTAAACGCGGTGAAGTTGAAAAGTCTGTTGTTGTTGACGCGCTTAAGAAATTCGACATCGACACAAATAAACTAAACCCACTGTACGCATAAGAGGTTTGCAATGAGTATTGAAATTAATGTTCCAGATATCGGTGGCGATGACGTAGAAGTAACCGAAATCTTAGTAAGCGTTGGTGACAAAGTAGATGTTGACCAATCTTTACTGACAGTTGAAGGCGACAAAGCCTCAATGGAAGTACCTGCTGCGCAAGCGGGTACCGTAAAAGAAATTAAAGTAAATGTTGGCGATACAGTAACAACGGGTTCTTTAGTATTTATATTTGAAGGCGAAAGCGCAGATGCTGATTCAGCACCTGAAGCATCTGCTGAATCGGCGGCACCGGCTCACGCTTCAGGTTCTTCAACTAAAGAAGTAACCGTACCAGATATTGGTGATGACGAAGTTGAAGTAACTGAAATCATGGTTGCTGTTGGCGATACCGTTGAGGAAGAGCAATCTATCTTAAACGTTGAAGGCGACAAAGCAGCTATGGAAGTACCTGCACCGTTTGCTGGTACTGTAAAAGAAATAAAAGTAGCCACTGGCGATACAGTAAAAACAGGTTCATTAGTATTTGTTTTTGAAGTTGCAGGTTCGAGCGCATCTGCATCAGATGCACCTAAGCAAGAGTCTGCACCAGCAGAGCCTGCTCAAAGCGCCGAGCCAAGCATAAAAGAAGTAAACGTACCTGACATTGGCGACGACGAAGTTGAAGTAACTGAAATCATGGTTGCTGTTGGTGATACCGTTGAAGAAGAGCAATCTATCTTAAACGTTGAAGGCGACAAAGCGGCTATGGAAGTACCAGCGCCATTTGCAGGTACAGTTAAAGAAATTAAAGTAGCAGCGGGCAATAAAGTAAAAACTGGTTCACTTATTTTTGTATTTGAAGTTGCAGGCAGTGCACCTGCAAAAGCTTCAGCACCTGCTGAACAAAAGCCAGCGGCGGCACCTGCAAAAACCGAGTCTGCGCCAGCACAGGCTGCACCTGCTGCTAAAGTTAGCAACGAAAGTTTTGAAAACAATAGCGCGTATGCTCATGCATCGCCAGTTGTTCGTCGTTTAGCACGTGAGTTTGGTATTAACTTAGCGAACGTAAAAGGCACGGGTCGTAAAAACCGTGTGGTTAAAGAAGACGTGCAAAACTATGTTAAAAGCTTAGTGAAGCAGGTTGAGTCTGGTCAAGTTTCAGCATCAGCAGGTAATGCTGGTGGCAGTGAGCTTGGCTTAATTCCTTGGCCAAAAGTAGATTTTGCTAAATTTGGTGAAATTGAAGAGAAAAAACTGTCTCGCATCCAAAAGCTATCGGGTAAAAACTTACACCGTAACTGGGTACAAATACCGCATGTTACACAGTTTGACGAAGCAGATATCACAAGCCTTGAAGTATTCCGTAAAGAACAAAACGTTTTAAGCGAGAAGAAAAAGCTTGGCGTTAAAATCACACCACTAGTTTTTGTGATGAAAGCTGCAGCTAAAGTACTTGCTGAGTTCCCAACGTTTAACTCGTCGCTGTCTGAAGATGGCGAAAGCTTGATTCTTAAAAAGTACATTAATATTGGTGTTGCGGTAGATACGCCTAATGGCTTAGTTGTTCCAGTATTTAAAGACGTGGACAAAAAAGGCATTATTGAGCTATCTCGTGAGCTAATGGAAGTGTCTAAAAAAGCGCGTGAAGGTAAGCTAACTGCATCAGATATGCAAGGCGGTTGTTTTACTATTTCAAGTTTAGGCGGTATTGGTGGTACGGCATTTACGCCAATTGTTAACGCACCAGAGGTTGCTATTTTAGGTGTATCTAAATCTGAAATGAAACCTAAGTGGAATGGTAAAGACTTTGAACCTAAATTAATGGTTCCGTTGTCTATGTCGTACGATCACCGCGTGATTGACGGTGCACTAGCTGCACGCTTTACCGCAACGCTTGCTAGCTACATGAGCGACATACGTCAATTAGTGATGTAATCGCTACAATATGAACAAAATCAAATCCCAGCCAGTTGTTTTTAGCTGGGATTTTTACTATATGCAATGATACAATCTTTGCACTATTTGTGAATTGCTCTGATTTTCTGCCCATGCAGAAACATGGCAGTTAAATTTTAGGGCAGTGTCCCGTTCAAACAATTAAGGTAATAGCATGAGCAACGAATTAAAAACTCAAGTTGTTGTACTAGGCGGTGGTCCTGGTGGTTACTCTGCGGCTTTCCGTGCTGCTGACTTGGGCTTAGAAGTTACATTAGTAGAATCGCGTGAAACATTAGGCGGCGTATGTCTTAATGTTGGTTGTATTCCTTCAAAAGCACTTTTACACGTAGCTAAAGTAATTGATGACGCTGCAGAAATGTCATCTCATGGTGTTACTTTTGGTGCACCGCAAATTGACTTAGACAAAATCCGTTCTTGGAAAGAGTCTGTTGTTGGTCAGCTTACGGGCGGCTTAGACGGCATGGCTAAAATGCGTAAAGTTAAAGTTGTACCAGGCTATGGTAAATTTACTGGTAGCAACACTTTAGCTGTTGAAGGTGCTGACGGTACAACTACTATCACATTCGACAATGCTATTATTGCCGCAGGTTCAAAACCAGTTAATTTACCTTTCATCCCAGAAGATGACCGTGTAATTGACTCAACTGGCGCATTAGAGCTTAAAGATATTCCTGAAAAACTACTTGTTTTAGGCGGTGGTATCATCGGTCTTGAAATGGGAACTGTTTACCGCGCATTAGGTTCTGCCATTGATGTAGTAGAATTTGCTGATCAATTAGTTCCTGCAGCGGATAAAGATATTATCAAAATTTACCAAAAATACGTAAGCGATAAGTTTAACGTTATGCTTTCAACTAAAGTAGTTGCTGTTGAAGCGAAAGACGATGGCTTATACGTTACATTTGAAGGTAAAAATGCACCAGCTGAGCCAGTACGTTACGATAAAGTACTTGTTGCAGTAGGTCGTACGCCTAACGGTAATTTACTTGATGCTGAAAAAGCAGGCGTAAATGTAGATGAGCGTGGTTTTATTAACGTTGATAAACAGTTACGTACTAATGTAAGCAATATTTTTGCAATTGGTGACTTAGTTGGCCAGCCTATGCTTGCGCATAAAGCGGTTCATGAAGGTCATGTTGCTGCAGAAGTTATCTCTGGTCAGAAGCACTTCTTCGACCCTAAATGTATTCCTTCAATTGCCTACACTGACCCAGAAATTGCGTGGGTAGGTGTTACTGAGAAAGAAGCTAAAGAGCAAGGTTTAAGCATTGAAACTGCGGTATTCCCGTGGGCTGCTTCAGGCCGTGCAATTGCATCTTCTCGTACTGAGGGTTCTACTAAGCTTATCTTTGATAAAGAAAGCGGCCGTATAATTGGTGGTGCTATGATTGGTATTAACGCGGGCGAAATGCTTGGCGAAATCGGTTTAGGCATTGAAATGGGTGCAGATGGTGAAGACTTAGCACTTACTATTCATGCTCACCCAACATTGAACGAATCAATTGGCCTTGCAGCTGAAATTTTTGAAGGTTCAATCACTGATTTACCAAACAAAAAAGCAGTTAAAAAGAAGAAGTAAATTCTTTTAACTAGCAACGCTTTTTTAAAACCCAAGCTTCGGCTTGGGTTTTTTGTTTTTATAGCTGTTAATCCAAACATAAACAAAATTTGCTTTAATAAAATACCATTTTATTTTGAGCTGATAGCTGATAGCTGATAGCTGATAGCTGATAGCTGATATCTATTCATCACGTTTTTAGCTACAATATGCGCCGATCAAATTTAAGGTAATTAATCACTGTGACTCACTCTTCCCATAATTCAGTACTGGTATTACGCGCTCAGCAAATTAGTGAATCTCGTCGCGAATTTAATGCCCGTGGCGCTAAGTTAGCACGTTGTGAGCAATGCTTAATTGCAAAGCACTACTGTATTTGTGAAGGCGTAGAGAAAGCGCAGTGCGATGCTGCAGTGTGTTTATTGATGTACCATAACGAAAGTTTTAAACCTTCAAATACGGGGCGTTTAATTGCCGAAATTATACCCGATAACCATGCTTTTAAATGGGATAGAACTAATCCAGATGATGCGCTAATAGCGCTTATTAATGATGAGCAATATCAGCCAATGGTTATTTTTCCTGCTGAGGATGTAGAAGAGGGGCGAGCTATTACGCAAGTGAATATTGAGCCTAATAAAAAGCCGCTATTCATATTTTTAGATGGTACATGGCGTGAAGCGAAAAAAATGATTCGTAAAAGCCCATATTTAGATAACTTGCCCGTATTGTCTATTACAGCTGATAAGTTATCAGATTATCGCTTACGAGTTGCGCCTCATGCGCATCAATTAGGCACAGCTGAAGTAGGTATTTTAGTGCTAGCACTCGCGGGTGAAATGGATGCAGCTAAAAAGCTTGAGGATCACTTTATAAAGTTTAGAGATGCGTATCTTATGGGAAAACGAAATAAAGGCAGACCAGAGTCTCTTTAATACCGATTGTATTGAGTGGTAGTATTAAATTTAGGTCAAAGAAAAGCGCGCTCTATCTCTAGGCGCGCTTGCGGAATCTTCTAATTTTCTGCATCCTGCAATTGAACTTAATCAACTCCAATTTTTACTGTTCCATGTTTATTGCTATATTACTTTTTAGTTCTATGCAATATAAGCCAATCCGGGCTTATCTCCTTTATTCCTAAACGTCCTGTTGCGGTAAAACCTATTACCAAATCCTTCATTTGCACGTCCTAGTGCTTCCGTGTTGTTATCAGTCCATTGTGTTGCCTGTTAAGGCCTGTCCTTTATATTCCTTCAACTTCCTGTTAAGCAACACTCCAATGTTGCACTCCTTTGTGCATCTTCCTGATGCTGTCCGTTTATTAACACTCCGTTGCGATGCTCATCCTGAGCCTGTCCTAACTCCGTGTTATCCTTAATAACCAGTCACTGGTTTGCGAGTAATTGATCCCTGTCCTTTTACTCGTTAAGCGTCATTGCTTAGTTGATGAGGTAATTATAGGTGAATGGTCCAACTAAAGTAGGGCAAAAACCCTAAATAGTTTATGTATTATTATTGTTAAATACTATATAGGTATTAAATATCAATGGTTTATGTTGTTTTTGCTAGGTATTTAATCGGCGTTTTACTTATAAGCTGCCACTTCCGTGAGATATCTCTTACAGGGTATTTCTGTTTTGGACGCTTTTTTAGTATTTATGGGTATTTAGGGTGTGCACTTTTTAACTGTTCACGGTAGAATTATTGATAATAATTACTATTTAGGTGGAATAATGAAGAAAACACTCGCTATCGCTTTAGGGTTTATCGTATCGGCGCCAGCCTTTGCAAATGATGTTGTTAATATTTACTCTTTTCGCCAACCTTTTTTAATACAACCTATTTTAGACGACTTTACTAAACAAACCGGTATTAAAACAAATGTTGTGTTTGCTAAAAAAGGCTTAATCGAGCGTGTAAAACGCGAAGGTAAACATAGTAAAGCTGATTT
The DNA here is from genome assembly GCF_001468205.2 of Pseudoalteromonas sp. 13-15. Taxonomy (NCBI): domain Bacteria; kingdom Pseudomonadati; phylum Pseudomonadota; class Gammaproteobacteria; order Alteromonadales; family Pseudoalteromonadaceae; genus Pseudoalteromonas; species Pseudoalteromonas sp. 13-15. The sequence goes on along the minus strand of NZ_CP019162.1, from coordinate 2,023,374 downwards.
AGTTCTTACTTCTAATTTTAGTGCACTCATTCAATTAGAAGATTTAAACTTAACTCAAACAATTAATAGCAATAATGTAAATGCTAACGTACCTTCTGCTTTTCGAGATGGAGATGGTCAATGGGTTGCGCTAACAAAACGCGTGCGAAATGTATATTCGTCGAAAGATCGTTTGGGCGCATTACCAAAGCTCACTTACGAAGAACTAGCCGATCCAAAGTATAAAGGGCAAATTTGTACTCGTTCAGGTAAACATCCGTATAACCTAGGGTTAGTTGCTTCAATGATTGCGCATCACGGTGAAGCGCAAACTAAAACATGGCTTGAAGGCATGAAGGCTAATTTAGCACGTAAACCACAAGGTAATGACCGTGCTCAAGTTAAAGCTGTTAAAGAGGGGCTATGTAATCTTGCGTTAGGCAATAGTTACTACTTGGGTAAAATGTTGCAAGACGAAGAACAAAAAGCATGGGCTGAGGCGGTACACATTAATTTCCCTAATCAAACTGATCGTGGTTCACATATTAATGTTTCGGGGGCTGTTATCACTAAATATGCTAAAAACCCTGAAAATGCCTTGAAACTCATAGAGTATATGACCGACAATAAATCGCAAAACATGTATGCATCGCTTAATATGGAATACCCAGTTAAGCCTGGTGTGCAATTATCCAGTTTGGTTGCATCATGGGGCAGCTTTAAAGAAGATAGCTTGCCACTTGATGAGATCAGTAAATATCGTCCGTTAGCGCTTAAGTTAATTGATGAGGTGAAGTTCGATCTTTAATGACTTATAAATTTAAGCTGTCTAAATGGCAGCTATTCGCGTGGTCGACAGGTTTAGTTTTGTCGGCCCCGTTGTTCTTCCTTCTTTTTGAATCGCTACAAGGCAACTCAGAGGTTTTTACTCACCTTTGGGACACTGTGCTTTGGGATTACATTTCTAATACTGTACTACTTATATTGGGTGTGTGTGCACTCAGTAGTGTTATAGCGTTGCCACTTGGTTGGCTAACTGCTTATTGTAACTTTCCCGGAAAAAAACATTTTGAATGGGCGCTCATGCTGCCCCTTGCTATGCCTACTTACATTATTGCCTACGTGTATACTGATTTACTTGATTACGCAGGACCCGTGCAAATTACTCTAAGGGAGTGGTTTGGCTGGCAATCTCCCAGTGACTATTGGTTTTTTGATATACGTACCCTGCCGGGCGCAATAGTCATGATTGCCTTGGTACTCTACCCATACTTATTTTTAATTTTTAAAACGGCTTTGAGAGAGCAGTCTTTTAAATTGGTACAGGCAAGTCAATTAATGGGACTTTCCCCAACTAAAAGTTTTTTTAAAGTGAGTCTTATATTATCTCGTGGTTCTATTGTTGCGGCCCTTGCGCTCATTAGTATGGAAACAATGGCCGATTTTGCAACAGTAAGTTATTTTGCTGTTAGCACGCTCACAACCGCGGTATACGATACATGGTTTGGTTATTACTCCTTGACTGCTGCTGCAAAAATATCAGGTGTAATGCTGTTACTACTTTTTTTAGCGCTTATGGCAGAGCGCTTTAGTCGTCGTAATCAAGCTGTATTTGAACGCCAATCGGGCGTAAATAGCGAAGCACTTTATATTTTAAAGGGAAAGTCGGCTTGGTTAGCAACGGCATTTTGTGGCACGGTTTTACTTGTATCTTTTGTGATCCCGATTGCAGTATTACTTAATTACGCCATTACCTACTTTGAAAAAGCATGGAGTGCTGAGTTTTTTAATTATGCGTGGCAAAGCCTAAAAGTGTCAGGCGTTGTGAGCGTAATAACAATTGCATTAGGTGTTTTTGTTGTTTTTTATCAGCGTATAGCAAAACAGTCTTACCCTCTCGTACCTGGGCGACTAGCTAGTACGGGCTATGCACTGCCTGGCACCGTATTAGCAATTGCCGTTTTATTACCTTTAACACTGTTAGAAAGTAGTATTAATAATGTATTAGAGCCTTATAATTTAGATATAGGCCTGTTACTAACAGGCAGTGTGTTTACTATTGTGATTGCTTATGTCGTTCGGTTTTATGCCATTGCTCACGGAGCGATAGAGTCGAGCTTTGTGCGTATTAGTCCATCACTTGATATGGCAAGCCAGTCTATGGGTAAAAGCCAAGGCCAAACATTGCGTTTAGTGCACCTACCTTTATTAAGAAGAGGCTTACTGACTGCTGCTTTACTTGTTTTTATTGAATGCATGAAAGAACTTCCTGCGGCGTTATTACTCAGACCATTTAACTTTGAAAGTCTAGCAACGCATGTTTTTCAGTACGTGAGTGATGAGCAGTTAGAGCTTGCTTCTATATCTGCTTTATCTATTGTTATTGTTGGATTTATCCCTTTGTATTTTATTAATCGTTCTATGGAGCAACACACTTAAATGAGTAGTTTAATTTTGCAAGGTGTCAGCTATCACTATAACGGTACAAAGGTGATCGAAAACTTAGACTTAACCGTGGGTAAAGATGAGATTGTATGTTTGCTTGGTGCCAGTGGCTGCGGTAAAACCACCACATTAAAAGCCATTGCAGGCTTAGTTGAGACCAAGCACGGAAGTGTATTTATAGATGGAAAGCTGGTAAGTGATGAGTCAACATTTATTGCACCAGAGAACCGAAATATAGGTATGATGTTTCAAGATTACGCGTTGTTTCCTCATCTAAGCGTAGCAAATAACATTGCGTTTGGGTTAGGTAAAATGAGCCAATCCGAAAAACAACAGCGTGTGGATGAAATGCTTCAGTTAGTGCATTTGTCTGGTTGCGCAGATAGATTTCCTCACCAGCTTTCTGGTGGGCAGCAGCAACGCGTTGCGATTGCCCGTGCGTTGGCTTATAAACCAAGTTTACTACTTCTTGATGAGCCGTTTTCAAATATAGATACCCAAGTTCGTTTTGAATTAATTGCAGATATTCGCCGTATTATTAAGGCGCAACAAGTATCAGCGGTATTTGTTACCCATTCAAAAGAAGAGGCTTTTGCTTTTTCTGATACGCTTGCCATTATGGATCGCGGTAGTATTGCCCAACAAGGCACGCCAGAGCAGCTTTTTGCTGCTCCTAGGTCAAAGGTGGTTGCAGAGTTTCTAGGTCAAGGCATATACTTATCCGCAGAAGCATTAACGGCTACTGAATATAAAACACCTTTTGGCACCGTTGAGTCAGATATGCAAACGAGCTGCTATCCATGTAGTGGTGAGTTATATGTGCGACCTCACCAAATTGAACTTGTGCAAGAGTGTCAAAGTGACAAACTCAGTAAACGGGCTACAATATTAAGTCGTCGCTTTATTGGCTCTGCGTATGTTTATAAAGTTGTTATAGCCGAACAAACGCTTGAAGTTGAAGCGCAATATGGCCAATCATTTGAAATCAATGAGCAGGTTATAATAAAAATAAAACCCCACACAGTGAATTTTTTTGAATCATAGTTAATGTGATTCACTGTGTACATATCTGTAAAACTGAGGAATAACAATGGCGCAAGCGCAATCTGGGATTTGTGCTGAAGCAAACCTGCATGGTTTGCATTTATTTTTTAATGTGTTTGATGGTCAAGACGAATCATTGCGCGCTAAATTAAAACAAGTAAGCGCAATTGAAGAAGAGTTTAATGATCAGTTTTCAGAGTCGATGTTGTCGTGCGTTGTTGCCATTGGCGCCCAATATTGGCCTCATATTCTTCCTGAGTATATTCCTAGTGAGCTGCAAAGCTTTCCAAATATAAATCATCCAGATCACCAAATGAGTGTTCAGCCGTGCGACTTGTTTGTGCAGGTGCGTTCAGACAGAGAAGACGTAAACCACTTATTTGCATTGCAAGTTTTAAAGCTTTTTGCACCTGATGTGGAGCTGGTGGAGCAAATACGTAACTTTCGTTTTTTAGATGGCCGAGATTTTAATGGTTTTATTTATGGTGGTGATACGCCACACGGAAGAAAAAAGCGTTCAACTGCTTTAATTAATAAACCTGGTTGTTTTGAAGATCAGGGAAGTTATATTCATGTTCAGCGCTATAAACACGACTTAACTGTTTGGCAGCACTTATCGCTCAGTGAGCAAGAGCAAATTATGGGCCGTACACGACTTGATAATACGCTTATAACCCCAGCACTAAATACCAGTCATGCCACGCGTAGTGAGTTAAAAGATGAAGAGGGGCAACCCCTTTTGTTGAATCAAAGCATGCCTTATGGCGATGTTTATGAGCAAGGTATGTTATGCATAAGCTGCGCAAGTACTGGTACTGCATTTGAGGCTGTATTAAATAGCCGTTTAGGGGAGGGGGAGTGTTACGACCATTGGCTTGATTTTACTCAAGCCGATATGGGGTCAGCTTTTTTTGCCCCCTCAGTTGGGTTTTTAAAGCAAATTTAAACCGTATCAAATAAAATACGTACTCGTTCAAGTGTGACGTCTATTTCAGAGATTTTTGCTGGGGCAATAAATATAGTATCGTCTCCGGCAATAGTACCTAATACACCATCGGCCTTTCCTAACGAGTCAAGTAAGCGGGCAATAAGCTGCGCAGCGCCTGGACTGGTGCGAATAATGATCATCATTTCATTATGCATAATATCAATGACTAACTGGCGTAATGGGCTTTTAGCTGTCGGCACTCCCATTTCAGCGGGTAGGCAGTAAACCATTTCTTGTTTAGCGTTGCGGGTACGCACAGCACCAAACTTACTTAACATGCGTGACACTTTACTCTGGCTTATATTGTCAAAGCCTTGCTCTTTAAGCGCATCAACTATTTCGCCCTGAGAGCCAAAGTTTTCTTCTTTTAAAAGTGATTTAAACGCTTTTACCAATGCTTCTTGTTTATCTTGAGGTTGCATAGTCTTTATTCATTATTGTTATTTATGCTGTAAATACTACACAAAAATGAATAATTATGCAGCAGTTGTTTAGTCAACTTGACAGTTTGATGCGATAAACCACCAAAGTTTACAACTATGGTCGAAAATATCGCAAAATAGGCCCGATAAATTTGTTTTTAGGCGCTAATTTCATTATCTTAAGGGCCACAAGTATTTCCTACCTCAAATGACGGAGAATTCCAATGAAAGTTGCTGTATTAGGTGCTGCAGGCGGTATCGGTCAAGCATTGTCTTTACTATTAAAAACAGGCTTACCAGCTGGTTCTGAATTATCACTTTACGATGTTGCACCAGTTGTACCAGGTGTTGCTGTTGACCTATCACACATCCCAACTGATGTTAAAGTAGCAGGTTTTGGCGCAGACGATTTAAACAAAGCGCTTGACGGTGCTGATATTGTTTTAATCCCAGCGGGTATGCCACGTAAACCAGGTATGGATCGTGCAGATTTATTTAACGTAAATGCCGGTATCATTAAAACACTAGCTGAAGGCATTGTAGCTAGTTGTCCTAAAGCACTTGTGGGTATTATTACTAACCCAGTAAACGGCACAGTACCGATTGTTGCTGAAGTGTTCAAGAAAGCAGGTACATACGATGCAAGCCGTGTATTTGGTATTACTACGCTTGACGTGATTCGTTCAGAAGCATTTGTTGCTGAACTTAAAGGCGTAGACGTTGCTACAGTTAAAGTACCAGTAATTGGTGGTCACTCTGGCACAACGATTCTTCCTCTACTTTCTCAAGTTGAAGGCGTAACTTTCACTGAAGACGAAGTTGCTGCACTTACTCCACGTATCCAAAATGCAGGTACTGAAGTAGTAAATGCTAAAGCAGGTGGTGGTTCAGCTACATTATCAATGGGTGCTGCTGCAGCACGTTTTTGTATGTCTTTAGTTAAAGGCCTACAAGGTGAAGATGTTGTAGATTACGCATACGTTGCTGTTGAAGATGGTGATGCAGAGTATTTTGCACACCCAGTACGTTTAGGTAAAAACGGCGTTGAAGAAATTCTTTCTTACGGCGAGCTAAGCGCATTTGAAGAAAAAGCGAAGAACGATATGCTTGAGACACTGAAAAAAGACATCAAAGAAGGTGTTGATTTCATGGCGTAATAGCCAGAATGAGCATTAAAAAAGCCTGCATTTGCAGGCTTTTTTGTTGCTCGAATGTTATTTACTATTAGTGTTAAATAACAGGCTCGTTAAGGTTAGTGATCACGGTCAACGGCTATACGGGCTAAGCTTACCAATGCGTGCTTGTATTCAGATTCTGGTAGAAAATCTAAGCAAGCAATTGCTTTATCGGCTTCAAGCTCTGCTTTTTGCATTGTAAACTCAAGCGCATTGGTTTGTTTTAACGTAGATAAAATCTCTTCTAAATGTTCCATACCATTACTGTGCTCAATTGCATCACGAATTAACTGTGTTTGATGCGCATTACCGTGTTGCATTGCATATATAAGTGGTAGGGTCGGCTTACCTTCGGCTAGATCATCGCCTATATTTTTACCTAGCTGGTCTGCATCGGCGTTATAATCAAGCACATCGTCAACAAGCTGAAATGCCGTACCTAAGTGCATACCGTATAAGTTTAATGCATTGAGCGTGGCTTCATCATTATTGGTAATAATAGCAGCAAGCCCGGTAGCAGCCTCAAACAGCTTAGCCGTTTTAGAGTAAATAACTTGCATGTAGCTGGCTTCGGTTGTGTCTGGATCGTTGCAATTCATAAGTTGCAGCACTTCACCTTCAGCAATGATATTGGTAGCATCGGCGAGTATTTGCATAATTTGCATTTTGCCTAAACCAACCATTAACTGGAATGAGCGCGTGTATATAAAGTCGCCAACTAATACGCTAGCAGCATTACCAAATTCAGCGTTAGCGGTTGGGGTGCCTCGGCGTAAGTTTGACTCATCAACAACGTCGTCGTGTAATAAGGTCGCGGTGTGAATAAACTCAACAATGGTCGCAAGTGTAATGTGGTCTTTACCAGTATATCCTAGCGCTTTGGCAGCTAAAATAGCCAACATAGGGCGAACGCGTTTGCCGCCGCTATTAACTATGTATAAACCAAGTTGGTTTACTAACGCCACCTCTGAGCGCATTTGCGCATGTATAAGTTGATTGACGTCATTCATATCGCTTTCTATTAACGCCTGGATAGCTTTTATATCCATTGATCTCCGAGCCAATTTTTATGTGTGAACGGCGCAGATTGTACAACAAAAAACGCACTAGCTCGATATTTTGTGACGATTGATTTAAAAAACCTACCTAAAGTGCTTAATAAGTGCTTAATTCAATCACAAATGTGTTTAATTACTAGACGATGAAAGATGGTTTTTGAGTTTGAATAATGTACAACGCAGGTTGTAATTTTATTAGTAGGGTTATTTTTGCAAAGAGTTAAAAAGCGCTTGGCAAAAGGCTTAATTAATATAAAATAGAGAAAATATTGAATTGCTCTCAAAGCAGCTACTTTTTATTCATTTTAATTACAAAATAGGCTTGCTAGTTATTTCGCGTTAGCGTAAACTTCGCGCCCTATCGAAGAATATTTTAGTTGCGCCGATTTGAGGGTGCACAGACGGAGTTAATTATGTACGCGGTTTTCCAAAGTGGTGGTAAACAGCATCGTGTGACTGAAGGTCAAACGATTCGTCTTGAAAAATTAGACGTTGAAACTGGTGCGGCAGTTGAATTTGATTCAGTGCTTTTAGTTGCTGATGGTGAGAAGATCGAGATCGGTGTACCGTTCGTAAACGGTGGTAAGATAACAGCTGAGGTTGTTTCACATGGTCGCGGTGAGAAAATTAAGGTTGTTAAATTTAGACGCCGTAAGCATTCTCGTAAGCAAATGGGCCACCGTCAATGGTTCACTGAAGTTAAAATCACTGGCATTAGCGCTTAATTAGAGGTACTTAGAAATGGCACATAAAAAAGCAGCTGGTAGTACTCGTAACGGTCGCGATTCAGAAAGCAAACGCCTAGGTGTTAAGCGTTTTGGTGGCGAATCAGTTCTAGCGGGTAGCATCATTGTTCGTCAGCGTGGAACACGTTTCCACCCTGGCACAAACGTAGGTATCGGTAAAGACCACACTATCTTTGCAAAAGCAGATGGTAAAGTTCAATTTGAACAAAAAGGTCCTTTAAACCGTAAATACGTAACTATCGTAACTGAGTAATCAGTAAGGTAGTTAAAAAACCCCGCCTTTGCGGGGTTTTTTGTTTTGAGACAAAAATATATACCAAAGCCAAGCCTGCAATCGGCTTGGCTTCGGTATATAATGTATAAATTAGCAAGCCAATCCCTAAAGTGAGTAATCATGAAGTTTGTAGATGAAGTAGAAATTCGCGCAGAGGCCGGAGACGGCGGAAGCGGTATCGTGTCTTTCCGACGTGAAAAATATGTCCCAGATGGTGGGCCTGACGGCGGTGACGGTGGAGACGGTGGTAGTGTTTATCTACAAGCTGATGAAAACTTAAATACCCTGATTGACTATCAGTTTGAGCGCTTTCACAGAGCTGAGCGCGGTACAAACGGACGTAGCCGAAACTGTACAGGTAAAAAAGCAGACGACTTGTTTGTAATGGTCCCTGTAGGTACGCGTATAACCGATGTTGATACGCAAGAAGGGCTTGGTGATTTGACCCAACATGGTCAACGAATTTTGGTTGCAAAAGGTGGTTTCCACGGCTTGGGGAATGCACGTTTTAAATCAAGTACTAACCGAGCGCCTCGTCAAAAAACACTAGGTACACCCGGTGAAGTACGTAACTTAAAATTAGAGTTACTATTGCTAGCTGACGTAGGTTTACTAGGTTTGCCAAATGCAGGTAAATCGACCTTTATTCGCAGCGTGTCTGCTGCAAGACCTAAAGTGGCTGACTACCCATTTACAACGCTTATTCCTAATTTAGGTGTAGTGCGTCCGGAAGCTAACAAGTCATTTGTAATAGCTGATATACCTGGGTTGATTGAAGGTGCGTCTGATGGTGCCGGTTTAGGTATCCGCTTCTTAAAGCATTTAGAGCGTTGTCGTGTGTTATTGCACATTATTGACGTAATGCCTGTAGATGGATCAAACCCAGTCGATAATGCGTTTGCAATTATAAACGAACTGCACCAATACAGTCCTAAGCTTGCAGAAAAGCCTCGTTGGTTAGTGTTTAATAAAATAGATTTGTTACCTGAAGATGAAGCACAAGCGCTATGCGATGCTATTGCACAAGAGCTAGGTGAGTCTGAAAATATTTATCAAATCTCAGCTATTAACAAGCTGCATACTCAACCGCTTATACATGACATTATGACATTGCTTGATAGCATGCCTAAAGAGAAGTTTGAGCAAGTTGAAGATGAAGAAATAGAATTTAAGTGGGATACCTACCATCAAAAAGCCACCAAAGGCGATGATGATGATTGGGATGACTGGGATGAAGATGATTACGATGTAGAAGTAGTCTACGAACGTTAATTTTCATTAAATATAAAAAGGAGCATAGGCTCCTTTTTGTTTTTTAATAATAAAGTACTAGGTATTTAGTGTGATTATTTCAATGATTGCCGCTATGGCAAATAACCGTGTTATTGGTCTTGATAATAAAATGCCGTGGCATTTACCCGCAGATCTTCAACATTTTAAAGCCGTTACTACAGGTAAGCCTGTGATCATGGGTCGTAAAACTTTTGAGTCTATTGGTCGTCCTTTACCTGGTAGACGCAATATTATTATTACGCGCAACACTGAATATAAGGCCGAGGGTATTGAAACTGTAACAAGTCCAGAGGCCGCGCTGAGCTTGGTTTGTGGTGTTGAAGAGGTCATGATTATAGGCGGTGGAAATGTTTATCAGCAGTTTTTAACACAAGCTGAGCGCTTATATTTAACCTTTATTGATCTTGATGTAGAGGGTGATACACAGTTCCCTGATTATCAAGCTGTTGCAAATTGGGAAGTGAAAGAAGAGCAAGTTAAACTGCCAGACGAAAAAAATAAACATAGTTATAAATTCGTAACTTTGTATAAATACTGCTAACATTATTGCGTAAGGTTAACTAGGTTGGTACAATAATAACCAGTTAACGTAGGAATAAAGTACCAAACAAGGGTCAACAATGTTTAAATTATCAAAGTTAGTTGTTATTTCTGCTATTGCTGCAGGTTCACTTTCGTACACAGCTCCAGCAAAGGCTAATGATCAACTAGCGCTATCTATTTGCGAGTATATCGCAGCAGATGATAAAAACCGTTTACGTAGCAAGTTAAAAAGCTCTCGTGTAAAAATTCGTAACATATATGATTCTATTCAATGTAACGGTAATAACTTATTGCGTCATGCTGTTGCCAGTAATGCAGTAAATGCAGGTGAGTATATTGTTAAAAACTTATCTAAAAGTTCATTGTCAGACGGTGCCGACATAGCCTGGGCTGAAGGCAATCACGCAGGTTCTGCGCTTATTCCTGTAATTAAAGACCGTGCTGGTTTGTAATTATTAGTAATTTAAAAAAAGCCGCGATTATCGCGGCTTTTTTGTTGCTGGAAAAATAATTGACTATTTAGAGGCCGATATTACTGAGTAATATCGGCCTCTATCTGTCTGAGTACTCTGATCAGCTTTTATCATGTTTATTTATGAATGTCTCAGTTCACTCACTTATAAATGCTTCACCTTCAATCATCCATTTAGCTGCAGGCTGACCCTTTAGGTAATGATCGAAGTACTGCATCATACGGACTGAAAAATCGACCTGATTTGGGAATTTTTTAAGGTGATGCGGTTCACCTTCATACTGTAAAAAAGTGGCATCTTTGCCTGCACGACGAAGTGCTAAATAATACTGTACGCCTTCGTGCCAAGGCACCGCATCATCTTTGTCTCCAAACATGATTAAAATTGGCGTATTGACCTTGTCAGCAAAAAATACGGGTGAGTTTTCAATATATAACTCTGGTGCCTCAAATAAGTTTTTACCTATGCGGCTTTGTCCTGTTTCGTATTGAAACTGGCGAGCAAGGCCTGACTTTAAGCGTATGCCACTGTATGCGCTGGTCATGTTAGATACCGGCGCGCCTGATACAACCGCTTTAAACATATCTGTTTGGGTGATCATAAATGCACTTTGGTACCCGGCCCATGAGTGACCTTGCAAGCCAATTTTGTTTGGATCGGCAATACCAAGATCTATTAACTTTTGGGTGGCGTTGATCATGGTTTGCGTTGACGATTTGCCCGGGTGACCTATTTCAAAACGAATATCAGGTAAAAAGATGGCGTAGCCATTTGATGTAAACATTGGGAAATTAGGGCGATGATTTAACTCCATTTTAGGAAAATCAAACATACGCTGGCTCATGTAACGATAAAAATAAACAACAACAGGCACTTTATCGCCTTTTTTGTAACCGTCAGGCTTTATTAAAACACCTTGCAAGTCTTCACCATCAAAGCCTTTGTAGCTAATCAGTTCAGGTTTTTCACCCCAAGCAAAATTTGCGGTTTGAGGGTTCAAATCAGTTACTTTTTGTGTGGTTAAAAAGCTTAAGTCGGTTTGATAGAAATCTGGGAACTGATGATAACTCTGTTCCGTAAATAGGTACCTATCTGCTTTCTTGGCTTTTTTAACAATATCAAAACGTTTATCACCACTGAGTGTCTCAGTAATGGTCGTATTTTCTAAATCAAGTTTTGCAACCCCCCGTTGCTTTGTTTGAAGGTTAACAGCAGTAACTAGTAGTGTTTCATCTTGTTTAAAGCCTACCTGGTTTCTATCAAGCTTGATGACGCGATACTGTGTGTTAGTCTGCTTTCCATTTGTTAAGCGTTTAGCTTGATTGGTATTTACATTAAACGCCCAAATATCATATTTGCTATAAGCAAGTACTTGGCTGCTATCGCTCATCCAGCCTGCAAAACCATAGCCTGGTTGTGTAGAAGGGTAATCGTGTTTGTCGTCGGCAAAAGTTGCTTTTATGGCTTTTGTAACCGGAGTAACTTTATTGTTAGCTAATTCTTTTAGTTGTATTTGGTTGTCAGCAAAGTAAGCCGCAAATAAGCCATTAGGAGAAAGAGAAGGTCTAAAAGGGCTGTTAGCCACAATAGGAGTTTGCTTGCCTGTATTGATGTTTACAGCGTAGTAATCTGCAAAAAAGCCGCCATACATTATTTTTTCTAAATAGGGAGAATTTGACGAGCCCAGCAAGGAAGTATCGCGTTCTGTATTAAGAGCAACACTAGGCATTGCAGGGGTACTCAGTTGAACCACTTTTTGTGAATTTACATGGTATACGGCTTCGTAATGACGGTGCTTATTAACCGTGTTCCATTGCTGTTTTTCTCGTGGTTTTATTTCTGGGTCTTTATTATGCCAAACATCCAAGCCTTTTTGATCGCGAATAGTGGCAATGTCATAAAGTGAGGTTTCATCTACGAATTCTTTGGCTTTTACTTTCGCTGCAAGTTTTGGTCGGTTTTCAAAGTATAAGCGTTCGCCGTTTTCTGACCAGCTTAGTTTTGCGGTTTTGCCTATAGTCCACTCTTTGTTTGTAGATTCAATAGTTAAAAGTGCTTCGTTTTTCCATAATTGTAGTAAGTGGTTTCGACGGCGGGTATCTTCGTTTACATAATTACCCAAAGTAAATGCTACGGTTGCTTCGATTGGGTGCCATGCTATTTTATTAGCAACAACACCGGGTTCATCAATTAGCACTTCACTTTTAAAAGTTGTTAGTGTGATTAGCTTTATCTGGTTGTCGTTACCATCAGGGTAACTTTGGCTTAGCAAAAGCTGTTCATTGGTAGCACTTATACTGTAACTAAAAACATTATCAATAGTTTCACTTTGTTGGTTTTTTAAATTAACAATAACGAGCGAGTAAACCTTGTCTTTTTTGTCAGGTGAAATGGCGCTATTGTCTTCATCTTCACTCTCATCCTTGGTATTTTTTTCTACATTATCAGTTTTATCTGCTTTTTTATCTAAACGATACGCAAGCCATACCCCGTCGTTTGATAATGCGTAGTCTTTTACATTCTCAAAACGTTTTTGCTCACCTGTTTCTGTATTTACTAGTACTAAGTTATTTTTAAGCGTGTTTTTTTTCTTGGTGGTTTCTTTTTCGAGTAATGTGGGTACTTGTATAAATGCAGTCCAGTTGGCTGCTTTGTTTATAAACGGCTTGGTGCCGCGGTCCACTTCGCTGATTAAACTATTTGAGGTTAAAGAGTAAACCTGACCTGCAGCATTGCCGCGGTATGGCGTGGCACTTAAAGATAAAATACGTCCATCTTCAGATAGTTGTGTGCCTTTGGCTGATTTAAAGTTAAATACATCTGTAAATTCTAATGCCTCTTTTGCATTAGGCGCGATGCTGACTAAGCCAGTAATAAGTGCGCTACTTAGGAGGGTGAGCTTTGTTTTCATTATTGAATCTCGTTTTTTAACATTATTTTATTGTAACGAGTTTGACCAATATTTCGACCAGATAGGATAGAAGGCAGGTAGTGGCGATAAGTAACAGGTATAAACGATAAAACGACCATTTGGTCGTTTTATTAAAAAAATAATTCAGTGGGTATGATTATGTTAGAGCCAAATTTTTTGCAATTCAGGCCATTGTTTTTCAAATTGCACGCTTGGCTTAGTTTTAAAGTCACTGCGCACAAATTGATTCATTTTTCCTTCAACATAGGCAAGTAAAAAGTTAGCCAGTGTAAGCTCATCGCTTTGGAAGTTTTTACCTTCACGAAGCTTACGTTCTCTGAGTACTTGTTTAAGTTGGGTCTCTAATTTCTCAAAAAAGCTTTGAACGCGTTCACGTAAGCGCTCTTGTTCACCTTGCAGCGCATCACCGGTTAAAATACGAGTAATACCAGGGTTTTTTTCGGCAAATGTTAAAAGTAAAAGTAAAATATTATAAACACGGGTTTGGCTTTCTTTTTCGTTTTCTAAAATAAGGTTGATGCGCGATAAAAGAGTGTCTTCAATAAACTCGATTAAGCCTTCAAACATACGCGCTTTGCTAGGAAAGTGACGATAAAGAGCCGCTTCAGATACACCAACCTCAGCAGCTAGTTTAGCTGTGGTGATACGTTGACCAGGGCTTGTTTCTAACATTTGTGCGAGTGCTTGCAGTATTTGCTCTTTGCGATTACTTCTTTTTGTCGCAGGCATGAACATTCCTTTTTTATTAGTTATTCTTGGCTGGGGTTAATCATTTTTTGTTCAAATGAAAAGCATATGTTAATGTTTTATTCAGTTTGTTTCCAGCCTTTTATAGATGTTTAGCCAGCTGTTCGATCACTTTTAAAGCAATTGCACTTTTACTGCTAACGGGCAGTTCTAACTGTTTATTTTGCCAATACAGAGTCAGCGCGTTTTGATCAGAATTAAACCCTAAACCACTTTGTGATACATCGTTTGCGCATATCATATCTAGGTTTTTATTAACTAATTTACCTTTAGCATAACTTTCAACGTTTTGCGTTTCAGCGGCAAAACCCACAGTGTAAGGGCGGTTTTTTTCTATATTAGCAACCGCTGCAATTACATCTGGGTTTTTAACTAACGTTAGTGTTAGCTCGTCGCCTTGCTTTTTCATTTTTTGAGTTGCTACTTCGCCAGCTCTGTAATCGGCAACAGCTGCGCAGCCAATAAACGCATCCGACTGCGGTGCATATACTAGTGCTTCATTTAATAGTTGCTCTGCGCTTTCTATATTTATTAGATTTGCACCAGTAGGGGCTTTTATAGTTACAGGGCCAGAAATTAAATTAACGTTAGCACCGAGTAACAACGCGGCTTCTGCAAGTGCGTAACCCATTTTTCCAGAGCTATGGTTTGATATAAACCTAACAGGGTCAAGCGGCTCACGGGTTGGGCCTGCGGTGATAGTAATTGTTTTACCAGCTAAAATTTGAGGAGGTTGCTCTTCAACACAAAACGCTACAAGCTCATGTGGTTCAAGCATACGTCCTGAGCCGACATCTCCACACGCTTGCTCTCCTTTACCCGGGCCCCAAATAAGTACGTTACGCGCTTTCAGGGTGGCTAGGTTTGCTTGCGTTGCAGCATGTGCATACATTTGCTGGTTCATAGCTGGGGCTACTGCAACTTTTGCTGGGGTCGCAAGCAGTAAAGTCGTCAGTAAGTCGTCTGCAATGCCGGTCGCCATTTTTGCAATGATATTACATGTTGCAGGAGCGACTAAAATAAGATCAGCCCACTTGGCAAACTCAATGTGTCCCATCGCCGCTTCGGCGGCAGGGTCGAGCAATGAATCCGATACTATCTCACCGCTAAGGGCTTGCATTGTGAGTGGCGTAATAAAATGCTTAGCAGACTCAGTCATGACAACTTTTACTTCACAACCATGCTCTTTTAATCGTCTTACGAGCTCAGCGCATTTATAGGCTGCAATTCCACCGCTAATACCCAGTACAATTTTTTTGTTTGTTAACGTCATCATGGTTGTCTGTCAATCTTATTAAATATGGCGCCTAAAATAACAAATCTTTACTCGTTCAGCTAAGTTTTTAATTTAAAATTACAAGCTAAATTTTTATTTTGCATTACATTTATAAGACACATGAGTTATTCAAGGATGAAAAAATGCAACTAACTTCACTGCCCAATGCTCAACGCCCACGTGAAAAGCTTATCGAAAAAGGCGCTAAAGCGCTAAGTGATGCAGAGCTCCTTGCCATATTTTTACGTACCGGGTTGCCGGGGATGAACGTAATAGAGTTGGCTCAGCACTTACTGAACGAAAATAAAACATTACATAACTTGTTTAATGCCAGCATGGACGAATTTTGTTCGCAAAAAGGATTGGGAACGGCGAAGTATGTTCAATTACAAGCGGTACTTGAATTAAGTCAGCGTTATATGCAGGAGCGCTGCCAACGAGATGCCGTGTTTAACTCCCCTAATTCAGTATACGATTACCTAACCATTCAAATGCGGGGTCTACAGCAAGAGGTATTTATGGTGCTTTATCTTGATAGTCAAAACCGCTTAGTAAAAGATGAGATTCTTTTTTACGGCACAATAAATGCCGCAAGTGTGTATCCGCGGGAGGTTGTTAAAGCGGCACTTAAAAATAATGCAGCGGCTGTTATCTTTGCTCATAACCATCCAAGTGGGATTGCTGAACCAAGCCAAGCAGATAAGCTTATTACCAATAAATTGCAGCAAGCACTGCAATTAGTAGACATAAATGTGCTTGACCATATCATTGTGGGAGGTGAAACGTGTGTTTCGTTTGCCGAGCGTGGCCTTATTTGACTCTCTTTAATATAGAAATGTGCTAAAAATGAGCGGTTTAATACATTTTAGCAAATTAGTTTAATTTAAATGCAGTTTTTACTTTCCCTAAGGGCATTCGATCTTTATAATTGGCCGCTATCAAATTTACATATGAGCTGGTTGGATAGATCAGTATTTGATCTTTGCCTGTAAAAGCTGTATAAAGAGCGCCCTTCGATTTATCTAGGGCAGAAATACACGGCCTTAGATTAAATTAAGCTCGAGCGAAGTTATTGGAGATATATAGACATGTCTAAAGTATGTCAAGTTACAGGTAAGCGTCCAGCGGTTGGTAACCACCGTTCACACGCGAGAAACGCGACTAGACGTCGTTTCCTACCTAACCTACAAACACACCGTTTTTGGGTTGAAAGTGAAAAACGTTTTGTAACATTACGCACTACTACTAAAGGTATGCGTATTATCGATAAAAAAGGCATCGACGCGGTTCTTACAGAAATCCGTGCTCGCGGCGAAAAAGTTTAAGGAACTGAATCATGCGCGATAAAATCCGTTTAGTTTCAACTGCCGGTACTGGTTTTTTCTACACTACTGACAAAAACAAACGTAACATGCCTGAAAAGATGGAAATCAAAAAGTTCGATCCTAAGGCTCGTAAACACGTGATTTTCAAAGAAGCTAAAATCAAGTAATTTTAGTTTTTTAGAATTTAAAAACCCAGCTTAGGCTGGGTTTTTTGTTTTCTGGTGATAAGTTAGTAATATATTTGAACTAATACGTGTGTTCATTAGCAACTATACTTAACCAGTTTTAGATAATAAAACTGATATTGTTCGTTTAATCTTTATATAAAACAGGTATATAACGAAGCTTCCTCTAGTGATTGACGAGGCTTAGTTGTCTAAAAATAGCTCGTTAGTATTAAGCCTCATTAAACTAAAAAATTATCTTATTCACAAAAAAAGGCCAAACAGTCAGTTTGGCCTTTGCTATCCCAAAGATTATGAAATTACTATTATGGTTGGTATTGTCCGCTAATAGTTAAACCAGAGAAAGTTCTGTAAGCATTTACACTTAAATGCCATGTACCGGCTTGTGGATTATTAAAGGTACATGTTTCAGCATTACCATTTTTATATGGACGACAATCGTAGCTAGACGATGTTGGCTGACTACCAAACTTCACAAATAAATCAGCATCACCTGTACCACCAGAAGTAGTTACAGTAAATGTAGACATACCAGCAGGCACATCTAGTGTGTAGTGTTTCCACTGACCAGCACTGGCACTTACGTCACTAACAGTACCGCCACCTGCTTCAGGTGTGCCTGAACCGCCACCAGAAGATGCACCTGTGATATTACCTACCAAACTCACACCAGAGTAAGCAGAGTAACCACGAAGCATTACATGGTATGTACCTGCCGTTGGATTATCGATAGAACATTCTTCGCTGTTGCCGCCTTTGTACGGACGACAGTCGTAGCTTGATGTAGTTGGTTGGCTGCCAGCACGAACGTATAGATCGGCATCACCTGTACCACCGCTCATTGTAAACGTCACATTGGTTGCTCCGCTTGGCACGGTCATGGTGTAAAAGTCTTGTGCGTTAGCACCACCGCTTAAGCCTGTTTTAGCTTCGCCATCAACAAGTTCACTATCACCTGCTGTAGGTGGTGTTGTACCGCCACTTGCTGCGGCAACAGCAGCTGCTGCATCAACAATACCTGTACCACAGTTGTTACATGTTGCAGGGAACGAGCGAGTAGACGATTTTAAAATACTCTCAATTTCATCAGGCGTAGCATTTGGTTTTGCTTGCTTGATAAGTGCAGCTACACCCGCTACGTGCGGAGCGGCCATAGATGTACCTTGAGAGAATGAATAGCTATCGGTTGATGGAGAAGAAGATCCCGAGTTATATGTAGACAGAACACCTTCAGAATCGTTAGCAAAGCTTTGCGCGCCACCGGGTGCAGCAACATCAATGTTACTACCGTAGTTTGAGTAATAAGCACGGCCACCATTTCGACCAACTGATGCTACATTAACAACACCGTTACAGTTACCTGGGTTGTAGTTTGCTGAGTTATCGTTATCATTACCTGCTGCAATAACTACAACAGCGCCATTGTTGCGAGCTGTATTGATTGCATTTTGTGTTGTAGAACTACAAGAGCCGCTGCCACCTAAGCTCATGTTAATAACATCAGCTGGGTTAGGGTTTCCAGGAATGCCCGATACGTTACCGCCAGATGCCCAAATAATGCCATCGGCGATATCAGACGTTAAACCACCACATTTACCAAGTACACGCACTGGAACTACTTTTGCGTCATAAGCAACACCGGCAACGCCTTCACCATTATTTGTAACGGCTGCAACAGTACCCGCAACGTGCGTACCATGCCAGCTAGACCCTTGCGCACCATTATTACCACATTCGCCGGCTGCTACTGCATCGCCCGGATCACGTGCATCGCTATCACGGCCGCCGCCATCGTTAGCAACTGATAGGTTAGAAATCATATCGTAACCTGGCAAAATATTAGCGTTTAAGTCGGCGTGAGGGCGGTAACCTGTATCAAGAACAGCCACTACTACACCACTACCTGTTGCTGTGTCCCAAGCTGTTGGTAAGTTTAAACCGCCAGCTTGCTCATAGTAGTGCCACTGGTCGCCATAGCGCGGATCGTTAGGTGTCGCAAAAGGTTTTAACATTTGGTCAACTTCAATGTACTCAACGTTGCCTGAATCAACCATTTCTTGCATAAACTCTTGTGCTTCTGCTGCGCTAAGCTTTTTATCAGCTCGCATAACATGGTGGTTATTTAGTGCCATTGCGCGAATGTACTTTGCTTTTACCTTCCCTTTTTTAGAAGCAAAGTTTTTAACAAAGTTTTTTGCACGCGCTTTCATGTTTACAGGGCTTTCATCTGCAGTTGAATAGCTCAGTGCGTCAAAATTGTTATTTTTATATTTAATGATGAATTGCGTTTCAAAGCCACTTTGATTTTGAAGTTTAGCTGTTGTGTCAGCCACTGAAGGGCCGATTGCTTGTGCTGGGTTAGCCATGCTTGATGCAGTAGCAAAAAGCGTACTAATGGTAAGTGCTATTGCACACTTATTAAATGTTTTACTTGTTGTCATAATTTTCCCTAGATTTTTTTATTAGTTATATCGTGATGAATTGTCACAATGCAGGTACAAAGGTAAATTATGTGTTAATAAAGTTAAAATACTAAATCATTATGTCCCTATTTCATTTAGTTATAACGAGTGTTTTAAAGGGGTTTGTCATTGTTTTGTATTTGTCATATAAAATAAAAATGATATAAAGGTACTGCTTTTTAATTTGTATTTTTAATACTTTTAAAAAATAGAAAATATATTTGTTGTGTTATTTGTAATAATGAATTCTGTACATTGCTGGCGATTAAATTTTGCTATAATCGAGCAAATTGTTAAGTGAGATCAATAGATGACCCAGGTAGATGTAATTGTAATTGGCGCGGGAGCGGCTGGATTAATGTGTGCGGCGCAAGCTGGATACCGAGGCCGACGTGTTACAGTGCTAGACATGGGTAAAAAGCCGGGTCGTAAAATTTTAATTAGTGGTGGCGGGCGCTGTAATTTTACAAATGAGAATGCAGCACCGGAAAATTACTTATGCAGCAATCCACATTTTGTTAAATCATGTTTGAGCCGTTATACGCAACATGACTTTATTGAGCTGGTGGACCGCCACGGTTTGGCATACCATCATAAAACGTTAGGCCAGCTGTTTTGTGATAATAGTGCGCAAGATATTGTGAATATACTTCTTACTGAATGCGAGTGGGCAGGTGTAAATATAACCTTGCGCAGTGAAGTGATTAATGTACAAAAAACAGAGTCGGGTTATAGCGTTACCACAGAGCAAGAGACCTTACATTGCGAGTCGTTAGTGGTTGCGTCGGGTGGGCTTACTATGCCCAAGCTTGGTGCTACACCTATTGGTTATAAAATTGCTGAGCAGTTTGGTTTAAACGTACTACCTACTATGGCCGCGCTTGTACCATTTACCCTTCACCAACACGACAAAGAACGCTTTGAAGGATTATCAGGCGTTAGCATACCGTGCGAAGTAACAAGTGAAGACGGCACCACATTTAAAGAAAATATATTATTTACGCACCGTGGTTTATCTGGCCCCGCTATATTACAAATAAGTTCATTTTGGCGTGCAGGGCAGGCTGTTACTATTAATCTACTTCCAGAGCTAGATTTAAAGCAGCAGCTTGCAGACTGGAGAGAAACGCAACCTCAAAAATCACTAAAAAATAGCCTAACGACAATATTGCCAAAACGGTTCATTGAAATATTACATGAAAGCAATGCAATACCTGATTGCAATATTAATCAGCTTACCCATAGTCAAATTGAAGACCTTGCTAACTACATTCATGCGTGGCAAATAAAACCCAACGGAACCGAAGGCTATAGAACTGCAGAAGTAACCCTGGGTGGTGTAAATACAGACGAACTAAGCTCTAAAACATTTGAAGCCAAAAAATCACAAGGCTTGTACTTTATAGGGGAAGTAACCGATGTAACCGGTTGGCTTGGAGGGTATAATTTTCAGTACGCTTGGAGCTGTGGATTTGCAGCCGGGCAATACGCGTAGTTATTTTATCCATTGTTAAATAGAGCACACTCATATTACACTTAAAGCTTATGTGGCTAATATGAGTGTTCTAATGCTGAAGCATGTTTTAATTGTTTTTTTGCTTTTATATGTAAGCATGGGTGCAAAAGCCTCTGAAAACTTAAGTGATCATGAAGTGTTTTGTATGAAAACAGACCAAGATTGCTTAACCTACATTCAATCTCGCCTTTTAAATACACAAAAGAACTCCTCTAATTGGTATAAATTGAAAACTTACGAGTTTGACTATTATTTTGATTATCAAAAATTCGATAATCTTCATAGCGCATTAAGCCCCTTTGTTGACCAAGAAGAATTACCCGGCGCATTTAAAATACAAGTTTATTTTTATTATGCTAAATCGCTTAATTACTTGGGTGATAAGCAACAAGCGAAAGCCTATGCGGCAAAAGCATTTGCTCAACTTGATGAAATTTATAATGTATTTGGTGATCCTTTAAGGCTTGTAGAGCTGGCTAATTTACAGCACATATTTGGCGATAAAAAAAAGGCACTAAGGGTATTGCTTGATGCCGAAAAGCGTTATGCAAAAAGTAGTGATGCTATTTTTCACTTTGAGCTGCACATCAATAAAGGGCACATTTATTACAATTGGCAACAGTACCCTCAAGCGATAGAAAGTAATTTAAAAGCCTACAACGCTATAAAAAGAACAAAACATCATGCTAAAACTGTAATTGCGCTAGGTAACTTAGCTTTTTCATATTTTAAGCATAATGATTTTAATAACGCAGTAAAATATTATAAAACTGCGTTCGACTACATCGAACCGGATAGCATTTACCAAGCAACCTATAGTTTACGTTTAGCGCAATCGTATTGGGAGTTGGGTAATAAAACACAAGCGGCGTTGTGGTTAAATAAAATAGATATAACTAATGTGGAATTCTCAAAAAGCCATGCAAAAATTTATAATGAAATAAAAAGTAAAATCTAATGCTAGTTTGCTCTTTAAATTTAAAAACAAAAAAGCCGATAATGCATATGCAATATCGGCTTTTTAGTGTTATTTATTAAAGCTATTAGGCTTTAGCAAAGGCATCTTGTAGTGGAGGTACTACTTGCTTTTTACGGCTTAATACACCATCTAACCATACTTTATCATTTTCTGGTTTTACGCCGTAAGCCTGCTCAACTAAGTTTGCATCGTCAGATACAATTAGCATTTGTGAGCCTTCTTTCATAATATCGGTAAGCAGTAAAAATACTGAGTGACGATTACCTTCGGCTTTAAGCTTTGCAATATCAGCTTCAAGGTCAGCTTTAATATCGTCAAACACTGCAAGGTCGATTACTTCTAGTTGGCCAATACCTACTAGGTGACCGTTCATGTTGAAATCTTTAAAGTCACGCATAACTAAGTCACGTGCAGGTGTATCTTCTACTGCAGACTTAACGCGGAACATATCCATGCCTAGCTCTTTAAAGTCTTCAACACCCGCAATTTCAGCAAGTGCTTCAACACATTTAATGTCGGCAGTCGTACATGTCGGCGATTTAAATATTACAGTGTCGCTTAAAATGGCACACATCATAATACCTGCGATGTCTTTAGGGATTTCTACGCTGTAAAAATCGTACATCATTTTAATAATGGTATTTGAGCAGCCAACAGGACGGATCCAACATTCAAGCGGAGTAGATGATGTTAAGTCACCTAATTTATGGTGATCTACCACGCCAACAACACGGGCTTGGTCGATATCATCAGGTGCTTGTGTTTTTTCTGTGTGATCGACAATATAAACATCTTCACCCGCGTAGCTTAGTTTAAGCTCAGGTGCTTCGAAGCCAAATTTATCAAGGATAAATTGAGTTTCTGGTGAAACTTCACCAAGACGAGTTGGTATTGCCGGCTCATCAATTTGGTTTTTTAAATAAGCCAGTGCAATTGCACCACAAATAGAATCTGAATCTGGGATTTTATGGCCCACTACATACATAGACATTGACGGAACTCCTTTAAATTTGCCGATATTCTAACAAAGTCTGCGCCCTTTAACATATAGACAGTGCAATTAAGTTTTAGTTACACTTTAAAATATTGAATTTACTAGGTGTATAAATATGCGACTGGGCCGTAAGGGGTGGAATAACGTTATAATCTTCTCGATGCTGATTATGATTTTCTTTTTAAATGGTTGGCATAAGCAGTTTTTAAGTGGTGAACAAGAGCCCACATTGCAAGCGGTGTTACCTACACAAAGCTTTGTTTTAACCCTTAGTTTTGTTGATCAAAAAATTGAGCGTATTGGTACTAGTTGGCGTACAACTGCAATAAAGAAAGATGTGCCTGTTTTTTGGCAACCATCAGAGCAACAACTACAAGAACTTGTTAATATTTGGCAAGGAATACAGTTGCCAGTGGTTAATGAGTCTGTGGTTTTTAACCCAAATGCGCCTTTGTTTGTTGCCACATTTGAATTAGCTGGAGAAAGTTTGCCTTGGGTATATTTACTTTACAAAGTAAATAATCAGTATTATTTACTCGAAAAAAGTACTCAGCGCGTATTTTCACTTGATATAACTACAGCTACACAGTTGTTTCCTAGTTTTGATTTTTCACAAAGTGGGTCTAATTAATGCCTGAATTACCAGAGGTAGAAGTGAGCCGAATGGGCATTACTCCTCACATAAAAAACCAAGTTGTAACCAAGGTTAATATTTATAATGCGAGTATGCGCTGGCCAGTACCTGACGATGTTTACCAGCTAGAGGGGTTAACTGTTACCAATATTGAGCGCCGTGCAAAATATTTATTGCTGCATTGTGAGCTTGGTAGCACTATTTTACATTTAGGTATGTCAGGTAACCTACGGGTTGTAGATAAGAGCGAGCCTTTAAAAAAGCACGACCATGTTGAATTTGTATTTGCTAATGATAAAGCGCT
The DNA here is from genome assembly GCF_001468205.2 of Pseudoalteromonas sp. 13-15. Lineage (NCBI taxonomy): Bacteria > Pseudomonadati > Pseudomonadota > Gammaproteobacteria > Alteromonadales > Pseudoalteromonadaceae > Pseudoalteromonas > Pseudoalteromonas sp. 13-15. The sequence goes on along the minus strand of NZ_CP019162.1, from coordinate 1,999,580 downwards.
GCGCTTAAACGATCCTCGCCGCTTTGGGTGTTGCTTATGGCAAGAGCCAGGTGAGGTGCATAAGTTACTCTCAAAGCTTGGCCCAGAGCCCTTAACGGATAACTTTTTCGCAAAGCGCGTATACGAGCAGTCACGCAATAAAAAAGTACCTGTAAAACAGTTTATTATGGATAACGCTGTGGTAGTAGGGGTTGGGAATATTTACGCTAACGAGTCATTGTTTAAAGCTGGGATTCATCCAAAGCGCGAAGCGGGGAAGGTGTCACTTAAGCGCTATCAAGCACTTATCCCTATAATAAAAGACACGCTTGCTGCCGCTATAACTCAAGGTGGTACCACGCTTAAAGACTTTGCACAAAGCGATGGTAAGCCGGGTTATTTTGCTCAAGAGCTATTGGTATATGGGCGAAAAGGAAAGCCCTGTTTAACGTGTGATAATGAGCTGGAAGAAATAAGGCTGGGGCAGCGTAGTACTGTTTTTTGTTCACAGTGCCAAAAGTAACTACCTTTACTTTCTAATGCTATAAAGAAAACCCCGTTAACACATGGTGCTAACGGGGTTTTTAGTATATGCAAAGCGTTTTAAACTTTAAACTCGTCTACCGATAAACGCAGCTCTTCGGCTAGTTTTGCTACTTCAGAGCTTGAGATATTAGTTTGGCTTGCGCCTTCAGCTGTTTGTTCTGCAATAGCAACAATTGACTCTAAACGTTCACTAATTTCTTCAGCCACTTGTTGTTGCTCAAGTGCTGCTGTAGATATTTCTTCACTCACGTCATGGGCCTGTGATACCGCAAAGGTGATTGAGTCAAGCGCTGTACTTGCTAAGTCAGTTTGCTCTACACACGATACTGCGCGTTGCTTACCTTTGGTCATTGCTGTTACAGCCGCTTCTGCGCCCGTTTGTAGCGATTCAATCATTGATTGGATCTCTTGTGTCGACTCTTGAGTTTTACTTGCCAATGAGCGTACTTCGTCTGCTACAACGGCAAAGCCACGGCCGTATTCACCTGCACGGGCGGCTTCGATTGCGGCGTTAAGCGCGAGTAAGTTAGTTTGATCTGCAATGCCACGAATAACATCAAGTATGCTGCCAATCGATGCGCTATCTTGGTGAAGCTTATTAATAACTTGAGAGGCATCATCAACCTCGCGAGCTAATTGCTCAATAGTTGATTTGTTATTGTTGGAAATACCTTTAACACGTTCAGCTTCTTTATCTGCGTTTTTAATTTCGCTTAATGCTTGCTGTGCACTATTGCTTACTGTTTGCGATGTGCTGCTCATTTCAGTCGTTGCTGTTGCTGCCTGCTGCACTTGTGCTTGCTGGTTACTAATAGCTTGGCTTGATTCTGCAGTAATGGCTGAGGTTTCTTCTGATGCAGCTGCTAATTGAGTTGAGCGAGAAATAATACCTTTAATTAAGCTGCGTAAACTGTCTATTAAGGTATTACAGCTTTTAGATAGCTCGCCAAATTCGTCTTTAGCGCTGTCATCTAAGCGTTGAGTCATATCGCCACTGGCTACAATGTCTAAAATTCGGTTTACTTCGGCAAGTGGTTTTGTAATACGGCTTACGGTTATATATGCAATGGCGATGGCAAGTAAAGTTGCGATAACCATACCAACCCATGTCCATAAATTTGCTGAGTCTACGTCATTACGAACGCCTTTTTGAAGCTCAAAGGCAACATTACTTGCTTGCGAAACTAACTCGTCAATTTGATTAAGTGCTATTTTTGTTGCGGCTTCTGAGTCGGCTAGCTCTTTTTCAGTGAGCGCAATTGAATCAATTAAACGTTTTTTATTCGCGGCTAAACTGTTATTACCTTTTACGTTACTCTCAAGTGCTTCAACATGCTCTTTGAGGTCATTAAACAAGTCGCTATGGCTTTGCTCAATAGCCGGTTTAATTAGAGCAACAGTGCGTGTTACTTCTTCAAGATAGTAGGTTTGCTCGCTTTTAACGATATCTAATGTGGTTAACGTTTTTACTGTTAACATGTCGGTACTGTTGGTAACCACCGACATAAAGTTATTTTCCAAGTTATTCGCAGCTTGGAAAGCACGAGGGTGGTCTTGTTCAAAACCATCTATATCAATTATGTCTAAAACTACTGAGTTAGCATCTTCTGCGCTAAGCTCAATGGCTTCAATTTGTGCAGTGAGTGTTTTATTTAATGCCAGTTGCTTATTTTTATCTTCGAGTAAGTTTTCAACAATACTTAAAAAGTTTTCATAGGTTTGCTCAACACTTTGACTACTTTTACTTAGTTCAGGGTCGTTTTTAACAACGCTCTGAAGCTGTGCATGGAGTTCGTTGAATGATTTTTTTTGTTCGAATACTCTTTTTTTAATGGGTTCAAGCTCACTTGCGGATGAAGTATAAAAACTTGCTTGTGCTGCCTTACTCATTAATATGAATTCAGCTTGTAGCTCTGAACTTTTGTTTAATGCCGGTAATGATAGCTGGTTCACCTGTTGAGTAGAACGGTCTATATTCGCTATTTTAATTAACGAATTGCCGCCAATAATTAAAAGTAATAGCGTGATAAATATAAAACCACCCCAAATACGTTGGCTCACTGTTAGATTCATATGGATTTCCACTCAAAGATACTTTAATTAAAACTTATCGGCTTTTATTCGGATAAGTTAAGTAATTAAAATCAATTACTTTAATTAATTTTAACTATTAGTTTATAAATCTAACAGATGTATTGGAATTTTTCAGGTTATTTAGGTAAAAAGAGTCATTTTTCTATAAATAGATTTTTTGTTTTAAGTTCCATTAACGTCATCCCGTTACCCCATACACAGCCTGTGTCTAAAGCATGAACATGGTTAACCCCTGTTTTACCCTCAAGTGATGCCCAGTGACCAAAAATAAGCTCATTCTTAAGTATGGCAATGTTAGGGTGCATAAACCAAGGTGTTAACGAATTACTATCTGCTATTGCGCCTTTTGCATTAAGGTCAAGCATATTATTGCGGGTTAAAAAACGCATTCGGGTAAAGTAATTGACTATGTATCTAAATTTTTCATAGTCATTAAGTGTTGTTGACCACTTTTTAGGATGGGGATAGTACATATGCTCAAAAAAGTTTTTTGCATTCTTTGATTGATAGCAATCTTGAGCAAATTGTGCGTGTTGCAATGCCTCTTCAATTGACCAATCAGGGTTTAAGCCTGCATGGGAGATAAAGCAATTATGTGTTTTTAAATATAAAGCGAGTGGTTGGGTTTGTAAAAAAGAGATATAACGCTTAAGTAAGCTGCTTTTAAAAATAGGGGCTAATTTATCTTTTGGGTTAGTCGTCTTATTTAAAAAGTAGCAAGCAATCATGTGTAAGTCATGATTACCCAGTGTGATGGTCATGCTATCTTGATGTTGATAGATGAAATCAAGACAAGCAAGTGAGTCAGGGCCACGGGCAACAATGTCACCCACTAAATATAGGTGATCTTTACTTGGATTAAAATCAACCCGTTGTAACAAGGTGCTGAATTCTTTGAAGCACCCTTGTAAATCACCTATTGCATAATCGGCCATGTAGCGTTTTTACTAATGCAAAATATTAGGGCAAGCTAAACGAAACACATTGATAGGCGCTTCAAACTCTGCACCAAACTCGTTGCGTAGCGTGTAGTGGCCTTGCATTGTACCTACTGGAGTGTCGAGAATAGCACCACTGGTGTATTTGTAACTCTCACCTGGGCCAATTGTTGGGGTTTCGCCAACAACGCCTTCGCCTTCAACTTCAACTTCTTTGCCGTTTGCGTCTGTAATCAACCAATAACGATGCAATAACTTAGCACTACACAAACTATGATTTTTTATTGTTACAGAGTAGGCAAATACGTACTTTTCGATTTCAGGCTGTGATTGACCTTCAACATAAAATGTCTCTACAGACACCTTTACAGGTGATCCAATATTACTGCTCTTTGTCATAAATCCAGTTAGCTATATCAATAAATTGTTGTAAAGATAAACTTTCAGCACGTAATGTAGCGTCAACACCTATGCTTGCCATTTCTTCGGCTGTAAGTAAGTTGCCAAGGCTGTTTCGTAATGTTTTACGGCGTTGATTAAACGCTTCTAAACATACCGTGTTAAGTATTTTTACGCTTTTAGCTGTTCGTTGTTCAGGCTTTTTAGGAATTAAGCGAATAACTGCAGAGTCAACTTTAGGAGCGGGCTTAAAACATTCTGGCGGCACTTCAATTACAGGCATTGCATTACAGTAGTACTGAGTCATTACACTTAAACGACCAAACGTTTTACTACCAGGGCCTGCAACCATGCGTTTTACAACTTCTTTTTGAAGCATAAAGTGCATGTGCTCAATGTTATCGGCAAACTCAAAAAGATGAAATAACAATGGCGTGGAGATGTTGTAAGGTAAGTTACCAAACACTTTTAACTTTTTGTCGTCTTTAACTAAGCTTGCAAAGTCGTATTTCATTGCATCGCCTTGGTTTACCGTTAATTTTGGCCCTAAAAACGGGTGTTCAATTAAGCGTTTTGCAAGGTCTTTATCTAGCTCTACAACTGTTAGGTGTCCGCTAAGTTCAGCCACAGGTTCGGTGATTGCACCTAGGCCTGGGCCTATTTCTACTAAATTATCTTCTGGTTTAGGATCGATTGCTGAAACTATTTTATCGATGATCATTTCATCAAATAAAAAGTTTTGTCCAAAACGTTTACGGGCGCGGTGTCCTAAGTGTACTTTATCGGTCATTGATTCTGTGCTTTTTCATGGGCGAGCTTGATTGCTTCGCGGATCGCTAATTCAAAACTTCCAACATCGGCGGTACCTGTACCAGCTAAATCTAGCGCTGTACCGTGGTCAACTGAAGTGCGAATAAAAGGTAAACCCAGCGTGATATTCACCGATTTACCAAATCCTTTGTATTTTAGCACAGGTAAACCCTGATCGTGATACATAGCAAGTACTGCATCGGCTTCTGAAAGGTATTTATCTTGAAATAATGTATCGGCAGGTAGTGGACCAATTAAATTCATACCCTGGCTTCTTAAAATATCAAGGGTAGGGGTAATTGTGTCTATTTCTTCACGGCCCAAGTGACCATCTTCACCAGCGTGCGGATTTAACCCACAGACTAATATACGTGGCTTTTCAATACCAAACTTAGTTCGTAAGTCGTGATCTAATATAGTGGCAACTTTAGTCAGGCGATCTTCGGTGATTGCACGCGATACATAAGCCAGCGGGATATGTGTTGTCACAAGTGCAACACGAAGCCCTTCTGTGGCTAATAACATGACAACATCTGCGGTGTTTGATTGTTGTGCAAAATATTCTGTGTGGCCACTGAACGAAATGCCGGCTTTATTTATAATCCCTTTGTGAACAGGGCCTGTAACGACAGCGTCAAACGTGCCATCCATGTTTTTTTCGCTTGCGATACGCAAGGTGTCTAACACATATTGGCCATTAGCATCGTTAAGTACGCCTAGCTCTACATCATCACCTAAATTGACTTGATAAATATACACGCTGCCTGCGGGTGTTGCTTTAGCAGGGGCGCTTTCATCAAACTCAATGAGGTTTATAGGTAGACCTAACAGCTTCGCTCGTTCTTTTAATAGTTTGGCATCAGCAAGCACAACAAGTTGTGCGTCCCACGCTTGCTGAGCAAGCGTAATAAGCAAATCTGGACCAATACCGGCAGGTTCACCTGGTGTAATTGCTATTCTTAAGGTCATATTTATTCGTCTGTAGGGAAAATTTCAACATGGGCTTGTTCGCGCATTTCTTGCTGCCAGTTGAAGCTTTCTTCTTTAAATTTACGGTTAAATAGCATGCCATGTGCGCGGTTACGTTTTGCTAACTCAGTTTTATCAGCAACACGTTTGTCGAGTAGCTGTACTATATGCCAACCAAACTGGGTTCTAAAAGGCTCGCTAATCTCGTCTTGTTTGAGCGATAGTAATGTATCTCTAAACGCAGGAACATAGGTAGTTGGATCAGTCCAATCATATTCGCCGCCTTTAAGTGCAGAGCCTGGATCTTCAGAGTATTCTTTGGCGAGCTCGCCAAAATCAGCGTTGCCAGCACGTAAGTCTTTAGCAAAACCAGCAAGCATATTACGTGCTTTTTCTTCGCTTAGAATAATTGAAGGTTCAATAAGTATGTGGCGTGAGCGCACTTCTGTTGTTTCAACTACTTGTAGGCCACGCACATCTTGAACTTTAATAATATGAAAGCCAGCACCTGAGCGAAGTGGGCCTACGATAGCATCTTTCTTTTTACTCTTTACAGCTTCAGCGAAAAGAGAAGGCATCTCATTTATACCCATCCAACCTAATTGACCGCCTTCAAGTGCTTTTGAGCCGCTTGATGATGAAATTGCAATGCGTTTAAATTCTTGGCCGTCGTTAAGTAATTCAATAACTTTATCAGCACGGGTTTTAGCCGCTGATATTTCATCTGCTGTTGCTTCGTTAGGAATATCGATCAGGATGTGGCCAATATCATACTCTTCCGCACTTTGACCTTGGCTAGCCATTATTTTTAATAAATTATCGACTTCTTGCTCACTAATATAAATGCGGCGGTCAACGTTTGCGCGGGTAACTTGTTGTGTTGTGATCTCTTTACGTATTTCTTCACGGTATGCTTGAAAGCTATCGCCAGATGCCTCAACCGTACGTCGTAAATCGCTAATTGTACCGCCTTGCTCTTTTGCAATGTTAGCAAGCGTTTGATCTAACTGGCTGTCAGAAATTTGTAAACCCATGCGCTCAGCCATTTGCATCATCAGTGCTTGGCTAACTAAACGCTCCATGGCTTGCACACGTAAAGTTTCGTCTTTAGGTAATTGTTGACCTTGTTCTTGGGCTTGCTTTTTTACGCGATCAACAATGGAGTTTACTTCGCTTTGTAAAATAACACCTTGGTTTACAATGCCAACAACTTTGTCAATTTCTACTGGTTCAGCAAATGCATTTTGGCACAGGCTGATACTTAAAACGGTTGATACTAATAATTTTTTTAAAGTCATGTTCTATTTACTACTCTTGCTAATAGTACGTTTGTGATACTAGTTATTAAGAAAATACGGTCTACGATAGCCAAAAATACCTTGTTGTAATAGTTTTTGTGCATCATAGCGGCTTTTACTTCCCAGTCCTTTTAGTACAAAATTAAAACTAATACCTGAATCAAAGGTGGCTTGCTCTGTACCTATTGACTGATTTAAATCAGTTTCGATTTGGCGGTGACCAGTAATTTGAAACGCCCAACAGCACGATTCATACTGCAACCCACTTAATATTTCGACACTTCGGTTGTTTTCAAGGTCGCGATGATAGCTTGCAATAAACTGCCATTCGTCACTTATTGGAATACTTGTAAACACACCTGTTTGCTCGATTGTATTTCCTGAGACATCATTTGCATAGCGATGGTTCAATTGCACTAGCTGATTATTATCACCTTTGTAATCTAAAGTGGCATTTGATTGAATCATTTGTTTGCTATCAGTGTTGTACTGTATACCCGCAGAAAAATACCAACGACGATGCCAATGTACCATGGTTTGCGCTGCAAATAATGCATTGTAATTGGTATCTGAGTTTAAGCTTTGCTCGGTTGGCTTGGCATCATCAGATAAATAAAATATTTGTCCGGCACTAAAGTTAAAAATCTCTTCTTGTTTTTTATCAAATAAGCGCGTTGTTGCACCGAGCGTAAACTGGTTTGCAGCGGCTATTCTATCAACACCAGAAAAGCGTGTGTCTCTAAATAAGCCGTAATAATCGTCTTGTAATTTGGTTGTATCGTATAAACCAATATCAGACTGATCCTTATTAGGCGTATATAAATACTGTATTTGCGGCTCTAGTGTTTGAATACCGTCTTGGACAAGGTAGGACGTATCGCGCTCAAAATTAAGCTGTGAATATAAACGTACTTTTGGCAAAGTACGCGATACGCTTTGCTTAAACTGTGTGCCAGATAGGTCACCTTGTTGATCGTAATTTGTTTGTAATAAGCTTACTTCAGATAAAAATGACCATGCGTATTGGTCGTAATCAAACCGTGCTTTTGGCTCAATATGAACTCGAGTTGCTTGATCTATAATTGCAGAGCTGTTGGTAAAATGGCTCAATTCACCAGACACGCTAAAATCAAAATGATCAAATTTCCATGGTGCTGTTTGTGTGAAATTAATTTGTGGGATAGCAGTGTACGACTCTAAGTGATCACCCAGTACCTCAAAGTTTTGAACTTTTATATCGGTCCGCCATGTGTCTCCTAAATGAGTCAGTACGCCGGTACGATAAAGTTGGGTGTCGGTTTTACTCGCATAACTTGATTCTAAATCAGTAATGTAGTTATCGTCGCTTACATTGGTAACGTCAACACTTGCTCGCCAATTTTCGTTTAAGTAACTTTTTTGCTGCCAATGAAACATGTAGCGCTCACCAAGCGCTGGCTCTGAGTCGTCTTTGTTTAGGTATTCTATACCCACTAGGCCTTCATGTTGCTTGGTTAAATATCTAAGCTCTGTTTTTAGTTGCAAACCCTTGTTAGCCATATAACGCGGCGTGATGGTGGCATCTAAGTTAGGCGCAATATTCCAATAATAAGGAGTAATGGTTTCTAAGCCATACTTGTCTGAGCTTGAGATACTAGGCGTGAGTAATCCCGATTTACGGCGCTCGTCTAATGGAAAAGTAAAATAAGGTAAATACAAAACAGGGGTATTTAAAATTCGAAGTATGGCGTTGTGAGTTTCACCCCAACCTTCTTCGCGAGATAAATTAATCTCGTCGGCTTCAATTTCCCAAGCTGGGGTTTCACCCGGACAAGCAGTAAAGCTTGCATTCATCAGTACTAAGCCAGAATCATTTATAGTGAGCTTTTCAGCACCGCCTTTACCTTGTTGTTCTGTTAGCTTGTAATCAGCACCTAACAGGCTAATTTCTGAATTATTTAAATCGGCATTTAACCCTGAGCTATTTACGTTACTAACAGCATCGCGATATACAATAGGACCTGTGGCATTAAGTAAACCACGTTGCTTGTCTATCAATGCAGTTTGTGCGGACAAACTCATATTAACGGTGTTAATATCAACATTGCCGGTAAATTCGGCGCTTTGAGTACCAAGGAGTTCTACATCATCAGCTTTAATGTCAACATTACCGAGTTTTACGCCAGGTAGCGGTTGCCAAGCTCTGGTTTGCATTGAAGTGCCACAAAGTTTGTGTGTCAGTTCAGTTTCGGCAAGCGATGGTGCGCTAACTACGCTTAGCATCAAAATGCCCCAGGTTTTGCTCATTTATTGACCCTAATACTGTGTGTATAAATATAATTTACACATAATAAAGGAAAATAATGGCAAATACAGTAATTGACCTAATTAACTTAGTTAAAAATAGATATCTTATAAAATGACACGCTTTGATAATTTACAACACTTCATAACGACCCACTTTGGCAAACAGCCAGATACACTTGAGGCGATAACCGGAGATGCCAGTTTTAGGCGGTATTTTCGCTTAACAATTAACAATCAGCACTTTATTGTAATGGACTCCGATCCACAAAAGGTCAATAACGCACCGTACTTATCTTTGAATCAAGTTTTTACTGACCAGGGTTTTTTGTTACCGCATATTATTAAAAGTGATGAACAACAAGGCTTTTTTATTTTAACTGATTTAGGCAGCACACACTTAGCTGACATGCTTAATGATGCAAATAGAACCGACTACTACACACAGTTAATAAGTTTATCAGCCAAGTGGGCAAAAACGCCTGAGGCTTCAGATATGCAGGCCTATGGTAAAGACTTTATAGCGCTTGAATTATCGATATTTAGCCAATGGTTGGTAAAAGATTTTATTGCTGAAAGCGTTGATACAAACCAACTTAAAATGTGGGAGTCGAGCTGTGATCTACTCACTCAAACCATGCTTGAACAACCCACGGTAACAGTTCATCGCGACTTCCACAGCCGTAATATTATGCACAGCGATTCTCAGTGGGCAATAATTGATTACCAAGACACCGTACGCGGGCCACTTTGTTACGATTTAGTTTCGTTGTTACGCGATTGCTATTTTAAGCTCCCTAATAATGAACTCGCTCAGCTATTAGCATTTGGATATAACGAGTTTAAACGCGAAGGCTTAGTCAGTAATACTTCGTTTGAAGAATTTAAAGTTTGGTTTGACTTAACCGGTTTACAGCGTCATTTAAAAGCCGCCGGTATATTCTGTCGCCTGTATTTGCGTGACGGTAAGACAGGTTATTTAGCTAATATTTTACCTACCCTTGAATATATTGTAGATGTTGCTGAACGCTATCCTGAACTCAATGCACTCAGTGACTGGGTTAAAAATACGATAGTACCAAAAGTGACTAAAAGATTAGAGCAGGTAAATTTATGAAAGCCATGATTTTAGCCGCAGGGCGTGGGCAGCGCATGATGCCGCTCACTCAAGCTATGCCTAAACCTATGCTTAAAGTGCAAAATAAACCACTCATAGAGCACCATGTTAATAACTTGAAGGCCGCTGGCATTACCGACATAGTGATAAACCTTGCATGGCAGGGTGATAAAATTAAAGCGTACTTTAAAGATGGCAGTCAATTTGGTGTAAATATTGTTTATAGCCAAGAAGTTGAAGGCGGCCTTGAAACCGCGGGTGGTATTATTCAGGCACTTCCTTTATTGGGAGAGTCGTTTATTGTGATAAATGGCGATGTATTTACCGATTACGATGTAAGCTCGCTTATGCAATTACATTTACAACCAGGTGAGGCACATTTGGTGCTTATTGAAAATCCCCCACATAATCTTGATGGGGATTTTACATTGAGCCATTTATCGCCAGATAGTCAAAAATATACGTTTTCGGGTATTAGTCGTTATCAGGCTGACTTTTTTAATGGTTTAGAGCCGGGCATTCGTCCGCTTGGGCCGTTATTGCGAGAAAAACTAAGTAAGCATTTAGTGTCTACCGAGCTTTATATTGGTAATTGGGATGACATAGGCACACCAGCGCGTTTAACGGCATTAAATGAGCGCTTGGCTTAAGCCGACACATAATTAATAGGAGTAGTCGTTTACATGTGGGGAAAAATACTCGGATTTTGTTTTGGTTTTATGTTTGGCAAAATTTTTGGTGCTATTTTAGGGTTATACCTTGGTCATTTATTTGATAAAAGCTTAAAAAATAATTTTGATAAGGCGGGTGGTTTTTCAAGTTTATTTAATGGTGATGATGTCCACGAGCGCCAAGCGCTATTCTTTTCAAGCTGCTTTGCAGTGATGGGGCATATTGCAAAGTCTAATGGCCGAGTAAGCGAGGTACACATTAAAGCCGCTAGCTTATTTATGGACGAAATGGGTTTGAAAGGCGAAGAACGCCGTGAAGCACAGCATGCTTTTCAAGCGGGTAAACAAAGCGACTTTTCATTAAAAGAAACCGTCTATGATTTTAAAGAACGCTTTGCTAAGCGTCATGACTTACTGCAATTATTTTTAGAAATACAAATTCAAATGGCGTTTTCTGATGGCGTTTTAGCTGACCAAGAAAAGCAGTTATTAAGTGAAGTAAGCAAGCAGTTAGGTATTTCTAAAACTCATTTTGCGTTTGTACTTAAACGCTATCAAGCTGAATTTAACTTTAGAAAACAGCAACAGCGTTACCAACAGCAGCAAGGGCAAAGTAGCAGTTATAAAGAAGGCTCAGGGCACCATGTACCCCCCAACAATAATATGAATCGTGCGCAAGCGCTTGGGCTTTTAGGACTTAACGATGGGGCAACCGAGCGGGAAGTAAAAGTAGCGTACCGAAAGTTAATGGCGCAACATCACCCTGATAAATTAGTATCGCAAGGTTTACCAAAACATATGATGGAATTGGCGGTTAAAAAAAGCCAAGACATTCAAGCAGCCTATGAGTATTTAAAAAAGGCGGCGTAAAAAGCCGTCTATTTCTTTTGTTAGCCGAGCATGTTGTTGAGGTTGATCACGAAGCCCAAATAACTGGCGCTGGCGGTAGTCAAACTTAGCGTTTCGGTTAACCCAGCGCTGGCGATTTTTTAAGTTAATTAAAATATCACGGTTGTCGCTGGCGTAATAAATATCTAAAAGTGCAGGCGTAACAAGAGACGTTGTTTGGCTTAAGCTTTTATTGCGCTGTGCATTGGGCAGATAGCTACTTACACTAATAAACGCATCAATACGCTCTTGTGGAAAGTCTGCATAGTACTCAGTTAAAACTCCTGCGCTGGTGCCTTGCGCAATTACAACGATATTAGTGGGTTCTTGCATCGCGGTTTGGTAAAGCGCTTTGTAGCGAGCAAGTAAATTTAGTTTGTAGTTATCGAGTATTTCGTCGCTGATGGCTTCAATGGCACCCACATGATGAGGCGCTTCATTTTTACTTGAAGCATTAGGCTGCTCTGATTCACTGTTGGCTTGACTCTCTGTTTCAGTGGCGGCACTTGGTGCTGTTTCTGTAGCTGGCTCAGCTATTTTACTCGCTTGCCAATCAATATCAGGGGTGGTCATTGCATAGGTGGTGTAGCCTAAATTGTTAAGCTCTTTGCGTAAGTAACTCATTCCAGCATTGTTGGTAGGGGCTGATTGCCAATCGGGAATAAGTAATACAACCCCTCTAAAATCAGCGCTCATGTATTCACTACGTAAACTTAAAAATTCAGTTTCACCTGCTAGCATTGTTTTTACTTCGTCGGTAGGTAAAAGGCGTTTAATATCGCTATTTTCAATACTTGATAAAGAAGGCGGGGCAATATGTTCTGCAGCCGTTGTGCAGAGTGCTAAAAGGGCTACACAGCTAAATGCCATGTAACATAGAATCTTTTTAAATAATTGCAAAAACACCATAACACGCTCAACCAATCGTCATTAGTTAGGTATCGGCATGCTTGTTTAAAAGTTTAATTTTCCTAAGTAATTGAGTCCATTAAAACTCGGGTTCTGCTTCAAAGGTCATTACTTGTTCGGTTACTGGGTGTTTTAGTTGCAACATTTGTGCGTGGAGTTGTAAACGCGGTGCGGCTGCAAGCGCCTCTTTATGAGCATAGAGTCGGTCACCTAAAATGGGGTGGCCAAGACTTAGCATGTGTACGCGCAATTGATGTGAACGCCCCGTAATTGGAGTGAGCTCTACGCGTGTGGCGTTTTCCTCTCGTTCAAGTACTTTGAAATGAGTGAGTGATGGCTTGCCATTTTCATGATCTACCATTTGCTTTGGGCGATTAGGCCAGTCGCAAATAAGGGGTAAATCAACCGAGCCATTGTTTTGTTCAAGCTTACCAAAAACGCGAGCTATATAACGCTTAGCGGTTTCGCGTTCTTGAAATTGCATACTTAAATGTCGGTGTGCAGCTTTATTAATAGCTAGGCAGAGTATGCCAGACGTTGCCATATCAAGACGATGAACAATTCTTGCGGTTGGAAATACACGATTAACGCGGTTAATTAAGCTGTCGGCATGCTTAGGATCTTTACCCGGCACGGTCAATAATTCGCTGGGTTTATTAACAATGAGCAAGTCGTCGTCTTGAAAAAGTATGGTTAAATACGGGTTCATTGGGGGATTGTAATTAACTAACACGGCCGACCTTAATGATTTTGAAGGACGCTATTTTAGGGTAGCAAGGGCAAAGGCTCAAGGAAAACATTGATAGCCTGTACGAAGGCTTCTAATTTATATACTTTTTTGAATATAAAAAAGCGCGGTATAAATACCACGCTTTACTTAGCTGCTGTTGTTTGCAATTTTTACTAACAACTAAAAGCTCAAAACCTTAGTGAGAAACCACGATTAAGCGAATTGCATCTAGTTGTAACTGCGCTTTTTCAATGTGTGCAGTTAGCTCGGTGCGTTGCTTATCGTAAAAAGTAATTTCTTCTTGGCGAATATTAGGGTTAATTTGCTTAAGCGCGCTTAATCGCTCTTGTTCTTCGCTAAGAGACGTTTGCATTTTAGCTAGCGACTGTGTTCGAATAACCTCGAGCTTTTCTTGTGCCATGTCTTTTGCAGTTGTGATCATAGGGTGAATTGCGCTTTGTAGCGCACCCGCAAGTTTACTTGCTGTTTGACGACCAACGGCTGAAAGCTGTTGGTTAAACCCGTCAAATGCGACGTTTTCGCCTAAGTTATTACTGGCTTTATCAAGCAATATACGAATAGGCGTTGGAGGTAAAAAGCGACCCACTTGTAATGCTTTAGGCGCCATTGCTTCGGCTACAAAAATAAGCTCAACAAAAAAGGTGCCCGCAGGGAGTTTTTTGTTTTTGAGTAAAGCAACCGATGCGCTACCAAAGTCATCATCACAAATCATATCCATCGTGCCTTGCACCATTGGATGATCCCAACTGATAAAATGTACATCTTCTTGCGAAAGAGCAGTATCACGGTCAAATGTCACTGTCATGCCGTCATCTTTAAGCGATGGAAATGATGCGCTTAACATATGCTCTGTAGGCTTTAATATAATTGTATTTTCGCCTTTGTCTTCTTGGCTTACACCAAAGGTGTCGAACACGTTAATCATGTAGCTGGGCAGCTCAAACTGGTTGTCGAGCTTTTCAATATCAGCAACTAATGAGTCGGCGGCGCCTTGCCCCGATGAGTGCAGTTCTAATAAACGATCTCGTCCACTTTCCATTTTTTTACGTAGCACAGTATTTTGCTGAGCTACTTGCTCAAGGAGTGGGTCAAGTTCGTCTTCATCACAGTTATGGGCTGAAATAAACTCGAGTAAGTCATCACGAAATTCTTTATACAATAGCTGACCAGTTGTTGACGTGGTTTCAAACGCATCAAGGCCTTCGTTGTACCAACGCAGTAACACTTCTTGCGCCGTATTTTCAAAGTATGGCACGTGAATGTTTACATCTTGTGTTTGCCCTATACGGTCTAATCGACCAATTCGTTGTTCTAGTAAATCGGGGTTTAATGGTAAATCAAATAACACTAGGTGATGTGAGAACTGAAAGTTACGACCTTCTGAGCCAATTTCTGAACACAATAATATTTGTGCGTTATCGTATTCGTCTGCAAAAAAGGCGGCCGCGCGGTCACGCTCTATAATCGACATACCTTCGTGGAAAACCGAGGCTTTAATCGCTTCACGTTCACGCAGTATTTGTTCAAGGCTAATAGCCGTTTCTGCCTTGGCACAAATAAGGAGTACTTTTTCGTGTTTAAGCGTTTTAAGTGTTTCGATTAACCAATCTACGCGAGGGTCAAAGGCACCCCAGCTTGCGCTTTCACCTTCAAACTCTTGGAATATTTTTTCAGGAAAAAGAGCACGATGCGCGCTCAGTTCAGCGTTTTGAATTCCACTCATGTTACCTAATACCGACATGGCCGTTTTGTATTGCTTTGGTAATGCCATTGGATAGGCATGCAATTTACGACTTGGGTAGCCATCAATGCCACTGCGGCTATTTCTGAACAATATACGCCCTGTACCGTGTCTGTCGAGTAGCATGTTAAGTATTTCTTTGCGCGCTGGTAAATCACCTTGCTGCGCTTTTTCAAGAATGACGGTAATGTCGGTTTCTTTTAATAGCTCAATTAGCGTTGTTTTTGCATTGTCGTCAAGAGCTTGCTCTTGCAATAACTGGTTTGCCGCTTGCGCTACATCTTTGTAATTGGCTTCTTCTTCTTTGAATACGTCGTAGTCGTAAAAACGGTCTGGGTCGAGCAATTGTAAGCGAGCAAAGTGACTGCTATGGCCTAGTTGATCAGGCGTTGCTGTAAGTAAAATAAGGCCCGGAATATCTTGGCTTAGCTCAGCCATGCGTTGATATTCAGTACTTGGTTTACCGTTATTAATGCTTAAGTGGTGCGCTTCATCAACAACTAATAGATCCCAATCAGCCAATGTGGCTTGTTCAAACCAGCGCTTTTTCTTGGTTAAAAACTCAAGGCTAGTAAGGACTAGCTGCTCTGTATCAAATACATTTGGCGAGTCGGCAAAGGCTTCGTCGCAACGCTCTTCATCAAAAATAGAAAAACGTAAGTTAAAGCGGCGTAGCATTTCGACTAACCACTGGTGCTGAAGGTTTTCAGGTACAACAATAAGTACACGGCTGGCGCGACCACTAATAATTTGCTGATGCAGTATCATGCCTGCTTCAATGGTTTTACCTAAGCCTACTTCGTCAGATAATAATACGCGTGGTGCAAAACGTTTACCCACTTCTTGGGCAATGTAAAGCTGATGCGGAATAAGGTTAGCGCGTTGGCCAATCAATCCTTTTATAGGTGATTGCTCGCGTTCAAATTTATGTTGCCATGTTTGGTAACGAAGCGTGTAACGATCAAAACGATCTACTTGGCCGGCAAATAAACGGTCTTGTGGCTTATTAAATTTTATAAAATGATCTAAAAAGGTTTCTTTTAACTTTGCTTCTTCGCCGTTATCAACACGGGTGCCTACATAGCAAAGTAACTCGCCTTGTACTTCAATAGATTCGACTTCTAATTCCCATTCTTCAACGCTTTTGATCACATCGCCTGGATTAAATGCCACACGGGTAACGGGTGCTTCTGCTGTAGAGTAAACACGGTTTTCACCACTGGCTGGAAATAATATGCTGACCTGACGGCCTTCAATGGCAACAACGGTGCCTAATCCTAAATCTGACTCTGTATCACTGATCCAACGCTGACCTAAGGAAAAATTCATGTATGTCTCGTCTATGATGAAAAAGGCGGCTATGTTACCTGTAAGCTAACACCACTGCAAGGCGCTATTTAGCTCACTTTTAATTAATTTTATAAGTGTTAATTATAAAGAATAAAACCGCCATTTTTTAACCCATTAAAAAGGTAAATAAAAACTAAATTCAGGTTGTAATAAAACGGACTTTTATGACAAATAGACTAAACTTTCAATATGCCTTGGCAATTAAGTATTGCAGGTTTTGATTTTTGCCCGTTTTACTTAGTTATTTTGGTATAGCATAAAAATCATAAAACGTAAGGAAAGTGCTATGGAAAAAGCTTCGAACCTTGAAAGTAAAATGTATGTGCTAGACACCAACGTACTCCTCCACGAGCCCCTCGCTTATTTGTCTTTTCAAGAACATAACGTGGTTATTCCGATGACCGTACTTGAAGAGCTTGATCATATTAAAGATAGAAAACACGATGTAAGCCGCGATGCCCGCGTTGCAATTCGTGGTTTAGATGAGGTACTCAAAAACGCAACCCCGGAACAAATGCTACAAGGTGTAGCCTTACCCAGTAATAAAAAAGCAAAGTCGAGCTCTGCCGGTACGCTCATTATTGTTAACGACCATTTATTCGCAGACTCAATTTCGGGTTTGCCAGGCAATGAAAACGACCATCGAATTATTAACTGTGCTGTGTATCTACAAAAGCAGCATAGCGATTCAAAAGTGATATTGGTTACCAAAGATATAAACATGCGCTTAAAAGCTAAAGGTGCAGGGCTTAAATATGTAGAGGATTACCGAACAGATCAGCTTATTGATGATATTAATTTGCTCACTAGCGGTTATAAAAAAGTAGAGGGTGATTTTTGGGAACATGTAGGGCAATGCAATACAGAGCAGCACGGGCGAGATACGTTTCATCATGTGCCTAAAAATTTAATACCCGATGTATTTTGTAATGAGTATTTACTTGACGAGAGTAATCACTTTGCAGCTAGGGTAAAGTCGTTTGATGATAAGCACATTACTATAAAAGATATTAGTGTTGAGCGGCTAATGCATCATCATGCATGGGGTGTTAAGCCCAAAAATATTTATCAGGGTATGGCGCTTGATGCATTACTTGATACTAGCATTGAGTTGGTGATTTTAACGGGTCCCGCTGGATGTGGGAAAACGTTATTAGCGCTTGCCTGTGCACTTGAGTTGGTTATAGAAAAAGGTATTTACGATAAAGTGCTTGTGACCCGAAATACCCCTGAAATTGCAGAGTCTATTGGTTTTTTACCCGGTACGGAAGAGGAAAAAATGGCGCCGTGGCTCGCTGCTATTACCGATACGCTAGAAGTACTCCATAAAGGTGACGAGAACCCAATATCGAGCCGAAATTACATCATGGAAAAGGCCAATGTACAGTTTAAGTCGGTTAATTTTATGCGTGGGCGCAGTATTCAAAATGCGGTGGTAATTTTAGATGAAAGTCAAAATTTAACAGCGTCTCAACTTAAAACCATTATTACTCGTTGCGGAGAAGGCACCAAGCTCATTTGCACCGGTAATTTAGCGCAAATAGACAGTAATTATTTAACGCCAGTTACATCAGGTTTAACCTACATAGTGGAGCGTTTTAAAAACTTTGAAGGTAGTGCAACTATAAATCTTAATGGTGTTGTAAGGAGTCGGTTGGCTTCATTTGCAGAAGAGAATTTATAACTTGCGCTTAACTATTTGGCTCGATAGTCTAATGATTGATTTTCGGGCCAAATGGCAGACTGCACGTTGAATTTTTTACCTCTCAAACATTATTATCGCTCTTTAATTGTTGCCCTGTTGGTGCCTTTAATCGTTGCTTTTTTACTGTGTTTACATCTTTACAATATCAAGCTTGAGCGCACAGTAGAAAAACGTGACGCTGATTTTCTTAATATATCCGCCCAAATAAATCATGGCATGCAATCAATCAGTGATTTAATGGCTAATATGCTTAACTTATACGAGCAGCCTGCACTGAGTCTTGCTAATCGTAATTTATTTGAAGGTATTAATCAGTATGAAGGTTATTACTATCGCCATTTTACTCAACAAGGCACCGAGATTGTAGGTAAAGGGGATTTTAATCTTTCACCAAATGAACTTTCAAAGTGGCAACAGTTAGTTAAATTAGGTCCTTCGTTTAATACAACTCTGGCACTTATGCAGTCGCTTAGCGCCGTTGCGTATGTTGATGAAAATGGCGCTGCATTTGTAGCGAGGCGTAATAAGAGCAAGAGTTTATTACTAACAGAGATTCTTGAAGGGCGATTTAAACCAGACTTTTCAGGCAGCCTTTTATCTTCAAGCCCGATTGTAAATATAGACGGGAAGGCTTACTACTCAATCGGACGCCAGCGAGAACTTGGCTCGCGTGATTATATTATCGTTATTTACGATGTGGAGGTTATTTCTGCCTGGCTAAAAAAAGTTACGCCAAATCAGGGAGAATATATATTTGTTAATCGGTTTGATCAGGTTGTTGCAAGCACAAAAAATGCAATAGCTGAGGGGATCACACTTAAAGAATACTGGCCTGAAATGGCGGCATCACAACAAAAATTAACGGTGTTAACCAGTGGCACAAACTTTTTTATGCAGCCAAAAAGCAACCTCCCAATACATGCTGCATTTTATGAGTCTAAATCCGGTTTTGTAAATGTTATTCGGTATGAAATTTTACTCGAGTTTACATTTTTAACGCTGTTTCTAAGTTTAATGTTTTGTGTGTTCTTTTGGTTAAGTCAGCGCATATTTTTAAAACCTATGACACATCTCATGCATTACTTAGAGCAAAGCAATAGCGACAACAGAAAAGAGTCTAATTATCAAATCCCTATTAATTGGCAGCCATGGTTCACTAAAATAAAACTAGTATTTGCTAAAAACAGACAACTAGTCGATTCGCTGCAAGATGTAAACCGAGAGCTTGACGAAAAGCTTCAATTGCAATCAGAAAAACTAACACGCAGTTATCAAGCTAAAGAGCGACATTTAGCTTTACTAAACACAATGTTAAACAGTGTTCCTGACTTTATATATTTTAAAAATATTGATGGGTCTTTTTTAGGGTGTAACAAGGCGTTTGAAGCTTACATTGGATGCGATCAAAGCGCGCTAGTGGGTAGGCGTATACAAGATATAACGGACGAATACGAACAAATAAGTATTCTTGAAAAACAGGTTTTACAAAATCGCAGTAATGTTCAGCAACGCGTTGATACAGATGATAAGTCTTACCAACTGACGATTGCGCCTTTTTACAATGAGCAGCAGCACTTGTTAGGCACAATGGGGATCGGTAGAGATATAACAGAACAGCAGCAAACTTTACATGCACTAAAAGCGTCTGAGTCTAAATTTAGAAGTGCTATTGAATTTGCTGCAAACGGTGTTGTGCTTCTTTCGCTTGATCAGACTATATTGCAGGTAAACAAAGCAGCAAGAAAACTATTTACTGAGCAAGATGTGTTGGTAGGTGAGCAACTTAAACTACTATTTGATGATAGTCAGTGGCAAGAAATTAAAACAAGATTAGCTCAGCTGCTTGATGATAAGAAAGAGGTTTATCATTTAACATTAGCACGAGGAAATTTGACTAGCTGGCTTCAACTCAGTGTATCGCTCGTGTGGGATGAAAAGCGAGATCCTTCGTATTATGTTATCCACTTACAAGATGTGAGTGCATTAACTAAAGCTAAGCACAATGCTGAGCGCGCAACCCTTGCTAAAAGTCGCTTCATTGCTAACTTAAGTCATGAAATACGTACCCCTTTGAATGCGGTGTTAGGTTTGCTTGACATGCTTATAGAGCAAGGGCTTACGCAAAGACAAATTCAGCAAACTGATCAAGCTAAGCAAGCTGCGCAAAGTTTACTCTTAATGCTCAACCGCATGCTCGATTTTGCCAGAGTAGAAAGCGCACAGGCTGAGTTAAAACTAGCCCCATTTACGGTTGTGGAACTTGTTGATATTTGCGATAGCTTAACAGGGCCCTTGTGTGAGCAAAAAGGGGTTGAATTTATTATTGATGTTGACCCTTTAATTGCACCTAGTTTGATTTGCGATAGCATAAGACTACAGCAGGTGTTGGGTAATTTATTAACTAATGCTGTTAAGTTTACTCACAATGGCAATATTACCTTAAAAATGGAGCTAATTGAGGGAGATAGTACCGAGCAAGCGATCTGTTTTAGTGTAAAAGATACTGGCAGCGGGATTAATGAGGCTGACCAATTACGTTTATTCGATGCCTTTACACAAGGTGATGAATCATCAACACGCGCCCATCAAGGTGTAGGGTTAGGGCTGGCTATTGTAAAACATGCTGTATCGCTCATGGGCGGCGAGATAGCCGTAAACAGTGAAAAAGGCCTTGGTTGTGAGTTTTATTTCAGCATTAGTTTACAGGTAGACGATACAAAAAATCAGCTGTTGCCTGTTGATGCTCTGGCTATTATATCCCAGCGAAGCCGAGCTTTAAAACGCGCTGTAGCAGCCTATTCAGAGTTAACCAGTATTGACTTAGATGAAGCATTGAATTACCCAATCAAGCTTTCGGGATGTAATCAGCTCATTGTTGATGAAGCTGATTTACCTGAGCTATTAAGTGTAAAAGCAATATATGACTCGCTTACTTCACACGCTGTATCGGTCATTATCGTTAATCATCAGCTAACCTTTAGTTCATCTATGAGTAAAGGCTTATTAGCGCAGCATGTTAAAGCATCTGCACTTGGGCAGCGATTATTTGATTTAAGTAGTGGTTTTGCATTAAAGCAAATTGCAAGTGACGCTAATATACAGGCACAGCAACCGAGTAGAGAGGTGTCAGGTTTACTGATCTTGGCAATTGATGATAATAAACTAAACTTAGAAATTATAAGTAGTGTTTTAGAAAAAGCTAATGTAAATGTTGTAACCTCAACCAATGCATCTGATGGTATGGAGCTGCTACAAGTTTTAAAACCAGATCTGATTTTAATGGATGTGCAAATGCCGCATATAGATGGTTGTCAAGCTACTACGTTGATTCGTCAACAGTTTGACGATAAGCAATTGCCTATATTTGCATTGACAGCGCATTGTGAGCCTGCGGATATAGAGCGTTCGTTAAAATGCGGTATGAATAAACATTTAACAAAGCCCGTTGTAGCAAAAGTACTACTTGATGCTATTGCAGATATGCAGATCACTAAAACGGTATTTTTTGATAGGGCATTTGCCTTAGCTCAATTTAGCGCTGATGAGGCGTTACTTAATACTATGATTGATAAATTTTCTAGCCTATGTGAGACCCAATTACAACAAATTGACGAATGTACTGTTAAAGGTGAATTGGTACGTTTAGTGCATAGTATCAAAGGAGTATCGGGTAACTTGGGTTTTAAGCGGTTATCGTCTTGTGCGCTTCAGTGCGAACAAAGTCTTAAAGCAACCAATGACCCTGAAGATCAAATCATAAAAGAGCTTATTATGCAGTTGAAGCAGGTTATTGTATTTATTAGAGGTTTGGAGGCGGTGGATGTCAAAAAAAGCTAAAGTGCTTGTAGTTGACGACGATCCACTTAACAGGTTAGTGCTTGAAAAAACGTTGTGTGAAGAGCATGACGTGTTTTTAGCTAAAAGTGCAGAAGAGGCACTCGCTTTTGTAAGAACTACACAGTTTGATTTGATTCTGCTTGATATTGTAATGCCCGTTATGAACGGCTTTGAGCTTATTGTTAAGTTAAAAGAAAATCCTATTACCCAGGCTATTCCAGTTATTTTTATTTCTGCTAATCAAGAGCATGCTGATGAATCAAAAGGATTAGAGCTAGGCGCGATGGACTATATTACTAAGCCATTCAGCGCTTCTATTGTTAGAGTGCGAGTACGAAATCAATTACTGATAAAACAAAAAAACGATTTACTTGAAATGTTAGCGTCCATTGATGGATTAACCGAAATACCCAACAGACGCTACCTTGATGAAAATTTGTCTCGAGAGTGGCGAAGAAGTAAACGAGGGGGCTCGGTGCTATCTGTACTGCTAATGGATATAGATTACTTTAAACGATACAACGACACATATGGCCACAGAGCCGGTGATGAATGTTTAAAAAAAGTAGCACAATCTTTATTGGCACAATGTAAACGTGGAAGTGACTTTATTGCCCGCTACGGTGGGGAAGAGTTTGCGGCTATTTTACCTGATGTATCTAAAGAGGAAGCAATTGCGTTTGCAAATAAGCTTAGAAGCGCTGTAAACAAATTAAATATAGAACACAAAACATCGTTAAATGCACAATGTATAACTATCAGTATTGGCGTTGCAACCATGGAAAATGGCCGCTCAACCTCAGAGCATTCATTATTAGAAGAAGCTGACTTAGGGTTGTATGAAGCAAAAGAGGCTGGCCGTAATAGAGTGGTCGCTCACTAACAAAATAGGCCAGTAACGTTACTGGCCTTTTTGTATTTTAGTGGCTAACCATATTTAATGCGCTGTCACCAATACCGACAAGTTTATCGTTTTTGAATACAAGTGGCGTACACTCATCTTTAGTCATTTTACCATCAGAATGAATGCTATGAGTTGCATAAAATAAAACTTGATACAGATCATCCCCTTTTTTTAGTAACTCGGTAAAATTAGGGGTTTTAAGTGTTGTTAATACCGACTGGTAGCTGCTATCCATTTTTAATTCAGAAATCGCTTCGCGATTATTTTTGTGCTTAGTTTGCCAGCTAGTTGAGTCATTACCTGCCCAGTGCGTTTCTGCTTCACCATCAGATACGGCGATAACACAACCCGTTAAAAATGGAGTAATAAGTGCCGCTGCTAGTAGAGATTTATTCATTTTTGTATGTACCTTAATCATTTTTACTTAATTATTAATGATAGTAACGCAAAGTATACGCCAAGTTTAAATTTTATTTATAATCAATTACTTACGTTGTGTGGGGTATTTCGTTAATTTTAAAAAATAAAAAAATTAGTAAAAACAGCCACTTTTTGGTTTATTTAACCCAAGCAATGATTAAGGTATTTACTATTCAGAGCTCAGGTTACTTCGCTAATGCGAGTATTAAACTAAGCGGCTACGAGACTCCCCTTGCTTGAACGCTTTAATATTTAAACTTACCTCTTTGACTAATCGCACAATTGATTCGGTGCTTGCCCACGCAATATGCGGCGTTAGCAATAGGTTATTCCCTTTATAATTTGCCAGCGGATTTGAAAGCTCAGCAGGTTCTTTTGTTAATACATCAACGCCTGCGCCAGCAATTATATTTTGCTCTAGTGCACTGGTTAAATCCGCCTCATTAATAATACCGCCTCGTGCTGTGTTAATTATGATGCAGCTTGGTTTCATTACTTTAAATTCGTTTAAGGTAATTAGATTGCGCGTTTCTTCTGTTAACGGACAGTGCACACTAATTATGTCTGCGGTTTTTATGGCTTCGTCAAAAGGCGTTCTGCCATCACGACATGGTGCGCCTTTGCGCTCAGACATAACTACATTTGCACCAAAAGCCTCGGCTACATTTGCAACAGCGTGTCCTAGTGTACCACCGCCTATGATTGTTAGTGTTTTGCCTTGTAAATCATTAAAACTGTAGTCAAGACGGCAAAACATTTCACTTTTCTGCCAAGCACCTTGCTGACAATCAGCTTGATATCGGTGTGTATTACCTAGCAGGTTTGTGATTAAAGAGAAGGTATGTTGAACAACCGAAGGTGTTGAATAACCTGCAACGTTTGTAACTGCAATGCCGTGATCTTTTGCAGCCTCTAGATCAACATTATTAGTTCCCGTAGCACTCACGCATATTAGTTTTAGATTTTTTAGTTGGCTAATTGTTTCGCGGTTTAACACGACCTTATTGGTAATTAAAATATCAGCCCCTTGGCTATGCTCAACAACTTGCTCAGGGCTAGTAAGTTCGTAGGTTTTAAGGCTCCCTAGTTGCTCTAAACAGGCAAGTGATGTATTTGCTAATGTGGCGTTATCGAGAACAGTAATTTTCATGATGTGTCCTAATTAAATAAAATAAATTTTAATACTTGACCTTGGTGTGTGCTCTAAGGTTTATAGTTGGCATCAGTTGAGAATATACTCATTGGAGAAACAAATGAAAATAGGTGAGTTTGCAAATCAGTTAGGTGTCTCAACAGATACCCTAAGATACTATGAAAAACACAATTTGTTAACGCCATCAAGTCGAACCGAGGCAGGTTATCGCGATTATGATAAGGCAGCTCTCAAACAAATGAAGTTTATTTTGCGTGCTAAAAATGTTGGTTTTAGCCTGTTAGAGATCAGCGAGTTACTGCAAATTAAATTTAAAAAACACCAGCATTCGTGCCATGAAGTGAAAGATTTAACGATACAAAAACGCGATCTAGTTGCAGAGCGTATTGCTGAGCTAACACGTTTTCATCAATCGCTATCGATACTGGCAGATAAGTGCTGTGGTGGACAAGAACCCGCTTATAACTGTTCAATATTAACAACCTTGGAGGACATCGATGGACTTACTTAATAATTTTTGGCAGTTATTTTTATTATCTGCCCCTTGGTTAATGCTTGGTTTGCTGATTGCTGGGTTATTAAATGTATATTTACCGGCAAATTTTTTAAATAAACATTTAGGTAAAGAAGGCTTTTTGACCACAGTGAAAGCGGCTTTAATTGGTGCGCCAATGCCTTTGTGTTCATGTGGTGTTATTCCTGCTGCAATAGGATTGAGACGCGCCGGTGCTTCAAAAAGTGCCACGACTGCGTTTTTAGTGTCGACGCCTGAAACAGGGGTTGATTCTGTTTCAGTATCGTATGTGTTATTAGGTCCGTTTATGTCTATTATTCGTCCCATAGCTGCTATCTGCAGTGCTATTGTTGCAGGTGTGTTAGTTGGGCGAGATACCGATAGGCTGCAGACTAAGCCAGCGGCAGGTGCTCAAACAAAAACCAGTTGCTGTGCGTCTAAAACGGCAGAGCCTGAAGTTCAAACCAGTTGTTGTGCGTCTAAAACGGCGGAGCCCAAAGTTCAAACCAGTTGTTGTGATAAACCAAACAAGGCATTACAAAGTCAATGGCAGAAAGTACAACAAGCGATAAGTTTTAGCTGCAATAAACTTCTGTCGGATACCATGGTCTGGTTAATGATTGGTTTATTCTTTGCCGCGTTGGTACAGACCTATGTTCCAGAGTCATTTTTAACACAGTGGGGCAGTGGCATTGTTGCCATGCTCGTGGTGATTTTGATCAGTATACCCATGTATATTTGTGCCACTGCTTCTACGCCTATTGCTGCAGGCTTGTTATTGAGTGGAGTATCGCCTGGAGCGGTGTTAGTGTTTATGCTCGCAGGGCCGGCAACAAATATTGCTACGTTAGGTGTTGTAGCTAATGAGCTTGGCAAGCGTGCTGTATTCGCTTATTTGACAGGGGTTATTGGGGTTGCATTGATTTTTGGGTTTTTAACGGATTATTTAGTAACTGAGTTTGGGTTTGTTGTTTCCCCGCAACTAGGTGAAGAGCATCAGGTGCTTCCATATTGGCTAAGCTTTATTTGTGGTGTAATTTTAATCGCACTTATTCTGCGTTTAGTTGTCATAGCATTACAAGCAAAGCGAAAGGTAACTGGTAAGAGCATTACTTAATTATTTGTTATATATGTACTTTTTAGAGTGCTTGTTAGTTTTTATAAAAATGCAATAGCCTGACTTAGTTCGCATTTCAGTTTGCCTGAGTTATACTCAAACCAATAAAACAAACGGTACGTATTTTACGTGCCGTTTTTTAACTTTATAGATGCAGTAATGAGTGAATTAGAAGACAAGTACGCAGACATAAGACCTTACAACGACAATGAGGTTAACGCATCATTAGCGCGTTTAATGAGTGATGATGCATTTATAGATGTCATTGCTAAGTATAACCTACCGCGCTTTCTATCAGCAATGCCATTTATTGCCCGCCCATTGGTAAGAAGCCAACTACGCAAAAAGTGGGGAAAAGTAACGAGCGTTGAAGATGTTCAAAATGAAGTTGCTAAGTATTTAGATAAACTTATAAAACGCACCACGTCTAAAGTCACCTTTTCAGGTTTAGATAAATTAGATCCTAATCAAGCTTATTTATTTGTTTCTAACCACCGCGATATAGTGCTTGATCCTGCGCTTGTTAACTGGGGGTTATACCAACATAAAATGAAAACGGTACGAATAGCTATTGGCGATAATTTACTGCAAATACCCTACATAACAGAGCTGATGCGTTTAAATAAAAGCTTTATTGTTAAGCGCTCAGCTAAAGCCCCTAAAGAAATGCTAAAAGCCCTTACGCAATTGTCGTCGTATATTTATGACTCATTAATGGGCGGGCACTCCATTTGGATTGCACAAAAAGAAGGGCGCGCTAAAGATGGCTTTGATCAAACCGATCCTGCATTACTAAAAATGTTGCAACTTAATGGCCGTAAGCAAAAGAAAGAGTTTGGTGAATACATTAAAGAGTTAAAAGTTGTGCCTGTGTCTATTTCTTATCAATATGAGCCATGCGCTATAGCAAAAGCTAAAGAGCTTTATCATAAGCAACAACATGGTGAATATGTTAAGTCGGTGGGTGAAGATATTTTAAGCATCGTTGAGGGCTTTAGTACGGCAAAGGGCCATGTTCATTTAGCTTTTGGGCAGCCTATTGAGTCACAATGCGATAGCGCTGAGGAACTTGCTAACACTATTGACCAGCAAATAATAGATTCATTTTACTTACATCCAGGCAATTATATTGCTGGTGGTTGTAAAGAGTCGGTAATTAACTCTCCAGATACGGCAACATTTGAACAACGTATTGCGCAGGTACCTGAAGAGCTTAAGCCACTTGTATTGGCTATGTATGCAAAACCATTTCATCGTAAAGCACAAATAAATGTTAAAAGCCCTGAATCGCTTTAGCATTAAGTAAATAAAGTAAAAAGTAGCAATAGTATTGCTACTTTTTTTTTGTTTAAAAATAACGCTATACTGCAAGTATGACCTTAACTAAGCGGTGTATGCTATGCAACAAATTGAAATATTTGATATTCCAAGTCCTTGTAAAAGTATTTGCTTAGTTAACAATAGAGGGTATTGCAAAGGGTGTTACCGTAGTCGTGACGAGCGATTTTTATGGAACTCTTTAACCAATGCACAAAAGAAAAAAGTTTTGAGCCTATGCCAGCAACGCTACAAGCGATATCTACTTAAAAAACAGCAAGCTGAAAGTGCAACTAACACGACAAAGCAGCACGGATTCGATTTTTAATCATACATATTGTATTTAGCTTTAAGCGCATAAGCCGTGCCATTGTTATGAAGTTTATTAAGTGCCACTTCTAAGCCTTCAATTAGATGCGCATTTTGTTTGTTTAAGTAATGATAAACAGGTGTTACACGTAGTGTCTCTTTTTGGTAGCAAACATCAGGATGCTGGATTGGTAGACTGTCAGATGCAAAATCGAGTAGCAATATACCTTTTACTTTTTCTTGAGTAAGCAGGTTTAGTTGCGTACTTATATTTTTTACTTCAATTACATTACCATCAAATTGCGTATTTTTTATGTACTGTGCTTGTATGGGGCAATCAGCTAAAATAGCGACGTTATCGAGCCGGTTTAATATGCTTTGCTGGCAGTTTTTATACAGTATTAATTTAAACTTGAACAATGGGTAGTTAACAGGCAGCAAATTAGGAAAATCTACCTCTATACTGTTGTCTCTACCCAACTGTCCGTCTAGTGTGCCATTATTAGCAGCGCGAAGAGCATTTTGGGGATTAAAATCGATAAGGTGTATTTCGTAGCCTATGTCCTTGTAGGCGAGTGTAAGAAGCTCAAGAACATAATTTGCTTGCGGTACGTTATCAGGGCGGTTAAATGTGAGCGTGTTTTGATTGCTAAAACATGCCGTGCTCAACATAAAACACGTTAATAGAAACAATACACTAAAGCGGCTTTGCATTATCATTTCCAATTACTGCTGAGATAAATTAATAAGAGGCGTATAATAGCAAGGTGCTTGCTTTTTGCCCAGCACTGCAAGCTATGTATTACACCCTAAGCCATATAAAGAATGAGGAAATCCTGTGAGTTTTAACCTATGTTTATTACCACGTGAAGATAAGTACCAAATCCAGCTCGACTATGAAGCCTCATTTTGGGCATACCAAATTAAGCGTAATAAAAAAACACGCGAGCAAGTTTATAATACAATCCATAGCCGTCCAGTAGCAGAGCAAACGGTATTAAAACAAAAATTTGAGCAATATTTGGCACTAATGCTTAGTTAAAATGTATACCACCCAATTATTAGATAAAGTAAAAACACCCTTAGTAAATAAATTTTACAAACTACATGGGGCTAGCGGGCGCGCTAATAAGCAAGATCAAGTATGGGTTATATACTTAGATGAGCAAATAGTGGCTGCATGTAGGGTGCAACATAAATCCAATTTTTTGTTTTTATCCACGGTTTATGTTGCTAAAGAACATCGCTCAAAAGGGCTAGCAAAGCAATTAATAACTGATCTTTTGAAGCATCAACACATGCATGTTTATACCTTTGCATTTAAAAACATAGTCGATTTATACCTCAGTATTGGTTTTAACCAAGTGTTAACATATACTGCTGATCTACACGTACTTTTTGATATGTATAAGCACCGCAATATTGTCGCACTAGAGTACCCATAAAAATAAAAAACCATATGGAATGACCATGAGTAAGGGCGTTAATTGGATTTTAAGTTGCTGCTTAGTTTTAATAACTATAGTGAGTTGCCAGGCTGGTGCACAAGTTAAGCGTTTATCACCCAGTGAAGGCCTATCACAAAGTTACGTTAATACCATACTCATTGATAACAACGGGTATTTGTGGCTTTCTACCGAAGGGGGGTTAAACCGTTACGATGGGTATCAAGTAACCCCGATTAATGGCCCAAATGGAGAGCTAGAAGAAGCAATTATTGACAGAATATACCAAGACGTAGACGGTTATATTTGGATTGCCTCATTACTCGAGGGTCTTTTTAGATATGATCCAGCCACAGATACTTACAAGCAATTTTTAAGTCCTCCAAGCAACGAAGAGCAAATTTTTAATCAATCAGTATTTACCATGCTAGCGGCTGATTCAAAAACACTATGGATTGGACGAGGTCGAGATTTTGCGAAGCTCGATATTCAAAGCGGTGTGATTGAATCTGTTTTTGAGCTGCCTAAAGAATACAAAAATACATTAGTAAGAAGCTTGTTTCATTATAACGGTTACATTTTTATAGCGACCTCTCACGGTGCTTACGTTCATGATATTGCTAATGATCTAACTCGTCCATTACAGCATTTAAAAGGTGAGGCGGCGCATGTTTACCAAAATAATGTTAAGTCGTTTGAGCTGGGTGAAAATAACCAGTTATTAGTCGGTGCGGTTAAAGGTATGTATCAGGTTGATATTAGTGATTTACCAAGCATGTTTGAACGTCCCGACATTGCATTCAAAAATAAAGTATTACTTGCCGACCTAAATGTGTGGAAAATAGAGTACAACCAAGGTGAAATCGATCTTGCGACAGACAAAGGGTTATTCAAGTTTGATTTAAACAGTGGTGAGTTAATAAAAAATACACGAATCACTCAAAGTAAATATACCTTAGCCGACACCAGCATTATTGATATGGCCAAAGATAAGTCTGGTGGTGTATGGGTGGCCACAAAAAGTGATGGTGCCTTTTATCTATCAAAAGATACGTATCATTTTAACAATGTTGATGGCAGTGTGCTGGGTGGCGCAGGTTTATCTCACCATTCAATATGGGGAATAACCGAATTTAACGAAAAGCTCTGGCTTGCAACCAATAATGGCTTAACTGAGGTTGATTTAAAAACCAATACCAGCAAAGTATATTTAAAAGATTATAAAGCTGACGCTTACACACGCGAGTTTAGTGTTTGGCAAATTATGCCCTATAAAAATATGCTTTGGCTTAATACAAATCGAGGCTTGTATATTTTTGATCCAAATACGTACCAAGTCACTGAGCCTAAAACAAAAAATGCGGCAAACCAAGATCATATCGCAGGGTGGGTACACGGTGTTGCTTTAATGCCAAATGGCGATTTATATTTTATGCATCGTGACCATGGCGCGTTTGTTTATAACATAGACACTAAAATTGTGACACGATTGGGCGGTGAATTGGCACAATTTAACCCTTTTTTAGCGCATGGTTTTTTACCCGCTTTACCAAATAAGCCTGATTGGCCACTCTTTTTTAATGCCGGTATTTTATATCAATTAAACCCTAACAACCTAGCGTTAGAAATGATTTATAAAGTACCCAAACAACATGAAAACGTTGCAATTAGTGTGCTTTCATACGTAATTGATAATAACAACGTGTTATGGATCTCTCTTTCTAACTTTGGCTTAATTGGTATTGATTCATCAACGTATGAACACCTTCATACTATTGATCTTGATAAGAATAAACTAGGTACATTACTTTACAGTATGGTGCTTGACGACGACGGTATGATTTGGATGAGTAGCCATAAAGGAATATGGCGTTTAAATCCAGAAACGCTCCACTTTCAGCAGTTTAGTACAGCCGAGGGGCTTTTATCGGCTGAATTTAATAGCTCAGCAATGGCGCAGCTTAACGATGGCCGCATTGTATATGGGGGGTTAAAAGGAATAACGTATTTTCATCCAATGGAAAACCAAAGTTATAAGCCGCTTATAGAGCATGTAAATATAACGCGGGTAAATTTAATGTCCCGAGAGTTATCTCGCGATTTAAGGCAACCTCTGAATGAAGTCGTTTTAAACCACGATGATATTGGTCTTGAAGTGGCTTTTTCTGCAATGGCTTTTAGTAATCAAGAACGTATTATTTATGAGTACCAGCTTGATAACGGGCAAAAAACCTACGCAAGAAATAATAACCGAGTACTATTTCCTAAGTTAAACCCAGGTAGTTATACATTAAAAGTGTGGGCTAAAGACCCCTTAACGGGAATTTTTACCAAGCCAGCTACATTAAAAATAAAGGTTAAATACCCACTTTGGCGTGCGCCTTATTTTATGGTGTTATACGGCGCTTTATTTTTATTTTTTATTGCCATGTGGGTTAAGCGACGTAATAAAATTCAACGTATCTTATTGGCTGCGCATAAAGAAAGTAAAGACAGTGAGTCCCGTTTAAAGCTTGCCCTTGAAGGCAGTGAGTCTGGCGTATGGGATTGGCAGTCAAGTAATCCAAGTATTTACCAGCCTCGTTTAAGTAATGAGCTGGGTTATAAACACGATACTGTAAGCCTTGATGAATACTTGGCTAAAATACATCCGCAAGAGAAACAACTATTTCGTTTAGAGTGGTTAGAGTTTTTGTCGACCGATAAAGGCTACTTTAACTGCACATACCGTGTTCGCCATGCCAAAGGCTATTGGCGTTGGTATAAAGACTTTGGCAAAGTGGTTGAGTGGGATGAAAAAACGCCTCAAAAAGTAGCGGGTACATACACTAACATGACCCGTGAAATGGTATTTGAAGAGCACGCACGCTTATTTACTGCTGCATTTGAACAAACTCGTGATTGGGTTTTTATTCTCGATAAAAACTTTAATGTTCGTGCATCTAATAAATCACTTCAAACCGCTTTTAACTTTGCTGCAGAGCCCATTTCAAGCAGGGCGTTAAACTTAGGTATGTCGCCTAAAAGCCGTGTTGATTACTTACGTATTATGAAAAAGCTCTCAGAAGGGGAGCATTTTTCTTGTGAAGATATGGTACGCCTTCACAATGGAGAGTCGCGCCATGTGCTAGTTAAAATAAGTGCGGTTGCTGATACAGAACAACGCTTAAGCAGCTACGTGATTATTTTAACGGATATACATGCACAAAAACTGGCAGAGAGTGAACTGCACCAACTCGCTAACTTTGATGTGTTAACCGGCTTACCAAATCGTACGTTGTTTAATGATAGAGTTGAGCATGCCCTTGAGCAAGCCCAAAAGCACTTATGCAAAGCTGCGCTTTTACATATTAATATTAAGCGCTTTAAATATTTTAATGATTCATTAGGCCACGAAGTCGCCGATGAACTTATTAAAAAAGTTGCAGAGCGATTAAAATGCTCACTACGTTCATCAGACAGTATTGCACGATTTGGTGGTGATGAATTCGTGGTCCTGGTTGAAGATATTCACCAAATAGAAGAAGTATTACTTATTTGTACCAAACTTATGGATTGCGTGAATCAAAATATAAGTATTAACGACCAAGTAGTGAATATTAATTTAAGCATTGGTGTTGCTATTTCTCCTGATGATGCAACACAAAGTGGTGCCTTAGTGAAGGCGGCAAACATTGCGCTCTATCATGCCAAAGGTGCGCTTGAAAGTAATTATCAATTTTACAAACAAGAAATGAATCAGCATGTTCAAAAAGCCCTTCATTTAGAATCACAGTTAACAAAAGCTTATCAAGAGCATGAGTTTTGTAATTACTACCAACCTATTATAAATGCTCACACACATCAAACTGAAGGCTTTGAAGTATTACTTCGCTGGCCTGAAAATAAGCGAATCCAAACACAGGAGTTTTCGTTGGCGGCTGAAGGTGTTGGTTTAATAACTAAAATAATGCTACAAACCTTTGGCAGAGCATTAAATGAGCTTAACGAATGGCGAAAAGCATCTCCTGATTTGTATTTATCGATTAACTTATCGGCATTAGATTTTGAATTTATAGAACTTGTGCCAGAGATTAAAAAAGCGCTTATCAATGCTAACGTGCCATCAGAGGCTATTGTATTTGAAATAACAGAATCTATTTTAATGCGTGACTCAAACCTTGCACTGCAAAGTATGAAAAAGCTAAAAGAGTTAGGCTGTAAACTCTATATGGACGACTTTGGTACCGGCTATGCATCGCTGACTTACTTAAAGCGTTTTCCTATAGATGTGCTTAAGATTGATCGAAGTTTTGTCCAAGACATCGGCATTGATTCTGATGATGAGGCAATTATTGAATCAACACTCACATTGGCACACAGTTTAGGCAAAGAGTGTGTGGCTGAGGGCGTTGAAAGCCTGCAGCAGCTTCTGTTTTTAACCGCGTTAGGGTGCAAGCATTTTCAGGGCTATTTATTTAGTAAGCCTGTTCCAAGTGAAGATGTACCAGCGCTCATAGTACGTGACTGGCAAGATATTTTTAGTAGTAACCTACACGCAGATCATAGATAAGCGGTCATAAATATCAAAAATAGTGTTATTATTCCTTTTAAGCACAGTGCACGTTAAGTTGCAATATTATAGCGCCTTATTGGTTTTAGGCGCTCTGAACATAACTTAAGTTATTGGGCTGAGTTTATTTTGTGTTGAGCACCATGTTAATGCTGCCTTCTTCAAAATCGCGGCTTACTTTAAAGCCCAACTTGCGGGCAAGTTCAATCATACCTG
Source organism: Pseudoalteromonas sp. 13-15 (assembly GCF_001468205.2). Taxonomy (NCBI): domain Bacteria; kingdom Pseudomonadati; phylum Pseudomonadota; class Gammaproteobacteria; order Alteromonadales; family Pseudoalteromonadaceae; genus Pseudoalteromonas; species Pseudoalteromonas sp. 13-15. The sequence goes on along the minus strand of NZ_CP019162.1, from coordinate 1,965,348 downwards.
TGTTTTCTGGTAGTGTTATACCTTCAATCCATTCAACGCCTTGGCGTTTACAATGGTTAATTGCAGCATTCATTAAAATTCGACCTAGCCCTAAGCCCTGGCAGTCAGAACGAACCACAATAGCAAACTCGGCATGCACGTTGTCGGGATCCATAATCACACGCGACACCCCTAAGGTACGTGTTTTTCCCTCTAAGCGTTGGCAAACAATAAACGCCATTTCTCGGTCGTAATCAATTTGAGTCATTTTAGCAAGTTGATCGTGGTTAAATTGAGGTAACTCGCCAAAAAAGCGTTTGTAACGATCTTTTTTATTGAGTGATTGATCAAATGCCTTATGGGCTTGTTCATCTTCAGGTTTTATTGGCCTAAGCGTTGCTTGAGTATTATTTTTTAGCGTTACTATTTCTACAAGATCTATAGGGTAGGGGCGAATACATAACCGTTTACGGTTACTTTTTGACTGGTATCGATTTAGCGTTATGGTGGCATCAAGTACTAAAAATTGCCCGTTACTTGCAAGTATTGGGTTAAGTTCCATTGCGCTAATATCGGGTTGATCCACAACGAGCTGTGAAATACGCGTGAGCAACGCACATAAACGATATTTGTCGACCTTTTCAGGTAAAATGCGATCTTTTAATACGCCTTTATCATGTGCGGCAGCAATTAAGTATTTAGCCAAGTTCATATTAAGGGGAGGGAGAGCTACTGCCGCTTGAGCGTACTCAAGTCCTGTACCTGCCTCACCAAGTAAAATAACGGGGCCAAAATTAGGCTCTGTTTTAATTGCAATCCGCAGCTCGTTTGCACCTGCACGCGGTGCCATTTTTTGGAGTGAAAACCCATCAATAGTGGCATCTGGATAAGTGTTTTTAATTCGAATAAGCATCGCAAATGCGGTTTGCTCAACTTCATTGGCATCGTTTAGATTTAAAACCACGCCGCCGACTTCAGACTTAGAAGCAATACTTGGGCTTATAAGCTTAAGCGCAACGGGAAAGCCAAGCTCTATTGCTTGTTCTTTTGCTTCAGTAGGTGTGTACGCCACTTTAGTTTCAATACATTCAACACCATAGTGGCTTAGTACTTGGCTTGCATTGTGAGTGGGTAGATAGGTTTGTTCTTCATCTAAATATTCAGTTATTAACCTTGTGGCAGCAGCTTTGTTTATTTTTGCATCGTCAGTGTTAGACTCTGGCGTTTGCGTTAAATGTTTTTGGTTTCGACGATACGATACCAAGTGCATAAACGCACCGACAGCGCCTTCAGGTGTTCGATAAGTAGGAATTGCATTATTAGCGCATATTTTTCTGGCTGCGAATGAAGCATCTTCACCCATAAAGTTGGTAAACACATAAGGGCGAGCCATTTTGGGCAACGTTTGTAGCGCTTGAACAATTACATTGGCATAGTCTTCACTTGGAGCCAGTGCCGATGGGGTGTGTATTATCAATAAGTTTTTTACTTCTTTTGCATGCAATAATATTTCTAATGCTTGTTTGTAACGCGCTGGTGCCGAGTCACCAAAAATATCAATCGGGTTGGAGGTTGCTTCTGAGCGGGGAATAACATGATTAAGCGCACTGCGTGTTTCACTACTAAGAACTGCTAATTTCCCAGAACGTTGAATTAGCTCATCGACCGCCATAACACCCGGACCTCCACCATTTGTTAAAATAGTGAGCTGTTCAACTTGTAATAATTTTGGGTGCATGGCGAGCGTTTGTGTTGCAGCAAATAGCTCTCGTAGGTCGTTAACGCGCAGCATACCCGCACGTTGAAATAACGCATCGTATACGGCATCAGAGCTTTGTTTTCCACCGGAATGGATCTCTGCAGCAAGAGCGCCAGCATTTGTCTTTCCAGTTTTTATGGCAATAACAGGTTTACTAAATGCAGCCGCTCTTGCGGCCGAAATAAAGCCACGGATGTCTTCAATATTATCAATATAAAGTAAAATAGCTTTAGTTTTTGAATCACGCCCTAAAAAGTCGAGCAGCTCATCAAAATCAATATCTAAACACCCTCCCACAGAAACAAAGTACGAAAAGCCAATATCTTTATTTTTAGCCCAATCTAATATGGTTGAACATACCGCTGCAGATTGAGATACAAAGGCAATTTTACCTGGGCTTGCCACTGTATGAGAAAAGCTGGCATTTAAGCCAATATGGGGAATTAATAGCCCTAAGCTATTAGGGCCTAATAAAGTAACGTGGTGTTTATGGGCGCATGCTTTTAGCGCACTTTTTTGATCGTTCGTTAAGCCATCGGCAATAATAATAGCGCTTTTACAGCCCAGCTCGCCTAGTTGGCTAATAATGTCGAACAGGGTATTTTTATTGGTACAAATAACGGCAAGGTCAGGCACTTTAGGTAGATCATTAATACACGGGTATGCAAGTACGCCATGAACAGCGCTATAGCTTGGCGTTACAGGCATGATTGGTCCTTTAAAACCGCCTTGTAATAAATTACGCATAACGACAAAACCGGCACGAGAGGCATTATTTGACGCGCCTATCACTGCCACTGAGCTTGGATTAAAAAACTGACTAATTCGCTTTAGGCTCATTGCGTTTCCTTAGTTTTAAATTTTGCGTTATACATTGTCTCAATGTACCCTGTTTAACAGGTTATTTCGAGTTTATAGATACGTATTATAGATATCAATCAAGGAGTGTACTGTGATCAAAACACCTGGTTTTCACACTGTGCTGGCGGCTATTTTTTTAAGCCTAGGCTTAATTAGCTTAGGGTTTATTTTAAAAAGTGCAGCACTAAATGTAAAAGAAATGGAGCGTACAGTACAAGTTAAAGGATTAGCAGAGCAAGAGGTGATTGCCGATACTGTTATATGGCCTTTGCAATTTAGCGATGCAGATAACGACCTTGAAAAGTTGGTGAATAGGGTTGAGAAAAAAAACGCTGCCGTGATCGCATTTTTAAAACTGCATGGTTTTGATGACACTGAAATATCACTTGGTAGCCAATCTATTGTTGATAAGCAGGCGCGCGAGTACGGCAATGAAAACCAGCAATTTAGGTACATTGTTCGTTCAAATATGACCGTTTATTCTAGCGCTGTAGACAAGGTGCAAAATGCGCTGAGCAAAGTAAGCCAATTAGCTAAACAAAATATTGCCATAGTACAAGATAGTTACGAAACACGTGTTGAGTATATTTTTACAGGGCTAAACGATGTGAAACCGGCCATGGTTCAACAAGCAACTGAAAAAGCCCGCGAAGTAGCTAACAAGTTTGCTAGGGATTCCAATTCAAAACTAGGAAAAATAAAAACAGCTCGCCAAGGGCAGTTTAGTATTACTAATCGCGATTCAAATACACCACAAATAAAAAACGTAAGAGTAGTAACCACTGTTGAATACTACTTAAACGACTAGGATCTATCTATTATTCTTGGTTAAATTTATAGCGGTGTGTTTAGTATTTATGTAACTCATTAGGTTACAAATCTCGTACCTTGGTAAAATAGTTACTCGATTGGCCAACCCTTAATCTATCAAGGTTTTCACGACCTAAACCGCTTTAACTAAATGTGCAACTTGCGCGGTTGAACGTTGCAGGTAAGCAGCACTAAGTAAAATACTGGTTTCGTTAAGATCTGTTCCTTTTAATATATTTGCCAACTGCTGTTTAGCTGTTGGGTTCTGTTTTTGTTCTATTTCCATCAAGGCTAACAGTGCCGAAAACTCATGCTTAACCGGCGTGCTTGGTTTATTTGCATACGCAATATAACAAGCAACAGGTGTTAGGCCACGAGCATTGGGTTGGGCAAGCGCTTTTACTAAGTCATCGTTAGACTCAAATAACATTAACGAGCGCACATAATTAAACGCCAGCTTTTGGGCATTAGCGTGTTTAAATACAGTGTGTAACACATTATTGCCTTGGGTATCTTGTGCCAAGAAGCCCTTATTTTCTCTAAGCGCCGGAGTAAAAAACGTCAAGGCATCTGTGGTTGTTAACTGATTGATAAAAGGTGCAGGTGGGGTATTGCTTGTTAAAATACGTGTTGCTACATTTTGCATAAAATCGTACTTAATACTCATACGCAAAGCGCTTTCGTATAGATGATTAAGCTGCTGTGTTTGTTGGTCTGGACTTAACTGCTTAAAGTCATTATCAAGTTCATTTAATTGATGCTTTGAAATACGTGCGTTAAGTAACTGTATGCATAACTCCATAATTTTTGCGCCTCTTAAATACCTTTTTGTTTAGCTTAACCTATTATTGCCAATTGGTACAAAATACAAAAAAGGCCGCATAAGCGACCTTTTAGTTAGCTTTATAAATTGGGATTAAGCTTTTTTGCTTGCTACCCATTCATTTACAAAGTTTTCTAGTACGTTTAGTGGCACAGGGCCATTTTTTAGCACTACATCGTGGAACTGACGAATATCAAACTTGTCGCCAAGTTGCTTTTTAGCGTCTTCACGTAGTTCTAAAATTTTCAACATACCTACTTTGTAAGCCGTTGCTTGCGAAGGCATTACAATGTGACGTTCAACCATTTTAACGCCGTCAGAAGTGGCATTAGGGGTGTTATTCACGTAGTAATCAATCCCTTCTTGGCGAGTCCACTTCATTGCGTGAATACCAGTATCAACCACTAAACGGCACGCGCGCCATAATTCCATAGAAAGACGACCAAAGTCTGAGTATGGGTCTGAGTACATACCCATTTCTTTAGGTACAAGCTCAGAGTATAAACCCCAACCTTCAATGTAGGCTGTGTAGCCGCCAAACTTACGGAACTTAGGCACACCTTCTAGTTCTTGCGAAATAGCTATTTGCATGTGGTGACCCGGAATACCTTCATGGTAAGCCAGTGCTTCCATTTGGTACGTTGGCATCGCTTCCATGTCATAAAGGTTTGCGTAGTAAATACCCGGGCGTGAACCATCTGGCGCAGGCTGTTGGTAAAATGCTTTACCCGCCGCTTTTTCACGGAAAGCTTCAACTGCTTTTACTTTAAGGTCGGCTTTTGGCTTCACAATAAATAGCTCATCAAGACGCACTTTCATTGTGTCGATCATAGCTGTTGCTTCGTCAAGGTAGCGTTGTTTACCCTCTGCTGTATTTGGGTAGTAAAATTGCTTATCAGTTTTCATAAACTGCATAAACGCTTTTAAATCGCCCTTAAAGCCTACTTTATCTTTAATCTCACGCATTTCGTCATGTATACGGCTTACTTCTGATAGGCCAATTGCATGAATTTCTTTTGCCGTTAAATCAGTGGTGGTTGTGCGTTTAAGTGCATTATTGTAAAAGGTATTACCTTCAGGTAATTTCCAAGCACCATCACGGTCGTCAGCACGTTTTTCAAGTTGTGCTAGGTAGTTAATAAGCTTTGAGTAAGCTGGTTTAACTGCTGATTTTAACGCGTCAGTTGCCTCACTGATAAGTGCATCTTTTTCGTCTTGGCTGATTTCAAGTGCCGTTACTTTGCGTTTAAAGTCTGCTAAAAGTGTTGAATCGTCACCTTTTTCAAATGGTGCACCTTGAATAATGTTTTTGCTTGAATCAATAACATGTGGAAACACAAACTTAGGTGCAATAATGCCTTTGTTTGCTCGTGTTTCTAAGTCAGTTACTAATTGGTCAAATACCGTAGGCACCCCATTTAAACGCGAAATGTAATCTTTTGCTTCTTTAACATTACTAATTGAATGTTGGTTTATTAAAAATGCAGGCACCATAGAGTGTGTACCAAACATTTGGTTTACCGGGTAGTTGTGGTAACGCCATTTAAAGTCAGCAATTGAGCTTTCTAAGTCTTGTTTTTTTAAGTCGTAGCTTACTTTAGTTGCATTGTCTAGCAGGTCGCGGTTAATCGCGTTTAGGGCAACTAAGTCGGCTTTAGTTTCAGCGAGGTCTTTGAGTTTTTGCTCTTCGCTGCCGTCATCCCACTTATCGTAATCTTTTTTAATACCCATGTAAGTTTGGTAAACCGGGCTGCTCATCACATCACGGTTAAAGGTATCTTCAAAAAACGCATTGGCTTTGTCAATTTCGCTTTGTACAGGTTGCGCTTGTACAATTGGAGTGGTTACAGATTGTTGTGGTGCTTGTTGGCAACCAGCAAGGAGTGCAACACTCACAGCTGCTGCAATAAAGGTAAGTTTACGCATTGTTTTCCCTTTTGTTGTTAGAAACCCATTAGGGTATTTTAATTTTTCATGTATTCGCTTTACATGACGTATAACGCCCAATGCATTATACGAACAATTCTAGCAGGTCATTTAAAAAGCGATGCCCTTTAAGGCTCACTTGCCAGTGACCGTCTTTTTCTATTAATAAACCGGTTTTTATGGCTTTATTTAAAGCTGCTTGTTGGCTTTGCAATGGCTGATTAGTCAGCGCACTGTAGTCTTCAATTGGGCATGGTTCGACAAGGCGAAAGCGATTCATAAAAAACTCGAAAGCCAAATCGTCTTGCTCAACGTGCCAGCTTTTATACAAATAAGGCTTTACCATATCCATGTAGCCACGGGGATGTTTGACCTTTTCTGTTCGGGTAATTATGCCGGTTTTTGCATTGGTAACCTTACCATGAGCACCACAGCCAATCCCCAGATAATCGCCAAACCGCCAATAATTTAAGTTATGTTGGCATTGATAGCCTGGTTTTGCATACCCTGAAATTTCGTATTGTATATAACCTGCTTCTGCAAGTAGTGCTTGGCCTTGTTCTTGAATATCCCACAGAGTTTCATCTTGAGGAAGTGTTGGGGGTTTAGATGCAAACTGAGTATTAGGCTCTATGGTAAGTTGGTACCACGAAATATGTGGCGGATCGAGGGCAATAATTTGCTTTAAATCACTTAATGCATCGTCTAAGGTTTGCCCTGGTAAGCCGTGCATTAAATCAAGATTAAAGCTATTTAAACCAGCTTCTTTGGCTTGCTCTGCTGCATAGGTTGCCTCGTTAGCGCCATGAATGCGGCCAAGCGCTTTTAACTTGTCGCTTTGCAGGCTCTGTATGCCAATTGAAATGCGGTTTATACCTGCTTTCACATACTCTTTAAATCGGCCCGTTTCTACTGTGCCTGGGTTTGCTTCGAGGGTTATTTCACAATTATCGGCAAGGCCTATAAGGCTATCTACTTCGCTTAGTAGGCGTGTATAAGCATCACCGGTCAATAAACTTGGGGTACCGCCACCAATAAATATACTGTGAATTTTTCGCCCTTGGACTAAGTGTAAGTCGGCTTTTAAATCGTCTATTAAATGCTGAACATATTCTGCTTCTGGTATGTCGCCTTTTTGCCCGTGGCTATTAAAGTCGCAATAAGGGCATTTTTGCACGCACCAAGGTACGTGCACATATAAACTTAGAGAAGGAAGAGTCACAGGCCGCCTTTTAGTTGTAGCTTATTTAGCAAAGCCTGTAGTGCTTGACCGCGATGGCTCACAGCATTTTTTTGCTCTTTGGTTAACTCGGCGCTGGTACAGTTTTGCTCTTCAACAAAAAATACCGGGTCGTAACCAAACCCGCCTTCGCCATGTTGGGTTTGTGTAATTTCGCCTTCCCAGCTTGCGCTGCAAATAAGCGGGGTAGGGTCATCGGCGTGGCGCATTAATACTAATACACACCAAAAACGCGCTTTACGATTTGGGTTATTACCTAAATCATTAAGTAGTTTATCTATGTTGTCTTGATCGCTTGCGCTCTCACCAGCAAAGCGAGCAGAGTAAACCCCCGGTGCACCATTTAAACCATCAACCTCTAAGCCGGAATCATCAGCTATGGCTGGCATACCCGTAATTTTAGCTGCATGGCGGGCTTTAATAATGGCATTTTCAACAAAGGTAGTACCGGTTTCGGCTACTTCACTAACGTTAAAATCACTTTGTGGAACTACATTAATATTAAGTGGGCTTAACATGTTGGCCAGCTCACTTACTTTGCCAGGGTTACCCGTGGCAAGGACTAAAGTTTTGTTCATAATATTATTTATCTACGTAAAATTTTTGCTGAAATTGCAGTGTTTGAAATTGATTACTTTGCTGTATTTCAATTTCAAAGCGCAGTATTTCTTCGTTTGTAAAATCGACTTGGGCAAGGTAATAAATCGACTCGCCTTCAATTACTTCTTTAAAGTTAAGCGTTTGTTTGTTGCCAAGTAGGTTTCTGGCTGTGCCAGATAACTTGGCCTTTTGAGCTGTATTGCCTGTATTGTTTTTTAACACAGAAATATTAACAATCCCTTTATATCCACTGCGCTCAAGCCCATAAGCCTTGGCAATTTGTGGCTGAATAAAGGTTGATGGAAAAGCAATGTAATGTACTTGCCACGCGCCAAGTTCTTTATATTGCCCGCCCAATGTTTGTTCGCTGTGTGCGTTAAATGCGAATGTTAAACAAGCAATAAAACAAAATTTAATTAATCGATTCATTGTTCACTCCAAAAATATAAAAAAGAGGCCATAAGGCCTCTTTTACTTAAAACAAAAGCTTAAGCTAAAAAGTCCATTAACAGCATTTGCAAAAACTGAATACCAATAATTAATACAAGTACTGATAAATCTAACCCACCCATTGGTGGAATAATTTTACGAAGTGGCTTGAGCATTGGCTCAGTAAGCTGGTGGAAAACCGCTTCAATAGGGTTGTAGCCTTGGCTTACCCAGCTGAGAATTGCGCGGATAATTAATACCCAAAATACTAAGTTTAAGCCTTCTTTTATTACGGTAATTAGAGCTTGAATAAACACGGGTTGCGCAGCCCATGCGCCGTAAATTACTAACATTAAGGTACTAATTTTGGCAATAGCTACAATAAATGCCAGCAATAGTGAGGCTAGATCAAGCCCACCTAACCCGGGTATAATTTTACGTAAAGGGTTGACTGCAAACGACGTTGCTTTAACCACAAATTGGCTCATTGGGTTGTAAAAATCGGCTTTTGCCCACTGTAGCCAAAAACGCAGTAGTACCACCATTAAAAACAAATCAAACAGAGTACTGATCAAAAATTGCATGGCATTCATAGTGTAACCTTTAATAATAAAGTAGTTTTAAAGTTCTTTTTCCATTTGCATCGCGCGAGCAATACACGCATCCATCGCATCGCCAACGGTTTTAGTTAAGCCTTCGTCTTTTAAATGCTCAACTGCGGCATGTGTAGTACCGCCTTTAGATGTTACGTTTGCGCGTAGCTGAGAAATGCTAATTTCTGGTTGGCTTAATGCCATTTCTGCTGCGCCAAGTGCTGTTTGTTGTACTAAACGACGAGCATCTTCATCATTAAAGCCAAGCGCTTTAGCTTTTTCTTCAATGGCTTCCATAAATAAGAAAAAGTAAGCTGGTGATGAACCTGTTACTGCAATGATATCGTTAATTTGCGCTTCTTGTTCGACCCACACCACAATACCTGTGCACTCAAATACTTGTTGAACAAATTCATGTTCTTGCTGCGTTTCGCCAGCGCCAAATAAGCCAGAGACGCCACGCCCTAATAAAGACGGTGTATTAGGCATGCAACGTACAATTTTTACATCTTGCCCTAACATTTCGCGCAAGCGGCTTACTGTTAAACCAGCAGCTACTGAGATAAATAGTTTATTACTGAAATCGATGCCAGACTCTTGAAACGATTTACATAAATCGCCCATCATTTGTGGCTTTACAGACAAAACAATTACATCAGCATCGCGTAGGGCTTCGTTATTGTCACTGGTGGTTTGCACCTTGAAATCGGCTGCTACCTTTGCAAGCTTTTCTTGGTTGCGGTTAGTCGCAATGATGTTGTTTGCGTCAAAGCCGTTTTTTACCATGCCACCAATAATAGCGTAGCTCATGTTACCTGTGCCTATAAATGCGATTTTTTTATCTGACATAAATCTGTTTTTACCTTTTAAGTTCGTGTTCCAAAAATGTCTGTTCCGATCCTCACCATAGTTGAGCCTGCACTAATTGCGGCTTCAACGTCATTACTCATACCCATAGATAGAGTGTCTAACTGTGGATATTGGGCCTTTAGTTTATCAAAGCAAGTTTGTAATTGCTCAAAATATTGAGTTTGTGTCGTTGGATCGTCACTTTTTGCAGGAATAGCCATCAAACCACGTAATCTTAACTGATCACATTGGCTAATAAATTCAGCAAGATTTGCGATGTCATCGGGATGACAGCCCGACTTTGCCTCCTCGGCGCTAATATTTACCTGAATAAGTACATTGATTGGTGGTTTACTAGTTGGGCGCTGAGCGTTGACGCGCTTGGCTATTTTGATTCGATCAACGCTTTGTACCCAATCAAAATTTTCTGCCACTAAAGCACTTTTATTTGACTGGATAGGGCCAATGAAATGCCAAATGATATCGCTATATGTGTGCAGTTGAGCTATTTTATCTACAGCTTCTTGAACATAAGACTCACCAAACTGGCGTTGGCCATAATTGTAGGCAGCAACGATATCGTCGCTAGGTTTGGTTTTAGACACCGCCAGCAAGGTTATTTCATCTTTGCTTCTGTGCGTGTTTTTTGCCGCGTTTGAAATTCTTGCGTAGGCGCAAGTGAGTCGTTCTGCTATTGTAACCATATAATTATCAGCCAGTTGTGGAGTCATAAATGGATATTACCGAATTATTAGCGTTTAGTGTGCAACACAATGCATCCGATTTACATTTATCGTCGGGTGTTTCACCTATGATACGCGTAGATGGTGATGTTCGCCGCATTAATATACCAGCCCTTGCAGATAAAGACGTAAACAGTTTAGTTTACGATATTATGAACGATACTCAGCGCAAAGATTACGAACAAAACCTTGAGGTGGATTTTTCGTTTGAGGTTCCTAATCTTGCTCGCTTTCGTGTTAATGCCTTTAATTCAAACCGCGGTCCTGCGGCAGTATTTCGTACAATACCGAGTGAAGTATTAACACTTGATGATTTAGGCGCGCCAGATATTTTTAAAACAATATCAGACAACCCGCGTGGGTTAGTGCTTGTTACCGGGCCAACAGGGTCGGGTAAATCAACAACACTTGCGGCCATGGTTGACTACATAAATCAAAATAAACACCACCATATTTTAACGATTGAAGATCCAATCGAATTTGTTCACGATAACAAGTTAAGCTTAGTTAACCAACGTGAAGTTCATCGTGATACACACAGTTTTTCAAACGCACTACGTAGTGCGCTGCGTGAAGACCCCGATGTAATATTAGTGGGTGAGTTGCGTGATTTAGAAACTATTCGCCTAGCGATGACCGCTGCTGAAACCGGTCATTTAGTGTTTGGTACGTTGCATACAACCTCAGCGCCAAAAACCATTGACCGTATTATTGATGTATTCCCTGGTGAGGAAAAAGCAATGGTACGCTCTATGTTGTCAGAGTCATTGCGTGCGGTTATTTCACAAACACTCCTTAAAAAAATTGGCGGTGGGCGAGTGGCTGCTCATGAAATTATGATTGGTGTACCCGCCATACGTAACTTAATTCGTGAAGACAAAATTGCACAAATGTACTCGTCTATTCAAACGGGGGCATCAATTGGTATGCAAACAATGGATCAATGTTTAACAAACTTAGTTAACCGAGGCATTGTGACCAACACCGCAGCGCAAGCTAAAGCGCAAGACAAAACACAATTTGGTGGTTAAGGAATTATCATGACTTTATCTTTAAACCGTTACTTAATCACTATGATTGAGAAAAAAGGCTCTGATTTATTTGTATCTAGCCGTTTACCTGTTAGTGCAAAAATAAACGGTGAATTAATTCCTTTGGGCGACGACAAACTCACTGACGAAGAGTCTTTACAGTTGGTTGAGTCTGCGATGAGCGAAAAGCAAAAAGCGGAGTTTCATGCTACTAAAGAATGTAACTTTGCTATTGCAACCGACGAAGGGCGTTTTCGTATTTCTGCGTTTTGGCAGCGCGATAGAGCAGGTATGGTTATTCGCCGAATTGTGACACAGATCCCCGATGTCAGTGATTTGGGCCTACCTTCTACACTTACCGACGTCATTATGGCTAAGCGCGGTTTAGTTTTGTTTGTTGGTGGAACAGGAACCGGTAAGTCGACCTCATTAGCAGCCTTAATTGGCTACAGAAACCGAAACCAACGAGGTCATATTTTAACAATTGAAGATCCTATTGAGTTTGTTCATGAGCATCGCAAAAGTATTATTACTCAACGCGAAGTAGGGCTCGATACAGATAGTTTTGAGTCGGCGCTTAAAAGCTCATTACGTCAAGCTCCTGATGTTATTTTAATTGGTGAAATACGCTCGCAAGAAACCATGGAATACGCATTAAGCTTTGCTGAAACAGGGCATTTATGTGTGGCTACACTGCATGCCAACAATGCCAATCAAGCCATTGACCGTATTATGCATTTGGTACCAAAAGAAAAGCATGACAAGCTAAAATACGATCTAGCCCTTAACTTACGCGCCATTGTAGCTCAACAATTAATACCTACCTCAGATGGTGACGGCCGCGTTGCCGCCATAGAAATATTGCTTAATTCACCTATGGTGGCAGAGCTGATTAAAAACGGCGATATTGGCGGCATTAAAGAGGCCATGGCTAAATCTAACGATATGGGCATGCAAACCTTTGACCAAGCCCTTTTTGAGTTATACAGGCAGCAACGTATTAATTACGCAGATGCACTGCATCATGCTGATTCACCAAATGACTTACGCTTGATGATTAAACTGCGCAATAACGAACAACAAGGTGCGGGCTTTTTACAAGGTGTCACTATTGATGGAATGGGGGATGACGATAACTAATTAGTTATTGTTATTAAAAAAGCGCGACTTTCCAGCCGCGCTTTTTTAGTATTTAACACACCTAATTACAGCGTTACTCACCGTAAAATGATTCAAAAAAACTTTCTAAAATAATTACCGCAGACATATTATCTACATTTCCTTTACCTAAATTTTTATAACCACCTTGCTCAAATAAACGGGCTTTTGCGTCAGCAGTTGTTAGGCGCTCATCTTGTGTTTGTACAGGAATGCCATAGTGATTATGTAATCTGTTAGCAAACTTTTTAGCTTTGAATGTCACCTCTTGTGAAGTGCCATCCATATTAAGCGGTAAACCGACCACCATTAAATCTGGCTGCCATTCGTTTACTTGTACTGCGATATGATCCCAGTTTGGAATACCATCTTGCGCTTTTACGGCTTTAAGGCTTGATGCGCTGCCAGTGAGTTCTTGCCCTACGGCAATACCAATACTTTTAGTGCCAAAATCAAACCCCATTACGGTGCGCTCGCCTTGTGGCTTAAGTGTTCTTTTTGTCATTGATAATGTTTTTCTTAGGCTGCTTTTCAAGCCGTTATGTTAAAGGTTTACATAAAAAAATTCACTTGTAATAGCGTATCTATTTCCAAGTGAATTTATATTATGAACTTAATTTAGAAAGGGGATATTTAAGCATGCCCGGCTTCAGGGCTGAGTTGGCCTATATCAAAGCCAAGCATTGAAACGGCTTTTTCCCATCGTTTTTCAGCGGGCGTGTTAAAAATAATGGCCGGATCCGCTTCTATAATTAGCCAGCTGTTATCAAGCAGTTCTTGTTCTAGTTGGCCTTGTTCCCAACCTGCATACCCTAAGGTGATAATAAACTGCTCAGGGGCATGTGCTGTCGTTAAGCTTGCAAGCACATCTTTAGAGGTGGTGATCATAATATCACTACTGAGCTTTTGGCTTGAGGTATACCCGAGTTTAGGGGAGTGAAGCACAAAACCTCTATCTGTTTTAACTGGACCACCTGCAAACACAGCCACTTTAGCTGCTTGCTGGGTTTTGTCGTTATCGATTTCTATTTTATCAAGTAGCTCACCAACGGTTACGTTGATGGGTTGGTTTATCACCAATCCCATTGCCCCATCTTCATTGTGCTCGCAAATATACGTAACAGCACGTTTAAAAAAAGGGTCTTGCATTGACGGCATGGCGATTAAAAAATGATTTTCTAATGACTGCATAGATTTCACCCTTTCAGTTAATGAATTTTGAGTATGGCACAACCCTGTATTTTATAACTAAATAAGTTAACTGATTTTATTAAAATATTAATACAGCAAGTGCTGCATTAATATTTAAACGTTAAACGCATTGCGTTAAGCCAATTTAACTTATTTAACCTGAGGCTACTATTTAGCTAATTTTCTCTCAATAGCATCAAACAGAATACCTGTGATTGATATATCATACGCGGCTTCAATTTCACGCACACACGTAGGTGCTGTTACATTAATTTCGGTTAGCTTGTCGCCAATAATATCAAGGCCAACAAATACAAGACCTTTTTCTTTAAGAGTGGGCGCAACGGCCTGTGCAATTCTCATATCTGACTCGCTCAATGGGCGAGCTTCACCACGACCGCCTGCGGCTAGATTTCCGCGAGTTTCACCGTTTTGTGGAATTCGCGCTAAGCAGTAGGGAATGACTTCGCCGTCAACCACAAGAACGCGTTTATCGCCTTGTGTAATAGCAGGAACATAATTTTGTACCATGGCATAACGGCTACCGTGTTCGGTCAAGGTCTCGCAAATAACACCTATGTTTGCATCATCTTCTTTTACACGAAAAATAGACGCGCCGCCCATACCGTCAAGTGGCTTTAAAATAATGTCTTTATGCTCAGCTAAAAATTCACGAATTTGTTTTTGGCTGCGCGTAACTAAGGTATCTGGCGTGTGTTCGCTAAACCATGCAGTAAACAGCTTTTCGTTAGCATCACGCAAGCTTTGTGGTTTATTAATAATTAACGTGCCTTCATCTTCAGCGCGCTCTAAAAGATACGTTGCGTAAATGTATTCAGTGTCAAACGGCGGATCTTTGCGCATTAAAATTACATCAAGATCGGCAAGGGCAATGGTGGTTTTTTCTTCTAGTTCGTACCATTTTTCTTCGTTGTTAAATACACGCGCTTTGGCAGCGGTGGCATAAGACTTACCTTTACGAAGTGATAAATCATCCATCTCCATATAGTAAATTTCGTAGCCACGCTCTTGCGCCTGCATCATCATTGCAAAGCCGGTGTCTTTTTTGATGTTAAACCCACTAATAGGATCTGAAATAATACCTAATTTAATTGCCATGCGCTGTGCCTTAATCTATGTGTAATTACTACTAGAGTTTACTAATAGCTTTGATATGAGGGTGTTTTTAGCTATTTCAATTAGCTAAATCACCAAATTGTAGCTGTAATGCACTTAAGACCGTTAAAGCGGCGGTTTCAGTTCGTAAAACACGTGGCCCTAAACGAATATCAACAAATTCTTGTTGTTTAGTTTGTGCCATTTCTTCGTCAGTAAAGCCGCCTTCTGGGCCGACTAAAAACCGAACGCCATCTTCAGGTACAGTAATGGTTTTAATGCTGTGTTCTGCGCGAGGGTGAAGCGTGAGCTTTATCGCGTTAGTTGATTGCTCAAGCCACTGTTTTATGTCTATAGGGGGGTGAACAACCGGTACATAATTTCGCCCCGACTGCTCGGCTGCCGCAATCGCTATTTTTTGCCATTGTTGATGCTTTTTATCAAGGCGGTCGCCAATGAGCTTTACGCCACAGCGCTGACTAAAAATAGGGGTGATTTCGGTAATACCTAACTCAACTGACTTTTGAATTGTAAAATCCATTTTATCACCACGCGATACGCATTGGCCTAAGTGAATTTTTAATGGTGATTCTACGTCGTGAGGATTAAATTGCTGTGGCATAACCACTACATTTTTTTTACTCACTTCTATAATTTCACTTAGGTATTCACCCCCTTCACCATTAAAAATAGACACATGTTCGCCTACTTTCATACGAAGTACTCTGCCTATGTGGCCAGCTGCATCGTCATCGAGTGACACGGGAGTGTTTAGTGTAATAGAAGACGCTTGGTAAATATGAGGAACTCGCATGTGATTTCACTTATAAGTTGGCGATAAAGTTATATACCGCTATGTTAAGTAAGCTGCGAGCTAGGTGCAATTATTTATTGTTTATTAAGTAACTCTGTTAACTCAATAATATCGACTGATGTATCGGCTATGTCGGTATGACAAGATAGGTGGTTTGAAAAGCCTTCGTCTTTTACAGGGCTAAAAGCAAAACCGCTTTCATCTTGAGTGACTAAAAAACGTTTTTCATGCAGTGAGTTATAAATAAAACGTTGTTTTTCATCAGCCAGTAAATAATCGGTTTGATTAAACAATACACCTTTAATGTCATGATGTTCATGCAAATAACTGGCAAGCTCAGAAACGCTAATTTCGTTTTCAAAATCGCAATAACAATAATCTTTAATGAGTTCATCAAACATCATTTTAACTAACTGGCGAGTATTAGCACCTGCAATGACTAAGGTACTTGGGGCATCTCGCTTTGCACTATTAAAATAGTGACCAGCAAACGCTCTGCTAAATTCGTTATCTATATCGATTAATAGATAGTTAGTAACTTCAAATGGCATAATGTCCCAGTGCAATTAAGCAAAGTGTTATGTAAGCAAGTTTTGTGTAAGCCCAAGCGAAAAATGTTTAATGTTAAATAGAAAACATGCTAATTAGTAAATAGCCTATTGCACAAAAAACAGCAAATTCAATACAAGCAATACCTATGTTGTCTTGATGATCAACTTCAAGTGCTGCATCAATATTGGGTAGTGATATTTTTTTTACAATAAATGTTAACGCATATAACAGTATCCACATTACACCGCAATGCATTACCAGTGTAAACAGGTTTTCAACCATTTTACCGTTTTGAAACGTAGCACTCGACAAGCCAGCATACGAGGCAAGCGCTAAACCAATTGATTTACCAGCATAGCGAATACCAATAGAGGTATTTTCTAAATTAAAATTACTTTGTAGCGAAGCGCCTTGATTGGCTTTTGCAAAACGATGTTCGCGTATTTTACTATCAAGTGCAAACATACCTTGCAGTAAAAAAAAGCTGACTAACGCGATTAATAAGTTACTGAAGCCTTGAGTGTGGGTCCATGTATAAAGGCCTAAGGTCATAATGAAATTAGCTATTAGCATGCCAGAGTCTACTAAGGCGGCGCATACATTTTGTTTTAAAATAGCCGCTTCTTCGTTAAAACGATGCAAAATCCACTTTCGGTGAATCAAATGTCCCACTTTTATAAATGAAAACAACAGCAACACTAATATTGCTACTTTAAGTGGATTGGATTGTGCGGTACTTACACTTATTTCATCAAATAAAAAGGCAATGGTTGCAATAACAACCGAAATCTCTGAAGCAAAATTGATCCCCATGGCAAAGTTATCATGCTGGGCTAATTCATCTTTAAGCGCTTGTTTTAATTTAATTTGAGTTATTATTCTTAATGAAAAAATAGTTAAGCAAATAACAGCAAAACTAATAGTAATCGCAACAAAACTAGTGTTAGATAAAGATAAATATGACATGGTTGTCCTAATTAGAGTTAACCTTAAAGGTTTTAATCATTCTAGTACGGTTACTGATGATATAAAAGAGAGGATTGATGAGTAACGCAATACAACTTCCTATTCAATTACAAAAACTTGGGTTAAAGCGCTATGAGCAGCTGTACCCGCAGCACCCTATAGAAAGCGAAGTTGTAAGGTTATTAGCGTTAAGCGACTTTGCTTGGCGCTGTATTCAGTCTCAGCCTGATTTAAAAAGCGGGTTACTATGTGAAGACGAAATTAAAAGTAGAGACATACCTTCCCCCTTCGAAAACTTAACACTGGCAGATATAAACGAAGCACAATGTCATCAAATACTTCGCAAATATCGTGAAAAATACTGGCTTAAAGTCGCTTTTTTAGATTTATGTTGTGAAAACCCAATTGCAGATAGCATTGAGTATATTAGCCAGCTCGCTGATAAGTTAATTCAAAGCGCTAACGAGTGGGCCCATGCGCAAGTGGCCACGCTCAATGGTGAGCCTGTAGATGAGCAAGGGCAATCTTTGCCTTTAATGGTACTTGGTATGGGCAAGTTAGGTGGTAAAGAACTTAACTATTCTTCAGATATCGACCTTATATTTGCATACCCTCGTAGTGTTAAAACTCAAGGCGGCCGAAAAAGTATTGAGGCGCAGGTGTTTTACACAAAAGTGGCTCAAAAGCTAATAGCAGCACTTAACCAAACAACAGGGGATGGGCAGGTATTTAGGGTTGATATGCGCCTTAGGCCATTTGGTGAAAGTGGCCCATTGGTCATGAGTTTTAACGCTATTGAAGATTATTACCAAGAGCAAGGGCGTGATTGGGAGCGTTATGCCATGCTTAAAAGTCGTTTAATTGGTAAGCCCAATCATTATTGGGATGAATTTAATCAATTGCTTAAACCTTTCGTATACCGACGCTATATTGATTTTTCAGTTATTGAATCGCTTCGTAAAATGAAACTCATGATTGCGCAAGAAGTTCGCCGTAAACGTTTAACCAATAATATAAAACTGGGGGCTGGCGGAATACGAGAAGTTGAATTTATTGTTCAAGCACTGCAAATGGTACGCGGCGGGCGAGAGGCTAATTTACAGACGCAATCATTACTTAATGCGTTAAACCAGTTAGCACTAAACCAGGTTATTGATGACGACGAAGCAAAAGAGCTGAAAAGTAATTATCTTTATTTACGAAAGGTAGAGCAATACCTGCAAATATTCGACGATCAGCAAACGCAAACTTTGCCTGATGATGAGATAAACCAACAACGGTTAAATTACCTATTAGCGCAACCAGACTTTGCAGCGTCAGTAAATGAAATTGAGCAGGTAATGGCGCAGGTGCACAATGAGTTTATTCAGGTAATAGGGGAAGAAACAGAGCCTCTAGACACGTGTGAAGGTGCATTTATAAGTGCGTGGGATCATTGTGATGTCAGTTTTTTAAATGAACCTAAAGACGAATGGCAAGAACCACTGCAAGACTTTAAATTACGCTTGTCAAAAGTAAAAGTTGGAAATCGAGGGCGTGAGATTCTTGATAAACTCATGCCAGCCATGCTTAAACAGCTAAGCGACTTTAATGCCAGTGCCATAGTATTTGGTACTGTGTGCCAAATTCTTAATAAAATTATTTCGCGTACTGCCTACTTAGAACTGCTATATGAAAACCCAGGCACGTTAAAGCAGTTAGTTTCTTTGTGTTGTCATAGTAAGTGGATTGGTGAGCATATTTCTCGTTACCCAATTTTACTTGATGAATTAATTGACCCTGCCGTGCTTTATAAACCAACACCACTTAGCGCTTATAAAGACGAAATACGTCAATATTTTTTACGCATAGAGCACGACGATTTAGAGCTACAAATGGAGTCGTTAAGGCAGTTTAAACAAACTCATCAATTACGGATAGCTGCCGCAGACGCGACTGGCGTTTTGGATGTTATGAAAGTAAGCGATCACTTAACCTCTTTGGCAGAAGCCATAGTCGAGCAGGCCGTAAACATTGCATGGCATAACACGGTAAAGCGCTTTGGCATGCCGCCAAACACTGACAATGAACACAAGGGTTTTGCCGTAATTGCCTATGGTAAAACGGGTGGTTTTGAAGTGGGCTACGACTCAGATTTAGATCTTGTGTTTGTTCACAATCACGATGGCTCGAGTCAAACCAATGGCGATAAAGCGATTGATTCTCGCCAGTTTTATTTAAAACTTGCCCAACGTTTAATGCACTTATTTAATACGCGAACGGCGTCGGGTATTTTATACGAGTTAGATACACGTCTTCGCCCAGAGGGTGCTTCGGGTTTACTTGCTATCAATTTAGAGAGCTTTAATCACTATCAACAAACACAAGCGTGGACATGGGAGCATCAAGCGCTGGTTCGTGCTCGTATTATTTTAGGTCAAAATGAGTTAGAAGAACGCTTTTCGCAAATACGTAAAAATATACTTTGCCAAGCGCGTGAAACGGCTGTGTTAAAAGATGATGTCATTAAAATGCGAGAGAAAATGCGTGGCCACCTTGCAAAAGGTAACACGCAGTTATTTGACCTAAAACAAGATGCTGGTGGCATGGCCGACATTGAATTTATTACGCAATACCTTGTTCTTAAAAATGCACACGATAGCGAGCAACTAAGCGTATTTTCAGATAATGTAAGAATACTTACTGATGCTGCTAAAATAGGCTGTATTACAAAAGAGCAAAAGCAGCAGTTAATTAAAGCGTATATTGACTACCGTTCGTGTTACCACGTACTCAGCTTAGATCAGCAAGGAAAGTTAGTTGAACGCGAACAGTTTTTACAAGACATCACTAATGTGACTGCCATTTGGAAAGCAGTTTTTGAGCTGTAGGATTTGTTCAATCATATTTGTTTGCTTTATAAGCAAACACGCTCTAAGTGATGTGCTTTGATAAAAAATCACGCAAAAGCGTGATTTTTTATCTAACTCAAATGTTGAGTTTTAAGCAGTTAGCACGCACAAACTCAGAGGGCAATTCAGTAATTACTGCCGCTCTTTGCTTATTACAAAAGTAGGTGTAAACCTCGTGTTCAAAGTCATCATTTATAGCTCTGCCTACTTGGTACAGGGCTGAGGTGAAATTACTGTCCACCCTAAAATGATCTTTAACGACATAGTCTTTACTTAAGTACCAATAGAGCTCAATGCCTTCGCTTTTAGCATACTCAACTAAAACATCTTTCAATGTTGAACCGTTTTCGAAGCGCCTAGGCTCCACACTTCCTGTCCAACTTGCAGGCATGGGGGTAACAGTGCGCGTACGCTGTTCTAAAACTCTATCGACAGTTTGATCTGGCTTTTTTAAACTCAATACGTATTGGTCGCGCTCTTTGTTGCTTTTAACTTGATTTCGAATCGAGGCATAAAAGCGAGATAATCCTTCGGCAGCGGCATTTTTAGATTCTTTTAAATCTAATGTTGGAACATTTCCCATTAAAAAGTACGCAGCAAGCGCTATTAATATGACTGCAAATGACAAGTACCTAATCCAAAACCACATTACAACAACCACCCTTATTTGTTCCTGTTATTGTTATACCATTACTAATTGTAAAATGAAGGAGTATTTTTATCTGGTCGCGTTTTAAAACGGCGATGTAGCCACATGTATTGTTCTGGTGCGGCATTAATTGATAATTCCATGCGTTGATTAACACGCGTGACATCGGCTTTGTCATCACCGCTTGGGAAGTTTTCAAGCTCTGGAACAATTTCTAAATGGTACTTTCCACTTTCGTCTCGGCGGGTAATCAAACTCATAGTTTCGCAATTTTTACTGCCAGCAAACATCAGTGTACCTGTTGTAGTTGCGGTATCTTGCACTGCATAAAAAGGGACGAATTCACAGCGGTTACGGCCGTAGTCTTGATCGGGTAGGTAGTAGCACACTTTTTTATTTTTTAAGGCTTTTAGTAAGCCTTTTACGTCTTTTTTACCGACCAAGTATTCATTAGAGCGAAGGCGACCATTAGTTGTAAAGTACTCCATTAGTGGGTTGTTGTGCGGGCGGTAAAAACCGATACCCATACAGCCCAACCCCATTAATCGGCCTGCCATTTCAAGGTGTAAAACATGAGGTACTAGTAACAGTACGCCTTTTCCAGATTGTTGCACTCGTTCGAAGTGTTCAAGCCCTTTTAAAGACCCTAAAGCTTTTTTCGCTCGCCACTGCGGCCACCACCATGCCATTCCGGTTTCAACCATCGCAATGCCAGTGTTTTCCATATTTTTTAGCACCAATGCTTTTTGATCTTCGTCGCTCATATCAGGAAAGCAGCGTTTAATATTTACTTCGGCAATGTGTCGGCGGCGTTTCATGTATTTATGAACTAAACGGCCAAGTAGTTTGCCCAGGGCTAATTGAAGTTTTTGCGGAAGCCAAGAAATTAGGTATAAGAAAAAAACGCCAATCCACGTTAGCCAGTATCGAGGGCCTAAAAAAGATGCTTTAAAAGGAGATGAGGTGACCACAAAAATTGCTCTAAAATTAAAAACGCTAGTTTAACGCTAAGCGCTGTAAAATACAAAAAGCCAGCATGTAGCTGGCTTTGTATGTGTTTTTTGACTGCTTAGACTGCTTTTAAACCCTGGTTTATAGCTACTAGGTCTTTGCTTGTTAGTGTACCCGCCGCTTGCTTTAAGCGCAGAGTAGACAGGACATAACGATAACGTACATCAGCAAGGTTACGTTTAGCATTGTATAGGTTTTGTGTGCTTACAAGTACATCAACAATTGTACGCGTACCAACCTCAAAACCTGCCTCTGTTGCTTTTAAAGCACTTTGGGCAGAAACAACAGCTTGCTCTAACGCTTTGTAAGTTGCAATGTCAGACACTACTTGATTGTAAGAGGTAATAACCGTGCGGGTAATTGCGCGGTAATTGGCTTCGTAATCTTGGCTAGCTGCCACGTAAAATGCACGTGCTTGATCAGTAGCTGCAACTGTTGCACCCCCAGAGTATAAAGGCAGGCTAAAGTTAAGGCCTACCGAGGTTGAGTCTGCACGAGGTTGTCTAGTTAGGCTTGTACCATCTCTGTCTGCGTCTGTTAAAGAGTCGCCATAACTTGCGCTTAGGGTTAGCTTTGGATAGTGGCCCGCTCTTGCCAGTTTAATTTGATCTTGGGCTATATCTACGGTTACTTTAGCAACTTGCAAGCTAATATTTTTATCTTTAGCAATATTTAAAAAGTCGCTAGAGTCTCGAGCTGGCTTAGTTGTAGAAAATGTCTCTGTATTTAAAAAGTCTAACTTAGCGTGGTATTTACCCGTAATTTCTCGTAGTTGCTCACGCGCTGTTTCTACTGAGTTATTAGCAATAATTTCTTGTGCAACAGAGTTGTCGAACTGTGCTTGTGCTTCGTGTACATCGGTAATTGCCGTTAAACCAACAGCATAACGTTGTTTAGTTTGTTCAAGCTGGCGTTCGATGGCGCGTTTTTCCGTTTTAATAAATTCAAGGTTATCAATCGCACTTAAAACGTTAAAGTAGCCTTCAGCAACACGAACAATTAAGTTTTGTTTAGCCGAGTCGTATTGAGCATTTGCTTGCAACGCTTGTTTGTCTGCAATGTCTAACGAGTTCCATGCGCCTAAGTCGAATAAGGTTTGGCTTAAGCTAAGACCACGGGTGAATTGATTAGAGTCGCTTTCAACTTTTTCATCCACACTTTCAAAAGAGGTTGAGTCACTTTTTGTGTAACCCATTGTTAAACCAATTTGCGGCAATAATGCAGCCATTGCAGTATCTGCTTGGTAAGATTGTGCATCTGCTTGGGCTTTTGCTTTTAAAACGGTAGGATCGTTGGCCGTTGCAATTTCAAAAACTTGTAGTAAATCTTCAGCGTTTGCTGCTGTTGTGCCTAATGCGCATGATAAACTAACTAGCGCCGCAAGAATGTTCTTTTTCATGTGTTGTTCGGTCCTTAGACAATTTTTATACTAAAACCATGGTAACCTGTTTTACGTAATAACTAAAAATAAAAAGAGTAAAACAGTGCGTCGAAATGTAACAGAATATATTAACGTACTTCAAAGTTTTTAATAAGTAGAGGATGCTTACGTGCCAGATAAAAAACTTGTTCAGTTTACGCATAAAGATGTCAGCGTAAAGCCGGTCAAAAATTTGTATAAAGGCTTTTTTCAGGTTGATTTGTATCAGTTTGAACATGCCTTGTTTGCGGGCGGTAAATCAGAACTTATTAGTCGCGAGATTTTAGAGCGTGGAGACGCCATTGCTGTGTTGCCTTACGACCCCATATCAGACACTGTGCTTTTAATAGAACAAATACGTATAGGGGCTATTAAAAGCAAACATTCACCTTGGCTACTAGAATGTATTGCTGGAATGACTGACGGCAGTGACGATTATGAATCGGTCGTAAAGAAAGAAGCGTACGAAGAAGCTGGGCTTAATTTAACAGAGCTTGAATTTATGCTTTCGTACCTTTCAAGCCCTGGTGGTACAACAGAGCGGTTACATTTATATCTTGCACGAGCCGATTTAAGTGACGTTGAGTCTGGTGTGTATGGCCTTGAAACCGAAGGTGAAGATATAAAAACTCATGTACTCAGCGTTGATGATGCGCTAACTCGCCTCAACAATGGTGAAATGGATAATGCTGCAACCGTTATTTGCATGCAGTGGCTTGCGCTTAACCATGAAAAAATGAAACACAAGTGGACAGACTCTTCTTCATAGCCACAAATTGGCTCACAGTATAATGGTGGTATTTTGACAGTACAATTAGCAACAAATAGATATATCCAAAACCTCCCAAAGTATTTAACGCTTTGTGAGCACAATTACTTACGACTTTTAAAATTGTTACCGGCTGAACGAGCGATTGGCTGCAGCCGAGAAGTGAAGTTGGGGAACAGTGAGTTTGCGACTAAGGTTGATGGCAGTGCAAAATACACTATGGATATTTCTATTAAGCAGCTAAGCGGCATGGTAAAGGGGATTGCACCGCTTTATTTAACTGTGAGGTTGTATCACGATGCTAAAGTGGCTGAAATTATCCATCACGATTACCATCAGCGTATTAAGCCTTCTTATGGTTACCCTAATCCAAAAATGCACCAAAAAGATGAAAAATATCAACTTAATGCATTTTTATACGACTGGCTTGTAGCCTGTGTAGAACACGGACAAGCAACGCTGAATTGGGATGTAAATAATGGCTTGGTTTGATGAACCTTACCTCATTGATAAGTCGTCGCTACGCATAGCACATATTACCGATTGTCATTTATTCTCAAATAAAGCAGGTGAGTACTTTGGCGTAAATACGGCGAATTACTTTGAACAGGCGCTGGCTCATATGGCTAAGCAATCCCTTGACTTTGTAATATTTGGCGGCGACCTTACACAAGATCATAGCGCAGAGTCCTATTTTTTATTTAGTGAGCTGATTAACCAAAGTGATTTAAGATGCCCTGTTTTTTGGGTTCCAGGTAACCATGATGATATTGCCCAGCTTAACCGAATGAGTGGTGGGCAAATAAATCGCGCTAAACATATAGTGGCAAATGGCGTTGAGTTACTTCTTATTAATTCTAAAGGGCCAACGCCTGCAGGGTGGGTAACAGGCACGCATTTGAATGAAATTACCGAACGGCTGTTTGCTTCGGCGAGTTCCAAAATTATGTTTTGTCACCATAACCCACTCCCCATTGATGGCTACCTAGACAAACACATGCTCGAAAACGGGCCGCAATTACTTAATATATTAGTTAATAGCGAAAACGTTTTCGGCTTGTTTCATGGTCATGTGCATAACGAATACATGCAAACGTTTAGAGCGCTTCCCATTTACGCGACCCCAGCCAGCTCAGTGCAGTTTAAAAAACACAGCCCCGAATGGATACAGCAAGACCATGGGCCAGCATACAGGCTAATATGTGTAAGCACGAATAAAGAGAATATAAGCACAGATATGGAAGTAGTATGGCTAAACGGGTAATCTATATTCATGGTTTTAATAGCTCAGATAAATCATATAAAGCTGTGCGCTTTGGCGAGCTTATGGCACACTATGACGTTGACTATTGTGTACCGCGCCTAAACCATGAGCCCATACAAGCCATCATAGCGCTTGAGCAATTACTTACACCTAATACTGTTTTATTAGGAAGCTCATTAGGCGGATTTTTTGCCACGTATTTATCGCAGCGTTATCAAATTCCTGCTGTGGTTATAAATCCCGCGGTTGCGCCATACACTTTATTAAAGCCGTTGCTTGGTTTAAATTATAATCCGTATCAAGATTATCATTATGAATTGAATAGCAGCCACATAGCGGCTTTAAAAGCGTTGGCTGTTGATGACCTAAAGCACCCTGAATTACTGTATTTATTACAGCAAACAGGCGATGAAGTGTTAAATTTTCAACACGCAGTAAACTATTATTCGCAATGTAAGCAAAGGGTCGAGTTTGGTGGCGATCATAGCTATCTTGGCTTTGAACAAACCTTTGCAAGTATTGTAGATTTTCTTAAAATCACGTAAAACTAGTTAAGCATAGCCTTAGCGCATATAAAGATAAAAACTATGAGTGATCAAAATTATAACGCCGAAGCCATTGAAGTACTTAATGGATTAGATCCGGTAAAAAGACGCCCCGGGATGTACACCGATACTGTGCGCCCAAATCATTTAGGCCAAGAAGTAATCGATAACAGTGTCGATGAAGCTATGGCGGGCCATGCAACTAAGATTGACGTAATTCTACACGAAGATAACTCGCTTGAAGTCAGTGATGATGGTCGTGGTATGCCCATAGATATTCACCCAGAGGAAGGTATTCCAGGTATAGAGCTTATTTTTACTAAGCTGCATGCCGGTGGTAAATTCTCAAACAAAAACTATCAGTTTTCAGGTGGTTTACACGGGGTAGGTATTTCAGTTGTAAATGCATTATCTACACGTGTAGAAGTAACAGTTCGCCGTGATGCGCAGCAATACAGAATGGCCTTTGAAAACGGTGATAAAGTTGAAGATTTAAACGTTATAGGCACTGTCGGTAAACGTAACACCGGGACTACCGTGCGCTTTTGGGCCGATGCCAGCTATTTTGACTCTGCTAATTACTCTATTACCAAGCTTAATCATTTATTAAAAGCCAAAGCGGTACTTTGTCCTGGTTTGCGTATTAAATTTGTTAATAAACAAACAAAAGAAACGCAAGAATGGTTTTACGAAACCGGCTTAAAAGATTATTTAATTGAAGCGGTTAAAGGTTTCGAAACGCTGCCACAAGACCCATTTGTAGGTGAGTTTAAAAGCGCTATTGAAGGTGTTGATTGGGCTGTGGTATGGCTGCCAGAGGGCGGTGAATCGATAGCTGAAAGCTATGTAAACCTAATCCCCACTGCGCAAGGCGGTACACATGTTAATGGTTTACGCCAAGGCTTACTTGAAGCTATGCGCGAGTTTTGTGAATTTAGAAACCTATTACCTCGTGGTGTAAAACTTACCCCAGACGATATATGGGAGCGCTGTAGTTATGTGCTTTCGGTTAAAATGCAAGACCCTCAGTTTGCCGGCCAAACAAAAGAAAAACTGTCTTCACGCACTTGTGCGGCACTTGTTTCGGGTGTTGTAAAAGATGCATTTAGCCTTTGGTTAAATGAACATACAGATACAGCCGAGTTGTTAGCTGAGCTGTGTATATCAAACGCACAAAGTCGTTTAAAAGCCGCTAAAAAAGTAGTGCGAAAACGCGTTACAGCGGGACCTGCATTACCGGGTAAACTTACCGACTGTAGTGCAGCAGATAACGACCGTACTGAACTGTTTTTAGTAGAGGGTGACTCTGCTGGTGGCTCGGCTAAGCAAGCGCGAGATCGTGAGTTTCAAGCAATAATGCCGCTGCGTGGTAAAATTTTAAATACGTGGGAAGTTGAGTCAGGGCAAATATTAGCATCGCAAGAGGTACATGATATTTCGGTGGCTTTAGGGATCGATCCGGATTCAGCCGACATGAGCGGGCTACGCTACAATAAAATTTGTATATTGGCCGATGCTGACTCCGATGGTCTTCACATTGCCACACTGTTATGTGCTTTGTTTGTTCGACACTTTCCGCAGTTAGTAAAAACAGGTCATGTATACGTAGCAATGCCACCATTATTTAGAATAGATATTGGTAAAGAGGTATTTTACGCCCTAGATGAAGATGAAAAAACCAGTATTTTGGCCCGTATTGAAGCAGAAAAAAAGCGCGGTAAAGTAAACGTACAGCGATTTAAAGGATTGGGTGAAATGAACCCACTGCAACTTCGCGAAACCACCATGGATCCAAATACAAGACGTTTAGTTCAGCTAACACTTGATGAAGAAGTTCAAACCATGGAAATGATGGATATGTTACTTGCTAAAAAGCGTTCGCCAGACAGGCGCCAATGGTTAGAAGATCATGGTAACAAGGCACAAGTATAATGATGCGTGTTGGCCACTAGGAGATAGAAATGAATAAACTACTAGCAAGTATATTGTTACTGAGTTTAATAAGTGCGCCTGCAATGGCTAAAAACATACTAGACAAGCTTAGTGTTGCGCCTGGTTTTGAACTTAGTTTATTTGCAGACGATGTTGAAAATGCGCGCCAAATTGCAGTATCAAAAAAAGGCATTGTTTACGCAGGCTCGCGCAAAGCAGGTAATGTGTATGCGCTTATCGATCATAATAGCGATGGCGTAGCCGATAAAAAAATTGTGATTGCAGAGGGTTTAAATATGCCCTCAGGGCTGGCTATTAAAGAGGGTGATTTATACGTAGGTGAAGTGCATCGTATTATTCGCTTTAAAAATATAGACACCCAATTAAAAGACCCAAAGTTTGATGTGATCTACAACGCATTGCCTTCAGAGCGCCACCATGGCTGGAAGTTTTTACGCTTCACACCCACAGGCGAATTGCTTATTCCTGTAGGTGTACCGTGTAATATTTGCGCCGAAGACGAGCGCTTTGGTCGTATTTTTTCACTAAACGTAGAAACCAAGCAAATTAAAACAATAGCGCAGGGCGTTCGAAATACCGTTGGTTTTGATTTTCACCCAAGCACTCAGGCTTTGTGGTTTAGTGATAATGGCCGCGACATGATGGGCGATGATATTCCACCAGATGAAATAAACCGCGTAAGTAAAGAAGGGGAGCACTTTGGGTTCCCTTATATTCATGCCGGTGCGATTAGTGATCCTGAATTTGGTAAAGGAAAAAATATTGCTGATTACACGTCTCCTGCGCTCGCATTGCCTGCCCATGTGGCACCATTAGGTATTCATTTTTACAACGCAAAACAATTCCCAGCAAGCTACAAAGAGCAGTTATTTGTTGCTGAACATGGCTCATGGAATCGTAGTAAAAAAGCAGGCTACAAAGTAGCTATAGCCACAATAGAGCAAGGCCGTGTGACTAAATACACGCCGTTTATTACCGGCTTTATGAAAGACGAAACAACATTTGGACGCCCAGTTGCATTTGCAGAGTTAGGTGACGGCAGTCTGTTAGTAAGTGACGATTACGCCAATGTAATCTACCGCGTAAGCTATAAGAAAAACTAGGTAAGCTTTAATGAGTGATACAGATACCTTGCTAATGCAAGGAATAGAGCAACAAACAATGGGGCGCTTTACTGAAGACGCCTATTTAAACTATTCCATGTACGTGATCATGGATCGTGCTTTGCCACATGTTGGTGATGGCTTAAAACCAGTGCAGCGTCGTATTATTTACGCGATGAGCGAATTAGGTTTATCGGCCGCAGCTAAATATAAAAAGTCAGCCCGTACCGTGGGTGACGTACTCGGTAAATATCACCCTCATGGCGATAGTGCTTGTTACGAAGCCATGGTACTTATGGCGCAACCGTTTTCGTATCGCTATCCACTTGTCGACGGCCAAGGAAACTGGGGGGCTGCTGATGATCCTAAATCATTTGCTGCAATGCGTTATACTGAAGCGCGTTTATCTAAGTTTTCTGAAGTACTGCTTAAAGAGCTTGGCCAAGGCACGGTAGATTGGACACCAAACTTTGATGGTACACTAGACGAACCAGTTGTATTGCCCTCACGCTTACCGCATATTTTACTTAATGGCATTACCGGTATTGCTGTTGGTATGGCAACTGATATTCCGCCTCATAACGTGAGAGAAGTAGCCAGTGCATGTTGTTTATTACTCGACAAACCAAAGACAGAGCTTGATGAATTATTAGAGCTAGTACACGCACCTGACTACCCAACCGATGCCGAAATAATTACCCCAAAAGCCGATATTCATAAAATATATAAAACCGGCCGAGGCTCAATTAAAATGCGTGCGGTGTATAGTGAAGAGCAAGGCGATATTGTGATCACCGCGCTTCCGCATCAATGTTCAGGCGGTAAGGTACTTGAGCAAATTGCAGCGCAAATGAACGCAAAAAAACTGCCTATGATTGCTGATTTACGTGACGAGTCAGATCACGAAAACCCAACACGTATAGTGATTATACCGCGCTCTAATCGTATTAAAGCAGAGCCATTAATGGCTCACTTGTTTGCGACCACCGATTTAGAAAAAAACTACCGCGTAAACTTAAATATGCTGGGGCTAGATGGTCGTCCGCAGGTTAAAGATTTGCGTAGTATTTTAAGTGAGTGGCTCATATTTAGGCGCGAGACTGTTCGTCGTCGTTTGCAGTATCGTTTAGATAAAGTACTGGCGCGCTTACATATTTTAGAAGGCTTATTAGCAGCATTCTTAAATATTGATGAAGTGATTGAAATTATTCGCAGTGAAGATAAGCCAAAGCCTATTTTAATGCAGCGCTTTGATTTAACCGATATACAAGCAGAAGCTATTTTAGAGTTAAAACTCCGCCATTTAGCTAAACTTGAAGAGTTTAAAATTCGTGGTGAGCAAGACGAGCTTGCTAAAGAGCGTGATAAATTAGAACTCACGCTTGGTTCTGACCGCCGTATGTCAACGTTGCTTAAAAAAGAAATTCAAGAAGCGGCAGAAATGTATGGCGACGATCGTCGTTCTCCTGTTATCGAGCGCTCGGAAGCGAAAGCTTTAAACGAAAAAGATTTAATTCCATCGGAATCAGTGACTGTTGTTCTTTCAGACAAAGGGTGGGCACGCGTTGGTAAAGGCCATGACTTGGATGCAGAAGGGTTAAGTTACCGCTCAGGCGATGCCTACAGAGCTTCAGCTCGCGGTAAGAGTAATCAGCCCGCCGTATTTTTAGATTCAGCAGGGCGTGCATTTGCAACTGATGCACACAGTTTACCGTCGGCACGTAGCCAAGGCGAGCCAATGACTGGGCGTTTTAACTTAACAACAGGTGCAAATTTTGAGCACGTTGTTATGGCTGAAGATAGCCAAGTATTACTAATGGCATCGGACGCGGGTTACGGTTTTATCACTGATTTTAAAGATCTTGTGAGTAAAAACAAAAACGGTAAAGCGTTAGTGAGTGTGCCTAAAGGCGGTATTTTACTCAAACCAATTAGAGTGAGCGATGTAGCTAGCGATTACTGTATGGCTATTTCTAACGAAGGACGCATGCTTTTATTCCCACTACGCGATTTACCTAAACTAGGTAAAGGTAAGGGTAATAAAATTATTTCTATCCCTGGTGCAAAGGTACAGGCTCGTGAAGAGTTTGTAAAAGTACTGGCTGTTGTCCCTCTAGGAAGTAGCGTTACATTGCATGCAGGTAAACGCAAGCTAACCCTTAAACCAACAGATTTAGAGCATTATCATGGTGAACGAGGTCGTCGTGGGAATAAGTTACCGCGAGGCTTGCAGCGTGTTGATGAAGCCGTTGTTGAGCTAACGCCTCAAGATGAAGAGCCTGTTGAAAGTACAGCAGATGAATCATAAGCGTTGAGCTCACGTATTACGGCCTGCAATTGCAGGCCGTTTTTGTTTGTAGAGCCCAATTTTTACCATTTTATTGTTATGTGTTAAGCAATTAATTTTAGCATTGACTCTATTTCAGCGTACAGTTGTTCGCTATTGTCTCGTCTGTGTCACAAAATAACGTTATAATAGTGTCATAGTGCGTAATGACATGCGCACCGCACACAATTGATTTGGAGAACGAGTTTGTTAGCTGTAATACGTGTTTTTATTATGTTTATGTTTATATTGTTGAGTTGTATTTTTGGTTTATTACTTTCATTAGTCAGGCCTTTTCACCCAAATAATGTTCACATAATTGCAGGCTGGTTTGGTTCTATGGCCAAAATGATCGGTGTTAAATTAGTGCTGACACGCCATCAAGATGCCGAAAATATTGGCCCTGCAGTGTACGTTGCAAATCATCAAAATAGTTATGATTTATTTACAGTACCAGCAATGGTACCAAAAAACTGTGTAAGCCTTGGTAAAAAGAGCCTAAAGTGGATCCCATTTTTTG
Organism: Pseudoalteromonas sp. 13-15; assembly: GCF_001468205.2. Lineage (NCBI taxonomy): Bacteria > Pseudomonadati > Pseudomonadota > Gammaproteobacteria > Alteromonadales > Pseudoalteromonadaceae > Pseudoalteromonas > Pseudoalteromonas sp. 13-15. The sequence goes on along the minus strand of NZ_CP019162.1, from coordinate 1,933,457 downwards.
GTCAACTTTATTGGCTGTCGGGCAATATTTTAATAGATAGAGCGAATCGTTCAAAAGCGGCTGGTACTATTTCAAAAGCAGCTGAAAAAATTAAGAAAAATGGGCTATCTATATGGGTATTTGCAGAAGGTACACGAAGCTATGGGCGCGGTTTATTACCTTTTAAAACAGGTGCTTTTCATACCGCGATGAGTGCGGACGTGCCAGTGGTTCCCGTGTGTATGAATACAACGCATAAAACCATTAAGCTAAATCGTTGGGATAATGGTACAATTTACATCGAAATGTTAGCGCCTATATCACTTGATAAAAGTATAAGTGCGCGAGAGCACGCTCAAAACGTACATACTGTTATGGCTGCTAAAATAAACGAATTAGATGCTCAAGTGAGAGAGAAATAATGGAAAACTGGCGCGAAATAAGTGAAGACATCGTAAGTTCACTACTTGAAGATGGATCAGATCCTGAAATACTTTATGAAGTAGAACACCACTTTGTGTGTGAAGACTTCCCTAAACTAGAGCAAGCCGCATTGGCTGCTTTTAAATTAGGCTACGATGTTGAAGAGCCAGCAGAGCTTGAGCTTGAAGACGGCAGCAAAATTTGGAGCTTCGACATAGTAGTAGAAGCTGAGCTAGACGTAGACGTCATTATGGAAGACGTTGATAAACTAGCAGCACTTGCTGTTGAATGCGACGTTGAGTACGACGGTTGGGGCACTTACTTTCAAGAGTAATTAGCGACTCAAGTATGAAAAATAAAAAAGGCGAGCATTTAATAATGCGCGCCTTTTTAGTTTTTAATTGATTGCTATATCAGGTTCATATCAATACTTAATAAACTTGAAGGGCTAAATCTGGGAGGCCATGGTTTAAACTTAGGTATTTAGAATAACTAAACATTTGCCCTGTCATGACATGATTTTTCAGCCTCAAGATAGATTACTTAATACTTTTAGAGCCATTTTTTATTTTTAAAATACACGCCAATACCACCGGTAAGTATCACTAAAAATACAATAAATAGCGTAAATGCGTAAGGGTTGTCTGTTCCAGGTATACCGCCTACGTTAACGCCAAGCAAACCAGTTAAAAAGCCTAAAGGTAAAAACAAGGCTGCCACTACTGACATCACATACATACGTTGGTTTAACTGCTCAGAAACATGGTTAGTAACTGTTTGTTGAATAATTTGTGCACGCTCTATTGAGCTGTCTAATTCTTCAAGGTAGCGAATAAGTAAGTTAGTGGTTTCGTTTAGCTTTGCCTTATCGTCATCTAAAAGCCACTCATAATGACCGTTTACCATTGTAGTGAGCGCCTCTTTTTGAGGCTTTAAATAACGCTTAAGCGCAATAGTTTGGCGGCGTAACTGCGATAGCGCTTGGTTGTCAAAACGCTTACTTGGCTCGTCTATTTCTTCTTCAAAGCCATCAAGTGTTTCATCTAAAGAGTTAATAACACTTTGCATGCGTGAAGTCAGTTTTTGTGTAATAGCACACACAAGCTCTGATATAGAGCACGGGCCTTTATTGTCTTTTAACGAGTTAAGTACATCGTCAATAGATAAAAGGCGACGCTTGCGAGAAGTGATGACTATATTTTCGTTAATAAATAAACGTACCGACACCATGTCCTCGGGGCTTTGCGCTGGGTTTAAGTTTACACCGCGCAAAAACAGCATGTGTCCATTTGCAGACTGCGTGATACGTGGGCGTGTTTCATCCGCCGTAAATGACTCTAGCTCATAATCGGTTAAAAGCTCACAGTGTTTGAGCCAGTTGACTACGTCGGTTTGGCTGTAATCCATATGGACCCATAATTTACCTTGCTCAGGTTGCCAGTTGTGAAGGTCTTCGCTGCTTTTAACAGCACGTGTACCGCCTTTTTCATCAAGCACTAGGGCATGAAGCAAACCATTAATCATAATAAGATCTCAAAAGAGTGTATTTTTAATACTGTAAACTATAGTGTATCTACATACCCAAAACATATTTACTTTTAATAAGTTAAAACATATTCAATTTAAGTAGAGTCATAGTGCTGATTTAATTTTATGCTCAGCAAGGCGCGCATTGTGTGATGAGTTACCTTAAAAGATCAATTTAATTTACTCATCGACTAGATAAATTTATTTCGTTGGTGTTTTTTCACCCGTAGCGTATAAACCTCTTTTTTACTAAGGGCACATTTATGACGACAAAAATAACAATAGGTTGGCGTGAGTGGTTAAGTTTACCTGAGCTTGGTATTGAGCGGATCAAGGCTAAAGTTGACACTGGTGCACGCACTTCATGTATTCATGCAATTAACATTGAAGAATATGAAGTTGATGGCGAAAAGTGGGTTAAATTTACAGCTCAACCGTTACAAGATGACGAAGAAACTCAAATTACTTGTAATGCTAAAGTGAAAAAAATGAAATACGTAACCAGTTCCAGTGGTGAAAAACAGCTGCGTTATTTTATAGAAACAACATTACATGCGGGTGAACATAGCTGGCCTATTGAAGTCACCCTCACAAGCCGTGCAACCATGAAGTTTAGAATGTTGCTAGGTCGAACAGCCATGGAGAATCGTGTCATTGTTGACACGGCTTTATCTCATTTATTATAAAAAGTGTTGGGCTTAAGTTGCATAAAAAGCAGCTATTAAGCACTAATGCTGTAAAATTTAGTTAAGGTTTTAACTATGAAAATCGGTATTTTATCTCGTAACAGAAAGCTATATTCAACACGTCGTTTAATCGAGGCTGCAGAGGCTCGTGGGCACGAAGTGAAAGTGATAGACGCACTTCGCTCGTACATGAATATAAACTCTGAACAGCCTGAAATTCACTATCGCGGTGAAAACTTAAAAGATTTCGATGCCATTGTGCCGCGTATTGGCGCATCGGTAACATTTTATGGCTGTGCCGTTTTACGCCAGTTTGAAATGATGGGGGTATACCCAGTAAACGAATCTGTGGCTATTTCTCGTTCACGCGATAAATTACGTTCGTTACAGTTATTATCACGCAAGGGTGTAGGCATGCCTGTAACGGGGTTTGCGAGCAAGCCTGATGACGTGAAAGATTTACTCGAAATGGTTGGTGGTGCACCGGTTGTGATTAAATTACTAGAGGGCACACAAGGTATTGGTGTTGTACTTGCTGAAACGCGCAAAGCTGCTGAAAGTGTAATCGAAGCTTTCATGGGCTTAAAAGCCAATATTATGGTTCAGGAATACATTAAAGAAGCGGGTGGTGCGGATATTCGCTGTTTTGTGTTAGGCGATAAAGTAATTGCAGCGATGAAGCGCCAAGCGCAAGAAGGTGAGTTCCGTTCAAACCTTCACCGTGGTGGTAGCGCTACACTAGTTCGTATTACGCCTGAAGAGCGTAAAACCGCCGTTGCTGCAGCAAAAGCTATGGGCTTAAATGTAGCGGGTGTAGATTTACTTCGCTCATCTCGTGGGCCTTTAGTGATGGAGGTTAACTCATCACCAGGTCTTGAAGGTATAGAAATAGCAACTGGTAAAGACATTGCGGGCATGGTGATTGATTTCATCGAAAAAAATGCCTCAATCAAAGGAACCGCAACTCGTGGCAAAGGTTAAAATTAACCGTCCTTTCACTTTATTAGGTGAAAGCATTGGTGTTGGTGAACGCAAAACGTTAGCTTTAGAAGCTGCAAAGCTTTACACCCACTCACCCCTTAACATACCTATAGAGGTTGTTAATGGCGTAATGGAAGGCCCTGTACTGATGGTATGTGCCGCTATTCATGGTGATGAATTAAATGGGGTAGAAGTTGTACGTCAATTACTGGCTAAAATAGATCCAAGCCAGCTACGTGGCACGCTTATCGCTGTACCCATTGTTAACGTGTTTGGTTTTATTCATAAGTCGCGCTATTTACCCGACCGTCGTGACATGAACCGCAGTTTTCCAGGTTCTGAAAGAGGGTCGCTAGCGGGTCGTATGGCGTATATGTTTTTCAATCAAGTTGCAGTGCATTGCACACATATTATTGACTTACATACTGGGGCTATACACCGAACAAACTTGCCACAAATACGTGCAAATTTGGCGGATGAAGCTACGGCGCAGATGGCCAAAGCCTTTGGCACACCAGCAGTAATAGATGCGTCATTGCGTAATGGTTCATTAAGAAGTGAAGCGGCGAATTTAGGCATACCGGTTATTACTTACGAAGCGGGTGAAGCGCTTCGTTTTGATCCGATAGCAATAGCCGCAGGTGTACAAGGTGTTGATTATGTAATGCGTCATTTAAAAATGATGCGTGGTAAACGCCCTAAAAAAATACCTGAGCCTATCATTGCGCGTTCAACAAGTTGGGTGCGTGCTGAAGTAGATGGTATTGTGCGCGCTCAAGTTTCGTTAGGAGAGCGTGTTACAAAAGGGCAAGTACTGGCTTTTATAAGTAGTCCACTTGGTGATTCTGAGCTAGAACTGCGTGCGCCACGAAGTGGGATTATTATAGGTCAGCAAACTATGCCATTAGTAAATGAAGGCGATGCTGTATTCCACATTGCTTACTTTGCAAACGACAATAGCGTGGTTGAGCAGCAGCTAGAAACATTTATTGATGGAATAAATGATTTAGAAGATGAGCTAAAAACTGCAGAGCTAAATAACTAATACTTAAGCAATTAGTAAAAAGCCGCTTTAATCATTAAAGCGGCTTTTTTTATATGAAAATTTATGTTTTTTTAGGGCCTATAATACGTTTAACAGCAGGTGCTTTTGATGGTTTAGGTTCTGCGTTTAAAACCAAAACAGGGCGGGTAACAAATAAGTTATTAGGGTAGATGACGCGGTGCCCATCAATATGTTCAAGTACGACATTCATTAAGCCCATTTCGACAATTCGCCCTTCAATATGATTTGCGCCATCGATAATGCGTACCCAAAAGCCAACACGGCAGTCGTTTTGAATAAACATTAATAAAAACGCGGTCAGGTTACTTAATAATGACCATGCTGCAAATAGCGCTACACCTAACATTGCAAATAGTGACGAGCCTAGAACCAATAATCCTCTTAGTTCAATACCCCAAAATACCAGCACTAAACATAACATGACAAAGGCAAGAATAATTTTAAGAAGTAACTCTGCGCGGTATTTACGGTGCAAATCAACTTTACCTTTAATGGCTTTTTCAAGCAGCTTTTTAGTTAGCTTTAAAAGCACTGGAAACAGTAACAAGGCAATAATGGTGACTATGAGTTTATATTGATTGGTGAGTAATTCTAAAACATCTAAAAATTCCAAAATAGCGCCTTTTGCAGTTATGTGACAATTAAAAGTAGTAAATAAAGCAACGTGTTAGATGAGCCTTAACTAGCTTAAAGGCCTTAGTTTAGCGTGTTATTTTGGTGCTAAGTAGCTATTTAAAAAGATTTTTTTACACTGACAAGCCACTGTACAGAGTCGACATCGTCGGCGCTATCTATGGGGGCGGCTATATCAAGGTGGATCATAGTTCCTGCATTTGCTCTACTTGGTGCTAGGCGCAAACCAACGCCTACATTTTTGAGAACATGATTATTTTCACCATTTGTTTGGTCATTAAACCATGCCCTACCAATATCTATAAAGCCTGCGCCACCTACTTTAAATAGTTGTAGCAAATCGTACTCCCAGTAGTAGCGTTTTTCTAGGCTCACTAAAAAGCTACGGTCGCCATGTTGGTAATCCATAGGGTAACCACGCAGGCCTGTCTCGCCACCTAAGGTAAGCTGTTGGTCGGCTGTTAGGTTTTTTGCATATTGCACGCGACCTTTTACATACCAAGACTGATCAACACTTGTATTTAGATAATATTGTACTTGCGAGGTCGCTTTAAAATTTTCGAGTTGTTTTTGTTCTTTATTCCAAAATCCCTCTAGGTTCGTGCTAAAACGCCAAAGCGTATTATCGCCAGAAAAATGCGCTGTTTTAACATTAAGCGAATACACCAAGCGGCTATCGTCATCACTTAATGACTCATCTGAGTAACCGAGTAATGCTTGTGCATTCCAGCCTAGGTTTAAATCTTCAGTGCGATAAATACTGTCAAAATTTCGTACCTTAATAAAATTATCTTCAAACCAATGGCCGCTAATATAGGGATAACTGTAGCTTCTATCTTTAGCTAAAGGCTCAAACGTGGTTTGAATAGCAGTAAATGTATGCTGCTCATCTACATAACCTAAGCTAATTCGCTGGGTCCAGCTATTACTTAATGCTTTAGAATGACCAATAAAAATGCGATTGAGATCGGTTGTTTGATCAAATTCACTAATTTCTTTACCACGCCGGTATAAGGATTCTTCTCGCTGCTCTGAGTAGCTTAAAATACCGTAGCTGTAAGGTGTGTCTATGGCATAAAATGGATAAGTAAGCTCAAGTAAATGACGCTTACCATCGCTGTTATCGGCATACTCTACGCGACCACGGTAACGGCTAGAAAAAATATTAGGATCGTCATATACAAATAAATAGCCACTACGATCGCTATCGGTTGTACGAGAAAAAGACAACCTTTTACCCCACCCAAGCAAGTTTGATTCTCTAAAACCAATGCTCGATTTATTTTCGCCTCCGCTGCGGCTAAAGTTTATTTCTGGCAAGAGTGTCCATAAATCACGGGTAATTACTTTTACATCTATGTCGCCATCACAGTTTTCTGTTGCGCTAATTTGTGCGTCGTATAGGTAGTTTTCTTTTCGCAGCAGACGCTCTGATTCAGAAAGTTTTTTGGCATCGTAAAGGTCGCCAGAGCTAAAAAGTAGTAAATTTTTAATTACCTCAGGCTCAGTTTGAATGTGTGCTCGGTTAGCAAACCTAAACAATGCGTTATTTTCTTCTTCAAGGTGGGTATTAAATACGTTGAGTTGCTCAAGCGTAATGGTGGCAATTTTTGCGTCAGGCTTTGCGGCAATAAGCACTGTTTCATCGTTAAGTTGGCGACGTAGTTTTTCTTCGCTCAAATTTATTGATGACTCAAGAGGACAGCTACCAATGTTTGAAGGAAATTGCTCAGCAAAGGCGCAAGGCATTAATAAAAAAAGACAAATTAACCCACCACAATAGGGCGAAAACCACGTATTACTAACCATTAAGCCTCTTATCTACTGCGTAGCAAACGACTACCGTGATATCAGCTTACATCATTGTTATTTAATTGTAAGTAAAAAGCATGGGTGTTAACAAAATAATTAATTTAGCTTAAGTAATAGGCCAGCGTTGCTAATAAGTGCTCAGCTTCTGGGCCTTCGCCGTTAATCCAAATACTTTGGCTGTAGTGTTCGTAATTTAGGTTAAACGCTTGTTGGCTATAAGAAAAACGTACCTGATGCCTATCCGCTCCCGCCGAATACTCGCTAATAGCGATATCGTCTGAATGTAGGAATAAGGTACTCCACAGCTCAAAGTCTTCATCGTGTGGCGGCTCTGTTGGGGTAATGATGATGCATTGGTGCGTGTGGTCGTAATCTATTTTGCTCATAATTGGCTTATTGTGTGGCTAAGTAGTTGCGAATTGCTGTTAAAAAAGCACCGCCGTATTTGTTTAACTTGGTAAAACCAACGCCTGACACTTTTAAAAACTCACTGTCGTTCGTGGGCATTAGCTGCGCCATTTCGGCTAACGTTTTATCATTAAATACCACATACGGTGGCACATCGTCGGCATCGGCTAGTTCTTTGCGTAATGAACGCAAGCGAGCAAATAGTTTTTTATCATAATTAAATTGCGCTAGTTTATCTTGATATACGTGTTTTGCTTGTAAGCGAGGCTCAGCTAATTGCAGCGCGTATTCGCTTTTTAATATAGCGCGGGCGGCTTCGGTTAAGCGCAAAGAGGCGCCTTGTGTTATATCTTGGCTTAGTAATCCTTGGTGGATTAATTGGCGTAAAATACTTAGCCAAAACTCACTGCTTCTGTCTTTACCAATACCATAGGTGCTCAACTGGTGATGATTGTTATCGCGAATACGACTCGTGTTGGCGCCACGTAATAGCTCTACAATGTATCCTAAACCAAATCGCTGTTCAGCTCTGTATACACACGAAAGCGCTTGTTGGGCAACAAGCGTACCGTCAAAGCTTTTTGGTGGGTTTAAGCAAATATCACAGTTACCACATTGCTCGCGTTGGTATTCACTAAAGTAGTTAAGTAGTATCTGACGGCGGCACGTTTGTGCCTCAGCAAAGCTTGCCATGGCATTAAAGCGCTGCTCTTCTACACGGCGACGTTGCTCGTCGTCAATATCTTCAAAAAAGCGCCTTACACGGCCTATATCGGCAGGATCAAAGTACATAATTGCTTCGGCAGCTAAGCCATCGCGTCCTGCTCTTCCTGTTTCTTGATAGTATGCTTCTATACTTTTGGGAATGTCGTAGTGCAAAACAAAACGTACATTGGGTTTATTAATCCCCATACCAAAAGCGACGGTTGCTACCACTATTTGAATATCGTCACGGGCAAAACCTGTTTGCACAAACTGGCGTTGTTCGTTGCTCATACCTGCATGGTAAGCGGCTGCATTAAGGCCTGCGTCGGCAAGTTTTTCTGCTATGTCGTCAACACGTTTTCGGCTAGTGCAATAAATAATGCCACTTTGGTTTTTTTGTTCTTTTAAGTAGCGTAATAGTTGCACCATAGGTTTAAATTTTTCTTCTATGGTGTAACGAATGTTAGGTCTATCAAAGCTGCCAGTATGAATGTAAGGCTGCTGAAGTTTTAACTGTTCAACAATATCAAAGCGTGTGGCTTTATCGGCCGTCGCTGTAAGGGCCATCATGGGCACATGGGCAAAGCGTTGCTTAAGTTCGTTTAAGCGAAAATAATGCGGTCTAAAATCATGACCCCAATGCGATACACAATGCGCTTCATCGATCGCAAATAAGCTTATTTTTAAATGCGATAATCGCTCTAAAAAATCACGTTGTAATACTTTTTCGGGGGCTACATACAATAGTTTAATAAGCCCTTGGTGAAGTTGCTGATAAACACGTTGCTGTTCTTCGCGAGCTAGGCTGTTATTAACATATGCCGCTTTTACACCCAAAGCTTGAAGCTGCGCGACTTGATCTTGCATAAGCGAAATAAGTGGCGAGATAACAATGGTCACCCCTTCAAGAACTAACGCCGGAATTTGATAACACACAGATTTTCCGCCACCAGTGGGTAGCAAAACAAGTGTGTCCTGAGCATTTAAAGCGGCATCAATAACGGCTTTTTGGCCATCTCGAAACTCGCTGTAACCAAACACTTGTTTGAGGACAGTCTCGGGTTTTCGCACTAAGGTGCTTGAAGGTAGTGTAGATGTATTCATTGGCGGGTATTTTAGTGTTTTTTTTATAAGATGTCTTTAGCTTTACGCTCGTAGTTTTAAACAAGGTATGTTTTACTCGATGTACCTATTAATATCCGAGAATAATAATGAATAAAGAAATGTTAATTGAACAAGTTGGGGCGCTATTCGTAAATGGTATGCCGTTTAATCAATTTTTAAATATATCGGTAGAATCACTTAGCCCAGAACAAGCTAAAATTACATTCCCGTGGCAGGATGTTTTTATAGGTAACCCAGCCCAAAAAATTCTTCATGGTGGGATTATTTCAGCGGTGCTCGATAACGTCGGTGGTATGCTCGCAGCGGCGAGTGTGATAGATAAGCTGACCGATTTAGATATGAACAGTGTACAAAAAAAATTAGCAACACTGGGCACTATTGATTTACGCACCGATTATTTGCGCCCAGGAAAAGGGGATGTGTTTACCGCCAGTGCCACGCTTATTCGTTCAGGTAATAAAGTGTGCGTGTGCCGAATGGAATTACATAATGAGCAATCTGTACAAATCGCTTTTGGCACGGGCACGTATTTAGTTGGATAAAACCTGTTTGGCGAGTAAACTGGCGACCTTTTAAATCACTAAGTGTTTACTATGCCAATTGTTACCGAGCAGCGTAAAGGCGCAATATTTGCCTGTCTTGCTTTTGTTATGTGGGGTCTTGCTCCCATTTACTTCAAGTTAATACAACATGTGACTGCATTTGAAATATTAATGCATCGTGTTGTGTGGTCAGTCGTATTTTTAATTTTAGTGGTGAGTGTTCTAAAGTACTGGCGTAAAATTAAGCACATTATAATACAGCCCAAACTGATGTTAATGCTGGTTGTCACCTCGGGGCTACTTGGTTTTAACTGGGGATTATTTATATGGGCGATTAACAATAACCATATGCTCGATGCAAGTTTAGGCTATTACATAAATCCGCTGTTAAATGTTTTATTAGGCATGCTTTTTTTAGGTGAACGCCTCCGAAAATTTCAAGGTGTGGCTGTTGGGCTTGCGTTCTCGGGTGTGATATTACAGTTGGTGAGTTTTGGCTCGTTCCCTGTTGTTGCTTTTTCACTCGCGGTATCGTTTGCACTTTATGGCCTGTTACGAAAAAAGCTTCCTGTTGAGGCGTTACCGGGCATTTTGCTCGAGGCGTTAATATTGCTACCAGTGGCGTTGGTTTATTGGTGGATGATGGCACCTTCTGCTACTTCAAGCCTGCCAAATAACGATTGGCTTACTAATTTACTTCTTATTAGTGCTGGTATTGTTACCACATTGCCGCTGCTTTGCTTTACAGGTGCCGCTAAGCGCTTGCAATATACAACCCTAGGCTTTTTCCAATATATAGGGCCTAGTTTAATGTTTATACTTGCTGTGGTGTTTTACGATGAGGTATTTGATACAGAAAGGCTTATTACCTTTGCATGTATTTGGAGTGCTCTGGCTATCTTTAGTTGGGATTCTTATCATCAATCACGTAAGCGTAAAAAAGCGGCCATTACAGCCGCCGAAGTTGCTTAACTATTTATTTAGCTAGTTACTTGGTTGCGACCAGCTTCTTTAGCCGCATAAAGTTTTTGGTCGGCCTGTTTTAATAATGTATCCATTTGATAAACGGGCCCGCCAAAAAAGCCAATCGAAATAGTCAGTTTTATTTTTTCTTTACTAAACTCTTGGCTGTTATTTTCTACAAAATATCTAAACCCTTCAAGTCTCTTCAGTGCTTCTGGGGTGTTTTCATCTGCAAAGTAAACGGCAAATTCTTCACCACCTAAACGCGCGACTAAATATTTTTCAAAGTATTTTTTAAAGCAAATAGCCAGTCCTTTTAAAACCTGATCGCCTGCATCATGGCCATATGTGTCGTTAATAGATTTAAAGTGGTCTATATCAATCATAGCCAGTGAGCCGTTTGCCTTTTTGAGGCTGAGCGCTTTTAAAGACGTATTTGCTTGCTCAAAAAAGTAACGACGATTAGGTAGGTCAGTAAGGTAATCCGTATTCGCTTGGCGCTTAATTGTGGCTATTTGTTGAAGCATGTCGACGTTTTGGCTTAGCCTGCAATAAAACTCTTCGTTATTAAAGGGTTTATGGAGGTAGTCATTTGCGCCATTTTTTAAAAATAAAGTAGATAGCTCCGACGAGTCAGCGCCTGAAATACCAATAATTGCTTTTTCGTCGTTATTGTATAATCTGCGAATTTCACTGCATAACTCATCGCCATTCATGTTGGGCATCTCGTTATCAGTGATGATCACTGAGATGTCGGGTGACTTTGCCAACATTTCAAGTGCTTGCTTGCCATCCTCAGCTTCAGATACTTGGTATTTATGACGTAGCAATAAGCTCACAATATAGTGGCGGGTAGATATAGAATCATCAACAACTAATACTTTTACACTTTCGTTGCGAGGCAAACGCTTAAGTTGTTTTTCAAGGTATTGATAAGCTTGTTTATTTTCTTTTATTATGTAATCAATTATTGGGAATTTTTCAACAGTATCACGTGTTCTTTTATCAATGCTACCCGTCATGACAATGGTAGGGATTTCTGCGTTAATTGTGCACGGTACTGCCTCACCATTAGGCGCATCAGGCAAAATAAAATCTACAACAGCGCAAAAGTAATTATTTTGACTAATTAGTATTTTTGTTTGTGCTAACGTTTCTGCTACATCTACTTCGTAGCCTACTTTTAGCGCTATATGTTTCTGCACAAGCGCTATAGCAGGTGTATCTTCAACTATTAATATTTTTCGCTTCACGGAACACCCAGTTTATATTATGCAAAAAAATTGCTTAATACACTTTGTAACCGTAAAAGCGCCAAAAAGCAAATAGCTGAGTGTGTTATAGGCTATCTGATTCTGAAAAACTTTCATGATTTATTGGCGCAGGGCTCGATATTTTTGAGCGGCCAAATAAGGTATGAAACTTCGTTTTACAAGTTGTGAGCTTTAGGTATTTCAGCCATGCTCGCTCAATCGGATTAGTGGGTTCTTGTGAGCCAGTTACTACAGCTACAAAATTTTCTTGGTACTCATTTTGTGGTTCAATCGCTTTACTATATAAACCTTTTAAAACAATGCCATGTTGTTCTAGTATACTGGCTTCTAATAAGGTGAAATTTCCGCTGCGGCTAAAACCACGTGGAAAATTTTGATCATCATAAAATTGACGTTGGCTAACAAATGCTTGGCGTAGTAGTGAAATGTTAATGCTCATAGCTATATCCTCATACCCTATTAATTAGTTGGAGTATGATGCAAGTTTGGCAATTTTTTAAACAAGTTATTTTTATCGTGAGGATAAAAAAGTGGATATCGATTTATTAAAAACATTTGTTGAAGTAGTGCGCACGCGTCATTTCGGTAAAGCCGCAGAGAACCTCTATATAACGCAGTCGGCGGTTAGTTTTCGTATTCGTCAATTAGAGCAAGGGCTTGGTGTTAATTTATTTATTCGCCAGCGTAATAATATTCAATTAACAGCGCCTGGTGAGCGGTTGTTGCCTCATGCGCAAATGATCATAACAGGCATGCAGCGCGCCAAAGTAGATGTAGCCCTTGCTGATAATATGCATAAACAAATTAGCTTGGCAGGGACGCCTAATATTTGGGATGCCTTTTTGCAGTTTGGTATTACTAATATTGTGTCGGCTATGCCTGGAGTCTCTTTGGTTGCTGAAGTTAAAGCCCAGCAAGAAAGCACGCGATTATTGCTTGAGCGCACGCTTGATTTAGCCATTTTATTTGATCCACCAAAAGTAGATGAGTTAGTTGTTGAGCGTATTTGTGAACTGCCTATTATTCCTGTAAGTGGGTATGACACTGCAACAAACGAAAACTTTTTTGATAATCAGTACGTGTATGTTGACTGGGGAACGACATTTTCACTTTGGCATGCACGCCAGTTTACCGGTAAAACGCCTCCTTACTTTAGAACAAGTACCGGACGAATTGCGTTAGATTTAATACTACAATGTGGTGGTAGCGCATTTATTCCACATGTTTTGGTTGAGCAACATTTAGAAAATGGTGAATTATTTCATGTAAAAAATGTAGAAAATACGTCAAGAGATATATTTGTAGCCTACCATAGAGATAACGAACAAAAGGAACTGATAGAAACACTCATAAATTTACTACCTACCATTAAGGCACATGCTTAGTAATTGGGTTTTAAGTGGGTACATATTTGTATGATTGATGTTCATGTCCTTTTGATTTCATAAATAATGCAGTTTTATTAACTTTAAAAGTCAAAAATATTTCATTTGTAATATTTCTGTCATTTAGTGGTGACAAACTGCAGTCGTTTTAAAAATTAGTCTTTTGTGATTATCGAGGAAATAACATGAAATTTGTAAAATCGAGCTTATGTGTCGCTTTGCTAAGTGGTTTATCTTTTAATGTACTTGCTGACGTTGATGTTTACGGTAAAGCAAATGTGACTGTTCAGTCTACAGATGACGGCGAAGGGTCGTTCACTGAAATTAAAAGTAATGCATCTCGTTTTGGCCTTAAAGGTTCAGAAAAAATTACCGATGGCTTAGAAGCAGTTTATAAGTTTGAGTTTCAAGTTGATGTAACAGATGCAGACTCAAAAGGCGACGACGATAATATTTCTGCGCGTAACCAATATGTTGGTGTTAAAGGCTCGTTTGGTCAGGTAGTAGTGGGTCGTAACGACACGGCGTTTAAACAAGCGCAAGGTAAACTCGATTTATTTAATGACCTTGAAGGCGATATTAAAAACGTATTCAAGGGTGAAAACCGTTTAGGTGATTCAATTACATATACTTCAAACTCATACGAAGGTTTTAAAGTACTTGCTACTTTTATTGCTGAGGATGATGTAGATGCTGATAACGGTTACTCAATGGCAGTAACTTACGGTGATTCAGCACTTAAAAAGAGTGCGGTATATGCCTCAATTGCAGCTGACAGCGAAGTAAATGGTTACGATGTTGTACGTGCGTCAATCCAAGGTAAAGTTGAAGACTTTAAACTCGGTGCTATGTACCAAACTCAAGAAAAAGTAGACGGTTCAGCTGAAGGTGACGGTTACTTATTAAATGCAGCATACAGCATGGGTAAAAATACGTTTAAAGTTCAGTACCAAGCAATGGACTTTGACGATAGCGATGATAAAACAGCTATTTCAGTGGGTGTTGATCACAAGCTTAACAAAAACATTAAAGTATTTGGCTTTTACTCAAGCTTTGATATGGACAACAACGTAGACCAAGATTACTTAGGTTTAGGTATGGAATATAAGTTTTAACGACGAGTTAAAACACTCCCTTTTTAACCGCGCTGTAATTAGCGCGGTTTTTTTTGCTTTAAATTATTTACTTACCCGCCCATAATAGAGCTTCATTTGGAATGAGGTGCAATTCCTCAACTGTTCCCGCAACTGTAATTAGCGCTATGCTTTAAGTCAGATACAAATCAATTTTTAATGAGCGGGCCTACTCATGCTAATTTTAATGTACTCCTTTTTGGTGGTTGCATTACAAGTGGGTACTCGTGTCTAGGACAGAGTATTGCAAACTAAAGCACCAATATTAAACGTTCAAAATCTCTCGTGGGGAATAGCAAATAAACCTATTCTCAAACACATTAATGTGCAAATACCCGAAGGTAAATTTGTGGGCTTAATTGGCCCTAATGGCGCAGGTAAGTCGAGTTTACTGCGTTGTTTATATCGTTTTAATAAGCCTAATGAAGGGGTTATAGAGTTTAATAACCATGATATTTGGCAGCTTAAAAGTGATGAATATGCAAAGTGCGTTGCTGTTGTTTTACAAGAGGCGCCATCGCATTTTAATTTGTCGTTATTTGATGTTGTGGCTCTTGGCCTAACGCCTCATAAATCGTTATTTAGTTCAACATCGCAAAGCGAAAAACAACAAATCACTCTAGCTATAAAAACGGTAGGGCTTGAGCTGCACACAAATCAAAATTTTGAATCGCTCTCTGGGGGCGAAAAGCAGCGGGCACTCATTGCACGTGCTATTGTTCAGCAACCTCAGCTGTTAATTATGGATGAGCCCACTAGCCACCTTGATGTTAAATATCAAATACAGGTTATGGAGCTGGCAAAGTCTCTTGGTGTTACAGTATTTGCTTCGTTTCATGATCTTAATTTGGCTAGCGCTATGTGTGATGAGCTTGTCGTCATTAAAAATGGAGAAATAACGCATACCGGCTCTCCTGCAGAGGTACTGACTGAGCACATGCTTGATGATGTATTTGGTGTATGCGCTCAGGTTAGTAACCATCCTCAAGAATCTCAATTGGGTAAAGTTACGCCTCATATTACCTACTTTTATGGTTACAAATAATATGTTAGCAATGCATGTACGCCATTCAGTTGCACTGATTATTTGCATTACTATTGCCTTAGTAAGTTTATTTTTAGCATTGAGCTTTGGTGCTGCAGATACCTCAATACAGGATGTATTTAACAGTTTTATTTATTTAAATGATGCTTCATTCACCAGCCGTATTATTTTTGAATTAAGAATGCCCCGTACATTATTGGCGTTTTTAGCCGGTGCGGGGTTAGCTATTGCTGGGCTAATTTTACAAACCGTGACACGTAACCCACTAGCAGATCCTTACTTATTCGGTATATCGTCAGGTGCTTCGTTTGGTGTAGTTGTACTTATGGCATTTGTAGGAATTAGCGCGGGTTTTATGCTTTCGGCCGCAGCCTTGCTTGGTAGCTTATTAGCAATGAGCTTACTTATATTAATTGCCACAAGGCAGCAGGGCGGGCAAGTTGAGTCTATGTTACTTGCTGGTGTTGCACTCTCGTTTTTATTTAGTGCATTTACGAGTTTGTTGCTTTATTGGAGCGAGCCGCAAGCCGTTGCAGCTATTTTATTTTGGACCTTAGGAAGTTTTGCTCGTGCGCAGTGGGCAACACTTTGGATCCCCTTTTTAGTGATTACACTGTGCACCTGCGTAATGATTAGTTTTAGGCGCCAGCTTAATGCCATGTTATTAGGTGACGAAAGTGCCATAACCCTTGGTGTTAAAGTGCATCGATTTAGGGTGCTGATGCTAATTTTAAGCTCATTAATAACCGCTGTGCTGGTGGCAATGTGTGGCGGTATTGGTTTTGTTGGATTAATGGTGCCACATATTGTGCGCTTTTTTATTTCACAAGGCACCGTAGCAGGGCTATTAATAACAAGCTTAGCAGGAGGCACATTTATGGTGTGGGTCGATGTACTGTCTCGTTCTTTACTTCAAAATCAAGAGTTGCCAGTAGGGGTGATCACGGCCGCTATGGGGAGTGCGTTTTTCTTAAGTTTACTCTTTTTTAGAAAGTCTAAGGTGTAGCCATGAAAACACTCATGATACAGGGTACTACCTCGGATGCGGGAAAAAGCACCTTAGTGGCTGCACTTTGCCGAGTATTTGCAAATCAAGGCATAAAAGTCGCACCGTTTAAGCCACAAAATATGGCACTTAATAGCGCAGTGACAAACGACGGTGGCGAAATTGGCCGTGCGCAAGCTTTGCAAGCTATTGCTGCTAAGGTAGAGCCCGAAACCGACTTTAACCCGATATTACTTAAGCCCAATAGCGATACAGGCGCCCAAGTTATTATTCATGGTAAAGCGATTAGCAACATGGAAGCCGGCAAGTACCACGATTATAAAAAAGTCGCCATGGACGCTGTCATTTCATCACACGAGCGTTTAGCAAAACGGTTTGATCTTTTATTGGTGGAAGGTGCGGGAAGCCCCGCTGAAATAAACCTGCGTGAAAACGACATAGCTAACATGGGCTACGCTGAAAAAGTAGACTGCCCAGTGATTATTATTGCTGATATAGATAAAGGCGGTGTATTTGCTCATTTAGTGGGGACATTGGCATTACTTAGCGAATCAGAGCAAGCACGTGTAAAGGGTTTTGTAATTAACCGTTTTAGAGGCGATATAAGTTTGCTTCAAGGAGGGCTTGACTGGTTAGAGCAATACACGGGTAAGCCTGTTTTAGGAGTACTGCCATACCTTCACGATTTAACTCTCGACGCGGAAGATGCTGTTGCAATAAACAATAACGTTACCCATGCAACTATCAATATTGCAATATTATTAGTGCCGCATATTAGTAATCATACCGATTTTGACGCACTGCGTTTACACCCAAATATTAATGTTAACTATATACGCCATACGCAGGTCATTCCTGATGTTGATCTTATTATATTGCCAGGTAGTAAAAACGTACTTGGCGATTTAACCTTTTTGATAAACGAAGGGTGGGATAATCAGATAAAACGTCACTTACGCTATGGTGGAAAAGTACTTGGAATTTGTGGGGGAATGCAAATGCTGGGTAACATAATTTACGACCCCGAGGGTGTTGAGTCGTCATTAAAAAGTGTGAGTGGGTTGGCATTATGTGAGTTTGAAACCACACTCACATCGCAAAAAGTATTAAGTAAAGTGACGGCCACTTTAAAGCTAAATAATCGACAAACTTTATGTAGTGGTTATGAAATCCATGCGGGAGTAAGTAAAGGCAATGCATTAAAGACCCCTTTAATTACCTTTAGTCAGCATCCAAATGGGTTTAAAACAGATGGTTTTATAAGTGACGATAATGCAATTGCGGGCACTTATTTACACGGTTTATTTGATGAGCCCAACGCCACAATGGAAATTTTAAAATGGGTAAAGCCAGATTTAAATATTGATCCAATAAGTATTGATACACACCGCGAACAGCAGTTAGCGCGTTTAGCAACCATGTGCGAAACACATTTAGATATAGCGCAAATTACCTCGATTTATAAAGGGCATAATAATGACTGAACAAACAAACGACAAACACAAACAGCGCCAGCAAAAAGTAAAAGAACACGTAGATGCCCGTGTTGAAGCCGCGCAAGAGGTTAAAGGTATTTTTCAGGTTATTACTGGCAATGGTAAAGGTAAATCGACTTCTGGATTTGGCGTGGTAGCACGCTGTGTTGGCCACGGTCAAAAAGCCGCTGTGTGTCAATTCATAAAAGGGACATGGGAGTGTGGTGAGCGTAATTTATTACAAGGCGCAGGCGTTGAGTTTGCTGTAATGAATACTGGCTTTACGTGGGATACACAAAATAAAGAAGCCGATACCTTAGCAGCACAAGCAACATGGCAAGAGGCAAAGCGCATGCTTGCTGACAGCAGTATTAACTTAGTGTTACTTGATGAGCTAACCTATATGGTGACTTATGGTTATATCGACTTAGACGAAGTACTAAGCGCACTTAATAATCGCCCTGCTATGCAGTCGGTTATTATCACGGGGCGCGCAGCGCACAGAGCATTGACTGACCTTGCCGATACAGTGAGCGAAGTACGTAATGTAAAACACGCATTCGACTCAGGTGTAAAAGCGTTAGAAGGGTTTGACTACTAGTGTTTAAATTGCTTTTTATAGGTTTCATGCTGCTTAGTTTACAAGGCTATGCTTTGGCGAACTCAGCGCCTGAGATTAAAAAACTACGTATAGTTGCGCTTGCCCCACACATAGTCGAAAACCTATTTGCCATTGGTGCAGGTGACAATATTGTGGGCACCGTTGACTATGCCGATTACCCATATGAAGCAAAAAATATAGCTCGCATTGGCGGGTACTATGGTATTTCTCTTGAGAAATTATTAGCCTTAAAACCTGATTTAGTGATTGCTTGGAAAAGCGGAAATCAGCAGGAAGATATCGCACAAATAGAGCGCTTGGGTATTAAAGTTCATTTAAGTAACCCTACAACCATAGAAGCCGTGCAAACTGAGCTACTAACACTTGGTAAACTAACAGGGTACGAAAAGCAAAGCCAACAGGTTGCTAAAGCTTTTAAGCAAAAGTTAGCCGCTATTATTAAAAACCAGCAAGGGAAGCAGCCTATATCTGGTTTTTATCAGTTATGGGCTGAGCCTATGATGACAATCAGTGAAAGTACATGGATTGGCCAACTAGTAAATACCTGTCACGTAAATAATGTGTTTGCTAATAGCACGACCCCGTATCCACAAATCAGCATTGAAAATGTCATTGTTACTAAGCCTCAAATTATTATTATTCCTGACGAAAAATCTAATACCCCGCAGCCTAATGTTAATTGGCAGGCATGGCCAGAAGTGCCTGCGGTTACAAATAACCAGTTTATTCGCGTTAATGCCGATTTACTTCACCGTTTTACACCGCGTATGTTAGATGGGCTTGCTGATATGTGTGATAAAATAGACACGTCACGAAAAATAATAAAGAGTATGTAATGAGCGACTGGGATACATTTTTACAAAACGAGCTACAGCACCCTTATATGCAGCAAACTTTAAATGCAGTTGAAAACCGCCGAATGGAAGGTATTGCTGTTTACCCTCCCGAGTCGCACGTATTTAATGCATTTAATGCCACGCCGCTAAACAATATTAGGGTGGTAATTTTAGGGCAAGACCCTTACCACGGCGAAGGGCAAGCTCATGGGTTGTGTTTTTCTGTTATGCCCGAGGTAAAAAAACTCCCACCCTCGCTTAAAAATATGTACAAAGAGCTAGCTACAGATATTGATGGCTTTGTTATTCCTGAGCATGGTTACTTACAAAGCTGGGCAGAACAAGGCGTGTTTTTACTAAATACTGTTTTAACGGTAGAGCAAGGGCAGGCCCACTCCCATAAACATTTAGGTTGGGAGCAATTTACTGATAATGTTATTGCCCATATTAACGCGAACTGCGAAGGTGTAGTATTTATTTTATGGGGCGCACATGCGCAAAAAAAAGGTAAAAGTATAAACAGTGCACGTCATCGTATTTTAAAAGGGCCGCATCCGTCGCCGCTGTCGGCTCACCGAGGCTTTTTTGGTTGTAAGCACTTTTCGAAAACTAACGAACTGCTGTTAGCGCAAGGTAAAAAACCTATAAATTGGCAAGTTTAGCTTAATAAGCTTAGCATTAAAAAAGCCCTCATAAATGAGGGCTTTTGTGTAATTGGTGGGTATAGAAATTAAAAATCTAGCTCATCAATTGCAATTGTGTCTGCAAAGTAATCAAATTCCTCTAATTCTTTACGTAGACGTTGTTTATCTTTTATTGCTTCTATTTCGCGCCATTTTCTTTTTTTGTTCTTCTGAGAGGTTTTTCTTTTTTCATCAGGACCTTCTAGTATCTCTAATATATCGTTTAGGCTATCCATGAACTTCTCCTATTGATTTTATTGACCTCAAGAGTACCTATACCACAGGCCCAGCTAAAATAGAATAAAAAAGTGACAGAGATGTTACGAAGTTGTGATGTTTAAATGAAGGTTTATACAAGTAAAGTATTGCTTTTAAATACAAAAACACTTTGTATAAAATTTCCAAAGAAATTTAAGTCGATGAGAGTTATTTTGTTTACAGCTAAAATGTATGAGGGAGGTCGGGTTATTAGTCCGCACTTTACAGGCATAAAAAAACGCCGCAATTGCGACGTTTTTTAAAGTACGTTCAAACCAATTACATTGCTTTAAAGCGTGCTTCTAGCTGTTCTTGAGCATCAGCAAAAGAGCGAATACCTTCAGCTAGCTTTTCAGTTGCCATTGCATCTTGGTTATGTAACCAACGGAACTGAGCTTCTGTAAGCGGCTCAGGTTTTGGCTCTTTAGGAATATCACTTTCTAGTAAGTATTCTTGTGCGCCTTCAAGGTTACCTAAGTCTTCTAAAAGATTAGGGCTAATAGTTAGCTTGTCACAACCTGTTAGTGCAATAATTTCGCCAGTATTACGGAAACTTGCGCCCATCACTACTGTTTTGTAGTCATGACGCTTGTAAAATTCAAAAATGCTGCGTACTGATTGAACACCTGGATCTTGTAGTGGATCCGTTGGTTTTTCCATGCCGTTAGCAACGTGCCAATCTAAAATACGACCAACAAATGGCGAGATTAGAAATACATTTGCATCAGCACATGCACGGGCTTGGGCGTCGCTGAATAATAAAGTAAGGTTACATTTAGTCCCTTCTTTTTCTAACTGCTCAGCGGCTTTAATACCTTCCCACGTAGACGCAACTTTAATTAAAATTTTGTCTTTGCTTACGCCTTCTTTTTCGTAAAGGCTAAGTAATGTGTGTGCTTTATCAATAGTTGCTTGAGTATCAAACGATAAACGTGCATCTACTTCGGTAGAAATATAACCCGGTACAATCTCACTAATTTCTTTACCAAGTAAAACAGCAAAGTAGTCACATGCAAGTTCTAGTTGTTTAGCTGGATCTTGCTCGGTTTCTTTTGCATAGCTCCAAGCTTTATCTAGGTAAGGCTTATAAGCTTCAATCTCGCTCGCTTTTAATAAAAGCGACGGGTTTGTGGTTGCATCTTCTGGTTGATGCTTTTTGATCGCTTCAATATCGCCAGTGTCGGCTACGATAGATGAATGTTGTTTTAGCCTTTGTAGAGCTGAAGTCATTTGCTTTCCTCATTCCAAGCAAGTTAAAAGAAAAATCGACCCTTAATATATACCATCCATACTGCAACAGTGTGACAATGCTTGATAGGTCTTATGTCCTTATCAATTAAAAAACGGCAATGTATGAATTTTTAAGGGAGGATTTATATAAACAAAACGTGCTTTTCGTTTCATTTAATGTTGAAATTGACATTAAATAATTTACAAGTCAATAGCTAACTATGATCACTGTTATTTCACCTGCAAAAAATCTTGATTACGACACGCCACCGGCAACCGATAAGTTCACTCAGCCTGAATTACTCGAGCACAGCGAGGAACTCATGAAAGTATGCCGTGAACTAACACCTGCGCAAATTGGCAGTTTAATGAAAATTAGCGATAAGCTTTCTGGCCTTAACGCTGCTCGCTTTAGCGAATGGTCGCAACCCTTTACCATTAATAATGCCAAACAAGCCGCGCTTGCTTTTAATGGTGATGTATACGGTGGGTTAGAGGCGAGTACTTTAACTGCAAGCGACCTTGATTACGCGCAAAGTCATTTGCGTATATTATCTGGATTATATGGCCTGTTAAAACCGCTTGATTTAATGCAAGCGTACCGACTAGAAATGGGCACTAAGCTTGAAAACTCTCGTGGTAAAAACCTGTATGAGTTTTGGGGCAGTATTATTGCTGATAAGCTAAATGAAGTAACAAAAGCGCAAGATGTACAATATCTCGTTAACCTAGCTTCAAACGAATACTTCAAAGCGGTAGATAAAAAAGCGCTCAACGCGCAAATTATTACGCCGCACTTTAAAGACTGCAAAAATGGTCAATACAAGGTAATTAGCTTTTATGCTAAAAAAGCGCGCGGCATGATGGCGCGTTACATTATAGAAAACCAAGTAATGCAACTAAGTCAGCTAAAAGAGTTTACCGTAGCGGGTTACTATTTTAGCGCTGAGGCAACAACGAAAGAGTTAGAGCCGGTATTTATGCGCGACGAGCAAAACTAACGCGTTTAATTAAAGCTAAACACATACCCAAAAAGCCATGCATTGCATGGCTTTTTATATGCTGGCGCTAAACTTGCAAACATGAGTTAAGTATTCACATTATTATTTACTCATAGGTGCAAAAAATGATCAGCATACCCTCGATAACAGAAGCTGAAAAACTTATCGAAGAAAAACTCGGCGGTTGGTTTGATGTTGTTATAAGTCACATTCCTAATTTTATAGTGGCGGTTATTATTGCCATTATATTTTCAATGCTAGCGCGCTTTGCTGGCAACCTAATGAAAAACATATTGCGCCGTTCACTCGACTCTCAACAAATAGCCGATTTAATGGCTTCAATATTTAAGGTTATTGTGCTGTGTGTTGGGGTATTTATAGCGCTGGATTTTGTGGGTTTAAAAGGCACGGTTACCTCTTTATTAGCCGGTGCGGGTATTGTTGGTTTAGCCATAGGTTTTGCGTTTCAAGATATGACCGAAAACTTGATTGCGGGCATAGCAATGGGTATACGCAAGCCCTTTAAAACAGGAGACGTAATCGAAACCGACGACGTGTTTGGTTCAGTGCACTCAATAAACTTGCGTAACACGCTAATAGAGAGCTTTTACGGGCAGTTAATTTTAGTACCAAACAAGGTATTATTCAGAAATGTGTTAAAAAATTACACCACACTCGGAGTTAGACGCATAGAAGTACCGGTAGGCATTTCGTATGGTGACGACATTGAAAAAGCGAAAGAAGTTATTGTAGATAAGATTAACAATTTGGACTTTGTCATTCGTAAAAACGAAACCGATGTTTATGCTGAAGGCTTTGGCGACAGTAGCATTAATTTATTGGTGTGGTTTTGGATTAAATACCCAGGTGAACCAGACTTTATGACAGTGCGCCATAAAGGTGTAGTTGCCGTTAAACAAGCGTTGGATGAAGCTGATATTAGTATTCCATTCCCTATTCGCACGCTCGATTTTGGTATTAAAGGCGGTGAAAAACTCGATGCCATGATCAGCGATAAAATTAACCAGCAATCATCAAATAAAGGCAACGCTGGTGGAGCTGATTCAGGCCAAAACGAATAAATGAGCCATTAATACCAGTGGGAATTATTTACTCACTCGCAACGCAATTTTACATTTAAATACGCGTTGTGGGCTTAAATAAAAATGACTTATGAGTCACAACGACTAAATGCAGCTTTATAAAGCTGCATTTTTTTATGGCTATTTAAGTGTTTGAGCAGGTGAGAGCAACGTTAATTGATTATTGATTAAGGCCTATCTATTTACCCTTTGGGGTGAAATTGAAAGCGGGCTATGTGATATATCGATAAGGCTAAGCCTATTGTGTAGTTACTTCCCTAAACCGACGATAACGCAACATAAATATAAAACATGCAGTAACTTTTGTGTTCCTCTCATAGGTTGCTTCTCCTTGTTGCCTAAATAATAGGTAATAAGGAGCAAGTAGGGCGTATAAGCTGTATACGACTTTAAGTTATACCTACATAGGCGAAGTCATTAAAATAATGCAGGAGTAGGTACTTAGCTTACTTGGTCACAAATCGCGCACCGTAATTATGTTGCTCCTTGATAGAACACGCTTTAATAATGTCAGTTAAACAGGCCTAGGCTTAATATAAATTTATTATTTAAAGAGCGGATTATTTGGGCAAATATTAGGTTGTAATGTATGCAATTTACAATTGGTATTAGGCGGTAAGTAAGAGGTAATTAAAGCGAGTTTTTTAATGTAGTTAATGTGAGTTGCAAGTAAATACTGGCACAAAAAAGGCGCAGCATGTGTTGGAGTAACATGTTGCGCCTAGGATCAATTGAGTTAATAAAAATGCGATTCAAATAACACTAATTTTGTTACGGATGATTTTAACACCATCCATATTTTCTAAAAACTTTTGAGCAAGCGCACGTTCAAAACCGGTTTGCGCTTGACCATGTAATACTACCTCGCCATCTTTAACCTGTACGCGAATATTGCTTAATGCAAAGTTGGGGTTAGTACGAAGCGTGCTTGTAATGGTTTGCTGAAGGTTAGGTTGAGTTGCTACGCTGCTGACTACGGCTAGGTGTGTTGCTGCACTCACTTTGGTAGCGCAGGCTAACAAAAATAAACAACAAAACGAAACTAACGCGATAGTTAACTTTAAGCGGTTCATAACTCAATCCTTTTTATATCAATTAAAAATTTAACCAAACCATTAAATACTCTGGCTATTCTGTGTTTATTATTACAAGTTCAGTGCCATTTTTAATCTATTGAAATATAAGGTTATTTTGTTAAGTGAGAATTCAGGTGGGCAATAATTACATTTAAATGGGTAGGTGTTACATGCACCGGTTACCTATGTTACACGCATTAAAAAGCCGGCATACGCCGGCTTTGGTAAATATGCTAAGTTACTTTTTCTTTTTAACTTTCGCTTTTTTCTTTGCTTTCATTTTTACCGGATCTTTGCGCTTTTTAACCGGTGGCTTAGCCTCTTTATGCTGAGGCTCTATTCCTTTAATTACACGGCGTTTAAGCTTTTGTTCAATGTAGCGTTCTACTTTGTACAAAATACCAATATCATGCGCTTCAACTAATGAAATAGCGATGCCTTTTTTACCTGCGCGACCAGTACGGCCAATACGGTGAACATATACGTCGGCGGTACGTGGCATATCAAAGTTAATAACGTGGCTAATGTCAGATACGTCAATACCGCGAGCAGCTACATCTGTTGCAATTAATATTTTAGTGCGGCCACTATGAAAGTTTTCCATTGCTTTCATGCGCTTGTCTTGTGGCATTTCACCTCTCAGCCAAGCGGCTTTTACACCGTTATTAGTTAATTCACCAATGAGAGTTTCTAAACGCTCACGGGTTTTAACAAATACAATGGCTTTACTCACGTCTGGGCCGTTAAGGGTGTTGACTAAAAGCTCGAGTTTATGGTGGTAATCATCCGCAAGATGAACCCACTGGTGAATTTTAGCTTTTTCTTTACGAGACGACTCAGCTTCTAACAAAGCCGGATCGTTTAATGTGGTTTCTGCAAATCGCTCTACGCTGTCACCCTCAAGGGTTGCTGAGAATAAAAAACACTGACGGCGGTTTTTAGCTTCATCACAAATACGGCTCATTTCTTTTTTGAAACCCATGTCTAGCATGCGGTCGGCTTCATCAATAATAAGCATTTCGACATGTTCAGCATGAAAGTTTTCAGTTTCAAGGTATTCCATTAATCGCCCTGGTGTAGCAATTAATATGTCGTTATTTTTTTCAAAAATTTCTTTATGCGTTCCGTAGTTTATACCACCGGTCACTACACCTATTTTTAGGTGCGTACGTTTGGCGAGTAACTCACATTGCTCATGAATTTGATAAGCCAGCTCACGTGTTGGCGTCATAATTAATACGCGGGCAAAACCAGGTTCACGGCGCGGAAAATCCAATAAGTATTGAATCGCAGGAATTAAAAATGCCGCTGTTTTACCTGTGCCAGTTGGCGCAGACGCTAAAATATCACGTCCCTGAAGAGCTTCAGGAATAGCTTGTTGTTGAATACTGGTTGGCTTCTCGTAGCCCATTTTATCAATGGCATCGAGTAATTTGGTATCAAGATCAAATTCAGAAAATTGCATAGAGTGTCTAAAATAGTGGACAATTACCTTGATTATACGCGCTATGCTGCGCTTGGTGAATGAAAAGGTGAAAAAATGTCTGGTTTTGCATTTAAACAATTTAAGGTTGAACACGACCTCTGCGCAATGAAGGTTTCAACCGACGGCATTTTGCTTGGTGCGTGGGCAAACTTAGCTGGTGCAAACTCGTTACTAGACATTGGTACAGGCACGGGGTTATTGGCGTTAATGTGTAAACAGCGCAGGCCAGCATTGAGTATTACTGCGGTTGAAATAGATGAAAACGCATACAATCAAGCATTACAAAACGTAGCAAATAGTCCGTGGCCCAATATAGCTATTAAGCATCAAACTATTCAAAGCTTTAATAGTGACGCTCCCTTTGATGTCATCATTTCTAATCCGCCTTACTTTAATCACAGTTTAAAAGGCAATAATGCCGCCCGAAACACTGCGCGTCACACCGATGGTTTGAGCTTTGAGGAGCTAATTAACGCGTTTAAGCGGCTTAGCCATTCACAGTCACGGTTTAGTTTAATACTGCCAAACACTGAGGCTTTAGTATTTATTGAGCTTGCTACTCAAAAAGGGCTTTATTTAAATGCACATTGCCAAGTAAAAGCGACACCTAGCAAACCCATAAGCCGCAGTTTAATGACGTTTAGTTATCTAGAATCACAAACCGACAATTCAACGCTATGCATCAGAGAGTTAAACAATAATTACACTACTGATTACATTACTTTGTGTAAGGCATTTTATTTAAAGATGGCGTAATTGTGAGGGGTATTATCTAATAATAAAGGATAGTTTACCCATAATGAATACGTATTCAGTTGTTATTTAATCAATCTCAAGACTAGTGTTAACCACTTGTAAATAACGTTGGGCATGTTGTTTAGCCCGCCAACATTTGGAAACACACACTATGAAGCTGAATAAAATGGTCACCACCGCCGGTTTAAGCCTAGGTTTGCTTTTGCCTAATCTTGCAGCTGCTGCACCCACTACGTTTGTTCATTTATTTGAATGGAGTTGGCCCGATGTTGCACAAGAATGCGAGCAGTTTTTAGGGCCAAAAGGGTATGCTGCTGTACAAGTGTCTCCGCCTAACGAGCATATTACAGGCAACCAATGGTGGACTCGCTATCAACCTGTGAGCTACCAACTGCAAAGCCGAGGTGGTAACCGAACGCAGTTTGTAGATATGGTTAACCGTTGTAAAAGTGCAGGGGTCGATATTTATGTAGATACCTTAATTAATCACATGGCGGCTGGCAGTGGTAATGGCGTTGCGGGTAGCACGTTTGGTAATAAACAATACCCAATTTATAGCCCACAAGACTTTCATGAAAGCTGTAGTATAAATCCAGAAGATTACGGTAATAATCGTTACCGCGTTCAAAACTGCGAGTTAGTAGGACTTGCTGATTTGAATACGTCTTCAAATTACGTGCAAAATACTCTCGCTGCTTATATTAACGACCTTCAGGCTATTGGAGTAAAAGGTTTTAGATTTGATGCGGCTAAACACGTAGCAGCTAGCGATATTCAAAGCCTTATGGCTAAAATAAATGGCTCGCCGTTAGTGTTTCATGAAGTGATTGATCAGGGAACAGAAGCCGTTGATGCCTCTGAGTATTTAAGTACAGGGCTAGTTACCGAGTTTAAATACAGTACACAACTCGGTAATACATTTAGAAACGGCTCGCTTGCATGGTTAAGTAATTTTGGTGAAGGGTGGGGCTTTATGCCAAGCTCGTCAGCGGTCGTATTTGTAGATAATCACGATAACCAGCGGGGGCATGGTGGTGCGGGTAACGTAATTACCTTTGAAGATGGCCGCTTATACGACCTAGCTAACGTATTTATGTTGGCGTATCCGTATGGCTATCCAAAAGTAATGTCGAGTTACGATTTCCATGGTGATACCGATGCGGGCGGGCCGAGTGTTCCCGTTCATAACAGTGGTAATTTAGAATGTTTTGCAAGCAATTGGAAATGTGAGCATCGATGGTCATACATAGCGGGTGGCGTCGATTTTAGAAATAACACCGCCGACAACTGGGCTGTGACAAATTGGTGGGATAACACTAATAATCAGATTTCATTTGGCCGCGGTAGCTCAGGTCATATGGCCATTAACAAAGAAGACGCAGCGCTCAATGCCACTGTGCAGACAGACATGGCGCCCGGCCAATATTGTAATGTATTAAAAGGTGAACTATCGGGCGATGCTAAAAGTTGTAGCGGTGAGGTTATTACAGTTAATAGTAACGGCACTATTAATTTAAATGTGGCACCTTGGGATGCGATGGCAATTCATAAAAACGCTAAGTTATCACAAGGTTCGACTTCAAATCCGAGTGGTGATTGGCAGCGTACCGTCATTTTTATTAACGCACAAACTCAAAGTGGGCAAGACATGTTTGTACGCGGCGGAATAGATCATACCTATGCAAATACAAATTTAGGTAGAAACTGTCAAACAACTAATGTGGAATGTGCGATGCCTATTCGTCATAATAATTTAAAAAATGCCACTACAAGCCCATGGAAAGTAAACGATAACTATCTAGATTGGTACGGTATTGAAAGCGGGCAAAGCGCCCAGGCAGAAGGTACCGCAGCCGATTGGACTACAAACGTGTGGCCAAGTACATATGGTGCCCAAAAAACAGTGACTAATGACGGCTTTGGCGTTACGCCCCTTAATATTTGGGGCGAACACTATTGGATGCTAGATGTAGACATGGATTGCAGTAAAGCAGTAAATGGGTGGTTTGAGGTAAAAGCATTTGTTAAAAATAGCCAAGGCTGGGAAAGCGATATAAACCAAGCCAATACACCCTTTGCCAGCACTAACCATGTGGCACAATGTGGAAAAATAAATATGTTTGAATTTAATAGCTCAAATGTAGATATTCGTAACTTTTAAACCTATTCGTTAAATTTAGCGATTTGCATTATTACTAAAGCCAAACACCTAAGCGTGTTTGGCTTTTTACCATAAACAATATTGGTAATGTGTTAAATCGCTGTTATATAGCGTGGCAAGTATTACGCTTAAGCAGTTAAAGCGTTTCACTGTACTCGGTCATTACTTGCTCAACCCAGCTGGCTATGCGCTCATCGCTCAGCTCGTACTGGCTGTCTTCGTCAAGGGCGAGCCCTACAAACTGTTTGCCATCTGGGGTGAGTGCCTTTGAGGCTTCAAACTCGTAGCTGCTGTCGTTCGGCCAAAAGCCAAGTTGTGTAAATGTTTGTGTGTTTATTTCGTCGTGCAGCATACCTAGAGCGTCTTGAAACCACTGTCCGTAACCTTGTTGGTCGCCCATGCCAAATAAAGCAATGGTTTTACCATTTAGGTTTACGTCTTTTATGTCGTCCCATTTAGACTCCCAGTCTTCTTGTATTTCGCCAAAGTCCCATGTTGAAATACCAAAGATGATAAAGTCGTACTGCTCTGCATTTTTTAGTGGTTCGTCTTTAATATTGTGAAGGCTAACTATATTGTCACCAATAAGGTCACGTATTTTTTCTGCTGCCATTTCGGTGTAGCACGTAGTAGAGCCAAAAAATAAACCAATTTGCATCGTATTTATCACTGTGTAATTGCCTGATATGATAGGCTCAAGTTTACCGTAAGGTATTTTTAATTGATACCTTAGCAAAGCATGAGAGCATAATGTGACAACGCTATCTGACGATTTTTCAGAAAATAAAAGCAGTATGAGCACCAATAGCGACTACCTAGAAACCTTTTTAGATAGCCTTTATTTAGAGCAAGGTGTAAGCGAAAACACATTAAGTGCTTACCGTAGCGATTTAGATAAGTTTTGCCAGTTTTTAAAAGGCGAAAACTTAATGACGGTAACAGGGCATGACATTGAAAGCTACTTAGCGCATCGGGTTGATTTAGGCCTAAAGCCGCGCAGTACAGCGAGAAGTATCAGTGCGCTAAAACGGTTTTATCAGTACTTTGTGCGTGAAAAAATGATTACCGACACACCAATGCTAAATATTGCCCAACCCAAAGCGGGGCAATCGTTACCTAAAACACTTTCTGAAACCGAAGTAGAAGCGCTTCTTAACGCCCCCAATACTGAAGAACCCATGGGGTTACGAGACAAAGCCATGCTTGAATTGCTTTATGCCACAGGCCTGCGTGTCAGTGAGTTGGTTGGGCTACGTATGGAGCAAATTAACTTACGCCAAGCGGTTGTGTTTGTAAAAGGTAAAGGCAACAAAGAACGTTTAGTGCCGCTGGGCGAAGAAGCCATGCATTGGCTTGAGCTTTTTTTAAAAGTTGGGCGCGCACAAATGATCAAACACGCCACCGACTTTGTATTCCCGTCAAAACGTGGTGTAGGCATGACTCGACAAACCTTTTGGCATAGAATCAAACACTATGCTATTTTGGCATCGGTTGAATCGCCATTATCGCCCCACACATTGCGCCATGCATTTGCTACGCATTTATTAAATCATGGGGCCGATTTACGTGTTGTGCAAATGATGCTGGGACACAGCGACCTATCAACAACGCAAATTTATACTCATGTTGCTAATGAACGGTTAAAATCGGTACACGCGCAGCATCATCCGCGCGCTTAATTTGAAATTAAATAGTATTAAGCCGGTCAATATATTAAGTATTTTTAGGATAGAGAGAAGTTATGAAAAAATTAATGTTAGCAGGTGCCATGTTGTGCACAAGTATGAGTGCATTGGCAAATGACGTTGCAGTAACGCCAAATGCTAATGATCCTATTGTTACTAAGTTTGCGGCACTTGGCGTTACGGTTAAGCAAATAAATCCAAGCCCAGTAGCTGGTTTAAAAGAGCTAATTACAAATAAAGGCGTGTTATACGCAAGCCCAGACGGCCAGTTTTTAATGCAAGGCACGTTAATCGATTTAGACAACCGTAATAACCTAACAGAACAAGCTTTAAATAGCGTGCGTGCTGAAGGTATTACAGAATACGAAGAGTCGATGATTGTGTACAAAGCACCAAACGAAAAACACAGCATCACTGTATTTACCGATATTAGCTGTGGTTATTGTCGTAAATTACACCGTGAGCTAAACGATTTACTTGATGCGGGTATTACCGTTAAGTACTTAGCGTTTCCGCGTGGTGGCCTACAAGGTTCAGGCTATGCAGATTTAATGAATGTATGGTGTGCAAAAGATCAACAAGAGGCGTTAACAGAAGCTAAAGCTGGTGAGAGTACCACGGCAGTTGCAGGTTGTAGTGCACCCATTGCTGAACACTACCAGCTAGGCCAGAGCTTTGGTATTAGTGGTACGCCAGCCATTATTTTAGACGATGGCACAATGATCCCAGGTTACCAACCTGCTGCTGCATTAAAAGCAGCGTTAGATGCTAATAAAGCATCTTAATAACGTGTTTACGTTTACAAAAAGGCCTTAATGGCCTTTTTTTGTCTTTTTAATACGATTTAATAAGTTAAAAAAACTGCATGAAAAAACTGATCATTGCGCGCGAAAACGTTAACGACTCGCACTTACCGAGTCATTTGCATCCGGTAATAAAACAAATTTACGCGACTCGTCGTGTGGTTGATGCCCAAGAGCTCGATAACGGTGTTGCTACGCTTCACGATTATAAATTGTTTAAAGACATCGACAAAGCAAGTGCGTTACTAGTCGATGCGCTTAAGGCGCAAAGCCACATTTTAATTGTGGGCGACTTTGATGCCGATGGCGCAACCAGTACTGCAACCTTAATGCAGGGGTTGCAAATGTTTGGTTTTCAAAATTTAGATTACCTCATTCCAGACCGCTTTAGCTTAGGTTATGGCTTAAGCCCCGCACTGGCCGAACAAATAGTACAAATAAAGCCCGATTTAGTGATCACCGTAGATAACGGTATATCCTGTATTGCCGGTATTGATATTTTAAAATCGGTAGGTATAAAAGTGTTGGTTACAGATCACCATTTACAAGGTGAACAGCTTCCCAATGCCGATGCCATTGTAAATCCAAACAGACACGAGTGTAACTTTCCGTCAAAGTCTATTGCTGGTGTAGGCGTTGCGTTTTACTTATTAATTGCACTAAGAAGCCTAATGCGCGAACAAGGTTACTTTACGCAACAAACACCGCCTAACTTAGCAAACTTATTAGACATAGTTGCACTGGGCACAGTCGCTGATGTAGTTGCACTTGATGCAAATAACCGAACATTAGTACACCAAGGCTTAGCGCGTATTCGCAGTGGTAAAACACGCCCAGGTATTACAGCACTTATTGAAGTGGCCAACAGAAATGCAGCGCGTTTAAGCGCCAGCGATTTTGGTTTTTCACTTGCGCCACGTTTAAACGCAGCAGGGCGACTAGATGACATGAGTTTGGGCATAGCGTGTTTACTGAGTAACGATATAAACCAAGCAAGGCGTATCGCAAGCGAACTCGACAGCTTAAACCATGCAAGGCGTGAAATAGAGCAAGGTATGCAAGCTGAAGCACAAGCCGTGCTTGATAGGCTCGCCTTTACCGACGATAACATTCCTGATGCTATTTGTTTGTTTCAAGATGACTGGCACCAAGGCGTAATTGGTATTTTGGCTGGCCGTTTAAAAGAAAAGTACCACCGCCCAACCGTTATTTTTGCCGGTGGTGAAAATGGCGAAATTAAAGGCTCGTGCCGCTCTATTGAAGGGCTGCATATGCGTGACCTACTCGAAGGGTTAAATACCGCCACGCCCCATTTAATAAATAAGTTTGGTGGCCACGCAATGGCTGCGGGTTTAAGCATAGACGAGCAAAATTTTAACGACTTTAAAAACGCGTTTGATGCCGCAGTCAGTGCGCAATTAAGCGAAGAAAGTAAGCGTTGCATTGTATTTACCGACGGCGAGCTGCCAAACGACTGCTTTACCATGGAGTTTGCCCAATTATTAAAGCAATCAGGCCCATGGGGGCAGCAATTTCCAGAGCCTGTGTTTGAACATACCTTTGAATTAATTCAGCAACGTATTGTTGGTGAAAAGCATTTAAAACTGGTGCTTAAACATCAATCAGGGCGATTAGTTGACGCTATTGCTTTTGGTATAGACGTAAAAGAGTGGCCAGATACCGAAGCACGCTTTGTTAAAGTGGCTTATCAACTTGATATAAACGAGTTTAGAGGTAAATTTAGCTTGCAGCTAATTGTACGAGAGCTTGAAAAAGTGCACTAAAAAATATGCACAATACATGCATAAAAGGCTAATAAAGCGCGCGATTTTTTGTTAAAATCGGGCGTTTTTATCATTTGACGATAATTTATTGCGGATATTCCTCAAGTCGGGCCGTAATAATCTAGCCATTTTGGAGTAATGTACATGTTTGAAGTGAATCCTGTGATTAATCAAATCAAGGAAATTCGCGATCGTACTGAACTGCTTCGGGGGTACCTTTGACTACGCTCTTAAACAAGAGCGCCTAGAAGAAGTTAACGCCGAACTTGAAGATTCAGCTGTATGGAATGAACCTGAACGCGCACAGGCACTTGGCCGTGAAAAGTCAGCATTAGAGGCGGTTGTTGAAACAATCGACAACTTAGTTGCTGGCGCTGATGACGTTGAAGGCTTGCTTGAGCTTGCAATAGAAGCGGAAGACGAAGACACCTTTGACGAAGCAAATGCAGAGCTTGAAGGCCTAAACGAGCAATTAGAAGGTTTAGAGTTTCGTCGTATGTTTTCGGGCACTCACGATGCAAATGATGCATACCTTGATTTACAATCAGGTTCAGGCGGCACTGAAGCTCAAGACTGGTGTAACATGTTACTTCGCATGTACCTACGCTGGGGCGAAGCAAAAGGCTTTAAAGTTGAGTTAGTAGAAGCAACCGATGGCGATGTGGCCGGAATAAAAGGCGCAACAGTTCGCTTTGTTGGTGAATACGCTTACGGTTGGTTACGTACAGAAACAGGCGTACACCGTTTAGTTCGTAAAAGCCCATTTGACTCAAGTGGCCGTCGTCATACATCGTTTGCCTCTGCGTTTGTATACCCAGAAATAGACGACAACATTGAAATTGATATTAATCCGTCTGACTTACGTATAGACGTGTACCGTGCATCGGGCGCAGGTGGTCAGCACGTTAACACCACCGAATCGGCAGTACGTATTACTCACGTGCCTACAAACACGGTAGTGCAATGTCAAAATGAGCGTTCGCAGCATAAAAATAAAGCCCAAGCAATGAAGCAATTAAAAGCTAAATTATTTGAGCTTGAGCTACAGCAGCAAAATGCTGAAAAACAAACGCAAGAAGATGCAAAATCAGATATTGGTTGGGGCAGTCAAATTCGTTCATACGTTCTTGATGACTCGCGTATTAAAGATTTACGCACCGGCGTTGAAAACCGCAATACCCAATCGGTACTTGACGGTAACCTAGACAAATTTATTGAAGCCAGCCTTAAATCTGGCTTATAACCACCAAGCTAATAAAGAGCTAAAAAATGACTGATAAAATCCAAGACGAAAACAAGTTAATCGCTGAGCGTCGCGGCAAGTTAGATGCTATTCGCGAAAATTGCCCAGCCAACGGTCATCCAAACCAATTCCGTCGTGAACATTACACGGCTGATTTGCAAGCTGAGTTTGGTGATAAAACAAAAGAAGAATTAATTGAGCTACAGCACGTAGTATCAATTGCTGGTCGTATTCTTGCTAAGCGTGGTCCATTTATGTCTATTCAAGATATGAAAGGCCGTGTACAAGTTTACGCATCAAAAGACGTACAAAAAGACTTAAAAGCAAAATATGGTCAGCTTGATATTGGCGATATTATCGGTGTTAAAGGCCCACTTAATAAATCAGGTAAAGGCGATTTATACGTAGATATGGCCGAGTACGAATTACTTACTAAGTCACTACGCCCATTACCAGAAAAGTTTCATGGCCTTTCAGACCAAGAAACAAAATACCGCCAACGTTATGTTGATTTAATTACTAACGAAGCAACGCGCGAAACGTTCCGTATCCGTTCACAAGTAGTTGAAGGTATTCGCCGCTTTTTAGCAGATCGTGACTTTATGGAAGTAGAAACGCCAATGCTGCAGGTTATTCCTGGCGGTGCGTCTGCGCGTCCATTTGTGACTCATCATAACGCGCTTGATATCGACATGTATTTACGTATTGCGCCAGAGCTTTACTTAAAGCGTTTAGTGGTAGGTGGTTTTGACCGCGTATTTGAAATTAACCGTAACTTCCGTAACGAAGGGTTATCAACGCGTCACAACCCAGAATTCACTATGATTGAGTTCTACCAAGCATACGCCGATTACATCGACCTGATGAACATCACCGAAGACATGCTACGTACCGTTGCAACAAACGTTTTAGGCAGCCCAATTGTTGTTAATACAACGAAAGATGAAAACGGCGAAGTAATCGACTCAGTAGAGTACGACTTTGGTAAGCCGTTTGAGCGCCTAAGCATGGCTGATGCTATCTTAAAATATAACCCTGAGTTTGATGCTGCGGTATTTAATGACCCAGAAAACCACTTTGAAGAATTAAAAGCGTACGCGAAACAAGTGCACGTTAAAATTCCTGAAAATTGTGTTTGGGGCCCAGGCAAGTTTTTATGTGAAATATTTGAAGAAACGGCTGAGCACATGCTTATCCAACCTACATTTATTACAGGTTACCCATGGGAAGTGTCGCCACTTGCACGTCGTAACGACGACAATGCATTTGTTACCGACCGCTTTGAATTTTTTGTTGGCGGACGTGAGCTTGCAAATGGTTTCTCGGAGCTTAACGATGCACAAGACCAAGCAGAACGCTTTACTCGCCAAGTTGAAGAAAAAGACGCAGGCGATGATGAGGCAATGCATTACGATGAAGATTACATACGCGCACTAGAGTACGGTTTACCGCCTACTGCTGGTGAGGGTATTGGTATTGACCGATTAGTAATGTTGTTTACTGACTCATCTACAATTAAAGATGTTATTTTATTCCCGCATATGCGTCCGCAAGCTGACTAAGCTTAACGAAAATAACACCTTGAAACGCCGCTTAATTGCGGCGTTTTTGTTTTAAAAAATTAGTATGCTGGCTCGCTCTTAACTTGAGGTAATTAATTTATATTAAGCAGCTAACATTAGTGTTAACAGATCTGATTTTCCCGCGATAGGGAAGTTTATGCCATGTAGATTTTATTTGTTATTACCGTAAGTATTTTAACCCGTATTCTGGCGAATTAATGAGGCGAAGATGCACATTTTAAGCTGTTGATATTTAGTTGTAATTTTTTTATGAAAAATTTTATGTGTATATAACAAATTAATGGGTAACTTTTAAACATTATGTTGTATTTTTGTAACTTTATTAGCTACACTATGGCCAAATTTTAAACGGCCTAATTTCTTTAGGTGCTGTAAATAATAAAAACGGATTTACAAAATAATAAAATGACAGATAAAACTATCGAAGAGTCGGAAGAACTCAGTCAAACAGAGCGAGAGCGAGAAGCTTTTTACCGAGCATGCATTGCAGAGTTTCAACAACTAGGTTATCAAGAGCAGTACTTGGCTAGTTTAAAAGATAAATGCGTACCAACCGACGACACACTTACGCCTAACGAAGAGAGTTAATTAGCTTAAAAATTAGGCTTCTTTAATATAAAAACATAACATATGTGTGTTCTGTAACCATATAGACACTTTTGATAGAAAAGTGTTTGACATATTTTCTGAAATCTTTATTATACGCCCCACAAGACGGAGAGGTGTCCGAGTGGCCGAAGGAGCTCCCCTGCTAAGGGAGTATAGAGTTTGTAGCTCTATCGAGGGTTCGAATCCCTCCCTCTCCACCATTTTTTAAATGGCGAAATCTTGTAAACGTAAAGATGGGCGCATAGCTCAGCTGGATAGAGTACCTGGCTACGAACCAGGCGGTCGGAGGTTCGAATCCTCCTGCGCCCACCACTCTTTACACACTCTGCTTAGAGTATAAAAAAGCAAATAGTAAAAGTGGGCGCATAGCTCAGCTGGATAGAGTACCTGGCTACGAACCAGGCGGTCGGAGGTTCGAATCCTCCTGCGCCCACCACTTTTACACACTCTGCTTAGAGTATAAACAAGTAAAAAAGAATGAAAGTGGGCGCATAGCTCAGCTGGATAGAGTACCTGGCTACGAACCAGGCGGTCGGAGGTTCGAATCCTCCTGCGCCCACCACTTTCATACATAAGCCGACGCTAAGTCGGTTTTTTTGTGCCTGAAATAAAGTGAATATGGGAAAATAGCAAGCCACGAACCCGACGGTCAGAGGTTCACTCTTAGAAGGTACTTCCTGCGCCCACCATTTTCATAAATAAGCCGACATTAAGTCGGTTTTTTTGTGCCTGAAATTTGAGAAAGCTTTCAGATATCAGTTAAACCTAATGATACATACTGCCAAATCTTCCATTTAGTCACTTCTTTATAAGCACAGCGCCTGCAAATCTCCTTGTGGAAAATTTGTCTTAAAAAAGAACTGCACAAAGAGAAGTGAAAGAGGAGTAAATGAGTAGTTCAAAACCACTATGAGTAATTAAACGCTGAAGCTTAAATCGTCGTAGACGCAGAACTTGTTCGCGTGAGAAGCGTAGCTTCTAATTACTTATGTATCTACTCAAAAGCATTCGCTGCTCTTTAACTTAAGCTGTGGTATTTTAAACACCTTGTTTAAAAGGATCTTGCTGTATGTTTAAAACCGTATTTTTTATATTTTTATTGAGTTTAAGTGCGCTTTTTACTATTACCACACACGCGAATGAAGCAAAGCATTCAGTAACCGTAGGGGCTGAACAACCGGCAGTGTACTTACCGCAATTACAAAATAAACGTGTTGGGTTAGTGGTAAATCAAACATCTTTAGTAGGGCAAGCACACTTGGTTGACAGCCTGCTTAGTAAAAATATAAACATAACCAAAATTTTTGCACCCGAGCATGGTTTTAGAGGCGATCACGACGCCGGTGCTCATGTTAAAAACGCCATTGATAGCAAAACCGGTATCCCGCTTGTTTCTATTTATGGCAAAAACAAAAAGCCAAGCGCTGAAGCTCTTAGCGATGTAGATGTTATTGTTTTTGATATTCAAGATGTGGGTGTACGTTTTTATACTTACATAAGCTCTATGCATTACATGATGGAGGCTGCGGCTGAGCAAGGTGTTGAATTTATAGTGCTTGATAGGCCAAACCCCAATATTGCCTATATTGACGGGCCAATTCTTGAGCGCGAATTTAAATCGTTTGTAGGCATGCACCCAATCCCAGTATTGCATGGTATGACGGTAGGCGAGCTGGCTTACATGATCAAAGGCGAGGGCTGGATCAATAAAGCCACCGGTCTAAAGCTCACCGTGATCCCCGTTGATCGTTACACACGCACAACCCGTTATAGCTTACCTGTAAAACCCAGCCCTAATTTACCAAACGATCAATCAATCGCGCTTTACCCATCGCTGTGCTTTTTTGAAGCAACCCCTGTGAGCATTGGCCGCGGCACCGATTTTGCGTTTCAGGTTATTGGTTATTCGCCGGTAAAATTAGGGGATTTTAATTTTACACCGCGCGCTATTAAAGGCGCCGCTTTAAACCCTAAATTTAAAAATACAACGGTACATGGCCTTGATTTAAGGCAAGTAAACGCCACAGGACTAAATTTAACGTACTTAATAAGCGCCTACGCCACCCTTAATAAACATAACGTCGACTTTTTTGAACGCGCTGGTTTTATGGATAAATTGGCAGGTACTAATAAACTGCGTTTAGCTATAGAGGCAGGGCAGTCGGCTGCGCAAATAAAGCAAAGCTGGCAACGCGGCCTTACACAATTTAAAGCGCAACGAGCGCCTTATTTGTTATATGAGTAAGGCTTAACCATGTTATTTATTTTAAAAAATACTCGCTTCATAAAAAACGCATGGTTAGCCGCTTTGAGTTTAATTATTGTAGGCTGCAGTAGTACACATAACTCATTAAAATCGCAGCCAGTGCTGACTAAAAGTCAGCTAATAGAGCTGCCAAACGCACAAGTTGTAGCCAGCTTTCCTGAGCCAAATCCAAGTAGCCGGTTTTATGTAAACAACCGTGGCACATTTAAAGCGTATAAAGGACGCGGCCAATTATTAATACAAAACCACAGCGCCGAAAGTGCCGATATTTACATAAACAATCAAAAACTTGCTACCAATACGTTAACCACTAATACGCTTTATAATTACAGCTTAGCGGCGCATACTCATAATGGGGTAAACACATTTAAGGTAGAAAATATTTTACCTAAAGGCGCAAGCTTAACGCTGCGTTTTGCATTTCCTACATTAAATTTAACGCCTAACAAGCCAGTTGATTTTACTGACGTTGATGAACTTATTGAGCGTGATATTAAAGCGGGGTTTCCTGGTGCAGTGCTGGCGGTTGTTAAAAATGGCGAGCTAATAAAACTTACAGCTTATGGTGATGCAAAGCAGTACCAGCAAAACGATCTAATGCTACTG
Source organism: Pseudoalteromonas sp. 13-15 (assembly GCF_001468205.2). Lineage (NCBI taxonomy): Bacteria > Pseudomonadati > Pseudomonadota > Gammaproteobacteria > Alteromonadales > Pseudoalteromonadaceae > Pseudoalteromonas > Pseudoalteromonas sp. 13-15. Next base: position 1,893,498 of record NZ_CP019162.1, on the reverse strand, counting down.
CGCCCAGAGCCTATGCAAACCAATACTCTATTCGACTTAGCCTCAAACACTAAAATATTTGCCACTAACTTTGCACTCATGAAACTAATAAGCGAAGGGCAACTCAATATAAACAACCCCGTGCAAACTTATTTAACAGAATACATCGGCGGTGGGCGAGAGCAACGCACAGTAAAAGAGTTACTTACTCACAGCGCAGGCTACCCACCCGTGTTTGATTTTCACCGAAAAGATACACAGCAAGGCGATGCATTTTATTCTCAAAATAGCCAAACCACTAAACAGCTTTTGCTCACCAAAGTGCCGCTTAATAACAAAAAGCCAATGCAACATGTGTATTCTGATATTGATTACATGATTTTAGGTGTATTGGTTGAGCGCATAACAGGGCAGCCACTAGACGAGTACTTAGAGCAGCACGTTTATAAACCCCTTGCACTGAGTAACACGCTATTTAACCCACTTAAAAAAGGCTTTGAGCGTAGTCAATTTGCAGCCACCGAACTTAGCGGCAATACCCGCGATGGGCGTATTACTTTTGATAATATTCGAACACATGTGTTGCAAGGCCAAGTTCATGACGAACGCGCATTTTACTCGTTTGGCGGCGTTGCTGGGCATGCCGGGTTATTTAGTAACGCCCACGATTTAGCTGTGCTTTGCCAGCTACTATTAAATAATGGTGGCTACGGCGACCAACAATTATTTAGTGCAAGTGCCTTAGCGCAGTTTTTAACGCCGCAAAGCACTAACGAAACGTACGGCCTAGGTTTTAGGCTTGCAGGCAATAACCAAGCACGGCGTTGGCACTTTGGCCCTTATGCCAGCTCACAAGCGTATGGCCATACCGGTTGGACAGGCACCGTAACAGTAATCGATCCTGCTTACGACTTGGCCATTGTTTTGCTTACTAACGCGCGCCACACTGCAATTAAAGGCACACAAAAACTTTATGAATTTACAGGCAAACAATTCGAAACCGCACAATACGGATCTGTGGTATCGCTTGTTTACGAAGCGCTGTTAAATCAATAAATTATCGTATAGGTTAAAATGGGCTAATACAGTTACGCCCAATGGCTTATTTGCAGGTGACTTGGCAACATCAATCCATTAAGCTAGGCGGTTTACTCCATTAAGCCACTTTTTAAGTTTTGGGCTTAACATATAAGCGTTTAAGCGCGGGTTGTTAATAATTAAGGTTAACTTTTTATGCATTGGTATTCTATTTTACCGCCGCTAATTGCGATTGCTATCGTGTTTTGGCGCAAAGAAGTCATTATGGCGCTGCTAGTTGCCGTGGCGTCTTCTGAGTTTTTACTTGCCCTACAAGGGGAAGGAAATAGCGTATTTACAACATTTTTAAATACCATAGAGCGTATTATTTCGGTGGCAAGTTCGCCGGGTAACAGCCGCATACTCATATTTAGTATTTTAATAGGTGCCTTACTTGCCTACATTCGCGAATCTGGCGGTGTGGCGGCAACGGTTAACTTATTAATGAACAAAGGGGTTGCAAAAGGTAAGCGCCAAGTTGGCTTTTTAACTATGTTTACTGGCGTTGCGGTGTTTATAGAGTCAAACCTAAGCGTGCTTACGTCGGGTATTTTGTCGCGTGGCCTGTTCGACAAATTTAAAATGAGCCGTGCACGCCTTGCCTACATTATAGATAGTACCAGTGCCCCTGTGTGTATTTTAATACTACTTAACGGCTGGGGGGCATTTGTACTGGGCTTATTAGGTAATTACGAATTGGGCGAATCCGCGGTATCGGTATTGTGGGGCAGCGTTGGGTATAACTTTTACGCCATAATTACCTTGGTTATTGTTTTTTACACCATTGCATTTGATAAAGTACACGGCCCAATGAAAGAGGCCGAACAAAAATTAGAGCTACAAACTAACGAGCTAAAAGAAGAAGTAAAAGGCTCTAAAGCGCGCTTTATGTTAGTGCCATTATTTACGCTAATTGCCAGCATGGTAGGCTTTATGTTTTACACTGGTAACGGTGTGTTGGCAGAAGGTAGCGGCTCTAAATCGGTATTATATGCAACTGTGCTCGCGATTGTGGTTGCTTACTTACTAATGATTAGTTCGCGCCAATTTACCCACCACCAATTGGTTGATACTGGCTTTAAAGGCATGGGTGAATTACTCCCGTTAGTAAGCATTGTTTTGCTTTCGCTTACGCTAGGTGCAAGCTTAAAAGAGCTAGGTACGGGTGTGTTTGTTGCGTCATTGGTGGGCGACTACTTACCTATTTACTTAATAGTGCCCGTGCTGTTTTTAACAGGGGCGGTTATGTCGTTTACTACGGGGACATCGTGGGGCACGTTTGCCATACTTATCCCCATTGGCGTACCGCTCATACAAGCACTGGGTCTACCACCTTCATTGGTTGTAGGCGCTATTTTGGGCGGCGGCATATTTGGCGATCACTGTTCGCCTATATCCGACACCAGCGCGGTATCGGCGCTTGCATCGGGGTGTGACTTACTCACTCACGTTAAAACGCAGCTACCGTATGCGTTATTTGGTGGCGCACTGACCTTTATTGCTTATTTGGTTATTAGCATTATTGTGCTGTAAAAACTCGGAACTCAAATATTTAAAAGCCTGCTTAATCGCAGGCTTTTTTGTTCTATATTGCAAACAATGCATAAGTTAAATAGGTTTATCACATCATTTACAATTATGTGTTGATAAAATTAAGCCCGATAATGTAAATCTGTATTTTATAAAGGCACAAATAAAGCCAGCCACTTATAAAATTTCCCTTATAAATTCCTGCTGAAACTGAAGCCTAGTTATATTATTATCAAATTTAACAACAGTATAAGGACTTACAATGCAAGCTGACCTTGAAGCCCAAAATAGTGCATTTCAAAAAATAAAAAATCAAACATCGCTGTCGGCAGCGTTAGGTGCGGCCTTTTGGAGTATGCCAATTTTAGTACTATGGGCATTTATTTATCAGTTAAAGCCGGGCGCGGGTATTGCCATGCTTATTATAAGCGGCGTGTTAATTGGCTTAGCTGTGCGAATTCATGGACGAGGCTATGAGCGTATATTTGCATTTATTGGAGTGTTGGCGCACTTTTGTGTGGTTTTTTCTGCATTGCAATTAGACATGCTATTAGGTGGTAATGTCCTTGCTGTTATTGTTGTCGGTGTATATATAGTGGGTGCGTGGTGTGCTATGTATTTTTCACGTATTAACATCTCTTTTCACGAATATAAAGCGTTTGATAGCGTGTTCGAATCAGACGAATACCAACAACAAAAACAGTTTAAAAACCGCTGGTTTGTGGTGCTTCCCTTAGTAACGGGGTTGTCTTTAGCAACTGGTTTTCTAACCGTTGTAAGCGTGATTATTTTTAAAGAAAATAAGGCCATAGAATTCGAACAAGCGTATTACGATGAACAAGCACAGCAGTTTAGAAACAAACACATCAATACTGACGATGAAACCCTTGCGGGTATGAGCATAAAAAAAGCACTAACATACGCTTATGCGTATTATTCAGGCCGTCACTTTGACGAGAAAGGACAATATCATGGTGATTTTCCGCAAGACAGCTTTCAGGCTGAAGTTATACTGCGTTACTTAGCTGATAAACAATCAGACCCGCGGGCTCAATTTATCCTTGGCCGTATTATTAATAACGACAGAGGACAAGCGCTGCTTTTACAAGCAGAAGAAGCAGGAGATAAATTTGCAAGGTTATTTGCAATTTATAATTTTGGTTGCCTTGTTGATGCTAAACAAGGCCGCCAGCTATTATTAAGCTTTGATAAACATGTTCAAGAGCAAGCGATTATAAACGACATTCAAATGATGCTCAGTGATGATTTTAAGAGTTATTGCGACGAGCTTGATAACAATACATTCGTCTATCGTTATATCCGACACTACAAGCCTGCGGAGTAGTAAGCTTTGTTAAATAACCACTTAAATATTGGCTAGGTTTTTGGCAAATTACCTTTAAACCTAAGCCTTACATTGCTTCGCCCCAACCCCGGCATGTTTAAGTCCTACAATCTGCCCTTTGCCGTTATGCGCCATGGCCAGCATATCGCCGGTGTTTATATTACTCTCTACTGCGTGCCTTCCCTTTAAATCACTTAAGAGCGACTGTTTAATTTGCACGAGTACCTCGTCATTACAGCTGGCTATGTACCAGTCGTTGTCGACCTTTACGAGCGTGCCGTATTCTATGTGGCGTTGCTGGTGGCGGCGTAAATCGTTTGCTAATTGGGTGTCGAGCGCGCGTTTTTGTTGCGTTATGGCGCTTGCATAGCTGCCTGTTTGATCTATTTCATGCGTTGTTATAAACGAGTAGTCGTGAATGTCTATGGTGTTTAATACGGTTTTAGGGGCGGTATTTATCACGTTGTTGCTGTCGAGCACTATAAAGGCCAGTAAGCCCAGAGCGCAGGTAAGGCTTGTGAGTTGCAGGGCAAAGCCTAACTTTTTAGGTTGTTTTTGAGCTAGGCTGTGTTTTAACGCCTGTTTTTGAGCATGCGAAAGGGTGGTACGTGCTTTACGCGCTTTAAAGTGGTTTGTAAGCTTTTCATCAAACTGCTCATCAGGCTTGTTCATTATAATCTCCTAATAATTGTTTTAGGTTTTGTTTGGCGTAGCGCAGTCTTGTTTTTATGGTTTGGGCGTTGCTTTGCGTTATAAGCTCTATGTCGGCAAGGCTAAAACCTTCTTGTTGTAAGGTGATGGCTTCGCGCTGCACAAAGCTCAGTTGCTTGAGCGCCGTGTTGAATGCTTCGTAACTAATATGTGTGTCACCTATGTGCGAGTCACTACGTGCTAATTCGCTTTGATTGCTACTTTGCAAAGGTTGTAGGCTGTTTTCGTCTAGCTCCACAAAGTGTTGCTGTTTACGGTATTCGTCTATTAGCGTGTTACGTGCGAGTTTAAACAACCACGCTTTAGGCGTGGTTTGCGCTTTGTAAAGGTGGCGCTTTTCAATTACTTTTAGCCACGTTTGCTGGCTTACGTCGTATGCTAAGTGAGTATTAGATTGCGTAACTAGGTAGTGGTATAAATCGTTACTGTAGAGGGCAATAAGCTGCTCTAAATGACGGTTTTCTCCACTTTTTGCATAACGCGCCATGCAGTCTTTGCTGGGCGTTTCAAATAACCAGGTTTTAATACTCATTAGCATAGGCGTTTAGTCCGTTAAATAGAGTTATCTAATTTAAAATCAAGTTGAACCGTTTGATCTGTTTGTAATTGTGCCACACCTTCAATTACTTTTGGGCGGTATTTCCAACGTTTAATAGCGCGTAGTGCTTCGCGGTTAAAAATACGTTTTGGTTCGGCGTTTAAAACTACCGCGTCAATTACTTCGCCAGTGGGCGAAATATTAAAGCTAAGTTGTACCCAGCCTTCTATTCCATCACGCGCAGCGGTGGTTGGGTACTTTGGATTTATGCGCACAATGGGTGAGGCATCTCCCGTTGGGCGGTTAAGGGTATTGTTAATGCCGTCACCAAAGTCATCCATTATTAATGGCGGCGCCGTGTTGATTGCCATAACGGGGTCGGCACTCGGTGTTACACGCGGTGGCGCTTTAGGCGGCATTTTTGGTGTAGGTGGTTCTGGCATTTTATCTATGTGTCTTACTTTTGAATCTTCAGGCACTTTAAATATTTCAACCGTTATTTCTTTGCCAGGGTCTAGTGGTGCGCGTTGGTCGCCACTGATTAGGTATTGCATAAATGCAAAGGCGGCAAAGGTCATTGCTGCACCACCAATTACGGCGGTTGATGTTTTTATAAATGTTGGGTTATTTGGGGTTTCAAGTGTGTGCATAAGCCGCTCCTAGTTAACTCATTATGTGGTTTTCAGAGCTATAACGGGTGGCAAATCAAAAAGGGGTGAAATATTTTTATAAAAAATGCGGGGTTTAGTTACAATAGCGTTTCGCATTCTTTTACTTATTAACTTTTTAGGCTGTTATGCAACTCATTGAAATAAATAAAGCGCGTTACCGTAAGCATTTAAATCGTGTCATTGTGGGCTGTGCGGCCTCGCTTGCGGCGGGAAGCTTAGCTATATCGCAAACGCTGATTGCGTTGTTTCCGGATGAAAGCGGAAGCCATTTTCATTGGAACTTAACTGGTGTGGTTATTACAAGTTTAGCCATAGGGTGGTTGTTAAATAAATACCGTACTCATCCTTATATGACCGAAGTGGTTTATGTATGGGAGCTAAAACAGGCACTTAATAAAATAACCCGTAAAATGCCAAAGTTAAAAGCGGCTGGGCGCGAAGGTAACCCTGCTGCACTATTAGCCATTCATTACAGTTATGCGGGATCGCGTTTATTGTGGCAGCTAGATGACAACCTCATAACAATGGAAGACCTAGCCATTAAACAAGCTGAGTTAGATTCGGTTGCCGCGCAGTTTAATTTAACGCTAAATGCTGACGATTACGAAGAGAGCATATTAAAACAGTTTTAAAGCCTAATTTAAGGAGCCGCTATGAAAAAGGTACTGATTGTATGTTTAGGTAATATTTGCCGTTCACCTACTGCTGAGGCGGTTTTAAAAGCGCGTGCAAAAGCCTTGGGTGTAAAGGTGGTGGTCGATTCTGCAGGTACAATTGGCTATCACGAAGGAAAATCGCCCGATAGCCGTTCAATGGCGGCGGGTGAAAAGCGCGGCTATAGCTTTAAAGGAATACACTCGCGTAAAGTTCGCACTAGCGACTTTACCGAGTTTGATTTAATTTTAGCAGCCGACAAACAAAATTTAACTGATTTAAAAGAGCAGTGCCCAACGCATTTACACTATAAGTTAGCGTTGTTTTTAGAGTATGGGGAGCAAAGCACAAGTGCCATACCTGATCCCTATTACGGTGGTGACGACGGCTTTGAAAACGTACTTGATTTAATAGAAGCGGCCAGCGATAACATACTTGCTAAAATGTAAGTGCCTCTTATCAGTTTGTTACATTACCGAACATTTGTTTTATTGCCCTTTGTTCCTTAATTGAGTACGATTTATCCTTACTCAAAAGGAATATTATGAATACAAAAATATTACTACTGGTTTTATCACTTGGTTCGGGTTCTGCTTTTGCTAATGATGTGAGCTTTTCGATTGGGGGTGGCTATCCTTACTTGGTTGTACCTGAAGTGTCGTTATCGGCAGATAACAATTCTCAGCGCTGGTACGCAAACTATAAAATTGGCCTAGATGATGGCTTTTCAGTGGGTTTTGAACACGCAGTTAGTGATAACAATAAACACGCATTGGGTGTGTTAGTTGGGGCTATTGGCGCACGTGATACCGACCAACCATGTGAAAGCACAAACACTGACGACATTGCTAGCGAGCTAGGTAATATTTTTGGATGTGCGCTAGGGCAAATATTTGATGATGAAACCACAAATGGTATTGGGCTTACATACAGTTATAACTTTAACGGCTTAAATAATAGTGGTTTTAGACTAATACTTGATGCAGGCTATGGTAAAACAAGTGACAGTAACGAAAAAAGAGCCGATGGTGCTATTCGTATTAGTTACGAATTTTAGGGCGTCGTGAATAAAAATAAAAAAGGCGCTAAATAGCGCCTTTTTTATTTGTAAAACCGCTAGCGATTTATTTTAAAATCTATTTGCACCTGGGTGCTTGCTACTACGGGGCTTCCGTTTTCAAATTTGGGTGCGTAACGCCATTTTTTAAGTGCCTCTAATGCTGACTTTTCAAATGCGTGGCCACCTTCTGAGCTTATTACTGATGAGTTTTTTACAAATCCGGCAGTGTCTACATCAAACTGAAGAACAACAATACCATCTGTATTTTGGCGTGCTTTATTTACTGGGTACTTAGGTGGTTGGCGGTATACCGGTGTTTGTTCTTGTGAGTCTTTCCATGGCACCATTTCGGCAATAGCTAAACAATGTTTAGTTGCTTGTTCGCTTTGACCTGTTTTTTCGTAAAGGTTTACAAGTTTTGAGTGCGCGGTAAGTTCGGCGTTATGATCAAAGCTTAGGTTGCTATCAAATACCGAAACAACATGATTTAAACGCTCAATCGCTTTTTTATATTTTCTCTTACTTTGCGCAAACGAGGCGACTAAAAAGTCTGTTTTGATTCGCTCAACCGTGTTTTCGTCTAAATTTTCACGGTAGTACTCATCGGCTTCGTTCAATAACTTTTGCGCTGCACGAAACTTTTTATGTGCAAACTTACTTGCTAACAACGACGCGGCTTCAAATTGCATATCGGCAACAAATTTTGGTTTATTTTGTGCTTTAGCAATATCGATTATACGTTCGAGATGATCTTCTGCCAAAGACGCTGATTTAGCATTTTCGGCTTTACCTAAAAGTGCGTCGAGCGTTTGTAATGCATTTTTGCCGTGGTTATCCGCTAAAATTGTATACGCTTGCGAGTAAAGGCTATAACGCTGCTGCCTTATGTTTTTTTTGTTGCCTGTTGTGCTTGGCGGTGTAATGGCTTTAGCATAATTAATAGCAAGGTTTGCTGTGTTGTCGCTTTTATCGCCGTAAAAAGTAAGGCCTGTAGTGTAAGCTCGTTTTGCGGCTTGCTCAATATCGTGTTTTGTTTCTACTGCGTTTAGGTAACTTTGATAGGCAGTTGAAAAAGCCGCTTTAGCGTTGTCAGTTTGGCTAGCAAGGGTATTATTTGTAAAGGCAGATAAGCTTAATCCAACAAATAGGGCTAGGTGTTGTGGCTTCATAATGATCCTTATTAATTGTGAACCTGAACTTTGAATAATAACTCTATGCTAAGTGGTAATTACAGCGCTAACTTTAAATTTTATTCACTAAAAGCGTTGGTTAAAAAGCAGTAGACTTAAATGTCATTACTCTCGTGATATTAAACGTTTTATTTAAAATTCAGATAAATTTAACTAAAAATAACTTACTACAGATGATAGTTATTGTCATTAAATAGGTACGAAAAGCCAATGTTATATGCTGATTTAATGTGTTTTTTACTTAACAAGAGCGCTGGTTAAGAGACTTGTTAAAATATTGAAAAGTAGTGATATTTTAGGTTTTTTCTCTAGCCAGATGTTTTCAATGAAAACAAGGCGAGTTTATGCGTCAATAGCTGGCCTATTGCAAGTAAATTCAACGCAGTTAGCGCTGAAAATAGCTGCTAGAGATAGGTTTATTATCCCGAGTTCGGGTTAATTAAGGTTAGTCATTGAAAACAGGCGCTGTCGTCGCCATATAATTGCGATAAACAATGTTGTACTACGATCTAATTTTACTCCTTTGTGATATTATCACTTTATTGTCGTGTCGTAGTTATTTAAATATTTGGATTTGTCGTGGCGCAAGTAAGAGCAAGAGTCCAACTTAATGTTGGCAAAAATAGTGATATCCCTGCAGAAATAGTGTCATTTACTGACCTAAAAGATGGCCAAGAGCATATTGCTATGGTGTTTAACAACGCCGATACCGAGCAAGATGTACCGCTTATTCGTATGCATTCGGAGTGTTTAACGGGGGATGTTTTTCATTCGTCACGCTGTGATTGCGGCGAACAGTTAAACGAATGTATTGAAATGATGCACGAGCAAGGCGGTATTTTGCTTTACTTACGCCAAGAAGGCCGCGGTATTGGTTTATACAATAAAATTGATGCTTACGTACTGCAATCGCAAGGTATGAATACTTACGAGGCCAATAACCATTTAGGCTTTGCAGACGACTTACGCGACTTTTCGGATGCGGTATTAATGCTTAATGCGCTTAACTTAAAGCACGTTAAATTAATGACCAACAATCCTAAAAAACTCAATGCTTTGAAAGATGCGGGTATTGAAGTTGATACAGTTATTGGTACACACGCACACATAAAGGCGGGTGTAGCAGGTAATAAAGCCTACTTAGAAACCAAAATAAAGCATGGCGCACATATGCTAGATATTAAAAAAATTAAAAAACCTTAATATTACTGGTCTGCCTCTGTGATCCCACCCAACGCCAAGTTATACTTGGCGTGTTTCGTTATAAATTAAGAGCAAGTATGTCTACACAATTACGAGTATTTAAAGCAGATGCCGGGCTAAAGTGGTTAAAAGCGGGATGGCTTATTTTTAAAACCCAGCCAATGACGTTTATTTTTATGCATTTATTTATTGGCATTGTGGGCTTACTGTCGTTGTTTTTACCTTTACTACAAGTGGTTGCTGCACTGGCTACGCCTTTTTTAACTGCCGGATTTTACCAAGCAGTGCTGACCAAACAGCAAGGCGGTAAAATAATGTTAGCTGATATTCTTAAGCCATTTTCAGCTAAAGGAAACCGTTTAGGTTTGGTGCGTTTGGCGTTATACCAAATGGGGGCGGGTATTTTAATGGCGTTATTAGCAAACGGTTTATTTGCCGATGCCGTGGCAATTATGAGCCAGCCAGGGCTTGAACCTCAAGCTGCACTTGAGCAAACTATTGCGAGTATTTCGGGTGCGAGTGTTATTTTATTTTTTATTGCCATGCTTATTTATTTAACGGCCTTTGCCTATGCGGTACCGCTTGTTTATTTTAATAAAGAGCAACGTATTTTAACGGCGCTTAAGCAATCGCTTATGGTTTTTTATCATAATTTGTTTCCGTTGAGTGTTTTTGGCGTTATTTGCGTACTATTTATGGCGGTTTCTATGTTCTTATCGTTCTTACCACTGTTGATTTTAATGCCGATTTGCTACATTAGTTTTTTTGTTTCTTATCAGGCGATTTTTATGCCGATTGTCCCGCCAAGTGACGACAAAAATGTTAAGCCACTAAGCAGTGAAACAAGCGGACGCTTTGACGCTTAATGGATGATAAGTTAAAACAAAAATTAAAAAATTATGTACTTTGGTTACTCGGGCGCCAAGAATACTCGCGTCGTGAGTTAACCTTTAAATTACAGCAAAAAGAAGCCACAGATGAGTTTATCGAAAACTTGCTTGATTGGTGCGAAAAGCACAATTTTATAAACGAGCAACGTTACTGTGAAGGCTTTGTAAGAAAACACATTTTTAAATGCCATGGGCTTAAGCGAATTCAAAGCGAGGCCATGGGTAAAGGGATTGACCGTTCGCTACTTGAAAGAGTAGTTGAAGAGCTTGAAATAGACTGGTTTGAGCTTGCGCAGGATGCGTATAACAAAAAATATTCAAATACACCGGCAAACCTCGATTACAAAGCCAAGGCTAAGCGCGTGCGCTACTTAATGTATCGAGGTTTTAGCTACGAACAAATCGATTTTGCAATGCAATCACAGTAAATACAGGTGAGATTTTCACATGCAGCACATGACTACCGCACAAATTAGGCAACAGTTTTTAGACTTTTTTGCCAGCAAGCAACACCAAGTTGTTCCTTCAAGCTCGCTTATTCCGGGTAACGATGCCACGTTATTGTTTAACAATGCCGGTATGGTGCAATTCAAAGATGTATTTTTAGGCGCAGAATCTCGCCCATATACACGTGCAACAAGCTCGCAGCGTTGTGTGCGTGCCGGTGGTAAACATAACGATTTAGAAAACGTGGGTTACACGGCGCGCCATCACACATTTTTTGAAATGTTAGGTAACTTCAGTTTTGGTGACTACTTTAAGCAAGAAGCAATTAAGTTTGCGTGGGAGTTTTTAACTGAGGTTGTTAAATTACCTCAGGAAAAACTGCTTGTTACTATTTACCATGATGATGAAGAAGCGTTTGAGTACTGGTCAAAAGATATTGGCTTAAGTGAAGATCGCATTATTCGTATTGCTACCTCTGATAACTTTTGGTCTATGGGTGATACAGGCCCGTGTGGTCCGTGTTCTGAAATATTTTACGATCACGGTGAGCATATTTGGGGTGGACCTCCAGGCTCTCCAGAGGAAGACGGCGACCGTTTTATCGAAATTTGGAACCTCGTATTTATGCAGTACAACCGTCAAAGCGACGGTACTATGCTGCCATTACCTAAGCAATCTGTTGATACGGGCATGGGCCTTGAGCGTATTTCTGCTATTTTGCAGGGCGTGCATTCAAACTACGAAATCGATTTATTCCAAGGCTTAATTGCGGCGGCGGCGAGTGTCACTAACGCGCAAGATATGGACGATAAGTCGCTTCGCGTAGTAGCGGATCATATTCGCTCATGTGCGTTTTTAATCTCCGACGGTGTTATGCCATCTAACGAAGGCCGTGGTTACGTACTTCGTCGTATTATTCGCCGTGCGGTACGCCATGGTAATAAGCTTGGCGCACAAGGCGCGTTTTTCTTTAAATTAGTTGCTGCACTTATTGAGCAAATGGGTCAAGCGTACCCAGAGCTTGCTAAGCAACAAGAAATTATCGAAAAAGTACTGCGTATTGAAGAAGAGCAATTTGGTAAAACACTTGAGCGTGGCTTAGCTATTTTAGAAGAAAGCTTAAGCGACCTTAAGGGCGATGTGATCCCAGGCGATTTAGTATTTAAACTTTACGATACGTATGGTTTCCCTGCCGATTTAACCGCCGATGTTGCGCGTGAGCGCCAAATGACCATTGATCATAAAGGCTTTGAAGAATGCATGGCTGTACAGCGTAAAACTGCGCAGCAAGCTGGTAAATTTGGTGCCGATTACAACGAGCAGTTAAAATCAGAAAAACACACTGACTTTAAAGGCTACGACAGCACGCATTACAGTGCAACAGTGGTTGAAGTGTTTGCTGGTGGTGAGGCCGTACAGTTATTAGAAGATGGCCAAGAAGGCATTGTAATACTAGATCGCACACCGTTTTACGCAGAATCTGGTGGCCAAACGGGTGATACCGGTACAATTACAGTGGCTGGTGGCGAGTTTAATGTGACTAACACTACTAAACTAGGTAATGCATTTGCGCACCACGGTACAGTACAAGGCCGTATTGGTGTTAACGATAAAGTGGATGCCACTATTGATGATGCTCGTCGTGAGAACATCAAGAAAAACCATACAGCTACGCATATTTTACACGAAGCATTACGTCAGTTATTAGGTGAACATGTAAGCCAAAAAGGCTCGTTAGTTCAAGCGGATCGTTTACGATTTGATTTCTCGCACTTTGAAGCCGTAACTAAAGACGAACTTCGTGACATTGAACGTGTAGTTAACGACGAAATTCGCCGTAACTTTGCACTTAACACTGAGCTTATGGCTATTGATGATGCTAAAGCGAAAGGTGCAATGGCGCTGTTTGGCGAAAAATACGACGACGAAGTACGCGTAGTAACCATTGGTGATTACTCAATTGAGCTTTGTGGTGGTACACACGTTGAACGCGCGGGCGATATTGGCTTATTCAAAATAGTATCTGAAAGCGGTATTGCTGCAGGTGTTCGCCGTATAGAAGCAGTAACTGGCGCAGATGCGGTTGCTTATGTAAGTGAGCAAGAGCAACAGCTTAGCGATGTAGCAGCGCTTGTGAAAGGCGATAGCGCATCGGTACTTGAAAAAGTATCAGCGCTTCTTGAGAAGTCTAAAGGCCTTGAAAAGCAAATTGCTCAGCTTAACGATAAGCTAGCGAGCGCAGCAGGTGCGTCGTTACTTGATTCGATTGTAGAAATTAATGGCGTTAAGTTATTGGTTGCAAATGTTGAAGGCACTGAGTCTAAAGCGCTTCGCGGTATGGTTGACGACCTTAAAAATAAGATTGGCTCAGGTGTTATTGCCCTCGGTGTTGCCAGCGGTGAAAAAGTAAGTCTAATTGCCGGTGTGACTAAAGACTTAACTGGTAAAGTAAAAGCCGGTGAGCTTGTAAACCACATGGCTTCTCAAGTAGGCGGTAAAGGTGGCGGTCGTCCTGATATGGCACAAGCGGGTGGTTCTGAGCCACAAAACCTTGCTGCTGCACTTGATAGTGTTACTGCTTGGTTAACTGAGCGTACTTAAGCCTAAGTGGCGTTAATTGTACAGAAGTATGGCGGCACGTCGGTTGGCTCAATAGAGCGAATAGAAGCGGTCGCCGACCTTGTTGTTAAAACTAGGCAACAAGGTCATCAAGTGGTTGTGGTGCTCTCGGCTATGTCGGGAGAAACCAACCGCTTAATTAATCTTGCCAAACAAATAGATTCTCGTCCTAGTAACCGCGAGCTCGACGTACTAATTAGTACCGGCGAGCAAGTATCGGTTTCGTTATTGGCTATGGCTATTATCAAACGCGGCCATTCAGCCGTTAGCCTATTAGCTGATCAAGTTAATATTCAAACCGATAATATGTTCGGTAAAGCCCGCATTACAGACATTGCAGCTACACGTTTAAAGCATGAACTTGAGCATAACCGTATTGCTATTATTGCCGGATTTCAGGGGCGTGATGTTGAAGGCAATATAACAACCCTTGGTAGAGGCGGTACTGATACGTCGGCTGTAGAAATAGCTGCGGCTATAAAAGCTGATGAATGTCAGATCTATACTGATGTTGACGGCGTATATACTACAGATCCTCGGGTTGAGCCTAACGCACGAAGAATGAGCCAAGTGACCTTTGCTGAAATGCTAGAGTTAGCAAGCTTAGGTGCTAAAGTATTGCATATTCGTTCTGTTGAGGCGGCAGGTAAACACAATGTTCCATTAAGGGTGCTTTCGAGCTTTAACCCCGATGAAGGAACATTGATTACGTTTGAGGAAGACGATATGCCAAGTAAAGTTGTTTCGGGTATTGCATTTAATGCTGATGAGTGCTTAATTAAGGTACAGGGTGTGCAAAGCGGCACTCAAAATCTTGTAAAAATATTGAAACTTTTTGCTGATAACGGCATCGAAATAGATATGATTAATCAAGTTAATCATATCTTTGAAAAAATAGACTATGCTTTTACTGTGCACTCGAACGACTACCCGCAAGCACTTGAGTTACTAACCGAGCAAAAGGTGTCTTTAGGTGCTGAAAATATAATCGGGCTAACAACCATTGCAAAAGTATCTGCTGTTGGTATGGGAATGAAATCGCACTGGGGTGTTGCTAGTTTATTTTTTGATGCCTTAGCAAATGAAAATATTAATGTAGTTTTAGTGTCTACATCAGAGATTAAAATTTCAGTTTTAATAGATGAAAAGTACCTCGAACTGGCTGTTCGTGCATTACATAAAGTATTTTTAACGGAAAGTAGATAGATAGTGAGTTTTTACTTACTTTTTAGTCTATTTTTCATTAATATGGATAAGCGGAATCATATAATTTTTATTGGAACATGGGAGCAAGAGAATGCTAATACTAACTCGTAGAGTAGGTGAAACCCTTATGATCGGTGACGAAGTAACAGTGACCGTTTTAGGAGTTAAAGGAAATCAAGTTCGAATTGGTGTAAATGCACCAAAAGACGTTTCAGTGCATCGTGAAGAGATTTACATGCGTATACAAGCTGAAAAGTCTAACCCTAATCCGGGCAATGCTTAATCAACACGTATACTTAACTAAATAATTTATTTAGCTAAGCCAAAAAGCCACTCATTGAGTGGCTTTTTTGTTTATAAAGTCGAGCATTTCATCTGTGAGTATTTGCTTAGAGATATATTGCATGTTGTTTTTATTTTTTATCAATAAGCCCTGTGGTGTTTCGATTACGTCAGTGATGTCTTGCCAAGCGAGCTGGTAGCTTTTGTAATGGTTTGCCGATTTAATGCCTTCATCATCAAAAGTGAGCGTAACCTCTGAGCCTGATGCTCTGCTAAACATTTGTCTGGTTACCCACCATGGCCTGCGATAATAAAAAGCAACGCATTCGAGTACAGCAACCATGATCAAAAATGTTCCTAAATAATGATCAGCTAAACCGTAAATGCTAAATAAACCAAGCGAAACTAATAGTACCAGTAAAAAATACTTAGGCTGCGCGCGTTTACTGTAAGGAAGTGACTCGTCAAAGCATTCATAAAAGTAGGGTTTATCAAGTGTGTAGGTAGTTGAAAATGACATAGTGCCTTGCTTTAAAAATCGTTTTGTATATTTTAGCAAGTTCGCTTATAAATGAGCAGCTTTATAATGCGTGCATTTATTTCGGGCACAAAAAAACGGCCAGGTGGCCGTTTTTTAATATACTAACTATTAACAGTTAGTTTCTTCAGCGTTTACGCCTTCTTTTACTTCTTCACACGTATCTTCAACAGAGTTTTGTACATCTGTTACTACTTCATCAATACGTTCACCGGCTTCTTCTGCGTTGTTATCTTGGCAACCCATGATGAAAAAACTTGCGAAAAGACCAATTAGTGCTGCTTTTAAAGTTGTAGAGTTCATAATGTAATTCCTTGCAAATAAATAAAATTGTAGTGTTAGTTGAGTATATGCCTACCTGGGCGATTTACCACGCAGCGCACCTGAAACTAACGAAATAACTAAAAGTACTATAAAAATAAAGAATATAATTTTTGCTATACCAGCTGCGGCACCCGCGATGCCACCAAAACCTAACACTGCAGCGATTAAAGCAATAACTAAAAATGTGATTGTCCAGCGTAACATTGTTTTCTCCTTGGTTATCAAATTTGTACACAATAGTTAATGCTAGTTGCGTGCCATGATATATTTTTGTTTAATATCAGTTGTTTACGTTTTTTCTCTGTGTTTTTGAGTTTGCTTGATTGGTAACTTTTACGTTGGGTTGTGTAACTTATTCACACACAAAAATATATCGCCACCGAAAAGCTATGTTTGGTAAGACCAATTAACAAATTTTATTTTCTCTACACTTTATGGCTCACAGTAGGTTTAGTAGAGTACGCAAAAATAGGCTTTGTTTAAACTTTACCTATAGCTTATAGATATAGTGAGTATTTTTTCTGTGTATTATGGGGTGTTGATGAGTAAGGGTTTTTACTGTGGTTAATAAATTTGGTTATATGTTATTTTTATTTTAATTGGTTTTACCAATTTACAATGGCTAGACAAAGGTATTTGTTTTGTTATTATCTAGTGAATAAATATTTAACTAAATCGACTTTTTATTTTTCGATATGGGTTTCAAGGGGAGAAGAATGGATATAGGTGCTGTACTTGCAACTGCTGGTAGCTTAATGCTAACAGGAATGGTTGGGGTGTTTGTCTTTCTTTCAATATTAATTGGCGCAGTTACAATTATGTCTAACTTGGTGGCGCGTTTTAGCCCTGCTGACGTTGCGGCTCCAGTTAAATCACCATCATTTAAATCTCAAGGTGTGCCAAATGAGCACATCGCTGCTATTAGTGCTGCCATTGCTCAGTACAAATCAAATAACAAATAAGGGGCTCACACATGGCTAAATTAAAATTAACAGAATTGGTTCTACGTGACGCTCATCAGTCATTACTTGCCACTCGTATGCGTTTAGACGACATGCTACCGATTGCCAGCAAACTAGATGATGCTGGTTATTGGTCAATTGAGTCGTGGGGTGGGGCAACATTTGATTCGTGTATTCGCTATTTAGGTGAAGATCCATGGGAACGTATTCGTGCGCTAAAAAAAGCGATGCCAAACACTAAACAGCAAATGCTATTACGCGGTCAAAACTTATTAGGTTACCGCCATTATGCTGATGATGTAGTTGAAAAGTTTGTAGAGCGCGCACATAAAAATGGCGTTGACGTGTTCCGTATTTTTGATGCAATGAATGATGTGCGTAACTTAGAAACTGCGATTAAAGCGGCTGTAAAAGTAGGTGCTCATGCTCAAGGTACTATTTCGTACACGGTAAGCCCTGTTCATACACTTGATATGTGGTTAACTTTAGCTAAGCAACTAGAAGAGCTTGGCTGTCATTCAATTTGTATTAAAGATATGGCGGGTTTATTAAAACCGTACGATGCAGAAGAGCTTATAAAAGCGCTTAAAGAAACGGTGTCTATTCCAATCGCTATGCAGTGCCATGCTACAACAGGTTTAAGCACCGCTACATATCAAAAAGCTATTGATGCCGGTATTGATATGCTTGATACCGCTATTTCTTCTATGAGTATGACTTACGGTCACTCAGCAACGGAAACAATTGTAGCGATTGTTGAAGGTACCGCACGCGATACCGAACTCGATTTAAACCAACTTGAAGAAATTGCTGCTTACTTTAGAGATGTACGTAAAAAATACGCTGCATTCGAAGGTAGCCTTAAAGGGGTTGATGGACGAATCTTATTGGCTCAAGTACCTGGTGGCATGTTAACTAACATGGAAAACCAGCTTAAAGAGCAAGGTGCAGCCGATAAGCTTAACGAAGTGTTGCTTGAAATACCGCGTGTACGCGAAGATTTAGGCTTTATTCCACTTGTTACGCCAACGTCGCAAATTGTAGGTACGCAGGCTGTGCTTAACGTGCTAACCGGTGAGCGTTACAAAACAATCACAAAAGAAACCGCAGGTGTATTAAAAGGTGAGTACGGTTTAACTCCAGCTCCAATGAATAAAGAGCTACAAGAGCGAGTACTCGATGGTAGCGACGTTATTACGTGTCGCCCAGCTGACAATATTGCGCCTGAACTTGAAACGCTTGAAGCTGAGCTATTAAAAGAAGCGCAAGAACAAGGTTTAACACTCGCTGATGATAAAATTGACGACGTACTTACTTATGCACTGTTCCCGCAAGTTGGTTTGAAGTTTATCAAAAACCGCAATAACCCAGATGCGTTCGAACCAGTCCCTAGCGTAGAAGATAATTCAAGTAAGTCACCAGCTAAGGTGTCAGCCAAAGGTAACAGTGTTAAGGCTGAGCAATATAGCGTTAAGGTAGACGGTAAGGTTTACGACGTTGTAGTAGCGCAAGGCGGTGAGCTTAAAGAGGTAACGTTAAAAGATTCTGAGCACTTACCTCAGTCTGCTTCAGTGGCTTCGGGTGAAACGTTAAATGCACCTTTAGCAGGTAATATTTTTAAAATAAAAGTAAAAGCCGGCCAAGTTGTAAACGAAGGTGATGTTGTTGTGATTATGGAAGCCATGAAAATGGAGACTGAAGTTCGCGCAATGCATACTGGTACCATTGCTGAAGTGCTTGTGTCTGAGGGTGACTCAGTGACCACGGGCGACGCAATTATTGCGCTGGCTTAAGGAGTAAATGTAAATGGAAGGTCTTTTAAACCTTTGGCAGGCTACTGGTCTTGCTAACTTTACGTTTCCTGGTTTGGTGATGATTGCAGTAGGCTGTTTGTTATTGTTTTTAGCGATATCTAAAAACTTTGAGCCACTGCTTTTATTACCAATTGGCTTTGGCGCGATATTAACTAATATTCCGGTTGCTGGACTATCAGATCCTGGTGGGCTTTTATACTCAGTTTACTATGTGGGTATAGATACCGGTATTTTTCCACTATTAATATTTATGGGGGTTGGTGCACTAACTGACTTTAGTGCGTTAATAGCAAACCCTCGTATGTTATTGCTGGGAGCTGCGGCTCAGTTTGGTATTTTTGCGACCTTATTTGGCGCAATTCTACTTAACTTTATTCCGGGTTTTGAGTTTACCCTTCAAGATGCATCGGCTATTGCTATTATTGGTGGCGCTGACGGCCCAACGGCAATATTTTTAGCCTCAAAATTAGCGCCTGATTTATTAGGTGCCATTGCGGTAGCTGCTTATTCATACATGGCGCTAGTTCCAATTATCCAGCCTCCTATTATGCGTGCACTCACAACACCAGAAGAGCGCCAAATTAAAATGCCTGAGCTACGTAAAGTATCTAAAAAGGAAAAAATTATTTTTCCACTTATGGTACTTACTGCAACAGCCATGTTTTTACCAGCGGCAATACCGCTAGTAGGTATGTTCTGTTTGGGTAACTTAATGCGTGAGTCGGGTGTTGTTGACCGCTTAAGTAACAGTGCGCAAAACGAAATTATCAATATAACCACTATATTTTTAGGATTGGCGGTTGGCTCTAAGCTCGCTGCAGATGACTTTTTGACAGTAGAGACAATTGGTATTTTAGTGCTGGGTGCGCTTGCTTTTGGTATTGGTACAGCATCAGGTGTGTTTATGGCTAAAGGCTTAAATAAAATATCAAAAACCCCTATCAACCCGTTAATTGGTGCCGCTGGTGTGTCAGCCGTTCCTATGGCTGCGCGTGTAGTTAATAAAGTAGGGCTTGAAAATAACCCACATAACTTTTTACTTATGCACGCAATGGGCCCTAATGTGGCGGGCGTTTTAGGCAGTGCTGTTGCCGCAGGTATTTTGTTGGCACTTGTTGGCTAAATTGAGATTTAATTTCAACCAACCATTGAGCGCAGTTTACTGCGCTTTTTTTTGTCCGAAACTTCTGTTCGTTAATGGTTTCTTGTTTTGAGGTTTTTGTTTAAAGTGGTGGCTCTTCGCAATTTTAAGGATAGTCATTATGCTTCACACTCCATTAGCTCACTACTTACCTAATGTTAGTAAACTTGTATTTGGATGTATGGGGTTGGGAGGTGGTTGGAATAAAGACCCGATTACCAGCACACACCTTAAACAAACCCACGAGTGCATTGATAACGCGATTGAAGGCGGTATTAATTTTTTTGATCACGCAGATATATACACTTTTGGCAAAGCAGAGCAGGTATTTGGTCAAGTACTCAGTGAGCGGCCAGAGCTTAGGGAGCACATATACATTCAGTCTAAATGCGGTATAAAGTTTGCTGATGAACAAGGGCCTAAGCGATATGACTTTTCAGCCGATTGGATTGAACAGTCTGTAGAAAACTCACTTAAGCGATTAAATACGCAATACCTTGATGTACTCATGTTACATCGCCCAGATCCTTTGATGGAAGTTGATGAAGTTGCACGTGTATTTAGCTGTTTAAAAGAAAGTGGCAAAGTAAAGCATTTTGCCGTATCAAACATGCAGCAACACCAAATGAACTTTTTGCAGCATGCTCTTGATATGCCTATTGTAGCTAACCAAATAGAGGCCAGCTTACAAAAACATCAATTTATAGATGAAGGCTTGTATGCTGGTAATAGCGACGGGAAAGACATTAACTTTACGCCTGGTAACATTGAATATTGCCGCAGCTTTGACATTCAAATACAAAGTTGGGGGAGCTTGTGCCAAGGTTTGTATACCGGCGGTGATTTATCAAATGCGTCGCAAGCCGATATCAATACAAGTATTTTAGTAAATAAACTTGCTGCAATTTATGGTACCTCTGCAGAGGCTATTGTACTTGCATGGCTACTGCGCCACCCAGCGTCGATTCAACCCATTATTGGCACTACTAACGCTAAGCGTATTAAGGCATCGTGTGAGGCTATAAATGTTCATTTAAGCCGAGAGCATTGGTATGCCTTATACGAAAGCGCTAAAGGCTGCGAAGTACCATAAAAAGGCTTTCCAATGAATGTAATTATTATTTTAGTTTGTTTATTTGTAGCATTGGCAATACTGATCCCATTACTTGAAAAATATCAAAGCAAAATGGGGCTGGAAGGGGCGACAAAATACAGCAAGTATATTTGGCCATTAGTGATGGGGTCTTTAGTTATTCAGCTTATTTATGTGTTAATGAATTAGGCATGTATCGCTATTGCAGGAAAATTAAGATCAGAAGCCTTTAATATAGAGCACCCTTGTGAGCTAACTATTGTTAATAAACAAAAAGCACAAAAAAGCCCTTGCAGGTTAAACCTGCAAGGGCTTTTTAATACAGTGATAGCCTGATTACTTAAGTGCCAGTTGTAACTCGCGGTTACGCTCTAACTGAGCAATAAAGTTATCAGCAATAGGTTTAAACTTAGCAAGCTCAGAGAGTGGTAAAGGCTCTGACTTTGGTAATTTAACTGTTTTAGGATTACGGTGAACACCATTAACCAAAAACTCATAATGTAGATGCGCGCCAGTTACGCGACCTGTAGCACCTACAGTACCAATTTTATCACCCTGTTTAACCTTTTGACCTGTTCTAACAAGCTTTTTATTAAGGTGTAAATACTTAGTGACATACTGTGTGCCATGGCTAATAAATACATAGTTTCCGTTGTATTTGCTGTAACCTGCCTTAACAACCTTACCATTACCCGATGCAACAACGGGCGTGCCAGTTCGTGCAGCGTAATCAATACCACGGTGTGCTTTTACTTGCCCAGTAACTGGGTGTAAGCGACGTGGATTAAAACTCGAGCTAATATACTTAAAATTAACGGGGGCACGTAAAAATGCTTTTTTCATACTGCGGCCTTCTGGGGTGTAGAAGTTTCCATCAGTATGTCTAATTGCTGTAAAGCGCTGTCCTTGGTTAATAAACTCAGCCGCTATAATTTTACCAGTACCTATAAATTCGCCTTCAACATAGTGCGACTCGTAAATTAAGCCAAATTGATCGTTTTTACGAATGTCGTTAGCAAAATCCACATCCCAGCCAAAAATGTCAGCAAAGTTCATAATTTGGCGTTCGCTTAAACCCGCTGCAATTGCAGAAGTCCAAAAGTTGCTAGAAATTTCGCCGCCAGCTGTTTTGGTCAGGGTTTCTATTTCTTTACTATCTATCGCTGTATTGTAGTTACCTTCGTCGTCTAAGGTTACATACAGCGTATCTGTTTTAGAAATAACGTAACGCAATTGTTCAAGTGCGCCGTCTTTACCTGTTGCAAAGCTCAGTACTTCGCCTGGGTGAATTTTAGTTAGCTTGCGGGTTTCTGCGTTTGTGTTGATTAGTTTATGAAGCGTTTGCGCTGAAAAGCCCGCGCGTTTAAATATAATTGCTAAGTTGTCACCCGTTTTTACTTTGTGGTCGACTAAATCGTACTCTGGAAGCTTTTCTGCTGCTTGCTCTGAGTTTAACTCGGTAAGTTTTTCGTTGTCATCGACTTTAACTTGAAGCTCGTAGCGTTTGCCAATCTCTAATGCATTTGCATTGTTGTCTTTGGACGCTGTTGCTTTCTCAGATGGAAGAAACGTTAAAGCGGCAATAGCAGAAACCAAACATAAGATAAGCAATTTGTGTTTTTTGGGGAGGGTATTAACCACGTGAACCATAACGTGCCTTTTTCTGCTGTCAAGATAATAAATACATAATATTGCAGGATATACCTAATATTGTGCGAATACCAGTGCTTTGTAGATTTTAAATCGCGCTGAATTACGCTAAAATCGGGCTTTATATGCCTTTTTAGCGCTTAATTTATCTCAGACTGTGCGCATTTTATTTAGTTGCATTAATCACTTAAAAAGTTGTTTTAATTAGGTAGAAATTTGTTATGTTAGTTGCACATATAAGTTTGATTTAGCCCTTGTTAAACTAAGGTTATACAAAACAACTAGTAGCCCTCTTTGTTGGCAGAATTTTGGAGTAATAGACTGTGGATTTACAAACCGCTCTTGCAGAGATAAAACGCGGTGCAGAAGAAATATTAATTGAAGACGAGTTAGTTGAAAAACTAAAGTCGGGCAAAAAGTTAAAAATCAAAGCGGGTTTCGATCCAACAGCGCCAGATTTACACTTAGGGCACACAGTACTAATTAATAAAATGAAAACTTTTCAAGACTTAGGTCATGAAGTTATTTTCTTAATTGGTGATTTTACAGGAATGATTGGTGATCCAACCGGTAAAAATGTGACGCGTAAACCGCTTACCCGCGAAGATGTTCTTGCCAATGCCGAAACGTATAAAGAACAAGTTTTCAAGATTCTAGATCCGGCAAAAACAACCGTTGCTTTTAATTCAACGTGGATGGAAAAGCTGGGTGCTGCAGGCATGATTAAATTAGCTGCAAACCAAACAGTTGCGCGTATGCTTGAACGTGATGACTTTAAAAAGCGTTACAATGGCGGGCAGCCAATTGCAATACATGAATTTTTATACCCGTTAGTGCAAGGTTGGGATTCGGTTGCATTAGAATCTGACGTAGAACTGGGTGGTACCGATCAGCGCTTTAATTTACTAATGGGTCGTGAGCTTCAAAAAGTTGAGGGCCAAAAGCCACAGACTGTTTTAATGATGCCATTACTTGAAGGTACTGACGGCGTTCAGAAAATGTCTAAATCTTTAGGTAACTATATCGGTATTACTGATGCACCAAATGACATGTTTGGTAAAGTTATGTCGATTAGTGATGTTTTAATGTGGCGCTACTACGATTTACTAAGTGGCCTTTCGATTGAGCAAATAGCAGCACAAAAAGAACGTGTAGAGCAGGGGACTAACCCGCGCGATATCAAAATTGAACTTGCTAAAGAGCTAATTGCACGTTTTCATAGTGAAGAAGATGCACAAGCTGCG
The DNA here is from genome assembly GCF_001468205.2 of Pseudoalteromonas sp. 13-15. Classification (NCBI taxonomy): domain Bacteria; kingdom Pseudomonadati; phylum Pseudomonadota; class Gammaproteobacteria; order Alteromonadales; family Pseudoalteromonadaceae; genus Pseudoalteromonas; species Pseudoalteromonas sp. 13-15. Next base: position 1,869,330 of record NZ_CP019162.1, on the reverse strand, counting down.
CACAACGATTTTATTCAACGCTTTCAGAAAAAAGCGCTGCCAGATGAAATTCCTGAGCTGACAGTAACCATTGCAGAAGACACTATTTTAATCGCTAACTTATTAAAAGAAGCTAATTTAGTTGCAAGCACATCAGAAGCGATGCGCATGATAAAACAAGGTGCAGTTAAACTGAACGGTGAAGAAAAAATCACCGATACCAAACTAGAAATAGCAAAAGGCACAACCGCTATTTATCAAGTAGGTAAACGTAAGTTTGCAAACATTACCGTAGCTTAAGTGTGCGGGTAATAAAAAACCAGCTTAGGCTGGTTTTTTATGCTCAATTTTTACTAAGTAAAGCTCAAATGCTTTTTAGAATTTCAATACACACAATAACGAGTACCCAAAAGGCGCGCGCCTGATTAAGCCGATTTAAAACCGCTGGTACATCGTCAGCATTAGGTAGCCTATCTGTACCAACTCGCATTTTGTTATGCCGTTTATGAAAGTACATAGCGGGTCCACCTAGTTGCACGCCAAGTGATGCAGAGCATGCACTGAGTAACCAGCCTGTATTTGTTTGATAGAAGTGTTGGCCATAGTGTTTTATGTAGTGAACACTTTGTTTTGTGGCCTTACTCGCAGCAATTGTGAGTGTAAGTAAACGCACCGGAATATACTCAATAACAAATAAAACAAGCTTTAATGGTTTTAAAAATTCGCTGTTTGGTGAAATATCACCACGCCATGCTTGCTGCATTAAGGTAAGCAGTCGGTAACCAAGTGCTGCAACTGGCCCTAAAAGTAAAAAAACAAATATAACCACAAAGTAATAACGAGCAGTACGAAGTATTAAGCTTTCAATGAGGGCTTTAATAATTCCTGTGGTTGAAAGCTTGCTGACTTCACGAGCAAGCAGTGGTTTTAATAGCTCGCGTGCGGCTGACTTTTGGTTTTGTTTAGTGAGCTTTGCAATACGAAGGGCTTTTTTATTGAGGCTTTGGCTTTCAAGGCAAAGGTATAAAATAAGGCCCGCAAGTAGCTCTGGGTAAAATGCAAATTCAAGTAGCAAGGTAACAATTAGTAAAATAACACTGAGCACCAGCACGCTTGCAAGTATGGCTGCTAAATAGTGGTAGCTGTTTGTATTTTGTTTATTATAAATACGTTTGCCCATGGCGTTAAAAACAGCCACTAAAACGGTATTCGGGTGGTACCAACTAACAAGTGGTAAAAAGCGCTCAGCAAGGAGCGCTATTATAAATACAATAAAGTCCAAATGGTTTTGAACAATATTGCTAAGCATTTACAGTGTTACAGCTGTTAGCTTTTCAAGCAGAGCAACAACCATTTTAGATGAGTTGATTGATGCTGTTTCTAAGTATTCTTCAAACGACTGTGGCGATTCTTTGCCAGCAATATCAGACATTGAACGAATAACAACGAAAGGAGTTTCAAGCGTATGACAGGTTTGCGCAATAGACGCACCTTCCATTTCTACAGCAAGCATTGAAGGAAAGTCGCTGCGGGCTTTATCAATACGAACAGGGTCACACATAAAGGTATCGCCAGTACAAATAAGGCCCACTAACGTTTTAACTTCGCTAATTTGCGCAATAGTTTGCTCGGCTGCTTCAACTAATTTAGGGTGTGCAGCAAAACCTGCAGGCATTTGTGGTACTTGGCCAATTTCGTAACCAAATGCAGTTACGTCAACATCGTGGTGACGAACTTCTGACGATATAACGACATCGCCAACACTTAATGATGGATCAAAACCGCCAGCAGAGCCGGTGTTAATTACGCAATCAGGCTTAAAATTATCAATAAGTAATGTAGTTGCAATGCTTGATGCTACTTTACCAATACCTGATTGAACAAGAGTTACTGTGCAGCCCGCTAATTCACCAGTGTAAAATGTAAAACCTGCTTTAGTTAAAATAGCTGGGTTTTGCATTGCTTCACGCAAAATTTTCACTTCTGGCTCCATTGCGCCAATAATACCAACATTCATAGTGTTTGATTCCTGAGTTTGAATAGCTTGATTATACGTGAAGTTAGCAATAAAAAACAAAAAAGCGAGACATTTAAAATGCTCGCTTTAATGCAAATTTAGTCACCTGATAATTATATTTCGGCTAATGCTGTTGAGTGGGCTTTAGCTTGTGAGGGAGATAAAACAGCAGGTTTGTGAACTCGGTTACGTAATGGGCGCTGTGCTGTTGGTGCTGGTTTACCCAGTTTGAACATAATGGCATCGCGTACTTCTGATGGGCGATAGCCCGCTTTTACCTTCATGCGAATGTGTGGAATGCCTGCAGCTTCTAAGGCGCCATTTACAAACCAGTCGCGCTGGGCTTTGTGGCCATCTTTATTTGCGTTATTTACTAAATCAACAGCTGCTACGATGGTCATTTTTTCTTTGTCGATTAACACAAAATCAAGCTGCTTATTTTTGGCTTTAGCAATAGCGGCACGTTTTGATTTAGGTGATAAACCTTCTTTACAGTCGATCACATCAATAAGCTTAACTCGACTCACTATTTTATATTGATCGCCAATAGCGCGTTCTAACAGGTTTAAAAAGGCGCTTTCTACTTGCGTAAATACACTTTGTTTACGTTTAAAAGGATAAGGATTACCGCCGTCGTCACTAAATTTTGACGCGGCAATTGATGCACCTACCACTAATACTAAAATCGACAATAAAGCGAATTCCATACGGTAACTCCATAACAACAAATTGACACTGTTTTGTTAAAGCAAGTACCGTGCCCAAATATTGTATGTGATTTACCGAATGGTGATTTAAGTTAACGCAGGTGTTTTATGCCTTATACCCGCCATTAATACCTTTAACAGCAACCGCCACAGCATCGTGGGCGTGAAGCGATTCGTAATGGTTTATTTGTAGCCAGTAATCTGCGTAACCGTCTGTTTCTAATATTGCTTTAATTTTACGCGCAGCATCTTCGCAGAACATTAAATTTTGCCCATTCAAACGGGCAAATTCTTGTTCATCTTCACGCTTTACTGCCGCTTGCACTGGCGTCTTGAGCTCGCCTTCAAGGGTATTTATTAAGTTAACTACATCAAACTCATTAATGTTGCTATTGAGTTTAACTTTTACGTTAGCAATTGAGCGCTGCGAGTGAGGGGTTGCCACAATGCCTTGTGTTGTGCCAAGCCACTCAAGTACCTCTTTTTGGTTGAGCGTGTCTTGCTTAAATTTCTCGCTAAATGCGTTTTGTATTAGCTGGCGTGCAAGAGCCGCCGAGCAAGGGCAAGTTGATGAGTAGGTAACATCAACGGTTAGCTCGAAACTAATAATATTGTTTTCAATTGTACTTGTAAGTGTGATTGGATAGCTTTTCCAGCCAGCTTTGCCACTCAATAGAGACTTACGGCGAAGTGGTAGCTCAAATTTAAACTCAATCTGTGCCTTATTACTCAACCCTTCATGGCTAGATATAAACGTATTTAGTGCTTGGCTAATTGTTTGAGGATTTACTTGTTGCTCTGTTGAGAGTAAATCAAGCGCTAAAAATAAGCGCGACATATGAATGCCTTTGGCGTCTTCTTTGTGCAAGTTAACAAATGCGCGGGCTTTGGCATTAACAGTAACAGGGCTTAAATCACGCGATTCAAAAATAAATGGCAGTTCAATTTCACCCATGCCAACCCAGTCTAATTTACCTGTTTGTAATGCAGGAGCGGTGTCAGCTATATCGGGCATATTGGTTTGCATGCTATGTTACTCGTTATTGGCAATGATAAGGCGCATTATTTTACACGAAATAATCAATGGCTGAAACGAGGACTTTACTGTCCGCTAAAATTGCGTATGAATATTTTCTGTTTTTGTCGCACAACATGAAAATAGCGAATAGAAAAATGCTAAAATCTGTAAATAGCATTGCCTTTCTTATATTTAAGCAAACAGCAAAGAGATAAAACTACGTATGACCGATTATTCTTTGAGCCCTTGGGTTCGGGTGCTTTCAAGTTCAATAGCGCGATTTGGTGAGTTAAAAACAGCTGCCATTTGTTACGCTTTATTTTTAGCGGCGTCTCTTATTTTATCGAGCATGTTTTACTACGTAGCTATAGGCGAATTGTTTCTTGTAGATATTTTGGCCGTGGTGTTTTTTTCAGCTGTTGTGTCACCTTTAATTATAAGCGTACTTATTAATTCAATTCGTCAGTTAGATGCTTCCTACGCCTACTTAGATAGCGCAACTAAACAAGAAAAACTATTAAACCAAACACTTAAAGATAATATTAGTCGGCTTAATATTGAAATAGATGAACGTAAAATGGCTTTTCATGCTAAGCATCGCGCCATTGAAGAACTACGTAGAGAAATTGCCGAGCGTAAAAAAACACAGCAAGAGCTTGCTCAGCAAAGCATGTTGCAACGCTCAATTGTTGATTCATCCCCCGTCTATTTTATTACCGCGATAACAATGGGGTATTTGCTGGCTGCAATAAAATGTTTGAAGAAGTAATGGGTAAATCAAGCAGTGAGCTTATAGGTAAAACGGTTGAACAAATATTCCCAAACGACTTTTTATCTGAAGTATTACGCACAGATAAAGAGGTAGAGCAAACTCACAAAGCACTCACCATCGATGTAGGTTATGAAGTTGATGGTGCAACGCGCTGGTTTGAGCTACGAAAACTTCCCTTTATAAACGATGAAGGCGACTACATAGGTTTACTTGGTTTTGGGCGTGATATTACGAGCCGTAAAGAAGCGGCTGAGGCGCTTGAAACCGCATATAAAGATAAAGGGAAATTTATAGCCACATTGAGCCATGAGCTGCGTACCCCGCTTAACGGCATTGTGGGCTTAACACGTATGTTGCTCGATACCGATCTAAATAAGCAGCAACGCAGTTGGTGTAACACGGTTTTTTCAAGTGCTGAAACGCTCGGTAATATTTTTAACGACATTATAGATTTAGATAAAATAGACAGAGAACAGCTCGATATTGCCGCCAACTCTATTAATGTATCTGATTTTATAAACGATGTTGTGAATTTTGCAGGGTTAATAACTGAGCAAAAAGGGCTTGAGTTTGATATTGAGCGAAATGGCATGCTTGATATATATGCATTGCTTGATCCTACTCGTTTACGCCAAGTGGTTTGGAACCTGATAAACAACGCAGTGAAATTTACCCAGCATGGAAAAGTAGTTCTTGAGTGTAGCCGAGAAAACCGCCCTGAAGGCCCGTGGTTAGTTATTAAAATCTCAGATACAGGGCAAGGTATTCCACAAGAGCAGCTTTCTCGTATTTTTGATATGTACTATAAAGCACCTGATTTACAAGGCACTAATGCAATAGGTTCAGGTATTGGGCTTGCGGTAACTAAAGCGCTAGTCACGGCTATGAAAGGCAGTATTACAGTAAACAGTACAGAGGGTGAGGGCAGTTGCTTTACAGTGCAAATACCGCTGAGCTTATGTATTGCGCCTACAGAGCAAAGTTACGTTGGCCGAGAGCTTTATATTTTACTCGTTGAAGACGTACCACTTAACGCCGAAATAGCCACTAATTTATTGGAGCAACGCGGACATGAAGTGCTATGGGCTGAAACGGGCGAAGATGCACTTTCGTTTGTTGATACCGAAGACGACCTAGATTTAGTATTACTTGATATGCAGCTACCCGATATAAATGGCGATGAAGTTGCAAGGCAAATCCGTGCTGATAGCCACTTTGATAACCTGCCTATTGTTGCACTAACCGCTAATGTGAGAAGTGCAGAAGAAGAGCTTGAAGGTATTTCTATTCAAGGCGCTTTAGCTAAACCTATTAATACAGTAAAGCTTGATAAAATGCTCGCTGACTTATTTGATATTAAGCAAGCTCAATGCAACGAGCCACAGCTAAAAGTAACCGACGAAGCACTTAAAAATATCGATGCGCATTTGCTAGATGTTGAAACAATAGAAGACTTTGTTAATTCTATGGGGTTAGTTGTGTTTAGGCGCAGCAGTCAGTTGTTTGAAAAGCTAAATCCGCAATATCAACAAGAACTGCTTACGTCATTAAATACAGGCGACAGGGAAGAGTACAAATCGGTTGCGCATAAGCTTAAAGGTGCCGCAGGTTCTGTTGGTTTGAACGATGTTCAACTGCATGCAAAAGTAATGGAATATGGCGCGATAGATGAGAGTGATGAAGTGCTTAAGGAGTGGCTGCTGGTGTTGGCAGATAAAATAAATGAAGGACAACGTGCCCTTCATTTATTTCTACAGCAATTAGAATAAACGCTAATTAGCTGTCGATTTTACCAATAAAGCGGTAGCCTTCACCATGAATGGTGCTGATAAGCTCTGATGTAGAATTATCGCTTTCAAAATGCTTACGAATACGGCGAATAGTTACATCAACAGTACGGTCGTTTGCACGTAGCTCACGGCCTGTCATATGTTTAATTAGTTGTTCACGGCTAAAAATACGACCTGGAGAATCAAGCATTAATCGCAGTGCTCTGTACTCACCTTTAGGCAAGCGCTTAGCATCGCCATTAGGAGATGTTAAACAGCGGCTATTTTCATCTAATTCCCAACCGTTAAATGTAATAACACCATTAGTTTCAAGTGCTGATTCATCATCGCTTAGGCCTGTACGCGTAATAAGGTTACGCGCTCTAATAGTCAATTCACGAGGGTTAAATGGTTTAGTAATGTAATCATCAGCGCCAATTTCAAGCCCTAAAATACGATCAACATCGTTATCACGACCTGTTAAGAAGATAAGGCCTACTTTGCGTTTTTGGCGTAATTCACGGGCTAATATAAGGCCGTTTTTGCCTGGAAGATTGATATCCATAACTACGAGATTAACGTCGTCGTTATTTGTAAGCTTGTCATGCATGTCATCGCCATCAATGGCTTCAATAACTTTGTAACCTTCAGCTTCAAATAAACTAACGAGGTTTAGTCGAGTTACGTCTTCATCCTCTACGATTAGAATGACTGGCGTTTGCATTATTAATTAACCTTTTTGGAATATTTTATTTACAAAAAATCGGTATTTAGTATAAATCCGACTACTAGAGATTATAGGATTATATCCAATTGTTAACAAGAAAAAACAAGTTGGATAAAAATAAAACAGTAAGAGTTCAAAGTTTGCTCAAAAAGCCCGTGCAAAAACTACTGTTAAATCGATCAATACACGTATGAAGTTCATTTACTTTGATAATTTATGGACCGGCTGACTACGCAAAGCTGTTAAATAATCAGACTAATTCAAAGTTAAATTATATCACTATCTAATCTTTCATCAATGTATGTGATATCGCAAAAGTAATAAAGTTCAAAAAATTGCGCTATATAAACGATAACTATTACACTTGTTTACCACATGAAGCATAAATAGGGTCAATAAGTAGTAATTCAAGGAATATAAGTAAATATATGTGTTTGGTTACTTCACTTTTAAGGGATGGTTATGATGAATCGCGCACCGCGTTTTTTTTCTAAATCAATTAATATATGGCCGCCTAAAGCTTGGGTTACTAAATTGTAAACTAAGTGCATGCCCAAGCCACTTGCCCCTTGTCCTCTTTTTGAGGTTACAAATGGGTCGAATATTCTGTGTTTAATTTTTTTATCTACGCCTTGGCCGTTATCGCTGTAAATAATAGTGAGTTTTTTTCCTGTTAACTCTACATCAAATTGTATTTCATTATTTTCATTACCAACGAACCCGTGTAGTAGTGAGTTTGTTATTAGTTGTATAAGTACTTGTTGTAATGGTTCTGACTTGCTTTCTACGGTTAAATCGGTTGCACAATTTATGTTTATAACCGGTTTTTTCTCTTCAAGCTCCGAGCTTATTGATGTCAAAACATCTGTTATTAACTTATGAATATTGATGTAGGTAGTTACGTCATCATCTTGAAAAACAGCTACCTTTTTAAAGGTTGAAATTAAGTCGGCTGCACGGTTTAAGTTACGGTAAATCAAATCTAGGTTTTCAATACCGTCGTCAATAAAGCGTTTTAATTGATTTGAAGTCAGTTTTTTATCATCAAAGCTAATTTGTAAATCGGCTAACTTATCGCGCAGCAAAGTAGAGCTTGTAATACCAAGGCCTATTGGGGTGTTAACTTCATGTGCAACACCGGCAACCATTTGACCAAGCGATGCCATTTTTTCATTTTCAACAATCTGCGTTTGATACTGATGCATACGCTCAAGGGTTGATAATAACTCTTGATTTGCCTCTCGAAGGGCTATGGTTCGTTGGTTTACTTTTTCTTCTAGCCCTTGGTTAAGCTGTTTAATTTCTTCTTTGTCTTTTTCATGGCGAGTCAATTGTTTTTGGGTGCGTGTAAGCATGATGTTTAAACTGTTAGAAAGCGCTGATATTTCTTTTACGTCGGTTACTGGTGCGCGTACATCGTAGTTATGATTTTTTGATACGTCTTGTAATAGCATGCTAAGCCGCTCTATCGGTCGAGCTATTCTTTTTTGAACATTTATTGCGATAAAATACACAACAACAAGTATCAGTAAAGTCAGTAAGATATCTACAACTATTTTTTGTTTTATATAATCGTCTAAGCTTTCAAGACTTCCACGCATGTATACATGACCAACAAGCTTTTCATTATGAAAAATTGGCTTTATTAGTTCGATATCTTCGTGGGTTATACGTGGTGTTTTTAGTTCTTCAATGCTGTCGGTTCGAAGGGGGACTGGTGGCGTTTTTTTTGCATTAAAACTTATAAAAAAAACAGGTTTTTGAGATGCTTGCTCAATAGAATATACATGTATGTTTTTAACTAAAGGAGTTTTTTCAAAGTATTTAAGGCGTTTCTCTTCTGTTTCTCTGTCATCTTCAAAAACTGATTTTCCAGCGTCAAAAGCAACTATTTCCGCCAAAATAACGAGCTTACTCACTATTAATTGTTTTTGTTCTTTAACACTTAAATAAGTTGATATAGAAATCGATAATGACAAGCAAATAGCAGTTATAAGCATTATTAGATTTATGAGTGCTTTACGAATACTGCTTTGATGAACTTTTCTAGGCATTATTTGAGTGTCGCCTGAGTCATTGAGTTTTATTATTTTATTAGTCTAGCAAAGAAGAAACACTGTGGTGCAAAAAAATAAAAATAATAGGTAATATTTTATTGCTAAGTTGAGCACGCAGAATGCTCAACTTAAAATATAAAAAATTTAACTACTATAAACGGCAAATTTATTGTTTTTGAAAATAGTTTGATAAGTTTCAAATTGTGTTTCTAAAATTGGCGGATATTTTAAAAAGCTGTTTGCCACAATGGTTAGTTTTCCGTTTTTAGTTAAATGTTGTTTTGCGTTAGCTAAAAACGTTTCAGCAACGCTGTAGTCTGTTGCAATTCCTGTGTGAAACGGCGGGTTGCTCACTATCAAATCAAACTTACCACTAATATTTTTAAGGCCATCACTGAGAATTGCTTCACCAGTTACCCCGTTTAACTTTAAAGTTTGAGTTGTTGCGTAGGTTGCAAGTGCGCTTACGTCACTACATACAAATTCAAGAGCTGTATTTTTTAAACCCAGAAAGGTCGCAATTAAGCCAGCACCGCAACCAAAGTCGAGTACTTTACCTTGTTTGGTTGAAGGGGCATTTTCGAGTAGCATTTTGGTACCAGCGTCTAAACAGCCATGGTTAAACACGCCAGGTACGCTGATAGCTGAAAATGATGTATCGGCAATACTAACGGTAAATGTTTTATGGTAATGGCTAATATCAAATTGCGCATTAAGCTCAATTTGAGAAAATGAGTAAAGTACGCAGTGTTTAGCCGAATCAATCTTATTACTATATTGAGCTTTGCCTGCTAATTGTTTTTCAATCGATTTAACACCACTCTTATTTTCGCCAACCACTAATAACTCGGCATCGCTTGTTATTACCGCGCGTATGTTATCAAGCGCCATTAGCAATTCTGGTTTTGACTTAGGGTAATAAAGAATAACTAAGTCATAATCGCTACCGGTAATGGTGTGGTTAACGCTCACATCAACGCCATGAGTGTTTTTAGCAAATTCACCATTAGCATGGTTATAGCTAAACGCTGTAATTTTGCTATTTGGATTCAGCGTTTTAAGCTCAGCTAAAAAGCCATCTTGAACAAAGTTGACCACCAATATAGATTTACCCGTTAATGCCTCGCTATTTCGAAGTAACAGTAAACTTGGGTTGGTTAATACGCTCATAAATGGCTTTGCCTTACTATGTGTTAAATTAATATAAATGTGTAATTACTTGGTGCGCTCAAACATTAAGTCCCAAACGCCGTGACCTAATCGGTGGCCGCGTTGCTCAAACTTAGTAAGAGGGCGTAAATCTGGGCGAGGTACGTAGTCGTTTGTTTCTGATTGGTTTTTATAACCCGGAGCCGCTTGCATTACTTCTAGCATATGTTCTGCGTAGTTCTCCCAATCAGTAGCCATATGAAAAACACCGCCTATTTTTAATTTTGAGCGAAGCTTTTCAGCAAATTCAGTTTGCACAATACGGCGTTTATGGTGGCGCTTTTTGTGCCATGGATCTGGGAAGAATAATTGCAATGTAGTTAGGCTTTCATCGCTTAAGCAATCAGCAAGCACTTCTACAGCATCGTGTTCAAACACGCGTAAATTAGTTACGCCCGCTTCGTCGGCATCCATTAAACATGCACCAACGCCAGGGCGGTGTACTTCAATACCAATAAAGTTTAGGTGTGGAGCATTTTTAGCCATTTCTACAAGCGACTTGCCCATACCAAAGCCTATTTCTAGGACTACATCATTGTTGTTGCCGAATACTTGGCTTAAATCAAGCATGCCGTTTTTATGCTCTAAGCCCATTGTTGGCCAGCATTTTTCGATTGCAGCGGCTTGGCCTTTGGTTAATCGACCTTCGCGTTTTACAAAACTGCGAATGGTGCGGATGTATTTACCTTCTTGCTTAGCTTGCTCTAGGTTGGTATTGCTTGATTCACTCATATCTAATTGGCCTGACAAAACAATGTGTTTAAAAATGGTTGCATATTATCCCTGACGATGGCTTCAATCACAAGTATTAGCTGGTTTTACAGCCTCTATAGCTTGATCTTTTTACTCACTGCAATAGACTGACCCGCCATTGAGCATGAGTAAAAGTATAATATGTTGGACTTAAATAAAGAGCAGTCTCACTGGTTTTCAAAGCAAGTAGTTGATTGGTATCACCTTCATGGCAGAAAAACGCTGCCGTGGCAATTGGGTAAAACACCTTATAAAGTGTGGGTTTCTGAGGTTATGCTCCAGCAAACTCAAGTTGTTACTGTGATCCCATACTTTGAAAAGTTTATGAAAAGCTTTCCTGATATTATCGCTTTGGCGAATGCCGAAGAAGATCAGGTTCTTCACCACTGGACTGGTTTAGGTTATTACGCCCGCGCGCGAAACCTTCATAAAACAGCAAAGATAGTTCGCGATAAATACAACGGGCTGTTTCCTCAAACGCTTGAGGAAGTTATGGATTTGCCCGGTATTGGGCGCTCTACAGCAGGGGCTGTATTGTCATTGTCGCTTGGTCAGCATCACCCCATTTTAGATGGTAATGTAAAGCGAGTATTGGCACGCTATTTTATGGTGGAGGGCTGGTATGGGGTAAAAAAAGTAGAAAACCAGCTTTGGCATTTATCGTCGCAATTAACACCTAAAAATAATGTGACTGAATTCAACCAAGCTATGATGGATTTAGGTGCAAGCTTATGTTCACGTAGCCGCTTTGATTGTGAGCCGTGCCCGTTAAACAGCCGCTGCGGTGCGTTTAATGCTAGTAAGGTTAAAGAATTTCCTCATTCTAAGCCAAAAAAAGCAGTGCCTAAAAAAAGCTGTCATCAGCTAATTATAAAATGTGACGATAAGGTTCTTATGGAAAAACGCCCTAGCTCTGGTATTTGGGGGGGATTGTTTGGTTTTTTTGAGTTTGCTGAACGCCAACAGCTAGATGACTTTTTAGTTCAACATGGCTTTAAATCAGAACTTGAACCATTAGCACCATTTACCCATGTATTTTCTCACTTTGAGCTGACTATTAACCCACATATATTAAATCTTAGACAAATCCCGGATGTGATTAACGAACGCCAGCTAGTTTGGTACCCGCTAGATCAATCAGTAGAAGTGGGTTTGGCTGCACCAACTAAAAAGTTGGTTAAACAAATTGCACCAATAGGTTAAACTGTTTGCATTTAACGCTTAAGAGAAATTAATTATGGCACGTACTGTATTTTGTCAAAAGTTACAAAAAGAAGCCGAAGGCCTTGGTTTTCAACTTTACCCGGGTGAGCTTGGTGAAAAGATCTTTAATAACATCTCTAAAGAAGCTTTTGCTCAATGGCAACATAAACAAACTATGCTAATTAACGAAAAGCATTTAAATATGATGGATCCAGAGCATCGTACATTTTTAGAAGAGCAAATGGTTGGCTTTCTGTTTGAAGGTAAAGACGTAGAAATTGAAGGCTATAGACCGCCAGAAAAATAAATAATTTATTAAAAAAGGGGCTCAAAGCCCCTTTTTATTGCTAATTATTTAGCTATTAAGTGCTAAAACTCTTCGTTTTCTTCCTCTGCCTTTCTAACTTGCTCTTTTAAAAATTGAGCCGCTTTAGAATATTCAATTTCTAACTGGTCGCGTAAATCAATTAATTCATCAGTTGTTAGTTCGTCCGCTTTGCATTTATCTTCAAATGCACCGGCAAGCTTACCAACTGTTTCTGCCCCAATGGTTTTAGAAATAGATCTGAGTTGATGACAACCCTCAATTATTTCTGCTAGGTCGTTAACCATAACGCCTGAATTTATTGATTTAATTAAACTTTGACTTTGCTCTAAATACATTTTGAAAAAGCGAAGTTGTTTTGCTTTATCGCCATTTACGTATTTGGCGACTGCATCCATATCTATTGGCAATGCAGTGTTTTGTTGAGGAGCTAGCGTTTGCTTAGGAGCTTGCTTGTCGCTCCAGCGTTTTAAAGTATCTTCAAGCGCATTGAGTTCTATAGGCTTTGTAATAAAGTCATTAATACCTACTGCTAAACAGCGTTCTTTTTCGCCTTTGAGAGCGTTAGCGGTAACTGCAACTATATAAGGTTGTGCGTCTATAGCTTCTAGTAATTCAGCTTCGTTACGAATTTTTTCAACCATGTCGTATCCCGACATTTTTGGCATGTGTAGATCGGTTAAAATAAGTGAGAAATTGTTCTTTCTCCACATATCTAGGCCTTCTTCGCCATTGTTGGCAACCTCTACGCCATACCCCAATATATGCAATTGGTCAGTTAAAACTTGCTGGTTTAGAAGGTTGTCTTCAACAAGCAAAATTAATTTATTTGATTCTCGAGCTTGCTCAATATTTAAATAGTTATTTAGCGATTTTGCTTTTTTAATTTGTTTTGGTTGATGTAAGCCTGCTGCAACCAAAATAGAAAGCATAAAGTTTGACTTACAAAGCGGAGATGCATTTATGTAAAATATGTTTTTATGATTAATGGCCGCTTCATCTAGTTTGCTTAATACGACTACTTGCTGATTGTAATCCTCAAGTGAGTACAATAACCGCCTCAATAAAGAGTTAATATCATCAATATTATCTATGCCGTCAGCAACCCAAATAGCACCCTCTGTGTTTTGGTGTTGTTCAATTTCTTTTTCTGTGTGCGCATAAATAACTTTTGCACCCATAAACGATAAATAACGGTACATTATTTTTTCGCGTTGAAGGTTGTTACTTACAACAATAATTGGTTTGCCGTCTAAGGCATTTTTATGAGCATATTTTATTTTACCAGAGGTGCTAAAAGGCAGCTCAACGGTAAATTCACTGCCAATACCTGCATGGCTATTTACATGAATAGTACCTAACATTAACTCTGTTAGGCTCTTACAAATAGAAAGCCCTAACCCTGTGCCACCAAACTCTCTGGTTATTGAACTCTCAGCCTGAACAAATGGGCTAAATATGTCTCTTAGCTGAGCTTGTGTCATCCCTTTGCCGTTATCGGTTACGCAAAAGCGCAAGGTAAAGTGGTCGGCGGTGTTATGCGCAACCTCAACCGAAATTCTCACATGGCCTTGGGTTTTTTCATCGGTGCTTGTGAATTTAATTGCATTGCTGCATAAATTATAAAGTACTTGGCGCACACGTACGCTGTCACCGACTAAATTTACTGGAATATCTGGCGCAATTGATAGTTCTAAATCGAGTTCTCGTTTTTTAGCGACCGACGACAAAACGCGAGTTACTTCTTCTAGGGTGTCGCTCACTGAAAAGGGGATTGGGTCTATGTTAAGCTTACCAGCTTCAATTTTAGAAAAATCTAAAATATCATCCAAAATACTCAGTAGTGAGAATGCTGATTCGCGAATAATAGTACTTAAGCGATGCTGAGCACCATCAAGGTCTGTTTGACGAAGCAAATCGATAGTGCCAATAACACCATTCATAGGCGTTCTGATTTCGTGGCTCATAGTAGCCAAAAAGGTAGTTTTAGTTTCGCTAGCTCTTTGAGCTTTTAAGGTTTCTCGCTCGAGTGCAATAGTGCGGTTTTGCACCTCTGACTCTAAACCATTTTGTAGTTTTTTCAGTTCTTTTTGTACCGACTCGTTATCGCTAAGGGCTGTTTGCACTTGCTTAAGTAGTACATTTATACTTTGTGCTACAGAGCCTAAACCAATATCTAGCTGTTCATTAACATTACTATTGTAGTTACCTTGCTCTGTAATAGCCTGAAGTTCTTGCGAGAGTGAGTCAGTGCTTTTACGTAAACGGCCATTAATGTATACGTTAAAAAGTAACGCGAAGATAAATAAAGAAATAACAGTTGCGATTGCAACGCCATATGCAATTACCTGAGAGTCTTGCATGCTTAATGGTGGTGAAGCTAACTCTTGTTTTATAATTAGCTCACCAATTGGCTGATCGTTAAGCAAGAGAATATGATGCAACACACCTGTGTTCTCATTATATTGTGTGATTTTGATGGACTCAGGTGCGGTCTCGCTATTGCTATAAACGAGTTGTGTATCAGAAGTCGCGCTGAAACGATAAAGTGTGTATTCAAACTCATCATCTAAAGAGGATGTTAAGTCGAGTAATTGCTTAACCTTGTCTTGGCCATACATTGTTAGCGCGTCGATCATAGGCTGATTTAATGTAGATGCGAGTGTTTTAATATTGACCGATTGCTCAGGTTTAACTGTTTGTGTATCGTTTTTGATGTAGAACGAATAACCGAATACAGCAAGTGCGGTTATTGCAATATTAAATATAAAAAAAAGTGGTAATAACCCTTTTACCGGCGAAGAGAATTTACTCTGCATTGAATGTTCCCATTGATGTGTTTTTGCTACTTTAGCTATTAGCATAGGTATCTGAACTAATCGTACCATTTACCAAAAATAATTCACTACGGTTTTAGTCTGATTTAGTTATAATATTTCATATATATAGACTGGTTTGTGGTAAAAATGTACGTTATCAATAAAAAATGTACTGAGTTGCTTGAAAACCGTTCAAACAGTCGTAAAGGATAAAAAAAAAGTTGACTTGTAAGGGCAAAACTCGTTTAATACGCCGCACGCCCAGACAGCTGACTTAGTAGATGTTGTTGGGAGTTACATTAAAAATCGGTTGAGATTTTTAATTAGCACTGTTTAAGTGCCTCGATAGCTCAGTTGGTAGAGCAGAGGATTGAAAATCCTCGTGTCCCTGGTTCGATTCCGGGTCGAGGCACCATTTATAAGTTTATCAATCTTTAAAATTGATGAAGTGCCTTAGCACACAGTTTAGTGTGCCGACTTAGCTCAGCTGGTAGAGCAACTGACTTGTAATCAGTAGGTCAACCGTTCGACTCGGTTAGTCGGCACCATTTATTTTAGTTAAGTGTTTCTATAACATTTAATTAGCACTGTTTAAGTGCCTCGATAGCTCAGTTGGTAGAGCAGAGGATTGAAAATCCTCGTGTCCCTGGTTCGATTCCGGGTCGAGGCACCATTTATAAGTTTATCAATCTTTAAAATTGATGAAGTGCCTTAGCACACAGTTTAGTGTGCCGACTTAGCTCAGCTGGTAGAGCAACTGACTTGTAATCAGTAGGTCAACCGTTCGACTCGGTTAGTCGGCACCATTTATTTTAGTTAAGTGTTTCTATAACATTTAATTAGCACTGTTTAAGTGCCTCGATAGCTCAGTTGGTAGAGCAGAGGATTGAAAATCCTCGTGTCCCTGGTTCGATTCCGGGTCGAGGCACCATTTATAAGTTTATCAATCTTTAAAATTGATGAAGTGCCTTAGCACACAGTTTAGTGTGCCGACTTAGCTCAGCTGGTAGAGCAACTGACTTGTAATCAGTAGGTCAACCGTTCGACTCGGTTAGTCGGCACCATTCATCAACTTATTTCTATTATCAAAACACTAAATCAGTAGTCTGTACAAGTTACCCTTTCGATTTGGTTAGGCTGCACTACCTCGTTTACAACACTTTATTTTTTCCTGATAAATTAATTTTAATCTACATAAATAATGTTGTGATCTGATAGTGTTTATATTTACAAAGTTGCTGATCATTTAACTATACCTGCCGTATAACTTACTTATTAGTTCACTCATCGCTATCTATGTAATGTTATGTAAAGTAAGTTGAGCAAAATTAGTCAAGGTGCTTGAATTACATTCATAAATAGCAGTAATTTAGGTTAAATTATGATTTGGCAATGTAAGCCAACTTTATTGGCACTTAGTGTGATGCTGCTCAGTGGCTGTGCGAGTAATATAAATCCACAGGAGCGCCAACAAGCACCCAGTAATGTTCCTAAGCAGTGGCAACAACAAGCAGCAAGTTCAGTTTTGCAAGTGGATGATGAATGGTTAACGCAACTAAACACGCCATTGCTGAAAAAATATGTTAACCAAGCGCTTAAAAACAATCAGCAACTATTACAAACCAGCTACGATGTTGCCATTACTAAGCAGCAACTTATAGCGTCCGGGGCAGACCTTTGGCCTAGCTTAGATTTATCTACGCGTACTAGCCGAAGTAAAGATAATCGGCCTGTTAGTTATAATAATGCTAGCTCCGTAAGCTTAAACTTAAATTATGAAGTTGACTTATGGGGCAAACTGTCAGATTCAAAACGTGAAGCTAACCTTTCATATTTAGCTCAAAAAGCGCGTTTTGAACAGGCTAAACAGCAGCTTGTTTCGGATGTTGTTCAAGGATGGTTTGATGTTGTGTCTGCACAACAGCTACTCGATTTATATAAACGCCGTGAAGAAAATGCTAAGCAAAATCTCGATATAATTGAATCGGGTTACCGCCAAGGTATAAACGAAGCGCTCGATGTTTATTTAGCCCGCAATGAGCTAAATAACGAACGTTCACGCATAGCTACTCAAACAGCCAGCCTATCCAGTGCTGCAAGACTACTGGAGCGTTTATTAGGTGAGTACCCAAAAGGAGCAATTTCTGCAAGTAATGACTTACCGGTTATTAACACAGAAATTCCACTGGGAATTCCATCTGAACTTATTACCCGAAAGCCTGCATTACTTGCTAGTTGGTACGAACTATTGGCGACCGATGCGTCATTGGCTTACGCACATAAACAGCGCTTTCCTAGTTTAAATTTAACTGCAAGCTTAAGTGATAGCACAGACAGGGTGAGTGATTTGTTTTCTCCTTCAAGCCTTGCATGGTCTTTGCTAGGAAGTATTTCGGCACCTATTTTTGAGGGGGGACGTTTACAAGCCAATGAAGAAATTGCACGCCTAAATACACAAAAGCAAGAACAGCAATATCTGCAAACTCTGTACGATGCATTTGGTGATGTAGAAAACGCGATTTCGCAGCAGCAATCTTTAAAGGCTCAATATACAAGCACACTTGAAGCGCAAAAAAATGCACTTGCTGCCGAGCAGTTATCGTTTGAGCAATATCAAAGTGGCTTAGTCACTTACACCACAGTATTGGATGCACAAGATCGCTCATTCGATGCGCAAAGTTCATTAATACAAATTAAGAATCAATTAATTGCAAATAGAATCAACCTACATGTTGCCCTTGGTGGTGATTTTGAAAAACCATCAAGCGACCTAAAGAGTAACAACGATGAAAACTAAAACAGCTAAAATTATTATTCCAGCCGCGGTTGTTGTTACCGCTCTTTTAATTGTGTTTTTTATCAAAAGTAACCCGCCAGAAGCGAGGCGTTTTGGCTCTGCACCAAAAGCAGCTATTAGCGTGTCGGTATTAGAGGTTGTGCCTCAACGTTACCAAGTAATGATAGACAGCTACGGTACAGTAAAGCCTCGCACACAAAGTTTACTTGTTGCTCAAGCGTCAGGGCAAATCATCGACGTGAGTGACGAGTTTAGAGAAGGTGGTTTTTTTGAAAAAGGCGACGTGTTACTAAAGCTTGATGATAGAGATCATCAGGCAGAGGTTAAATCTGCACAAGCTAACTTACTCACAGCAGAGCAAAGCTTACTGGAAGAAAAAGCCCGCGGGCAACAAGCACTGACTGATTGGAAGCGCCTTGGTGGTTCAAGCCAAGCCAGCAGTCTTGTATTGCGTGAGCCACAATTAGCAGCGGCGCAGGCACAAGTGTTATCGGCTCAAGCTACACTTGAAAAAGCAGAGCTTGATTTAGAGCGTACAAAGGTTACTGCACCTTATGCTGGGCGCATACTGAGTCGCAGCGTCGATTTAGGCCAAGTAGTGAGTAACAATACCCAACTTGCCACGATTTACGCTATTGATAGCGTAGAAATTCGTTTACCAATAAAAAATAAAGACCTTTCGTTTGTAAACCTGCCAGAGCAATACCGTGATGGTGCTAAAAACCAAGCCGGTTCGTTAGTTAAATTTAGCTCTGATTTAGTTGGCGAACAAACATGGCAAGGCCAACTTGCACGCACTGAAGGCGCAATTGACGAAAACGCGCAGCAACTTTACGTGGTAGCAAAAATAGACGACCCATATAAATCAACCGAGAGTAACCAATACCCAATTAAAATAGGCCAATACATTAAGGCACAAATTGCAGGCAAAACGGTACAAAATGCGTTGATCATTCCCAACAGTACAATTTATCAAGGCACCTATGTTTACGTAGTTGAGGGTGATGTACTAAAACGTAAAGACGTTACTTTTGCATGGCAAAACGCAAACCAAGCAATGATCAAGACAGGATTAAAAGCAAACGACAAGTTGGTTATCACACCGCTAGGTCAAGTTAGTTCGGGCACTAAAGTGAGTATTTTAGGTGAAGAGCCAAAAGAAAAAAAACCTAAAGGTATGCGCCCGTCGCGAGAGCAACTTGAGCAAAAAGCAAAAGAGCTTGGTATCAGTGTCGAAGAGTTAATAAAAAAACGTCGCGCAGCCAAGCAAGGAGATAAAGCATGATTGCTTGGTTTACCAAAAACCATGTTGCTGCCAATTTATTGTTAGTAACTTTGTTGTTGTCGGGACTATTTAGTTTATCGAGTAAAATACCACTTGAGGTGTTTCCGTCTTTCGAAACAGACATGATAAGCGTAGGTGTTAGCCTGCGTGGTGCAACCCCTGAAGATGTAGAGCAGGGGGTAACAATTCGTATAGAAGAAGCGGTGCAAGACCTAGAGGGCATTAAACAAATATTTAGCCGCTCGTCAGAGGGGTCAGGCTCTGTAACCATTGAGGTTGAAAGTGGTTACGATCCTCGTGAGCTGTTGGCTGATATTAAAAGCCGAGTGGATGCGATTAATACGTTTCCTGGCGATGCCGAAAAACCAATTGTTGCGCTGGCTGAGCGCAAAAGAGAAGTAATAGCTGTTACTGTATCAAGTGATTACGGCGAAAAAGAAACGCGTGAATACGCTGAAACAGTGCGAGATCAAATACTGCGTTTACCTAATGTAACGCAGGTAGAGCTAAGTGGTGTACGAGACTACGAGTTAGCCATTGAAGTTAGCCAAGACACACTTCGCCAATATAACCTGAGCCTTGCGCAAATATCGAGTGCGATTGCTAATTCAAGTTCTGATATTTCTGCCGGTAACTTAAAAACAGAAGGTGGCGATGTACTGATCAGCTCAAAAGGGCAGGCTTACCGCAAAGACGAATTTGCTAGCATAGTAGTTAAAAACCAAGCCGACGGAACAATTATTCGCCTAGGTGATATTGCTACAATAAAAGACGACTTTGAAGAAACGCCAGTGCGTACCCGTTTTAATGGTAAGCAAGCGGCGTTTATAGACGTTTACCGAATTGGCCCGCAAAGCGCGATAACCGTGGCAGACGATGTTAAAAACTACATTGAAGAACAGCAGGCCACGCTACCACAAGGTTTTAAACTAAGCTATTGGGATGACGATTCAGAGTTAGTTAAAAGCCGTATCGCAACCTTAACCAGTAATGCTCTACAAGGTGGTATTTTAGTTTTGGCACTGCTCACGCTATTTTTGCGCCCAGCAATTGCATTTTGGGTATTTATTGGTATTCCAGTATCGTTTATGGGCGCATTTATCGCGATGCCAATTTTTGGTGTAACGCTAAATATAATGAGCTTATTTGGCTTTATTTTAGTGCTCGGTATTGTAGTAGATGACGCCATAGTAACCGGCGAAAACGTGTATACCCATTTAAAAACGGCAAAATCGGGTGAGCAGGCTGCTATATTGGGTACTCAAGAAGTGGCTACTCCCGTTACCTTTGGTGTGCTGACTACGGTTGCTGCCTTTTTACCTTTAGCATTTATTGAAGGGGCACGCGGCGCCTTATTTGCGCAAATTCCGGTAGTCGTTATTCCGGTGTTATTGTTCTCGCTAATTGAATCTAAATTTGTGTTGCCAGCACATTTAAAATACATAAAATTACGCCACCAAAAGGGTGAACCATCGAAGCTTGAAGCAATTCAACAACGCTTTGCAGATGGCTTTGAAAGTGCAATTTTAAAATATTACCAACCTATATTAAACACTGCTTTACGCCATAAATTAGCAACGGTCAGTTTATTTGTTGGGGTATTTTTTATTATTTTAACCATGATCACTAGCGGTTGGACTAAGTTTATCTTTTTCCCACGAATTCCTAGCGAAACCGTACGGGTTAACCTAACACTGCCAACGGGTACACCGTTTGAAGTAACCAATAAATACGTGATTGATATGTCTGAAAAGGCCCAGCAATTACAAGATAAATATCGCGACCCTGATACAGGCGAAAGCGTTATTTTAAACATACTCGCCACTACAGGCGGGCGCGGTGGTGTATCGAACTCTGGGGCGGTACGCTTTGAAATTACACCTGCAGAAAAGCGTGAATCAGACATAGGCTCACGCGAGCTTGCAAGTGAGTGGCGCGATTTAATAGGTGTGATCCCTGGCGCTGAAAGCTTAACATTTAGAGCTGAAATTGGTCGAAGTTCAGACCCAATAGACGTTCAATTAAGTGGCACCTCGCTTACAATACTCCAAGATGTGGCTGATAATATTAAAAACCGTTTAGCAACTTACCCAACGGTGTTTGATATTGCCGATAGTATGTCTGATGGTAAAGAAGAATTACGTATAGAGCTTACACAACAAGGTTTAGCGCTTGGTTTAAATCGTGTAAATGTGGCAGGCCAAGTGCGAAATTCGTTTTTTGGTTCGCAAGTTCAACGTATCCAACGCGGACGAGACGACGTGCGTGTAATGGTGCGTTTACCTATTGATGAGCGCCGCTCGATAGCTGATTTACAAAATATACTAATAAACACCCCCGATGGCGGTTCTGTACCATTGTCGCATGTGGCAACGCTTACGGCAGGGCAAAGCCCATCGACTATAAACCGTATTGATCGTTACCGCACACTAAACGTGACGGCTGATATAGAAAAAAACAACACCAACATGACGGTGCTTCAAGCCGACCTCGCACAATACTTAGACGAGCTAATGCAGCAATACCCGGGGGTTGATTATAAACTTGAAGGTGAAGCTAAAGAGCAAAGAGAGTCGTTTGGCTCATTGGCTTGGGCGCTAGTGTTTGTATTTTTTATAATTTATGCGCTATTAGCTATTCCGTTTAAGTCATACATGCAACCAATTATTGTTATGAGTGTTATTCCATTTGGCATGATTGGCGCAGTAGTAGGGCACTGGATAATGGGGATGGATTTAACCATTATGAGCCTACTAGGTATGCTTGCGTTAATAGGTGTCGTAGTGAACGATTCGCTTGTATTGGTTGATTTTATTAATAAAAAACGCAGCGAAGGTGGCGATTTAATAGAGGCAGTTAAACTTGCTGGTGCATCGCGCTTTCGCCCAGTTATGCTCACCAGTTTAACCACTTTTATAGGTTTAATGCCGCTGCTGTTTGAAAAAGCCACACAAGCGCAGTTTTTAATACCTATGGCCGTTAGTTTAGGGTTTGGGATAATTTTTGCGACCTTTATTACTTTATTGCTAGTACCAGTCAATTATATGTTGATGGAACGATTTCAAGGCTGGTTTAAATAATACACAAAACGTGTTGATACAAAAGCTGTAGGTATTCAATTGCCTGCAGCTTTTTTGTTTTTAGCTATGCAAAATTGAAAATTATTTAAGGCGTTAAATAGATAAAAGTGGATATATAAAGAGGTTTGAGTGTGCGTGTTAAAACGCGAGTAGATGATGGTGTTCCCCAAGATACGGTACTCGGTTTCAGTCCTGAAACCAGAAGGTTTCAGGGCGGGAATCTGCGGTTTACCGTAGGCTTCTCGGTACATGCCAAGCTTGCACAATAGTAAACGAACAGAAACCCTGGTATAAAATTTATCGGCTCAGGGACTTAACCCAGCTCCAGTATCCCAGGGAACAAATTAAGTATATAAGACATATGCCAATCCTTAAACCCAAAACGTAAAAAATTAAGTCGTTCGCTTAGTTTTCCCACACCTTTAACTCGCTGTTTACTTTATTGCGTAGTTTTTGAGCGTGATCATACAATTAATTGGAGTTGCTTTTTATCGAGTGGTAGCATTGCTTTAACTAGCAAAGCGAAGGCTTGATTATGAACGATTTACCAGATTACGAAAAAGCTCAACTACTTTTAGAAAAAAACGAAATATTTGTTTCCCCTGCCGAAGCGCATGGTGTTATTAGTGGTTTATTAGCATGTGGATTAAGTATTGACGACAAGGAGTACCTAGGCCTTTTAAGCGATGTATTCAACGATGGTGAATCGTTCGGTAATGGTTTAAAAGCATTTTTTGGCACTATTTATAAGCAAGTTGTTGCAAGCTTTAACGATGAAGAGTTTCAGTTTGATTTATTTTTACCAAGTGATGACGAGACACTCATCGATCAGGCTAATGGCCTCGTATCATGGGTATCGGGATTTATGCTTGGTTTTGGTTTAAAGCAAAAAGATTACGGTAAGCTGTCGGCTGACGTGAAAGAAGTAATTAGCGACTTTAGCGAAATAACACGCCTAGATACCACTTTTGAAGAAACCGAAGAAGATGCTAACGCACTTCACGAAGTTATTGAATATGTACGTGTATCGGCACTACTTTGTTTTGCCGAGCTTGGTAAAGAGCAAAGCAGCCAAAGTGATAAAAAAACGCTTCATTAAACTTAATTAAAAAGTACAACGGGTTAGCTAATAATGGTTGAAATAAAAAAGTCAGAGTTTAAAGCACGCAGAGAACGCTTACTTGCACAAATGGACGATAACAGCATTGCGCTTATTCCGGCTGCTAGCGAAGTAACGCGAAGCCGCGATACTGACTATGCTTTTAGACAAGACAGCGACTTTTTTTATTTAACCGGTTTTAACGAACCCGATGCTGTATTGGTGCTTTGTAACAACAGCGATACACCCAGCACCCTATTTTGCCTTGATAAAGACAAATTAGCCGAAACTTGGCATGGCCGACGTGTTGGTTTTGATAAAGCCAAAAGCGACTACTTATTTGACGAGGCCTACCCATTAAGTGATTTAGAAGAGCAACTGCTTGAGCTACTAAATGGTAAAAATGCGATTTATTTTGCACAAGGCGCTTATGATTCATTTGATAGTAAAGTGTTTACGCTTTTAGGCACACTTCGTGGCGGGGCTCGCAAAGGCCTTAAAGCACCGAGTACGTTAAAAGAAATTCGCGGCCTTATCCATGAAATGCGTTTGTTTAAATCGCCGAGTGAAATAGAGGTAATGCGCGAAGGCTGTGAAATTAGCGCCCGTGGCCACATGCGAGCTATGCGCTTTTCACATGCAGGAGCAACTGAGTTTCAATTAGAAGCAGAGCTTCATCATCATTATGCAATGAACGGCGCACCTCATCCGGCTTACGGCACAATTGTAGGTAGCGGCGATAACGCTAATATTCTGCATTACACGCAAAATAGCGATGTACTTAAAAATGGCGATCTAGTACTTATTGATTCAGGTTGTGAGCTACAAGGCTACGCAGCCGATATAACACGTACATTTCCGGTAAATGGCCAGTTTAGTGAAGAACAATCCGCGCTTTATAATATTGTTCTTAACGCACAACTGGCTGCCTTTGAAGAAATTAAACCCGGTGGTTACCTGTCCCACGCTAATAAATTAGCAATGGAAGTACTAACGCAAGGCTTACTTGACTTAGGTATTTTAACTGGCGACTTTACTGAACTAATGGCGCAACAAGCCTGTAAAGAATATTACATGCACGGCCTTGGGCATTGGCTGGGGTTAGACGTGCATGATGTTGGTGATTATAAAATAAATAACGTTGAGCGAGCATTTGAGCCTGGTATGGTTTTAACCATAGAGCCAGGACTCTATATAAGCGAAGACTCAAACGCGCCACAAAAGTACAAAGGTATTGGTATTCGTATAGAAGATAATTTACTCATTACCGAATCAGGCCATGAAAACCTTACCTTAAGCGTGCCTAAAACCATTGGCGATATTCAAGCACTTATGCAACAAACTAAAAGCGCATAACAAGTTGGAGAGCACAATGGCTAAGCAGTTTGATGTTGTAGTAATTGGTGGCGGTTTAGTTGGCGCAAGCTGTGCACTTAGCATTGCTAAAATAAACCCCTCAATAAACATTGCCGTGGTAGAAGCAAGCCAAGTAACCGATGAATACCACCCAAGCTTTGACGACCGAAGCATTGCGCTTGCTCAGCAATCGGTAGAGTATTTACAAACACTTAATTTATTTGACCAAAATGCCCCTTACACCTCTGCTATTAAAAGAGTGAGCGTATCGGATAGAGGTCATTTTGGTAAAACCCATATTCAAAGCACTGAATTTGCAAAACCTTCTTTAGGGTATGTAGTTGAGGTTAATCCATTTGGGCGCGCGCTTCATCAGCGGTTAGTGCAATCAAGCATTAGCTTATTTTGCCCTGATAGCGTAATCGAAATACAACAAACGTTGCATAGCAACGCACTGACCTTGCAAAGTGGCGAACAACTTAATGCCAAGCTAATTATTGTAGCCGATGGCGCGCAATCTCCTACACGCCAATTGCTGGGCCTTAATTTTAATACTCAGCCTTATGAGCAAGGCGCTATTATTGCCAATATAGAAGTAGCCGAAGGGCATAATAACCATGCCTTTGAACGCTTTACTCAGCATGGCCCTATGGCACTATTACCGATGAGCAATAACCGATATTCATTGGTGTGGTGTATGGAAAAAGAGCAAATTAATTCATACATGGACTTAAATGAAATCGAGTTTTTAAGTGCATTACAATCAGCCTTTGGTTACCGCGCAGGGCAATTTGTTAAAGTGGGTATGCGCGCAAGCTACCCGCTGGTATATGGACAAGCCGAATCGTTAATAGCTCATCGAACGGTGGTTATTGGTAATGCTGCTCATGCTATTCATCCCATTGCAGGGCAAGGCTTTAATTTAGGCTTGCGTGATGTACAAGTACTGAGTGATTTAATTGCCAATAGCCCTAATGAGTTAGGGAGCTATGCGTTTACACGCGAGTATGGCCAGTTGCGCAGCCAAGATATAAAAACAGTGATGACTTTAACAGATGCCTTAGTAAGGTTGTTTTCAAATTCATCTCGAGTATTAGCGCTTGGGCGAAGCATTGGCTTGTTTTCAATGGATTTATTTCCCGCATTAAAAGCCCCGTTAGCAAAACAATTAATGGGGCAAGTTAAACAAGGTTCACGTTTATGAAGCAAACACAGGTGTGTATTGTTGGTGGTGGTTGCGTGGGGCTAACGTTAGCCCTTGGGCTTGCTAAGGCTAATATTAGTGTTGTAGTACTCGATGCAGCATCAACACAAGCCCCTCCAACTGATGAATACGGTTTACGCGTAAGCGCACTTAGTATTGCAAGCCAAACATTATTAGAGCAATTAAACGTTTGGCCTCAAATTATTGCTCAGCGTGCATGTGCATATACCCATATGGATGTTCGCGATGCCGACAGCTTTGGTAAAATAACCTTTAATAACAAACAACTTGAGCTCGACCATTTAGGTCATATAGTTGAAAACGATATTATTCGCTTTGCACTTATTAAACAGTTAGAGCAGCAAAGCAATGCTACGCTAATGTTTGATACCGAATACCAGCAAATACACCAAAGTGAATCAGACGTATTTGTAACCCTTAAAAGCGGCGAGCCTATTATTGCTAAGCTGCTGGTGGCGGCTGATGGCGCAAATTCAGCTATTCGTAAACAATTTAATATGGCGCTGACCTTTAAAGATTACGATCACCATGCACTCGTTGCTACAGTAAAAACAAAAGAGCCACACGCAAATACTGCGCGACAAGTGTTTTTACCTACGGGGCCATTGGCATTTTTGCCATTGAGTGACGCTAACACTCATTCTATTGTGTGGTCTACCAGCCCTAACCATTGCGATGAATTACTAGCAATGGACGACAACGACTTTAATAAAGCCGTAATGGCTGCCATAGATGGGCAATGCGGCCTGTGTGAAGTGCAAAGTAAACGCGTAGCATTTCCACTTAAAATGCGTTACGCCCAGCAATGGGTGAGCGGCAAAGTGGTATTAATGGGTGATGCAGCGCACACCATTCACCCATTGGCAGGGCTGGGTATGAACCTAGGCCTAAAAGACGCCGCGTATTTAATTGAGTTACTCACAAGTGATAGTAAAGAATTTGCAAGCACCCGCACGCTTCGTGATTACGAGCGTACCCGCAAGCTCGACGCACAAAAACACATAGCCATGATGCAAGGGCTAAAAGAGTTATTTGAAGGCGCAAACCCAGTTAAAAAGCTAATACGCGGAGTTGGGCTGTCACTCGTTGATAACCTAGGCCCAATAAAACACCTATTCGCCAAAGAAGCGATAGGTAAATAAGTAGGTTGGGTTGAGCGAAGCGAAACCCAACAGGTAAAGTGGTTAGTTTTTAGCTGTCAGCTTTTAGAAAAGAAAAACCGATGTTTAATTTAAACATCGGTTTTTGTTTTTAAGTAGTGTGAAACAGATTAAAAGCTGCGCTTTTCACGCGACGAGCATAGCTCGTAATTACTATCGTTAGCTAAAAAGCGCTTTGCGTTAAATTAGTTACAAATTGGCTTGGGCTTCATTCACCATATCTTTGAGTGCATCAATTAACAGTGGGTCGCGCGAATTTTGTTTAGCAAGTTTTAGTGCGTGTTTCATACTAGTAACAGCCTCCTTAAATTGTTTGTCAGCTGTGTACCCTTGAGATAATCGCATGTGGGAGTAGGCTGCATTTGGGTAATCGCGAGTAAAGTGTTTAAGCGTCGTTATTGCTTTTTTAGTATTACCAAACTTTTGCTGGCGGTGGGCAAATTCTACGTACACATCTTGTGGAATTTTAAGCTCAAATCCGTACTTATCGCTCAGTGCTTGGTAGTAACCGGTAATAAGCGATACATCAGCAAATTTTCCATGCTCGTCTGTTACTTTAAATATTAGGTCGCTAAACAAGTGAATTAGGCTATCGCTAATTGCTGGCAGTATGGTGCCCATGTGAGTAAAAGTAGGGTAATGCTTATATTCCCATTTTAGCTGTGTGGGCATTTGTTGTTCTAAATTTACTAACGTATTTAATGCGCCTGTATAAAAACGTGCGCCTTCACTCGCTACACTAATAAATAACTCTTGAGCGCCTTTAGGGTTTTTAGTGTATTTAATAATATTATTTTTTAACTCTTCGTCACTCCACCAACTATTTGGGCTAATAGCTATGTAGTTGTTAAACAATTCAGGCTGATTAACTAAAGTATAAAGCGCCAATGTACCAGCGTTAGAGTGACCAATTAAAGTGTTGTAGCCGTTAGTTGAGTAATTATTGTTTATGTATGGCATGAGTTCATCAGACACAAACTTTAAAAAATTATCGGTTTGCCCAGCGTCAGGCCACTTATTTTTAACAAAGGTTTGAAACTCCGTTTTAGGCTCGCCTTCTACTTTGGGTAAGTAATCACGAACACGGTTAGTTGTATCAATAGCAACAAGCATGGCATTAGGTATTTGCTCGTAATCAACAAGGGACTTTATAACGCCAGACGCCGTATGAAAGTGCTCAACACCATCAAGTAAATAAATAACATAAAGCGGTTGGTCGTCTTTTACAGTGTCAGGTATGAAGATGCTGATTGGCCTATCTTCGTTAAGTATTTTTGATTGTAGAATAACTTTTTTACCAACGGTTATGTCGGTTGTAGCGGTGTTTGAATAGCTAAAAAAAGAGGTGCTAAAAGTAAGTATCAAGGCAAGCGATAATAAGAGCTTCATAAATATCCTTATTTAATAATGTGTTGCTTAATAATTGCACGACTTTAGGCTTGAGTAAACGTTTATATTTTAGGAGCACATATAGGGCTTTATTAATTAAAAGCTTTGATTTTTTTGTGCGAGCAAGCTCAGCGACTTTCAAAAAAACGAAGGCACTTACTTTCAATTTACTTATTGATAGCGGGGCATCGAGTACCATCACCCAATAGCTTTAACACTTATCTATTAAAGCTTAAAAAACCTGCTTGCTTAATTATCCTACTAAGCGTAAAATGCGCGCTCATTTCGGCTTTTAAACTATTAATTCCTTGCCTTAAACCGACCGGCCGAAACGGTAGAAGGCTCTATTAACCGTAAGGAATATCCATGCGTCATTACGAAATCGTATTCATGGTTCACCCAGATCAGAGTGAGCAAGTTGCTGGTATGATCGAACGTTATACTGGTTCTATCACTGAAGCTGGTGGTTCAATCCACCGTCTTGAAGATTGGGGCCGTCGTCAATTGGCTTACCCAATTAACAAGCTTCATAAAGCTCATTATGTTCTTATGAACGTTGAAGCACCTACTGAAGTAATCAGCGAGCTAGAAACTACTTTCCGCTACAACGATGCAGTGCTTCGTAACTTAGTTATCCGCACTAAATCTGCAGTAACTGAAGCGTCTCCTCTTGCAAGAGAAGAGAAGAAAGAAGCACCAGCTGCTTAATTGTTTTGAGTCCAAGCATGGCGTTTAACTGGCGGTAAATATAAATGGTTAGCCCTTTTATGAATCAGCTGGTTTTATCTGGGGTAGTTTGTAAAACACCCAAGTTAAGCCAAAGCCCTGCTGGCATCCCGCATTGCATTTTTGTTTTAGAACATAAATCGATGCAAACCGAAGCAGACCTTAACCGTAATAGTTATGTAAAGCTTCAGGTTGTTGCCAGTGGAAAGCAAATGCAACAACAGACTCAACATTTGCACGTTGGGCAGGCATTGCAAGTGAGTGGTTTTTTAAATCGCCACGAAGGTCGTAACGGCCTTAGCCAATTGGTTTTGCATGCTCAGCATATAGAAAGAATTATTTGAGGAATTAATCTCATGGCACGTTATTTCAGACGTCGTAAGTTCTGCCGCTTTAAAGCGGAAGGCGTACAACAAATCGATTACAAAGATCTAGCTACTCTTAGAAACTATGTTACAGAAAGTGGCAAAATCGTACCTAGCCGTATTACAGGTACTAGCGCTAAATTCCAGCGCCAGCTAGCAACTGCTATTAAGCGTGCTCGCTACTTAGCCCTTCTTCCATACACTGACTTACATAAGTAAGCAGCGGATTAACAGTTTTTAAAAGGTGTAGAAACATGCAAGTTATTCTACTAGATAAGATCGCTAACCTAGGTAGCCTAGGTGAACAGGTTGTAGTTAAATCTGGTTTCGCACGTAACTTCCTTTTCCCTCAAGGTAAGGCAGTTCCTGCGACTAAAGCTAACATTGAAACGTTTGACGCTCGTCGCGCAGAACTTGAAGCGAAAATCGCTGAACAGTTAGTTGCTGCACAAGCACGCGCTGAAAAACTAGAAGCATTAGCAGAAGTTACTTTAGTATCTAAAGCTGGTGACGAAGGTAAGTTATTCGGTTCAATCGGTACTCGTGACATCGCTGACGCTATCTCAGCTGTTGGTGTTGAAGTTGCTAAGTCAGAAGTTCGTTTGCCTCTAGGTACTATCCGTGAGACTGGTGAATTTGACGTATCAATTTCTGTTCACACAGACGTAACGGCTACTATCAAAGTAATCGTAATCGCTGAAGCTTAATTTTAAATTAAGCGACAAAAGCCGTGCTTTTAGCACGGCTTTTTTGTGCCTAAAATTCAGTTTTTTTATTATTAATGTGGTAAAGCCTCCTAATACTCTTCTTATTTAGAATTTAAATTCTTTAAATTTATTTTCATTTCATTCAAACCTTTTACCGCTGTTATTGCGTCTAACTTATCAATACACTGGAAATGGTACCAATACCATAATAATTAAAAGGTGATATCACGGATGTTACACGTTAAACCCGATCAACCCGCTGAGTGCGAAAATGCATTGATTGAGCGCGTAAAGTCGGGTGATCAAAGTGCATACACAATGCTTTACCAATTGCATATAAAGCGCGTTTACGGTTTGTGCTTGCGCTTATTAGCTGATCAGTCACACGCTGAGGATGCTGCGCAAGAAGTGTTTGTTCAGGTGTGGCACAAAATAGCAATGTTTGATGGTCGTTCGCAGTTTTCTACTTGGTTATACAGTGTGGCGAGTAATATTGCGATTAACTACTTACGTAAACAAAAAAGCTGGGTACAAAAAGTCGTTAGCATTGAACAAGACGGTATGGATGAGCAATCGGCTAAAGACTGTAAAGGCTTAAACGGCTTAGATAAGCTAATTGTTAGGTTACCTGAGCGTGCACGGATGGTGTTTGTATTGTTTGCAGTAGAAGGTTATCGACATGAAGAAATAGCAGATCAATTGGGTATTGCCGTTGGATCAAGCAAATCACAATATCATCGAGCAAGGCAGTTATTACAAGAGTGGTATGAAAATGAATAAACCAAACTTTGACGACTTTTTAGATAAATCATTAAACACGCTTGATAAAGAGATAACGCCACAAAAAGATCTGTGGGCAGGCATAGATAGAGCCATTGTAAATACCAATGAGCCTGAGCAATCAGCCGTTACTTTATGGCCAAAGTTAAGCGCAATTGCGGCATGTACCGTTGCTGCACTAGTGGCGCTCAATATGTTTGTAATCAACCCTAAACCACAACCGGTTGTGGCCATAAGTGACTATTTTGCACAGCAAAAGCAAAGCTTACTGGTGCAGTATAAAAATCAAGACGCCTTAACCGATAATTGGCAAACACAATTACAAGAGCTTGAGGAGGCAGAGTATGCCATTAAGCAAGCACTTAAAAACGAACCCCAAAACCAGGCATTGCTAACAATGTTAGCGCAGATTTATCAACAACAACTTGATTTGATTAATAAGGTGCATGCACCTCGTTGGCAAAGTATTTAGGAGAAAACATGAAAGCAATTTTACTAGGATTAAGCTTATTTCCACTTGCTGTACTTGCAGGAGAAAAAATTGATAAACAAATAGAGGTGCCAAAAGAGGGTACTGTTTTTATTGAGAATCAGCGTGGTGATGTAAGTATTGCTGGTTGGGATAAAAGCGAGTTTAAAGTAGTGGGCGAGCTTGACGATAAGGCAGAAGGTTTTGAGCTCGAAACAAGAGGCGACAATACATATTTTGTTGTGAAAATGCCACGTAAAATGGGCTGGGGCAGTAATGGCGATGGCTCTAAACTAACTATTTTTATGCCGCATAGCAGCGCATTAGACTTTCGTGGTGTTAATGTATCGGTAATAGCTAAAGCACTTAAAAATGGTGCAGAAGTAAATGTGGTTAATGGTGAAATTACCGCACAAAATTTAGCAGGTAATATTAAGCTAACCAGCGTTAACGGTGATGTGAATGCACAAAACCTGAGCGGTAATATTCAATTTGAAACGGTAAATGGCGAAATAAATGATGAACAGTCTAGTGGGGAGTTACGCTTTAGCGCTGTGAATGGTGATATTAAGTCGTCATCAAGCGCGAGCGATGTTCGTCTTGAAAATGTGAACGGTGACATAAACTTTAAGCTGGCTAGCATCAAAAACCTACGTATAAACACTGTAAATGGTGAAGCTGAAGTTCGTATTGGTGAGCTACTGGACAGTGCAGATGTACGTTTTGAGTCGGTAAGTGGCGATGCAGAGTTTTTCTTTCCTGCTAATGTATCGGCTAAATTTGAGATTGAAGCCCATGCCAATGGCAAAATTATTAATGAGCTTAGCAATGACAAAGTAAAAAAAGCCAAATATGGCCCAGCCAGTGAGCTTGAGTTTGTTATTAATGGCGGCAATGCAGACGTTGAAATGGATACTATAAGTGGCCGTATTGAGCTTAAAAAGTAAATCGTAAACTTTTGAGTTACAAAAAGCAGGAAAAGATTTCCTGCTTTGCTATTTGCACAACCCCGGCAAGTCGATAGAATAGAGCCATTCAATTTTAGTACTGTGAAGTTATGGCCAAACCAGATAAGCAAGTCGATACCCTTAAAGTTCCTCCCCATTCAATAGAAGCTGAACAATCTGTTTTAGGTGGCTTAATGCTTGATAACCAAGCATATGACCGCGTAGCCGAACTTGTTGTATCTCAAGATTTTTATACTCGCACGCACAAGCTGATTTTTGAAGCAATGACAGAGCTTGCAGAGTTGGGTGATCCAATCGATTTAATTACGATTTCTGAAAGCCTTGAAAAAAATAATAAACTGGCAGGAATTGGTGGTTTTGCTTACTTAGCCGAAATAGCCAAAAATACACCGAGTGCCGCTAATATCGATGCATACGCTAATATTGTGCGAGAGCGTGCGGTTGTGCGTGAAATGATTGGTGTAGCAAATGAAATAGCCGAGGCCGGTTTTAATACCGAAGGGCGCACAAGCCATGACTTATTAGATTTTGCCGAGAGTAAAGTATTTAAAATTGCTGAGCAGCGTTCAAAAAGCACCGAAGGCCCGCAAAGCATACACAACATACTCGAAAAAACCGTTGATAAAATAGAAGAGCTATACCAATCTCCGCAAGATGGTGTAACAGGCGTAAGTACCGGCTATGCTGACTTAGATAAAATGACCACAGGTTTACAGCCTTCTGATTTAATTATTGTTGCAGCACGTCCTTCAATGGGTAAAACCACCTTTGCGATGAACCTTGCAGAGCATGCGGCAATGACACAAGACAAGCCTGTGCTTATTTACTCATTAGAGATGCCCTCTGAGCAAATCATGATGAGGATGCTGGCATCACTTGGTCGTATTAACCAAACTAAGGTACGTACTGGTCAGCTAGACGATGATGATTGGGCGCGTCTTTCATCAACCATGGGCTTGTTGATGGAAAAAGGTAAAATGTACGTTGATGATGCATCAGGGTTAACACCTACCGATGTTCGCTCACGTGCACGTCGTATTGCGCGCGATCATGGTGGTATCAGTATGATCATGGTTGATTACCTTCAGCTTATGCGTGTGCCGAGCTTGTCGGATAACAGAACCCTTGAAATTGCAGAGATTTCACGCTCTCTTAAGTCACTAGCAAAAGAATTAAAATGTCCGGTTGTTGCGCTTTCGCAGCTAAACCGTACGCTTGAGCAACGTGCTGATAAACGCCCAATTAACTCAGATTTACGTGAATCTGGCTCGATAGAGCAGGATGCCGATTTAATCATGTTTATATACCGTGATGAAGTCTACAACGAAGACAGTACTGAAAAAGGCATCGCCGAAATCATCATAGGGAAACAGCGTAACGGTCCAATTGGTAAGGTGCGCTTGACGTTCCAAGGGCAGTTTTCTCGCTTTGATAACTACGCAGGTCCTGCGATGGATGACGAGTATTAATGCGCTTAGCTACTGCTGAAATTAATTTAACGGCACTTGCGCATAATTTAGCGCAGGTAAAGCGTTTTGCACCAAACAGTAAAGTTATGGCGGTATTAAAAGCCAATGCTTATGGCCATGGTTTGGTTAAAATTGCACAACATTTAAATGATGCAGATGCATTTGCAGTAGCACGTATAGATGAAGCTTTAGCGCTTCGTGCTGGTGGGTTAACAAAACCGATTGTGTTACTTGAAGGCTTTTTTAATAAAGACGATTTACCTATTTTATTGGCCAATAACTTTCAAACTATTATTCATGATGGGTATCAGCTTGCCGCTTTGGAAGAGGCTGAGCTTGAAGCGCCTTTATTGTGCTGGCTTAAAGTAAATACCGGCATGCATCGCTTGGGTATTGCCCCAGAGCAGTTTGATGAATTTTATAAGCGCTTGCAAAAAACACCCAACGCCAATAACACCGTTAATTTAATGACCCACTTTGCATGCGCGGACGATGTAAATAACACCAAGACAGCACAGCAAATTTCACAGTTTGACTGCCTAGTAAATAATATTAACCAAGCACATTGCTTATCTAACTCGGCAGGCATTATTGCTTGGCCGAATGCTCATGGCGATTGGGTACGCCCTGGTTTAATGTTATATGGGGTATCACCTATGGCAAACGCATTGGGTGAGCAGCACCAGCTTAAACCCGTTATGCGTTTAACGACACGTGTTATAGCAGTGCGCCATGTTCAGGCTAACGAGGCCGTAGGATATGGTGGGCGTTGGAAAAGCGATAAAGCGACTCAGTTAGCTGTGGTTGCTATGGGATATGGTGACGGTTACCCGCGACATGCAAAAGAGGGTACACCAGTGGTTATTGGCAAGCAGCGCTATGGTATTGTAGGTAGTGTGGCAATGGATATGATTAGCGTAGACATAGGCCAAAACGAGCACAACATAAAAGTAGGCGACAGAGTCACAATGTGGGGCCCAGAGCTACCAGTAGAAGAAATAGCACAGTGCGCCGATACCATTCCTTACGAGCTTTTGTGTAATATTACACCGCGCGTAAGTTATGAGTATCAGCCATAATTAAATAGTGATAATTACTCTTTAATAAAGTAAATATCACTAAAGCCCATGCGGGCAAATTCTTGATCACGAAAGTTACGAACAGAAGCTGACCCTTTAGAGGTCATTTCTATTTGCTGTACCATGCTTAAGTAATTCGTTAAATCAATGCCTTCGGCAGCAGCAATTGCTTGATACATGTCGTGGTATTTATCTTTAGCAAAATTTATTTCGCGCGGTTGGTTTTTAAATTTATAGGTTATTCTGCGTGCCATATTACGCTCATTGTAATTGAGTATTAAAGCGATTTTACACTGTATTTAGTAGCGGCTCTAGCATTGAATGACACGATATAACTAGGCACTCAAACCATAGGGTTAATAATGAAATTATCAGTAGAGATTAGTAAGTACCCACTTCATCAAGATTACATTCCTTTTATCAAAGGCTTTATTGATCGATTAAACGAATACGATGGTTTAAAAGTGATTACTAATACACTATCGACACAAATTTTTGGCGATTATGATTTAGTGATGCAAGTACTCAATACCGAAATTAAACGTTCATACGAAGAGTTTGGCAAAGCTATTTTTGTGTGTAAGTTTTTGTCTGGCGATTTATCGCCTCAGTAGTTTTTTCGCCACAATTTAACGGTAACAGCACACTATGGAATTTATAACAAAAACGTTAAGCGGTTTTACTGCCATGTCGCACTGGGAATATATTGCGGTTGTGTTATCAATTGCTTATTTATTGTTGGCGATAAAAGAAAGCCTGTGGTGCTGGCCTGCTGCGTTTTTTAGTACGCTAATTTATACTATTATGTATTGGAATGGCGCATTGCTAATGGAGTCATTACTCAACTTTTATTACATGTATATGGCTGTATTTGGCTGGGTTGTGTGGCGAAAAGGCAAAGCTAATAATAACAACCTGAGTATTAGTTCTTGGTCTATGGAACGTCATGCGCTTTTAATCATACTTACCTCTATTGCGGCAACAGGCATTGGGTATTTTATGACTAACTATACGCATGCTGATTTTGCCTACCTCGATAGCTTTACAACCTGTTTTGCCGTTGTGACGACTTACTTAGTTGCCAAAAAAATCCTTGAAAACTGGTTGTATTGGATAGTCATAGACGCAGCGTCTATGTATTTATATTACGAAAAAGGCTACTACCCAACATTAGCGCTTTTTGTGTTTTACACCATTATGGCAGGGTGGGGATTTAAAACCTGGTATGAAGAATACGAGCAAAGCCAAGCTAAGCCACTCACACAGCTTTAATTTATGAGTGATTACAATGCACTTATAAACAAATGCCGTGCGTTTATAGCACCAAGTAGCGTTATTTCATGCGTGCCTTTATCACAAGGTTTAAGTAACGAAAATGTGTTAATAAATACGACTCAAGAGAAGTATTTATTAAAGCGTTACAAAGACCATTGGCCAGAATATGCCTTAGAGGCACAGCGTCGCCTGAGTGCGTCAAATATATGCCCTTCCCCTGTATGGCTTGATAAACAAAATCAACTGGCTGTGTTTAATTACTTTGACGGTAGTACCGAAAATAGTCTATCAATTGACGACGTGATTAAAAAGCTTGTCACTGTCCATGCTTACTCGGTTAGCACTGAGCCAATGAACATAGCTCAGGAGCTAAGCTGTTATAAATGTTCACCAGTGTATCTGGAGCATCAGCAGCAAATTAGTGCAGCGGTTAACTTTATTACAGCCATGCCAATCGAGCTTGGTTTTTGCCACAACGATTTAATTAAAGATAATTTAATAGTGAGTGAGTCAGGCAGCTACTTAATTGATTTTGAGTACGCTAAAACAAACGACGTGTATTTTGATTTAGCGGCGCTAAGTGTTAGCTTTGAGCTAAATAAAAATAACGATGATGCGTTATTAAATAGTTACGCTAAATATAAAGATAAACAGGTAGGGTTTGTAACATCAACCGATAAGCTTAATTGTTATAAGCTGTTATTTTTGGTTTTAAGTATTGGTTGGTATGAGCAGCGCGACATAAGAGCTCCAGCAAAAAAATTACGCGCGCAGCTGCTAAAACTTATTGCAGCATGTGGCTTTTAAAGGCCACCAAAACGCGCTGCTAACTCTTTATATTTTGCTACTTCATCTGCATCAAACTGCGGTTCGCCGTTTTCATCTTCTGACTTAGCGATTAATAAACTTTCACGTGCAAGACGTTTTACGCGCTCTTCTTTTACACCTAAAAATTCTGCAACTTGCTCCGTAGACATCAAACTCATTATTAATTCCTCTTTTAAATATTTTCATTACTGTGACAATGATAGTTAAAATGTTGCTAAAGCGTAACTATTTTTATCGAATATTAATAAATAACGCGTTTTTATAAAATAGTCACATGTTTTATTCAAAAGTGCCTAATTAGTAATCATATAAACTAATGTCGCTAGCATTTGTGTAAAGATGGCTTTATCATTAGCGCATGCTAACACATTGATATCGCGAGTTGATGTGGCGGCAGCAAATGTGCTCTCGTGGTGAAATGGATATCACGTGGCCCTCCGGAGGCTGAGTTGTAGGTTCGATCCCTACCGAGAGCGCCATTTGATTTAACTAGGCCAAAAACTTACCTGTGTTTTACTCCCTTTCTAATTATTAACCACCTTGCTTAAATAGACTTTACTGCCTATTGTTTTGATTATGATAGATATCTAATTATGCCATTGGTGCGTTGTGTTTGTGTTACTCAAATACATCAATAGAACAAAGGTGTATTAATACATTCGTACTTTTGGGAAACACAGTGAATGGATAGTATTGAGCAGCTTAAATTTGATCTGGCAAAGGCAGATGCCAAAATATCTGAGCTAGAAAAAAACGCCTGTTGTAATGATTTATTTATACATATATTTAACTCTTCCCCTGTCCCATTTGTATTGAATGACGCTCATAACACTATTGTCCATGCTAATGATACGTTCGTTAATATGTTTGGTTATAGAGCAAGCGATATACCCACATTAGATGAATGGTGGGGCATAGCACTTCCTAATAGCCATTATCGCGACTGTGTGATGAACTTGTGGCACAAAAAATTAAACGATGCAAAAAAAATGAATACTCGCTTTGTGCCAATGCAGCTAACTATACAGTGCAAAGACGGGTGTAAACGTACTGTACTTGGCAGTGCCGTTCCTTTAAAAAATGGGGATGCCAGTATTACATTAAATATTTTTTATGATATTACTGAACTTGAGTATGAAAATAGCCAAATAGGTGAGCTATCTAATATCATTACTGAATTAACCCTTTCTTTAGAACAGCAAAAAAACGATCTCATACTCGAAAAACAAAAAGCCTCAGTAAACACAGAGCGGTTAAGTTTAGCCATGAAGGGCGCTAATGATGGACTTTGGGATTGGGATATTGCTAACGAAAAAATGTATTACTCACCGCGATGGAAATCGATGTTGGGGTATAAAGAAGACGAGCTTACAAATAGTTTTGCTACATGGGAAAGGCTTGTTCACCCTGACGATCTAGCTCCAGCAGTTGCTAAAATTCATTCGTTTATGGAATCTAAAACTAAGCACTATGAAGCTGAGTTTAGAATGCGCCATAAAAATGGTAGCTATGTAAATATTTTGTCTCGTGCTTTTGTTGTTGAAAGTGAGGAAGGTGAAATTACTCGTTTAGTGGGCACTCATGTAGATATTACAGCAAGAAAAAAATCAGAAGAAAAACTCAGCTACCAATCATCTCATGATTCACTCACTGGTTTAGCAAATAGAAGAGAGTTTAAGCGTCGCGTTGAGCTTTTATTGTCAGTTGCTGCTGAAAAACGAGTTGATCATGCTTTATGTTATATGGACCTTGATCAATTTAAAGTAGTGAATGACACCTGTGGTCATTTAGCTGGCGATGAATTACTTCGTCAGCTCGGTTCTTTATTGCAAAAAGTAGTAAGAAAAACAGATGTGGTAGCACGCCTCGGGGGGGATGAGTTTGCTGTATTGATGGAAAACTGCTCATTTGATAACGCCCATCGTGTAACTAGCTTAATTCAAAAAGAAATTGAGGATTATAGATTTGTTTGGGAAGGTCGTAGCTTTCGTATAGGTGTAAGCATGGGGTTGATCCAAATTACCGATAAATATGTGGATTTTACAGAGGTGCTAAAGTTAGCTGATGTTGCTTGTTATATAGCAAAGGAGAAGGGACGAAATAGAATCCATGTTCATTATGATGATGACGAAGAGCTCGCAGTGCGCCAAGGCGAGATGCAGTGGGTAAATAGAGTTCAAGATGCAATAGATGAAAACCGCTTTAAAATATACGCACAATTAATTGAGCCACTCGCTTGCGATAAAAATAAACATTATGAATTGCTATTGCGTATGGTCGATGATCAGGGAGGTATAATTCCTCCGGGTGCTTTCTTACCTCCTGCAGAGCGCTATCAACTGATTGTTAAAGTAGATAGTTGGATGATTGAAAACGCATTTAAGATGATTCTAAATAACCCTAACTTTCTCAAAGGGGTTAACTTCTTGTCTATTAACCTTTCAGGACAGTCACTTACTAATGAGGACTTTTTAATATTTGTTACAGAGCAACTTACCCTTTTGGGTGAGCATAGTGAAAAGATCTGTTTTGAAATAACCGAAACAGCCGCCATTTCAAACCTAGAACTTGCCAGTAAGTTTATTTCCCAATTAAAAGTGCTAGGGTGCCGTTTTGCACTAGATGACTTTGGAAGTGGTTTATCATCATTTGGATATTTGAAGAACCTCAAGGTGGACTACCTTAAAATAGATGGGATTTTTGTAAAAGATATTGAGGTTGATCCGATTGATCATGCAATGGTGAAATCAATAAATGAGATTGGCCACGTTATGGGTATGAAAACTATTGCTGAGTTTGTCGAAACTTCACGAATTAAGCAAACTCTATTAGAAATGGGCGTAGATTACGCGCAGGGTTATGCTGTACATAAACCACAGCCAATAGAGGAACTATTAAAATAATTAGCTTCGAGCAACTAGATTAAAGCCACCTAATTAATAGCGTGGTAAATTTATTTAAACGTACTTTTTTAAGTGAGTGATAAGCAATCCTTTATAGTCATTTATTAACGTAAATGAAACAAATGTTAGACTTGTACAGGTGTAAAATGCTATCAATGGTGTTTAATTACCTATTTTAAATACCTTTATGCTTATTACTCTACCTATCACTGAACTTGTTCCCGGCATGTATGTCGATAGCGTAACTAAGCAACATGAAGGTGTTAATGGAATAAAAATTAAAACCAGTGGTTTGGTTCGTGAAAAATCGATTATAAAACGTTTAGCGACAGAAGGCGTGCTTGAGCTATTAATTGATTTTA
This sequence comes from Pseudoalteromonas sp. 13-15, assembly GCF_001468205.2. Classification (NCBI taxonomy): domain Bacteria; kingdom Pseudomonadati; phylum Pseudomonadota; class Gammaproteobacteria; order Alteromonadales; family Pseudoalteromonadaceae; genus Pseudoalteromonas; species Pseudoalteromonas sp. 13-15. The sequence goes on along the minus strand of NZ_CP019162.1, from coordinate 1,828,653 downwards.
CTAAAGGCGATGTAGCCATCCCCGCTAAGTACAAGCCAACTTCCAAGTCCCCTGTAAAAAATAAAAATTTAGCGTCTACAAAACTAAGTGATCAAACAAAGGCAAAGCCTGCCAAGGATAAATCAAAACTCGTAAATACACCTGCAAGTATAACGCTTGAGCAAGAGTTTGCTGCAGCCAGTGAAGGTTACGAGCGCCATAGTAAAAAATTAAAGTCGCTATATGGAGATATAACCGCAGGCATGGCCGTTAATGTAAAAGTACTTGATGAAATAGCCGGTGAGATAGTTAGCTCCGTTTTTCGAAATACCAACGCTATGACCATACTTACGCGCGTAAAAGACAAGCACAATTATAACTGGCGACATATGATCAATTGTGCCATTTTTACCGCCGTGTTTGCTAAGTACTTAGGTTACAAGCAAGGGGTTGTTCAACAATTGGCAATGGGCGCATTACTCCATGATTTAGGCCAAGCTAAAATACCACAAGGTATACTATCAAAACCCTCTAAGCTGACCGAATTTGAAATGAGCGCGGTAAAAAAGCATGTATCTCAAGGGCTGATATTAGCAAAAGAGGAAGAGGGTGTAACGCCACTCATGTTAGACATGATAGTAAATCATCATGAGCGATTAGATGGCTCAGGTTACCCCAGAGGTGTAAGTGATCAAAAGCTCAGTCGTGCTGCGCGTATTATGGCTATTGTTGATGTATATGATGCGATGACCGCTGATAAGCTATACAAAGAAGGCGATGAGCCTATTAATGCACTACGTTACTTATTGGCTAGTAACAAGTTATTTGATGCTGAGTTAGTGCAGCGCTTTATAAAGTGTTTAGGTGTCCACCCTGTGGGAAGTATTGTTAAATTAACTAACGAGCGTTTAGCAATCGTGTTAGAGGGAAATACCCAAAACCCTATTAAGCCAAAAGTTAAATTATTTTATAATGCAAAGCATAATCATCACGTAACGCCTAAAGATATAGATTTGAGTACCGACAACCAAGAGCTTAAAATTTTAGCGAGTGTAAAGCCCATGGATTATCAAATTAACTTATCTCGTTTGTTAAAAGATCATCTGCTCGTTTAGCCTTAATACATCGGCGCTTTTGGTTTGCCTGAGCTGATATAAACGCGCCTAAAAAGCAACTTCCCATTAGTACCAACCACAACAAAGTGCCAAGCTCTACATGTAAAGCTGTGCAGCAAAATATGAGCGATACAACAGCATTTAACATAGCGCCTAGCCAGTAACGATTAACAGGGTTGTCGCATTGTCCGGCCTGTGTGCACGCGCAGTAATTTGCCTTATAAAAGAAAAATACACTGGCTCCACAAAAAATGAGACCCACCATAATTAGAACAATCAGCACAGTTTTAACCCGTTGGTTATTTTAAAAAGAGTTTAAAATGCGGCGTAATTCATGTCAATCTAAATGATAATTAATTACATTTAGAGTAATTGCTCTAATAACACATTTCTTGTCCGATGAGTTTTAAATAGTTGTTAAAATGTAGTTAAAAAACGTGTTTTTTAGGTGTTTTTGGTGTGATCATGAAGTTTTTTTCTAAAAATTAATGTAGTGTAGCCGGGTTTTGAATATAAGTAACAACACACATAGCTACCCAAACAGTGAGTTTGGTTAAGGACACAACAATGAAATTTTCTAAAACGCTTATCGCAGCCTCGCTTGCATTTGTTTCAGCTGACTCTTTTGCAGCTGCGTTTCAATTAGCTGAGCAAAACGCATCAGGTTTAGGCCGTGCTTATGCTGGTGAAGCATCTATCGCAGACGACGCGTCTGTTGTTGCACGTAACCCTGCTTTAATGACTGTATTTAAAGATAAGCAACTAAGTGTTGCTGCTATAGCCGTTGTTCCAGATGTGAGCCTTGAAGGCACTGGTACAAACAATGGCATCGACCCGAATGCATTAGATGACGACAGCATTGCGCCTAGCGCTGTTATTCCAGCAACGTATTTCACTATGCCAGTAAACGACAGAGTATCAGTTGGTTTTGGCGCATTTGCTAACTTTGGTTTAGCAACAAAATTTGATGACGATTACGCGGCAGGTCAAATTGCCGGTGAAACAGAAATTGTTACCGTTAATATGAATGCAAGCGTTGCCTATAAAGTAAGCGAGCAGTTCAGCTTTGGTATTGGCTTAAATGCAATTTATGCAGAAGCTAAAATTATTCGCAAGTTTGGTGCTTCAGCTTTACCAATCCCCGCTTCAACAGATGCAGTAAACCTTGAAGGTGATGATATTGGTTACGGCTTAAATGTTGGTGTAATGTACCAATTAGACGAAAACAGCCGTTTTGGTTTTAACTACCGCACAGAAACTGATATCACGTTTGAAGGTGAATACTCAAACGAGCTTCCTTCTGCATTTATTCCTGGTGGATTAGACGGACAGCTTGAACTTCCAGGTTCGGTTGAAATAACGCTACCTGCTATTGCTGAGTTTTCTGGTTCACATCAGTTAGACGAAAAATTAGGCTTGCACTACAGCGTATTGTGGACTGGCTGGAGCAGCTTTGATTCATTAGAAGCACAAGTAACAGCACCAACGGGTGATAAGTTTAGCGCATTTGAAAAAACAGAAAATTTCTCTGATGCACTTCGTTACTCAGTAGGTACTGACTACCAGTACAACGAAAACCTATTGTTACGTGCAGGTATTGCGTTTGACGAGTCGCCTGTATCACAACAGCATTTGTCAATCTCGATTCCAGACACAGACCGCTTTTGGTTCTCTTTTGGTGGTAACTACATCATCGATAAAAACTCAAACGTTGATTTAGGCGTGAGTATTATTCGTGGTAAAACACAAAACTACACTGAAAAAGATAACTTAGGCTCGCAGTGGTCTTTTGAATCAAAAGGTCATGCTACGCTTATTGGCGCGCAGTACAACTACACGTTTTAATGTAAAAGTGCCTTTAGCTTAATCATTAGGCACAAAAAAAGCCGCTCACTTTTATTAAAGTGAGCGGCTTTTTAATGCCTGCTAAATTGCTTTAGCAGGTGACTAAAATTATAAGCTTTCAATCTTCGTTTTTTGCTCAAGCAGCTTAGTTTTAGCATCGGTGAATTCAGCTAACTTAGCGTTTTCTTTTGCAAGAACGGCTTCTGGTGCATTGTTTACAAACTTTTCGTTAGCGAGTTTGTTTTGCACTTGCGCTAGGCCTTTCTCTGCTTTTTCAAGTTGCTTGTTGATACGTGCAAGCTCTGCTTCCACATCAATTAAGCCCGCCATTGGGATCATTATTTCAAGGTTGCCAACATAAGAGGTTGCACACGCTGGTGAGTCGTCTTTGTTTTCAAGCATTGTAAACTCTTCAAGCTTAGCCAATGATGCCAAGAATGATTTGTTTTCTTCAATACGGCGCACATCATCGCTTGATGCGTTAGCCAGTAAAACGCTCAGTGGTTTACTTGGGCTGATATCCATTTCACCACGGATATTACGAATTGCTAAAATGAATTGCTTAACCCACTCTAAATCGTCCATTGCTTGTGCATCAACATTGGCTTGATTATAAACAGGGAAACCCTGAACCATAATACTGGTACCCGCTGTTTCAAGGCCAGCAAGTGGTGCAACACGTTGCCAAATCGTTTCAGTGATGTAAGGCATCATTGGGTGCATTAAGCGTAATAAGCTTTCAAGTACGGTAATAAGGGTATGACGTGTACCGCGTTGCTGTGCTTCACTGCCTTTAAATAATACCGGCTTGGTCAGCTCTAAGTACCAATCACAGAACTGGTTCCAGGTGAATTCATAAAGCGTGTTCGCCGCTAAATCAAAACGGTAGTTATCAAGGTGCTCGGTGTAGGTTTTAACGGTGGCTTCATATTGGCCTAAAATCCAACGATCAGCTAACGAGTACTGTTTTTCACTGTCGTTAAAGCCACAGTCTTGCTCTTCTGTGTTCATTAATACGTAACGGCTTGCGTTCCATAGTTTATTACAGAAGTTGCGGTAACCTTCAAGACGGTTCATATCCCAGTTGATATCACGACCGGTTGATGCCATGGCAGCTAAAGTAAAGCGTAGTGCGTCGGTACCGTGTGCTTCAATACCGTTTGCAAATACTTTGCGCGTGTCTTTTTCAATTTTAGCGGCAAGTTTAGGCTGCATCATGTTACCAGTACGCTTTTGTACTAAGTCTTCAAGCTCAATGCCGTCAATCATGTCTAGCGGGTCAAGTACGTTACCTTTTGACTTAGACATTTTATCGCCGTTGTCGTCACGTATTAGGCCAGTAACATATACTGTTTTAAACGGCACTTGTGGTTTACCATTTTCATCTTTAATAAAGTGCAGCGTCATCATGATCATACGCGCGACCCAGAAGAAAATAATATCAAAACCTGTTACTAACACGTCAGACGGGTGGAAGGTTTTTAAATCATCCGTGTTTTCTGGCCAGCCTTGCGTTGAGAATGTCCAAAGCGCTGACGAGAACCATGTATCTAGTACGTCTTCGTCTTGGCTAAGTGCTACGCTATCTGCAATGTTGTTATCGCGGCGAACTTCTGCTTCGTCGCGGCCAACGTATACGTTGCCTTCGCTGTCGTACCAAGCTGGAATACGGTGACCCCACCAAAGTTGACGTGAAATACACCAATCTTGTACGTCGTTCATCCACGAAAAGTACATGTTTTCGTATTGCTTAGGCACAAATTGAATGTCGCCGTTTTTAACTGCATCTTTAGCAGGTTCTGCAAGTGGCGCAACACGTACATACCATTGGTCTGTAAGTAGTGGCTCAATAACCACACCAGAGCGGTCACCGTAAGGAACAGTTAGGCCGTGGTCTTCAATTTTTTCAAGTAGGCCAAGTTCTTCAAATTCAGCGATAATTGCTTTACGCGCAGCAAAACGATCAAGCCCATGAAAACGCGCTGGAATTGGCGCATCAAGCTCAAGCTCTTTGCCGTCAAAGGTGTAAGTTTCACCTTGCGTTAAAATAGCGGCGTCTTTATCGAAAATATTGATCATTGGCATTTTGTGACGCTTGCCAACTTCGTTATCGTTAAAGTCGTGTGCTGGGGTTATTTTTACACAACCTGTGCCTTTATCTTTATCGGCGTGTTCATCAGCAACAATGGTGATACGGCGATTAACGATAGGTAATAAAATGTCTTTACCAATTAAATCTGTGTAGCGCTCGTCATCTGGGTTTACTGCAACACCAGAGTCGCCTAGCATAGTTTCTGGACGAGTTGTGGCTACGACAATGTAGTCTTTACCGTCTTGTGTTTTAACGCCATCGGCTAGTGGGTAACGTAAGTTCCACATGTGGCCTTGTTTGTCTTTGTTTTCTACTTCAAGGTCTGAAATTGCCGTGTGTAATTTTGGATCCCAGTTTACTAGGCGTTTACCACGGTAAATTAGGTTTTCTTTATGAAGGCGAACAAATACCTCTTTAACCGCTTCAGATAAACCATCGTCCATCGTAAAACGTTCACGATCCCAATCAACCGATGCGCCAAGGCGGCGTAATTGCTTAGTGATAGTACCGCCCGATTCGTTTTTCCATTCCCAGATTTTATTAATAAAATCTTCGCGGCCTAAATCGTGGCGTGTTTTACCTTCTTCAGCATGCAGTTTACGCTCAACCAACATTTGCGTTGCAATACCTGCGTGGTCAGTACCTACTTGCCATAATGTGTTGTTACCTTGCATACGCTTAAAACGCGTAAGGGTATCCATTATTGTATCTTGGAAAGCGTGGCCCATGTGTAAGCTACCCGTGACATTTGGCGGCGGGATCATAATAGAATACGGTACGCCTTGGCCAGATGGCTTAAAGTAGCCTTTTTGTTCCCAGTCTTGATATAGAGACTGTTCAATATCTTGCGGATTGTAGGTTTTATCCATTACACAGAACCTTAAATAAGTACTTAAATTAGTTGGTTAGTTTGCCTGAGTGGCTAGCTATTAATATCTTGCGTGGTGAGATTGGCACCGAGTTGGCGTAGCTTTTTAAAACGCTCGCGGGCTGCTTGTTTAGCAACAGGTTCTACGGGGACAAAATCAAAAACTTGGTTAAATCGGCGAATGTAATCAGGTAGCTGAGTGGCCAAGTTTATTAAAACTTTTCGGTTGCCAACAGGTGGCGTAATACCAATTTCAACAGGGGCTCCGCCTTTAGGGCCTTCACCTTGTAAATTGTGTGGTACAAAACTGTCTGGGTCGAATGCCCAAATAATTTCATCAATGGCACAGGCTGTATCGTTATCGTTTACACAAATAAATACACGTTGCCCATTACGATACTGATCGGCCGCTATTTGTGCAGCCAAAGCAAAATGATCATCAGCCTGGGCTTTAGACTCATCTTGTTGCTTTAGAACGAAAAATTTAGCGTTCATGTTCATTGTATCGGGCTTTCCCATGACATTGAATGTGCACTAGGTTAATACACATAAATTAAGAGGCAGATTTTGCCATATAACGGGGTTTGCTTCAATTAATACACAAATAAATAAGGCGCCTAATGGCGCCTTATTTTGAACTAAACAGATAATTAATCGTGTGCTGCTTCGCTTACACCCGCTCTGTTCAATAAATACTGAGTTAGCATAGGAACAGGGCGTCCTGTTGCGCCTTTATTTGCACCACTTCGCCATGCAGTACCCGCTACATCTAAATGCGCCCAATTATATTTTTTGGTGAACTTAGATAAAAAACACGCTGCGGTAATTGTGCCTGCCGCGCGCCCACCTAAGTTAGTAAAATCAGCAAATGGGCTTTCTAGTTGGTCTTGATAATCGTCCCACAGTGGTAGCTGCCATGCACGGTCGCCACTTTGCTCAGACGCTTTCAATAAGTCGTGGGCAAGGGGGTTATGGTTTGCAAGCAAACCTGTTGCATGAGCACCTAATGCAACAATACATGCACCTGTAAGGGTGGCTACATCTATAACGGTATCTGGGTCAAAACGCTCCACGTAGGTTAACGCATCACATAATACTAAACGACCTTCAGCATCGGTATTAAGTACTTCAACCGTTTGCCCCGACATCGTTGTTAAAATATCACCTGGTCGGTAAGCATTTGAACTTGGCATGTTTTCACAACCAGCTAAAATACCTATTACGTTTATAGGTAATTGCATTTGTGCTAAAGCGCGCATTGCACCTATAACACCTGCAGCACCGCCCATATCGTACTTCATTTCATCCATGGCTTCGCCAGGTTTAATTGAAATACCGCCGGAGTCAAAGGTTAAACCTTTACCAACTAACACAATTGGCGCTTGCTCGTCGCTTGCACCTTTGTAGTTAATAACCGACATAACAGATTCGTTATCACTACCACGGCCAACCGCTAAGTATGAGTTCATACCAAGCTCTGCCATTTTTTCTTCGCCAATAATATCAACGGTGATGTTATCAAAATTAGTAGCTAGCTCTTGCGCTTGTTCGCCTAAATACGCAGGATTACAAATGTTGGGTGGCATGTTGGCAACGTCTTTACACAACTTGCTGCCAGCAGCGATAGCTAAACCGTGCTCAATCGCACTTTCACCAATAGTGAGTTCGCGGCGCGTGGGTACGTTAAATACAATTTTACGAAGTGGGCGACGCGGGTCTACTTTTTTACTTTTAAGTTGATTAAACGTGTATAAGCAATCTTGTGTTGTTTCTACGGCTTGGCGTACTTTCCAATAAGTATCTCGGCCTTTTACGTGTTGCTCTGTTAAAAAGCATACCGCTTCCATAGAGCCTGTATCGTTTAGGGTATTTATTGTTTTAGAGATAATTTGTTTGTATTGCTTGTCATCAAGCTCGCGCTCTTTACCGCAACCTACAAGCAAAATACGCTCGCTTAATACGTTAGGGACATGGTGCAATAATAAAACTTGGCCAGGTTTACCCTCTAGGTCGCCACGGCGAAGTAAATTTGAAATATAACCATCACTGATTTTATCGAGTTGTTCACCAATGGGGGATAACCTGCGTGGTTCGTACACGCCAACGACAATACATGCGCTGCGTTGTTTTTCTGGGCTACCACTTTTTACGCTAAATTCCATTGTTGCTCCTGGTTGTGAGTCATTTAAGCTAATAAATAAGGCCAAAAATAATATTTTCTAGTCTTAGTAGCTAAGCTTATGTAGAGATAATACTCATTTTAGCTGATTTTTACCGACTCTTACTGTGTAATTGAACTTTATATGCTTAAGGGCTACTAATGCAACATTATATCTTGCACTTAGGTAGGATAATTAATTTTGATGGCTTATAATAATAGCCTATTTGTCGGTATAAACTGTGCAAAATAGCTATTTAACTATTCGACACTCACTATTGTAGTGAAATACTAAGTTTAACAGGGGCGAGCATTGCTTATTTTTCGTTATTTGACCGCTGAGGTTTTAAAATCGCAGGTCGCCGTATTTTTAACTTTAATGACCATTTTTTTATCACAAAAGCTGGTGGTTATTTTAGGTGACGCATCAGAGGGCAGCATTCCTGCTCAATTAGTGCTGTCGATGATTGCGTTAAAGTTACCACAACTTGCCTCGTTAATTCTTCCATTGAGTATATTTTTAGGCATTATTTTAGCGTACAGCCGTATTTACGCCGACAGCGAAATGACGGTATTAAAAGCGTGTGGTGTGAGTGAATGGTATGTAGTGCGTGTAACTTTAATATCAAGCGCAGGTTTAGCGCTTTTGGCTGGCGGATTAACTATGTACCTAGCACCGTGGGCCAGTGAGCAAGAGTATCAATTAAAAGAACAAGCTAAAGCTGACGCTGGGCTGTCAGCATTAAGAGCCGGTCGTTTTCAAGAAACAGGGAACGAAAAAGCCGTGGTGTTTATTCATAATATTGAAAATGGTGGCAAAGAGCTAAACAAAGTGTTTGTTGCACAGCTACCAAATAGTGATAACGATGAATTAGCTCGACTAGTATACGCAGAGCAAGGCGTGGTAATTGAAGCGCAAAACGGTGAGCAACAGTTAGTGTTAACCGATGGGAAACGATACGAAACCGACGCAACAACACCAGCATTAAACCTTACTGAGTTTGATGGTTACAGTGTACAAATTCGTGAACAAGAAATAGAGCATCAACGCCGTAAGTTAGAAGCTGTGCCGACTAATCAGTTGCTTGCTATTAATACGCCTGAGTCTATTGCTCAATGGCAGTGGCGTATCGCTATCCCTCTTTCTATTCCGCTGCTTACTTTACTAGCAGTGCCGTTAAGTGTGGTTAATCCTCGCCAAGGTAAATTTGCTAAATTGGTACCCGCTATAAGTTTGTATCTTGGGTATTTTATTTTATTAAATGCCGCAAAATTCGCGATAGAAGATGGCAAAATACCGCCGTCAATTGGGCTTTGGTGGATTCACTTGAGTGCCTTATTTATTGGTGGCTTATTAATTATTAAAGGCCGCCCAATAGGCGCTTTGCTTAAAGCTGTTGTCACTAAGCGGGAGTTAAGCTCATGATGAAAACACTCGACTGGTATTTAGGCCGCAGCATCTTACAAACAACAGGCTTTGCTTTGTTGGTTTTAGTTGGCATCAGTACCCTAATTAAATTTATTGAACAGTTAAAATCGGTAGGGCGTGGTAGTTACGATTTGATTACCGCCATGCTGTATACGCTTTACAGTATTCCTGGTGATTTAGTGGTGTTTTTCCCTATGGCTGCGCTCATTGGGGGCTTAACAGGGCTTGGTGCGCTTGCTTCAAATAGTGAATTAGTGGTTATGCAAGCAGCGGGTATGTCGCGGTTGCAAATTATTGGTTCGGTGATGAAAACCGCCATGTTTATGGCCATTTGTATGATGGCGCTTGGCGAATGGGGAGCACCAGAGGCACAGTTACGTGCAAAAGAAATGCGAAACCAAGCTATACATGGCGGAGATGTGTTTAGCGCACAAAAAGGGGTTTGGGCGAAAGATGGAAATAACTTCATAAATATAGAAGATGTGGATGAAAGCGGTAAGCTTAACGGTTTGCACATGTACTATTTTGATAGCTCACTTGAACTTACTCAAATTACTAAAGCTAAAGAGGCAATTAGCCGAAAAGATGGGTGGCTTTTACGTGATGTAAACAAAGTCATTATTACGGATGAGTTAATTACAACTGAACTACACCCAGAAGAGTTTTACCCATCGCAACTAACCGCTGAAAAGTTAGGTGTTGTATCTGTAAAGCCAGAATCGCTGTCATTTACAGGGCTATGGTCGTACTTAAGCTACTTAGAGCAAAATGAGCAAGATACCAGTACTTATGATCTTGCTCTTTGGCGAAAGTTTATGCAACCCGTGTCGGTTGCGGTTATGTTATTGGTTGCGCTCTCTTTTATATTTGGTCCGTTACGCACTGTAACTATGGGCGCACGAATAATTATGGGTGTTGTAACAGGCATTGTATTTCATTTAACAAACGAGATATTTGGTCCCGTGGTAATGGTTTACCAAATACCTGCCATAATTGGCGCCGTGCTGCCTAGTGTTATTTTTATAGGCTTTGCGACCTACTTAATGAATAAACGGGTATAAGCGATTATATTTAAAAATAAAAAAGGGTGACTAGTAAGTCACCCTTTTTTGTTTTTAGAGGTTTTATTACTGTGTATATATTAATCGAGCTCGCGGTATATACGTTTGTTCTCTTCTTTTGAAAGAGCAACAACCTCTGTTTTAGATAAGTAATCTTGTAACGCTTTTTTGTTTTTAAAATCAACTAACACAACTAAGTTACCTAAACCAAGTAACGCGCCCATGCAGCGAATAACTGATTGCGACCAACTAATTAAATTGCCATCGTTGGTTTGTACTCTTAATCGCCATGCTCGCATACCAATTGTTTGACCGCTTTTGGTCCAAAAGTAACTAAAAAATATAACATTTACGCCCACAAACAACGCACTGCGAATGCCATCTAGTAAAGGTGAATTTTCTATAAATGCAGCAGGGTCTTGACCTTCGGTTTGTTCAATAAGGCCCGTAGAAATTAAAACTTGAATTGCAGCAAAGTACAAAATAGCGGTTAGCATAGATAAAGAAATGACGACTAAAGAGTCGTATATTAGCGACGCAAAACGGCGCCAAAAACCAGCACGTGGAAACTCACCCGACATAAAATTACTCTAACTGTTAATGTGTGGCTAGTTTAGCAAAAAAGCGCAAAAATACTAAGCGCTATAGTATGTTGGTATCATTTAACTATTGGTTTAAATAATATCTGTATTTTTAAAGTGCTTTATTTACATGACGCTTTAATTTTTTAAATGTTAAGAGTTGCCTAAATGTTAAGCGGTTGATCATGCTTATGTAATAAAAGGCTTGCTGCTAACCCTATTGTTTGTATAATGCTTGGCATAGAGACGAAGGCACATAAATAATCCTAAGCTCTAAAGTGGTTTTTCTTTATCTTCTCGTGTTTAGAAGGTTAAAGAAAAATGATGCCAGCGTGATGAAATTGGTAGACATGGGGGATTCAAAATCCCCTTCCGAAAGGAGTGCCGGTTCGAGTCCGGCCGCTGGTACCACTTTTTATAACCTCTGCTAGATTTTGCAGAGGTTTTTTTATGTCTAAAATTTGTGATGACGGACTCGAGGGTCACTCAAGGTGATATTCTAAATAGTCATATCACTTTGCGTGGCTGTTTTTTCGTATTAGCTTTGTAAATGAATCAGAGGGCATAGGGCGGTACATAAAAAATCCTTGCGCCATTTCGCAGTGAGTCTTTGATACGTAATCAAGCGTTTCTTGATCCTCTATTCCCTCTGCAATAATAGCTAAATCTAAGTTATGACCAATATCGATAATACACTTGGCAATGGCAGCGCTTTGTTCATCAGTAATGACATTTTGTAAGAACGATTTGTCGATTTTTAAGTAATCGATAGGCAATAACTGTAAATAACTAAACGACGAGTAACCTTTACCAAAGTCATCCAATGCAAACGCAACACCATAGTGTTTGAGCTTATGCATGGTTTTACTCATCTTCTCTTTATTTTCCATAAAAATAGATTCAGTTAACTCAATAATTAATTGATCGCCACTAATTGATGAGTTTGAAATACTTTCAATAATGTAATCAATAAAATGTTCGTCCTGAAATTCAATAATTGATAGGTTAACTGCAAGCTTTAAAGGCGCGATGCCCTCTAGTTGCCATTGCTCTAATAGCGATATAGCCGAGCTAATAGCAAACTCACCTATTTTTTTTATTAGCCCAGTTGATTCAGCAATAGGAATAAATAAATCGGGCGGTATAGACTCTCCGCTAGCCGTAAACCAGCGCATCAACACTTCAGCTCCCAAAATCTGATTGCAGTCTAAACCTATTTTAGGTTGTAGGTATATTTCTAATTCTTGGTTGTTTATTGCTTTGCGAAGTTCGCGCTCAATATCCATTTGTTCACGGGCATGAGCTTCTAATTTCCTATGATAAAAACGGTAGGCATTTTTGCCATTATTTTTGGCGTCATACATCGCCATATCGGCGTTACTAAGCAAGGAGTCGGGCGTAATACCATCCTGTGGATACAATGCAATTCCAATGCTTGATGATACATATTGAGGTCGACCATTTATAATAAATTCTTTACTTATTGTCTCTAACAACGCCTCGCACAAGTTTTCAATATTATTTTTTGACTTAACAAGCTCAACAAGAATTACAAACTCATCACCACCTATTCGGGCAAGTGTGTCTTGCTCTCTTAAACGGTGGTTAATACGCTCTACCATTTTGATTAGTAGTTCGTCGCCGCCTTTGTGGCCTTCAGTGTCGTTAACTCGCTTAAAGTTGTCTAGGTCTAAAAAGAGCACTGCGGTCATCGAATCATCACGTCTTGCAAGCGTTAGTGAATGCTCAAGACGGTCCATAAATAATTGACGGTTTGCTAATCCAGTTAGGGCGTCATGGTAGGCTTGAAAATGAATGATTTCTTCATGTTCTTTTTCAACGCTGATATCACGAATGCAAAATACACGACCAATAAGTTGGCCATTTTTAAGCTGAGGAAGTGAGCGGTAGCTATAATATTTGTCGTCGATAGATTCAAACTCGCCACTCAAGGCCTGTTTTGAGTCTGCTTTTAATTGCGCGATAATGTCGGCGCTTTTGTTGCCTTTTTTTATTACTTTATCTATTTGGCTAAAGTAATTATATGCGTTTAAATTAAAGCGCTCGAAGAACTCTCTGGCCATTATATTGGCGCTCACAACGTTACCTTTTAGGTCTAGCACAGTAACTTGTTCGCCTATAGCGTCAAATGTTGCATTAAGCACGCTAATTGAGTGTTCTAATTGTTGCTGTGTATCAGAAAGCTCATTAAGTTGGTTTTTAAGTAAGTCATTACGTTCGTTTAATTCGTTAGACGTAATAAATAATGAGCGCTCTAAAATATTGATTTCGCGCTCATTCAGTTCATAAGCATCAGATACCCGCGATATAATATCGGCATACTCTTGAACAAAGCTTTCATCCACCTTACTACGTTTTAACTGGCGTGCTAACAGTTTATGCAACTTGTAAACCTCCTAGTCTTCACTTAATAAAGTCAGGGTCATGGTTTGATTATGTAAATGACATGGCCCCAGAGGTACGTGAGGCGATAACTCGCCGTAAGAGTAAAAGCCGGTTCTAGTGCAGTTTTCGGGAAGTAAGTCTGCAATTGTTTCAAGCTCTTCTTCAATTAATTGGTCGAGTATCATTCGTCGACCAACACAGCTCACTAAAAGCGCAAGACAAGGCTGGTTGCTGCCCATCATTTGTATGGCTGCTTCACCTGCCTGTTGTGCTCCATCAATCAGATTTTCGTAGTTTGCGCGCATTAGTTGGCATTTAGCCCCTTCAGGAAGATTACCTGCAAAGGTCATGCTTTTTTTATCTTCATCAATACTTAAAATGGTTCTGACTACGGATTGTTCTTCACCAACTTCTTGCATAGATAGCGGGAATAATAAAGCAGAGCTTGGCAGCCCGTCAGCGTATTCACCTAGCATCGTTTTGTACAATTCCAGTGAAGGACTGTGGTCTATTTCATAAAGGGTATTTTTAGTTGATTTGGTAATTTCGCGTATAGGGCCAAATGGTTTCCACCCGCCCATGGTGCCATGGCTAATATTTAACTTTTCGCCATAAAACCCAACAAGAACTACCAAGCCTTTAGTTACGTTATCATTGTGCCATACTATGGTTTCTTTAAAGCGAGCCTGATCACCCGCTAAGCCACCAGTTACAAGTACGTTTTTAGGTAATGCGCCAGTAATACTCTCAATGAGCTCGCTGCCATTTATAAGCTGTCCATCAGAAACAACAAACACATAACGTAAGCCATTATGATCTAATTGATTTACAAGTGCGGTGCCCAAAGAGCTTGAGTCGGCATAGTTACTAATGTTATCTGACTTGGCAACAACATGACTTTTCTCAAAGTGGACGGCGGTCAGCGCTATGCTTTCGTCGTGTATTTCACTACCTTGAATTTCTCCGCTGGTAGAGCACCCTAAGATTTCAGCCTCAGGGAAAGATGATTTTAATTGAGACAACATGTGTGATGTTGCCATGGCATGTCTGTCACCAAAAGCAAATACTAATGCAGCATCAGATTTTTTAGGTAGCGACGTTTGCCATTTGCCTTCTTTATAAATAGATTGAAAAGTGTTCATAATTTAAAGGCTTTCCCTACAACTATGTTATTTATAATATAGATTATAGGGTAAATGCAGGTAAATCCACATTTGTTACGTTTAATTAACGCTCTTTTGAAGTGCTTACCACTTTATATATTAAGTATTTAACCCTTTTAGATAGGAAATTAGACTTAACATTTAAAAATTGATTTTTTGCTTAAATACAATGAAATCCAACTTAAATGTTTTAGCGTATAATGTAATTAAGTATCATGTTTACAACACGGTTTTAAGAACGTTCATATGACTCAGCTAAGTGCCAAACAAAATATTCAAGCAATTGTCAAAGCTATAAAAGCAGAAGAGGCAGTAATACGCCAAAAATACCCTTTGCTTGCTCATCAAAATACCATTGGACTTGTTATATTATTGCTCTCGTTGAGTGCTTTAATTGGCGTTGGGGTTTTGTATTACCTTGCCATTATTCCTGCTTGGGCTTGTATTATTTTGGCAGCTATGGCGGCTTCGATTTCTCACGAACTTGAGCATGATCTAATTCATAAACAGTATTTTAGTAACCAGCCTTTAATCCATAATTTTATGATGATAACTGTTTGGTTGATGAGGCCAAACACCATTAGCCCATGGTATCGCCGCAAAATGCATTTACATCATCATAAAACATCAGGTACGGAGCAAGATCTCGAAGAGCGCTTAGTGGGCAATGGCATTAAAAATCCATTTATGCGTGCGCTTGTTATTGTGGACGGTTTACTCGGTTTAGTTATTAATACCAAACGTTTTAGTAAAGAAATTAAAGGATTTAGTTTTTTAAGCGTGTTTAATGCGGGTTTTCCGATAACAACAACATACTTCATTATTTTGTATAGTGTAATTATATTCCACACTGTTAACTTTTTTGTACCCATTGAAGCAAGCACTCCGGCACTAGCGTTAGAGGTTTTAAATGTGTTCGAATTTTTAATGGTTGTGTTAATTGTGCCTAATATAGTGCGTTCAAGCTCGCTTAATTTTGTCACATCAAGCATGCACTATTACGGTGGCGTAAATAATATGCTTGAGCAAACACACGTAATTACAAGCCGGTTATTTATGCCGTTTCACCTTTTTTGCTTCAATTTTGGTAAAACGCACACTATTCATCACTTTGTACCAAACCAACCTTTTTATTTACGCCAAATGTTAAGCAAAAAAATACTCGACGTAATGCGCCAGCATAATGTACGGTTTAATGATTTTAACAGCATTAAAAATGCAAACGCTTATAAAGCTTAGCTAAAGTTAAGTTTAATTGACGCATTAAAAAATAAGCAAACATTGCTACATGAGCGGTTTAATCGTTCATGTAACAAACTGGAATTACTCCCACAATGGTAAAAAAACTAGCCTTTCTGGTACCAAATTAGTGAGCTTGTTGAACCCTCCCTTTTATCAATTCAAATAGCTTTATGACTCTAACCTTTATTAAGATGGGTACATTTAAAAAATTTAATTGTCCTCTAAACACAGTTAAAGCTAACACGCGGTGCTGGAGTTAATCCTGAGGGTAAAATACGACTTTAAAATTCTTGGAGATTATAGAGGTTAAAGACTTACAAAGTTTAAAGGAGTTTGCTCCAGCAGTCCGGGGTATAGCGCAATTACCTTACGTTAACTCAGCACTCAAAAGCGGACAGCTGGTAAAGGTATTGAATGAATACGCGCCAAGCCCACAACCTATTAATTTACTTTATCCGTCTCAACGTTTGTTAAGCCCAACTGTTAAAGCTTGAGTAGATTATTTAGTAAACCATATATCTCAATATAAAAGTAATTGGTAAGCTAGTTTCTAAACCAGTTGGTGGTGAATTTAATAAAACGGCTAATACGTGCAGATTCGTTAATTAGCTGAGGGTGAATTAAATACACATCAGATTGCGGATACTGTAACTGCGTTAATACCGGTTTTAAAGTGTGTGCGTTAATTTCTAAATCTACTAAATACTCGGGGGTGTATATAATTCCCTGACCTTGCAGTGCGAGGTTTTTAAGCATGTGGTTATCATTAATACTTAGTTTTCCCTCAAGCTCAATGGCCCTATCGGAAAAGTGCCAAAGGCTAAATTGCGTGCTGGTTAAACAGCTATGCTTTAATAAATCTTCAACACTGCCTGGCTCACCATTTTTAGCGATATAGCTTGGGGCTGCGCAGCACACCTGCTTATAACTAAATAGCTTTTTGGCAATCATGTTTTGTGGTGGATTAAGGGTTGATCTAAATGCAATATCGTAATTGCTTTGTATCAAGTCGTGAGGGGTGTAGCTGCAGTCTATATTAAACTTAACATCAGGGTACTCTTGATTAAATTGTTCGCAAATAGTGAGCAGGTATCTATTGGTAAATTGGCTCGGCGCGGTAATTCTAATATTGCCAGCAATAGCCTCGTGTTCATGGGCTAATGTGCGTTCTAGCTCTAATAATGTACTTTTAATATTTCCCATACAGCTAAGCACATGCTCTCCCTGCTGGGTGAGCTTTACACTGCGGGTTGTACGAATGAGTAGGGCTCTTTGGTATTCTTTTTCGAGCGCTTTTATTTGCTCAGACAAATACCCCCGGGATATCCCAAGCGCTAAAGCTGCCTTTGAAAAGCTTAAGTGTTTGGCTACTTCGTTAAATAAAAATAACCGTTCAAATTTTTTATGTTCTCTAAGCATTTAAATGAGCACTGTGTTTTTATTGTTTGTTATAACAAATAATGAGTTTTATTTTTAGTATTTAGTTGAATAATTTAATCGGTAAACTACAAGTCACTCTTTTTTAATACTGATTACTCATGACCAATAAACCGATTTCTCAATTTATACCCAATGCTAGCGAACTTATTTATGGCTGTATGGGCCTGGGTGGCGGCTGGAATAACAACCCAATAACCAAAGCCGACATACACCAAGCACACACAGTGGTAGAGGCTGCGCTTGAAAATAACATTAACTACTTTGACCATGCCGATATTTATACTTTTGGTAAAGCAGAGCAGGTATTTGGTGAAGTTTTAAAAACGCGTACCGACCGTGATAAGTTAATTATTCAATCTAAATGCGGTATTCGCTTTGAAGATGAACATGGCCCTAAGCGTTATGACCTTTCAGGGCAGTGGATAGAACACAGTGTAAATAATAGTTTAGCGCAGCTAAAAACCGATTACTTAGACGTACTTATTTTGCACAGACCTGACCCACTCATGTGCCCACAGGAAATTGCTAGCACTTATAAAAAACTAAAAAGCCAAGGCAAGGTACGTTTTTTAGGGGTGTCTAATATGCAGCAACATCAAATAAAAGCCATTCAACAAGCCCTTTCAGAACCACTTATTTTGAATCAAGTAGAAATGAGCTTATTAAAAAATGACTGGGTTGAAGAGGGCATATATGCTGGTAACGCGCAAGGCGCAAATATTAACTTTACGCCAGGCTTAATAGAGTTTTGCCAGCACAAAAATATACAGCTGCAGGCGTGGGGAAGTTTAAGCCAAGGGTTGTTTTCGGGTGCTGATATAACCGGCGCTGAAACCCATATCAAAAACACCTACCAATTAGTACAAAGCTTAGCTGCGCAGTACGGCACAAGTGCAGAAGCCATTGTACTGGCATGGTTAAATAGGCATCCTTCAAACATACAACCTGTGATAGGGACTACTAACACAGCGCGTATTAAAGCGTGTGCACAAGTAAGCAAAATACAGTTAACGGCCGCTCATTGGTATGCACTTTACGAAAGTGTAAAAGGTTGCGAGCTGCCATAGTTTAGTAAAGGAGCACTAAAATGATAAAAAACACACTAACAACATTTTTACTAAGCACAGTCGTGGTATTAACGGCTTGTAAAAGTAATCAGCCACCACCGGCCGATAACGCAAACACGGCAAGTGCTAATAATTATTTACAGCGCGATGTACGCGACGATATATTTTATTTTGTATTACCAGATCGTTTTTATAATGGCGATCCGCAAAACGATAATGGTAGCAAAGAGCATGCTATTTCGGCTGGTGGGTTAAATTTAACAACCACCAGTGGTTTTCATGGTGGAGATATAACAGGTATTGAACAAAAGCTAGACTACCTAGAAGCACTAGGGGTTACAGCCATTTGGATGACGCCATTATTACGCAATCAAGCGATTCAATTCGGGGGTGTTGCGCACCATGGTTATTGGATTGTCGATTTTAGCGAAATTGACCCGCACTTTGGTGGTAATGCTTCTTTAAAAAAACTAATTGATGCGGCTCATAAAAAAGGCATTAAAGTATTTTTTGACATAATTACTAACCACACTGCTGATATTATTCGTTACGATGAATGCCACATGCCAGACGGTCAATTTAAAACGGGTTTAACGCATTGTGAATATAAAGCGCTAAATAACCCTAAGCCATATAACCCATTTATTCCAGAGCACTTAAAAAATGTTAAGTACCCACAGTGGCTAAATAATGTCGATTATTATCATAATCAAGGCGACAGCACCTTTAGTGGCGAAAGCTCACTTAATGGTGATTTTAACGGCCTAGACGATTTAAAAACAGAGCATCCGCAGGTGGTGAGCGGCATGGTCGATATTTATCAAAATTTAATAAAAGAGTTTAAGCCCGACGGCTTCAGAATCGATACCGTACGCCATGTAAATCTCGAGTTTTGGCAAACATTTACACCCGCTATTATTGATTACGCTAAGGCGCAAGGCATTCCAAATTTTCATGTGTTTGGTGAGGTTTACGACTCAAATCCTAAAAACCTAAGTGTATTTACTACAGAAGGTAAAATTCCATCGGTGCTTGATTTTGCATTTCAAAAAATAGCGGCCGATGTGTTTTTTAAAGGGGAGAACCCAAGCGCCATTAGCGAGCTGTTTGCACAAGACTCACTATACAAAGATGAAGACAGCCAAGCCGATTTACTTATGACCTTTTTAGGTAACCACGACATGGGCAGACCTGGCTTATTTATAAACCAAACATTTGATCACGAAGGTGACGAGCTTAAATTAAAGCGCAGCCAATTAGCGCATGCGTTTATGTTTTTATCGCGCGGTATACCAGTTATTTACTATGGCGATGAACAAGGTTTTACAGGCGATGGCCACGATATTGATGCACGCGAAGATATGTTTGCATCAAAGGTTGCAAGCTATAACGACAATAACCTTATAGGCACTACCCAAACAACGGCTGATGATAACTTTAATCAGCAGCACCCATTATTTAAAGCTATTGCTCAATTAAGTAAGTTACGAAAAAATCACGAAGGGCTTCGCCGCGGTGAATACAACGACTTATTTTTTGCTGAAAACACTGGCATGTTTGCGTTTTCACGCACAGTAAAAGGCGCAGATCAGGCATATATTATTGTGTTTAATAGCGAAAAAACGCCACAAACAATAGAGTTTAATAGCTCCTATAAACACTTGTCCCCCCTTGTAGCTGCCGAGCAACTTGAGCAACAAAATGGCAAGTTAACGGTCACTTTAAAAGGGCTTAGTTATAGCGTGTATATTGCTAAATAATTAAGGGTTTAGGTTAAGTAAAAGCCAGCTGCTAAGCTGGCTTTTGTATTTAAATAAGCGAAATAGAGTAGGCAGTATTGAAGTAGGTAAACAAGCTGGGTTAGTAATTATAAATGACAATATTGCAGAAAATGTGTCGGCTATCCGTAATATGGAAACTGTATTTAAAAATGGTGTAGGCTATAACTCAACAGCACTTTTCTATAATACTAAATCGGTTGTTGGGCTTCATTAAAATAATAAAGGAAAACAGGATGAAAAAATCACTACTTTCAGTGGCATTAGGTTTTGCTGCACTTGGTACGTTTAACGCGCAGGCAAACCTTGATCAACACGTTAAAAATGTAGAGCAGCAGGTAATTGAATGGCGACGTGACTTTCACCAAAACCCTGAGCTTGGTAATCGCGAAACACGTACCGCAGGCATTGTGGCTAAACACTTAAAGTCGTTAGGTATGCAAGTACAAACCGATATTGCTTACACCGGTGTTGTGGGTATTTTAAAAGGCGCAAAGCCTGGTCCTACGGTAATGCTACGCGCCGATATGGATGCACTACCGGTAACCGAAAAAACAAATGTGCCATTTAAATCAACAAAAACAACAAATTTCCGCGGTGTAGATGTGGGGGTAATGCATGCCTGTGGGCACGACACGCATGTAGCCATGTTGATGGGCGCAGCACAAGTATTGGCCGATATGAAAAGCGAGCTGCACGGTAATATTATGTTTGTGTTTCAGCCAGCTGAAGAGGGCGCACCTATTGGCGAGGAAGGCGGTGCAGAATTGATGCTCAAAGAGGGGATATTTACCAAATATAAACCCGACGTAGCATTTGGTCTTCACATAACATCGAGCTTACACAGCGGCAAAATTGGTTACAGAAGCGGCCCTGCTATGGCCAGTTCTGATAGGTTTGAAATTACTGTTAACGGCCGCCAAGCACATGGTTCAGCACCTTGGACTGGGGTTGACCCTATTGCAGCGGCTGCACAAATTGTAACGGGCGTTAACCATATTGTGAGCCGCCAAGTAAATATAACCAAAGAGCCCGCAATTGTGTCGTTTGGCAAAATAGCAGGGGGAGTGCGCAATAATATAATTCCTGAAAAAGTTGAAATGGTAGGTACAATTCGCAATTTTGATATGAATAATAGAGCACAGATTTTTGAAAAAATAAAAACAACGGCTACACATATTGCTAAGTCGTCGGGAGCAGCTGCCGATGTGCATATTCATGAAGGTTACCCAGTAACGGTGAATAACCCTGAGCTTACTGCGCAAATGCTGCCAACCCTCGCAAAAGCGGCGGGTAAAAATAACGTAGTGGAAATGAATAAGATTACAGGTGCAGAAGACTTTTCGTTTTATGCATTAGAAATCCCAAGTGTCTTTGTATTTTTAGGTGGTACGCCAAGTAGCCAAGATTTAAAAACGGTACCAAGTAATCATTCACCTTATTTTTATGCTGACGAATCATCGTTTAAAGTAGGGACTAAGGCATTAAGCCTGCTCGCTGTAGATTACTTAGATAGTAAAAAGTAGGCTGCTAACAATTGAGTTAGTAAAGGTCATAAGCTAACTCAATGTTGTATTTTAAGCGCAGTGCGTAAAGATGTGTGAGGGCTTTATAGGCCTAAATTAGAGGATTATTATATGAAAATCACAGGAAGCTGTTTTTGTGGCGATATAACTTATGAGGCCACCACACAAAATAATAACGTAATAGTATGTCATTGTAGTGATTGCCAACGGATGTCGAGTGGACCATTTAGAGCTGTTGTAATTGCAGATCCTAATTCGGTTGATTTTACAAAAGGACAACCGAAAGAGTATGTAAAAACAGCGCAAAGTGGCAATAAGCGAGCGCAAGGTTTTTGTGCCAATTGTGGTACATCACTTTATGCAACTAATGAGTCACCTATCGATCGTATATATGGGTTGCGTTTAGGTGCTGTTGATCAGCGAGAGCAATTTAAGCCTTCAGCACAAATTTGGTCAAAGTCAGCACTTACGTGGTTGGCCGATTTACATAAAATTCCTGCTTATGACACCACACCATAAGGTTAAGTTACTATGAAACCTACTTCTTTAATCACTTTATATATAAGCGCATTCATGTGCATGAGTGCCCATGCTAGTTCAAGCAATGTTGAGTTTTTAAATACCACCAAAGTGGCTCCAAACTTACCATTTTCGCAAATAGTAAAAGCCGGTAATACGCTTTATATGTCGGGACAAATAGGGATTAATCCTGAAACCGGTAAGTTAGCAGCGGGTGGTTTTGAAGGTGAAGCTAAACAAACACTTGAAAATATTAAACGCACTTTAGAGCAGCATAACTACAGCATGAGCAATATTGTAAAGTGCACCGTTATGCTTACCAATATTAACGACTTTAAAGCGTTTAACGCTATTTATACGCAATATTTTAGTGCGCCGTATCCAGCGCGTAGTGCATTTGCAGTAAAAGCGTTAGCGCTTGATTCTTTAGTAGAAGTTGAATGTATTGGCGCAATTTAGGAATAGTTTGAAAGTTTTGTCGCTAATTACGTGTCATATAATTAGTAACATTATCGGGATACAACCATGTGCAGTTCACCAAAAAGTAGTCGAGCAGTAAAAAAGTCAGCTATTCATTTCAATGACGAGCTTACTCAAGAGCAACGTATACGCTTTGCAGCAAAGGCTAACTTAGCACAAGAACGCAGAGAGCAACGGGAGCTTGCTAATTCCCGTTACGCTCAAAAGCACCCGCAAATTAAGTCATCAAAAGGTTTTTTTTCGTGGTTGCAGCAATGGGTTAACTAACATTAACCCACATTCTATTTATAGTTGCTTACCAAGAGTAAGATGCTGAAATCATTGCATTGCGTGGTTTACCCGGAAAATATCTATCGCCTGTAAAACTGGTGTAATCAGCTCGCTCTGCATACGCTTTATTGGTCACATTTATAATACGAGCCATAACTTCAATATTTTTTGTTGCTTGCCACTGGGCGCGTAAGCTAAAAACCGAATGGCCTTCGTATTCATTTAAGTTCTCAGGGTCTGTGTAGTAATGGCCAACATGATGCCATTGAAGTGCAAATTGGGTGTTGTTACGTGCTTGCCACGTAATATCAATATTAGCAATGTTGCGTGGTGCGGTATCTATGTCGTTGCCATTTATGTTTAGGCCGTTAATAACTTGGTTGTTAGTGTAACTATGTTTAGCATGTGTACCTGCAAAGTTAACTGACACGTTATTGGGTAATTGATAATTAAGTTCAAGTTCCACACCTCGATGGCGAGAGCTGCCATCATTTACAGTGAAAAAGTCGCTATCACGGTAAATAGTATTGTGTTTACTCATAGCATATACAGATAAGCCGTAATTAAATGCACTGTATAATCCTTTTATACCAAACTCAGCGTTGTTAGCTATTTCTGGGTTTAAATTAGCGGTGGTTTGCTCGCGTTGTAATTGATATAACTCAGCAGCTTGTGGCGCTCGGTAACCGCGAGAAAAGTTAGCGTAAAACGTGTTATTACTGTTGTATTGGTAACTTATTCCAAGTTTAGGTGAGGCATTACTAAAGCTATTTTTAGTGCTAGGAGGACGACTGTATCGGCACCCACCAAACCCGCACTCGCTACCATCTTCTTTTGTTCTGCCCGCAAGCATATTATTTGTGTAGTCGTACTGCATGTGCTCGTAACGAACCCCGGCCGTTAATAGCCATTTATTTAATTGCCAATTCACGGATGCAAATGGTGCATAAAGTGTGGCATTGACGTTGTAATCGTAATGTTTACCCTGTGGCACGGTAGCCACTAAAAATGCCGAACCTTGCGTTGCCTCGTTTTGACTTTGTAAAAAGTCGGCTTGGGTGTACTCGCCATCTAAGCCTAAGTTCAGAGTTACATTGTTATTTATACTGTGCTTATAAAGCGATTGAACACCAATACCTGTTTGACTGTTTTTTTCAAGCGGTGTGCCTGGCAAAAAATGTTTAAAAAAGTCCATACTTTGATCGCGCATATACACAGTGGTAGAAAGTACATCGTTATTGGCTAATTGCCATGTTGCATTGCTCCACGCTCGCAAAGATGTTGCCTTTCTAAATGCATCAGGATCGAAGTTTTGCTGTGCTATATCTTTATTTTTATAGCTTTCAAACCCAGTAATAAAACCAGCTGTTTGCTGATCTAAATGTGTATAAGTTATGCCCGATGTGAGCAATAGATTATCGCGCTCTAGACGATGGCGTATATTGACTTTTTGTTGCTTAACACTTTCATCATCACGGTACCCTGTATCGTCAGTAATGCTGGCGTTTATGCCAATTCCGCTGTTTCCATAGTCTTGCCCTGCACGTAATTTAACGCGTGCATAGCCATATGAGCCATAATCTACGCCCAATAAACCGCCGCCTTGAGTTGTGTCGGGTGTTATAACATTAATAACACCATGCACAGCATTTGAGCCATATAAAGCTGACCCCGGCCCTTTTAACACCTCAATACGTTGGGCCATTTCACTATGCGATTCAAATAGCTCGTTAATATTACAAAAACCCGCAGCGCGAAGCGCTATTCCATCTTCTAAAGTTAGCACACCACCACATGCGCCAGCCCCAGACAAAACTGGCGAGCGAAGCGCAGGTAAATATTCTTGGCCATTGCCGCGTTGCACATTAGCACCGGCAACGCGTTGAAGGGCTTCTTCAATATGATTAGGTGCAATACTTTTAAGTTGCGCATCGGTTAAGGTGGAAATAGACAATGGGAGTGAGCTAGAAAGTGCTTCTACCCTTGATGCTGTGGTGGTAATAACTTCAATTGAGTCTGTACTTTTCTGATCAGCAACAACAGCTTGGCTAAACGGCAAAATGAGCGGCAAACAATAATATTTCATACATACCTAAAACGTTTGGGGAAATAGCTTGGTTAAATGATATGTGGTTTTTATAGGCTTTTAAACTTGTTGCGTTAAAGTGCATGTATAACCGTAAATTATTGTTCGTAATATTGCTTTATTTGCTTATCAATTAAATTTATATCGACTACACCCGGCTTAAATGCAATATAAACAGGTAAGCTGGATTCATGGAACTGACGAGCGTGAATGCCGACACTGTTTTTTGCAAACCAAAGCCCAGCTTGATAATTAGTGATTATAAAATCAACACGCTTTTTTTCTAATAACTTGAAAGAATCTGACGTTGAAAGTGTATGCATTATATTTTTAGGCAATATATTGTATTTATCAGCTATTTCATTAGGTAAGGCAACGCCTCGGAGCATAGCTATTCTAGTGCTAGAAAAGTCTTTGTTATTTAGGGTACTTTTATCTAAAGCAAATAATCCAAATTTGGTGACATGTGTAGGGTGCTGAGTAAACTCTAAATGCTTTTCACGTAGGGTGTTTGTTGCTAAAGAGAAATAACAGTCGTAATAGTTAAGGGTCATTTCTTTTTTTACGCGTGCCCAAGGTAAGTGTATTACTTTAATGTTTAAGCCTAAGCTTTGATTTAAGTAATTTATCAGTTCAATGTCTGATCCGGTAAAAATGTTTTTTTGCTCATCAAAAATAGTATAAGGCGGGTAGTGAGTTGTAACGCAGCGTAATGTTTTACCTGACTCGGCAACTGCTAACGATGACGCCATTAAAGCGAAGATTAATAAAATAAAACGCATGACTAGCAAATCCATTTTCTTTTAAGTATATAAGCTATTTTTAAATTTTAAAGTGAGTGATGAAATTGATGATCTACGCGTTTTTAAGTCGCGTATAAATTTAATTTTTGGAACACACCATGTTTAACGCAGAGCAGCAATCACGCATTATTGAAATGGCGTGGGAAGATAGAACGCCATTCGAAGCCATTGAACAACTATACGGATTAAAATACCCTCAACTCGTCGCTTTTATGCGAGAGCACATCTCTAAAGGGAGCTTTAAAGTGTGGCGTAAGCGCCACGCAGGGCGTAAAACTAAGCACTTAAAGTTACGCGATCCCGCTATTATGCGCAGTCATTGTAAAACTCAGTACAAACACCGTTAACACCGTAAGTTTAAGCGCTATTTCATTTGATGTTCATCCTAGCTTGTTAGTCTTAGATGACTATTAGCACTGGAGATACTTATGAAAGCAGCTATTTATATCACACTCATCACAGTTGCGCTGTCATCTGTTGGGGCACAAGCTAACCCAAACAAAGACAATCATGGCCAGCACCAAGGTAAAAAGGTTGGCCATAAAAAATACAAGCATCATGATCATAACTCTCTTTCTAAAAAAGAGAAAAAGCAGTTACTTCGTGCAGGATGGACTCCACCAGGCAAAAATAAGCGTTACCATACTGGTGATATTTTAGAGGTTGATATATACAAACGTGGTAGGGTTGTTGAACGTTCGAGAAATAAGGGTACTGTAAGTATTGAAATCGACCGTAAAATTATCCACTTAGTACACGATACACGAGAAATCTTATCAATTTTGAGTCGCTAAATTAATTTAAAGGGATTTAAGTAATGCTTACATTGTTGGCTGTAACTACTGGCTTTTTTTTACTGGTAACTTTACTACCCATGTCATACAGCCAGCACTACCTGGTTAGAAGCTGCGATTTTGTTCGCTTACAAGTGTTTTATATTGCTGGTTTTATATTTGCTAGTTCACTATTTTTGTTATGGCTAAATAATGATACGCACTATATTTATATTACGCTCGCATCTGTAATTATTATGGTTTTACAAGGTAAGTGGATCTTTCCTTATACTTGGCTTGCAAAAAAAGAAGTACAAAGCGCGAGCAAAAACAGCGAGCACAGCATAAGAATTATGTCGGCTAATGTGCTTATGTCAAACCACAATAGTGAGCAACTAATAGCGTTGGTGAATCAGCATAAACCTGACTTACTTATTACACTTGAAAGCGATAGCTGGTGGGAAGAAAAGCTATCGGTGCTTAAAAAAGATTACCCTCATTATATTGAATGCCCTAAAGACAATCGCTATGGCATGCACTTATACAGCAAATTTAAATTACTCGATGCGCAAATATGTGAGCTCATTGAAGATGATATTCCTTCAATTCATATTTTATTTGAAAACGACGAAGGCCTTGAAATGCAAGGGCACTTTATTCACCCAGCACCACCAAGCCCAACTGAAGAAGATTCATCACGCCCACGCGACTCAGAACTAATAATGGTTGCCAAAGCAGTTAAAAACCCAACTCGTCCAACAATTGTAGCAGGCGATTTAAATGATGTAGCATGGTCGCGCAGTACGCGTTTATTTATGCAAATAAGTGGCTTTTTAGATCCCCGTAAAGGTCGCGGCTTTTATAATACATTCCACGCGGGTTACTTTTTTATGCGCTGGCCGCTCGACCACCTATTTCATAGCCAGGGTTTTAAGGTTAAGCGTATTGAGCGCTTAGCTAAATATGGCTCAGATCACTTTGCGCTGCTTACCGAGCTTTCTTATGAAAATGCCAGTCAGCAGTCATTAGAGGACAAACCCGACAAGTTAAAGCAAGAAGAAGTTGAAGAACTTACCATGAGCAAAGCCGATAAGCGAAAAGTCCCCAGGTTTGAAAAATAGTAATTGTTATTAGGTTGTGTAGGTCGGATAAGCGAAGCGCCAACGACTAAGCATTAACAGATAAATATCTAGCGCCTCGGCAACGTCCTTTGACATGACATGACATCGTATCGTAAGCTTAGTTCGACTGCTTTGATTTTGAAATTAACGGGGTAAAACGATGTCTATCTAGATTGGGTATATCTAGGCATTTTAGCCTCCTCAAAATGATGAGGAGGAGTCTACTAAAATGGGTGAGGAGTAATTACCCTTTTGAGTGCCTTGTATCTCTTTATTACGCCAAGTCTTCTTTTTTGGTTGAAACAGCCAATAGTGATATTGAAGCGGCATAAGTAGAAAAGAAAGCGATATACGCCACACACAAACCGACTAAGCCGAAAATATTGCTTTCAATTGATATGTCATAAATTAAATATGCTGATATTGGTAATGAGATAATTGAAAAAGCTTTACCGCGAGAAAGGATCACTAGCTTATTTTTAATATAAGGAATTGCAAGTATCAATACTGGAATCAATAATAGCCCAGCAAATAAGATATCGATTTTAACTTCTGAATTCATTTAATGCTCCAATTCGTTTGAAAATATAACGCTTCATCAAGAAGCGGTCTAGGCTTGCTAAACTTATGTGACGAAGGAACTCGATCAAGCCGTGACGAGCCTTTCTTCAGTGACTTGTTATATTTATGTCACTCTAATACTTTATCTAAGTAAGGTTCGATTTCAGCACTTTCATCATTAGCGGTCTTTATCCCAAGAATGAGTATGGAAAGAGCAAACCAGCCAATAGCGAAACCAAAATTAAAAAGTATTAAGAAGACTAAAGCTGGTATTCCGCACCAAAGAAACATAATTAGCAATCGGCGAGAAATATTTATAGGTTTGTCTTCTCTGAATTGTTTAACTGCGCTATTTACGATCTCCATTTTTTCACTTTGCTTGAGACCTTTTAATCTTTTGTCATCATATAAATTAAAATAAAACATTAAACCTCCTTGAAATTCCTTGTTATGTTTACACTACTTCCATGGAATCCATGATTTTGGTGCATGACCTGTTACCGCAACTTTTAAAAATAATAGGAAGCAATAAGGAGCTGATAACATACCGAATAAAGCCCTAAAATCTAGGTTGTCAGAACTAACATTACCACGTTCAAAAAATGCATATAACAAGCTACAAAAGGCAAAAAGTCCACAAATAATAAATATTATTGCCAAAATTCTAATAAACGGAGTAACTTTCTCACCTTTCCACGGTGCTTCCATAAAACCTCCTTCTAAACATAACGCCCGCTTCAGCTGCGCCGGAATCGGAGTTTTTTTGTGTTAATGTTTGAGCGCAGCGAGTAACACAAGAACACGGAGGTTTTGGCGTCAGACTGGAAGCGCTTGTTAGTTGTTTGCATGTAAATTTGTTGAGTATGATTTTTATTCGCCGGACTCATCATGGTCTTGCTTGCTATTTATAGATAAGCCAATTGCAACTCCGATAGCTATGCCAACACCCATGCCCAAGGCCAAGTTATTCATTGCAACTCCTATTCCTGAACCTATGGCTACACCAATAGCAATTCCGAAACCCACGGGGCTTTTAATGTTGTTACCTTTATTCCATTTATTCAATTGTTATCTCCAATACAACTAACGCTCCGTTAACGGGCGAGCGCTTTTTGCGAGTCCGTGCCAGCGTTGTTTGCTGGCGTTTTCGTTAAACGGCTTGTTATAAGCCATTTACTCAAAATTGTCGAAATCAAATTTAAAAGTTACTTCAAAGCAACGTTCTTCGTGCTTTGAGGCATTGAATTTCCATTTAGTTAAGGCTCTAAGCGCTTGCCTATCAAAAATTCTTCTCGGTTGAGAACGAGTTATTTGACGCTCAATAACCTCACCTTCACCATTAACGGTAATTTTGATATCTACGTAACCGATACCTAAAATCCGTTCAGAATGAATTGGCCATTGAGGATTCACAGTTTCGATTAACGCAAATTTTTCACCAATACATGAATCTACTTCATATGTATCGGTATTAACAAATGATACTAATGCTGAGATTAAAACTAATTCGATCATCATGGCTTATAACGCCGTTTTAAGCGGCAAATTGCATTTGGCTAAAATAAGTGAGGCACGAACAAAAAACCAACTGTAATTTGTCCGCCTTGAAAACCCTTGTTATACGTTTATTTAACCGTCCGGTCTTTAAAGTATTTATAAATACTGGAATAACCAGTTACTGCATAGAATATGAATATTGAGCCTAATCCTACACTAGTAATTACAGTGCCAACTCCAGAATTCCCAGTCGGTTCTCCTACAATAGCTATAAATACTCCATGCAAGATGAATAATGAACCCAGCAAAAAAGCTATAATTCGAAATACTTTAGTTCGCATAAACTCAAATCCTTTGAAACGTATAACAATTTAATCAAAGGACACTTTCCCCATATTTGCGTAAAAAGGTCCTTATTTCATGAATTTTTACTGTTAGAAAATATTGTAACTTATTGCCAGCTATAAATATTATGCTTAATTTAGGTTATTTAAGCATGTAGAAAAAAGGAAAGTTTCCTCTTATTATTCCCAAACTAGCGCTCACCTTGGTAAAGGTT
The DNA here is from genome assembly GCF_001468205.2 of Pseudoalteromonas sp. 13-15. NCBI lineage: Bacteria > Pseudomonadati > Pseudomonadota > Gammaproteobacteria > Alteromonadales > Pseudoalteromonadaceae > Pseudoalteromonas > Pseudoalteromonas sp. 13-15. The sequence goes on along the minus strand of NZ_CP019162.1, from coordinate 1,798,234 downwards.
GCTTTGCATTGTGAATTCATCGTTGCCTTTTAGGCCAACCCTCGGGTTTTTATCTTATTTTTAAGCTTAGATTTTGTCGCATTTATAGTGTTTTTCTAGCTTGCTCAATACATTCAAATTTTTTACTTGTAACGCTTTTTATGTTTTGTTCACCACCGCATTCAATGGCAGCCATTTTTTTGTGGTTATATACATTATAGGTTTGTGCTAAAGCACCTGCTGATAATGCAACCGCTGTAATAACCACTAATTTTTTTATCGTTTTATTCATATTTAATCCTTTATGCTGCTCTACTTAATTGAGACTTTTGCTATTAAGGCACTCAGCTTTTTATGAAATATTTAATAAGTAGTAAATAAGTTAGCAGCCATTAAGCTGGCTTAAAACCCTAAATTTGTAACAGTGTATGTTTGTTAAACTATTTTTGATTATTAGCGCTTAGCGAACTTTTATTTGTTAAGCATAAAAAAGCCTAAAAGCGGCAGTTCGCTTTTAGGCTTAATATTTATTGCTGCTATTTTATTCAATAACAGGTATGTTGCATTGTATTATGCGTTGGCAATCATAATACTTTTAATATTCACAAATTCGCGCATACCAAAGCCACCGTGCTCTCGGCCGTAGCCACTTTCTTTAACACCACCAAAAGGTAGATTAGGCTGTGCAAGGCCGTAACCGTTAATGTTGATCATACCGGTGTCAAAGTGCTTTTTAGCCAGTTCGATGGCTTTTTTCTCATCCTTTGAAAAAATACCACCGCCTAAACCATAGCGAGAGTCGTTGGCAATGCGCATAGCATCGTCGTTGTCTCTTGCTTTAATAAGTGAAGCGACAGGGCCAAATAATTCGTCGTCGTATGCGGGCATACCCGGCGATAAGTTATCGAGAATTGTAGGCGGGTAGTAGTAACCCGTTTGCGATGGAATTTCACCACCCGTTACAATATTTGCACCTGCTTTAACCGATTGCATGACTTGGTCATGAATACCGTCGCGTAAATCTTCACGTGCCATTGGGCCAAGGTCTGTGTCATCAGCCATGGGGTCACCCATTTTAAGGGCTTCAAATTGTTCTTTAATTTGTGCTTTAAAGTCATCGTAAAGTGACTCAACTACAACAAAACGTTTTGCTGATACACAGGTTTCACCGTTATTGATAATACGTCCTGTTACACAGGTTTTAACGGCAAGTTCTAAATCGGCATCATCCAGTACTAAGTAAGCATCGTTACTGCCAAGCTCCAGTACTGTTTTTTTAACGTGTTTACCGGCTTCTTCGGCTACTTTTTTACCCGTACCGTCACTGCCTGTAAAGGTTACACCGCTAATTGCTTTGTGGGCAATTAGGCTACTTGCTGTTTTACCATCAATAAGTAAATTGCTAAAGCAATGCTCCGGGAAACCGGCTTGTTTAAATAGGGCTTCGATTTTTTCAGCCATGCCAAAAACGTTACCTGCGTGCTTAAGTACGGTCGTGTTGCCGGCCATAATGTTAGCTGCGCTGTAGCGAATAACTTGATAAAGCGGGAAGTTCCAAGGTTGAATGCCTAATAAAACGCCCGTAGGTTGGTAACTAATAATGGCGCGGCCACCGTCCATGTCTCGTTCTTCGTCCGCTAAAACTTGTGGGCCGTTTTCTGCAGTATAACGACAAATTCCGGCACATAGTTCAACTTCTTGAAAGCCTTGCTCATACACTTTACCCATTTCTTCGGTCATTAATTTAGCAATGGCTTCTTTTTGTTCTTCAAAAAGTGTTGCTAGGGCATTTAAATGTTTTGCGCGTTCGCTAAATGACGTTAAACGCCACTTTAAATATGTTTCGTGAGATTTTTCGATTACTTGCTCAGCCTCATGTTGAGAAAGTAGCGTGTAGGTATCGATGGTTTGCTCAGTTGCCGGATTAATCGTTTTAACTGTATTGCTCATTCCTATCTCCTTACAATTTATGTAAGCAGATAGGTGCAAATCAAAGGCCAATATAATCGCAGGAATGGTTTTGTTTTAACTTGTTGATTGTTATTGGCTATTTTATTTTTAAAGTCTTGTTTTACTTTTTTAATTTATAATTTTGTAAATTAGATAAAGTAAAAAGTACTGGTCAGTGCAAAATTTACAAACTGATTAATAAATTATACTTGGCTTTAAAATAGTGTTTGTGCAATTTGTTTGAGCAGGTAGGTTTCTCGTAAAATAGAAAGGCCTTGTTTTTCACTATTGGCTAATGTGCGTTCGTTATGTGCAATTGCATCGTTTATATCAACCCACTTTGCGGTCATGCCATTTTGCTGTTCGTAGTGCTCTAATTTTGCTTTGCCAAATTCATCGGCAATATTACACACGTAGCAATACGATTTAATATGAATAATATCAAAGTCGTTTTTATACCAAGGGCGATACTCTTCGTAGAGACCAAAATCTTTAACCACAGTAATATTTTTAGCGCCGGTTTCTTCGCTCAACTCGCGAATTAAGCCTTGTTCAATGCTTTCGCCCTCATCTACACCACCGCCAGGTAGGCTATAATCTTCATAACGATTTGTGTACATAAGTAATATTTTATTGTTTTTTATTACAATGGCACGAGCGGTAATACGTGTGAAATGAGTGCCTTGGTTTATATTAATACCAGAGTGGATTAAGGTTTTTAATTGCTGCATTTTATCTCCTTTTATTAACATACGAGTATATCAGCTGTATAAGTGTTACTTGCAAATAAAAATTGTTTTTATTGTGATCGTTATGCTTTCAGCTTACGTAAATAGAGGGTTGATATAATAGGACAATAAATCATTTAAGTTATTTTAAAAGATTAGCTCAATACGCACCTTTAAATTAGTTCTTAGGGTGCGTAGAATAAAAAAAAAGAACAGGGATTTATCATGTTAAACATACTTTTAGTAGATGATGACGTTGAATTTAGTGACGTTGTTTGCCACATAGTCGAATTCCTCGGCCACAATATAAGCACCGCAACCAGTTTAAAAGAAGCACACCAATGGTTTGAAAATAATACCTTTGATCATGTGTTACTTGATTTCATGTTACCTGATGGAAGCGGACTCCACTTGCTTGACCATTTAAAAATAATTGGCCAGTCTCCAAAAATTACACTCATATCGGGCCACCCTTCAGTGAAGGGAATATTGGCTGATATGTGTGAGCCTAATATTGGGCACCTTCTAAAACCCCTCCAACGCGAAGATTTAGAGCTTGTTTTAAATGGCCCTAAAAAAGTAGCCGTTAAAAAGGCAAAAACCAGTGGTATTACGCGTCATTTTGGCAGCTTAATTGGCGAGTCAGAGCCAATGCACAAACTGTACAATATGATTGAGCGAGTGGCCAAAACAAATGCGAATGTCATGTTAATGGGCGAAAGTGGCGCAGGTAAAGAAGTTGTGGCTCAGGCTATACACAATGCAAGCCAGTGCGAAGGCCCATTAGTGGCTAGTAACTGTGGTGCACTTTCGAAAGAGCTGATTGGCAGTGAATTATTTGGCCATGAAAAAGGCGCATTTACAGGTGCAATTGCGCGCAAAGAAGGGGTGTTTGAGCAATCAAACGACGGTACTTTGTTTTTAGATGAAGTAACCGAAATGCCAATTGATATGCAGCCTAATTTATTACGTGTTCTTGAGACTAAAAAAGTAACGCGTGTAGGGGGCAATAAAGAAATTCCAACCAATTGTCGGGTCATCTCTGCAACTAACCGAACGTTAGAAGACTTGGCTCAAAACAACGTTATTCGTGAAGATATTTACTTTAGACTCGCAGTGTTTCCTATTGATATTCCGCCTTTAAGAGATCGAAAAGACGATATTCCATTGTTAGCAAAAGCATTTTTAGATCAGCTAAACGATGAGAATGGCACCGCATTTAGTTGGACTGCTGCACAGCTTAAAGAGCTGCAAAGTTATGAGTGGCCGGGCAATGTGCGTGAAATTCGCCATGCTATTCACCGTGCCTTTATCATGAGTGACCCTAAATCAGGCGAAGTGACACTACCAGATAATCTAGAGTCGCCATTTTCACGTGTAAATAATCAAAGTGCTGATAACGCAGTGTCGGCTGGACAAACCATAGAAGAAGTTGAAAAAGAGCTCATTCATGCAACGCTAGACAAGGTACAAGGGAATAAAACACTTGCCGCACAAATGCTAGGAATTAGCACTAAAACACTTTATAACCGCCTTAATGCTTACGGTGGTATTGGCGAGTATAAATAAGTTGAGAGGTAACATGACACAGAACAATCAACCGGAGCCGCTTAATAAATTAGTTCATGACGCAAGAGCCCCTTTAAATCGTATTTCAATGAATGCTGAACTAATTAAGTTAGTACTTGAAAACGATATGCCAAAAGAAAAGGCACTCGAGGCACTAAATAAAATTATTAGCAATTGCCAACAATGCAGTGAAAGCTTACAAAAAATTGTTGATTCACAATGATGAAAGCGTGTTTTATGCGCAAACAGGAAACTAAATAAGCATGCAAAAACAACAAGGTAAAGCGAATGTTACGTTGGCGGCTTTTATAGTTGTGGTGTTATCTATTATTGTGGGTAATGCATTTTTGGCATTAAATACAATTCAAGGGTTAACCCAAACACAAAAAAGCTTAGACAACACTAGCATGCTAAGTTCGGCAATAGAGCAATTGCATTTATCTATTGTACAGGCCGAGTCTGGGCAGCGTGGCTATTTATTAACGGAAGAAGATGATTACCTTACACCTTACTTCGATGCAATTGGCCAGTTAGAAGCACAAACAGACCATGTTAAATCACTGCATTCGGAAATTGATGGCCAATCAGAGCGGATAGCACAGCTACTTGTTCTGACAGAAAGCAAAATTAAAGAGCTTAAAAAAACAGTTAACTTAGCGCTTGATGATAAAGAGCGCCGTGCTTTAGCTATTTTAAATACCCATAACGGCCGAGAGCTTTACAAGCAAATTCGTGAACGCGTAAATGATATTCAAGACCGTGAATTACTGTTTAAAGTGAGCCATTTTTCAAAGCTTGCTCAAATCAAAAACGAGGCCAAAATTACGTTTGCGATTACCGCTATTACTAGTGCAATACTGATTATAGGCATGTTTGTAATGACACGCTTAAACCTCAGAAATGCCGCTCAATATCGGTTTGATCTTGAGAAACAAAACGAAACATTGGCTAGTAAAGTATCTGAACGCACGCAAGAGCTAACCTTGTATTCAGACGAGTTAAGCAGAAGTAACCGGGAGTTGGAAGAGTTTGCTTTTGTGGCGAGCCATGATTTGCAGGAACCTCTGCGTAAAATTCAAGCATTTAGTGACCGGTTAGAAACCATGTTCAAAGATGATTTAGGCGAAAAAGGCTTAGATTATATTGGCCGTATGAAAAACGCCGCACAGCGAATGTCGAACTTAATTAACGACTTGTTAGAGTTTTCGCGTGTTACTACGCGTGGTAAAGACTTTGATGATACTAACTTAAATGAAGTAGTTGACGATATTCTTAGCGACTTAGAGATTGCAATAAAAGAGTCAGATGCACAAATTGAAGTGGCAGAGTTGCCTGTTATTCAAGCAGATAAAAGCCAAATGCAGCAACTTTTTTTAAACTTACTCTCGAATGCGGTTAAGTTTAGACGCCCAGATGTGAGTCCGCATATAAAAATTAGTTACGAACATGAGGCTATTTTTAATGAAGATCACAATGCGGAATTAAGCTTTCAAGTAATTACCATAAAGGATAATGGCATAGGGTTCTCTCAAGACTATGCTGATAAAATATTTGTACCGTTTCAGCGTTTGCATGGTCGCTCACAATATAAAGGGACAGGTATTGGTCTTTCTGTGTGCAGACGGATTGTAGAGCGCCATGGCGGTACTATTACAGCTCAAAGTAAAGACGGTGAAGGTGCAACCTTCATTATAAAACTACCAGTGGAAGCTGCGCTTTTCACTTTGCAAGGAGAGGCTTAAATGCCCTACACAAAAGTTAAACCAATTACTATTTTAATGGCTGACGACGACGAAGATGATCGTTTATTAACGCAAGATGCACTTGCTGAAAGCCGAGTACTTAACGAGCTGCACTTTGTAGAAGATGGTGTTGAGTTACTTGAGTATTTGGAGCGTAAAGGAAAGTTTGCCGATAAAGAAGTATCGCCGCGTCCTGGGCTAATTTTACTTGATTTGAACATGCCAAGAATGGATGGCCGCGAGGCGTTAGAGGCGATTAAAGCAAATCCAAATTTAAAAGGGATTCCAGTTGTTATTTTAACCACATCTAAACAAGAAGAAGATATGGTTAAAGGGTATAACTTAGGTGCAGCTTCATACATTACTAAGCCTGTAACTTTTGATGGCTTAGTTGATTTGATGAAAACTCTTGGGAAATATTGGGTTGAGTTTGTAGAGTTGCCAAGTACGTTTAACGATTAATGGAGATTGTATGTTAGATAAAGTGACTCAGTTGCTACTTGTAGAAGACGATGAAGATGATTACATACTCACCTGCGACTATTTGGAGCAATTAGACTCACATACGTTTAACGTTCAATGGGTAAGCTCTCCAGAGCAAGCAATAGAAACGCTAAGTAAAAACGAGCACGATATTTGTTTGCTTGATTACCGCCTCGGGGCATCTAATGGGCTCGATGTTTTAAAAGAAGCGATAGCTAATGGCTTTAGCGGGCCTATTATTATGCTTACTGGGCAATCGGATGATGAACTAGATTCTGCGGCGCTTGACGCTGGAGCTGTTGATTACTTGATTAAAGGAGAAATGAGCTCAAGCCGTTTTGCCCGTGCAATTCGTTACGCCCTTGCCCGAAAAGATGTAGAGGGGGAGCGCGTAGAGCGCTTAAAAGCGGAAGCTGAAAACCGTTCAAAAGACCGTTTTTTAGCACACCTAAGTCATGAGTTACGTACACCGCTTTCGTCTATTTTAGGTTACACAGAATTGTTAATGCAAAGCGATTTTAGTCAACAAGCCGAAAACGAGCTAGGGGTTATTTACCGAAATGGTAAACACTTACTTAGCCTGCTTAATGACGTATTAGACTTATCAAAAATAGCCGCAGATAAACTAGAGCTCACACCCAGTGAAGTAAACCTCGATAGCATGCTTGCAGATGTATACACGCTAATGCGTGTATCGGTGCTTGATAAAGGTTTAGCACTTAAGTTTGAATCAGACCAAGCGCTCCCGCTAGTTGCCCGCCTTGATGCGACGCGTGTTCGTCAAATACTAATAAATTTAATTAATAACGCCGTTAAGTTTACAGATAAAGGCGAGATAGTTGTTAAGGCTTGGACGCAGCATGTTGACGGCACAGAGATGCTCTTTTTTAGCATTAAAGATTCAGGCATGGGTATTGCCCCTGAAAAGCAACAGCTTATTTTTAAACCATTTGAACAAATAGCCGATGTAGAGTCGCGTTCAGTTGGCGGTGCAGGTTTGGGCTTGGCAATATGTGCCGAGCTATTGTCTCGTATGCAGGGCAATATAAGTTTGCATTCAGAAATAGGCAAAGGGTCGACCTTTACTATTTCGGTATACCCAGGTGACATAAGTGATGTTGAGCGACAAGTGCTCAACTTTAGCAGTGCCCCACAGTTACAAAGTAAATTAACACCCAGTAAAGTACACGGGCGAGTACTGGTTGTTGATGATTTGCGCGATTTACGAATGCTGGTCGGGCATATGATCAGTAGCTGCGGTGCGCGAGTAGACTACGCAGAGCATGGCCAGCAAGCACTTGAAAAAGTGCGTATAGCCGACGCCTATAAAGCGCCATACGATATTATTTTTATTGATATTCATATGCCAATAATGGGTGGTAAAGAAGCAACCATTGAGCTTAGAAAAATGGGCTACAAAGGACCAATAATAGCGCTTACAGCTGCCACAATGAAAGGGATACATGAAGAGCTTGCAGCACTTGGTTTTAATGACGTAATACCAAAACCAGTTGACAGCAGTGCGTTATATCAATGCCTTCAGGATTACTTAGTTTCGCCTGAAAATGCGCCTCAGGCAAAAGATATTCAAGTCAAAGCGCTAAGTGAAAAAAGGCAGCGCTTTTTATTGGTAGAAGATGATGACGATGCTGCACAAATAACCCAGTTGCTTTTAGAAAGCTTAGGAGTAGAGACGGTTATAGCGTCAAGCTGTGCGCAGTGTTTGCAAATACTTAACCACGATCAGCAATTTGATAAAGTATTGTTAGATATGCATTTACCAGATGGCAGCGGAATTGACTTAGGTGAGCAGGTTAACGAACGATACCCTGAGCTGCGATTAGTTATTGTAAGTGGTGCGGAACCTGATCCAAAAGAGATAAAAGATTTAAATATTGATCGTGTTTTATTAAAACCTATTAATTTAGGCTTATTAGAAACACTTATAAGTTAAAGCGTGAGGTTTAAATTATATGCAGTTTATAACACTAGACTCTGAAAGATTAACGCCTTCAAAAGTCGTCTGCGTTGGCAGGAATTATACGGCCCACATTGCAGAGTTAAATAACGAAACTCCCGATGAAATGGTGTTATTTAATAAACCTAACAGCGCAATTACACACACTCTAAGAGCTCAGCATAATGGCGATGTTTTGCACTACGAGACAGAGTTATGCTTTGTAGTAAAAAACAGAAAATTTGTAGGTGTTGGTCTTGGGCTTGATTTAACAAAACGCACCGTACAAAGTAAACTAAAAAATAAAGGATTACCATGGGAGCGCGCAAAGGCGTTTGATGGCTCTGTTGTTTTTAGTGAGTTTGTTGCATTAAGTGGCAGCGTACATGACTTTAAATTTGAGTTAAAAATTAACGGCGCCGTTATTCAGCAAGGCGATACTCACTTCATGCTAAGTAAACCCGATGCTATTTTACAAGAAATCAGCGAGTTTATGAGCTTAGACGATGGTGACGTAGTCATGACTGGTACGCCTTCAGGTGTTGGTGAAGTGGCTGAAAACAGTACTTTTTCTGTTGCTCTGTACGCTAATGAACAGTGTTTGATTGAGCATCAGTGGCAGGTAGCTTAAAGTTAATAACCTGCTGTTGATAGTGTTTGTTGAAGTCAGCAAAACTAGAGTTTAAAAAAGTATGCTGACTTTTTATGTACTCAGGTGACTGTAAAATGGTTGTTTTTAATGCATTGTTAATCTTTTTTATTGCTTGGGTTGCAAAGTTATTTTTTGCTTTTACAGCACAGCCTATGGCACCACGTATAAAGCCAGTCTCCTCTTCAGCCAAAGGGATACTGGTTATGTTATTAAACCTTCCTTGTTTATTAAAGTAGTCAGCCATAAATGGGTAATCAATAGAGTAGTCTAAAAAGCCACGGCTTAAGCGCGCAATCACTGCTTGGCTTTCGTTTTCGCTACTCCAACTAAATGACGAGCTATTATTAAGTTTTGTATTGCTAATAATTGTGTTTATTCTATTTGAAAATTTGCGTGCCGCGGCTTGGCCGTAAATGTAGTTTTGATCGGCTAATAAATTAATTAAATTAATTGGTAAGCCGTGTTTTTTTGTTAATTTTGGGGCTAATTCTGTGGTTGTTAATACGGAGAATGGCGGGTAGACAGTGGTTGGGTTTGATAGTTTGAGTATGTGATTATTTTGTTTTTTATAAATAACACATGGAAAGCATACATTTTTACCTTCATTTAAATATTTATTTATACGCTGCTGTGGCACAACAAGCCGTGTATGCTTTACATCAGTAATTGTGTTAATTAGTTGCTCTGTTAAGTTGTCACAAAGCCCACCTTGTGGCGCTTTATCGCTTTTAGTTATGTGAAAAGGAGGTGTGTAACTTTGTAGCCAAATTATTTCTTTAATGGGCTCAGCTTGCTTAGTTTTGCCAAGTGCTGTGAACGATGAAAATAACAAACTAATTATTAATACGCGTTTTACCATTGCATAGACTTTCTTTAAAAAGTAATACTTTTAGTATAGATAGTAATTAACAATAATAAACAATCATTTTTTATTAGTTAAAAAGGCAGGTAGTGATTTACCTGCTTTTATACTTTTAAAAAACTAAAGTTAGTAAGGCATAGGATAGTTTTTGAAAATAGTCCCTATGCTCGTTAAGGTTTCGTCGTTTAAAGTGATATTAAAAGCGTCTATGTCTTCTTTTAACTGCGCCATAGTTGTGGCGCCAATTATAGAAGACGTTACTCCATCTACCTGATTACACCACGCAAGAGCAAGTTGTGCTGGCGTCATATTGTTTGCATGTGCAAGCTCTGCATATAGCTTGGTTGCTTGTTGGGCATTAGGGGTATCTCTAAAAATACCATTACGTTGTGCGAAGCTCCACCGCGAGCCTTTTGGACGAGCACCCTCTAGGTATTTACCTGTTAGCAAACCGGCTGCTAAAGGTGACCAAGGTAGGTAAGCAATATCTTCGTGTACACATTGCTCAATTAAATAGGGCCAGTCTTTAGCATGGGCTAAGCTAAATTCATTTTGAATAGACACCATGCGTGGCAAGTTGTGCTCTTTTGCCAAACTTACAAACTGGCTAATCCCCCAAGGTGTATCATCAGACAGTCCGCAATGTTTAATTTTGCCCGCTTTAACACAGTCGTTAAGGCCTTCTAAAATATCAAGCATGCCAGCTTGGTGAGCTTGTGTATCTACATCACTAAATTTAAGTATTCCTGGCCACTGCCTTGCAAAATGCGGTGTTGAACGATTAGGCCAATGTAATTGGTACAAATCAATATAATCGGTTTGCAAGCGCTTAAGGGAATTATCAACCGCCTCTATAACTGCTTGGCGGGTTATATCGCCACCTTCTCGTACCCACGATAGGCCATTACCCGCTACTTTTGTTGCCAGTACTATGTCGCTTCGTTTTTGTTGATTACGAGAAAGCCAGTCGCCAATAATTTGCTCTGTTTTACCGTAGGTTTCAGGCGAGGGAGGTACGGCATACATTTCAGCTGTATCAATAAAATTTACGCCACGCTCTAATGCATAGGCTATTTGATCGTCTGCGTCGCGTTGAGTGTTTTGAACGCCCCAAGTCATACTGCCTAGACAGACTCTTGAAACGTTAACCCCGCTGCTACCAAGTGGGCTGTATTGCATAGGAATTCCTTATGACTCGTCTTGTGCGTATTTTAGTAAGGCTGATAAAAGTGGTTCTGTAATGGGGGCTTTTGCACCCGTTTTAAAATCAAACATCACTACTTTTGATGTGCCCGTGGTGGTTATCGCACTTTGTGCGTGACTAAATACACTGTAATTCATTACAAACCGGTCGGTTTTAATATCTGAAATAGTGACCCCAACAGTTAGAGTGTCGGGAAAGGTAACGGGGCGCTTATAGCGAATAGTATTTTCACTTATAACAGGGCCAACTCCACCGGGTTTAATGGTGTCGAATAAGTTTAGTTTATTTAAAAAGTCTATTCGGGCTATTTCAAAATAACGCAGGTATACCACGTTGTTAACGTGCTGAAGGGCATCCATGTCGGCCCATGCTACAGTGATGTCGGTATGAATAGGGTGATTATCTTTGAACCTTTGCATGTACTTATAGCTCTTAACTTTAAAGCACTTAGATTATCAATATGAACTAGTGAGCTCAAGGGAATTTATAATTAGGTGGTTTTAAAAAACTTTGTAACCAATTGATTTTGGTATACAGTTAAAAAACACACACAGGAGCACACACATGCAAAATATAATTAATTGGTTATTAGCTAGTTTAGTTTTTATAGCGTCGTTTACCTGTTATGCAATGGGTAACGCCTCTGGTGCTATTATTCTTATTTTGGCGGGGTTCTTTTTTGAAGTTTTGCTTTGGCTACGAAGTATGAAAGAGCAAGAAAGCACTAAACGTCTTTTTTAATTGCCACTGAGCTTGATTATAAATAGGGATTACATAATAATGACTGTATAAATAAACAGTCTTTATTGTGGTGATGAAAAAGTTTATACACATAGATATGGACTGCTTTTATGCGGCGGTAGAAATGCGAGACAACCCAAAGCTCGCAAATTTACCGCTTGCTATTGGCGGCAACAGTCGGCGTGGCGTGTTATCTACCGCTAACTATATAGCCAGAGAGTTCGGCGTGCGCTCTGCGATGTCTAATTACCATGCTAAGCAATTATGTCCCGATTTGGTTATTGTGCCCGGACGTATGGCTGTTTATAAAGAAATATCGAGCCAAATACGCGAAGTATTTAGTCGTTACACCCACCTTGTAGAACCACTTTCTCTTGACGAAGCCTACCTTGATGTTACTGACAGCAAAGCGTGTAAAGGCAGTGCGACACTCATTGCTCAGCAAATAAGAGCTGATATATACAACGCAACAGGGCTAACCGCTTCTGCAGGTGTGGCCCCAGTTAAATTTATTGCCAAAATAGCCAGTGACGAAAATAAGCCAAATGGCCAATTTGTTGTACTGCCTGATGAGATTGACCCATTTTTAGAACAGCTGCCGCTAGGAAAAATTCCCGGTGTGGGTAAAGTCACATTAGAGAGATTAAATCTTAAAGGGCTTTATACAGGGAAAGATGTGCGTGAAAAAGGGGTGAACTGGATGCAGCAACACGTTGGTAATTTTGGTGTGTCGCTTTATCAAAAATGTGCGGGAGAATACATTGGTAGCGTTTCAACCGAGCGAATACGTAAGTCTTTAAGTGTTGAGCATACCTACGAATACAATAAAACCAGTCTGCAAGAATGCTTGGATCAGATCCCTAGCTTAATAGATGAATTAACGCGTAGGCTTGATAAGCAACAATTACAAAATCGTATTAATAAATTAAGTGTAAAAGTGAAGTTTGCTAATTTTGTGGTGACCTCAGCCGATCAGGCTTATCATCAATTAAATACCGAAATTTTTGTTCAGTTACTTACTAAAGCGTATCAACGTGGTTTGCAGCAACCTGTTAGGTTATTAGGCATTGGCGTCGGTATTAAAAGCCAGCCTGAGCATAATTTACAATTGAGTATTTTGGATTGATGCGTGACGCTTTTACAAAGCGTTTTAGATAAATTAAACGCTTATCGCATCTTACTGGTCTTCAATATACAAATCGACGATAATAAAGGTCTATGTTTTTAACAGGATCTGTATTTATGGCATACCCTAAAGCTGTGTTAGCTCAATTAACAAGCGCTAGTCTTGAATGTGCATCACATGACGCACTGATCATCATAAGTGATGACTTTTCTAAATTACCTAATAATTCTCTTCGCGATGCCGTTTTAGCTCAGTCAAAAATTGATTCGCGCATTGGCAAGCAGGTAACCTTACTTGTTATTGAAAATAAGCGTGTAATTTTAGCGCCAACGGGGCCGCTAAATAGAGACTACGACGATGTTCGTCGTTATTTTGATGCCGCTAAACTGGCAATCAATGAAGCCAAGTTATCAGGTAGTGTTAATCCAGCCTTGTTTTTACCAAGTTTGTCCGGCGATAGGCGTTATCAGCATTCATTAGAAGTTTCATTTTTAGGTATGTGCCAAGCACTTTGGCAGCCTTTAGAAGCGCGTGAGTACCACGGCGAAGAGATTGAGCCGATAGCCACTATTGGGTTAATTAATGCCAGTTCACAAACAGTTAAAGCTGTTAATGCTATTGCGGCTGGGCAGTATGCTGCTCGTGATTTATGTGGTACCGAGCCTGAGCGCATGGCGCCACCTCGCTTTGCTGATTATTGTGTTGATTTATTTAAAGGCACAAATATAGCCGTTGATGTAATAGACGATATTACGGCTATTGATAAAAATTACCCTATGTTAAGTACTGTTGCGCGTGCATCTTATGCGGTTGAGCGTCATCATCCACGAGTTGTGAAGCTTGAGTATGTGCCTGAGGGCGAAGTTACCCGCACTCTTATGTTTGTTGGTAAAGGCCTAGTTTACGATACCGGCGGTGCAGATCTAAAAGTGGGTGGTTATATGGCGGGTATGAGCCGTGACAAAGGCGGTGCTGCCTCGGTTGCAGGGTTTATGAAAGCCGTGGCTGACTACCAACCAGAAGGTGTGAAGGTTATTGCTTACCTAGCGGTTGTGCGTAATTCAATTGGGTCTGACTGTTTTGTACCTGATGAGATAATTACAAGCCGTGAAGGTGTGCGCGTACGTATTGGTAACACGGATGCTGAAGGGCGCTTGGCAATGGGTGATCTACTAAGCGAAATGAAAGATTTAGCTAAAACAGAGGTTAACCCTACATTATTTACCGTTGCAACGCTTACAGGTCATGCCGCAAGAGCAATGGGCCCTTATGGTGCCTATGTAGAAAATGGCCCAGCAAGGCTTGCTAAAGTTTCGCGCCAGATTGCTGATTGTGGCGATTTATGGGCTGATGGTGCAGAAGTATCGCGATCGCGCCGTGAAGATTACGACTTTATAAAGCCACGTACGTTGGCGGATGATGTGCTTTCAAGTAACAACGCAGCTTCTGCAGTAACGGCACGTGGTCACCAATTCCCTATGGCGTTTTTAGCTGTTGTTGGCGGGTTAGACAAGCACGGAACAGACTCTACACAGCCGTTGCCATACGTGCATATGGATATTGCCGGTAGTGGTGTTGAAGGTGGTGATTGGCAACATGGCAAACCAACAGCCGCATCTGTTGCTAGTTTATTTGCCTGTTACTGCTTATAAACAGTTAACTACTTAAATGAAAAAGCCCTGTTCAACAGGGCTTTTTTTTTACTTAGTTTAATTTGAATCGATTAACAATAGATGAAAGTTCGGTACTACTTTGTTTGAGCTTGTCACTGGCACTATTGAGCTGCTTGGTATTATCTAACGATTGCTCAGTTGATTGAGATAAATCGTTTATGCGCAGGTTCACCTCATCTGCAGCTTGAGTTTGCTGCTCTGTTGCACGTGCAATTTGGCTGTTCATTTCAGTGATAACAGATACGAGTCGTTCAATTTCATTGAGTGAGTTATTTGCAGAGGATGCCTGTTCAACGGTTGAGACAGAAAGCGTTTGGCTGGCTTTAACTGCGTCTACAGCCGCTCGGGTGCCTTCTTGTAGTTTACTGATCATTGATTGAATTTCGTCAGTGCTTTGTCCTGTTCTACTGGCAAGCGTACGTACTTCATCGGCAACGACTGCAAAGCCTCGACCATGCTCACCAGCACGTGCGGCTTCAATCGCAGCATTAAGCGCGAGTAGGTTTGTTTGTTCAGAAATACTTCTAATTACATCCAGTACAGAGCCTATGTTCTGACTTTCATTTGCTAAGTCTTCTGTTACACGACTTACTGTCTCGATGTTTGCCGAGAGTGTTTCTATGGCGGTTATTGTTTCTGCGACTACGTGTTTACCCGTTGATGCGTTATGTGCCGCATCATTAGCGGCTTGCTCTGCGGCTTCTGCGTTGCTGCTCACATCATGTATTTGATGGGTCATTTGCTCCATTGCCGCTGCAACTTGTGTCGAGCTGTCGTTTTGTAGCTCTATGAATGATTGGCTAGTTTTTGTTGAGTCATCAACGGTATGGGCGTGTTCGTTAACATCGTTTGCGCTTTGCGATACATGTACCAACGATTCACGCATTTTTGAAACAAATAAATTAAATGAATGCGATAGCTTCGAAATTTCATCGTTACCTTCTTCATTTAAAGTGCGGGTTAAGTCGCCTTCACCCTGCGAAATATCTTTCATCATGTTGGCGGCAAGTCGCGTTGGTAGTAATACACTGCGCCCTATAAAGTAACTAAACACAATAACAGCTATGATCATCACTACGGCGTTTAAAATAATAAGGTTACGTTGAGACGAAAAAGCAGCATCTATGGTATCTAAATATACACCTGAGCCAATTATCCACAGCCATTGGTTAAACCCTTTTACAAAGGCAACTTTATCAACGGGTTGTTCTTCACCGGGTTTTGGCCACTTGTAAGGAATAAAGCCTTCGCCATTTTTTTTAGTAATATTAACCATTTCAACAAACAACGCTTTACCGTCTGGATCTTTATTGTTAGTTAAATCTTTACCTTCAAGGGCGGGTTTTATTGGGTGCATTACCATTTCTGGTTGGTAGTTGTTTATCCAAAAATAATTAGTTTTATCGTAGCGAAGGGCACGTATTGCACTTATTGCCTGCGTTTGTGCCTGCTGCTGTGTGAGTGTATTGTTTTGTTCGAGTGTGTAAAAGTGTTCAATAATACTATAAGCGGTTTCCACTACATTTTGTGTTTTTAGGTATTGTTCGTATTTAAGGGCTTTATATTGGTTATTTAAGCTAGAAACACTCAACACAATTAAGCCAAAAATAACAATGCCAACCAACATAGCAAAACGCTGAAAAATACTAAAACGTCGAAGATTAAGCATGTGCGTATCCTTTATTTATTTGCACAAAAAAGTGCATCAAATAAGTTTAGTAAAAATATGCGTTTAATCTAGGGCTAGTTTATATTTCGAGGTTAAATTTAAAGCTGTATTTGAGGCATTTAACTAAGGCTGAGTTTAAGACTCTTTTTAAATAAAAAAGGCTGATTATAAAATCAGCCTTAATAAGTTAGTTACTGTTTGTTATTTAACATCAAAATGACGGTTAAAGAAATTTGTAATAGTTTGGTGTAAATGAGTTTGAACTTGCTTACCGCGCAAGCTATGTTTTGAACCTGGGTAGGTCATCATTTCAAACTGTTTTTCACTGTCTTGTAATTGTTTAAATAGTTTTGTTGCATGAGTAAACAATACATTGTCGTCTGCCATACCGTGATAAATCATTAGTGGTCCCTTAAGACCATCGGTATATGGAAATACTGCGCTAGCTTCATAACCTTTTGCATTTGTATCAGGGTGACCTAAATAACGCTCTGTGTAATGAGTGTCGTATAATGCCCAATCAGTTACCGGAGCTCCTGATACACCGGCAGTAAAGTAGTCACCAGCTTTAAACATGGTCATAAGCGCCATATAGCCACCGTAGCTATGGCCGTAAATACCAATGCGTTTAGCATCTACGTAGTCAAGTGTACGTAAAAATTCCACGCCTTTAATTTGGTCGCTTACTTCAACGTTACCTAGGTTTTTGTATATAGCGTCTTCAAACTTTTTACCACGGTTGTACGAACCACGGTTATCAAGTTGAAAAATTACATAACCTTGCTGCGCCATATATTGAAAGTATAAATTTTTGCTGCGCCAGCTGTTTGTAACGCGTTGAGCATGCGGGCCGCCGTATACGTTAACAATGACTGGGTGCTTTTTACCTGCACTCATATTAGTTGGTTTGAATAAGCGGTAATGCATTATTTGTCCATCGTCGGCTTTTAACGTGCCGTACTCAGGTGTTGCTAAATTGCTCAAATAAGGTGTAAGTGGGTGGCTGTTATCTAGCTTGTTTTCTTCAAGCCAAGTAATAAATTCGCCGTTAACTTTACGCAGTGCTGCCGACTTAGGCTTATTAACAGAAGAACTTGTGTCAATAAAGGTTTTATTATCTTTTGCTAGCACTACGTTGTGGTACTGGCCTTCTTCAGTAATTCGTTTAGAGTCACCTTTTTTAAATAAAGGTGCGCTGTATAAGTGGCTTTCAAGTGGTGTGTCTTTTCTGCCAGCAAAGTACACAATGCCTTTTTTCTCATCAATGCCTTTTAGGCTATCAACAGCCCAGTCACCCGATGTAATTTGACGAACTAATTGTCCATTTGTGCGGTAAAGATAAAGGTGTTTAAACCCATCACGCTCAGAAGCCCACACAAAGTGTTTTTTGTCTTTTAAAAAAACGAGGTCAAAATGTAGGTTGATCCATGTATCGCTGTTTTCGGTTAGGGCTACTTTTTGCTGTTTAGACTCAGAGTCATAAAAGCGAAGTTCGAGTGTTTGTTGCGAACGGTTTTGCCACTGGTAAGAAAGTGTTTTGCTGTCTTTTAACCATTTAGCGCGTGCAATGTAAATATCTTCGTCTTTACCTAAATCAATCCAATCAACATGTTGATTGTTTAATTTAACCACACCGAGTTGAATTTTAACGTTGTCGGTACCGGTAAATGGATAACGTTGATTAAATAGCTTTACTTCGTCAGCGTATATTTCGTTGCGAATAGCTTCTTTAACAGGTGACTCATCAACACGTGTATAAGCAATTTTAGTTTCATCGCCCGACCACCAGTAGCCAGTCATGCGGCTCATTTCTTCTTGCGCTACAAATTCGGCCATACCATTTTTAATAACGCCGCCACCGTCTTGGCTTAATTGAATTTCTTCACCTGAATTAAGAGCTAACGCGTATAGGTTTTGTTCGCGTATAAACGATACATAGTTTCCTTTTGGCGAAAAGCGTGCATCGGTTTCAAATG
Organism: Pseudoalteromonas sp. 13-15; assembly: GCF_001468205.2. Taxonomy (NCBI): domain Bacteria; kingdom Pseudomonadati; phylum Pseudomonadota; class Gammaproteobacteria; order Alteromonadales; family Pseudoalteromonadaceae; genus Pseudoalteromonas; species Pseudoalteromonas sp. 13-15. The sequence continues at coordinate 1,779,923 of NZ_CP019162.1, read as the reverse complement.
CATCTGTGTTAGTTAGCTTTTTACTTTTAGCTGAGGCTAAGTCGTAGTAGTACAGATCGCCATTAAGCGGAAATAAAAGTGCTTTGCCATCGGTTGACCATGTGTATTCTAGAATACCTTTGCCAAAAATACGTTGGCGTTCGCGGCGTGCTTTTTCTTCGTCTGATAGGTTTTCAGGGCCAGAAAATAATTCGGCTGAATCGACCAATACACGATTAGTGTTATCTTCTAAGTTGTATTCCCACAAATCGTAGCGGTTGTAGTCGTCAGTTTTACCCTGTAGGTAAGTTACACGGCTTCCATCAGGTGAGAATTTAAGTTGAACGGGAGATTTACCTGAAAGGCTTGGGTCATCAAAAATGCGTTCTAGCGATAAAGGTTTTGCTTGAACACTGATAGCGCCCACAATCAGTGGTACAGCGAGTGAGAGGTGTTTTATTTTTTTTAGCACAAGGTTACCTTAGCTCAGTATAAATATTATTTTGAATGGTAAAGCCAAGCGTGTGCAACTGCAACTAAATGCTATAAAGTAGCAATTATTAAAGATTAACAAGGAAAAACACAATGACAGATAGCGACTTTGAACTGGCCGTTGAACTTAAACGAGATTGTATAGAGTTAGCCGATTGGCCTCTGTGCAAGGTGCTTTTATTAAACGATAGCCTGTACCCATGGTTTGTATTAGTGCCAAGGCAAGCTGGTTTAAAAGAAATCATCGACTTATCTGAAGACGATCAAGTAGTGTATTTAAAAGAGTCTGCAAAACTAAGTAAGTTACTTATTGAGGTTTTTAACCCAGATAAATTAAACGTCGCGGCTTTAGGGAATATGGTGCCGCAATTACACATTCATCATATTGCACGATTTAAAACTGATAAAGCGTGGCCTGCGCCAATATGGGGTAAGTTTGCGGCAGTCCCTTACACTGAAGAACAAATAGAAAAAATAAAAGCACGTTTTTAAAAGCGAAAACATTTACACAAGTGAGGAATAATATGAAATTACTTAAAACCCTGAGTACTAGCTTATTTATTATTGCGCTATCGGGCGGTTATGTTACAGCTACTGAGCCGCTAAATAATACTGAGGTTGTAAAAAAGGCAGATATTAAGAACTTTGCTGCTCATAGCAACCTTGTGTATTCGGCTGCGCAGCCTAGTAAAGAGCAATTAAAGCAATTGTCTAAAGCAGATGTGAAGCACGTTATAAATTTACGTGGAGCAAATGAACAAGATTGGGATGAAGGCGAGTTTGTTCAGGCGCTTGGTATGGATTATCACGCATTACCTATTTCTGGCGCGCAAGATATTACAGTAGAAAATGCCCGCAACTTAGCCAGTTTACTTAAAAAGCTAAACGGTGAGCCAGTTTTGGTTCATTGTGCAAGTAGTAATCGGGTCGGTGCTTTAATCGCTATATCAGCCCATGAAGACGGATTAAGCGTTGACGAAGCACTCGATAAAGGAAGACGTTGGGGGATGAAAAGCCTTGAATCTAAAGTGCGTGATGTTATAAGCAAATAAAAATAAAGGCGTTACAAGGTTAACTGTAACGCCTTTTAGTTTTAGTTAAGACCAAGTACGTCTTTACCTTGTTTAAAGGTCACATCTACAGGGATGTTTGCTTGGCTTAGTTTTTCTAAATCTTTGGTGAGAGACCCTTTAATATCACCGTGGGTTGCAATCAGCTGGTCGACTTTTTGGTAATCGCCGTCACCTTGCAAAGTTAAAATTAGACGAGAAAGCTTCGCCATAGCAATACTCATTTTTTCCATATTAACGCGGTAAAAGCCTTCTTCATTTTTAGAAAATGCGCCTTCTTGTGCAAAAAAGTTAAAGCGAATCATATTTGCTTTACCGTGTGCACTTGACGCGCCAAAGCGCACTGAGCGGAAAATACCGGCCATAAAAGTAATGTAGTAATCTTCAATGGTTCCTTCGCTGATTTCGCCTTTATTTAATAATTGCTCAACCATGTATAAACCTAAAATGTCGGCTTTACCTTCTTCAAGTGCGCTTGCGTGCTCTTGTAATGATTGGCGAACCGTTCCTTTACCCGTAATGGTATTTTTAATACCTAAACCATGCGCTACTTCATGGAACATGGTGTTTGCAAAAAAAGCATCAAAGGTAATGTGCTTTCGTTGTTCAGGCACGATTAACTGCTCTGAAATAGGCACTAAAATTTTATCAAATTTAGCGCGCATAGCATTTTTAAGTTGTAGGCGGCGCGTGCCTTTTTCTAACTGTACCAGTTCATCGTTAGGTAAGTTGATTGCAATGGTTTTGCTGCCTGCATTTGAATGACCTGCATAATAAACAACGTCGTAGGCATTTAAGTCAGCATCTGAACCAGGTACTTCGTGTTTGTATTTGTCATCAACAGGTAAACCTTTTTGAAGTTCAGGCAAAAAGGCTGCAAACTTGGCAAGACGTTCGCTCCACTTTAAATCTTTGATTAATACATAAGATTCATAGGCAGTACGGTAGCCAAATAGTTGATCTTCGTAAGTTTCAATTGGTCCAATAACAACATCAATGGGGTTGTTTTTCATGTCCATCCACGCAAAATCAGAAACCTGAAAGTCATCTTTTTGCAGCGCGTCCGCACGAAGATTTAAGTAATTTGCAAACTCTTTATTGTCGGCAAGTTTGCTGGCTTGGCGAAGAAGATCGGCTGCCTTTGCAAGTTCTGTTGCGTACTCTTTTGAGTAAGGCACGCTGTAAAGCTTGCCTTGTTCGTCGCGTTTGATAATTGAGTATAAGCCTGTTTTGTCTTCAACGTCTGCGTTGTTAAGCTCTTCTTTAGTTATATCCGCTGGGTAAAACTGCGCACCTAGTGGCTTTTCTTTATAGCCTGAAAGAAACGTTTCATCGCCATTTAAACGATCCCACGGGCCGTAGTTTATGTCAGCAAATTTGCGAATTTGTTGATCGGTTAGCTTTGCTAAAAATGTCTCTTTATCTTCACCAAATGCTTGTTTCCAAAATAAGGCATCCATTATTTTTGACGCATCTATAAGGATGGCAATCATTGCTTTTTGATTGTCACTCAAGTGTGATAAATCGCTTTGTAAGCTAAAGTCGGTGTATATATTTAAGCGTTGTTCATCAACATTAATAAGCTCAGGCCCCATTACTTTTACGGGTGTTTGCGATGTGGTCTCGGCAGGTGACGAAGGTTTATCTGAACACGCACTCAGAAAAACAACACCAGAGAGTAAAATGGCTTGGCTAATTTTATTTAAGATCATTATTTTGCCTATTTAAAAGTTAATTTAATGATAAGTAGATGCTTGTTGGGAGGCTCGTTGACGGCACGCTACTATATTGTGCCAGCATTAAAGCAAACCTAAACAGTAAATAGCAAGTATTAGGCGGTGTATGGGCAATAGTGTCGTTGAAAATGAGAGACAGAAATAAAGTTATAAAATTTTCTTAACTTTAACGGTAAGTTAGGCAATACTGATTGTAAGTTCATTATTATAAAAATTAACTGTTGTAGCGTGTAGTAATATTACAACTAAAAAGGATGACTGCTTTATGTCTACAGAGAATGCATTATTAACAATATTAGTTGATAGAATAAATAACGATACGCTTGTATTACCTACACTCCCTGAGGTTGCGATTAAAGTTCGCCAAGCTGCAGACGATCCTGAAGTTAATTTGATGCAAATGTCGGAAGTTATTTCACAAGACCCTTCGTTATCTGCTCGTATGATCAAAGTGGCTAATAGTGCAATCATGGGACGTGCGGTTAAGGTATCTACCTTACATCAAGCAGTCACCCGTATTGGATTGCGTCAAATTAAAAATATAGCGACAGCGATGGCAATGGAACAACTATTTGTTTCTAACAACGACCTTATTAAAGGCTATATGGGTAAGGCGTGGCAAAAAACATTAACGGTGGCGAGTCATTCCATTACGTTAATGGAGTTTTATTTACAAAATAATAAACGTACCTCGTTAAACCGCGACTCAATTACCTTAGCTGCCTTAGTTTATAATATTGGTGTGCTGCCTATTTTAACTGAGGCTGAGCGTCACCCTGAAGTGTTTGCAAATCCTAGCTTTTTAGCACATGCCATTCAAAAGCTAAGTGGTAAAATTGGGTCATCAATCATGGATGCGTGGGAATTTCCCGCAGAGTTCTCAGATGTAGCTTTAAGCTGGGCAGATCCAAGCTATAAACCAGAACAAATAAGTTATGTAGATTTTATTCGAATTGGGGCTATTTTAGAGGGGACTTTACAGGTATCTGATAAATCAGCTGCTTTACAAACGTATATAGATAAAGGTGTTATTTCATCTATGCAGTTGTTCTCAAGCGATGAATACAACGAGATGCTTGTAGATGTAAAAGACATGTTTAGCTAATTAAGTCTTAAATTTAGCGCAATAAAAAAGCACGATTTAATCGTGCTTTTTTATTGCCATTAAACTTTCGGTTATGGATTGGCTAAATCATCTGCATCGCCTAAACCTTGGGTTAGCTCTTCTAACAATTGTTTAATTTCTTCTGATGCTAAAATGAAGTCAGCATCAAGTTTTACTGCCATATCTTCTTTAGGTATGTCAGCGTTTTCTTCTTTCAGTGTATCTGAATAACTTAGACGTTTAATTGAACCATCATTTTGAAGCATGAATTTAACACGTTCTTGCCAATCGAGGGCAAGCTTGGTAACGCGTTTACCACTTTCAAGATGTGATTTAACTTCATCACATGACAAGTCATGGCCTTTTAATTTAACTTGCGCGCCACTGTCATCAGCTTCTTCAAGCTCAGCGTCAGAACCAATTGCAAAGCCTTCAGGTGTACTGAAGTTAGTTAGCCAATCAGTTAAAAAGACATCAAGGTCATAATTTGCAAATGCAGGCACAACTGGAAGCGTACCTAACGATTTACGTAACAGTGCTAACAGCTCTTCAGCTTTATTAAAGCTTGCACTATTAACCACAACCCAACCGTTTTCTTGGTCAATAAATGCAAATTGTAAGCTCGACTTTTTAAATGCTTGCGGAAGTAGGGTGTGAAGAATATTTTCTTTAAGTTCGTCTTTTTCTTTCTTTTTAACGGGTCGGTTTTCTTCAGCTTCGATTTGGTCAACTTTTTCGGCAACTAATTCGTTGATGACTGATGCCGGTAATACTTTTTCTTCGCGTTTAGCACACACTAAAATACTTTTTTGAGAGAAGTGAGAAAGTGCTTCGCTATGCTTTCCAAATGCTTTCGTCCAGCCAAATGTAGAGAGCTCTTGACCTGTGCAAGGACGAAATAAATCTTGTTCTAATGCTTTATCAAAGTCTTCTTGTGTGTACGAAACATCTTGTTTAAAGCGGTAACAAATAAGGTTACTAAACCACATAGGGGAGATAATCCATCTGAAAAATTTGCTCAATCATAGCAATAAAAGTCGCTCCTCGAAATGACTGATTAACGACTATTTGAATTAGCTTTGATTGAATATAGACAGAGGCTTAGCCATATTTTTAGGAAATTGTATAAAATAGTGCAATCCTTGGCCTGGCTCGCTTGTCGCTTCAATTGAGCCGCTTAGTGTCTGTTTAACTAAATTAAACATTATGTGAGTGCCCAAACCACTACCACCTTCATCGCGTTTGGTGGTGAAAAACGGATTGAATAATTTTTCAAGCTGCTCAGCGGTGACTCCGTTGCCGTTGTCTTTGTAGTTAATGGTTAGGTTGGTTTCGTCACTTGTGATGTTAATGTCCATAACACCATTGTCTTTACCTTCAAAACCATGAATGAGTGAGTTAACAATGAGATTAGTAAATATTTGGCTTATGGCGCCGGCTGGCAAATTTAATACTAGGTCATCAGGGCACTGTAGATTAATAGTGTGCGATGTTTTTTTCAATTTAGGGTGAAGCGATCGTATTACTTCATTTACATAATCTTTAAAGTTTATGGTACGCACAGCCTCACTGGCTTGGTCTACAGCAATTTGCTTAAAACTTGCAATAAGGTCAGAGGCTCTATCTAAGTTTGTTGTAAGCAAGCTTGTGCTTTGCTTCGCTTCGTTAATAAACTCTTCCAACGCCTTAGGGGAAAGTGTTTTTTCAGCATAGGCACTTTCTAACTTATTTAAACGCTCCTCTAAAAATGATACTGCAGTAACGCCGATGCCTATAGGCGTGTTTATGTCGTGTGTAATACCTGCAACGAGGCCGCCTAGTGCCGCCATTTTTTCTGTACCAACGAGTCGCTCTTGAGCCAGTTTTAATTCATCAATATAGCGTTGAGATTCCGCTTGTTTGGTGATCAGTTCTTTTTCGGTACTGCGGCGAAGGTCTACCTCATCTGTTAATACTATTTTTTGTTTTTCTAATTCATATTTTTGCTGTTGTAATTCCATCATTGCTTGACTTAAGTTAGACGTTTTACGAGCAACATCCTGCTCTAATTGTATGTTATGTTGGTCTAACTTCTCGTTGCTAACAATTAATTTATTTTGAGTTCGTTCAAGCTCTTTTCTGTACTGAACCACCTTATCGATTAAGTTATTAAAAGAGTGTTCCATTACCTTAAGCTCATTGTGTTCTTCGGTCTCAATTTCGATGTGCTGTCCCTCTAGCTCATCGAGTTGCAGGTTTTCAATTTGTTCGGTGAGCTGATAAAGCGGGTCGGTAAGTAGCTTTCTAAAGGCCATTAAAAATAAGATAATTAAAAATGTAGTCTTAATCATGGCATTACCAATCAAAAAGTAGATTGATACCATTATTCTGCTTAATACAACTTCTCGACTTGAAAATAACGTAACATCACCGACTTGTGTGGCTCGTCCTGAAAATTCGAATATAAGTGGGAATGTATACCCAAACAAGCCTGATTTAGAGTCTTCTAGCATGGCTTCTTCTTGGACAAGTTGCTGGCTATAGAGTTTATGAATATCTAAAGAGCGACCAAGCTGCGAAATAACTTCACCACTGTCATCACGCACTATGATCCCTTCTATCATGGGGATAGCGAGTAGCCCTTCTGCGGTGGTGATTGTTTGTTTTGTATTAAGCTCCCAAATAGCTCGTGTTAAGCTACGGCTGAAGGTTTTTTGTAAGGTTGCTAATTCATCTTTTATGTAATCTTTAGTGTTTAAATACTCAGCAAGCACCTGCCCGCATGTCACTACAAAGGTAAGCAAAAAATAGACCGATAACACACTGGTCAGTAATCTTTTAGAAAGGCTTTTCTGTAGCATGAGAGGTCAACAATTCCTTGAGATATAATTAAGTATTTACACTACTATTTAAAATTTAGTCAATAAATGCTTAAAAACAAATAATAAATGATTTATTTTATGATAAATAAGGGCTGATTTTTGCTTTTATTTGCCACATACTAACTGCTTAAGAGTGTTTGTATATTATTGATTAACTGGTTTTTGTTTGTTTTTTATACTTTTAAGTAATAATAAACTATCCCTTTTGGCTTGTTAAGTTTATTCAATAATAGATTGTTACAAAATGTGGACAAAAAGCCCAGGTATTATGTTATAAAAATAGGTACTATTACCCGAGATATGAGCTTACCAACGACAGCCGCCCTTAACGACATTAATTATGCTTATTTAGTAGTTTTATAATATGAATTTTTCTATTTTAGTGTGTGATGACTCAACAGTTGCACGAAAACAAGTAATCAGATGTTTGCAACAGTGTATAGATGCAGATATTCAGCAAGCTACAAATGGCGCACAAGCTATTGAATTACTAAAAACTAACCGTTTTGATTTGCTATGTTTGGATTTAACTATGCCTGAGATTGACGGCGTTGGCGTTCTTGAATACATAAAAACAAACAAGATTGAGTGTTTTGTACTTGTGATTTCTGCTGATATACAAGAGAAAATGAAATTACGTGTAGCCCAGTTAGGTGCTATCGATTTTATTAATAAACCAATAGATAAAACAAGAATGGACAATATTTTGCATAAATTTGGCATTCATTAGGTTTTTTTATATCGAAAAAGGCTGTTTTATCTTTTAATTTGCACTTGACAGCATAGCCTTTGTTAAGGCAGTCTTACCCCATGAAAACAATTAATCGCGTACTGACCATTATTATTACAACCACCATTCTTTCTGGATAGTGGCATAGGTCGGTGCAACAAATTTAAAGGCCTGTGTTCACTTAGAGCACAGGCCTTTTTTCGTCTTATGGGATGAGGAACATAAACAATGCGCGTTTTAAAATTTGGTGGATCATCACTTGCCGACTTTGCCTGCCTTGAGCAGGTAGCTCAATTAGTTAAAGCACAATTAAAAGATGAAATGCTTTTGGTATTATCGGCGCCCGGTGGAATGACCGACTCACTAGTTGCTCTAGCGAGTTCGGCAGAACAAGGCCAAGACTTTAGCTCTTTATGGGAGGCTTTAACGAGTCGTTGTAACGAGCTAAAAGCAGCCGTAGAAAAAGGGTATGGCCCAATTGACCACTGGCCAAATTTTGAAGAACTAAAAAATAAGCTTGATGGTGTATCTTTAATTAAGTGCTGCCCCGATCAAGTGCGTGCGTTTGTTATAAGCTTTGGCGAACGAGTGAGTGTGTCGCTTATGCAGCGCTTATTAAACTCACATAAGGCGGTTTATTTAGAGGCGATAAGTTGCGTTGCATCAACAGGTGGTTTTATTGATGCTGAAGTTGATTTAGTTGCAAGTAAAACGCGTTTTCAAGCGGCATTGAAAGAAAAGCCAGCCACGATTTATATTATGCCCGGTTTTACAGCAAGCAACGATAAAGGCGAGCTTACAACACTGGGGCGCAATGGATCTGATTACTCAGCGGCTATTGCAGCGGCGTGTTTAGAGGCAGATGTTTGCCAAATTTGGACTGATGTTGATGGTGTTTACAGCGCAGATCCTCGTTATATCAAAAAAGCCACTAAAGTTGACTTTTTGTCATACAAAGAGGCAATGGAGCTTTCTTACTTTGGCGCTAAAGTACTTCACCCAAAAACTATTTTGCCTTGTGCCAAAGCGGGTGTGCCGTGTGAAATAAAAAATACGCATAACCCTGATGCCCAAGGGTCGCTAATCGGAAATGACTTTTCATCAGACGAGCCTGTAAAAGCAATTTCAAGCCTGCAAGATTTAGCTATGCTGACTGTCTCGGGTCCAGGAATGAAAGGCAAAGTAGGCATGGCCTCTAAAGTTTTTAATGCGCTTGCCCACGATAACGTATCTATAGTGTTGATCACGCAATCGTCGTGTGAATTTAGCATTAGCTTTTGTGTACATGAGAGCGACTTAGCCCTTGCTTTAACTGCTTTACAAACAGCGTTTGAGCTTGAATCTCAAGCAGGTTTAATTGAGCCTGTTCAAGTACAGCGTAATTTAGCCATAGTAACGCTTGTGGGTGATAACATGCGCGCACACCGTGGTTTAGCCGCTAAGTTTTTTGCATCCCTTTCTCAAGCACAAGTAAATATTGTGGCAATTGCACAAGATTCTACTGAAAGTGCTATTTCAGCTGTGATTGACGGTGAGTTATGTAACGACGCAGTGAAAATATGCCATGAGAACTTTTTCACGCATGTGCCTTCAATTGATGTGTTTTTACTAGGGTGTGGCTTAGTAGGGCAAGAACTGATATCTCAATTAGAGCGCCAACAAGCATGGCTTGAAAAGCGTAACATTAAACTTAATTTGTACGGCGTTGCTAACTCTCGTCAGTTACATCTTGATAGCGAGGGTATCGCCTTTAGTGATTGGCAGCAAAAATTAGCAGTATCAGAGCAGTCATTTGACCTAAAACTCGTTGAGCAATTTGTTAAGCAAAACCATTTAGTCAATCCTGTGCTGGTGGATTGTACATCGTCTGATGCACTTGCAGCGCAATATGTTGACTTTTTAAATGCGGGTTTTCATGTTGTTGCAGCCAATAAAAAAGCAACAACCAGCTCATATACGTATTATCAAGATTTAATTGCTGCTACACAAAAAAATAACCGCAAGTTTTTATACGAAACAAACGTAGGTGCAGGCCTTCCTGTTATCGATAATTTGCAGTCTTTATTTGGTGCAGGAGATGAATTATTAGAATTTAGCGGTATTTTATCGGGCTCATTGTCATACATGTTCGGTGCTTTGCAAGATGGTTTATCACTGTCAGAGGCAACCATTAAAGCAAAAGAAAGTGGTTTTACAGAGCCAGACCCTCGTGATGATTTATCGGGAACTGATGTTGCGCGTAAGTTGTTAATTATTGCACGTGAAGCCGGTATGAAATTAGAGCTAACCGACATTGAAGTAGAGTCGGTATTACCACAAGGGTTTGCCGAAGGAGACAGTATTGATGAGTTTATGGCAAAATTACCTAGCTTAGACGCTGACTTTAACGCACGTATTGAGCAAGCGGCAAGTGAAGGGAAAGTTCTTCGTTACGTTGGCACAATTAAAGAAGGCCACTGTAAAGTAGGTATTGAGGCTGTTGATTCATCACATGCGCTTAATGTTATTCGCGATGGTGAAAATGCGCTTGCAATTTTAAGTCAATACTACCAACCACGTCCTTTTGTAATTCGTGGTTACGGCGCTGGCTCTGAAGTAACTGCTGCAGGTGTATTTGCAGACGTTTTAAAAACATTATCGCGCTAGGAGTCGAAAATGATTGAAGTATATGCGCCTGCATCTATTGGTAATTTTGCAGTTGGATTTGATGCGCTAGGTGCTGCTCTTGCGCCAATTGATGGTAGTTTATTGGGGGATGTAGCACTTGTTAGCGCAGCCCCTAGTGATGAGTTTGTTTGTTCAGGCGAATATGCTCATAAATTACCAAGCGATGCGAAAGAAAACTTAGCATATCAGTGTTTAGTGCACTTTAGAGCTCATGTCGCACCAGATATGCCAACGGTAAAGCTAGAGCTTAAAAAAAACCTGCCAATTGGTTCTGGGTTAGGATCGAGCGCTTGTTCGGTGGTTGCTACATTTGCAGCGCTTGATAAGTTTGCAAAAACACAGCTAAGTCAAGTACAGCTAATTGAGTTGATGGCAGATTTTGAAGCAGTTGTAAGTGGCGGACGCCATTACGATAACATTACGCCCTGTTATTTGGGCGGTTTGCAGCTAACTGGCGATTTAATTCCTAATAAATCTATAGAACTACCTGTTGATGAAAACTGGTATTACGTTGCGGCGTTTCCAGGCTTTTCACTTAATACGGCAAAAGCGCGTTCTGTTTTGCCAAAAGATCTTAGCATGCATGCAAGCGTTGAGTTTGCGCAGCGTTTATCATCTTTTAGTAGCTTGTTATTAACAGCACGTTTTGACGATGCATTAAGTATAATGAAAGACGAAATAGCAGAACCTTACCGTGCACCGCTTATTACTGGTTTTAGCGAGGCGAAAGCAAGTTTACCCGCACTTGGAGCTGAGGTAGTTAGTATTTCAGGCGCAGGGCCTACCTTATTTACTGTATGTAAAACACTTGAAGCGGCCGAGCAATGCGCTAAATGGTTAAAAGATAATTATATAAATGAGCAAGGTTTTTGCCATATTTGTAAGTTAGATAACGACGGCACGCGTCAATTAAATGTTTTATAGGATTAGAAGTCATGCAATTACATAATTTAAAAGATAACTCACAAAAAGTGTCGTTTGTTGAAGCAGTAAAAACAGGACTTGGGCGTAACCAAGGTGTGTTTTTTCCTGAGTCGTTAGCGCCTATGGCTGATGTTGACGCATTACTTGATATGGATTTTGTTACGCGCAGTAGCAAAATTTTATCACATTTAATTGGTGATGAGTTGCCAAGTAGCACTGTTGCCGACATGGTTAAAAATGCGTTTAATTTTCCAGTTAAGTTAGTCGAGGTAGAAGAAAATACCTATTGTTTGGAGCTATTTCATGGTCCTACGCTTGCCTTTAAAGATTTTGGTGGGCGCTTTATGGCTGAATGCTTAGCGCAGTTTAACCAAGGTGAAAAAGTAACTATTTTAACAGCAACATCAGGTGATACAGGTGCAGCGGTTGCGCATGCATTTTACAATAAACCAAACATTGATGTGGTTATTCTTTATCCTAAAGGAAAAATTTCACTTGCTCAGCAAAAGCTATTTACTACATTAGGTGGCAATATTCATTGTTACGCGGTTGATGGCAGTTTTGACGATTGCCAAGAACTTGTAAAAAAGTCGTTTTTAGATGAAGAAGTTAAATCTACACTTGGCTTAAATTCAGCAAATTCGATAAACATAAGCCGCTTAGTCGCTCAGGTATGTTATTACTTTGAAGCGATTGCACAACTGCCAAAAGAAAAGCGTGCAACAGCACATATTTCTGTACCAAGCGGTAACTTTGGTAATGTATGCGCCGCAATGATTGGCGCTGTAATAGGGTTGCCAGTTGAAAAGTTAAGTGCAACAACAAACCAAAACGACACAGTTCCTCGTTTTATACTTGATAAAAATTGGTTGCCTAATGCAACGCTTGAATCGCTTTCAAATGCGATGGACGTGAGTAAGCCGAATAACTGGCCACGTGTGCAAACTATGTTGGACAACAACTGGTTTAGTTACGACCACTTTTACTCAATTAGTGTTGACGAAGAAAACACCCAAACGGTGATGAAAAATATTCATCAAACAGGGTATGTTGCAGAGCCACATACAGCAATTGCCTACCAAGGTTTAGTTAATAACCGAGCACCGGGTGCTGCGGGGATCTTTTTAGCAACTGCACATCCAGCTAAATTTAAAGAAAGTGTAGAAGGTATACTAAATATTGAACTTGATATGCCAAAGCCATTGAGCGATGCATTGGCTAAACCATGTCTTGCAAGCGACATAAACGCTGATTACGACGCTTTGCGTACAGAAATACTGGCTAAGTTAGCTTAAATATTAAGTAAACACGAAAGCGGCTATGGCCGCTTTTTTTGCACATTTTAAACCGTGAAATAGCTTTGTTAATTAACTAATTAAATGTAATAAATAAAAAACATTTAAAATAATTATGTAAGTTATTTAAAAATATCATCTTAAAAAGGGTGTGAAATAGTTTCAATCCCTGATTAAATATCCTCAACTTAAGAACGTAGGCAAAGTGCGGTTTTAAGCGTACAATATAGCCTCTAAAAAATACCATACACGTTGCCCAGGAGCCCCCAATGTTAGAACGTAGCATGAATATTTCGGACTTTGATCCAGAGTTATTTGACGCGATGAGTAAAGAAACATCACGTCAAGAAGAGCACATTGAGTTAATTGCATCTGAAAACTACTGTAGCCCACGCGTACTTGAAGCACAGGGTTCTCAACTTACTAACAAATATGCGGAAGGTTATCCTGGCAAGCGTTACTACGGTGGCTGTGAGCACGTAGACGTGGTTGAGCAATTAGCTATTGACCGTGCAAACGAATTGTTTGGTACTGACTACGCAAACGTTCAGCCGCATGCAGGTTCGCAAGCCAATGCCGCTGTTTTCCAAGCCTTATTAAGCCCGCTTGATACCGTACTTGGCATGAGCCTAGCACACGGTGGCCATTTAACTCATGGTTCACACGTAAACTTTTCAGGTAAAACATATAACGCAATTCAGTATGGCCTAAACGAAGAGACTGGCGAAATTGATTACGCACAAGTTGAAGCGTTAGCACTAGAGCACAAGCCAAAAATGATTATCGCAGGTTTTTCTGCTTATTCAGGTATTGTTGATTGGGCTAAGTTTCGCGAAATTGCAGACAAAGTAGATGCTTACTTGTTTGTTGATATGGCGCATGTTGCAGGTTTAATTGCTGCGGGTGTTTACCCAAGCCCAGTACCATTTGCACATGTTGTTACTACAACAACGCATAAAACATTAGCGGGCCCTCGTGGCGGTTTAATTATTTCTGCATGTGGCGACGAAGCAATTTACAAAAAGCTTAACAGTGCTGTATTCCCTGGTGGCCAAGGTGGTCCTTTATGTCACGTTATTGCTGCAAAAGCAGTGGCATTCAAAGAAGCTTTACAACCAGAGTTTAAAGAATACCAAACACAAGTTGTTAAAAATGCGCAAGCAATGGTTAGCGTATTACAAGAGCGTGGCTACAAAGTTGTTTCTGGTAAAACAGACAATCACTTGTTCTTACTTGATTTAATCGATAAAGATATTACGGGTAAAGATGCTGATGCAGCATTAGGTAATGCGAACATTACGGTTAACAAAAACTCAGTTCCTAATGATCCGCGTTCTCCGTTTGTAACGTCTGGCTTACGCATTGGTTCTCCTGCAATCACGCGCCGTGGTTTCAAAGAGGCTGAATCTAAAGAGCTTGCTGGCTGGATTTGTGATGTACTAGACAACATTGCTGATGAGTCTGTTCAAGCGCAAGTCAAAGAAAAAGTGAAAGCAATTTGTGCAAAACTACCTGTTTACGCTTAATAAAGTAAAACGGTAATTTAGATCACATAAGCAATCATGCTATTATAAAAGCCGCTTTTTAGCGGCTTTTTTGTTTTTAAAACGGATACCTTTAGTTATGCATTGCCCATTTTGTACAGCAAAAGACACCAAAGTTATAGATTCCCGCCTTGTTGGCGGTGGCCATCAAGTTCGCCGCCGTCGTGAATGTAACGATTGCCATGAACGTTTCACCACGTTTGAAGGGGCAGAGCTGGTTATGCCGCGTGTTGTAAAACAAGACGGCAGTCGCGAACCATTTAATGAAGATAAGTTACTAAATGGTTTAAATCGTGCGCTTGAGAAGCGCCCCGTCAGTACAGAACAAGTTGATGAAGTAGTAAATATAATAAAGTCGCAATTACGCGCAACGGGTGAGCGAGAAATTTCGAGCCATTTAGTGGGTGAATGCATTATGGAAGCGCTTAAAAAACTAGATAAAGTCGCTTATGTAAGATTTGCGTCAGTATATCGCTCGTTTGAGGATATACGAGAGTTTGGCGAAGAAATTGCCCGTTTAGGGGAATAAGCATGAGCAGCCAATCAGCATTTACCGAGCACGATAAGCTATATATGGCGCGTGCTATTGAGCTTGCTAAAAAAGGTCGATTTACCACAACGCCTAATCCTAATGTTGGCTGTGTACTTGTAAAAGATAATCAAATAATTGGTGAAGGGTTTCATCAGTTAGCAGGGCAAGGACATGCAGAGGTAAATGCACTTGCTGTAGCCGGCGAAAAAGCAAAAGGTGCAACTGCCTATGTAACACTTGAACCTTGTAGCCATTACGGGCGCACGCCCCCCTGTGCTGAAGGACTCAAGGCTGCTGGTATTAAAAAGGTGATTGCAGCCATGGTTGATACCAACCCGCAAGTGGCAGGTAAAGGCCTTAAAATACTGAGTGACGCCGGAATAGAAGTTGCTCATGGGTTGCTTGAACAAGAGGCTCGCGCATTAAACTTTGGTTTTTTTAAGCGTATGGAGCAAGGGCTTCCTTACGTAACTTGTAAATTAGCAGCCAGTATAGACGGTAAAACAGCGCTAAAAAACGGAAAAAGTAAGTGGATCACAGGCCCTGCTGCACGAAAAGATGTGCAGCTATACCGCGCTCAAAGCTGTGCCATTTTGACGGGGGCCGATACGGTTCTTGTTGATAATGCAAAACTTAATGTTCGAGCAAGTGAGTTACCGTATTCATTACCAACCAACTTACCGCTACGTCAGCCGGTGCGTGTTATAATAGACTCGCAAAACAGATTAACACCTGACCTTGCGCTATTTAAAATAGCGCACCCGGTAATTATATTTACTACCAAGGTTGATAATTCAATGCAGTGGCCGCATTTTGTTAGGCACATAGCGGTGCGCGAGCAACAGGGTAAGGTTGATTTAACCGATGTATTACAAACACTAGCAAAGCATCAGTTTAATAATATATGGCTGGAAGCTGGGGCAACCCTTGCGGGGAAAATGACCGAGCTTGATTTAATTGACGAGTATGTTTTTTATATCGCACCAAAACTGATGGGTTATGATGCTAAAAGTTTAGTAAACTTCCCTGAACTGACGAGTATGCAAGATACTATCGATTTATCTTTTAATGAGTGTGTTCGCATTGGTGACGATTTACGTATCAACGCGTTAAAAACGTACGCATTAAAATCATTTAACAAAGAAGAGTAGCGCTATGTTTACTGGGATAATAGAAGCCACAGGCAAAATTGCTTTATTACAAAAAAAACAAGGCGATTTAGCCATTCGTATTCAAAGCGCCGACCTTGATATGAGTGACGTAAAGCTGGGTGACAGTATTGCAACAAATGGCGTGTGTTTAACGGTAGTTGATAAACATGTTGATGGTTTTAGCGCTGATTTATCTAACGAAACAATTCATTTAACTGGTTTTGCACATTATTCAATAGGGCAAACAGTTAACCTTGAAAAAGCGATGCAACCGGTTTCGCGTTTAGGTGGGCATTTAGTGTCTGGCCATGTTGATGGTATTGCAACAATAACGGCGATTACAGCTAATGCAAGAGCTACTGAATATTGGCTGACAACCGATGAAAGTTTAATGAAATACATACCGTACAAAGGGTCGGTATGTATTGATGGTATAAGCCTGACAGTTAACGCTGTTGAAGGTAATAAATTTAAATTAACAATTGTGCCGCACACCAGCGGTCAAACAACGATTGCCGACTTTAAAGTAGGCACTCAAGTTAATTTAGAAGTCGATCAAATTGCACGTTATTTAGAGCGTCTTATCAAAGGCGCAGAGCAGCCAACCGGCGCAGATATATCAATGAGCTTACTCGCAAAAGCGGGCTTTATTAAATAACGAAACTGATAACTTACACGAGCGAATTTATGAATTTACACAGCGCACAAGAAATTATAGATGACATTAAAGCCGGTAAAATGGTTATTTTAATGGACGATGAAGACAGAGAAAATGAAGGTGATCTAATCATTGCTGCGGAACATATTAGCGCAGAAGCAATTAACTTTATGGCTACTCATGGCCGTGGTTTAATTTGTTTAACGATGACACAAGAGCGTTGTGAGCAACTAGACTTGCCTTTAATGGTTAAAAATAATGGCGCTGCGTTTTCAACTAACTTTACTATGTCGATAGAAGCATCAAAAGGCGTAACCACAGGTATATCAGCAGCAGATAGAGCACGCACGGTACAAGCAGCTATCGCTAAAGGTGCTGTTCCTAGCGATATTGTGCAGCCGGGTCATATTTTTCCGATTATGGCACAGCCAGGTGGTGTATTAACACGTGCAGGGCATACAGAAGCCGGTTGTGATTTAGCTCGCTTAGCAGGGCTTGAAGCGTCTTCTGTTATTGTTGAAATTTTAAATGCTGATGGCACCATGGCACGCCGTCCTGATTTAGAAGTTTTTGCTAAAGAGCACGACATTAAAATTGGCACAATTGCTGATTTAATTGAATACCGCAATTTAAACGAAACCACAATCGAAAAAGTGGCTAAGTGTAAGCTGCCAACGGAGCATGGTGAATTTGACTTAGTCACGTACAAAGACACGATTGACGGTCAGTTACACTACGTACTACTCAAGGGTGAAATTAAAGCGCAAGAACCAACCTTGGTGCGTGTGCATTTACAAAGTACATTTAACGATATTTTACTTTCGGATAGAAGCGCAGACAGAAGCTGGGGCTTATCGGATGCAATGGCATACATAGCTAAAAATGACGGTGTGCTAGTCATTTTAGGTAAACAAGAAAGTACTGAAGAGCTTGAAGCAACAGTTAAAGCATTTGCTGCTGCAGACGCTGGTGAAAATGTTACACCGCGTAAATTTCAAGGTACTTCTCGTACTGTTGGTGTAGGCTCACAAATTCTTGCAGATTTAGGAATTGAGCAAATGCGATTAATGAGTCGCCCTAAAAAATACCATGCACTTTCGGGCTTTCATTTAGAAGTTATTGATTACATTGAGCCACAATAGGCAAACGCTTAAACTAGGCTATTTTATTATTATTATGGTATGATGCGCAGCAATTTTTGCGCAATCGCAACCGCTTGAACTTATTTTTAGGGTTATCAAATGAAAATTATTGAAGGTAATAAGTACGCACCGGGCAAAAAATTTGCCATTGTCATTTCTCGTTTTAATGACTTTATTGGTAGCAGCCTACTTGAAGGTGCTGTTGATGAGCTAAAACGTACCGGTGGTGTATCTGATGACGACATTACTGTGATTTATGTACCGGGTGCAGTTGAATTACCTTTAGCGGCAAAACGCGTTGCAGCAAAAAAAGAGTATGATGCAATCATCGCTTTAGGCGTAGTGATAAGAGGTGGAACACCACACTTTGATCTAGTTGCTGGCGAGTCAAACAAAGGTCTTGCGCAAGTATCACTTGAGTATGATATACCGGTTGCATTTGGCGTATTAACCACTGAAAGCATTGAACAAGCTATTGAGCGCGCAGGTACCAAAATGGGTAACAAAGGCGGCGAAGCTGCTTTGGGTGCGCTTGAAATGGTTAATGTGTTAGATAAAATTTAAGTTTAAGGAATTTTTGTGAAACCAGCAGCAAGACGTAAAGCACGTATCTTAGCACTTCAAGCCGTTTATTCTTGGCAATTAAGCGGTAATGCAATTGCCGACATCGAGCAACAAATGTTGATCGAAAACGACGTTACTAAAATTGATGTTGAATACTTTAAAGATTTAGCCTCAGGTGTAGCTGTAAATTATAAGCTACTTGATGAATCAGTATCACCTCATTTAACGCGTCCATTTGATGACTTAGATATGGTTGAGCGAGCAATTTTACGTTTAAGCAGCTACGAACTTAAGTTCCGTGAAGATGTACCTTACAAAGTTGCTATCAACGAAGGTATTGAGCTTGCCAAAATATTTGGCGCAGAAGATAGTCATAAATTTGTAAACGGTGTACTTGATAAAGCTGTAAAGCATTTACGCAAGTAATAGTATTTTTCTCTGACTTTGCTTTCAGAGATTTACTTTATATAACCGTTAAAAGGAGAGCCGGCATAGGTCGGCTTTTTTGTGTATGAAGGAATTTGAATTAATTAACCGCTACTTTAAAGGTCGCGGTATTTCTCGTCGTGATGTTAACCTAGGTATAGGGGATGATTGCGCGCTTGTCACTGTTCCACAAAACTGCCAACTTGCAGTCACAACCGATACTTTGGTTGAAGGCGTGCACTTTTTTGAAGATATTTCTCCTCGCGCATTGGGGCATAGAGCGCTTGCTGTTAATTTAAGTGATTTAGCTGCAATGGGTGCTGAACCTACGTGGGTATCTGTTGCACTAACGTTACCGACAATAGATTCTCAGTGGATTGCAGAATTTACTGAAGGCATGCATGAAATTGCAGAATACTTCAATGTACAAATTATTGGTGGCGATACCACTCAAGGGCCACTTACCATTACTATTTGCGCTAAAGGTACCGTGCCGGAAGGTAAGGCACTACGCAGAAGTGGTGCAAAAGTAGGTGATTGGATTTATGTTACGGGTCCTTTAGGGGACGCGGGTCTTGCTATTGAAGCACGGAAGCAAGGTATTAATATAGATGCTACGCATTTAGAATACTTAAACAATCGATTTGACTACCCAACACCGCGCGTTGCTGCGGGTCAGGTCATCCGTGGGCTTGCAACGTCAGCTATTGACGTATCAGATGGATTACTTGCCGATTTAACACATATTCTTGAAATGTCCCAAGTAAATGCAGAGATTAATGTTGAGAGTATTCCTACATCAGAGGCAATGAAAGCAAGCTTAGATTTTAATAAGCAATTACCGTTTATTCTTAGCTACGGCGATGACTATGAATTAATTTTTACTGTTCCCGATAACAATAAAGGTATGCTTGATTTAAAGCTAAGCCAATATGGTGTGGATATTACCTGTATTGGGCAGATAAAAAGTGGTAACGGTAAGATTGAGCTTTTACAAAATGGTGAAATGTTTAACTTTGAGCAACAGGGCTTTGAGCATTTTACAAAGGAGCAGGTTTGAATAAGAACCGATTATTTAACTTAAAACGCCCACACCAGTTTTTTGGTTTAGGGTTTGGTACTGGCCTTGCACCAAAAGCGCCGGGTACATTTGGCACATTTGCGGCATTGCCATTTATATTTATAACAATGCATTATCCAATCTGGTTACAAATAGTATTTGCAGTTGTGATCAGTGTATTTGGTATTTGGGCATGCGGTAAAACAGCTGATGATCTGGGTGTGCATGACCATCCTGCTATTGTGTGGGATGAAGTCGCTGGCTACTATATCACCATGATAGGTGCAGCATTAAATTGGCAAACTTTATTAGTTGGCTTTTTACTTTTTCGCTTTTTTGATATTGCAAAACCAGGCCCGATTCGTATGTTAGACAAACGCGTACATGGTGGTTTTGGTATTATGGCGGATGACGTGTTAGCGGGTATTTTTTCATTGATTTGTTTGCAAGCATTAATAAAAGCAGGTTTACTACCCTTTTAGTGTTTATATTTGATTAGTTTAACTAGGTGGCAGCGTATGATGCGATTTTTACTGGTGTGTGTACTGATGTTGTGCGCAATGCCAAGTGGGGCTTCAATTACTGACTATGTTGTTAAACAATGGAATATTAAAGACGGGTTACCGTCACAATCATTAAAAAGCGTAGTGCAAGATCAGCAAGGCTACATTTGGCTAGGCACACAGTTTGGTTTGAGCCGTTTTGATGGCACTACGTTCACAAACTACAATACCCAAAATAGCGCTTTTTTACCAAGCAATGGCATTAATAAGCTTTTAATCGATTCGAATGGATTACTTTGGGTTGGTACTAGAAGTGGTTTAGTGGTTATTAATCCAGCGACCTTTGCAGCGCAGGCATTTAACATTAAAGGCCCTGTAAGGGATATTCTAGAAGACTCCAAAGGGGGCACTTGGATAGCCGCAAACGGGTTATATTACGTTGGTCGTGGTCAAGTTAACTTACGCGGTCAATCTAAAGCTATTTTACCAACGGCTAATGCAACCGTTATAACTCAAATAGTGGGTTCAGTGAGTCAAATGGCGCTTTCGCCAGAAGGTATTTGGCTTGTAAACGATCGTCACTTGTTACGCTTAACTAAAAACTCCTCCGATTTTGCCAAACTGCGTTTAGAGCTTACTGCTAAAATATCGTTACCCGAGCGCTTAGCTCAAACGATCGTACATGATCTTGCATTTTTAAATGGGAATTTATATTTAGCTTCAGAGCTAGGCGCTTACTTTTTAGATTTAGACGACGAGTTAAGGCCCTTTCCATTACCCAACGCGAATAACTCTGCTGTGTATAAATTTATGAGTGATAGCGATGGTGGTTTATGGATTTCCACTTATGGGCGCTTGTTATTCAGAGATAAATCCAGCCAATGGCAATGGGTTGAGCCGAGCCAGCTAGATCAAAGTATTTGGTTTGCTGATATTTTTAGAGATGATAAAAATAATATTTGGTTAGCAAGCTTCAGTGAAGGGTTGTGGCTTGCTCACGAAGGGCGAGTAGAAAGGCACGCTGCTGTTTCACAAATGACTGAAGCGGTTATGGCGCTGAGCCAAGCTCCAGATGGTAAATTATGGGTCGCTAATAAAAGTGGTGTTGGTTATTTTGACTTGAATAAAAGTTATATTAACTTAATTCCAAGTAGTCAGTATGGACGTGCCTCAGTACACGATTTACAGTTTGATGGAGAGCGCGTATACATCGCCACAGGGCGAGGGTTGTTCGTATACGAAGACGATAAACTCTTTAGTGTGCCTGGGCGTGCACTGCGTGATAATCCCGTTTTTGCTATAAGTCGCTCTAGTAAAGGCGGGTTTTGGATTGGCACCGGCCGTGGGCTCTACAGGCTCAACTTTGCAGGTTTAACTCCTTTTGCTTATAACGCCTTTTTAGGCAGCAAATTTATAACTTATGTACTAGACAAAGGAAACTTTGGTGTCATAGGTACTAGTAAAGGTGCCTATTACTTTACTGATCGCGGTATCGAAAAGGTCGGGGATCAAACTTCACTTGAAAGTGCTTATATTACAAGTGTTTTGCATATTGATGGCGTAGGTATTTTAATAGGCTCGCTTAATGATGGATTATTTTACCGAAGCACGCAGGGCCAATGGCGACAGCTTGATGCCGCAAATGGGTTACCGTATGGCTCTATATTTAGCTTGGAGTACGACGAAAAATTAAATAACGTGTGGGTTAGCACCATGAAAGGTGTTTACAGAATGCCAGCGGAGCAGTTCAAAACAAACATAGAAAGTTTAAAAGTAGAAGAGGTAATTTCGTCATTCGATCGCCAGCTTGACGGCAAAGCTAACCAGTGTTGTAGTGGTTTAGGCCATGATGCAGTTGTCAATATGGGCAGCTCGATGTGGTATCCGAGCCTACAAGGTGTTGTTGAGATACCTAAAAATGTAGAGCTATTTGGGGTGCTGTCGTTAAAACCAACTATTGAAACAATTACAACTCCTGAGCGTAATTTAACAACGGCTGCGCTAGGTAAAAAGCCGACTTTAGAAACTGACGAGCGAGACATAACACTAACCTATACGGCGATAGACTATTATGCGCCAAACAGTATTGAGTTTAGGTATCAGTTAAGTGGTTTGGACAATGATTGGCGTTATGCAAACACGCGCCGCGAGGCTATTTATACCAACTTACCAGCTGGGGCATTTTTATTTCAGTTAGAGGCAAAACGCCAAGGTGAAGATTGGTCAAAGGCGCAATACGTAGAGTATGAGTTTATTGTGCCAGAGCGGTTTGATGAAACGATTTACTTTAGATTACTGATCACCAGTGGCTTTATTTTACTTCTTTACTTAGTATTTTGGGTGCTTAAAGCGCAAGAGCGCAGAAAACAAGAAGTGCTTGAAGGTTTAATTACAGAGCGTACGTTAGAGCTTCGACAAGCGAATGATAAGCTTGGGCAAGTTAACTCACAACTTAAACTTGTAAGCCACTCTGATGAGCTTACAGGTTTGCGTAGCCGTCGTTTCTTGTTTGATCAATTACCCAAAGATATTGAGCATTTTCAACGTAATTCACAGTCATTACAGGCTCAAGGGAAATCACTTGTACTGGTTATTATTAATTTAGATAACTTTAGCCGTATAAATGATGCCTTTGGTCCAATTGCAGGTGACAGCTGTTTGCAGCAAATGGCTGCGCTATTAAACTCGCGTACGCAGGGCTCTGACTACGTAGCGCGCTGGAGTGGTGATGAATTTTTATTACTTTTACGTGACTTTAAGTGCAATAAAATAGACAGTTACTCTTCAGAGCTTTGTAAAGCGATTGCAGAGTATTCTTTCCAATTACCTAACGGAAATATGACAAATATAACAGCCTCAATTGGTTGGTCTTTCTACCCATTACCCTTACTTGGTGGGCAAGTAATTAGTTGGGAAACCTCTATTAATTTAGCTGACATTTCGCTTCATCAAGTTAAAAAACGCGGTGGAGACGGTGTAGCGCATATTACTTTCGACGAGCAGCTAGATGCATTTGAGTTTGAACAAAACTCTAATGTAGAGCAGCAACTGGGTATGCTACAGAGAAATGGTTTGGCCGATATAAAAGTGTGGATGCGATAATACCTGACCAAAGTGATTGGTCAGGTATGGTGAGGTTAACGCTATTGATTAAGCCAAGCTGGTAATATTGCAACTGACTCAGGTGCCGTAAATGCAGTGCTTGCATCGGCGCTAATGTCGCCTCCGGTAATGCTTAAAATATTATTAAAACGCATAACTACATTATTTGATTTTTCAGCTACGTATAAATCTGTCCCGGTATACATAATATCAACAGGGTTACCCAGTAGGGTATTTGGGCCGCTAATCGTGGTGCTGATGTTTACCAACCCCGATGCCATTGCCACGTTATTTAATACATATACTTTTCCATCGTCAGCAACCGCGGCGCTACCCACATCAGAGAGAATTAACGAGCCACTAAGCGAGTCGTAATCGATGCCATGTATATTGCTTGGCGCTTCTACCGCGGTTCCAGCATTAGCAGGTGTTATAAGCCTATCTTCAACAGCAATATTTGCATTTCCGGCCATAAGCTTGCTTTTGACTTCGTCGAATACAGCAACGGTGCCATTTGTGAGTGCGACAAAAGCACGGTCAGTGTTTGCATCGTAATCAACATCCCAAGGACGCGCACCATTAGCAAAAGTAAGGGTCATTAATGGGCTTGCATCTCCTGTGGTACACGTTGAAAATATTGAGATACTTGGCGTATCTGCGTTATTTTCTGCAACCAAAATCATACCGCTATCAGAAGCTACATCAAGACCTTTAGGAGATATAAGGCCTGTATTTGCTCCAGTAATAATACTGTCTTGGTTTGTATTATACGTTTGTCCATCTCTGTTTATTGCCACCTTATTTGAAATAGCAATACCGCCAATAGAAGTTGTACTGTTGTCGAACGTTGTATAGCTATTACCTGCTTTATCAAAAGTTACACTCTCGATAGTTTGATCCGCATTATAGTTGCCAATCTCTGTGCTAAGTTGTGAACTTAATCGACTAATTTTCCCCGTTGTTTCACCTGTAGTACCCGGATTACTGCTAACAGCAACCCCAAGTAGCGTCATATTAGCGGTATCACTATCTGAAATATCAGCCATTTCATTTTGCATACCCAGTTTGGTAATTGACTCAGGTTTAATAGTTGAAGTGATTAAGTCAGGAGTAATATCGCCGCTTTCACCTGAAAAAATATTGCTAAATACAAGAACAGCATCATTTGATTTTTCGGCTACACGCAAGTCACTCCCTTCAAGGCTAATATCAACCGGGTTACCAAGCATTGTTGCTGGGCCGGCAATACTGCGTGCAACGCTCACTAAGCCGTCTGCGGTTGATGCATTATTGATTACAAATAACGAACCATCGGTTGCATCTGAGGCACTGCCTACATCAGATAAAACAAGTTTATTAGTATTTGAGTCATAAACAATGCCATGAATATTTACAGATATTTGCGTACCATCATTATTACTAGGGGTAATTGTACGACTTGGCATAGCGGCAAATTCACCACCAACAAAATTATCGTAAACGGCTACATCACCATTTGTAAGTGCTACATAAAGACGGTCATTTGTTTCATCATAATCAACATCCCACGGTGCAGCTTCTGTTATGGTTGTGCCTAATGGCGTTGCGTTACCCGCGGCTGTAGCGCCAAAAGTCGTTACCTGCATCGCGCCAAAGTCAGCAATAAAAATAAGGCCACTTTTTTGTGCTAAGGCAATTCCTTTAGGGTTTACGAGCGTAGTATTAGCACCTGTTATTTCGCGATCAGTATTTGCATCATAGCTGCTGCCATCATCACGGTTAGCAAGCTGACAGATAGTTTTAATACTGCCACTTTCGCTGTCGCTTGCTTGTAATAAATTACCTAAGCTATCAAAAGCGACGCCTTCGTTAGCTGTTGTGTTAAAAGTTTTTAATTTAGAAGCGCTTTGGTCAATTAAATCAATGGTACCCGTGTTGGTTTCTCCATTGTTTGCCAAAATAAATGTGGCTGATGCAAAGCCTGGGTTGCCATTTGTTCCATCGGTACCATTTTGTCCGTCGGTGCCTGCAATACCATCTACGCCGTTTTTACCATCGTCTGAGCTACAGCCTGTAATGCCGATTAATACTGCAAGTGTTAACGCTGAAAAACTAAGCGTGTGTTTCAATGTGTTTTTTTGTGCTGTATGAGTTGTTAAATTAGCATTATTCATCATTTTTACCTTTTAAATATTCCATTAAATTTAGGTAAATAAAGGGCTTGCTTATAAAGCACAGACTAAGCAGCACTGATTATTTACATGTTAACCTCACAGCAATAACGGCTTAAAAGTTAAATTGGATGCAAAAAATAATGATAAAAACGAAAAAGGAGCCAACAGGCTCCTTTTTATAAACAGTTAAAATAATTAACTAAGCAGTAAATGACCTTATTGAACTTAAAATACCTTGCTCGCCTAAGTCCATTTCATCGTGCATTTCGTCTTGCGTGCCGTGCTTAATAAACTCATCAGGAATACCTAAGTTAAGTATTTTAACATTGGCCTGCTGGCTGGCTAAGTATTCGTTAACCGCAGAGCCTGCACCACCGGCAATGGCATTATCTTCAAGTGTAACAATGACATCATGATTTTTAATAATGTCGTTTAACAGTGAAGTATCAAGCGGCTTTATAAAGCGCATGTTAACAAGCGTTGCATTAAGTTCATTTGCAGCAAGTTGTGCGTTTTCAAGCAATGTACCAAATGACAAAATGGCAATCTTTGAACCTTCTTTTATTGTATTTGCTTTACCAATTTCGAAAAGTTGCATATCGCTCTGAATATCTGCCGTACCAGCGCTTCCGCGAGGGTAACGAACAGCAACCGGGCAATTAGCTTTGTAACCGGTGTACAACATTTGGCGGCATTCATTTGTATCGCTAGGTGCCATAATAACCATATTAGGTATACAACGCATAAAGCTGAGATCGTATGCGCCTTGATGTGTTTCGCCATCGGCACCAACAATACCTGCTCGGTCAATGGCAAATAATACAGGGAGGTTTTGTAATGCAACATCGTGAATGAGCTGATCGTATGCGCGCTGTAAAAAGCTTGAATAGATAGCAACAACAGGCTTTAAGCCTTCACATGCAAAACCTGCGGCTAGAGTTACGGCATGTTGTTCAGCAATCGCGACGTCAAAATACTTATCAGCATGTTCTTTTGAAAAGCGCACCATGCCCGAGCCTTCACGCATGGCAGGAGTGATAGCCATTAACTTATCATCTTGCTGCGCCATGTCGCATAGCCAGTCGCCAAATACTTTTGAAAATGTAGGGGCGCCCGGTTTTGATTTAGGCAAGCTAGATGTGTTTGGATCAAACTTAGGGACGCCGTGGTAACCAATAGGGTCGGCTTCAGCTGGCTTGTAACCCTTACCTTTTTGCGTTTTTATATGAAGAAGTTGTGGGCCTTTTAAATTACGCATATTACGTAATGTATCAACCAGCATGTTTACATCGTGCCCATCAATTGGGCCAATATAATTTAAGCCAAGTTCTTCAAAAAACGTACCAGGGATAACCATGCCTTTAAGATGCTCTTCCATTCTGCTGGCAAGCTCTTTAACAGGCGGTACGCCAGACAGTAACTTTTTACTTCCTTCGCGAATGTTGGTGTAAAAGCTACCAGATAGAATACGCGCAAAGTGGTTGGTTAATGCGCCAACGTTTTCTGAAATCGACATTTCGTTATCATTTAGAATAATAAGCATGTCTGATTTTACATCGCCTAAATGGTTCATCGCCTCAAATGCCATACCCGCAGTAATAGCGCCATCACCAATAACTGCAACCGTTTTACGCCCTGCGCCTTCTTTATGCGCAGCAATTGACATGCCCAAAGCTGCAGAAATTGAGGTGCTAGAATGGCCAACACTGAATGTGTCGTAGTCACTTTCATCTCTAAATGGGAATGGGTGCAGACCATCCTTTTGGCGAATAGTATGCATTTGGTCGCGGCGACCCGTTAAGATCTTATGCGGGTAGGCTTGATGCCCAACATCCCACACTACACGATCTTCTGGTGTGTTATATACATAATGAAGTGCAACTGTAAGCTCAACTGTGCCTAAACCAGACGCTAAATGACCGCTACTTTGCGATACAGAGTTAAGTAAATACTCACGTAGCTCATTGCTAAACTCGGGAAGTTTATCTTGCGCTAAGTCTCGTAATTGAGCTGGTTTGTCAACCAAGTTAAGTAATGGATACTTGCTACTATCAAGTGTCATGGCTTTTTTATATCCTTCGATCACATTCGCTTTCAAATGGGAGTGAACAACGAATGTTAAGTAATAATGTCAGTGCTATTTGCAATACGCTTAAACTGTGACTAGTGGTCACGTTCAATAAGGTAATTTGCTAGCGACGCAAGAAGCGTAGTATCTGCATCAATAAGTGCTAACGCTTCGTGGGCTTGTGTTATTAAATTTTGCGCCTTTTCTTTAGCGCCTAGCATACCTAATAACGCCGGGTATGTCGCTTTATTCGCTTCTATATCTGAGCCTTGTGGTTTACCTAATATAAAGGTGTCACCTTCCACGTCTAAAATATCGTCGTGTACTTGAAATGCCAGCCCTATAGCATACCCAAAAACGCTCAAGTTTTCTAAAGTTTGTTCATCTGCTTTTTCACTGCACAGTGCACCTAGTGTTATAGCACAGTTAATTAGTGCACCGGTTTTTAACTTATGGATGCGCTCAAGCTCTTGTACAGAAACAACTTTGTCAGTTGCGGCAATGTCTAAACCTTGTCCTGCCACCATTCCTTCAATACCTGATGCATGCGCAAGTGCTGCAATCATTTTTACTTGTGACTGCGCTGAGCAATTAAAGTTATGTGTGGCTATAAGTTCAAAGGCGAGAGTTTGTAATGCATCACCCGCTAAAATGGCTTGCGCTTCGCCATACACAATATGGCAAGTGGGGTAGCCGCGGCGTAAATCGTCATCATCCATAGCTGGTAGGTCGTCATGTACTAATGAATAACTATGAATGCATTCTATGGCTGCAGCCAAAACGTCTAAGTCACTTTTTTTAGCGCCTAGCATTTCACCAACAGCGTACACCAAAAAAGGGCGCAGCCTTTTTCCACCATTAAATAAGCAGTAATGAGTGGCTTCTTTTATTGTTTTATCGCTATCGAGCGGTTGTTCAAAGTAGCTATTGAGTGTAGTAGCTACATCTATTTGAGCACGTTCAATATAGTCTTTTATGCTCACAACTATTCCATATCATTATTAAAGTTTGTAAGTGCTGACTTTTCGCTATTGCCCATTAAAATAGAAACTTTTTGTTCTGCTTGCTGTAGTTTTTCAGATGACGCACCAGCGAGTGCAATACCACGCTCGAACTGCTTTAATGATTGTTCAAGCGATAAATCACCTTGTTCCATTTCACTAACAATTGTTGATAATTCTTCTAGTGCTTTTTCGAAACTTAAGTTTTCAGGTTTTTTAGTCGCCATCTTTATTTCAGCTTACATGATAAATTTAGGAGCCAATTTTAGGGGGAATGCTAAACTAGGTCAAAGGATGATATGAGTTTTTTACATTTAGCACGATTAATCGCGTGTTAATCAGTGTTATTAGTCAGGAAAACTCGATAATTAGGCAGAGCGTCTAACTTGATATAAAATAATAAATATAACTTTTATGTTTATTTTCAAAAATGACTTAAGCAATTCAGTATGTTGCCGATAAGCAGTTAATAATAAAAAGTTTATGATAAGGCATTTAAACATGAAATCTCTGGAGGAAATGTGGATTTAGCAACCATAATAGGGATCCTAGGCGCAATAGGCTTAATTGTCATGTCTATGTTTATGAGTAGTAGCGGTGAAATGGGCATGTTTGCCGATGCGCCTTCAAGTGTAATTGTATTTGGTGGCTCGCTGTTTATTGTTTTATCAAACTTTACTATGTCTCAGTTTTTAGGGATAGGTAAGGTGGTTGGTAAGGCATTCATGTTTAAAATTGAGTCGCCTGAAGAGTTAATAGAAAAAGCAGTAGAGCTTGCGGACTCTGCTCGTAAAGGTGGCTTTTTAGCGCTCGAAGAAGCTGAAATCCCAAACCCATTTATGCGTAAAGGCGTTGACATGCTTGTTGACGGTCATGACGCAGATGTTGTACGCGCCACACTTCAAAAAGATATTTCCCTAACCACCACCCGTCATGAACTAGGTGCTGGCTTATTTAAAGCACTTGCCGACATAGCTCCCGCAATGGGAATGATTGGTACATTGATAGGCCTCGTTGCCATGTTATCAAACATGGACGACCCCAAAGCTATTGGACCTGCAATGGCTGTGGCACTATTGACCACTTTGTATGGTGCATTTTTGGCGAATGTAGTAGCAATTCCGATTCAGGTAAAACTCGAGCTGCGTAAAGACGAAGAAGCGATGAATCAGCGTTTAATTCTTGATGCTATTTTAGGAATTCAAGATGGTCAAAACCCCAAAGTTATTGAAGGTATTTTGAAAAACTACTTGGCTGAGTCTAAACGTAAAGTTGATACCGAGGAGTAACCATGTCTGATGAAGAGTGCAAATGCCCACCCCCCGGTTTGCCTGCTTGGATGGGTACATTTGCTGATTTAATGTCGCTATTAATGTGCTTTTTTGTACTCTTATTGGCATTCTCAGAAATGGATGTACTTAAATTTAAACAAATTGCAGGTTCTATGAAGTTTGCTTTTGGTGTGCAAAATAAAATCGAAGTTAAAGATATCCCAAAAGGGACATCGGTTATCGCTATGGAATTTACTCCAGGTAAGCCAGAGCCTACACCAATTGAAACTATCCAACAGCAAACCGTTGAAATGACCCAGCAAATGCTAGAGTTTCAGGCTGGTGATGAAAGTTCAGCGGGCGGCAGGCAAGAACAGCGAGGCGATAAACGTGGCGGTGAATCTAGAAGTACCTCACAAGAGCAGTCATCAGAACAAGCAATATCCGCTGCAGATCAAGAGCAAACAAATGAGCTAGTTAAAAAAATAGCGCAGCAGTTAGAAAGGCAAATAATAGATGGTGCAATAGAACTTGAATCATTAGGTCAGCAAATTATTATTCGTATTAGAGAAAATGGCTCGTTTCCTTCGGGCAGTGCTTTTTTACAACCTAAGTTTAAACCGATTATTCAAGACATTGGCGAACTTTTAAAAGATGTACCAGGTGAAATTACAGTATCAGGGCATACAGATGATTTTCAGGTATCAAATGAGTTATATGTAAATAACTGGGATTTGTCGTCTAAGCGTGCAGTGGCTGTTGCTAGCGAATTGCAAACAGTTCAAGGGTTTGATAAAACACGAATGATGGTTGTAGGGCGAGCTGAAACTCGGCCGCTTGTGCCTAACGAGACAAATGAAGACCGACGCCGGAATCGCCGAGTTGAAATATCTATATTACAAGGTAAGGCAAAAGAGTCAGACCCTATTGATGTGAGGTAATGCTCAAATTATAAAGCTGGGCTTGATTAGTAGCCCAGCTTTGAGTTTACAAATTATTACCAGTCTCTATTTATTGAACCTGACAATAAATCAAAAACTCTCCCTCTTTAAAATAGTTATGCTAAACTACTGTTTATATAACCAGTTGTAGGCCGGCGCATGAAACTCTACATCGCAGAAAAACCATCACTTGGACGTGCAATTGCAGATGCGCTCCCAAAACCACATAAAAAATACGACGGTTACATTGAAGTCGCCAATGGTGATTGTGTTTCGTGGTGTATTGGCCATTTGTTAGAACAAGCTGAACCTGATGATTACGATGAACGCTATAAAAAATGGCAATTAGAACATCTCCCTATAGTACCTGAGCAATGGCGGTTAAAAGCTAAACCTAAAACTCGTAAGCAATTAACTATTTTAAAAAAGCTAATCAAACAGGCATCAACGTTAGTTCATGCTGGAGATCCCGACCGTGAAGGGCAGTTACTTGTAGATGAAGTGATAGAACAAGCCAAAATAAGCAAAGCTAAAAAGCAAGGTATTCAGCGTCTACTTATAAGCGATTTAAACTTAGCTGCAGTTAAAAAAGCGCTTAGTAGTATGCACTCTAATCGGGAATTTATTCCACTAAGTGTATCAGCACTTGCACGTTCACGAGCTGATTGGCTTTTTGGTATGAACCTCACTCGGGCTTATACTTTAGCGGGACAAAAGGCAGGGTTTGGTAATGTACTCTCAGTTGGGCGCGTACAAACGCCAATTTTGGGCTTAGTGGTAAATCGTGACACAGAAATAGCTAATTTTATATCAAAACCATTTTATGAGGTGCTAGCTAGTTTAGTTACTCCTGAGAAGCAGGTATTTAAAGCAAAGTGGGTACCGAGTAAAGCTTGCGAACCTTATCAAGATGAAGAGGGGCGAGTGCTAAATAAAGCATTGGCCGAAAACGTGGCTTCGCGTATCACTAATCAAACAGGAGAGGTGACATCGCTTGAACAAAAACAAAAAAAGCAAAGTGCACCTCTACCTTATAATCTATCAGCACTGCAAATAGATGCAGCAAAGGCATTTGGTATGGCTGCCCAACAGGTGCTTGATATTTGCCAAACACTTTATGAGCGCCATAAATTAATTACTTATCCTCGCTCAGATAATCGATATTTGCCTAAAGAACATCATTTAGATGCACCTTCAATTTTAAAAGCAATTGCAACTAATGACGGTCAAAAAGTGGAGTTAGTAAATGGTGCAAATAATAAGCAGCGCAGTAAGTGCTTTAATGACTCAAAAGTAGCTGCGCATCACGCTATAGTACCTACGGCAAAGCAATTAAAGTCAGCTAGCTTAGCCAAGGATGAAGCAAAAGTGTATCAGCTTATTTGTAGGCATTATTTGATTCAGTTTTACCCAGACTATATTTATAACGAAACTAAAGCAGAGGTGACAATTGCTGGTGGGTTATTTAAAGCCAACGCTAAACAAGAAGTCAGTTTGGGGTTTAAGGTATTAATGGGTAAATCAGAATTAAAAGAAGAGGCTACTTTACCTTACCTTGAAAAAGGGATGGACCTGGTATGTACACAAGGTGATGTAGTAGAAAAGCTTACTTCACCTCCCGCTCATTTTACTGATGCAACTTTACTAGGTGCTATGACGGGGATTAGCCGTTATGTAAAAGATCCACATATCAAAAAAATATTAAAAGATACTGATGGTTTAGGTACAGAGGCTACTCGTGCAGGCATTATAGAGTTGTTATTTAAACGGCGTTTTTTAAAGCGTGAAGGCAAAACAATCAAAGCCACCGAAACAGGCCTTGCATTAATTAGTGTTTTGCCTGAAGGTTTAGCAAGTCCTGACTTAACAGCAAAGTGGGAGGCGAGTTTAGGCAGCATTGCTCAACAAGCAATGAGCTACCAACAATTTTTACAACCGCTGCTGGTGGAGCTTGAAGGCTTTGTAATGCAAGCAGCTAATTGCGATAGCCATGTATTTTCAAAACTGCCCCAAACACCGCCTAAAAATCGTTTTGCCAAGCGCAGTAAAAAAGCACCATTTAAAAAATCTAATTATAAAAAGAGCTCAACAAAAGTTTAATGGCTGAGCCCTTAAGTGGGATTTATTTTGTATTAAATAATGCAACTGCCGCATTACTCATGGCTTTTATACCAGTAGGTAAAGCTACTTTATAATCTGGTGCAAATTTACTTGAGTGCAATGAAGGAAGTGTTTCGTTATTTTTCATCGCTTTTGCATATTGTTGTTGGTTAACTCCGCCTAACCAAAATAATGTAATTGGGATATTTTCGTCGGTACGGCCATAAAGACCAAAGTCTTCACCTGCCATTACGGCTTGGGTTTCAAGTACGTTTGTGTCGCCTATCGCATTTTTAATAGCACTTCGCACTATATTAGTCTGCGAAGGATTATTATAAGTAGATGGAATTGATTCATCCTCATGGACTATAACAGCAGGGTAATCGCTTTCATCTAGCCCTGCGCTTTGCGCAATACCTGCGGTTATGCGTTTTATTGCAGCAATTTGTGCATTGCGTACATCTGGGTTGTAACTACGCAGTGTAAGTTGCAGTTTCACTTCATCAGAAATAACATTATGTTTAGAGCCGCCATGTATAGAGCCGACTGTTATAACAGATGGTTCTAAAGGTGAAAGTTCGCGACTTGTAATCGTTTGCAAAGCAAGTACTGTGCGCGCAGAAATAACTACCGGGTCAATAGTGGTATGAGGGTACGCGCCATGGCCGCCTTTACCTTTTATATTAATATCAACAGAATCCACACTTGCCATGGTATATTCATTTTTCATAGTTACTTTACCCGCAGGTACACTGGCACTAACATGCAATGCAATAACGTGGTCGGGCTTTGCGTATTTACTAAATAAACCCTCATTTAGCATCGCTTTAGCTCCACCTCCAACCTCTTCTGCAGGTTGTGCAACCATCATTAATGTACCTTTCCATTTATTTTTATGAGTAATGAGTTGCTCGGCAGTGCCTATAAATGAGCTCATATGAATATCATGGCCACAGCCATGCATAACACCAACTTTTGCACCATGCTCGTCAATAACTTTTACAGTTGAAGCGTAGGGTTTACCTGTTTGCTCGGTAATAGGTAAGCCGTCCGTATCTGTGCGTATCATAACTGTTGGGCCATTGCCATTTTTAAAAATACCAACAACACCATACCCACCTACATTTTCTGTAACCTCGAATCCAAGCATATTAAGCTTGTTAGCTATTTTTTTACCTGTCTTTTTTTCGCTGTATGAAAGTTCTGGCGATTGATGTAAATCGAGGTAAAACTTTTCAATACTAGGCATTGTTTTGTTTAGGTCTAGGTCAAGTCCTTTAGCTTGCAAAAGCGGAGCTGCAAATAAAAATGCAGCGCTAAGGTAAGATAGTTTCATGATTTGCCTCATTAATTGATTATGTATGCCGAGTGATTTAGTTATACGACTTGTATTTATTATGTTAATCACCATATAAAACCCTAAATAGATAAGTATGGCAATCAATTCAATGAGTAATATAGTAAGTATTAATGCACAAAATCTTCAGCAGGTCCTTGGGGAAACATCACAACAAAAATTAGTATTACTTAACTTTTTCTCACCTCAAAGTCCTGATTGTATTGGGCAGGCTGCAATTTTAGATAAAATAGCGGCTGAATATACAAGCCATATAGTAATAGCAAATTTAGATTGTGATGCAGAGCAAGCATTAGCTTCACAATTAGCACAACAGGTTGGCTTACAAACGCTGCCTACGCTTGTGCTATTAAAAGACTCTGCCCCTGTCGATTTGCTTGCAGGTACCCAAACTGAGTCACAAATACGGGAAGCCCTATCTAAGCACTTACCTGCTCAACAGGATTTGCTATTAGAACAAGCTAAGCAGGCTCTACTTAAATCAGACCTCAATGCAGCGTTTAATTATGCAAAGCAAGCATACGAAATAGATAATACTAATGTACGTATTAAATTAGTGCTTGCAGATATTTGTATTCAAATTCACAAATTAGATGAAGCTCAAGCATTAATAGAAACGATTGATTCGCAAGATCAAGATGCGTACTTCAATAACATCAAAGCAAAATGCGAAGCTGCTTTAGATGCAAAAGATTCTCCAGAGATACAACAAAAGCAACAGCAAGTAGATAAGTATCCGAACGATTTAGAACTTAAAGAAGAGCTCAGTGCTTTATTAAACGAAGCAGGAAGAAAAGAAGAGGCTTTAGAAGTGCTATTCAAAGTACTACAAAAGGACCTTAACTATAACGAAGCTAAACCAAGCTTTTTAGCTATAATAGCTTCTCTACCAGATGGCGATGCGCTCGCAGCTAAATATCGTAGAAAGCTATACAGTATTTTATATTAAAAGCTGACTATAAGTTCGGCTAAATAAAAGCACCTTTATTAAAGGTGCTTTTTTATTGATAACTCTTAGATGTTAAAGCAGAGAAAATCAGCTTAAAAAGTAAAGTTATACACAGGGTTTTGTGAGTAACTTGTGTTTAGGGTGTGCGCTTGCTTTGGGTGCAATTTAAATCGCTTTTTTAGTTAAAAAAGGCTTGCGTTAAATTCGTGGCTCCCTATAATGCGACCCCACTGAGACGGCAGAGCAGGCAACGCTTAGCGAGGCAAGCAAACCACTTAGTGAGTCGAGTAAAACTTAAGTTTAGATTTTTATAAAACTTAAAATTAAGTGTTGACAAAAATACAGGAAAGCGTAAGATTCGCTTCCCTTGAGTCGCTAAGGCAACTCAAACGTTCTTTAACAATATAAAGCAATCATCTGTGTGGGCACTCGTACAGATTGAGTTCTAACAGCCAAGCTACTTAGGTAGTGAGGCAAACAAATTAGAGTCTCAATTGAAACTGAGTGACCAACAGAATAATTACTTAGGTAGTTATTCAGCACAGTCAATTCAATATCGAAAGATATTAAATAAATTCAGAATTCATTGAGCTGTCGAAAGACACAAAACTTTTTAATTGAAGAGTTTGATCATGGCTCAGATTGAACGCTGGCGGCAGGCCTAACACATGCAAGTCGAGCGGTAACAGAAAGTAGCTTGCTACTTTGCTGACGAGCGGCGGACGGGTGAGTAATGCTTGGGAACATGCCTTGAGGTGGGGGACAACAGTTGGAAACGACTGCTAATACCGCATAATGTCTACGGACCAAAGGGGGCTTCGGCTCTCGCCTTTAGATTGGCCCAAGTGGGATTAGCTAGTTGGTGAGGTAATGGCTCACCAAGGCAACGATCCCTAGCTGGTTTGAGAGGATGATCAGCCACACTGGAACTGAGACACGGTCCAGACTCCTACGGGAGGCAGCAGTGGGGAATATTGCACAATGGGCGAAAGCCTGATGCAGCCATGCCGCGTGTGTGAAGAAGGCCTTCGGGTTGTAAAGCACTTTCAGTCAGGAGGAAAGGGTGTGAGTTAATACCTCATATCTGTGACGTTACTGACAGAAGAAGCACCGGCTAACTCCGTGCCAGCAGCCGCGGTAATACGGAGGGTGCGAGCGTTAATCGGAATTACTGGGCGTAAAGCGTACGCAGGCGGTTTGTTAAGCGAGATGTGAAAGCCCCGGGCTCAACCTGGGAACTGCATTTCGAACTGGCAAACTAGAGTGTGATAGAGGGTGGTAGAATTTCAGGTGTAGCGGTGAAATGCGTAGAGATCTGAAGGAATACCGATGGCGAAGGCAGCCACCTGGGTCAACACTGACGCTCATGTACGAAAGCGTGGGGAGCAAACGGGATTAGATACCCCGGTAGTCCACGCCGTAAACGATGTCTACTAGAAGCTCGGAACCTCGGTTCTGTTTTTCAAAGCTAACGCATTAAGTAGACCGCCTGGGGAGTACGGCCGCAAGGTTAAAACTCAAATGAATTGACGGGGGCCCGCACAAGCGGTGGAGCATGTGGTTTAATTCGATGCAACGCGAAGAACCTTACCTACACTTGACATACAGAGAACTTTCTAGAGATAGATTGGTGCCTTCGGGAACTCTGATACAGGTGCTGCATGGCTGTCGTCAGCTCGTGTTGTGAGATGTTGGGTTAAGTCCCGCAACGAGCGCAACCCCTATCCTTAGTTGCTAGCAGGTAATGCTGAGAACTCTAAGGAGACTGCCGGTGATAAACCGGAGGAAGGTGGGGACGACGTCAAGTCATCATGGCCCTTACGTGTAGGGCTACACACGTGCTACAATGGCGCATACAGAGTGCTGCGAACCTGCGAAGGTAAGCGAATCACTTAAAGTGCGTCGTAGTCCGGATTGGAGTCTGCAACTCGACTCCATGAAGTCGGAATCGCTAGTAATCGCGTATCAGAATGACGCGGTGAATACGTTCCCGGGCCTTGTACACACCGCCCGTCACACCATGGGAGTGGGTTGCTCCAGAAGTAGATAGTCTAACCCTCGGGAGGACGTTTACCACGGAGTGATTCATGACTGGGGTGAAGTCGTAACAAGGTAGCCCTAGGGGAACCTGGGGCTGGATCACCTCCTTATACGATTTAGAACTTATTTGTTCGTAGTGTCCACACAGATGATTGTTAATTAGTTAAGCCACTGGCTTAGTTAATTAATATGCTCTTTAAAAATTTGGAAAAGCTGATAATAAAATTCGTATGAATAACATTGTTATTTGTACAGAGTTTTCAAAAGTAAAAAAGAATGATAGCAGTATCATTCAGTGCCATTTAATCACTCTTATGAGTTGATTGATTGGTATCTACTTTAGTATTCAATATTAACTTCTGGCGAAGTTAAACTGTCACAAAACAAAGACCCGTTTGGGTTGTATGGTTAAGTGACTAAGCGTACACGGTGGATGCCTTGGCAGTTGGAGGCGATGAAGGACGTATTAACTTGCGATAAGCCTAGTCAAGCTAGTAAAAAGCACTTGAGACTAGGATTTCCGAATGGGGAAACCCACCTGCTTGCAGGTATCGTTAACTGAATACATAGGTTAACGAGGCGAACGCGGAGAACTGAAACATCTAAGTACCCGTAGGAAAAGAAATCAACCGAGATTCCGAAAGTAGCGGCGAGCGAAATCGGAACAGCCCTTAAGCTTATTATGTGTTAATGGAAGGCTCTGGAAAGTGCCACGATACAGGGTGATAGTCCCGTACATGAAAAGACATTTTAAGTGAAATCGAGTAGGTCGGAGCACGTGAAACTTTGACTGAATATAGGTGGACCATCATCTAAGGCTAAATACTCCCAACTGACCGATAGTGAACCAGTACCGTGAGGGAAAGGCGAAAAGAACCCCTGTGAGGGGAGTGAAATAGAACCTGAAACCGTGTACGTACAAGCAGTAGGAGCAGACTTGTTCTGTGACTGCGTACCTTTTGTATAATGGGTCAGCGACTTATATTTTGTAGCGAGGTTAACCGATTAGGGTAGCCGTAGGGAAACCGAGTCTTAACTGGGCGAATAGTTGCAAGGTATAGACCCGAAACCCGGTGATCTAGCCATGGGCAGGTTGAAGGTTGAGTAACATCAACTGGAGGACCGAACCCACTAACGTTGAAAAGTTAGGGGATGACCTGTGGCTAGGAGTGAAAGGCTAATCAAACCGGGAGATAGCTGGTTCTCCCCGAAATCTATTTAGGTAGAGCCTCGGACGAATACTTACGGGGGTAGAGCACTGTTAAGGCTAGGGGGTCATCCCGACTTACCAACCCTTTGCAAACTCCGAATACCGTAAAGTAATATCCGGGAGACACACGGCGGGTGCTAACGTCCGTCGTGAAGAGGGAAACAACCCAGACCGCCAGCTAAGGTCCCAAAGTCATAGTTAAGTGGGAAACGATGTGGAAAGGCCCAGACAGCCAGGAGGTTGGCTTAGAAGCAGCCATCCTTTAAAGAAAGCGTAATAGCTCACTGGTCGAGTCGGTCTGCGCGGAAGATGTAACGGGGCTAAACTATGCACCGAAGCTGCGGATTCATCTTAGGATGAGTGGTAGGGGAGCGTTCTGTAAGCGGTTGAAGGTGTACCGGGAGGTATGCTGGACGTATCAGAAGTGCGAATGCTGACATGAGTAACGATAATGCGGGTGAAAAACCCGCACGCCGGAAGACCAAGGGTTCCTATCCCATGTTAATCAGGGTAGGGTAAGTCGACCCCTAAGGCGAGGCCGAAAGGCGTAGTCGATGGGAAACGGATTAATATTTCCGTACTTGGTATAATTGCGATGGGGGGACGGAGAAGGCTAAGCAAGCATGGCGATGGTTGTCCATGTGAAAGTGAGTAGGGCGTTTGTTTAGGTAAATCCGGACGAACACTAAACCTGAGACACGAGACGAGCTACTACGGTAGTGAAGTTGCTGATGCCATACTTCCAGGAAAAGCCTCTAAGCTTCAGATTATACCGAATCGTACCCCAAACCGACACAGGTGGTCAGGTAGAGAATACTAAGGCGCTTGAGAGAACTCGGGTGAAGGAACTAGGCAAAATCGTACCGTAACTTCGGGAGAAGGTACGCTCCTATCTGTGATGAGACTTGCTCTCTAAGCGGACGGGAGCCGCAGTGACCAGGTGGCTGGGACTGTTTATTAAAAACACAGCACTGTGCAAAATCGCAAGATGACGTATACGGTGTGACACCTGCCCGGTGCCGGAAGGTTAATTGATGGGGTTATCTTCGGAGAAGCTCTTGATCGAAGCCCCGGTAAACGGCGGCCGTAACTATAACGGTCCTAAGGTAGCGAAATTCCTTGTCGGGTAAGTTCCGACCTGCACGAATGGTGTAACCATGGCCACGCTGTCTCCACCCGAGACTCAGTGAAATTGAAATCGCAGTGAAGATGCTGTGTACCCGCGGCTAGACGGAAAGACCCCGTGAACCTTTACTACAGCTTGGCACTGAACATTGAACCTACATGTGTAGGATAGGTGGGAGACTTTGAAGATGAGACGCTAGTCTTGTTGGAGTCGTCCTTGAAATACCACCCTTGTAGTTTTGATGTTCTAACGTTGGCCCCTGAATCGGGGTTACGGACAGTGCCTGGTGGGTAGTTTGACTGGGGCGGTCTCCTCCCAAAGAGTAACGGAGGAGCACGAAGGTTGGCTAAGTACGGTCGGACATCGTACGGTTAGTGTAATGGTAGAAGCCAGCTTAACTGCGAGACAGACACGTCGAGCAGGTACGAAAGTAGGTCATAGTGATCCGGTGGTTCTGAATGGAAGGGCCATCGCTCAACGGATAAAAGGTAC
The DNA here is from genome assembly GCF_001468205.2 of Pseudoalteromonas sp. 13-15. Taxonomy (NCBI): domain Bacteria; kingdom Pseudomonadati; phylum Pseudomonadota; class Gammaproteobacteria; order Alteromonadales; family Pseudoalteromonadaceae; genus Pseudoalteromonas; species Pseudoalteromonas sp. 13-15. The sequence continues at coordinate 1,739,674 of NZ_CP019162.1, read as the reverse complement.
TCCGGGGATAACAGGCTGATACCGCCCAAGAGTTCATATCGACGGCGGTGTTTGGCACCTCGATGTCGGCTCATCACATCCTGGGGCTGAAGTCGGTCCCAAGGGTATGGCTGTTCGCCATTTAAAGTGGTACGCGAGCTGGGTTTAGAACGTCGTGAGACAGTTCGGTCCCTATCTGCCGTGGGCGTTTGAGAATTGAGAGGGGTTGCTCCTAGTACGAGAGGACCGGAGTGAACGAACCGCTGGTGTTCGGGTTGTCATGCCAATGGCATTGCCCGGTAGCTACGTTCGGAACTGATAAGCGCTGAAAGCATCTAAGCGCGAAGCAGGCCTCGAGATGAGTTCTCACTAGACTTTTAAAGTCTCTGAAGGGCCGTTGAAGACTACAACGTTGATAGGCAAGATGTGGAAGTGGTGTGAGCCATTAAGCTAACTTGTACTAATTACCCGTGAGGCTTAACCATACAACGCCAAACGCGTTTTATGTGACAGTTAAGACAGAAGTTAATGACTAAAGTAGATATTACTGACAGAAAGACTTAAAAAATATTATCAGATATTTTCCAAATTCAGTTAGTACGTAGGAATACGGATTAACAACCAAATTTGCTTGGTGACAATAGCGTTTTGGACCCACCTGACTCCATGCCGAACTCAGTAGTGAAACGAAACAGCGCCGATGATAGTGTAGCATTTGCTATGTGAAAGTAGGACATTACCAGGCTTCAAATTCAGTCGAAGGACTTTAACCTTAATAAAAATAAGAAAATTGAAAAGAATTTTCTTGGTGACAATAGCGTTTTGGACCCACCTGATTCCATGCCGAACTCAGTAGTGAAACGAAACAGCGCCGATGATAGTGTAGCATTTGCTATGTGAAAGTAGGACATTACCAGGATCTAATTAAAGAAACCCGTTACAGCAATGTAACGGGTTTTTTGTTGTCTGGGGTTTAGTAAATTGGCGTTAAGCATACCGAGCTCAGTAACAATACCAATTCTAAAGTGAGCTTATATAAGACCGACCAACACAATGAAAGTATGCTATCAGCGATGTGACTTTTTATCCCTCGGATATTCAAGTGAGTGGTGTAACGACTTTAATTAAGCGAAGCCTGTTGCAGTAAAGTGACGCTTTTTGTATTTTGAAATGAAGTAAATCAATTAAGTTACAATTACAAGGCGAGCTTTACTAATTCGTATAATTAAAGGATCTAGTCTTAAGTAAGGTAATAATATAAACAACAAGGTTATATTATTTATCTCTGTCTAATAACTGATACCTTTAACCCTATTAGCGTCAGCTTTTCTACCTGGGATTGATTAAATATTACTGCTAAAGAGTTTAAGGTTTGGTGAGTAATAGCCTTATGTTTAGGTGATATAAATAGGTTATTAAATTTGCTAATTAGTGGTATTTATTATTAATTGTTTTTTCTTGTTGTTTGACCTCGCTTTAGAATGTTTATTGCGAATATAATTCACAATACAATTAATTTCATCTAACTAAACTAGCTCGTTTAATCTGAGGCATGGTAATATTTTCATTTAGCTAAATCTATTTGAGGTGTTAATTGCCTACTACAGATTACCAACGTGTATTAAATGAAATTACTCAAGAAGTCGCCCCTTTACTGTCTAAAGGGAAAGTAGCCGATTATATCCCTGCACTTGCTGAGGTTGACCCTGAGCAGTTTTCTATTGCCATATACACTACTGAGGGTATAACCATTTGCGCAGGTGATTGTTCTCAGCGATTTACCATTCAGTCAGTATCTAAAGTGATGACATTAACCATGGCGTTACAGCGTTATGGTGATGAACTTTGGAACAGGGTAGGTAAGGAGCCCTCTGGTACAGCGTTTAACTCGCTTACGCAACTTGAATTTGAAAAAGGTGTGCCGCGTAACCCATTCATAAATGCGGGTGCTATTGTTACTTGTGATGCGCTTTATAGCCGATTGTCTGCACCTATGCACTCGATGCTCGAAACATTCAGATTACTATCAGGTAATCGCGGCATTGTGATTGATAAAAAAGTGGCTAATTCTGAGTATGAATTTAGACACCGCAATGCTGCTATGGCGCATTTGATGAAATCGTTTGGTAATTTTGAGAATGACGTTGATGATGTGCTTTGGTCGTATTTCAACTTTTGCTCTATTGAGCTTAATTGTGTTGAACTCGCTAAGGCATATAGTTTTTTGGCAAATAAAGGAGTTGATCAGCTATCTGGTGAGCAGGTTTTAAGTAGTCGTCAAAATAAACAGCTTAATTCACTATTATTTACCAGTGGTTTATATGATGCTGCGGGTGATTTTGGGTATAGGGTCGGTATGCCAGGTAAATCAGGGGTGTCAGGAACTATTCTTGCGGTATTACCTAACAAGTTTACAGTAGCCGTTTATTCCCCAGGGCTTAATTCGTTTGGTAACTCAGTAGCAGGAATAGCAGCATTAGAGCTGCTATCTAAAAAGCTTGATATTTCTATCTTTTAGAGAGATAAAGGGAGCTTATTGCTCCCAATAAACCTGTTCTAAACAATCTTCACGCTCAGGTAAACCACGCGATAAGCGGGGAGAGTGCTGAACAAGTACTTCATAACTTGCTCTGTTTGCATATTTACTAATTTGTGCAAGAGATGAGTATGTAATAGCTTGTTGATCGTGCTTTGCTGAGTTAGCGACATTAAGCTTATGATAAACATTTGCTGATAAGTCATGTAGTACAGCAGCGAGTGCACAATCGCCAGCGCCATTTGTATTTTTGATTGAGTCAGGTCCGCCCATAAAAGGAGCCGTATGGCTGTATGCTCTTATAGGGTTTTCGCAATCTGCTTTACGCATAGCGCGTGAAAATTCATAGCGATTAAAGTCTGCAATAGCACCAGGTAGTAATGGGTATTCGGTTTCACGTTTAAAGCTGTCGTCAACATGGCCTGCCATGAATAGCCCTTTTTCACCTGCAGTGCATATAACAAGATCTACCCAGTCTAGTGCTTTGTCTGCTGCTAAAAGCGGGTCTTCAAACCCTGTAATAGCAAAGCCTTCTTCTTCGTTCATAGCAAGAATATCTACATGCTTTTCAACAAAGTTTGCCCACCAAGCAGGGTCTTGCTCAATTAAGAATTTAGTGCCGAGTGTAAGAACAACAGGCACGCCAGCATCGTTAGCATATTTAACTGCTTGCATAGTCGCATCAGTCATAGTTTCGTCATCTTGTGTTCGCATAAGGTATGCACTAATGACTAAAGCCGATGAGTTTTCTATCAACGATTTATCTATTGATTCTGGACGAAGGTAATTCATTAAACCCGCACTGATTGCAAAGGTGCGTTCGCCCGTTTCGTCAATAAGAGTGAAACAACGGCCTATTGGACCATCAACAGGTTGTAAATAGTCTAAGTCTACACGGCTTGAGGTATTACATAAAAAGCGGTATGCGTAACTGCCAATTTTAATGTTTTCACTCATTACGCCTAATAAAACAGAGCGATCATCTGCAAGTACAGAATAGTTGTGCATTGTGTTACCAATGGTTCCACCTGCAAATTCATAATCAACCATGTCGTTTAATTTTAAGCGGTCGTAAAGAGCATTTGTTATGTCACTGTCTATAACTTGTGACATGCCTCTGCGTAGTTGAAACTCATCAAGGAAAGCTTGATCAACTTTTGCTTCTATATCAACAACTATTTGATCGATACCCGTAATATAGCTACGTTGTAATCTATCTGTTGCGTTAAGTTGATTAGTTAGTGGATCTTTGGCTTCCACTGGAAAATAATGTTTATGCCTGCGGCGTCCAGGAAATTTCATTCGCTACCCGTGTTGTGAGCTAAATAAAAAAAGCGAGAGATTATAACGTAAATCAGCGTCAGTGAGCCATTATTAACAGCTAAATAGTGTTTTATTTTTGCAATAAAGTAATCATTGCCGCGCTTTAGGATGTTAACTAGGTATAATTAAAGCATAAAACGTAATTTAAGAAGAAATAATGAACAAGCCATTTGACGACGCTTATTGGATGGAACAAGCGCTTTTGTATGCAAAACAAGCCGAGCAGCTTAATGAGATCCCAGTAGGTGCTGTTTTAGTAAAAGATAATCAACTTATAGCATCTGGATACAATCGTTCTATAACTGATAATGACCCTTCAGCTCATGCCGAAATGATTGCAGTACGAGAAGCTGGCAAAGCACTCAATAATTATCGCTTAATTGACTGCACGTTATATGTAACACTTGAGCCATGCTCTATGTGTGCAGGATTATTAGTGCATAGCAGAATAAAGCGTTTAGTATTTGGAGCTCCAGATGCAAAAACTGGTTCAGCTGGCTCTATTATGAATTTACTGCAGGAGCCAAGGCTTAACCATCAAGTTGAAGTTATTGGAGGGGTATTAGCCGATAAATGTGGTAACACTATATCTGAATTTTTTAAGCGAAGAAGGGAGCAAATTAAAGCAGCCAAGAAGGCTGCTCGTGGGGCTTAGAAATATTATTAATTGCCCGCTGGTATAGTGTCTTGTGCTTCCATTTGTTGCATAGCAAACATACGGCGACGCCAAATTATTTTTTTGTGTAAACCACGTAACATGATACGACGACGTGTTGCCGTTGAATAAATAACGTTTCTTTTTAATTTTTGTGTGCGTCTACGTTTTAGCATGTGTTCTCCTAATGCGTGAGAGTGAGAAAGGCACAAGATATATCTTTGAAAAAATTGAAATATACAATTACCACACATTAGTGATCATTTAATGACAAGTAAACAGATATTTTAGTTACCCACTACTTTGAAGCCGTAAACTTTCATAATTAATAAATATCGCATCAATCCATAATCCGCTATGGCGATTCATCTTGTTTTATATTGCTGCTTTCATCACGCTCTGTAGTGATATTTTCTTCGGTCATCGCATTATTTTCATCAAGCCATACCAGCGCGTCGTAGTATCTGCGAATATTATCAACATATTTTACAGCCACATCGCCACGGGCATAGCCATAACGTGTATTACGGTAATATCGCTTTTTGATTAATAGCGGTAAGCGTTTTTTTACATCGGCCCATTTATCTGGGCTTGCCCCTTGTTGTTGGGTGATAATCCGCGCGTCGTTCACATGACCCCAGCCAACATTATAAGCAGCCAAAGCAAGCCACATCCTGTCTGGTTGAGGAATTCTATCAGGAATACGGGTTATTAATTTGCTTAGATACTGAGCACCGCCACGAATATTTTGTTCAGGCTCGAGACGATTTGTTACACCAACTTGTTTAGCTGTAATGCGTGTAAGCATCATAATACCGCGAACTCCCGTTGGTGATTTAGCGCGAGGGTTCCACATCGACTCTTGGTAACTTAATGCAGCTAATAAACGCCAATCAAGATCTCCTGCGTATTGTTCAAACCATGGCTGATATGTAGGTAACGTTTCTTTTATTGCCTCTATGTAAGCTAATGTATTTACATAGTTAAACTGGCGTACATGACCAAAATATTTTTCTTCGAGTACATAAAGTTGGTTGTTTTGTTTTACTTCACCAAAAAATGGCACGAGCAGCGCATATAAAGAATCATCTTTTGACTTGCGAAGTATCCACGCAATTGGATCATTATGACTTACTGAGAAGCCAATGCTTAAATTAGGATGATACCGGCGAAATAACGAAAGAGTGTGGGAATCAGCAAGGGTGTAGTCTATTTCACCATCTATAACCGCTTGTAAAAGTTCTTCTTCGTCAAATTCTTCACTTTCATTCCAGCTGAGTGATGGGTTGTTTTTTTGAGCTTTTTGCAGGGTAAGTGAGTGGCTACTTTTTGCTATAACCGTAAAGTTTCCATCTAGATCGTCAAACTTACGAGGACGAACGCGGCCTTGTTTATATACTAATTTTTGACTGATTGTTCTGTAAGTTGGGCCATACCTATATTGCTCCGCACGCGTTTTGTTGTAAGTAAGTCCTGAGGCAATTAAGTCTAAGTCACCACTTTCAAGGCGATCAAACATATCAGATAAATTAAAAAAGGGGACTATTTCAAGTTCAACACCTAAGTAATCAGCAAAAGCCTGAGAAAGCTCATATTCAAAGCCTTGCTCGCCCTGAACTGCTTGATAATAATTGCTCGCACTTGCTAACGTGCCAACACGTATTTTGTTTTGCTCTTTGATGTGGGCAAGTTGAGTTGGCTGTTCCTGCATATTACATGCACATAACAGCATAACTAAAGTGATGATTATTATTAGCTTTTCTTTGAACATTGAGTGCCCCTTTAACACGCTAACACCCGTTATAACAAAACTTAGCCATTTCGTCACTTTCCCTTTTATTTTATTAGCTAAAACGGATTATAAATAAAGCTAAAAAGTTAATTTTATGAAAAGCGCAATTTGGAGTTAAATATGATGGCTAATTGGACTATAATGCGTGCCTAAAATATCGTTCAATCCCTAACCCCGGATGAAATTATCTATGTTGATCCTTCGTGGTGCACCAGCACTGTCAGAGTTCAGAGTTAATAAAATTTTAGCGCGTTGCAAACAATCGCAACTTCCAGTCACCAACGTATATGCCGAGTATGCTCATTTTGCCGATTTAACATCGCCTTTGAGTGTTGATGAGCAAACCAAGCTTGAAAAGCTATTAACTTACGGTCCTACTATTGCCGAGCATACCCCAGCTGGCACACTTATTTTAGTTACACCTCGCCCTGGTACCATTTCTCCTTGGGCATCTAAAGCAACCGATATAGCGCATAACTGTGGCCTTAAACAGGTTCACCGTGTAGAGCGTGGTATTGCTTATTATATAGAAGGTGAACTTAGTGCAGAGCAACTTGCACAAGTAACGGCGTTATTACACGACCGTATGACTGAAGCTACACACACTGAGCTTGAAGCGGCAGCACAGTTGTTCCGTAATGATTCTCCTCGTGAAATGTCATCAGTTGATATTTTAGGTGGTGGTCGCGAAGCGTTAGCTGCAGCAAACGTTGAGCAAGGTTTTGCCCTTGCCGATGACGAAATTGACTACTTAGTAGAAAACTTTAAAAAGCTAGGTCGTAACCCTAACGACATAGAATTGTTTATGTTTGCCCAAGCAAACTCAGAGCATTGTCGTCATAAAATATTTAATGCTGATTGGACAATTGACGGTATTGAGCAGCCAAAATCGCTGTTTAAAATGATTAAAAATACCTTTGAGCACAACCCTGAAAATGTATTGTCGGCTTACAAAGATAACGCGGCAGTAATGAAAGGCTCAAAAGCGGGTCGCTTCTTCCCGAATGCGCAAGGTGAATATGCGTATCATCAAGAAGACATAGAAATATTAATGAAAGTAGAAACGCATAACCATCCAACGGCTATTGCACCGTTTTCGGGTGCGGCTACCGGTTCAGGTGGTGAAATTCGTGACGAAGGTGCAACAGGGCGTGGTTCTAAGCCAAAAGCAGGTTTAGTTGGCTTTACGGTTTCTAACTTACGTATTCCGGGTTACGAGCAACCGTGGGAAAGCGACTTTGGTAAGCCTGGCCGTATCGTTAACGCGCTTGATATTATGATGGATGGCCCACTGGGCGGTGCTGCATTTAATAACGAGTTTGGTCGTCCTAACTTATTGGGTTACTTCCGTACGTATGAAGAAAAAGTAACAAGCCACAATGGTGAAGAGGTACGTGGTTACCACAAACCAATTATGCTTGCCGGTGGTTTAGGTAATATTCGTGCTGATCATGTTCAAAAAGGCGAGATTCCAGTAGGCGCAAAACTAATTGCGCTAGGCGGCCCTGCTATGAACATTGGTTTAGGCGGTGGTGCTGCATCAAGTATGGCGTCGGGCCAATCAAACGAAGACTTAGACTTTGCCTCTGTTCAACGTGAAAACCCAGAAATGGAACGTCGTTGCCAAGAAGTCATCGACAAATGTTGGCAGTTAGGCGATGAAAACCCAATTGCATTTATACATGATGTTGGCGCCGGTGGTTTATCAAATGCGTTTCCTGAACTGGTAAACGATGGTGGCCGTGGTGGTAAATTCCAACTACGTGATATCCCTAACGATGAGCCTGGCATGGCACCACATGAAATTTGGTGTAACGAATCGCAAGAGCGTTATGTGCTGGCTGTAGCGGTTGAAGACTTTGATCGTTTTGAATCCATTTGTAAGCGCGAACGCGCACAGTACGCAGTAATTGGTGAAGCCACAGAAGAGCGCCATTTAACCGTGGCAGACAGCCACTTTGATAACAGCCCTGTTGATTTACCGCTTGATGTTTTATTAGGTAAAGCGCCTAAAATGCACCGCAATGTAACATCTCAGCAAGTAACGGGCACTGCCATTGATGCAAACGATATTAACGTAGCTGATGCCGCGCAGCGTTTGTTACGCTTACCTACAATTGCAGAAAAAACATTCTTAATTACTATTGGTGACCGCTCGGTTACCGGTTTAGTAGCACGTGATCAAATGGTTGGCCCTTGGCAAGTACCTGTTGCTAACTGTGCGGTTACTGCGGCAACGTACGACACTTACCACGGTGAAGCTATGTCTCTGGGTGAGCGCACGCCGGCGGCACTATTAAATTATGGAGCTTCGGCGCGTTTAGCGGTGGCAGAGTCGTTAACTAATATTGCTTGTGCAAACATTGGCAGCCTTGAGAACATTAAGCTATCTGCTAACTGGATGGCTGCAGCGGGTCACCCAGGTGAAGACGCAGGCCTTTACGAAGCCGTAAAAGCGGTAGGCGAAGAGCTTTGCCCAGCACTTGGTTTAACTATACCGGTAGGTAAAGATTCTATGTCGATGAAAACGACATGGAAAAACGAAGACGATAGTGCTGAGCAATCAGTAACGTCGCCGTTATCGCTTATTATTACAGCCTTTGGCCGTGTTGACGATGTACGTAAAACAGTAACGCCACAGTTACGCACTGATAAAGGCGACACTTCGCTTGTTTTAGTTGATTTAGGTGCTGGCAAAAACCGCATGGGTGCATCAAGCCTTGCACAGGTTTATAAACAGCTTGGTGATGTTACACCAGATGTAGACAGCCCTGAGCTACTTAAAGGCTTTTACAATGCCATGCAAGCACTTGTCGCTGATAGCAAGTTACTTGCTTATCATGACCGCTCAGACGGTGGTTTATTTACTACTGTAACTGAAATGGCGTTTGCTGGGCACACCGGTGTGACTGTTGATTTAGCTGGTTTAACCGGGACAGACCTAGAAGCACTTTATAACGAAGAGCTTGGCGCGGTAATTCAAGTGGCTAACAGCGATTTAGATGCCGTAAATGCTGTATTTGAGCAACACGGTGTTGCTGCAATTAGCCACGTGATTGGCTCGCTTAATAGCGACGATAGCATTGTATTTAACCGTGGTGAGCAAACAGTACTTAATCATACTCGTACTGAATTACGTACTATTTGGGCCGAAACAACGTACCAAATGCAAGCACGTCGTGATAACCCTGATTGTGCTAAGCAAGAGTTTGATGCCAAGTTTGATGCAAAAGACCCAGGCTTAAACGTGAAACTTAACTTTGACTTAAACGAAGATATAGCTGCACCATTCATTGCAACGGGTGCTAAACCACAAATGGCTATTTTGCGTGAGCAAGGCGTTAACTCGCACCTAGAAATGGCTGCTGCGTTTAACCGCGCTGGTTTTGCCGCTGTTGATGTACACATGAGCGATATCCTCGAAGGGCGTTTAACCCTTGAGCAGTTTAAAGGCTTAGTGGCATGTGGTGGTTTCTCTTATGGTGACGTATTAGGCGCCGGTGAAGGCTGGGCTAAGTCTATATTGTTTAACGATATGGCACGCGATCAGTTCCAAAACTTCTTCCACCGTGAAGACACCTTTAGCTTAGGTGTGTGTAATGGTTGTCAAATGTTATCAACATTGAAAGAGTTAATTCCGGGTACTGAGAATTGGCCACGTTTTGTAACAAATAAGTCAGAGCGTTTTGAAGCACGCTTTAGCTTAGTTGAAATACAAGAAAACCCGTCTGTGTTTTTTAATGGAATGGCTGGTTCGCGTATGCCAATTGCTGTATCTCATGGTGAAGGCCATGCAGAATTTGCAAACGATGCCGTCATTCAAGCTGCACTTGAAAGCGGCACTGTTGCGGTTAAATTTGTAGATAACTATGGTAACCCGACAACGCAATATCCGGCTAACCCAAATGGTTCACCAGAAGGTATTACGGGTATTACCTCTACTGATGGCCGTGCCACTGTAATGATGCCGCACCCAGAGCGTGTATTCCGCGCTGTTGCTAACTCGTGGCACCCTGATGAGTGGCAAGAAGATAGCCCATGGATGCGCATGTTCCGTAATGCACGTAAAAATGTAGGTTAAAAACAACATATACAAGTTAGATTCATAATCTAGCTGTAAAATAAAAAAGGCTGCACTGTGCAGCCTTTTTTGATTGCGTAGATTTAAAATTACGATAGTTTGTAAGGTATGAATAAAAGCTTATAAGGATAGTATGTTAAAGCGCGTTGGTTTAATTATGGGTGCTGTATTGCTAGGTATAGTTTTGCTTGGCTATGTATTTCGTTTGCCACTATTACAACGGGCTGTAGCCCCCCAGCTTGAAAAAGCAGGTGTTACTTTAAGTTGCTTAGATTTTTCGCTTACGAGCAAGTTAAATGTGTATATACAAAAAGCCTGTTTAAGTTACAAAAATCAAGAGCTTGTTGTTGAAGGCGTTACCGCAAATACTCGCCATGTTGAAATTAAACATGCAGCGCTTAATGTAAATCCACTTCCTCAAAGTAATAAAGTAAGCAGCCCTGCAACAATTTTAGATTTAGCCCTGCCCGAAAAAAGACCAACAATTACAGTTGAACAACTAAGTATAAGCAGTGAGTTTTTAAATCAGCCTTTAATTATAAGCATTAACGAGCCTAAGCTTAACCAGTTTGTCGTAAATGGTGATTTAAGTGCCAGTGCTACGCTTTACAATAATAAGGTACAAGGGCAGCTTAAAGTTAGTGATGAATTGCTTAAACAGTTACTTAAAACAGATAACGAGTTATTAAATGGGCTTAGTTTTAATACAGCGCAGGCATTTAGCTTTAACGGAGTAGAGGCAAGCCTTGCTGGTGATCTACAAGCCCAGTATGACTACAAAATACAAAGCTGTGATATAACAAACAGCTCCAAAGGTTTGCTAAGTGCTACCTATAATTTAAATAGCCAAAACCTTGAGCTTGACCTAAGCAAGCTTAAAAACAATGTGAAACTTAGTAATAACTGCCAATCTCTTATTCCTGAAAGTGCCTACAAGTCATTTGCTATAAAGCAGCTTCCACTTAATTGGCAATGGGCTTTAGCTAAACCAATTAATTTTGCACATAACAACCTAACCTTACCGTTAATAACGCTCAAAAGTGCAGCGCAAGCCAAGCAAAATATAGATATGAGGTTTACAGATACGTTTATAAATACTGCTGCACCGTTACAAAGCGCACGCACGCAGCTAAAGACACAGCTACATACGGATGAAATAGACGCTATAACGCTAAGTACGCAGCTTAAAAACGCTCAACTAAGCGGTAATTACGATATTGCGCTTACCTCTTTGCCTGAATTTTTACCGGCTGAGGTTAATAATATTAAAGCTAAAGGGGACTTTGCAGTTACTCAACTTATTGACTTTAAGCCTGAAGGTAGCGCACGTATTGAGTTTAGTGTTGATAGCGCAGCTGCTTATGGCAGCGCTCTTAACGGCTACACAGGTAACCTTGAAGCAAGTATGAATGAAAAGCTCGATGCAAAAGTAACGCTTAAAAGTAAGCTTAAAAGCATGCAGTACAAAGAGTATAAACTCACCGGTATTAACAACACCCTCAGTGCAAGGGCAAACTTAGGTGTGGGAGAGTTATTTGCTCACTTAAATGCAAACACCCAAATAAATACATTGACAAGCCCAAATGTCGATTTAAATACAATAAACGTAACGTCAACCGGGCTGCAAAGTCGCGCGCTTAAAGCGTCTCATCATGTGTTTGTAAATGGTGTTGAGCTGGTGGCTAATCACCATGTTTCAAAGGTAGCGCATCCGTTTGAAGTGATTATACCGCAGCAAAGTGTGCTTTCGTTAAATTCACTCGTTAGCCAATTTGAACCGTTAGCTCAACTCACTCAAGGCGATTTTAATGGGCGTATTAGTGGCGATGTGAATTTACAAAAAGCAAATTTTACTTTAACGGTGACTGATACCAGTGCACTGTATAGCGACTACTTAGCTAATCAATTTAGTATGCAGCTAGGTGGGCAGTACGATTCAGGGCAGCTTAATGTTGCCCCTACTACCTTTAATCTTAATGAATTACGTGCAGGCGCTGTAGTTAATAATATCAACGGTAAAATAAAAGTGGTTAATAACAGCGCGCAAGCATTTGATATAAGAGGTAATGTGTTTGATGGAGTTTTTGAATTAGATAAATACACGCTTTTAAAATCGCAGCAAACAGCCAATGTTACTTTTAAAGATATTGATGCGAGTAAACTCATTACCCTTGATGATAAGTCGGGAATTACCTTAACGGGCCGATTAAAAGGGTGGCTGCCACTTCATTTTAGTGACAGTGGCGTAGAGGTTACAAACGGCAACTTATTAAACCAAGGTGAAGGTAAGCTTATTATTAGCAATAACACAGCGTTTGACTCTGTTATGCAACAGCAGCAAGAATTACAGCCTGTACTGAGCTTACTTAAAAACCTTGATATACAAAAACTTAATAGTACAGTAGCACTTAACAGTGATGGTTGGTTAAATTTAGGTGTTAATTTACAAGGCTTTAATGAGCCACAACAGCAGCAAGTTAATTTTAATTATAATCACGAAGAAAACGTGTTTACGCTACTAAGAGCGCTAAGATTAAGTGACGAAATAACACAAAAAGTTGAGCAGCAATATTCTCAAAAAGGAAACTAATGATGAAAAATTCGTTAAGCATTAAGGCAATCATAGCCCTTGCTGCTATCAGCGCATTGAGCGCATGTACACACAGAGTAGAAGTAGCAGCTAAAGAGCCAATAACTATCAACCTCAATGTAAAGGTTGATCACGAAATTCGTGTAAAGGTAGATAAAGAACTCGATACCCTGTTCAGTGACGACAGCGAATTATTTTAGGAGCTAAATGATGACTATAAAAAATAAATTAAGTATTGCCACTTTAATTGGTGCAGTGTGTATGTCGTTTTCGGCGTGGGCGATTAGTTTAGATGATGCTAAAAGCCAAGGATTAGTGGGTGAGAACAGTTCGGGTTATTTAGGCTTAGTAGTACAAAGTAGCGAAGCTAAAGCTGTTGTTGAAGAAATTAACGCAAAGCGTAAAGCTCAGTATTTAAAACTAGCTAAAAAAAACAATTTATCGCTCGCCCAAGTAGAAGCACTCGCAGCGGCTAAAACAATCGAAAAAACCCAAAGTGGTCATTATGTTGAAGTAAATGGCAGCTGGGTTAAAAAGTAACATTGAATTTGATACTTAAAAGCCGAGCCGTTATGCGCTCGGTTTTTTTATGCCTTCTAAAAGCTGCTGCCAAAAGTCGATGCCTTTTCGTCTTGCAAGTTTAATGTTGTGCTCAGGAATAGATTCTGGCTCATCGTAGCTTTCAAGCGCTTCGCTCATACTTAATTCGCGAATTAAATGCAATGTAGGGTAGGGAGCTCGGTTTGTGTAATTTGCGGCATCATCTTCATCGCTGTCGGCAAACACGTAATCGGGATGAAAATTAGCAATTTGATATTTACCTTCAAAGCCTTGTGCAACCAGTAGCGCATTGGCTAAATCAACTAAATCTAAAAAGTCTTCAAAATCGCTAAAGCCGTTATCAAACAGTATTAATGTGGTTTCGCGCTCTGGATTTTGATCAAGCTGCACACACTGCTCTAGCATGTCCATTACAGCGTCATCAATTTTTACTGCTGGGCTAAGTACATAATGAATGCAGTTGTTCTCAACTTCTTTGCGGGCAAATGGGCAAAAGTTATATTTTACAATAACAGACGATACCCACTCACGGGTTTGAGTAATAGCTAAATTGGTCATGCTTATGGCTCTAAATACTGATTAATTATGGTTAATGTTTTTTTAATGGCGCCTTGGTTTTTTAATACGCACTGCTGCGCTTTATTCCCTAAAGTTTGGCAAGCTTTAGTGTTTTGGCTTAAGTTAATTAATTGTGTAGCAAGTTCATCGGTGTTTTCAACAGCCACAGCGCCTTTTAATTTTATAAGCTCAGGGTAGATATGATCAAAATTATACGTATATGGGCCAGTTATTACGCCAACTGAAAAAGCTGCAGCTTCAAGTGGGTTATGCCCGCCGCGGCGAATTAAACTGCCGCCTACATAACTGACATTACCAGCCCCATATAAACATTGCAGCTCGCCAAGTGTATCAGCTAATAGTACGTGCTCGTTTTGATAGTTATTGTTGCTACGACGACTAAAGCTAAGCGGGCTTTGAGCTAACGTGTCGGCTACTTTATTAAACTGCTCAGGGTGTCGAGGGGCAATAACTAAAAGCGAATTAGAGTGTTTTTTTAATAGTTGCTGGTGGGCATTTAATATCATTTCGTGCTCAAGTGGGTGAGTAGAACCTGCCACCCATACAAACCGCTCTTGGGTTTTATATTGTGCTTTAAGAACTTCAACTGAGGCTAGCTGCTCATTGCTTGGGCTTATATCAAACTTAATTGAGCCTGTAACATGGCTTTTTGAGGAGGTTAAACCTAGCTCAATAAACCGCTCGGCATCTTTTTTATTGTGACTTGCAAGTACCGTGATTGAACGCATAATTATTTGCGTTAACTTGGCAACCTTTTGATACCCTTGTTGCGATTTTTCGCTCAAGCGAGCATTAAGTACCAGTACCGGAGTATTCTTTTTATGGCTTATTGCCATTAAGTTTGGCCAAAGCTCGGTTTCTAATATGCATAGCGCTTGTGGGTTTATACGTTTTAAAAATCGGGCGGTCGAAAACGGGAAGTCCATAGGTAAATAACTACACGCCACGGTATTTTTAAACTGATTAATTATTTGCTCGCGACCTGTAGGGGTATTGCAGGTAATAAGTATATTAAGCTGTGGGTGTTGTTTTTGCAGCGCTTTAATAAGTGGTGCAGCTGCAAGTACTTCACCTACAGAGGCGCAGTGTACAACTAACGGTTTGCCTTTACTTGTAAATAAGCTTTTGCTCACAAAGCCAAAACGCTCTTTAAAGTGTGCGCGGTAGCCTTTGTTTTTTCTACCTCTTAATACATATAAGTAAAATACAATCAGCGGGCTAATTAAAATTAAAGCGAATGAGTAAAAAATGCGTGCCATACTGAACTTTTATTGAGGTAAGTGCCCTTAGTTTAACGCGAAAGTGATAATTTCTGAACATGTGAAGCACTAAATTATGTTCCAGTTCAGCTATATTCCTATAAAATACACACAACTAAATAAAACTGTGGAATAATGGATTTAATTTTTTCCTGCCATTTCAGTTCCTAGAGGAATTTTTCATGTCAATTATCGATTCTGTGGCAACAAGCTACGTTGAAAGTTTAAACCGTCATCAAGCCTTATTTGAAACGATGGAGGCTTATCATCAAGAGTCTATGCAGTTATTAGAAGTATGCCATAGTGCATTACAAGCTGGTGGTAAGGTTATTTGGTTTGGTAATGGCGGAAGTGCGGCTGATGCTCAGCATTTGGCGGCCGAATTTGTAGTACGTTATAAATTAGAGCGTGGACCGCTTGCGTCTATGGCACTCACAACCGATACGTCAATTCTTACTGCGCACAGTAACGACTACCATTTTGATACCGTGTTTGAACGCCAAGTTCAGGCACTGTGTAAACCAGAAGATTTAGTGATTGGTTTAACAACCTCAGGTACCAGTGCAAATATCAATTTAGCACTTGAAGCGGCTAATAAAATTGGCGCATTTACAGTTGCATTAACAGGCCGTGATGGCGGAAAAGTAAAAGACATTGCCAAGCTGCCAATTATTATCAAAAACGATGAAACAGCACGTATTCAAGAAGCGCATATGTTTATTGGCCACTGGTTATGTGAAGCCATAGATATGGTTGTTGCGGAGCAGCAGTAATGGATTTATCGCTATTAAAAAACTTATCTAAAGCGCGTATTTTAGTGGTGGGCGATGTAATGCTTGATCGCTACTGGTACGGTGACACTGGGCGCATTTCGCCTGAAGCGCCAGTACCTGTTGTTAAGGTAAGTAAGTTTGAAGACAAAGCTGGTGGCGCTGCCAATGTTGCTAAAAACATTGCTAGGCTTGATGCCAAAGTAGGGCTACTTGGCTTAATTGGGGAAGATGAAAGCGGGCAAATTTTAGAAACAATTTTAAAAGGTGAAAAAATAAGTTCACAACTTGTGAGTGTATGTGATTTACCGACTATTTCTAAAATGCGTGTTATTAGCCGCCATCAACAACTTGTACGCCTTGATTTAGAAGAAACCTTTAGCGAGCAGCATAGCCAACTGTTATTAAATCGCTTAGAGCTTGTGCTAGATGAATACGACTTTGTGGTGTTTTCTGATTACAGTAAAGGCTCGCTCAGTTTAATTAAAGAGATGGTGAGTATTGCCAAAGCGGCGGGTAAAACCGTGCTTATAGACCCTAAATCGCCAGACTTACAATTGTACGAGGGCGCAGATTACATTACGCCTAACTTGCATGAGTTTAATTTAGCGGGTGGTAAAACAGGCTCTGAGGACATATTAGCGCAAAGTGCCCGTGAGCTTATTAGTAAAAATGGTATTAAAGCCATGCTACTTACACGCTCAGAGCAAGGTATGTCGTTAATTAATGCCGATGAAAAACACGACTTTGCAGCTCAGCAGCTAGAAGTAAGCGATGTAACTGGCGCAGGTGATACCGTTATTGCAACTTTAGCTGTAATGCTTGGTGCAGGTATGGAGCCTAAAGATGCGGTAGAAATTGCTAATTTAGCTGCGGGCATTGTAGTAAGTAAATTGGGGGCGGCAACGGTTTCACCTGAAGAGCTTAGCCAAAAGCTTGGCCAATACTTACACACTAATGGCGAGCACTACCAAACTCCATTTGACGATGTACTGCAACATATTGATTTTGCTAAGCAAAATGGCGAAACGATAGTGTTTACCAATGGTTGTTTTGATATTTTACATGCAGGGCATGTCCGCTACTTAGCACAAGCTAAAGCGCGCGGAGATAGACTCGTTGTTGGGCTAAATAATGATGATTCAATCACTCGCTTAAAAGGCCCCGAGCGCCCGATAAACCCGCTTGATGAGCGCGCAATGGTATTAAGTGCACTTGCCTCTGTAGATTGGGTTATTCCGTTTGGCAGCGCTGAGGAAAACGATACACCCGCTAAATTAATCGAGCAAATAAGCCCTGATATTTTAGTGAAAGGTGGCGATTATACCGTAGAGCAAATAGCCGGTGCCGATCATGTACTGCGCCATGGCGGCAAAGTAGAAGTGCTGACATTTTTAGATGGCTGTTCAACGTCAAAAGTGATTAGCAAAATAAAGCAATAAGTATATTTTGCGAATAAAAAAGGGATGAAAGTGTTGCTTTCATCCCTTTTTTAAAGCCTAAATATAGTGTATTCAAAATACTGGCTAAAAGTTATATTCGTATTTAGCAAAGGCAGATGTGTCATTTTCTGCATCGTCATTTTGAGATGCAAAAGCACCTAATGTCAAACGCCCACCCATAGTGATTTTTCTATAGCGAAGCTCAAGCTGTTTAGAACTGTAGCCCGTCTTGGTTATTGAATTACCAATGTCAGGATTATTAGGGTAACGGTCGCGATTATCGCTGTTGTAATCCACGCTGCGTAGCTTTACTTGCCAATCATCGCCGTTTGAAAGTTGTCCAAGTATTGTTAATACCACTGATTGCGCATCATTATCAAACGTTGAGCCTATGGTGCGGCCATGGTAACGGTAACCTGATTTATAATCTGAGTGTTCGTAATAACAGTTTTCATTGGTTGATTCTGCTGCGCACGAAACACCCGTATCTATGTATTCTACATTCACTAATACATTTTGATCGTAAATACGTTGGGTCGTTTGCACACCAAATAAGTAAGCTCGGTCAGCAGGTTTAAATTGTGAGCTGGCATCCTCACCTATGGTGCTGGCATAAATGGCGTATGGGTGGCTAAACAATGTGTCAGACCAACGAATATCGAGGCCTGCAAGTTGATTTCCAATTTTAGACTCTAGCTGACTGTCGCAATTTTCATTACCATTGATACAAGTGGTTTGCCCTGTAATGACATCAATAAAATCACCAGCAGAACTTGGCTGACCTTCACCTGCCCACTGCGCCGACCAACTTACTGCAATTTCTAATTGTTGCAGTGGACGTATATTTAAGCGGCTACTCCACAGTAATGCATCAGGAATCACTCTGGTTGATTCAAGCTTTGCCATTTGTGCTGTAAAACTCCATTGGCCTATCCAGCTTAACCAAGGTGTTTCAAAGGCGGTGCTTTGTTCACGCGTAATACTTAAAGCGGGAAGCGGCTTTGCATTGCCAGACATTATAAGGCTATTGTCGATACCAGGTCCCCAAAACTGCTCAACAGCACCGCCTCTAAATATCCAATTACCTAGTCTATAGGCTACGTAACTATCATCAAGTGAGGTATCGTCACAATCAGTTAATGCTTGCTCATCTTTTACAATGTCATCGCTAGTTTTTCCGCTAATGAAGCATTTCTTACCGTCTTTTCTGGAGCTTAGTGCAACTTTGGCGGCAAAATTATCACCTAGGTAGGCATACGCTGCTGAAAGCGCTGATTTTTGAGTGTTGGTCGCGCCAAAGCTCGTTGTACGTATTGGATCTGTGGCTGCATAGGCTGATAATTGCACACTATGTGAACTTGCGTTTTCAGATTTATAACGATGCTTTACTCGCAGTAATGCGTCTTGCAAGCTTGGAGATAATTGCTCGATGGGCATACTGTTAACATCATTAATAAAGCTCTTCCACATTAATGGGTATGTTGTTACCGGCGCTAAAATAATACCGGCGTCGGCTAGCTGTTGTATGTCAGCTTTTAGTCCATAGTCATCTGGTTTAACCCATGGTTCAGCATTAACAGATAAACTGATAGCACTAAATAATGTTGAAAGAATAAAAATTCTGTGTCGCAAAGTTCAGGTCCTTGTGATTAAGATTGCTAGCAAGTTTACCAATCTAAGTATGTTATTGCAGTAAATATTCAAATTTATAGGGTCAATTAAATGTATAAAAATGTAACGTATCTATCGTAACAAAGGCCTGATTGATATACTAAAGATCAAATAGGAAATTGAGAATGCAATGAGCAACAAACGACTTTTATTTATTCCAGTATCGTCACCAGAAGGAATTGGTGAATATATGCGCTCGTTGTTGTTGGCTAATGGGTTGCTCGCTGAGTTTGCTGGGATGCTTGATATTCATTTTATTTTAAACAAGCACACAACTTACGCCGATGTTTGCCCCTTTGATACCACTTTACTTGAGAGCTCAGCAACCAAAGAAGTTGCATTAGTGTGTGACTTTATCACTGCATACAAACCAGACGTTGTTGTTTTTGATTGTGCTGGGCGCGCAGCACATATGAAAGCGGCAAAAGAGGTGGGTGCTAAAGTTGTTTTTATTTCTCAACATGAAAAAAAGCGCGCAAAAGGGTTAAAGCTCAATCGTGCAAATTTAATTGATGCACATTGGGTTGTACAGCCAGACTATTGTATTGCGCCATTAAGTTGGGTAGAAAATACAAAGCTAGATATGTTTCCCCTTGCTCATCCACGTAATGTTGGGCCTTTTGTTGCACACGCTTCAGAGGAGCAAAAAAAGCAAGTGTTGAACAAATATGGCCTTGAAGAAAATAATTACTTATTAGTAAATGCAGGTTCTGGTGGGCATACATTTAATAATTTAAATTGTGCAGATACCTATTTCGATACCGCGCTCAAAGCGGGTAAAAAAACGGGTTTAAAAACAGTGGTCGTGTTTGGTTCTAATTATACAAAAATATTACCAAAAACAAGCGAGATTATTTGTTTAACAAGTTTAGAGGGAACTGATTTTTTAGCATTATTGAGTCAAGCAAAGTTAGCTTTATTGAGTGCTGGTGATACTTTGTTACAGGCTATTGCATTGCAAACTCCTGTTATAGCTTGTGCTATTTCAAAAGACCAACATACCCGCCTAGAAAATTGTGTTAATGCAGGCGTAGCCATCAAAGCAAGCCTTAATCCTGACGATATAGTGTCTAAAATTGAATACGCAATAGATGATAGGCACTATAAGCCTCTCTTGGCTAAATATCGTAAATTAGAAAGCCCTCAAAGCTATAGCGTAATTACGAGTGCGGTAAAAAATATGCTTGCAGGAAGCCGTGCATGAACATTGTGATTGTTATTGACTCCCTTGTTGGCGGTGGTGCAGAAAAAGTAATGCTTACTTTAGCTGAGCAACTTGTTGAACTTGAGCATCACGTTACTTTATTGTCAATTGCAAGCTCCATTGAATATGACACCCCTGAATGCATTAATGTCGATAGTTTATTTCCTGATAGGGCTTCAAAAGTCGATCGCTTTTGGAACATAAATAAAAGCGTTGCGAAGTTAGAAGCCTGGTTTAACAATAAACAAAGAGATATAGGTACTATAGATTTAGTACTTTCAAACCTTGATAGAAGTAATAATTTACTCGTTAAAAGCACGGTTAAAAATGTGCATTTTGTTGTGCATAACTCAGTAAATTCAGAGCTTGCTAGGCAAAAAAAGTTAGGTCCGTTCGCTTATCGTTATCTTAAAAAATCAAAGCAAAACTTAAATGGTAAGTCACTTGTTTGTGTATCTAAAGGTGTAGAGCAAGAAATCACTCAAGGCAATTTAATTACGCCAAGTGCAATAACCACTATTTATAACCCCTTTAATTTAGCCGAAATAAAACGCCAATCTGATGACGTTAATATAGCTATTCCGCAGTCGCCTTATTTGATTCATGTAGGGCGCTTAGCTAAGCAAAAACGCCACGATATTTTATTTTCGGCATTTGCCAAGCTTGATAAAAAATACAAATTGGTTCTTTTATGTAACAAGCCTAGTAAAGCATTTAAGCTTGCAAAAGAGTATGGCATTGAAGAGCAGCTGATTGTCCCTGGGTTTGAACAAAATCCGTATAATTGGATTAAGCAGGCTGAAGCATTGGTGTTGAGTTCTGACTTTGAAGGGTTGCCAACAGTATTAATTGAAGCATTAGCTGTTGGCACGCCGGTAGTAAGTACTAATTGTACGTTTGGGCCTAGCGAAATATTAACAGGCGAGCTGGCTAATTACTTAGTACCTATAGGAAATAGCGAAGAGCTATCGGCTAAAATAAAACACGTTTTAGCAAATAAGCCGAGTGTGGAAAGCGCCGATATTTTGCAAAAAGTGGATGCTAAGCTAGTAGCTCAGCAGTATTTGGCTCTACGCAGATAGTTTTTGGCTATAAAGGGCATTTAACGTTGCCCAATCATTGCTTTGCCAATTAAAGACGCTATTACGGCCTTGCTCTTTTGAGAATGAACGCTTTAAGCGCGCCATATTATTTTGTTGCCATTGCGGGTTAGGTACTTTTAACTCCCCGCGATCAAAGTCGATAATATATACGTCGCCGTCTTCATTAAATAAAATATTATTTATATTTAAATCGGCGTGATACACCCCTTTGTTATGAAATAGCGCAATAGTGTTAGCTATGCTTTCAAGCTCACTACTATTTAAAGGGCGCTCAATTAGAACGTCGAGCAGGCTTTTAGCGCCGCTAACCGCTTGTGTAATTATATCGCCGCGGTAAATCAAACCACTAGTGCTTACTCTGGCTGCAATTGGCTTGGGTACATTTAGACCAAGCTCAATAAGCTTTACCATTAAGCTAAATTCTTTATACACGCGGGTGTTTTTAAGGCCAGGGTAGAGGTATTGATCGCTTAATACCTTACCAACTAAACCGCCACGCCAATAATGCCTAAGTACAGCAGTTAAATCATCGTGTTTAAAAAACCATGCTGTAGCGCGGCCTTTTTTAGCGCCCACTATTTTATTTTGCTTTTGCCAATAAGTTGCATCAAACCAGTTTATATCAACAAGGTTAAAATAATCTGGGTGGCTTAAAATAGTGTGCTTGCCGTGCGTTAGTGTTTTAAACATAGCTCGTTAAAATAATTCAATAATAGGTATATATTAACGTGTTTTATGGCGCAGGATAAGTGCTTGCATTAACGCGAGTATAATTTAAGATCCCAGCATATTATTTAAAGCCTAACGGAATGCGTGACTCAAGTGCCTAACTACTCCTCTATTTGTATTTTAAGACTCTCTGCTATTGGTGATGTATGTCATGCTGTTAGTGCTGTTCAAGCAATTCAAAAAGCGCACCCTAATTCAAAAATAACCTGGGTAATGGGTAAAATAGAGGCTATGTTACTTGCTGATTTACCGGGCGTAGAGCTGGTAATATTTGATAAAAAAGAAGGTAAGGCTGCGCTTAAAAAATTAAAAAACACCTTTAGTGGTAAGCAGTTTGACGTGCTTCTTAATATGCAGGTGGCATTAAGAGCAGGCTTTGTAGCACGCTGTATACCTGCAAAAGTAAAAATAGGCTTTGATTGGGCACGCTCAAAAGAACTACACAGTTTGTTTATAAATAAACGTATAGCCCCACAAAAAGAAGCGCATGTGCTAGAGGGGTTCAAAGGGTTTGCGGGTGCAATTGGTGTAGATGATTACACGCCTACATGGCAAATGCCTTACAACGCACAAGATCAAAACAAAGCAGATGAGTTACTAGGGCAAGAGTATTTAGCCAACAAGCTATTTGTAATTTCGCCAGCGGCTAGTAAAGCTCAGCGAAACTGGTTGCCTGAACGTTATGCCGTACTTGCTGACTACGCGCACGAGCAAGGTTTTAATGTTGCTTTAACCGGCGGACCTACTGAGCTTGAAGTAAATTTAGCGAATAACATTATAAAACATAGCAATAGCCCAATTTTAAATTTAGTTGGTAAAACAAAGCTTAAAGAGCTGCTATGTGTTTTAAAAAGAGCTGATTTAGTTCTTGCCCCCGATACTGGCCCTGCTCATATGGCAGTAACCGTTGGCACACCAGTTGTTGGTTTATATGCTCACTCGAACCCTGCACGCACTGGCCCTTATTTATATCAAGATTATGTGGTAGAGGTTTATCATCAAAATTTACTTGAGCAAACCGGTAAAACTGCGCAGCAAGTCCCCTGGGGTACCCGAGTAAAAGGGGATGATTTAATGAGCCAAATAACGACAGATAGCGTAAAAACAATGTTTGACCATGTTGTGAACAAAGAGGGGCTTGAGTGAGTATGAAACTACATAAAGCGCTTTTTTTAGACCGTGACGGCGTGGTAAATGTAGACCACGGCTATGTATATCAAAATGAAAATTTTGAATTTATTAAAGGCATTTTTAGTACCTGTAAAACATTTTTCGACGCGGGCTATAAAATTATAGTAGTCACAAACCAATCAGGCATTGGGCGAGGTTATTATACTGAGGCTGAATTTAAAGTGCTTACTCAGTGGATGAAAACGCAATTTAGTCACCACGACATTAAAATTGCCGATGTTTATTTTTGCCCGCATCACCCTAAAAAAGCGTTGCCCGAATATTTAAAGCAATGTGATTGTAGAAAGCCAGCCCCAGGCATGTTGCTGCAGGGCATAAAGGAGCATAATATTGATCCTGAGCAGAGTATTATGGTTGGTGATAAGCTCAGTGACATGCAAGCTGCTCAAAAAGCCGGTATTGCAACCCGAGTATTAGTGCGCTCGGGGCAAAGCTTTGACGAAAGCGCAAAGCAACATGCTGATTTAGTGATTGATTCAATAGATGATTTAACTAAACGTTTACCGTTATGAAAACACGCTTTATTTAAGCGTGTAAACTGGCACATATTCCTTACATTGAGCGCGTTTGCGACGAACTGCAAACCGTGCATTTTTCTCGTTAAACTTTTACAATACACACCATCATAAACAGTGGCATAAACGTTGTTGTTTACCCGTTCAATTAAATGGAGACTACAGATGAGAGCATCTGCTTTTTTTAGCCAATTACAAGAGCAAATTGAAGACGTTAAAGCCCAAGGCCTTTATAAAAGCGAGCGTATAATTACCTCGCAGCAACAAGCTCAAATTGAAGTAGCATCTGGCGATAAAGTTATTAACTTTTGTGCTAACAACTACCTTGGTCTAGCAAATAGCCCTGAGTTAATTAAAGCAGCGCAAGGCGGTTTAGACGACCACGGTTTCGGTGTGGCCTCTGTGCGTTTCATCTGTGGTACGCAAGACATTCACAAAACACTTGAGCAAAAAATTAGTGCATTTTTAGAAACCGAAGACACCATTTTATACTCTTCTTGTTTTGATGCTAATACAGGCTTGTTTGAAACTATTTTAGGTGCTGAAGATGCAATTATTTCTGATTCACTTAACCATGCTTCGATTATCGATGGCGTTCGTTTATGTAAAGCTAAGCGTTTTCGCTATGCAAATAACGACATGGCTGACCTAGAAAAGCAATTAATTGCCGCAGACGAAGCTGGCACTAAAACAAAGTTAATTGCCACTGACGGCGTGTTTTCTATGGACGGGGTAATTTGTAATTTAGAAGCCGTGTGCGATTTAGCAGATAAGTACGATGCGCTTGTTATGGTTGATGACTCTCACGCTGTAGGTTTTGTTGGCGAAAACGGTAAGGGTACACCTGAATACTGTAACGTACTTGACCGTGTAGATATAATTACTGGTACATTGGGTAAAGCGCTGGGCGGCGCATCAGGTGGTTACACTTCAGGTAAAAAAGAAATTGTTGAGTGGTTACGTCAGCGTTCTCGCCCATACTTATTCTCAAATTCATTAGCGCCTTCAATTGTAACTGCATCAATTAAAGTACTAGAGATGCTTGAAAATGGTGGCGAACTTCGCGCTAAGCTTTGGTCAAATGCGAAGTACTTCCGTGAGCAAATGGAAGCAGCAGGCTTTACCTGTGCAGGTAAAGATCATGCCATCATTCCTGTAATGCTAGGTGACGCTAAAGTAGCCTCACTTATGGCTGATAAATTACTTGCAGAAGGTATTTATGTGACTGGTTTTTCATTCCCTGTTGTACCAAAAGGCCAAGCACGTATTCGTACGCAAATATCAGCAGCGCACAGTATAGAGCAGCTAGATACAGCTATTGCAGCCTTTACCCGCATTGGCAAAGAAATGGGCGTTATTTAATTTTTTAAAACTAAGAAATGACTTGGTTTTTGTGAGCGTAAATTATGAAAGCATTATCTAAATTAAAAGCAGAACCGGGTATCTGGATGACAGATGCACCTAAGCCTGAAGTGGGCCATAACGATCTGTTAATTAAAATACGTAAAACAGCGATTTGTGGCACCGACGTTCATATTTATAAATGGGACGAGTGGGCGAGTAAAACAATTCCTACACCTATGGTTGTTGGCCATGAATACGTTGGTGAAGTGGTTGATATGGGTCAAGAAGTTCGCGGCTTTTCAGTGGGTGATCGGGTATCTGGCGAAGGTCATATTACCTGTGGGCATTGTCGAAATTGTCGTGCTGGGCGTGTGCATTTATGCCGTAACACCACAGGAGTAGGTGTTAACCGCGAAGGCGCGTTTGCTGAGTACTTGGTGATCCCTGCATTTAATGCATTTAAAATTCCAGACAACATATCTGACGAATTAGCCTCTATTTTTGACCCATTTGGCAATGCTGTACACACAGCACTTTCGTTTGATCTAGTAGGAGAAGATGTACTAATTACTGGTGCCGGTCCTATAGGTATTATGGCTGCAGCTGTTGCAAAACATGTAGGCGCGCGTCATGTAGTAATTACTGATGTTAACGAGTACCGATTAGAGCTTGCCCGCAAAATGGGCGCAACTCGCGCGGTGAATGTTGCAAATGAAAAGCTTGAAGATGTTATGACCGATCTAGGCATGACAGAAGGCTTTGATATTGGTCTTGAAATGTCGGGTGTGCCAAGTGCATTTAATTCAATGCTTAATAATATGAACCATGGTGGCAAAATTGCCATGCTCGGTATTCCACCATCAGACATGGCAGTAGATTGGAACCAAGTTATTTTTAAAGGTTTAGTGATTAAAGGTATTTATGGTCGCGAAATGTTTGAAACCTGGTACAAAATGGCAAGTTTAATACAGTCAGGTCTTAATTTAAGCCCAATCATTACACATCAATATTCTGTAGATGACTTCCAAGCTGGCTTTGATATGATGATTTCAGGTCAGTCAGGAAAAGTAATTTTAAACTGGGATTAATTCCAAAAAAATTGCAAGAAGGGCGGCTATGGCCGCCTTTTTTATTTTATTTATTAAAGAGAGTTCAATGGCATTTAAACATATATCTATTGCGCAAACGCATGAGTTATTAGACAAAGAAGACGTAGTAATTGCAGATATACGCGATCCTAACTCGTATCAAGCAGGCCATATTCCGGGGTCAGAGGCACTATCGAACGCAAACATTGCCCAGTTTATGATGGAAAAAGAGTTTGATCAGCCCATTATTATTGTTTGTTACCACGGCATGAGTTCGCAAGGTGCTGCTAGTTACTTAGTTGAGCAAGGTTTTGAGGATGTATATAGCATGGATGGTGGCTTTACAGCCTGGGAAGCGGCCTACAGCGAGAAAGTTGAACGATGATAGAGCTTGGCAGTTTAAATAACCCGCGTGCCGCACAAGGCTTTATAGATTATTTAAAAAGCCAAGGTTTAGACGGGCAATTACATTCAACTGATGGTAGCCACGTTATTATTAGCGTATCCGAAGAGCATTTTCATCAGGTACAGCCGCTTTGGGCTGAGTTTACTCAAAACCCAGGCCATCCTCGTTACCAGCAAGCTTCTTGGAGTGTAGGTAGTACGCAATCACCTTTAAAATACCAAGGGCAATCGCTTAACCTTAAAGCGCGGTTCAAAGCACTGAGTTGGCTTAATCAATCGGTAAGTGTACTCAGTATTGTTATTTATATTACATTTTTACTGGGTGGTTTCGAGAGCATTTATTCTGCATTACAGTTTAACCCCTCATACCCATTGACGTGGTTTACGCCAGCCTTGGTTCACTTTAGTGCTATACATATTGTGTTTAACTTAATTTGGTGGATATCGCTTGGTGACAATATTGAAAAACAATGCGGAAAATTGAGCTTAATTGGCCTGTTTTTTATTACTGCTTTAATTAGTAGTTGGGCGCAATATTTAATTGTTGGGCCTAATTTTGGTGGGCTAAGTGGCGTGGTATACGGCTTACTGGGGTATTGCTGGATCCATAGCTTTTTAAATCCAGAAAAACCCGCATTGGTGAGTACCTCAATTATAGGTTTTATGCTTGTTTGGTTAGTACTTGGTTTTGCTGATGTGTTGTTTATTGGAATGGCTAATTGGGCACATTTAGGGGGGCTAGTGAGCGGAATGGCGTTTGCCTACACCGCTCAACTGTTTACTAAAAAGCATACAAATAGTTGAATTTAGTGGTACAAATACTTTGTAAATAGTACTTCACGTATAATTTCTTGGCCTGTTTCTTCTTTTAACAGGCTTTTTAATTTTTCTATACATTTTGCGCGAATTTCTTCTCGACCAGTCAATGACTTTATTTTTTCTTCTGGCTCTTTCGAAAAAATCTCTACAATAGCATCTCTTAATAAAGGGGTATGATGTTCAACAATAGCTATGTCTGAATTGTTACTAAGCATTAGGTCAACGGTAACGCGCACGTAACCCATTTTTTTACTTGATGCGCCAATATAATTAGTAATTATGTCAGGTTCAAAACCAAAATAACCAACCGTTGACTCTGCACGGGCACTTAGGCTCACTAAACTCATAATTAATGTAAGAAGACCTACGTATACTATTTTTTTCATATTTAAAGCGTTTCCGAAAACCTGTTGTAAATAGTTTATACTTAATAATAGGTAATAAACAGCGCCAAGCAATTATTTATATTAGTTACTTAGGTTGGTGAATAGGCACTTTTTCAAATGCTTAGGCAATGTTATCATTTGCTTGGATTATATTTTATTGAGTTATTGTGACAACTTTTCCTTTATCTTTATCAGCTAACTGGCTATCGGATATACAAACCGATGACTTAACACCTACAGAGCAAGAATGGCTTTTTGAGCCGCATTCTTTAACCGCTAAGCTAAAAAGTAAAGCAACCTCTTTTAGTGTAAAAGTACTCAGCGAACAGGCGTTTAATTTAAGTCATGAACAACAGCAATTACTAGGCTGTAAAACGTCATCGGCGTTAAACCGAGAGGTGCTTTTGTTGTGCGATAATAACCCCATGGTTTACGCTCAAAGTTGGCTGCCAAATAACCAAACGCACAACTCGCTTCATAATATGGGGGAGCGCCCTTTAGGCGATGTTATTTTTCAACAACCTGAGCTTGTTCGTCAAAATATTGAAATTGCGCGTTTTGATAGCAAACATTCATTACAGAATTTGGTTACCCAGCTAAATTTACCAACTCAAACTCTATTAGGCAGGCGTAGCGTGTTTTCGTTAAATGATTACCAATTTTTGGTGGCGGAAGTATTTTTACCTGGGGCGTACCTTTACTCATGAAATTAGCAGGTTTAAAAGCAAAACATTTTTCTTATTATTTACAGCTTATGCGTGTTGATAAGCCCATAGGTACTTTATTGCTTTTATGGCCAACCTATTGGGCTTTATGGCTCGCAAATAGTGGGATGCCGAGCTTAATTAATTTTATAGTGTTTACTTTGGGGGTTGTAGTAATGCGTAGTGCAGGCTGCGTGATAAATGATTTTGCAGATAGAAAAATAGATGGTTCTGTAAAACGCACAGCCCAACGTCCTCTTGCATCTGGTACTGTCGCAAGCGGCGAAGCGCTAAGTCTATTTTTATTACTGATCACTTTAGCATTTATTTTGGTTTTAATGCTGAGCGTTAACACTATTGTATTGTCTGTTGGTGCACTTGCGCTCGCGTTTTGCTATCCGTTTATGAAGCGATATACCCAGTTGCCACAAGTCGTGTTGGGTGCAGCATTTGGTTGGGCAATTCCTATGGCTTATATGGCATCTATTGATGCACTACCTCTACAGGCTTGGTTGCTGTTTGCTGCAAATGTATGCTGGACGGTTGCGTACGATACCATGTATGCCATGGTCGATAGAGATGATGATGTGAAAATTGGTGTTAAATCGACTGCTATTTTATTTGGTCGCTTTGACCGCCATATCATTTTTATATTAAATGCTCTATTTATCGCACTTGTTGCTTATATTGGGTTTATTAATCAGTTAAACATGGCTTTTTGGGCTGGATTACTTATAGCCACAGCATTACTCGTTTACCAACAAGTATTAATTTTAAAACGTGATAGAGACGCATGCTTTAAAGCTTTTTTAAATAATCATTATGTTGGTATGGCTATTTTTATTGGTCTATTGCTCTCGTACCCCATTAACATTTAGCTATATTAACGAGGTGGATCAACTATTCCGCTAATGGATGCGTTTTTTCTAAACCAGCCAGCAATTGAATACCGATTATCTACTGCTGGTAATACTTCGTGAACAAAGCGTTCGCTTTCAAATAAAACTAATGTCCCCGCTTCTGGCGAAATGCTCACTTCAACCACTTTGCTTTTAGGCTTATAAATAACAAGCTCACCGCCCTCATTGGGCGTGTTTAAGTATAAAACGCTAGTAAATACTCTATTAGATCGTCCTTTAAATGCATCGACATGTTTTTTATAAAAATCACCGTGAGTGTATTTTGCGTAGTGGCATTCGTAATCAAACAGCCCCATAAAAAAAGTGCGATTGAGCGTTGTGCGAATACTTTCCATAACAGCTAGGTAGGTTAATTGTGCTTGGGACGAACCATCAAACCAATAAGTTTTATCTTTTCGAATATTATCGTCAATTTGTAAATGATTTAAGCGACCAATACCTGCATGGCTAAAATGCGGATTTATGCGATAACAATCAGCCATTAAATCAGCTATTAATTCTTTGTTTAAGGCATTGGGAATAACTGTATAACCGCGGCTTTCAATATCGTTATAAAACGGGCCATCGGTTGAAAAGTTGATCATTTAGGAGGTTCTTTTTTTGAAGGTGCGCCAGTTTAGCCGAAAAAGAGTAAAAAGCTATTGTTTTATGTCGCACCTGTCTCAAAAAAGAACGCTGAATTAATTCAGGGTTGTGGCTGCTTTTTTAATAAGTGAAAGCAAATGTGCTAAGTGCTCCGTAACTGTGGTTTGTTGGTTTGTTTGAACAATTAGTTGCTCATGGCTTAAATCTTTATTTGTTTTTAACTGAACAAGGTCGGTGTGTTCTGCAACAGTGTTTGCATGTTCAATGCTGGCGATTGCAAAACTATCGGATTTAATAATGCCAGAGATAACCTGTTCAATACTGCCCATTTTGATAGTTGATGATTTATTTAAAGAATCAATGGCCTCGTTCAGCATGCTTTGAACTTGTTTTGATTGAGAGAAACAACCAAAGGCTGAATAGGAGTCTAGTTGGTGTTTGCTTATGTCATTTTTTTGGGCAAGCGGGTGATGCTTAGATACAAATAAAATAAGCTGATCAGGCAAATGAATATCACTACCAATGCTATTTACAGCTTGAGAATAAACGCTAATGTCTATTTCACCTTCCTGAAGCTTGCGTGTTAACTCATGCTGTTCTTGCAATTGCATTTCGATTTTTACATGTGGGTATTGCGCTAAAAATTGACCGCATGAAATAGGCACAATGTTACTCGCTTTATTAGTGTAACCAATAATGAGTTTTTCATCGGCATTGCCATGAACAGATTGAAACAAGCGTTTTTTGGTGTTTTCTAATTCGCTAAGTGTATTTTTGGCGTAATCTAAAAATAGTTCGCCTTCAGGAGTCAGTTTTACTGAGCGGGTTGAGCGCGTAACTAACTCATAGCCCATTTCATCTTCTAGGGTCTGAATACTGCGGGTAAGTGCAGAAGTACTAATTTTTGTTTTTTCTGCGGCTTGTCTGAAGTGGCGTAACACACCCAGTGCTACAAATTGTTCTAATTGGTCAAATCTCACTTTATAGTCCCTTTTTATAAGTAAGTTGTGATGTACTAATACATCAATTTTCTGTCTGTCTAAGCTATTAATAAATATATGTAAATTTAAAAAAGATAAACTACACAATATATTTGTTTGCACAATAATAAAAGTGTAAAGATGTTAAAAAATATTAACCTTTAGACTAAAGACTAATAATTTTTTATTTACCTAACATCCTTATCTGGCAAAGTTAATACTAAAAAGCAGGTATAAATCTATAAATAAAAATATTAGGTAAATTTATTATGCTAATTAATGAAAAAGTATGCCACAAAGTAGGGCATTGATTAAGCAATAATTAAAATATTTGCACGAATTTTAGTCTTTTAGCTTGTTTTATTATCAAAGTTTTTGTTTGCTCTGTTACTTAATGGTTTGTTTTCAATATTTTGAAGTTCAATTTCTATTGCATCACATGAAATATGAATTTCAAATAAAGACGTTAGTAAAGATAAACTTAAACAGGTTAGGCTTACGCCAAATAAAATAATTCCTGTGGTATTAAACTCAATAAAAAGAGCAAACATAGACAAGGTACATAATAAAAAAGAGCCTACACCGTAAACTTGCATGGTTCTTATGAGCTTTATGCGCTTTCTTAAATTGGTAATTTGCGCAACCACCACAGGGCGAATTGACTCGCCTTCTCTTGCATTTAACTCTCTTATTAATTGCGCAAGTACTAAAAATCGGTTTGTATAAGCAAGAAGTAACAAAGATATAGCTGGAAAAAGTAGACCCGGAGTTGTAAGTGTCATGCTTGCGCCTTTTTGAATATTGTTTAATAAATTTCTCAATACCTTAAGGTATTGTACACACAAAATAATCGAGGTCGATATTGCAAACTTATAAAAACACAACAGATAGTGCTTTTAATTGGATAACAATTTATAAGGCAGCCAACACGTTAGAGGCTAATATTGTTAAGGGGTTAATTCAAGCGGGTGGAATAGAGTGTAAAGTTGTAGGAGAAATGCTTCAAGGTGCACTTGGGGAAATTCCTTTCGATCAGGCGCAAGTGAGTATACAGGTTTATGCGATAAAAGAGCGCCATGCGCGACAAATATTGGTAAACTATCAGCAAGTAAAACAATCCGCTCCAGATTGGGTTTGTCCTAACTGTAATGAGCATAATGGATCAACATTTGATTTTTGTTGGTCATGTGAGACGTTAAAGAATGACTAAAGCAAATAATTTTCAGCGTATTAGAGAGCTAAACTATTTACAAAAAGCGGTATTAGCAAGTGCGCTAATTGAACGTATGTTGCCAAATTATGGCTTGTTTAGTGAGGCTACGGGGTTTGGTGATGAAACGTTACTTCGTAATGCGCTTAATGTTTGTTGGGAAAAAATCTTACTGCCAAAAAGTAAGATTGACTTAGAAAAGCAAGTTGAAAAAGTGGAACCTAATGTTCCAGAACTCGCTGATTTTGATATGTTTGGTACATACCCAGCTATTGATGCGGCAACGTCATTACTGAGCTTGATGCATGGTTTAATGGCACAAGACGATAAAGAGTTTGTAAGTGTTAGTAAAATTTCGCAAGCAACCGTTGCGCGCTTTATTGAATACCAGATGACAGTTGAAGGTGAAATTGCAGACAACACGGCTGTTAGGGAGCACCCTTTAATGCAGTACGAAATTGAAGTGCTAGCCGAGCTTATTGACTTTGTTGAAAGTATGGGGCGTATTACTTCAGAAAGTGTAAAGGCGCTGAAAAAATTTGCTGTTGTTGATGGTCAAACAAATATTGGTTTGGCGTTATAAACAAATTAAGTAACTTGAACTTTGGTTAAGTAGTGATAAAAAAGCAGGAGAAGTACAGTGCGAATTTTAGGCATTGAATCGTCATGTGATGAAACAGGTATAGCAATATATGATGACGAGAAAGGCTTATTAGCTCATCAGTTATATAGCCAAGTAAAAGTACATGCTGACTACGGTGGCGTGGTTCCCGAGCTGGCGTCACGCGATCATGTTCGTAAAACACTTCCGCTTATTGATGCTGCTTTTGCTCAAGCGGGTTGTGGTCCTGAAGACTTAGACGGTATTGCTTATACAGCCGGCCCTGGTTTAGTTGGGGCGCTATTAGTGGGTACTTCAATTGGTCGCTCATTGGCTTACGGATGGGATATCCCTGCTGTTGCGGTTCATCATATGGAGGGGCATCTACTTGCTCCCATGCTTGAAGACAAGGTGCCAGAGTTTCCGTTTATTGCTTTACTCGTTTCTGGTGGCCACACCATGATGGTAAAAGTTGAAGGAATTGGCCAATACGAAGTATTGGGCGAGTCTGTTGATGACGCTGCAGGTGAAGCCTTTGACAAAACAGCTAAATTATTAGGTCTTGATTACCCGGGTGGTCCCCGCTTAGCAAAATTAGCAGAGCAAGGTATTCCAAAGCGATTTATCTTTCCTCGCCCAATGACTGATAAACCCGGGCTTGATTTTAGTTTTAGTGGATTAAAAACCGCGGCGTCGATTACCATACGTGAAAATGACGATGACGAGCAAACTAAAGCAGACATCGCGCATGCATTTCAAACAGCCGTTATTGATACCTTGGTTATTAAATGTAAGCGAGCGCTAAAGCAAACAGGTATCAAGCGTTTAGTGATTGCAGGTGGTGTAAGTGCAAATACCCAGCTTAGGCTTCAGCTTGAAAGAGTCATGCAGGGTATGAAGGGCGAAGTGTATTATCCGCGTACGGAGTTTTGTACTGATAACGGTGCGATGATTGCTTATGCTGGTATGCAACGTTTAAAAGCAGGGCAGTTTGCAACCCTTGATATGAAAACTAAGCCTCGGTGGCCGATAGATAGCCTCGAGCCTATTTAAGTACTTGGTTATGTTGGTTTGTTTTCATCAGTGGGGGCTTTTTTAGCTCCCACTTTTGGTTCTTCACCAGCAAATAGTCTCACTATATTTGTTCGATGGCGAAAAATAATAAGCACCGTAATAAAAACCACTGGCAGCGTATAGAGTGGCTTAATTAACCACGTATAAAGCGGTGCGAGTAAAACGGTGACCAGGGCGGCAAGAGAAGAATAGCGACTCACTGCGACTATAATTAGCCAAGTAGTAATTAATAACCCAGCTAGGGATAAACCTATTGGGAGTAAAGCCCCAAATGCTGTTGCAACGGCTTTACCTCCTTTAAAATTAAAAAATACAGGGTACATGTGGCCTAAACAGGCGCCAACGGCAACTAAGCCAAGTACCAAAGGCTCAAGTTGTAAAAAATAAGCCCCCCACACGGGTATCGTGCCTTTTAAAATATCAAAAACAAGAACTAAAACAGCAGGAAAAGCGCCACCTAAGCGGTAAACATTAGTTGCGCCTGGATTATTTGAGCCATGTGTGCGGGGATCTTGAAGTTTAAATAGACGCGACACTAAGATAGCCGATGAAATCGACCCAAGTAGGTACGCTAAAACAAACATCAAAATAGCTAACACATAGTTCCTTATATTTTTATCGTTATACCCATTACATTTAATGCAATTAACATCGTTTTTGGGCTATTATTGGCGGCAAAATTTATCGTGAAAATTAATATACTTCTACCAAATTTAGCCAAACGCGTTATTTTGCTATTGTAGAAGGAATTTTTACATATTTAAACACTGATTAAAGCATATACAATATTAATTTATAATTAGTTTATGTGGTTAGAACAGTTGTTGGTCTTTTGGAGTATCAATGGATAAGGTATTTATATCTCAATTGCACGTCGACACTATTATTGGAGTGTACGACTTTGAAAAAGAAAGTAAACAGAGCCTTTATTTTGATATTGAAATGCTAAGTGATATTAAACCAGCCGCCGCAAATGATGACATTAATTTAGCACTTGATTACGCAAAAGTAAGCGAGCGTGTTATTGCGCATAGCACAGCTAAACCTGTTGAGTTACTTGAAACACTTGTTGAACAATTGGCAGACATTATTTTAACTGAGTTTAATACAACACAAGTTAAAATAAGAGTGAGTAAACCTGCTGCAGTTGCGCAAGCGCAAACTGTTGGAGTAGAAATAACACGTAATAAGGCAAGCGTTTAAATGGCGCAAATATTTATTAGCCTTGGGTCAAATATCAACAAAGAGCACTATATACAAAGTGCCTTAAAAGCACTTAAAACGCATTTTAAAAATATAGAGCACTCGTCTGTTTTTGAAAGCGAAGCTGTCGGTTTCGTAGGTAATAACTTTTATAATTCGGTCGTTGGGGCAAAAACAGACAAGCCGTTAGCTGAAGTGTGTGCATTACTAAAAAAAATAGAGCGTGATAATGGTCGCACACCGAACGATAAAAAGTTCAGCCCAAGAACCCTTGATTTAGATTTATTGTTTTACGATGATGTTATTTGCGATAGCCCCGCGCAATTACCACGTGACGAAATAACTAAGAATGCATTTGTATTACAACCTCTCAGTGAGGTTGCCCCCGGTTTTTATCACCCTGTAGCTAAGCAAACAATTGCTCAATTATGGAATGCATATAATAACCCTCAACAAAAACTATGGAAGGTGGAGTTTTCTAACCCATGAGTATTTTAGAAATAATAATTTTAGCTTTAATTCAAGGGTTTACTGAGTTTTTACCCATATCTAGTTCGGCACATTTAATTTTACCCTCACAAATATTAGGGTGGGAAGACCAAGGGCTTGCTTTTGATGTTGCAGTGCATGTAGGGACATTAATAGCGGTTGTTATTTATTTTCGTAAAGAGGTGGCTGACATTCTCAGTGCGTGGTTCAAATCGTTTGGCACACAAGGTAAAACAGACGACAGTAAACTCGGCTGGTGGATTATTTTAGGGACAATACCTGCTGCTGTATTTGGTTTGTTACTTAAGGATTTTGTTGAGTTATACCTTCGAAGTGCATGGGTCATTGCAGCTACGACGATTATTTTTGGCCTATTGCTTTGGTACGCTGATGCTAAAGGGAAACAAGTTAAAACAATTTATCAACTTAATTGGAAGTCGGCTTTAATGATTGGCTTAGCGCAAGCCGTTGCTATGATCCCGGGTACCTCTCGTTCAGGTATTACAATGACAGCGGGTTTAATGCTAGGCATGAATAAGGAAAGTGCAGCGCGCTTTTCGTTTTTACTCGCTATTCCTGTAATTTCAATGATGGGGCTTTATTACACAATAGAACTTGCATTGGGTGACCACGTTGTTGATTGGGGTACATTGCTACTAGGTGTGGTACTGTCTTTTTTATCTGCTTATGCGTGTATTTATTTATTTTTAAAAGTGATTGAACGAATGGGAATGTTACCTTTTGTAATTTACCGGTTAGTTTTAGGCTTGGGTTTAATTGTTTTTTTAAGTATGTAGATTAATTTACTTTGCAAAAAGCCTTCTAATTTAGAAGGCTTTTTTGTTTGTAATAATGATTTTAAGCATTAGTAAAATACCTACATATAATGGCAAGTAAGCGCGAAATTTGGCATTATAGCGCCATTAAACTTTGCACAGCTGCAAAGTGAGCAGACGGTTTAAGGAAAGTATATGCATATTCATATTTTGGGCATTTGCGGTACGTTTATGGGCGGTATTGCAGCCATTGCTAAGTCGCTTGGCCATAAAGTAACAGGTTCAGACCAAAACGTTTACCCACCTATGAGCACCCAGCTTGAAGATCTTGGTATTGAGCTCACTCAAGGTTACGACGTATCTCAATTAGAGCCAAAACCCGATATGGTAGTGATTGGTAATGCGATGAGCCGAGGTAATCCTTGTGTTGAATATGTGTTAGACAACAGCTTACCTTATACCTCAGGTCCAGAGTGGTTAAAGCATAACTTATTGCAAAACTCGTGGGTGCTTGCGGTAGCTGGTACGCATGGTAAAACAACCACAGCGAGTATGCTTGCCTGGATATTAGAATATGCTGGTTTAAAACCGGGGTTTTTAATTGGCGGCATAGTGCAAAATTTTGGTGTGTCGGCAAAGGTAGGTGAAACCCCTTTTTTTGTTATTGAGGCAGATGAATACGATACCGCTTTTTTTGATAAGCGCAGCAAGTTTGTCCATTACTTACCGCGTACATTAATTTTGAATAATTTAGAGTTTGATCACGCCGATATTTTTGATGATTTAAACGCAATTAAAAAACAATTTCACCACTTAATGCGTACACTACCTCACAGCGGTAAAGTAATTTGGCCAAAACAAGACAAAGCACTTGAAGACGTTATATCGCAAGGG
The DNA here is from genome assembly GCF_001468205.2 of Pseudoalteromonas sp. 13-15. Lineage (NCBI taxonomy): Bacteria > Pseudomonadati > Pseudomonadota > Gammaproteobacteria > Alteromonadales > Pseudoalteromonadaceae > Pseudoalteromonas > Pseudoalteromonas sp. 13-15. Next base: position 1,702,216 of record NZ_CP019162.1, on the reverse strand, counting down.
TTATGGAGTGAAAGTGAAACGGTAGGCATTGATTGGGTTTACGAACTAATTAAACCCGATGGCAGTGAGTTTAAAGTACTTTTGAATAATGAACGGCAAGGTACGGTTAGTTGGGGCGCAATTGGCGAACATAATGTTAAAAATGCGATTATGGCAATTGCTGCAGCGCGCCATGTAGGGATTGCGGTTAGCCACAGTATTGAGGCACTTGCCGAGTTTATAAGTCCGAAAAGGCGAATGGAACTCAAGGCCGACATAAACAGTATTAAGGTTTATGACGATTTTGCTCATCACCCAACAGCGATTAAAACAACCTTGGCGGGTTTACGCGCTAAAGTTGGCGATGAAAAAATTATTGCTATTTTAGAGCCTCGCTCAAACACCATGAAAATGGGTGTACATCAGCATACGCTACTCGCTTCATTAGCTGATGCTGATGACGTACTTTTGTTTGAACCAGATAACTTAGGCTGGTCGCTTAACGAGCAAGCTCAAAAAGCGGGCATGCAGTGCTTTAATAGTACGCAAGCTATTATAAATACGGTGCTTGAAAATGTGCAGCCTGATCAACATATTTTAATTATGAGTAATGGCGGTTTTAACGGCCTTCATCAGCAACTAGTAGATGGTTTGGCTGATAAATTCAGCGGAGAATAATTTGCAATTTAAAGATAAAATCACCTTAGCGTTTAGTGGTGCCTCTGGCGCACCATATGGTTTAAAGCTGCTTGAAGTGTTACTAGAGCAGCAATACCAAGTGTATGTACTTATTTCTAGCGCAGCCCGAGTTGTGCTTGATACTGAGTCAAACATAAAGCTCTCGGCAAATGAAGACAAAGCCACTGAGCAGTTAAATACGCTATTTGATGCACAGCCACAACAATTACAAGTATTTGGTAAAGATAACTGGTTTAGTCCTGTAGCCTCTGGCTCTGCAGCGCCTAAAAAAATGGTTGTGTGTCCATGCAGTGCGGGGTCAGTATCGGCGATTGCTGTAGGCGCATCTGATAATTTACTAGAGCGTGCGGCCGATGTAGTGATTAAAGAACGTGGCCAGCTTATTTTAGTACCGCGTGAAACGCCTTTTAGCGAGATTCATCTAGAGAACATGTTAAAGCTATCGCGTTTGGGCGTTACCATTATGCCTGCAGCGCCGGGCTTTTATCATAAGCCGCAAAGCATAGAAGATTTAGTCGATTTTATGGTGGCTCGCATTTTAGATCATTTAAACATTGAGCATACACTAACAAAACGTTGGGGTTATGGTGAGGGTAAGTAATGAGTAAGCAAAGTATTGCATTAAATATTGAAGGCCTTACCAAGGTATACAAAAACGGCGTAGAGGCTGTTAAAGGTGTTGATTTACAAGTAGACGAGGGCGATTTTTTTGCATTACTTGGGCCAAATGGCGCAGGTAAATCAACAACGATTGGTGTTATTTCGTCTTTGGTCAATAAAACTGAAGGTAAAGTAGAGGTATTTGGTTACGATATAGATACCCATCTTGAAGCTGCCAAGGCGCATTTAGGCTTAGTACCACAAGAATTCAACTTCAGCCAATTTGAAACGTTGACCCAAATATTAGTAAACCAAGCCGGTTATTACGGTGTACCGCGTAGCGAGGCACATAAGCGTGCTGATAAATATTTAGTTCAGCTTGGTTTGCTTGAGAAAAAAGATAAACAAGCGCGTACTTTATCAGGCGGTATGAAGCGTCGTTTAATGATTGCACGCGCACTGATGCACGAGCCAAAGCTACTTATACTTGATGAACCAACAGCGGGTGTAGATATAGAGTTACGACGCTCTATGTGGGAGTTTTTACGCAAAATTAATGAACAAGGCGTAACGATTATTTTAACTACCCATTACTTAGAAGAAGCAGAACTGTTGTGTAAAAACATTGCCATTATCGATACCGGTCGCATTGTTGAAAACACGACGATAAAAGCACTGCTTGCGAAGCTTGATAAAGAAACGTTTGTACTTGATTTAAAAATGCCAGCTAAGCCAGTCACGTTGCAAGGTTATAAATTTACCATGACGGACGATCACACTATTGAGGTTGAAGTGGCTAAATCACAGGGCTTAAATGCAGTGTTTAGTGCGCTTACAGAGCAAGGCAATACTGTATTAAGTATGCGTAACAAGGCCAATCGATTAGAAGAGCTATTTGTAGGATTACTAGAGCAAGGGCGGGGCGAATAAATGTTTAAATATGGCGTAGCGCTAAAAAGTATATGGATTAAAGAGTGTATTCGTTTTCTGCGTATTTGGGTGCAAACTCTAGTACCACCTGCCATAACAATGAGTTTGTATTTTGTTATTTTTGGTAACCTCATAGGTTCGCGCATTGGTGAAATGGGCGGATTTAGTTATATGGAGTTTATTGTACCGGGCTTAATAATGATGTCGGTTATTACAAACTCATATTCTAATGTGGCTTCTAGTTTTTACTCAACTAAATTTCAAAAAAGTATAGAAGAGCTGCTTGTTGCGCCAGTGCCTAATTACATAATTGTACTTGGTTATATGGGCGGTGGTATGACGCGTGGCATGATGGTGGGCTTTATTGTTACCTGTGTATCGCTGTTGTTTGTTGATATTCAAATACACAATATATTTGTAATTATGGCAACGGTAATTTTAACCTCGGCGGTGTTTGCGCTAGGTGGTTTAATTAACGCTATTTATGCTAATAGCTTTGATGACATTAGTATTATTCCTACATTTATACTTACTCCGCTAACGTACTTGGGTGGCGTATTTTATTCAATTACTTTGCTACCTGAGTTTTGGCAAAATGTATCGCAAATAAACCCCATCATCTATATGGTTAACGCATTTAGGTACGGGTTTTTAGGTGTATCGGATGTTGATTTAACCGTCGCATTAGGTGTGATTTTAGTGTTTATTACCGTGCTATTTACTGTTGCGCTTACATTAATCAAAAAAGGTGTGGGGCTAAGACACTAATGAGTGATGCAAATTCTCGAAGTATTGTATCTAATCAGACCGGTATTCACGAAAAGCTTGATGAAATAGTAAATAAGCATTTAAGCGCCGAGTTTAAAAAGCCCATTGCAGCACACACGCAAGCGGCATTTGATGAGGTTAATGAAAAAGTTAAGGCATTCAATGGCCCTCTTATTTTAGACTCTTGCTGTGGTGTAGGTGAAAGTACAGCTAACTTAGCTAAGCTTCATCCTGATGCTCTTGTGGTCGGGATTGATAAGTCGTCGCATAGGCTTGATAAACACGACGTTCAATATAAGCAAAGCGACAGTGGTCAGTATATTTTGGTACAGGCTGATTTAAATGATTTTTGGCGCTTAGCAGTTGCAGCAAATTGGCAGCCTAGCCACCACTATTTGTTGTATCCAAATCCATGGCCTAAATCTAAACATATTCAACGCAGATGGCACGGTGCAGCTATATTTCCTTATATTGTTAAGTTAGGTGGCTTATTAGAAGTACGCAGTAACTGGGACATATATGTTAAAGAATTTGCAAGGGCGCTTGAACTAACCAGCCATATTTGCGAAGTACAGCCTTATCACAGCGACGATGCAATCACCCCGTTTGAGCGAAAGTATTGGGCCAGTGGTCAGCAAAGTCACCGGCTTATTATTGATTTAACCTAAGTTATTTTTAAGCGTTTTTCTATCGACTCAAAATAGCTTTATCACTAATGTTTGGTTGATTAACAGACTAAGTCAGCATTTTCTGGTGTAGCAAATTGTGGCGCAGGTTGGGCAAAATGGTTACCCTGCATGAGCGTCACATTTGCTTTTTCTAACGCATTTACAATGGCTGCATTTTCGACAGATTCAGCTATAAGCAGTAAATCTAATTGGTTAGCAAATGCCGCTATATGCTCAATAAATAAGTAAATGTCGTTATCGTGTATTATCTGTTTTATCAATCCGCCATCTAACTTAATACCGTCAACTTCAAGTTTTAGAACATTTGAAATATTTGAATAACCGCTACCAAAGTCATCAATTATTACCTTAACGCCTTTACTTTTAACCATAGAAATAAATGCTTTAACTTCAGAATAATTTGCAATCGCTTGGGTTTCTATTAACTCTAAAGTGATATTGCTTGGGTGCGGATAGCGCTTAAGCTCGTTTGTGATGAATTCATTCAAGCTTGGGTCTAACATGTCTTGCGCTGTTATATTTAAGCTCCAACAAATGTTCGTTTTTCTAAAGCGGCTAATACACTGAGAAAATATAGTGCGGGTTAATAACCCGTCCATTCTGGAGCGTGTAACTACATTTAAAAACGCATCGGGTTTTAAAATTTCTCCGCTTGCGGTAACCATTCGCGCCAAACATTCGTACTGAACTATCTGATTTGTTTTGGTATCTATTATTGGCTGAAAGTAAGGCACAATACGGTTGTTATCAAATGCATCATGCACTTCTTTGGCCATTTCTACATTATATTGATATTGAGTTTTAACATCGTGAAGTGCTTTAGAATAATTAATAACTGTGTGCCTACCTTGCTTTGCTTGTAGTGCAGCAATATGAGCATTTTCAAGTAATAGCGATTTATTACCCGTCGCAATACCAGCACACAATGTAATGTATATAAATGGATCAGTTAATAAAGGCGTATTGGCATTATAGGTTTCGATTAAATCGCTCAGCTCTTCATAAGGTGTTTCTTTAGGTGATAGCAGCACCAATTTATTGGTGGCTAAGCGGTATAAATGACAGTTGGCAGAGCAGCGGCTCTTAAAATGCATAAGCAAGTTTTTCATTACTTTATCGCCGATTTCGGTGCCGTAAAAGCTATTTATATCTTCAATTTCATTAACCCAGACAACAGCTAACTGCATATGATGACTGTTACTTTTTTTAAGTAAGTACTCCAACGCAATGTGGTTTTCAAACCCAGTACTGGAGTCGGTTGCTAATGAGCGCTTAAGTAAGTAAACATAAATAGCGGCAACGAGTACAGCTATAAAAAAGAAGAAGCTTGCCATAGCTGCTGCTTTAGAGACGCTTTCGCTTAGCTTTTGGTTAAGATCAAGAATCGTAATATCAGCGCCAGTAAGGTAAGTTTTACCTGTTTTATCGTCAACAAAAGGGATAAATATAGTTTTAAAGTGCCCCCATTGATCGGCCGACACTTCAAATACCGGCTCAGTGGAGTAAAAAGCGCTTATGTTGAGATCGGTTGCTTCTGGGTATATATCTAAATATTGGGTTATTTTGCCATTGTTCATATCGTCTTGCGTATAGCTTGATGCAGTAAAGTATACGCGGTTGTTTTTTAATATCATTGCATATACATATGCCACATCAAGCGCTTGTGCAAACTCGGAAAGTTGCCTGCTTTTGACTTCATAGTCAAAAAAATTAATTTGACCGTTTTGATTCATGGTATTTAGGTAGTCATCACCGAGTATATGCTTAACACTGGCTGCGGCATTAAGAAGGCGTGCATCAACAGATTCCATAATTTCAGCGCGGGTTGTGTGGTAGGTGTAGTAAATATAGACCACTAAGCTGACTAAAAATAAAGCAAAACCAGCCACTAACCAGCTCACTTTCACTCTTCCCTTAAGCATTGCCTGTCCCTTTTTTGTAGTTTTAATGATTATACTTAAAATACAAAATTGCCCAATAAATAATTAGTATTTATTAGATTAAATAAAATTTTAATTAAATTAACACTTTTTTGTCATGCGTGGTGTTGCTTTTAAGGCTTTTAACGAGACATTTTACTTATATTGCAGTACAGTTAGCGCAATTATTTAGAAACACTATTGCTTAACTTACCTCCATATTTGGGCGTTTTTACTAGTTAAACAGGTGTTTTAGCAACACACACACTAGGTATTAAGATGGATCAAAAGCGTTGTGCCGTCGCCTCTAAAGAAAGCCTCAAGCGTATATTTACTGTACCTGAAGCGCCTGACTCAACTTTAAGCAAAATTGAGCTTGAAATATCGAGTAATTTAGCAGGTTTTTTAAACGAAAATATAGCGGCAATCGAAAAACCATTACATGAAATTGAAAAAGACTTTCAAGCTGCGGTGATCCCAGAAAACCCAACGTTTGTATCTGCTTATGCTCAAGACATAATGGAGCAACTTGTTGCTCATTCTGTGCATACAGCTGCACCAAGTTTTATTGGTCATATGACATCAGCTTTGCCGCATTTTTTACTGCCACTTTCAAAGTTGATGGTGGGACTAAATCAAAATCTAGTAAAAATTGAGACATCTAAGGCATTTACTCCCCTTGAGCGTCAGGTGTTAGGTATGATGCATCATTTAGCCTATGGCCAAAACGATGCGTTTTACTCTAAATGGATGCACAGCGCTAAAACGTCATTAGGTGCATTTTGCTCTGGTGGTACGGTTGCAAACATTACTGCGCTTTGGATTGCTCGAAATCGTTTGTTAAAAGCCGATGGTGAATTTACCGGTATTGCATCGCAAGGGATTGTGGCAGGAATGCTGCATTATGGATACAGAGGTTTAGCAGTATTAATTTCAGAACGTGGTCATTATTCATTAGGTAAATCGGTTGATTTATTAGGGATAGGGCGCGACAACTTAGTTGGTATTAAAACAACTGATGACAACAAGGTCGATGTAAATGCCATGCGAGACAAAGCCCGCGAGCTTGAGTCTAAAGGCATTAAAGTAATGGCAATTATTGGTGTTGCAGGTACAACCGAAACCGGCAATATTGATCCCCTCAACGAAATGGCTGATTTAGCGCAAGAGATTAACTGTCATTTTCATGTTGATGCTGCTTGGGGTGGGGCAACGTTATTATCTAATACTTATCGTCCTTTGCTCAATGGTATTGAGCGAGCAGACTCAATAACAATTGATGCCCACAAACAAATGTATGTCCCGATGGGCGCAGGTTTAGTGTTGTTTAAAGATCCCGCTGCAACCGATGCAATAGAGCATCATGCTGAGTATATATTGCGTAAGGGCTCTAAAGATTTAGGTAGCCACACACTTGAGGGTAGCCGCCCTGGTATGGCTATGTTAGTGCATGCTTGCTTACGTGTTATAGGCCGTAAAGGCTATGAAATGCTAATCGATCGAAGCATAAAAAAGGCAAGGTATTTTGCTGATTTAATCAAGGCAGATGAAGATTTTGAACTTATTTCAGAGCCTGAGCTATGTTTGCTTACTTATCGCTATGTGCCTAAGCAAATAAAACAAGCGATTGCTGAGGCTGATGAAAAAACACGGATTGATATTTTTGCTTCACTAAATCGTTTTACAGCCAGTATGCAAAAACGCCAGCGTGAATCTGGACGCTCGTTTGTATCGCGTACTCGTTTGACTCCAGCTCAATACGATAATCAACCTACGGTTGTGTTTAGGGTTGTACTGGCTAATCCGCTTACCTCGGGTATGATTTTAAAAGAGATATTAGCTGAGCAAAAAGAGCTTGCTAAAACAGACCCAGTATTTAAAAAGTATTTAAGCAAATACATGAAATAGTAAATTTAGCATTTATAAAAAAAGACGCTGTTAAGCGTCTTTTTTTATTGCTTAGCTAAAAGCAACAGGCTTTTATAATATTGCTAATGATGTGCTGTGAAGGCTTTATTTTTTCCATTGCTAAAAATTCGTCAGGCTGATGCGCCTGATTAATAGAACCTGGTCCCATAACTATGGTTTCACAACCCAGTTGCTGAATAAAAGGTGCTTCTGTGCAGTAATTAACAGCAATGGCTTTTTGGCCCGCTACCTTTTCAGCTAGTTGAACTAGCGCGCTGTCGGTTCTGCCAGTAAATGCGGGTATTGGGTCATGTAGGTCAATAACACTTACTGAGTTTGGGTATTGCTCGTTTATGTCTTTTGTTGCATCTAGCAGCAGTGCTTGGAGCTCTTGTACACTCAACCCTGGCAATGGGCGCATATCAATATGCATTTCACAACACCCACATATTCTATTTGCGTTGTCACCACCATGAATATTACCCAAATTTAAAGTAGGATAAGGTATTTCAAAGTGATTTAGTGAATACTTATTCTTTAATTGCTCTTTTAAGATCAGTAATTTTGAAGTCACTTTATGCATAACTTCAATGGCGTTTAGACCACGTTCGGGATCTGAGCTGTGCCCTGAGCGTCCTACGACCCTTATAGCTGTACTCATATGGCCCTTGTGTGTAAATACTGGAGTCATATCAGTGGGTTCACCAATAATACAGCGTGCTGGCTTTAAGTTAGGATGTTTGCAAATTTGCTGTGCGCCTGCCATGGTGGTTTCTTCATCTGCAGTGGCAAGTATTAAAATTGGCTGTGTTTGTTGTTTTTCATCTATCTCGCTTATAGCTTGTAATACGAAAGCAAAAAATCCTTTCATATCAATACTGCCTAGCCCATACAGTTTGTTGTCGAGCTCTGTTAATTTAAACGGATCATGATTCCAGCGGCTGTCATCAAACGGCACTGTGTCGGTATGCCCAGCAAGCATTAAACCACCATCCCCGGCTCCTCGTTTTGCTAATAAGTTATAACGCCCTTTTTTACCTTCCAGTTCTATTATTTCACAGGTAAAACCGAGCGTTTCACACCAGTGGGCAAGTAACTCGATAACGTTTTTATTACTCATGCATTCGCTGTCTTCAATTGCACTGATAGACGGGGCTGCAATTAATTGCTGGTACATAGAAATAAACGAAGGCAAAGACATAAAAAAATTCCAAAATAACTATTCAATTTAATTGCATAACAATATAAAAGTATTTATGATGAATATCAATTCACTTTTTAAGCATAAATATATTAAGTAACGCAATGAAGATAATGCGACGATAATCAAAATTCATTAACAAAAAAGACTTACTTAGCACCTAAGCTAGTGTAAGCGAACACATAAATAAGTAGTAATAGATTTTAAGATAATGAGCAAATAATGAATGTAGCGATTATTGGCGCAAGTGGATACAGCGGCGCAGAACTAGCAAGCCTTGTGGCTAAACACCCAAATTTAAAACTGTCAGGTAGCTATGTATCTGAAGGAAGCTTAGATAAACACAAATTACTGAGTGATTTATATCCAGAGCACTTAGGTTTACTTGATACTCCTTTACTTCCTCTTACAAAGTCAGCGTTCGACGACATTAATGCGAATGCAGATTACGTATGCCTGTGTACCGACCATAAAGTAAGTGTAGATTTAGCCCCGCAATTTTTAGCGATGGGCAAAAAGGTGTTTGACCTATCGGGTGGTTATCGCCTTGCAAGCAATGATGATTACGTTACTTATTACGGCTTTGAACATAAGCACCCTGAGTTATTAAATGAATCGGCCTATGGTTTAGCTGAATGGAATAGCAACGACATTGCAAATGCAAATTTAGTGGCTGTTGCAGGTTGTTACCCTACTGCGGCGCTGAATGCGTTAAAGCCACTACAGCAAGCAGGTTTGTTAAGCGACGACAAAATTATTATTAATGCAGTGTCGGGTGTAACAGGCGCAGGGCGTAAAGCCAGTGTAGGTACTCATTTTTGTGAAGTGTCGCTAGCGCCATATGGTTTATTTAATCATCGCCACGGACCAGAAATAGAGCAACACCTTGGTCACCAGGTTTTATTTACACCTCATTTAGGTAACTTTGCTCGCGGTATTTTAGAAACCATTTACGTGCAACTAAAACCTAATGTTACAAGTGAGCAAGTGGCTAAGGCCTACAGCGTGCTTGAAAACGAGCCTTTAATCCGCTTGTTAGGTAGTAAGATCCCGTCAATTAAGGGAGTTGCAAAGCAGCCTTATGTTGATATTGGTTGGCAGCAGCAAGGCTCTCAGCTCATTGTTATGGCAGCCATTGATAATTTACTAAAAGGTGCTGCAGGGCAAGCTCTGCAGTGTATTAATTTATCAATGAATTTAGACCACACTACAGGCTTAAAAGGAGCGTTTTAATGGCTAAAAAAACGTGGGTTATTAAGCTTGGCGGCGCTGTACTTAATACTGAAAATGCTGCTCGTGCGTTATTTGATGTGTTGTCTAATCAGCTAAGTCATAACTTTGTAATTGTCCATGGTGGCGGGACATTAGTCGATACATGGTTAAAAGAAGCCGGTTTTGTTAGCGCTAAGCATCAAGGTTTACGTATTAGCCCAGCAGAACAAATGCCCCATATAGTTGGTGCACTTGCAGGCTGTGCAAACAAGCAGCTAATGGCTCAAGCTATTGCTGCTGGCCACAAACCTGTGGGTTTAAGCCTTTACGAAGCAGGCGTAACCGCATCGCAAAAGCTCAAAGCATTGTGCCTAGTAGGAAAATGCGAAAGCAACAACGACTCTATTATTAACGATTTACTAAACGTCGGGCGCTTACCAATTGTTAGCTCTATAGGTTTTGACGAGCAAGGGCTTTGGTACAACGTTAATGCAGACGAGGCAGCGGCAGCTATCGCCAATAATTTAAATGCAGAACTTATTTTTATGACTGATGTAGAGGCCGTGCTTGACGCTAATAAGCAGCCATTACATCAATTAGATACAAAACACATTGAGACTTTAATTGCAGAGGGAGTAATTGTGGGCGGGATGGAGGTCAAAGTTAAGACCAGTCTTCACGCTGCCCTACACTTACGACGCGGTGTGTATATTTCCAGCTGGCAAAAGCCAGAAAATTTAACTGCTTTGCTGCAAGGCGAGCATGTCGGAACAAAGATTACACCATAGGGTTACCATGTTAGAGAATTTTTTAACGGGTCTAGAATTAGACCAACAAGGCGCACTTAATTTATTAAACCTCGCGCGTGATTTAAAGGCAAAGCCAGAAAAATACAGCCAAGTACTTGCGGGCAAGTCAGTTGTTACGCTATTTGAAAAACAGAGCTTACGTACACGTTTATCGTTTGATATTGGCATTAATCGTTTAGGTGGTCATGCGGTTTATTTAGATCAGCAAAATGGCGCAATGGGCGCACGTGAATCTGTAAAAGATTTTGCACTAAATATTTCAACGTGGGCTGACGGTATTGTAGCGCGTGTAAACCAGCACAGCACGTTAACCACATTAGGTGAGTACTCTTCTGTTCCTGTGGTTAATAGCTTGTGTGACTTGTATCACCCGTGCCAAGCATTGGCAGACTTTTTAACGCTTCAAGAAGTACATGGCGATGTGAGCGAGCTTAAAGTAGCTTACCTAGGCGAGGGCAATAATGTAACTCATTCACTTATGTTACTTGCTGCAACACTGGGTACTGATTTTGTGGCAGTAACGCCTAAAGGCAGCTCGCCTGATTCGCAAATTCTTAAAAAGGCCGAGCAAATAGCAGCTATGAATGGCGCATCAGTAATGGTGAGTGACCGTGTAGAAGCGGCGGTTGGCGCAAACGTTGTTTATGCTGATACATGGGTGTCTATGGGCGATGTTACGCCTCTTGAGCAAGTTAAAGAAAAATATATGCCATATCAGCTAAACCAAGCATTGCTAGATCAAACAGGGGCGACTACGGTATTACATTGCCAACCGGCACACCGTGAGTTTGAAATTACCTCTGAGGTAATGGATGGCCCAGCATCAAAAATTATTCAACAAGCAGAAAATCGCATGCATGCGCAAAATGCTCTGCTAGTTACATTACTAAATCCAAATTTTGTTAAGGAACACCTATGAGTTCAATTAAAAAAGTCGTTTTAGCCTATTCAGGTGGTCTAGATACATCGGCTATAGTGCCATGGTTAAAAGAAAATTACGGCTGTGAAGTAATCGCGTTTGTTGCCGATGTAGGTCAAGGCGCAGAAGAGCTTGAAGGCGTTGAAGAAAAAGCCATCGCATCAGGCGCATCAGAGTGTTACGTAGTTGACTTAAAAGATGAAATGGTAAGTGAATACATTTACCCAACGCTTAAAACGGGCTCTATTTACGAAGGTACTTACTTACTAGGTACTTCAATGGCGCGTCCAATCATTGCTAAAGCGCAAGTTGAAATTGCACGTAAAGTAGGTGCCGATGCGCTGTCGCATGGTTGTACGGGTAAGGGTAACGACCAAGTTCGTTTTGAATCGTGCTTTGCAGCGCTTGCACCCGATTTAAAAGTCATTGCTCCATGGCGAGAGTGGGACTTATCAAGCCGTGAATCACTACTCGATTACTTAGCCGAGCGTGATATTCCGTGTTCTGCTTCAGCAACAAAAATTTACAGCCGTGATGCTAACGCATGGCACATTTCCCACGAAGGCGGCGAGCTTGAAGACCCATGGTGTGAGCCTAGCGATCAAGTATGGACTTGGACTAACTCTCCTGAGCAAGCACCCGATAAAGCCGAGCTAGTAACATTAAAAGTTGTTGAAGGTGAAGTGGTTGCCGTCAATGGCGAAGAGCTTAAACCTTATGATTGTTTAGTTAAATTAAACGACATTGCATCACCGCATGGCGTTGGCCGTGTTGATATAGTAGAAAACCGTTTAGTCGGCATGAAATCGCGCGGCTGTTACGAAACCCCAGGTGGTACCGTGATCATGGCGGCCCTTCAAGCAATAGACGAGCTAGTACTTGATAAATCAAGCCGTAAGTGGAAAGAAGTATTAGGCGGCGAATTTTCGCATTTAGTCTATGACGGTCGTTGGTTCACACCACTAAAAGACTCTATTTTAGCGGGCGCTGAGGCGTTATCTACATTAGCAACCGGTGAAGTGGTACTTAAGCTTTATAAAGGCCAAGTGACTGCGGTTCAGAAAAAATCACCTAACAGCCTATACAGCGAAGACTTTGCGACCTTTGGCGAAGATGATGTGTATGACCAATCACATGCTGAAGGTTTTATTCGTTTATTCTCGCTTTCAAGCAGAATTTCGGCGTTGTCTAAAAAGTAAATTTTACGCCCCTTGTAAAAGGGGCATTTCAGGGTTTGGAGATATTTCATGGCATTATGGGGCGGACGTTTTTCTACGGGTCCAGACGAGGCGTTTAAGCAATTTAACGACTCTCTTCCATTTGACTACCAACTAGCAGAGCAAGATATTATTGGCTCTGTTGCATGGGCTGGCGCACTTGAACAAGTTAACGTGTTATCAAACGATGAGCACAAAGAATTAGTATCGGCATTATACGAGCTACTCGAAGAGGTAAAAGCTGACCCAATGGCTGTAGCTACATCCGGTGCTGAAGATATCCATTCGCATGTTGAAGCGGCTCTAATTGAGAAAGTGGGTGACCTAGCTAAAAAGTTACACACAGGTCGCAGTCGAAATGACCAAGTAGCCACCGATTTCAGATTATGGTGCCGTGATACTGCCGATCATATTTTAAAAGCCATTGCGCAATTAAAAGCTGAATTTGTTGCGTTGGCTGAACGCGAACTAGGTACTATTTTACCTGGTTATACCCATTTGCAACGTGCACAACCCGTACTATTTAGCCACTGGTGTATGGCGTATGTTGAAATGCTAGAACGCGACGAAAGCCGTTTGCAGGACGCTAAAGCCCGTATGAACTATTGCCCGCTAGGCAGTGGCGCATTGGCTGGCACTGCTTACCCAATTGACCGCCAAACACTTGCACAAGGCTTAGGCTTTACAGGGGCGACAAAAAATAGCCTTGATGGCGTTTCAGACCGTGACTTTGTTGTTGAGCTATTAAGTTGTGCTTCAATTTCAATGATTCACTTATCGCGTATGTCTGAAGATTTAATTTTTTATAACTCAGGTGAAGCGGGCTTTATTGAACTTGCCGACAATGTTACATCTGGCTCGTCTTTAATGCCGCAAAAAAAGAACCCAGATGCACTTGAGCTTATTCGTGGTAAAACAGGCCGTGTATTTGGTGCCTTTAGCGCCATGATGATGACCCTTAAAGCACTACCACTTGCTTACAATAAAGATATGCAAGAAGACAAAGAAGGCATTTTTGATGCAATGCCCACATGGCTTGCGTGTATTCATATGGCACAAGCGTGTATTAAAGGCGTAAAAGTTAAAGGTGAGCGTACATTGGCTGCGGCAAAAGGCGGCCATGCAAATGCAACCGAGCTGGCTGATTACTTAGTTGCTAAGGGGGTACCTTTCAGAGAGGGGCATCATATTGTAGGTGTGTTGGTACAGCTTGCAATAAGTGAAGATAAAACCCTTGAGGAGCTCTCACTTGAACAATATAAATCAGTAAATGATGTGTTTGAAGACGATGTTTATCCGGTACTTGAAATAGACGCCTGTATTAAAGCGCGTCAAGCAGTTGGCGGCACCTCCATTGAGCAAGTCACTAGCGCAATTAAAGCAGCCAAAAAAAAACAGCAGATAACGGTTCGTGATGCCAACCTAGACGACGTTGAATCAATTGCAAAACTTATTCAACATTGGGCAACGGTCGGCGAAAACTTGCCGCGTGCTAAAAGCGACATGGTGCATTCGATTAATGAATTTGCTGTAACCGAAATAGACGGCAAAGTGTCGGGCTGTGCATCGCTGTATATATACGATACCGGCCTTGCAGAGATACGCTCTTTGGGTATTGACCCGCAAAGTGCAGTAACTGGGCAAGGGCGGCAATTAGTTGACCATTTACTAATAAAAGCCAAAAAATTGGCACTTAATCGCGTAATTGTACTTACTCGCGTGCCAGACTTTTTTGAAAAACAAGATTTTGCTTTTTGCAGCAAAGACAGCTTGCCAGAAAAAGTAATGAAAGATTGTGAATTGTGCCTTCGCAAAGAAAACTGCGACGAAGTAGCAATGGAATACATTTTAAAGCCAAGTAACAAAGCGGCGATCCCGTGTAAATTCGTGGCTTAAACTCCCTGGATACAAAAAACGTACGGTTACCCCTGTGCGTTTTTTTATGCCTGAACTTATCTGGTCGGAGGTGTTTTGGTTGTCTCAACTTCTAGTAATTTACTTAAAAATAAAATTCAAATAAAAGTTGGTACATAGCTTGCTAATAGCTATGTAGTTATAAATAGCAACTACCACCATGAGTAGTGCATATACCTACACAATGGTGTGATTTAGTTTTACGCCAATTAAATTTAAACTTTTATAAGGATCAATTACATGCAAATTTCAGCTAATAGCCAAGTGCAAATGCAAGCATACAACAAAACACAACAATTACAGCCTGCGGCTGAACAAACTACTAGCACTAAAACCCTACAATCTGATACAGTAAGCTTCTCGCAAGAAGGTTTAAGTGCGGCCAGTGCTGATTTAAGTCGTTCGGCAATAATAGTAAACCCGCCAGCTAGGCCAAAGTAATAATTTAAGGCGTTAGATGCTCTTACAAAATTTATTTGGGTTATTTTCTCTCTCTGCATTTTTTATGTGGGGATTTTTAATGGCCTTTTTTTTTAATATATTTATTTATGCAATAGGTTTAAAAAAAGGCACCACCCTTTTATTCAGCTCTTTTGTAATGATGTGTTCATACACTTTATCAGATTATTTTTTTACATGGCTTTCAATTAAAAATTCACTCTATCTGCAATTTGCCTTGTATGACATTGCGACTATTTTCGCACTTATTTGTGTATACAAAATAGTAAAAAAAACCACGCCATCTTTTTTATATTTAGTATTAGGCCTTAGCATAAATACCATTTTCTTTTTGTTAATGTACATAGACGGTAATGTTTTGGAAAACAACAAACATTGGTGGTTTTGGGAGGTGTTTATTTACACTGTCAACCTAATTGATATTACAATGATAGTAGCTTTAATAGTTGATAGAGATATTTTAGGGCTTCATAAACTTAAAAATGCAATCCGCACTTTACTAAATCCAAGCGCTAATTCAAAAATGCCCTAGCTTAAAATTATTTTTTATTTTTGCGATGAAAAAACGTCAAAGCATAAATTTAAGAGCGGTCACTCTACAACTAATGACTATATTTTGACATCTATACTTTATAAAGTATAAGCCACATGTCACTCAGCTTTAGAATGTAAAATAGAAGCATACTCCTAAAACTTGGTAAACAACTAAATCATGAAACGCTTTAAAACTAGCCCCAATTATCTATGTAAATTAGTGCATTTTTATAATGGGTATTTTTAATGACTTTTTTATTCAGCTTGCTTTCAAACATATACAAACCCATCAAATTAAATATGTATTTACCTGTCAGAATGACCTGCTCTTATTACATTATCGATTGTTATGTTAGATGATCTGATGTTAAGTCCTGATGTAAGTTTTTATATTGGGGCATTGGTGCAGTGGGGGTTTTTAATGGCCTTTTTGTACTCATTTGTTTCTAGCATTAATACACCTTACAAAAAGCGTGTTTGGTTATCTTTAGTGATGACTGTTTCATATCTATCAAGCCTTTTTATAGATACTTCTGCAATGCTGTACCTCGATTTTTTTTATTTTGATATAGCCACTATTTTTGCCCTTGTGATACTTAATTTATTTATTAAAGAAAGGCTTATATCCGTTTATTTACTAGCGGGGCTCTCAGTGAATGCCATCCTATTTTTAGGAATGCATTTAGATACCGTGGTTTATAAAAACTACGAACCGTGGCTTTTTACAGTACTTTACTCTTGGCTAGTTAACTTTAACGACTTTGCCATGGTTGCTGTTTTCTTCATTAAAAAAGACTTTTTGGGTTTGGTTAAATTGAAAAATGCTGTGTTGAATCGTAAAACACCGGTGGCTAGGTAATGGGTAGTTTTTTGGAGGACTTATTTTGGAGCCTCGCTGCAATTAGCAATCTCTTAGGTATACCTATTACATGTTTATTTGTCTTTGCATTTTTATATAATCTGTCTACGGCCATCAATAAATCAGACAATAGCCGTACTCAACTGTCATTAATTATGATGGTTTCTTATACGTTGAGTTTGTGCATTGACATGTATACATCATTCCTGTTCCTAAAGTTATTTGCCTTTGATGTGGTCACTATTGCCGTTATTTTTATCTGGCGGTTGTGCTTAGGTAAAGTTATTCCTATTGGTTTTTATTATTTAATAGTAGGGCTGTGTATTAACGCATCGCTTTTTATGGCCATGCATATTGATATGATAGTAAATCCAACACATGAATTTTGGTGGTTGTGGATGCTTTATAGCTTCTCAGCACCTATTGTTGATTTCATAATGGCTCTAGTACTTATTACAAATAAAGATATTTTAGGGTTGGTTAAGTTAAAAAATACTGTACTAAATCATAAAACAAAGCTGGTGAAATAAGGAAAGTGTAGTTTGGTAGACTTTATGTGGAGTCTCGCTGCAATAAGCGAGCTCATAGGTATAATTATTACGTGGTTATTTGTTTTTACTTTTTTATATAACCTTTCTGCAGCGATTAATAAACCTGATAATAGCCGAACTCAACTGTCATTAATTATGATGGTCTCTTATACGTTGAGTTTATACATAGACGCTTATACTCCAGCGCCTTATCTTCAATTATTTGCCTTTGATGTCGTCACCATTGCCGTTATTTTTATTTGGCGGCTGTGCTTAGGTAAATTTATCCCTGTTAGCTTTTATTATTTAATAGTAGGGCTCTGTATTAACGCATCGCTTTTTATGGCCATGCATATAGATAGTATTATAAATCCAAATTGCGGGTATTGGTGGTTGTGGATGGTTTACGGTATCTCAACACTTATTGTTGACTTCATTATGGCTTTAGTACTTATTATCAATAAAGATATTTTAGGCTTGGTTAAATTGAAAAATGTTGTGTTGAATCGAAAAGCACCGGTGGCTAAGTAATGGGTAGTTTTTTGGAAAATGTTTTTTTTAGTCTTGCTGAAATTGGTGAACCGCTTGGTATTTTTATTACGTGGTTATTTGTTTTTACTTTTTTATATAACCTTTCTGCAGCTATAAATAAACCTGATAATAGCCGCACTCAACTGTCATTCATTATGATGATTTCGTATTCGTTGAGTTTGTATATATATGCATATACGCCATCGGTGTATTTGCAATTATTTGCCTTTGATGTCGCTACCGTTATCGTTATTTTTATTTGGCGGAAGTGCTTTGGTAAAATAATTCCGATTAGTTTTTATTATTTAATAGCAGGGCTCACTATAAATGCGACACTTTTTATGGCACTACATATTGAATTAATTGTAAAGCTATATGATGGATATTGGTGGTTATGGGGCGTATACGGGTTAGTGGTACCACTTGTTGATTTAACGATGGCTGTAGTACTTATTACAAATAAAGATATTTTAGGCCTTGTTAAATTTAAAAACAGTGTACTAAATCGTAAAAAACAAGCTGCTGTTTAATGGGGCGCTTTTTGGAAGATTACTTTTGGATGATGGTTTCAATAGCTGAACCTTTTGGTATTTTTATAACGTGGCTATTTGTTTTCACCTTTTTATATAACTTGTCTGCGGCTATTAATAAAATCGATAATAGCCGAACTCAACTCTCATTCATTATGATGGTTTCGTACACTTTGTGTTTATACATAGATATGTATACACCACTTAGGCATTTACAGTTATTTATTTTTGATGCGGTTACAATTGCGGCCATTATTATTTGGCGCTATAGCCTAGGGAGAGTGATCCCTGTTAGCTTTTACTATTTGGTAGGGGGGTTATCTGTTAACGCAACCCTTTTTTTGGCAATGCATGTTGATTTTATAGTAAACCCATATTGCGGTTATTGGTGGCTATGGGGAGTATACGGGTCAGTAATGCCGCTTGTAGATATAACAATGGCTGTCGTACTTGTTACAAATAAAGATTTATTAAAACTGGTGTGGTTAACTAAAAAACTAACCACACGTGCTTAATGTATTATTAGAGGCTCAATACCTCTATATTTTTTGCTTTGGTAAAGCACTCACTAGGCTTAATTAGTATTGCAACCTACTTTTTCTTTGAGTGCTTTTACAATAATAGGGTCTACAAACTCGCTTACATCGCCATGATGACGCGCCACTTCTTTAACTAAAGTAGATGAAATAAAAGAATTTTTTTCAGCCGGTGTTAAAAATACACTTTCAAGATCGGGGTTTAGGCGGCGATTCATGTTTGCTAATTGAAATTCATAATCAAAGTCAGACACCGCTCTTATACCGCGAATCAGTACGTGTGCATTGTGATCGCGCGCTAAATCGGCCAGTAATCCAGAAAAACCAATGACCTTTACGTTATCTAAGTGGCTTAATATTGTGTTTGCTAGCGCCACACGTTCTTCAAGGTTAAAACATGGCTGTTTACTTGGGTTATTAGCAACAGCAACCAAAACAGTGTCAAACATTTTGGCAGCACGTTGTATTAGGTCTGTATGCCCATTAGTAAGTGGATCAAAAGTGCCGGGGTAAATTGCAGTAACGTTCATAAGGTTCACAAATTATAATTTTGTAGCAGTTTAACAGTGTTTACAGAACAAATCAGCCCAGTTGCTAGTGCAGCCATTAGCGGTAATTTTAAGCATTGTTTAGGGCGTGTTTTAATTGTTAATTTTGTTTATACTGCCTATCCAAATTTGAGTGTAATGTAGCCAATAGACTATTTGAGTATTAGCATATGAATACCAAGGAAAAAATAATACACACCAGTATTTCGTTGTTTAATGAAAATGGTGAGCGTGCAATCACAACGAACCATATTGCATCGAGTTTAGGGATGAGTCCGGGTAATCTTTATTATCACTTTAAAAATAAAGAAGACATTATTCGCCATATTTTTGCGCTTTACCGTGATCACTTAAGTACACACTTTAAGCCTATTGATAAAGATGACGATGCATTTAGTCATTTAACTGCTTATCTCGACTCGCTATTTGAACTTATGTGGCGTTTTCACTTTTTTTACGACAACCTTGGCGATATCCTCTCTAGAGATACCGACTTAAAACAAGCGTATATTGATTTTCAGCTTGAGTTATTAGAGCAAGTTCGTAACGTTATTTTGGGATTGCGTGATAAAGGCATGATTGCCATTGACGAACAAGACGTGACCGAATTAGCACACACACTTAAACTCACTGTTAGCTTTTGGACACCTTATATAAAAGCACGAAGACCCAGTGGTTCGTTGGCTGAGCAAGATATTTATTATGGTATTTTAAAAGTATTGGCTTTATTTAGGGCCTACAGCACAGAAAAAAGCAGTGTACAGATGAACCAACTTCGCGAAAAGTACACGGCACTTGCACAGCAAGCACCGGCAGTAGCATAACGCCTAATTTATTGGCTGTTTCCTAGACGTTAAAATTTTTGCTATAATCGCGCGCCAAATGCCTGGGAGCGCGAATTCCCGCAGTCTAAGAGTGAACTATGCTTAAATTTATCGTCAAACTACACCCCGAAATAGCTATTAAAAGCCGCTCGGTTCGTAAACGCTTTACTAAAGTGTTAGAAAATAACATTAAAATTGTATTGCGTCGTATTGACGAAAAAGTACAAGTAAGAAACAACTGGGATAACATTTCAGTTGTCACCAAATTAACTGACGCGCAAACTCGGTTAGACTTTATTGATGGTTTGCAACGCATTCCAGGTATAGTGCAATTTATTGAAGTGACCGAAGTCGAATTTAGTACGTTGGACGAAATTTATCAAAAAACCTTTGAGTTAATTGGCCACACAATTGCGGGTAAAACATTTTGTGTACGTGCAAAACGTATAGGCCAACACGACTTTACCTCAACTGATTTAGAGCGTTACGTTGGTGGTGGTTTAAACCAACACGTTGAAGGTGCCCGCGTAAAACTTAGCCGCCCAGAGGTGACTATTCGTCTAGAAGTAAAAGATGACAAAGCCTACATTGTAACTCAAACACATTTGGGTATGGCGGGTTTCCCTTTGCCAACTCAAGAAGATGTGCTGTCGTTAATGTCGGGTGGGTTTGACTCAGGTGTTGCTAGCTACCAAATGATACGAAAAGGCGCGCGTACGCACTTTTTGTTCTTTAATTTAGGTGGCGCTGCCCACGAAATTGGCGTTAAACAAGCGAGTTACTTTTTATGGAAAAAATACAGCTCTACTCATAAAGTAAAATTTATTACGGTCGACTTTGAACCTGTTGTTGCCGAAATTTTAGAAAACGTTGAGAACAGCCAAATGGGCGTTGTACTCAAGCGTATGATGATGCGTGCCGGTAGCGCAGTGGCCGAAAAGCTAAATATTCAAGCGCTTGTAACGGGTGAAAGTATTGGGCAGGTGTCTAGCCAAACGTTGGCTAATTTAAGTGTGATTGACCGCGTAACCGAAACCCTTATTTTACGCCCGCTAATTCAGCATGATAAGCAAGAGATTATAAACATTGCGCGCCAAATCGGTACCGCTGAAATGGCCGAAACGATGCCAGAATACTGTGGTGTTATATCTAAAAAGCCAACGGTAAAAGCAAAAATAGACGTGATTAAAGGCGAAGAAGAAAAGTTCGACTTTGATGTACTTGATACCGTTATAGATAACGCGCGTGTTATGGATGTTCGTGATATCGACGTAGAAGCTAAGCAAGAGCTTAAAGAGGCAGAATCGGTTGCCGATTTACCGCCAGGTTCAGTTGTTGTTGATATTCGCTCTCCAGAAGAAGAAGACGCGGCGCCGCTTGAGATTGAAGGTATTGAAGTAATCCACCTACCGTTTTTCCGCTTAGCTACAAAGTTTGGCGACCTACCAAAAGATAAAGACTACTACCTATATTGTGATAGAGGTGTAATGAGCCAGTTACAAGCGCTTATTTTACACGAGCAAGGCTTTACAACTGTAAAAGTGTATCGTCCTTAAAGGGTAAGTAAATACGTTAATAGTTTATAAAGCGTGGTTTAAAACACGCTTTTTTTTGCCTGAATTTTAGCAAGTAACTCATTATTAGTTGGGGTTTTGATGTTGTAACGTTTGCCTTGCTCGCTAATATACCCACAAATAGCCATTATTTCTGTTGGCCTGTTATTAGCAATATCTTGCTGCATTGAAGAATAATTTTCAGCGGTATGCGACATTACGGTGTAAGCGTTATTTAACGCATCAGCTAAAGCAATATTCAACCCTTTTGCGTTAGCAACCCTGCAGCCCTCATAGAGTAAACTCATTATCGTTGCGCTAAATACAGGGGCACGCAATTGGCCGTTTTTTATATTGTGAAGTGCAGTTAGTGGGTTAATAGCCACATTGACCAACAGCTTTTCAAAGCGAAGTTGCTCAATGTTATTGACCATTTTTAAATTAGGAATTGCTTGAAGTAGTGGTGATATAAATTGTGGATTTTTAGCTGCAAGTTTATTACAGCCACCAATCACGCTTTGCCCTTCACCTGTATGTTGCACAATGTACTGGGTAGACTTAAATCCGGCCATGCTGGTGGTTAAAAAGTATAGTGCTTGCTGAGTGTTCAGCTGAGGAATAAGCTCTTCAATATTTCCCATTCCATTATGAGAAACGACTAATATTGAATTTGCAGCAAGATAAGGTTTTACTTGTGAAAATGCATCTTGAACCTGAAAAGCTTTAACTGTAAAAATAACAACATCATAACTAGGTTGTTGCGCCAGATCGCTTAAATTAATAAAGCGTGCATTAATGTTATCTGACGGAGCGTTTTTACGGCTATAAAAACGCGTATTGCAGGTTGGTTTGCGTGTTAAAACATGAACATTATTTTTGTGACTTAAAAAGTGGCTTAGTAACAAGCCAATAGCGCCATCGCCTACAATTAAAATATTAGTCATAGGGATTCTTTTTTCGAGGTGTAAAAATAACTCTTAGTAAAAAGTAACTAGCAGCACCAGCAAAATCAGCTATAAAATCGCCAATAGAGGCCTGCCTGTAGGGGAGTGCGTCTTGCATTATTTCAATTGATGCGCCGTAACCGGCCAATAACAAAATTTGTGCGTACAAAGGAAGCTTAAACGCTTTATCCATAATAATAGCAAGCACAAAAAAAATCCCAAAATGGGCTACTTTATCAATGTGTGGAAATAGGTTAGCTGCGCCTTTTATTTCTTTGGCAAATAAAAAAGTAAACGCTACGATGCTGAGCAAAAAAACAGCTTGGTAAACACGCCTTGTCACGTAAAATCCTAGAGTCGCTTAAAAAAGAAGCTTAAGTATATCAAACTAAATTAGTATCGCACCTGAACAAGATGCAGAAAAATGTAAAGATTTATAATTTTAGCGTTATAATTGCGCCATAAAATTAAGATTGAATAGTTAGGAGAAAACCAATGCCTTCATTTGATATTGTATCTGAAGTAGAAATGAACGAAGCACAAAATGCGGTAGATAATGCAAACCGTGAACTTGAGACTCGCTTTGACTTTAGAGGTGTTGATGCATCTATTGAGCTAAACGACAAAACAATTAAGCTAAAAGCTGAAGCTGATTCACAGGTTATGCAATTGTTTGATATTTTAGCGGGTAAAGTTTCTAAGCGTGGTATGGATGTAGCGAGCTTAGAGTTGCAAGATATTAGCCGTGCAGGTAAAAATGTTTTTCGTAACGTTGCGCTAAAGCAAGGTATTGAAAAAGATGTGGCTAAAAAAGTAGTAAAAGCCATTAAAGATTCTAAAGTAAAAGTGCAAGCGGCTATTCAAGGCGAGGAAGTACGCGTAACGGGTAAAAAGCGTGATGACTTACAAGCTGCTATGCAAGTGGTGCGTACTGCCGATTTAGGTCAGCCATTTCAGTTTAAAAACTTCCGCGATTAATTATAAAAGCCTTTTTGGGCGCTTTATAAATAAAAAGCCAAATAGCCGCGCAGGTTATTTGGCTTTTTTTATAAACGCTACATAGTTTTTGTTTTTAATTGATTCGCTTTTTAGCTGTATAGACGTCCGTTGACATTTTTTATTAAACTCCTCACAATAGCGGCCTATTTTCAAGGTGCTTATTAATCTTTTCAACGGTTTGATTTTTTTAATAAGATAATCGGGAAGTTGGTGCGTTTTCATGATGACTACAATCCCAACACTGCCCCCGCAACGGTAAAGTAATGCATAAAGCTATGTACTTACTGAGTCCGGAGACCGGCCTTGATGTAATCTTACTTAGTTCTTTGCGGTGGGCAAAGAAGGGGAACTTCATGTTAAAAAAAACAACTCTTGGCGTTGCAATTACTGCTGCGCTGTCACTATCTGTATCTGCTGAAGAGCAATCAATCGAAACCATTACGGTAACCGCTAATAAGTTTGAACAATCAATTACTGATGTATTAGCGAGTGTAAATGTTATAACTCGTAATGACATTGAAACCAGTAATGTTCGCGACTTACCAACGCTACTAACCACTCAAGTTGGGTTTCAGGTCAACCCTAACGGCGGTTTTGGTCAAAATGCCGGTGTTTCATTGCGCGGTACAGGGTCAGGTGATACGCTCATTTTAATAGACGGTGTACGCACCGGTTCGGCAACGCTTGGTCAAAAAGCATTAAGTAATGTGCCATTAAATAGTATTGAACGCATAGAAATAATTAAAGGTTCACGTGCAGCTATTTATGGCTCTGATGCGTTAGCAGGTGTTATTAATATTATTACTCGGGAGTCAGATAACCTTTCGGTCAGTGCTACGTTTGGATCTGACGCGTACCAAGACTACCAGATTGCTGGCTCTGTAAAAGCAGGCGATGTAACAACGGCTTTTAATGCAGGGTTTGAAAAGACGGACAACTTTGATGTACTTCAAGGTGCAGCACCCGATGAAGACGGTTTTGAAAACAAAAACCTTGGCTTTAAAGTAAACTATACCGACACACATTTCGGTAACTTTAAGTTACTAGGGCAATACAGCGAAGGCTTTGCTGATTACGACAGCCGCTTTAGTCCTGCCGATAGCACGATTGAGCGAGGGGATTTTAAAAATTACCAGCTTTCGGCTGGTTGGAATAAAGACTATAAAAATCAAAATCACAGCCTTGATATAGCATTTGCAACGGATGACTCAGACAATCGTTATGTTGATTTTTCTCAAGGGCCAACAACAAGTACGTTTGTTACTAAGCGCTCACAAATTGACTACAACGGCCAATACCGCTTAAACGACACGTTAAACATTAGTGGTGGTATTAATTGGTACAATGATGACGTATCACAAAGCTCAACCACGTTTGAAGTGCAAGAGCGCGATGTATTAGCTGTATTTGTTGGCGCATATTACGATGCGGATGAGTTGCTTGCCAATTTAACTGTTCGTCAAGATGACGATGAGCAATTTGGTAATGAAACAACGTACACAGCGGCAGCTGGCTATCACTTATCTGAAGACGCAACATTTAGAATAAGCCAAAGCACGGGCTTTAAAGCGCCAACATTTAATGATTTGTACTTTCCTCTTTACGGCAATGCCAATCTTCAACCTGAAACGTCAGTGAATCGTGAGCTTGGCTTAAACGTCGACTTTGATACTGTACGTGTCGATGTCGCCATTTTTAGAAATGAAATTGAAGATAAAATTGATTATGACGCTAATTTTGCACTCACCAATATTAATGAGGCTCAATATGAAGGTGTTGAATTTAGTTTAGCCAATCAAATTTTTGGTTTTGATAGTAATGTGAATTTTGCTTACCTAAGTGCCGAAGATAAAGAAACAGGCGAAGCGCTTAGAAACGTTGCCAAACGAACCTTTAATTGGGAGCTTGCAAAACAGTTTGGTGCATTTGATACAAGCATAGAAATGCAATATCGCGGTGAGCGAGCAGGGGCGGTTTCGCAATTGGGTTCGTATACGCTTTGGAATTTAGCAGGCAATTACCAAGTAAATGATGAGGTTACGGTGTCGCTTCGTATAGAAAACGTATTCGATAAGGAATACAACGCAGTTGATTCTAACGCTGATTTTACAACAGCGCAGGTGTATTACTACAACACGCCAGAGCGCCGCTTTTTTGCTGGCATAGATTACCAGTTTTAAATAATCTAAATAAAAAGCCCGGTTTTACCGGGCTTTTTTGTGTTTTTACTCAGCTAAAAACTCTTTAAATACGGTTTCAAACTTATGTAATTT
This sequence comes from Pseudoalteromonas sp. 13-15, assembly GCF_001468205.2. Taxonomy (NCBI): domain Bacteria; kingdom Pseudomonadati; phylum Pseudomonadota; class Gammaproteobacteria; order Alteromonadales; family Pseudoalteromonadaceae; genus Pseudoalteromonas; species Pseudoalteromonas sp. 13-15. Next base: position 1,676,332 of record NZ_CP019162.1, on the reverse strand, counting down.
TGGTGCGATTAACATACTGCAATAACCCTGTTGTGGGTTTTCGTTGTAGTAATCTTGATGATAGTGCTCAGCAGGGTAGTAAGTTGTCACCGGGCTGACTTCGGTAACAATAGGCTCACTAACATGGGTTTGTAGCTGTTCAATCATAGTGTTAGTAAGCGCAAGTTGTTCCTCATTATGGTAATAAACAACACTTCGGTATTGTGTGCCAATATCGTTACCTTGGCGATTTAATTGCGTAGCATCGTGCAGTGTAAAAAACATCGCGAGCAATGTTTCAAAGCTTACAATAGTGCTATCAAATTCAACTTTTACTACTTCGGCATGGCCCGTTGTACCACTGCATACTGATTTGTATGTTGGATTGTCAGTATTGCCACCGGTATAACCCGAGCTTACATCAGACACGCCATTTACACGCCTAAATGCTGCGTCAATACACCAAAAACAGCCACCACCAAAGGTTGCTACTTGCGTTGTTGAACTCATAATTATTCCTAATATTTGACAAAGGTCACGCAAAGCATAAAGCTTAGCGCCATAACAACAAGGTTACGACGCGTTAGCTTGCTTAGATCTCTTCAAGCGGTTTTTCGGCTGCTTGTTTATTAAGTTTTTGTTGTAAATATTCAGGCGATTGTGTGTTACGAGCAAGCGCATAATACGCAGCTGGCACAACAAATAAAGTAAGTAGCGTTGAAACAATAACCCCGGTAAATACCACAACACCAATTACCATACGGCTTTCAGCGCCAGGGCCTGATGCTAATACCAATGGCACTGAGCTCATAACCGTTGTTAGCGATGTCATTATTATTGGGCGTAAACGTTGTGTAGCCGCTTGTAATATTGCTTCGCTAAATTCTACACCTTTGTCGCGTAATTGGTTGGTAAATTCAACAATGAGTATCCCGTTTTTAGCGCTTAACCCTATGAGCATAACAATACCAATTTGGCTGTAAATATTAAGCGTCAGTCCGGTAGACCAAAGACCAAACATCGCGCCCATTAAACCAAGCGGTACTGTTAGCATAATTACAAATGGGTGCATAAAGCTTTCAAATTGTGCTGCCAATACCAAAAAGGTAACTGTTAGCGCTAATACAAATACGTAGGTCATTGCTGATGCGCCTTCGTAATAAAGCTGAGATTCACCTTTGTAGTCTATTGCGCCGTCAATATCATTTTCTTCTGCGGCAACATTGTTTAAAAAGTTAAGTGCTTGTTCGAGTGTGTAACCATCGGCTAAGTTTGCGCTTAAGGTTATTGAGCGCATACGGTTGTAACGGTTTAAGCGTGAGGCCGTTGCCTCTTCTTTTAAGCTAATTAGGCTGTCTAGCGGAACAAGCTCACCACTGCGTGATTTAAGGTATATATTTGAAATATCGGTCGGGTTATTAAAGTCTTCTTTTGTACCTTTCAAAATGACATCGTATTCTTCACCTCTATCTATAAAGGTTGTCACACGACGCTGACCCAGCATGGTTTCGAGTGTACGACCAACGTCAGACACAGACACCCCTAAATCGGCCGCTTTATTTTTATCAATGCTTACTAAAAACTGTGGGAATGTTTCTTTGTAATCATGATCGATTCTAACAAGGCCTGGGTTTTGTTCTGCACGTTTAATAATGCGGTCACGCCAATCGGCAAGCTGAGCATAATCATTACCTTGTAGAACAAATTCAATAGGGCGAGATGAACCGCCACCGCCAATACCTCGGCGCATAATAGCAAACGCACGTACATCGGTGACTTCGCGCATTTTGCCACTAATTTCATCCATTACCTCCCATGTAGAGCGCTTGCGTTTGTCCCAATCAGCCATACCAACAATAGCAACACCGCCGCTACCGCCCCAGCCAGGAACACGAACAAGCACACGGCTTAGCTCGCCAGACTCAGAGTAAGGCATAAGGCGTTCTTCAATTTTTGCCATATTGGCGGCATTATTTTCGTAGCTAGCACCCTCAGGTCCGCTCATCATAATAAAAAAGGTGCCGCGGTCTTCTTTAGGTGTTAGCTCTGATGGCACTTGCAGTAACAGTGAATAACTCACAAAACCCGCTAAAACTAAGCTGACTAACAAGCCCCATTTTTTGGTCATATTTGTTGAAAGTGAATTACGGTAACTGCGCTCTAATTTAGTAAACTGGCGGTCCATCCATTGGCTGATTTTATTAGGCTTGTCGGCGCTTTTTAGAACTTTTGAACACAATGCTGGTGCAAGCGTAAGCGCGGTCACACTTGAGAAAAAAACCGCTGCGCTTACAGCCATTGCAAATTCGGTGAATAACGCGCCTATTCGGCCATCCATAAATACTAAAGGAACAAATACCGAAATAAGCACAAGTGTAGTTGCTACAATTGCAAAGCCAACTTCTCGTGCGCCTCTATATGCAGCAAGTAATGGTGGTTCGCCAAGCTCTATGCGGCGGTGAATGTTTTCAAGCATTACAATAGCGTCATCAACAACCAAACCAATGGCAAGTACTAACGCAAGTAGTGTTAGCAAGTTGATTGAATACCCCATAGCGAGCAAAAACATAAAGCTACCTACCAAAGCTACCGGTACGGTAACAGCTGGAATAAGCGTTGCACGAATGTTGCCTAAAAACAAAAATATCACTAAAACAACTAAGCCCATTGAAATGGCAAGCGTGCTATATACTTCGCTAATCGATTCTTTAATGAATACAGACGAGTCGTAACTGTCTTGAATTGTTGTGCCTTCAGGTAGGTTTCGTTTGATTTTTTCAAGCTCACTACGTGCGTTGTCTACCACGGTTAATGTGTTTGCTTTAGCTTGTTTTACAATACCCAGGCCAATCATGTTGCGGCCGTTACCACGGAATAAACTTTCGTCGTCGGCGGCCTCTAGTTGAACATCGGCTACTTCGCCAAGGCGAACTAAATAGCCATCTTCACCGCGTTTAATAACTAAATTTTTAAAGTCGCGCTGATCTTTGTAGCTTCGGGCCGTACGAACCGTAAAGTCGCGATCAATTGATTCAATTTCACCAGCAGGTAACTCAACATTTTCTGTGCGCAGAGTGTTTTCTATGTCGCTTGAAGTTATGCCGCGCGCAGCCATTGCTTGGCGGTTTAGCCAAATTTTCATAGCGTATTGACGCTCGCCGCCAATTCGCACATTAGATACGCCATCCACAACGGCTAAGCGGTCAACAATAAAGCGCTGTGCATAATCAGAAAGCTGTAATGAGTCCATGGTTTCACTATTAAGTACAAACCATGCAATAGGGCTTTCATCACTGTTTGATTTAGATACCTCAGGCGGACGAACTTGCTCAGGTAGGCTGTCGAGTGCACGTGCAACACGTTCACGTACATCGTTAGATGCTGCATCTATATCGCGGCTAATATTAAATTCAATAGTAATGTTTGAGCGACCATTACGGCTCGACGAATTAATACTTTTAATACCCTCAATACCCGATATACGGTTTTCGATAACTTGGGTTATTTTAGTTTCGATTATCTCCGCTGATGCCCCGGTATATGAGGTGCTAATATTTACAATCGGAGTTTCAATGTCAGGGTATTCGCGTAGCGGTAACATGCTAAATGCTACTAAACCAAAGGTTAGTAGCAATAAGTTAATTACAATCGCAAAAACGGGGCGTTTAACGCTAGTGTCGGTAATTTTCACGTATTACCCCTTAACGCTAACTTTACTGCCCGAGCGAATTTTAATCAGCCCTTCAGTAATAATTTGCTGGCCATCGGTTAAGCCTTCATCAATAGCTACCCAACCGTTATTTCTGCTTGCAACATGTACTTCTATTTTGTTGGCTACGCCATCTGTAATTTTAAACACGTAGTGTTTATCTTGCAGTGGTATAACGGCTTTTTCTGGCACCATAAGTGCTTGGCTTGTACTTAACTCAAGTGCGGTATTTAGGAGCATGCCAGGGCGTAATAAGCCAGACTTATTGGCAAAACTAGCGGTTACTTCAATGCTGCGTGTAACGGCGTCGATTCGCGAACTAATATGCGTGACTTTGCCTGTAAATGTTTGGCCAGGGTAAGCGTCGTTTTGCGTTAATACTTTCATGCCAATGACTAGTTGCGCTAAATATTTTTCAGGAACTTTAAAGTCTACTTTTATAATACTAATATCATCAAGGGTAGTGAGTATGGTTGCATTATTAACATAAGCGCCTACAGATATTTCGCGTTTTCCTAATAAACCTGAAAAAGGTGCACGAATGGTCATTTCGCTTAGCGTTGTTTTAGCACTTTCTAATTGTGACTTGGTTGCGTCTACAACAGATAACTGCTCTTCTAAAAGCGATTTAGCTGTAGACTGTGTACGTGAAAGTTCTGTAAGGCGGTTAAGCTGACGCTTTTCTTCTTGTAAATTGATACTGAGTTCTTCAACGGCCAATTCTTCTTGTCTGCTTTGCAGTTGCACAAGTTTTTGACCTTTACTCACTAAGTCACCATCTTTGAAAAATATGTCGGTAACGTAGTCGTTTTGTGCGCTTTTGATATAAATAGCTTGATTTGCGCGTGCGCTACCAATTGCTTCTATCATTACAGCGTTTTCTTGCGAAGTTACTGTATGTGCAGAAACCTGTGTAGACATGTTAGAAAAATTAGCTTGTTCGCCATGGCTAGAGGGTAAGTATAAATAAACACTAAATATTAAAAGTAGTGTAATAATGAATGGAAAAAGAGCTTTGCCTGATTGTCTAGAGTACATCGTTTTCATACCTGAAAATTAATTATAAGTATTGTACGAAATAAGACCGGATAAAGTCTGTTATGTGTCTCATAATTTTGTGCGTTAAGCGTAAAAATAAGTAATATTAAATATGTGTACCGGTTTTTGTTTAATTAAAGCGATAAATATATGAATTTTAAAACATCTTGCAAGGCCTGTATGACAGCCAGGAAAGTGATTTTATGGGCTATTATTATGTTTATATTTTATATGGTTTTTTATCAATATGGATAAACATACTAAAAAGCGTATTAATTACCGTGCGAAAGGTGCACGCAATGGTATTGAAATATTGATAGTAGGCGCTATTGGCTTAGTATTTATTATGGCATTTAATTTACTAAGATCAGGCACTATTAGCATTGTTGAAATTTTTTTAGTCAGTGCCTGCATTGGGGCAATTTTTGTGGGTTTTTTAAAAACCCAAGAACCTTATTACAGCTTAATTTTGAGCGAGTCTGCTATTGAATATAGGCATAAATATGGGGGCTGGTGTTTATCTCATAAAAACTTTCATTCTTGCGGTGTTCCAAAAGTAGAAAAAGGCTTTGAGTACTTAGAGCTAAACGCGGTTGGGCTAAAACTAAATGATATTGATGAGTTTTTAATGAGTATAACCCCTAGAATTGCGGGTAAATTACTTATAGAACAACGACATTTTTTTATGCAGGTTGTTCAAAATCATTGCAAAAATGGCAATTGCCCATCAGAATGGTTAGTAGAAGATACACAACATCGATCTGCGCGCGGAATTAGCTATAATGGTTTAATAGCAATGTTTGCAAACAGAACTAAGCACCTCAAGCTGCTAACAGGGTATGATTTATTACTACCTGCCAGTGTACTAGATACAGATATTTGGGCTTTTAGCGCTAATTTAAATAAGTGGAAGCGCGAGCCACATCAGTTTATAGCGTCGCAGCTTAAAGATTAAGCTGCGACTGTAGGAAAAGACAATGAGCCAAGAAAGAGCCTTTTTAAAAAGTGGTCGTAATACCATAATACATAAAGACAAAAAACTTGATTTAGTGATTGTTAACGCTGAAAATCAGCCACGAATTAAAGTGACTCAAAACGGATTAGAGCCGTTTAAAGAGGAGCTACCAAAAAATAGACGCGACGCAAAAGACCGTTACCTAGAAATGGTATATATAAGCAGCGCTGAAGTATTTGGTGAAGAAAAACAGTTAGTATTTATTCAGTCGTTAGATGGTCGTGAATATAAAGTTGATTACAGCAAAGTTGGCACTAAATTGTTCGTTCGTATCCATCAAGACGCCTACATGTAAGCTTTAGTGGCACCTTTTTTGCTTGTGATTACCTCATGGTAATTATTTGACACACAAGGTGCTACGAATGAAAGCGTTAGCGTTAATCCCTCTTTTTTCCTGCATTTTTATTACAGCATGCGGCGGTGGCGGCGGCGGTGGTGACAGTACCACAAATATTGAATCCTCTGTGAATGCTGGTCCGGACATACAAGTAATCGAAAAAATTGATTTTACAATTACCGCCCAAGGCTCACCTGCTGACGGTACATTTACGTGGCAGCAAGTAAGCGGGCCAAGTATAGACGGCTTTCCACTTGAAGGCGCAGAGCAAACACTTACGGCACCGGATGTTAAAGCAGACAGTGAAATTGTACTAAGGGTCAGCTATCAAAGCACTGGCAATAGCACAGTAAGTGACGACGTTTTAATTTCGGTTAGCTCTAATAATCAGCTCCCTATTGCTGTAATAACACAAACAGCACCAGATACACTCCCTTCTGTATACCAAGATACCATTATACTGAGCGGCGTTGATTCCAGTGATCCGGATGAAAATGGGATGGTTAATAGCTATTTTTGGGAACTTATATCAGGCCCTGACTTAGATATTTCCAGTTTTGATGATTCAACATTAAGCTTTACTCACCCTTTATTAGAAGCAAACACGACATTGCTTTGGCGTTTAACGGTTACAGACGATGAGGGTGGCGAAGCCAGTACTCAGTTCACGATGAGCCTTAATAAAACCAATGAATTAGTTGCGGCAAATGCAGGGGATGATCAAAATGTTGAAGAATTTGACGAGGTAACATTAGATGCAAGTAATAGCGAAACAGTAACTGATACATATCAGTGTGAATGGCAACAATTAACTGGGAATGCCGAAACACTCAGCAATAGCAAACAGTGTGTATCTAGCTTTTTTGCCTCCGATGTGGACACCAATACCACGCTTAGCTTTGAAGTAACAGTTACCGATTCGAAAGGACGAACCGATACAGATACTGTGTTTATTGATATAACGCCAAAGGCGCTTGGTCTGATAAACGATAGTGGTATGGGAGAATGTTACAACAATACGCAGCGCATAAATTGTGGCAGTGATGACTTTCCTGAGCAAGACGCAGAGCTCGGTCGAGATAGCTTTGCTAACCGCATAGATAAAGCAGGCATAGGTAATCTCGCGTTTGATTATACAAAGCTTAATCAGTTTGCCGACGAGGTGGATGACTCAAGTGAAGACTTTAGCTGTATTCGTGACAACGTCACAGGGCTTGTTTGGGAAGTTAAATCACCGTCGTCTGGTTCTTTACCAAACACAACGTTACGGGGTGCACAAAACAGCTATTATTGGGACATTGGCGACACAACTACCGATGCAGACAGTTCAGCAAATACAACATGCCCTAACGACACAAGCTGTGGCCTACAAACCTATATAAATGAAGTTAATGCTATCGATTTTTGTGGGGGAACAAATTGGCGAGTACCCACGTATACAGAGCTTTTGGGGTTAATTGATTATGGGAAACAAGGGCAAAGCGTTTTAATTGACTTAGCTTTCTTTCCAAATATGCCAGAAGCGGGTGCTATCGATAATGTTAATTTACCTTATTGGACATCTCAAACTGCAGCAGATGGCACCAGTTTATCGCAAGCTTATATTATTGATATGAGCAATGGTAATGACCTTGCCTATCCAAAAGAGAACAACGCATATGTTCGTTTAGTCAGAAGCCGATAGGAGAGTGTTATGAAATTAAAATTATTAAATACGTTTATAGTTTTTGGCTTTAGTTTTAATGTAGCTGCGCAAACATGTTATGGCGGTGCTGACACAACAACCCCAACCGATAGGTTTACCGTTAATGCTGATGGTACAGTATCTGACACTGAAACTGGCCTAATGTGGCAGCGTTGTAGTTATTCTCAAACCTATAATACAGAAACATTACTGTGCGAAGGGTCTACGCCTGCAGTGACGTGGCAAGAAGCTTTACGAGGCGCGACTAACGATACAACCGCAAATTATGATGATTGGCAGGTGCCTAATATTAAAGAGCTAGCCAGTATTTTAGAGCACAGTTGTACAGAGCCAAGTATAAATGAGGTTGTTTTTTTAGGCACTAAATCTCAAAATTATTGGTCTAGCACATCGGGTGTAAGTAGTATGAGTTCGGCCTGGGTGTATCAGTTTGACAGTGGGCTAAATAGTTTACGTCCTAAAACCAGTGATGTTTATTTGCGTCTCGTTCGCTACGAAAAATAAAGACCAAATAAGTTTGATTAAAAAGCGTAGTTATTGGAGGTCACTTCTGTAGCTGCGCTTTTTTGTTTTTACATAAATTTACTTTATTTCAACAATAAAGCGCCCACAACGATGTTACTGTGCGCGTTTTTTTGCCATTATAGGCGGTGATTTAATTACGAAGGAACATCGCGGTGTATTTAAGCTATTTTGGCCTGAACGAAAAACCTTTTTCGATTTCGCCTAACCCTCATTATTTATTTTTAAGCGAGCGCCACAAAGAAGCCTTAGCACACTTAACCTATGGATTGGGTGAGGACGGTGGTTTTGTATTACTAACGGGCGAAGTAGGCACCGGAAAAACAACAATCACCCGCAGCATGCTAGAGCAATTACCTGAAAATACACAAGTAGCGATGATTCATAATCCTGCGCTATCAGAACTTGAGTTGTTGGCCAGTATTTGCGATGAATTGAAGATTAGTTATGATGCACAAAATGCAACGCTTAAAAGCTTAACCGATATAATAAAAAAACACTTAGAGAGTAATAACAAGGCGGGTGGCCATACTATTTTAATTATCGACGAGGCGCAGCTACTTGCCCCCAATGTGCTAGAGCAACTTCGTTTATTAACTAATATAGAAACCGACCACAAAAAGCTATTGCAAATCGTGCTTGTAGGTCAGCCAGAACTTCAAGATTTATTAAAACGTAATGAATTGAGACAGCTTGCTCAACGGATCACAGCGCGTTACCACTTATTACCTTTAACACAAGGCCAAACAGTGGCGTATATCAAGCACCGGTTACACATTGCTGGGTGCGATAAAGGATTGTTTTCGATGGATGCAATGCAGATGGTTCATAAAATGACAGGCGGTATACCTCGCTTGATGAACCTAGTGTGTGAACGAGCTTTAGTGGGTACTTTTTCGAAGCAGCAACTTGTTGTAGATGCTGAAATTGTTAAACAATCTGCGCAAGAATCACTACCTTCTGACTTTGTTGCAACAACGAATAAGCCTGAGCAGTCGCCATCGATTTTAATTTATTGCTTTGCTTTCGGCGCTTTGTTTGCCGCAGGTATTGGGCTTTCCTTTATTTTATAGTTAGGTGATTTATGTCTTATTTATTAGATGCATTAAAGCAATCTCAACAAGCTGATATGAGCGCCGAGCAATACGATTTACAGTCGGAGCAGTTAAAACAGCAACAAGCACTCGCTCGCTACCGCCGTATAGCCTTTGTTTTGGGGGGCAGCTTGGTTGCCTTTGTAACGGTGGCGGCCGGATTTACTTTTGGTAAATGGGTCCAATCACCTGGCTCTGTTGAACCCTCAAATGTAGTTAGCACTCAAAGTAATGAACAAGTAACGACTGAATTACAGACAGCAGCATTACCTGCCACTGAACAAGCTGAGGTGAATGTAAAGCCTAAACCTGAAAAAGCACCAAGCAACACCGCAACTATTGAAGGGCAATTAGTGCACGTGCAAACACCCACGGGTATTCAGCAAATGTTGTTAACACCAACTGGGCAGTATATTCCAATGCCATCAACAGGTGCAGCTAGTGGCATCCAACAAACTTTTAATCAACCTTCGCTTGTAAATACGCAAAATTATAATCAGCCAAACCAAGGTCAACTTAATTCAAATACACAGTTAACTTATAACCAAGGCGGTTTTGAACAAACTCAAAGTACGTCGTCAGCAACTATTGATATGAGTAAATATAAAGTGTTGGGTAAGCCAATTAGTGGTGTAACGCAAGCTGAACCTAAAAGTGACCCTGAGCTTGATGCTGTGCCAACTACACTTAAAAATGCGTTTGCACAGGCAGTGCAAGATGTCGATAAAAACCAAGATTATGAGGTAACTCAGGCCTCTAAATCGTCATCTCGGGTAGAGCCTATCGAATTGTTACCAGATGGCCTACAAGCCATGCTACCTAGCATAAAGTATCAAGCACATATCTATTCATCAAGTGCAGATAAACGCTGGATAAAGTTAAATGGGCGAGAGCTTCACGAAGGTGAGAGTATTGGTGCATTAATGGTAAAAGAAATTACACCTGAGCAAAGCGTAATAGATTTTGACGGTTATGAGTTTAGTTTAAAAGCCCTGCAAGACTGGCCAGAGTAACAAAAAGTATAAGCTCAATGAGTAACATTGAGCTTATACTGACTATTTAAGGTAATACAGAGTTTTTGTAAAAGCGCTCTAAATCAATGTTGAAGTCGCCGGCTTTTACGGTTGTTTCGAGTGAGTCTTCAATTCGCTTGTTTGACAAATCAATATCGAGCACTTCTGTATAACGGCTGTGCTTTGCATTATAAAAGGTTTTAACAATCGGCTTTAATGGCATCGCGGGATTACTTTCTGTCACAAGCCCGACTTTTTGGCTTGAAAGCTTTACTAATGTGCCCACAGGGTGAATTCCAATACACTGAATAAACTTAGTTAGTAATTCGCCGTCAAAGCTACTTGGGCAGCCTTCTTTTAATATTTTAAATGCCTTAATGGGTTCCATGCCCGATTTATATACTCGCTCTGCTGTGAGGGCGTCGTATACATCTACAATAGAAGCCATGCGGACATACTGGCTTATTTCACTTCCTTTTTTAGCAAAAGGGTAACCAGTTCCGTCTATACGTTCATGATGCATGCCTGCAATATCTACAGCAATACCAGTTAAACCTGACTCCTCTAAAATTTGTTTAGAGTAAACCGCATGCTGCTTCATTATTTCAAATTCGGCTTCGGTTAAGCGCCCAGGCTTATTGAGGACCTCATCTGGCGTTTTTATTTTACCAATATCATGCAGCAGCGCACCGGTGGTGAGCTCTACAATAATGTCTTTTTCAATATTAAGGTGCTTTGCAAAAATCCCCATTAAGATAGATACGTTAATGGAGTGCTCGAGCAAGTAAGCATCTTTTTGGCGCATTTGTGTGAGGCAGGCTAGGGCGTCTTGGTTTCTAAAAACTGAATCCATAAAACCAGTAGCTAGCTCTCTAAATGGAGCAATATCGATGTTCAGGCCGGACTTGATATCTTTAAATGCTTTTATTTGCAGCGTTTTAGCTTCGTCATAAAGCTTTTTAGCTTTATTCATTTCTTGAGGTGCACTATGCGTTTTTTGCCAAGGATCGCGTTTTATTTTTGTGGAAGGTGTTTTGGTTTGTTCTTTTTCAGGTACTGTTTCGGTGAGTGTTTTATCTGGGTCGATTTCGACTTCTAAAATACCCGCTTTAATAAGCTTATCAATACTCGTTTGGGTTTTTACCCAGCCTTGGCTTTTTATTTTTACTCTGCCAGTTTGTTTTGTGACGCTTTGCACAAACATACCAGGGAGTAATTTAGAAACAGGGAGCTTTTTCAATTTAACTACTTAACTAATAAATCTATATTGAAAATAGCAAACTTTACGTACTTTAAATAGAAAAAAGGCACCAAAAGGTGCCTTTAATAAACATTATAAGTAATTAGTATTAGCTTAATTAATCATCATCTTCAACTAAGGTCATCAAGGATGTATTACCACCTGACGCCGTTGTATCGACACTAATTGTTTTTTCAGTGATAAGACGCTTGATTAATGTGTCGTAATATTCAGAACTGATCACAGGTAATATAGCGCCCTTACGTTGTGCAAGTTGCTGGCTGAAGTAACCTAAACGCGACGAACGCGCTGCAACAACTGCGCCTGCTAAATGAGGGTGGGCCAAAATAGCTTGTAACTGATTAGGTTTAGCTACTTGGAATACCCCTTCAGCAACACCTGTAGCAATAAACTTCTCTCTGAATGCTTCGGCTTCTTCGTAAAACATTTCAGAGGCAACTGTAATTACCGTATTACCCGCAGCTAATGCTGTGATAATAGATAACGCCCAAAAGTTAAAAGAGGTACTCTTATCCGCATAACAAACAACACAGCCGCGAGCTTCTAAGTGAAGCGTGTTAGACTCACCCGTTGGCCCCGGCAATGTTGTAAATTTACGCATGTGCTTTTCAAGGCGGTTTAGCTGTGCGCGCGCATCTGCTAGCGTTAAAGCTAAATCGTCAGCAAGGTCATCAATAATTTCAACCGTAGCAATTTTGGCTAGTAGCTGACGAACAGCAGATACACGATCATTTAGCGGGGTTGCTCGCCAAATTTTTTCATCGCGCATTGAGTTCGCCATTAGCTTTTCTACTTGAGCATTTGCGCCACTGTAGTGGTGTAAATCAAGCTCATCTGGCGTTAGGTTTGTCATTTGTACGTTTTCTGGCGATGCTTTTTCTTTCACCAAACGCTGTAGGTAGTTAGGGCCACCGGCTTTAGGGCCTGTACCCGATAGGCCTCGGCCACCAAAAGGTTGCACACCAACAATTGCGCCTATCATATTACGGTTTACGTATACATTTCCCGCACGAGACATTTTAGCAAGATACTCGCAACGCTCTTCAATACGTGAATGCACACCCATTGTTAAGCCGTAACCTGTATTGTTTATTTGATCAATTACGTCATCAAGTTGATTCGCTTTGAAGCGAATAATATGAACACATGGACCAAATACTTCGCGCTTAAGTACAGAAAGGTCTTTTATTTCGTAAAGGCGTGGCGCAAAGAAGTACGCACCATTTTCACTGTTATCCGGAATTTTACATTCGTAATGAAGTGTTGCATTGCCTTTTAAATACTCAACATGTTCGGTTAAGTTTTTAAGTGCTTTTTCGTCTATTACTGGTCCTACATCGGTAGATAACAATGATGGATCGCCAATATGTAATTCAGCCAAAGCACCTTTAAGCATTTCAATGATGCCGTCAGCAACGTCTTCTTGGATAAACAATACTCGCAGTGCTGAACAACGTTGACCAGCACTTTGGAAACCAGAACTTATAACATCATCAACTACTTGCTCAGGCAGTGCTGTAGAGTCAACAATCATACAGTTTTGACCACCTGTTTCGGCGATTAATGGCACTTGTATGTCGTTTCGTGCTGCAAGCGTTTGAGAAATTAATGTGCCGGTTTCAGTTGAACCTGTAAACATAACTGCTTGAATACGCTCATCAGGAACAATTGTTTTACCCACTTCACTACCGCGTGCGATAACAGGTTGCACAACGTGCTCTGGTAAGCCAACCGATAGCATTAGTTCAATGGTACGCAGTGCAATTAAGCTTGTTTGTTCAGCCGGTTTGGCAATAACAGTGTTACCCGTAACAATGGCAGCAGCCACTTGGCCTAAAAATATAGCAAGTGGGAAGTTCCATGGACTAATACACAGAATTACCCCCCGTGCTTCAAAGCGCTCATCTTCTGAGAGTTCTTCGGCTCGTGCAGCGTAGTAACGACAAAAGTCGACTGCTTCACGTACTTCGTCTATGCCATCTTGTGCTACTTTACCCGCTTCTTTGATACAAATAGCAACGAGCTCGTCGTGATGACGTTCTAAAATGTCAGCAATTCGGCGTAATAAATTAGCGCGGTCTTTTACAGGGGTTTGCGACCATGACTCAAACGCTGCTTCTGCATTAGCAAGTAGTTTTTTCATCTCATCGCCACTTTGTAGTTTTACATGGCCGATGATTTCTTTATGGTTTGCTGGGTTTTTAACAGCAAGTGATCCATCAGGGACTTGGCTTTGATCTATTAGGTGCTCGTTAAACCAATTGTCTAGGTTGTCTTTGAACGGGGTAATTACGTTTATATCGGTTAAATCCATGCCTTTAGAGTTGGCGCGTTCTTCGCCGTATAAATCAATTGGCATTTTAATTTGCGTATTGTATTTGTTGCGAAGCCCTTGCAGCGTTTCTACCGGATCTGGCAGCAGTGTTTCTACCGGTTTAGAGGTATCAACTATGGCATTTACAAACGATGAATTTGCACCATTTTCTAGTAAACGTCTAACAAGATAGGCCAGTAGGTCTTCGTGTTGGCCAACGGGAGCGTATACACGGCACTGAATTTTCTCCGCATTTACAATTTGGTCAAATAACGATTCACCCATGCCGTGTAAACGTTGGAATTCAAATCCGGTGTTATCGCCTTTAGCCACTTCTAGAATAGTTGCTGCAGTGTATGCATTGTGCGTTGCAAATTGTGGGTATAGCACATCACGTGCTTCTAGCATTTTAATTGCACATGCTTTATATGATACGTCGGTTGTGGCTTTTCGGGTAAATACAGGGTAGTGATCTAAACCATCTTGCTGTGTAGTTTTAATTTCAGTATCCCAATATGCGCCTTTAACTAAGCGCACCATTAGTTTACGACCTACACGCGTAGCAAGCTCTGTTAGCCACTCAATAACAAAAATCGCACGTTTTTGATACGCTTGAACAGCTAAGCCAAACCCTTGCCATCCATCTAAATCTTTATCGCTAAATACGGCTTCGATAATATCCAATGAAATATCTAAACGGTCAGCTTCTTCTGCATCAACGGTAAAACCAATGTCGTACTGCTTTGCAGCCAGAGCAAGCTCTTTTAGCTTAGGTACAATTTCAGCCATTACTCGGTCTTTATGAGTGAACTCATAGCGCGGATGAATAGCAGAAAGCTTTACAGAGATACCCGGGCTTTTAACTGGTCCACGGCCATTTGCCGCTTTACCAATTGAGTGGATGGCATTCATGTAGCTGTCAAAGTAGCGTTTAGCATCTTTACTTGTACGCGCGCCTTCACCAAGCATATCGTAAGAGTATACATAACCCTTTTGCTCTGTGTCGGCAGCACGTTCAATTGCTTCGTTTATGGTACGACCCATAACGAATTGCTTGCCCATAATTTTCATTGCAAAGTTTACAGACTTGCGAATAACTGGCTCACCTAAACGACCAATGGTTTTTTTAAGCATACCAAACTGTTGGTCTTTGGTTTTATCTGTGTAGTTAACCATTTTACCGGTTACTAATAAGCCCCAAGATGATGCATTTACAAATAAAGAGTCGCTACTGCCTAAATGAGAGCTCCAATCACCTTTTGCTAACTTGTCGCGAATAAGGGCTTCTTGGGTTTCTTTGTCTGGTACACGAAGCAACGCTTCGGCTAAACACATTAACACTACGCCTTCTTCACTTGAAAGCGAGAACTCATTGAGTAGTGCATCTACACCGCCTTGACCATCTTGTTCTTTACGAATGTTTAAAACAATTTGGCGGGCTCTTTCCCAGGCACGGCTTCGTGCTTTAACGCCTACTTCTGCAAGCGGTAAAATATGATCGATAACCGCATTTTCGTCTATGCGGTAAAAGTCACGGATTTTTTGTCTTATAGGACAGTCAGTTGTTAAATCGCCGTTGAATAACATAAGCAACCCTTAGGAGTGTTAAGATTTAAAGTAAATTTAATTACCAATAAAATACCAGTGATATTGAGAGTGCATTCTAAATAAAATTCAGCAGAATATGCTGGTTAAATTTGTCGATTTACGATAATTTACAGGGCATAAATTTAACTTATCCGCATAAAATTCTGTATGACAAATCCAAATAGATTACGCATGCTAGATCGCATTGATTTAGCAATTTTAGACGTTTTGCAAAAAAACGGCAGAATTTCTAACGTTAACTTAGCAAAACAAGTTAATTTAAGCCCAAGCCCATGCCTTGATCGCGTAAAGCGATTAGAGCAAGAAGGCTATATTGAGGGTTATTATGCTAAATTAAGCGAAGCTAAGTTAAACCAAAGCTTAGTGGCTCATGTTCAAGTGTCGTTGGTTACCTCAAATACTGCTGTATTTAAAGTATTTAAAGAACACATATTAAAAATGGAACAAGTTGTAGAATGTGACATGGTTGCAGGCGGTTACGACTACTTATTAAAAATACGTGTATCTAACATGGAAGAGTACAGGCAAGTGTTGGGTGACTTAGTTGATATCCCCGGTGTAGGCACACACCATACTTATATGGTTATTGAAAAAGTAAAAAAAGACAAAGGGTTATTAATCGAAATTTAATCCCACATATTTAAAGCATACAAAATAATGCTTGTATGCTTTAGTATTCATAGTTGCCCAACTTCTTTCCCTTTGTTTTCTGATACCTTAATTTCATACTTTTAATTTATATAAAAATAAATAGTACTGCCTTGGTTTTGCCCATACAATGCGCAAAATAGCATGCACATCTTTAATTAAAGTACCGTTTTTTCTGCAATTTTTAATTGAGAAGGTAAACTGTAAATAATGTGCTTTTTAATTTTAAGGTTTTTTTAATGATTGAGTATCCGGTAGATCAGCTTCCACAACTCATAAACGACTTACTGCAATGCGACACCACAGAACGTAAGAATAAACTGTTGATCGACGCACAAAGCACACTTTCTACAGAGCATCTATCTTTATTGTTTGAAGCAATACCCAAAGAGCAGCGACTCGAAATTTGGCAATTGCTTGACGAAGATACACAGCATGAAATTTTTGTAAATTTAAGCCCTGACAGTTGTTTATGGTTACTGCAAACACTTGATGACAGTGATGCATTTAAATTACTTGATGAAGTAAATGTAGAAGAGCTACTCGAATTAGAAGAAGTTATACCAGAGCGGTTTGTCGACTATGCAAAAAAGCAATTAGATGAAGCGCAAACCAAGCAGTACGATTTAGCACAGCAATACCCACCAGAACAATTAGGTCACTGGCTAGGTTTTGATATTTTAAAAGTGTCTGACAAGTTAACCGCTGGTGGTGCAAAAAAACTTTTATTCAAAGGTGTACCGCAATACAGCGAAGTTATTTATTTAGTGACCCGCAAAGGCAGTTTAATTGGTGAAGTGGCCATTAACGATGTTATTAAAGCACACGATAACGACAATTTAATGACACTGGCAAATCATGATTTTTCATCGTTGCATGCAGACGATGATTTATATGAAGCTGCTGAAGTCGTAATTCACTCTGAGCAAATGGCTATGCCGGTTGTAAATTCAGATAATAAATTATTAGGGCGATTAACAATTGCCTCTGCTTACGAACTTCGCCAAGAAATAACCGATGAAGCCACCGCAAAGGCGGGTGGTTTACGAGAGGACGAAGATTTATTTGCCAGTGTACGAAAAAGTGCTAAAAACCGTGGTATTTGGCTAGGTATAAACTTGGCAACGGCATTTTTAGCATCGTGGTTTATTGGTTTATTTGGCGCCACTATAGAACAAGTGGTTGCTTTAGCGGTGCTTATGCCGGTTGTAGCCTCAATGGGAGGAATTGCGGGTAGTCAAACATTAACCGTTATCGTGCGTGGTTTGGCTTTGGGGCAGGTGACTGATTCAAACCGCAATGCGTTACTTAAAAAAGAACTAAGAGTCGGGGCTGTTAACGGTTTAGTGTGGGCATTTGTAATTGGTTTACTCACCTACTTATGGTTTAACGATTTGATGTTAAGTGTAACGATTACAGTCGCTATTTTATTAAATTTAGTAGCGGCATCGCTCGCGGGCGTTGTAATACCATCGATTTTAGACAAAATGAAAATAGATCCAGCGTTATCTGGCTCTGTTATTTTAACAACGGTTACCGACATTGTTGGGTTTGTGACCTTTTTAGGTTTAGGCAGTTTGTTGCTGCTATAAACTTTTTAACAGGAAAATAAAATGACGTTTGATGTCATGATTTGGTGTGCTATTGCTCTGTGTATTTCGCAATCGGCAATATTTTCGGGCTTGAATTTGGCGTTCTTTTCGTTAAGCCGATTACAGCTTGAAATGGAAAGTTCAAAAAGAAACGAAGCGGCAATTAAGGTTATGGCACTTCGTAACGACTCTAACTTTTTACTAGCAACCATTTTGTGGGGTAACGTGGGTATTAACGTTTTACTCACGTTGCTCTCTGATTCTGTATTGATGGGCGCTAGCTCGTTTTTATTCTCAACGATTGCGATTACGATAATCGGTGAGATAACACCTCAAGCTTATTTTTCTCGTAATGCATTAAAAATGGCGAGTATGCTTTCGCCATTAATAAAGTTTTATCAAGTTTTGTTTTATGTTGTTGCTAAACCAACGGCCTTGGTACTTGATGCATGGCTGGGCAAAGAAGGTATTACCTATTTTGCTGAAAGCGAGCTTAGAGGAATAATACGTAAACACATTGAGGCAGAAGAAGCTGATGTGCAACATGTTGAAGGTATTGGTGCACTTAACTTTTTTAGCTTAGACGAAATCAGTGTAACTAAAGAAGGGGAAATAATTGATCCAGATTCTATAATCTCTTTACCTACTAAACTTGATTTACCTATTTTTCCTGAACTGACATTATCAGCCGATAATGAGTTTTTACGTAAATTACACAAATCGGGCTATAACTGGGTAATTTTGACTAACAACGATGGGTGGCCGTTATTAGTGGTTGATGCAGATGGTTTTTTACGATCAGCATTATTTGAGCCAGATATTTTTGACCCTTACCATTTTTGCCACAGACCTATTATTGTAACGGATGAAACACTGCGTTTAAGTGAGGTTATTTTAAAAATACGCGCAAATCATTCGCTCGATAAATCGTTTGATGGTGCTATTGATCACGACGTTGTGCTGGTATGGGGTGATGAGAAGCGTATTATTACTGGTGCTGATATATTCGGTCGTTTATTAAAGGGAATGAATGCGCCAAAGTTAGAGATGAACGAAAATAAAGAAGTACAGCCGCTGGAAAAATCGTAAGTTAATCTATTTTTTTATAGTTAAGCCAGTGCTATATATGCATAGCTCAATATTTGATATGCGAATAAAAAAGCCGCTAATAGCGGCTTTTTTATTGAACAACATTCATTCAATTAATTTATGCCCAGCCTTCGTAACGCTTACGGCGCGACAAAACAATGGTTAAAATAATTCCCAAAAACAACCCTAAAAATGCAATCGCACCGCCGTAGGTAAGTAGTTGTCGTTTTTCTTTTGAACTAGCGGCTTCTTTTTGCGTGCGCTCTTGCGCGAGTGTTGTTTGCAGGCTTGTAATTTGCGCTGATAATTGCAGGTTTTGATCGGTTAAGGTTTGATTTTGCTTTTGTAGCTGCGGTAGTTCTATTTGAGCAAGGCGTAAATTTTCCTGCATGGTGCTCATTTCGCTGCTTAAGGTTTGGTATTGTTGATGTAACCCAGGCGTAGTAGAAATAAATTTAGTTTCTATCCAACCTTCGCGGTCTTTGTCGTCCTTTATTTTAATAAAGCCGTTTTCTTCGCTAGATAGTACGGTTATTTTTGTTCCTGCGTCTACAGAGCCAAGTAGTCGATAATTTTTGCTCGCGCCTGAACGCATAAATGTATACAAATTATCAATAACGTAAGCGGTATTTGCATCTGATGAGCTCGCTGTTTGTGCTTCATCTTGTGCGTAGCTTATAAACGTAGTGGCTGTTAAAAGTAGCCCGAATAAACAATGTTTTAGCATCTATCTACCTTGTTGTTCTTACTGAGTCCGTTATGAACATGGTTTTTAATTCACATATAATGCAAGATAGTAGGGATTTAGCCTTTTAAAAGCAAGGCTGATATTGTAACCCTGACATGATTAAAGCACTTAATAAGCCTAAAAAATTTGCATTGTTAGAGCGCTTTGTTTATTTTGACCACTTATTTATTTTAAAGGTAATCCGCAGACCGAATGGATACTGAGATAGAACTGAAATTTTTGGTATCAGATGCCGTTGTCCCACTGATCCCCTCACTAATTACTCAATTTGCTAAAACGGTTATAAATAAACCATCGCGTAGTTTGCAAAATGCCTATTATGATACGCCAAGCCGTGAACTTCGAGCTCTTGATATTGGCTTTAGAACCCGTTGTTCTGACAATCAGTGCGAACAAACAATCAAGCTTGCCGGCGAAGTTGTAGGTGGCCTTCATCAGCGCCCAGAATATAACTTACCTATTGATTCCAGCCGCCCTAACTTAATGGCGTTTAGTGCTGATATTTGGCCACATGGCATGCAAGTAGATGCAATTTCACAAAATTTGTACCCTATTTTTAGCACTAATTTTATTCGCCGTACGTGGTTAATTGAAACGCAAGCTGGTGCAAAAATTGAAGTGGTGCTTGATAAAGGCGAAATTGCAGCCTCAGGGCAAGTTGAGATGATCAGCGAGCTGGAAATAGAATTAATTGAAGGTAGCCGCAATGAGCTGTTTGCTTTGGCTGATATTTTAGTTAGCCAAAACTGTATCCGACTCGGTTTGTATTCAAAAGCAGCACGCGGCTACCGTTTAGCCGACGACAATCCGCTTAAGCCTAGTAAGTCGATTGGCTTTGTTAAGCTTCCTCGTTCTGCAACCCAAGAAAGCGCTTTAAAAGAAGCAATGAACTTTGGTATTCGGTTTGTGCAAAAGCATGAGCAGTGTTACTTCGATAAACCGAGTTTAAAAACCTTAAAAAGGGTGACTGATGGTATTAGTTTAATTCGTCATACTTTTTGGTTGTTTGACGATATAGTTTCTAAAGACAGTACTGAACAGCTTCGTACTGAGCTCAAATGGCTTTTGAGCGAGTTAGCATGGGTAGAAAATGCAATTCAGTTAAAAACTTATACGTCAAAACGCCATGCATTTTATAAAAAAATAAATGCGGCGCCAGCTTTGGCGCAAGTTATTAACGATTTAAAAGAGCTACAGCCTAGTATTGATGACATTAATGCGCTTTTTCATAGTGCTCGTTATAATCGTTTATTGCTCTCGTTAACAACGTGGTTGATTGACAAGCAATGGCGAAAAGATTGGGGGCAGGTAGAGCTCCAAGCTGCAGAAAATCCAGTGTCTTCTATTGCTGAAAGATTGTTTAATAAAGACTGGAAAAACCTACATCAATTATTGCCTAAAGAGCAAACGCTAGGTGTACTTGACTACCTTAATTTAAGAATGCAGCTTGAAAACAGCTTGCTAAGTGGTAATTGCTTAGGATCGATGTTCGATAAAGAAGAACGTCTTGAGTTTAGGTTGCCGTGGTTAGATATTTCGCATGGTGTTTATGAACTCAGTACCCTAGAGTACTTAAAGCAATTATGCGCAGGTCAAGACGATGAGCAACTTGCAAAAATTCAATCTTGGCTGGAGCAAAAGTCTGAATATTTAGTCAGTGCAATGGAGCAAAGTAGACTTGCTTCTTATGACATAGAGCCTTATTGGCAAAAATGATGATAAAGCACTTTTGTAAGTTAACCCCTATGCAAAAGTGCATTAGTTTATTAATTATTTTGTTAAGCTTTAATGTTTACTCTGAGCCCCGTTGGCAATTATACAAAAACGAGCAAGAAGTAAGCATTGAATATCAGGAATTTTCTGATGATACGTTTGTTGTTAAAGGTCAGCTAAATATTGAAGATGTAACAGCCAATGACTTTTTAGATTTATTAAGTGATACGCGTATTGCTTCAAGCTGGCTTGAAAACACGTCTAAGGTACGTGTAATTAAAGCTTTAAGCCCTTCAGAAAACCTCGTTTATAGCTATATCGACTCCCCTTGGCCTGTGGCAAACCGTGATGCCGTTACCTATTCGTGTTATTCAAGGCTCTCTCCTCAGCAAACCAAGCTTTCTATTGAATCGCGTCCTGAAGAGTTACCATTAACTAAGCGGGTAGTTAGAATAAAAACGCTAAATGCACATTGGTTACTTACACAAAAGGGCGAAGATTTAAATGTTGAGTATCAGGTTTATGCTTTACCAGGGGGAAATATACCAAAGTGGCTATACAATAAAGTGGGGCTTAAAAGTACCTTCAAAACGCTCGTTAATTTACGCACAATGTTAGAAACTAAAAGCTACACCGCAATCGAACCGGTTATTAAAGTTGGAAGTTGTAATTTACGCGAACTAACCGTTAAATAAGTTATTGTAAAACTGGAAGGATGTGCACCTATAAATGACTCAGGTAAGCCATTTATAGGTGGTTGATCAATATTTTAATATTTGGCAGCTTTAGAATCTTTAGGCAGTGAGTTTTGTATAAACTCCCTTAAGTCGTTATTTGAGCTTTCTAAATCAGCGTGGCGAAGATACATCATGTGCCCACTTCTGTAGCCTTTAAAGCTTAGACGGTCTTTCATTTTTCCACTTGGATCTAATTGCCACATTGTGTATTTGGCATCAAAGTAATTAGTTGCACCATCGTAATAACCCGCCTGTACCATTACATTCAAGTAAGGGTTTTGAGCCATCGCTAAGCGAAGGTTTTCACCTGTATTATTGCCACTTCTATCCCAAGGATGAACGTTACCAAATAAGTTATATTTGATGTCGGTTTTATAGTTTAACTCCTCGCGTAGGTAGTAATTAATCGCAGGCGTAAAAGAGTGCAACCATGAAGTCAGCTCTGCCCAGTAGTCAGGTGAGTCACCAGCATCGCGTTTGTCTATACCTAGGTAGCGAGAGTCTAAACGGCCGACTGTTTGTCCTCGGTCACGCAATAATTCTTTCCAGAAGAATTGTGTAGGGATATCGAGGTTGTTTTGATCGACAAAGGTTTCTGAAAGGCCTGCATACTCAGCCATTTTTTTAATAATACGACGCTTTTCGTCTTGCGCTAAAAAACCGCCTTTTGCTAATGCGGGTATTAGTTCATTTAAAGTAAATTGCTCAACTTCAGGAAGGAGTTCATCTAAGTCTTTTGCTTGTAAGTCGGCGTTTAGTGCTTTGTGATACCACGCAGTGGCTGCAAAGTACGGCAAGCGATTTGCCGCTTTAACGGGGCCTTCGCGTTTAATACCAATGTCTGTTGGTGACACTAATACAACACCGTTAATATACATCCATTGGCTATTTTGCAATTCATGTGCAAGGCCTGATACGCGTGTTGTGCCATAACTTTCGCCAATTAAAAACTTTGGAGAGCGCCAACGCTCTGTTCTATTTACAAAAGTATTTAACCACTCGCCAAGGTATTTAATGTCGGCATTAACGCCAAAAAACATCTCTTTTTGTTGAGCTTTAGAAAGCATTTCGCCTTTTTCGTTTTCAATAACTCGCGAATAGCCAGTATTTACTGGGTTTACGTAAACAATGTCGGCAACATCAAGCACAGAGTACGGGTTGTCTTTTACACCGTAGGGTTGAATAGGATAGCCTTCATCATCAATTTTTAATACGCGAGGGCCTGTGTAGGCTAAGTGCATCCAAACTGAGGCTGAGCCAGGGCCACCATTAAAAGAAATGAGCAATGGGCGTTTGGCTCTATCATCAACTTTATCGCGCGTGTAATACGTGTATTGTAGCGTAGCAACGGCATCACCTTTGTCGTCCCATACGGGTTGAGTGCCTGTGGCAACCGTATAATTAAAGCGTTGACCATTAATTTTAGCTTTGTGTTGGGTGACTACTTTACTGTCTACATCAATACGGCGCTGATTATCAGCATCAGCAAGCGGGCTGAGCATTAATGCAAAAACCGTGATTGGTAAAATACGACTAAGCTTCATGAGGTGTCCTTATTATATTTGATAACCTATTAAAGATAAAAATAAGCAAAATAACAAAAGTAATGAGACTAGCTGCCGATATTAATGGTTGAGTTAATTAACATAAGCCGATAAGTAAAATAATCAATTATTTATGGTGTAAATTTTTGTTTAATTATTTAGCTAAGAATTAAAATCGGGTATATTTGCCAGCAAGTTTGTTTTTATTACAATTATTGATTTACAAGCTGGTTAATGGAATGTGCTTTAATATTTAAAGCGTTAAATAACAATGACTCTGGGATGTTTTTTATTTACTTATTTTTGCTGCTTAAAGTGTGGTACCAGTAAGTTTTATTATTTTGTGTTTGCAGCAGATGTTGCAAAAATAATGAGAACAAAGAGAAGGTCTATGCAAAGAGTATTAGTGGTTGAAGACAGTAAAGTAGTCCAGCAGGTTTTACGCCACTTAACTGCCCAGTATTTAGATGTTGCCGTTGATTTTGCCTGGTCATTAGCTGAATGCCAGGAGCACGTAGAAAAGTACGACTATTCATTAGCACTTGTTGACTTAACTCTCCCCGATGCCCCAAATGGCGAAGTTGCCAAATATACACTTTCTAAAGCAATTCCTACGGTTGTGCTTACATCAAAGATAGACGAGTACAAACGTCAGCAAATGCTAGAAGATGGTGTGGTAGATTACGTTATAAAAGATAACCGTGATTCTTATCATTATGCCGTTAAATTGGTTTCTCAACTTTTAAGAAACCAAGGTTGTAAGGCATTAATTGCGGACGATTCTATGTTGAGTCGTTCGTTAATGAAGCAAATGCTCGAAAAGCAATTGTTTGATGTAAGCACCGCGAATGACGGGCAGCAAGCGCTTGAAATATTAAAAGCTGATCCAGATATAAAGCTGCTAATGACCGATTACGCCATGCCAACAATGGATGGCTTTGAGCTAGTTAAAGCAGTTCGTAATTTTAGAGGGCGCGATGATTTAGCTGTAATTGGTTTATCTGGAGCGGGCAAGCACGGTTTATCAGCACGCTTTATAAAATATGGCGCAAACGACTTTTTGACTAAACCCTTTATGAATGAAGAATTTCACTGCAGGGTGTTGCAAACAATGGAACAGTTATCACTGATTGCAGATATCAAAGAAAGTGCTTTTAGAGATCACTTAACCGGTTTATACAATCGACGTTATTTTTATCAATATGCTGAAAAGTTATTAAAAAACCAAAATCAAAATAATACGCTAGCGCTACTCGACGTGGACTTTTTTAAAAATATAAACGATACATTTGGTCACGAAGGCGGCGATCAAGCGCTTAAGCAGGTTGGGTCTCTTATTCGCTCAACTTTTGCAAAATTTACTGTAGCAAGGGTGGGTGGTGAAGAATTTGCCATTGTTCTACCTGATATCGATTTAGCCAGAGCACGCGAATATTTAGAAGCGTTTAGAAAAAAAATGGCGAGTTACGATTTTTCTATTAGTGACAAGTCTTGCACGATAACAGCGAGTATTGGGCTTGCAGAGTTTCAAAATACCAATTTAAAAGATGCGATGCGTGTTGCCGACAAGGCGTTATACGAAGCAAAAAGCAAAGGCAGAAACTGTATCGGGTAACTGTTTATATTATAGCGCAATTTTGGGGTCGTTTTTATATGTGCACCAATGTAGCGGAGTTGTTAAAAAAACGCACCTAAATGGTGCGTTTTTTTTATGGTGAGTTTAGTTTTAAAGGTTAAGTTGTTGTTTTTAAATTAAATTAAATAGTGGCACAAAGGTTGGATTATGTTACCCAACAGGATAACAATAAAGAGTCCGAGGGGGCCGCTATGAAAATGATTAGTGCAATCATAAAACCATTTAAATTAGACGATGTGCGTGAAGCGCTCGCTGATTTAGGAATTGAGGGGATGACTGTAGTTGATGTTAAAGGTTTTGGACGTCAACGAGGTCATACAGAGCTATATCGTGGTGCAGAGTACCAAGTCGATTTTATTCCAAAGATCAAACTTGAAATTGCAACTCGTACAGAAAATTGTCAGCGCGTTGTTGAAGCAATCACAAAAATTGCATCAACAGGCAAAATTGGTGACGGCAAAATTTTTGTGTACGACTTAGATCAAATAGTTCGTATCCGTACTGGCGAACTTGACGAAGAGGCAATTTAAGAGGGGCTTATGGAAAATACAATTGTAGAACTTAAATTTTCACTCGATACATTTTACTTTTTGATATCGGGTATATTAGTTATGTGGATGGCTGCTGGTTTTGCCATGTTAGAAGCGGGCTTAGTTCGTTCTAAAAACACCACTGAAATCTTAACTAAAAACATCGCGCTTTATTCAATCGCGTGTACCATGTTTTTG
This sequence comes from Pseudoalteromonas sp. 13-15, assembly GCF_001468205.2. Taxonomy (NCBI): domain Bacteria; kingdom Pseudomonadati; phylum Pseudomonadota; class Gammaproteobacteria; order Alteromonadales; family Pseudoalteromonadaceae; genus Pseudoalteromonas; species Pseudoalteromonas sp. 13-15. The sequence goes on along the minus strand of NZ_CP019162.1, from coordinate 1,650,302 downwards.
TTAGTTGGTTACAACATTATGTATGTAGACAACGCTGAGGGCGGAATTATGCCATCACTGGGCGCGTTAATTGGTACGCAAGCTGCTGATGCCGACCACTCTTTAGAGTCTGACTTTTTCTTCCAAGTAGTTTTTGTTGCAACAGCCATGTCAATTGTATCTGGTGCGGTTGCTGAACGAATGAAACTATGGGCTTTCTTAGCATTTACTGTTGTTTTAACTGGTTTTATCTACCCAATGGAAGGTTACTGGACATGGGGCGGTGGTTTCTTGTCTGAAATGGGCTTTGTTGATTTTGCAGGTTCTGCCATTGTTCATGGTGCAGGTGCAGCAGCAGCACTCGCTGGTGTAATTTTACTAGGTGCTCGTAAAGGTAAATACGGAAAAAATGGTGAAGTTTATCCAATTCCAGGTTCTAACTTACCGCTTGCTACTTTAGGTACATTTATTTTGTGGATGGGTTGGTTTGGTTTTAACGGTGGTTCACAGTTATTACTATCTGATAAAGAAAACGCAACGGCTGTAGGTCAAATCTTACTTAACACTAACGCGGCTGCGGCAATGGGTGCAATTGCAGCACTATTTGTTTGTAAAGTATTATGGGGCAAAGCTGATTTAACAATGGTACTTAACGGTGCGTTAGCGGGCTTAGTTGTTATTACTGCAGACCCTCTTTCACCTTCTCCATTAATGGCTTGTCTACTAGGCTTACTAGGTGGTTCATTAGTTGTATTTAGCATTATAGCTTTAGATAAAATTAAGATTGATGACCCAGTAGGTGCTATTTCTGTACACGGTGTATGTGGTGCACTAGGTATTATGCTGGTTCCACTTTCAAACGGTGATGCAAGCGTTATTAATCAGTTAATCGGCTTAGTAACTATCTTGGCATTTGTTTTTGTAGCATCGCTTATTGTGTGGGCTATATTAAAATACACAATGGGTATACGTGTTACAGAAGAAGAAGAGCTTAACGGTATGGATCAACACGACTGTGGTGTAGAAGCTTACCCTGAGTTTGTATCTGTTCGTAATAACTAAATTTATATAGTGTGTTCATCAAAGCTCTACTTTAGGTAGAGCTTTTTTTCGTTTCAGGGAAGGTTAATTTTTCAGGTGTTAGGGTTATTACCAATATGCTAAGCTCCCCTTTGTAAATAAACCGTTGGAACACATTACACTTACATGGCTGATAATAAAAAAACACCTAGTAGTAAAACCCCTTCAAAGCGTGCAACGAAAGCAAGCAGTTCGCCACGTAAAGCTAAACCCAAACCTACAAAAAAAACGGCAACTACTGTTGTTAAACGCTCATTTATGAGAAAAACATGGTCAGTCTTTTGGAAGCTGAGTTTGGCTGTTTTTATTGCTATGGCCATGTACTTTATTTATTTAGATTCAAAAACCACACGTGTATTTGAAGGAAATAAATGGCAACTCCCGGCTCAAGTGTATGCGCGTGCAATGCAGTTTTACCCAGGGCAATTCTTATCAAGTCAAGAAGTAGAATTTGAACTCGAGCGTCTAAATTATTCATCTGTTAATAGGCTCAGCCGGACCGGCCAATACGTAAAAACGGCCGATAGCATTAAAATTTACCGACGAGAGTTTGAATTTTATGATGGGCTGGAGAAGTCTAAGATTGTTGAACTGCGTTTTGCGGGACAAAAGGTAGCCTCTGTAAAAGATAAATTTGGTAGGCGCTTGAACAACGCTCGATTAGAACCTGTTCAAATAGCCCGCATTGGTAACGATTCGAAGCAAGATAGAGAATTTGTTCCCCTTGATAAGTTTCCTGCTATGTTAAAAGACACTTTGCTAGTGGTGGAAGACCGTAATTTTTATGAGCACCACGGTGTATCTGTTTTTTCTATTTTACGCGCTCTATATACCAATATTAGAGCAGGGCGCACAGTCCAAGGCGGTAGCACGTTAACCCAGCAACTCGCTAAAAATATATATTTAACCCGTGAACGTTCGCTGCTGCGAAAAATCAATGAGGCATTTATTGCGCTTATTCTTGATTATCGTTACTCAAAAGACCAAATATTAGAGGCCTACTTAAACGAGGTTTATTTAGGGCAATCTTATAACCAAGGCGTGCATGGCATGGGCTTGGCGTCTGAGTTTTATTTTTCAAAACCAGTAGATGAGCTTGAATACGATCAAATAGCGTTGCTAGTAGCGATGGTGAAAGGGCCGTCTTATTACAATCCTCGCCGCTACAAAGAGCGCACTATGGAGCGTCGCGATTTAGTACTTCGCCTCATGGTTGAAAATAAATTAATAAGCACAAAAGAATACCGAGCATCCCTTAAGCGCTCAATAGACATTGCGCCAATGAAAGAAAGTTTACAAAAATCATACCCAGGGTATTTAGAACTGGTGAACCGTGAATTAAATAAATTACTACCCGATCAGCAGATACTAGATGCTGGTGTTAGGGTGTTTACTTACTTTGATTTACAAAAACAAACAGCAATGGAAAACTCGGTTGAGAAAAGCTTACCTTATTTAGAGAAACGCCCTAAAACAGATAAGCTTGAGGTTGCTATGATCTCTGTAAATTCAGATAAAGGTGGCGTATCGGCCCTTGTAGCAGGGCGTGACGTTCGATATTCAGGCTTTAATAGAGTACTGGATACAAAAAGAAATATAGGGTCTTTAGTTAAGCCTGCAGTTTATTTAACAGCACTACAATCACCAAATTATAATTTAGCCACATTACTTGATGATTCGCCGTTACAGGTAACAAACGAAGAAGGTAATGTATGGCAGCCTGAAAATTTTGATCGCCAATACCGTGGTGCAATCCCGCTTTATCAAGCATTTAGTAATAGTATTAATATACCTGCTGTTAATTTAGGCTTAGATATAGGAGTGGAAAAAGTTGCAAACACGCTTAAATCACTCGGAGTGGAAGATCAAATAGATGAATACCCGTCTTTACTTTTAGGTGCTTTAGAGTTATCTAGTTTTGATGTTGCCCAGCTTTACACCACCATAGCAAATGACGGTGAGTATAAGAAGTTAACGTCTATATCAGCACTTACTGACTCTGTAGGTAACGTGCTATACAAACATCAAGTAAGTGCAGAGCCTCGTTTTGATGAAGCCTCTGTGTACATGACCAAATATGCAATGAAGCGTGTAACAAAAGACGGCACAGCAAAGCGGTTAAACTTACACTTTCCGTCTATTCAACTAGCCGGTAAAACAGGGACTAGCAATGATTTACGTGACAGCTGGTTTGCAGGGTTTGATCAAAACACGGTAACCGTTGCATGGCTTGGCCGCGATGATAATAAAAGCACAGGTTTAACTGGCAGTGTAGGGGCGCTAGAAGCCTATATCCGTTATTTAAAACCACTCAACCCACAAGCCATTGCCGATACTCGCCCCCCTTCAATCCGTTGGGCCTTTGTAAACGAGCACACAGGTAAACAAGCTCCTCCAGGATGTGGCAAAGTGATACAGCTTCCATTAAGAGTGAGTGAATTTGAGCCAAGGCCTCGCTGTATAAAATGATAACTCAAATAACAAAGCCGCTATTTAGCGGCTTTGTTATTTATAGATATTTAGAGCTATAGATATTAAAAGTTAAGACTTAAAAAAGCGCATTGACGTTGTTAAATCATTCGATAAGCGTGAAAGCTGCTCGGCGTCTTGCAGCGTTGATTGCGCTGACACTAATGTATGATCAGCTAAGTTATTAACTTCTTGCGAGTCATTAAGTGCCTGAGTCGTCGCGTTGGCTTGCTGTTTAACTCGTTCAGCGATGACCTCGCCTTGATGCTTTATATCACCCATACTACTTTCTGCACTTTGCAGTACTGTATTTGTTTGGTTTGCGGCTTCGACAGATAACTCCATTTTTTCAACGCTTGAACGCATTTTAACTTGTGTATCGTCAGATGCCTTTTGCAGTGAGCTAATAATTTGGTGAATTTCTTGTGTTTGTGTTTGTGTGCGTAATGCAAGTGTTCTTACTTCGTCTGCGACTACCGCAAAACCACGTCCGTGTTCACCCGCTCTAGCTGCTTCTATTGCAGCATTGAGTGCTAATAGGTTTGTTTGGTCGGCAATTTCACTGATCCCTTTACTTACTTTACTAATTTCTTGGCTATCTTGAGCTAGTCGGTCAAGTGCTTGCTGACTTTCGGTAAACTCCATTTTTAAATCTTGCATGTATTGAGCAAGCTCCATGGTATTGCTCGACCCCTGTTTTACATGCTCAGCGGCACTTTGTGCAGTAAGTGTTGCCTGATGGGCTGATTCTTCAATTATATGTGCAGTTTGCGCCATGTCGCTTAATGCATGGCTAATTGCATTTACCCGCGTTTGCTGTTTTATTACATCGTCACTGGTTTGACTACTGGCATGCGAAAGAGACTGAGTGGCATCGCATAACTCTTTGGTGCTGGCTTTAACATCTGAAAGTAGATGTGAAAAGGCATTGAGTAGGGCGTTGTATTGCTCAGCAATAACGCTCATTTCGTCACTCCCGATTGAGTTAAGGGTTGCCTTTAAGTCACCGTTAGCTGCTTTAGTGGCTGCTTTAGTGAAGCGACTTATGGTGTCAACGACTGCAAAATAAAACCCAACCATTAAATAAAGAGCAAACAGTAAACTTATTATAGAGGCGATCAGAACAGTGTTTCTGGTCCACTGCTGGGTTTGTATTTTATTACTAATTAACGATTCTAGAGTTGGAATACTGATGTTGATTAAAGCGCTAATATTTTTTTGAACATTGTCAGTGAGTGCTGAAAATTCACGCAGAGTTAATTCTATGTCGTCGGGTTCCAGTAGTTTTTTATCTATCGCGTTCTTAAATGCTGAGACTGATTTTTGTAGTTCATTTAAAGTGGGAGAAAGCGCTTTATTTACCGATTTATCCGCTGACGTAGCAATAGCTAGTGTTTTTAAAAGTTGCTGCTCAAATTGGGGTAACGATTTACTTAGGTTTGAAAGTGCAATAAAGGTATCTGGAGTAAATTGGTTATTGTTCAGTACTGTATTTGCGCTCGCGGCGGTTAGGTTTATTTGAGTGATAAAAGCAGGGACACGGGTTACCAATGCACGATTTAAATAGGCGCTGGCAAGTTCGCTATCTAGCGCTAAATTAGATTGAATAGACACAAGCTCAAGGACATCGTCTACTTCGCTGTCTTTAATTTTAAAGCCCAGCGAGCGTGCCACATTTATATTTTTATCGGTTGTCCCTTGTATTTGATTGGTAAGTATTGCCCGATAGCCTTTTAAACCTTGTTGTTCCATTTTCGACACATCAATACTTTTACTCAATAACGACACCAAAAAAAACATGCTTAGTGCAAGTGGGATCAAGAGAATGCCAAACGTGATGCTTATTTTAGTTTTGTATTTTAGATTCGCCATTAAGCGCATTGCAGGCGCAGCTAACTGCCGTAATCCAGACATAAGACTCTCTTGTATTTAATAAAGTAGGGTGAAGATAAGTAGACCTTGTTATGCTTAATTATCATTCAATTATATCAATTTACAAATAAAAAAAGCCCTTAAAGGGCTTTTTCAATCTTTAGTATTGATTGCCTGTTTTAAAAGTAGGTATATAAACCCCGTTTAGGCAATACTTGCGATTAAAGCTTTGCGAAACAGCGCTCTGCTGCAGCTATAGTTTCTTGTACTTCCTGTTCCGTGTGCGCAGCACATACAAAACCAGCTTCAAACGCTGATGGCGCAAGGTATACGCCTTCTTCAAGCATAAGATGGAAAAAGCGTTTAAAACGCTCTAGGTCACACTCAGTCGCTTGTTTGTAAGTGGTTACCTTTTCAGCATCAGTAAAGAAAAAGCCATACATGCCGCCCGCGTAGTTTGTTGTAAGTGCGATACCTGCTTTTTTAGCGCCTGCTTCAAAGCCTTCACATATTGCTTTTGAAATAGCTTCTAGTTTGTCGTGTAATCCAGGCTCACTTAATAGCTCTAATGATTTTAAACCTGCAGCCATAGCTATTGGATTACCAGACAGTGTTCCGGCTTGATATACTGGGCCAACAGGAGCAATGTAATCCATAATTTCAGTTTTGCCGCCAAATGCGCCTACCGGCATGCCGCCGCCTATTACTTTACCTAAACATGTTAGGTCAGGTTTTATGTTGTAATACGCTTGTGCACCACCAAGAGCTACACGAAAACCGGTCATTACTTCGTCAAAAATAAGCACTGATTTGTATTCATCACATACTGCGCGCAGGCCTTCTAAAAAGCCTTCAACAGGTGGAATACAGTTCATGTTACCCGCTACCGGCTCAACGATAATACAGGCAATTTCGTCAGCGTATTTTTCAAAAATAGCTTTCACTTCTTCAATGTTATTAAACGATACTGTTAATGTGTGCTTAGCAAAGTCTTCAGGAATACCTGGTGAATTAGGCACGCCCATAGTTAAAGCACCTGAGCCCGCTTTAACTAAAAGTGAGTCGGCATGGCCGTGGTAACAGCCTTCAAATTTAAGAATTTTGTCACGATTAGTAAAACCACGTGCTAGGCGAATTGCGCTCATAGTTGCTTCGGTACCTGAGCTAACCATGCGAACTTTTTCAATTGACGGTACAAGCGCTTTTACTTTCTCAGCCATTAAAATTTCAGCTTCAGTTGGCGCGCCATAGCTAAGGCCGTTTTCAACTGCTTCATGAACCGCTTGTTTTATAGCTGGGTGATTGTGGCCCATGATCATTGGGCCCCACGAACCTACGTAATCGATATAACGATTACCATCAGCATCAAAGGTGAATGCACCTTCAGCTTTTGTGATAAATAATGGTGTGCCACCTACGCCATTAAAAGCGCGCACTGGTGAGTTTACGCCACCAGGAATAGAGGTTTGAGCGCGTTCAAATAAGTCTTGGCTAATTGTCATGAAAAATCCTATAAATTGTCACTTAAAAAAGGGTTAGCTGTCGCGTTTGCGGCTAAACCAAGGCACGTCTACTTCATATTGCTCAACTTTGTTTTCTACGCCGAGCGTTAAAGCAAACAATGCCATTCGAATTAATACGCCGTTTTGTACTTGGCGAAATATAGCTAAATTGTCATTGCTGTTTAAGTCGTTATCAAGCTCGTTAGCTTCAGTACGACTATCACGAGGAAGCGGATGCATTAGCACTGAATTAGGCTTACAGTGTGCGTTATAAATTGACTGGCTAATTCTAAATCCGCCACGGTATTTATTTGCTTCTTCTTGAGATGGAAAGCGCTCTTCTTGAATACGTGTTTGATACACGATATCGGCCGCTAAGTTACCTTCCATTTTGTTCACTAGTTCTATTTTATGGCCAGCATTTTCTACTGCATCTAAAATACTGGTTGGCATTTGCAAGCCATCGGGTGCCACCATTGAAAATTTAACGTTTTTGTAATGGCACAATAGTTTTGATAACGAATGAACAGTACGACCGTATTTTAAATCGCCAACCAAAGCGATGTGCATACCATCAATGTTTTGATCAAAGCGGTGTAACTCACGTTCAATAGTAAGTAAATCTAGCAGTGCTTGAGTGGGGTGTTCATTTGGACCGTCACCGCCATTAATTACAGGTACGGTACAGCCTTCGGCAAATTCACTAACCGAGCCTGCGTCTGGGTGGCGCATAGCTACCGCATCTGCATAAGCTGAAATAACACGCGCTGTATCGTATAAAGATTCACCTTTAGCAAGAGCTGAACTTTGCATGCCTGTTGTTTCACGCACGCCTCCACCAAGCAGATTAAACGCGGTACCAAAACTAACGCGTGTACGTGTGCTGGGTTCAAAAAACAAATTAGCTAAAATGGCGCCCTCAAGCACCGTTGTTTGCTTTTGCTTTTTAGCATAAGGCTCCATCTTTTTTGCTACTGCAAAAATACGTTCAATGCAGTCTCTGTCTAACTGATTAACAGACAGAATATGTTCACCTTGGAAACTTAACATGGGGTTATTCCTAGTTTTTCAAAAGGGCGCGATAATCCATAATATGGGGCACGCAATCGCGCATATTAGATTTTAAGTCGTGTGTAATTAATACGGTATTTTTTATACCAAATAGCTCAAAGGCTCGGTTTAATTACTGCCAGTGCAACTATAATAAGTAATGCAATAACAGGTAATTCATTAAAAATTCGGTAAAAACGATCTGTTTTAGTATTTCTGTCGTGTTTAAAGTCGGCTAGTAATTTAAAGCAGTACGCGTGGTATAAATATAAAATTATAACTAGCACTAGTTTATAGTGCAGCCACATACTGTATTTAAACCATTCACGGCCATATTCCACAATCGTTAGTACACCAAAAACAGCCGTTAAAATAGCAAATGGCGTTACAAAATAAAGGAGCCTGCGTTCCATTACTTTTAGCATAGAGTTACATGCACGCTCTTGGCTCATTGCGTGGTAAACAAATAACCGTGGTAAGTAAAAAATGCCTGCAAACCATGCAATCATAAAAAATATATGCAGCGTTTTATAAATCAGTAATGCGCTCATAATAACCCTTATTATTTATAGTAAGCTGTTACGAATGGTTAAAATATGATGAATTTGATCCCAACGTAACAGTCCCATTATTTGTTGATTATCTAACAGGTTGTATACATATAAAGCGCCACTGCGCTTATCTTTTAGTATATCAAAGGCATCAGCTAACGTTGCTTGACTGCTAATACCTTGTAAGTTTACATAGTTCAGGTTGATTGCTTGATCAGACATTAAGCTTAAATCGTATTCTGCAAGTCGATACCCGTTTTCTTCGTCAAACACAATCAATGGCGTTTGGCTGTCCATGGCATCGAGTGTATTTTTTATTTGCTCTTTGTCGTTTGAAAAAAGCAATTTAAAGTTTTCATCCATATCATCCATAATTCCCACCTTTTGCAGCGCCTCAGTGGCAGGGGAAACATGATAGGGAAGCCCCTGAAAATCAAGTTGCTGCAAAAATATAGAGCGATTACCAAATACTTGTAATGCGGTTACATAAGCTGTTGTTATCACAAGCATGGCTGGGACAATTATTTCTGGCGACGATGTAAGCTCCATTACTGTTGTTAACGCTGCAAGTGGTGCATGTAATGTGGCTGCCATTAACCCAGCCATGCCCAATACACCATAAGTTCCGGCAATATCAGTACCAGGGCTAATAAACTGAGCAAAAAACGCCATCATAGTCCCAACTAAAACGCCTAACCCAATAACAGGACCAATTAACCCTCCCGGTATACCCAAACCTATAGCAAATAAAGTTGCTAGTAATTTAGCAATTAAAATAGTGGTGAGTAATTGCACATTATCTGGCGACTCCACCGCAATAGCTATCGCGCTCATGCCAGATCCCATTGCTTGGGGAACGGCATAAGCAATTAAACTTGCGATACAACCTGCAATGAGTAAACGAGGAAACATACTTAAAGGTTTAAATGTTTTAATAATTAACATTAAGTTTTGATTAAAGCTGTATGCAATAGCGCCCAGTGCCATACCGCATAAAATTAAATATGGATAGTGCCAACCACTCAAAGGAGCAATTGTTATGAGTGCAAGTTCTGACCCTCCCCCAAATACGAACTGAGTAGCAAGTGCACCTGTTACTGCAGCAAGCATAATAGGGACGAAAATATGAACTTTGTACTCTCTTAACACGACTTCCATAACAAAAATAACGGCGGCAAGAGGCGTGTTAAAGGATGCTGCAATACCCGCAGCAACACCACAGCCGCTTAATGTACGCATGGCATTGTGGGGTAAGTGGAGTTTATCGGCTAAAATACTGGCGCCCGTTGCTCCCATATGTACCGATGGGCCTTCTCGCCCAACCGAAAAACCACTGATTAATGCCAAAGCCCCCCCAACAAATTGGTTGAGTGTATTGTATAAAGGCATTTGCCCGTAATGACGTTTAATACGATGAATAACGAATGGAATACCTAACCGATAATGTTTGAAACCAGTAAAAGCGGCAAATGACGCAATTAAAAATGCTGCAATTAAAGGCATTAAAACACGTTCAAGAGTTGGCAAGGTTGTAAAGTCGTCTGGGGTTTCTAAAAATAAACTTTGAAAAAAGAGAATTGTTAAGCGGAATAAAATAATAAAAAATGCAGCAATTAACCCAGCAACTACGCCTAAAAGGCATAATTGTACAGATGTTTTAGGTTGTGCGAGTCGACGCCTGAGCTGCTCCAGCCACATGCATTTTTTCCTCAGTGCATTTTTCAGCTGTATTTTAGCAAAAGCCAACCACTAAGTCCTTGTGATTTTATAAAATTATTAACTTAAATTAGCTATTTATGGCAAATAATAAAACGAAGTTTTTTTAGTCAAAATAATTACTTGTTTAACATGCCACTAGTTGCATATTAAAGTGCTGTTTTTTTCAGTCAATATAAGCGATATACAGTCATTTTTAATGTATTTATGGGTATAACTTAGAGCAAAGCGTTAATTGACTATACTTGATTAAAACACTCGGGTATTAGATAATCACGCCATTACGATATTGAGGGTTTTAAAATGTCAGAAGAATTACCAATTCAGTTTAGCGATGCAGCAGCTGTTCGTGTTAAACAATTAATCGATGAAGAAGAAAACCCAGAACTAAAACTGCGTGTTTACGTAACGGGTGGTGGATGTTCTGGCTTTCAGTACGGTTTTACTTTTGATGAAAAAGCAAATCCTGGCGATTTAGAAATTGTAAAAAATGGCGTAACGCTAGTGGTTGACCCTATGAGTATTCAATATTTAGTTGACGGTGTAGTTGACTATACTGAGGGCTTAGAAGGTGCACGCTTTTTTGTATCTAACCCGAACGCAACAACCACATGTGGTTGTGGTGCAAGTTTTAGTGTGTAAACACAGACTAATAAAAAAAGCCGCATTAGCGGCTTTTTTTATGCCTATAAATTAGAGGGGGCATACTCTGTGATCTGCATCATCAATACAAAAAAGCCCAGTACAAATGCAGATAGTACTAAAATATACATAAACCCTTTTTTACCTTGCTTAATTGGCACGCCATTATGGCGCAAGAATAAGTACCACCCTGCACATAAAATAATCGGTAATAAAAAAAGAAGCCTGAACATTATGTAACCTTTTTTGTGTTGATTATTGCCTAATATTAAACGAATAACATTAACATGAAATAAATTTGTTATAAAAATGCCTATTTATATTTTTATAATAAAAATATTATTTTTAATGTTTTTGATAACTTAGCTAAAATATTCAGTGTTTGTAAATGTTCACTGGGGTTGATTTTGACTAAGGCGAGCAATTAACTATTTAACCAAAGTGTTAATAGTATATAATGTATCCAAGAATGAGACGGGCAAAATTTCATTCTAATAACAAAAACCTTTTACCACATTTTAAGCGTCGTTTTTAGCTATGTGGGTGGGAGTGAGTAGCAACCAGTGCTTTGAGAAGCGATAGATTGCTATTTAAAACATAAGTTACTGCTTACTTGCCTACAGCTATGGTAACGACTGCTGCTTTTGTGGTGTTGTCTAATCGTCTAGTAGGAGATGTAAAATGATGGGGAAAACTGTTTCTTCAGAAGAGAACGCTAAGTTAACAACATGGCTTAAAAGCAAACGCCATGAAAAAGGCCATACAATGAGAAGCCTTGCACAGGTGCTTGGAACGCCTCACTCGTTTATCGGCAAAATTGAAAATCAAGAACGCCGTTTAGATGTGGTTGAGTTTGTTCGTTATTGTACAGCGCTAGAAGTTGACCCACATGAAGCACTAAGCCTGCTTAAAGTAGATTAATAGTGTGTTGCTTAGTTCATTCAGGGGTATATTAAATGTGCTAAGCAAAATATTAATGCATGGATGCATTAAGCTTAATAGCTACTATGGTAGTTTTTCTCAAGCTCATACAATTTGTGTCTTATTGCATACAAAAATAGTAAAGAGGGAAGCACCATTAAAGCGGTTAATACAAAAAATAACGACCAATTTCCCATTAGCCAATCATCAATTACAACCCCACTGTAACTCGAAAGTAATGTTCTTCCTAAATTCCCCAGCGACGCTAACAACGCATAATGTGTTGCACTAAACGCTCTGTCACATAGCATAGATATAAACGCGACCATAGCAACGAGAGACCATGCTTGTGTGAAGCCATCAATTACTATAGCAAAAGCATATAAACCTAAGTTAGGGCCCACTAGTGCAATAGCAGAAAAGGCTAAATTAGATGCAGCCATGGCTACACCACTAACAAATAACCCTTTCACAATGCCATATTTTTGATTAAATAAGCTGCCTACAAAGGTAAAGGCAATAGTGAGCACCGCGGTGCCAACTTTTGAAAAAGTAGCTATATCGCTATTGCTAAAACCTATTTCTTTATAAAAAACAATCGACATTCGTCCTAAAAACGCTTCGCCAATTTTAAATAGGAAAATAAAAGCAAGTAGTGCGAGTGCAGTTTTAACCCCATTTTTTGCAAAAAATGTTCTAAAAGGGTCAATAATTGTAACAACCAACCAGGCAACGACTTTATTGAGAGGTGTTTGATTAATAGTAGCAAGCTTTTCAATGTAAACACGTTCTAGTTCTTCGTGAACGGCTTCTCTATTAGAGGCGGGCTCTTTAGCAAATAGCACACCTCCCATTAATACCAATATCACAGCAGCTAAAAAGTAGTAAACTTGTGGCCAACCAAGTGAAGGAATATCTGCCATATAAAATGGAATCGCACCCAATAACGCATAGCCTGTCCACCATCCTGAGGTGGCCATGGCTGCGGCAGCCGTTGCTTTGTGTGATTCACTTTCGCTTAGGGTATCTATTCTAAATGCGTCTATCGCAATGTCTTGTGTAGCAGATGCAATTGCAATTAATAAACACAGTGCTGCAGCTATCGCCAAGTTAGCTTTGAGGTCAAGGCCAGCAAGAAGTAATGTGCCTAAAAAAATAAAGCTTTGGCAAAACAATATCCAGCTACGGCGTTGGCCTAGCCACTTATATAAAATAGGCAGTTTTGTACGATCGATTAAGGGCGACCACAAAAAGTTGATGCTGTAGGCACCAAATACAATACCAAATAAGCCTATCATGCTTCGGCTCAGGCCTTCATCCTTTAGCCATGCCGACATTACAGAGCCAATTAATACCCAGGGGAAACCACTGCTAATACCAAAAATAAACACATTAATTAAACGTTTATCTTTAAAATACGAAAAGTATTCGCTGAAAGAGAGAGTGTTGCTCATAGGGCCTTCATTGGCGAGTGGGTGCAGCTATACCGCACCTCATTAATTATAATGGTGTTGGCTCAATCATTTTAATATTTAAAATGACCACTGGTGTTTCTGGCACAAAGTCATAACCAATTTTTTCGTTGTAAATTGTTTTAACAGCCATAATTTTATCAAGGGTTTCGTATCCATCCATTACAGTACCAAACACCGCAAATCCCCAGTCTCTTCCAGGATTTAAATGGTCATTGTTATCCATATTAAAGAAAAACTGGCGAGTACCTGAATGCGGCTGTCTGTCTTGGTATGCCATGGCAATACTGTACATATCATTTTTTAGACCGTTCCCGCTTTCATTAAAAATAGGATCGTTTTGATGTAAGCCTTCCATGTTTTTATCATATCCACCACCTTGTATAACAAAATCGCGTTCGTTTTCTTCGTCGCGCTCAACACGATGAAAAATGCTACCCTGATAACTTTTATCTGATACATAAGTTAAAAAGTTATTGACTGTAATAGGGGCACGAGAACGGTCTAGCTCGACAATAATACTGCCTAGTGATGTTACTATTTCAACACGTGGAAACATATTGTCTTTTTGTACAAATCTGCCCTCTTGGGCTGCTAAGCTTGCTGCGCTAAAACAAAGAGCTAAACAAAGTATAAAAAGTCGTTTCATGGTTAACCTTCTAAAAACTGTATTAATTCAGGATCTGACACAATGCGGGTTATCATTTGTTCAGTCAACTTATTGAGTTGACCTTCTATTTTAGCTCTGTCGTGGCCAAGCGGGCCTTCTAGCGCTGCATTACCGCTATACTTTTTTGTAAAATTACTTGTAGCACGGATTACGCGAACACTCAGTTCAATTTTTGCTTCACTTTTATGGCTTACTAAGGTTTCAGTAACCACTGCTTGTAAGGCATTTATATCTAGCTCAAATCGAGTGGTGGCTAAATTTGAAATGCTCGCGCCATTACGACTAAGTGCACTGTCTAGTGCACTTTTAATCGACTCTGTAATACCTTGGCTTGCAAATGTTTTGGTTTTGTCTGACTCAACTAGAGTTAGGGTAGACGTATCGCCACGTACATCAATAACACTCGTGCTCAGGCTACTATTTAAAGTGCTCACTTGGCCACTTTGGTAAACCGGGTTAAGTATGACTTGGCTTGGTTGGTTTGCACAGCCTGCTAAAATACAAAATGCAGCACAGCCAAATATACGGTTTATTATTGTCATTGTTATAACACCCCACTATTTTTAGTTGAACTTAAAACCACAAATTTTTTGTTTGAACCTAATAGCTTACAGTTACCAAACATTCGGTTTAACTTGTCATGATAATCTAAATGACGATTACCAATAATACGCAGCTCACCACCTTCTTTTAACGTGTCTTTAGCTTGTTTAAACATTTGCCAAGCAATGTGATCAGTAACCGCTTGTGCTTGGTGAAATGGTGGATTACATAGCACCATATCTACACTGTTTTTTCCAAAGCCGGTTAGGCAATCGTTTTCGATAAATTCGCAATCATCAAATCGTTCTGCCATGTTTTGCTCTACGTTAAGTCGTGCAGACTCGACCGCCATGTACGATTCATCAACAAACGTTACAGAGGCTTTAGGGCAGCGCGCTAAGGTCATAACACCAACTACGCCATTACCACAGCCTAAATCAATAATTTGTTTAGCTTTTGGTGTTTGCGGCAAGTAGTTAAAAAAGAAGCGCGCACCAATATCTAACGAATCACGCGAAAACACATTTGCATGGTTTGTAATATTAAACTCGGTGCCTTCAAGTTGCCATGAAACAGGGTAATCAGCAGCTTTATAGCCGCCTTTTGCGCTACTTAAAATAAGGCGTGACTTTTTCACCGCTAAGCTTGTTTTAGTTTCACCAATAAACTGTTCAAACGCCTTAATTGTTGAGTTGTGAATATCTTTAGTTTTACCAGCTGCAATAACAGGTGTGCCTGGTGCAAGAACTTCGCTTAACTCACTTAATTGAAACTGCAAAAAGCCAACATTACGTGGTATTTTAATTAACACTAAATCTACGTCTTCTGGAAGTGCCGAGAGGCTGTCCAATTGCGTAAATTGCACAGTAGACAGTTTATTCTCTTGTAAATTATACGCTGCGGCTTGGTGGCTAATATACGAGTCATTAACTGAACAAACCGTTAATTGATTAAAGCTACAGGCAAGGGCACCAAAGCTGTCATTTAAAATAAGCAATGAGCGACAATCAGGATGATGTTCGTTAACATAATTGATAAGGTACTCATCGCCCGAATCCCACGCTTGTAAACTGCGGTTTTTTTGATCCAAAGGGAAGCGTTCAAGAGTAAAAGTTTTATCGCCTAGCTGGGCTTGCGTCGTCATAGTGGTTTTTGTATCAGTAAACTAATGTAGGTAAATTCTAACATGCAACGGCAAAACGCCAACCCCCAACAGTTGCCTAATGGCTTTTCTTATCAAACAAAGGCGCTTAGCGCACAAAAAAGCCTCGATTTATTTTATTATCTGCAAAAAAACCTTAAGTGGCAGCAGCCAGAAGTCACGGTTTACTCTAAAACTGGACCAATCCCACGGCTGCAATGCTTTATTGGCGACCATAAAATTGAATACGGCTATTCAAACAGTAAGTTAATAACTGAACCTTGGCCTAGTGCATTAATGGCAATGCGAAAAAGGTTAGAGGCACATTTAAACCAGCCTTTTAATTCTTTATTAGTCAACTATTATCGCGATGGCAACGACACTATGGGGTGGCACAGTGATGATGAAATTGAGTTAGGCAATCAGCCCACTATAGTGTGTATATCGCTTGGAGCAGAGCGGGTATTAAAGCTAAAAGACAAAACCAGTAATAAAATAACGGATTTAAAATTACACAGTGGTAGTTGTTTGGTCATGAGTGGCAATAGCCAGCGAGACTTTCAGCATGCTATTTTAAAGCAAACCAGCTTAGTGCACCCGCGAATAAGTTTAACCTTTAGGTATATAAAACAAGGCTAGTTGCGTAATTTAGTTAGCCAACGGGCAGGGCTGCTTGCTATGATAAGTTCATAAATTAGCTATAAATAATGGTTTTATATGTCAATGCAGCAACAAATCCAAGAAAAAATCAGCAATGCTATTGCGTGTAAGCATTTAAATGTTATTAACGAAAGTCATATGCACAGCAAAGGCACTGATTCGCACTTTAAGGTTATTGTGGTAAGCGAAGAGTTTTTAGGTAAACGCCTTTTGCAGCGCCATCGTCAAATTAATGAAATTTTAAAAGAAGAGCTTGCAAACCATATACATGCATTGGCTATTCATACTTACACTCCTGACGAATACACTGAACATGACAGCGAAGCGCCAGCATCGCCAAACTGTTTAGGTGGATCTAAATTAGATTGATTAATTGAGGTTTGACAGTTATTTACAACCGTATTTAACTGATCAGATCAGTGTTTTAAGTATTAGCCTTTAAACTAGCGCTAATTTTTATAGTAAAAGATATAGGATCATCAATGGTCATTAAGCCAAAAATTCGTGGATTCATTTGTACAAACGCTCACCCAGTAGGCTGTAGTGAACATGTGCTAGAGCAAATTAACTATGTAAAACAACAAGGTGCATTAAAAAACGCGCCAAAAAATGTGTTAGTTATTGGTGCATCTACAGGCTACGGCTTGGCATCGCGTATTACGGCAGCATTTGGTGGCGGCGCTAAAACATTGGGTATTTTCTTTGAAAAAGAAGGTACCGAGCGTAAAACAGGGTCAGCAGGTTGGTATAATACGGCTGCTTTTCAAAATGCGGCAGACGAAGCCGGTTTATGGTCTAAAAATATCAACGGTGATGCCTTCTCAAACGAAATAAAACAAAAAGCAATTGATACAATTAAAGCAGATTTAGGCAAGGTTGATCTGGTCATTTACAGTTTAGCGTCGCCTCGTCGTACTGACCCAAATACGGGTGAAGTTTACTCATCAACGTTAAAGCCAATCGGCAACGCAGTTACAACAAAAAATCTAAATACGTCAAAGCGTGAAATTGACGAAATTACTGTAGAGGCTGCAACACAAGACGATATCGACAACACCATTAAAGTAATGGGTGGTGAAGATTGGGAAATGTGGATTAATGCACTTCAAGACGCTGACGTGCTAGCAGATGACTTTAAAACCACAGCTTACACATACATAGGCAAAGAATTAACGTGGCCAATATACGGGCACGCGACTATTGGTAAAGCAAAAGAAGACTTAGACCGTGCAACGGTTGCGATAAAAGAGTCAACTAAAGCGTTAAATGGTCAAGCGTATGTTTCATCACTCAATGCTGTTGTAACACAAGCTAGCTCTGCTATACCAATTATGCCATTGTATATTTCAGCTTTATTCAAGGTAATGAAGGCGGACGGAACATACGAAGGCACCATTGAGCAAATTCATGGTTTATTTACCGAAAACCTGTACGGTGAAACGCCGCGTTTTGATGATGGTGGACACTTATTTCAAAACTACAAAGAACTTGAAGACGATGTTCAAGCACGTATCCAAGCAGTATGGGACAAAGTAGATACCAGCACGATTGACGAGTTGACAGATTACGTTGGTTATCACAATGAGTTTTTACGCTTATTTGGTTTTGGCATTGAGTCAGTTGATTACGACCAAGATGTAGAGCCAGTTCAAGCAATTGCAAATATGATTGACTAATCAATTAAGTGAATAGTCAGGGCTTGCTTGTCTTTTTGGTAAACTGTTTGGCATTTCGCTAATACAGAGCTGATGTTGTGTGGTTATTGCTCATAAATAAGTATTATTGCTAAACAAGTACCGCTTTAAGATTCAGTAAGCTTTAATCCTATAAAGTCAACATGCCCTAATTTAAAAGTCGCTTCATGCGACTTTTATCAATTAAAAAACCTCATTCTTTGCTTAAGCTACCACTTTGGTCTAACTTAAATTTTATTAAATCTAGCTAACAAAACCAAATAAGCGTTTCAGTCGTATAATTTTCATAAATACACTCGCATAGTCACCCACAATGGTGTTAAAATTAAGGCAATATGTGAAGAGTTTTTACCGCGTTGCCTGTTTAATGACCAAAGCGAGTTTTTCTTTTATACATTGAAATAACTTGGGGTAGCTTAAATGGCGACGTGGTTGGTACGATTTTTCAGTTTCTTTCCGTTAATGTAGTGCAAGTGCGTATGATCAACATAAAAAAAGGTCTGGATTTACCATTAGATGGCGCACCTCAGCAAGTTATTCACGACGGTTCACCCGTCAAAAGAGTAGCCGTGCTAGGTGAAGAGTTTATAGGTATGCGTCCAACCATGCATATTCGTATGGATGACCAAGTTAAAAAAGGCCAGGTACTTTTTGAAGACAAAAAGAACCCAGGCGTCCTGTTTACCGCACCAGCTTCTGGTGTTGTAAAAGAAATAAATCGTGGTGCTAAACGTGTGCTGCAATCTGTTGTTATTGAAGTAAACGGCAGTGAGCAAATCACCTTTGACTCTTTCTCTGAATCTGAGCTTACAAGCTTAGATCGTGAAAAAGCTAAAGAAGTACTTATTCAGTCAGGTCAATGGACAGCATTACGTGCTCGCCCATTCAGCAAAGTAGCGGCTGTGGATGCAAATCCTAGCTCTATATTTGTTACCGCTATAGACACTAATCCTCTTGCTGCAGATCCTGCAGTGATTATTGCTGAAAATGCGCAAGCGTTTGAAGCAGGCTTAGCTGTTGTATCGCGTTTGACCGATGGAAAAGTATTTGTTTGTAAGCAAGCTGGCAGCCAAATCCCTAGCTCATCTATTGCTCAAGTAGAAGTACATGAGTTTGGTGGTGTGCATCCGGCTGGCCTTGTAGGCACTCATATTCACAACCTTGACCCTGTATCTGCTAGCAAGCAAGTTTGGCATATCGGTTACCAAGACGTTATTGCGTATGGTCACCTGTTCCTTACTGGTGAAATTTACACAGATCGTGTTGTTTCTCTTGCAGGTCCTCGCGTTAAAAATCCACGTTTAGTGAAAACACAATTAGGTGCTTCATTAGATGACTTAGTGGCAGGGGAATTAGAAGACGGTGATAACCGTGTTATTTCTGGTTCTGTACTTGCAGGTGCTACGTCGTCTGGTGTTCATGCATTCTTAGGTCGTTACCATGTTCAAGTGTCTGTTTTACTTGAAGGTCGCGAAAAGGAATTGTTTGGCTGGATTGCACCAGGTAGTGATAAATTCTCTGTAACGCGTACATTCTTGTCTCACCTTACTCCGAGTCGTTTATTCAAAATGACAACGTCTACGGGTGGTTCAAAACGTGCCATGGTTCCACTTGGAAGCTACGAGCGTGTTATGCCACTTGATATTTTGCCAACGCTATTATTACGTGACTTATTGTCTCGTGATTTAGACAGTGCAATTTCATTAGGTGCGCTTGAATTAGATGAAGAAGATTTAGCGTTATGCACCTTCGTTTGTCCTGGCAAATACGAGTACGGCGCAGCCCTACGCGATTGCTTAACTACGATCGAGAAGGAAGGCTAAAATGGGTTTAAAAACTTTCTTAGAAGATATCGAGCCGCATTTTGAACCAGGTGGAAAACACGAAAAATGGTACGCACTGTATGAAGCAGCCGCGACTATTTTTTACACCCCAGGTTATGTAAACAAAGGTTCAACTCACGTTCGCGATAACATCGACCTAAAACGTATGATGATTTTAGTGTGGATGGCGACGTTCCCTGCCATGTTTTTTGGTATGTTCAACATCGGTCATCAAGCAGCTATGGCGCTTGGTAATGGTTTTGAGCTAGCTAACATTTGGCAAGTAGGTTTGTTCCAGCTACTAGGTGGTGACTTGACTGCCGATGCAGGTTGGGGCGCAAAAATGTTCTACGGAGCGTGTTTCTTCCTACCTATTTATGCAACAACGTTTGTTGTTGGTGGTTTTTGGGAAGTGTTGTTTGCTTCTGTGCGTAAGCATGAAGTAAATGAAGGTTTCTTCGTAACATCAGTGCTATTTGCACTAATTTTGCCTGCCACAATTCCTTTATGGCAAGTTGCACTAGGTATTACTTTCGGTGTTGTAATCGCAAAAGAAATATTTGGTGGTACTGGTCGTAACTTCTTAAACCCTGCTCTTGCAGGTCGTGCGTTCTTATTCTTCGCATACCCAGCGCAAATTTCAGGTGACACAGTATGGACTGCCGTAGACTCGTTCTCTGGTGCAACAATGCTAGGTCAAGCATTTGCAGGTACGTTAGGTGGTGACTTAGGTTACGCTAACATGCAAATGTGGTGGAATGCGTTCTACGGCTTTATCCAAGGTTCTATGGGTGAAACGTCAACGCTTGCTGTACTTATTGGTGGTTTGTTCTTAATTTACGTGCGCATTGCTTCTTGGCGTATTGTGCTAGGTGTATTCCTAGGTATGGTGATTACTTCATCAATACTAAACACAATTGGCTCAGAAACTAATGCAATGTTTGCTATGCCTTGGTACTGGCACATGGTGCTAGGTGGCTTTGCATTTGGTATGTTCTTTATGGCTACTGACCCTGTATCTGCTGCATTTACTGATAAAGGTAAATTAGCATACGGTGCGCTTATTGGCTTTATGGTTATCATGATCCGTGTTGTTAACCCTGCATACCCTGAAGGCATCATGCTGGCAATCTTGTTTGCTAACTTGTTTGCACCATTATTCGATCACTTTGTAGTGCAAGCTAATATCAAGCGGAGGTTGGCACGTAATGTCTAGTAATAACGAATCAATTGGCAAAACGCTAGCTGTTGTTGTCTCATTATGTTTGGTGTGTGCAGTAATTGTATCGCTAACGTCAGTGCAACTTCGCCCTTTGCAAAAAGCAAACAAAGCAAAAGATATTCAAAGCAATATTTTAGCAGCCGCGGGTATTAGCAAAGTTGATAACGTTGCTGAAACGTTTGAAGCTAAAATCGAAACACGCTTTATTGATATGCAAAGCGGTGATTTTGCAGACCCTGTAGAAGACTTTGACTTTGAAAAAAGCAAATATGATGCAGAGCTGAGCAAATCTTTAAAAGAGAATGGAATTAAGGACATCGCTGGTATACAACGTATCACTAAGCGTGCACCTGTTTACATATCTAAAAAAGACGATGGCTCTACAGATGCAATTATTCTTCCTATCCAGGGTTATGGTTTATGGGGTTTGATGTACGGTTTTATTTCGCTTGAAAGCGATGGTGAAACAATTAAAGACATCATCTTTTATAAGCACAACGAAACACCTGGTCTAGGTGGTGAAATTCAAAACCCACAGTGGACTGCAACGTGGGAAGGTAAAGAATTACCAATCCAGATCGTTAAAGGAACTGCGGGCGGTGATGAGCATAAAATCGATGGTCTTTCAGGTGCTACATTAACATCTAACGGTGTTGATCACGCGGTTGATTTTTGGACTGGCGAAAACGGCTTTGGCCCTTTCCTTGCTAAAGTACGTAATGGAGCATTGAAATAATGGCTGATACTAAAGAAATGAAGGCGGTCCTGTTTGGGCCAGTTTTCGCTAACAACCCAATTGCACTTCAAGTACTCGGTATTTGTTCTGCGTTGGCTGTAACGTCTAGCTTAAAAAACGCATTAATCATGTCAATCGCATTGACCTTGGTAACCGCATTTTCAAGCCTTTTTATCTCGACTATTCGTAATCACATCCCATCGTCAGTGCGTATTATCGTACAAATGACGATTATTGCGTCATTAGTAATCGTTGTTGACCAAGTACTGCAGGCTTTCTCTTATGCTACGGCAAAAGAGCTTTCTGTATTCGTTGGTCTGATTATTACTAACTGTATCGTAATGGGGCGTGCTGAAGCATACGCGATGAAGTCACCACCATTAATGTCTTTCCTTGATGGTATTGGTAACGGCTTAGGTTACTCTGTAGTTCTTCTTACTGTTGGTTTCATTCGTGAGCTATTCGGTAAGGGTTCACTATTCGGTGTTGATATTATTCCATTAGTACAAAATGGTGGTTGGTACCAACCTATGGGTCTATTGATCTTACCACCGAGTGCATTCTTCATCATTGGTTTATTCATTTGGGTACTTCGTACTTATAAGAAAGACCAAGTAGAAGCTAAAGCGTAAGGGGCGATAAGTGGAACATTATATTAGTTTATTTGTAAAAGCCGTTTTTATTGAAAACTTAGCTTTAGCGTTCTTCCTAGGTATGTGTACATTTTTAGCCGTGTCTAAAAAAGTAACTACATCAATTGGCCTAGGCGTAGCGGTTATTGTTGTACTTGGTATTTCTGTACCAGTTAACAACTTGGTTTACCACGCGGTATTAGCACCAGGTTCACTTGAGTGGCTTGGTTACCCAGAAGCTGATCTTAGCTTTTTACGTTTCTTAACTTTCATTGGTGTTATTGCAGCACTAGTGCAAATTCTTGAAATGGCATTAGATAAGTTCTTTCCACCACTATACAACGCATTAGGTATTTTCTTACCATTGATCACAGTTAACTGTGCAATCTTTGGTGCGGTAGCCTTCATGGTTGAGCGTAACTATAACTTCGGCGAGTCTGTTGTATATGGTATTGGCGCTGGTGTGGGCTGGGCGCTTGCAATTACATTACTTGCAGGTATCCGTGAGAAAATGAAGTATTCAGACGTACCAGATGGTTTACGTGGTTTAGGTATTACCTTTATCACTGTTGGCCTGATGGGTCTTGGCTTTATGTCATTTTCTGGTATTTCACTGTAATAATAGCGAGGTCAATCATGGATATTTTCTTAGGCGTTGGTGTTTTTATCGCTATCGTTGTAATACTAGTTTTAATCATCATTGGTGCTAAGTCTAAACTAGTTGCAAGCGGTGATATCATCATCGGTATTAATGGCGATGCAGACAAAGCCATTAAAACATCAGCAGGTAGTAAGCTATTAGGTGCACTATCTGAGTCGGGTATTTTCGTATCTTCTGCATGTGGTGGCGGTGGCTCTTGTGGTCAGTGTCGCGTTCACATTAAAGAAGGTGGCGGCGATATTCTACCAACTGAACTTGATCACATCTCTAAAGGTGAAGCCCGCGAAGGTTGTCGTTTAGCGTGTCAGGTAAATGTTAAAAATGACATGGAAATTGAACTTGAAGAGTCAATTTTCGGTGTTAAAAAATGGGACTGTGAAGTTATCTCTAACGATAACAAAGCAACTTTCATTAAAGAACTTAAGCTACAAATTCCAGATGGCGAATCAGTGCCTTTCCGTGCGGGTGGTTACATCCAAATAGAAGCACCAGCTCACCATGTTAAATACGCCGATTTCGATGTTCCTGAAGAGTATCGTGGCGACTGGAATCATTTTGGTTTCTTTGACCTGGAGTCAAAAGTAGACGAAGAAACAATTCGTGCTTACTCAATGGCTAACTACCCAGAAGAAGAAGGCATCATCATGCTTAACGTGCGTATCGCTACGCCGCCGCCAAGAAACCTAAGCCTACCTTGTGGTAAAATGTCATCGTACATTTGGTCACTTAAAGAAGGTGACAAGGTGACTATTTCAGGTCCATTTGGTGAGTTCTTCGCTAAAGAAACTGACGCTGAAATGGTATTTGTAGGTGGTGGTGCAGGTATGGCACCGATGCGTTCACATATCTTTGACCAACTTAAACGTTTAAATTCTAAGCGTAAAATGAGTTTTTGGTATGGTGCGCGTTCTAAGCGTGAAATGTTCTACGTTGAAGACTTTGACGGCCTAGCTGCTGAAAACGATAACTTCGTTTGGCACACAGCGCTTTCAGATCCACAACCTGAAGATAACTGGGAAGGCTATACTGGCTTTATCCATAACGTGTTATTTGAGAACTATCTTAAAGACCACGAAGCGCCGGAAGATTGTGAGTTCTACATGTGTGGTCCTCCAATGATGAACGCAGCAGTTATCAATATGCTTAAAGACTTAGGTGTTGAAGACGAAAATATCTTATTAGATGATTTCGGTGGCTAACACGCATATCAAAACAGATTAGTTTTGGTTAAAATATCAGCCTCGTAGCACTCTGTGTTACGAGGCTTTTTTATTCTTATTTATTAATTTTTAACCTATTAAGTAGGGTTGTTATGAACAAAGTAAATACTCCCCAGGGCATAATCGCCTTATTTATCATTACGCTGACTTTACTGTTATCTGGATGCGCAGAATCGGTCCCAAAGGAAACCTATTTAGAAGGTAAAACCATGGGGACTACCTATCATATTAAATATTATGACGAGCAAGAGGCAATAACTGCTCTTCAAATACAAGAACAAATAGATGCTGTATTAGTCGACGTAAACCAGTCTATGTCTACATACATTAAAGACTCGGAGATAAATACATTTAATCGCTTGCCAGCAAATCAATTTATGCCAATAAGTGAAGACTTCAGAGCCGTTATAAGCGAATCCATTCGTATAGGAGAGTCTACCAATACACTTGATGTAACAATGGGACCATTGATTGATTTATGGGGATTTGGCCCTGATAAAAAGCCGACCAAACGACCCACTGATGATGAGCTTCAGGCAATGGTTGCAAATATTGGTGTAGATAAGCTTGTATTAAATGAACAAGGTTTAGCAAAAACAGTTGATGGACTAGAACTATCATTTTCTGCAACTGCTAAAGGGTACGGCATAGACAAAGTGGCGCAATTACTAGAAAGCCATAGCATTACTAATTACATGGTTGAGATTGGCGGTGAGCTGCGTATGTCTGGCGAAAAGCCAAATGGACAAGGCTGGGTAATTGCAATAGAACAACCAGATGCAGAGCCAGGTAAGCGTGAAGTGCACCGAATTTTACTACCAGGCACTATGGGAATTGCTACATCTGGGGATTACCGTATCTTTTATATAATGGATGGCGAAACATACACCCATTTGATTGACCCTGTAACAGGAATGCCAATTAAGCACGACTTAGTTTCTGTAACAGTATTACACCCAAGTGCAATGACCGCAGATGGCTTAGCAACTGCTTTAACAGTTATGGGTATGGAAAAAGCACAAGCTTATGCACAAGCTAATAACTTAGCAGTGTATTTAATTGCGAAATCGCCTGATGGCTTAGTCACGTATTCAAGCCCTGCATTTGAACCCTACTTGTAAGTATTCAAAGCTGGTTTATTTCCATAGAGGTTGGGTATATAATATTAACTGCTCAAAAATAGTTTGGGCTTAATTTATTGCTGATCAATAGGGGCTAAGCAATGTCACTTTTTTTTCTTACTTTTGGCTTACTAATTTTAATTGTTACAGCTATGGCTGTAGGTATGATCGTGCAAAGAAAATCGATGGCCAGCAGCTGCGGTGGATTAGGTTCGGTAGGCATCGATAAAGCCTGTGATTGCGATGATCCGTGTGACAAGCGCAAAAAGCGCTTAGCTAAAGAGCAAGCTTGGAAAGAAAACCAAATAATTTAAATATTTTTTTAGAACAAAAAGCGCTTTTATAGCGCTTTTTTTGTGCCTGCATTTCAGTGAAATAATACAAATCCCACTTAAAAATTCATTTTACTTAATAAGAAACAGACTGGTTTCGTCATAAATAACATTAAAGAATAATGGTTTACTTAGTTTCATACAGGGGCATTGAGTTGTTCTATGCCTAATAGAGTAAAGATTTACCGAGTGCCTTACAGACAAATATTTCGTTACTTAAAGCATGGCTATTAGACTAAGGTCTATAGTTTAGTTTTTTTCATCTATCAGGTTTATTTTTATCGCTTGTGAAATTTGAGTAATAACTCTAAAGTTAACCCATAGACACGGCTAAGAGCTTAATCAGTAGCTTTAGCAAAGTAAAATGTGTTTATAGGCAATGGCCAGAATTCGTTAGTGTTTAACTAACACAAAGAATCTTTATATTGTGTGTGAAGATGTTGTCAGTGTGAAAGGCAACTCAAGTTCGGTGGTGACTTAGCTTGGGTTGTTTTTATTTCCCTACAATTGCCACGCAGTTAAAACCAGAATCTTTATATTGTGTGTGAAGATGTTGTCAGTGTGAAAGGCAACTCAAGTTCGGTGGTGACTTAGCTTGGGTTGTTTTTATTTCCCTACAATTGCCACGCAGTTAAAACCAGAATCTTTATATTGTGTGTGAAGATGTTGTCAGTGTGAAAGGCAACTCAAGTTCGGTGGTGACTTAGCTTGGGTTGTTTTTATTTCCCTACAATTGCCACGCAGTTAAAACCAGAATCTTTATATTGTGTGTGAAGATGTTGTCAGTGTGAAAGGCAACTCAAGTTCGGTGGTGACTTAGCTTGGGTTGTTTTTATTTCCCTCCAATTGCCACGCAGTCTAAAACCAGAATCTTTATATTGTGTGTGAAGATATTATTAGTGTGTAAACGGCTTAAATTCAATTATGTTGAGTTTAAGCCGTTTTTATTTTGCTGCCCCAAAGCTAAGTTTTGTTCCCTATAGCTACTAATCAACAGGGTATGTATCAGTTTTAAATAACTTTTCTTTCATTTTTTCTTATTAACTTCGTACCTATCAATCATACCTAGGCATAATTATTTTATTTCAGTAAACTTTCGCCATCGTAAAAAAGAGGCTTTAAGGTTCCGCAGTTTATAAATTTATAAGTAAGTTCGTTTTCAGGAGGAACTCGTTTTGATGTACGAACTTTCTGCATACAGGCATTAACCAAGTCCACAAAAATTAGGTGGTTGAAGCTTGGTGCTTTTTGAATTTTATGTACATAAATACGCTCTGTACCATTTAGCTCAATCATATCGTACTCATGCCATTGCGAAGATTCGCTTAGCTCATTGAGTTCTCTGGCGTACAGTTGCTTATCGAGCTCAAGTTGTTTAGCTTCATAAATTAAAGTGCCCCCTTGGCGGTAATCACCTTCGTAAATGTCGGCTGTAATTGTTATTTCATCCCCGCGCATTAAATGTTGAATATTAAACTTTTGCGGCTTAATAGTGATCATGTCGGCATTTTTCGCAAAGTTTAAAAAAGCAACGTTTGAATTTTTAACTTCGTAAACAACTTGCAAGTCATGTGGCGATCTATAAGAAGGAAGATTAATAGCAAAAATAGAAGACCCTCTATTCACAAGCGCCATGGGGTGAACTGCATTGTAGCTAGGGTCTAATGGTGGAAGTTCTACTTTTTCTTCTTCAGCAAACGCTGTAGTACTTAGCAAAAGCAACAATAAAGTAAATATTAAACGCATAATAACCCCAATTAATTTATGAGCTTAAATTGTAGTATAAAGTTTATATAACTCATATTTTAATGCGCATTAACTCCCTTAATTATTAAGCTATTTAGCTTTAATTGAGTTTAGTAGAGTGCGGGCTTTCAAATGTATATTTGCATTATCTGGGTCTGATGAATTAGTAGCCCAAACAACATGCCCTTTTTCATTTATAAATAACGTAGTGGGTGTGCCGTGTATTCCTAGTTGTGTCGCAATTTTATCTGCTTGTATTGCGGTTTTAAATGTATAGCCTCTATTGGTTAATGCTTTGGCGGGATAGGCGTTATCATCTTCTTTAAAACTTACAGCTATTACGTTTAAGCCCATGTCGTGTATTTTTTGAAGGGCGGGCTGTAACTTTTTGCAATAAGGGCACCATGTAGCCCAAAAGTGCAGAATATACGGTTCGCCTAATAGGTTTTGTGTTTTTATACTTGTACCATCGGCCATGTTTAATGTTAAGGGGGGTAGTTCAGGATGGTTTAAGTCTTGAATAGATTGCTCTGCAAATACCGAAAAACTAAAAATGGTAAGTGTTATAACTATAAAAATGTGCTTCATTGTGGTGTCGTTTTTATTCTAGTTAGCAAATAAGAACGACAATATTAAGTTTTTATTTCATATTAAAAGCGTGCTGCTTGTTCAACTACAATGCCATGGCGCTGTGCAAGGCGAAGATGATCTTTATCGTAACCACCACCAATAACTGTTGCCACTGGTATGTTGTGCTCAAGGCAGCGTTTTAAAACCAAATGATCGCGTTTAGCTATCCCATCCCAACTTATATCTAATTTACCTAAGCCATCGTTTTGCCAAATATCTACACCGGCATCGTACAGTACTAAGCTTGGGTTCAGTTCTTTAAGTAAGTAGCTTAAGGTATCGTCAACAATGGCTAAGTATTCGGCATCTTGCATATGATTTGCTAAGCCAATATCTAAATCGCTAGCCGATTTCCTAAACGGGAAGTTTTTTTCGCAGTGTATTGAACAGGTATAAGCATAGGGCTGATGCGCAAGCATAGCAGCGGTGCCATCACCTTGATGTACGTCTAAATCAAAAATAAGCACGTTGGTTACTTCGCCGCTATTAATCAAGGTCTGGGTGGTAAAGGCTAAGTCGTTCACCATGCAATATCCTGAGCCAAAATCAAAGTGCGCATGGTGCGTGCCTCCTGCTAGGTGACAGGCTATGCCGTGTTTTAGCGCTAAGCGAGCGGTTTGTAATGTGCCCTGCGGGGCAGTAAATGTGCGCGCCATCAATTGAGCTGACCAAGGTAATCCTATACGACGCATGGCTTTATCGTCTAAGCGGTTGTTCCATAAATCGTGAATGTAGTTGTCGCAATGCACCAACTCTAAAGGTTCGGGAGAGCCTAAAACAGGTTGCGTGAGGTTATTACCAATTAAGCCTAGTTTTTTTACGTGTGCGTATAGATTAGCAAACTTACTCATTGCAAAGCGGTGCTTAGGATCAAAACTAAACGAGTAATTTGGGTGGTACACTAACGGTAAATGAGGGTTTAGAGTCATATTCACACAGGCTATAAAGTTTCCCCTATGGTAATCAACTCCCCTCAAAGTGTCTATTCTTGCGAGTCGTGAATAAGCATGGCTAATTCGCGGTGAAGTAATTCATCGTCCGCTAAGTTGAGTTCAATGAGTCTTTTTAGATAGGTAATGCTATCAATATCAATATGCTTACACTTTAAACCAATATGATTTGCTTCTATATGGCAAATCGTTGTCTCCATTTTTATTTCAATTTCGCTGTCGGGTAAAATAAAACGCAGTATGGCATCATTCTCTATTTGATCATTTAATACATCACATTTACTGACTAGCGCGCCGTGCAATGAAATATCAAGCAAGGTACATGGGTACTCATTTTCTTGAAAAATTATGTGCGCATCGGTTGAAAATAAAATACGTGAAAATTGACGACGTTCTTGCATGACTCTGCCTTATTGTTTTTTTAGTAATATCAATAGCATTAAATTAGTGTTTAGTAATAGTGCGAATAAAACAACTCATTAATAATCACTAAAATTACGGCATATGGTTGTTCTATGTGAATAATTTTTTATTTAGTTAGCGAGTGATTTAACATCAATCAAATGCATAATATTTTTAAATAAAATTGGTATAAGCATAGCTTTAAATTACACAGTTGCTAGCTACAAACACACATAGTTTATTTAAGGCATAAAAAACCCTGCGTAAAGCAGGGTTTTAAGGTATTTCAGTTAATTTAGCTATTAACCAATTTTTTTGTATTTTATACGCTTAGGTTGTGCAGCTTCTGCACCGTAGGTCTTTTTGAGCCACTCTTCGTATTCAGTATAGTTACCATCGAAAAAGTTAATTTGTCCTTCGTCGCGGTAATCTAAAATGTGCGTAGCAATACGGTCAAGGAACCAACGGTCATGCGATATACACATTACACAGCCTGGGAATTCTAAAATAGCATTCTCAAGTGCACGAAGTGTTTCAACGTCTAGATCATTGGTTGGCTCATCCAGTAGCACTACGTTACCACCGGCTTTTAATAATTTAGCAAGGTGTAAACGGTTACGCTCACCGCCCGATAAGTCTTTTACAAACTTTTGCTGATCGTTACCTTTAAAGTTAAAACGGCTAACGTAAGCACGGCTTGGGAATTCAAAGTTACCAATTTTTAAAACGTCTTGTCCGTCAGATATTTCTTGAAAAACTGTTTTGCTTTCGTCCATATCGTCGCGGAACTGATCAACCGTTGCTAGTTGTACGGTTTCACCAACGTTAACACTACCGCTATCTGGCTGCTCTTCGCCACTTAACATTTTAAATAGCGTAGATTTACCCGCGCCGTTGGCACCAATAATGCCCACAATAGCGCCTTTTGGCATTGTAAAGCTTAAGTCGTCTATTAATACGCGGTCGCCAAAGCTTTTACGTAAGTTAGTCACTTCTAATACTTGGTCGCCTAAACGTGGGCCAGGTGGAATAAATAGCTCGTTTGTTTCGTTACGTTTTTGGTAATCTGATTGTTGTAGTTCACTAAACTGCGCCATACGTGCTTTAGACTTAGCTTGACGACCTTTAGGGTTTGAACGCACCCATTCAAGTTCTTGCGCAATTGATTTTTGACGTGCTTTTTCAGATTTTTGTTCTTGCTGTAAGCGCGCGTCTTTTTGTTCAAGCCAAGAAGAGTAGTTACCTTCCCATGGAATACCTTCACCACGGTCAAGCTCTAATATCCAGCCAGCAACATTATCAAGGAAGTAACGGTCATGCGTTACTGCCACAACAGTGCCTTCGTAGTCATGTAAGAAGCGCTCTAACCATGCAACCGACTCAGCATCCAAGTGGTTAGTTGGTTCATCAAGAATAAGCATATCTGGTTTTTCTAGTAACAAACGACAAATAGCAACACGGCGGCGTTCACCACCTGAAAGGTGCTCAATTTTAGCATCCCACTCAGGTAAGCGAAGTGCATCAGCAGCGCGCTCTAGTACGTTATCGATATTGTGGCCATCGTGCGCTTGAATAACTGCTTCTAATTCACCTTGTTCTTTAGCCAGTGCGTCAAAGTCAGCACCTTCCATTGCGTACTCATTGTACACCTCATCAAGGCGATTAAGGGCGTGTTTTACTTCGCCAACAGCTTCTTCAACTATTTCTCGTACTGTTTTGCTTTCGTCTAGTACTGGTTCTTGTGGTAAGTAACCAATTTTAGTACCAGGCTGAGGACGTGCCTCACCTTCAAAGTCTTGGTCAACACCGGCCATAATACGTAGCAATGATGATTTACCAGAACCATTTAAACCAAGCACACCAATTTTGGCGCCAGGAAAAAAGTGCAACGAAATATCTTTTAAAATTGTACGCTTAGGCGGCACAACTTTAGATACTCGACTCATCGAGAAAATAAACTTATCAGGTAAAACCATGGAGGAAAGCCTTCAAATAATAATAAAAATTTTAATGTTGTATTGTAGTTGTTGAGAGGTGAAACAGTCAACGAATGGCGGGTGGGAATATATTTTTATCGTTTTATCTCGTTAAATGTATAGTTTTATTTGGGTGTGCTAACGTATTTAAACCATAGTAAAAATAAGAAAAACCCATGACTATACAAAAAGTAATAACAATGTTGGCTTTGCTTACGTTATTTACCACAAACCCCAAAGCTAACGCAGTCGATTCTCCTTGGCCCGAAATAAGAAAACAAAGAATAAATAAACTCCTGCCAAACGCTTTAAAAGCAGCTAAGGTAGATGCTTGGCTTATTGTTTGTAGAGAAAATAACAACGACCCATTGGCTGACCATATTGGCTGTGAAAACGCAGGTTCGCCAGCGGCATATTTATTTTATTTTAATAAAGGGGCGTTTCATTCGGTAGCCTACTCACCTTCAAGCGAAGCAAAAGCACTCGACGAGCTAAACATACATGAAAAAGTGATCTCGGTGCCACGCAGTGTGTCTGCGTTAAAATACGCGGCTGAGTTTATAAAAAAACAACCCTTTGAGCGTATAGCAATAAATGTCTCTGATCTTAATGCACAGGCAGATGGGTTATCGCACTCGCAATACAAGCAATTAGCTAACTTATTAGGCGCAAAGCAAACAGCAAAGCTCGTATCGTCTGAAGAAGTCGTTTATCAATGGCTTTCAATTAAGTTACCTGCTGAAGTTGAAATAATGAAAGAGGCCGCAATGCTTTCAGCAACGTGGCAAATAGAGGCTTATAAAACTATTATTCCGGGTAAAACCACCGATGCCGATGTAGCTAAATTTTTAAAAGCTAAAATGAAAGCACGAGGTGTAACCGATGCATGGGCTGCCGATCAAAATCCTAACGTAAATTCAGGTCCCGATCGCGGGCATTCGCATTCTACAAATAAAGTCATTATGCCGGGCGACGTAATTCAAATTGATTTTGGCGTAAAGCTCTACAATCGCTGGGTAAGTGACATTCAGCGTTTTGCTTATGTACTTAAAGAAGGGGAAACCTCTGCACCAGCCAACATTCAGCAATATTGGATTAATGCCCGAGATAGCGGTTTTGCCGCATTTAATGCAATGAAACCCGGCGTAAGGGGTATAGACGTAGATCAAGCTCAAACCGTATTAATGAATAAATACAACTCAGAGCCTGTGCCATGGAGTACCGGCCACCCAGTTGGGTATGTTGCACACGATACCGGGCCCAATTTAGGTGGCTCTCGCAGTGCCCAAGTAAGGCCTGCTGCTCATCGTAAACTTAAAGAAGGAATGGTGTTTGCTTTTGATGGCTTTTTTAGTTGGCCTTTAAACAACACCGAGTTTAAAACCATTTCTGTTGAAGAAATGGCTGTAATTACCAAAAAGGGCGCTGAGTATTTAATTCCCCCTCAGCAAAATTTAATATTAGTGGGCAATAACTAGTTCATTATTTTAAATGCAGTGAGTTAAGCCTCTTTTTAAGGGGGTGACTCATTGCTTGCCACATACTTAAGTAGTAATGAATAAATTTAATTTAGACATCTATACATCTAGAGGTTGATATTTTTTGCTTTCAGTTCATAATTAGCGCAAGTTTTTATGAGTAGGAGTTAAAAATATGCCAATTACCGTAAAGGATGAGCTTCCAGCCATTGCACGTTTGCGCCAAGAAAACGTATTCGTAATGCCAAAAAGCCGTGCAAAAACGCAAGAAATCCGCCCAATGCGTTTGGCTATATTAAACTTAATGCCTAATAAAGTAGAAACCGAAGTACAGTTTATTCGCTTACTTGCAAATTCTCCTTTGCAGGTAAATGTAGAGCTGCTGCGCCTAGACACTCACCGTAGCAGTAATAATTCAGAAGAACACCTAGATACCTTTTATCGCTATTTTTCAGAGGTAAAAAATAACAACTACGATGCGCTTATTGTTACAGGCGCACCGCTTGCGCATTTAGAGTATGAAGATGTTGCCTACTGGGAAGAGCTTAAAGTCATTATTGATTGGGCAGAGCAACACGTTACCTCTACGTTGTTTTCGTGTTGGGCGGCTCATGCAGCGCTATTCCATAGCTATAATTTAAAGCGCGACTTAAAACCCAATAAGCTGTGTGGCGTATTTACCCATCAATGTTATTTTAAACATGGCGCATTAACCAGGGGTTTTGACGATACCTTTTTAGTGCCACACTCACGTTATGGGCACATTGATATAAAAAAAATAAATGCGTGTGACGATCTCGTTGTATTAGCAGGCTCTGAGCGAGTGGGTGCTTACTTATTAAAAAACAAATCGGGTAGCCAAGTATTTATAACAGGCCACCCAGAATACGATGCCGACACCCTAAAAGGGGAGTACGAGCGTGATTTACAAAAAAGCCCAGATGCGCCAAAACCTGAAAACTATTTTCCCGATGATGATGCAAGCAAGCAACCGTCAAAAACGTGGCAAAGCCATGCTTTTTTACTTTTTTCGAACTGGTTAAATTACTACGTGTATCAAACCACACCGTATGATATTAATTTAGTTAGCCAAGATGTGAGGACTAACAACTATGCCGAATAATACAGCCGCCAACAAACAAGCCGAACTAAGTGAAGCGCTTAAAGAGCGTATTTTAATTTTAGACGGCGCTATGGGCACTATGATCCAAACCCATAAACTTGAAGAAGAAGACTACCGAGGCGAGCGTTTTAAAGATTGGCACGTGCTAATTAAAGGTAATAATGATTTATTAAGCCTCACTAAGCCAGAGTTAATAACCGATATACACCGCGGCTTTTTAACTGCCGGTGCAGATATTATTGAAACCAATACCTTTAACTCAACCACCATTTCGATGGAAGATTACGACATGGCAAGTATAAGCCGTGAGGTAAACTTAGAGTCGGCAAAACTCGCGCGTGCTATATGTGACGAGTTCACCGCTAAAAATCCAGAAAAACCACGCTATGTAGCCGGTGTTTTAGGGCCAACATCTAAAACCTGTTCTATCTCGCCAGATGTAAACGACCCAGGTTACCGTAACGTAACGTTTGATAAGCTGGTTACTGCCTATGTAGAGTCTACCCTTGCATTAATGGAAGGCGGCGCTGATTTAATACTTATTGAAACCATATTCGACACCCTAAATGCAAAAGCAGCCTCATTCGCAGTAGAAGAAGCATTTGAGCAAGCAGGGCGCACATTACCCGTAATGATCTCAGGCACAATTACCGACGCCTCAGGGCGTACGCTTTCGGGGCAAACAACCGAAGCATTTTATAATTCTATTCGCCATATTAAGCCTATTTCAATTGGCCTTAACTGTGCCCTTGGGCCAGATTTACTGCGCCAATACGTAGAGGAACTTTCGCGCGTATGCGAAACATTTACCTCAGTGCACCCAAATGCAGGTTTGCCTAACGAATTTGGTGAGTACGACCTAGAAGCGGGCGATATGGCAGCCGAGATTATCGATTGGGGCAAATCGGGCTTTATTAATATTGTGGGTGGTTGCTGTGGTACAACGCCTGAGCATATTCGTGCATTTGCCAAAGGACTTGAAGGGGTAAAACCTCGCGCATTGCCAGAGCTTGATGTTCGCATGCGTTTATCAGGCCTTGAAGCCTGTAACTTAAATTAAGGAGCCGCCAATGACCCAACAAATTGCAGTATTTACCAATGTCGGCGAGCGTACCAACGTAACCGGCTCTGCCATGTTTAAACGCTTAATCATGGAAGAAGATTACGAGACCGCCCTGAATGTTGCCCGCGAACAAGTAGAAAACGGCGCCCAGGTTATTGATATCAACATGGACGAAGCCATGCTGGACTCAAAAGCGGCCATGGTGAAGTTTTTAAATTTAATTGCCTCAGAACCTGATATTTCTAAAGTACCTATTATGGTCGACTCTTCTAAATGGGAAGTAATAGAAGCAGGCTTAAAGTGTATTC
Source organism: Pseudoalteromonas sp. 13-15 (assembly GCF_001468205.2). NCBI lineage: Bacteria > Pseudomonadati > Pseudomonadota > Gammaproteobacteria > Alteromonadales > Pseudoalteromonadaceae > Pseudoalteromonas > Pseudoalteromonas sp. 13-15. The sequence continues at coordinate 1,614,917 of NZ_CP019162.1, read as the reverse complement.
AAGGCAAGGCTATTGTTAACTCAATATCGCTTAAAGAAGGGGAGGAGCCGTTTAAACACCAAGCTAAAATTATTAAACGTTTTGGTGCAGCTGCTGTTGTTATGGCGTTTGATACCGACGGCCAAGCCGACACCGCAGACCGCAAATACGAAATATGTGCACGCAGCTACAAAATATTAGTAGAAGAGATTGGCTTCCCGCCGGAAGATATCATATTCGACCCTAATATATTTGCCGTGGCCACCGGTATAGAAGAGCACGACAACTACGCCGTAGAATTTATTGAAGGCACACGCCGCATTAAACAAAACTTACCGCACTGTAAAGTGTCGGGTGGGGTGTCTAATGTATCGTTTTCGTTTAGGGGTAATAACCCTGTACGCGAGGCCATTCACTCGGTGTTTTTATACCACGCGATAAAAGCGGGCATGGACATGGGTATTGTAAACGCAGGCCAGCTTGCGGTTTACGATGACATCCCCGAGGAACTTCGCAAAGCCGTAGAAGACGTAATACTTAACACCGACCCCAGTGCAGGTGAGCGTTTAGTAGAGCTTGCACCTAAATATTCAGGTATGGCACAAGCTGAGCGGGTAGAAGACTTAGAATGGCGCACATGGCCTGTTGAAAAACGCCTAGAACACGCTCTTGTAAAAGGCATAACCACCTTTATAGATGAAGACACAGAAGAATGCCGCGCAGCCGCCGATAAACCTATTCACGTAATTGAAGGGCCATTAATGGATGGCATGAACGTGGTAGGGGATTTATTTGGCGCAGGTAAAATGTTTTTACCACAAGTTGTTAAATCGGCCCGCGTTATGAAGCGCGCAGTGGCTTACCTAGACCCATTTATAGAAGCCGAAAAAGAAGAAGGCGCCACTAACGGTAAAGTGGTTATGGCCACCGTAAAAGGCGACGTGCACGACATAGGTAAAAACATTGTAGGCGTAGTACTGCAATGTAATAACTACGAAGTAATCGACTTAGGTGTAATGGTACCTGCCGAAAAAATACTGCAAACAGCCATTGACGAAAAAGCCGATATAATCGGCCTTTCGGGTTTAATTACCCCATCGCTTGACGAAATGGTACACGTAGCTAAAGAAATGACCCGCCGAGGCTTTGAGTTACCTCTTATGATTGGCGGCGCAACGACCTCTAAAGCGCATACTGCAGTTAAAATTGAGCCACAGTACGATAAAGGCGTAGTGTACGTAAATAACGCCAGCCGAGCAGTGGGCGTAGTATCAAGCTTGTTATCTAAAGAGCTAAAACCAGCCTTTTTAGAAAAAACTAAAGCCGAGTACGTAAAAGTACGCGAGCAACAAGCGCGCAAAAAGCCGCGCTCAAAGCCAGTTACCATTCAGCGTGCTCGCGATAACGCAGCACAACTTGATTGGGATAACTACACGCCACCAGTGCCTAAAAAGCTGGGCGTGACTGAGTTTAAAAATGTACCAATAGCCACGTTGCGTAAGTATATAGATTGGACCCCATACTTTATGACGTGGTCAATCGCTGGTAAATACCCGCGCATAATGGACGACGAAGTCGTTGGCGAACAAGCACAAAGCTTATTTAAAGACGCTAACGAGATGCTCGACGACCTTGAAAAAGCAGGCAGTTTACAGCCATTGGGTGTAATAGGTTTATTCCCTGCAAACCGCGTGGGCGATGATATAGAAATTTACACCGACGAAACCCGCAAAGAGCTGTTAAACACCTCGTGCCATTTACGCCAGCAAACCGAAAAAACCGACTTTGCTAACTATTGTTTGGCTGACTACATTGCGCCAAAAGGTACACCTGATTATTTTGGTGCGTTTGCAGTAACGGGCGGTTTAGAAGAAGACGATTTAGCCAATGCGTTTGACGCACAGCAAGACGACTACAATAAAATAATGGTAAAAGCGGTTGCCGACAGGCTCGCAGAAGCGTTTGCTGAATACCTGCACGAACAAGTGCGTAAAGAGTATTGGGGTTACGCACCCGATGAAAACCTGGGTAACGATGAGCTAATTCGCGAAAACTACCAAGGCATTCGCCCAGCGCCGGGTTACCCTGCGTGCCCAGAGCACACCGAGAAAAAGAAAATTTGGCAGTTACTCGATACCGAAAAACGCATTGGCATGCAGCTCACCAGCTCATATGCAATGTGGCCAGGAGCTGCTGTTTCGGGCTGGTATTTCTCACACCCAGAGGCAAAATACTACGCCGTAGCCGCTGTGCAAAAGGATCAGGTAGAAGATTACGCCAAGCGAACTAATATGACGCTCGCAGAGGCCGAAAGATGGCTATCGCCTAATTTGGGGTATGAGCCGGAATCATAGCGAAAAGGTTAAATAGCGAAGCGGTCAGTTTTTAGCTGTCAGCTATCAGTAAAACAAAAACGAGCCTGATTAGGCTCGTTTTTTATTACGTAGCACTATCTAATATCTTTTCAAATTTAGGTAATTACTTGTTTAAAATAAGTTTATTAAGTGAAATTATTGGATGAGGAAATGGAAACCATTTTGAAGGAACCTCAAATGGTATTTGATAAGCTGTTTATACTTTATTAATAAGGGATATTATGACTAAAGAAACTATTCAACTAAATAAAACTAAACATGAATTTAGTTTTTCGACTCTGGGTTTTTTCGTAAAGCTTTTTCTGGTCGGACTTTGCGTTTTGTCACTAATTCTTGCTTCTGGAATGGTATTTATTGTTCTCAAAAAAGGGAGTGTACATCCATTTGCGCTAGTTTTGGCAGTACTTGGCCTTTGTAGTTATGCTTTTTGGCATTTATGGGCTGTATCTAAGAGAAAAGTTAATCAAATAACTACTTTAGCCATACTCAATTTATTAATAGGTGGGAATATTGCAGGCTGCGTAATAATGTTTTTTATTCGCCAATCTGCAGTTAAAGAAAGAGCTTTAATAAACAAAGAAAAGCTTTAAATACTGGTTTTTTATCTCAACCTCAATTAACGTCATTTGGTTAATTGCCTGTTTAAGTTTAAATAATTTAAAGGAATAAAATGAAATTTATACTCTGCATTATGATATGGGTTGCAAGCTCATTATTGGCATACGCTCAGCCTATAGAAACAGTCACTGCACAAAATGAGCAAAGTGAAAAAATTATGCTATTAACTAAAAAAGGTCAATGAGTTAGAAAGTAAGTTATCGAGCTTGTCTTACGACACAGAAAAGTTAGAAGAGGAATTTAATCGTAGTGCATTGGCTGTATTCTTTTTTGCTTTTTTCAGTGCTTGGTGGGCTAAATCTACAGGTCGAAGTGCTTTACTTTGGTTTGTTCTTGGCATTTTCTTTAATTTTATTACCGCTATTGTAATCGTTTGTAAAACCGAACGAGGCATAAAAAAATAGCTATAGCTTAATCCCTCAGCTAATCAAGATATTTTAGGATGACTGCTTAGTTCTTTTAGTAAACTAAAAAGGCAATTTTATGAAAACGATTGGCATGCTTGGTGGTATGAGTTGGGAGTCAACCACTAGTTATTACAAAGCGTTAAACTTGGGTGTAAAAAATGCGTTGGGCGGGCTACATAGTGCCAAAATTTGTATGGTGAGTGTTGATTTTGCCGAAATTGAAACGCTGCAGCATCAAGGTGATTGGCAACAAACAGCTAAGTTACTTACCGAGGCGGCTAAATCTGTAGAGGCTGGTAGGGCTGATTTTTTACTTATTTGCACAAACACCATGCACAAAGTGGCTGACCATATTGCCAGTAATATCAGCATTCCTATTTTGCATATCGCCGATGCCACCGCAGAGCAGTTAAAACACGATGAAATAACGCGAGTAGGCTTACTGGGTACGCAATTTACAATGGAGCAAAACTTTTACAAAGGTCGGTTAACCGATAAGCATAACATTGAAGTGTTAATACCCGAGCCTAATGACCGAGAGCGTGTTCACGACATAATTTATAATCAGTTATGCCAAGGCATTATTAATGATGAAGCGCGAGCTGAGTTTATAAATATTATTGAGCGTATGTTTGAAAAAGGCGCACAGGCTATTGTTTTAGGCTGTACTGAAATCGCTTTATTAGTAGAGCCGCAACATACAACGGTGCCCCTTTACGATACCACCCAAATTCATGCACAGGCCGCGGTTAAATTAGCACTAACTAAATAACTGACATTTAGTTTATACATAAAACTGCCATAGGGCGGTTTTTATGTTTAGCGACTTGCCAATGTTTATTAAAGGCACTTACCGATAAAAATTTCAATAAACCAATCCTAAGTGGTAGGCTAAAAAAGTAGCAAGTATTCAAACCGTTCTCGCGCAACAAGGAATTCCTTTAAAGCGCTTTGCCAAGGAGTTAAATATGATCACGCTTACCGTTAATGGTAATAAACATGAGTTTACAGGCGATCCGTCAACGCCGGTGCTTTGGTATCTTCGAGATGAATTAAATTTAACAGGTCCTAAATTTGGCTGTGGTATGGCGCAGTGTGGTGCGTGCACCATACACATTGATGGCGTAGCGCAGCGCTCATGTGTATTACCGGTATCGGCTGTAGTCGGGCGCAATATTACCTCTATTGAAGGGTTAAGCGAGCAAGGCGACCATCCTGTGCAAAAAGCGTGGGTTGAGCATAAAGTGCCGCAGTGTGGGTTTTGTCAGTGCGGGCAAATTATGCAAGCGGCAAGCTTATTAGCAGCTAACCCCAACCCCACAGATGATGAAATAGTGAGTAATATGTCGGGCAATATTTGTCGTTGTGGCACGTATCCGCGTATTCATAAAGCGATTAAGTCGGCAGCTAAAACTATGGCGGGCGTTGAGTATTTTGACCCAAGTGAACAAGGGGAAGAGGTATGAAAAACGACAATACGTACTTTGACCTAAACCGCCGTCAATTTTTAAAAACCAGCGCAATAGGCGCATTAGTATTAGGCACTTATTTTGTAGGCAGTGCACCAAGAGCGTTTGCTGGCGTGTTAGAGCAACCCTCTGAGCAAGCAAAGCGTGCTAACTTATTTATAGCGCTGCGCCCCGATGGCATGGTTGAAATAACCTGCCACCGCTCTGAAATGGGCCAACAAATTCGTACTGCCATTGCCCAAATTGTGGCAGACGAAATGGAAGCCGCGTGGGATAAAGTAGTGGTTATTCAAGGTAAAGGTGACCCTAAATATGGGGATCAAAATACCGATGGCTCGCGCAGTATTCGCTACAACATGCAGCGCCTGCGCGAAATGGGCGCAAGCGTACGTTACATGATGCAGCACGCAGCTGCTAAATATTGGAAAGTTGAGCCGCAAACCTGTACAGCTAATCAGCACGTGGTAACCCACAGCTCAGGTAAAACGCTTACCTATAAAGACTTAATCGACCTCGCGCTTGGTATTACCCCGCCAGAGCCTGACAAGTTAACACTTAAAACACGTAAAGAATGGCGTTATATAAATACCGGTATGGCGCATATAGACTTAACCGATTTAGTAACCGGTAAAGCCACATTTGCTGCTGATGTTCGCGAGCCAAAAGCGCTGGTGGCTATGATTGAGCGCCCACCGGTAGTAGGTGGTGTGGTTAAATCGTTTGATGCCAGCGCCGCTAAAGCAATTAATGGCGTAGTTGATATTATTGAAATGCCTGTACCAAAAGGTGCGCCGCAATTTCAGCCAAAAGGCGGCATTGCTATTGTTGCTAAAAATACCTGGGCTGTATGGCAGGCGCGTAAAGCACTAAACGTGGTGTGGGATGATGGTAAAAACGGCGATTATAATTCAGAGAGCTTTAAAAAGTCGCTATTACAAACCGTTAATGAGCCGCAAGCGCATGTGCGCGAGAAAGGCGATGCAGCCAGCGTACTGGCTAAATCGAGCAATAAGCTTGTAGCCGACTATTACGCGCCGCACTTAACTCAAGCACCCATGGAGCCACCTTGCGCCACGGCAATGTACAATAAAGACAGTGTAGATATTTGGGCTGCAACGCAAAACCCGCAAGCCGATATGAAAACCGTAGCCGCACTACTGGGTATGGACGAGAGTAAAATTAACGTGCATGTCACCATGTTAGGTGGCGGGTTTGGACGTAAATCTAAACCTGATTTTTCGGCAGAAGCTGCTTACATTTCAATGAAAGTAGGACAACCTATTCGCGTACAATGGACGCGAGAAGATGATATTCAGCACAGTTTTTATCATGCGGTATCGGCTCAACACATTGAGGCGTCACTAGATGAAAAAGGTAATATTGAAGCTTACTTACATCGCACGGCGTTTTCGCCAATTATGTCGACCTTTCAAGAAGGGGCAACGTCGCCTGCAGGTTTTGAACTGCGTTTAGGCTTTACCGATAACCCTATAAACTCACCCAACTTAAAGCTTGAAAACGGCGAAGCACCCGCTAAAACAAGAGTAGGCTGGATGCGCTCGGTATCAAATATTTTTCATGCTTTTGCTATTCAGTCATTTATTGCTGAAGCGGCGCACAAAGCAGGGCGCGACCAAAAAGACTATTTACTTGAAACCATCGGCCCTGATCGTATTTTAGATGTAACCGAGCAAAATGCCTCGTACGATAACTATGGCGCCGATAAAGACGTTTACCCATTAGATATTGGTAAATTACGCCATGTTATTGAAAGAGTGGCTGAGATAAGTAAATGGGGCCGAAAGCTGCCAAAAGGGCGCGGCTTAGGTATTGCTGCGCACCGCAGCTTTTTAACCTATGTGGCTACGGTGGTTGAGGTAGAGGTATCGGACGCTGGTGATTTAAACGTGATTAAATCGTGGGTGGCTATTGATGCGGGTACGGTAGTAAACACCGATACCGTTAAAAACCAAACGCAAGGTGGTTCTATTTACGGTATTACCACTGCTATTAGCGACGGTATTACCTTTGATAAAGGCCGCGTGCAGCAAAGTAATTTTCATGATTACCGCGTACCGCGTATGAGCGATTCACCTTTAGAGGTAGAAGTAGAAATAATACAAAGCGATGCCCCACCTGCAGGTGTTGGGGAGCCCGCAACACCGGTTTATGCCCCTGCATTGTGTAACGCTATTTTTGCTGCCTGTGGTAAACGCATTAGGCAACTGCCTATAGGTAACCAATTAAAAGCGTAAATAACGTCCTTTTTTAGCCGTTAAACAAAAAAACCGCCAAATGGCGGTTTTTTTTGAAGTTAGCGATTAGTGAGTTTTTTCAAACTCATCTACTTCACGCTCTGCTTCTTCTTTAGATTTACCATACTGCTGCTGGATTTTACCCACTAGCTCTGTACGGCTACCTTCAATTTTGTCTAAATCGTCGTCAGTAAGATCGCCCCATTTTTGTTGCGCCTTACCTTTAAGTTCGTTCCAATTACCTTTCATACGATCGCTGTTCATAAGTTTCTCCTTACTTAGATTTAATTAACGTTCACTATAAAAGCAGCAAGGCGTGTACCAATAAGTTAAATTTAAATTTTGTATTTATAATCATGGTGTTATGTTTTTATTGAGGCAGTAATAATTAATGTAGCGCGCATGTCCTCAAAAAATGTACAGAGTGGTCTGTAATTATTTCTGATTATGATGCCCTTTATAACCACACAGCTTTAGCGGCGCGTTTATTTTTGGTTTTTGTTACAATGCATACAAAGCAATTTTGGGTAAATAGCAGTGCTGCCGGTTCAAAACATATATCAAAAACTTCTAACTACATTACAAAGTAACCCCATAACGTTATTACAAGCACCGCCTGGTGCAGGTAAATCAACCTGGTTGCCGCTACAGCTTATGCGCGACGGCCATTTTAAACGTATTGTAATGCTGGAGCCGCGCCGCTTAGCAGCACGTAATATTGCCAATTACTTAGCACAGTGCCAAAACGAAAAAGTGGGCCAGAGTGTTGGTTTGCGAGTACGCGGCGAGAGTAAAGTAAGCAGTAATACGCGCCTTGAAATAGTCACCGAGGGTATGCTTACCCGCATGCTACAAAACGACCCTGAATTAAGTGATATAGATTTACTGATATTTGATGAATTTCATGAGCGCTCAATTGCAGCCGATACCTCACTGGCCTTTGCTTTAGAGACCCAAAGTGCACTGCGTGACGATTTAACCATACTACTTATGTCGGCCACCCTTGATACCGAGCGCTATACGCAGTTTTTTGATTGCCCAGTTATACAATCAAGCGGGCGAAGTTACCCCATAGACGAAGTATACATACCAATAAAAGATGAAAGTCGCTGGTTAGATGCCATTCCTAATATCGTTAAGCAAGCACTAAACGAGCAAAGCGGCAGTGCATTAGTATTTTTACCTGGTCAATTTGAAATATCACGCGTACAACAGGCCCTTAATGATTTACCAAGTAATTGCTTAGTTGCCACATTATTTGGCGAACAAGATAAAGCTAATCAGCAAGCGGCGATTGCTCCTGCGCCTGAGGGCATGCGCAAAGTTGTGCTTACTACTAATGTAGCCGAAACCAGCTTAACCATTGAAGGCATTCGCATTGTTATTGATAGCGGTAAACGCCGCGCAGCGAGCTATAACCTAAAAACAGGTGTAACGGAGCTTACAACACAAAGTATATCGCGCTCCTCTGCCGTGCAGCGTGCAGGGCGTGCAGGGCGAATAGAACCAGGTGTGGTGTACAGGCTTGGCTCAAAGCAAACCTTTGAGCGACGTAATAGTCACGATAGCCCCGAAATACTCACCTCAGACATAAGCCAACTTATGCTGGAGGCAAAACAGTGGGGCGCAAATATCAGCGAACTCACCTTGCTTGATACGCCAACAGCGCAGCAATGCACACAAGCGGCAAGCTTACTAACTATGCTTGAAGCCATCGATAGCAAAGGCAAGCTAACCAAATTGGGCAGTAACATGCTGGGTTTTGGGGCGGATATTCGCTTAGCGCATATGCTTTTAAAAGCATATGCGCTTGAGACAGAACTCCCTGGTATTTATCGCTTAGCACTTTATTTAGTGGCGCTGCTTGAGAGCAGAATAAACAGCGCCAACGAGCTAAGCTTAGCGCTACATAGCCAACAGCAAAGGCCACACCCAGTATTTAAACAGCAGTTAAAATACTGGCAAAGCCGTTTAAAAGTAACCGACAGCAATAGCGAGCTAAACACTGAGTATTTAGGTTTGCTGGTGGCATTAGCTTACCCCGACCGCATTGCAAAAAAACGCGGCAATGGCTATTTACTTGCCAATGGTGCGGGCGCTGATTTAAACACCGATTACTGGCATAACGATGACTATCTTGCTATTGCAAGTATGGGCGGCCATAAAGGCACGCGTATTTTTGCAGCCACCGCACTTAGCCCATTTGAGCTACAAGATTACTTACCGCACTTGTTTACTACGCTTACCCGCTGTGAGTTTGATGAAAAAACCGCACGCTTTATTCATCAAGACGAAGTAAAGCTCGGCGCTATTACGCTTACAAGCCAACCAAGTAAGCAAAAGCTTGATAAAACCGAGCGCGCTAAAGCGTGGCTTAATTTATTTACCAAGCATGGTTTTGCATTATTTAATGAACAACCCGACGCGCAGCAATTATTAATACGCATGAGTTTAGCCAGTCAGTTTATGCCTGATACGTTCCCGGCAATAAGCGAGCAGCAACTTATCAAAACAGCTGATGATTGGTTAGGCGTATATTTACAGGATATAAAAACGCTGGAGCAGCTTAAAAAGTTTAACTACTTTGAAGCACTGCAAAATTGTTTTGACTGGACACAGCAAACAGCCCTAAAAACATTGTTACCGCTTAGGTTAACGGTACCGAGTGGCTCAAATATAAAAATTAATTACCAGTTAGATGGTCCCGCAAAACTTAGCGTGCGCATGCAAGAAGTGTATGGCTTAACAAGTACGCCAATGCTTGCAAATGGCAAGCTGCCACTGCTTATGGAATTACTCTCGCCAGGTAAGCGTTCTTTACAACTTACGCAAGATCTAGCGCACTTTTGGGCTAGTAGTTATCGCGATGTACAAAAAGAAATGAAGGGTCGTTACCCTAAACATTTTTGGCCCGACGATCCAGCCAACAGCGCGGCAACCAATAGAGTAAAAAGCAAAATGTAGGTTTATTAACTTAAAAATATTTGTTTTATTTTTGAGCATATGAATAGAGTGTACCTATAAATAAATCAATACTTTTAACTACAAGGAAGAAGTGATGAAACGACTATTTACATTTGGTTTGCTATTAGTGAGTACCTTTTTGGTTGATGCTGAAGAGGCACTAGACTTAAACAAATTTGCACAGCATTACTACAGCGCCATGACCGCAACGCAAGCGCCTAACGCAAGTGAAAAAGAGCTTGAAGCCTACCTTAGCTTATTAACGGACGATGTTGGCAGTCAGCACATACCGTATCAAGTAGATGACTCTCGCACTGCCGAGGGCAAAAAACTAATGCTCAAAGGCATGAGCTTTTACTTAGGCGCGCATACCCACTATGAAAGTGAGCTACTCAATACTTTTATATTTAACGATAGCGGTTTTGCGATTCGTTATAAAAACCACGCTAAGGGCATTCATCCGCAAAGTAAGCAGCCAATAGAGTACACATCAGTAATGATGGAAGTAATAGAAGTTGAAAACGGTAAAGTGGCGATGATCCGTAAATATCATGAATAAAACCATGCATTTACTTTTTATTAATTAGCGCCTTTGAAAGTAGGGGTATTGATAAAAATATACTACGCTTTAATTATAAACTAGTACGTTATAGCTTTAGGTGTAGTAGATGCATGATTTAAAAATCAATATTCTTATTATTGATGACGACGAACTGCTGTTACGTGCGTTAATACGCACGCTTAACCGTTTATGCCCCAGGGCTCATGTGTGCACAGTTCAAGTTGCTACTCAATTTGAACAGCAAATAAATAACAACGCCTTACCTGATATTATTTTTTGTGATTCGATGATGCAACTTCCCACGGGGAAAAACGTTTTAGAACAAGCTAAAGAGCTCTGCCCATCTGCGCTTAGGTGTTTATTAACAGGTGATATGAGTGGAAATTACCAGCTACAATTAAATAATGTAATCCATTTTCACCTAGTTAAGCCTTTTGCTCAGTCTCATTTAGAGAGTGTAATAAATAGTGCTGTTGTTTTAAAAACACTTCCTATTAGCAGTGAGCATCGCATTATTTTAGGGCAACTCTCTGAGCTTCCGTTTTTAGGTGAGGTAACGCAAAACCTACTCAATGAACTTAATAAAAATGAGCCTAATATTTCTATTTTAGAAAAAGATGTTAGGCACGACCCTTTACTGGCTGGTAAAGTTTTACAAATTGCTAACTCGGCTTTTATGGGGTTTGATAGTAGCACCTCAAGTGTAAAAGAAGCGATTGTAAGGATTGGCTTAATAAACCTCAGAGCAATCGTGGTTTTTTCAGAGTTATCTCATCAGTTACTTATTAAAAATAAACAAAAAGCAATTAATCACTTAATAGACAAAGGCTATAAAAAAGCAGAGTTATCGCAATCGTTAGCAAAATATATAAAGCAAGATCGCCAAACTCAATTACTCGCATGTGCTGTAGGGTTATTAAGTGTTATAGGTGAGTTAATTATAACGAGTGATCCTCATGGCGACTTAGATAACGAAGTTGTACCTAAGTTTGTGTTAAGTGCTTATTTACTGGCGCTTTGGGGGTTTGACCAAAAAATAGTCGACGCGCAATTGATTGATGAATTACCCTCAAAAAAAAGCATATCATTAACCGTGATTCACATGATTGTTGAACATGTGTTTTGCAATAATGCGTTTAACTTTAATCTTGAAGAGTTTGATTTTATAGATGACTTAGCGCTATTTCCCGACATAGAGCAATGGTGGTTAAGTAATAAATAAGGATAAAACATGAAAGGCATAATTTTTAGAGGCTTAGAGGCACTGGTTATTGAAAAGTGCGGTATGGCGGCATGGGATGATTTACTTGAAAAAAACGCCCCTGATGGCCGTGTGTATATTTCTGCACAAAGTTACCCAGATGAAGAGATAATTGGTTTAGCCCAGGATGTAGCGACAGCCCTATCGATGACTATGCCCGAAGTATTAAAAGCATTTGGTGAGTATTTGTTTGGCCACTTAAACAGAAGCCACCCAACGGTTGCGAAAGGCTTTAATAGTTTTGCAGAGTTAATAATGGGGATTGATAAGGTCATTCATGTTGAAGTCGCTAAGCTATACCATGAACCAAACCTACCAGAAATAGAGTCTAAACTGATTGAAGATGGATTTATTTTAATGCATTACCGTTCTAAAAGGCAGTTATGTATGTGCGCAGAAGGGCTTATTTATGGTGCGGCTTCGCACTACGGTATTGATGTTTCTTTAAACCATGTTGAATGTATGCACGACGGCTGCGACAAGTGCGTTATTGAAGTGAAGTATGAGGCTTTAAATGGCTGAAGACGACTATAACTACAAAAAAGCGTATTTGCGTGAAAAAGCGGCAAGAGATCAGTTAGAAGTTTTACTTGAAGATAAAACACGTAAGTTATTTTGCGCTAATCAAGAGTTAAAAGAAAAGCTGAGCATGCTAAAAAGCCAGCAGGTAACCATAATGCAAACCGATAAAATGGCAACACTTGGTACGTTATCGGCAGGCGTAGCACATGAAATAAATAACCCGCTTGCTTATGTAATGAGTAATGTAGAAAGCATTAAGTACTTTAAACCAACACTTCATTCATTAATGCAGATATCTAAGCAGTTCATAGATAAGTCTATCTCGGCTTCAGAGCTTGAAGCACAATTGGTAAAGCTCGACCAAGAAACGAATATAGATTTTATTTTAGAAGATTTAGATGAATTGCTCGGCGACACTCATGAGGGACTTCAACGTATCGCTGCCATAGTAAATAATTTGCTTAACTTTGCCAGACCGAAAAATAACTTATTGGCTATGGCTGATATTACTGAGTCATTAAATGGTGCCATTAAGTTACTCGCCAATCAGCTAAAAAGTTGTCAGGTGGAATGTGATTATGAAGAGCTGCCATTAAGTTATTGTAATTTATCGGCAATTAACCAAGTGTTTGTAAATATATTGCTAAATGCAAAGTATGCGTGTGATTTAGTTGATGGCAAGCAAGGTCGAATAGTCATCAAGTTATTTTCAGACGAAAAAAATATTTATATTGAAATTGCAGATAATGGCTGTGGAATGGACGAGCAAACTAAAAGCCATATTTTTGAACCATTCTATACAACAAAACCAGTAGGGAAGGGAACGGGGATGGGAATGGCCATCGTTTATAACGTGCTAAAAGAGCATAATGGTTCAATTGAGGTAGAAAGTGAGCTTGGCGAAGGTACGCTAATGCGCTGTACTATGCCAATAACATTAATGCCGGAATCATCGTTAAACTAGTTATATTGGCGCAAAAGAAACCCAAACACACTTAAAAAATTATAGATAAGTGCTATTCATAAAATTAATTAAGCTACTTCACACCTTAGGGCCTAATAATGACATTAAGATTTTTTGTAATAATAGGCACTTTAATTTTAATGTGCTTTGTGACTAGCTTATTGGTCAGCTATCGATACTTTTTTACGTTACCAACTATAAATGAAAACATTAAAGACTACCAAAATAGAGAGCTATTGAGCCTAGAAATTGCTTTAAACAGAGAGTTTGTTTTCTTAAAAACCCTAAATTACGATTATTCGGTGTGGGATGACACTTACGATTACATGACGAGCTTTGATAAAGGCTATATTGAGTCAAATTATGTGGACGATACCTTTAAATCACTCAAAATAGATGGTGTATTTATTTACGACATGAACTTTAAACAAGTTTATGGGCATACTTTTGATTACATTCAGGAGCAATCCTTTGAGCTGCCAGAATTTGATCTAAATACTCATTTACCTAACCGTACTATCCTACCTTATAAAAAAAATACGTCAGAACGCTTCGGTTTTTTAAGTACAGAGCATGGTCCTGTTATGTTTGCATCGCACGTAATTCAACGAACAAATAAAACAGGAGAGCCTGTTGGTAGTATTGTTTTTATTAAAAAAGTAAGGAAATCACAAGTTGCTATGATGGCAGAAGTAGCGCAAGTAAAACTTAGCTACTCAATAATAAATGACGATAGCGCAACACAAAATTTACTTGTTTTAAATGGTGGAATCCAAAATGAGGGAATAGCCACTGAGCGACAAAGAATATTGCTAGACATAAATGGTAACCCATTACTGACAATGAATATTGAGCATCACCATCAAAGGTTGCCTGTGTTATTTGACTTGTATTTAATTATTATTTTAATAATGTTTTTTGTAGCCTCTTTAATAGGTTTTTTTGTTGTTAATCGTTTTTTTATTACACCATTAATTAATGGTGCATCGGCAATCAATTTAATGTTATTTAAAAATGACCTTCAACCGCTTCATTTTAAAAATCAGTTTTTAGAAATGCGTGTACTTATAAATGGTTTTAATTCCTTAATAAAAGAGGTCAAAAAACAAAACGAACAACTTGAAAAAATAAGTAAAGTAGACGAGTTAACGCAAATTTATAACCGACGTGCCTTTGAAGAAATTTACACATTACAGTGGCATGATGCCCACAATCAAAAAACAACGTTGGGATTAATGCTAATTGATGTTGATTACTTTAAGTTGTACAACGACTGTTATGGTCATCAAGAAGGAGATAGTGCCTTACAAGCACTATGTGGTGTTTTAAAAGAAACCGCCCAATCAAATAATGGTATAGCAGCACGCTATGGAGGTGAGGAATTTATAATGCTGTTTAACCAGCTTTCGTTTGAGCAATTTGAACTAATATCTCAACAATTACGAAAAAATGTAAATGCGCTTAAATTAACTCACAAAGGCTCTAAAGTAAGTGATGTTTTAACTATAAGTGTAGGCTGTGCTTTTGCAGCGGCAAAGGCTATGGATAATGAAAGCATCACAGCCAAATCATTAATTAAAGATGCAGACGTTATGCTGTACGAGGCAAAAAACACCGGAAGAGATAGAGCCTTAATTAAATCAATATAATTAAACCACCATCGCGAATTGTTACTATTAATGCTAAAAGTTTAATACATATTACGTTGCGCTAAACTTCTTTTCCTCCATGTTGCTCGGCTAAATCATCAAGCTCGGCAATGGTATAATCGA
Source organism: Pseudoalteromonas sp. 13-15 (assembly GCF_001468205.2). Classification (NCBI taxonomy): domain Bacteria; kingdom Pseudomonadati; phylum Pseudomonadota; class Gammaproteobacteria; order Alteromonadales; family Pseudoalteromonadaceae; genus Pseudoalteromonas; species Pseudoalteromonas sp. 13-15. The sequence continues at coordinate 1,599,769 of NZ_CP019162.1, read as the reverse complement.
AGCCTGTTTCGTCGTAATCATAGCTTACTTTTACGCTATCACCTCCATTAAAAAGACGTGTTTTAACATCGTTCACTGGCCAGTTTTTTAACTCATGTAAAAAACGGTTGGCCACTTGCGATGATTCAAAACGATAACTAATTTCTGTTTTCATGTATGAGTCTCTGGCTGTTTAACCCCCGTAGTTTGTGCAATTTTGAACGTTAGTCAAGTTTCGATTACAAAAAATAAAAGGAAAAAATGTAAATTTTGTGTTTCAATTAATGCATTAAACTAAGTAGGCAATTGCTTACTTAAACCAAAATATCATGGCGATTTAACATGCATTATAAATTAGTTTTGATAGTAAGCTCAGTCTTTTTTCTTAGTGCCTGCGGTGGTTCTGGCTCAGATGATACCCCAACCGTTAATGGTAACAAACTTCCTTCTTTAACCCTGTCGGGCTTACCCAGTGATATCATAAAAAGCCAAACTATTGAGCTAAAAGCAACAGCCAGCGATGCTGACGGCAGCATCGCAAGTGTAATTTGGCAACAAACTTCGGGGCCTACGGTGTTAAGTGAGCCAGTAAACGCAAGCTCAGTTAGCGTTAAATTGGCTGATGCACTAACTTACACGCCTTCAGAGTATGCGTTTAATGTTACCGCGACCGATAACGAAGGGGCCACTACCGTTAAAACGGTCAATTTTTTTGCCCGCAATAGCATGGATGCATTTTCTGCAGCTCGGTTGTTGCATCAAGGAAGCATGGGGCCAACGCTTGTAGAAATACAAAACGCGCAAGGTCAAAGTGAGCTGCAATGGCTTGATGCCCAACTGGCATTGCCCATTAACTATCATCGTGACTATATGGTGTTTACTAATGACGATGAAGATTTTAGGTATATAAGCCGAATAGACGCGTGGTGGAAAGCCGTAATGCAAAGCGACGATCAACTACGCCAGCGCGTGGCCTTTGCGCTGAGTGAAATACTTGTAGTGTCTGATCTCAATAACGATTTACGCTCTCAGCCAGAAGGCATGGTGACATATTACGATTTACTGCTAACGCATGCATTTGGTAATTTTCGTGATTTACTTGAGGCGGTAACTTTATCGCCAATCATGGGCACTTATCTTAGCCATTTGGGTAACGAAAAGGCCGATGATGCACTTAATATTCGCCCCGATGAAAACTATGCCCGTGAGGTTATGCAGTTATTTACTATCGGGCTTGATGAGCTAAACCAAGACGGTACCGCTAAATTAGACGCTAACGGTAATACTATTGCAACGTATGGCCAAGCAGAAATAGAAGGGTTTGCTCGTGTATTTACAGGGTGGACATTTGCAGGCAGTGAAACATTTAAGCGCAAAAGTCGTGATTATGTTGCGCCTATGCAAGCATTTGAAGAGTACCATTCACAAAAGCAAAAAACGTTATTAAACGGCGACATTATTCCCCAAGGGTATGGTGCGCAAGAGTCGTTACAACTAGCGCTTGATAATTTATTTAACCATCAAAATGTAGCGCCTTTTATCAGTAAGCAGTTAATACAACGACTAATTACATCAAACCCTACACCGCAATATGTAGAGCGAATTGCCAGTGTGTTTAATGATAATGGCGAAGGCGTACGGGGTGATCTAGCAGCAGTAGTAAAAGCTATATATTTAGATGATGAAGCTCGTCATTATGGCAGTGTATTAAGCTACCAAGGTAAAATAAAAGAACCGCTTCTTAAAACAGTCCAATTTTGGCGAAACCTAAACGCAAGGTCACCCGAAGGTTATTACAAAACATGGAATTTAGTTGACCGATATGGGCAAGGGCCTATGCAGTCGAGTTCGGTGTTTAACTTTTTTAGACCTGACTACCAGCCTGCTCAGTTGCGAACAAATTCATTAGTGGCTCCTGAGCTACAAATAGCCGGCGATGCAACGCTTATAGGTACCATGAACGAACATTTTGCCGATTTGGTGTGGAGTACTGCAGAGGCGCACACCGATTTAAATCCAAGCGGTATTTATGTTTACATCATTAACGATATGAATACCTTGCAAAGCAATGGGGTTAACTACTTACTCGATCAATACAACGTACTGTATTTTGCAGGCTCTATGAGTAGTGACACACGCCAAGCATTATTAGATCTAGATGCTTATTTTGATGACGATCAATATCGCGAACGGGTATCGTATTTACTTTATATGATTGCTATTTCACCTGAATTTAATTTGCAGTATTAGGAGAGACATAATGAGCATTAATAGAAGGCAATTTTTGTCGTTATGTTTAAAAGGCGGTGCATCGGCAGCCGCACTGACTAGTTTGCAACTACAAGCGCTTACAGGCTCTGTTAATGCAGTTGAACTAGGCGACTACAAAGCACTAGTATGCATTTTTTTATACGGCGGTAACGATTCACTCAACATGTTGGTACCCCTTGAAGGTGAGCAGCGCAGTTTGTACGAACAAAGCCGACAAAATTTAGCGGTTGCATCGCCAATTACCTTAAATACTGCAACCCAGTTTGCAGGTGGTGTAGGGTTGCATCCATCATTGTCGCCTATTCAACGTGTTTTTAATGAATCTAATTTAGCGTTTGTTGGTGGGGTGGGTACCTTGCTTGCGCCAACAACTTACAACGATTACAAAAATAATGCAGTGGTGTTACCTAAGCACTTATTTTCTCATAATGATCAGCAAGCATCTTGGATGTATGGCCGTGAAAAACAGTCGCTGAACAGTGGTTGGGGAGCACGTTTGTTAGAGCGTTTAAATCAGCAGGATCAGTTTGCTGCCAATGTGTCGTTAGATGGAACTAATCTGTGGCAAACAGGCAGCCAAACAAAAGCGTTTGCACTAAATAAAAGTGGGATTAGTCGTATAAATGCATTTGGCGATTATCAACCACGCACAGACCATGTAACTAACATTATGAATCGTATAATGGGCAATACTAATCATCCACTTAGTGATGCTTATGCAAAAAGCTTTAATTCGGCTATTAACAATACTCAAACTATGAACAATGCGTTAGAGACTGCCCCAGAGCTGATAACACCATTCAGCGATTCTAGTGTTTCTCAGCAATTGGCCGCAGTGGCAAAAGCAATTAGTGTGCAGTCTACTTTAGCAACACAGCGCCAAGTGTTTTTTGTTTCAATGGGCGGGTTTGACACCCACGACAACCAATTAGAAACCCACCCGCTTTTGTTAAACTCATTAGCGCAAAGCTTGAGCGAATTTAATAGCGCAATGCAAGAGCTAAATATGGCAGACAAAGTAACGACCTTTACGATGTCGGACTTTGGTAGAACGCTGACCTCAAATGGTGATGGCACCGATCATGGTTGGGCTGGCAATCAACTAGTAATGGGAGGAGCGGTTAAAGGAGGCGATATCTATGGTGAATTTTTAACGCAGCATTTAGACGGCCCACAAGACGTTGGCAGTGGCAGGCTCATCCCAAGCGTGGCAAATGAGCAATACTTTGCCTCATTGGCGCAATGGTTTGGCGTTCCATCATCTGAATTGAGCGATATCTTTCCTAATCTGACTAACTTTGATCGCACAACATTGGACTTTTTTATGTAATTAGTTGCTAATGGTAAACCATAATCAAGCACGCGCAGTATAAGTGCTGTTTACAAAATAACAATTACACACAAAATGGAGCACAAGAATGAAGATTTTAGTCAGCTTGGTGAGTTTAATCGCCTTTTTACTGGTTGTATTACCAGGCCCTTTATACAAGTTTGGCGTGGTTGATTTAGGCCTTGCTTTTACAGGCTTTAGATACGGCGTGTATGTGGGTGGTGCAGCACTTGTTTTACTGCTAGTACAGTTAATATTTATGCGTAAAACCGCTTCATTTGGTAGTGCTATCGTTGCTGTAGTATTTTCTGTGGTTGCTATTGCTATGCCGCTTAACATGATGAATAAAGCCAAAAATGTGCCGCCAATTCATGATATTTCAACCGACTTGGTTAACCCGCCTAAATTTGTTGCTATTGCACCACTTCGCGCTGACGCACCAAATCCAGTTGAATACGCAGGGGAAGAAACCGCGGTACAACAACGTAAAGCTTACCCAGAACTAACAACCCTTAACTTTGCACAGTCGCAAAGTGATTTAATTGCAGCAACCGAGCAAGCAATTAAAAATTTAGGCTGGGAATTGGTAAGCGCTAATAAATCACTTGGTTTAATAGAAGCAACAGACACCACAACGTGGTTTGGCTTTAAAGACGATGTTGTTGTTCGTATTGTTGATGAAGGTACTGAGCGCTTTGTTGATATAAGAAGTAAATCACGTGTTGGTCGCAGCGATTTAGGTAAAAATGCCGAGCGCATTAATACTTTAATTGACGAAATTAACGCAGAGCTTACTAAGTAACACTACCTTAATTATTAGTATGTGATTGAGCCCAAATAATATTTGGGCTTTTTTGTGGCTGCTTTTCAGTTTGTATTCACTCCTCAAAGTACATACTCAATGCGTTTTAAATTTTTAAACAACTATGGAGTTATGATGAAAACAGTAGGATATGCAGCAAAAAGCCAAGGGTCTGAGCTTACAGAGTTTGAGTTTGAACGCCGCGATTTACGAAATAACGATGTAGAAATTGAAATATTATACTGCGGAGTGTGCCATTCAGATTTACACGCCGTTAGAAACGATTGGGGCGGTGTAAAATACCCACTCGTGCCAGGCCATGAAATTGTTGGCAAAGTTAAGTCGGTTGGTAGCGATGTTAAAAAATACAAACAAGGTGATACCGTTGGCGTAGGCTGTATGGTTGATTCGTGTAAAAGCTGCGATCAGTGCGGCAATAATGAAGAGCAATTTTGCCGTGAGGGCATGGTTGGCACTTATGCCGGTAAAGACAGAGAAACCGGAGAAATGACCCAAGGCGGGTATTCTAAGCATGTTGTAGTTCGTGAAGAGTTTGTACTTTCAATACCACAGAATTTAGATCTCTCACGCGTAGCACCGTTGTTATGTGCAGGTATTACTACGTATTCTCCACTACATAAATGGGGCGTTAAAAAAGGCAGCCGTGTTGCAGTTGTAGGCCTGGGTGGCTTAGGTCATATGGCGGTAAAAAATGCCGTAGCAATGGGTGCTGAGGTAACTGTTGTTGGCCGAAGCGAATCTAAAAAAGAAGATGCTGTTAAACTTGGTGCCCAGCATTACTTAGTTTCAACAAATGATGACGAAATGAAAGAATCGCAGTCAGCATTTGATGTGATCATTGATACAGTGCCAGTTAAGCACGACCTATCAATTTATACACCGCTATTAGACATAGATGGAGCATTAATTATTGTTGGTCAAGTAGGGCCTGTTGAAGAGTTAAATACAGTGCCATTATTAATGGGACGACGTCAGGTTGCAGGTTCACTTATAGGTGGTATAGCAGAAACTCAGCAAATGCTCGATTTTTGTGGTGAAAACAATGTATTGCCTGAGTGTGAAATGATTAACATTGACGAAATTAACACCGCATACGAACGTATGGAAAATTCAGATGTACGTTATCGTTTTGTCATTGATATGGCGTCGTTAGATTCGTAAAAATTTATTGATATGAAAGTAAAAGAGCGGCTTATCGGTCGCTCTTTTTGTGTTGTGATTAATTAACTGTGTTTAAATTGGGTGACTTATTAAGTTGTAAATAGCTCAGCAACCACATTCCTAAGCCACCTAAAAATAATGCCGCAGCGACATAGCCAGTTTGATTTGGCGCAGCCCCTTTGGCAATCGCGATTCCACCTACCCACGGGCCAATTGCGTTTGCTGTATTAAATGCACATTGAACTAATGCGCCTATCATCGCGTGGCCTTCAGGTGCTACATCCATGAGTAGGCTTTGAATTAATGTCGCTAAACCGACACTACAACCGATGAAAAAAATAACCGCATAAAGCACCCAAATATTATAACTTGCCGAAACATAAGCAAATGCAAAAATAATAGTGCATACAAGCGCAAAGCCTGTTGTTTTTATTGCCGACTTGTCTGCAGCTTTTCCTAAAACGTAATTACCCAGTGTACAGCCAATGCCAAACATTACCATTGCCACTGAGATAGTATAAGGCGCTGTATTTGTTACATCTAAAATGGTGTCAGCAATGTAGGTATAAATACAAAAAACACCACCAAAGCCAATAATAACAATGCCTAGAATTGACCATACGAGCTTGTTTTTGAGCACACCAAACTCGTTTAATAAGTTAGAGGGTTTAGCGTTGTCTATGTTGGGCACGACTTTATAAACTAAAATAAATGCAACAAAAGCAATCGCTGCGGCACCAGCTAAACAGTAACGCCAACTTAAGTTTTGGCCTACCAATGTTACAACGGGCACACCAACAATAGTTGCAATGGTTAATCCCATAAATACTTTTGACATAAAGCTGGCTCGTTTACCTTGCGGCGCAATATCAGATGCAAGCAAAATGGCTGCACCAAAATAAGCGCCATGAGGCAATCCACTCAAAAACCTAAATATGATTAACTGCTCTAACGACGTAGCCAATGCACTAAGCCCATTTGATACACACATTAAACTTAAAAAAATCAGCAGTGCTTTTCGTTTTCGCATATTAGCCGTTGAAAGCATTAACACAGGTGCACCAACCACTACGCCCATAGCATAAGCGCTTATAGCATAACCACTTTGAGAAGGTGTAGTACCAAATGTTTCGCTTATAAGGCGCAACATTGGCATCATCGAAAATTCAGATAAACCTAAAATAAAGGTGCCTAACGCCAGCACAATTAAAATAGCCGTTTTATTTAGCTGATTGGGTATAGATGTAACATCAGGTTTCATAAACCCCCTTTGAATTAGATGTTTAAATATAAAAAAGTAACGCCAGAGCAAAAAAGCACTATGGGTTATAAATGCAAAAATTTATGAAATGAATATAGAAAAACTTGAGGCAATTAGTTTAAGTGAAGCGGTAGGCTAAGTCATTAGATAGAGTTAAATAAATACGATTTATATTATTTAATACTGGTGGGCATAACTTTTGGATGCTATTAAAAACAGTGGAAGCTAAGTAAAATTGTTTTTTAATGGAGCGGATGAAAGTGCCAGCATTTATGCTGGCACAATTTTATTGGCGTATTATTTTAGGCTCTCTGCAAAAAATTCAGCCATTTTTGTGTAGAAATCAGAGATGTTTTTAGGTTGATGAAACCCATGCCCTTCGTCTCTCACCATTGACTCATATGGATAGCCTATTTTATCAAGCGCTGATGTTAATGCTTCATATTGTTCCATAGGAACCCTTACATCGTCCTCGCCATGGGCAATAAACAGCTTAGCTTTGATTTTATCAACATTAAATGAAGGAGAGCGAGCTTGCATATCTTCCATGTCGGTACCATGAACCATGTCTAAATACTTTCGACCTGACTCTCTGGTGGGGATATCGCCGCTTTCTTTCATTTCTGGAATTGAATATACACCCACATAACCAATTGCACACTTGTACAGGTCTGGCTCCCTAATAACGCCCATTAACGTAGTGTAACCACCGTAGCTACCACCATAGATACATATTTTATCTTTATCTATTATTCCTTCATTAATAGCCCAGTAAGTGGCATCGGTGACGTCGTCTTGCATTTCGCGTCCCCATTTTTTATAACCACTCTTCTGAAATTCGCTGCCATAGCCACCAGACCCTCTAAAGTTTACTTGAAGCACAGCGTAACCTAATGAAGCCATGTACTGAGTTTCAGGGTTGTATTGCCATAAATCTCTAGGTCCATGTGGGCCGCCATGCAAGTATACAATTGCAGGTAAGTTTTTATCAGCAGCTCCTTTTGGTATGGTTAAATAGCCGTTTAATTCAACGCCATCTCTTGCTTTAATTTTAAAAGGTTCAGTCATAGAGAGGCTTTTTTTATCTATCTGAGGGGCGCTTGAGGCAATAAAAGTCGCTTTTTTATTTTTAGTATCGTACAAGTAAAAAGTAGTTGGCGAATTGTCTGCTTCTACAGAAAAGACAGAGAGACCTTTTTCTTTTGAGTGGCTTGTAAATTGTAATCGGTAATTTTTAAATGTGTCACTTAGCTCTTTAAATATTGCATTTTCACCCTTTGCATCAAAGTATTGATATTGAGGGTAATCAGGGTCAAACGTAGCCCCTATAACATCTCTGTTAGGGCCAAATATTGGCGTTGAAATATCAACACTGTCATTTGACGCTAAAAGTGTAAGTTCTTCACTTTCAAAGTTAAGGCTGTAAATAGCAGTAGTTTTTCTGCCCGAGTCACTCATTAAGAAGGCCTCGTTACCCTCTAGGTTCATACCTAAAAAACCTAGCGCATCTCCTTTTTCGTAGCTTAGTTTAGCAAGATTTAAAGACTGCCAATCGCTGTTCACTTTTTTCTTAAAATAAACACTTAAATCGCCTTTGCCAAGCTCTTGCTCTTCATCTTCTTCATAATGAAATGCCAATCTAGGGTTACCCGAAATATCGGTAGTTATACCAAAGACATCGTCTTTGGGTTGGCCACCTACATAATCCATTTTTCCGTTATAAATATTTAATTTATGAACATTAACGGCAAAGTCATCATTAAAGTGACCTTTGGCGACTAGAATGTTTTCTTTATCATTTGGAAGGGTGCTAATGACTTCTAAAACGGACGTGTTTGAGAATAGAATTTCACGTCTTTTTGAACCATCGTAATTAGCAACAACATAATATGGGCGTCCGCCTTTGGTATCTAAAAAGCCAACTGTTTTAGCTACTGACATCATAAATCTTTCGTCATTTAACCAGGTAACATTACGTATTTTTTGATTTTCGCCAAATGCAAATGCGGCCGTTGTTTTTCCAGATTCTCTTTCAAGGATGACCAGCTTTACTTCAGTATTTTCTCTGTAAGTGAGTGAATAATATTTCCCACTAGGTGAAATTTTAACTTGAACGTATCCGCTTTTATCAAAGAAATCTTCTAACGTATTTTTACTATATGAGTTAAAGCTTAATAACAATAAGCATAAAACTATAAGCCTTGTAATTAACATTTTATATCCTTAATTTTTAGAGTATTTATTAAATACCATAGCTACTTGTTACTTAATATTTAATAACGTTATTCTATTGTTATTTTTATCTTTTTAGAAGTACTGCTGGATACATTTTACTGGAGATTTGTAACACATTGTAATGTCATTAAAACCAATCTTTATGTAAAGTTTATTTGACTCAGGACTGTTTTTGTACAAATATAGTAAAGTGAGCTTTACTTTTTAAGAGGGTTAAAAAATGCAAACACAATTAACGTTAAAACAGCGCCAAAAAATAAACACCACTAATTTAGCTAAATGGACGCTTATCTGGTTACTGTCGTTGGCGCTATGTTCGTTTGGACCTGTTTTAATTTGGGATCATAATAACGTGGTGAGTGGCTTTTTTATTGTCGTAAATGTTGTAGTGGGTATTGCGATGATTATAGCCAATAAGCGCAATTTACAAGGGCTTGATGAGTTACAACAAAAAATACATTTAAGCGCAATGGGCTTTACGCTTGGGGCGGTTGTGGTTGGCGGGCTTGCATATAGTAATTTGCAGCTAAGTGGGATTATCGACGTGCGAGCTGACATACCAGACATAATGTTTTTAATGGGCGCGGTTTATTTAATTAGTACCTACATACTTAACAAACGCTACAGCTGTGATGAGGGCGACGAATGAAAAACCGCTTAAAAGTACTCAGGGCTGAAAGAAATTTAACACAAGCCAAACTAGCAGAACTATTAGATGTATCGCGCCAAACCATTAATGCAATAGAAAAAGGTAAGTTTGATCCCAGTTTACCTTTGGCGTTTAAAGCAGCGCGGTTATTTGAATTAAAAATAGAAGATATTTTTGATGATGAATAACGCCGTCGTATTTAAAATAAAATGAGTAAAGTGCGACAATTTGTCGCGCTTTTAATATGGCTACACGAATTATAATTAGTTCAACTATTACAGTGGCATAATTATAAAATGGCAGATTTAAGCACGACTCCAAACACACCTTTATTAACTCCCTTGGCTTTATTTATAAGCAGTATGTTTTCTCCTGTAGTTTTTGCAGACGACGCCTCTTTAGAAGTTATTGAGGTTCATGGACATTCGCAAAATAAACATCTTGCACTTGGCTCTGCAGAATCATTACTAAATGATTTTGGTGTGGATTTTTCTGCTGCAGGTGGGGTGTCTAACTTGCCTATTTTAAATGGCTTGATGGGCGATAGAGTAAAAGTATTAGTCGATGGGGCTGATGTAACCGCTGCATGTGCTAATCATATGAACCCACCACTTTCGTATGTTTCTGCTAATCAAATTACTGCTTATCATGTCATTGCGGGTATATCAGCGGTAAGTGCCGGTGGCGATAATATTGCAGGGGTGATAAGCGTAAATACTATTTCACCACAGTATAGCCAAAGTAATGAGCTTAACTGGCACTCAGGCTATGTATCTGCTCAATATAATAGCGTAAACAATGCGCGAAAAGTGGGGGTAGGAGCACGTATTGCGAGCAATACCCTGAGTTTTAATTACCAAGGAGCGTTTAGTGATGCCAAAAGTTACGACGACGGAAATGGAGACTTGGTATTAGATACCTTATATCGCGTTCAAAACCATGCGCTTTCTGCAGCAATACGAGACGAAAAACAACAGCTTGTTGTTAAGTTAACCCACCAAAAAATACCTTATCAGGGCTTTGCTAATCAGTATATGGATATGACTGATAATACAAGTTATGGCGCAACGGTCCAGTACAAGCGTGTATTGGAAAACAGTGAATTGGAAGCCCAACTTAATTGGCATGAGGTTAAACACGAAATGGGTTTTTTTAGCCTTGAGAAAACCGGCATGATGCCAATGAATACCGATGCGCGCGATATAAGCTCTCAAATTAAATGGCGTTTAAACCTAGATAGCAATAGCAGCCTATTACTTGGGCAAGCATTTTATGATTACCGAATTGATGATTGGTGGTCTGCTGTTGAAGGTTCCGCCATGATGGGCCCTAACGATTACATTAATATAAATAATGGTCAGCGTAAGCGTATTGCAGCATTTGCGGAATTTGAGAGCCAAATAAATACTAAGTTGTGGTTAAACTCAGGTATACGTGTTGAGCATGTAAATACTCGTGCTGACGATGTTCAGCCATATAACGAAGGTATGGCAATGATGACTATGAGCGCCATGCCAATGCAGCCCAGTAACGCAAGTGCCGCTGCTGCTTTTAATAGCAAAGAGCACGATAAATCAGACACGGTGGTTGATATCAGTGTATTACTTAATTATCAGCTTACTCATACTGACGAGCTACAGTTTGGTCTTGCTCGCAAAAACAGAGCACCTAATTTGTATGAGCGATACAGCTGGGGTGTGAGCAATATGGCAACCACCATGATTGGTTGGTACGGTGATGGCAATGGCTATATAGGCAACCAAAATTTAGAAGTAGAAACCGCGCATACAATCAGCTCTACTTATATTAAATCGGCTCAAAACGACGACTGGCAAGTAAGTGCTAACATTTGGTATACCAATGCATCTGACTACATTGACGCAGACCTCGTCAGGTCTTTCAATCGATTTGGCTTAGAAAACACAGCACGTAACATACTTAAATTTACTAATACGGATGCCGTATTGTATGGGGTTAAGTTAGATTTAGCCGCTAATATTCATCAATCTAAAGCACTCGGTAATTGGCAATTAAATGCCAATATTACTAATACACGTGCAAAGCGAGATGATACCAACCAGCCGCTTTATCAAATAAAACCACTGCATACTAAGCTTGCAATTAACCATCAACTCGGCCGCTTTGAAAATACGCTGTCGTGGCAATGGAATGATGCTAAAACACGCGTCGATAACAACCGATTAGAAAACCAAACCGATAGCTACAACATTGTAAATTTAGGTTCAAAAGCGTCATGGGGCGACTTAACGTTAAGTGCACAAGTGAGTAATTTATTTGACGAGTACTATCAACTACCGCTTGGTGGGGTGAGCATTGCGCAGCTTAAAAAAGGCGAAAGCACGGGTTTTGAGCAGCTCGCAGGGCAGGGGCGTTCGTTTAATATAGGGATGAGTGTCGCATTTTAAGGTGATTATATAATTTACAACTAAGAGCAGGTTAAGGCTGCTCTTGGTTTTGTTCGATTTGGGTTGATTGTTCTGCTTGTTGTTCTAGCTTCTCACGATCAGCTTTTGATATATACGCGGGCTTATTACTTTTGTGTAATTTAGCGTTAGCGCGTTTGTCTTTCTTTTGAAACTTTGTGACTATTTTTTTACGACGATTCACACTGATTTACCCCAATTATTTTAAGCCGCTTATTATACCGCTATCCATATTAAAGCCGCCATATAAATATTTACACTTAATAGTTTGTTAAATTACCGCAAAGCGCTATTTGTAATGCTGTGTGGGCGCTATAATTAAAGCCCTTAGTTATTAATTAAATGGAATAAGTTTTGAAAAAGTTAGCTTTAGCCAGTGCTCTTTTGTTCGCGTTTAGCGCGCACGCACAGTTACATAAAAATATTGATAATGTTGCCGATTACGCTGTAAATACCTACCAAAATTCGCAAGTACACACGCTAACTAACTTAGTTGCTTTTCCTACAGTAAATAAAGATTCAATACCCGCACCACAAAACCCAGATTTTATTAACTTTAAATCGGTATTAAAAATGAAAGCTGCAGAGCTTGGGTTCGATTACCAAGACCTTGGTTACACCGTGCTGATTGGCATGGGTAAACAAACAGACAAGGTAACAGTGGTAACACACGGTGATGTGCAGCCAGCTAATGCGAGTAAGTGGAAGCAAAACCCCTTTATTATTGATACCTCAGAGCCGGGTAAATTAGTTGGCCGTGGTACCGAAGATGACAAAGGCGCTATCGCTACTGCGCTTTACGCCATGAAAGCGATTAAAGATAAAGGCATAGAGCTTGATAACCGCATTGAGCTGATGATTTATCTGGCTGAGGAGTCTGATTGGGGTCCACTTACTGAGTTCATGAAAACATACGAGCAACCAAAGTATGCAGTAACCATTGATGCATCATACCCGGTTGTGGTTGCTGAAAAAGGTTGGAGCTTAATTTCTCCTACATTTAATGCCATATCAGATCAAAAAGCAGTGTATGTAAGCGACCTTGCTGGTGGTGCTTTCAAAAGCCAAATACCAGAAGATGCAAGTTTAGTACTGCATAATGCTAATGAGAGCTTAATTGACTCACTAAAAGCGAAAGCTAAAACGCTTAGTGATGTTGAGTTTAATTTTGAAGAGCAAGGTAAAGGCTTAAAAATAAGTATAAAAGGAATGTCTGCGCACTCATCTGAGCCAGAATCGGGCGTTAATGCTATCGCACACTTGAGCGAGTTATTTAAAGACGTAGCGCTTGAAAACAACAGCGATGGACAGCTTATTAAATTTGTAAATCAACTGATAGGGTTAGATCTTCACGGTAAGCAGTTTGGCGATATTGCCTATAAACATGACTTTATGGGCCCAATGACCGTAGCCCCAACCGTCATTGAGCGCAGCGGGAATAAACTAACGTTAGCTGTTAATGCTCGTCGCCCTGTTGGTAAAAATGAAAGTGTATTAAAGCAACAAATAGAGACAGCCGTTAATCAATGGCAAGCTAACAATAACGTTACACTCGAGAGTATAGATACAGTGATAGGTAACCCTATGCTGTTAGACAATGCGCCGCATGCGCAAAAGCTACTAGATATATTTAAGCACTTTACCGGCGACGAAAAAGCCGATTTTGTATCAATTGGCGGAGGCACTAACGCAAAACTATTTGATAATGCAGTATCGTTTGGACCTTCAATGCCTGGTAAACGTTATACAGGCCACTCTGAGCATGAATTTATTACACTTGAGCAATTAGAGCTTAATTTACGCATGTATACCGCAATGATGATTGAGCTAGGTAATATGTAAGTTATCAGTGTTTTAATATGAAAGCCGCCTTGCTTAACTAGTAAGGCGGCTTTTTTGTATCTGTTAAAGTTGGGCCACGAAGCGAATATTGTATTGATCGTAGTCATTATTATCGGTGTAACTTGCAGTGATATAGTAGTTATCGTTAAAAAGTCATACGTGCAGATAGAATACTTCAATCTAAAAGTAAGTGTGCTAAATTGACCGTTGAAAAATGCCTACAAATAGTGGGTTTATAATGAGGTAATTAAAATAGAGGTGAGCTATTTACAATTCTTTATAAACCAGTGGCTAATTATTATAAAAAACTTAACAAACTCTCTTCAAAATGGTAAAAATCATACTGTGTAAATGTATTAATACAGATGGATAGCAGTAATATGGACTTTTTGAATTTAGCACTTACGTTTCCTACCATTATTTTCACGGCCCTGCTTTTGGTTGTAATCCTTTTTTGGGTGATCACTTTATTAGGGTTTGCTGACATTGATATGTTTGAATCTGATTTAGACATAGAGCCCAGTTCATCTAACTCAAATAGCGCCCATTCAGCGTCAAACTTTGGTTTTGGCAGTATTCCTATTACGGTATCAATTAGTTTAGTGGTTATGCTTAGCTGGCTAATTAGTATTTATGCACATAAGTTTTTTGCTTACCTACTTGGTGATGGTGTTTTATTTTATGTGTTTGGCTTTGTGATGCTAGTAGTAAGCGCGATTATTGCTTTACCAATTGCAGTAATTATTTCAAAACCATTACAACGCTTTTTCTCAAGTGTAGAAACTTCTCGCAGTAGCGACTTATTGGGTCTTGAATGCACCGTTGTTACTGGAAAGGTGACGCCAACGTTTGGTCAAGGCAGAGTTAATTTTCAAGGCACTGAGCAACTCATTGAAATTAGATCGCATGACGAATACCCCTTCAGCGCAGGTGATACGGTAATATTACTTGAGCATATAAAAAAGCAGCATTGTTATATTGTTACTGCCAAACCTTGGTAACACAACGCCGTTTTTTACTGTAAATAACACATAATAAATCGATAATTACGTTAGGACATAACATGGAATTTTTAGATAACTTACTACCTATATTAACGTTTGTAGGTATAGCGATAGCGGTCATTTTTGCTATTTTGTTAATTGTTGGCAAGTTTTATCGCAAAGTGGAACAAGGCCAAGCTCTCATTATAAATAAAATGAAAAGTGAGCCAGACGTTACCACTACCGGTGGCATTGTTTACCCTGTTATCCATAAAATGGAAGTGATGGATATTTCAACAAAGCGCATGGTACTTGAACGTAAAGACAAAGGCGGCTTGATTTGTAGAGACAATATACGTGCCGATATCGCCATTACGTTTTATATTCGTGTTAATGAAAACAAAGACGATATTTTACGTGTAGCAAAGCAAGTAGGTTGTGCACGTGCATCAGAGCATGAAACGCTGCAAGAATTATTTGAAGCTAAGTTTTCAGAGGCACTTAAAACGGTTGGTAAGCGAATGGATTTTGTTGAGTTATTTACTCACCGAAACGAATTTAGAGACAACATTAAAGAAGTGATAGGGCAGGACTTATCTGGCTATACACTTGAAGATGTTGCCATTGATTACCTAGAGCAAACGTCGATTGAAAAGCTTGATTCACAAAATATTCTTGATGCAGAAGGTATTCGTCGTATTACCGAAATGACGGCAGCGCAAAATGTATTAACCAATCAGTTAAAATGTGATGAGCGCGCAAAAGTAGAAATACAAAACCAAGAAGCCACTGAGAAATCACTTGAAATAGAACGCCAAAAGCAAGATGCAATGTCGCGTCAAGTTCGTGAAATTGAAACCGTTAAAGCGCGTGAACACGCCGAAGCTGAAAAAGTACGCCACGAAGAGCGTTTAAAATCAGAGCAGGCGCGTATTCAATCTGAAGAATCAATTGGAATTAGCGAGCAAAATAAGCAGCGTGAACTTGATATTGCAGAGCAAAACCGACTGCGAGTACTGGGTATTGAGGAAGAGAAAGTTTTACGCTCTCGTGAAATAGAAGTGATTGAACGAGAAAGAGAAACTGAAATTTTACGTATTAACAAAGAAAAAGCACTTGAAGTAGAACGCAAAGAAATTGCTGATGTAGTGCGCGATCGCGTAATAGTAGAAAAATCGGTAGCTGAAGAGCAAGAGCGTATTAAAGATGTACAGGTTATAGCCGGTGCAGAGCGTGAAAAAGACGCCATTATTATCCGTGCAAAAGCGGAGGCAGAAGAAGCACTAGTTAAAGATATTGAAGCTGCAAAAGCGCAAGATCAAGCCGCTGAATTTAAAGCTCGTGAACTTGAAACAATGGCCAATGCAGAACTGCGCATTGCTAACCAGCAAGCAGAGTCTAAAAAGATACTTGCTCAAGCACAACAAGTTGAAACCGCAGCGCAGGGCTTAGCTGAAGCTGACGTTATAACAGCTAAAGCACAAGCAAACGCAATGCAGGGTGAAGTAGACGCCAAGGTACTTCGTCAAAAATTAGAAGCAGAAGCACAAGGTAACCGTGAAATAGGGCTATCTCAAGCGCAAGTACAAACAGCCATGGCTGATGCGAATGAGAAGCAAGGTGAAGTTGAAGCCATTAACCTTGAGCGTAAAATGCTTGCTGAGGCCAAAGGTCTTGAAGAAAAACTACAAGCGCTTAATGCGATGGATCAAGATGCCCGTGATTACGAAAGCTTTACACTACAACTAAACCAGCAAAAAGAGCTAGTGCTGGCTAAAATTGAGGCAGGTAAAGACATAGCAGAGCATCAAGCTCAAGTGATGAGCAAAGCGCTAGGCGATGCCGATATTAATATTATGGGTGGCGATGGCCAGTTCTTTAACCAGTTTATGAGTGCTATAAGCTTAGGTAAATCAATAGATGGTTTAGTAGATGAAAGCAAAACAGTACAAACTGTATTTAAAGATCACTTAAATGGGGATCGCAATTTAATTGAGGATTTGAAAGGAGTATTAGCGGGCGCTAACGGCTCAGCTGAAACTATGAAAAACCTTAATATGAGTAAATTATTAAAGCAATTGAGTAACACCACAGCGGCTGAAAAAAGCCAATTACTAAGTATGCTAGGGAGCAATATGGGCAGCGGCCTTGACGAGAAAATAAAACTCGACCCGCAAGACTAACTCCCTCTCAATCTATAGCCGTAATTTATTTACGGCTTTTTTGATCACACATACAAAAGTAATACTGCAGGAAAGGTTTAATGACGGACTCAACACAACATGCTTTAGAGCAGGGATCGTACGATTTAATCAAGCGTCGTTTAAATAATTTTGGCGTAACACTAAAAACGCAAACAGATAAAGTTAATGCCTCACGCATTAACGAGTTTGGTAGTACAGAGCTTCAGGTTAAAGGGCGCGTGCGTGCGCGAACTGAGCAAAACTGTACGCCTCGCGATATTGTGATTGTAGGCGACAAGGTTATTTTTGCTTACAACGTGTTTTTGGGTCTGAAAAAAGAAACCTCAATTGATGATGTATTTAGTGTGCACAAATTGGTTCAGCAAGAGGACCACTTTGAGATTGAACTCTACCCAGAAAAAACCTTATTTTTAACCGATACTCGTTTTATTCGCGATTTTGAAGAGCTTTATACTTACTACAAGCAAACTAAGTTGCAGCACCTATATCAGCAAAACGGCAAGTTATTTGCGTTGTTTCAGATTGGTGAAAAGCTCTCTGACGTGCGAGTGTTTAGATGGGAGATACACTCAGATAACACTATTCATTATATTGATAATCGCGGTGAACGCGATATAAAGCACGCACACGATTATGATTTTGAATGGCAACAAACAGACCGCAGTGATCATGTTGAAGGGCGTCACGGTCATATAAATATTGCCGATACCGTATTTGTTGAAACCATTGGTGGCACACTCACCATAAAAATAGAAAACAGCACCGAAACCGGCGAAGGCATTCATCAAGAACCTGTTGAAGATAAAAACCAATCGCTTGCTGATAGCGAGGTTGAATACGCGCAAGTGGGTGACTTGATTTTACTTAAAATTTTGCCATACCGAGAAAAGCAGTGGCGCTATTTTATTTTTAACAGCCGCACTTTGCAGGTTACGCGTCAAGATGCCATTGGTAGCGCATGTGTTACGCTGCCCGAAGACCACGGTATTATTTTCCCCGGTGGTTACTATTTGCAGTCGGGACAAGCTCGCTCATTTGAAGAACAAATTGATGATTTAGAATTTCATCGCCAAGTTAAATCGCCCAATGGAGAAGATGTATTGTATGTATTTTATGAGCCAAGCGAAGGACGCTATGCTTTATTTGCTTACAATATTATTGATAAAAACTTACAAAACCCAATTTACTGTCACGGTTATGGTATTTACAACGATGGCATAGCGTTAACCTTCAAAGCCGATAACGAACAAGCTGAACGCGTACACCCGATCCAAATATGGCAAAGCCCATTTGTATCAGCTGAGTTTGCCGCCAATGCACCTGCTTTAACGAGTTTTTTTGGAAAAATTGGTAACCCCGATTTAGTACGCGGTATTTCAGATTTATATAGTGTATGCAAAGCGATTAACGAGCAAAGCCCAAGTTTGTTTCACTACGAAGATATGATATCGCTGAGTCGAAATATATTTGATCGCTATCATTGGCTTAATGAAAATGAGTTTGCTGACATAGCGCAAAGCTTGCACAGTATTTTTGAGACAGCAGAACAAGTACTTGATGAGTTTGAAAAAGTAACTGAAATACAGAACAAAGCTAAGCAAGCACTTGCAGATATAACTAAACAGTACACAGAAGTAACACGAGAGGTTCGCCCCGATAGCTTTAAAGCAGTGTCTGAATTTGTTACGGCAATAGACGCGTTAAAAGAACTAAAAGGGCAAATAATCAGCCTTGAAGATATTAAGTACATAGACACCGATGCGCTTAACCAGTTACAAGCTGATGTAGATGAGCATTTGAGCGGTGTAAGCCAAGCTACTGCTGCTTTTTTACAGCAATCAACAGCACTTGAGCCGTATCATAAAAAATTAAAAGAACTCGAAGAGCTAAGCGCTAAGAGTGAAAGCGTAACCGAACTTAAAACCTATGTTGCCGAGCTTGATAAACAAAGTGTAGAGCTTGATTTGCTTAACCACACAATGCTTGATTTAGACATAGACGATAGCCGTATTCGCACTCAAATTTTAGAAGATATTAGCGGTGTATATGCGTTAGTTAATAGGGCAAAAGCAGGCATAGAAATACGTCAAAAAAGCTTAGGCAGTGTTGAGGCTAAAGCTGAGTTTGCCGCTCGTTTTAAACTATTTTCACAAAGTATTACTAATGCATTAAATAATGCAAAAACCCCTGAGGCGTGTGACGATCAATTATCGCGTTTGCTAATACAGCTAGAAGAGCTCGAGTCGCAATTTAGCGATTTTGATGAATACCTCAGCGAAATAATAGCCAAGCGAGACGACGTTTACGAAAGCTTTGAAGCACATAAGCAAAGCTTAATTGATGCGCGTCAGCGACGTGCGCTTAATTTAGCAAATGCCGCAGAGCGTATTTTACAAGGTGTTAATCGACGTTCGCAAAGCTTCACTGAGTTAGATGCGTTAAACACCTACTTTGCAGCTGATCCGATGATCAGTAAGTTACGTGCACTTACACAAGAGTTAAAAGATATTGGCGACGAAATACGTGCCGATGATATTCAGTCAAAACTAAAAGCAAGCAAAGATCAGGGCATTCGCTCATTACGTGACAAACAAGATATATTTACCGATGGCGGTAATACGATAAGTATAGGTAAGCACGCATTTAGTGTTAATAAGCAATTACTTGATTTAACCTTACTGCCTCGCGATGAGCAGCTAATGCTGCATTTAACAGGGACCGATTATTTTGAGCCGATTACCGACGCAAAAAGTGTTGAAACATTAGCGCAAAGTCGCCACTTGTGGCAGCAAGCGCTCGTGTCTGAAAACAGCACTATTTATCGAGGTGAATATTTAGCTGCGCAAATTTTATTGGCATGTGAGAATAGTGAGCATGCACTTACATTTGTACAATTACAGCAAGCTAAAGACAACGGTACGCTTTTAAATGTAGTGCAAAAATTTGCTGAGCCTCGTTACCAAGAAGGTTACGAAAAGGGCATACACGATCATGACGCTAGCGCAATAATAGAGTCGTTACTTAATCAAAAAAGCACCCTTGATTTACTCATTTACCCAGTGAGTTGTAGGGTAGTTGCGCAGCTTTACAGCGCGCAATTGTCAGCAGAGCAGTTAGCAACTTTTTATCACCAAGCAAAAAATGCATTGTTGATGGAAACGCACTTTGGTGCAATTAACTTTATTAGCGCTTTAACATCTCAACTGAGTGAATATATCAGCGAGTTTTTAAATACGATACCTCGTATGCTTGTGCACTTTAGTAATTTATCAAGTGAGCTCAGCGCAGCATATTTAATTAAGCAATTGGCGCAGCAAAAAAGTGCAGATGAGCCTCTGTTTATAGTATCTCAGCAAGCTAAAAACCTCGCCGAGCAGTTTAATAGTGATGCAAATAGTAAGGGGTTTAGCAAAGAGCTAACCCAAGCTAATACCACACTTAATAGCACAGATGAGCGCGGTCTACTTTATTTAAGTTGGCTAAATGCCTATTGTTTACAACACAGTAATATTAGCGCTGAAGTTCAAGCTGAAGCTGCGAATTACCTTCATTTAACAGCCTCTACTTCTTTCAAATACAGCGTTTTAGATGTAAATGCCGATTACACTGTTAGTGGATTAATGGGGCAGCATAAGCAAATAAGTGAGCAAACACTTCAAGTTGATTATGCGTCGTTTTATGCACGCACGCGAGAGTATATTACTGAACAAGTCCCTGCCTTTGAGCAATACCATTCTCTACGCAGTGAAATTTTAGCTGAGCAAAAAGAGCGCTTACAATTAGATGAATTTAAAGCGCGGCCTTTGAGTTCATTTGTGCGAAACCAGCTTATTAATAAAGTGTACTTTCCAATTATTGGCGATAACTTAGCAAAACAAATTGGCTCAGCGGGTAAAAACAAACGCACCGATTTAATGGGGATGCTATTACTTATATCGCCGCCTGGTTATGGTAAAACTACGTTAGTTGAATACGTGGCTAATCGCCTAGGCTTAACATTTGTAAAAGTAAATTGCCCGTCAATAGGGCACGACCAAGTATCACTTGACCCATCTCAAGCCATTAACGCAACTGCCGAAAAAGAGATTGCTAAAATCAATCAAAGCTTTGAAATGGGCAATAACGTAATGCTTTATTTAGATGATATTCAGCATACAAACCCTGAATTTTTACAAAAGTTTATTTCGCTATGTGATGGCTCGCGCCGAATTGATGGCGTGTGGAATGGCAAAAGTAAAACGTATGATTTACGTGGTAAAAAGTTTGCTGTGGTTATGGCGGGTAACCCCTATACCGAATCGGGTGAGAGCTTTAAAATACCGGATATGCTTGCTAACAGGGCCGATATTTATAACTTAGGTGATACGTTAGCAGGGTGCGAGCAAGAGTTTGCAATGAGCTTTATAGAAAATGCCCTTACATCTAACTCCGTGCTTGCACCGCTGGCAAACAGAAATATGGACGATTTATACAAATTTGTGCGTATTTGCCAAGGTGAAGATATACCTCTTAACGAGCTTGAGTATGGTTACTCACAAGCTGAGGCCAACGAAATTAAAGCGGTAATTAATAAACTGATCACTATTAGAGACACCGTATTAAAAGTAAATGCGCAATATATTGCTTCAGCTGCGCAAGACAACAACTACCGTACAGAGCCGCCGTTCAAGCTACAAGGTAGCTACCGTAATATGAATAAAATGGCTGAAAAAGTTGTTGCAGCTATGAATGACGAAGAGCTCGAGAATTTAATTTGCGATCATTACCGAGGTGAGGCTCAAACACTCAGTAAAGGCTCTGAAGAGAATCTACTTAAGTTAGGTGAACTGCGTGGTACTGCTACAGCGCAAGAACAAGCGCGCTATGAGCAAATTAAAGGTGACTTTGTTAGATTAAATAAACTTGATGGTGCTGGTAGCCCAGTAATGATGGCGGTTGAGCAAATGGGATATTTGCATGAGGCGTTAGAGGGCATTGCAAGTAAGCTCAGTAAAAGTAATTTAAGTTATGATTACAATGCATCAATTGGCACGGTTGGCGAAGGTTTGGCCAATTTAGATAGCTCTCAGGGCTTTAATGTACTTAATGAAACACTTCAAAGCTTATTACACCAAGCGCCAGATAAAAGCAGTGTTGCAGAGCTAGTTAGTGTCATTGAGAAAAGTAGCGCACATTCTCATTTAAGCGAACTCAATAAAACACTCAATGCTAACAATGTTAATCAAACAATTACGATGTTTGGGCAGCAGTTAGGTGAGGTTATTGCACAAAATAGTAATCAGGACGAAATTAAAGTGTTAACTGAAACCCTAAGTCAGGCAATTGCTAGTAATGATATAAAACAGCAATTAACCCAATTAGTGCAGGCATGGTCAGGTAAGCAGTAGGTTAGACTTAATAGATTAATGCCGCTTTACAATGAGCGGCATTAATCAAGCTTTGTATAAATTTAAGGTGTGCGATTATTCTCTACTTTACAAATCAAGGTTCACATTGGGTAAGCACTCAAAGCCAGGCTTTGCAAATAAGTAGCCCTGCATTAATTCAACCCCCGCGTGTTTAAGCCACACGTATTCTTCTACTGTTTCTATACCTTCAGCCAGTGCTGTAATATTTAAATCTTTAAACATATTTAGGCAGTGGGTTACTATCAATTGGCGTTTTTTATCGCTGTTTATATCTCGTATAAGTGCCATATCTAGCTTAATGATATCTGTTTGAAAGTCAGCAAGTAGATTTAAGCCAGAGTAACCTGCACCAAAGTCGTCTGTGGCGGTTTTAAAGCCTAATGATTGATAATAATCAACTACACGCTTTATATGTGCAGTATCTTCTACTTTTTCTACCTCGGTAAATTCAAACATGATGTTTTTAATAGGAAAATTATACTTTTTAGCCGCCTCTAATGTAGTACGTATACAGCGCTCAGGCTTATAAATAGCGTTGGGTAAAAAGTTAATGCTTAGCATTGAGGTAATGCCTAGTTTGGCTGCAAGTTCAATTGCTTTAATACGGCAAAGCTGGTCAAACGCATAGCGGTTACTTTCGTTTACCTTAGAAATAATAGAATAAGCAGATTCGCCGTTTAGTCCTCTTACTAATGCCTCGTAGCCAAAAATATTGTTGCTTTGGCAATTTATGATCGGTTGAAACGCCATTGAAAAATCAAACTCAAGTGTGTTTGCATCTTCACAGTTACTGCAGGTAACTTTTGTGCAATTTGTTGATTTTTCATTCATTTAGTTCGGCCTTTTTAATATAAGTATTTAAGGTTAGTTTAAGATGGATCTTAACACAAACAAGTTAAAGTATGGGTTTTTATACTTTAACTAGTAATAAGTAACTAATAAGTAAGCCCTAATTAATGACACTTGTCATAATATTGAGTGACTTTTAACAGCTGTATTTGTTTTGTTTATGCTTAAAAATAACCCTATACACAAAGAGGAGAGTAAATATGAATACATCAACATTTTTTGAAAATCTAAAGCGTTATTTAGCTGTATTAGCATTGTTAACAGTCATTAATTTAATTACCTCGCCAAATTATTTATGGGTAATATGGCCTGCGTTGGGTATGGGGATTGCATTACTTAACGATTTACTAGATTTAAACAACTCAAAAAGGGTTGGCTAATGAATGCAAAGCCAAGTGAAAAACTTACTTGGCTTAAGTTGCATATTATTGAAAATAACTATGAGTCGGTTATGAGGCGCTATCGAGTGTTGCATTAAGCGACATTTCGGTATTAAGCAGCTTTGAGATAGGGCAGCCTTTTTTAGTTTGCTCACATAAGGCCTGAAACTGCTCATTAGCTATGTCACTAATACGTGCTTTTACTTCAAGTGCTATATGCGTCACTGCAAAGCCATCGTCTACTTCATCAAGGCTTACCGTTGCTTTGGTATCAATTTTATCTGCTGTAAAACCAGCATCACCTAATGCAAGCGACAGCGCCATGCTAAAACAGGCACTGTGTGCGGCACCTACTAGCTCCTCAGGGTTTGAGCCTGGCTCATCTTCAAAACGGGTATTAAAGCCGTACGGCTGTTTATCAAGTGCACCACTTTGCGTTGAAATACTGCCTTTGCCTGTTTTAATATCGCCAGACCAGGTTGAGTTTGCCGTTTTTTTAATCGTCATCATCTTCTCCTTGTTTAAATGTAAGTTTTTCAGATTAGGTAAGCGTTATTTACAAAAAGCTTAAATAAAACCGAAAAAACATTAATTTCAGATGATGTTGCAAAATAGACGCCAGTAAATTGCAATCACTTTTTATTTCGTTTACACCGCTCTGAGCAATAAATGACATTGTCCCAATCTCGTTGCCATTTTTTACGCCACGCAAACGGTTTATTACAGATAGGGCAAATTTTTTGCGGTAGGTTTAGTTTTTTATGCGCCATAATTACTTAACCGTAGTGTTATGTTTAGCGGTGTTTTTATTTTTTACTTTGCTTGTGTTTGGTGTGATTGCAACATGCTTTCTAAGTATTTTTCCTATGGCACGTTTAACTTCAGGACGATCTCGGTATTGCCATAATCGCTCGCGGGCGTCTTTTGAGGCGAGTGTTAAATCAAGCATAGGCTCGGGGTAATCTTCACCCAGTTTAAAATCGTTAAAAAGCGCTTCCATTGGTGTTTGCTCCCACGGCTCGTGTAAATATTCAATAGGGAGCTTTTCAAGTTCAGGGCACCACTTTTTTATAAAGGCGCCTGTTGGGTCCTGATCTTCAGATTGCTTTATCGGGTTGTAATGGCGAATGGTATTAATACCCGTAACCGATGCCTGCATTTGAATTTGCGGATAATGAATACCTGGTTCAAAGTCTAAAAAATAATTAGCTAATGGAAAGCTTGCTTGCTGCCAGCTTATATTTAAATGGTGTGTTACAAAGCTCACCAACATAGCGCGCATTCTAAAGTTAATATAACCGGTGGCCTTTAAACAGCGCATGCATGCATCTATCATAGGCACGCCTGTTTGCCCCTGCGCCCAGCGCTCAATATCACGCTTTACATGTTTATCGGTACGATACGGAAATGAATGATAGCCCGGGTTTAATGCTTTAAACTCCATAGTGCATTCGCTTTCAAATTTTTGCATAAAGTGGCAATGCCAATGCAAACGAGATACAAAAGCAGCAAGCGGGCGCTTCCAACCTTTTTTGTCGGGATGGTTTGAATGATAAGCGTCAATCGCAGTTTGATAAACTTGCCTAAGGCTTATATTTCCCCATGCTAAATATGGCGATAGTCTAGAGCAATGGGTGCGGCTTAAGCTAGGGCTAGATATTCCTTTTTGGTAGCCTTTACCGCGTTGGGTAAAAAAACTTTGCATAACTTCTCTTGCATGAAGCGGGCCGCCCTGCTGAAAATTGTCATCATCTTGAGTGTAAGTTTCAGGTAATTCTGGATTGTTATAATTTTTAAGTTTGACGGTATTAACATTCTTCCAATTGGGTATAGCAAGCGGAGCCTGCATTGTTTTTTGCCAGCGTTCGTTCCAATTGTCACGGTTTTTTTTACCACGAATAACAGCGCCTGTTGGCGATTCTTGCCAGTTAATATGGTTATGGTGGCACCAAGCTTTAATTGCTAAATCGCGTTCAAAGGTATTATTTAGCCCTATTTCTTGGTGGCTAAAAATATGTGATATTTCAAACTGCTCATTAAGCTTTTGAAGCAGAGTTTGCATGTTTTCATTGAATATATACACCTTTGCATTAAAGCGCGCTAATTGAGAGTTTAAATCAACAATAGACTGGTACACAAAGCGCCAGTGTCGTTCATTATAATGAGCATCCTCCAGCAGAAGTGGTTCAAAGTTGTAAATTAGTAAGGTAGGTAGGCCAGTATCAAACGCACTTTTTAATGGCTGATGATCGCTTAAGCGTAAATCGCGTTTAAACCACACTATATTTATTTTTTTACGCATTTAATTTACGACTCTTAGCTTAAATTAGTATATTAATGTTCACGTTATTTGGTGTTTTATTGCGTTTGTATTTTTATTAACGGGTACTGTTTGCTACAAAAAACGCACTAAAATAAAAAAGTTTAAGTTGTTAGTACGTAAAGGTTTTAAATTGCGATTTAGTTTTAATAAGAATAAGGAAAAATATGTTTTTAGATTTAACTAGTAATGCTGATCACAATGTATATTCATATTTAGTGGGCGGTATAAGCCCGCGCCCCATTGCATGGATCAGCACGTTAAGCGAAAAAGGGATTGCGAACATTGCCCCGTACTCATTTTTTACCGTAGCAAGCTGTAATCCCCCTGTATTAAGTGTAACTCAGGTAAATCCGCATGATCACGCTAACAAAGACACGTTAACTAATTTACTGGCGACTAAAGAGTGCGTGGTCAATATTGTTAGCCATAGCTTAGTTGAACAAATGAACCAAAGCTGTGCCAATTACCCCAATAACGTAAGCGAGTTTGATGAAGCAAATATACAACAGGCGCCAAGCTTATTAGTGAGCCCGCCAAGTGTCGAGGCTTCTAAAGTACGCTATGAATGTACCTTGCGTGATGTAATTACGGTTTCAGAAAAAGCCGGTGGCGGAAAAATGATGTTATTGGATATTGTTGGTATATGTGTTGATGATGAAATATTAGTAAACGGTTATATTGATCCTGCTCGGTTAGAGGCTGTAGGGAAAATGGGTGGCGATTACTTTAGTACGACAAAAGATAAATTTGTTCTTAAGCGCCCTCAGTTATAGAATACGGACCTGATTTAAAAACATAAAAATAAAAGGACTTTTGATGCGTAAACTTATTGCTGCTGCATTGATCACGCTTATTAGCTTTAATACTCACGCCGAACAAGATAAAAAATTGCCGATAGAAGCCTTTGCGGGCTTAAAAGACTTTAGCCAAATTAAACTATCTCCCAATGGTGAGAACCTTTCCTTTGTTCGAAACCACAAAGGCACCTTAGTGTTAATGGTTAAAAATCTCAAAACAGGAGATACAAAAGCAATTTTAAATGCAGACAACCGCACTGTATTTTTTGATTGGTATAGCTGGGCTAATGATAACGTTATTTTGCTGGGTGCTAGGTTTATTAAGTACCAATTTGGCGGGGCTAAATATACATCTACACTTTTGTACTCGTACAATCTCACAAATAAAGATGGGATTAAATTAGCGTTTAGAGCTGTCCCTTCTCGAGATGAGCGTCAGCCTCAATTTGCAGACCGTATAGTGAGCTTTCTACCAGATCAAGAAGATAAAATTTTGGTACAGGGTGATTTTACAGTGCCAAATAACCCTGCTGTATACGAGCTAGATCTTAATACATTGCGCAAAAGTAAAGTACAAAGACAGCGCAATAACGTAACAGATTGGTTTGCCGACAGGCAAGGTAATGTTCGTATAGCTAAAAAAATGGACGAAACACAATTTACTTATGAATTACTTAATGCTGAGACCGGAGACTGGGACACGTTATTTGATTACGAAGTATTTAGTGAGCAAAGTATTTCTATATTAGGGTTTGATAAAAACCCTAATCTTTTATATATCTCGGCTTTGCACAACGGGCGAGATGCATTGTTCAGACTTAACCTAACTACCAAAGAGCGCGAGTTAATTTACAGCAATGATAAATACGACTTTGATGGTTCTATTTTTTATTCTAGCAAAACAGGTGAGGTTGCAGGGTTTACTGATTCTCACATAGAGGACGGGGTAAACTACTGGGATGCAGATTTAGATAGACTTCACCGTTCTTTAAGAGTATCGCTTCCTAAAGACGACTACGATATTGATATTTTAAGCACCACTAAAGATCAACAAAAATACATACTTTACGTTAGTTCAGCAAAGTCGTCAGGTAGTTATTTATTAGGAGACAGAACAAAAAATCAGGTCAGCGCCATTGCCGATGCCTATCCGCAAATTGATGAAACAGTATACGGCGGTAAAGAACGCATTAGTTATAAAGCGCGAGATGGATTAACCATTGAAGGTTATTTAACGTTGCCTGTAGGGTATAAAAAGGGCGATAAATTACCCACTATAATATTTCCGCATGGTGGTCCAATGGCGCGAGATTACGCTAACTTTGATTATTGGACTGCATTATTGGCTTATCATGGTTACGCTGTATTACAGCCAAACTTTAGAGGCTCAAGCGGATATGGTTATGAGTTTTTAATGCAATCTATTCAGGGTTTTGGTTTAGCCATGCAAGACGATTTACAAGATGGCGCCAATTGGCTTATTGAACAAGGTATTGCACAACCTGAAAAAATTTGTATTGGTGGCGCAAGTTATGGTGGTTATGCAGCGTTAATGGCGGTTGTTAAGCACCCTGAAACATTTAAATGTGCTGCCAGTTTTGCAGGCGTAAGTGATTTAGAACACCTTGTTTTTAAAGCGCGTTACTTTACCAATAAAGAAATAGTCAGAAAGCAGTTTGGTACAGACGACGATATGCTAGAAGCTAACTCTCCTGTAACGTATGCAAAGCAGATTAACCGACCTATATTATTAGTTCATGGCAGCGATGACAGTGTAGTACCTGTTTACCATAGCCGGGAAATGGAAGATGAATTAGACGATGAAAATAAAGACGTTACTTATATTGAGTTAGACGATGGCGATCATTATTTATCGCATCAGGCACATCGCGTTAAAACGCTGCAGGCTTTTTTAGATTTTTTTGATAAACATTTAAAAAACTAAACAATACAAAGGCGACTTAGGTCGCCTTTTTTGTACAACTTTTTTAAGTAGGTGCACATTGTTTGCACGTTTAGTTGTTAAACTTATTTAAATATGGCCAAGTTATAAGTGGCGGTTTAATTTTAAGGTGAACGCTTCCCCATGAAAATTCACAATAAACTTTTTTTAATTTTGTTTAGCTTTACCTTTAGCATTATTGCGGGGCTGGTGGTGCTTATACAATGGAGCATAGGACAAGGTGTTATTGATTATGTGAATGCAAAAGAAATAAAAGCACTTGAGCCGCTTGTAGCAAAGCTCGCAAAGCAATATGAAAGCAGTGCCTCGTGGGACGAAGTCATCCGTGACAATAAAAGTTTTAGACGCCTTGTTGAAGCCGAGTTACAAAGCAGCCAATTTTCTGAATTTGCAGAGCGCCCAAGTCCTAGAGGCCGGTCAATGAGGCCTCCACCACCTGAACGCGGTCGCTTTGATATGAAAGGCCCTCCCAGACCAAACGATATTGCTCATTACGCGTTACTTGATAAAAATAAGCAACCGATAAGAGGGCGTTATCTCGATGAACTCACCTATATCAATACGCCAATTACTGTTAACAATATAGTCATTGGTTATTTAGCTGTTTCAAAAAGAGATAATTTGGTTGATGGCTACGAGCTTGATTTTTTAGAACAGCAAACAGACTACTTATGGTTTATTGCTATAGCTGCTGCTTTATTTACGTTGCTATTAACTTTTTTACTATCACGGCATTTAGTAAGCCCGGTAAAAAAAATAGCAACCGGGATGCATCAGCTTACGCAAGGTCACTTCACTACTAAGCTGACTCTTGATAGAAAAGACGAATTAGGCCAATTAAGTGAAGATTTTAATACACTGGCCTTTACACTAGCTAAAGATGAGCAAGTACGTAAACGCTGGTTAGCTAATATTTCTCACGAATTAAGAACACCAATGAGTATTTTGCTGGGTGAACTTGAAGCAATGTTACTTGGCGTACGTGAGCCTAACGCCAAAAATATTAGTTCAGCTAATGATGAGGCGATGCATTTAAAGCGCTTAATAGATGATTTACATATGCTAAATAGTGCCGAATTGGGGGGGATGCACTACACCATGCAGCCAACCGATTTAACAATACTGTTAAATACAATCGAGCAAAAATATCAGGTTATATTTGAGCAGCATACAATCAAACTTTATCTATTAAATAGTGCTCAATACGCCAATGTTGAGGCTGATAAAACACGGCTACTGCAGTTGTTTGATAATATTTTAATGAATGCAGTTCATTATGCTCAGTGCACGACTATTTCAATAACTGCTAAAAACATAAGTAAAAAAGGGCAGTCATTTATTGAGCTGAGTATTGAGGATAATGGAGTTGGGGTAGAGTCTTCACATTTAGCGCATTTGTTTGAATACCTGTATCGAGTTGATGGTGCGCGTAACCGCCAAGAAGGTGGCTCAGGCCTTGGTTTATCAATCTGTAAACATATAGTTGAAGGTCATAATGGTGAGATAGTCGCAGAAAAAGCGGACCTAGGTGGTTTAGCTATTATTATACGCCTGCCAACCATTTAACAATGTTTAAACCTAACCTTTAAATTGCCTACTTTATTAAGTGGTTTGAATTTACGTTACGAATAGAGGTGCCAATGAGTGAACACATTTTAATAGTTGAAGATGAAGAAAAGTTGTCTAATTTAATGAGTGATTTTTTAATGAATCATCATTTTAATACTCATCAAATACACCATG
Source organism: Pseudoalteromonas sp. 13-15 (assembly GCF_001468205.2). Taxonomy (NCBI): domain Bacteria; kingdom Pseudomonadati; phylum Pseudomonadota; class Gammaproteobacteria; order Alteromonadales; family Pseudoalteromonadaceae; genus Pseudoalteromonas; species Pseudoalteromonas sp. 13-15. Next base: position 1,569,124 of record NZ_CP019162.1, on the reverse strand, counting down.
GGAATGACGTACTTCCATGGCTTGAAATTAATAGGCCAAACCTTATTTTGCTAGACGTAATGTTACCAGGTCAAAGCGGAATCGAATTATGTAAAGCGATTAGGCGTTTTTCTAATGTGCCTATTATTATGGTATCGGCCAAAGTAGAAGAGATAGATCGCTTGCTAGGGCTTGAGTTAGGCGCAGATGATTATATTTGTAAGCCGTTTAGTTACGCAGAGTTGGTTGCGCGGGTAAAAGCTATTTTAAGGCGTCTCAACGTTTCAGCAGTACAAACATCGGTAATGCAATTAGATGAAACCACCTATAAAGTAAAATACCAAGATAACGACATTGAGCTAACTAACTTTGAGTTTCAGTTGTTTAAACCTTTGTTTAATAACCCAAGTAGAATTTATTCACGAGATAGCTTAATGGATACCATGTACACCGATCAGCGTATTGTGAGTCATAGAACGATTGACAGCCACATAAAAAAATTGCGTAAAAAGCTGGATGAATTAACTAAAACAGAGAGTGTGATTCAATCTGTTTATGGGGTAGGTTATCGCTTTGTACACCCGCAATAAGGGAGCAAAGCGATTAACAAAAACGTTGGCGTTTTATTCTTCGTCTGAAAAGTTAATGCGCGCTAGTCGCTCTTGCTCTTCATCGGCTGCAGCTTGTATCTCGTCTAGTACTGAATCAACGTCAGCTTCTTCGCTGTCATCTTCAAATTCACCGGTGAGTATAGAATTAGGTGTAAGTTTTGCCTCTTCAAATAGCGCCCACATTTCTTTAGCGTATTGGGTATTTAACAACTCAGGTGCAAACTCACTATAGTAACGACGCATGTTGTTTACGTCACGAGCAAACATGGCTTCAGCGCTATTGTTAGCAGACGCATTTACAGCTTGCGGTAAATCAATAATCACAGGGCCTTTATCGTCAACAAGCACGTTAAACTCTGATAAGTCTCCATGAATAATACCCGCGCACAGCATAAGCATAATGTAATGCATCATCAGTGTATGTTGTTTTATAGCTTCCTCTTTACTCATACTTACATGGCCTAGCTGCGGCGCAACATCGCCTTCGCTGTCAGACACAAGCTCCATAAGTAAAACACCATCAACACAAAAGTATGTATCGGGTACACGCACACCGGCTCTAGCTAAACGAGAAAGAGCATCAACCTCAGCATTTTGCCAAATTTCTTCTTCTAACTGGCGCCCGTAACTTGAGCGTTTTCCCATTGCGCGAGCTTGGCGACCACCGCGAACTTTTCGGCCTTCTTGGTATTGTGCGGCTTTTTTAAAACTGCGTTTAACAGCATCTTTATAAACCTTTGCACACCGAATGTGTTCACCACAGCGAACTACAAATACATCGGCTTCTTTACCGCTCATTAGTCGGCTAAGTACTTCATCAATTAAACCGTCATCGATAAGGGGGTGTAAGCGTTTTGGTGTTTTCACAGCTTGCCTGCTAAGTGGAGTTGGTTATTAATCATTATTTAAGAAAGTGCTCTGTAATTAGTTGTTTTATATGCTCAAGCAGTATATCAGCTTTGAGAATTAAGGGCAGTATTACGCGCATTTACACATGCTTGCGTTAGCTTATCTGCTGATTGTAAATTGAGCAACCAGAACGCCCTAGAACACATCAATTTTTTAAATCATTTAATACTTCCTTATTGTTTGCACATTTTTTGCGTTTTTAAGGTGTAAGTTTACGGTATCAACACGCCCTAAATATAAGGTTATTACTATGAAGCATTTAACATCAACGGCAATGATTGTATTACTTAGCATTGTTTTTTCGGCCAATATTGCTGCAAAAGGAAGTAATAACAAACCGCCTAAGCCAGACTTTTCAACTCTCGACACCGATGGCAATGGTGCAATTAGTTTTGATGAATTTAATACTAAAAAGCCACCTCACGGTGACGCACAGACTATTTTTGATGAAATTGATGCTGACGGTAATGGGGAAATCAGCGAGCAAGAATTAAGTGAACATAAACCACCTCGTCGTGAACGTTGAAAGGAAACTAACATGATCAATTCAATAAACAATAACGCTACTAATTTTATGCCGCAGCAAAAAAGCCAAGCTGTATCGCTAACATCAGAACAAAGTGATTTTGTAAAAGAAACGCTAGCGCAATTTGATCCCGAAAACTTAACCTCTGAAGATGCAAAGAGCATTCAAGCTGCGTTTGAAGAGCAGGGTATTTCACCGACTAAAGAGCTGGCAGAATTGATGAGCGAGCTTGAATTTGATGCTAAAAGTATTGGTGATGCTGGCCGACCTGAAGGGCAAAGACCGCCTCCACCGCCACAAAATTCACTAGAGCAAGTTAATACAGAAGATGTAGTAAGTTACCTTGATGAATTACTCGAGCAGTATTCAAGCCAAATAAACGATGAAGATAAAGACGCTATACTATCGGCTGTTCAAGAAAAGTTTGGCTTGTCTGAATCTGATTCGTTACTCAGTATTAAAGCGTAAATATGTGTAAAAGCTGACACAAAAAGCCCAGTAATACTGGGCTTTTTGTGTAGGTGGTTAGTTTAAGCGGGTTTTAATTTTACTGGTGCCATCTTCTTCGGTAAATTTAAATACAAAGTCTTTTTTACCGTCTTGGTTAATGTCAACTAACAAAATATCTTTACTTTTTTTAGGTAGGGTTAATTTTATTTTTTTACGCTTTTTGCTTAGCAAATTGTTCTCTTCGCCGTAGTAAACATAGAGCGTTTTTTTGCTGTATTTATATACCGCATCAGTTTTGTCATCCCCGTTTATATCGCCTATGTATAAGGGTGGGGTTGCATCGCCATTGCTCATATTTATTTCCATCTCAAGGTCAATTTCTATACTTGATTTACTAGCAAATGAGCCATCGGTTTGTTGCTTATATATATTCATTTCTACATCTACGTCAGTTTTACCACCGCCCATAGCCATAGAGGCAATAGTTCCAAGGCCAATGTCTAAGTCCATTGTTTGCAGGTCTATTAAGCCATCGTTATTAAAGTCTGTTTCAAATACAAGCTGACTAGGGCCGCTGGTATTTAACAATTTAATAGGTGTTTGACTAAACCCTGTTTTATTACCTAAATAAAGGTTATGCGCTATGTCAATATCGAGCGAATCCATACCTTCCACTGGTTTATATTGCTTGGTAATAAAGTCTAAATAGCCATCGTTGTTTATATCAAGAAGCTGCTTTATTTTGCGTTTTTCACCGTTACTAAGCTCACCCAACTCAATATTAAAATTAACGTCAACCATGGCTTTGTTGTAACCATTAGTATTTGCGTAAAGCACATCGGCGCCTTGTTTATTTAAAAACACTAAGTCATTTAGGCCGTCGTGATTAAAATCTGTAATTGTAGGTTGGTTATTAATATCAACCTCAAGGGTGAGACCATCTTTTGAAAAATCACCAGTAAACTGCGTCTTTTTTTCAAAAGTATGAGGGGTAAATTGGCCGTTACTAGTTTGAATATAAAGGGTTGTTTGGTTTAAGTCTGGGAGCAAAATATCACTCAGGCCATCTTTGTTGGCATCAATGATAAAGTTTATTTTTTCAAACTCTGTTACTTCTAACTGGTTTATTACAGATGTATATGCAAATAAAAGTGAAGGTTTTTCTTTATCCGCTTTGTAAATGCCGTCACTTGCTACCACAAGCGCTTGCTTATCGCTTGTATTAGCAAGTGTTGCCACGTCAAAACCAATTGCATTGTCAGGCAGAGCGAGCTGAGAGTTTTGTGCTGATAGTAAATCAATGCGTTCTAGCTGTTTAAGCTCTTTGTTAAAAGCAAATAATGTTGTCGAGTCGGTTGTTACTAACCCTTCAGTGGTTTTAATCGACATGGTTTGCGCTAATAAAGTACTAGGTGCAAGCAATATAAGTAATGCACTAAACGGTTTTAACATGGTAAATCCCTTTGTATAGTTTTAAGTAGGCGAATATTTGACTCTTTTCAGCCTACGGCAAAAACTAACGTTAGGGTGTAAGTAATTGTAATAAAATGTTTATGCTAGTTAGCTTAATTAACCTAAGCGCTGAACATATTTGCTAAAGATAGGTTTATTCTCCGCAGTGCAGTTTAATCAAGTAAGCTGTTTTAGGTATTAGTGCAAGTTGGTATGGTTAGGGTTACTCTATTTTAGGTAAAAATAATGCACTAATGGCGCCACAAAACCCAAGCAGGCTGTAGAGCAAAATAAGTTCAGCGGTAGATAAAAAGCTCTCAAGCAATCCAATGCTGCCTAACAGGAGTAAAAGCACGCCAATAACCGTGTTACTTACTGCAACATAGTCGGTGCGCTTGTTTCCTTGTGCCATATCGACTAAGTACGTTTTGCGGCCAAGGCGAACACCTTGGTGAGCAACAGAGAGTAAAAAGTAAAGCGTAGGCAGCAGCCACCAAGCACTCAATAAATGGTTAAACCACGTTGCAATAACAAATACCGTTAAGCCATTAAGAGTTACAAGCATGGCACTAAGCACTAAAACTCGTTGGCTTGATAGGTCGCTTAATCGCCCCCAAATTGGCGCGGACACTAAACTGGCTAACCCCGATACAGCAATAAATGTTGCAAGTAACGAAAACTCAAACGATTGGCGACTCGCTAAAATAATATAAAATGGCGCGCTTAAAGCTGAGCACAATAAAAAAGCACGTGTGACAACAAAGTGGGCAAATTGCTTATCTTGGTAAAGGAGTTTAAGTTTTGTAAATGCATGCAGTAATCCGTTTTTCCCACCGTCGGTGGCCCCTTTGTATTCATTTATGCGGCTATAAAAAAAGGCCGCCACAATCCACATTATTGCGCCCAATACCAAGGCAATTAATACCGTGTTTTGTTCCTTCTGCTGTGAAAAAAACCACATCAGTAGTCCAAAGGTTAGGGTTGCCAAACCTGCAATACTTGCCGCTAAGCCGCTAATATTGCCTCGCTGTTTTTTGGGGATCACTTTACCCAGTACATCTTTTGCTGCTACTGAATTAAAGCCTCGTGCTAAACTAAATAATATTAACAAACCTAAAATAGCGAAGCCTGCTTGTTTTCCCTCTAATACAAAAGCAACGCCTACCATGGCTAATATACATATCGATTGCGCAATAGCGCCAATTACCCACACCCATTTACGAACAGATAATTTGCGGATCACATCGGCAATGGCCAACTGCGGAAGTAAAGAGCCAGACTCCCTTATTGGCACAAGCCACGCTATAAAGCTGCCAGGTACGTTTAAGCTATGCATTAACCATGGAAGCGTAACTTTGGGATTGAGTAGTGCGTCTGCAAACTTACTAAACAGCTGGCTTAGTAATAAAGTAATGAAGTTACCGGGCACCTCTTTACATGCAGACTCATCAATTTCTTTGCAAGCTTTAGCATCTTCTTCATTGTTAAGGCGCTTATAAATTTGCTCTTTTGTTAGTTTGACCACGGCTTTTCACTGCTTTTTGGTAAGTAAATTTATACTAGGTTTATATGTTTAAATATTCTACTTTCAGGCAGGGTAATGTGATCATTTTAGTAGCGCCATATTTATAGCGGACATAAAAAACCAGCATTTAAGCTGGCTTTTTTGATGCGTTGTAGCACTTTATTTAAAGTCGTCTGCGCTATGTCGTTCGGCTAACTGCTCTTCCTCGGGCCCCCATGTGCGATTAACACGACGACCTCTTTTAACCGCTGGACGCTCAGCGATTTGTTTGGCCCATCTAACAACATGCGTATAAGAGGCAACGTCTAAAAACTCAGCAGCATCGTACAAGTCGCCTAAAACAAGTGAGCCATACCAAGGCCAAATAGCAATGTCGGCAATAGAATATTCATCACCTGCCATGTAGTCGTTACTGCTTAAATGCTGATTAAGTACATCGAGTTGGCGTTTGGTTTCCATAGTAAAGCGGTCAATGGGGTATTGCATTTTACTTGGCGCATAGCTATAAAAGTGGCCAAAACCGCCACCTAAATAGGGAGCTGATCCCATTTGCCAAAATAACCAGTTACGGCACTCGGTTTTTGCTACAAGGCTTTTGGGTATAAGTGCGTCAAACTTTTCACCTAAATATTGTAAAATAGAGCCCGACTCAAATACACGAGTTGGCGGTGTTGTTGAGTGATCGAGTAACGCAGGAATTTTTGAGTTTGGATTAATATCAACAAAGTCAGAACCAAACTGATCTCCCTCGCCAATATTAATTAGATAAGCATCGTATTGTGCATCATTAAGGCCAAGCTCTAAAAGTTCTTCAAACATAATAGCGGCTTTTTGGCCATTAGGCGTTGCCAGCGAGTACAGTTGAAATGAATGCTCGCCAATAGGCAAGGTTTTGTCATGAGTTGCCCCTGCTATGGGTCTATTAATACTGGCAAATTTACCGCCACTTTCACTTTCCCACGTCCACACCTTGGCTGGTGTGTAATCGTTTGTATCGCTCATAAATAACCTCACTGTTAGATTGATTCACTTAAAATAGTTTTTTACAAACCTTTTTGTCTATCTGCTTTTGCTAATTTATAACCCAAAAACAACCCGCTTAGGGCTCCGAATAAGTGGCTTTCAAACGAAATATGAAAGCGTTGCGGCAATACGCCCCAAATAAATCCGCTATAAAGTATGGCAACAACGATAGCGATTATGATTGATTTTAGCGAACGCCTGACCACGCCATAGCAGAGAATAAAACCCCACAACCCGTATATTACGCCGCTCAAACCAACATGAAGGCTACTACGGCCAAATGCCCACACTAATAACCCGCCCAAAAGTGCGGTGAAAATAAATACAGAGTAGAACCGTTTAACACTGTATTGACAAATGAGCCAGCTGAGCACCGCAAAAGGCAGCATGTTACTGGCAAAGTGCCACCAGCTACCGTGTAAAAAGGGAGCGCAAAGTATGCCTATTAATCCTTGTATGCTGCGCGGGTAAATACCTAAACCATTAAGGTTTATACCAGGAAGGCTATTAATAACTTGAAGTACAAAGCAAGCAGCGACAATGCTAAATATAGCAAAGCGAGTCGTTGTTAGTAATGACAGAGACGTAGGCTTGGTTGTCATAAATTTCCCTAATTGACCTTAAACAGTTGCCAGTATAGGAATTGTATTTGGTAATGAAAAGCAAATAAAAAGCACAGCTCAAATGCTGTGCTTAATTAAGGCCGCGTTGGCCTTTAGTATTTAAATGCTATTAACCCAATTTAGTTAATAGTTTTTTAGCAGCAAGCTCTGAGCTTGCAGGGTTTTGACCCGTGATCAGCAAACCGTCTTCTAGGGCAAGTACACCCCAATCTTCAGTTTTTTGGTAGTCGCCACCTTTTTTGATTAGCTCGTCTTCCACTAAAAAAGGAACTACGTCGGTCAGTTGTACAGCTTCTTCTTCACTGTTGGTGAAACCAGTTACTTTTTTACCTGCTACCAATGCGTTGCCGTCTGCATCTTTAACATTTAAAAACACAGCACTTGCATGACAAACGCCAGCAACTGGTTTTTCTTCTTTAACAAAACTTTCAATTAGTGATACAGAATCGGTGTTATCTACTAAATCCCATAATGGGCCGTGGCCGCCTGGGTAAAATACTGCGTCGTAATCACTTGAGTTTACTTCGCTTAGTGCATGTGTGTTGGCCATTAGCGCTTGTGCTGCGCTGTCTGCATCGTAACGTTTAGTTGCATCGGTTTGAAAATCAGCAAGTGTGCTTGTAGGGTCAATTGGCGGTTGGCCACCAGCAGGAGATGCAAGTGTCACTTCAGCGCCAGCATCGACAAATGCATAGTAAGGTGCTGCAAATTCTTCAACCCAAAAACCGGTTTTTTCACCTGTGTTACCAAGATCCGCATGTGAAGTAAGTACCATAAGTATTTTTTTAGCCATAACTATATTCCTTCGATAATTGAGTTAATTAGTATTTGGTATTCACCAAACTCGTATTATTACTATATGCATTTAAATTACTTTAAACAACGATGATAAATTTGACTTTATTGGTTTAATAATTGATACAATGAATGGGTTGAATTTTAACTAGGCGGAAAAGCCATGAAAGTGTCATTCGAGCAATTAAAAAGTATGGTGGTGTTTGCACAAATTGTAGAGCAGGGAAGTTTAACAGCCGCTGCTAAGCAATTAGGTTTAACACGCGCTGTGGCAAGCTATCATTTAAAAAAATTAGAAACCCAGCTTGAAGTTACACTTTTAAACCGCTCTACTCGCACAATGACACTTACTGAGGCCGGTATAGCGTACTACGAACGTTGTCGCGTTATTACAGAGCAAGCCAATGCCGCTAATCAACAAATAGAGAATATAAAAAGCGAGCCGCAAGGTTTACTTAAAGTGAGTTGCCCCGTTAATGTGGGTATGCAATTGATTGTACCCGCTATAAATACGTTTAAGCGCCAATATCCAAAAATTGAAATCGACCTACAGCTAACCGACGACGTAGTAGATATAATAAAAAATGGTTTTGATATTGCCATTCGAGGTGTTGCGTTAAGTGACTCAAACTTACAAGCGACAAAACTGACCACAATGAGTACCTGTATTTGTGGTTCTTCAGATTACTTTAACTATTTTGGTAAACCTAAAACGCCAGCTGAGTTAAAAGCGCATAAATGGGTTGTGTATCAGCTGGGGAGTAAAACTTTAACGCTTCAAAAAGATGGAAAAAAGCACGACATTACAATGCAAGGTGGTTTAAGCACAAATAATGCGGCAGCACGCACGGCATTTGTAGAGGCAGGGCATGGTCTTGGCCGTATTCCCTTATATGATGCCTGGCCAAAGGTGCAAGCTGGGCTACTAGAGATCATATTAGACGATTACAAAACTAAAGATATTGAGCTTTACGGGGTGTTTCCGCCAGGTGCTACAGGCTCTAAAAAGCTTAGGTTATTTATTGATTATTTAAAAGCGTACTTTGTAAAGCAGCATACCGCGCTGGGTATGCTGAAAAGTACTTAGTAAGACGTTTTTTAAGTGTTTATAAAGTGCGATTAAATAGCGCCACGGTTTGTTGGTACATTGCGATTGCCAATGCACCGTCGTATCGCTCACCTTCATCACGCATAAAGGCATGTTGCGCGTTAACTTCTTGCCACTGGTAGTTAATGTCTGTCGTTATACATTGCTGATAAATTTTACTGCGGCCTTCTTGTGGTACATGAGGGTCTTGTTTACCCCAAATAAAATGTATTTCACCTTGTATATCGGCCATGCGCTCAAATGAATTGTTTCCTTCTTGAGCTGGTAATGTATTGCTGTGAATATCCGTTGCGTATAAGCAAAACGCTGCTTTGATTTGGGGATTAAGTGCAGCTCTATAAGCTAAATGTCCGCCAATACATACACCCATCGCTCCCACTGAACCTGAGCAATACTGCTGCGATTTTACAAAATCGATTAATGTTTGTGTGTCGCTATCGTGATGCTCAAGCGGTTTTTTCCACTTATCCGCATTGCCTTTGTCTTTACCTGCATCATCGTAAGCAAGAACAGTTCCGATAGGGTTTAACTCATGAAATACCTCAGGCACGAGTACAACAAAACCATGGCTTGCCAAAAGTGCGGCACTTCGAGCAATAGGAGCCGTTTGCTGAAAAATCTCAGAATAAAAAACAATGGCAGGAAACTGCCCATCGGCTTGTGGACGATACACTGTGGTTCGCATTAGGCCTGTTGGCGTTGGTAAGTCGGTATTATGTTGTTGGATGATCATAAAAGCGCTCAGTTAAAAAGGTTTGGTAATTTCTTTATGGTAACTGAGCGCAGCAGAATAAACGACCGCTGAAATGCGTTTTTAAATGCTAGCTGGCATTTTATTACAGCTTGCGTAGTAGCTTACCGTGGCCGGCCAATCAGAAAATATACCCATTACACCCACTTGTTTTGCTAAAACATCAACTACAGTCATCATATCGCCATCGTTATTGATTACATCAGTAATTGACTGATAATAATAACCACCCCCTTCATTTAGTGGCCCTGAGCGCTCAAGGCTCCATGCTATGAGCTTCAAACCTGCTGCTTTTGCTTCAATTGCGTATTGTGAAGGAACAATATTGTTATCGTTATCGATGGTAAGCATCATCCAAATGGGAGGCGCAAGTATTTTAACGTCGTCAGCAACCAGTTCAGCCATGCTTGGTTGCCATGTTGCTGGATTGCTCGGGTCAAAACCAGCTTCACTATCGCGACCATCTAAATAAACACTTTGATCTGCAAATTCAGGGTTGGTGTTAATCCAATATTTAACATCGTCTAAATTAAACGATTGTGGGTATACCTGATTTGCGGGAACATCTAATTGCGTGTACTCATCAAGCATTTTTTGTGCGTATTGTTCTTGGCTCATACCATCAAAAGGCATGCTAACTTGAGGTGACTTAAGTTCTGGGGTCATTTTTACACCCAACTCTTTAAATAACTCAATACTTTGCTTGTGGGTTAATAGCGTTCCTGTTTTTGAGTATAAATCGGTACGCCAATTTGGGGTGCCGTCAAGGTATTCTGCCACTGTGGTGGCTTTAGGATTCGCACCATCCATTTTTCCTTCAAGGGTTAAAAATTCGCTCAGGCTAATATCGCTTGTACAGCACTTTGCTGAAGCGGGAGTCCCGGTATTTGGATTGGCTGGGGTAAATGGCACACTGCATTTGGCGGCAAGTTCTGGGATAGCTAAAATGTTAGTGGTGGTATGTAAGTCACATTGTGAGTGGCGACACACTAGTTCTTTATCGTTTGTAAACGTTACATCGCACTCTACAATACCTGCGCCCATTCGCGCTGCTGCAATATAAGATTCTTTAGTGTGTTCAGGGTATTGCATTGGGGCACCGCGATGCCCAATTGAAAAGTCTGTCTTATAAAATGGGCCATCTTGGCATGATGCTAATTGTGTTTTTAACTCGCTTGGCGCCATGTCGTTAATTAAATAATCAGGGCGAGTGCCTAGTTGAACATTGCTACCTTGGGCCACTTCTACAACGACTGGCGTGGGTACTTCTACAATTTCAACTTCAGTGTTAGTTACTAAAACGTCTTTTTCGACTACTTTAACTTCATCGTCACAACCGGTAAGTGCAACAATTAGAAGGCAACTGGCAGATAAGGTAATACGCTTCATTGTTTATCCTTAAAAAATAAAAGTTGCACTACCTTAGTAACTCTTAATGACAATTAAACGACAGAAAAGTGAACTTATTTTTTCGTCATTATTTGATTAACCACTAACGCTAAAAGCATTATTGCTGCACCAATACTTAGCCTAAAAATATCGGCATCTCTATTCCAAATAACAATATTAACAATAATACCGGCAGGGATGAGTAAGTTATTCATGACCGCCAACGCCCCAACATTGACAAGCGTTGCGCCTTTATTCCATAAAAAATAACCCAAGCCTGAGGCCACTATCCCTAAATAAATTAAAATCCCCCATTGTGTATTTGTGCTTGGCAGCTTGCTCGGGTTACCAAATAATGCGTAACATAAGCCTGCAACAAAAAGCGCACCAATAAAAAACCAGCTAAATGCCGCCTTGTCGTCAAGCTGCTTGCCTTGCATTAACCGTTTGTAAGTAACTTGCCCGGTTGCAAAACTTAAATTGGCTCCTTGCACAAGCAATAGCCCTAGCCAAAAGTCATTGTCGAGATTTTCATAACGAATTGCTACTGCACCCAGCACGGCAATTAAGGCAACAATAAAAAATTGCGGATTAAACTGTTTGTTAAGGGTATCGTTTAATAAAGTAATATAGAGCGGCGTCATAACTGTAAAAAGCAATACTTCAGGGACGCTTAAAAACAAAAATGAGTGGTAGTAAAAACTGTACATAACCCCAAGTTGCACAGCGCCTATTAACATAAGTTTGATTGCGGTGGCGGGAGGAAGGCGTTTGATAAACGGTAAAAATACCAATGTAGCTAGCGCAACACGGATTAATACGCTAAACCATGCATCAACGTGCCCAGCTAAATATACGCCAATTAAACTAAACGAAAATGCCCAAAGCAGGGTCACTGCAAATAAATAGCCCATAACCATCATTGTGTAATAACTAATTGGCTAAGTTTATCTGTTATAAATTAAGGTATAAACAATAAAAGCCCGCAAGCGGGCTTTTATATTAAAAATAATAAGTTAAGTTATTATTCTACTAAACCACGGCGCTTAAGTAGTGCGTCGGTTGTTGGTTTTTGACCTCTAAACTCAATGTAGCTTTGCATTAAGTCACGGCTATTACCTTTTGATAAGATTTCTTTACGGAAGTTGTCGCCGTTTTCACGTGTTAAACCACCGTTGTTTTCCATGTGTGCAAATGCATCGGCTGCAAATACTTCAGTCCAAAGGTATGCGTAGTAACCCGCAGAGTAACCGCCGGCAAAGGTATGGCTAAAGTAGTTTGATTTATAACGCGGTGGTACAGGGTAGTAATCAATACCATGAGCTTTTAGCGCTGCGTTTTCAAACTCTTGAACATCATTGATTTTCTTATCTGAACCAAATGAATGCCATTCCATATCCAGTAAAGCAGCCGCTAAATATTCAGTCGTACCAAAACCTTGGTTGAATTTTTGCGATGCTAATACTTTATCAAGTAATGCTTGTGGAATTGGCTCACCTGTTTTGTAGTGCTTAGCGTAATTAGCAAGTACGCTAGGCTCAATCATCCAATCTTCATGTGCTTGAGATGGAAACTCAACAAAGTCACGCGCTGTTGCAGTGCCAGCAAGACTTGGGTATTTAACATCTGAGAATAAACCGTGAGCCGCATGACCAAATTCATGGAACATAGTCGACACTTCGTCAAAGGTCATAAGCGTTGGCTCGCCTTCAGCGGGTTTTGGAATATTTTGCGCGTTATAAATAACAGGTTTAGTGCCTTTTAAGCCGCTTTGGCTTACGTATGCACTCATCCATGCGCCGCCACGCTTACCTTCACGTGCGTATGGGTCCATGTAAAATAAACCAATTGCACTGCCGTCAGCATTAAACACTTCATAAACGGTTACATCTTCGTGGTAAACCGGTAAGTCTTGACGTTCTTTGAACGTAATACCGTATAGTTTATTCATCGCAAAGAATAAACCATCGTTAATTACTGAGCTCATTTCAAAGTAAGGTTTAACTAACGCAGGGTCTAGGTCGTATTTTTCAGCACGTACTTTTTCAGCGTAAAATGCCCAATCCCAAGGTTTAAGTTCGAAGCTTTCGCCCGAATCATTAATTACTTTTTGAATAGCTGCTGCTTCAATTTTCGCTTTTTCAACCGCTTTAGGGGCAAGGTCATCTAAAATGCCGTATACATTTTCAGTTGTTTGCGCCATACGCGAGGTCATTACATACGAAGCCCAATCTTTGTAGCCTAAAAGCTCTGCTTTTTGTGCGCGTAAGTTTGTTTCTTCAATGATGATAGGGCCATTTGTTTGTGCTGCACGGTTTGCTGAGGCAGTAAAAATTTGCTCACGTAACTCGCGGTTTTCAAGGCTTGATAAAATAGGCTGTTGCGTGGTGTTCACAAGCGTGATCATGTAACCTTCTTTGCCTGCTTTTTTAGCTGCAGCTGCTAGGCCTGCAATTTCACCCTCAGAAAGGCCTGCAAGTTTAGACTTGTCAGTAACAACAATCACGTCTTCTTTAAACGATTTTAAAACGTTTTGCGAAAACGCAGTAGATAAGTTAGCAAGTTGTGCGTTAATTTCGCGCATTTTTGCTTTTTCTTCGTCATTTAATTTAGCACCGGCTTTTACAAACTGCTTGTAGTAAAAGTCAACAAGGCGTTGATCTTCAGCGCTTAGTGCTGCTTGGTTATCATAGATTGTTTGAACGCGCTCAAATAAAGCACCGTTTAAATAAATGTCATCAGAGTGAGCCGATAATACTGGCGCCATTTTTTTACTAATGCGCTGGTATTCGTCATCTGAAATTAAGCCCGATAAGTTATAAAATGCCGTTGATACACGGTTCAATAACTCACCAGATAGTTCCATTTCAACTAATGTGTTTTTAAATGTTGCTGGCTCTGGGTTATTAGCAATTGCTTGAATTTGAGCTGTATGCTCTGCAATACCCGCGTCGAATACAGCTTCGTAATCTTTAGTACCAAATTTATCAAACTCAGGTGCCATGTATTGTAAAGGACTTGGTTTGAATAACACATTGCTTGCGTTTACGTCTTGCACTTGTGCTGCGCTTTCTTTTGCCATTGTTTGTGTTTCTGATTTATTTTCTGAACAGGCAGATAGTAATAATGCACTAGCAATTGTAGTGGCGATTAGGGTTTTACGCATAATAACTCCATAGAAAGATTAGCCGGAATAGGCTTTTCGAGTCGAAAAACCCACTTAACTTACCAAATTTTGATTTATATACAATAAAGTTTATCGAGATTATGCAGGATTTAAACGCAAATTAGCTAAAAATAGATGTTTAGGTAGGTAAAAGTAGCTTGTGTTGTTTGTTTTTTGGTGGCACAAGTACTGCAAAATAACAAAGTGTAATTTTTAAAGTCAGTTAAATTGCATTGTGGCGTGCTAATGTTAGTTAATTAAAACACATTCACTCTATAATAATATTAAAGACCCCCTGATTGGAAAATAAATGAATTTAGAACAAATAAACGAAATCCTTTCTTTTGTTGTATTTAGTTACAACGATATACAACTCACAGTGGCAAAAATAATTCAGGTGCCGCTTATTTTATTTGCAATGTGGTTTGTGGTGACACACATTGGTAAGTTAATAAAAAGAACTTTACTCGCCAAAAAAATAAGCCAAGATGCTGTTCATTTATTTACGCGTATTTATTTTATTTTAAGTATCGCCATATTAGTTTTTACCTCGCTAGAAGTATTAAATATTCCATTGACGGCTTTTGCATTTGTATCGGGTGCTATTGCAATAGGTGTGGGGTTTGGTGCGCAAAATATAATTAATAACTTTATAAGCGGTTGGATATTAATGTGGGAGCGTCCTATTCGAATAGGTGACTTTTTAGAAGTAGGCAGTGCCAAGGGTGTCGTCGAAACTATTAATACACGTTCAACGCGGATTCGTCGAAATGATGGCGTACATATGTTGATCCCCAACAGCCAATTATTAGAAAACACCGTAACAAACTGGACGTTAATTGATGGGAATGCACGCTCGTCGGTAAGCGTAGGTGTTGCTTATGGATCGGATGTAGTTTTAGTTAAAAAACTCATCCAACAGGTGCTTGATGAGCATAAAGCGATTTTAAAAACACCAAAATCGGCAGTGCTATTTGACGACTTTGCCGATAGCTCATTAGTTTTTAACGCTGTTTTTTGGGTATGTGCTGAATCTGAAACCATGCTTAGAACCGTGCGCAGTGATATTCGCTTTAGTCTGTACGATGTATTTGAGCAAAATAATGTAGTGATTGCGTTCCCTCAACGAGACATTCACATAGATGGAGAAATAGCCTTAAAACGAACGTGATAAAGCATTGAGGAAAAAACCGGCTAGTGCGGTTTTTCACCTTAGCAAAAACTGTTCCTAAGTTAGGTTTTTTAGTTAAAACGTTAAAACTGCTACTTTATTTGTAGTTTTATTGATAAGGACATATGTCCTTATATTTGGGTTTTTACATCTAAAAAGTAATAAAAAGTCGCTATCTTGTGGTTAAATGTTGCAAAAAAGTTTCAGAAATTGAAAAGTTTTATGCAGTAAATTTATTACACAGTGGTATAATCTCTTACGTTCGTTCAGCCTTATTATTTCGTTTTTGTACTCTCGATAATGAGGTCCGCGCGCATATAGCCAAGTCGCGAAAAATTGTACGAGCCCGCAATGAATACATTGCGCAACACAAAAAACCGTTGAACAAGAGTGCATACAAAAGGTTAAAACCCGACATGAAAGCAATTAAAAAATCTGCAATAGCGACAATCATTAATGCCGCACTATTATCTGCTGCTGGCACTTCTGTTTCTTCATTTGCTGCTGAAGAAGAAACGGCTAAAAAAAATAACCAATTAGAAGTTATTCAAGTTACTGCGCGTAAACGTGTAGAAAATGCTCAAGAGGTTCCTGTAGCTGTATCTGCACTGCAAGGTGATAACCTTGATGCATACAGCTCGGCAGGCATGGATATTCGTTTTATGAACGCAAAAATTCCAAGCTTGTCTATCGAATCTTCATTTGGCCGTTCTTTCCCACGTTTTTACGTACGTGGTTTAGGTAACACAGATTTCGATTTAAATGCGTCTCAACCTGTATCGTTAGTAGTTGATGAAGTTGTTCAAGAAAATGCGATTTTAAAAGGCTTTCCTGTATTTGATGTTGAACGCGTAGAAGTATTACGTGGTCCGCAAGGTACTTTATTTGGCCGTAATACGCCTGCAGGCCTTGTTAAATTTGACTCAGTTAAACCTAGCCAAGAGTTTGACGGTTACGGTGCGGTTTCATACGGTAGCCGTGGCGCTGTAGATACTGAAGGTGCTGTAGGTGGTGCGTTAACAGATCGTTTATCTGCTCGCGTTTCATTATTATGGCAAGATAAAGATGATTACATTGATAACCAAGCACCTGGTTTTGAAGCTAAAGATCAACAGGGCGGTTATACTGAAAAAGCAGCACGTATTCAGTTTTTATACGAAGGCGATGATTTTTCTGCGCTTTTAAACTATCACACACGTGATTTAGATGGTTCACCTATCGCGTTCCGTGCAAATGTTATTGAGTCTGGTTCTAACGAATTAGTCGATAACTACGAGCACGATGTTGTATACCAAGATGCCGGTGCTCGTTCTACTCAACAAGTAGAATCTGAAGGTATGAGCCTAAGACTTGAATGGGATCTTGAAAACCACACTGTAACGTCTATTTCTGCATGGGAAAGCGCTGAAATATACTCTCGTGGTGATATTGACGGTGGTTACGGTGCTGTATTCCTTCCTGATTACATGGGGCCTGGCTTTATTCCTTTCCCTTCAGAAAGTGCTGATGGTATTCCTGAGCAAGATCAAATTACTCAAGAGCTTCGTTTATCAAGTAACTTTGATGGCGACTTAAACTATCAAGTAGGTGTTTTTTACTTTGACGAAGAGCTAACAATTGAAAACTTTAGCTATGACACGTTTTCATCACCTGCCGGCGCTTTAAATGGGTATGTTAAACAGCAACAAGATACAACTGCTTGGGCAGTATTTGGCTCTGTTGATTATGTTGTATCTGATGATTTAAAAATAACAGCGGGCCTTCGTTACTCTGATGATGAAAAAGACTTCTCTGCAGATCGTACACTAAGCCCTATTGGCGGTGGTGCTTTATTTATCGAGCAAGATGTTAGCGATAGCCACGTGAGCTGGGATTTATCTGCTAACTACAAAGTAAACGAAGACGTAAACTGGTACAGCCGTGTAGCTAACACATTCCGTGCACCAAGCTTACAAGGTCGTATTTTGTTTGGTGATGAAGTAACAACCGCTGATTCTGAAACAGTGACTTCATTCGAAACAGGTATTAAATCAGACGTGCTAGACGGACAAGGTCGTGTAAATGCAACTGTGTTCTACTACACAATGAGCGATCAGCAATTGACCGCTGTAGGTGGTGGTGCAAACTTTAACCGCTTAATTAATGCAGACAAAACGACAGGCTACGGTTTTGAGTTAGACACTGAGTGGGTATTAAGCGACGAACTTAATGCAACATTTAACTTAAGCTATAACAAAACTGAGCTAAAAGATAATGACTTAGCGGTAGCTGTGTGTGGCCAATGTACAGTGACAGATCCAACTTTCCAAGTTGCAGGTGCCTTTGGGCCTGAAGATCGTGCAATTTTAGACGGTAACAGCTTACCGCATGCACCAGAGTGGATCTCTAACTTTACGCTTCGTTACACTAAAGAGCTTGAAGATGGTGATTTCTTTGCAAACGGTGATATTTCTTACCGCAGCAAAATTAACATGTTCTTATATGAATCTGTAGAGTTTGAAGGCAAGCCTTTAACTGAAGTTGGTCTTCGTGCAGGTTACAGATGGGCAGAAGGTGACTACGAATATGAAGTTGCTGGTTTTGTTCGTAACTTATTTGATGAGCAACAAGCAATAGGCGCTATCGACTTTAACAATAACACGGGTATTGTTAATGAAGAGCGTTATGTTGGTGCTGAATTTAAAGTTAAATTTTTCTAATTAATAGATTAGAAATTTACATTTAAAAGCCTGCCTTGTGCAGGCTTTTTATTTTGTGATCCCTTTTAGAGCTGTTAAAGTAGCGCATAATTGGTTTATTGATAGAGAAATATAATGGCTGGATTTTGGAATTACCGTGTGATTTTTTGTGAAGCAACAAAAGATGAAGCAGCGCAATATCAAATACACGAAGTAGAATATAACCTAAATGGTAAAGTAACTAACTGGTCAGAAACAGGCGCAGCACCGTTTGGTACAACCCTTGATGAGTTAAAAGATGACTCGGAGCGCTTAAAAACTGCTTTTGAAAAACCTGTACTTAAGGTGGTTCGTAAAGCCCGTGGCTATGAGTTAGTTGATATTGAAACCGGTGAAGAAGCTTTTGGTGAGCCGCCGGCGGGTTTAACGCAGTAATAATGAAAAAACAAAAAAGGTGCTCTAGCACCTTTTTTTAGCACTTTAATTTAAGGAGAGATCATGAGCTTACAGGCCGTTTTATTTGATATGGATGGCACGCTAGTCGATTCAGAAGCGATGCATTTTGTATGTTGGAGCACATTGTTAGCGCCATTTGAGGTAAGTTATTTAGAAGATGAATTTTGTCAGCGGTTTTCAGGGCGTCCTACACTAGAAGCGGCAATTGAAATTAAAAGTGAGAATAATTTATCAGTCAGTGCTGAGTTTTTAGCTGCTGAAAAATATCGATTATTTGGTGAATACGTCAAAACGAACTTACCACCGCTTATGCCATATGTAGAACAAACGCTAAAAGCGGTTAAAAATAGTGGCTTAAAAATGGCGCTTGTCACCGGAAGTGCAACAAGCGAAGCTATGCCAATTCTAAAAGGGTTAGGGTTTTATGAGCTGTTTGACACACTTGTTACTAAAGACGATGTAATTAACCCCAAGCCTGCAGGCGACCCGTATTTACTCGCTTTAAAGCAAATAAACGTAAAGCCAGAAAATGCGATAGCCGTAGAAGATACGTTTACAGGCGTAAGCGCCGCAAATAATGCAAGTTTAAGGGTGGTTGCTATTGCTAATAGCCACACCAAAGATCATGACTTTAGCAAAGCGACCTATTGCATGGGTGACCTTGATGAGTTTTGGCAATGGGTGGAATCTCAACTATAGTGTAAGTCACTATTACCTAGCTTGGATGCGCTAATGATTGCTATAAAATGGATGTTATTAATTACGGTTATTTTGTTTAGCTGCTCGGCTTATACTTCTCAGCCTTCTATATTATTAGCCAAAGTGTATGATGAAGAAAAGCACAATGATATTAGTGCGTATTTAGTCAGCGAAAAATTTGACGGTGTAAGAGCTATATGGACGGGCACACAGTTTGTTACTCGCAAAGGGAATATAATTAATGCACCACATTGGTTTACTGCATCCCTGCCCAATACGTGGTTAGATGGCGAGCTTTGGACTAAACGAGAACACTTTGCTGCATTAAGCGGTATAGTAAGAACTAAAATCCCAAATAACAAAGACTGGCAAGCCGTCACTTACAAGATATTTGATATGCCAGATAAAACCTTAGTTTTTAGCGAGCGTTATAAAAATTATTCCCAACTTGTTACACACATTAATCAGCCCCATATCCAAGCTGTTAAACAGCGTCGATTTAAAAATAACAAACAGCTTTCTGACTATTTTAATAACATAACTGCGCAGGGGGCTGAAGGCGTTATGTTGCACTTAGCTGATGCTAAACACAAAAGTGGACTAAGTGGTGCTTTGTTAAAGTTAAAGCCTTACCTTGATGCTGAGGCGGTTGTCATTGCTCATTTGCCGGGTAAAGGGAAATACACGGGGATGCTTGGTGCGCTGCGCGTTAAGTCAGCCTCTGGGCTGCTATTTTCAATTGGTACAGGATTTAGCGATGCACAACGTCAAAACCCACCGGCCATTGGTAGCACCGTTACCTATCGTTTTCATGGATTGACTAAAAATGGCCTTCCTCGCTTTGCTAGCTTTTTAAGAGTGCGAGAAAGCATATAGCAATTTAAAAGTGATCTTAAATATGCTAAATTGCGCGGCCTTTTTGGTAATGTGTGGTGGTATATGTTTGTAGGTTTTGATTACGGTAGTTCAAATTGTGCTATGGGTGTAATGAACAATAATAATGTTCAGTTAGTGCCTTTAGAGCAAGGCAAGCATTACTTACCTTCTACACTTTATACGCATCACAGTGCTTTGGTAGTTGATTTTGTTGCTAAGCATTTGAAAGGAACCGCGCATGAACAAGATTTTAAATTTCAACGCCAAGCCCTTTTAAACTCACTGCCTCGAATTAAATCAGACCTTGATTTACAACCTTCAGATGAGACCTTATTTATTGGTCGTGAAGCAATTAGTGAATACGTTCAATTTCCTGAGGAAGGATACTTTGTTAAGTCACCCAAATCGTTTTTTGGTGCAACCGGTTTAAAGCAAGGCCAAATTAACTTTTTTGAAGACATTGCAACAGCAATGATTTTAAAAATAAAACAACGCGCAGAGCAGTCTTTAGAAAAAGTACTTACTCAAACTGTTATTGGCCGCCCTGTAAACTTTCAGGCGGTGGGCGGTGAACAGTCGAACCAGCAAGCTGTGGGTATTTTAGAGCGAGCTGCAAAACGTGCTGGCTTTAAAGACGTTAATTTTTTATACGAACCGCTAGCAGCAGGTATCGATTACGAAAGTGATTTAACACACGATCAGAAAGTGTTGGTTATAGATATTGGTGGGGGGACCAGTGATTGTTCGTTTGTGCAAATGGGTCCAAGTTTTAGAGGGAATAGTCAGCGCGATAACGACTTTTTAGCTCACAGCGGTAAACGCGTTGGCGGAAACGATTTAGATATTGCATTGAGCTTTCATGGGTTAATGCCCTTATTAGGGCTTGGCAGTACATTTAAGTCGGGATTACCTTTGCCAAATCAGCCATTTTGGCAGGCATGTAAAATTAACGATGTTAATTTGCAAAGCCAATTTTACAGTGAAAGTCAGGCGCGAGAGCTTAATGCACAGTTGCGGGATGTAAGTGCACCAGATCTTTATAAGCGCTTAATTCACTTACAACAAAATAAGCAAGGGCATCAACTTGTTCAACAAGGTGAAGCCGCAAAAATAGCCCTTTCGTCAACACCTGACTTTAACTGTGACTTGCGCTTTTTAGATACCGAACTTAGTAAAAACTTATCTGTTCATGATTTATCGTTAGCTGTAGAAAGTAGTATTAGCCAAATAGTCACTTTGGCAAAACAAGCAATAAACGATGCACAAACAACACCAGACGTTATTTATTTAACGGGCGGCAGTGCGCAGTCTCCACTAATTAAAGCAGCACTTAGCGAGCACTTAGGTAATATTAATATGGTTAATGGTGATCATTTTGGTAGTGTAACTGCTGGCCTGACGAAATGGGCCAGCATGCTTTACAAGTAACTTAAAAGGCTTAAAGACTTATTTGTCGGGTTGCGAGGTATTTTTCGTAATCTGGCAAGGTACGCTCAAGCTCGTTTTCCATTAAAGGAGAGCTTAACAGCATATCAGCACTTACCTCGTTACACGCTACAGGAATATTCCACACTGCCGCTAAGCGCAGTAATGCTTTTACATCAGGGTCATGAGGCTGAGAAGCTAAAGGGTCCCAAAAAAATATTAAAACATGAATTTCATGCTCTGCTATTTTTGCGCCCAATTGTTGGTCGCCACCCATTGGGCCACTTAAAAGCTGAACAACATCAAGCCCTGTACTTTTTTGAATTAAATTCCCCGTTGTACCTGTGCCGTATAAGGTGTGCTTGCTAAGTGTATTTTTATGTTTGTCGCACCACAGCTTTAGCGCGGCTTTTTTGCCATCGTGAGCAACAAGGGCAATATTTTTCTTTGCAGGGAGAGATTGCGTTTTTTGTTCCATATTAATTCTTTTTATTTGTGCCTAAATGCTCATAGTTACATCAACTGTTAGCAAAATTTAGGAAAGTTATAATAGTAGATTAATAGCGAGGGCAATAAATATCATTCCCGTTACTCTATCAATCCAAAGTTGACTGTTTGGATGCTGCCTAAAAAACTGTGCGATTTTGTCGCCAAAATAAATATACGTGCAGTCTATTGGAAAAGCAAAAATAGGGTATAGCAGGCCAAAAAATGCGAGCTGAAAAGTGGCTGATGATAAGCTCGGGTCTACAAACTGTGGAATAAAAGCAATAAAAAATAAAGCGACCTTAGGGTTAAGTACCTCGGTCATCATGGCTTGAAACATCACATTAGATTTTTTAGCGGTGCTTACGTGTGGCTTATCTTCACTTTGAGTTTGAGTGGCAGTAGTCGTGTTTTTTAGCGTGCTTTTTATCATCATAAAGCCCAAATAACACAAATAAGCTGCACCTGTATATTGAACAGCACTATAGGCAGCGGGTGATGCTTTTAAAATAGCACTTAAGCCTATTACGGCAAAAAAGGTATGCACAACACCACCTAATGCAAAACCAAACGCACTTTGCATACCCGCAGTACGGCCATTTGCAAATGTTTGTGCCATTAAAAACGCATTCGAGGGGCCAGGGGCAACCGCCATTAAAAAACTAGCAACTAAAAAAGAGAAGAGAAAATCGGGATTAATCATTATTAGAATTGATTGTTAAATATGAGTGAGTTTATCAAGCAACTAGGTAAATAAAAAGCGGGCTGTTGCCCGCTTTTTTAAGTTACGTTTTATTAAAAAGTAACGGTTGAGTTGTTAGAGCAAGCGCTTGTGCTTTGAGCTTCACATACTTGATAGGTATATGTGCCACCACCTTTGGTAGATATTCTATCAGTGAAGCTATTAGTATTAGCTGTACTTGTCACCTTGCTTCCGTTGCGGTAAACATCAACTTGGCTTGTTGCTGCGCCAGCCCAATTAAGGTCAACATACTTGGTGCCTTTTGATTTATAACCTGAAGCAGAAAGCGTTATGTCACCTACAGGCTCTGGGTCGGTACCGCCGCCCCCATTACCACTACCTGCACAACCATTCGCAGTTAAATAGGCATCAGCATCGCCTGCTTTTACAATACCGTGTCCAAAGTAATCATCACGCCCTGTTGCGCCTTGATCTTGTGCAGTTGCTTTTAGAGCATCACGAATCTCTGTACCCGTACAGTCAGTATGATTTGACCATACAAGAGCAGCAATACCCGACACTGCAGGCGTTGCCATTGATGTACCACTCATGAATCCATAATCTGATGCGCCAATATCTATTGTAATCGTTGTGCTGCCAAGCAGTGTAGTGCGATCTTCAAATGCGGCACCCACGGCCGGAATTGTTGTATTGTTTGTATCGCCTAGTGTTGCGTAAAGCATACCAGCTTCGTTGTTAATAATAACAGCGCCTATTCCACCTGAGTTTTCACAGTTTGCTACTTTGTCATAAAAAGAAACGACACCACGGTCGATTAAGCATACTTTCCCAGCAGCACCATTATCAATATTTTGTGCAGTTCCCATAAAGTACGCAGATGCTGATACTTGACCAGTATTTTCCATTGCGGATGAAGCGTAGGGTGTGCCGTCAGCAGACATATTTGCTGCGGATGCCATGCCAGCAGGGTATGTTGAAAGCGTATCTACACCACCAGCAGTCACTTCAACACATACTGTTTCGTCAGTTGTAACACGTCTACCTTTACCTGATGAGCAGCTTGGAAATTGTGAAAAGTCAGCAATTTGATTATCTGCATCATTTGCGCCTACCATCATAACTGATGGATAGCCAGCTGGATATGAACGAACGTTATTGCCATCGTTACCTGCCGCTGCAACTACAAGGCCTCCAGCGTTAGTGAAATTAGCAAAAGCGTTTGACTCAGTACTATTTGAGCCACCACCACCTAAACTCATGCTGATAATATTTGCACCTGCCTGAGAACATAAGTTAGCAGCTTGTGCTAAGTCTGATGAATAACCCCAGCCAGATTCGTTAAACACTTTTATTATGTGCATAGCAACGCCTGGTGCCATGCCTACAACACCTAAGTTGTTATCTGCAGCACCTATAGTACCCGCCACATGAGTCCCGTGTGGTCCGCCATTATCGAACCAGTTACCTGTGCCGCTGTCATTATCACCAGTGATATTTCCCCAAATGAAATCAGGGTTTGTGCTGTCTAA
Organism: Pseudoalteromonas sp. 13-15; assembly: GCF_001468205.2. Lineage (NCBI taxonomy): Bacteria > Pseudomonadati > Pseudomonadota > Gammaproteobacteria > Alteromonadales > Pseudoalteromonadaceae > Pseudoalteromonas > Pseudoalteromonas sp. 13-15. The sequence continues at coordinate 1,544,794 of NZ_CP019162.1, read as the reverse complement.
ACCGGAGTCAATAACACATACTTTCATACCCGCATTCGCGTCAAATGTTACCTGATCAGCTTGAGATTGATAAACAGCATACGGTGTAATTTGTTGTTGCATTGCATTGCCGGCGTCATCATTGAATAATGATAAAGGAACACGTTTTTGGTCTTCTTCAATAAGTTTTATGTGAGGGTTATTTAGTAAACCTTTTAAGCTTGTTAAATCGTGACCAGTAAATTTAGCGGCAATAAACCCATTACCGTCAACTTTTATATCACCACCGAGTTTTTTAGTAAGTACTTTTACCACACCTTTTTTGTTGTTATCGACTTGAATTATGAAACGTTCGTTTTGTGCACTTGCATTACCTGCAGTACATAGACCAGATAAAATTAATGCTAAGGCAAGTTTATTTTTTTTCATTTTTACATCCTAGAATTATTTTGTTAACCACCCGTTAACTTAATTTAACGATAGAGCAGTTGTACCTAGATTGCAACAGTGAATTATTAATAAAAATGAAATAATTTTGGTTGGGTGATTAATGCGCAGTGAAAGGGGGGTAAATAAAAATTACTTACCCATTAATGATGAATTTTTGTTGGGGGGGGTTATGAAAACTGCGCTTTGCGAAACAATAAATAGCTAAAAGGGACCAATAATAAAAAGTGGACGCCAATTAATATAGGGGTCTGCAACTGTAAAAATTGAGTAATAAATACCAGCAAACTTGCCCCACTCATTTGCATTGCACCAAGCAATGCTGAAGCTGTGCCCGCTTGTTTAGGAAACAGACTTAATGCTCTACCTGCTGCAGAGCCAAGAGTTAGCGCAAAACCAAATGCAGCCACAAACATGGGGATCATTAACGCCAAAGCTGATTTATATTGGCTAAACAGGAGCATAAGTAATCCCGAGCCAACCAATAGCAGTAACCCTATTTTTAAAGCGCGTTTGGGGTGGCGTTTAATGTACAGTGGCATAATAAAACTGGCAATAATGCTTAAAACGGCATTAAGTGAAAACCAAAATGTAAAATTAGCTACGCTTCCGCCAAGCTCAGTAATTATCCAGCCAGGTGCTAGGGTGACAAACACTAAAATAACCGACATAGTAACCATGCAAAGCAAGCTATTAAATAAAAATAGTGGCGTTGAAATAATAGGTATAAAGCGTCTTAAATCGAGAATATGCCCCTGATAAACGCTATCAGCTGGTCGTGTTTCTCTAAAAAAGAACAACGTAACAATAAAGCCTACCAATGCAAACCCAGTTAAAAATAAGAAGTTCATTTCCCAGCCAAACTTAACAGTTAACCAAGCACCTAAAATGGGCGCTAACGCAGGAATAAAGCACACAATGCCATTTAAGTAGGTAATAATTTGGCCGCTACGTTCGCTACCAAATTTATCTCTTACAATAGCGAAAGCGACAACAAATGTGGCGCATGCACCTAACCCTTGTAATGCACGAGCAGAAAGTAATACTTCAAATGAAGGGGCACAGTAAGCAAGTAACGCAGAGCCTGCATATAAGCTAATACCCACTAATGCGACAGGCTTTCGGCCAAATCTATCTGCTAATGGCCCTGCAATTAATTGACCTAGTCCAACGGTTAACATAAAAATGGCAACAGTTTGCTGCACTTGTTGCTCAGTCACTAAAAATTGCTCTGCTATGGTAGGAAAAGCGGGCAGATAAATATCAATAGCCATAGGGCAAAAAATAACGAGCAACGCTAAGATAAGTAATAAAGTTAGATTAGGTTTTGCGGGCTGTGTATGCATTGAGTCTCCTTTTTCGCGTATTTTAGGGGGGCACTCGTAAAAAAGAAAGGGCTTTTGGCCTATGCATACGTCGTCATTCGTATTTTTTGTTAAACACATAATAAAAGCAGTAATTAAAACGGCTTTTTTAAACTGGTCTGATGTGTTAGCGTTATTAAAGTAACTGTAACTGGATAATAAAAATGGCAAATCAATCACCACTAGTTAAAACGTGGCATAAATTTAAAAACTTACCCTTTGGCAATTGGCTTTTTACTAAAGCTGTTTGTTTTAAAGCACCTTACTTTGGCTCAATGAAGCCCTACGTATTAGATCTGCGGGAAGGGCACTGTAGTGCTGTTGTTAAAAATCGTCGTAGTGTTCATAACCACATTGGAACCATTCATGCAATTGCGCAGTGTAATTTGGCTGAGTTATGTGCAGGGGTGATGGTTGACGCGACTGTACCGGTAAAAACCCATCGTTGGATACCCAAGGGAATGACCGTACAATATTTGGCAAAGGTTGATACAGACGTTACGGCTATTGCTGAAATTGATTTTCCACGCCAGTGGATTGATAAAGAAGATTTAGTAGTACCAGTAAAGCTTTATAATACCCGCAACGAACTCGTGTTCACTGCAGATATTACAATGTATATTACTGAGAAAAAATAGCCTACCGCTCGCTTTTATCCGTGGCTTGTTTATTTACAAACGACAAGCCGCTGTCATCTTCTTCAATCAGTGTTTTAACTTCTTTTTCAATTGGTTCAGCAGTTAACTCTACCGTCTCTTTTTCAGTGCGTTGCTTTAAGTTGCCTTCAATTATAGCGCCAGCATCTATACTCAATGAATCATGAAATACGTCGCCATGAACGTGAGCACCACTTTGTATTTTTACTTCGCTTGCATTGATAGAACCAATAACAGTGCCTTTAACAACAATGCCTACTGCTTCAACAATTCCTTCAACTACACCGGAGGAGCCTATAACCAATTGCTCGGCTTTTATGTCGCCATCTATGCGACCATCAAGTTGAACCTCACCTTGGCTTATTAAAGTGCCAGTAAGGCGCACATCTTCAGAAATAATAGAGGGGGTATGATTAACCTTTCTTAGATTAGTACTTATTGATTTTTTTCTACCGAACACGAGAAAGCGCCTTTGTTATTTTTAGAGGATTGACTTGTTCGCCATTAACCAATACTTCGTAGTGTAAATGAGTGCTAGTACTTCTACCAGTGCTCCCCATTAAACCAATTACATCGTGCTTGGCAATGTGCTGGCCTTTTTTTACTTTTATTTTATTTAAATGGCCAAAGCGAGTTACTAAGCCATTTTTGTGTTCAAGTTCAATAAAGTTACCATATCCGCCATTACGCCCTGCACGAAGAACCACAGCGTCGGCCGGAGCAAAAATTTCGGTTTTGTGCCAACCCGCTAAGTCTACGCCCTTGTGAAATGCTCGGCGATTATTCATTGGGTCTTTGCGTAAGCCAAAGCTACTTGAAATATAATATTTTGCAGCGGGTAAGGGCAGGGTGTTAGGTAATTCAGTTAATAAATTTTCTAGATTATTTAACGCGACTAACTTATCAACTATAGCCAAAAAATGACCGGGTATATTTGTTTCATCGAATACATCAAACGGGCCACCTTGAGCAATATGCAAAGAGTTAATTGCTAGGTGTTCTTCCAAAGCGGCATCAAGGCCTGCGCCTTTAAGCATCGCTAAAATAGCGTTATGTCGTTCGTTTATTTTTTTGTCTAGGTAATTAAAGCTTTGTTCGTATTGATCGTTTAAATGTGCCAAACGCGCCTCAAAACTAATAGGCTTACCTAAATTAACTTGCTTAGCATTTGGGTCTTCATCTACTAAAGGTTCATGAAATTCGTTTTTATTTTCGTTAATAGGTGACTCAAGCTCTTCACCTAACTGAATAACGTCTTGGCTAATTGAAGCAGGTAAAGATTCGATCATACTTTGAAGTAGCGCTTGTTTTTGTTCAAGAGTTACTAGCTGTTTGAGTTGCTGTTCGTGAAGACGTTGTTGCTCGCTAACTTTTTGTTCCCATAGTGCTTGTTTGTTAAGCTGATTTTTTTCTATGTCAGAGATATGGTTAGTTTGTGTATATACACGAAAGCTAGAAATGCTCACCCATACAAGTGTTGCTAAAATAAGCACTATTGCAAAAAGTTGTAACCAAGGCGCTAAAACAACATGCTTAACCTCGCCATTTTGACGAATAAGGAGTTGGCGAGCTGGAAAAAGTTTTTTGTAAGACTTTATAAATACTGACATGGCATATAAACACTGGCTACTAACCGGAATAATGTATCAATCTGAGCTTAAAAAGCCAGAAAAAAATTGTAACTGTTCAAAAATTAATAAAAAAGGGCTGCTTTTAAAAGCAGCCCTTTCATTTAAGTATGTTTGATTGAGATTATTTTGCGGCTAAAACCGTGCTTTCAACTGAACCAAAACCAATACGCGCAAAGCCTTCTTTTTCACACCAGCCGCGCATGATAACGTTATCGCCATCTTCTAAAAAGCTGCGTTGCTCGCCATTGCTTAGCGTTATTTTTTCTTTACCGCCACGAGAAAGTTCAAGTAAAGAACCCGCTTCTTCATGTGTTGGGCCAGATTGCGTACCCGAACCCAGCATATCACCCGGCATAAAGTTACACCCGTTAACTGTGTGGTGAGTTACCATTTGAGCTACAGTCCAGTAAGAGTGCTTAAAGCTAGAGGTAGATACGCGGGTAGGAGAGTGCCCTTCGCTACGCATTTTTTCGGTTTGAATTTTTACATCCATTTGAATATCAAATGCACCTTGCTCGCGATTAGCGGCAGACTCAAGATATTCCATAGGTTGAGGATCGTTTTCATCACGAGTCCAACTTGTTCTGTACGGTGCGAGTGCTTCTGTTGTAACAATCCAAGGAGACACTGTTGATGCAAAGTTTTTCGCTAAAAACGGACCTAATGGTTGGTATTCCCAAGCTTGTAAGTCGCGGGCAGACCAGTCGTTAAATACACAAAAACCAAATACATGGTTTTCTGCATTTTCGATTGCAATTGCATCGCCTAGCGCATTTCCTTTACCTAAGTAAATGCCAAGCTCTAGCTCGTAATCAAGGCGTTTACATGGACCAAACGAGGGCACATCTGCATCGGGTGCTTTAGTTTGTCCTTTAGGACGGTGAAATGTTTGCCCAGACACATCAATAGATGAAGAGCGGCCATGGTAACCAATCGGTACCCATTTATAGTTTGGCAATAGTGGGTTATCAGGGCGAAATAAACTACCTACTGCTGTTGCATGATAAATAGAAGTGTAAAAATCGGTGTAGTCACCAATACGACATGGTAATGAAAATTCAATATCAGCTTGCGATATTAATACGCTCGCAATATCTTTTTGACAATCAGCGCCTTCGCGTAATGCTTTTGAAAGGGCTAAACGAAGTGCTGACCAATATTGCTGCCCTAAACCCATAAATGTATTTAGCGTTGACTCGCTCGCTGCATCGAGTGCTGTTTTAGCGTCGCCTGTAAATACATTTAGCTCATTTAGTTTTGCAAGGTCGATAACCTGATCACCTATCGCAACACCGCCACGAAATACTTCGTTAGTGCCTTTGCGACGAAACTCGGCAAATGGTAAGTTTTGAATAGGGAAGTCGCAATTTGCAACATTCGCTGACTCTACCCAGCTTGTTAAATTAATATCATGGGTTTCGTTAATTAGGCTCATTACATTTCCTTTGGTTTAACTGTATGGCAACAATGAAGTATTTATTTAAGCATACTTGCACTTTGAGCCATACATTTTAAATATTAAAACGACAAAAAGCAGCGAAGGTCGCTGCTTTTAATTTACTCAAAAAGATTATAAAACGCCGCGGCGCTCTTGATCGCGTTCAATTGATTCAAATAACGCTTGGAAATTACCTTCACCAAAACCGCCATCATCAACGCGTTGAATCATCTCTATAAAAATTGGGCCAAATAAGTTTTTAGAGAAAATTTGTAGTAGGTAACAATTTTCGCTTTGGCTATCAACCAGTATTTGGTGTTCGCGAATTTTGTCTTTGTCTTCTTTTACCCACGGCACACGGTCGAAAATGGTGTCGTAGTATTCAGGAATAATATCGAGCGTTGCAATAGTTGATTTATCTAGCTTGTCTAGCGAGCTAACTAAATCATCAGTTAAAAATGCTAAATGTTGAACGCCTGGGCCATTGTATTCACCTAAGTATTCGTCAATTTGGTTGTTGTCGTTGCCTTTACCTTCATTGATTGGAATTGAGAAGGTGCCACATGGAGATTTAAGCGCATATGAAATTAGCGCCGTTTTTTGACCTTTAATGTCAAAGTAACGTACTTCTGTAAAACCAAACACATCTTTATAAAAGTTTGCCCATGTTTCCATTGTGCCTTTATAAACATTATTAGTTAGGTGGTCGATGCGCTTAAAGCCTTTGTCTTCAACAACCGTTTGCGTTGCTAAATCTTCAAAGTCACTTTCATAAATGGTGCCTTTATCGCCAAATTGGTCAATAAAGTAAATTAGGCTGTCGCCAATACCGTAAATTGCAGGGTAAGGAAGGTTTTTGTGTGTAGAGTCGGTTGCAGGTTTTGCACCGCGCTCTACTGCAGTTTCAAATGCTTTTTGTGCATTTTCAACACGCCAACCCATTGAACAAATTGCAGGGCCATGGCTTTTAGCAAATTCGGCTGAAAAACCTTCACGCTCGTTGTTCAGTAAAAAGTGAATGTCGTTTTGATTGTAATAAACAATGTCTTTGCCTTTAAACTTTTTAAGCTTTGAAAAGCCAAAGTCAGTAAATACTTTGTCCATGTAATCTGCATCAGGCGTGGCGTATTCAGTAAATTCAATACCGACTAAACCTAAATAGTTAGTTACTTCACTCATTTTAATTACTCCCACAATGTAAGCACTGTGATTATTTGTTGTTGTGTTAATGGAAAGATAATTAACCAGAATTAGATTTAGGGGAAGAGCAGCCGGGTATTTAGTAATTGAGTGGTGTGTAAATTTTATAGGACGCTTGTGTCCAAGTTGTTTTGAGTCAATACAGTAGAAAATTTTCACGCTGTAAAAGTAAACAGTTTTAGTGGCTGTTTTTTGATTAAGTTTATGAATTATAGTAATAAAAAAGAGAGTTTAAGTAGCTAAACTCTCTTTTTTGAAGTGGTATGAAATAGGGTTGAGTGTAATTAATTGTTTACATTTTTGGCGCGTTCACCAAAAAACTTGCTACGCTGTTGTAACCACAAGTTTGGTTTTATTTCAGGCGCAGCTTGGTAATGGCGTTCAATGGTTTGATTAAGTACGCGTGTTGCTTGCTCGTAAGTGAGTTTTTGCTGCGCATTACCTAAGCTTTTTATTTCGTCGCGGCTCATTGCACGACCGGCATAAAGCATAGCATTTAAGTAGCCTGGCTCGGTTTCAAAGTTGTTATCATTAAACAGCAGTACTGCGTCTTTGAGTGCCCAGCGGTTGTTTATTTCTCCATCTTCCTTTACACCCACTAGTTCGCCATCTACGTACACTTCAAATACGCCATTGGTAGGTGCAGTATAAAATACTAAAGCGACACGATGCCAAGAGTCGGGTTGTGTATTGCCAAAATAGCCGCTGTCACTGGTTGATTTACCATAACCACCACTTGGGTCAATAAATATGTCGGCATCGTCGGTTAAGTAGTTAACGGTATCCGCTTGAACAACCGCACGGTAAATATCTTGGCCTTCTGCTGGCCAGTATAAATCCATTACAAGTGTGTAGTCTGAAACCATGCCATCAGCGGCATAATCGCCGTTAGCGGGTGTGTTTAAGTTAATATGTAGGCCTTCGGTTGGTGCATGCCTTGAAAATGCCATTACACCTGACGGCCCATCACTCAAATCACTAATGCCGAGTTCGGTAGTGGTTTTATATTGAGTTTCTTCTGGGCCCCAGTCTTTTTCTTCAGGATCGAAGTAACTGAGTACTGAAGGTCCAAAATCTGCTGTAAGTGGGCTTGCTGTATTATCAAAATTCCATACCGTTATGTTTTCTTCGTTTGTACATGAAAACAGTTGACTGTTGGTATCTAGGTATAAGCACTGGCTTGTTCTAAATCGGGCGTACTGATCTAGTAACCACCATGCTTCGGCAATGGGTTCTACGTTTAAAAATGTAACACCATTAAAAAATAATTCAGGATTAAGCGCTGCGCCTTTAAATAAAGCGACATCATAATTGCTGGTTGCTTGAATGTTTTCGGGTGTGAGTAAAAACCAGTCAGGTTGGCTTGCATACATAGATGTTAAGTCTGTACCTGTTACTGTCACTTTATATATTGCGTTAAAACCGGGTGTATTTGAAGGCTGTCTTTCTACGTAAAATGCTTCGTGAAAATCTTCTTGTGTGAGCGTGCCGGGTGTCCAACGCTTTTGAACCAGTTCGGGGTTTAAAAGTGCAGCTGTGATTGAACTTTCGTGTTGCGCGGCTAATGCTGTTATTTCGGCTAACTCAATTGCACTAGGGTAGTTTTCTGAAATAGCTATTTCGGTTTGTGCATCAGGCGCGTAACGGCCCATAATTTCATCAATGGCTTGCTTTGTTGGTTCATCACGTTCAGTAATAGTTTCAGTGGCAATCGTTTGATAGTTAACAACAGGTGATGTTTTATCAGCTAAATTAAACTCAAGTGTTAAGTCGGTTATCCCTTTTGCATAAAAGTCAGGTTGAATAACAATGGCGCCATTTTCTAGTGTATCAAAGCTTTCGCCGCCATGGGTATGGCCCCCTAATACTAAATCAATACCTGCAACGTCAGTTGCCATATCTGTGTCTAGGCCTACTCCTAGATGGCTTAGCATTACCATGTAATCAACATCATCACGGTATTGGTTTACAATGCTTTGTGCGACTTGTTGCCATTCCCAGCTCATTTTAAATTGTTTTATAAAATCTGGGATTGGATCGTCTTGCTGTGGCTCATCTAATTCATTCCATGGCACCGACGTCATGCCAAATACACCTAAGGTAACACAGCCCACTTGCACTTTTGCAAAGCTCACAGCGGCAAAATCTTGAAGTTGCTCCCCTTCATAGCGAGTGTTACTTGCAAGCACAATCGCTTTATCATCTTGCGAATAGCTCAGTAGCTTTTCTGGCCCCCATGCATAGTCGTGGTTTCCCACAACACGGATATCAAACTGCATCGCTTTAATGGCTTCTTCGGTTGCTGTACCTTGTGAAAGTTGCTCTGCTACCGTGCCTTTTTCATAATCGTCACCACCATTGGTAAATAGGGTATGTGGTGTTTGGTTGGCGACTTGATTGTAATAGGCTTTAATACGGCTAAAGTATTGTTCCTCATACCCAAAACGAGCATGTAAGTCTGCTACATGAACAAAGCGTATCGATTGCGTTGTTGCGCTCGCCTCACATGTTGGACCAATATCGGCGAATGCTTCTTTACGCTGCATTTGAATTGCATAAGTGCCGACTTGATTCACTTGTGCACTGACATAATCATCGCTTACGGTTGAGTTAGTAATCGTTTCCCACCTATTTAGGCCTAACTGTCTGGCTATGAATAATTGCCCACCGAGTACATAGTCTTCAGGTATTTTTATTCTAATAGTAAAGGAGTCTGAAAATGAAATGTCAGGGTCGGGTATAAGAGTGTGTAAATCAGAGATAATGTTTAACTGTGCGTTGGCATCATCTAGCGTCGTTTTCTCGTAAGTGATTTCGCTATTTGATGAAGCTATATTCGCAGGGATAATTAATTCAAAACCCCCGTTATCTAACGTTGAGTTTAAGCCGTTAGCAGCAGTTAAAGAAAGTAGGGTTGGCTCGGGTTCAACAGGATCGTTTGGATTAACCGTTACTGCATCACTCGCACCACCGCATGCACTTAACATAAAGAGCAAAAATGGTATTGCAGCTATTTTTAATAACTTGTCCAATAACATATACAGCAGTCCTCGGGTGTCTAATTTAACAATTTATTAATGCATAATATCAGTTAAAAGTATGGGAGCATAGCTGTATAAAAATGCCCCCATAACAATTATGGGGGCATTTTTTATTTGTTACTACATTTGGAATGTGCAGTAAATAATTATTAGTACAAAAGGATTAACTGAATTAGGTCTCTAATCCTTGTTTTTCCCATATTTTCGCTTTAAAGCTCATAAGCACTAAAACAATACCTACACCAATGCTAAATAATGCAATTTGTAAGTATAGGGTAGGGATTTCTTGAACGTTATTTGGATCAAAGTTACCTGCAAGTATGCCCGAGATAACATTACCAATAGAGTAAGTTAAAACAAACACACCCATTAACTGGCCCGTATAGCGACGAGGCGACAGTTTACTCACTGCACTTAATGCCACAGGGCTTAAACAAAGCTCACCCACTGTGTGTAAAAAGTACGTAGTAACCAACCAGTAAGGCGCTACTTTTAAGCCTTCTGCTGCATAATGTGCTGCCATAAACATGACTAAAAAGCCTGAGGCCATAATAATCAAGCCAAATGCACATTTTACGCTGTAAGTAGGCGATATCATTTTTTTAGATAGGTTTATCCAAAGCGCAGCAAAAAATGGCGATAAAACAATAATAAATATTGAATTTAAAGATTGAAACCACGTAGTTGGAATTTCAAAAGTACCAATAAGTCGGTCAGTGTAATCGCGGGCAAATAGGTTTAATGAAGAGCCAGCTTGCTCAAAACCAGACCAAAAACATGCAGAGGCAACACAGACTAAAAATAGTGCCCACATTCTTTGTTTTTCTTCGCCTGTTAATTTGCCTTTAAAATAAATAAGGCCAAAGTACACAAAGAATATAACAGTAAATATAACAGCTGTATAACCGGCTACAACTGAAGGGTTTATAATAATGGCACCCGTCATAGCGGCTATGGTAACACCCGCAACAACAGCCACAAACAAAGCGATAGCGCCCCAAGTACGTGAAGTGCCTTTAGCGCTTAATGGATTAGCAGGTAAAGCGCTGTGCTCTGGTAAGTTATTAAGGGTAAGTTTGTATTGTACTAAACCAATGGCCATACCAACAGCTGCTGCACCAAATGCCCAGTGCCAACCTACGTTCTCCATAAAGTAACCACATACGTAGTAGCCTATTAAAGAACCCAAGTTAATACCCATGTAATAAATAGCGTAACCGCCATCACGACGCTCATCAGCATCGCTGTACAACTGGCCTACCATTGCACTGATATTTGGCTTGAGTAAGCCCGTACCTGTTGCAACAAAAATTAAACCAATAAAAAATGAATATTCATGTGGAACGGCCAAAATAATGTGGCCACACATAATGATAATACCACCGTACCAAACCGCTTTTTGGCCGCCAAATAATCTATCCGCTAACCAACCGCCAGGTAAGCCTAAAAAGTATACCGCACCTGTGTACAAACCATAAATTGCAGCCGCTGATGCAACCGTAAAGCCAAGGCCTTCTTGTTGTAAGCTTGCTGTCATGAATAATACGAGCATAGCTCGCATACCGTAATAACTCATTCGTTCCCACATTTCAGTGAAGAACAATGTCGAAAGTCCTTTAGGGTGGCCAAACCAGCCACTATCTGGAGCTGAACTCATATTTACTTCCTAACTTAAAGAATTGTTGTGATGGCCTTATAATTTTTTGCTTTAGCTAAGTTAGCCTGTTTATAAGGTTAAAGTGCTCGACCACCAGTATATTATTTGTATCTAAGATAATGATTTGCTGTATGGCTATAACACCACAAGGTAAGAGACACACCCTTATCCTAGCTACAATTGCGCTCAAGTATACATATACCTCAAGGCGAGGGGAAGTACTGAGCGGTGTATCACCTTATGCTAAGTTAGAACTCAGCATAAGGGATAATAGGTGTACCCGGAAATTCGAGTGTCCCGTAGACAGGATTGAAGTAGTAACGGATATACAGTTGGCCAAAATTAGGTTCGTAAAAGTCAGAACGATCAATAGCTAAATAACCACCAAAGAACCAATGTGGGGTTATTCTGTATTCAAAGCTGCCTTCTAAGTTGTACGATACGCCCGCACTGGTATCTGAATCAAAGGCAGGATCTACACCGGTTTCAAGTTGGCGCGCAAAGGCCTCTGCTTGAAGGTCGGGATCATTAGGAAAAAAGTCGATGGCTTGCGTTTTAGTTTGTGAATACGACACGCCTGTTTTTACGCGGTATACAAAGTCATCACCCCATCGTGCATCGTAGGTCAAAGGAACCGATAACCCAATATAGTTCTGTGGGCTGTAGTAGCCGCCGTGGCCCCAGGTTTCTTCACTTAAATTAAATTTATAGGCCCAATGCAATAAACTTGCACCCACTGTAAATTCGCGGTCTTGATTGCTTATCACACGATAATAGGTGCCGCCCATCAAGCGGTAGCGCTGGTTATCTTTTACGTTTTGACCTTTATACAATGTAAAGTCAGCACTAGACCAAAATCCCCAATCGCCGCCTAAATCATGAGAAACATTAGCGGTTAAACCGGTTGAGCGAACACCCCCCCAAATTTTACCAGTATTAACGTCTTCAAGGCCTGCATAGGCGAGTACTGAGCTGGTTACTGGTCGTTTTTCTAACTCAAGGCTATAGCCAAAGTCACCAAAGTCGTCAGAGTAATTAACACCCCATACAATGTCTTCGATTAAAAAGCCCAGTGGTGTTGTGCCAATATCTACGCGCCAGTTTTCGTTTTGCCAACCAATACCAATATCAACGCCATCTTGCTCAGGACTTACTTCGTCAATACCACAGGTAAATATACACAAAGCGCCTTGTCCGTATCGACTGCCAGCAAATTGCTCGTCAAATCGTGTTGTTTGCGCGCTAATACTTGTAGGATCTATTTTTACAAAGCCTTGCCCCTGCCAAAGCGGAAAGTACGCTTCAATAGGGACTAAACCAGCGCCCAATGTAGCCTCACTTTCAGTACTTACTTGTCCGCTAAAATTTACACCAACAGCAATGTAGGCTTGGTTTTTGTTTTGTTGGCTGAGTAGTTCTCGTTTGGCACCGTTTATATACCACTCGTCGTTTTCATTAATGCGCGAAAGTGATGCGTAGAGTTCTTTTTCATTTAGTTGACGATTAGGTGAAAGCGTTTGTGCGTACCACGTTTGTGCTTGCTCTGTTTCATTAAAATTAGCAGCAACTTGCGCGCCTAAATAACGAAGCTCTAAATCATTAGGTGCTTTTTGAATAAGTTGCTCGGCTAAGTAAAGGGCATCACCTGCGTAATTAAAATCGTTTAACGATTCCATAATTTGACGCTGAAAATAACTTTCTTGCGTTGTACTTTGTTCAATGGCGAGCTGTGTGACCTCTTTTGCTTGGAAATCATCCCCAAGTGCTCTATAAGCTTTGGATATTGCCATTAAAGCTTGAGGTTCAATTAACTGATTATTTTTTAGTTTTTGTTCGTATAAAATAATCGCTGATTGGTTTTGATCAAGTGCTAAGTTTGCATTTATTAGCGCAGTTGTTGTTGCTGATGAACTTGGGTATTTTTGATCAAGCTGATTTAGCTTCGCAATAAGATCACTGCCACTAAAATACTCAGAATAATAGGCATTTTGTAATTGCACAAACTGATCTATTTCACTCTCAGAGGCATTTTCAGGAAGCCGATAACGATTAAACCAATCCGTAGTCTGAGCTTTATCACCCTGTGCTAAAAGCCATTCTCCATACAACATATGCCAATAGGCTGATAATGAGGGGTCTTCAGCTAATGCGTCACGCATGAGTTTTAAAGCGTGGTTTTGTTCTTCTATGCTAAACCAGCTTCGTGCTAGCTCCGCTTTCATTGGTGGCGTTAAATTTTGTGCTTCTAACGCACTTAAGTGATAAATAGCAGCCGCTTTATTTTGAGAATTAATAAAACGTTCGCTTTGTGCTAAAGACTCATTAAGTTGTAACTGTTGTTCAAGAGATACAATGTCAGCATCGCGAGATTTAAATGGAATATACTGAAGCGTAGCAAGCGCACCTTGGTAATCGTCTAAAGCACGCAAAAACAGTGCATGGCTATACCTAAGCTGTGAATTTAGCGGAAATTGCCACAATACATTATTAAACAATGAGCGGGCTTTGTCGGTGAGTCCTTTTTGTTGATATATAAACGCTAAGTCGTAATATAACCAAGGCTCTTCTGGTGTTGCTTGAATAGCCTCTTTTAATATTTTTTCAGCCTCTTCTAATTCACCAGCTTCAGTTAGCTTTGTTGCCTTAGTTCTATACACGCTACTTAATGAGCTTAAATATGACGCTCTTAATATTTCTTTTTGTGAAAATGAAAGTCGATTAAAAAAAGAGGTGAGCGTTTTTTCACTTTGTTCAAGCTTTGCAATTTCAAGTAAGCCAAATAGGGCGCCTTCGTTTAACGGCTCGCTTTTAAGCACCACTTGGTAGGTAAGCGCAGCTTGTGAATATAGCCCTTGGGCAAATTGTAAGGTGCCACGATTTGCCAGTACGGTACTAGGTTCTTCTTCTAATGCGGCGGCTAAATCGAGTTTTAGTTTAGCAACTCTAAATTCACTGCTATCTATAGCGTCTCTTGCTTGGCGAATATACAGCCAAAACTTAGCTGTTTTAGCCATGCTTTTAAGGGTATTTCGCTCTGCAAAGTCGGCAGTGTATTTTTGTGCACGTGTAAAATAATTATAGGCTTTACCATTTTCACCTAGTTGTAGGTAAAGTATGCCTAAGCTGTTCATGATTTCGCCGTCAGTAGGGCGGCCTTTTAAGGCTTTTAACAGAAGAGGTTCTGCTGCTTTTAACTTTTCTTGTTCGAGTAGCTTATTGCCTTTTAACCAGAGCTGATAAGCAGGGTCGGCTAATAATTTTTGGCGTGCTTTTAATTGCTTTTTAAAGTCTTGATACTGTAACTCTCCCTTATTACTAAACGGGTAAAGTATAAAGTATTGCTGAAATTGCTTGTCAGTATTACTGTTTATTGGCATGTTTTTTAATGCAGAGAGCCAAATACCTTCAACTTCATCACTAAAACCCGATGTAGATCCATACTTACTTAAAATACGCATAGCTGCTTTATCGCGTGGGTTACGTCTTAGTAAATGTCTGGCATAAGCAACTTCTATAGTGCCTAGGTTGTCATAGCGTTTTAATAATTGTTTGTAACCATTTTTAACCCCTTGCCATTGAGCGCTGTCCTGGGCATACCAGCTTAAATGCTCAAGCTCAAAGTTTAAAGTAGGATAAACATCATTAAATATTTTATTGTAAATTTGACGTGCTTGTTCATACCTGCCGGCACGAGCAAGCAGCTTTGCTTTTTGAATTACTGCCTTGTCTTTACCTTGAATACGAGACATAACCTTGAGTTTTTTTACGCAAGGTGTTTGTTGTGTTAGTTGGTTATCAAGCTTACTTAATAACAAGTTTGCTTGGTCTGTATTGCCATTCGTAAAGTCGTAATGTGCAAGCGCACATTGCGTTTCTATTCGGGTAGGGGCAATTGCAACCAATTTTTGCAGGCTATCTTCAACAAGTCTTTTGTTTTGTTGTGCTTCACCAATACTAATTTGGTTTAATAACCAATCAACCGATTGTGTATCAATATCATTTATTGTTGCGGCATTTAAATTAGTGCTTAGTGCCAATGTACAAGCTAAGGCCAACCTTAACGACATTCAGTGCTCCAAGTAGGTTGTAGCGTTCCATCAGCCGTTATTTTAAAGCGCTTGTTTACAGCACTTTCACCAAATAAATGTAATACACTGTCGTAATAACGTGTTTGCGTAAAAGACTTATCAATCATTAGCTTTTGCTGAATGGCCATTACTAGCTCATCATTACCTTGCTCTGCTAACAAAGGCAACAGGGCAGCGTTAAAGCCCAAAGGTCCTCTTTTTTCAGATTTACCTGATTGAGCGTACGTATTTAAAGGAACATGGCCACGCTCTTCAATAGTGTCCACAAATGGTGCAAACTGAGCAAGAAGCTCTTGTTTGTAAGGTGCATCTTTTGCCATCATACTTGCCCAAAGGTAAACACGAATTGCATTATAACTACCTAAATCTGTATTTTTTCTGTCGTAGTAAAAACCACGGTTTGAATCAAACATAACCCAATCAGGGCTAACGCCTTGCTGTGCGGTATCTAAAATTAGCTTAGCTGATCCTTCGTGCAGTTGGTGCCACGGTGAATGTGGATAAAGCTTTTTAAATTGCTGGTAAATAAATAACGGCGAGTAGCTAGGATTTAGCTTATAGCGCTCATTGTCAAACTCAAAACCGGCAGGTGCGGGGAGTAAAGACAGGCCAAGGCCCGTTATGTAGGCGGTTTCTTCTCTGATTATACGTTGAGCAAGCACTGCGGCTAAAATACTATAGCGGCGTTCATCCCATAAAATTGCCGCTTGCGATAAACTGTAGGCAATCCATAGGTCTGAATCTGACGCAGGGTTTGAATCTAAAATCCCCCCTACGCGGTTTTTATCTAGTCCCCATTTCCATGCTGGTAAACGCGTACTTAAATCGCCCTCTGATAAATGCTCTTGGGTCCAATTTAAAACAGAATCAAAAGCGGCTTTATCGTTGGCAATAAGCGCAAAAAATAGTGCATATGATTGGCCTTCAGAGGTTGTGATGCTTTGATCACTGCCCAAGTCAATAACGCGGCCGTCTTGGCTTATAAAATGATTTTTAAACACTTGCCACGACTGCCAAGGTTCGCACTGTTCAACTTGTGCGTTGGCATTGAAAGCAAATAGTGCCATCACAGTAAAAAACATATTAACGAGTGATTTCATTATTCGTCTCCTTCAGCTAAACGCTTGTAAGTTAGTGCTTGTAATAATCGCCATAAGATAAATGAGATCAGCAATAGCGTTAAAATAGACAGTAATGCCAAAATAAATGGATGATCAGATAAGTGAAACCACACTAATGTATGGACTGGGATATGGCCTACAAAGTATTGCTCATCTACTTGAATGGTTTTAATACCCTGTGAGTTGATAATGGCTGCACTACCTTTTACTTGAGCTAATTTTTCTGAGCTCATTAGAACATCGTCAAGTATAGTAAATGCATTTTGCGTCGTAGCACTCAACGAGACGATAGAGCGGTCTGAGTCAAACGGTGATTGAAACCCTGTTATAACAGCCATATCGCCACTACTTTTAATACTAACCTCTACTTTATCGGTCGTTTGTTCGTCGTATGCACCATTATAAATTGCTTGTTTAATTGCGCGCTGATTATTGTTAAGCAAAACATTTGTTTGTGCATCTTCATCTAAGTCATTAGCAATACTGTTAGGTTTAGCAATAACGAGTATGTCTTTATCATCTAAATCAGCGTCCTCATTTAAATGAGCAACACTCATTCTATGGGTTGGGTAACCGGTGATCGCGCCAAAGTGACCCGTTAAGTTAAATAAAACGGTTAAAGCATTTGGTGTTGGGTTTTCATCAATAAGCACAAGTGTTTGTTGTAAATCAGCATATTTGGTAAAAGGAAAGCCACTATTAGCAAATACGTTCAGATCTGGTAGTGCGATGTAGTGATCAAATTCACTTACGTCAATGCTTGAATCGCCATCAATAACACCAAACTCACCGCCAGGAGGTGCAACAGCACATTCACCTTTTTTGAGTACACCAAATCTAAAGTCAAAGTTAAGCTCATTTCTGTTAGCTAAATTAATGCCATTGACAGAAAAGCCTTCTGTGCTTTGTGTGGTGTCGGTATTGGCAACTAGTGGCAACAAAGCTTGCGTTGTTTGTAATAAATCGTTGTTTTTATCGAGTAAAAAGCCACTTATAAACTCTTGGTTTATTAGCATATTTAAACGAGAGTCGATAGCTTCTGATTCTGGCGTGCTACGGTACTGAAGAGTAATAGGTATTCCTCTTTCACGCCACGTGAATAGATCAGGTGCAAAGCGAATGTTTAGTTTTACTGGACCATTATTAAGACCTTGCGCCTGTAGTTGCGTAGGGTAGTCAATAAGCTCGTCAAAATGCACTGGACGATCGCTTCTAAGCCAGCGTGGTGCATCATACGCTTTTCGAAGTGGCAACTGATTTATGGCTTCAATACTTGCGCTTCTTCCAGTCATTACTTTGTGGCCAAACGCAAGGCCAGTCACCGCTGTTTTTAAATCAGCTTCATCACGGCCCAGTATGAGTAACATTTTATAGTAACGATTAAATGGGTTTGAAATGATTTCAATCGTTGGTTTTTCAACATCTGGGTAATCTTTCAAAAAATCAGGTTTTGAATCATTAGTAATAAAAACCACACTGTGTTGATCAGGCGATTTATTTAACGTTACGGGAAAATTAAATCCACGCCAATCAGCTTGGGCTCCAAACCAACTCGATAGCGTTGCTGCTGCCTCAATAGCTTGGGTATTGGGTGTTTTAGCAAATACAAATGGAAGGTTAAGCTTGTTGTAATCCTTTTCATCAAAAAACGGCTCTGGGAGGTATTCTAAACGGCTATCGATAGCGAGTTGCTTTTGATCGAGCGTTATGTTGCTTGATTTATTTATTTCTGTCCAAATAGTACGGCTGAAGTAGTCTTGACATCTAAGGTCGTAATAACCAACCAATTCAAAGCGGACTTGGTTGTAATCTTGAATGTATTTAGCATTAAGATCGAGGCTATGCTGCACTGTGTTCTTTACAATACTAAGTTGTTCGTTAATAGGTAAAACAGTGACTAAATTATCATTAAAGTATACTTTTAAGTGCGAAACATTCGCGATTAATGAAGGCGAGTTAGTATACGAAAAGTTAAGCTTTAAATTGGTGCTCAATTTATCTATTCGGTTTGTAAAGTCAACGCGGGAGTTATTATTTACCCCGTTGAGCCTAAAACCTGTAAAGCCTAACGCTTCAAACTCTAAGCGTAAACTCGACACCTGAGCGCTCTCAGGGTATCCATTAATGAACATTGATTTATTTTGTAATGGCTCAATTGCATGCGCAAAGTAAGCGCAACAAATAAGCGACAATGTTAGGGATATATTAAGCAACTTTTTAATCATAATTATTATGCACTATTGGTCTTTTTGGAGTAAATGAGTTTACGTATACAACTAAATTAGTCATAAACTGAATGATAGGTTGAAGCACTCTTGGTGCGTGGAAGAGCAAGTTACTAAACCCTCTGAGGCTTGTTTTTTGCACTTCTTTAAAACTGTAAGATGGGCGGTCGTGTCTAAAGTTATTTTGCCAGTCAAGCCACGCATCAGCTCGTGAAAATGTACATTGTATAAACGCGCGCTGTTTTTCAAGAGATAAATCTTTAATGGTTAAGCCAATTTGATTACCCCGAGTATTACAAACATGGGTAGTAAACGAAAATTGCTTATTACCGCGGCTCATTAATAATTCTATTTTATCGTTTACGCGACAAGCATGTGCGTGGTCGGTTTCTATTCCTACGCCGTTATCGGAGTAATCTGTAATTTTTACTTTTAATGTGTGGCCATTTGCTAAACGAACTCCCGCTGGGAAGTTTGCTTTAATGCGGTGTGAATGCCTCACTTGGCGTGCTTCTGCTGCCACTGCAACCGCAGCACCCAAAATGATAATATTATAAAGCGCCCACCCCATACTAATCAGCAGTACACCAACTTGCGTAGGGTCGCCAAAAAACAGGCGCAAAATACCAACTAACATACCGACTAAATTAATAGCGAGTAAAACCAAATATGGCTTAGAAATACCCCAGTCATAATGCTCTTTATCGTTTAATCCACCTTTTTCGGTAACGTTAAATTTACCTTTATTTGGATTAAACAAAGCAACTGTTGTTGGCTTTAATATGTACCAAGCAAGCACAGATTCGTAAACTTCGCCCCAAAACGAATAGCGATACTTACCTTGTATTCGTGAGTTAGTTGCTTTTATTTGAATAAGTGTAGGTACAACGTAGATAAAAATAGCTAAAAATGGCGCGTAAATAATGTATGCATTAAAGTATATAAGTGCCAGGGGCGCGGTTAAAAATACAATGCGCGGAATACCTGAGAGAAAATGCAGCATAGCATTTAAGTAACAAAGTCGCTGAGGGATGTTCAAGCCTTTGCCTAACAGCGGGTTATCGAGCCTAAATATTTGCGCCATGCCCCGTGCCCAACGAATTCGCTGGCCAATATGAGCCGATAAACTGTCAGTGGCAAGGCCAGCAGCTTGAGGAATATTTATATAGGCAGTTTTATAACCTGCGCGTTGCATTCGCAGTGCAGTATGAGCATCCTCGGTGACGGTTTCAAAAGCAAAGCCACCTATTTCATCAAGCGCTTCTCTTTTGAGTACCGCACACGAACCACAAAAGAACGTAGCATCCCACATATCGTTTCCATCTTGAATAAGCCCGTAAAACAACATGTTTTCATTTGGAATTTGACTGTGGTTATTTAAGTTTCTCTCAAATGGATCTGCTGAGAAAAAATGATGTGGTGTTTGTACTAAACACACTTTACTGTCTTTTAAAAACTGTCCCATAGTCATTTGCAAAAACGAACGAGCAGGTACGTGGTCGCAATCAAAAATGGCAATATAATCACCATCTGTGTAGCGCATAGCACTATTCATATTTCCGGCTTTTGCATGGTTATTATCTGGTCTTGTTAAATAACCCGCACCCACTTGTTTAGCAAATTCACCAAACTCAGGACGTTTACCATCATCTAAAATATAGACTTTTAGTTTATCTGCTGGCCAATCTATGCTTAATGCGGCAAGGGTAGTCGGCCTTACAACACTTAAAGGTTCATTGTAAGTAGGAATGTAAATATCTACCGTTGGCCATAGGTCAGTATTTTTTGGCAACATGACAGGTTTTCTTTCAAGTGGATTAATGGTTTGAAAAAAACCTAAAATAAGCACCATCCAAGCGTATGTTTCTGCTAGTAACAAGCCTGCACCTAATGTAAGTGCTAAAGGGTCATCCCAATTAAGTGTTTCAGTATATCGCCACCACAAGTATCGCGAAGATGTAGTGACGGATAAGGTGATCATTACAATCGTGGCCATATGGCCTTTTACGCGTTTGAGCGCGTAAGCAACCAGTAAAATAAAGCTAATAAACACCGCTTGCGCTTCAAGGCTAAAGGGAATAGTAACAAATATGGCAAGCAGGAATAATATCAGTGCAACAACAATGTATTTAATAAGTTTGTTCTGCCAAATACGAGCGTCGGCCATTGTTTTAAAAGCACTTTTTTTAGGCTTGTTGTTTTTGGAAAAAAGGCGCCTTATTAATCGGCCTAATTTAAGGTCGTACCAACGCAGTTGCCTTAGGCTGTAACTGACCCCATCATAAAAGTAATTTACAGCATGCTTTTTTATAGACACTGATTTTTTTCTGGGTTTATGAGCAGCAAAAAGCAAAAATATGCTCTGAATAACAAAGCGTATAATATTAGAATAGATATAAGTTCTGTATGGCAACCTTAAGTGTGGGTAATAGTTATATAACGCTAACTCAAAGTTTTCTTTGTTCTTTTTTATATTTACAAATAATGAACCGAACAAAGTTATAAAGGGCATTAAAAAGGCTTCAATTACATTTACTTTGTGCTGATTAAAGTAACTATGAAATTTAAATAAAATGTAACGCACAAGTTTATCAGTGAATAATATACTCAATAGAATATACAATGTACTGTGTATGGGCCTTTTGTAAAAAAGAGTAAAGCTCATCGTCAGTTCGCCGCCTTACTTACAAGCCAACCAGCCAGTGTTTCAAAGTCATCGTTCGCTACACTGTATGGTGCGCAATTAAGGGCTACATTACGATTAGCTGTGGCCTCTTTAATAACTTCATCGCTGTTGATAAAAAACGGCGCCATAAATGGCAATGTAGATTGCCAAAGAGAAAATAGATCAAATTCTAACACTGAGGCTGCGTTGTAACGATTAACAACAAAAAAGTGTTTCCAACTTGACTCTACTGACTTAAGGGTTTGTAGGCGCTTGTATATGAGGCTATGACAAATTGCATCGCAAGTGACTAGCTCAATAACAATATCGTTTTCTTCTAACGGGTAGTGAGAAATATTAATATGTGAAGGGCAATCGAATATTATCCAAGCAGATTCTTTATAGTCCAGATTTTTGCAATTGTTAATTGTGGTTATAATTTCATCTAACGTTGATTCATTATCGCCATGGGGTAAAAAAAGAACGCCATCGCTGTCTTTGCGAAAATGCAATAACGCATCGTCAAAAGTACTCTCGTTGCTCCAACCTTTTGTGGCTGTCCACTTAAGGCCAAAGTGCAAACCAAGGTCACTTTTAGCATCTAGGTCTATGGCAACCACATCAACATCAGATTTTTTCAAAACGCACGCTAAGTTTGCAACAACTGATGTGCTACCTATGCCGCCTTTGATACCTTTAATAAAAATCCTTTGCAATGGAGTTTACCTTTTTTATTTTTTTTCTTTAGATGTTTTTATTGCGTCATCAATTTCTTTCAATAGCGCATACTTGTTAATTGTTTTTTGATTTTTTTGTGTATTCATAATTTCTATGTAGTCGTCACTTTTCCCACCAAAACGGCGAGCTAGGTTTTCTATGTCACTTGATGTGAGTATTTGTGAGCTTTTTGTAGCTAAATTGTTCATCACAACCTTTGTAAGCGTAATATTTATTTTTATTAAAAGTGGACAATATTTGGCTATTATATATAGAATAGCGGGTAAAACTAGTAAAAAAGTATTTTTTTTGAGGGCTTTTTAAGTGCATAACTTTAACATAACGGGTTTAGAGCCGGCTGCAAAAGAGTTAAAATCGGCTTCAAGTTATGCTGTTTTAGCGCCTTTAGACAATTTTGTGGTTGAATTTGCTTTACATGCAATTAACCAAAATTGCGCAAACGATATTTACATTGTTTCTCAAGACGTTGAATCTTTTTTTGAGTCGTCATTTTCTGCAGCAATTAATACTGCGTACAAACGCAGTAAAGTTCATCCATTTTCTCTCTCATCTGAGACACAGCATTACTCAATAGAGCGAATAAACAAAGGCATAATTAAAGAGATAGGCGCGTATAAAAAATTAAAAAATGCGCTAGTGTTTATCCACTTCAACACAGAGCTATTGAGTGCAGCAACCGAAGCTAGCACAAAAACAATAATGAACGATTACAGTGAGTTTGCAAAAAAAACAGGGGTTACCTTATTATTTTTGCTATCTGGTCCAGAAGTAACACACTATCGATTTTTAATAAGGCAGCTTAATAAATCTTTTGATGGATTAATTTTTGTAGATAATGATTCCGCTACCCGCGTTTTAGAGTACGATTATTGGCACCACACTACGGGTGTATTTGCTGATATGCAGTTTCAACTGTCGCTTGAAGATAATCAGTTTTTGGTACAAGAGGGAACTGTAAACGATCTAAAAGTATTCAATGGCTCGCATTTTCCAGATGAGGACGATGTTTGGTTAGTGCAAAGCGCGGTGCCAATCGGTACAAAATTGCCTACGCATTATTATACCGCAAAAGACAATAATGAGCTGTTTGACAAAGGCCCCAAATTAAAAGCGGCAACATTGGTGTTTGCTGTTACGCGTTACACAGATTTAGCACTGCTTGGTAAACAGTGCTTTGAACTTAGAAAAAGCTGCGGTCGTTGGTTGAAATTGGTAGTACAAAATGTTGATGGCGTTATTCGCCATCAAGATGAATGCTTATTTTTAACTTTAGGCGTTAACCTTATTTTGTATAGCTTTTCTGAACCTTCGCGATTATTATCTCAAATTCAATCTATTCAAGGGTTTCAATTTTCTAGACCGTTACCGCCATCTGTCGAGCACGTTCTGAAATATACTGAAAATACGTTTTCTAAAGGCTATTTACCTTTTGATGAATTTACGCGCCAAGTAGAGGTTCATAGTGACTCTGCTGTTAATCTGGGTGTTAGCGGCGTGTTGGTTAAGCTTGAGTTATTACCCCGCATAGAGCCCATTCACCCTTTACACTTGTTTCATATTAAGCGTGAAGGGGATGTATTTAGCCTTGCAGATAACACCGTGTATTTGTACTTGCATGCGTGTAGAGAGAACGACGTAAATAATGCAATTAAGCATTTATTCAAGCTACAAACGAGTGACTTTTTTGTGCAGCAAAATGTTATTTCAGATCATTTTCATATACAGCAAGAATGTAAGCAATTAAGGCGGCTTTATAGCGGTAAACATGTTACTGATTATTCTAAACAGTTAACAGAGAATGATAGCTATAAGTTTGAACCCGGTGTGTCAAAAGGGATTACTGAGTCGTTAGACACACCTGAGTTTACAAATGATGCGCGTCCCGATGCTGTGTCATTTGTAATGAGATTAAAGGCTTAACCAATGAGTATTAATCAGCTTTTTATTACCGTTATTTTGGCAATTATAGTCGGTATTGTGCTTTGTATGTCGGCAACTCAAATATTGGCCAGAGTAAAAACATATTATTACAAGCTTACTTTTAAACACGAAGTACTTGAACCTTACACACCGAATAAAAAAAAGAAGGATGAGCAGTGAAATTATCAGGTTTAGGAGCGTGGAATCTTTATTTCTTAGCTAAATTTGCCTTGTTTTATTACGGCGCAATTGATTTTAATGTATTAACCAATGCAGCCCTTGCAGCACTTTTAGCAATCAAATTTAAAAAAGCGATTATTGAAAAGTTAAAACATGTACTTGGTGGTATTTTTGCGATTGTCATACTTTACCAAGACTCTTGGTTGCCCCCAATATATAGGCTTACAAAGCAAGCTGGTAATGTTCAAGATTTCAGTTTTGGCTATTTTTTTGAACTTTTAGCACGTGTCATCAGTGTAGATATGCTATTGGCATTATTCGTTATTACCGTGTGTTTTTGGTATACATCTCAGTGGTTACGTTTTACAACAATAACAATTGTTGGGCTGCTTTTGATAGGATGGCAAGGAGAGGGTGAACAATCAGGCACAGTAGTAAATGCCAACTCTACAAATACAACAATTAGAAATGAGCCTAGTAATCAAGCACAAGTCATTACGCGCGAAAGCCAAACACCTGATCAAAAATTGTCAGACTTTTATCAACAACAAAGCCATTTAATTAGCCATTTTCCTTCGCAAGTTAATGGCGAACTGTTCGATGTCATCGTTTTAAATATTTGTTCAATGGCGATTGATGACTTGAACGCTATTGGCGTTAGTGTTGAAGACATGTTTAATGATTTTGATGTGGTGTTTTCAGATTTTAACTCAGCAACATCTTACAGTGGGCCTGCAGCTATCAGGCTTTTACGCGCAAGTTGTGGGCAAACAAGCCAAACAGCTTTATTTAGTGATGCACCAGAGCAATGTTATCTATTTAAAAATTTAGAAAAATTAGGGTATCAAAGCAGCGTTGTGATGAACCACGATGGCCACTTCGATGACTTTAAAGGCTTGGTTAATCGTTTTGGTGGCCTAAACGATAAACCACTTAATATTGATTCACTTCCAGTAGCACAATATGGCTTTGACGACAGTCCTATTTATTCTGACGGTGCAGTGCTAGATAGTTGGCTTAAAAATGAAGCGCAAGATTGTGAGCCATGTGCAATGTATTACAACACAACAAGCCTTCACGATGGTAACCAGCTGGCTAATAAAAAACGCATGAATAGCCTTGAAAGTTACCCAATCAGGCACGCTAATTTATTATCTGATATTAATCGTTTTATTCAAAACCTTGAAAAGCGCGGCCGTAATGTCATGTTAATGGTAGTACCCGAACATGGTGCAGCATTAAAAGGTGACAAGGTACAGTTTGCTGGTCTTCGTGAAATACCAAGCCCTACTATTGTATCTGTACCAGCTGCTATTAAATTTATTGGTCCAGACGTTAAAAGTTATTCGCAAATTATGATTAACGAATCGACTAGTTACTTTGCCTTATCTGAAATTGTTGCAAAAACACTTGAGACAAATGTTTTTGGGGGTAATAACAGCATTGCCAATTTAGTTGAAAACTTGCCAAAAGCACCAAAAGTTGCTGAAAATGCGGGCACAATCATGATGTATGTTAATAAACGACCTTACATACAACTTGATGGCGAAGAATGGTCTGCTTACCCTCAAGGTTAAAAGTAATTTAGCTATGCAGCAGGCTAGCTCTGCTGTGTAGCGTGTTTATGTTGTTATTCTTATGTGTTAATTAAAACGCAGACTTGTCCAAAAATGTTTACAATAAGCTACCTTATCAAAGCGACTTAGCGTATTATTCGGCTAATTTAGTTTTTCCTGCTTTGAGGATGTATGCGTCTAGATATTCACTGTGCTGATAGGATCGGTATAGCCCAAGAAATCCTTAATATTTTAGTTAACTACAGTGTTGATTTAAAAGGTATTGAGGTCGACTCTGTCAATTGCCGTATGTATGTGAGCTTCCCAGAAATAGAGTTTGAGCAGTTTCAAAAAATCATGCCTTCTATCCGTCTGATTGACGGTGTGCATGATGTACGCACTACCGCATTTCTCCCTTCTGAGCGAGAGCATAACGAATTAAATACCTTGTTACGTGCATTACCTGATGGTGTTATTTCTATTGATGCTAAGGGCTGGGTACGTTTATGCAACGATGCTGCCTGTAAAGACCTGCAGTTAAGTGAAAAAGAAGTTATTGGTGCTAACATAAATAACCTACTAAAGGGCTTTAACTTTACGCGTTGGTTAGAAGGCAAGGAAGTGTTAGGCCAAACGACTCGGGTTGAAGTAGCTGGCGAAGACTTTATTGCAGATATTTTACCAATTGCCGTGCCACAAGGCAGTGAAGGCGATGTTTTAGCTGGTGCGGTTATTAACATTAAGTCACAAAGTCGTTTAGGTCAGCAAGTTAGTGCATTTAGACGCTACGGACAAGAAAGCTTTGCCACTATTCATAACTTTAGTACTGCTATGCGCCGTGTTGTGCGTGAAGCACGAAAAATGGCACAGTTAGAAGCACCCATACTCATCACTGGTGAAACAGGCACAGGTAAAGAGTTACTTGCGCGAGCGTGTCATTATGCGTCAAATCGTTCTGTGAAGCCGTTTATTGCGCTTTCGTGCGCGTCGTTACCTGATGATGTAGCGGAGTCTGAGCTTTTTGGTTATGCAGGCTACGAAGAAAATGCAGCTCCTAAACGCGGTGTACTAGAGCAAGCTGACGGCGGTACCGTATTTTTAGATGAAGTGGGTGAAATGTCGACCCAGCTACAAACTAAACTTTTGCGCTTTTTACAAGACGGAACGTTTAGAAAAGTAGGTGATGAGAACGAAGTAAAGGTTAATGTTCGTATTGTAGCCGCTACTCAAAAAGACTTACCCGCAATGGTACAAGAAGGTGTGTTTAGAGAAGACTTATACTACCGAATTAATGTATTAACTCTCGAAATTGCTCCGTTACGCGACCGCAAAGCCGATGTGGGTCCTCTGGCAGAGCATTTTATCCAAAAATATGCCCAGCAAAATGGCCATGCCATTCCGTTATTATCACAAGAGTGTTTGAGTTTTTTACAAGAATATCCGTGGCCTGGTAATGTTCGCCAACTTGAAAATGCTATTTACCGCGCAGTCTCATTGTTAGATGATAGCGAATTACGTTTAGAGCATTTACAACTACCTACGTTTACACATGAGTTAGGGTATTTGGAGTCAGACTTTGAAGGCTCGCTTGATCAAGCTGTGAAGCGTTTTGAGGCAACGTTGCTGCGTAAACTTTACCCTGCTTACCCAAGCTCAAGGCAACTAGCTAAACGCTTAGGGCTTAGTCATACCGCAGTGGCAAATAAGTTGCGTGACTACGGTATAAACAGAAAAACCGTTAAAGTTTAGATGACTCTAAAATTAAAACAGGGGACTAGCTTTTAGTCCCCATGTTTTTTGTAACACCATCAATAGCAATCGTTTCTATACCGTCTTCATTAAAGTTAATAACAATACTGGCATTATTACGGGTAAAAAAGTAACTACGGTTGTTAAGCTCAATTACATAGTCGCCTTTTACTCGGTCGCTAAACTTTTGTTTTTTTAGTGACACAGTATGCTCACCAATTTGCCAATTAAACCCTTCAATAAAACCATTGTTAAATTCTTGAACCCATACCTGGCTTTCATCTTTTGATAGTGTAATTGCAACTGAGTATGAACTTGGAATACTTTGCATATTGTAGCTTTTAGCGCCAATTTTAAACTGTTCAGCTTTTTGTTGCCAAGCAAAACCAAAGTCAAATTCTTTTTGTATACCCGTTGAGTAGGTAATAGTGCCTTTGCCGGGTAATGAAAAATCAGCTAGCGCTGAATAGCTTGGTACGAGTAATCCAATAAACGTAATTATATGTAGTAGAGGTTTCATAAGCATTTTATTTTTATATATATGAGTAATAAAGAGTAAGGGAGAACATACGTCTTAGCAAGTGCTTGTGATACACTCAGTAAAATTTTGCTGGTAAGACCTTTGTTGTGAACTTATATATTCGACTCCTATTATTATTTTTTAAAATTAAGCGTAATAAACACTATCAAGATTTACTCGATACGGTAGATATTGATTACAAAGCACTTCCTACAGATTGTGATATTAATTTACATTTAACTAATTCGCGCTATTTAGCCATGATGGACTTGTCGCGTACGTGGATGACTGAGCGAGTAGGTTTGCTAAAACAAATAATGAAACGACGTTGGTTTCCTATTGTTAATGCAACAGCTATTACTTACATCCGTGATATTAAACCCATGCAAAAATACACTATTAGCACTAAGTTAGTGGGCTGGGATCATAAGTATTTTTACATTGAGCAGAAATTTCATTCTGATCGTGGTTTGCATGCGATTGCGTACGTACGTGGCGTATTTAAAAGCAAAAAAGGTGTTATAAGTATTGAAGAAATGCTTGAAGTGGCTGGCTTTGAAGGTAAAACTCCTATTTTACCCAGCGAAGTAATGCACTGGAAAGAAATGCTTGAACAGAAAAAAATGGCTAATTTACCAAAGTAATTTAAAAAAGGCGCTTTGCGCCTTTTTCAATTTTAAGCTTTTATATTTAGCTTACCTTGAAAGTCCTGCCACCCTGGTGGGAACTGCCCACGTAATACATACGAAAACGCAATCAGTTCTGCAATCACAAAATAAAGCTCTTTTGGAATCTCTTCACCTAATTCGAGGTGCGATAAGGTTTTAGCTAAGTCAGGATCTTCGTGGATCATGATCCCCTTTTGTTTTGCTGCAGCGATTATTTCTTCCGCCAACTCCCCAAACCCCTTAACACTCACTGAAGGCGTGCTTCCTACTTCGTATAAAAGGCCAATTGCCGACTTGCTCTTAGGGGAATCACTCATAGCTACACCTTAATATTAATAATTGCATGGGATTTATAAAAAGCAGCATGGGTTGCCTCCCCTCGTTTTAGGTTTAGTTCAGCAACTTGTAAGCCGTGTTTAGCCAGTTTTGAGCGCAGATTATCAAGGTGAGGGTGGGCAATGGCACTCACTTCTTGGCTTGATGCTAATAATTGGCAATCGAGCGATTTGTCCATTAGCTCGGCGGTAATTTGTAGTTGACCGAGATCAGCATAATCAAAATTTAATCTAACAAACCAGACATTTTTAGGCTCTAGTTTATCGGCCGATGGTTTTTTATATTGCCCTAGCGTTATTTCTGTTTGGGCCGCTTCTGGCGGTAATTTCATCGGAAGTAAAAACTGTGCCAGCGGGTTACTTTCGGGTTGCTGATTTGGTGTTGAAACACTTACCTGTGTGAGCGCGTTCTTAACCTGAGTAAGCTCTCCAGCAAGCGCTTGCACTTGTGATTGCTGAAGTTGCTCTAGTATTTTTGAACTTGCTTTGCCAGCTTTAAACGTAGGCATAAGCACCTGTAGTAATGCATCAATGCCTGTTTTTGAGTCAAAGGTAATTGGGATTACAGACTGGTTAATAAAAGGCGCCGCCAAAATACTAACCGCTAGCTGCTCAAGCCCTTTGGTAAAGCTACTTTGCAGGGTGTCATTCGTGAGGCTGTGAGGCTGCAGCGTCGCTAATATCTCTCTTTGCACGGCAGTCGGGCTAACGTTGCTGCTTGATACCATACGATTAAAAGCTTGATTAACCAGCGCATTAAGGTCAGGTGTTTGCTTAGTCGCTTTAACTTGAATATCGGCTATTTGACTGCTCAATGAAATTTTTTCTTCAGTGAGTTTGTGAGTTGAATCATGCGATGGTGGCAGCTTTAAAAGCGGCGTTAATATTTTAGCTTCAATAGGTTGCAACATTTGGCTTGGTGAGGCAATAGTCGTTGTGTTACTAAATACTCCACTAAATAGGGTGTTACTTGCTGGTGTAGAAGATACAGCATGTGTTTGTTGGGTTGCTGGGTTATTGGCTTTTAGGGTAGGGAGTTTGGCCAGTTTATTATCTGCATCAGATTGTTGAGCGTGGCTAAGCCCCACTTTTGTAACAGGAAGAGAATTTAACTCTTTAATTGTCGTTTGTTTTTGTAGGTCATTACTCAAGGTGGATTGAACTTGCACTGTTTGGTTTTTTAATACTTGCTCTATATTTTTGGTTGCGGGCTCTGCCTTTATTTGAGTGCTTAACAGTGCGCCTGATTGTGTACCTACCTCTGTTTTACTGTGGGCTGAGGCTTTTTCGATTGGTGGCTGCTTATTTTCTGGTGTATTTGTTGTATTAGCATTGGGTATATGCAAATGACTACTGATAACTTTGGCACTAGGAGGCTGCCAAATAGCAACATTTGCTTTTATTAGCTGTGTTAACTGCACAATAGGGGGTAATTGAGAGAAATGCTTAGGTAAAATATTAACAAGTTCAGTACTTGGCTTTTGCGCACTATTAGCAACTTGTATACCTGCATTTTCAATTAAATTAATTCTACTTGTTAGTGAGGACGGGGCGATAAACTGTTTTTGTAAAGTGAGTGATGGTGCGATTTGAGTTTTGTTTTCGTTTGCAAACGATTTATTTTCAAAATAATTAACTGCATCATTGATTCGTGTTTTTAAATCACTAAAACTAGTTTGCAGCCAAGACTTTATAGGGCTATGAGTACTCACCAGCGGACTTACTTTAGCGGTGTTATTAATCTGCGCTGGCGCGGTTTGTAAATTAGCGTGTTGCGCAGTAAGTAATTCATTAAAAGGTTTAGTAAAAGAGTTACTCAGCATCACTTTTACGCTTTGAGCTTGTGTTGTTATTACAAGCTTATCGGCTTGATTTGCAACAGTCACTTTCACGGGCGAGTTAGGCAGTTCAGCAAGCTGCGTGTTTGATACTTGCGTGGTGAAAGAGCCTGATTTTTGCGGATGCGTTAAAATGGCTAATTTAGGCGTTGCCTGTAGTTGTGCATTGGGTAACAAGCTTGCTAGCATTTTAACCAGCTTTGTTTGGCTTAACGGCTGGGTGTGAACGGTATCAGCAAAGCGGTTAATAACATCAATTTGTGCGCCTTTACTGTTGGTACTTATGACTAGTTTTAAAGGTTGCTCTGTGCTGAGTAGCTGAGCAACATCTTTATTTATGGCAGTACTAGCATTGAGCTTATCAATAATTAGCTTTGGTGCAGGCGCTAAAGCAAGCTGAACTGAAAGAGGCTTGCTTTCAACCTCTGCACCGGTACTAATAAAATTTAATAAGCGTTGTAATTGGGCAGGCTGGTTAAGTTTAATTGTTGCTGCATTTGGCAAAATAGATAGCTGCTTTCCGTCTTCGCTTAGTTGAATGCGCGCGCTAGCAATTTTATCTAAAGATTGAGGGGCATTGCTTGTGCCTAGTCTGAGCGTTTGCCACTGCTTATTAACCAGCACTTCTAGCGTGATAGAGTCTTTTGAAAATTGAATGTTTTTAGCCGCAAGTACTTCACTTGGTAATTGTGGTAACTCATGGGTTTGGTTATTAGTTGATGAATTGATAACCAATGAATTGGATAATGTTATTTGCGTTGGCGTATTCATTATTTTAAATCAAGTTTTCTCTATTTTAAGTGAATCGATTTTAAAGCAATATTCGTATTACCCTATCATTATGGTAGACTAACGCCTAATTTTTGGCAGAGAGAATCGTCATCTTGTTACACATTAAGTCCGTCTCCTGCATCAAGCAAGAACGTTGTTTGTTTGCGGACCTTAATTTTAGCCTTAAAAGCGGTCAAATCATGCAATTAGCGGGTCCTAATGGGGCTGGTAAAACATCGTTATTGCGTATCATCGCTGGCTTTTCTACGCCTGATGAAGGCGAGGTTTTGTATCAAGAACGCTCAATAAATAAATACTATGAAGAGTTCGCCCACGACTTACTTTTTATAGGCCATAAAACGGGTGTTAACATTCAGTTGAGCGCTGTTGAAAATGTACGCTTTTGGTTACGGATCAACGGTTATTCAAATGAGCCTGACCTGTACCCAATTTTAGCAAAACTAGGCTTGGTCGGTCTTGAAGATGTGCCTGTTAGAATGCTGTCGGCAGGCCAGCAACGACGAGTTGCATTAGTTAGACTTTGGCTAAGCGACGCAAATTTATGGGTACTAGATGAGCCATTTACTGCGCTCGATAAAAGCGGTGTTGCGTTTTTACAGCAGCGATTTACTCAACATCTAGATAATAATGGCGCCATATTATTAACTACCCACCAAGACCTAACTGCTCACTTTAGTGATTTACAAACAATCACATTGGAGTACCGCCACTGATGACTCGTCAACACTCTTATTGGTTACTATTCAGTGCGGTTTTTACTAAAGATATAAAGCTTGCCTTTCGCCAGCGAGCTGAAATTGTAAACCCAATATTGTTTTTTTTAATTGTTATTTCTTTGTTTCCGTTAGCAATAGGTCCTGAGCCCGGTCTGCTTGCTAGAATGGCGCCCGGTATCATTTGGGTTGCAGCTTTACTCTCTACCATGTTGGGCTTAGATAAACTGTTTAGAGATGACTTTAATGATGGATCTCTCGAACAGTTAATTGCCTCATCGTACCCATTGTCACTTACAGTGCTTGCAAAAGTGGCTGCACATTGGGTTGTGACGGGTTTGCCCCTTGTATTAATGACCCCGTTATTCGCGTTATTACTTAATTTAGATAGTAATGCGCTGGTGGCCACTGTTTTAACGTTATTATTGGGTACACCGTTATTAAGTTTTATTGGTGCAATAGGTGCTGGGCTTACTGTTGGGCTACAAAAAGGGGGTATTTTGATGAGTTTACTCGTACTGCCTTTGTATATTCCTGTTCTAATTTTTGCAACGTCGGCTATCGATACCAGTGTTATGTCGCTGGAATATAGCGGGCAACTTGCCATCCTTGGTGCTATGTTAGTCATCGCTATTATTAGCGCACCAATCGCCATATCGTCAGCTTTAAAAGTGAGTATAAGTTAATGTGGAAGTGGTTACATCCCTATGCTAAAGCAGAGCGTGCATACCAGTTATGCAATACGTTACTGCCTTATTTTGCCGTAGTTACGGTTGTTAGTATGCTCGTTGGTTGGGTGTGGGGGCTTGGTTTTGCACCTGCCGATTACCAACAAAAAGACAGCTACCGTATCATTTTTATTCACGTTCCTTCTGCCATTTTATCAATGGGGGCATATTCCTCTATGGCCATTGCTGCCATTGTTGCGCTTGTATGGCAACTCAGAAACGCAGAACTTGCCGTTATAGCAATTGCACCAGTTGGCGCATGTATGACTGCAATAGCACTTATAACCGGGGCTGCATGGGGTAAACCTATGTGGGGCGCTTGGTGGGTGTGGGATGCACGACTCACATCGGAGCTTATTTTATTATTTTTATATTTGGGCGTAATTTCGTTATACCACGCTTTTGAAGATAAAAAATCAGCGGGCCGCGCTGCATCTATCTTAGCGATTGTAGGGGTGATCAATTTACCAATCATTCACTTTTCGGTTGAGTGGTGGAACACCCTCCATCAGGGAGCAAGCATCACTAAATTTAATACCAATGCGGTCGACCCAAGCATGTTTTGGCCATTAATGGTAAATATTTTAGCCTTTGCAGCGTTTGTTGGCACAGTCACTTTAATTCGTCTTAAAAATGAAATTTTGCAACGTGAAAAGCATCGCCCATGGGTGCGCCAGTTGCTTAATAGGGGGTAATTATGCAGTTTGACTCTTTTTCTGATTTTATTGCAATGGGAGGCTATGGGTTTTATGTATGGCTTTCATTTGGCACATGCGCACTTATTTTACTGGGTATTTTAGTGAGCTCTTTAAGAGATACTAAGCATATTATGGCTTCAGTAGAGCAACAAATTGTGCGTGAAGAGCGTATAAAACAAGCCAAGCAGGAGCAAGCATCATGAACCCTAGACGTAAAAAACGCTTGTTAGTGATTGTTGCTATTTTATTTGGTTTGGGTTCTGCCATAGGCTTAGTGCTTTATGCTTTACAAGAAAACATAAACCTATTTTATACCCCAAGCGAATTGATTGATGGCAAAGGCCCAAACAAAGAAAAACCTTTTATTGGTCAAAAGCTTCGTATTGGCGGCATGGTAGTCCCAGGATCTGTTGAAAGAAACGAGCAAAGCTTAGAAGTGAGTTTTAAATTAATTGATACAGGTCCATTAGTGACTGTGAAATATCAGGGGATATTGCCTGATCTGTTTCGTGAGGGGCAGGGTATTGTTGCGCAAGGTGTTTTAATTGAGCCTAATGTCATTGAAGCGTTTGAAGTACTGGCCAAGCATGATGAAGAATACATGCCTGCAGAAGTTGCTGAAGCGGTTAAAGGTATTAAGCATGAAAAACCAAAATACAACTTAGATAGTGGTAATTAGCTATGATCCCAGAAATTGGTTATTTTTCTTTAACGCTCGCCATGGTGCTGAGCGTTTTATTATGTATTTTTCCACTTTGGGGCGCGCATACCGGTAATCTTCGCTTAATGCGTGCTGCCCCCTCTTTAGCTATTGGTCAGTTTGCGTTTGTATTAATTTCGTTTGCTGCGCTTATTTACGCAAGTTTAACTGACGACTTTACCGTATCTTATGTGGCTTATCATTCGAGTAGCACACTGCCATGGTATTACAAAATAACATCGACCTGGGGCGGCCATGAAGGAGCAATATTGCTTTGGTTAGTGATGCAAGCAGGATGGACTGCCGTCGTTGCTGCTCGCTCAAAGTCATTACCTTGGGTTCTACGTGCCCGTGTTTTAGGCGTGCTTGGTTTTTTAGGTGTTGGTTTCATGATGTATACCTTACTATTATCAAGCCCATTTGAACGTTTACTTCCTTATTTTCCGGTAGAAGGGCGAGATTTGAATCCGCTTTTACAAGACCCCGGAATGATCATTCACCCGCCATTACTTTACATGGGTTATGTTGGGCTATCGGTTGCTTTTTCGTTTGCTATTGCAGCACTGTTAACAGGTAAGCTTGATAACACGTGGGCTAAATGGTCACGTCCGTGGACAATGACCGCGTGGGGCTTTTTAAGTTTAGGTATTACTATTGGCAGTTGGTGGGCTTATGCAGAGCTTGGCTGGGGTGGCTGGTGGTTTTGGGATCCAGTAGAAAACGCGTCGCTTATGCCTTGGCTTGTTGCAACCGCTTTACTTCATTCGCTAAGCGTGACAGAAAAGCGCGGCATTTTTAAATCGTGGACCGTATTACTGGCAATTGCAGCATTTTCGTTAAGCTTGCTGGGAACGTTTATTGTGCGTTCAGGTATTATTGTATCAGTTCATGCGTTTGCAACTGACCCCGACAGAGGCCTGTTTATACTCGCCTTTTTAGGAATAGTTGTTGGCGGTGGTTTAGCTCTTTATGCATTACGCGTATCGCAAGTTCACAGTGAAGGACGCTACAAGTTTGTATCGCGCGAAGTGGCATTATGGCTGAATAATATCTTTTTAGTTGTGGCGACCTTAATTGTACTATTGGGTACTTTATTGCCTATGGTGCACAAAGAAATGGGCTTAGGCAGTATTTCTATAGGTGAACCGTTCTTTAATAAAATGTTTGCAATACTACTTGTGCCATTTGCTATTTTAATGGGCATTGGTCCTTTTTTACGCTGGAAGCAAAACAAATGGGCGTTTTTACAAAATAAAATTGTTGTGGGTATTTTGGCCAGTGTGGCGATTACTTGTGTATGGTTGTTCTCAGCTTACGACGAAGTGACACCACTTACGCTATTAGCAACAACGCTGGGTGTGTGGGTTGCCGTTTCAACCTTGATTGACATTTACACTAAAGCCGCAGTGCATGGCACATTAAAAGAAGGGTTAAAACGCTTAGGTGTTAGTTATTGGGCAATGGTGCTAGGCCACATTGGTATGGCATTTGTTATTGCGGGCGTTGCGTTAACCTCTGCGTACTCTGTTGAGCGTGATGTATCGATGAAGAAAGGCGATATAGTGCAGCTTAATCAATACAACTACCGCTTTGAAGGTGTTAAAACAATTCGTGGACCTAATTATAGTGGCCATGCTGGTGTTGTTACGGTGCTAAAAAACGATGATGTAGTCACTCGTTTATACGCCGAAAAACGTAAATACGATATTGGCATGCAATTTATGACAGAAGCTGCCATTGATGCTGGCTTCACACGTGATTTATACCTTGCTCTAGGCGAGCAATTAAGCCAAGGGGCTTGGTCTCTGCGCATATACCACAAGCCGTTTGTGCGTTGGTTATGGATTGGTGGTGTATTAATTTCACTTGCAGGGTTCATGATTTTGTTTGATAAACGTTACCGTACATCTGCAAAAACAGCTCGAAAAGCAGCAGCGGAGAGTGTGTTATGAACCGTAAATTGTTAGCCATAGCGCCCCTTTTAGCCTTTGCTTTTGTATGTGTGTTTTTATACCAAGGTTTATTTGCAAACCCACGCGAAATACAAACTGGGCGAATAGGCCATGAAATGCCTGCTTTTACGCTTCCTGATTTAATGCAAGACAACAAGCAATGGACCAACGAAGCGTTAAAAGGCGAGGTATATTTACTAAATGTATGGGGCACTTGGTGCCCAACCTGTTTAGCTGAGCTGGGCTACTTAACAAAGCTGCGAGAGCAAGGCGTTAAAATTATTGGCTTGTATTATGTGCAAGGTTACGACGCCGACTTTGATGGTCCGTTTGACATGCAAGCACTACGTACTGAAGTACAAGATATGCTTAAGCGTGCGGGTAACCCTTATCAGTTTAATATTTTGGATTTACATCGAACGCTGTCGTTAGATTTGGGTGTGTCGGGTGCGCCAGAAACATTTTTAATCGATAAAAACGGCACTATTTTGCTACACCATACCGGTGATATTAATCCGCGAGTATGGCGTTCTAAATTTGCACCTATGATGCAGGAGCTAAAATAATGAAGTGGCTATTGTTTTCACTCAGCCTTTTACTGACTACGAGTGCATTAGCACAAACTGATCGCTACGTATTTGATACCGACGAGCAAGCAGTTCGTTTTGAAGAGCTTACAAAAGAACTTCGTTGCCCTAAGTGTCAAAATCAAAACATTGCTGATTCAGACGCTATTGTTGCCAAAGACCTACGTGAAAGAGTGGTAGAGCTAGTTAAAGAAGGCAACACAAAAGATGAAGTAATTGACTACATGATTGACCGCTATGGTTACTTTGTTCATTACGACCCACCTGTTACACCTGCAACACTAGTACTTTGGGTATTGCCGGTATTAATTGTTATTGTTGGGTTTGGTTTTATTGTAATTCGTCAGCGTAAAGCGTCTGTAAAGCAGACCTGGAGCAACCAAGATGAAGTACTTTTAAATAAGCTAATTGAACAAAATAAACGTCAGGAGCAAAATTAAATGATTTTAATGTGGGCGTGTTTTGCTTTACTCACACTGATTGCACTGGCGTTTGTTATGCTGCCTTTTTTACAAAAAGAGCGTGTTAAAACAATTACTCACAACGCAAATGCCGAGCTTATAAGTATTTACGAACAACGTTTGGTTGATTTAAAGACCGATTTAGATAATCAACGAATAGATGATGCTAACTATTCTGAATCGATAGTTGAACTAAAACGCCGTTTGCTTAATGAGCTTTCTCCAGAAAAGTCATTAATTAGCAAAGGTAACAACCGTATTTTTGCCCTGACAGGCGGCGCATTTGTTATTGCACTAAGCGGTATTTTTTACAGTTTAACGGGTAGTCAACAGCAAATTTCAGCATGGCACGATGCCATGGATAACCTGACCGAATACGGTGAGCGCGCTGTAATGCAAAAAGGCGAGCAGCTTACTCAAAATGAGTTACAAGCATTTGCACTGGCGTTACGCACCAAGTTAAGCCGTTCAGGCGATGACGAAATGGCATGGATGTTACTTGGTCGTGTTGCCATGTCACTGAATGAGTTTGATATGGCTCAGCAGTCATTTGATAAAGCACTGCGCATGAACCCTGATAATAAACAGGTGTTAATAAGTTACAGCCAAATTTTGCTACTTGAAGGCAGCGAAGCGAATATGACGCGTGCAGCAGGTATGTTGTCTAAAGTATTAAATGCAGAACCGACTAACTTAGATGCTATTTCGTTATTAGCGCTCATTGCTTACGAGCGAAAAGACTGGCCTCAAGCTAAAGCCGCCTTTGAAGTATTGCTAGCCAGTATGGAAAAAAATGATTCTCGCTATGGTTTAATATCTCAGCGTATTGCAGATATTGAACTGCAAATGCAAAGCGAAGGCTCGGTAATGCCAGTAACTAAAGCCAACAGCATTGCTGTTACCGTTAATGTTGCCAGTGAGCTTATAAATAAACTGCCTGAAAAGGGGACTTTATTTGTATTTGCAAAAGCGGCAAATGGTTCGCCAATGCCGATTGCTGCTGTAAAACTCACTTCATATTCATTCCCTGTTACAGTTGAGTTAAACGATAGCACTGCCATGGTTGAAGGTATGAACTTGTCTAGCGCAGAAGATATTATTATATCGGCGCGTATTTCGCTTGATGACTCTGTTATGCCAAGTTCAGGTGAATTAGAAGGGCATTCTGGCTCATTAAAGCGTGAAAGTGTAAGTGAATACCAACTTAAAATAGATACATTAATACCTTAAGGAC
The DNA here is from genome assembly GCF_001468205.2 of Pseudoalteromonas sp. 13-15. NCBI lineage: Bacteria > Pseudomonadati > Pseudomonadota > Gammaproteobacteria > Alteromonadales > Pseudoalteromonadaceae > Pseudoalteromonas > Pseudoalteromonas sp. 13-15. The sequence continues at coordinate 1,505,913 of NZ_CP019162.1, read as the reverse complement.
GAAAAATGTTAAGACAAAGTTTAGCTTTTTTAAGCTTTTTGATACTGGCCGGTTGTGCGCAAGTACCAGAAAGCAAAGTTGATGAAAGAGATCCACTGCAAAGTATTAACCGTCCGTTGTATGACTTTAATATGGATGTTTTAGACGCTTACATACTTCGCCCAGCAGCAGTTGGTTATGTTGCTGTGACTCCTGTGCCTGTGCGTCAAAGCATTGTTCACTTTACGGATAACCTAACGGCACCGGTTGATATGGTAAATGCGGGGCTACAGGGTAAACCGGGAAATGCAAGTGTTAGCCTTGCGCGCTTTTTAGTGAATTCTACCGTGGGCATTTTTGGTATTTTTGATGTAGCTAGCTCGCTTGGTTTAAATCGAGTTAATGAAGATTTTGGCCAAACAATGGGTGTATGGGGCATTGGTGATGGTGCATACTTAATGCTACCTGCAATGGGGCCTACTACAGCAAGAAACTTAACCGGTGACGTAGTAGACAACTTTGTTCTGCCTGAAATTGCCTTAACTACGCCACAAACGGTGCTAGTATTTGCGTTAAAAGCGGTAGAAGCGCGTGCTTCATTAATGGCGCAAGAAGGGCTTTTAAATGACTCACTTGACCCGTATTTATTTGTAAAAGATATTTATTTTCAGCGTCAGTTATTCGAACTTTACGATGGCAACCCGCCAATTAAAGAAGAGCCTGCTGACTTTGATGAAGACTTTTTAGAAAGTTTATAAGCCAAATCAAAATAAAAACGCCAGCTTAATGCTGGCGTTTTTATAGAATAATGCTTGGCAAGTATTAGGTATTAACCATCAAGCTCATTTGCTCGTTCACCCAACTAAGTGCCTCGTGATACGCATCAGGTACTTTATCGGCAATATTAAGTGCTGTTGAAATGTCGTTTGCTTGTGACCAATCAGCCTTTTCGTAATGTTTTACAAGGTTTAAGTATTGCGCTAATAACCCCTCGTTATCTAACAGAGCTGCCTTAATATCGTTAGACAAAGGAAGCTTTTGCATCACACTTTGCATACTTTCATCTAAAATAGCGTCCATTAACGACATCATACCGGTTAAAAATGCCATGCCGGTGTCTTTCATTTGGCCATGTGAAATAGCTAACAGCTCACAAAAGCGAGCGCGTGTAAGTGATAGCCTAATTAACTCTACCGGTTTATCAGCCGATACTTGTGCAGCAAATAACAAAGAGAGAAGTTTTTTGATCTCTTGAGCACCTAAAACAATAAGTGCTTGTTTTATTGTGCTTATTTCAGCTCGTCGTGTAAAGGCTGCTGAGTTTGAGTATCGGAGCAGTTTGTAAGATAGGTTTACGTCGCGCTCAAATACATCGGTGATTTTTTTTAGGTCCATCTCTACGCTTGACGTTTGGTAAAGTAATTCTGCAAGCGCCATTTCTGATGGTGGTAACGCTTTACTTTGTACCATTTCTGGTTTTGAAAAGAAAAACCCTTGAAAATAATCAAAGCCAAGCTCTAACGCTAAGCTATATGCTTCGTGCGTTTCTACTTTTTCAGCTAAAAGCTTTATATGAGGGTGCGCCTTTAGCTCTTTTATAATGGTTTTTATTGTTGCTAAATCACACGTTAAAAAGTCGATTTTAATAATATCGATAAACGGATAAAAGTGGCGCCACACCGGCTGGTGAATGTAATCATCGAGCGCGATGGTGTAGCCTTTGTCTTTGAGGTTTTTAACAATCGCAAGTAAACGTTTACCCGGTTGAATTGTTTCAAGTATTTCTACAACAATGGTGTCTTTACCCAACAGGGTAGGGTAACCCTTAAGTAAGGTTTCTAGTGTAAAGTTAATATAAGCCGGTTTGTTATCGGTTAAGTCTTCTAAACCAAAGTTAAACTGACTGCCCTCAATTAAGCGTGTAGTTGCTTCGTCACCATCTATATTGGGAAATACATTATCTACGCCATCACGAAATAAAAGCTCATAACCAATAAGCTCTTTATCACGATTTAAAATAGGTTGGCGCGCAGCATAAAAATACATAAAAAAATCCGTGTCAGTCGAGTCAGTCGCTATTGTAATAATATATTAGAAAACATACAAAATAGCATGCTGTATATTTTACTAAATAATAAAATATCATTATTAAATAAAAGCGTTTGGCTATTTTTTTGCGTGTAAAAAAGTTTTTTTAGCAATTGTTTTCAACATGATTATTTTTAAACTAAGAAAATGCAACAAATAGAGATTTTTGTTACAAGCATGATATAGTCCAAAGGAATGCTTTTATCCTAATAGTGACTTTATTATAAAATTTTAAGAGTCAATATTCGGATCAAAAGCCTGCTACTTTTAATTGTTTTATGGAGGCGAATTTGGAAACAGGAATGATCATTTCATTGTCACTATATTTTGTTGTTATGTTAGGTATTGGTTTATATGCCTATAAGCAGTCAACAAGTGATGTTTCTGGTTATATGCTGGGTGGTAGAAACTTGTCGCCAAGTGTTGCAGCACTCTCAGCGGGTGCTTCAGATATGAGTGGCTGGATTTTAATGGGGTTACCTGGCGCCATGTTTGTTACTGGCTTAAGTAGCACATGGATTGCATTTGGCTTAATTGCCGGTGCATGGTTAAACTACTTTTTAGTCGCGCCGCGTTTAAGGGTTTACACTGAAAAAGCTAATGACTCTATTACCATCCCTGATTACTTTTCTAACCGATTTAACGATGAATCAAATTTACTCCGTGTTGTGTCGGCTGTTGTAATTATTGTGTTCTTCACACTGTATACCTCTTCAGGTGTTGTTGCCGGTGGTAAACTATTTGAAAGCTCATTTGGCTTAAGCTACGAAATGGGGCTATACATCACAACGGGTGTTGTTGTTTTGTATACACTCTTTGGCGGCTTTTTAGCGGTTAGCTTAACTGACTTCGTGCAAGGCTGTATTATGTTTATTGCACTTATTTTAGTACCCGCTGTAGCTTACTCTTTATTAGAGCAACCACTGCAGTCAACCCTAAACAGTGTTAATCCAGACATGCTAAGTTGGATAGGCGCAGGGTCTGCGCTAGGTATTATTTCAGCAATGGCGTGGGGCTTGGGTTACTTTGGTCAACCACATATCATTGTTCGCTTTATGTCGGTGCGCAGTGTTAAAGATATGCCAACAGCACGTCGTATTGGTATGTCTTGGATGATTGTTGCTGCAATTGGTGCAGTAGGTACGGGTATTTTTGGTGCAGCATACACTTATGAAAATAATATAGTTGTGGATGATCCTGAAACTATATTCTTGATCCTGTCAGAGCTGTTGTTTCATCCACTTATTGCTGGCTTTTTACTTGCAGCAATATTAGCTGCAATAATGAGTACAATTTCATCTCAGCTATTAGTAAGCTCAAGCTCACTAACTGAAGATTTTTACAAAACATTTTTACGTAAAGAAGCCAGTGACGCAGAGCTTGTACTAGTAGGGCGCATTAGTGTGTCTATTGTTGCAATACTTGCTATTTACCTCGCATACGATAGAGACAGTTCTATTTTAGACTTAGTGAGTAATGCATGGGCTGGCTTTGGTGCTGCATTTGGTCCGCTTGTATTGTTTAGCCTTTACTGGAAACGTATGAACTTTGCGGGTGCGCTTTCAGGTATGGTTGTGGGTGCAGTTACTGTTTTACTATGGATTTATGGCCCATTCACAATCAACGGTGAAAGTTTAAGTAGCGTAATGTACGAAATTGTCCCAGGCTTTATACTTGCAAGTATTGCTATTGTAGTTGTAAGTTTAGCAACCAATGAGCCTAACTCAGATATAACAACGTTATTTGATGAAGTTGAAAAAGAGCTTTAATTAATATTCGTTTTTATAAAAGCTATAAAAAAGGGAGCAACTAAGTTGCTCCCTTTTTATTTGCAAAATGTTTAGCTTGCTTGTTTAGCGTTGTTATCGTCAATAGATGCAACGTTATCTGATTTTTTATTTTTACTTGCCACTTTAGTAGTAGGCTCTTTGGCACCTTTAAGTACCGACATAAAGTCGTCTTTACTTTTTGCTATTTCTAACGCAAGCGATTCTATTTGTTGCTCACTCAATGGCACGTCTACTTTTTCTAGCATCAGCTCAAGTGATTCTGCTATGTCTAGCATTTTGTCATAGGCATCAGCTTCTTTCTTAGTAGTAAACGTCATACGCTCGACTCCGTTTCGTTCTACAACATATTTAACAACAACAGCCATGATTTCTCCTGCAAACTTGCTTGGCACTGTGGTTTATAAAAAACCATAAGATTACTGTTTTTATATACAGTAAAGGTTTGCAAGTAAATATGCAAGCGCAGAGTTGTAATTTTTAAGTGTCTTAAATTTGACAAAAAACGGTAACTTAACTTTATTTAATATATCACTTGGTTGTACCAGCTGCATTTTAAGGATTTCGGATAAAAGTGATAATGCATTTAGGTACTTCCAAAGTGGCTAGCCTCGCGTTTGTCATTTATGGTCTTCCCTAATAATTAAAATAAATATGTTCTAAAATGGACAATAAGGACGAATAAATGAAAATATTTAAACTTTTACTTATAGCAAGTTTGCTAAGTATCCTACCCATTACTACCTCTTACGCGCAATTACCTGAAGTGAGCAAATCTATGGCTCCCATCGAAGCGGTAAGTATTAATGATGCAGATGCAAAAATGTTGGCTAAACTTCCTGGAATTGGTAAAAAGAAAGCACAAGCAATAGTAAATTACCGAGATGAAAATGGTTCATTTACAAGCCTTGAGGACTTGGCCAAAGTGAAGGGGATTGGCAAAAAAGTAATGGGTAAGTTAGAAGGAAAAGTTAAACTTTAGCAAAAGGGCGCTAAGCGCCCTTTTCATGTTGTTGTAGTGCTTCGTCTAAGTTTTTTCTGGCAAAATTTATATCGACCGGAGCGGTTAATAACGGATAAAAAAGCCCACCGAGTATTAAAAAGGGAATGATTATCCAACCTTCAAAAAGTGTAAATATTAAAAACAACGGGCTTAATAGCAATATTTTGATAATACGCAGTAATACACGGTCGGTAGGTGACAGCATTGATAAAGACCGTGCTATAACAAGCTGTCTCTCGCGTATTTTTAAATGTTGCAACTGTTTAAGTTGACTAGAAAAAAAGGTAAACATAATTATTAAACCGTTCTTTTTAGTATTAAGCGACTACCTAATACAATAAAAAATGTTAGAGCGAATAGCCCAAAAATAATTTCCATCCAAGCCGGCATACTGAGCGATAAAAACTCCCAATCTATGTTACCGCAATCGCCAGTGGCTTCAAAAAAGCTCGGTATCCATTCATGCAGCGGCATAAACGATGGAAAGTTAGGCTCAAACTCGCAGCTAAACGCAAACGGATCTGTTGTTGTTTGCATATCTATGTGCTCACGGGCAATTAAATACCCCCAAATGCTCGATACTCCCCAAGTAATGTAAGCAATTATACGCATTATTTTACTTTGTGGATTAATTGACCCAACAATACCCGCGCCAAGTAATCCTAACACCGCGGTACGTTGATAAATACACATAATGCAGGGCGCTAACCCCATTTTATATTGAAAAAACAATGCGGTTACTTCTAGCATAAAAACAATCGCAGTGAATAAAAGCCAAGGTGTTCGTTGAGTCGGTAAATGCGCAAGCCAGTTCATAAAAAGTCCGCTAATAAATAAGGCGTTAGATTATGACGCACGAAAAAGTACGCGGCAACAAAAAGAGGTATATAAAAAAGTTTTATAGATATCCTCCAAATATTGTTTCAGTATTCTAAATGGCTATATTGAAATACTTTGTGATATGTTTTTATGCATATTGTGGTTTTGATGGATTTACATTCTTACTACTGGAAAATATGTGTTTTGTCCATTTGTTTGCTTCATGGCGGGTTTTACGCTAGAAAATTTTGCGTAATGGGCTAACAACACCGTTTGCCCCTTGCTGTAAAACATGAGTGTAAATCTGCGTGGTTTTAACATCTGTATGACCTAACTGAGCTTGCACCGTTCTTATATCTGCTCCACCTTGTAACAAGTGTGTTGCAAAAGAATGACGAAAGGTATGAGGCGTCACAATCTTTGTAATATTGGTTTGCTTTAATGCCTTTTTAACCGCTTTTCTAACACATGTTGGATGGAAGTGATGACGCCGTATCTCGCCAGTTTCTGGATCACTACTTAATTTGTAGGAAGGAAGTAAGTACTGCCACGCGAGTGATTTGTTAGCTGACGGATATTTACGGGCTAAAGCGTTTGGCATCCATACGCCTGCATATTGTTCGTTTTGTAAATCTAATTGCAAATATTCTTCAACTTGCATTATTTGATTTCTAAGTAACGGGAGTAACTCAGTTGCAAGGGTAACGATACGATGCTTATTGTCTTTCCCGTTCCAAATTTGAATACATTTATAATCAAAATCAATGTCTTTTACTCGCAGTTGCACAGCTTCCATCACTCGCAGGCCGCTACCATACATCAACCCCACGATTAAGTAATATCGCTTAGATAGATGAATCATCAATTGTTTGACCTCATCGGGTGTCATTACAACAGGTAATTTGGGTTGTCGTTTACTTCGAGCAAAGTTCAAGTTTAACGAAAGTTCATTTTTGACAATATGTTTATATAAAAAAGCTAGCGCATTTAAAGCTGCACTTTGTGTTTTAGCTGACATGTTACGTTTTAATACAATATGGTCCAAAAACGCTTCGACTTCTGAATTTCCCATTGAGCTTGGGTGGCGTTTGTTGTGAAAGTGAATAAAGTTTGTGATCCAACTCAAATAAGCATTAATAGTTCTTAATGAATACTGTCGGGTGAGCATATAGTCCGCAATGTAATTTAAATACGCAGAGCGAGTTTTCATTTTCAATCTGTTGAATTGGTGCTGTGTGTATATACAGTTGTAGCTCAGTCGCTCGCATAGTCAAGAAAACGACCCAGTCGCTCGTTTTATACTGAGAAGAAAACGCGCATGTATGAATTTTAATAACACTGGCAATTAGTTGGCAAGTTTGTTAAAAATAAACCAATAAGAAAACGAGCTACGCTGTAGTAGAAATTCGCGCGATTAGCTCGCTATAAACATGTTATATTTTCAAGGAGCACAGTTTGAGTAATGTTGGCCGAGAAATACTGTGGCTTAGATCAATCCAAACAAATGACAATATATCGAAGAATAGTTTGATTTGCTTCAAGTTAGCGATAGTGTTAGCTCGATATTTTAATTTTGAAAGAAGAAAGCCGGTTACAATGGACTTTTTGCAGTTAATCTCCGACGGGATGTTGTTTAAATCAGCTAGAAGCTTCAGAGTTGAAGAGACTAGAGAAATAAAAAATAATATGGATTCTGCGAAAACGTTCGAAAACAAACGTAAAAAAAGAAGAGAAAGAATAGGGAAAGCATTGAAGATTCTAGAAGAAAATGACTTCATTTCTGTTAGTCGAATCAGTGGCAAAAAGAATAAAATAATTTTAAAAACGAAAACGAAAACGAAATTGAAATAGAAATAGAAATAGAAATAGAAATAGAGCTCAAGTTGTATAACAACTTGAGCGCCGCAATTATGCTAAGTCTAGGTCATATTCATCAAATATATCTAGCTTTCGTTCCAAAGATGATACCTTGAAGATAGCTATTAATTCGAAGTTGTTGTGTAAATCAATTAAGGTATATCCATCTTCTTCAAGTAACTTTTTTACTTTTTGACCAAAAGCATGTCGATGGTGATCTCGATTCCCTATAGTTTTAAATGCCTGGGACGTTAGCAAGTATGGGCCTCGTTTATCTGTTATTGGCTTTTTCTTATAAGTGTTGATTAATTCATTCTTTACTTCTAAAGCTGTACGTTGTGGCATTATTCTAAACTCCGTTACTTATTGATGTAGTAGCATAGTACAAGTAATAGATATGCTTGAAAATTGCCCCTATAAGGAGGGAGGGAGCCCATTAAAGGGGGCTCCTAATAAAAATTTTTTAGTTGAAAATATAACAAGGCAATAAAGTCGGATTCGTAACAGTTTGCTCGGTTCCACTTCGTTTCACATTTTAGCAAACTTTTACTCACCGCTTATTGCGGCGTTAGGTGACTATGGGTACTGAGATATTATCAATTTTCATTTTAGTTCCACTTGTTGTGGGTCTAATTGATTTGATGAAAATAGTAAGGAATAAAAATCGCTTAAAGCATTCTATTTTATTGGTATCAGCTTCCAGTTTAATTGGTTACCTTTCTTTAGATTCATACTTAAGTGGCTTTAATCCAATGCAAGGTGTTGTAGTTGGCAGTTTATTTTATATTCCGGGCTACTTAATACTGTATTGCGCATTGACCGCCTATTTTAAAAAAGTTAATCGTGTGCAAAACGTCACCTAACAAGGGTTTTCAAGTCGGACAAATTACAGTTGGCTTTTTGTTCGTACCTCACTTATTTTAGCCAACTGCAATTTGCCGCTTAAAACGGCGTTAGCTGCTTAAAAGGATTTTTTATGAAACGAAATATGGATTTAGTCAGAGAAATATTAATAAATTTGAATGAACATCCCCATGGATATGCTCCAGATAACTTTAAGGTACAAGGTTATTCTCAAGAGGAAGTTCTTTATCACTGCTTCATTCTAGGCGAAGCGGGGTTGATAGATGCAAGCAATACATCCAGTGATAACTCATTAAGTCCAGAAGCAATTCCCATCAGGCTTACATGGACGGGGCATGAGTTTATTGAAAATGCAAAAAATGAAAATATTTGGCAGCAAACAAAGGATGCAGTTCATAAAATTGGTGACGTATCTTTTTCTGTATGGGCAAGTGTACTAGCTAAAGTCGTAGAGCAGAATTTAGGCATCAGCAGCTAACAAACCACTCAAGGCGCTCGCGCTGCTCGCTGGGACGCTAACACATGGGCTGCGTCACTTTGTTCCTAATTTTAGCCCATGTATTATCGCCCCTTAGTGGGAAGTTACGTTTCAAGGAGGCATGAGTGCCAGAAGAATTAGAAACAAGATATGTGTTTGTTGATACCTCAATGTATGAGAGTAAGAACTATCAGTTTCACCAGCACGCACTCGGCAGGTTCAAGGATTTATGTAATGAGCACAATCTCTACTTATTAATTAGCCCTGTAGTTGATGGCGAAATAATTTCCCACCTTACTGAGAAAGCCCATGAAGCTGCAAAGCATGTCAAAGAGTTTAAGAAGACAATCAAGATTCTTAGGAATCTTCCTGAACTGAAGCACCACGGAATTTTTGATGAATTAACTAAAAATGATGCTGAAAGACTTCTTTTAGAAAAGTATGAAGAATTTAAGGATGAAGCAGTTTACGAATGGGTGGATATTGACCTGGCCAAGCCATCCGTCGTTACTGATCATTATTTCAAGAAAACACCTCCATTTAGTGACAAGAAAAAAGATGAATTCCCAGATGCTTTGATGCTCATTTCCTTATTAGAGTGGGCGAAGCAAAAAAATACTCGCGTTTACATTTTAAGTAACGATGGGGACATGGTTAGCTTTTGTGATACCTCTGGAGGTTGGCTCGAAGCAGTTTCAGACCTCGATGGTTTTATTAGCTTAGTCCTGAATAATGAAGAAGAACTCAAAGATCTTGCAAAATTTTCTACAGAAAGGTTCGGTGAGTGTTTAGATGGGATCAAAAGTAGCCTTGAAGAAAGTATTAATGATATTGAATACTCGACATCTGGCTACGATATTGACGATGAGGTAACTGATGTCGATGCATTCGGTCTAGAGATAGTTGATACCAATATAATTAAGGCAGATAGAGAGTACGCAGAGTTTTCGTTAACTGTAAAGTTTACGGTCGAAGCTTGGCATAGTTTGACTGATTATGATCGCTCTATCTGGGACTCTGAAGATAAGAAATACATCTTTACGGCTCAAACGAGCAGGAAAGTTCGAGATACTGTTACTTGCAAAGCTTATGCTTGGATAGACTTCGAGGATGGTTTAGCTGTCAATACAGTATTAAACGAAGTATATATCGAAGATTCTTACATAGAGTTAGACCCTGATAATGGAGACATCATCGATACACAAGAGCATGAGCTTTTCGATGAATAAACGTAACAAGTGCAGGCATGGCGACGCCTACTACATTGCGCCTTCGGCTTCATTCCGTAGGCGCGCATGCTGCAAGCGTTATGTTTTCAAGCAATGAATGAACTATTGAGTTACCTAGAAGACTGGATGGCTTCGAAAAGAAAAATATTTGATTGTGAAGGCTACAAAGTGGCCATTACCGGTGTGCTTGGCGAACCTAAGAAGTCTCGTTACATTGATCTCGATACAGATAAATTAGTGGCTAGAGCAACGCTTTGGGATACCGGTGAACTTGAACTAGAAGCAATCGATTTTCAAACTGAAGCACAAGTGATTCAACTATCAACAGTTACGAATGAAATTTGGCATTTGGATGACAAACTAAATTGGTGGCTCAGCGAAGTTGCAACTTATTGAAAACATAACAAGTTACTCAAAAGGACGCAAAACGCTTGGCTTACGCTCCTTCGTCGCTAATTTTAGCCAAGCATTTTACGCCCATTAGTAAGGCGTTAGCTATCTGGTGCAAACATGAAGCACATTTTTTTGATTCATACTTTTGGGAGTGATTAGTTCTGTGAGTGCTGAAGAACAAGGAATTATCGGAAAGGTAATTGAGCAAGGTAAACCTGTAATTTATTCTTTTGATAACTATCTACCAGAAACAAGTACAATTGAAGATTTCCCAATTTTAGTTGTACTTAAATGGGAATATGAAGGTGGCAAAAATAACAGTATGCCTACCGAGCCAGAGCAAGGAGTGATTGGGGTCAGATCTTGACTTCAGACATTTAAAATCTTCAATGTGTACAATTGGCTGTTAGTTCAGCCACTAAGTTGAGTCTCGTTGTTTGCACATTTCTCCCATGTTTAACCTGATTGTAATTTGATATTTTCAATGAATTTGTTTTATTAAAAGCGATTTTTGTTCCTTTTAAATGGCCAGTCGCTCTTGCCGTTCAGTAACTTTACCTTGATGTGTATGTTCAATTTAACAATATCTCTTACTTTACTTGTTAGTTGAGTTTCGTCTGGTACAATCAGTCAGTTATTCGCGTAAGCGAAACGTTGTAGATTAATTCGAGTGGGAATTGGATGAGAATTTTTAAAGCGAAAAGCCCAGCAGGATTTGCTGAAGAATACATAGTTGAGTCTATTTGGAATGGCGATTTCCCTCCAGGTTCAATTCTACCAGCTGAGAGAGAACTCTCTGAGTTAATTGGCGTAACAAGAACCACATTACGCGAAGTGTTACAGCGTTTAGCGCGAGACGGCTGGCTAACTATTCAGCACGGCAAACCAACAAAGGTTAATAACTTTTGGGAAACGTCGGGCTTAAATATATTAGAAACGTTAGCACGTTTAGATGAAGATAAAATGCCTGAGCTGACAGATCAGCTATTGTCTGCACGAACAAATATAAGTGCTATTTATACCCGTGCTGCAATTAAGCTTAACCCTGAGCGTGTCATTGAAATTTTATCATTAAGTCACGAACTTGAAGATACGGCACAAGCATTTGCTGATTATGACTATAAAGTGCATCACGAATTGGCCGTTGCAGGTAATAACCGAATTTATGTTTTAATTTTAAACGGTTTTAGAGGGTTCTATTCTAAAATTGGTTGTCATTACTTTTCAGATCCGGGTACCCGCGAGCTTGCCCGCCAGTTTTATAAAGATTTAACTGTATTAGCGCAAAATAATGAGCACGACGGTGCAATTTCGATGATGCGTAAATATGGTCATCAAACGGGTGAAATTTGGCAGAAAATTCGTGGCGATATGCCGTCGGATATAATGGACTAAACATTTTAAAAAAACCTGCATATGCAGGTTTTTTTGTATTTGCGGTGTTTTAATTTAATGTTCGGTATTTTCGATTGCCCGCATCGGTAAATACGATTATCTTTTTTAAAAGTTTATATCTAATATACAAAACAATTATGTGTAGGTGCTATTGGTTTTTAACTTTTAGCGCCCATATATGTACCAGCATTGCGAAAGCAATTGAAAACAAACTCAAAATATTTGGAGAACAAAATGGGTGTATTAGTAGGCCGCCAGGCACCAGACTTTACCGCTGCAGCAGTTTTAGGTAATGGTGAAATTGTAGATAGCTACAATCTACACGAAACAATTAAAGGTAAAAAAGCTGTAATCTTCTTTTACCCATTAGATTTCACGTTTGTATGTCCTTCTGAACTTATTGCATTTGATAAGCGTTTTGAAGAGTTTAAAAAGCGTGGCGTTGAAGTAATTGGTGTTTCTATCGATTCTCAGTTTTCTCATAATGCATGGCGTAATACGCCTGTAGCTGACGGCGGTATTGGTAAAGTACAATACGCACTAGTTGCAGACGTTAAACACGAAATTTGTAAAGCATACGACGTTGAACATCCTGAAGCGGGTGTTGCATTTCGTGGTTCGTTCTTAATCGACGAAGAAGGTAACGTACGTCATCAAGTAGTTAACGATTTACCACTAGGTCGTAACATTGACGAAATGATCCGTATGGTTGATGCACTAGCGTTCCACAGTGAGAACGGTGAAGTTTGTCCTGCTGGTTGGACTGAAGGTAAAAAAGGTATGGATGCAAGCCCTGAAGGTGTTGCTAAGTTCCTTTCTGAAAACGAAGGCGAGCTATAATTTAGCCCTTTTGTTTAAATAAAAAAACCGCCAGTTGGCGGTTTTTTTGTTTGTGTAGCGTTTAGAAAGAAAAGCTTACTTTAGTATAGATATAACGACCGCGTGGGTTATGTACACCCGAGGCGTAACCGTATAAGTCAGAATCACCGTCACCAATTGCAAATGGTGGCTCTTCATCAAATAAGTTATTAATACCTAACGATACTTTAGCAGAGTCAGAAACACGGTAAGACGTTTGTAAGTCAACCAGTGTTTGCGAGTCAACCATACGTGATGTATTAGTATCGAAATCTAAGTTACCATCGAAGTCGATATCTGGTGTATCTTCAAACTCACCAACATAACTAATGTTTAAGTTAGTGTTAAACGCGCCCATTTCCCAGTTAGTTGAGAAGATAAAGCGGTGCTCTGGGTACCCATATTCACCGGTATAATCGCGGCCATCTTTTTCAAATTTATCTTGGTATGCCCATTCTAAATTGAATTTTAATAAGCCTAAATCGTCAAGCGAGTGATTGTAGTTTGTTGAAATATCAACGCCCGACACTTCTTGCGATGATACGTTTTCAAAGGTGCTAAATATTTTTTGAATAGTACCTAACGCATCGCCACCATTGGGTGATAAACGAACACATACGGTGCTGTTTTGGTTATTACATTCAGAGGCGTAAATAGGGCCAAATTCTTGCTCGTCAATTTTGTTATCTTGTGTGATGCTCCACACGTCTACGCTCAGACCAAATTCGGCTGTTGGTGCCCAAATAAAGCCAACGTTCCAAGATTCAGATTCTTCTGGTTGTAGATCGGGGTTACCTGCAAACTCAATGTTGTAATCAAGTGCGCTACAGTCTTTCCCTGTTGCTTGACAGCGGTACGTGTCTACAAAAAACTGACTTTCTTGAGATGGACCTAAACCAACTTGTGCAAGAGAAGGGGCTCTAAAGCCTTGCGCCCATGAACCACGAACCGTAATTTCATCGGTTGGTGCCCAGCGAAGTGCAACCTTTGGATTGGTAGTGGTGCCAAAGTCACTGTAGTCATCGTAACGACCTGCCAGTTGTAGCTCTAGGGTTTCTGCAAGTGGAATTGAAAACTCAACATACGCGGCGTACTGGTCTCTGTTTGCTGATGCTGATACAGATTCAGTACCAAATATTAAACCACGTTGGAATTGATCATCTGGAATATCACTGACGTCCTCTTCACGGTATTCGATACCTGCGGCCATCATCACAACATCGTCGCCAAAGCTAAATGCTTCACCAGTAATGTTTGCGTCAAATGAAGTCATATGCGATTCGCCACGACGAACAAGGCTGGTGGTAATTCTGTCTACAACTGCCGGATCGTTGTATGTACCGCCGAATGGGTTGTAATTCCCTGCGTCAATTTCTTGTTGTAAGAAATCAGTACGAACCCAACCTTGCGAGCGGTCGCCGGTTTGCATTGATTTACTGCGACCTTTTTGTACTGCTGTTTCCCAGCTCCAGTCGTTAATTTCGCCTTTTAAGCCAGCTACAATTCGCATTGTGTCTGATTCAATATCCCATTGGCGGGCACCTGCGTCTACTGTACGGTAGCGGCCAATTTCGATGTCTTGCCCAAATGGGTTATTTGGATGATTTGCTGGTACCGTTAGGCCTGCATCTTCGTCAAGTGGGGTTGGTGCACCCGCTGCAACCGACGTATTGTGCTGAACGGCCATTTCTAAAAAGCCCGTAATGCCATTGTCAAAACGATATTCAAATTGCGATATTGCACCAATACGCTCAGCGGCTGGGGCTATGTAGCCAAACGGGCCATAATCAAATAAACAGCTTCCGCTTGCAGTTGCGTTTTCTGCTGGGCAATCTGGGTCAATTGTTTTTACACCATCGACGTAAAAGTAGCCAGGGAAGCCACGAGATGAACGGAAATCCTCACCGCCATAAGGAGATTGGTTTGCGGTGCCTAAACGGCCCATTTCATCTGATGAAAGCGATGTGTTTTTAAAGTAATCAATGATTACTGACGCACTGCTTTTTTCGCTAGTGGTACCCCAAACAACACTTGCTGTCGTTTCTTCATAGTTAGGGCCGTCAGTGCCGCCGTACCCTAAGTTTACTTCTACGCCATCGATATCTTTTTTCAAAATAACGTTAACAACACCGGCTACAGCATCAGAGCCATAAATTGCAGATGCTCCGTCTTTTAAAATATCGATTCGTTCAATAGCCGATACTGGAATGCTGTTTATATCGACAAATGAATTAGTTATCCCTTCTGCAAACGCACTAATTGAGACTCTGCGCCCGTTAATCAGTACAAGTGTTGCGTCGGCACCTAAGCCTCGCAAGCTTACAGCGGCAGCTCCATTTGCCGTCGAATCTTGGTTGTTACCACGTGTAGAAAAAGTACCACTGCCTGCAACAGGCATTCTTTCGAGTAGTTGTTGAAGGTTATCGTAACCCATGTTTTCAATATCGGCTTTACTGATTGACTGCACCGGTGATGGGCCTTCAATGTCAGAGCGTTTAATACGCGAGCCTGTAACTTCAATGCGTTCTACTTTTTTTGCTTCTTCAGCGGCGTAAGTTGTTGTTGTAAAGCCCGCTGATAATGAAAGTGTTGCGCCAATAATAATACTTGGCGTAAATGCAATTGATTGCTTCATCCTTAAATCCTTGTTGATATGTAATAAGTTTAGTTGCTCAATACCAATCCTTTAAATTGTTAAATAAATCCCATATTTAAGCGGATTGATATAACAAGCGACGACATTAATATCATGTAACTTAAGTGTTAGCAATTAGACTGAAATGTGATTTTAGTATGGGTTTTAGTGTGATTTTGGATGATTTTAAAGCAGATGTTATGCGCTGAAGCAGGTTTAAATAGGCGCATATGCTTTATTTTAGAGATAAAAAATACAACCTCATTTAGAGTAATAATTAAATTAATTGATTCACAATAAAATTGTAATAAATTATTTATAGGTATATTAAGGCTGAATAATGGTCTTGTTGTGTATTAATAAAACAAATGGCGCTTGGTTTTTTTATAAAAAAAGCCTAACTGAGTTAGGCGTTTTATTTAAACTTTGTGCTTCATTAAGCGCTCTTTTTCGCGCGACCAGTCTTTATTTTTACCGTCTTCGCGTTTGTCATGCATTTTTTTACCTTTTGCTAAATGAAACTCAAGTTTCACCCAGCATTTTTTCCAATACATGGCTGTAGCCACTAATGAATAGCCGTCACGTTCAGTTGCTCCCACTAAGCGGTCTAGTTCTCGTCTGCTTAGTAAAAGCTTTCGGTAACGCATAGGGTCGCAAATAACGTGAGTAGAGGCACTATTTAATGGTTGAATTTGACTACCAAGTAAAAATGCTTCGCCGTTTTTAAGGTGTATATAAGTTTCAGAGATATTTACTTTACCAGCTCGGATACTTTTTACTTCCCAGCCTTGTAGTTCGACACCTGCTTCAAACTTATCGTGTAAAAAATACTCATGTCGCGCTTTTTTGTTTAGCGCGATGGTATTGCTTGTCGATTTTGATGAATTTTTCTTAGCCATAGTGCCCTATAATATACGTAATGTGAGATGTTTTACATCGATTTTTAGTAATGATTTTAAAAAATTAGATCTAATTTATGCGTCATGAAAGTTTGGGGAAACGAACAAAGCTTGCTAAAATTCGCCCACACATTTGGGAGTGAGTATGCCACAAATAGAAAAAAGTGCGCTGGTTATGTACAGCACTAAAGAAATGTTTGATCTAGTTAATGATGTAGAAGCTTATTCTCAGTTTTTACCAAATTGTTCTGATTCAAAAATTGTTTCGCAGCAGCATAATAACATGACCGCGAGTATAGAAATATCTAAGGCGGGTATAAAAAAGTGGTTTACCACCGAAAACACCTTTATAGACGAACAAACCGTGTTATTAAAACTGGTTGATGGTCCATTTAAAACGCTTAAAGGGCGTTGGCATTTTCAAGCATTAGATGCCCATGCATGCAAAGTTTATTTAGAGCTTGAATTTGAATTTTCGAGCAAAATTATTGAGCTCGCGTTTGGTAAAATTTTTAATGATGTTGCAAAAAATATGGTAAGTGCCTTTACTTCGCGAGCTAAAGAAGTATACGGAGCGCGAATATGATTAACATTGAAGTTGTATTTGCTTTACCCACTACTGCAACCTGTTTATCGATTGAGGTGCAGCCGGGCTGCACGGCCGAACAAGCGGTTATTCAGTCGGGTATTATTGAAAAGTGCCCTGAAATAGACGCAAATGCACTTACATTAGGTGTATGGAATAGAACGGTTAAGGCAAACTACGAATTAAAAGATGGGGATCGTATTGAAATATACCGTCCATTAATTGCAGACCCTAAAGATGCACGAAGAAAACGCGCTGAAAAGGCAAAAGAAGAAGGCCGAGCCAATAAAATAACGGGCGGTCGGCCACTCGAGCGATAATTTAGGTATAAAAAAAGGTAAGCAAAGCTTACCTTTTTACTTTAGCGACAATATTATTGTTCTAAAGGGGTGTTAAAATTTTCTGGCTGATCGTAGTCACCTGAAAGCGAAACAAGTTTTTCATTTTCAAAGTTAATCACTAGCTCTTTATGTTGCTCGTTTTCACGGCCTTTATTGAAGCTGTAAACATAACGCCATGTGTTGTTATCAAAAGCATCTGTGGCAATAGGACGGCCTAATACATAAATAACTTGGTCTCGAGTCATGTTTACACGAAGCTTTTCAACATCCGATTGCTCTAAAAAGTTACCTTGAGGGATGTTTATTCTGTATACCCAGCTAGAGCAACCTGCTGCAGAGCTAAGTGTTAAAGCGACGATAAGCCAAAGAGAAAAAGTTTTTAACGACTGCATTGTTTGTTGTGATCCTTATTTTTTATAATCTGCATGATACCGATTAGTCACTGAAGGTAAAACCCTTTTAAGCAATTGTTTTGAGTTAAGGGTATTAAGGTAATATTTTGACCACCAATAATGAAAAAAGTTTACAAACCCTAGAGCCAAAAACACATACTTCAGGCACTTTATGGCACTTGTACATAGTGCAAACACGGTTTGGGCACTGGTATACCGGCATTACTACTAATGTAGGTAAGCGCTTTGCAACGCATCAAGCGGGTAAAGGGGCGAAAAATTTAAAAGGTAAAGGGCCTCTTATACTTATTCATCAGCAGGAAGTTGGGAGTAAAAGCGAAGCGAGTAAGCTTGAGTGTAAAATAAAAAAGTTACCAAGGGCAAAAAAAGAGGCTTATGTTTCAGCGTTTAAATCATCATAATGATGGTGCGCTAACTGTTTAATAAAGCCCTCTATTGCGAGTACGGTACTTACATACTTAGGTATATCAATGTGCTGTACGGTGTCTTTAGTTGTGTGGTGGTGAGGGTCGTGACCCATTCCAAAGTAAACATACGGTATGTTGTTTTGCGCAAATGAATAATGATCGCTTGCCTTATGCCAATCAATATTTTGTGATTTAATTAGCCGATTCATTTGTTTTGACGAATAGACAGGTTTGATTGTTATTTTAGTGTTATTTAAGGCGGTGAATACGGGCTTAAGTTTTTGTTTTAATGAGTAGGATGTTAATGCATACACGCGGGATTTATGTTTTTTCACCCCAAGCATATCTAAATTTATATTCATTAAAACGTTATTTGAGTTAAGCGTTTGTGCAAGGTGTTTACTGCCATGTAAGCCATTTTCTTCTGCGTCAGTTAATACAAATACCAATTCGTAAGGGAATTCTTTATTTTGTAACGAAGACGCCAAGTAAAGCAGGGCAGCAACGCCTGTTGCATTGTCGTTTGCCCCAAAATAATACTTCCCACCTCGCTTACCAAGGTGATCGTAATGGGCTGTAATAATTATTTTTTTACGTTGTGTAGATTTGGTGGGGACTGCAATAATATTAATGCCTTGTGCATGCTCAAAAATGCCTGACTTATAAGTAAACGTTTGCTCACTTACATTTAAGTTAAACTTAGAAAGCCTACTATGTAGGTATGCTCGCGTGTTTGCTGCACCTTCTGTTGCTGTTTTTCGGCCCATGAGCGCATTGCTTGCTAAATGGTTTAAATCATCAATAAGCTGCGTGTGTAGGGCACTTCCATAACTATTAGTGCACACACACATTAAAATTAAGCATAAAAAGTATTTAATGGTCATAGTTTTGCTGTTAATGAAAGTAATGCGTTTAATTTACTCTCATAACGTTTTTTGTCATGTAAAAAGTCAGCTTTTTTGCCTGCTTGTTCAAGATGGTATATCGCTTTTTGGGTGTTTCCCCATTTAAAGTACACGCTAGCTTGACCAAAGTGGCTTTCGTGTAATGAAGGCGCAAGGCTATAGGCTTTTTTATAATGTGCTAATGCAAGTGCAAAATTAGAATGTTCAAACTCGGTATTACCAAGGGATATATAGTAATAAGGGTTGTTTTGACGCTTGATGTGTAATTTTTTTAAGATGTCAGTACCTAACTTCGACCGGCCTGTTAACTGATACAAAGCAGCTAAGTTACCCTGTGCAGTATTGTTGTTTTGATTAAGCAATATTGCGTGGGTGTATGCTTGTTCTGCTTCAGCTAGGTAGTTTAACTGTCTAAACAACACGCCTAAGTTCCCCCATCCAGCACTAAAACTAGAGTCGACTTTAACTGCATTACGAAAGTAGTTATAAGCTAAGTCGTACTGCTTATTAACAAGTGCAATAGCCCCTTTATTGTTATAAAACATGGCTGTGATAGTGTTTTTGCTAATAGGTGTTGTTTTAAAGCGAGCCTGACGGCTATTAGGGTCAAAGTCTATTATTAAGCGTTTTTGGCCTTGGTAAATAAATACCGACTGGTTAGAAGGTTCAGTGGCGGTATCAATACTTAAGTTAATGTGGCCTGTCAGTAGGTTAAATCCATTGTTAAGAGCCCAATATTCTGGGATATGAACGTTATTAAACCGTGCTTTTATACCTAAATAGTCAGCAAGGCTATACGCTAAAATAGAGAGCGATAAGCAATTTGCATTTAAGTTTTTAAAGGTTTGTGATGCGGTGAGGGTTGCCCCCGATTGATATGAGAGCGAATCATCACCATTTTTAAGTAAAAAGCTCAATATATTGTGTGCTAGCGTTTGGGCAGATTGCTTACTTTTTAAATGGCTTTTGAGCTGCTGCTTGAGGCTGTCGCTAAGAGTAAATATTTCTTCTGGTGATTCTAGAGTATGTGACTCAAACGAATTTATTTGGAGCAGTTTAACTGGTGGTGCGACAAGCGGTGTTGAACTGCATGCGCTCAGCGTAAACAGCCCTACAAATATGATCAAAAACTTAAATTGATTGGTTTGCATAACCACCTCCAAACTAATTGTAGTCGCAATTTTGTTCAGAGGAGGTGTTTAATACCAATTCGCGTTGATATCAACCCATTGGGATCATTGATTAAGCGAATTGTTATAGTTCAGAGGTTTTAATGGTGCTTTTCAAAGGTTGCCACTAAGGCATCTAATGTTTGAGCGCTGCTTGCTAGGTCACGAATAGCTTGCTCAGTATTCATCTGCTCACTCATGGCGTTGTCGCTAATTTCGCTAATTTGCTCAATGTTACGCCCTACATCAGCTACTACATTACTTTGTTGTTCGGTAGCCGTTGCAATTAGGGTTGCCATGTCATTTATTTGATTAGATGTTTCGCTAATCACATCAAGTAACTCAACGGAGTTTTGCATTGCCCCCACACTTTGCTGCGCTTTATCTTTTGATTGGCTAATATCTTTTACTACGTCATCTGATATTTGGGTCAGCTCTTCAATCATTGATTGAATTTCGTTGGTTGATTGTGAAGTGCGGTTTGCCAGCGCTCTTACCTCATCGGCAACAACAGCAAACCCTCTACCATGCTCACCAGCACGAGCAGATTCTATTGCCGCATTTAACGCCAATAGATTTGTTTGTTCTGAAATACTGCGAATCGCATCAATAATACTAGCAATATCAACCGTCTTTTTAGAGAGCAGTGACACTTGCTCTGTTATGCCGTCAATGTCGCTTGCAAGCGCAGAGATGGTTGCTTGGCTTTGCATTACCTGATTGTGGCTTTGCATTGTGTTTTCGCGACTGCTATCGGTAAGCTTGGCGGCGTTAGCTGCGCTTTGAGCAATCTCTTGCACTGTTGCACCCATTTGGTTAATGGCTGCGGCTACAGAAATAGTTTGTTCTTTTTGGCTGTCTATAGCCTGAGAATTACGTTTAGCTTGTTCAAACACATGGTCAGAACTGCGCTTTATATCATGGCTTTCTGTAGCAACTTGGCCAATGGCTACTTCAATTTTACTAATAAACTGATTAAAGCCCGCGCTTAAGTTATTAAGCTCGGCTTGGCTTGATTCGGGTAACCTGTATGCTAAGTTTGCGTCGCCAGAACCTAAACGAGAGAATAATTCGCCCATTTTAAATAACGGCGAAGACAACGAACGCGCTAATAAGTAACTAATTAGGCTAGCAATTAAGGCAATGATTAAAGTAAATGTAAATATTTGCCACTGAAGCGTGCTTACACTTGCAAATACTTCACTCTTTGGTACTTGAGCCACAATAAATAAGTCGGTGTTTTCTATCGGGGTTGCTGCTACAAGGGTGGCTTGGCCATCGAGTTCGATTTCTTTTAACCTAAATCCGTTTGAGCTTAATATTTGATTACTGATATTCGCTCCATACACCGAATCAACATTTGCTTTTGCTACTTTACTTGAATCTTTGTGCAATTGAATAAGGCCGCTTTTATCAGCAATAAATACAAACCCTGTTTGCTCAATTTTAAATTGTTGCAGTAGCTTTTGCATGTCAGTGATACTTTTTGCAAGTCCTGCTAAACCTTTACCATTTACTTGTTGGTGGTTAATGAACATTTTTACGTCGTTCACTGACTCTTGGTAAATACTGATAGAGTAGGGTTTTCTTGATTCTTTGAAAGCAAAAAACCACCCATCGGCTTCATCGTTTTTTAGTACGCGTAAAAAGCCCTCTTGATTCCAGTATTGTGCGGTGTTTCGGTTAGCCCACGATGCAGTGGCTAGGTCGTATTGTTCTACCAAGCGGTTAAGCTCTTTTAAAAGCAATGCATCGTTATTATTAGTTTGTGACCATTGTAAAATAAACTCGTTAGATGAGAGTTGCTCTGCAGCACCAATTAGCATATTTATTTCACCACCAATGTGGTTACTAATTGTTTGCAACTTACCTGGTAGCTCTGACTCAATCATGCGTTGTTCTATTATATCTTCAGAACTGTATAACGATGTAATACCAATGAGTGCTGCAACAAAAATAGCGATGCCACTGCCAAGTGCTGTGATTTTTTGGGTAATAGAGAGTTTTTGTATCATTTTATAATAATTTTTTACAACGAAGTAGAATATGATGTTAGCACACAATTTATTTAGAGTTAAATAATGCGAATGAACATGAAAATAGCCCTTTTTTAACTAAACTATAGGGCATAAAAAAGCCCACACGCAAAGCATGTGAGCTTGGTTTCTAACAAGCGAAACTTAAAGGATAACGTTAAACAATTTTTTTCATGGCTGACATGTAGCCACGTAATTTAGCGCCTACTATTTCAACCGGGTGCTCACGCAGCGCTGTATTAATTTCAATTAACGCTTTGTTGTCTACCTGGTTACTTTGCTCACCTAAGCCTTTACCAATTACATCTGTGTCAATATTTTTCATAAAGTCAGCAAGTAATGGTAAGCAAGCATGGTTATATAAGTAACACCCATATTCAGCAGTGTCTGAAATAGTACGATTCATTTCAAATAACTTTTTACGTGCAATGGTATTAGCAATCAGCGGTGTTTCGTGAAGCGACTCGTAGTATGCTGACTCTTCAATAATGCCTGCCGCTGTCATAGTTTCGAACGCAAGTTCAACACCTGCTTTAACCATAGCGACCATCAAAATACCGTTGTCGAAGAATTCTTGTTCTGAAATTTCTACATCACCAGCGGGTGTTTTTTCAAAATTAGTTTCAGCTGTTTCTGCGCGCCATTTAAGAAGGTTAGCATCATCGTTTGCCCAATCTTCCATCATTACACGTGAAAATGTACCGTCGATGATGTCGTCTTGGTGCTTATTATAAAGTGGACGCATAATAACTTTTAGCTCTTCACTAAGTTCAAATGCTTTCACTTTTGCTGGGTTAGATAAACGGTCAAGCATGTTTGTTACGCCGCCGTATTTAAGAGCTTCTGTGATCACTTCCCAACCAAATTGAATTAGTTTAGATGCGTAACCTGCATCAATTCCTTTTTCAATCATTTTGTCAAAACATAAAATAGAACCCGTTTGTAACATGCCGCATAAAATAGTTTGCTCACCCATAAGGTCTGATTTAACTTCAGCAATGAATGACGATTTAAGCACGCCTGCGCGGTCACCACCTGTGCCAGCAGCGTAGGCTTTAGCTTGTGCTAGGCCATGACCTTGTGGGTCGTTTTCTGGGTGAACGGCAATAAGTGTTGGTACACCAAAACCACGTTTGTACTCTTCACGTACTTCAGAACCTGGGCATTTAGGTGCAACCATGATTACAGTGATGTCTTCGCGAACCTGCATGCCTTCTTCAACAATATTAAAGCCGTGTGAGTAAGCAAGTGTAGAACCTTGCTTCATTAACGGCATGATGGCGTTAACGACTGCTGTGTGTTGTTTATCTGGCGTTAAATTAAGTACTACGTCAGCTGTTGGAATTAGCTCTTGGTAAGTACCTACAGTAAAGCCGTTTTCAGATGCGTTTAAAAATGATTGGCGGCGCTCAGCAATAGCTGAATCGCGTAACGTATAAGACACGTCTAAACCTGAATCGCGTAGATTAAGGCCTTGGTTTAAACCTTGTGCGCCACAGCCTACAATAACTAGTTTTTTACCTTTAAGTGCGTTAACACCGTCTGTAAATTCGCTTGCGTCCATAAATTCACATTGCGCTAATTGTGCTAATTGTTCGCGTAAAGGTAAGGTATTAAAGTAATTCGCCATTGTTAGTGTCCTATAAATATGTTTGTTAGATGCGCTGTATTTTGCGCTTGTAAACACCATATTTAAAAATGTTACTTGCGTAAAATGATATATTTGAATTAAAGTATTTCAAAATATGAAATACTGGTGTTGCTATGGATCATAAGCATTTAAAATATTTTTTAGCGTTGGCTAAAACACTGCACTTTGCTAGAGCAAGTGAGCTTTGCCATGTGAGTGCGCCTACATTAAGTCGTAATATTAAACACCTAGAAGAAGAGGTGGGCGTTGCGCTATTTATGCGCGATAACCGCAGTGTAAAATTAACAAAAGAGGGAGAGTCTTTTATTGATTACGCCACTGCTACCCTCGCTAACTGGCAACGATTTAAAGCTAATGTGAAAGAGCCACAGCAACATATTTATGGAAAAGTCAGTATTTATTGCTCTGTTACCGCGTCATATAGTTTTTTGCATCAAATTTTAGAGCAACTCAGAGCGCAGCATCAGTATATAGAAATAACTTTAAATACGGGCGACCCTGCACTAGCTATAAACCGTGTGCTCGATGGTCATGAATCAATGGCAATAGCAGCTAAACCCGGCAAATTACCCGCGCAAATTGCTTTTGTAGATATAGGCCATTCACCATTAGTGCTTATTGGTCCAAAAGTTCAATGTACGATTACTGAAAAATTAACATCAAACAATACAGAGCTTGATTGGTCTGAATTAGAGTTTATTGTGCCTGAACAAGGCTTTTCTAGACAGCGCTTAGAAATGTGGTGGCGAAAAAACAATATTCACGGAAAAATTTATGCACAAGTGGCGGGGCATGAGGCAATGGTGTCTATGGTTAGCCTAGGATTTGGTGTAGCAATGGTTCCTAAAATAGTATTAGATAACAGCCCACTAAAAGACAAAGTACAGATACTCACACCAAAAATGCAAGCCCCTGAAGGCTTTGACATTGGCTTAGCCGTTTTAAGAAAAGAGCTCAACGACCCCGCTATTAGTGCTTTGTGGAATATTGCACAAACTTTAGACGCAAAAGCGATTTAGATTTTTTTACCGTTAAATAAGTTCATAAAATAGTATTATTATGGCTTGCGTAAAGGTTTACTATTACTTAACATTGAATGCTAATAATAAAAATGACGCTTGAGAGTTCTTTATGAATAATGCTGTATCACTTTCTCATTCCGCTCAGTATTTAAAAAAAGCAGTACCCATGATGGTGAAGTACCGTATGCCGGTAACACCTATTAATTATGCTATTTGGTATTGCTATTTTCAGGGTAATAAACCGTCTTTAAACATTGAATTAGATCAAGTTATTTCAGAGCACCAAACATGCACTCAAAGTAAAGCAAAAGAAATATTTGATAAGCACCTTAGTGATGAAGATTTAGCTCTTTTTCAGGAAATGTCGGATAAATTTCATAATACGGTTGAAAATATCCAGCAAGATATAAGTATCACACTTGGTCATTCTAAAAGTTTCAGTACTTCGCTTATTGACTCGCAGAACGAAATAAACAGCCTGATAGATACTAACTCTTTTAACGATATTCTTGGTTGTGTTGAGCGTTTGACTGATGAGTCTATTGCAATGCAAGACTCTGCTCGTGAATTTCAAACAAAGCTATCGGTTGCATATAATGAAATTAAAGACTTAAAAGAAGCGCTTAATCTTTCTAAAGAAGCTGCCGACACAGACCCGTTAACAGGTTTTTATAACAGAGGTAAATTTGACTCTGATATTAATGACTTTTGCCGTGAGTACTCAGAGCAAACGACAGAAAGCTCCCTTGCTGCACTGATTATGTTTGATATTGATCACTTTAAACGATTTAACGATGACTTTGGCCACCAAAAAGGCGATGAAGTTATTAAACTGGTGGCAAAAAAAGTAAAAGAAAACTTAACTGACAAAGCAAAAGTGTATCGCTACGGCGGAGAAGAGTTTTGTATTACTGCCTATTTTGACACCATAAATGATTTAGTTGCTTTTGCTGAGTGTATAAGGCAAGAAATTGCGAAATTAGCTATTCGTAAAAAACAAGATGTAAATAACAAACGTGCAATATCAGCAAGCTTTGGTTTAGCTATGCTACGACCGTTCACAAAAAGCTCAGTGCTGGTTGAGCGTGCAGATAGAGCACTTTATATTGCTAAGACACATGGACGCAACCGAGTAGAAATAGCCCCTGATATCTAATTATTATAAGGGGTTTAAACTTTTACTTTGTGTATAAAAAGTGTGAATGATTGTAATCAGCTACAGATAGTTTTAGGTAACCTTGTTACTATCCGTAAATGAATAATTTTATGTTCTGATTTACGCTGATGCGGTTTAATTTCTTTCTATTTACCATTCTTTGTTTAAATTTTTTGCTCACTTGTTTTACATTAAGTGCCAAGCCAAATACGTATTCGGATCAAGAGTTCTCAGAGCAGCATGTTCAATCTCATCAGCTAATTTTTAGTATTAACGCAGGGGTCGGTGTGATCACTAATCCTTTGCGTGGTGGTGATAATGTTCCTTTAGTCGTTATTCCTCAAATAGCGTTTTATGCTGAAGATTGGTTTTTTGATAATGGTCGTTTAGGCTATTCTTTACTTCAAACTTCTAAACACCAATTTAACGTTGTTAGCGAGCTTAATACTGAGTCTCGTTTTTTTATAGATTGGCATCCAAGTAATGTGCTTACGCTGCAAAGCAGCAGTGCAAATAGCCCATTTTATTTGCAGGCTGCAGAGGCCTCATCAGTAAAAAATGTTAATTTAAATGACCTACATAAACGCAACCTAGCCTTAGACACAGGGCTTGCTTATCATTATGTGAGTGATCACCATGTGTTTTCTGTTCAACTACAGCATGATGTGACAAATGTTTATAACGGTGTTCGCGGTGCATTACAGTGGCAATACCATACTCAACTTGGGCCCGTAAATATTAAACCATCGTTTGGTTTAAATTATAAATCTGCGGAACTAAATACCTATTATTATGGCCTTAAAGACGGCGAAACTTTATTGGGCGAAGTTGAGGTTGCCAGCAGTTGGCAACCTTATGCAAAAATTGATGGGCGATTACCCTTAAGAGATGAATATTCTGTTCGTTTCCATTTAGCTTATTATGACTACTCGGCTATTAATGATAGTCCGCTTTTAGAGCGTGACTATTCAATGACTGCATTTATAGGATTCGAACGCACTTTTTAATATGAAACAATTAATGGTCATTTTATTTTTAGCGCCACTACTTATCCCCCTCAGTAATGCGCAAGCTGCGTCGTTTAATGTGTCACCCAAAGTATGTGTCATTTCTCAGGTACAGGACTTTTGCGATCTTGATTTAAAGTTTGAATGGCAGGGCGATGTGGTGGGGGACGTTTGCATATATGAACAGAGTAAAAAGATACATTGCTGGCAACAGCAGCGCGCAGGAGAGTTTAATTATAAAGCGCGTGTTCAGGTCGAAACCATATACTCCTTAATCAATTCGAAATCTGGCGTGTTAATAGCTAAAGCACAGGTTGAAGTACAAAGTACTCATGTACAAAAAAGTAGGCGTCGGCTTCGTTCACCATGGAGCTTTTTTTAATTTAGGAGCAATCAATGCCAAAAATTCTACTTGTTGAAGATGATCTTGGTTTACAGCAACTCACAAAAGATTACCTTGAACATAATGGATTAGAAGTCGCAGTTTTAGAACGTGGTGATGAGGTGTTTAGTTATTTAGAAAATAATCACGCCGATTTAATGATCTTAGATGTTATGTTGCCGGGCAAAGATGGATTTAGCGTGTGTCGTCAAGTGCGTGATAAGTTTTCTTTACCAATTTTAATGTTAACCGCTAAAAGCGAAGATTTTGACCAAGTATTGGGTTTAGAACTTGGCGCAGATGATTATGTTATTAAACCAGCTGAGCCTCGTGTGTTACTCGCAAGAGTCAATGCGCTATTACGCCGAGGTCAAACAGTGACAAAAACGAGTGAAGAATTACAGTTTGGTGATTTAATCATTGATAAGACCAGCCGTATAGTGCAATTATCTGACAAAGAGATTGTGTTAACGTCACATGAGTTTGAGTTACTTTGGTTGTTAGCCTCAAACGCTGGCCAAGTGCTTAGTAGAGAGCATGTACACCAACATATGATTGGTCGCCAATATGACGGGCTCGATCGCACCGTTGATGTTCGAGTGTCGCGTATTCGAAAAAAGCTGGGTGATAATAGCGACAAGCCATTTCGTATAAAAACAGTATGGGGTCAAGGCTACTTATTTGTTTCCGATGCGTGGGATCTTTAAATACAAGGTTAATAGGCATTAATGGGAAAGCTGTTTGCAAGTTTATATATTTATATTGTGGTTTCATTGTTTGTTGTTAGCGGTGTTATAGAACAATTATGGCCATATGATGAATCGCAACAGCACGTTTTTCTTGATGACGAATTTGGGCAGTCGCTTTGGCTGCTTTCACAAACACCCAATGGATTAGCAAAATTAAAGGAGCACTACAAAAGCCTTGTTATTAGCCGTGCTGATTTAGCACTACCTCAAGAACAACTGGCTCAGTTAAATAGTCAGCACTATCTATATTTATATGACAAACAACAGCGAGTTGTTTGGTATATTACCCTCAATGACAATGAGCTTTTGCAGGTAGGGCCTATAGGATTAGATACCCCCGTAACGACCTCTGTATGGCCATACGTATTATTGCTCACTATTGTGGGGATTCCTGTAGGCTTATGGAGTTTTCTACTTTGGCGTGACTTCTCTAAATTGCGTAATGCTTGTAAAGCCGTTGAAGGTGCTCAAGACTTTCAACTCTCTGATACTTCCAAATCGTTTTTTTTACCAATTACTGAAACACTCAGTTTAATGCAACAACGCATCAGTTTTTTATTAAACGCTCAACAAGAGCTGACTTCGTCGGTTTCTCATGAATTTAGAACCCCCTTAGCTCGCTTAAAGTTTGCAACAGTAATGCTAGATGAACGTTTATCAGATGAAAAAAGTGAAGTTTATATTGCTAATATGAACAGCGATATTAATGAGCTTGAAAGTTTAGTTTCTGAGATGCTTGATTACGCAAAACTAGACTCTCAACAACCTAGCCTACAACCATACCCAACTAATTTGGTTGAGTTAATAAAAGTTAGCGTTGAAAAGCTTAATTTTGATAAGAAAATTAATTTGGATGAAGCATTACCAAGCAGCCTGATTTACCAATGTGATCCGCATTTTATGGCGCGCGCTTTTCAAAATTTAATTGGTAATGCAATTAAATACGCTAATAGCCAAGTTAAAATATCGCTTGTTACTCAGCATAACGAAGTACAGTTTGTAATTGAAGATGATGGCAGGGGCATTGCTGAAATAGAGCGAGAAAACGTATTTAAGCCCTTTACGCGGCTTGATAAAAGTAGAGGCAAAAAAACAGGTGGATTTGGCCTTGGGTTAGCGATTGTTGCTAAAATTATTGCTTGGCATCAGGGAAGTTATCGTATTGAACATTCGTCTTTAGGTGGAGCAAAGTTCATTATTAGCTTACCCATAGAGCAAAACTAAAAAATAAAAAAAGCGCCAAAAGGCGCTTTTTTTGTGGTTAAAACCAAAATCAACAAGTAGCAATTAAATAGACCGCCAATTTATAAAATAGTTTCGTAAAATTTTATTTTTTTTCTAGCAATGGCATAAGCATTTGCTCTAAGCCATTTAGCTTAACCTCGTACATCATAGCTAACTGACTGCCTAGTTTTGAATCTGGAAAACCTTGCTGTTTAAACCAAACTAAGTAAGGTTCGGGAAGTAATAATAATGGACGACCTGAATATTTTCCAAACGGCATTTTAGTGTTTATGGCAATTTTTAATTGTTCCGGATCCATAGGTTTGCTTTTAAGTGTATCAATGGGGTTAGTGTAAGGTATTTTAGAGTAATAAAATAGGCTGTGACGGGCAAGAAACAGCCTATTGAGTGAGGGAGTAGGCCCTCTGATTTAAGAATTTTTGTTGGTGTAAAAAGCCCGACACAACTTTTGTTAGCTGGAGTCTAACTAGGTTGTATTTAACATGGGTTATATTTAACCAACGAAGACAGTTTACCTGTTTTTTGCAGACGTGGTGCATGCACTTGTAAAGGAATGTAAATACAATTGCTTTTTATTTATTTACTAATGAAAAAGAATTGTTTTTTTGCCTTTACACTTAGTAAATACTATTTTTCACCAAACAATTCTTGTTTTACATGTTCAGCAAAACCACTACCGGCTTCTAAGTAAAAGTTATACGTTGAGTGCACACCCATACTTTCAAGCTCTTTTTGTTGATCTGGGTAGTTTGCAATTGCAGTAACTTGCCCTGTGTAACCTGACGCTTGAAGCTGCTCTAATGCAAAAATGTTCTGCATGTGTTTTGGCATTGCTAACATGACCATTTCAACGTGAGAGTGGTTTACACGTTGCCAAAAGTCAGGGTCGGTAGCGTCTGCAATCAGTACTTTACGGCCTCTACTTATATGTTTATCGACAACTTCGGGTTTTATATCTATACCCGCTACTAAATTGGGGTGAGTCATATTGATAGTTTCATAAGCACCGGTGCCAATACGGCCCATACCAAAAATAACAATTTTTGTATCATTAAGGTTTACTGGTAATTCTTCGGCTAGGCGTGTTTTGCTTTCAAACTTTACTAACCAGCTTTCTACTTTTACATATAATTCATTAGAGCGTTTGTTAAGGGGTGAGGCAATAACAAAGGTAATAGATACCGCAATAGCCATAACGGCTAACCATTCAGGGGTAATAATACCTGTTGAAGCTGCAACAGCACATACAATCAAGCCAAATTCACTGTAGTTAGATAAGGTAAATGCGGTAAGTAGCGAGGTACGTGCACGTAGTTTAAACGCATTCGTGAACACATAATAAAGAATAACTTTAACAGGGAGTACAAAAATAAGCACAATGGCAATGATAAGTGAATCAACTGTTAATTCAGCATTTAAACCAATGCTTAAGAAAAAACCGACAAGTAAAATATCTTTTAAGTTGAGTAAGGATTTTGATAGCTCGCCCGCTTTTTTATGTGGAGCAAACATCATGCCTATGATCAACGCACCTAAATCACCTTTAAGGCCTGCAAATTCAAATGCGTTATAACCAGCAACAAGCGCAAAAAAGAAACCAAATAAGGGCAGCAGTTCACCATGCTTAGAACGGTTGAGCATAAAATACATAATAGGGCGTATTAAAGGCAAGGCAATAATAATAGCTAGCGCCCAAATGTTCGGTACTTTTCCTGTACTAATAGCTAAAAATATAACCGCGAAAATATCTTGCATTACAAGTATACCAATAGCGATTTTACCGTGTAGGCTGGCCATTTCACCGCGCTCTTCTAATACTTTTACCGCAAATACAGTGCTTGAAAAGCTA
This sequence comes from Pseudoalteromonas sp. 13-15, assembly GCF_001468205.2. NCBI lineage: Bacteria > Pseudomonadati > Pseudomonadota > Gammaproteobacteria > Alteromonadales > Pseudoalteromonadaceae > Pseudoalteromonas > Pseudoalteromonas sp. 13-15. The sequence continues at coordinate 1,474,711 of NZ_CP019162.1, read as the reverse complement.
AGAGCAAAGCCGACCAACAAGGCACTTTGCCAACTTAAGTCAACAAAAAGGGGCAGGGCAAACACACCTAATAACAACATGAAACCGCTAAAAATAGCGCTACTAAATATAATATGAAGGGAAGCAGGTGCCCACACTTGGGGTTTTATTAAGCTTTTTACTTTAAGTTTTAAGCCAATACTGAACAGCAATAAAGTAACGCCCAATGCGGCAATTGTATCAAGTAATTCTGTGCTTTTATAACCAGCTAGATTAAGCGCAAAGCCCGCCAGCAAAAAGCCAATAAGAGGGGGGAGTTTTAATTGATAAATGGCAAAACCACACACAAATGCGGTAGCAAAGTAGATTAGTTCCATAATACTTAAAATTACATCATTTGGTACTGCAGTGTAGCTAAAAACAGCGATTAATGAAAATTAAATTACCACTTGAGCTTTGTTTATTTAGTCGCTTTTAACACCTTGCTTGGATGATAAATGCACAAATTATGCGTATTTAACCCTTAAAAGCATTTAAATCCTACTTTTAAACTGACAACGGCTTTTAATTATGGTTAAGATGAGATAACGAAGGCGTTTAAGTTAGGGCATATTTAAGAGCGGCTCAGCTTAAGGAGAATTATATGTTTAAAAAGATTTTAGCATCAGTAGGTATTGGCGCGGCAAAAGTTGACACTATTTTAGAGACTGAACATCTGCAACCAGGACAACTTTTTAACGCTAATATTGTCATTACAGCAGGTGACGTTAGCCAAGAAATTGCAGGCTTAGATTTATTACTAATGACCCGTGTTAAAGTGGCTGGTGATGAAGGTGATTATTTTACTAATCATGTAATTGATCAATGGCGAATTACCGATATAGGTAAGTTGGAACCCGGTGACGTAAAAAGCATACCTTTTGAAGCGCGTTTGCATTCAGAAACACCGATCACTGAAATTAACGCGGGTTACAACCAGTCCCATGTTTGGTTAGAAACTGGACTAGATATTGATTTAGCACTAGATCCAACAGACAAAGACCATCTTCATATTTACCCAAATGAAGCAGTGAAAACGTGTATGCAGGCAATGGATAAATTAGGTTTTAGTTTATCTAAAGCCGATGTTGAAAAAGGTTTTTTACGTGCCTCTACGTTTGCTTCTGTTTCAGGGTGTTACCAAGAACTTGAATATAAACCTAACAGCAGAAGTTTATTTGGAATTCAAGAAATCGAGTTGTCATTTGTACCAGAGGCCCACAAAACTCACGTTTTAATTGAGCTCGACCGTGCATTTAGAGGCGATGGGTATATTGATGTAACCATTGAGCATGACCATGTAAACTTGTCTCAGTTATGTGATCAGTTAGAGCGTTTATTCGCTTAATACTTTTTATACTGTACAGCGATGAATGTAATTTTATTTTCATTTCGTACTATAGCGATACTAAACCCAGCTTCAGCTGGGTTTTTGTTTAAGGATTACCATGCATTTTAACTGTGAACCATTTGATAAACTGACCCCTCATACCTTGTTTTCAATTATGAAAGGGCGCGTAGACGTATTTGTTGTAGAGCAAAAGTGCCCTTACCCTGAGCTGGATGATGTTGATACTTCTGAAACTACTCAGCATATTTATACGTTAGATAATATGCAGTTAATGAGCTACGCCCGTTGTTATGAAAAAAACGGACAGTACAGCGCAATTGGACGTGTTTTAGTTAGTGAGCATCACAGAGGAAAGGGGATCGCTAATAAATTGCTTGAACAGGCAATAGCGTGTTGTAAAACGCATTGGCCTGAACGGGACATAGTTATCGGTGCGCAAACCTATTTACTGGACTTTTATGAGTCATTTGGTTTTAAGTGTACAGGGGATGCATATTTAGAGGACGGTATACCGCATCAAGATATGGTACTAAAAATTAACAACGGCTAGTTAAATCTATAATCATATAAAAGCCCACAAGTGTGGGCTTTTATATGAGTTGTTGTTAGCTTAATAACGAGTGGACAAACACTGCACCTATTGCGATAGGGCACACAAACTTAGTATACCAAGGCCATATTTTCCAAAATAGCGTAGTTTGTACCTCGGGATTGCCCTGTTGAATGGCTTGTAGTAATGAATTTCTATACCAAATCCAGCCTACAAAAATACAGCACATTAAGCCAAGTAATGGTTGCGCAACCTTAGTGGTAAGTGTGATCACTAAACCAAATAATGCGCCTAGGTTACACACAATCGTAATGCTAACAACTGCTATCAAGGCGCCAATGACCCACGTTGCTTGAATGCGCTTCAAGGCAAAGCGTTCTACGGCATAGGAAACAGGTGCTTCAAGCATTGATATTGACGAAGTGAGCGCAGCTATACTCATTAGGGCAAAAAATGCAAAGCCAACAAATAAACCTACACTGCCCATACCTTCAAATAAAGCGGGTAATACTTGAAATACTAAAGTATCTTCTGAGAGTAATTTTCCGCTTGCAGAAAATATCTCAACACCTTGTGCTTGAGCTACATACATAGCAGGGATAATAAGTAAGCCAGCAACAAAGGCAATGAACACATCAATTAACGTAACATATGCACCAAGAGACACTAGGTTTTCTTTTTTACTAATATACGAGCCGTATATAATCATAACGCTTGTGCCAAGCGATAATGAGAAAAACGCTTGACCTAATGCGCTAACAATCAACTGGGTGTCAAAAATAGACGAAAAGTCAGGTAACAAGTAGGCTTTTAACCCTTCCATTGCACCTTCTTGAGTCAGTACATAAGCAATTAATAAAAATAAAATCCCCAATAAAGCGGGCATCAAGCGCTTTGACCATTTTTCGATACCGTTTTCAACACCACGACTAATGATTGCTATTGTTAAAACAATAAAAACAAGGGTAAAAATAACGTTGCGAGTAAGTGATTGCTCGCTTAGCCAAGTTGATGCTGCGTCGGCTCCGGCCAAGGCGGCGATAGGTTGGGCTGTTGCACTGAGCATCCAACCTGCAACAATAGCATAAAAACTAAGTATAAAGCCGGCGCATAAAATACCCCCAAAGCCGACAATAAATGCAAAGTGTTTTTGCCAAGGTTTGTTAGATACTTTAGTTAAAGAAACGACGGCGTTGGCTTGCCCGTGCCGACCAATCATGAGTTCGGCCATTAGCGCAGGATAAGCTAAAAAGAAAGCCAACACTAAATAGGCAACTAAAAATGCGGCACCACCATTACTGGCTGTTTGTGTGGGAAAGCCCCATATGTTGCCCAAACCTACGGCAGAACCGGCGGCGGCCATAATAAATCCAAAGCGAGAACTAAACTCGCCTCTAACTGCGCTCATATTATTATACTTCTCTGTTTTTTAACGGCGCTGACAATCTACTGGAAATGTAAAAAAATAAAAAGTGCTTATTTGCTGATCCCACATAATTTAGTTTTCCAGTGGTGTGATTAATGCGCTGTTTTTAGTAAATGTTAGGAGTAGATTAAAATTAATGGGTTGATTTTGTTTTAAAAATGTTAATTACACCGCGTAATTTATACTTTACGATTTATAATGCTGGGTAATACTAAGGGTAAAGCAGGCTCCGCCTAAGTGCTTACTTTTGCTAACAGTAATAGTACCGTTATGCCAGTCAGCGACCTTTTCAACAATAGCCAAGCCAAGGCCATAGCTTTTATCTGCGCGGTTTCTATGATCTTCCTCTCTAAAAAATGGGCTTAATACATTTTTAAAGTTTTCTTGGGCAATCCCTGGGCCATCATCTTCAACAGTTATGATAAGTTGGCGTTCGTGAACTTTGGCGCTCAAGTAGATATATTGTTCGGCAAAATCGCAGGCATTGGTCAGCAGGTTTGTAATTGCACGTGCTAACCAATGAAGGTCGGCCACAATAATGTCAGTTGAGCTATTAAGATCAACACTTAGCATTTGTGATTCTAACTTTGGGGCAAGCTGAACTAAAATGTTTTCAAGGTAATGCTTTATATTTGTAGAAGAGTACGTCAATTTGTTTGCGTTTTGCTCAAGTGTTGCAAACGCTAAGTAGCTTTTAAGCATGGATTCCATGTGATCTAAATCGTTTTCCATACGCTCTAAATAGGTTTTTATTTTTTTCTCATCATGGGTATCTAAGGCGGCATCTAAGCCAAAGCGAAGACAGGCAATAGGGGTGCGTATATCGTGCGATAAACTTGATGCCATTAATTTATTCTCAGCGACAAGTTTTTCAATTTGGCTCGCCATACGGTTAAACGTTAACTCTACATCTCTTATATACGTGAAATGCGAGGCGTTAATTCTGGCTTGTGTATTACCTGATGCAAACTGTTTAGCAGCCTCATTGAGTACACTTAGTCGCTTAGCGAGTGGCGCAATAATGAATCCCATTAAAATGCATAAGCCAGCATAAAAAAGCAAAGTTAAAAATATATCATTTCGTTTATCGGTGTCTGCGCTTTTTTTAAGTCGCATAGAAATATGAAAGGGGTTTAGCGCTTGGTTGCTATACAGCATATAAAAACCTTGCTGATCTTCTAAAATCAATCCGTCAACAGCATGCATTTGAAGTAATAATGAAGGAGGTAAAGCAAGTGATTCATTAGGTTTATAATCGATTGATAGATCAAACTCTTCACCTAGCTGCTTAACATATGCGCCACGTTCAGAGGTGGGAATATTTGCCAGTTGTTTACTAAATCCCATCATCATTTTACTTTGCACACTAAATTCGTCTTGTGGGGTATGTGCTTGCTGGCTAAAGGCGTCTATAAGCCACCCTAAAACCACAATAGATACCAGTGCGCTGCCAAGTAGTGATATGTAAAACTTTTTCATTTAAGCATACAGCTGTAAGTTACCATGCAGTAGAGACGAGCAAGTAACCACGACCCCAAATTGTCTTAATTTTTTTAGGATTTTGTGGGTCGTCGCTAAACTTTTTTCTTAGTGCAGAAATAAGCACATCGACACTTCTATCAAGTCCGTCGTATTCACGTCCTTTAGTGGCTTTAAAAACCGCGTCACGTGATACAACTTGGCCTGCATTACTTGCCAAATAATGCAAAAGTAAATATTCTGCACTGGAAATATTAACGTCTTGGCCGTTAAATTTCACGTTTCTCGATTCGGTATTAATATTAAGCGAACCGACCGAAATTGTGCTTTCTACTTTTTCCAATTTATTGGGCTCACTGCTTTGACGAAGTGCCGCTTTTATACGAGCGAGCAAAGCGCGCGGGCGTACTGGTTTCATTATATAATCGCTCGCACCTACCTCTAAACCTATAACTTCATCCATTTCTTCATCACGTGCTGTAAGCATAATAATAGGCGCATTATAAAAGCTACGAAGTTCTCTACATACACTAATGCCATCTTGACCAGGTAACATAATATCAAGTAGGACAATGTTTGGGTTCAAGGTTTTTACCTGACTGACAACTTCATCACCTCGGTGACAAACATGGGTAGTGTAGCCTTGTTCAGTTAGGTATTCGGCTACCCACTGAGCCAATGATGCATCATCTTCTACTAATAAAATAGTGCCGTAATTATCCATAAATTATCCTTAATGCAGTGGCTAAAATAATCGCCAGCGACGCTTTTTTTGTCTGTTTTGATATACCCACTGAAGTTTTACTTCTGCAGTGCCAATTATTTTTGATGTATTACTATCAAATAGTTCAAATGCGATACTTTGCTTAGAATCAAACGCGTAATTTAATGTGCCTTGTTGCTGTTTGAGCCAACATTGCATAATGTATTTTGATGTTGCATCGCGTAGGCAATAATTACCAATAATGGGTTGGTGCCACGTAATAACAACGTCGGCATAACAATCGCGGCCTTCACGAAGAGCTACGCACGTATCAGGAACCGCGGTTAAAGTATTTTGTGTATCGCTAGATTGCGCAAGCGCTGATACAGGAAAAATTATTAGCAAACAAAACCATCTAAAAAACATAACGTAGGCCTACCTTGGCTTTATGCTGATACCCTTGAGAAATAATTGGGCTGTCGTCGATTTCTGCTGAAAACCATGTGGAAAGAAAGCCAGCTAGAAAAACCCAATCTTGGCTTATTGGGTATTCAGCATGAAATTCAAATATTAGGCTGGTACTTGTATGTGCATCATAAAAAGGTCGGTTTTCGGCTACTTCTTCTTGGTCAATGCCAAAATAATAATTTGTAAAATCAGCTGAATAAGCACTTACGCCAACACCGGATCTAAATTCCCAGTTTCGCCACGGTAAAATTTGGCTAAAGAAGGTGTTAACAACCCAGCTGTTATGGGCGCCAGAAACATCATAAAGGTATTCAAATGAAATTTGAGAGTTTTCGAATCGGCGTGTAAGCCTTAGACCAACACCAAAATCATAGCGACGAGACTTTATGCCATCAAGCTCTGCAATTACACCACTGTTATAAAAGCCAAGGCCTTTCTCGTCAAAGCCTGCTTGGGTGTTCGTGCCTAGTATATCCAAGCCCCAATCATACTTATCAATGATACTGTAGCCGATAATAAGACCGCCACTGAGTTGGTTATGATCAAAGTCGAGATAAAATCGGTCGTAGGATACAGCAAGGCTTAAATCGAGCTCTAAATCGGTGTCGTAGGCATTGGTGCCGACTAGGTAGGTATCTTCTACAAAATAACTTGCCCCTGCGCTCCAGTCCCATGCAAATCCTTGAGTGGGCTCAAGCGTGTTGTCTGCATAGTAACGATTACTTGCTTGGGCTGAGGTTGCTATAAGGCTCAGACTAAACAAGACAATACTAAAAAGAGTACGGTTAAGTAAGGTATATTTCATCCACGTTGAGCCTGATTATTTGTTGTTATAGTGCGTAGTATATTGTTAAGGTGTACCCTTAATCTGTAAAAAAATGTAGCAAATGTTACTTTTACTGAACTTTAATTTTATCTATTAAGATACTGCTTAAGTAAAATTGCATCATAGGTGTTAGAGCACTGACTTCTGTGCGGCTACACGGACCACTTAACTTACTTAGGCTAGATAATTTAGACAGCATTTGATACTCAGGGATTTTCACCTCTTTACCCACTCTAGCTAAACGTGCTTCTTCTGTGTTTTGCTGGTGGATAAATGCAACAACCTCTAGTTCGTTTGTAATTCTTTGTTCTTCACTTAAGCTGTAAATTAGCGGCTCTCGGTGAAAGCTGGCGCTATCTATTGACGACGTTGCAAACCACACCACATCGCCAGAAGCTTTGTGTGTTAAACGCATATTAACTTCTGCAAAAATAGATGCACATTGCTGCGTTGGGTATTGCTTTGCAATATTTTCAAACAAGACAAATGGCTTTTCAGGTGTGGCAATTGAATACTGTGTGTTTTCTTTAAATGTTAAGTCGAGCTTTTGAATAGTCAGCGTGTAATCACTGTTATTTTTACTCGTAACTTTAAGTTGTTTATCGTTAAGTGCTTGGCTTATTTGCGATAGTAGAGTGTCGGTTACACTTGCTTTATCGGTAATTATTTTTACAGTTTGATTTTGTAAAACTTTGTGTGCAGGCAATTGCACCGACTTCACTTTTGGTGAAGCATGATCTGTTTGGTATTTAAGCTGATACGTTTGCGTTGTTAATGCTGGCTTTAACGGCATAGCCAAAGGTTCTGCTGGTTGTTTGGTAATGGCACAACCTGATGAAAATAAAACAAAAAGTAATACAACTAAAAAACGCATAAATACTTAACACCCACAAAAAGTACAATAATTTTTGTATTGTACGTTAGTCCAAAGAAAAGTTCATGATATTATGCATACAGAGGCAGTTAAAAAGATAAAGTATTAAAAAATGAAGCGCTTACCACTTTTAAAGTATTGCTTAACTGCAGTGTGTTTTGTGTATGCAACCGTTAGTTTTGCAGCGCAGCAAGACCCAAATTGGGATAGTTTTGTAAAAAAGTATGGCCGTTACGCAGAAAAAAAACTCACGAGTAAAGGCATTCCAGGGGCTGCACTTTCGATAGTTAATTTAGGCAATAGTGATTACATCCATGCGGTCGGACGAACAAAAGCCCGAAATGGTCAAAAGGTTAATGTTCACACTCGTTTTAGACTGGCGTCGGTGTCTAAAACATTTGCAGGCTCTCTGGCTGCAAAATTATCTAGTGATGGGCTCATAAAATTAGATAACTCCGTCAGTAATTACTTACCTGATTTTATAGGCACAGAATACGAAAAAAACTTAAAAGTTTATCACTTACTTAGCCATTCTAGCGGCTTGGTGCCAAACGCATATGACAATTTAATTGAGTCGCGAATGGATTATCCCGATATAGTACAAAAGTTAGTGACGGTTAAACCTATTTGCGAGCCTGGTATATGCTACGGTTATCAAAACGTCATGTTTAGTTTAATTGATGATGTTATTTTAAAAAGTACAAATAAAGATTATTCACAATGGCTAAATGAAGGCATTTTTCAGCCACTTGATATGATTGATGCTAGCTTGGGTTATGAAGCCATGGTGGTTGATAGTAATTACGCTTTACCGCACGTACGTGGAAAAAAACGTTGGTACACTGCAAAACTGAAAAAAAATTACTACAAAGTTGGACCAGCAGCTGGTGTTAATGCTAGTGCAAGCGATATGGCTATCTGGTTAAAGGCGCAATTAGGTCACTACCCTGAAGTGTTGTCACTCGATGCTTTGTCTAAACAAACTCGGCCCTATACACGCACTAAAAAAGAAATGTACCGCAGGGTGTGGAAAAAACAGTTACACGAAGCTTATTACGGCTTAGGCTGGCGAGTATATAATTACGATAATGAAACCTTGTATTATCATAGTGGTTGGGTGCAAGGATACCGAAGTGATTTGGTGGTATTCCCCCATTTAAATATTGGCTTTAGCTTAGTGTTAAACGCCGAGACAGGGTTAATTAATGAGTTAACAACCGAGTTTATTAATCGTTTGTTGAAGTACAAACGTGAGCAGACAATATGAAAGTAAAATACGGTGTTTTTATTTTTTTATGTGCAGTTTTATTTAATAGCCAATATGTATTTTCGGCTCCAGAAAAAATATACCTTTTTCGCCATAGTGAAAAACTAGCAGGTAAAAACCCAGGGTTAACCCAAAAAGGCTATAAACGGGCAGAGCAGCTAGTCACATTATTTAAGCAATTCGATAAAGTGCATGTATTTAGTAGTAACTATAAACGTACTTTACAAACAGCAGGTCCACTTGCTGCGCATTTTGATTCTGAAATAAAGATTTACAATGCTAGAGATTTGGCTGATTTAAAAAAACAGATAGTGTCTTTGGATGGCGTAGTTGCAGTGATTGGTCATAGCAATACAACTCCAGAACTTGCAACGTTGCTTTCAAATGAAGAAATAGAACCAATGAGTGAAATGCAGTTTTCACGCTATTTATTGTTAAGCAAAAAAAGCATCATACAGAAATTAAATATTTACTCAAAGACTTAGAAATGAATTTTACTTTTTAGAATTCAGGGCTAAATAAATAATAAAAAAACCAGCTGATAGCTGGTTTTCTTATTAAGCGCAATAAATTACTCAGGAAGTAAATTAGTTACGCGGCAGTTGAATTTTTTTCTCAGGGCTTTGGCGATAAAGCACAATAGTGTGGCCAATTGTTTGAAGCTTTGTCGCACCTGTTTCACGAACGATAGCTTCAAAAATAAGCGCTTTGGTTTCACGATCGTCAGTTGGTACTTTAACTTTGATTAATTCGTGAATTTCTAGTGCACTTTGAATTTCCATCACTACGCCTTCGGTTAAACCGTTAGAACCTAGTAAAACTACAGGCTTAAGGCTATGTGCCTCGCCTTTTAAAAACTGCTTTTGTTTATTTGATAATGTCATGTTTATACAAATTTTGCTGAATATGGCTTGAATTAAGGGTATTCTAACGCCATCTAGAGAATATTACTAATTAGTTGCGTGTAATTTATGACAAATAAAAAACAGTCAGCCAGTTCACAGCGATGGTTGAAAGAACATTTTGATGATAAATATGTTCAGGAAGCGCAAAAAAAAGGCTGGCGTTCAAGAGCGGTTTTTAAATTAGATGAAGTACAAAATAGAGACAAGTTACTTCGCCCTGGTATGACTGTGGTGGATTTAGGGGCTGCCCCGGGTAGTTGGTCACAGTATTTAGCCGAGAAGGTAGGTGACAAGGGGCAAGTTGTTGCTTGTGATATTTTACCTATGGACTCTTTAGCGGGTGTTGATTTTTTACAAGGTGACTTTCGTGAAGAAGCCGTGTTAGATGCTTTATTAAAACGCATTGATGGAAAAAATGTTGATGTGGTACTCTCTGACATGGCACCGAACATGAGTGGTAATAACTCAGTGGACCAAGCTGGAAGTATGTATTTAGTTGAGCTTGCGCTAGATATGTGTAATCAAGTTCTAAAGAAAAATGGTGCATTTATTGTTAAGGTTTTCCAAGGCGAAGGCTTTGATCAATACTTGCAGGAAGTACGTAATAGTTTTAAAGCAGTGAAAATACGCAAACCTGATGCCTCACGTGCCCGTTCTCGGGAAGTATATATAGTAGCGACTGGATACAAACTGTAGTACAGTTGCTTGGCGTTTAGTTGAATTTAAATTAATTGGATACAAGAGGTTAACCCCTTGAGCGATATGGCGAAAAATTTAATACTATGGCTGGTCATTGCAGTTGTGCTTATGTCAGTCTTTCAGAGCTTTAATGGTGGCGAGCAAATCGACCGTCAAACAAGTTACAGTCAGTTTGTAAAAGATGCCCGAAATGGCTCAATACAAGAAGTGGCAATCGAGAGCACCAGTGGAACAATCACAGGTACTAAAAATAATGGTGAGCGCTTTCAAACCATTATGCCAATCTACGACAAAGACATTTTAAATGACTTACTTAAAAGTGATGTAAACGTGAAAGGTGTAAAGCCTGAAGAACAATCATTTTTAGCAAGCATATTTATTTCTTGGTTCCCGATGATACTGCTTATTGGTGTATGGATTTTCTTCATGCGTCAAATGCAAGGCGGTGGCGGCAAAGGCGCTATGTCATTCGGCAAGAGCAAAGCACGTTTAATGAGCGAAGACCAAATCAAAACTACGTTCGCCGATGTTGCTGGTTGTGATGAAGCAAAAGAAGACGTTACCGAATTGGTGGACTTCCTGCGCGACCCGTCTAAATTCCAAAAATTAGGTGGTAGTATACCTAAGGGTGTACTTATGGTTGGACCGCCAGGTACAGGTAAAACGTTGCTTGCTAAGGCTGTTGCCGGCGAAGCAAAAGTACCCTTTTTCACAATTTCGGGTTCTGACTTTGTTGAAATGTTTGTTGGTGTAGGCGCATCGCGCGTGCGTGACATGTTTGAACAAGCCAAAAAAGCAGCGCCTTGTATTATCTTCATCGATGAAATTGATGCAGTAGGTCGTAAACGTGGCGCAGGTATGGGCGGCGGTAACGATGAGCGCGAACAAACATTAAACCAAATGCTGGTAGAAATGGATGGTTTTGGTGGTAACGAAGGCATAATCGTTATTGCTGCGACTAACCGCCCAGACGTATTAGACCCAGCATTACTTCGTCCTGGTCGTTTTGACCGTCAAGTAGAAGTTGGCTTACCTGATATACGCGGTCGTGAACAGATTATTAAAGTGCACATGCGTAAAGTACCATTAGGTGACAACGTTGATGCAGCTGTAATCGCACGCGGCACCCCAGGTTTTTCGGGTGCTGATTTAGCTAACTTAGTCAACGAAGCTGCACTTTATGCTGCACGTGGTAACAAACGTGTTGTAAATATGGCTGAGTTTGATGCTGCTAAAGACAAAATCATGATGGGCGCAGAGCGCAAGACCATGGTGATGAGCGAGCAAGAGAAAGAAATGACGGCATACCACGAAGCCGGCCATGCAATTGTTGGACGCATGGTGCCAGAGCATGATCCTGTTTATAAAGTATCTATCATTCCACGTGGCCGTGCGCTAGGTGTGACTATGTATTTACCAGAGCAAGATCGTGTTAGCCATTCTAAAGAGCTATTAGAATCAATGATTTCTAGCCTTTATGGTGGCCGAATCGCTGAAGCACTTATTTACGGTGCAGACAAAGTGACTACCGGTGCGAGTAACGATATTGAACGTGCAACAGACATAGCACGTAAAATGGTCACACATTGGGGGTTAAGTGAAAAACTTGGACCACTACTTTACGCCGAAGATCAAAACGAAATGTACATGGGTGGTGGCGGTAGTCGTGCATCTAACATGTCGGATGATACAGCTAAAGTAATTGATGCAGAGGTTCGTTTATTTTCAGATAGAAACTATGAACGTGCCGAAAAAATATTGAAAGAGAATATTGATATTCTTCATTCAATGAAAGACGCGTTAATGAAATATGAAACGATTGACGCTAAGCAAATTGACGACTTAATGGCGCGCCAGCCAGTGCGTGAGCCACGCGATGCTCATGACCGCCATGAGCCAAAAGCACCACAAACAGATCCTGTAAAGGAATCTGTTAGTGATGAAAGTCAATCAACAACAGAATCATCTAAAAAAGATGAAACAAATGTTGATGACAAAGCTGAATAATCGTTAAAATACTCAAAAAGCCCCGTACTTCGGGGCTTTTTTGTATCGGTTTCAATTTCGCTCTAATTTTTAGTTAGATTTGTTTGAATTCTGAAAAGCAAACAAGGCTCATTATGAACAACATTATTAATTTACCAAATGGTCGAGAACTAAATTTAATTGAGCCTGTGATTATGGGTATATTAAATGTAACCCCAGATTCATTTTCAGATGGTGGTAAATTTATAGACCCCAGCATCGCTGTGCAGCGCGCATTACAGTTATTAACTGATGGCGCAAAAATAATTGATATTGGTGGTGAGTCTACTCGACCAGGTGCTCAGGCAGTTAGCCTTGATGATGAGCTTGAACGAGTGGTGCCAATAATAAAAGCAATACGTACTCAGAGTGATTGTGTTATTTCTGTTGATACGAGTAAAGCTGAGGTGATGAGGCACGCTATTTTAGCTGGTGCAGATATGGTAAATGATGTTCGCGCATTACAAGAGCCTGACGCACTGAATGTTGTTTCACAATTTGAAAATATCGCAATTTGCTTAATGCACATGCAGGGTCAGCCCCGAAGTATGCAAATATCTCCAGAATACAGTGATTTAATGGGCGATATTAATGAATTTTTTAAACGTCGCGTTAGTGCCTGTGAGGCGATGGGAATAAAAGCTCAGCAGCTTATTCTTGACCCAGGCTTTGGATTTGGAAAAACATTAAGCCATAACTACGAAATTTTGGCCAAGTTTAATGATTTTAATAAATTAGGCTTGCCATTATTAGCGGGGCTTTCTCGCAAGTCGATGATTGGTAACCTGTTAAACAGAGACACAAGCGAACGAATGGCCGGCAGTTTAGCTGGCGCACTTATTGCCGCACAAAATGGTGCAAAAATAATACGCGTTCACGACGTAAAAGAAACTGCAGATGTACTTGGTGTTTACCAAGCGTGTATAAAAGGAATAATAGAATGAAACAAAGAAAGTATTTTGGCACAGATGGCGTACGTGGTTTAGTGGGAACAGCGCCAATCAACCCTGAGTTTGCAATGAAGCTGGGTTGGGCTGCAGGACGTGTGCTATCAAAAGGTGGAACAAAAAAAGTTATTATTGGTAAAGACACACGTATTTCTGGTTACATGCTTGAAACAGCCCTTGAAGCAGGTTTAATAGCCGCCGGTATTGATGTTGTTCTGCTTGGCCCAATGCCTACGCCGGCCGTTGCTTATTTAGCACAAACATTTAGGGCTGAAGCCGGTATTGTAATAAGCGCATCACATAATCCATATTACGACAACGGTATCAAATTTTTTAATGGTCAAGGTTTAAAACTTGATGATGCTGTAGAGCTTGAAATAGAGGCAATGCTTGATGAGCAAATGACCTGTGTGGCCTCAGATAAGTTAGGTAAAGCAACACGCTTGGCAAGCGCAGACGGACGTTATATTGAGTTTTGTAAGAGTCAATTTCCACAAGGGTTGTCTTTGGAGGGATTAAAAGTGGTTGTAGATTGCGCTAACGGCGCAACATATCATATTGCCCCATCAGTTATGCGTGAGCTCGGCGCTGACGTAATTACGCATGCATGTGAGCCAAATGGTGTAAATATAAACCATGAATGCGGTGCAACTCATGTAGACACGTTAAAACGCAAAGTACTTGAACATAAAGCCGATGTAGGTATAGCTTATGATGGTGACGGCGACCGTGTAATGATGGTTGACCATAATGGCCGTGTATTTGATGGTGACGACTTAGTTTATATAATTGCTTGTCAGGCAGCGAACGATCATATTTTAGGTGGCGGTGTTGTTGGTACTGTTATGTCAAATATGGGTCTTGAAAATGCACTAAAAGCAAAAGGCATTGAGTTTGCTAGAAGCAAAGTTGGCGATCGCTATGTAATGGAATTACTTCAGCAAAAAGGGTGGAAAATTGGTGGAGAGAGTTCAGGCCATGTACTCAATCTAGACTTAATTTCAACGGGTGATGGTATTATATCAAGCTTGCAAGTGCTGGCTGCTATGGTTGCACAAAATAGAACGCTTCAAGATTTAGGCGCCGGGTTTACAAAATACCCAATGAAAATGATTAACGTGCGTTATACACCGGGTACCGATCCTACAACGGCGCCAAAAGTCCTTGCGGCAGTCGAAGAAGTGGAACAAAACTTAGGCAATAAAGGCCGCGTTTTACTCCGTAAATCAGGCACTGAACCTGTCGTTCGTGTTATGGTTGAAGCAGAGCAAGAAAAAATAGTATTAGACAGTGCACGTAAGATTGCAGAGATTGTCGAATCTATGAGCAAACAACCTGATTGATAACAATAACCTCTTGTAACTTTGGGCGAGAAAAGTTAATATCTCGCCCGCTTTCTAATGTGGAGTGGAAAATGGCAATACGTAAGGCAATGGTCGCTGGCAATTGGAAAATGAATGGCTCAATAGAGCTAGTCAAAGATATGTCGGATGCTATAAATAGTATTAAATCACCAGAAATAGATGTTATTTTATTTCCTCCATTCCCACTTGTTTCAGCAATGATTGCAAGCGGTGTCATAACAGGTGCTCAAACTGTATCTGAAAACACGCCAGGCGCTTTTACCGGTGAAGTTGATGCACAACTACTGAAAAACCTTGGCGTAAATTATGCGCTAGTTGGCCATTCAGAACGTCGTAGTATTTACAACGAAAGCAGCGATGTTATTGCTGATAAATTTGCTAGAGCTCAATCAGCTGGTTTAATACCCGTTCTTTGTGTTGGCGAGAGTGAAACAGAGCAAGAAAGTGGACAAACAGAATATGTAGTTGCTGCTCAAATAGATGCGGTAATTAAAAAATTAGGTGTAGCAGCGCTGAAAGATTCTGTGATAGCATACGAGCCCGTTTGGGCCATAGGCACAGGTAAGACTGCATCGCCAGAACAGGCACAAGCTGTTCACAAATTTATCCGTGACAAAATTGCGTCTTTAGACAGTGATTTAGCACAAGGGCTTACCATCTTATATGGTGGAAGCGTTAACGAAAAAAATAGCGAATTATTATTTGCACAACCAGATATTGATGGTGGCCTTATTGGGGGCGCCAGTCTAAAAGCAGCATCTTTTGTTGCTATCTGTAACAGTGCAAAAGGGACCGTATAAGATGTACGAAATTTTATTAGTAGTTTATTTAGTTGTAGCTTTAGCTTTAGTTGGTATGGTTTTAATCCAACAAGGTAAAGGTGCTGATATGGGGTCATCATTTGGTGCAGGCGCTTCTGGAACTGTGTTTGGTTCTTCAGGTGCTGGTAACTTTATGACAAAGACAACAACAAGCTTAGCTACAGTCTTTTTTGTGTTGAGTATTGTTCTAGGTAATTTAACAGCCGGTCAGATTAAACAGACTGATGAATGGGAAAACCTAGAAGCAGCGCCTGCTGTTGAAACAGTAGTCCCGGTTGAAGAAGATGTTCCAGTTACTTCTAATAATGAAAGTAACTCAGACGTACCAAACTAATACAGTTTACTGTTCAGCTATTTGTTAACCTCAAACAGATAAAACAAGCGAACAAAAATTTAAAATGCGGATGTGGTGGAATTGGTAGACACGCTACCTTGAGGGGGTAGTGCTTTAGGGCGTGGGGGTTCAAGTCCCCCCATCCGCACCAAATTTAAAACCAGTAGCAATTATGTTACTGGTTTTTTTATACCTAAAATTTGCTTTGATTGTTTTTTGCACTTGAAACGTTTGTGTTATAACAATAATTTAGATTTTTTGGTGATATTTTTAACAGGAAACACATCGTGTACCCAATAAAGTCAATTTACTTGTGTTAATTTCAGTTTTTAGCTTAATTAATGATTAAAATGAAAAAAAAACTAGAAATTTTACAAATTTAACTCACACTTATCAGTATTGAGCCGATAATATATTTAGATAACTCAAAAAGGTAAATAGTATGGCTTCAGGCTTCTCTTTTCAAAACCTAAGCATAACTAAAAAAATACATGCAATAACATGTATTGCAGTTGTTGCTTTTATAATTATGGTATTAATTAATTTTCTTGCCATAGATGATAATAGAGCTTCTTTAGATGAAATGGGCAACTCTTCATATAAGGTTGTAAAGTTAACATCAGCGAACGTCGGGCTGTTAGAAAAACTAGATGAGCTTTACACCCAAGCAGTTACATTTGGCGAACAAGACTTAATAACTAAAGCTGATGATACTTACAAAACAATTGAATCAAACATAAATTTAATTAAGCAAATGAGTAATGGCTACATTAGCAATGATGTAGTGAAAGAATTAGCCGACTACGAGAAGATATCAGCTACAATTGCTAATGGTATGGTAAATGGCACGGCCGATTTTAGTAAAATTCAGCAACAAGCCCAGTTAAAAACAAGTCTTTATGGTTCTGTTTTAGAGAGCTTTAAGGCAGCCCAACAAAAGGCAGATAACCGTTTTTTTGAATTAGTTGAAAGCACTAATACGCGCTCAGATAATGCCCTTACTTTAATGCTTGTTGTATCTATTGTATCTTTATTATTGCTTTTATTTATGGCGATTTGGATTGCGAAAAATATTGGCTCATCAGCAAGCGATGCTGCAAATAATTTAAGCTTATTAGCAAATGGAAAAGGCTCTTTAAGTACTCAATTAACCGTGAATTCTAAAGATGAAATTGGCCAAGTTTCTATTAATTTTAATGCTTTTATTGCGCTGTTAAAAGAAACCGTACTTGAAGTAATTGCTGTATGTGAGCCATTGATGGAAAACTCTACCCGTTTAGTACAGGGTATGGAGCAGGCTGAACGCGCAACAACAAAACAAACAACAGATGCTGAAATTGTTAAGCAATCAATGGAAGAGATGAAGCAAAGTGTTGGTGATATTTCTCAATCTGCAGCAAATGCATCACATGCGGCTGAAACAGCAGAAAAAGAAGTAGAGCAAAGCCGTACCCAGGTACAAATGTCTGTCAATGCATCTCGTACGCTAAGTGATGAAATTAACCAAGCAGCAACAACAATTAATAAACTTGCGGACGATACAAAAAACGTATCACAAATATTGAATGTAATTACTTCAATTGCCGATCAAACCAACTTACTTGCGCTTAATGCGGCTATTGAGGCTGCGCGTGCTGGTGAACATGGCCGTGGGTTTGCGGTAGTAGCTGATGAAGTACGAGAACTTGCTTCACGAACCGCCCATTCAACGAATGAAATACGCGAATTGTTAGGTGCTTTGACGACCGCTGCAAATGATTCGGTTACTGCGATGACTTCAGCTCGAGATATGGCAACAGATAATGCAACAGCGGCTGAAAAAACAGGAATATCAATTGAGAAGATTGCTGAGCAAATGCTAGAAATAAATGGCATGAACTCACAAATAGCAGCAGCAACTGAAGAGCAAACATCGGTTGCAGCCATGGTTGTAGAAAATGTATCTAATATGCATGTTTCTTTTGAAGATACCATGGACTCATTACTGGCTGTAAGAGATGTAGCTAAAAACCTACATTACTTATCAGATAACTTATTAGACGCTACAGCCAAATTCAGAATTGAATAATTAACCTGAACAGCTAAAGTCTCTATTAAAGCCTCCTTTTGGAGGCTTTGTTGTTTTGAAGGCTAGCTAGGTATGTCTCACCAGCCTGCAACAATAGAACAACTTAGAACGCAAGATTGGACACGAGATTAACTTGTTAAGCCAACAGACATAACTTTTTACAGGTACAAAAAAACCACCATTTGGTGGTTTTTTTAATTTACGGGCTAACGGCTAAAAGGTCGCAACCACTTTTACATTGTCACTAACTTTTGCACTATCTACGTAACCGATAGCATCTGCATTAGCTGCTACAAAATCTATTACAGCTTGATCTGAGCCTAATTTCTCTGGAGGTGTCCCTTTACCTGTAAATACAAGTTTAGACCAGTAAGCATTAAGCTGGCTGCCAGATTTACCTACAACTTTATCGTTAAACTCATCTGCAGCAGCGGTACCATCTTGGTTTACTGGGTTTACCTTAGTACCATCACCAAATGACTTGGCTTTACCAAGGTATATCTTTTTGATTGTATCTGCATCTAAAGCATTTGCGTTACCAGCGTTAACTATTACTGCAACTTCTGCAAAAGCATTAATTGAGCACAATGAAAGTGCACTAGCTAAAATTAATTTTTTCATTATCTGCTCCAATTAAAATACAAGATCAACGCCAACAGCAACAACATCAGTTTCTGTATCGGTTACATCGTCTTCAAAGCGGCTAAAGTCAATTTTAAATGCTGCAGAAGGGTGGAAGTCATAACGCGCGCCGATAGTGTATACATTGCTTTGCGCTTGAACACCTGTCAATGCACCGTTTATAGCGGCATTCAGACTTGGCACTGTTGCAATTGGATCGAAGCGAGATGCATCATGTTTATCGTCATTATCTTCATACGTAAAATGAACTATAACGTCATCCAAGCGATAACCTACAGATGCATAGTATTGTGTTTGCTCAGTTAAAATGCTGTTTTCTACTTCAAACTGTGTATATTCAGCGTCGAATAAGAAATTATCATAATCAATTGAGAAGCCAAAGCCTAGGAAGTAACTGTCATCTTCGTCAATTGCAATATCGTCAGCTAACGTGTTTAAGCTGTTTGCACGAAGTGCCGCTTCTAAGCCATTTAACGCAGCGCCGCTAGGGTCTGTTCCGTCAAGTGCAAATGATGTTTCTGCAACCAAGTATGCAGCACGTACACTGAACCAGTCATATGCAAGTGTCCAGTTAATGCCTGCAAAATCGTTAAGTTCGCCTTGAGTTTTTTCAGTAATTGCATCTAATTCGCCGTCATAGCTTCCGTACATTAGCTGCACCGTTGAATCCCAATCGCCAAGCTGTGTATTGTGCAATAAGCTTAAACCTTCATATGTAGAAAAAGGAATACCATAAACTGACTGAGGTGGGCGTACCCAACGATAAGCGTAACCAACATCCAAAAAGTCTGAATAGCGGAAAAATGGAGCTCGCATTTTACCCGCGCTAATTTGTAACTCGTCGCTTAGTTCATAAGTTACGTAAGCCCATTCAAATTCTGCGTCGAAATCATTTTCACCACGGGCAACAATTTGAGCTGTGGCCGTTAGTTTCTCCATTAGGTCAGCTGATAGCTGTAATGCAAAGACACTTTCGTTTTTAAATGAAATGTCATCATCATATCCATATAAGGTGCTGTCACTATCAAGGCTCTTTCCACCGACAATTGATGCAAAGCCATTAATTCGAACTTCGGCGCTAGCATAGTTTGTTGCTAAAGCCGCACATAATGCTACTGCTACAGATAGCTTTTTCATATGTATTTCCTATTAGTTAATTAGATGTTGATTCAAGCGTATTATAGAAGTGAAATAGAGCTATATCTAATCAATTTAGCAAGTTAGTAATAAAAATTAATAAACTTAATACTTTGTTATTGTTTTTTGTGTTATATACCTGAAATTTTTAATGTAGGTTAATGATTTTAAGTAAAATATCAAAATAAGTTGCAACCAATTTAATTTCATAACATATATTTACAGCGTGAGGTTTTATGCCGTAATTGCATAAGAGGCAAGTATAGCTGCAACGTGTTAGCTTTTCCTCCATTAGGTACGTTTTTACTTTTATCAAAAAATAAATACATAAATTCACAATTGTGTAATATAATGCCCTTCCAGAGGAAAGATGCTACCACGCATCTTTTTTTATGCCCAAAACTTACTGGTTGCACCAGTAAATGCATAATAAATAATTTACGGTATCCTTTGGAGAATATTTTGAAACTACGCAAACTCTCACAGTTAAGCCTAGCAATAGTTGCTGCCCTGACTACCTCAGTAAACGCTGAAGAAACCAAAACAACAGCAAAGCAAGATGCGTTTGAAAAAATTGAAGTTACAGCTCGTAAACGTACAGAGAGCTTGTTTGAATCTCCAACCGCTATCACATCAATTGGTGCTAACTTAATTGATAAAGCCAATATGAGTAACCTTGAAGATATTGGTAAATACGTCCCTAATCTAAATATCACACGTTACGGTGTAGGCAATGCAGCCCATGCTTCTGTATTTATCCGTGGTATTGGCTTACAAGATCACATTATTACTACTGACCCAGGTGTGGGTGTATACCTTGATGGGGTTTACTTAGGTCGTCAAATGGGGTCTAACTTATCATTACCAAATGTTGAGCGTGTTGAAGTACTGCGCGGCCCACAGGGTACTTTATATGGCCGTAACACGTTAGGTGGCGCAGTAAACGTTATTACAAAACAGCCGGGCGATGAAGGTATTTTAACAACGTCTGCAAAGTTAGGTAGTCGTGGTCGTATTGCAGGCGATGTGTACTTTAATAACTCATTAAATGATGAGTTAAGTATGTCAGCAAGTGCGTCATATAAAACGCGTGACGGCGTTGGCGAAGCAGTAAATCTAGCGAACCCTGAAAAAGAAATTGGTGAAGAAGAAGAGTTTAGCGGCCGCGTAGCCCTTAAATGGCAGGCCAATAGCGATTTAGCGTTTACTTTTTCACTTGATGGTGTTGATAACGAGTCGGGTCAATCTCCTTACACTATTGAGTTAACTGAGCCGCTTGATGCAAATGATGTATTTAATGGTGACTTTCCTTTATTAACACAGGACATGATCCCATCAGACCCTGATGATCTAGGCACTACCGTTGCTGGTATTGAATCTACGTCTTACTCAGGGTGGGGTACGTCATTTACTGCTGATTGGGCAATCGATGATACGTACACGGCTAAATTTATTTCGAGTTACCGCACTTCTGAATACGAAGGTGGACTTGATGATGATGCGTCACCTCTTAACTTATCTGAGTTCCCAGAAGAGGGTGGTGCAGACCAGTACTCGTTTGAAATCCAACTAAATGCGACTTACGAAAATATGGACTTTGTATCAGGCCTTTACTTCTTTAATGAAGATGGCTTTACGCGTTCTGGTCCATTTGTATTTAGCCCATTCAACACACCTAATGGTTTATTAAATGATGGTGTTACACCTTCATTTGGTGGCTATGGTGACTTTGAAATAAACCAAGAAACAAACTCATACGCTGTATATTTTAATACAAGTTACGATTTAACAGATGATTTAAGTATTGGTGGTGGCCTTCGATACTCAAAAGATGAGAAAGATGCCGATGCGATTTTCCCTACATTTGCTGAACGTAAATACGTAAGTGCAGAGTTTGACGCTGTGACGTGGGATATTAATGCATCTTACCAAATCAGTAACAACATGAACGTTTATGGTCAAATTCAAAAAGGTTATCAAACTGGTGGCTTCCCACCACGTCCATTTGGTGGACCTGATCAGTTTGTATCGTTCGACGAAACTAAAGCCGTTAACTACGAAATGGGTTTAAAAGGCCAAGTACACGAAAACGTATCTATGATGCTAGCGGTATTTGTTACTGATTACACTGATTTAGCACTTCCGTTTTCAGACCCAACAGCGGGTGGTGGTTTTGTAACTATTGTTGAAAATGCGGGCCAATCAAAAGCGCAAGGTATAGAACTTGAAACCACCGTTGCAATTACTGACGACTTCACATTAAGAAGTGCGGTAGGTTACTTAGATTCAGAGATCACTGAGGTTGATGCGGGTGTTCAAGGTATTGGTAAAGGTGATTCACCGGCACTAACACCTCGTTGGACTGTAATGGTTGCCCCATCATACTTTATGGATTTAGACAGTGGTGCAACGGTTGCACTAAATGCTAATTATTCATACCGTAGTGAAATGCAAGGTCAGTCAGTTTATAGCCAGAGTGAAACGATTGATTCGCGTGAGCTAGTTGGCTTTAATATTTCTTACACTAACGCATATGGCGATATGGAAGTAACACTTTATGGCGAAAACGTACTGAATGAAGTATACGATGTAGGTCGTTTACAGCAATCAGGGTTTGTTGGTGTTATGAGAAGTAATGACCGCAGCGAATTTGGTTTAAAATTCAAAAAAGATTTTGAGTTATAAACTGAAGTTTGCGTAAAAATACAATGTAATTTAAACATTATATTTTATTTTGCTAAAAAGGCCGGATCAGTTTTTGATTCGGCCTTTTTAGTTTGTGCAAAGGTCTGGTTGTTCGATACAATAGCGCCCTAAATTGCCAAATGGACTCTGTGATGAAAATTCTTGCCGATCAAAACATGCCTTTAGTTGAGCAGTACTTTTCAGATTTTGGTGAGGTTGAGCGGTTTGATGGGCGTAACTTAAAACCTGACCAACTGATAGACGTAGAAGTATTACTCACGCGATCTGTTACCAATGTTACTAGTGAGCTATTAGCAAAAGCGAATAAATTAAGCTTTGTTGGTACTGCGACTATTGGTATCGATCATATTGATACAGATCTTTTACAAGACAAAAACATCGCTTTTACAAGTGCTCCAGGGTGTAATGCTGTTGCTGTTGCAGAGTACGTTATTAGTAGTTTATTTGCATTAAGCCAAGAAAATGCCCGCCCATTAACAGGCCAAACTATTGGCATAGTAGGGGTCGGGAGTATTGGCAGTTGTTTGGCTAAAAAGTTAAAATCATTAAATGTAAAGCTGCTTTTGTGCGATCCATTAAAACATGCACAAGGGTTATTGAATGAGCATGTAGAGTTAGATGAGCTACTTACACAATCAGATATTGTAACTTTCCATGTGCCACTTGTTAAAAAAGGGCCACATAAAACACTTCACATGATGGATAAAGTAAGGCTTAACGCCTTAAAACCGGGTACTACGATAATTAATGCCAGCCGAGGGGATGTTATTGACAATAGTGCTTTACTAGATTTAATGGAAGCAGGGGCTGATTTAGATTTAGTGCTTGATGTGTGGGAAAATGAACCTAATATTTTAACAGACTTACTTGCACATGTACGCTATGCCAGTGTGCATATTGCAGGCCATACACTTGAAGGCAAGGCCAGAGGCACACAAATGCTTTACCAAAAGCTGTGTGAGCTTAAAGGCGTTGAGGCTTCAAAATCTTTAACCGATTTTTTGCCCGTACCAGCTATAACGCAAGTGGCTATTGCTGAGAGTTTTACAGAGCAAGACATCTCACGTTTAGTGCACACAATTTACGATGTAAGAAGGGATGATGGGATTTTACTTCGTCATCTAGAGTCGGATGGTTTTGATAGTTTACGTAAAAACTATCCTATAAGAAGAGAATTTAGCACCTTAACCGTTAAAGGTGATGGCTCGCAGTTAGCTGCCTTAGGTCAACTTGGTTTTAAACTAACCAACTAATTATTAATTTAACGGTGTTTTAATATCGTTTAAAGAGGAAAAAATATGTCGCAAAAATATAACGTTGCCGTACTGGGTGCTACTGGTTTAGTAGGACGTCAAATTATCGAAACTTTATCAGATCGTAAATTTCCGGTTGATCAGCTATTTTTGCTTGCGAGCAGCCGCAGTGCAGGTGAAGACATTAAGTTTCGTGGTGAGACAATTGAAGTACAAGACGTTGAAGGCTTTGATTTTAGCCAAGCGCATATTGGATTGTTTTCTGCCGGTGGGAGCGTCTCAGAAAAATATGCCCCAATTGCAGCCGATGCAGGTTGTATAGTTATTGATAATACCTCGCATTTTAGAAATGATTTTGAAATCCCCCTTGTTGTTCCAGAAGTGAATGCCTCAAGTCTTGCCGACTTTAGAAATCGTAATATTATTGCAAACCCAAATTGTTCGACTATTCAAATGATGTTGGCATTAAAGCCAATTTACGATGCGTATGGTATTGATAGAATAAATGTATCAACTTACCAAGCGGTATCAGGGGCTGGGAAAGAAGCTGTTGATGAGTTAGCAAAGCAAACAGCTAACTTGATGAATGCTCGCCCAATGGATAATGAAATATTTCCTAAGCAAATAGCCTTTAATGTTATTCCGCAAATAGATAGCTTTGAAGATAACGGCTATACCCGCGAAGAAATGAAAATGGTAAACGAAACGCACAAAATATTAGGTGATACAACAATCGCAATAAACCCAACGTGTGTGCGTGTTCCTGTGTTTTTTGGTCATTCTGAATCTATTAATATTGAAACACGTATGCAATACGACTTCGAACACGTTAAACAGCTGTTAAATGATGCACCAGGCGTTGAGCTAATTGACGATGAAGGTGATTATCCAACAGCGGTTTCCGATGCCAGTGGTAACGATACTGTATATGTTGGCCGTTTGCGCGCTGATATTTCACACCCTCATGGCCTAAATATGTGGGTTGTTAGTGATAATACCCGTAAAGGTGCTGCAACCAATAGCGTTCAAATAGCTGAAGAGTTAATAGAAAATTATATGTAACATTTTTAAATGTTAAGCACTCTTTAAAAGCGGTAAGCACTATGTGTTTGCCGCTTTTTGTTTAAATAGAGTGCCACTTTTTTGCCGTTTTTTATAATATTTAATAAAGTTACTGATAATACTCAATAAATCAATATTAAAAATGTGTTGTTAAGGCATTTCTTTTCAATGTGTTGCAATGGATATTGTGCCCTAAGTGGTTTATAGTTTGTAATTGGAATAGAGCTTGCAACAAAAATAGATTGTAATAACAAATGTGAGTCAGTCATTAGACTGATAAGGCAAGAGTAATCAATGTTTACGCACCTATTTAAAAGTGCTTTGTAACATTTAGACATTAAAGGATCAGCATGCGCGGTTTGGCTATACTTATAATATTAGCGTCTGCACTGGTAGTAACGCCTGTATATACACAAGATAGTACCCAATTAAAGGGGCCTAAAGGCGTTGACTATGGTGCTCAAGGGCGGTCTATTGGTCCGATTAAACCCACCGATACACTTTGGCGCATAGCCGTAAAAGTGCGTCCAGATAACTCTGTAAGTATTTATCAAGTTATGCAGGCCTTGTATAACAAAAACCCCGACTCATTTTTAGATCAAAACCTCAATCATATGCGAAGTGGGGCCTATTTAAAAATACCCACTTTATCTGAAATTAGACGTGTGAATACTCAACTAGCTAGGCAGCGTTCTGAGCAAGATGACGAGCTATGGGAAAAGAAAAAAAACGGAACACTTACACAAACTGAAATAACATCAGCTCAAACACAAGTTACACAAGCGCGTAAAGTTGATGTAGACGACGCCAAAAAAGAGTTACAAAAAGAAATAAAAGAAATCAAAACCGACCAAACTAATAAATTAGTTGAGTTACAGCAACAGTTTAAAAGTTCAGTAACAAATGTTGAAGAGATTTTAGTTGAGAATAATAACCTTAAAAAACAGCTGACTGGAATTTCTAAAGAGCTCGAAAATGTTCGCCAACAATTAGGGCAAGATAGTGAAATACAGCTGCAGCTAAAGGAATTAATACTTAAACAAAACGAAATAATTGCCCAGCAAAAAGCTAAAGAGGTTGAACCTCAAAGCAGTTTTGACTTATTAGCCTTGTTGTCAAACCCTATTGTGCTTGGGCTGTTAATGTTCATTCCCGGATTATTGATTATCTTTGCAATTGTTATGTTTCTTCGCAAAAGAAAAGGCAATCAAGAAGAGTCTCAAGCAGATGATGAATTTTTACCGCAAACTCCAACTTATTCTAATGAGGATGACTTAGCAACTGATCCACTTGATGACCCAATCATTCCAGATCCATTGGATGACTTGAGCGTTCAATTAGATGATCACCTCGAAGGTGACATGCTTCCAGATGATGATTTATTAGAAGATGACTCAGACGAACTTGATGATTCAGATAACTTACTTGATCAAGACGAGTTAGAAGGCCTTCTTAGCGACGATATTGTTTTTGATGATGAAAGTGACGAAGACGATGAAGTCGATATTTTCACGCAACAAGGATTTGACGACAGCGCTGATGATAGCTTGGACGATATTGATTTAGATTTAGACCAAGAACCGTCTGGCACTGATGATATTTTAAGTAATGATGACTTAGATAGCCTATTTGACGAAGATGACAGCTTACCTGAGTTTGATTCACCAGCAGAAAAAGAGCCACAAAGTGATAGTTTAGAATCTAACGATGAAATGGCAGCATTGAGCGAAGAGCTTGCGACCGATGATTTTGATATAGATGATTTACTTGATCAAACGAGTGCCGAACCAGTAGACACATCTGATAAAACTTCTGAAGAAAGTGACGATTTTGACTTAGACGATATCGACAGCTTAATTGATGAAGCAAATGATGATTCAGCTAATGAAACGCCAACGGATACGTTAGTTGAAGAAAGCGATGACTTTGATTTGGACGATATCGACAGCTTAATTGATGAAGCAAATGATGATTCAGCTAATGAAACGCCAATGGATACGTTAGTTGAAGAAAGTGATGACTTTGATTTGGACGATATCGACAGCTTAATTGATGAAGCTAATGATGATTCAGCTAATGAAACGCAAACAGAGTCGTTAGTTGAAGAAAGTGATGACTTTGATTTGGACGATATCGACAGTTTAATCGATGAAGCAAATGAAGATTCCGTAAATGAGGCGCAAACTGATGAGTTAGTTGAAGAAAGCGATGACTTTGATTTGGACGATATCGACAGCTTAATTGATGAAGCAGATGGAGATTCCGTAAGTGAAGCGCAAACAGAGTCGTTAGTTGAAGAAAGCGATGACTTTGATTTGGACGATATCGACAGCTTAATTGATGAAGCAGATGAAAATTCAGCTAATGAAACGCTTACAGAGTCGTTAGTTGAAGAAAGCGATGACTTTGATTTGGACGATATCGACAGCTTAATTGATGAAGCAGATGGAGATTCCGTAAGTGAAGAGCAAACAGAGTCGTTAGTTGAAGAAAACGATGACTTTGATTTGGACGATATCGACAGCTTAATTGATGAAGCAGATGAAGATTCAGCTAATGAAACGCTAACAGAGTCGTTAGTTGAAGAAAGCGATGACTTTGATTTGGATGACATCGACAGCTTAATTGATGAAGCAGATGACGATTCAACAAATGAAACGCTAACAGAGTCGTTAGTCGAAGAAAACGATGACATTGATACTGCTTTGGCCGGTTCTGTCGATGATTTAGCTGATGCACAAGAAGAGTTAAATGTTGATGATGTCGAGTCTTTAGCTTCAGCTTTGATTGATGAATCTGAATCGGAGAATGAGTCTGAAGAAGAGCCTGAGCTTGCAGAAGAGCCTGAGCTTGAAGGTGAGCCAGAGCTTGAAGATGAGCCAGAGCTTGTAGAGGAGCCAGAGCTTGTAGAGGAGCCCGAGCTTAAAGAAGTGCCAGAGCTTGAAGAAGAGCCAGAGCTTGAAGAGGAGCCAGAGCTTGCAGAAGAGCCTGAGCTTGAAGATGAGCCAGAGCTTGAAGAAGAGCCAGAGCTTGCAGAAGAGCCAGAGCTTGCAGAAGAGCCAGAGCTTGCAGAAGAGCCAGAGCTTGCAGAAGAGCCAGAGCTTGAAGAAGAGCCAGAGCTTGAAGATGAGCCAGAGCTTGAAGAGGAGCCAGCACTTGAAGAAGAGCTAGAGCCTAATGAAGTGCTTGAAGACTTTGGGGCCGATGATTTTACAGACACATCAGACACGCTTTTAGATCCAGAAGATTTACTGGATGAATATAACGATGATGCGTTGCAAAGTGTAGACGAACTCTTAAATGAATTACAACAACCAGAAGACTCAGAATACGTAGAAAGCCCTGATTGGACACTTGATGATCTGGACGATGAAATTGAAGAGGTTGAAGTTGATCTAGGTGATGATCCATTAGCAGAAGACACAGACTCTGATTTATCCCTTGAGGATGAATTACTAGAAACAGAATCAATAACGCCTAGTGAAGAGTTAGACGATTACCCTGAGTTAGAAATAGCTGAAGATCAAGGGGCTGAAACGCAAGAGGCTACTAACAATGAAGGTGAAAATGTTGTTAGTCAAACAGAAAAAGATTTAGCTGACTCTATTTCTAAGGGCGCAGACTTGAGTAACTTTGACGAGGAACTTGATGATGAGCCCCATGCCACTGCTGATTTTGATGAAGCCCCAATAATTGATGACAATGAGCTATTGGCGGTAGGCGATGCTGAAGAATTCGCGACAAAAGAAGAGCATAATGAATTAGATGATGACGAAGAGTTTGCAGAAGAGGTTTCAGATTTTTCGGATAATGATATCGATGTGCTGGCTGATGAAGAGCTTGATTCAGAACTATCACCAAGTCAAACAGAGCAAGAATTATCACAAGCGCTCTCATCAAGTATTGATTTAAATAGCCTAGAAGATGACTTTGACGATGAGCCGTTAATCGATAGTGAGTTTGAACAGTCAGATTCTGGACTTGATACTAATTCAGAAAGTGAAGAACCACTACCAGAAATTACAGATGAAGCATTGTTATCGCAAGAGGACTTTGATGATTCACAGGTTGATTCAGCAGGGTTAGACGCCGACTTAGAATTTGATTCTGTCAATGCAGAAGACTTTGAGGAGCTTGTTTCAGAGACGCCAGATGGTGATACTGATAACGACGAAGAGCTAGATGGATTAAATTTAGATGAAGTTGTTAGTGATACCACAATTGATGAAACTTTAGATGCAGGCATAGAGCCAGAACTATCACCAAGTCAAACAGAGCAAGAACTATCGCAAGCGCTCTCATCAAATATTGATTTAGATAGCTTGGAAGATGATTTTGATGATGAGCCATTAATTGATAGCGATTTTGACGAGTCAAGTTTAGAGCCTGAAATTAATGAAGAAGCCAACGTTTTAGTCCCAGAGGATACGGACGAAGATTCATTACTAGGCGCTGATTTAGAGTTTGATTCAGTGGGTGTCGAAGGCGTTGAAGAGCAAGTTTTAGAAACGCCCCCAAACGACATTGAGAGAACGGATACTAAAGAATTTGAACAAGATTTAGATGATGGCGGCAGTGCGATTGCTCAGGAAGTCGACATTGAGCATGAACCAGAATTATCACCAAGCCAAACAGAGCAAGAACTATCGCAAGCACTTTCATCAAATTTTGATTTAGATAGCCTAGAAGATGACTTTGATAATGAACCATTAATTGATAATGAGTTTGATGAATCAGAATTAGTGCTAGAAACTAATGACAAGGCTGAAGTTGCAGCGCCTGAAGTTACTGATGAAAACCAATTTTTAGAAGAAAACCTTGAATACTCACAAAACGATTTAGCAGAAACCGGTGTTGATTTAGAACTTGATCCTTTACCTGTTGAAATAGATGAGGTGCCAGTTTCAGATGATGACGCTGATAGCACTGATTTACCTAATAGCGTAGAGTTTGAATCATCTGATTTAGGCATCGAGCAAACTGTTGATGATGAACTAGATGAACTAGATGAACTAGATGCTGAGCTTGAAATCAATGACGAGGTTGAGGGATCAATTGCTCAAGTTAACGATGATGCGGTTTCATCAGAAGAAGTTGAAGAGCTACTTCCTAATAGACCGAATAATGGTGCTGATTTCTCAGGTTCAGGTGAAGATAATAGTGAAATAACCAGTGACGATACGTTAACTCCAGAGCTTGATAACAACGAAGCTGATAATCAAAATTCAGCTGAAGATGATATAGACAGCGCGGGAACTAACTTTAATGACGACCTGTTAATTGATGAATTTAATGAACTAGATGGTGAGCTCGACAATCTTAACGACTTAAACGATGACACACTTGATGATTTACTCTCAGAGTCGAATAACGCTGATGCGGACTATTTAGCGCCTGATAGCAGCGTTGGGCTAGACAATCCAGCATTTATAAGTGAATCGGACGATGAAATAAATGAACAAACTAATGTTGATCGTGAAGCTGAACTAACTCAAGTTGACTCTCAGGGTGATACTAACCTTGTATCAGATGAAGCACTTGATGATGAATTTATGGCT
The DNA here is from genome assembly GCF_001468205.2 of Pseudoalteromonas sp. 13-15. Lineage (NCBI taxonomy): Bacteria > Pseudomonadati > Pseudomonadota > Gammaproteobacteria > Alteromonadales > Pseudoalteromonadaceae > Pseudoalteromonas > Pseudoalteromonas sp. 13-15. Next base: position 1,444,228 of record NZ_CP019162.1, on the reverse strand, counting down.
GATTTAAGTGAAACCGATTTCGATTCATTGCTCAATGAGTTAGCCGCTCCCGATGAACTTGCTATAGAAGATAGCAGCGAGTTTGATGTTGACTTTGATTCTTTATTGAAAGAAGACTTAGTTGATGAAGAAGTGTTTAATCATAAAGAGCCAGTCCCTGAAGCTGAAGACGCAAAACCTTTAGGTGAAGACGATTTTGTAGATATTGACTCATTACTTGAGCAAAGTGACGATGCTGAACTTGAGCATGAGCCTTACAATGACGTAAACATAGATTTAGGTTTAAGTGAGTTTGATGCATTACTTGCTGGTGATAATCCAACAGACGTTGATGCCGAGAGTGGAGGTTACTCCGCTAAGTTAGACTTAGCACGTGCCTATATTGAAATCGACGACTTCGATTCCGCGCTTAAAGTGATTGAAGACGTAATAGCAAAAGGGCCTGAAGAAGTTCAAGAAGAAGCGCTTAGTTTGCAAGCAAAATTACAACAATAGCATTTGTGTTAATTTCAATACGATAAACCCATAATTGGTGATGCTGATTATGGGTTTTTTATTGTTTTTATATGATTACATCACGGTCGCTTTTATTGCGCCGCGAGATAGCATAAAATGCGCCGTTAATTAGTACAGTAGGTAAAACGATAAATATGCGAGTAGCACTTGGGGTTGAATATAATGGCGCACGTTATAGTGGTTGGCAGCGTCAATCGCACGTAAATAGCGTACAACAAGAAGTAGAAAAGGCGCTGTCGAGTATCTGTAACCACCCAGTTGAAATTGTGTGTGCAGGGCGAACTGACGCAGGAGTGCATGGAACAGGCCAAGTTGTTCATTTTGAAACCAGTGCATCTCGTGAAATGGTCGCGTTTACTATGGGTATGAACACTTTGCTACCTAAAGATATTGCTATTCGATTTGCTCAACCTGTTGCAGAAGACTTTCATGCACGTTTTAGTGCAACCGCAAGAAGGTATCGCTACGTTATTTATAACTATCCATACCGTGGAGCTGTTATGAACGAGGGTGTTACTCATTTCCATCACAAGCTAGATGAAAAGGTAATGCAAGAGGCGTGTCAGCATTTAATTGGTGAGCATGACTTTACATCATTCAGAGCATTACACTGCCAAGCTAATACCGCTAAACGTACAATTCATCACTTATCTGTTCAGCGCCAAGGTGATTACGTTGTAATTGATATTAAGGCGAATGCATTTTTGCATCATATGGTGCGCAATATAACCGGTTGCTTAATGGATATTGGCTTACACAAGCACCAACCTATATGGTTAAAAGAACTATTAGATGTTAAAGAGCGTGCAAAAGCGAGTGCAACAGCTAAAGCCGCTGGTTTGTATTTAGTCGATGTTGATTACCCAGAGCAGTTTAATATTCCTAAAACCCCACTAGGGCCATTATTTTTACCTGATGTTGATATTTAGTTAGAATTATTAATCGCTAAATTTAATTTCCTCTAACTACTAAGACCAGTTTTTTATACCGTGTTTGTGTAATTCATGTTTTAATTGAAAAAATCTGTCTGCTACTTATTAGCAGACTCGCGACACAGAACAGCATTAAGAGAGTTGCAAATGAGTTGGTTAGAAAAAATCTTACCTAAAACGACTAAGTCGTCAGGTCGTAAAGAAATTCCAGAAGGCGTTTGGGCTAAATGTACAGCTTGCGATTCAATTTTATATAAAGCTGAACTAGAAAAATCATTAAACGTATGTCCTAAATGCGACCATCACATGCGTGTGAGCGGCCGTAAACGTTTAGAGCACTTTTTAGATGAAGGTGACCGCACGGAGCTTGGCACTGAGCACGAGCCTAAAGATGTATTAAAGTTTAAAGACTCTAAAAAATACTCAGACCGTATTAGCGCAGCCCAAAAATCAAGTGGCGAAAAAGACGCGCTAGTTGCAATGAAGGGCCGCTTAAAGGGTATTCCTGTTGCTGCGGTTGCTTTTGAATTCTCATTTATGGGTGGTTCAATGGCTTCGGTTGTAGGCGCACGTTTTGTTGATGCCGTAGACCAATGTTTAGAGCACAACATGCCATTAGTGTGTTTTTCTGCCTCAGGTGGTGCACGTATGCAAGAAGCGCTTATGTCGCTAATGCAAATGGCTAAAACCAGTGCAGCACTTGCTAAAATGAGCGAAAAAGGCCTGCCGTTTATATCGGTAATGACCGACCCAACAATGGGGGGTGTATCGGCTTCATTAGCAATGCTAGGTGATATTAACGTAGCTGAGCCAAAAGCCTTAATTGGCTTTGCTGGCCCGCGAGTAATTGAGCAAACAGTTCGCGAAACCTTACCAGAAGGTTTTCAGCGTAGTGAGTTCTTATTAGAGCACGGTGCAATTGATATGATTATTGACCGTCGTGAAATGCGCGACACATTAGCACGCGTACTTGCTAAATTTATGAACTTGCCTTCTACCGAACAAGAGCATAGAGTAGCGTAAATTTAAGCTTTTCTGATTTATGCTATGATAAAAACAATCCCTAGCCAATCATCAAGCCTTGATGATTGGCTTTTTTATTTAGAAAGTGTTCACCCAGCCAACATTGAAATGGGGCTTGAACGCGTTGCAGATGTTGCCAATAATATTGGTTTACTAAATACCCCCAGTAAAATAATTCTAATTGGTGGCACAAATGGCAAAGGGACTACCGCTCGCTGTTTAGAATCGCTATTACTTGCGCAAGGTTACAGCGTAGGTACGTATGCCTCTCCTCATTTAATTCGATACAACGAGCGTGTGCGCATAAATGGCCAAGAGCTTGATGATCAATACCATGTTGATGCCTTTAACACGCTAGAGGAAGGTCGCGCTAATACGGCGCTTACGTATTTCGAATATGGCACCCTAGGTGCGCTGGCTATTTTTAAACGCTTTGAGGTTGATTATGTGCTGCTTGAGGTTGGTTTGGGCGGGCGCTTTGATGCCACCAATATTGTTACACCTTATGCAAGCGTGATCACAACCATAGATTTAGATCATAAGGAATACCTTGGCGATACCCGAGAGCTGGTGGCGTACGATAAAGCGGGTATATTCCGCAAAGACACTCCCGCTATCATTGGGGACTTATGTATCCCGCATACAATGATTGATTACGGTAACGAGATTAGTGCCAATATGACATTATCAGGCACTGACTTTATATTTAATGAGCATCAAAAAACGTTTAATTGGCAGTTTGAAAAACATAACCTGACACTCAATAAGCCTGCAATACCGGCGCAAAATGCAGCGACTGCTCTAACAGTACTAAGCGTTTTAAATTTATTACCAAATGTTGATGTAATAAAAAATTGCTTAGCTAACTTGGTGGTGGAAGGACGTTTTGAACAATTAAGCACAGAGCCATTGGTATTTACAGACGTCGCTCACAATCCAGAATCAGCTCGCTATTTAGCCAATAAGTTATTAAGCTACAAAGATAAAGGCTTTAAAGTTCACGCATTAGCCGCTATGCTTGCTGATAAAGATAAAGCAGCGGTGCTAAAAGAGCTAACCCATCTTGTTGATTATTGGTTTCTTGCTAGCTTAGGCGGCCCTCGTGGTGATAGTGCTAATAACCTAAAAGAAGCCCTACAAAGCGTATCTACTCACGACAAGGTACAAAGCTTTGAAAGCGTTGAACGAGCACTGAGTGTTATTTTACCTAAGCAGCAAGACAATGTTATTTTAATTGTATTTGGTTCATTTTTTACAGTAGCAGATGCTATTAATTATTTTAAAAAATAGAGAGGATATCGGTGAACTCAAGTTTTATAAATCGCTTAGTTGGAACAAGTATTGTGGTGATCGCAGCGATTGTGTTTATCCCAAACATACTTGATGGCGAAAAAGTGCATTACAAGGAAGGCTTTAAAGCGATCCCAGAGCGACCTGAGTTCAAAACGATTGACTTGCAAGACTCAATTAATGATCAAGTAGCTACAGCTGAGCCGTTAAAGCAAGATAACATTGAAGATATTTCTCCTGATGATGACGTTTTAGAGCAAGACGATACTATTTTACAAAGCAACTTTGCTAGCGAAGAGAAAATAGTTGAAGCGTCAGTTATACCTAAAGCTACAAAAACTGATATTGCTGAACCGCAAGTTGCTAAAGCGAAAGAAGAGACTAAGGTTCCCGAAAAAGTAGTTAAAGAGGCACCTAAGCCTATTACGCCGCGTAAAAGTGATGAAAACCTAACTGATATGGCCTATGTGGTGCAGTTAGGTAGTTTTTCTCATGCTGCAAATGTTAAAGCATTACAGGCTAAATTAACTTCAAAAGGGTTTAATACGTTTACTAAACCTATAAAAACACCCAACGGAACGCTAACAAAAGTATTTGTTGGCCCGTCACTTGATAAAACTGAGTTGGAAAAGCAATTACCAGAACTTAAAAAGCTTACTAAGCTTAACGGTAAAATAACCCAATACGAAGTAACTAACTAATTAAAAAGGCCTTAAACAATAAGGCCTTTTTCTTTGATGTTACACAATTACTTAGGCCAATTTATTAACCGTCAAAATGTTAATTAAATGTTTCAGGTTGGCTGCGGTTATCTCCCGTTTAAACTTGCATACTGAGGATGTTTGGGTATAGAATGCGCCCCAAAATAGCGACTAATTGGTTATTATGATCTGGGTTGATTACGCCATTCTTGGCATCATTGCACTGTCTACCATCATCGGTTTAATACGCGGCTTTGTAAAAGAAGCTATGTCATTAGCGGTATGGGCAGGCGCGTTTATCATCTCAAGTTTATTTTACCAATATTTAGCTTCCTTCCTAACAAGCATTTCTGAACCCCTTTTAAGGAATGCGGCGGCCATTGCCATACTCTTCTTTGCGACGCTCCTGTTAGGCGGTTTACTAAACTATATTTTAGGTCAGCTTGTACTTCGTACTGGCTTATCGGGTACTGACCGTGTCTTTGGCATAGTGTTCGGTGCTCTACGAGGCGTGTTGGTCGTGAGCGCGTTACTCTTCTTTCTTGATGCTTTTACTGGTGCACCTAATACGCACTGGTGGGGTAATTCTATTTTGATTCCAGAATTTGGCTTTGTTGTTGAATGGTTTTTTTCGTACCTCGAAAACAACTCCAGCTTTTTAAATTCAGTAAACCGTTAATCGGCGAGGATAAATTACATGTGTGGTATCGTTGGAATAGTCGGAACGTCTCCTGTGAATCAGGCGATATATGATGGCTTAACTGTTTTGCAGCATCGTGGGCAAGACGCCGCGGGAATAATTACCATTGAAAATAATACGTTTAGCTTACGTAAAGCAAACGGCCTAGTGAAAGATGTATTTCACACACGTCACATGAAACGACTACAAGGTACCATTGGTATTGGCCATGTACGTTATCCAACAGCAGGCTCTTCTAGTTCATCTGAGGCACAGCCTTTTTATGTAAACTCACCATTTGGTATCGCCCTTGCGCATAATGGAAACCTTACAAATGCTGAAGAACTAAAAGAACAGTTATTTTCAGAAGCACGTCGACATGTTAATACAACGTCTGATTCTGAGATATTGCTGAATATTATGGCACATGAGCTTAGTCGCTCAGACAAGTTGCACCTAGACCCTGAAGATGTGTTCACAGCTGTTGCTGAGGTAAACAAAAAAGTAACGGGTGGCTATGCAGCCATTGCTATGATTATCGGTCACGGCGTTGTAGCGTTTCGTGATCCTAACGGTATTCGCCCTCTTGTTTTTGGTAAACGCGAGACTGAAAAAGGCACGGAATACATGTTTGCCTCAGAAAGTGTGGCACTAAAACCTGATGGCTTTGAGTTTATTCGCGATGTAGCCCCAGGTGAAGCTATTTTTGTGACGGAAGATGGACAGTTTCACTCATTAAATTGTGCAGATAAAGTGTCTTACTCGCCTTGTATTTTTGAATTTGTTTATTTTGCTCGTCCAGACTCAACAATAGACAGAATGTCGGTTTATGCAACACGCGTAAACATGGGTACCAAACTGGGTGAAAAAATAGCACGTGAGTGGGCAGATAAAGACATTGATGTTGTCATTCCTATTCCAGAAACTTCGTGCGATGTCGCGCTTGAAATTGCTCGTGTACTTGATTTACCGTACCGCCAAGGCTTTGTTAAAAACCGTTACATTGGCCGTACGTTTATTATGCCTGGTCAAGAAATGCGTAAAAAGTCAGTGCGTCAAAAGCTAAACGCAATTGATCGTGAATTTAAAGGTAAGAATGTATTACTTGTTGACGATTCAATAGTGCGCGGTACCACATCAGCGCAAATTGTGGAAATGGCGCGAGAGTCTGGTGCTAAAAATGTATATTTTGCCTCAGCAGCTCCTGAAATACGCTTTCCAAATGTTTATGGCATTGATATGCCATCGGCAGCTGAACTTATTGCGCATGGCCGTGAGGTTGAAGATATAAACGCAAGTATTGGTTCTGACGGATTGATTTTTCAGTCATTAACAGATTTAATGGCCGCTGTAAGCCAAGAAAACCCAGAAATAACTCAATTTGAAACTTCTGTGTTTGACGGGCAATATATAACAGGCGATATAGATCAAAACTATTTAAACCGAATAGATAAACTGAGAAACGATACAGCTAAAAGCACACGCGAAACAGCGATGTCATCAGGGTTAGAGATACATAACCAAGAAGAAAACGAGACAGATTAATTCTTTCGAGTATTTTAATTTTAGAAAAGGAGCTAATTAGCTCCTTTTTTGTTGGTTGAATATTACTTAATCGAGTTACTTAAAATTTATTATGTGAACATGGGGCTTACAATGCCATTTGTCCAAAGAATCGCAGTGGCAGCTAATATGATGACTAGTAGGATAAGCCCACAAGTAACGACCGAGCTTGCATAAATAAAACCACGTTCTTCAGGTATGTGCATGAGTATAGGTACTCCGGTATAAAGTAAATAAACCGAGTAGGCTAGTGCAACAATACCAGCACATACAACAAACCAAAGCACAGGCCAAAAAGCGGCAAGCGCAGACATAAATACCGGTGTTGCTGTGTAAGCCGCTAGTTCAAGCGTTTGAGTAAAGGTGGGTTTAGAGCCAAAAGTAACGGCCATCCAATGGGCTAAATAGGCAAGTGCAAATACACCTATAATTAAAGCTACATACATGGCTATAGCTATTAACAGCGCGCTCTCATGTGTTAAAAATACTAGACCACCAGTGCCAATGCTCCAGCCCAAGTAAACAGACGAGTAATACCCCATTGTTGATGGAAACAAAGCAATGAGTAAAATATGTGACAAGCTGTAGGTCAAGCTTTCGTGTCGGTTATCAATTGTTTGCCACTCTTCAAGTGGGTGAGCGTATAAGCCCCATAGGTGGTTTAATATCATAGTGTGTACTCCGTTTAGGAAGGTATTATTGTTTTTGTTACGGTGTGTTTTTTATACAGTTCATTTACAGTTATGGGCCACATAGTGTACAAAGTCAAGTTAACTAATTTTTAACAAATAAATGAAGCTGGCTTTGATTTAATCAAACCGTGAATTCGTGTTAAAATACAGGTTCTTTAATTTTAATTAGCAACGAGTATCAAACGTGTCACATAGCCAGCTGTTAGAGCCTATTCATGACTTTTTATTGTGCAAAACACCGACTCAGTGGGTAGATAAAGCAATCAAAAAAGAAAATCTGTCAGTTATTTTAATAGATCACTTAATTTGTGAGTTAAAAGCAGCTCAGTCAGCAATGTTTTTAATTCGTAAGTATGCAGTAGATAAAGAAAGCGGTGATGCACTTTTAGCCTGGCTTAAACCATTCGAAACACTTATTTATAAACGTGAAGGTAACTGGCGTGATTTAGCAGCAAAAAACAAGCTCACTAAATCAATCATTCCCAAGTCTAACTCTCCTTACGGGCAAGACTTAATTGATAAAATGGTGTTGCTCATAAAAGAAGAGTTACATCACTTTTACCAAGTTTTAGAAATAATGGATGAGTATGGTGTAGAGTACCAAAGTATTACACCATGTCGTTACGCTAAAGGGATGTTACGAAATGTTAAAACATTCGAGCCAAATGCACTTGTCGACAAATTAATTGTAGGTGCTTACATTGAGGCACGCTCGTGTGAGCGTTTTGCAAAGTTGGCGCCCCATGTAGATAAACGCCTAGGTGATTTTTATATTTCGCTACTGCGCTCAGAGGCACGTCATTATCAAGATTATCTAGCCTTGGCGCAAGAAATTGCCGATTTTGATATTTCGAAAAGGGTTAAGGAATTTGGTGAAATTGAAGCTGAACTTATTGTATCAGCAGATGAAGACTTCAAATTTCATAGTGGTACTCCAGCATAATCCCCCCAGTGCTTTATTTTTTGCATAACTGATGAGATAAAGCACTAAAAATTAGACCAAACTTAAATCGCCTTCTACTATATATAGTAAATAGTTACATACAAATTTATGAACTATATCTATTAAATTTAGTTGTATATTTTTTATATAGGCGGTGTAGGATGTCCGATAACAACAGTCTGTTTGTATTTGATGAGGAGCTTGAAGAAGACAGCTCAACAATAAAAAAAATAAAAGTGCTCACTGTTGAGGACGATATAAATTATCAGCAGGCTTTAACCAACAGCTTAAAAGAAATGAGACCAGAGGATAATTGTGAAATAGAAGTTCTCACAGCTAACTCGGTTTCACAAGCAGCTTTAGTGCTCAGTTTACATCCAGATATAGCGCTCACTTTTATAGATGTTGTAATGGAAGATGATGACTCAGGTCTCAGGCTTGTAAGTACTATAAGAGAGGTGATTGGTAACGCAGACATGCGTATTGTTTTACTTACAGGTCAACCAGGCTTTGCTCCCGAACAGCAAATAATGAAAACGCTTGATATAGACGAGTATTGGAATAAATCAGACGTCTCTGCTGAAAAATTACAATCTATTGTTACAAGCAACTTACGCACCTGGAAATACATTTCACAAATATCTTCAGCCAGAAAAGGTCTTCAACTTGTTTTAGATGCTTCAAGAAGTATAAACAGCAAACACGATATGGGATCTTTCTCTAAAGCTGTTTTAGAAGAAATCAGTAATATTTTAAACGTCACTGAGGGAGGTGGGATTATGTGCTCTACTCAAAGTGATGGCGAAATTATCAGAGCGCATATTTCGACAGCTAATGGTTGTTTTGATGGGTTTGAAGGAAAGCTTATTGACGATAGGGTTTTGCTTCCACAAATCTACAGTGATTTTGAGCGAGCTTTAGATGAAAAAAGGCATATTTTTTCTGAGCACCACACGGTATTTTATTTTTGTAACAAAGAAATAGCTGGGGAAAGCTATATAACGATTGTTCAGTCGGACAATGAAATATCTGAACAAAATGAATATTTATTAAAAGTATTCAGTGAAAATGTAAGCACAGGCTTTAGTAATATAGCACTGCTTAACAAGCTTACTGAACTTGCATATACCGATGTGTCGTTAAACATGCACAATCGTAACTGGCTCACTCGTGAAATAAAAAATATGAACCTGCACGAGCAGTACCAAACACGTTTGTTAGTTTTTGAAGTTGAGCAATTTGAAGAAAAAGCTTTTTCGTTTGGTCACGATTTTTGTCAAAAGCTATTAAAAGAAGTTTATAAAAATTTAATGACTATTTTTGATGGTTATTCAGCGCGTATTGCCATTATTAATAACAGCAGCTTTGGATTACTTATAAACGCAAACTTCGATATAACTGACGAAATGATAGCTAGCCTAAAAAGGCAAAAATGTATAATTACCTCGGTAAAACAATATGCTGATTTGAGAATTCTTGATTTAGCGCTAAGTTCTGTTTTAAATATTGTACCCGAAAAAATAATAAGCATTGCTGAATCTAGTTTAAGTGATAGCCAAACCGCATCTTTAAAATATATAAAGCATACCCAAGAAAAAACAGAAGCATTAACTAACCGATATAGTTTAATGGCCCGATTAAGAAGAGTAATTGGTGCTGGTACTTTACAAGTAGCCTTACAGCCGAAAATGGACTTAGCAACGTTAACCCCTGTGGGCTTTGAGGCATTGGCTCGTTGGCAATTAGAAGACGGTAGTTTTGTAAGTCCAGAAGTATTTATTGAACTTGCTGAAACAGCTGGTTTAATTAGTGAATTAGACAGCGTTATTTTCGATAAGATAATTTCGACCATTCATAAGTTAAGTGATATAGGCGTAAATCTGCCTATTGCTTTTAATGCATCTGCCTTTGATTTGGTTGACCCTGATTACTGCAAAAAAATCCTTCATAAGTTAAAAGATGCCAATATACTTCCAGAAATGCTTGAGCTAGAGATTACTGAGACCCAAGCGATCAGTAATTACGACTTAATTAGAGAGTCGTTAGATGAATTTATGGCGCTGGGTATTAAAGTAAGTATTGATGATTTTGGAACTGGTTATTCATCTATTTCACACATAACTGAGATACCTGCAAATATTTTAAAAATAGACAGATGCTTTTTAACTGATATTGAGCGCAATGCTAATAACCAATACATCCTAGAAATGATTGTAAACTTAGCCAGACGATTTAATTTTTCTATTATTGTTGAGGGTGTAGAAACACTAGAGCAGTGTGAATGGGTTAAAAAAATAGGCTGTGATGTGGCCCAAGGTTATTACTTTTCAAAACCACTGTTTTTTGACGATTTAACAACATGGTTAAAGCAATATGGAAAAGTTTGATCATAGACTTTCTGTTAGTTTAAATAATAAACAGCTATATATTAAAGCATTGTTTATTATGGTTGCTGCTGGCGTTATTAGTTTTTTAGTATATTGGCAAATTTACCAATCAAGGCTTGCGCTTGTTCAAGATTATCAAGACGACAAACTATCTCTAGTGCAGACAGAGTTTGTAAAAGAGCTAAGTAGTATAAAAAAACTAACACAAGTTTTAGCAGACAACAAAAACCTAAAAAGGGGCAATAAGCTCAGGTATATGTTTAGAGACCGAGAATCCATACGAAGCATAAATGATTACTTCGTTAATTTTGGGTTATTATCGCCTATCATTTCGCAAATTCGGTGGATTGATATTGTAGGAAACGAACGCTTTAGGGTCGACTTTAAAGGTGGAGAAGCTAAAGTAATTGAGCAAAGTGAATTACAAAACAAAATATCGCGCTATTATTTTAGGCAAGGTATATCGATAGAGGCACCTGATTCGTTTTTATCAAGAATTGATTTAAATATGGAGTATGGTTCAATAGTTGAGCCCTACGAACCCACCATTAGAGTTACTTATCGAACCAGCTCAAGCGAATTTATAGTTGATGGCCTCATTATAATTAATTTTAACTTATCTGACTTTTTTCAGAAAATTAGAAATTACTCTTCTGAAAACGCTCAAATTAATATTGTAAACAAAGATGGGTATTGGATTTTTAACAATGATAAGTCTAAAGAGTGGGGGTTTATGCTTGGATTGCCAGAGCTAACAATTGCTAATTATAACCCATCACTCTGGGAGTCTATGCAAAACCAACAAGAAAATACAGTAAGATATTTTGATTCAAACATTTATTCGTTAGACAAGCTGCCCGCACTTTTTTCAAAAAGGCATAATGAAACCCTTAATGAAGTCATTTATATTTACATCAAAAGTAAAGATAAGTTGATGAATAAAATACACTTTACGGCGCTAGGTTATGCTGGTATTGGCGGTATTATTCTTTTATTCATTGGTGGCTTTATTTTATATAGAGAATATTGCTATACAAAAACGCTAAAAGATTTATTTGACCAGTTACGCGCTGAAAAGTTGGAGCTGGATTCTGTCAATAATCAACTTTCAAACACCATTAGGCAGCAGCAACTTTTGCAGGATAGCTTTGTTGAAGCGCAAAAATTATCTTCATTAGGCATGCTTGTTGCGGGTGTAGCTCATGAGATGAATACGCCTATTGGCGGTGCTATTATTTCTGTTACTAACGCAGAGTCGGTGGTGAGCCGCCTCAATGAAGGTATAAAAACTGGCTTAACAAAGTCTCTACTAGAGAACAGCGTATCAAGCTTAGATGATAATTTAGGCTTAGCCAGGGTAAACCTAGATAAAGCTGCTGTACTTGTAAAAAGCTTTAAAAAAATGGCTATTGATAGAAACAATGAAGAATTTATTGAATGTAATGTTGAAACAATAATAAAAGAGTTGTTGATTACGCTGAACTCTCGATTAAAAACTTCAAAGGTTAAAATTAAAACCTTGTTTAATGATAGCTGCACGCTTAAAAGTCGCCCTGGGATTATTTCACAGGTTATTGAAAACCTTATAATGAATGCGCTTAACCACGCTTTTGAAGAGAATCAATCTGGAGAGATTGAAATTAAGGTTGAGGAAAGTGATAAGGGAGATGTAAATATTATAGTATCAGACAGCGGATGCGGGATTAATCAGCAGCAGCAATCTGTTATTTTTGAGCCCTTTCATACATCAGCGCGCGGTAAAGGGAACATAGGGCTTGGGCTTTATATGGTTTCTCAATGGGTCACTAAAATTTTAAAAGGGCAATTGGTTTTAGAGTCTGATCCTCAATGGGAGGATAAATTTAAAACTCGATTTACAATTACGTTGCCTAAAAATTAAGTGAGTACCCACATTCAATTTTTAACGTATTATTTAAATGCTATATAGGGCCTTAAAGGGACTACACTTATGGATTGAGGCTCTAAAAATGGCTTTATATAGCTCATTTAAATGGTGTGTTTATTAGCCTTTGTTCTTGAGGTGTTACAATTAAGTAGGAGCCTTGTTCGTACCAGTCACCTAAAACAGTGCGTGTAAGCGTTTGTCCATTTAGTGAGTATGTATGAATATTTGGTCGGTGCGTATGACCATGGATCATATTAACAACTTTGTGCCTCTTAAATGTCGAAAGGACAGCATCATCAACAACGTCTAAAATTTCTATCGGTTTATCTGCTTGGCTAAGCTTACTTTTTTCACGGGCATTGCGAGCTATTTTTTTTCGGTACCATAATGGCATGGCAAGCATTAATTTTGGCCACCACCAACCGCGGCTTTTTTTACGAAATTTTTGATACTCAATATCCTGGGTACACATTTCATCCCCATGTAAAATAACAGTGGGTGTGCCGTAAAGGTCTATAACAGTTTGCTCATCTAACAGTGTCATACCTGCTAAATTTGCATAGTGTTCTCGCAGGATAAAGTCGCGATTACCATGAATAAAATAGACGGGAATACCTGAATCACTTATTGCTTTAAGCTTTGTAGCTACACTGCGCGCAAGTTCAGTGACGTAGTCATCACCTACCCATACTTCAAAAAAGTCACCTAAGATGTAAAGCGCATCAACGTCTTGATTCAAAATGTTAGATTCTAAAAACTTAAAAAAAGCAGCGCTAATATCAGGTCTGTTTTCAGTTAAATGTAAATCAGCAATAAAATACGTTTTTTGAGTCATAGGGATATCTTTTCGATAAAAATAAAGCGGGCGCATGCATGTTGCAATGACACCCGCTGATACTCCACGTTATGTGGGTAAGCGAACTATTAGTTAACAGTAACGCTTTCGATGATCACGTCTTCAAGAGGAACATCTTGGTGAAAACCATTGCTACCAGTAGCTACACCTTTAATTTTTTCTACAATGTCCATGCCTTCAACTACTTCAGCAAACACACAGTAACCCCAGCCTTGAGACGTTTCGCTGCTGTGGTTTAAAAAATCATTGTTGTTAACATTAATAAAAAACTGTGCTGTAGCAGAGTGTGGATCTGGTGTGCGTGCCATAGCTAAAGTACCTACTTTATTAGACAGGCCGTTGTTAGCTTCGTTTTGAATTGGATCGTTAACGTCTTTTTGCTCCATACCTGAAACAAAGCCACCACCTTGAACCATAAAGCCATCAATTACACGGTGAAAAATTGTACCGTTGTAAAAACCTGCGTTTGCATACTCTAAAAAGTTTTTTACTGTGTTTGGAGCTTCTTGCTCAAACATTTTAATGGTGATGTCACCAAAGTTTGTGTGTAGAACAACCATGTGCTTTCCTATATCTGGTTTAAATAGTCGCACTATTTTATCTTAGTTAGCTAAGATTAACAAAGCGCTAGAGCCCATGCTTTTCAAGTGGTAACATACATTTTCTTGATAATAGTGAAGGACACCAACTAAATGGTACAAATATACAACACACTCACGCGACAAAAAGAACAATTTAAACCTATGGTCGATGGTAAAATCGACATGTATGTGTGTGGTATCACCATTTACGATTACTGTCATATCGGTCATGCGCGTACATTTGTTGGCTTTGACGTCATTGTTCGCTACCTTCGCCATATTGGTTACAATTTAAAATATGTGCGTAATATTACCGACGTTGACGACAAAATTATTAAACGTGCAAATGAAAATAAAGAGTCAATAAACGATTTAACACTGCGCATGACCAAAGCCATGCATGAAGATTTTGATAGCCTAAACATGTTACGCCCGGATGTAGAACCAACAGTGACAGGGCACATGGGTGAAATTATTGAAATGGTTGAGCGTTTAATAGCTAAAGGGCATGCTTATGTAGCAGCTGATGGTGACGTGTTATTTGATGTTTCAACGTTTGAGCAATACGGCGCGCTTTCTCAGCAAGATTTAACCATGCTTCAGTTAGGGTCACGTGTTGAAGTGGCACAAGATAAAGACGACCCACTGGACTTTGTTTTATGGAAAAAAGCCAAAGCCGGCGAGCCTTCATGGTCATCTCCATGGGGAGAAGGGCGCCCAGGTTGGCACATTGAATGTTCAGCTATGAGCTCAAAGCATTTAGGTGAACATTTTGATATTCATGGTGGGGGTTCTGATTTACAGTTTCCGCACCATGAAAATGAAATTGCGCAGTCATGCTGTGCCAATAATGGTGAGTATGTAAATACGTGGATCCACACCGGCATGGTACAAGTAAATAAAGAAAAAATGTCTAAATCGTTAGATAATTTTTTTACTGTTCGCGATGTGCTAAAAGAGTACGACCCTGAGTCGGTTCGTTACTTTTTAATATCAGGTCATTACCGCAGCCAACTTAATTACTCGCAAGAAAACTTAGACCAAGCGCGTTCATCGCTTGAGCGTATTTATACTGCTTTACGTGACGTTAAACCTATCGAGTGTGAGCTTGAGAGTAACGAGTTCGTTATTAAATTTAGAAAAGCAATGGATGATGATTTTAATACTCCAGAGGCTTTACCTGTTTTATTTGAGCTGGCAAAAGAGCTAAACCGCGTAAAAGAAAGCGATGCAATACAGGCGGGTCAACTTGCGTTTATATTACGTACTATTGGCGAAGTATTAGGCGTTGCACAACAAGCGCCTGAGGCTTTTTTACAAGGCGGGCAAGATGATAATGAAGTTGCAACGATTGAAGCGTTAATTGTTAAACGTAATGATGCTCGTGCTAGTAAAAATTGGGCTGCGGCTGATGAAGCCCGTGATGCACTTAATGCTTTAGGTGTAATACTTGAAGATTCAGCCGGTAAGACAACGTGGCGTAAGGCTTAAAATTACTCGCTTGTAATAAAAAAGGGTTGCCGAATGGCAACCCTTTTTTATTTGAATTATATTCAGCTATGATATTTTTCACATGCTTCTAATGTATTTTCAATTAAGCTGGCCACGGTCATTGGGCCAACCCCGCCAGGAACAGGAGTAATAAAGTGAGCTTTTTGCTCTGCAATGCTGTATTCAACGTCGCCTACTAGTTTACCTGTATCTAAACGGTTTATACCTACATCTATAACAATGGCACCTTCTTTTACCCAATCTCCAGGGATAAATTCAGGTTTGCCCACAGCTACAACCAGCAGGTCTGCGCGTCGCACATGGGTTTCTAAATCTTGTGTAAACTTATGGCACACAGTAGTCGTACAACCGGCCAGTAATAGCTCTAACGACATAGGGCGGCCCACAATATTTGATGCGCCAACCACAACCGCATGCATGCCTTTATAACGAACACCGGTAGAATCGAGTAAAGTAATAATCCCTTTTGGCGTACAAGGACGAAGCGCAGGCATACGCTGTGCTAAACGACCTATATTGTAAGGGTGAAAGCCATCAACGTCTTTGTGTGGTGTAATGCGTTCTAAAATTTTCTCTGCATCGAGTCCATCAGGTAAAGGTAACTGCACCAAAATGCCATCTACTTCTGCATCATTATTTAGCTCATCAATTAAACTTAAAAGAGCATCTTCTTTTGTGTCTGCAGGTAAATCAAATGATTTTGAAATAAAACCAACTTCTTCACAGGCTTTACGCTTTGAACCAACATAAACTTGGCTTGCTGGATCAAGTCCGACAAGGACTACTGCAAGTCCGGGGGCGCGTAATCCTTTAGAAACGCGTTCGCTTACGCGTTGTGCAACTGTACTACGTACTTGTTTTGCGATTGCTTTACCATCAATGATGTTTGCCGTCATGGTTGACCTTTAATTGGGGTTAATTAACTAGATACCGATACTTTAAAAATGAACGCATAATAAAAAGGGGCATATGCTTATAAAGAGAATAATAACTTTATTTTTTCATTTAATATTACCTAAGCTATTTTCGCAGAAAAGCATTGCAGCGCCAAGTTGCTTTTCATCTATATAGTACTAGAGTAATTAAATAGTTTAAATTTCAGTCTTCTATTATAATATTTAGCCATTGTGGGCTAAAAATGACCACTTGATTTGTTTTCTTAAAAAAACGTTTGACCTAACCCCGTCAAATCACTATTATGCACCCCGTTGTCAACGAGGTCACTCGTAGAGAATAGTAAGTAACGGCGATTAGCGCAGTTTGGTAGCGCACTTGGTTTGGGTCCAAGGGGTCGCAGGTTCAAATCCTGCATCGCCGACCATTTTTTTATAATTTAATTATAATCGAATAGCTTATTGGTAAACTATGAAGTTTTCGATGCGCCCATAGCTCAGCTGGATAGAGCAACGCCCTTCTAAGGCGTCGGTCGAAGGTTCGAATCCTTCTGGGTGCGCCATTTGAAAACATGTAAATATAGCGGTGATTGTAGCTCAGTTGGTAGAGCCCCGGATTGTGATTCCGGTTGTCGTGGGTTCGAGCCCCATCAGTCACCCCATTTACAAGAATATCGGCGATTAGCGCAGTTTGGTAGCGCACTTGGTTTGGGTCCAAGGGGTCGCAGGTTCAAATCCTGCATCGCCGACCACTTTCTCAAGGTGGTTTTAAACGATCTGTTTAATTGTTCAGTATGAAAAAAGAAGCTTAGCCTTCAATGTCGGCGATTAGCGCAGTTTGGTAGCGCACTTGGTTTGGGTCCAAGGGGTCGCAGGTTCAAATCCTGCATCGCCGACCATTTTCTTATTTATAACTCCTCTGTATTTTTTTATTCTATTTTTATATTGCTATAAATAAAACTCACTTAAACCTCTGAAAACAACGGTTAGCCTGTTTTTTACTCGGTTAGGTGCTGTAGTACCCAATCTATCCCAAATAATTGCCCCCCATACTCGACTATCATAAATATTAGGTTATAATGCCGCGTCTATTGTTTAACATAGTGCCCTAAGGGCAAAGCAGCAATGGTATCTCATGCTAGCGACGGATGCTTTTAAGTGTGAAAAATCGCTTAAACGTTATCAAGACTCATGCAGATCACTTTGTTTGTAAGGAAGGCGAACAGTCGCCAAAATTGAATATTGAGGTAAATCATGCAAGTTTCTGTTGAGACGACCCAAGGCCTTGAGCGCCGTATAACTATCACCGTTCCTGCAGAGAACGTTGAGACCGAAGTAAAAAAACGCCTACAACAACTGTCAAAAACACAGCGTATAGATGGTTTCCGTGCTGGTAAGGTACCTGTATCTGTAATTAACAAGCGTTTTGGCGCTGCAGTTCGTCAAGAAGTTGCTGGCGAAGTAATGCAACGTAACTACATTGAAGCAATCGTTGCTGAAAAAATTAACCCTGCTGGCGCGCCTTCATTCGCTCCTAAATCACTTGAAGCAGGTAAAGACTTAGAATTCTCAGCTACATTTGAAGTTTACCCTGAAGTTGAAGTTCAAGGTTTAGACAAAATTGCTGTTGAAAAACCAGCGGTAACAGTAACTGAGGAAGACTTAGCAAACATGCTAGAAACTCTTCGTAAGCAACACGCAGAGTGGGCTGAAGTTGATACAGCTGCCGGCGAAAGTGACCGTGTAACAGTTGATTTCGTAGGTACTATCGACGGTGAAGTATTTGAAGGCGGTAAAGCTGATGACTTCCCATTAGAGCTTGGTCAAGGTCGTATGATCCCAGGTTTTGAAGATAACATCGTTGGTAAAAAAGCAGGCGAAGAAGTTGTTGCAGATGTAACATTCCCTGAAGATTACCATGCTGAAAACCTTAAAGGTAAAGCAGCTCAATTCACTATCACAGTGAAAAAAGTAGAAGCGCAAGAGCTTCCTGAATTAAGCGAAGAGTTTGCAACTAAATTCGGTGTTACCGAAGGCGGCGTAGACGCGCTTAAAGAAGAAGTTAAAAAGAACATGACGCGTGAACTTGACCAAGCGGTTAAAGCTAACGTTAAAGACCAAGCAATCAAAGGTCTTTTAGAAAACAACGAAATTGAAGTGCCAAAAGCACTTGTTGATCAAGAAGTTGACGCACTACGTCAGCAAGCAGCTCAACGTTTTGGCGGCGACGCTAAAAACATGCCTGAGCTTCCAGCTGAATTGTTCCATGAGCAAGCTGTAACACGCGTTAAGACTGGTCTTTTATTAGGCGAAGTAATCAAAGCTAACGACATTAAAGTTGATGATGCTAAAGTTGAAGCATTAATTGCAACAGTGGCTTCTGCATACGAAGATCCAACTGAAGTAGTAGAATACTACAAAGCAAATGATCAACTTATGCAACAAATGCGTAATGTTGCAATGGAAGAGCAAGCTGTTGAAGCTATTTTAGCTAAAGCAAATGTTTCAGACGTTGAAAAAGCATTTGATGACATCATGAATCCGCAGCAAGGTGCTTAATAAGTCATTGACTTAAGCTCTCGCTAACGATTAAATGGCTCGTGTTACACTGTTTAAACAGCGTGCCCGGGCCATTTTTAGTTTTTGGCTCTTAATTTGCGAAAAACGATAACTATGCTTCCTTATAATAAGGATAAGTATAAGCGCATAAGGAATTAAATAAGTATGAATACTGGTATTACAGATCCCCTAAATGCATTGGTCCCTATGGTTGTTGAGCAAACACCAAAAGGTGAGCGCTCGTATGATATTTATTCGCGACTTTTAAAAGAGCGTATTATTTTTTTAACAGGCCAAGTTGAAGACAACATGGCAAACCTAATTTTAGCGCAAATGCTATTTTTAGAATCAGAGAACCCTGATAAAGATATTTTCTTATACATAAATTCACCGGGTGGCTCAGTAACTGCTGGTATGGCAATTTACGACACAATGAACTTTATCAAACCTGATGTGAGTACTATTTGTGTAGGACAAGCAGCGAGCATGGGGGCATTTTTGCTTACCGCTGGTGCTAAAGGTAAACGTTTTTGCTTACCTAACTCACGTGTAATGATCCACCAACCTTTAGGTGGTTTCCAAGGTCAGGCGTCTGACTTTGAAATACATGCCAAAGAAATACTATCTATTAAAGATAAACTAAATCGCTTAATGGCAGAACACACGGGTCAGCCGTTAGATGTGATTTCAAAAGATACTGATCGTGACAACTTCATGAGCGCTTCAGAAGCTGTAGAGTACGGCTTAGTTGACTCAGTATTTGCAAATCGCGATAAAAAGTAAGCGCTTGGTGAGCAGGGGACCTGTTAATCACTTTTAGTTACTATGCGAAAAACAATAAATTTTGTTATAGTTAAGCGTATTGAAATAGCCACCATAAATTTTGGTGGCCAACGTAATAAGATGAGGTAGCTGAATGTCTGACACTCCTACAGACGGCGACAAAAGTAATAAATTGTTATACTGCTCTTTTTGTGGCAAGAGCCAGCACGAAGTACGCAAATTAATTGCAGGCCCTTCAGTATACGTTTGTGATGAATGTGTAGAGTTGTGTAACGATATTATCAGGGAAGAGATCAAAGATATTGCTCCTAAGCATGACTCGTCTGATAAACTACCTGTTCCAAAAGAAATTCGAAAACACCTAGACGACTACGTTATCGGCCAAGACCATGCGAAAAAAGTATTGTCTGTTGCTGTTTACAACCATTACAAACGTCTTCGTAATCAATCAACCAAGCAAGATATTGAGCTTAGCAAAAGTAATATTTTGCTAATAGGTCCGACTGGTAGTGGTAAAACATTACTAGCAGAGACGCTGGCTCGTTTACTTGACGTACCGTTTACAATGGCTGATGCAACGACACTTACCGAAGCCGGTTACGTGGGCGAGGATGTAGAAAATATCATCCAAAAACTATTGCAAAAATGCGACTACGATGTGGAAAAAGCACAGCGTGGCATTGTATACATTGATGAAATAGACAAAATTTCTCGCAAATCAGATAACCCATCAATCACGCGCGATGTGTCGGGTGAAGGTGTGCAACAAGCATTACTTAAGCTGATTGAGGGCACGATTGCTTCTGTGCCTCCTCAAGGTGGACGCAAACACCCACAGCAAGAATTTTTACAAGTAGATACGTCTAAGATCTTGTTTATTTGTGGTGGTGCGTTTTCAGGGCTTGATAAAGTCATTGAGCAACGTAGCCATAAAAATACTGGCATTGGTTTTGGCGTTAGTGTTAAAGAGTCTGCAGAAACGCGTTCTTTAAGCGAGACGTTTAAAGACGTAGAGCCTGAAGACTTAGTGAAATACGGTTTAATACCTGAATTTATTGGCCGTTTACCTGTAGTTGCTACACTCACAGAGTTAGATGAAGCTGCACTCGTACAGATTCTAAGTGAGCCTAAAAACGCGATTACTAAACAGTTCTCAGTGTTGTTTGGTATGGAAGATGTAGAGCTTGAGTTCCGTGATGATGCTTTATCTGCTATCGCTCACAAAGCGATGGTTCGTAAAACCGGTGCACGTGGTCTTCGCTCTATCGTAGAAGGTATTTTACTAGATACCATGTACGAACTTCCATCTATGGATGATGTCAGCAAAGTAGTTATTGACGAAACGGTAATTAAAGGTGAGTCTGATCCAATCTTGATATATGAAAATAATAATCAAGATAAAGCAGCATCTGAATAGTTTTTAAGCTATTTGCATTAAAAAGGAGCCTAGGGCTCCTTTTTTTATAATTAATTTAAACGAGTCGGGGAAAATTGTTGAACTTTAATGTGGTTATCCCCATATACTTGAGTAATCTTTTAAATAAATGAAGTGCGAAGAGAAATATAATGACGCTTGAGAGAACCGACCAAGTCGAAATCCCAGTGCTAGCACTGCGCGATGTTGTGGTGTACCCACACATGGTGATCCCGCTTTTTGTAGGCCGTGAAAAATCAATAAAATGCCTTGAAGCGGCAATGGATAAAGACAAACAAATTTTCTTGGTTGCACAAAAAGATGCAACTGTAGACGAACCAGAGCAAGATGATATTTATCGCATTGGTACTATTGCAACTGTACTTCAATTATTAAAACTCCCTGACGGGACAGTAAAAGTATTGGTAGAAGGCACACAGCGCGCTGAAATCAAAGACTTTGTTGATAACGACGAGTTTTTTGTTGCCGATGCTCAATTTATTGAATCAGATTTAATTGATGAACAAGAGCAAGATGTATTTATTCGAAGCGCAATTAGCCAATTTGAAGGCTATGTAAAGCTCAATAAAAAAATTCCACCAGAAGTGCTCACTTCGGTATCAGGTATTGATGAACCAGCGCGACTTGCAGACACAATGGCTGCGCATATGCCTTTAAAAGTACCTGAAAAACAAAAAGTGCTAGAAATTTCAAGCGTGACAGAGCGTTTAGAATACCTAATGGCCCTAATGGAAGGTGAAATCGACTTATTGCAGGTTGAGAAGAAGATCCGTACCCGCGTTAAAAAGCAGATGGAAAAATCTCAGCGCGAGTATTACCTCAACGAGCAAATGAAAGCCATTCAAAAAGAGCTTGGTGAACTTGATGATGTTCCTGATGAGTTTGAAGCGCTCAAAAAGCGTATTGAAGAATCGGGCATGTCATCAGAAGCACAAGAAAAAGCCACGACAGAACTTAATAAACTTAAGATGATGTCGCCAATGTCCGCTGAGGCAACGGTTGTACGTTCTTACATCGATACATTAATTAACGTGCCATGGAAAAAACGTTCAAAAGTTAAAAAAGATTTAGCTGGTGCACAAAAAATATTAGACAGTGAGCATCATGGCCTTGATAAAGTAAAAGAACGTATTTTAGAGTACCTAGCGGTACAACAGCGTACTAACAAGCTTAAAGGGCCAATTTTGTGCCTTGTAGGACCTCCAGGTGTCGGTAAAACATCACTTGGTCAGTCGATTGCCCGTTCTACTGGCCGTAAGTATATTCGTATGGCGTTAGGCGGTGTTCGTGATGAAGCCGAAATCCGAGGCCATCGTCGAACGTATATTGGTTCTATGCCTGGTAAGCTAATTCAAAACATGACAAAAGTAGGGGTCAAAAACCCACTATTTTTATTAGATGAAATCGACAAAATGTCTTCAGATATGCGCGGCGACCCAGCTTCAGCATTGTTAGAAGTACTGGACCCTGAGCAAAACAGCCATTTTGCCGATCATTATCTTGAAGTAGATTTTGATTTATCGGATGTTATGTTTGTCGCTACTTCGAATAGTTTTAACATCCCTGGTCCTCTTTTAGACCGTATGGAAGTTATTCGTTTGTCAGGATACACAGAAGACGAAAAGCTTAATATTGCAAAAGAGCACCTGATCACTAAGCAAGTAAAGCGTAATGGCTTAAAAGACAACGAGATTGAAATAGACGATAGTGCAATTATCGGCATTATTCGCTATTACACACGTGAAGCGGGTGTGCGTAATCTAGAGCGAGAAATTTCTAAGTTGTGCCGCAAAGCTGTTAAAAATATTCTGATTGAAAAAGACACTAAAACGGTGACTATTAATCAAGATAATTTAGAAGAGTACTTAGGCGTTCAACGTTTTGACTATGGTAAAGCAGAAGATGGTGATCGAATTGGTCAAGTTACAGGTCTTGCATGGACTGAGGTTGGTGGTGATTTACTGACAATCGAATGTGCAGCCGTGCCAGGAAAAGGTAAATTGACTTACACCGGTTCACTTGGCGATGTAATGCAAGAGTCGATTCAAGCAGCAATGACCGTTGTGCGTAATCGTGCTGATACTTTTCGGATTAACAGTGATTTTTATGAAAAGCGTGACATTCATGTTCACGTTCCTGAAGGTGCAACACCAAAAGATGGCCCAAGTGCTGGTGCAGCCATGGTAACTGGTCTGGTGTCGAGCTTAACAGGTAACCCAGTTAAAGCTGATGTTGCTATGACTGGCGAAATAACGCTTCGTGGTGAAGTTCTGCCTATTGGTGGCTTAAAAGAGAAGTTACTAGCTGCGCACCGTGGTGGAATAAAAACCGTTATTATTCCAAAAATTAACGAACGTGACTTAAAAGAGATCCCAGATAACGTACTGGCAGGTCTTGATATTCACCCAGTGACATGGATTGATGAGGTGTTAAAACTTGCTTTGGTACATCCTGTTGAGAGTTTTTCAGTCGAAACAGAGAAAAAGCAGTAAAAAACGTAAAAAAAGTGCTTTTTAGGGCTTTTCAAATCTAAACGGTATGATAAGTTAAGCACTGGTTTTCAAGCCTAGGCCTTATGTGGCCTAGGCTCAAGAAAAATATAATCATGTGAGCATTACAAGTTTGCTCTAAAATTTTCAAAAAAGTGATGTTAGTTTAAAAAACCATCGCTCTTGATAATAACAATGAAAGAGGATGATATTGTGAATAAATCTCAATTAATCGATCAAATCGCAGCTGATGCTGACATTTCTAAAGCGGCTGCAGGTCGTGCACTTGATTCATTCATCGAATCTGTATCTGGCGCGCTTAAAGATGGCGACTCAGTTGCACTTGTTGGTTTTGGTACTTTCTCAGTACGTGAACGTGCTGCACGAGCTGGCCGTAATCCACAAACTGGTGAAACTATTCAAATCGCTGCTGCAAACATTCCAGCTTTCAAAGCCGGTAAAGCGCTTAAAGACGCAGTAAACTAATCAATAGTTTAAACAGATTAGTTATGGCGAAAGTAAAGTTACTTAATCAGCCTAACAGTTGAGTTGAGTAACTTTACCGCTAGTTACTTCAAGTGAAAAAGCGTATCTGGTAAGATACGCTTTTTTTACATGTGACAAGGTATTGAGCCTTGATCAAAAAGAGATAAACAAATGCTTGAGAAAATCAGAGAAGGTTCGCAAGGACCTGTAGCCAAAATAATTTTAGGCGCGGTGATTTTATCTTTTGCTTTAGCAGGGATCGGTAGTTACCTAGGTCAAACCACGGAACAACCTGTTGCTGAAGTAAACGGAGTTAAAATTAGCCAAACGGAATTTAACCGCGCGTACCAAAACGAACGTAATCGTTTAGAGCAACAATTTGGTGAGTACTTTACACAAATTGCTGCAGATCCAAATTATATGGCACAAATTCGTCAAGGTGTAATTGACCGCTTAGTACAACAAGAATTGCAATCACAGTTAGCGGCAGAATTAGGCCTTCGCGTGAGCGATGATACAGTTCGTAAAACAATTTTAGAATTGCCTTACTTCCAACTTGGCGATAAATTTAATAACGATCGTTATTTACAAGTAATTCGTCAAATGAACTTCCAACCAGATACTTTTCGTGAATACCTTCGCGAAGACATGACACGCAGTCAGTTAGTATCAGCAGTTGCAGGCACAGACTTTGCGCTTGAAAGCGAGCTTAAAAGTGCTATTGCTCTTCAACAACAAACTCGTAGCATTGATTACTTAGTAATTAATAAAGAGTCACTTGCAGATAATGTTGAAGTATCAGAGCAAGAAGTTTCAGATTACTATGACCTAAATGCATCGCAGTTTTTATCACCAGAACTTATCTCGGTGAACTATGTCGAGTTGAAAGCTGAAAATATAGTTGTTGGTTCAGTGACTGAAGAAGATGTGAAAGCGTCTTATGAGCAAAATAAGGCGCAATATGTTGAGCCTGAAAAACGTCGTGTGTCTCACATATTAATAGATAATAGTGAAGACGATGATGCAGCTAAAGCTAAAGTCGATGCGCTTTATGCTGAGCTTCAACAAGGTGCAGACTTTGCTGAACTCGCAGAGTCTTCATCTGATGATATCGTTAGCGCAGAGATGGGCGGTGACCTTGATTGGATTGAACGTGATGTAATGGATCCTGCATTTGAAGATGCAGCATTTTCACTTGAAGCGAAAGGTGATTTTTCAGAAGTGGTTGCGTCAGAGTTCGGTTATCACATCATTAAACTGACTGATATTCAGCCACAACAAGTTAAACCATTTGATGATGTAAAAGCCGACTTACGTGCTGAATTAGAGCGTGCTGAAAAAATTGATGCGTTTTACGATAAGCAAACCGAAATGGGTGCAATCGCGTTTGAAATTTCAGATCGTTTAGATGATGCAGCAGAAGTTGCTGAACTAGAAGTTCAGTCAACCCCTCTTTTAGCATTGAACGCTTTACCTGAGCCGTTAAATACACCGGCTGTTATTACTGCACTCACATCTGTTGACTTACTTGAAGACAAAGTTAACTCTGAAGTTATTGAGTTGGGCGATGAGCACATTGTTATCGTGCGTATTAACGAGCATCAGCCAGCGTCAACCAAACCTTTAAGTGATGTAAGTGAACAGATTAAAACACGCTTAGTAAATGACAAGACCTCTGAGCTTGCCAAAGATAAAGCGCGTAGTTTGTTTGCTGAAATTCAAGCAGGTAAAAGTTTGAATGATATTGCAACTGAGCAAGGTTTAACGCTTCGTCAAGAGTCACAACTAAATCGTCAAAGTTTTGCTGTCTCGCCAGCGATTGTTACTCAGGCATTTAAAATGGCTCACCCAGCAGACACTGCAGTGGTAGATGTTGTTGACTTAAATAACGGTGATGCAGCGATTGTTGCACTTAACTCAGTGACAGATGCTACAGTAACGGCTGATATTGACCCACAAGCTAAACAAAGCATTACAATGGCTCAAGCAAACAAAAACTATATGGTTTTCATAGAGTCGCTTAAAGCTAAAGCTGAACTTAATTTACCAGTAGTTGAACAAGCTGCTGAATAAGTTAATTTTGGTTATTAAAAAAGGCGCCTCTGAGCGCCTTTTTATTGCTTTAAATTCGGGTGTGCTTATACCACTGCGTCATAATACTAATCATTTTAGGGCGCTAGATAGGCCTTGCAATAAATTCAATACGGTTACCGCTAGGCTCTCTTATCATCATGTGCTGCGCAGGGCCTTTACCTAAATTCTCTGGTGCAAATTCTATAGTAATATTATTTTGCATTTTTAAGTGCTTATGCAGCCTGCTTAACTTTTCAATACTCTCAACACTGAGTGCTAAATGGTGTAGGCCCACATTTTCTGCTCGATTAAACTCTACACGTTTTTCATTATTCTTAATTCGCCACAATGTAATGGTTGTTTTTTTATTAGATAAAAAGTATGCAGGATAAGTTGGATCATTTCCCAGCACTTTAAAACCAAGCACATCAGTAAAAAACGCTTTAGATGAATTTAAATCTGAAACAGTTAAACCTAAATGATCGATTCCGCCAACGCAGTTTTTAACTTTGTTAGAGGGCTCGGCAATAGCAGAGGCTTATAAAATCAGTAGGGGAGTAATACTAAGTAGTGTGTGTTTGAGCATGGAGTGGCCTTGTTAAAAAGTAAAAGTTAATAACAAGACCTTCTAAAATGCACCTAAATAACAAAAAACTGCATTAACAGCTTAATAGACGCTGCGTTATTTTTGACTGAGGGTTATTAAATACATTTTCTGTTAAACCATACTCAACCACCTCGCCTTTATCTAGCACTATGACTTGATCACTAATATGGCGTACTAAACTAAGGTGATGGGTGATCATGACATAAGTTAAACCCGTTTCACGTTGTAACTTGAGTAATAAATTTACTATTTGGGCACGTATAGAAGGGTCTAAAGACGATACGGCTTCATCGAGCACCATCACTTTAGGATCTAAAATAAGCGCTCTGGCAAAAGCCACACGTTGTAATTGGCCAACACTGAACATATGTGGATAGTAATGTTGGTGATCGACTAGCAATCCAACTTTAGAGAGTGTTGTATTTATTTTTTCTGAGCGCTCTTCTTCATTAAAGTCCGTATTGTATTGCAAGCAATCATCAAGCATGTCGCCAATAGTTAAACCTGGGTTTAACGACGCCCCTGAGTCTTGGAAAATCATTCTAATGTGACGACATTGGTTATCACGAATACCGTTATCTTCTATTACATTGCCTTCAAGTAATATTTGCCCAGTGTTTGCGTTATCGGCACCGGCAAGTAACTTAGCTAACGTACTTTTCCCCGAGCCTGTTTCACCAATTACGGCAATGGTTTCACCTTTACCAATACAAAAAGAAATGTTTTTTAGCACTTCAAATTTTTTGCGTTTAAATAAACCCGCTCGCACATCAAATGTTTTAGATAGCGCTTGTACTTTGAGAGTAGGCTGCATTACTTCACCTCCTTTATAAGCGGAAAGTGACAAGCGTAGCTGTGCCCACTGTGTTTAGTGAGAGCAGGTGTAACTACACATTCTTTTTGTGCTTGTGGGCAACGTGGCCCAAGTCGGCAACCAATTGGTAAATGTTGTAAAGTAGGAATAGTACCTTTAAGCGCATAAAACGGTTCTTTATGAGCCAAGCCTTGCTCGTAATCTGGCAAGCTTTTCAAAAGAGCTTGGGTGTATGGATGGCGAGGTTGCTTAAATATTTTATGAGTTGGACCTGCTTCAACCATTTGCCCGCAATATAAAACATGAATCCCATGAGACCAATCAGCAATCTCTTCAAGCTCGTGTGAAATCATTAAAATAGACATATTCTTGAGTTGATTAAGGCTTTTTAATAACCTAAACACTTGCGCACGGGTAGTACTCTCAAGTGCTGTAGTCGGCTCATCAGCAATTAATAGTTTAGGTGTTCGGGCAATTGCCATTGCAATCATTACCTTTTGGCACACACCTTCTGAGAGCTCATGAGGGTAGCTGTCTAGTACCGCTTCATGGTTTTTAATACCAACTTTATGGATAAGTGCTTTAACGCGGTCTTTTCGTTCGCGATTTCGTTTTAAAAAGAATCCCTTGCGAGCGACTTCAGGTAAGGTTTCAGCAATTTGATTAAAAATTTTCGCTGTAGGGTCAAGGCAACGGCTAGGATCTTGATAGATCATTGCAATATCTTTGCTAACTGTTTGTCTGCGTTGCTCCGGAGTTAGGCGCATTAGGTCAACACCACGCCAGTGAATTCTATCAGCGGTTATATTCCAGCGTTCGTTTAATACACCTACTATTGCTTTTGCGATTAGGCTTTTACCTGAGCCTGACTCACCTACAAGCGCATGCACTTCACCTTCTTTTAAGCTAAAGCTGACCCTATCAACTGCTCTTATAACTGTTTCTGAAGTGCGCAGTTCAATGGTTAAATTTCTAACATCTAATAATTGCATTTAATCGGCCTTGCGCTCTTTTAGCACTTGTCTAAGTCCATCGCCTACTAAATTGGTCGATAATACCGCTAAAAATAATAATACGCCTGGTAAGGCAACCGTCCAAGGTGCTAAATAAATTAGGCCAAGGTTTTCTGCCAATATGGCACCCCATTCAGTGGTTGGGGGTTGTGCGCCTAACTTTAAAAAACCCAACGCAGAAATATCTAGTATGGCCGTAGACAGTGCCATAGTAAAAATAACCACTATGTGTTCGTAAATATTAGGAAAAATACCGCGCGATATAATATGCCAATTTGAAGCGCCGTCGAGCTTAAACGCCGTAATGTAATCTTTGCTTAGCTCTTCTACTATTAGGTTTCTAATAGAGTGAATAAACTGCGGTAGTAAGGCTAAAATAATAGCCCATACTGTATTCATCAAGCCCGGGCCTAATACTGCAATAATGATAATAGCCAATAATAAAGACGGTATTGAAAGAGTGATATCAAGTAAGTGGTTCAAAAAGCTTGAACGCATCCCTCGGCTAATGCCAGCAAATGTGCCGACTAATACACCAATTATGGTGGTCAATAATGCAGCGACGACCGATAAACCAAATGTATAGGTTGCGCCGTTCATTAAACGCGACAACACATCACGTCCTAAATCATCAGTGCCTAAAATAAAACGCACATCGCCCATTTCTCGCCACGAAGGTGGAATAAGTAGCGCATCACTGTGCTGCTGGTTTACCCCATAAGGCGCTAAAAATGGTGCGCTGGCAGCGAGTAAGGCAAATGCCAAAAACACCCATAAACCAACGAGGGCAGGGTGGTTGTTTTTAAATTTCCGCCAAAATCGCGCCAGTGGCGATTTATTCGACTCTTCAGAAAATACCTTAAACTTTGCCATGGGCTTGGTTCCGTGAGAGTGGGTCGAATAAACTATAAAGAAGTTCGGTTGTTATAGTGGCTAAAATCACAAATAAGGATACAGCCATTAGGCCTCCCTGAATTGCAGGAAAGTCGCGCTGGTAAATACTGTCTATCAACCAGCGGCCAATACCAGGCCACGAAAAAATAACTTCGGTGATCATAGCAAGTGTTATTAGTGTACTGAATTGCAAACCAATTTTTTTAATTACCGGTAAAAGCGCATTGCGCAGTGCATGATGCATGATTAATTGTCGTCTGTTTAATCCCTTCGCGCGTGCTGTTTTAATAAAATTTTGATCCATTATTTTCAACATTGATTCGCGGGTAAATCTTACAAGCACGGTGGTTGGGTATGTGGCAAGTACAATTGTGGGCAGTGTTAAGTGGTGCAATGCATCTACAAATGCCATTCCTTTATACGGAAAGCCGGCAAGCATGATATCAATGAGCATAAACCCGCTGGCTGCTGGAATTTCATAAAGAAGCCCCATTCTACCCGACATAGGAAACCACCCCAATTTGAGCGAAAAAATCATAATTAGTAATAAAGCTAACCAGAATACAGGCATAGAATAGCCCACAATAGTGGTTGAATTAATAAGCTTATCTGGCCAGCGATTGTAATATGCTGAGCCTATAATACCTGCAGGCACGCCAACAAATATAGACACAATAAGTGCATAGACACTAAGCTCTAACGTCGCTGGTAATAAATCAAGAATATGTGAAAAAACATTGTCGCCAGAGGCAAACGATAATCCCCAATCACCCTGAAAAACTCGCCCTAAAAAGGCGAGGTATTGCATAAAATAATTACTGTTATAAAAGTATTTATCTTCTAATTGCGTATTTTGAGAAAAATTATTACTCGGAACGCCACTTAAATTACTTAATGGATCACCAGGGAATAAGTACGCCAACGAAAATGTAAAAATGCTGAGCATGAGCAACATAAAAAGTAATAAACCAAGGCGGCGTAAAATATAATCGAGGATCATTACTTTTTCCTCGCATTGGCTAACGAAATAGCCCCAAATGGGCCAAGCTCTATGCCGTCTACATCGGCACTGCTTGCTTGAAACCGTAACCCATGAGCAATGGGCAACAAGGGTAATTCATCCATGATAAGCGACTGCACATCTGCGTAGTATTTTTTTCGCATATTTAAGTCTGTCGTATCGAGTGCTTGCGCCAGTAATAGATCAAATTTAGGGTTGCACCAATTGGCTGGGTTTTTGCCACTAAATGTTGCTGAGCAGCTTAATAACGGGCTAAAGAAGTTATCGGGGTCTGGCGTATCTGCTGCCCAGCCGAGGAGCACGCTATCGTGTCTGTGCTCTCCAATTCGCTGAATAAACGTATTCCACTCGTATTCTACAATACTGACGTTAACACCTACTTTGCGTAAGTCACTTTGCATTAATTCAGCCATTTTACGTGCATTGGGGTTATAAATACGACTCACTGGCATGGCCCAAATATTCATATCAAACCCATCAGAAAAGCCGGCTTCAGCGAGTAGCTTTTTAGCAAGGTCAGGGTCAAATGATGGCATACTTGTTTGAGCGTTAAAAGCCCATGAGGTTGGTGGTAACATCGATTCGGCACGTGTTCCATTACCGTAATATACCGCTTGCATTATTTTATCTGTATCAATGGCATGTGCAAGCGCCTTGCGAACTCGAATGTCGTCAAAAGGTGGGCGTTCTGTGTTAAAAGCCCAGTATCCAACATTGAGGTTGGTTTCTTTTTCAATATTAATATCTTCACGCTGAGCTAAAATACTTAATTGTGCGCTACTTGGGTGCGCAGCTAAATCGCACTCTTTAGTTAACAGCTTTGCAATGCGCGCTGTGCCATTAGGAGTAATATCGTAAACAAGTTGTTCAAGGGCAACGTCGTGTTTCCAATAATCGGGGTTACGGTAAAAGCGGACTAAATTATCACGTCGATATTCACGATAAATATAGGGACCAGTGCCTACAGGGTATTGATCAAAAAACTCTTCTTGTTCTGCAGCTTTACGTTTCATTGCATACTCGGCCGATAAAACAACCGCAAAGTCAGTGGCCATGTTAGCTAAAAAACTACTTTCAGCATTAAATAATTCAAATCTAACTTGGTGGTCAGACACGCGAACAATTTTACGAATAAGCTGATCAACGCCTACACTTTGAAAATAAGGGTAACTGGCATCACCCACAAAATGATAAGGGTTGTACACATCAAATAAGCGGCTAAAGGTAAAAATTACGTCATCGGCATTAAAAGTCCGGCTAGGTGTAAAGTACGCGGTGGTATGAAATGGTACGTCTTTTCGAAGAGTAAAGGTGACCGATTTACCATCTTTACTTACTTTCCAATCTGTTGCGAGTTCGCTCTGAAACTCAGCAGTAACCGGATCAATACTTATTAAGCGGTCATAAAGCTGATTGGCAATAATATCAATAGTTGAGCCTGTGGTTGTCACTTGTGGGTTAAACGACACAGGGTTTGCCTCGGCGCAATAGACCAAGCCTTGGTTTTTTTCTTCAATAACGCGTTCTTCACTATCTAAGCAGCCAACTAAAGTGCCTGCTAGTAAAGCAAGTAAAAATTTATGCACACGCATAACCTCTAACTATTGTTGATCCAACAAATTGTATTTTTTTAGATACCCACGTAATTGATGATACGTTAAACCAAGGACTTCTGCAGTTTTCTTTTGATTAAATTGGCTATGCTCAAGCGCTTTGTTAATCATATTTATTTCAAATTCATTTGAGCGTTCTTTTAAGCTACAAGGAAATTGAATATTGGCTTCAACTTTTTGCTCAGAAACGTTTACAGGCGCTACAACAGAAACAGGCTCAGCACTAACATGTTGAGTGGCTATTGGTGCTTTAATACGCGCTTTAGGTCTAAATGGACTTTCGAATGGGTCTAAAATAATCTGGTGAACGGGAATATGTTCACTTCCGTGGCGATATAAGCTACGTTCAACCACATTTTTAAGCTCACGAATATTACCAGGCCAGTTATACGATAAAAGCGTTTCTGTAGCGCTTCGAGTGAACCCGCTGAATAGCTCCCACTCTAAATCGCGTGCCATGTTCATCGCAAATTGCTCTGCAAGCAGCATAATATCGTCTTGACGTTCACGCAGTGGGGGAAGCGTTATTACATCAAATGCTAATCTATCAAGTAAATCACTTCTAAACTCACCTTGTTCAGCAAGGTGTGGTAAGTCTTCATTGGTGGCGCATACTAGGCGAGTATCTACTTTTACAGTTTGCTTGCCGCCAACACGTTCAAACTCACCATACTCTATAACGCGTAAGAGTTTTTCTTGCACCATGGCGGATGTATTTGCTAATTCATCCAAAAATAGTGTACCGCTGTTAGCACGTTCAAAGCGGCCTTCGTGACGTTTACTGGCCCCCGTAAATGCGCCGCTTTCATGACCAAACAATTCACTTTCGAGCAGGTTCTCGTTCAATGCAGCACAATTTAGTTTTACGTAGTTTTGATCCCAACGTTTAGATAAAAAATGCAGGCGGGCAGCTATAAGCTCTTTACCTGTGCCTCGTTCGCCAATAATAAGCACCGGCTTATCTAGATTAGCTAGTTGCGATACTTGATCCAACACAGATAAAAAGCTGTCTGATTGGCCCAGTAAATTGTCTTGTTGGCGATATTGGCTCATATTCCCTAAGTCTTAGTCATTTTTACTAACTGTTAGTGTATTTCATAATTATGAATAACTAAAGTAATTTGTATATTTAGTTTAACTTAATGAAAATAAAGTGTATTTTATTTTTTAAAAAGTTGGCAAGCATATTGATACTAGTTAAAGCAGACTAACTAAGTTTTAATTACAGAGGTAAATGTTATGGGAATTTTTTCACGTTTTGCAGATATTGTTAATTCTAATATCAATGCCATTTTAGATAAAGCAGAAGACCCAGAAAAAATGGTGCGTCTGATTATCCAAGAAATGGAAGATACACTAGTAGAGGTTCGCTCTACGTCAGCTAAAACTCTGGCAGAGAAAAAAGAAATTGTTCGCCGCTTAGATACACTTAAAGTTCAAGTAAGTGACTGGCAAGAAAAAGCTGAGTTAGCACTTAGTAAAGACCGCGAAGATTTAGCTCGTTCAGCATTGCTCGAAAAGCAAAAGTCGGCAGATGCAGTGACGGCTGTTGAAGGTGAACTTGAGCATGTAGAGTCTCACATTGAGAAGCTTCAGCAAGAAGTGACCACGTTACAAGAAAAGTTAGCTGATGCTAAATCACGTCAAAAGGCAATAATTCTTCGTCAGCGTTCAGCTGAGTCGCGCCTAGAAGTGAAAAAAGCACTTGATAGCTCGAAGGTAGAAGATGCACTTAATCGCTTTGAACGTTACGAAACTAAAATTGATGGACTAGAATCTCAAATAGAGTCTTACGATTTAGGTAAGCAAACGTTAGCAGACGAAATTGCTGATTTACA
The DNA here is from genome assembly GCF_001468205.2 of Pseudoalteromonas sp. 13-15. Taxonomy (NCBI): domain Bacteria; kingdom Pseudomonadati; phylum Pseudomonadota; class Gammaproteobacteria; order Alteromonadales; family Pseudoalteromonadaceae; genus Pseudoalteromonas; species Pseudoalteromonas sp. 13-15. The sequence goes on along the minus strand of NZ_CP019162.1, from coordinate 1,410,129 downwards.
AAAAAATGAAAAAATTGATGATGAGCTAGCTGAACTTAAAAAGAAGCTTGCTGATAAGTAATTTACGCAGGGGCATGTAATGTGCCCCACTGCTTAACAAATTTGAACGGATTGTCAGGAGAGGGTTATGTTTGATCCAGAGATACTAGTTGCACCATTTATCTTGTTTATGATTTTTGTTGCGCCACTGTGGTTAATTTTACACTACCGTAGCAAAAAACAAGTAAGCCAAGGGTTAAGTGAACACGAACATCGCCAGTTATTAGAACTAGCACACAAAGCTGAACGTATGGCTGATAGAGTCGAAACACTTGAAGCATTGCTAGACCAAGAGTCACCACAATGGAGACGCAAAGTATGAATGCCAAACGCGAATTATTAAGAGACCCACAACGCGGTAAAATAGCCGGAGTATGTGCGGGATTAAGTGACTACTTTAATATGGAGTTATGGTTAGTTCGCATTATATTTGTTAGTGCGGTACTGCTAGCAGGTGGCCCATTGTTTGTGGTAGCGTATATTGCAGCGTGGTTTATATTAGACAAAAAAGAGCCAACGACTGCACATGCGAGCAGCTCAACAAAAGCTGACGATCCGTTAGAGGTAAAATTTAAAGTATGGCAAAAGGGTGAGCCACCGCGCCGCGCTTTACAAGATTTAAAAGAGCGTTTAGCGCGAGTAGATACACGCCTTCAGGATATGGAACGCCATGTTACCTCAAGCGAGTTTACGGTAAGCCGTGAAATCAACAAACTTTAAAGGATTTAATAGCACTTTGCTCGGTGATTAAGCATCAATGAAGTGCTAGCCCATTATGAGTCGTACTTCATTTGCTAAAAAGACCTTTAAAAGTATTAAAGGCAATGCCCAAAAAGCCCTTCACCGTAGTTTAGATCAGCATGTAAAATTGGCTGTAACTGGGTTAAGCGGTAGCGGTAAAACCGCCTTTATTACAGCTCTAGTCAAGCAGTTAACTACACAAGCTAACGATAAAAACCTCCCTTTTTTTGATGTAATGCGAGAGCAGCGCCACATAGCCACTAAAGTTGTACCGCAAGAGGCGTTAAAGGTCCCTACCTTTGACTATCCGCGAGCACTCAATGCTTTACTCCCAAGTGATGGGATGCCTACATGGCCTGCATCAACCGAGCGTATTAACACCTTGCGTTTGGCTATTAAATACCAAAGTGCCTCAGGGTTACGTGGGCATTTTTCGCCACAATCTACGTTGTATTTAGATATTATTGACTACCCTGGTGAATGGCTACTTGATTTACCTATGCTTGAGCAAAGTTATAGCCAGTGGTGCGAGCAGCAGTACCCGCTGTTATTACAGCACCCGCGTGTGAACACCTCTAGTGAATTTTTAAATGCGCTTGATCAGCTTGATTTAAACGCACCTGTAGATGAGAGTGTACTTGCGCAAATTGCTGAACTTTATCAACATATGTTGGTAGGTCTCAAAAAAGACACTAAACTAGCTATGTTACAACCTGGGCGAATGCTTATGCCTGGTGATTTAAAAGGCGCACCGCTATTATTGTTTTTCCCTGTTAATTTTAAGCAGGTTAATAGCGATGATATTATTGCGGGGTCTAATTTAGAGCATCTCATTAAGCGCTTTAATGCCTATGTAAAAGAAGTGGTTAAGCCTTTTTATAACGAGCACTTTAAACATTTTGACCGCCAAATAGTGTTAGTTGATGTATTAAGTGCTTTAAACGAAGGCCACGAAACACTCCAAGAGCAAAGTAGCGTAATCAACCAATTACTCGCTCACTTTAATTACGGCGAGTCGGGATTTTTTAAGCGCTTATTTAAACCCAACATAGATAAAATACTCTTTGCTGCCAATAAGTCAGATCACATAAGTGCCAAGCACCACAAAGACTTAGCACTTCTACTTGATTCGCTAGTGCATGAGCAAACTAACTATTTAAAATTTGATGGCGTACAAATAGAAACCATGGCTATGTCGTCAATTACTGCAACGCAGCCGCGCCAAGTTACCGATAAAGGCCAAACGCTAGAGTGTATTTACGGCAAGCCACTTAACGAGCAAGATTGGCTAACCTACTTACCCCCACAACCACCTAACCGCATGCTTAATAAAAATGAGTGGCCAGCGCAGGGTTTTGAGTTTTTGTCGTTTGCGCCTATGCCAACCCCCGACAAGCAACTTAAACATATTCGCCTTGATCATGTGATGCAGTATCTATTAGGAGACAAATTATCATGAGCGACACACAGCAAACTTTTCAAGCAGGTAGGCGAATTGATACCCAAGCTGATGAACAAATTGAAGCTACGCTTGCACCCGCAAAAATAGTGGCTCAAGGTCAAAGTGACTATATTGAAGAACCTGATGACGAGTTTATTGAAGATGAAATAGACCTAGAGCCGGTATATAAAAAGTCAAAATGGCAAACGCTTAAAGGGGTGTTTACCATAAGCTTTTTAGTACTGGTGTTACTTGAATTTGCTTATTCATTAGTGTTTGCATTTCAACAGTCGGTTGTTTTAGGCGGTGTGTATTTAACCGCAGTGGTAAGTGGTGTGCTTCTTATTGGGCGCATGTTATGGCGCGAATATAGAATGTTGCGCAGCCTTAAGCGCAATCAGTTACACCGCCAAGAAGCCGACAGGCTCTTAAATAGCGAGCAAGTAGGCGGCGCATTGCCGTGGCTTGAAAAGCTAAACAAGCACCAAAAGCTCAATAATTTTGACAGCTTTAAAAACCAAGTGGCTACCCATCATAGCGATAAAGAAATAATGACCCTTTACGCAAATAGCTTACTAATAACGCAAGATACACAAGCAAAAAAACTTATAAACCGTTTTGCAACAGAGTCAGCTTTATTAGTTGCACTGAGCCCCCTTGCGCTGGTGGATATGATGGCTGTGCTTTGGCGCGGCACCAAGTTAATTGAGCAAATAGGTAAAATTTATGGCATTGGTTTTGGTTACGCAAGCCGCATTAAGCTTTACCGTATGCTTATAAAACAAGTTATGTTTGTAGGCAGTGCAGAGCTTATCTCTGATTTAGCAGCTACTGCGCTCAGCGCAGAGTTGCTTGGTAAGCTATCTGGGCGAGCCGCACAAGGTGTGAGTGCAGGGATTTTTACAGCGCGAATTGGCTATAAAGCAATGGAGTTAAGCCGCCCATTACCTAAACTAGAACACAAGCGCAGCCTATTGAAAGGGACCGTTCAGAGCATTGCAGGTAAAATTTTAAAACGAGGAAAAACAGAGCCCACACAATAACATGGAAATATTTGTGTACAGGTAAACGGGTAAACTTTGCACAAATAGCCATCTGAGCATCCGGCATGCTTGTGATTTAAACTGTGGTACGTTTTTATCTATGTCACTAACAACACATAATAAAAATGAGCACAAAGATAATGACCAAGCATCATCTTCATACACAATGTATCCATGGCCCGCAAAAAGCAAACGATCCGCATGGCGCACTTACGTCGCCTTTGTATCAAACCTCAACCTTTCATTTTGAAAATGCAGCACAAGGTGCCGCACGTTTTGCAGGCGAAGAGCCAGGTTATATTTATACCCGCCTAGGCAATCCAACCACCACCGAACTTGAACAAAAGATAGCACAGCTAGAGGGCTGCGAAGCCGCTGCGGCAACGGCTACTGGCATGGGTGCTGTATCGGCATCGGTATTGAGCTTTTTATCACAGGGCGACCATCTTGTAGCATCAAGTGCATTATATGGTTGTACGTTCGCGTTTTTTGCACACATGTTACCGCGTTGGGGAATTGAAGTTACGTTTGTTGATATGACCAACGAGGACGAGCTACGGGCTGCCATTAAACCTAATTCCAAAATGATATTTGTAGAAACACCGATAAACCCAACAATGGCTGTGATTGATTTAGCACTTATTGGCGCTATCGCTAAACAGCACAACTTAATTAGCGTGGTAGACAACACCTTTTTAACACCGTTACTGCAATCACCTAAGCAGTACGGTATAGATATTATTATGCACAGTGCAACCAAATACATAAATGGCCATGGCGATGTGGTGGCAGGACTTGTGTGTGGATCGCTTGAGCATATTACCTTGATAAAAATGACAGTACTAAAAGACATTGGTGCAACCATAAGCCCACACGACGCATGGCTTATAAATCGCGGATTAAAAACCTTAGCAATACGCATGGAGCGTCACTGTCAGAGTGCACAAACAGTGGCTGAATACCTAGAGGCGCATCATCAAGTTAATATTGTTTATTACCCCGGCCTTAAATCACATCCAGGAAATAAATTTATTGGTAATCAAATGAAAGCGGCAGGTGGCGTGATTGCGTTTGAAATAAAAGGTACTTTACAACAAGGTGCGCAATTTATTGATAGCATGAAGCTTTGTACACTTGCTGTAAGCCTAGGCGATGCCGAAACACTGATTCAGCATCCTGCGTCTATGACCCATTCTCCTTATTCACCAGAAGAGAGAGCCGCCGCGGGTATCAGTGACGGGTTGATCAGGCTCTCTGTTGGGCTTGAAGATGTTAACGACATTATTAGTGATTTAGACCAGGCGTTTACTCAAATCTTTTAGCTGTATTTATTTGTTTACACATAAAGCTTCTTGTAAAGCCTTTATATGTGTGGCTGTAATTTTAATGTGTCACATGTGTAATTTTAACTTTACGAATGAGGTGATCGCGCCAAGTACAGATGTTAGCTTGTCTATTAAACTTTTCTTCACTTTTACATAGTATGGGGTCACTCGATATTCAATAGGTTTGAGTATCACACTGACACCGATTTAGGGCTCACAACCCAGAAGGTACTTATGGCTAAAGCAAGTAAATACACATCCAAAACACCAGACGAAAATGGTGTTATACATTGGAGTGATGAAGAAAATAAAATTTGGTCTGAGCTTGTAGCACGCCAACTTGCGTGCATAGAGGGCAAGGCCTGCGATGAGTATATGGAAGGACTTAAAAAAATAAATCTTCCACACGATCGTATACCGCAACTAAGCGAGCTTAACGAGGTACTTCTTGCTACTACTGGCTGGCAAGTAGCGCCTGTGCCTGCACTTATCGATTTTGATGAGTTTTTTAGGTTGTTAGCAAATAAGCAGTTTCCGGTTGCCACGTTTATTCGAAGCCGTGAAGAGTTTGACTATCTTCAAGAGCCAGATATTTTTCATGAAATATTTGGCCACTGCGCTATGCTAACAAACCCTGATTTTGCCGAGTTCACACACAAATACGGGCAATTAGGGTATGCAGCGCAGAAAAAAGATCGTGTTTACCTAGCACGCATGTACTGGTTTACCGTTGAGTTTGGTTTAATGCAAACCGAAAACGGCCTGCGTATTTACGGTGGCGGAATTTTATCAAGCCCGGGTGAAACGCAGTATGTGTATTCAGATACACCAGAAATAACGCCTATGAGCGTAATTGATGTACTGCGTACGCCTTATCGCATTGATATTATGCAACCGCAGTACTACACCATTAATTCGATTCATGATCTGTTTGATATATCGCAAATGGATATTATGACTTTGGTTGAGCAAGCTAAAGAGCTTGGCTTGCATGACCCAAAATTTCCACCAAAAGAAAAATTAGCCAGTTAACTTTAATTTAAAAGAAACGCTAAAGTAAGGATTTAAAATGTCTTCATTAAGTGAACAAAAATGCGAAGCTTGTCACGTAGATGCACCAAAAGTGTCTGACGAAGAGCTTGCACAACTTATTACAAAAATACCAGACTGGGTACCAGAAGTACGCGACGGCATTATGCAGCTAGAGCGTGTTTATAAATTTAAAAACTTTAAACAAGCTATCGCGTTTACTAACAAAGTAGGCGACATGGCAGAAGACGAAGGCCACCATCCTGGTTTATTAACCGAGTGGGGCAAAGTAACTGTAACGTGGTGGAGCCATTCAATTAAAGGCTTGCACAAAAACGACTTTATTTGCGCAGCTAAAACAGACGACGTATTTAACGCGCTGTAATTAAAAAATTAATTGAGCAAACCTAAAAGCACTTATTTTTATAAGTGCTTTTTTATTGGTGTTGGTAAACTATCACCCTTTATTAAAATTGTTACGGCAAAAGCATATGGATAACAAAACGAATATTTACCATGTAATTATCTTCTTAGGTTGATTATTTTGTGTCCGAGAATAATATAGGCTGTAAATGAAAGGATAGTTACATGCCAAAAAAACTGCAGCTGATTAACCCTGATGGACAGGCTAACTTTGGTTTATTCCCACAGGGGATTGAGCATATTAATTACTTAGATTTTGATTTAAGAAACGTAATGGATAAGCCATGCGGTAAACTTGCAAAAAAATTTAAGTTTAACCAGTTTCAGTTTATAAGCATTACTTGCGATGAATTAGTTATTGGGCTTGCAATCGTTGATTTAAAAATTGCCAGCAACTGTTTTGTTTATGTTTACAATTTAAAAACAGAGCAGTTAGACGAGCACAGCTTTGTAAATTTATTTTCTAAAAACACATTAATTGAGCCGCAGCCAAATTCTGGAAATAGTTATTTTAAAAAGGGTGATAACAGCGTTTACGTTAATACCACAGATAGACCCGGTGAACGAAAGGTAACAGTTAAAATAAGTACCACGCTGATCCTTGATGCAATAATTAACGAGTCAGATAATTACCTTCCTTTGAGTGTATGTGCTCGAGCTGGTTATACTGGTTTCCATTTCACCCAAAAATCGGCCGCGCTAAATTGCTCTGGCACGCTTCTATTAAAAAATACCCGCTACGATTTTAGCCATATGAACGCATTGGCCTGTGTAGATTGGAGTGCAGGCTATATGCGTCGTGAAACATTTTGGAATTGGGCAAGCCTTGCCTGCAAATTACCTGATGGGCGCTACTTGGGAGTAAACCTTTCAGCAGGTGTAATTGAAACAGGATTTACTGAAAATGCTATTTGGCTTGACGGAAAGCTATACAAAATTGATATGGTTGATTTTAAGTTTAATCGTTATGGTAACGAAATTGATTGTGACAAGTGGGAACTCCACTCAAACGACGGCCTGATTAATCTTACTTTTGAACCTGTAAGCCAACGTTTTGATAAAACTAATTTACTCATTGTGGCCACGAATTTCACACAAAAAATCGGTCGTTATTTCGGTCAAATAACGCTTCCTAATGAAGTGATAACACTCAACGGGCAGTGGGGCTTAGCAGAAGATCACTATTCAAAATGGTAGATGTAGCTTTTGGGAGTTAACGTATATAAACGAACGCTTTAAAAGAATGTAAGGCTCTAAATCTAAAAAGGTTCAGAGCCTTATTTTTTCATCAATAATTTATACTAATGCCATTGTTTTCTATTTAATCATCAATCGAGCGAAGTAGGGCGTTGATGCCTACTTTTTCGCGTGTTTGTTGATCTACTTTTTTCACAATGATTGCAGCGTAAAGGCTGTGTGTGCCATCTTTTGATGGCAGTGCACCTGGCACAACTACTGCGCCTGCAGGTACGCGGCCGTAGTGAATTTCGCCGGTTTCACGGTCGTAAATACGAGTGCTTTGGCTGATATAAACGCCCATTGAAATAACAGCGCCTTCTTCTACTACTACACCTTCAACAATTTCAGAACGTGCGCCAATAAAACAATTGTCTTCAATGATGGTTGGGTTAGCTTGTAGTGGCTCTAAAACGCCGCCTATGCCAACGCCGCCGGATAAGTGTACGTTCTTACCAATTTGTGCACATGAGCCAACAGTGGCCCATGTATCAACCATGGTGCCTTCGTCAACGTATGCGCCAATGTTTACATACGAGGGCATAAGTACGACGTTTTTACCTACAAAGCTGCCTTTACGTGCTACTGCGTTAGGCACTACGCGCATGCCGCCTTGTTGAAATTGCTCTGGCGTGTAGTCGCTAAATTTAAGCGGTACTTTGTCGTAAAACTGATTAACGCCGTCGTTCATTGGTTGGTTGTCGCGAATACGAAAAGATAGTAACACTGCTTTTTTAAGCCATTGGTGTACAACCCATTCGCCTGATATTTTTTCAGCAACACGCGCGGCACCGCTATCAAGTAGTTCTAGCGCGTCAATAATAGCTTGTTTTACATCGCTAGATACAGTGCTAGGGCTAATGCTGTCGCGGTTATCCCATGCGTTTTCGATCATTGTTTTTAAATCTGACATGTGTGTCCTCTTATTCTGTTTCGGCGTTGAATTTTTTACGTAATGCCTGATGAATTTTTGCTTGTTCTTCATCAGTCAGGGCTTGGTATTCGTTATTTGATACGACAAAGAAATCCTCTGCACGTTCACCTACCGTTGTTATGCGGGCTGCATGAATATGGAGTAAATGTGCTTGGAAAACTTCGGCTATTTTGGTTAGTAGACCGGGTATATCAACCGCTTGTATTTCAATTAAGCTGCGATCTTTTCTGGCATGTGGGCGCAGCACAATTTTAGGTTTGATATTAAAGTCTTTAAAACGTTGTGAGCGACTCTTTTTAAAGCGAATTTTTTTACGCGGGTCATTAAGTGCTTGCTCAAGGCCGCGTTTAATCGATTGCGCGCGGCTACTTGCGATAGGGTCGCCGCTGACTTCAAGAATAACAAAGCTAAACAGTACATAACCATCTTTGGTGGTCAGTACTTGTGCGTGTTGGATCTGTGCCTTTTTAGTACCAATTATGTTTACTAAACGGGCGAATAGGGCACCCGAGTAAGGACTGTAAACAAACACTTGCGTGCCGCCGTGCATAGGCGCATTCGACACAATTACACTCGGTTGACTTAAATCGGTGCTATTTACTAAATGCTCGGTTTGCCACGATATTTGCTGCTCGCTAAATGCAGTAAAGTAGTTTGCTTTAAAGCGGCTCCAAATTAAGTCAATTTTTTCTTCAAGGTACCCTAAATTAAGCAGGCGTTGTTTTGCTTGGTGCTTTTTATCACGAATTTGGTCGCGTTGGTCCATTGGGTTTTCAAGGCCCAAACGCAATGCACGTTGTGTGTGCAAATAAAGTTCGCGCAATAAGGTGTTTTTCCAATCGTTCCATAGGTTGTCGTTAGTGGCACGAATATCTGCCACAGTTAAACAATAAAGGTAATCGAGTTGGCGCTCTGTTTTTACACGTGTTGCAAAGTCTTTGATTACTGTAGGGTCGTTTATGTCTTTTCTTTGTGCAGTTACCGACATAAGTAAGTGATTACCAACAAGCCATGCGATAAGCTTGCCATCGGATGATGAGAACCCATGTAATTTAGCAAATGCAATAGCATCGACCGACCCTAGCTCTGAGTGATCGCCACCACGGCCTTTCGCAATATCATGAAAAATACCGGCTAAATATAAAAGCTCGGGTTTATCCATTCGGGTGACTATTTCACTACAAATTGGAAACTCACTCACGCCCGTTTTATCAAAGTATTGGTAAATATTATTGATTAATTTGTGGGTGTGCTCGTCTACCGTGTAGGCATGAAATAAATCAAACTGCATTTGCCCAAAAATATTACGCCATTGCGGTAAGTATGCTGCAAGCATGCCGTGCTTATGCATTAATGTGAATGCGCGGCCCATACCGTTAGGGTGTTTTACCAAACGTAAGAAGGCTTCACGGCAGGCCGCGTAATCTTGCAGGTCACCCAACAAACGACGGCGTACTTGGCGAATAGTACGTATAGTGCTTGGATAAATATGGGTAATTTCTGGATTTTCAGCAATGTGCTCAAACAGAACAAAAAGTTGATCGCGCCTAAAAAATACAGATGGGTCTTTAACACGAATTTGATGGCCAATACGCTCAAAATTTCTGTCGAGTACTTCAACAACGGCTTCGCTGCTTAGTGGCGAAATGCTTTGCTCAAAATACGAAAGCAGCATTTGATTAAGTTCGCGTACACGGCTCATTATACGAAATAAGCGCTTCATCATACGTTCAACCGACGCTTTACCATCGCTACCAAAGCCAAGTATTTCTGCAGCAAGGGGTTGGTGATCAAATAGTAAACGGTTTTCTGATCGTCCTGCAGCTAAGTGCAGGGCAAAGCGAATGTTCCATAGGTTTTCTAAACACTCTGAAAGCTCTTGAAACTCTTCATGGGTTAAGTAGCCATGGTTTATGAGCTCTTGGAGGGTTTCGGCTCTAAAATGCTTTTTGGCTACCCAAATAATAGTTTGTAAATCGCGGAGACCGCCTGGGTTTTCTTTTATGTTTGGCTCTAAGTTGTACGCTGTTCCGTGACATTTACGGTGACGCAGATTTTGCTCTTGTACTTTGGCTTCAAAAAAGTCGTTAGAGCCCCATACTGGCGTTTCGAGTATAAAGTTTTTAAGCTTTTCAAACTCAATATGGTTACCAAAAATTAGTCGGCTTTCGAGCAAGCTGGTGGCAAAGGTGACGTCTTCGCGTTTTTGCTCTATTGCTTGATCAATTGTACGAACGCTGTGGCCAATCTCTAAGTTAAGATCCCACAGCATAGTGACAAATTGACCTATTTTTTCACATACCGCTTCACTTGGTTGCTCTGTTACAAGCAGTAAGAAGTCGATATCTGAATAAGGGTGAAGCTCACCACGTCCGTAACCGCCTACGGCAATCAGCGCTAAATCAGGCTCATGAGATAGATCATAAACATGAAATAATTTGATCAACAGGCGGTCGATAAACTCAGCCCGGGCATTAATTAAATTACCAACTGGTTGTTTTGAAAATTCGTTATGCAACCATTTGTAAAAATAGCTGGAACAATCGCGATAGTCACTTAGTTGCTCAGCATCGCTAAGCAACTTTTTTACTTTGTTGGGTAATGCCACGTGGGCTGGCTCCTCATTGAACCTTCCACATTGATAAACGTACTATCAACTGCGTAGGTTTATTAGTGTTCGATAATCCTGTCGATAGTATCATCTGATCGTAGCGTTAAAATTTCAACACCATTTTCAGTCACTAATAACGTGTGTTCCCACTGTGCAGACAAACTGCGGTCGCGTGTTACAACCGTCCACTCATCTTTAAGCAGTTTACATTGGCGCTTGCCCGCATTAACCATTGGCTCAATAGTTAAACACATACCCGCTTTTAATGTTTCACCGGTACCGGCTTTACCGTAATGCATAACCTGTGGTTCTTCGTGAAATTCGCTACCAATACCATGGCCGCAATATTCACGTACTATTGAGTAGTTGAAGCTCTCTGCGTATTTTTGAATTGCTTCGCCAATATCACCTAAACGTACACCCGGCTTTACCATTTTAATGGCAAGATATAAGCTTTCTTGTGTTACTTCAGCCAAACGCTTACCTTGAATGTTTGGTTTACCTACGTGAAACATTTTAGATGTATCGCCGTGGTAGCCATCTTTGATAACAGTGATGTCGATATTTACGCTGTCACCTTCTTTTAACGGTTTGTCGTTAGGAATACCATGACAAATTACATGGTTAACAGAGGTGCAAATTGATTTTGGAAAACCATGATAGTTTAAAGGAGCAGGGACTGCTTTTTGCTCGTTAACAATATAATCATGACAAATAGTATTTAGCTCATCAGTGGTGATCCCCGGCACGACATGTGGGCCGATCATTTCAAGTACGTCTGCTGCTAAACGCCCAGCTACACGCATTTTCTCTATTTCTTCAGGGGTCTTGATAATAGCGCTCATTGAGGCTCCAAAGTTGCGTTTCTAACATTTTATCGCTGCATAATTTTTGCACGCGATGTTGAGTATTTAATTTTAATATGGTATAAAGCGCGCCGTCTTTTTACAAATAAATTCTTAAATGATTTTTTGTATTTAAGGCAAACACAATTTGATTTTAACACACACACGTATCGTCACATACACTTGGGTGCATTAGAAGTTTAAATACTTCGGTGTTGGTGCTATGGGATATGTGGAGGCCTAACCCTAAACAACTATAGAGGATCTATAAAATGGCAAACGTTTCAATGCGCGACATGCTTCAAGCTGGTGTTCACTTTGGTCACCAAGCACGTTACTGGAACCCTAAGATGAAGCCTTTCATCTTCGGCACTCGTAACCGTGTACATATCATCAACCTTGAGCAAACTGTACCAATGTTCAACAACGCACTTAAGTTTTTAAGTGGCGCTGCTGCAAACAAAGGTAAAGTTCTTTTCGTTGGTACTAAGCGCGCAGCAAGCGACGCAGTTAAAGAAGCTGCTATCGCAAGCGATCAGTTCTACGTTAACCACCGCTGGTTAGGTGGCATGTTGACTAACTGGAAAACAGTACGTCAATCAATCAAGCGTCTTAAAGACCTTGAAATCCAAAGCCAAGACGGTACTTTCGAGAAATTAACTAAGAAAGAAACGTTAATGCTTAACCGCGAAATGGAAAAGCTTGAAAAGAGCCTTGGTGGTATCAAAAACATGGGCGGTCTTCCAGACGCGATCTTTGTTATCGATGCTGACCACGAGCACATTGCTATCCGTGAAGCTAACAACCTAGGTATTCCAGTTGTTGCAATCGTAGATACTAACTCTAATCCAGACGGCGTTGATTTCATCGTTCCTGGTAACGATGATGCTATCCGTGCTGTAACCCTTTACACTAGCGCTGTTGCAGCTGCTATCACTGAAGGTCGCGAGAATAACATCGTTGCTCAAGCTGAGAATGACGATTTCGTTGAAGCTGAGTAATTAGCTGTCATCAAGTCTTCATCTTAATAGGATGAAGACTTGCTATTCTTGTAGAGCGGGTAACCCGCTTATCTAAACCAGATTTCAGATTTGAGGATTTACTAATGGCTGTAACTACTGCCCTAGTTAAAGAATTACGCGAGCGTACAGGCGCTGGCATGATGGATTGTAAAAAAGCGTTAACTGAGACTGATGGTGACATCGAGTTAGCGATTGAAAACATGCGTAAGAGCGGTGCTGCAAAGGCTGCTAAAAAAGCAGGTAACATTGCTGCTGAAGGTACTATCATCATCAAGCAAAATGCGGGTGTTGCGGTACTTGTTGAAGTTAACTGTCAAACAGACTTCGTTGCAAAAGATGTAAGCTTCTTAGCATTTGCTAACAAAGTTGCTGACGCTGCAATCGCTGAAACAATTTCTATCGAAGACTTACAAGCTAAGTTTGAAGAAGACCGTGTTGAGCTAGTAACTAAAATTGGTGAAAACATCAACGTACGTCGTCTACAGTACATCGCTGGTGAAAACCTAGTTGAGTACCGTCACGGTGAGCGTATTGGTGTTGTTGTTGCTGGTGTTGCTGATGAAGAAACACTTAAGCACGTTGCAATGCACGTTGCTGCTTCAAGCCCTGAGTACTTAACACCTGCTGATGTTCCTGCAGATGTTGTAGAAAAAGAGAAGCAAGTTCAAATCGATATCGCGATGAACGAAGGCAAGCCTGCTGAAATCGCTGAAAAAATGGTTGTTGGTCGCATGAAGAAGTTTACTGGTGAGGTTTCTCTTACTGGTCAAGCATTCATCATGGAACCTAAAAAATCTGTTGGCGATGTTCTTAAAGAGAAAAACGCAACAGTTACTGGCTTCGTACGTGTAGAAGTTGGTGAAGGTATCGAGAAAAAAGAAGAAGATTTTGCTGCTGAAGTTGCTGCTCAAATTGCTGCTGCTAAAGGTGAGTAAGATTGACTAACTGTGAAGGACAAGGAAATTAGATGCAATTAAAGTACTATTTGCTTTTGCTTCACGCTTAGAAATTCTTTAAAATAACCGCGCTTTTATGTTTAACATAAGCGCGGTTATTTTTTATCCATAATTCAATAAAAGTTGGCCCCAAAACTATGACTATCAATCGCAAACCTATTTTTAGACGTGTTCTTCTCAAATTAAGTGGTGAAGCTTTAATGGGAGACGAAGGCTTCGGCATCGACCCTAAAGTTTTAGACCGTATGGCACAAGAAATTAAAGAGTTAGTAGAGCTCGACGTAGAAGTGGGTTTAGTTATTGGCGGCGGTAATTTTTTACGCGGTGGGTCATTAGCTGAAGCGGGTATGAACCGTGTAGTAGGCGATCACATGGGTATGCTTGCAACGGTAATGAATGGCCTTGCAATGCGTGATGCGCTGCATCGTGCTTTTGTAAACTGTCGATTAATGTCTGCTATTCCACTTAATGGCGTATGTGATGCATACAACTGGGCTGAAGCAATAAGCTTATTAAAAACTGGCCGTGTTGTTATTTTTGCAGCGGGTACGGGTAACCCGTTTTTCACTACAGATTCTGCTGCGTGTCTACGTGGTATTGAGATTGAAGCTGATACAGTCATTAAAGCAACAAAGGTTGATGGCGTATTCAGTGACGATCCTGTGAAAAACCCAGAAGCGACACTTTACCGTCACTTAAGCTACAATGAAATTATTGATAAAGAATTAAAAGTTATGGATTTAGCGGCATTTACTTTAGCCCGCGATCACAATATGCCATTAAGCGTATTTAACATGAATAAATCAGGCGCGTTAAAACGCGTAATTATGGGTGAAGAAGAAGGAACACTTATCTCTTCACAAGCCTCAGATGAAGTAATCAAATAATTAGGATTGAACCGTGATTAACGATATTCAAAAAGATGCGCAAGCGCGCATGCAAAAGAGTGTAACAGCACTAGGTAGCCAACTTTCTAAAATTCGTACTGGCCGTGCTCACCCTGCAATTTTAGATGGCATTATGGTGTCTTACTACGGTGCTCCTACACCGTTAAATCAAGTTGCAAATGTAACAATTGAAGATTCACGTACGCTTGCCATTGGTGTTTTTGACAAGTCATTAGCGCAAGCCGTTGAAAAAGCGATTATGGCGTCTGACTTAGGTTTAAACCCTATGTCGGCTGGTACAGTTATTCGTGTGCCACTTCCTCCACTTACAGAAGAGCGCCGTAAAGATTTAATTAAAATTGTACGTGGCGAAGTTGAAGGCGGCCGTGTTGCTGTTCGTAATATTCGCCGTGATGCTAATGGTGATATTAAAGCACTATTAAAAGATAAAGATATCTCTGAGGACGAAGCGCGCCAAGGCGAAGATGCAATCCAAAAGTTAACAGATAAATTTATCAAAGAAATGGACACTCAATTAACAGCGAAAGAAGCTGAATTGATGGAAATCTAAACAGCTAAATAAGCTGAGCTAGTGTATACAAATATATTAGTTTTGAAACGCCGTCTGGGTTATACTAGGCGGCGTTTTTTTATGGAATACTCGATATTTATGGCTTTAAACGCTGATACAATTTCACAACAATGTTTACCTAAGCATGTTGCTATCATCATGGACGGGAACGGGCGTTGGGCGCAAGCTAGAAATAGGCCTCGTGTGTATGGGCACAAAAAAGGCGTGGACGCTGTTCGTCAATCTGTTCAGTTTTGTACTAAATTAGGCGTACAATCGTTAACCTTATTTGCATTTAGCAGTGAAAACTGGCGCCGCCCTGAAGACGAAGTAAATACGTTAATGGAGCTTTTTTTGTTTGTATTAACAAAAGAGGTTAAAAAGCTTCACAAAAACAATGTAAAACTAACCATCATTGGAGACCTATCTCGGTTTTCTGAAGGGTTGCAAAACAAGGTACATAGTGCGCAGCAATTGACAGAAAATAACACAGGGTTGTGTTTAAATGTGGCTGCCAATTATGGTGGCCGTTGGGATATGGCAAACGCGGCTAAACAACTCGCAATGCAAGTTGCAAGCGGTGACATAGACGCACAAGATATTACTGAAGAGCGTATTGCGCAGCATATGAGCATGGCCGATCAACCTGAACCCGATTTACTTATTCGAACGGGGGGCGATGTTCGCATTAGTAACTTTTTACTATGGCAAGCAGCTTACGCAGAACTTTACTTTACCGAAACACTTTGGCCTGATTTTAATGAAGCAGCATTTGCTGAGGCCATTGCGTGTTACGTTGCCAGAGAGCGACGATTTGGTTGTACGGGCGAACAAATAAAACAATTACTCGCTCAAACCTAAATAGATTAAGGGTCACAATTTTGTTAAAACAACGCATTTTAACCTCGCTAGTGTTAGCACCCGCAGCGCTTGCCTTGGTTTTTTATACACCATTGACTTTATTTAGTTACTTCGCCGCCGCCATCGTTCTAATGGGCGCCTGGGAGTGGTCTGCTTTTATGGGGCTATGTGACAAAATAAAACGAGGCGCCTTTGTTGTACTTGTTGCAGCTTTACTGGCTATGCTTAATTTACACTGGCCGATAGAGTCGCTTTGGCAAAATGGTCAGCTAGTGGGCGATGCTAATTATTTATTTACTTTGGCGTTTGCATGGTGGATTGTTGCTAGTTACTTAGTATGGCGTTATCCAGCCATGGCAAAAGCGTGGAATGAAGGGCTAGTAATGCGTGGCATTGCAGGGCTTCTGACTTTAGTGCCGTTATGGCTTGCGCTCAATACGCTTCGTAGTGCGCAATACCTTGAATCTACTCACTTTGGCTCTATGCTGATTTTGGTTGTATTAGGTATTGTATGGAGCGCTGATATTGGTGCGTATTTTACAGGTAAAAGTTTTGGTAAACACAAGCTTATGCCAAAAGTAAGTCCAAATAAAACAATTGAAGGCCTTGCCGGTGGTATTGTTGCATCAGTATTATTTGTTATGGCGTTTTGTCACTTTACCGACGTGGATTTAGCCGTATGGCCGATTTACGCCATTATGACGGCATTTATAGCGCTATTTTCAGCAATTGGCGATTTACTTGAAAGTATGTTTAAACGCGAAGCAGGCCTTAAAGACAGTGGCAAATGCTTACCTGGGCATGGCGGTATTTTAGATCGCATTGACAGCTTAACAGCAGCCGCACCTATGTTTGTAATGTGTTATGCATGGACTTTAAGTTTATGAGTCATAAGCAGCAGCTAGTTATTTTAGGTGCTACGGGGTCAATTGGTTTAAGTACACTTGATGTTGTAGCAAAAAACAGTGATTTGTTTGATGTATTTGCTTTAACAGCGGGTCAAAATGCAAAAAAAATGGCTGAGCTTTGCATTAAGCATTCACCCCTTTATGCTGTCATGGCAACACAAAGTGCAGCAGAAGAACTGTCATTGCATTTAAAGGGTACAGCGTGCCAAACTCTGATTATGCATTCACAACAGGCAATGAGTGATTTATGTGCGCACCCTGATGTAGATATAGTTATGTCTGCCATTGTTGGAGCCGCAGGCTTGTTACCTACACTCAGTGCGGTTGAAGCAGGTAAAAAAGTGTTGCTTGCGAATAAAGAATCGCTGGTTATGTCGGGCCAATTGTTCATTGATAAAGTTAAAAAGCACAAAGCAACGTTACTGCCAATCGACAGCGAACATAACGCTATTTTTCAGTGTCTACCTCACTCACTACAAAATGCTCAAAGCGATAAAAACCTGCAAGATAATGGTGTCAGTAAAATCTTACTTACCGGTTCAGGCGGTCCATTTTTAACGCGTGATATAAGTACCTTAAAAGATGTAACCGTTAGTGAAGCGGTAGCTCATCCTAATTGGTCTATGGGTCAAAAAATCTCAGTAGATTCCGCAACTATGATGAACAAAGGCCTTGAGTTTATTGAAGCCAAGTGGCTATTTAACTGTAATAGCGATGATATTGACGTTGTTATTCATCCTCAAAGCATTATTCACTCGATGGTTCAGTATCATGATGGCTCAATTTTAGCGCAAATGGGTAATCCTGATATGCGTACGCCTATTGCTCATGCATTAGCGTTCCCAAAACGAATTGACGCAGGTGTTAAACCGCTTAATTTTTCTGATATTTGTGATTTTTCGTTCACCAAACCTGATTTTACCCGTTACCCTAATTTGCAACTTGCGATTGATGCATGTTCGGCGGGGCAGGGGGCAACAACGACCGTTAATGCTGCAAATGAGATAGCTGTTGCTGCATTTTTAAAAGGTAAAATTGGTTTTACAGATATTTATAAAATTAATGCGCAAACCTTAGAGTCGGCTCAATACACCAACGTACAGAGTTTAGATGAAATATTGCAATGCGATGAGCTTGCACGTCTCAGCGCAACTCAGTTTATAAATAAAGTGGCTCATTAGTATGTTTGATTTTATTTGGAATCTTGGCTCATTTATTTTGGCATTAGGTATTTTAGTTACTGTGCATGAGTATGGCCATTTTTGGGTAGCACGAAAGGCGGGTGTTAAGGTGTTACGCTTTTCTATTGGTTTTGGTAAGCCCTTAATTAAATGGCACGATAAATACAATACAGAATATGTCATAGCAGCTATTCCACTAGGTGGATATGTCAAAATGCTTGATGAGCGTGTGGACGATGTTCCACCAAATCAGCGACATTTATCGTTTAACTCAAAGTCAGTACAAGCACGTATTGCCATTGTTGCAGCTGGGCCTATGGCAAATTTTTTGTTTGCCATTTTTGCGTTAGCGGTGATGTACATGGTGGGTGTGCAATCGGTAAAACCAGTCGTAGGCAGCATTACTGAAGGGAGCCGAGCAGAGCAAGCCGGGCTGATGCCAAGCCAGCACATTATTAAAATTGGTGATGATAATATAACCACGTGGCAAGACGCGACGTTTGCTTTTATGTCGCGATTAGGTGAAGAGCGCGTAGAGATTACAGTTCGCGATGAAAACTTACAAACACGAGTCAAAACGCTCAATATTGATGGTTGGAAGCTCGACCAACAAGATGTTCCTCCACTAACCTCTTTGGGTATTGTACCCTTTAGGCCACAAGCCACATTAACGGTTGCGGCGGTGACTAAAAACTCAGCAGCGGAACAAGCAAATTTGCAAGTTAACGATACTATTTTGGCTGTAAACGGTGAAACTATAAGCAATTGGCCGCAATTAGTTAATGTAATTACGCAATCGGCTAACAAATCTTTACAATTTAGTGTAAAAAGACAAGATAGTATAAAAAGCATAACAGTGACCCCACAAGGGCGTGTTGGCAACAATGGTATAGAACAAGGTTTTTTAGGTGTAGCACCTGTTGTTCAGCAATGGCCAGAGGGGTACGTACAATCCCGAAGTTTTGGACCACTTGATAGTATTGTTCGTGGTACAACAGAAACTTGGCGGTTGATTACGCTGAGCTTTGACATGATTGGTAATTTAATTACAGGTCAGGTTTCGGTTAAAAACTTAAGTGGTCCTGTTGGTATTGCAGTGGGAGCGGGGACTAGCGTAAGCTATGGTTTAGTTGCTTTTTTAAGCTTTTTAGCCCTGATAAGCGTTAACTTGGGCGTATTTAATTTATTACCTCTGCCAGTGCTTGATGGTGGACACTTAATGTATTACATAATTGAACTTTTTCGTAAAAAGCCGGTCTCTGAAAAGACGCAAGAATTTGGTTTTAAAGTGGGAGCGTTGCTACTCATTTTTCTAACATGTTTCGCTTTGTTCAATGATGTATCGCGTTTGTAATTACAGCGCAACATTTACTAATTAGAACACGATTGTAACGCACCCGTATTTTAGGTGTTAAGCGGTAATACAGTTGTAAAGGATAAAGATAATAAAATGGCTATAAAAAAACATTTGGCAGTTTCAAGTTTATTGGGTGCAAGCTTTGCCGCCCTAGGCCAAACTTCCTTTATTGTTGAAGACTTGAAAGTTGAAGGCTTACAACGCGTAGCACTTGGTGCTGCATTGACTCATATTCCTATTAACGTAGGCGATAATGTAGATGACTACACAATTTCAAAAACAATAAAGTCACTTTATCGTTCTGGTCACTTCGACAACATCAAAGCATTACGTGATGGCAACAACGTTATTTTTAAAGTAACAGAGCGCCCAACAATTAGCTTTATTGAGTTTGAAGGCAATAAAGATATCAAAGATGAGCAACTTAACGAGTCGCTTGATCAACAAGATATTCGCCAAGGCGAACCATTAGATAAAACCGTAATTGATAATATTGAAAAAGGCTTAGTAGAGTTTTTCCATAGTATTGGTAAATACAATGCAACGGTTGATATCAGCGTTACTAAATTGCCACGTAACCGCGTAAAACTTAAATTGGAGTTTGATGAAGGTGATGCCGCGTCTATCCGCCAAATTAACTTAGTGGGTAACGAGCTTTTTTCTAACGAAGAATTATTAAAACTTGCTGAGTCTCAGCAAGATTTACCTTGGTGGCAATTTATGGGTAGCGATCGCTACCAAAAACAAACCATTGAAGGTGATTTAGAAAAAATCCGCAGCTTTTATTTAGACCGTGGGTACTTACGTTTTAATATTGATTCGACGCAGGTATCGGTAAGCCCAGAGCGTGAATCTGTATATGTTACGGCCAACCTTACCGAAGGCGTTAAATACAAGGTTAAAGGCTTTGATTTTATTGGTGACTTACTCGGTCGTGAAGATTTAATTAAAAGCGTTATCCCACTCAGAGCTGGTGAGCTTTACAATGGTTCTGTTGTAACATCTTCAGAAGAGTTCATTAAAAGTTATTTAGCACGTTTTGGTTATGCAAATGCTGAAGTGCGCACAATTCCTGAAATTGATGACGAAAAGCAAGAAGTTCAGTTAACTTTATCTGTTAACCCAGGTAAGCGTGTTTATGTTCGTCGTATAATTGTTGGTGGTAACCAAAACACCGCTGACGAAGTATTGCGCCGCGAAATGACGCAGCTAGAAGGTGCATGGTTATCAAACCAAAACCTTGAGCGTTCAAAGCTACAAATTCAACGTTTACCTTATATGGAAACTGTTGATTTTAACGTAGTCCCCGTGCCAGGTGTAGACGACCAAGTTGACGTAGATTTCACAGTAAAAGAACAATCTGCCGGTAGCTTTAATGCGGGCCTTGCTTATGGTTCATACCTAGGTCTACAGTTTAATATTGGTGTGACTGAATCTAACTTCTTAGGAACAGGCAACCAAATTGGTTTAAATTTAAATACTTCTACTGGCTCTGAAAGTGTCAGTTTATCGTATACCGACCCTTATTTTACACCAGATGGTGTTTCACAAGGCAGCAGTATTTTTTACCGAAACTACGACGCAAGTAAGTTTAGTCTTGTAGATTACAAATCAAAAAGTTATGGTTTAGGTACAAATATTGGTTTTCCGATTGATGCAATCAACCGGGTTAATTTTGGTGTTCGTTGGATAAAAGAAGAGCTTTCAGATATTGCCGAGTACGAGCAAACGCGTGTATTACGTGAGACATTTTTTGACCCTGAAAACCCTGATGCAGGCTTTGACTTTACCAAATATGAATTAAGTGTTGGTTGGTCACGTATAACGGTTAACCGTGGTTTATTCCCTACAGCGGGTTCACGCCAAACGTTAAATTTAACGGGAACTACACCAAACTCAGATTTAACTTACTTCAAGCTTAATTACGATTCACGCTTTTACTGGCCAATATCTAACGATCATCGCTGGGTATTCTCAGCTCGTGCGGCGCTTGGTTATGGTAATGGTTATGGGTCAACGAATGGATACGATCAAACGCTTCCATTCCAAGAGTTCTTCCGCATTACGGAAATGGAACTACGTGGCTTTGACCGTAATACAATATTGCCACAGGCTGTGTCACGTATTGCAACGACGATTCCTGGGACACTAAACCCAGATGGTTCTACCTCTGGTCCTATCAATAGTGCGTCGGAGTTTGACCAGTTAATACCACAAGGTCGAATTGGTGGTAACGCCAAAGCGGTGGCGGGTATGGAGTTAATCGTTCCTACGCCGTTTTTAGATGAAGAAAACACAAGTTCAGTGCGTACCAGTTTCTTTGTTGATGCTGCGAACGTATGGGACACCGAGTTTAGCGTAGACCGTTATCAAAACTTACTCGTAGACCAACGCAATAAGCTGGATGATTATTCAGATCCTATGCGTTTTAGAGTATCGACCGGTTTATCATTACAGTGGATCTCTCCAATGGGTCCAATGCTGATTAGTTTTGCGTATCCATTGCAAAAAGAAGAAGATGACGATACGAAGACCATCAGTTTTAATATTAGTAACACTTTCTAAAGGAGTTTTTTATGACTAAATTATTTAAATCAACGGCAGTGGCTGTTTTAGCAACGTTAATGATGGGTACTTCTGCTAGCGCTCTTGCGCACAAAGTAGGTGTTGTAGATATGCAAGAAATCTACAAGCAAATTCCTCAAATGGCTAAAATTGAGCAGTCACTACAAAGCGAATTTGCTGAGCGTCGCCAAGAGCTTGAAAAGTTACAAGGTGATATTCGCTTTGAAGCTGAGAAGTTTAAGCGTGAGAGCACAACGATGAGCCAAGCTCAAAAAGATGCACTACGTGATAAAATTCAAGGTATGCAAAAAAACCTTGCTGAAGTAGGTCGTCCTTTAGAGCAAGAAATCAAAGCTCGCCAAAACCAAGAGCTTGCAAAAGTTCAGGGCTTAATTATTAAAACAATTGAAGAGATTGCTAAAGACGGTGACTTTGATGAAGTTAAAGTAAAAGACACAACAATTTATTTTAACCCTAAAGAAGTTACAGACCTTTCATCTAAAGTAGTAACAGCTGTTAGCAAGAAATAATCACTCTATGCAAAATTATACGCTTTCGCAAATTGCGGAACTTCTAGGCGCCGAACTTCAGGGTGATGGCGCTTTAGAAATAACAAAAATAGCGACACTTGCAAATGCCCGTACTGGGCATATTGCATTTTTAGCGAACTCAAAATATCGTGTTCAACTTGAAGCCACTCAAGCCAGTGCTGTTATCGTTAACCAAGCAGATGCCGCGCATTTTAATGGTAATAAAGTGATTGTTTCAAATCCGTATGTCAGTTACGCAAAGCTTGCGCAATTTATGGATACAACACCACGTTCTGCCTCTTTGGGTATTCATCCAAGTGCAACAATTCACCCTAGTGCAAATATAAGTAAAAGTGCTGCTATAGGCGCTAATGCTGTTATAGAGGCTGGTGCAGTTGTTGGTGATAACGCGCAAATTGGTCCGAACAGTTTTATCGGAGAACGTGTTAAAATAGGTGCCGGGACAAAGCTTTGGCCTAGTGTGACTATTTACCATGACGTTGAAATTGGATCGGATTGTTTGTTCCAGGCAAATAGTGTTGTTGGTAGCGATGGGTTCGGTTATGCAAATGAGCGTGGGCAGTGGCTTAAAATTCCTCAGCTAGGCTCTGTGATCATAGGCGATAAAGTAGAAATAGGCGCCAGCACTACAATTGACCGTGGTGCACTTGATAATACGATTATTCATAGCAATGTGATTATTGATAATCAATGTCAAATAGCACACAACGTTGAAGTTAACTCGGGCACAGCAATTGCTGGCTGCTCTGTTCTTGCAGGTAGTGTTACCATAGGTAAAAACTGCCAAATTGGTGGTATGACTGCAATTAATGGTCACATGTCAGTATGTGATGGTGTTATAATTACGGGTATGAGCATGGTGACAAAATCAATCACCGAACCCGGTATTTATTCATCAGGTATGCCCCATACAACTAACAAAGAATGGCGTAAATCAATTGCTCACTTGCGTAATCTATCAGACATGAAGTCTCGTTTGAAAGCGCTTGAAGCACTGGCTAAGTCATAAACGTTGAACACATAAAAGGATGCTATTTTGGCAAACGAATTAAATAGCCTTGATATTCAAGAAATCTTAGCTTTATTACCACACCGTTACCCGATGCTTTTAATTGATCGTGTTATTGATTTTACTCCGGGTAAGACATTGCATGCCATTAAAAATGTATCTATAAACGAGCCTATTTTTACTGGCCATTTTCCAAACCAGCCTATTTTCCCTGGTGTGCTAATATTAGAAGCTATGGCACAAGCTACAGGTCTTCTTGGTTTTAAAACAGTTGAAAATCGCAGCGAAGACGAGCTTTACTTATTTGCAGCAGTAGACAACGCTCGTTTTAAGCAACCGGTTGTGCCTGGTGATACATTGCATTTGCATGTAGAGTTTTTAAAAGAGCGCCGCAATATATGGAAGTTTGCTGCTGAAGCTAAAGTTGACGGCAAAGTAGTATGTAGTGCCGAAATTATGTGTGCGAGAAGAGAGTTTTAATAGTGATCCATTCTACAGCAATAATCGAACCTGGCGCTAAACTAGGCAACAATGTCTCAGTTGGTCCATATAGTTATATAGGCAATGATGTTGTTATCGGTGATAACTGTATTATTGAATCTCACGTTGTTGTTAAAGGACCGTCTACCATTGGTTCTGGAAATCATATTTTTCAATTTGCGTCTGTCGGTGAAGCTTGCCAAGACAAAAAATACAACAACGAACCCACTACGTTAATCATTGGTGACAATAATGTTATCCGTGAGTGTGCAACCATTCACCGTGGTACCATTCAAGACCAAGGCGTAACAAAAATTGGTAGTAATAACTTATTTATGGCTTATACCCACGTGGCACATGATGCAGTGATAGGCGATAACGTAATTTTTGCTAATAATGCCAGTGTTGCAGGCCATGTTCATGTTGCTGATTGGGTTATCTTAGGTGGTAATTCAGGGGTTCATCAATTTTGTAAAATAGGGGCACATGCGTTTATTGGCATGTACTCTGGCGTTAACAAAGATGTTCCACCATTTGTGACCACGATTGGTATGCCAGCAGGTCCTGCTGCAATCAATAAAGAAGGCATGAAACGCCGAGGCTTTGAAAGCGATGAAATAATGGCCGTTCGCCGAGCGTATAAAGCGTTTTATCGTAAGAGTTTAGGTGTTGATGAAGCAATTGAATCACTAAGTGAAGATGCGGCTAAATACCCTGCAGTACAAACTATGATAGATTTTGTTAAAAGCTCTGAGCGCGGGATCGTAAGATAAGCACTTTTTGTTTTTAAATAAACCACCTTAGAGAAATCGACGGTGGTTTTTTATTGCCTTTAAAATATTTTAATTCAGTATGCACTCAGCGAGGCAAGGTTAACCTTTGCGCAAATTTACTATATTTAAAGCACAGCTATGTCTCTTACGAAGTTAATTTTACCCCTCAGTTTTTTGTCTATCTTGGCTGCGTGTAGTAGCCAACCTGTCGTTACCACAGCTAATGGTGAGCGTACTCAGTTAGGGAAAGCTTCTTATTACGCTAATAAATATCATGGCCGCACAACGGCAAATGGCGAAACCTTTAATCAAAACGCTGCCACTGCTGCACATTTAGAGTTTGATTTTGGTACTAAGGTAAAGGTAACTAACTTAGCTAACAATAAATCGGTAATCGTAAGAATAAATGATAGGGGCCCGTACGTTAGAGGGCGTGTTATTGATTTATCGTTAGGTATGTTTAAAAAAATAGCCGACCCTAAAGTCGGCGTTATTGATGTCTCAATCAGCGTATTAAAAACGGGTGGTTAGCGACACATATTCCTGATGTTTTTCGCTAAGCTCTTTGTGGCTACCTTGCGCTACAAGTTTGCCATTTTCTAGCCAAATAATGTTATCCATTTGCGCTAGAAGAGCAGGGTCGTGGGTAATTGTAAGTACGCTTGCGTCACTCATTACGTGCATAATGGCGTTCATTACGGTTTGCTTAGATTGGTTATCTAGCCCTTCTGTGGGTTCATCAAGTACTAAAATAGCGGGGTTTTGTAATAAAGCCTGCGCAATCGCTATACGCCTTGATTGCCCTTGGGATACGCTTCTGCCGCCTGTCCCTAAACGTATTTTTAGACCCTCTTGTAGCTCATTAAACCAAGGCTCTAGCTGTGCAAGGTTAATGGCTTCAAGCATTTCTTCTTTTGTAGCGCTTGGCTTTGCATAGCGCAAGTTTTCACTTAATGTGCCATCAAAAATATGATGTTGCTGCGCTAATATATTTATAACGTTTGCGCGGCTGTCACTGCTAAGTGAGTGAAGGTCTTGCGCGTTATTGTGGTCACCTAATGTAATACTACCTTGCTGAAGTGGCCATAAACCGGTTAGCAAATTAACTAAGGTGGTTTTACCGCTCCCGCTTCGACCTACAATGGCTACTTTTTGCCGCGATTTAAGCATAAAACTGACATTATTTAATGCGTTATGCTCATCGTATTTATAGCTAATGTTATTAAGCGTTAGCGCAATATTATTTTTATCAAACTGAGTATCAATTAAAGCGCTACAATTATTGCTCTGATCAGATGCTTTATCTTGGAGGGTAAATAACCGCTCTGCGGCTTTTAGTACATTAGGCAGCTCTATAAATGCATTGGGCAGTAGTAATACGCTTTCAAAGCTTGCTAATACAAAAAGCGTTAACATGGCAAGTTCTACGTTAACCATGGAATTAGTATAAACCAATGGGGCTATCGTCACTATGCTAGCTAACATGGCCATTTGTACTATTAGTAGAGTCAGTCCATCTGCATTTGCTAACGCCTTATGACGAACAAATAATTGTTGGTTGTACTGCTCGTTTAATCTATCGCATTTATTTAACTGCTCAGTACGGGCTTGATAAATACTAAGCTCTCTGAGGCCTGTTAAGGTATCTGATAATTCGGCCCGTAACTGTGCACTAAGGTGTGTTTCTTTGTGACTATTTTTTGTAAGTGAAGCACTTAAAAGCGCAGGTATGACAACGCCAATTAATAAAATTCCCATAAAGCAAATGAGTGCTACATTTGCATTATAAGCAGACATGAAAAGCAAAATGATTGGCACGCTTAACAAAGCAACCATCATGGGCATTAACACGTTCAAATAAAATTTATCGAGTGCGTCAACATCGTTCTGTAGTCGATTCAGTAAATCAGCGCTGCGGCTCATGGCTAAATCAACATTGTTGAGCTTACTGAGTGTTGCAAACATATTTACGCGAATTTCACTCAACAATAAAAAAGTCGCATTATGAGTAACTAAGCGCTCAGCATAACGAGAAGCCGTTCTTACGATAGCTAAAAAACGTATTGTGCCAGCGGGTGTAAAATAGTTCATTTGCACGCCAGCAATACCTGCAGCTGCCATAGATGCTAAAAACCAGCCTGAAATAGCCAGTAAGCCAACGTTCGCAAGCACCGTAATTGTTGCTAACAGCGTACCCAGTAGCATGGCTTTATAATGAGGGCGGCAGAGCTTTATCAATCTAATAAAGTTATTCATCGGAACCTCCTTGCTTAGCGGCATTTAGCAAATTATAAAACACGCCATGGTGAGTGCTTAGTTTTTCAAAGCTACCTTGCTCAGTGACCTTACCCTGGTCCATTACAATAATATTGTCGGCGTGTTTTACAGTGTTTAATCTGTGTGCGATTACCAGTACTAAATTGTTTTTAGCGTACATATTAATGGCGTGTTGAATGTGTTGCTCTGTTTGGCTATCAAGGTGGGCTGTTGGCTCATCAAGCATTAATATAGGGGCGTTTTTTAAAAATGCCCGAGCAAGTGCAATACGTTGCTTTTGCCCTCCAGAGAGTCCTTCACCTTGCTCTCCTATTAACGTATCAAACCCAGAGGGTAGGGTATTTATAAACTCAAGGGCGCCTGCTTGTTGCGCTGCTTGCTCTAGCTCTTGCTGTGATGCGTCTGGTTTGGCTAATTTTATATTAGCGCCAATGCTATCGAAAAATAGTGTTGGATTTTGTGGTATCCACGCAACTTGATTCTGTAGTTGGGTGATATCGTTTGCTGCTAATGGCAATCCGTTAATATAAATACAAGGTATTACTTTGGGGTGAAAACCCAGCAGGCAATCAAATAAAGTACTTTTCCCTGAGCCACTGTTACCCACAACTGCCACCAAGCCTTTTTTTGGTAGGCTTAAGGTGACATTGTGTATGCCTTCGTTACTGTCAGAGTAAATGTAGGTTAAGTTTTTGATGTTTATTGAATCAATAGTATCAGACGTGGTGTATTCGGTTGTATTGTTAACTAGTTCAGTATCTTGATAGGGTAAGGGGGCATTTAAAATAGTCACCATGTCAGCAGCGGCGCTAATACCTTGCAAGCGAGCATGATAATGGCTTCCTAATTGACGAAGCGGTAAATAAAACTCGGGAGCTAAAAGCAGCACAACAAAGCCAGTAGAAAAATCAAGTGTGCCAAAAAAAAGCCTAAAACCAATAATTACAGCCACTAAAGCCACACTGATTGTAGCTAAAAACTCTAAGGCAAAAGACGATAAAAACGCAATTTTTAACACGCCTAGCGTGGTATGCCTAAAGTCATCAGAAATTTTAGCTATTTGTTTTAATTCGGTTTGCGTGGCATTAAATAGTTTTAACTGGGTTAACCCCTGCACTCTGTCAAAAAAGTAATTGCCAAGAACAGCAAGTTGTTGCCAACGCTTTTGATTTAACGCTTCTGCTTTTGATCCAACTAAAATCATAAAAAAAGGGATAAGCGGAGCTGTTAATAAAAATATTAATCCCGCTTTATAATCGGTCGGAAAAATAACAACCAAGATTGCTAGTGGAATAAGAGCACTGTAAGCAACATCAGGCAGGTATTTAGCGTAATAGTCGTGAAGTTCTTCTACACCATTGTGCAATGTATTTAAGGTTGCACCTTGACCGTGTTGCTCAATATAACTAGGGCCCAGCAAGCTTAATTTAGTTAACAGTGTTTGGCGCATAGCCGACTTTATTTTAAGGGCAGCAAAAGCACTTAGCCTTTCACTTAGCGCTAAAAAAATAGCGCGAAGCAAAACAATACCTGCTAATGGCCACAGTAAGTGAGTGACTTCACTTAAGCTACTACCTTCAAACATTACGTTATGAATAGCCTGAGCAAGTAAATATGCTCCGGCAATCATTAAAATAGCATTAAAAGTACCCAGTGCAATACTGAGCTTTAACCATAATGAGGCGGGTTTACTTTGTGTTTTTAAAAAAGCGCGCAGTGTTTGTTGCTGCGCGCGATTTGGTCGGGGGTTAGTCGTCATTGTTGGTCGAGTTAGCCTCGTTCAATAAATCATGCATCGGTTGTTCATCATCAGCAATGCTGTTTTTATTTTGATGAAATTCGTACCACATTACATTTATTACCCCTAAGGTACAGGCTAAAAGTACACCTAAAATCCAAGCAAAATACCACATAGTTCAGTCTCCTTAGTAGCTGCCGTGAGTGTTAGTTTCAATTTCTTCTACGGTTACTCTGCGCCACATTTTTACATAACACCACGTGGTGTAGGCTAAAATTAATGGTACAAAAATGGCCACGGCTACAAGCATAATGTTAAGCGTTTTATGGCTCGAAACGGCATCCCAAATTGTTAAGCTAATATTGGGGTTGTTAATTGATGGCATAATAAATGGAAATAATGAAACGCCCGCCGTCATAATGACACCTACTAACATAAGTGCAGTCGAAATAAGCCCTAACGCTGGTTTATTGAGCTTTGAAAATACTAATGCACTCAATGCCATAGCAAACGCTAGAACAGGAAAGGTTACTGTCCATGCACGCTCAGTGTAATTATTTAGCCAAGCGCCTTTTGCTGTGGTAACTACTTTAGCGAGCGGATCAGCATGGCCTTGAGTATCGCCCATAGACACAATTTGGTAGCCATTCAAATTAGCCACCCAAACTCCAGCCGCGGCAAATAAAACAATAAATGCAATCAATGCATAACGTCCGTATTGGCCAGAGCGTTCTGCAACCGCATCTGCTGTGCGAAGTTGTAACCACATACCTGCATGTGCAATAAGCATAGCTATACTAATTAAACCAGCGAGGAGTGCAAATGGGGTTAACAAGCCAAAAAACGAACCTTGGTAACTTACACGTAATAAATTATCAATATTGAATGGTACACCTAAAAACAAGTTACCAAATGCTACACCAAATACTAAAGCCGGTATTGCGCTACCTGCAAATAATCCCCAATCCCAGTTATTACGCCAGCGCTTAGAATCAATTTTAGAGCGGTAATCAAAACCAAGAGGTCTAAAAAAGAGTGCAAATAGCACCAGCATCATGGCAAAGTAAAACCCCGAAAAAGCGGCTGCATACACCATTGGCCAAGCCGCAAATAATGCTCCGCCTGCGGTGATAAACCAAACTTGGTTACCATCCCAGTGTGCGCCAATTGTATTAATTACAGTGCGTCGTTCTAAATCTGTTTTACCAACTAGGCGAAGGAGCATAGCAACCCCCATATCCATACCATCGGTAATTGCAAAGCCGATTAAAAGGACACCAATGATCAACCACCACAACATTTTTAATGTTTCATAATCAAAAATCATGATTATTCTCCTTTTGCTTGTGTGTTGTTTGGCAGCTCAAAATGGTATTTACCAGTATGTAATGAGCTAGGGCCTTTTTTAATAAAGTGAATCATTAACCAGCCTTCAACAATGGCAAGGCCAGTGTAAAAAATGATGAAGCCCGTTAAGCTAATTAAAATGTCATTGACCGTTAATGACGACGTTGCTAAAAAAGTCGGTAGTATTTCAGAAATAGCCCAAGGTTGGCGACCATATTCTGCAACGATCCAGCCAAATTCAATCGCAATCCATGGCAATGGAATACTTAACACTGTAGCCCAAAGTAACCAGCGTTTTTGCTCAATAATACGGTGTGCATTGTAGTAAAATGCTAATACAAACACAGCAAGCATAGCGACACCACAGGCAACCATAATCCTAAACGACCAAAACATAGGGCCTACTTTTGGGAATGAATCTTTCACTGCTTTTTGAATTTGCTCTTCTGTGGCGTCAACAACATCAGATGTATATCGTTTAAGCAATAAACCGTAGCCTAAGTCATCTTTTACTGCGTCAAATTTAGCAATTTTTTCAGGCGTATCTTCGCCGTTTCTTAGTTTAGTGAGATAACCATAGGCAATCATGCCGTTACGAATACGTATTTCATGCTTCTTCTCTAAATCAGAAATACCCGTAACTTTTTCGTCAAGTGAGCGTGTAGCAATAATGCCCAGTGCATAGGGTATTTTTACAGCGGCATGGGTTACTTGCTCTTCAGAGTCAGGAAAACCAAATGCAGTAAACGCAGCGGGCGCTTCTTCTGTGTGCCACTCGGCTTCAATAGTTGCTAATTTTACTTTTTGAATTTCGCCTACTTCATAGCCTGATTCATCACCAAGTAAAATAACACATAAAATTGAGGCTAAACCAAACCCTGAAGCCACTGAAAATGAACGTTTGGCAAATGCTAAATCGCGACCTTTTAGTATGTACCAACTACTTATACCTAAAACAAACATAGACGCGGCGACATAACCTGCAGATACCGTGTGAATAAACTTAACCTGTGCAACAGGGTTAAATACCAGCTCTGCAAAGCTGGTCATTTCCATTCGCATAGTTTGGTAGTTAAATTCAGCACCTACTGGGTTTTGCATCCAACCATTAGCAATTAATATCCATAATGCTGATAAGTTTGTACCCAGTGCCATTAAAAAGGTAGCGCCTAAATGTTGACGTTTAGAAAGTCTATCCCATCCTAAGAAGAACATACCCACAAAGGTTGATTCTAAAAAGAATGCCATTAACCCTTCAATAGCCAGAGGGGCACCAAATACATCACCCACATAATGTGAGTAGTAAGACCAGTTAGTGCCAAATTCAAACTCCATAGTGAGGCCTGTGGCAACACCAATGGCAAAGTTAATACCAAATAACTTACCCCAAAACTTAGTCATATCACGATAAATTTCGCGACCAGTCATAACATAAACTGATTCCATAATAACTAAGATCCAAGTCATACCTATTGTTAACGGTACAAATATGAAGTGAAAGAGTGCGGTAACAGCAAACTGTAGTCGCGATAGATCCACAAAGGTTTCATCTATCATTTTATGCTCCTTGAATGTGACGGATTAACTGGGCAATGAGTTATTGGCAGAGTTAATGATTGAATGAACTTTCAGTAATTACTGAAAGTTTGCAATATTATTCACAATTGCACAATACTTGTCAATATATATTAGTAAAACTTAATATATAATTTATATGCTACATCAGTATTAAAAATAAACAACAATAGAGATTATATTTACAGTTAAAAAACGAGTTATTTAAAGCGTTTAAACACATACCAAAACGCGGTAAACTAAACTCATGACGCCCGATTAAAATATGAACTAAAAAGCAAATGACGAAAGAAAAAAAACAACTACGAATAGGTATAGTGGCAGGCGAACTGTCGGGCGATATTTTAGGCGAAGGCCTAATAAAAGCATTAAAAGTACATTTTCCAGATGCCACTTTTGAGGGGATTGCAGGACCAAAAATGCAAGCTCAAGGTTGTAAAACTCTATACGATATGGATGAGCTGTCTGTAATGGGCTTGGTTGAAGTACTCGGGCGTTTACCGCGTTTACTGAAAATTCGTAAACAATTGGTTCAACATTTTATAGATAACCCACCCGATGTATTTATTGGAATAGACGCCCCTGATTTTAATCTTCGCGTTGAAAAACCTTTAAAAGATGCAGGCATTAAAACAGTTCAATACGTAAGCCCTTCAGTTTGGGCATGGCGAGAAAAACGTATTCATACTATTAGCGCAGCTACTAACTTAGTACTTGCACTATTGCCGTTTGAAAAAGAATTTTACGACAAGCATCAAGTACCGTGTACGTTTGTAGGGCACACATTAGCAGACGATATAGCGCTTGAGCACGACGATAGCCAAGCACGTGCAAAACTAGGCTTAAGTCTTGATGACAAAGTACTGGCATTATTGCCAGGTAGCCGAGGCTCTGAAGTGGGCTTACTGAGTGAAACCTATATAAAAACAGCGCAGCAACTTCAAGCTCAAAACCCAGACCTTAAAATTGTGGTTCCACTGGTAAACGAAAAGCGCAAAGCGCAGTTTACTGATATTTTAAATGCTACAGCGCCTAGTCTTAATATTAGCTTGCTAGATGGGCAATCTAAATTAGCAATGCAAGCGGCAGATGTCATTTTACTTGCGTCTGGCACAGCCACACTCGAAGGCATGCTGTATAAAAAGCCAA
Organism: Pseudoalteromonas sp. 13-15; assembly: GCF_001468205.2. Taxonomy (NCBI): domain Bacteria; kingdom Pseudomonadati; phylum Pseudomonadota; class Gammaproteobacteria; order Alteromonadales; family Pseudoalteromonadaceae; genus Pseudoalteromonas; species Pseudoalteromonas sp. 13-15. The sequence goes on along the minus strand of NZ_CP019162.1, from coordinate 1,377,255 downwards.
TGGTTGTTGGGTATAAAATAAAACCATTAAGCTACTGGATTTTTAAAACCCTGTTTACCTTTAACATTAAATATTTTTCGTTGCCAAATTTATTGGCCGATGAAGAATTAGTGCCTGAATTTTTACAAAGCGACTGTAATGTTAAAAACTTAACTCAAGCACTTACCCCAATGCTAGAAACAGACAATAGACAATTAAAAGCACGTTTTTTAGAAATTCATGAAAACATTAGATTAAATGCCAGCGAGCAAGCAGCCAATGCCGTAGCGGAGTTAATACATGCAAATTGAACGACCCAATGTAACCTTAATTGCCGGTGTTGATGAAGTAGGGCGAGGCCCGCTTGTTGGCGATGTTGTTACCGCAGCAGTAATACTTGACCCAACTAAACCAATAGCGGGTCTAGCCGACTCTAAAAAATTAACAGACAAAAAGCGCCAAGCATTAGCCACCGAGATAAAAGAAAACGCATTATGTTATGCCTATGGCCGTTGTAGTCCATCAGAAATTGATGACTTAAACATTTTACACGCTACCATGCTTGCTATGAGCCGCGCTGTGGAAGGGTTAAGCACACAGCCTGAGTTTGTATTTATAGATGGTAACCGTTTACCAAAACTCACTATGCCTGCTCAAGCGGTTGTTAAAGGCGATAGCCTGGTTGCCGAAATATCAGCAGCCTCTATTTTAGCCAAAGTAGCGCGTGATGATGAAATGCTTGAACTTGATAAACGCCACCCGCAATACGGGTTTGCAGGGCATAAAGGTTACCCAACTAAAGCGCACTTTGCAGCACTTGAGCAGTACGGCGCAATAGATGAACATCGTAAAAGTTTTAAACCCGTGCAGCGTGTACTTATGCAAGCGAAAGGCGAGGCAAAATAATGGCAGCACCTGATTTTGTACATTTAAGGGTCCACTCAGACTTTTCGATGGTTGATGGCTTAGCTAAAACCAAGCCAATAGTCGCTAAGGCGCAAGAGCTAGAAATGCCCGCGATTGCTATTACCGATCAAATGAACTTTTGTGGATTAGTACGCTTTTATGGCGCTACCCATAATGCGGGTATAAAGCCGATTGTGGGTGCTGACTTTTGGCTGCGCAGCCCTGAATTTCCGGATGAGCCATGTCGCATTACAATTTTAGCTAAAGATAATGTGGGTTATAAAAATGTAACGCTATTAATTTCTGAGGCGTATCAGCGTGGTCATGTATTTCATCGTCCAGTAATTGACAGAGAATGGTTAGCTAATCATAAAGAAGGATTAATTATTCTTTCGGGCGCAAAAGACGGTGATTTAGGTAAAGCATTATTAAAAAATAATCCCGGCGTTATAGAAAGCGTAATTAGCTTTTATAAGCAGCACTTTAGCGATCATTACTATTTAGAGCTTGTACGAACTAACCGCCCGCTTGAAGAAGATTACCTGCACATGGCGGTAGAGCTTGCAGCTAAAGAGCAGCTGCCCGTTGTTGCAACCAACGAAGTGGTATTTCTAAAACCTGAAAATTTTGAAGCGCACGAAATTCGTGTAGCTATATTTGATGGCTACACACTTGATGACAAACGCCGTCCAAAACGTTTCTCAGAAGAGCAATACCTAAAAACGCCTGAGCAAATGGCTGAGCTATTTAGTGATATACCTGAAGCACTGCAAAATACGGTAGAAATAGCTAAACGCTGTAATGTGACTGTAAAGTTAGGCGAATACTTTTTACCAGATTATCCAACAGGCTCTCTTAATATTGATGAGTTTTTGGTTAAAGTGTCAGAAGATGGCCTTGAAGAACGACTCCAGTTTTTGTTCCCTGACGAAGAAGATAGAAAAGTAAAACGTGTTGAATACGATGAGCGTTTAGCCGTAGAGCTTGGCGTAATCAACCAAATGGGTTTTCCGGGTTACTTCTTAATCGTAATGGAGTTTATTCAGTGGAGTAAAGATAACAATATACCGGTAGGACCTGGTCGTGGTTCGGGTGCGGGTTCATTAGTAGCATACGCACTTAAAATTACCGATTTGGATCCCCTTGAGTTTGACTTGCTTTTTGAGCGATTTTTGAACCCTGAACGTGTATCAATGCCCGATTTCGACGTCGATTTTTGTATGGATAGACGTGACGAAGTAATTGATCACGTATCGGCATTGTATGGGCGTGACGCGGTATCACAAATTATTACTTTTGGTACTATGGCCGCAAAAGCGGTAATACGCGATGTAGGTCGTGTACTTGGTCATCCTTATGGTTTTGTTGATCGTATTTCGAAACTGATACCAGGCGATCCGGGGATGACCCTTGCCAAAGCCTTTGAAGTAGAGCCGCGTTTGCAAGAAGCCTACGATGGTGACTCAGAGGTAAAAGATTTAATCGATATGTGTCGCATCCTAGAAGGGTGTACGCGTAATGCCGGAAAACACGCCGGTGGTGTTGTAATATCGCCGACCACCATTACCGACTTTGCTGCACTTTATTGTGACGATGAAGGTAAATTTCCGGTAACACAGTTTGATAAAAACGACGTAGAAACCGCGGGCCTTGTTAAGTTCGATTTCTTGGGTTTACGTACCTTGACCATTTTGCAGTGGGCAGTGGATATGACCAACGTGCGTATGCAGCGCGAGGGCAAAGACCCTGTTGATATAAACACTATTCCACTGGATGATAAAAAAAGCATAGAGCTATTACTGCGCGCCGAAACAACCGCGGTGTTTCAGCTAGAATCGCGCGGCATGAAAGATTTAGTACGCCGCCTTAAGCCCGATTGCTTTGAAGATATGATTGCATTAGTAGCCTTGTTCCGCCCAGGTCCATTGCAATCAGGCATGGTAGATAACTTTATCGACCGAAAACTGGGTAGAGAGGAAATTTCATACCCAGATGCGCAGTACCAACACGAAAGCTTAAAACCAATACTCGATCCCACTTACGGCATTATTTTGTATCAAGAACAAGTAATGCAAATAGCGCAGGTACTGGCAGGTTATACGCTGGGTGGTGCAGATATGTTACGCCGTGCTATGGGTAAGAAAAAACCTGAAGAAATGGCAAAGCAGCGTTCAACGTTTGAAGATGGCGCGCGTAATAATGGTATTGATGGCGAACTGGCGATAAAAATCTTCGACTTGGTAGAAAAATTCGCAGGTTATGGTTTTAATAAATCTCACTCAGCAGCGTATGCACTGGTTTCGTACCAAACCTTATGGATGAAAACGCACCACCCAGCTGAGTTTATGGCTGCGGTAATGTCGGCCGATATGGATAACACCGACAAAATAGTGATTTTGGTAGATGAATGTGAAAACATGAAACTTACCTTATTACCGCCCGATGTAAACGCCGGTGAATTTAAGTTTACGGTAAACCTGCAAGGCGAAATTGTGTATGGTATTGGCGCAATTAAAGGTGTAGGTGAAGCGCCAGTAGACGCTATTTTAGAAGCGCGCGCAAAGGGCGGCCCGTTTAAGGATTTATTTGATTTTTGTGCTCGCGTTGACTTAAAACGCCTAAATAAACGTGTCACCGAAAAATTAATTTATGCTGGTGCACTTGATAAGCTTGGGCCAGAGAAAACCCAAGCAGGGCGTGCAACATTACTGGCAAGTTTAAAAGACGCTATGCGCGCGGCCGATCAGCACAACAAGGCAGAGCAACTTGGACAAAGCGATTTATTTGGTTTATTGGCTACTGAGCCAGACGAAGTAGAGCAAGCCTTTATTAAGGCCACGGGCCTGACCGACAATGAATGGCTTGAAGGTGAAAAAGATACCCTAGGCCTTTATTTAACTGGGCATCCGATAAATCAGTATCGCAAGGAGCTTAGGTATTACACCAGCGGAAAGCTGGTGGATTTACAACCAACTAATCGTGATGTACTCTCTACTGCCGCTGGTCTAGTTATTTCAGCGCGGACCTTAATTAATAAAAAAGGCAACCGTTGGGGCTTAATAACTTTAGATGACAAGAGCGCCCGTATTGATGTACGCTTGTTCCCGGAACAGTTTGAAATGTACCAAGAAATGCTTCAAGTTAATAATATCTTGGTAATATCTGGACAGGTCAGCTTTGATAACTTCTCCGGTGGCATTACAATGACCGCCAGAGAAATAAACACCATTGCTCAAGCGCGTGAAAAACGTATTAAAGCGATTAAAATGACGCTGAACATGGTGCAAATCGAGGCAGGTTTCTTCGATAAATTACAAAAAGTACTCGAACCTTATAAAATGGGAACGTGTCCGATCAAGGTTTATTACCAACGCCCAGATGCGTTGGCGCAATTAACCCTAGGGATCGAATGGTGTGTCACGCCGAGCGACGACTTAATTCACAAGTTATCACTCATGGCGGCACAAGATGTAGAACTAGAATTTAACTGATTAGGTAGTTTAGAGCATGAGCCTCAATTATCTTGATTTTGAGCTTCCGATTGCAGAATTAGAAGCAAAAATTGAAGAATTACAAAGCATAAGCCGCGCTGGCGAATTAGACCTTGAGCTAGAAGAGGAAGTCAGCAAATTAAAAGAAAAAAGTGCTAAGCAAAAAGAGGAAATATTCTCAAATTTAGGCGCTTGGCAAGTATCGCAGTTAGCGCGTCATCCGTTGCGTCCTTATACTCGAGATTATATCGAGCGCATTTTCACGGAGTTTGACGAGTTTGCAGGCGATCGTACTTTTGCTAACGATCCGGCTATTTTAGGTGGTGTTGCACGTTTAGATGGCGAACCCGTTATGGTTATTGGCCAACAAAAAGGCCGCGATACAGCTGAAAAAATTAAACGCAACTTTGGTATGCCAAAACCAGAAGGCTACCGTAAAGCACTTCGCTTAATGGAAATGGCTGAGCGTTTTAAAATGCCAATAATGACCTTTATCGATACGCCAGGTGCATACCCTGGTGTTGGCGCTGAAGAGCGTGGTCAGTCTGAAGCAATTGCACGTAACCTTAAAGTAATGGCGGCGCTTAAAGTGCCAACTATTTGTACGGTTATTGGTGAGGGCGGCTCAGGTGGTGCATTAGCGATTGGTGTTGGTGACAGAGTTAATATGTTGCAATACAGCACGTACTCGGTAATTTCGCCAGAAGGCTGTGCCTCTATTTTATGGAAAAGCGCAGACAAAGCGCCACTTGCTGCAGAGGCTATGGGCGTAACCGCTGAGCGCGTTAAAGAGCTAGATTTAATCAACAACTTAGTTGATGAGCCTTTAGGTGGTGCACACCGTAACTATGATGCGATGGCACGTAACTTAAAAACTCGTTTAAAACGTGATTTAGCAGACTTACAAGCGCTTTCGCTTGAAGACATGCTTGATCAACGTTACAAACGTTTAATGTCGTTTGGTTACTGCTAATAAAAGTAGCTATTACATTAAATGTTAAAAAAAGCCGCTTATGCGGCTTTTTTGTTTTAAAATACTTCTAACACAAATTTTATAGCGTATTGCATGCAATCATCAGCCATTTATCAACACGTTAAACACGCTCTAGAGCACTTTTTTAAGCAACAACAGTTTAATTTTACTGTGGCGCTTTCGGGTGGGGTCGACTCAGTTGTATTGTTACATGTAATGCACGTGCTTAAGCAAGAAATGCCAAAGCTAAAGGTAAGTGCAATATACGTTAATCATGGCTTAAGCGAATACGCTAATGACTGGCAGGCTTTTTGCCAAAACCTATGCGTTGAGCTAGATATACCGTTTAATACCGCGCAGGTAACAATAAGCCGGCAAACACGAACAAGCCTTGAAGCACAGGCACGTGAGGCACGTTATAAAGCACTTGATGAACTAAGCGCACCGCAAAGTGTTATTTTATTAGGCCAGCATTTAAACGACCAAATAGAAACGTTTTTACTGCGTTTAAAGCGTGGCTCGGGCTTAAAAGGGTTAGGTGCAATGCAAGCAATGCGTGAACTACAAAGCGGGCGAATATGCTACAGGCCGCTTTTAAACATTGCGCGCAGTGATATAGAGCACTTTGCCACAACGTTTAATATTACGCACATTACTGATGACTCAAATACCGATGAGCGTTTTGATCGTAACTTTTTGCGTGCACGTGTAGTGCCTGAACTGGCTAAGCGGTTTAAAGGTTTTGAACAGTGTGCTGGGCGCAGCATTGAGTTATTGCAGCAACAACAAGCGTTACTTGATGAGTACACTCAAATTGATTTAAGCCAAAGTTTAAATGACCAGCAAGCATTGTGTATTAGCCAAATAATTCATTATAGCGACGTGCGCATAACAAATGTGGTTCGTGCGTGGCTTAGCTTATTTACCCAAGTAATGCCATCTCAAAAGCAGTTATCACAAATTATTAATCAGGCAATAAACGCTCAGGCCGATGCTAAAATTCAAATTGACTTAGTTGATGGACAGGTTAGGCGCCACCAAGGGTATTTATACTTTGTAACTCAAAAAAACATTGTGAATGATAATAAGTTAATCACTCATGAACTCACTCTCAACGATGGCCGCGTATTAACAAAGCAAAGTGGTGCAGGAATAAGAGCGCCGCATGCCAATGAGCAGGTTTCAGTTAGGTTTAATTGCAACAGCGCTCGTATAAAGCCTCTTAAAAAGCCCGGAAGTAACAGCGTAAAGCACTGGTTTAAGGACGCAAAAGTAGCGCCTTGGCTTCGAAGTCAAGTGCCGCTTATTTTTTATAATGACGAGCTAGTACAAGTGGTTGGCTATTTTATAAGTGAAAAACATTATGATGAAAATGGTATTTATTGGGAGTGTAAATAAATGAGTAAACAGCCACATGTTGGATTATCGCTAGTCAATAAAGCGCCACTAGGCATACTATTTACAGCCCTAATAGCGATAGTTGCTAATGTATTGCTTGATTTGAACATTGTCACTTTAGCGTATGCTATTTTGGGCGGTGCTATATCAGCGGTTATTTTAATGGCCTATTGGTTAGGAAAAGGCGGCATATTTTTTATATTAGGGGTGAGTTTACCGCTCGTTTTAGTGTTATTTACGCCTCTTGATACCGCCACAGCCTTAATAAATTTAGTGAGTGGTTACTTTTTTGGTTTTTGTGTGGCACTGACAATTTATAAATTTTTACCTGCAAAGTCTATTAAGCAATAGGGCAAGGGTTTTCATAAAAAAGGCTTAGCGGGGGAAGCTAAGCCTTTTAAAAAAGCCTTATAATCAATATGCTTTAGCGCAGTTTCTGCCAGACGCTTTTGCTTTGTACAAGCCTTTATCTGCGCGAGAAAAGATTTCTATATCGCAGTCATTACTCATTGCTAAGGTATAGCCAATACTAACCGTAACTTCATGCTTTGACATTAAGCTAGATTGCTTTACAAATTGCATTATACGTTCAGATACAACCTGATTAGTTTTGAATTCAGGGTCTTCTATTAGTATTGCGAATTCATCGCCACCGAACCTAAATACGGTATCTGTAGCGCGTATACTTGAATTTAATACTGTTGCAAATTCTTTAAGAGTATCGTCGCCAATTTTGTGGCCAAACTTGTCATTTACCTGCTTAAAATTATCTAGGTCAAGTAACATTAAGCTGAAAGGGCGCTGATAGCGGCGACAATTTTCGAGCTTTTGAGATAAAATGTCATTAAATTGACTACGGTTGTTCAAACCTGTTAATGAGTCTTTTGTAGCCAATTTAAGTACGCGGCTATACATCATTGCATTACGTAGTGGGTACACTAGCGCAGAGTGAAGCGAGCGTAACTTACTTTCAATTGCTTTGCCTAAAGGGTATTTACTAAAGTATATAAGTTGCCCTAAGTGCTCTCTTCCAATCGTTAAGTCAAAAATATAGGGCGTGCTATTAGTATCGCTTTCAGACGTTTGTGCAGTGCCAAGCGTTGACTGAAACTGCAATCCCGTAAAGTTTAAAAGCTTTCTTGTAAATTTTGCGTATATGGCCAATACATCTTCAATAACTAAACTAGTCTGAAGTTCAGCGACTAACTCGTGTGTTGCCGTTGTTTCATTATTTGGTGTGTGTTCAGCCGAAAACGGCAAAAAGTCGCCGCGACCAGAGACACGTTGCGTCAAAATATGGACATTTTCCATTAAATTCTCCCCCGAGAGTGTTGCTTTGCAAATATTAAGCGATTTTTGTGCCATATTTTAAAATTAGCTTAAAAACAATTGCTTGCTATAGTTAAATTACATCCCCTAGTTTAATTGAAGCCGGAGGCCAAATTTGCAAAGTACTAATGCTCAATTTTTTGGCTTACTTGTCGTTGCCGTTATTTTTGTGTGGTTTTTTAAGCGCATCGGTTTGCCGCCAATTTTGGCGTACCTAGCAACAGGTGTTTTAGCTGGCAGTCATGGCGTTGGATGGCTTGAACATACGCACGAAATAGACTTTGTTGCAGAGCTTGGTATTGTATTTTTGCTTTTTAGCTTAGGGCTTGAGTTTTCAATATCTCGGTTAATGGCCATGCGCAATATTGTATTTGGCTTAGGTTCACTGCAGGTGATTGTAACAAGCTTAGTGCTTATTATAACTTTGTACTGTTTAAACTTCAGTTTGCTTACCAGCTTTACTATTGGTTCGATTATGGCGCTGTCTTCAACGGCGGTAGTCGTTAAATTGCTTAAAGAAAGTGGTGAGCTTAATCAGCGCAGAGGGCAATTAGCAATCGGTGTATTGTTGTTTCAAGACATTGCCGTAGTCCCTTTACTTATTATTCTTCCTTTGTTTGCCACAAGTGATTCTCAAACAATTGGGTGGGCATTAGCATTTTCTCTGACTAAAGGCGCTTTTGTTTGCGTATTACTGTGGGCTATTGGTAAATGGTTACTGCCTAAAGTGTTCAGCGAAATAGCCTTAGTGCGCACTGATGAGCTGTTTGTACTTACTACGCTACTGGTTGCTTTGTTTGCGGGTTTACTAACCTATATGTTTGGCTTATCAATGGCACTAGGTGCATTTTTGGCCGGGATGATGCTTGGTGAAAGTCATTACAGGCACCAGCTTGAAGCCGATATACGGCCATTTCGCGATATTTTAATGGGGCTGTTTTTTGTTACCGTAGGCATGCAGCTCGATTTACTTTATGTGTTTAGCAATGGCGTTATTATTGTTGGTGCATTATTTGGATTATTGGTTTTAAAAATAGCTGTGGTTGCCATCAGTGCACAACTTATGGGTGAGCGAAAGCAGGACTCATTAGCGTGTGGCATTATGCTGTGGCAAATGGGTGAATTTGGTTTTGTATTAATTGCCTTGGGTAGGCAGCATCAATTATTAACCAGCGAACACATTTCATTTTTAATTGCCCTTGGTGTGTTATCGATGGCGTTAACCCCATTTTTAATTGAAAAAACACCCTATATTTTAAGGCGTTTAGGGTTATTAAATAGCCCAAGCATTGCATGGGAAAGCGAGCCACAAGTAAGTGCGCTTTACACAAACCATGTAGTCATTTGTGGTTTTTCGAGGGTCGGGCAAACTATAGCGCGCTTTTTAAAGCCAGAAGCTATTGAATATGTTGCTGTTGAAAGTAACCCCATACTTGTTCAAGAAGGTAAGGCCGCAGGTGAGCCTGTAATATTTGGCCACGTTAAACAAAAAGATATTTTAAAGTGTGCGGGCATAGAGCGAGCGCGATTGGTGATTATTACATTTACCGAGTTTGAACAAACACAAATAGTGATAGATGCAATAAAGCAAATAGCTCCAGAGGTAAAAATACTTATACGTACCCGAGACGATAGCCAGCTTGAAAAACTACGAGAGCTTGGTGTCACTGAAGTTGTACCAGAAACGCTTGAAGCAAGTTTAATGATAGTCTCGCATGTTTTGTCTATGTCGGGTGTACCCATGAGCCGAATTATTAGGCGAGTGAGTGATGAGCGAAGAAATCGTTATCAATTTTTGCAAAGTTTTTTTACAGGTGAGCATATAAACAACGATGAAAGTAATTCAGATAAATTAGAGTATTTGCATGTGGTTGCTCTGCCCGATAAAGCACATGCGGTTAATAAAAGTATAAATGAGCTTAATTTAGTAAAGCGCAAGGTATCTATTAAGGCATTACGACGCCAAGATCGAGAAATAGATGCCCCTTCAGATCAAATTATCTTGCTTGCCAACGATATACTCGTTTTGCAAGGTAAACCAAGGCGTGTGGAACGCGTAGAACATTTTTTATTAGACGGGATTGAATAAATTAATCGAGTCCTAAAAAAGCTCTTATTTCAGGTAGCTTAGCCATGCCGTCTTGATACCCTATTTCCATTAAGTGCTGGGTATAGCGTTTTTCAAATAATAAGTAACTCGTTAAACTTGATTGAGAGTGCTTTTTAACACCAATAGTCCGCAATAATACTTTTATCGCCCATGGCATATCGTTGTAATACTGCGCTGCAATAACATTAAAGTTTTGTGAGGGGTTAATAATAAAGCTATCTATTTGCTTTAGCTCTTGGTGTTTATCTCGCGCAGGTAAAAGCCCCAAAGTGCGGTTTATTCTACCCAAGCGTTCTAAATCTGACTGCATGGTGTCGGTAAATACACTATCAAGCAAGTGTCCGGCTACAGCAGAAAGCCCAGGGTAATGCGCAGAATATCCCGGTGGATGCGGCTCTTTAGGTTCATCTACACCAATGATAAATATTTTTTCGGCACCCAAATGTATTGAAGGGCTCAGTGGTGATAGTTGATGTATAGAACCATCGCCAAAGTAGTGGTTATGAATATTCACGCTTGGGAACACCATTGGAATAGCACTTGATGCCATTAAATGCTCAACATTAATGCGTGTTGGCCGGCCTTCTCGTTTAGCTCTTTGCCAAGCTGTTTGTGTATTTGACTGAAAAAAAGCGACTGAGTCACCCGTGGTATAGCTTGAGGCTGTAATCGAAAGCGCCTCTAAATAGTTTCGGTGTAAATTACGCTCTATGCGATGCAAGTCTAAAATTTCGTTAAGTAAACCACGTAAAGGGCGGTTATTAAGCAAGCTTGCTGGTGGGTGGTTAATATGCTCTGATTGAAAGCTAGTTAAAATATTACGCGCAATATGGCCAAATACACTTAAAAAATCACTTTTATACACCATTGAGGTCGAAAAGTTTTTCCAAACAGATTCTAATTTTCGCACTGCTAAGTGCGCGCAAGAGGCATAACAAGCCAAGGCTGCAGAGTTTATTGCGCCTGCAGACGTACCATTTATTATTCTAAAAGGAAGAGGTGCCGTACGTGGCATGCTGTGAGCTAGCGCTTTTAAAACACCTACTTGATACGCCGCTCGAGCACCACCACCAGTGAGTAATAAGGCTGTTTTAGGTTTTTTGGGATCTATTTGCTTAATTTTCATATTGGTGGTTAAACTGTTCAACGTCTTTACTTTATTTATTAACTGTAAGTCTTTAAGCTAGAAGAATCAAAGGTTAACTGTTCATAGAGTTATAACCGCATAATTTAATGCTGAATTCAGCATGTCTAACTTAAGATAGCTATTGATTTAATAAAAAACTCGAACAGAATGAATTTAATCCACTTAGCCCACTCTAAGTGATATCGCATTTTTATTTTTTATGGAGTTCGTATGTCAGACTCACCAGATGTTCAAAAACGCTCAACAAACAGTAACTTACTTCTTGCCATTATTACGCTAATTGTTGTTGCCTGTGTAGTTGCATTTATATTACTTAAACCAAGTGACGAACCGGTTGCGCGCATAGAAGCAACAGAGCCCGTTAAAGAGCGGCCAATAATGGAACTTAAGCCATTAAATGAACCAGATATAATTGAGCCAGAAGAGCCAACAACAGTTGAACAGCCCGCAGAGCTCGAAGTGCCAGCGCAGCGCATAGTTGAACCCGAACCAGAAGTAGCTACGCTACCTGCCTTAAACGATAGTGATACTATGGTTGTTGCCAAAATTGACGAGTACCTAAGTGACTCTGTGATGAGCCTATTAGTCACTGATGATGTTATTCGTCGAGGTGTTGTTTTTATTGACAACTTAGCTCAAGGCAAAGTAGCTAAAAAACACAATCCTGTTATTAAACCCCAAGAAAGCTTTAGTGTTACCGAAGGGGATATTTTAACAATTGATCCAAATAGTTATGAGCGTTACACACCGTATGTAAAAATTTTTACTAGCATGAGTGCAGCGCAAGTAGTCCGTATGTTTGAAGAGTACCAGCCACTTATTAACGATGCATACACTGAAATTGGTTATGGCGATGACGAGTTTAAACAAACATTGAACGACGCTATCGATTTACTACTTGATACTCCGGAGCCTGAAGGCGCCTTACCACTTTTACGTGACTCAGTAACTTATCAGTATGCGTTTTCAGAGTGGGAGCAACTTCCTGCTGCTCAAAAACAGCTTTTACGCATGGGTCCAGAAAACATGAAAAAAGTAAAAGCAGCACTTCGTAATATAAAAGCGCAATTAGAGAGCAAATAACAGTCACAAATTAAATTTAAAAGCCGCGATTGTATATGAAGTATGCAATCGCACCTTCTTTTTTGATTATCCCTTGAATAACACAGTAAAAGTAGAGATAATCTCTTCCGCGCCAACCAAGGCCCTCAATGGTAGTCTTATTGGTCCTCTCGCAACACTAGCAGGCGAACCTGGTCAGGCCCGGAAGGGAGCAGCCACAGTTTGTGACGTGTGTGCCGAGATGTGGCTGGTAAGACTGCCACCCAAATTCCTCATTTGGGTGACTACAGCTAATCAATTTAAAAAACTTTAACCAAATACACACAAGTTTATTTTCTGATATTCCCTATATTTCTGCCATATAGACAACACTTAGATATTGCGCAATAATGAAATAATACGTTAACGTTAACGCTACACATGTTAAATCAGATGCCCAAGGGTTGTTGTAATGTCTCAAAGAAGTAAGTGGGCACTAGCTATTTTATTAGGGTTAATAGGCGGGTTGGTTAACCTTTTACCCCTGTATTTTTTCGATAGTTCTGAATTTTTATTTGGACAATTTTTTGTTTTATGCAGCTTAGTATTCACTGGACTGCGTTATTCCTGCCTTACGCTCGCAATTGTCTCAAGCTTTTTACTCTATAGATGGGGGCACTGTTGGCCCAGCATAGTTTATTTGTTGGAGCTTTTATGGCTTTATGTTTTTTGTTTAAGGCGCTCTAAACCTATTTTACCCTTAGGTGCCGTATTTTGGTTTTTAGTTGGACTGCCTATCATTTGGGGTATAGGCCAGTTTGTAATGGATTTAGCATCGCTAACGCTTATTGTTGCAGTGTTTAAATACCTGGTAAATGCATTAATAAGCTTAGCACTCGTTGATTTGATGAGCATATTTGTTCCCTTTGCTAGTCGTGCTTATCAAGGACGCCCACTAGCCCGTATTCTTAGCTATGTTGTCAGCGTCATTATTGTTTTGGTTGTCCTTATTACAAGTGTTTTTTTAGTGAACGATCATCACTCACGCATAGAGTATGAGGTAAATGCTCAGCTTGAAGAAAAAGCGAAATCAATTAGCACACAGTTGAATGACTATTTACAGTTTCATAAAAACGCGGTGGTAATGAGCAGTGATGCCATAGGTGGTGGAATTACTATACAACAACAGTTAACGCAGTTAATGGATTTATACCCAGGTTTTACTACAAGCTTATATGCAATGCCAAATGGCTATGTTGCTAAAAGTATTCCCAGCACATTATTAGAAGGACTTAGTGAAGAAAAGCGCTTTGTAAACGACCGCCCTTATTTCTCTCAAGCTAAACAGTATCCTCAAGGTTATAGCAGTGGTGTGTTTCAGGGGCGTGGCCTTGGTAATGAACCTATAGTTGCACTTTCTGCGCCTATTTACAGAAATGATGAGTTTTATGGTGTAGTGGAAGGGTCGTTAAAGCTTGAACGTTTAGAGCAATATATACCGAATTTGTTTAACCAAACTGGTGAGCTAATTATACTCGATGCTGAGCAAAGGATTGTTTTTAGCTCATTAGCACAATTTGACATTTTGGCTGACTTTAAAACTTTAGATTTTACGATAAGTAACTTGGGCGATAATCAACTGTTCCGTTCTGTTAATAATGAAGTATTTCATACCAATCAGTATGTTGATACTGTTAGTAAATGGCAGGTCATCACGTTTTACAATCGTAAGCACTTAACAAAGGTAGTAGCAAGTGCTTGGTTACCAACAATATTATTTAGTGCAGTGTTGATATTTTTAGTGGTGTTGTTTATACATCATTTGTCTAACTTATTAGTTCAGCCAATTATTGGATTAACTAATTTAATGCATGGTTTTGATAAATCAGAAAAACAACATTTTAATACAGAGTCTAGTTGGTACGAAGTACTGCAGCTACAAGAGCAGTTTAAGATGCTGGGAAGTGCGTTAAGGGACTCAATAGAGAGCTTACAAGCGTCTAATATTAAAAATCAGGATCTAAATAAACAGTTAAGCCAATTTAACCAGCAATTGGAAGTTAAAGTGGCAGAGCAAACAGATGAGCTAACAAAAGCAGTTAAATCTGCTAATGAAGCTAATAAAGCTAAGTCACAGTTTTTGGCCAATATGAGTCATGAACTGCGCACGCCTATGAACGGCATCTTAGGTATGGGTGAGGTATTACTTCGTGATACCACCCTTACCGATGAGCAGCGTGACCTTCTTGAAACACAACAAAAAAGCTCAAAAAATTTACTACAAATATTAAATGATATTTTAGATTTTTCTAAAATTGAAGCTAACGCTATGCAAATAAGCCCCCGTGCTACTTTGCTTGCTCCGTTTATAGAAAATATACACTCGTTATTCTCACCCATTATTCATTCTAACAATGTTGAGTTTATTATTCAGCGCAGCCCAGACTTGCCTGATTGCTTAAATGTAGATGACTTACGTTTAAATCAAATAATTATTAACTTATTGTCAAATGCACAAAAGTTTACTCAGGCTGGGTTTGTGCGTTTATCGTTTGATTACAAAGATGAGCAACTGACGGTAAGTGTGTCTGATAGCGGAATTGGGATTGAAAAAGAGCAGCAACTATTACTTTTTAGTGAGTTTACCCAAGCAGATGCTAGCGTAGCTCGTAAGTATGGCGGTACAGGGCTTGGGCTGGCTATTTGCCAAGGTTTGATTAAAAAAATGGAGGGTGAAATAACCCTCAATAGCGTGCCAGGTTTGGGCAGTACGATTAAGTTTTCGATACATGCACCTGAAGCGAAAATTGTCGATTTAGCAAAACGTGTACAAGAGCAATCTTTACCAGATTTGATAAATAAGCATATTTTGCTAGTAGAAGACAATCCGATAAATCGCCAAGTAATTGCAAAAATGCTAGAGCCAACAGCTGTTACTATTACAATGGCAAACGACGGTTTAGAAGCGCTTAAAACATTAAAAAGTAATGTGTTTGATTTAATTTTAATGGACTGTCAAATGCCTAATATGG
The DNA here is from genome assembly GCF_001468205.2 of Pseudoalteromonas sp. 13-15. Classification (NCBI taxonomy): domain Bacteria; kingdom Pseudomonadati; phylum Pseudomonadota; class Gammaproteobacteria; order Alteromonadales; family Pseudoalteromonadaceae; genus Pseudoalteromonas; species Pseudoalteromonas sp. 13-15. The sequence continues at coordinate 1,361,849 of NZ_CP019162.1, read as the reverse complement.
ACGGTTATGAATGTACTATACGCATTCGCGAAAATGAAATAGGGGAAGATAAAAGGGTTCCAATTATCGCTATTACAGCCAATGCATATGAAGAAGATAAGCAGCGTTGTTTAGATGTAGGTATGGATGACTTTATTTCAAAACCGGTTAACTCTCAGGGGTTATATAGTGTTATTGCTAATAACCTTGCAAAGATAGGTTAAGTATAATTGATAAAGGCCAGACAAAATATGGCCTTTATGAATGGCGCTTTAATTTTATATAAAATCGAGAGTAAGCAGTAACCTAGGGGCGCTATTAGTTCCAGCCAACGGTGGCGAGCGATGCACTAAACCTGCGCCTTCGTTTTCATCCCAGTATTCGCCTTTAAGCAGTGCAACATCGCCTTCTGTTAGCTGGTTAATATTATTTAGGCTTTTAATTAAGCCAGACTCCTCATCAGGCTTACCTAAATTACCAGTACCTAGCTTTGAGCGGTTTACATCGCTGTGATTTAACCACTGCGTAGCAACGCCGTGATAAGTAGTCACTAATCGACACGGAATTTTGTCTACATGAAAACGCGGGCACATAGGTTTATCTAATATTTTTAGCCTTAAACCGGCGCGTTTTAAATCAAACAGGCAGCAAAACATTTCAACCAACAGTGCAATGTCTTCACACAAAGCTTTAATTTCATCGCTGTTATTATCTTCAGGCTTAAGCGCTTTTATTAATTGATCAAACGCATCATCGGGCGATACCTCAAGCTCAATTGGTTTTAAAGCATTAGCGCTAATGAGTGTATTAACTGCACTTGTTAATGTTTGCTCAAGGTCTCTTTGCCAAATAACAATGTTAGTATCTTGGTTATAAATTTGTGGCAATACATTGGCATTACTCTCTATAGCTGCTCTTCGGTATAGCGGTTCAGCCGGTTTTACTTGGGCTGTTATTGGGGCTAGGGCATTCATTACTCTTCCTCCCAAATAGGAAACGGGTCGTTAAAGGTTTTCCAAAAATCTTTACCTTTTAGAACAGCATCTTCTGGGAGTAGGCAGTCATCAAGCGCTTTAATCATGACGTGTTTATTTAACGACTGACCAATAAACACAAGCTCTTGGCGCATGTCACCAAAGGGCTCTAACCACTTACTGTTTATATCAGCAAGTAGTTCGGGTTCTGTGGGCCAGTCTTTTTTAGGTATTGCTTTATAAAACATGCCTGCAAACCCGTAATGCGCTATACCGCCAGCTTGGCTCCACTGCGCGCAAAATAAAGGACGTGTTGCTAACCAAAAATATCCTTTAGAACGAATGAGCTTGCCAAATTGCTCGGTGTCGTGCAAAAAGTTATAAAACTTTTCAGGGTCAAATGGGCGGCGCGCAGTGTAATTAAAACTGCTAATACCATACTCTTCGGTTTCGGGAATATGTTCACCACGCATTTCTTTAAGCCAACCCGGTGCTTGTTGGGCAAGTTCAAAATTAAATAAACCGGTGTTTAGCACTTCGCTAATATTAATATGGCCGTTTGAAATAGGAATAACGTTAGCTTGAGTATTGAGCGTATTTAAAATGGCAGTGAGTCTATTTAATTCATCGTTTGTAATTAAATCAGTTTTACTAATTAAAATAACATCGGCAAATTCAACTTGGTCAACAAGTAAATCGGCAACGCTTCGCTCGTCGTCTTTACCTAACGATTCGCCAGTATCTTGTAAGTCGTTTGCTTGTTCGTAGTCGTTTAAAAAGTTAACGGCGTCAACCACTGTTACCATGGTATCGAGGGTGGCAAGATCACTAAGTGAAACCCCGTTTTCGTCGGCAAAGGTAAATGTTTCTGCAACGGGGAGGGGCTCAGATATGCCTGTAGATTCAATGACGAGGTAATCAAAACGCCCATCATTGGCAAATTTGCCCACTTCAATAAGTAAGTCTTCTCGTAGGGTACAGCAAATACAACCGTTACTCATCTCGACCAGTTTTTCGTTACTGTGATTGAGCGATACACCACTTTTAATTGTTGCGGCATCGATATTTATATCGCTCATATCGTTAACTATGACGGCGACTTTTTTTCCTTGCCTGTTATTAAGAATATGACTAAGTACAGTAGTTTTACCAGCCCCCAAAAAACCTGATATCACTGTGACGGGCAGTTTATTTATCATTTAATAATCTTACTAAAGTGTATTTTTAGATATGTTATATTATATCAATACTGTATTCCAGTAATGCTAATTAATTTATTCAAAGTTGAGCTGCAGATTTAGTGTATTGCAAAAATAATCTTCACACGAAAAATAAAGGTGAATATGAAAGCATTTACATTGCATATAGTAATGATAGTAGTTATCATTTGTGTTGCCTTGTAATTATCTTCTCTGGATCAACATGTTTAACCAAAAATATTTGGCGCTCAGTATTGCTGCGTATTTTTCTGCTTTTTCTAATGTGGCATTTGCCGAGCAAAATAACGAAATTGAAACAATTGAAGTAACAGGCCGCGCTCAGCAGTTTTACCTAGAAACCGAAAGTAAAATTGGCACTAAAACGGATTTAGATCTTATTAAATTACCGCAATCTGCGCAGGTATTAACCGAGCAACTTATTATTGACCAAGCTGCGCGCAACATTACCGATTTATACCGTTCAATAGCAGGGGTAAGTGAGTACAGTTATTCGGGTGTAACTTTTCGTGGTTTTAGAGACGATGCCAATGTATTTTACGATGGCGTCCGCGGCGACCCGTATTCGGGCTTTGGTGTACCACAATTATTTAATGTAGCGCGTGTAGAAGTATTAAAAGGCCCAGCCTCTGCGTTATATGGTGGCGGTGAGCCAGGCGGTATGATCAACTATGTGACTAAAAAGCCTTCGTACACGCAAAGCAAAGAGCTAAAGCTAACGCTTGGCAATTACTACACACGTGGTGCATCACTTGATATGACCGGCGGTTTAACCGACACCATGGCGTACCGAGCAGGTGGTTATTACGAAGAGCAAGACAGCTTTCGTAATAATGCAGATTCAAAAAACAGTGAGTTTACCGGTGGTTTATTATTTGATTTAACAGATTCAACCACACTAACCACAAGTGTTGACTACATCAAACAAGACTTAGGGGGTAACCGTTTACGTGGTGTACCGGTAGGTGATAACGGCAACTTTTTAGTTGACCCTAGATACAACGCGAACGAAGCATTTGACTATCAAGACATGGAAGCGTTAGTGCTGCAAGGTAAGCTAAAGCATTACTTTAATGATGATTTTTCTGTAAGTAGCACACTTCGTTACATGGATAACGAGCGTGACCAAGCTTATCATGAGTCGCAAAGCTGGGTAGATGTAAACGGCGATGGTGAAGCCAACATTGATGACGAAACCATTAAACGCGAATACCGAAAGCAATACCGCGCCAACGAAGAAACAAGCTTAACTACCGACTTTGTTTATAGCTTTGAGCAAGGCCAATTAGCACATCAAGTATTATTTGGCGGCGACTACCACATAGTGGATACCGAGTACGATTACTTACGTGCCCGCTATGAAGCAGACGGCGTGGCTAATTTAAACATATTTGACTTAAATTACGGCGAAACCGACCCACGTACTTATAACCTGACAGACATGAACCGCGATGGTGTTGAAACCGACCGTTTTGGCGTATACGTGCAAGATGTTGTAAGCATTAACGAGCAATGGACCGTGATTGCAGGCCTGCGCTATGACCATTTTAAAGAGCTAAACAAAGAAACCGGTTACAGTTACTCAGATAACGATGTAACACCGCGCGTGGCTGTTACATACCAACCCGTTGAAAACACATCGGTATACATAAATTACTCAGAAAGCTTTAACCCAGCATCGTCGGGCGATCAAGAAGATGTAGAGGGCGAGGGTAATTTAACCCCAGAAACCGGTAAACAAACCGAAATTGGTATGAAAAGCCAATGGCTTAATGGCAGAATTATGAGCACCTTTGCTATTTACCAAATTAATAAAGAAAACGTAGTAATGAGCAACCCAGACGACACTGGCGCGGGTGATGGCATTGCAGCACTTTTAAATATTGGTGAGGTAGAAAGCCGTGGGTTTGAAACAACGCTGGTGGGCGATTTAACCGAGCACTGGACGCTAACTGCTAACTACGCATATAACGATACGCTAGTTGTTGAGGGGGTAACGGGCGATACTATTTCAAGCACCTACGGTGATGGCTCTCGTTTTGCTAATGCCCCGCGCCATCAAGCTGGTTTATGGTCGCGTTTTGCGCTTGATAGCATTGACTCGTCTATAGCATTTGGCGCAAATTACGTAAGCGAGCAAATAAGCCAAGACGGCCAAAAAGTTAAACCCTTTACCGTATTTGACATGAGCTGGAGTACCCGCTTTGACGATGTGTTATTAAGTGTAAATATCAATAATCTATTCGATAAAGAATACGCAGCAAGTGGCTTTAGTGAGCGTAACGGTCACTTCCCAGGCAGCCCACGAGAATTAGTAGGCCAAGTAAACTATAAATTTTAAAGCAAATTAAGCGCGAATTTATCTCGCGCTTATTTTTTATCGCTATTAAAATTAGCGGCTTCTTGCGCTGTGTTAATAGCTGTAATAGGGAAGGGGATCACAATACCTTCTTGGTTATAGCGTTTGTGTAGCGCTTTAATAAAAGCAGATTTAACCCAAAACCGATTAAAGTACTCTTTTGCGCGCAGCATTACGGTAAAATTTATGCTTGAGTTATCAAAGGTGTGATACACCACAAAGGTATTGTAATCATCAACACCCCATTCATGGTCAATCAGTATTTGGCGCGCAACTTCAAGCGTTACTTGCTCTACAAATTCTAGGTCTGAGCTGTAGTGAACGCTTACATCAACAGGTACACTCAGCTCTTTTTCGGGGTAAAAGTAATTAATAATACGCGATTTAGAAAGCTGACTATTAGGAATAATAATCATATTATTTGGCAGCATTTTAACCCACGTAGAGCGCCAACCAATTTTTTCTACAAAGCCTTGCTCCTTTGACTCAAGCTCAATAAAATCCCCGACCCGTATGGGTTTATCTATAACAAGTTGTACGCCCGAAAAAAAGTTTTCAAGGGTGGGTTGTAAGGCAAGTGCCACCGCCAATGACGTAATACCAAGAGATGCAATAATAGGTGTAATTGAAATACCCAATGTGCCTAATAAAACCAACAACCCTACTGAAAACAATGTAACGCGAATAACCCCCTTAATAATACTTTGAGAATTGAATATAACGGCAGATTGTTTAGCGTAGTGATTAACCGTGCCAATAATAAAGTGATTTAAAAAGAAAATAAGTGCAAGTAAAGCTAATACAATATTGATGCTGTTGAACGGAATTCGGTTCGCTAACTCGGGGTCAATAACGAATGTATCGTGCTCCAAAATGGTGATTAGCACAATAAATGTGCAAAGTGTGAGTGGTTTAGATATTGAATCAAGAAGTAGGGTATCGAAGGTAAAAGTGGTTTTTGATGTCCACTTTTTTAACCAATACATTATAAAAAAACGAATAAAAAACAAGAGTATAGTTATGAGTAAAAGGTAAGCTACTGTACTCAACCAAGGGGTGTTGTTAATAACGTCAAGCGTATTTTTGAGCATAACTTAAACCTAATAAATATATTTATATTTATTACAGCAAGTTATGTACCTATGTTTAGAATAAAAAAAGTGTATTGCCGAGACAAGCTCGGCAATAGTCGCTTATATTTTTTTAGCCAACCACATTCCACCCAGTACCGAGGCAAAAAACAGCCAAAACTCAATTTTGAGTGACACTAATTGAACCAAGCCAGGGCCTGGACATATACCACTCAATCCCCACCCTAAACCAAACAAAACAGAGCCCGTAATTAATCTACGATCTACATTTTTTAGATTACTCAGGCTAAATGCTTCACCAAATAAAGGGCTGTCTTTTTTAGAAACCCAAAACCACGCCAACATCATTATTCCCATGGCTACCGCCATTACAATAATTAAACTGCCATCCCAGTTCTCGCCAAAGGTTAAAAAATTGAGTACTTTATCAGGGTTAGTCATTCCACTAATAATAAGACCTAAGCCGAAAATAAAGCCTAAAAACACCGATGTAATTGCTTTCATGTTTTATCCAATTAAGTTAGCAGTGATAACGGCAACAAGCATAAACACACATGTTGAAACCCAAGAGCGAGAAGAAAAACGCGACATACCACACACGCCATGCCCGCTTGTACAACCATTTGCAAGTGAGGTACCTACACCCACTAAAAGTCCCGCTACAATAATTAACCAAGAAGGTATATTTAAATCGCCCTCTAATAATTCAGGTGCAATAGATGAGGTAGCAACACCTGCAATTAGTAAGCCTGCAATAAAGCATACTTTCCATACATTATCGGGTTTTAATGGGGTGAACAGCGATTTAACTAATCCTGAAATACCGGCTACTTTGCCAAATAAAACCAGTAATAGTGCGCAGGCTATACCTATTAAAGCACCGCCTAAAGCGGCTGAAATGGGCGTAAATTCGGTTACCATTTTAAATTCCCCAAACAATAGATACACCAACACCAGACTGCTGCATTTCAATTGATAATTGTTGGTTAGGCGCTAAAAAGTTTGCACCCGATACTTTTTTAGCTGGCGAGTAAAAAGCCATAGCGTTTAATTGTACTTTTTCGCTAACTTCATGACTAAAACCCGTTGTAAAATGCCACTCTTGTACACCCGGCGCTAAAATATTAAATAACACCTCAGACGACGGAATAGGCTGTTGCGTGTATGAAACACCAAAGCGAATTTTTTGTTTTGCAGTGCGCTGCCACTGATAGCCTAATTTATATATATCCATATCTTCCCAGCCAAACCCTGCACCTGCGCTTGCACCTAAAGGTGCAGACATTAAGTTACTCATTGGGTTGGCAATGCTTTTAACTTCACTGTAGTTTATTTTTTGCCAATCAAATACAACCTGGTTTGTAGGCGTTAACTTATAAGCGGCACCAATTTGAATTGAGCTTGGTAAATCAAAGCCACCATTTTCTGCAAATAAACCTTTATAGCTATCAAACTCATCCATAGACACCGATGATCGGTAACTGGCACCCCAGCTAAACGATGTGCCTACGGTTTGAGTTATACCCACTTGTACACCTAAACCTGTGCTGGTGTCGGTGCCATTATTTGTAAGCGCTTGGGGGGATTGCGAAAAAGGCGCAAAGTTTCCAAGGCCTGTCGCTTTAAACTGTTGCACAACATAAATAGGTGAAACCCCCACTTTTGTTTGCTCATTTAACTGGTAGTTAATAGTTGGGCTAATAAACATCTGCTTTAAATCAACGCCAGTCGTGCCAGCATAAAATGTGCCTTCGGGTTCTGACTCGGCGTTGTAGTCGGTGTTCATGCCGCCATTGCCGTAAACTAATAAGCCAATATTTATTTTGTCATTGAGCTGGTGGCCAATGGCAAATTCAGGAATAGCAAATAACGTGTTATCACTTTTTTGGGTTTTTGCTTCAAGATAAAGCGCATTAGGATAAAACGTACCTACAGATGAAGCTGTGTATTTTCTATCAGGTGAAAATAACTCTAACCCAACTGAAATTTCAGTGTCATTTACATTAAAGCTAGCAGGATTATTTGCACCCGACATCAACTCTTCCGATAGCGCAACACCCGCACCCGCCATGCCTTTGTGGGTCATGCCATAACCATGAGTAAAATACCCATTGGTAGCAAGTGCGTTAAAAGAACCTAGGGTAAAGGTTAGGGCCAAACCAGATACTAACTTATTTTTCATTTTGACAGACATACGTAGTTGGAAAAGGCGGACAATAGCTAATTTTCTATATTCAAAAAAGGAATTTAAATCGATTACTTATAGTAAAAAGGAATATTAAGGGTGGGTAGTGAATTCAATATTTAGCGCAGTAACTTCCTAATCCTTGCATACAGCTGTTGAATCAATCATTTAACTAAAAAACACAAAGCGGTGAGAGGGTTCACCGCTTTTTATTTGGCTAATTACATAGACTCAAGTGTTTTACCACGGGTTTCATTAATGTATTTAGCCACAAAAAATATGCTTATAAGTGCCGATAACGCATAAAAGCCGTACGCACCTGCGAGGCCAATATTAGCCAGCATAATAGGGAAGGTCATGGTAATGGCAAAGTTAGCAATCCACTGTGCGCTTGCAGCAACTGCAAGCGCTGCGCCGCGAATACGGTTATTAAACATCTCGCCTAATAACACCCACACAACCGGGCCCCAACTTAAACCAAAAAATACCACAAATAAGTTAGCCATAATAAGCGCAAATGTACCCATGTTATCGCTAAGTGCAAGCTTGCCTGCTTCATCAAGGCCTGCGCTGCCAAATATATAAGTAAGCGCACTTAAGCTAATAAACATACCCACACTGCCCACAAGTAAAAGTGGTTTCCGACCAATTTTGTCAACAAGGGCAATAGCAATAAAGGTCGATACAATATTAGTCGTGCCCGCTAATACATTTATAAATAGCGATTGCGACTCGTCAAACCCAGCAGCTTGCCAAAGCTCAGAGCCGTAATAAAATACCACGTTAATACCTACAAATTGCTGAAATACACTCAGCGCAACACCCGCCCAAACAATTGGGTGTACTTTTTTACTGCCATCAATAAATAAATCACGAATACTCGGCTTTTTATCGCTATGCAAAGAGCTTTTAACATCGCTTATTTGCGCATCAGCACTGTCGTTCGAAATTTTACTAAATACCGTTTTTGCATCGTCTACTTTACCTTGCGCTACTAAATAACGAGGCGACTCAGGAATAAACAACACACCCACTAAAAACAGTATTGCAGGCACAAGTTCAACCCAAAACATCCAGCGCCAAGCGGCTATATCAAGCATTAAAATGTTTTGCGCACTACCTGCTGCATCAGCAATTAAATAGTTACTTAAAAACGCAGCAAACAAGCCCAATACAATAGCGAGTTGTTGAAGTGTAGCTAAACGACCACGAAGTGCAGGTGGTGCAACCTCTGCAATATAAGCCGGCGCTAATACCGATGCAGCACCAATACCTAAGCCACCAAATAAGCGGTAAAAAATAAACTCGGCCGAGCTTTCGCTAATGCCTGAGCCAAAGGCACTAATGGCAAAAATAATCGCGGTGATGATCATAATTGCACGGCGACCAAACTTATCAGCCAGCGGCCCCGCAGCAAGTGCCCCCACGGCGCACCCTAATAATACCGAGGCAACATTAAATCCCGTAGCCACACTGCTTGAATTAAAAGCATTACCGAGTGCCGACACCGTGCCGTTAATAACGCCCGAGTCAAAACCAAATAAAAAGCCACCAATAGCAGCCACGGCCGATATAAAAATTACATAAAAAAGAGAGCATGTGCCCAATGTGTGCGCCGAGCTATTACTGCTCGGCGAGATAGGTGATGTCATAATTGTGTGTCCTGGTTTTTATTATTGTGTACTTTACTAAATTGAGACGTGTGGTGCAGCGTATTTTAGGCGAATTTTATCAGGGCTAACTCTCTCATAATCAATATTAAAATTATTGTTTAATACTTCTAATAGTCCTTTAATATCGCCCGTTTTAAACATGCCAGCTACTTGTACTTGTTTGAGACGGTCATCCTCTGAAAGCTCAAAATCTATGTTTGTATAGCGGCTGATTTCAGCCATTGCTTCAGCAAGTGATTCACCTCTAAATATTAAGCTACCTTTGCGCCACGATAATCTAGCGGCTACATCCATAGGATCAACTTTTTCGACCGCTTTAGCAATTTTACCTTTAAAGCTTAAATCAAGTTTTTCTCCCTTTGACACCGAAGTTGAACTATTTGATAAATACTGTCCTTGTTTATTAGTCCCCAGGGAAAGGTTGGGTAACGATTCGGCTTTTTGCTCTGCAACAAGGACTTTGCCATCTGTCACAATGAGTTCTATTTGCTTTTGACCTACTTCTACATTAAAAGCAGTACCAACAGCCTGAATAACTTTATCACCAGCGATAACACTTAAAGGACGCATTTTATCGTGAGCTACGTCTATATGAATTTCGCCACGCAGTAAATTTATTACGCGAGAGTGTTGGGTATACCTCACTTGAACGAAGCTATTTGTGTTTAAGGTGATTTTGCTTTTATCAGAAAGCAGTATGTCCTTACTTTCACCTACGTCGGTTTGAAAATTAAGTTGTTTAGCAACCACTGCTGACTGATTAACTGGGTAAAAAAATGAAAAGTTAAACGCTTCTTGAAAAAGGCTAAGTGCAACCGCTAATAAAATAGAAGCAGCAGTTGCACCCAACCACATAGGGAGACGTTTTTGTTTTACTGGTGTTTGTGGAAATAAATCTGACAAACGACTGAGATCGTCCATTTTATCCCACAGCTTTGCTACCTCAAGTAACACTTCTACATTTTTATAAGATTGTGCTAACCATTTCTTTAGCGCTTGCTCTTCAGATTTAGTCAATCCACGATCAAGTTTAGCCAGCCACTCACTGGCTTCATCAAGGCGCGAATCGTCGCTAGTGTTTCGCTCGTTTATGTGATGAATATTAGTCATTCCTACCTCCTGCATTTAGCTGGGAAGAAGTATTTGGTTGCTCATAAACACTTTTTTTAGATTGACGCATAAATTGCGTACAACGTTTCATGCCTGTTGCTATATGTTTTTCCACGGTACTTTCACTAAGGTTTAATTGAGCAGCAATTTCTCGCTGCGAATAACCATACACTTTTTTTAATACAAACACTTTGCGGCACTGCACAGGTAAAAGCCGTATGGCTTCACAAAAATTAGAAAACTCACTATCGGTTAGTGCTTTTTCATACATTTCGTCTTGCTGATGCTCCGCTAAGAGTTGCTCTAACGCTTCCATGTTGTCGATCCCATCGACTAGGCGTATATTGGCTTGCTTTTGGTAATCGAGCGCTAAATTTCGCGCCGTTTTATAAATAAAAGATTTTGGTGAGCTTATGTTTTCAGTGTTTTTAATCTGACAAATTCGCACATAAGTTTCTTGCACTATATCTTCAATTTCATGTGGCGGCACTATGCGTGCAACTACATTTGAGAGACTTTTGCGCGAGGCCAAATAGACCTTATAAAAAAGTGTGTCTTTCGTCATTTAGTGTGTGTCTCGTGTGTGTGTTTACGGCAATTATTGTTATTGTTTTGCCACTACAAACTAAGACGAATGGTAAGAAAAAATCCGCCATTAAATTTAAAAAATAAATCAGCATTTTATTTTTTAAATTTAATGTTCATTAACCGCACTGGGCATAAAGCTTGTAATGTAAAGGCGAAGTGTACTACAGTTTTTTTCATTACAAATACCTCACCAGGTACTGATTATTCATTTTAAAAACTTTAACTTTTTAATTAATAAGTAAAAAATGGCAATTTGGACTGTATTTTTAATCGTTTAAAAATACAAGTAAACGCGCTAACAATAAAAATAATCAAGGCAAAAACAAATTAGCATGGCAAGTAAAAAAAATAATTTATTTAAAAAAAATAAAAAATATTTATGGAGGAAAATAAAAAGTCACTCGTCTTTGTTCAGTGTATGGCCAAAAACTATACACAAGGAATATGTGCATTTGCCGCTTTGTTTACCAATTTATGTGCTGGTTTTTAGCTTATTCACCACCGAGGTAAAAGCGAGCCCTGTAAACGATAAAGCAGTGTTTAATATTCCCAGACAAAGGGCCGATTTATCGCTAATAAATTTTGCCGAGCAAGCCGATATTACTTTGCTTTTTCCGCTGGATAAAATTCAGCAGTTACAAACAAATACTATTGCTGGCGAGTATTCAATAATAAACGCATTACAGATTTTACTCGATGGCACAGGGTTGCAACCGCATGTTAGCGAAGATGGGCAAATATCTATTTTAATAGATCCAAGCTTCGAGAGAACTGACAACATGGCTAACTATAAAAAAAATGGCGTGTCGAGTGCTGTACTAGCTGTACTAAGCACAATGGCAACGCTCCCTGCAGTAGCAGAGACAGCAGCACAAGAACCAGAAATAATTGAAGTACGCGGAATTAGAGGCTCGCTTGGCCGAGCTATGGATGCCAAAAGAGAAGCGGGTGGCGTGGTTGACTCCATTTCAGCTGAAGATATTGGTAAATTTCCTGATACAAATTTAGCTGAGTCTTTACAGCGTATTACAGGGGTTTCAATAGACCGTTCAGGCGGTGAAGGGCAGCTCATTACAGTACGTGGTTTTGGCCCTCAGTTTAATACAGTGCTCGTAAATGGACGCCAAATGGCCTCTGAAAATCAAAGCCGTGCCTTTAGTTTTGATACCATTGCATCAGAGCTGGTTAAAAGCTTAGACGTATTTAAGACCTCAACAGCCACAAAGCAGTCAGGTGGTATTGGTTCAACAGTCAATGTAAATACAGCGCGCCCATTTGCTATTAATGGCTTTAAAGTTGCGGGAAGTGTTAAGGGTATTTACGATGAAAATAGTGAAGAAACCACACCTGAGATATCTGGGTTAATCAGCAATACGTTTAATGATGACACGCTGGGTGTGTTATTTGCTGTTTCTCGCCAAGAGCGCGAAACACGCTTAAACCAAGCGCAGGTAGATGGCTGGTTAGAAAATGTAGGCGTCCCAAACCCGCAAACTCAAAGCGGGCAAGCATACACCGGTAATATTTTTTCGCCGCGTAACTATGATCATAAAGTTACTACAGAAACACGTACACGTACTAATGCAAATTTAGTTATACAGTATGCACCCTCAGATGATTTAGTCATAACAGCTGATGGGCTTTATTCTGATTTCGATGTAGAAGCAGACACCACGTCATACGGGCATTGGTTTACAGCACCAAACTTAGAAGGCTTTGGCGGGGCTGCAGGACCTACTGTTGATGAAAATGGTACTGTGGTTGATCTATATCAAGAGGTAGGCCTTGCTACTGATATGCACGCTAAAAAGTTTGATCGCTTAACAAACTCTAGCGCATTAGGTTTAAACTTTGATTGGCATGTAAACGATAATTTAAATATGAAATTTGATTTAAGCCACTCAAAAGCTGAGCGTGAGGCTAATAACGGTGGTGGCGATCAGCTATCCTTGATTGGCTATGCTAACCGAGTTCGATTCGAAGTTGATGGCGGTATTTTGCCTTATGCGAGTGAGTTTGCTTCTGCTAATCCCAATATTTACAGCGGTCAGCAAGAGCTTGACGGTGTTGCTTATAACCCTGCTGTTACGCCCGATGGCGTATCAAACCATTTAGATACCGCCAATAGCCGAGCACATGTAATGCTACGCCGTGGTTGGGCTGTAGAAGATACCGTGGATCAATTTCGCTGGGATAACATTTGGTATAACGATGGCACCTCTGGCCTAGTTTCGGTCAAATTTGGCGCTATGTATTCAACAGAAACTAAAAACCTTGATCGTTGGGACAACGAAGGTGTTGGTATTCACTGTACTTTTTGTGGTTACCCGGATGATCCAAGTATGGATGGCTTAGCGCAATTCGTATTTGACGCAGGGGATGACTTTTTAGGTGATGTAAGCGGCAGCGGTCGAATGCCAACGTCATGGCTTGCACACGATGGCGAGGCAAATTTTGCTTACCTTGAGCAAATAGCTGCGGCGAATGGTCAGCCTATTAGTTTTGACGCAGTTAAACGTAATAAGTCGTTTGAGATCACTGAAGATACGTTCTCATTTTATACAGAGTTCGACTTTGAAGCTGAACTTGCAGGCATGCCTTTATACGCAACAGCGGGCTTTAGATACGAAAGTACTGATGTAAAAGTAAAGGGCACAGATGAGCCGGTTAGTGCATTAACCATTTTAGATAAAACAGAAATGCTCGCTAACTTTGGCGCTGTAGAAAATATTTCAGCAAGTTCAGATTACGAAGCGATTTTACCTAACTTTAGTGTAAAGCTTGAAATAAACGATGAGCTAATAGCACGTGCTGCGGTATCACAAACAATTACACGGCCAACACTCGACAGTATGTCGCCTGTCACAGTAATTGAAACAACTCGCCAAGGCGGCAATTTAACATCGAGTTCTGGTAACCCAGCGCTTGAGCCATTTACCTCTGATAATTTAGATTTATCATTAGAGTGGTATTACGCTGATGCCAGTTATTTATCTGCGGGTTACTTTAGAAAAAATGTTGCTAACTTCATTATTAATACGACCGAAGACTTAACCTTTGAATTGTCTGGCGGCGGATTGTTAACTGACCCCTCTACAGGTAACGATGTAGACAACCCTGATGCTGCCGACTCGACGGCTGTATTTACTAATACATTACCAAATAATAGCGAATCGGCGATTGTTGATGGCTGGGAAGTCGCCTTACAACATAGTTTTGATAGTGGCTTTGGTTTTATGGTTAATGCAACATTTGTAGACAGCGATGCAGAGCTAGACTCTGCAGATATAACTCAAGTATTTGCATTAACTGGCTTAAGCGACTCTTATAATGTGGTTGGCTTTTATGAGAATGGCCCATTTCAAGCGCGTTTAGCCTATAACTGGCGCGATAGCTTTGTTCAGTCACTTACACAGCTAAATGGTGATGGTGTGACAATTGTGGAAGATTACGCACAACTTGATGCTAGCGGCAGCTATGACATTACCGAAAATGTATCGGTATTTTTTGAAGGTATTAACTTAACCGAAGAATACGTGCACAAGCGTGGTCGTTTTTCTAATCAATTATTGTTGGTTGAAGATAGCGGACGACGTTTTGCGTTAGGTATTCGCGGTAGTTTTTAACTTTAATTAATAAAGTGGCTTTTACAATTAGTAATAGCCACTTTTTCAATATGCCTTTATAGGTAACAAGTATGAACCAGCAAAATAAAAAAATAAAAACAGTGGTTGTCGTTGGTGGTGGTATAGCGGGCTGGCTAACAGCCGGACGATTAGCGGCGCACCACAAAAGTAATACCCCGGATGGCCTTAATGTTGTTCTCGTTGAGTCTCCAAATGTACCAATTATAGGTGTTGGGGAAGGTACTTGGCCTACCATGCGCAGTACATTAATAGCACTTGGTATTAGCGAAACTGATTTTATACGCGAGTGTGAAGCAAGCTTTAAGCAAGGAGCAAAATTTGCCAAGTGGGTGGATGGCTCCGAGGATGATTTTTATTATCACCCATTAGTTTTGCCACAGGGCTTTTCAAAAACAGATATGGCTGGCCACTGGTTAAATAACACCGCTGAGTCAACGTCTTTCTCAAACGCAGTGTGTTACCAAGAGGCTATTTGTGAGCAAGGGCTTGCTCCTAAAACAATTCGCACCCCAGAATATGCTGCTATAGCTAATTATGCCTACCACTTAGACTCGGCAAAATTTGCCGTTTTTTTACAAAAACATTGTACGCAGGAGCTTGGCGTTAAACATATTTTGGCTGATGTAACACAGGTCAATAGTGCTAAAAATGGCGATATTGCAAGTGTTACCACAAATCAACAAGGTGAAATTAGCGGTGATTTATTTGTCGATTGTACCGGTTTTTCATCATTGTTATTAGGCGAGCATTATAAGGTTCCTTTTATGCCTTGCGATGATGTGCTGTTTATCGATACCGCCTTAGCAGTGCAAGTCCCTTATGAGAATGATGATGAGAGCATTGCGTCTCACACAATTTCAACAGCGCAAGAAGCAGGTTGGATATGGGATATAGGGTTACAACACCGCCGTGGGGTAGGTTATGTGTATTCGAGTAAATATAGTAGCGAAGCACAAGCACGAGAAAAGCTTAAAGCGTATGTTGGCGATAAAATAGAGTCGTTAACAATTAGAAAAATCCCTATTAAAAGCGGCCACCGCTCACACTTTTGGCAGAACAACTGTGTTGCGGTAGGGCTTTCAGCTGGTTTTTTAGAGCCGCTTGAAGCTTCTGCATTGGTATTAGTAGAAATGTCAGCGCAAATGATAAGCGAACAACTCCCCCAGACCCGCGATATTATGGATATTACCGCTAAGCGCTTTAACGAGACGTTTACCTATAGGTGGGAAAAAATAATCGACTTTTTAAAACTGCATTATATTTTATCAAACCGTGACGATAACGCATTTTGGCGTGATAACAGAGACCCAAAAACGATTCCTCAAAGCTTACAAGATCTAATGAAGTTGTGGCAATACCGCGCTCCTGCTGATCACGACTTTACAAGTAATAATGAGGTGTTTCCAGCGGCCAGTTATCAATATGTTTTATACGGCATGGGCTTTAAAAGTGATTACAGCACAACTGCCTATATGCTTAAAGACACTGTTTTCGCTAAAAGTCAGTTTGATAAAAATAAGAGCATGATAAATCAAGCAGTCACTAACTTACCTAGTAACCGAGAGCTGCTTAATAAAATTAAGCACCATGGTTTTAGTGCTATTTAGCTTAAAAAAGTACACATAAAAACAATAAAGAGACACGCATGGAAAATTTAGTCGCATTAGAGCAAAGTGCTCATCAGCATATAAAAATAGATACACAAAAAGCACAATCACACGCTAAAAATCTTAATATGATCCCCGTAGTTATGGCGGAGCTTAGCCAAATTGCCGTTCAGCAGCCTATAGTTTTTGCAAAAAACTCAGAAACAGGCGAGTTTACACTCAATGCTTTATTAGGCTTTGAGCAACATGAGAACTTGTTTTATCAGCAATCACAGTGGCAGGGCGTATATTTACCGCTTCAGTTACAGCGTCAGCCATTTTTTGTTGGTGATACGCATTCGCAGCAGACGCAATACCCTGTGTGTATTAATTTAAATAGCCCTGCAGTAGTTGATAACTCTGCGCAAAGCGAAAATAATTTAGAACCAATTTATACCCAAAGCGCAGAAGAAAGTGGCTATTTTAAACAAATAAAGCAGTGTTTAGGGCATTTACTACAAGGCGAAATAGACAATAAAAAGTTAATTGATGCGTTGTTAAAGTATGAACTACTACAGCCATTATCGCTTGAAGTAACGTTTGAAAATAACAAAAAAACAAAGTTAAACGGCCTATACACTATTAATCAAGAAAAGCTCTCACAACTTAATAGTGATCAAATTACGCTTTTACATCAAAGTGCTTTATTACCTGCCATTTATACAGTAATAACCTCACTTGGTCAGATATACCCATTAATAGAGCGTAAAAATGCGGTGCTTAATTTAGCCGATGATTGATTTTACACTTAACAAAAATATGGTGTTACACATACACACTGTAGGGGAGGAAAAAACCCCAATAATTGTTATTGATGATTTTGTTAATAATGTAGATGCGCTAATTAATTTTGCTGTGTTTTCTCAAAATACGAGGGAAACATTTTACGCACAAGAAAGTGATTTTTATCCAGGAGTAAGAAAAGCAGCACCGCTTAGTTATATAGAGCAGCTAAAAGCACTGTCGCCAATTATTAATTCACACTTTAATATGGCAGATAAAAGCGAGTTTGATGTAATACTTTCTGCCTTTTCAATTGCATGCACAGAGCCTGATAAACTCAGGCCAATACAGATGCTTCCCCATTTTGACACACCTAATATGAAGCAACTTGCTATGGTGCATTTTTTATGTGATGAAACACATGGGGGTACTTCATTTTATAAACATAAAGCCCTAGGGTATGAACGCATAACAAAAGAGCGACTTATCCCTTATAGGCAAGCTATAAAGCAACAAGCCATGGCACAAAAGCTTCATAAAAACCCACATTATATAAATGGCAGCACAGCTTTGTTTGAGCAAATTTTCAGTGTAGAGGCAAAGCTAAATCGGGTTGTTATATATCCAAGCAACTTATTGCATTCCGGGAATATAAATGCAGCTAACGGTTATGCCTGCGATCCAATTAATGGGCGTTTAACTATTAGTAGCTTTGTGGTTCTGTGCTGACTATTAATGTGTTGTTTGCAGCGGGTAGACGCTAATTCATATGATTATAAATTGATTTTTATAAATGGTTTTTAGAATTCATATATCTTAAAGTTATAAAAGGGGATTTATTGCCACCTCTTTTATAAAATAAAATACTTTAAATTTACCTAAAATGTTAACAAAAAGATGACAAAGATAAAATAATATTCTACTGTAAGATTGGCTGTGTATTTTTTGTTCTTCTTAGAATGAGTGTAAAAATTAAGCTCTACTAAGTTGTATGTTTTCGCAATAAATATACATTTGTAATTTACCTAATTATTTTAATTTATAGGGATAATTTATGAAAAACATTTTAGTTATTACATTAGCAGCAACAGTGCTTTTAGGCTGTTCAGCAACAAGCAATATTTCACTGAAAGAAAAAGACCAAGCATATGCAAAGTACTTGTCTGAAGAAAACTTAGCAGGTGAAGATAAAATCAATAGCTTTAGGTTTAAAGGTTGGAAACCACTTTCTGATAAATTCTTAATTATTTCAGCGGCACATAAAAAAGATTATTTGATTGAAACCCAGGGCACTTGCCATGACCTAAATGAATCTCATGGAATTGAGTTAAACCGCTTTTCTAATTTTGTTATACATAAGGAAGGGGATTCAATTTCTACCATTGAACAACCTACAAAAAAATGTTTTATAAAATCGATTTACCCACTTACTGCTGGCCAAACAGAGCATTTAGAAAGTATTGGAAATCCTATCCAAAGTTGAATTTAATAACAACAATAATAGTTGACCTTTTAAGGTCAACTATTATTTAAGAAACGTTGAATAAACGCATTTTTAGTTCTAGATTTAAAATCAAAGCCATGCCAGGTTAAAGTTACACCTCGTAAATACCTAAATCATAAACTCTTCAAAGTACTCTTTTTGTAATTCTATAGTCAGTGCTTTAGGGCGAATACCTTGTACTAAGCTGTACACTTCATCCTTTGTGTAACCTGCTGAATTTAAAATAAGCGCAGCAACCAACCCTGTGCGGCCAGTGCCGCCTTTGCAATGTATGGCAATGGTTTGTTTTTGCTGTATGGCTTGTAATATGTCTGTTTTGTGTGTGTTCCAGCTTGATATAAAAGGCTGTTTGGGTGCTTCGTCGTCATTTATAGGTAAATGAAACCAAGTTATATCGTGCTTTTGGCACTCAGTATTAATTGTTTGTACGTTGTTTTTTTCAAGCTCCTTTTGCGGCATAAGCGAAAGTAGCATGTGAGTGCCAGCGGCTTTTAATGTAGCGATTGAATCCGCTAGGTTTTGTGTTTTTGTACCAGGGCAAGGCGTAAAAATAATATTTGCGCCGTTATTGAGTGATAAAACATCGTACGGATGCGCGCTCATGGTAAGTCCTTTATTTTTAATAAATTTACTTTTATACGCTCACTATAGCGTGTTTTAGTTACAAGTTTAAGATTGAATAATAAGCACAAATGCTAGATACTGTTTTTATATACAGTTGTGGCGATGTTATGAAAAAAGAATTACCAGCAAAATACTATTTAGCGCATTTTAGAGAGCTTATTGAGTTTGTAACAAGTAAATGTATGCATTTACTTGAGCCTAAACATAGTGAATTTATTAGTAAAATTAACCAACTAGATGAGCAAAGCCAATGCATGTTGGCGCGTGTGTATTCGCGCAAACCTTATTTAGTGCAGGCGCAATCGCTTAATTATGAAGAAATAACTTCGCCGCATCAGGCTATTTATACGCTAAAAACAGCGGGTATTTTATATGAGCCAAACGCACAGCATTACAAGCAGCTTATAGCGCATTTAACCAAGCCCATGCTGGTGGAGTTACTCAGTAATTACAGTGAGCAAGTAAGCTTTAAAAAAAGCGCAGCTAAAGGGGAGTTGGTCACTATTGCATGCCAATTTTTTAGTGAGCGCGAAGATGATTTAGCCCCTATATATAGCCAATATGTGATAAATAACCGTGAAGATTATTACGAGTATTTTGAGTTTTTATTTGCAGGGCGCTTAAGTAGTGGCGATGTAAACCATCAAAACCGCTTTGTTATGCGCGATTTAGGGTTAACCGCTACCCGCGAAGGGCACAGCGAGAGCTTGTCACGCTTTAATACACTCGCTGAGGCGCAATCTAATTACGTTTTAAATCGTTACCGTTTAGCGTTTAAAAACATTGGCA
This sequence comes from Pseudoalteromonas sp. 13-15, assembly GCF_001468205.2. Lineage (NCBI taxonomy): Bacteria > Pseudomonadati > Pseudomonadota > Gammaproteobacteria > Alteromonadales > Pseudoalteromonadaceae > Pseudoalteromonas > Pseudoalteromonas sp. 13-15. The sequence goes on along the minus strand of NZ_CP019162.1, from coordinate 1,341,740 downwards.
AAACAGCCGCTAATACAAGAGATGAAACCTTTGATGACAAAACCCCTTACAACGAGCTTGCGCATTTAGTATTGGCGCAACCGGCGCATGGCGCACAAGCGCACGACATTAAAAATAAACTGCTGGTTAGGCTGTATAAACAACTTAAAATTACCGATAGCGAACTTGCCTTTAGCCTACTTGAAGGCTGCACCGATTACGCCGAAGCACAAGAAATTCAAATAAGAGAGCAATACCGCCTAGGTAATAAAGAGTGGGTTAAAGCGCAGCTAGAGCAAATTATAGAAAACCCGCTCACCGACGATTTACTGTACTTTGCTGATGACTTTTTAATGCGTAAGTTTAATAAACAAACGCGTTCGCGCTTAAGCACCATGCTGGCCGACACCCAGTGTGTACTTGAAATTGACGAAATTTACCGAGGCGATGTAGAGCAAGGCGTAAATGAGCATTACACCGCAAAAGGGTTAACGGTTTTTAATACCGAAAACACCTTATGGCAAAGCTTGTTTGGCTTAGTATTTTGGCACGAGTTATTTATTGAATCGCCATACCCGCCGTGTAATGAATTTGATATTTACCCGCAAGTTTTGCAGCTTGGTAATTTTTATGAAGCACAAAGCACGCAAATTGACGCACGTTTAAAAAGCTGCGGCACTAACCAGGCGCTGCTTAATTTGGTATGTAAGCATGCCGCGCAGTATTTTGAGCAGCCCAATGGTTTATTTAGATGGCGCAGCAATTTATTAGAGCCACTAGAAGCACTTATTTTAAACAGTCCGCTTGAAGCGTTAATTGCGCATTTAACGGCTATGAGTAAACACTATTTACAGCTAAAAGACGGTTACCCCGACTTAATGGTTATTAATAATGGCCAAGTACATTTTGAAGAGGTTAAAGCCCCGGGCGATAAGCTTAGGCGCAACCAACTTACCACTATTGATAATTTAAAAAATGTAGGCTTTACGGTACATATTGCCGCAGTTAAATGGTTTGTAGACCCTAATCGTGTTTACAGCGTGGTTGATATAGAAACCACGGGTGGCTTAAAAGGCGGTAACCGCATTACCGAAATTGGCATTGTTAAAGTGCAGCACGGTAAAGTAATTGATACCTGGACGACACTTATTAATCCGCAGCGCCATATCCCAAGCTTTATTACTAAATTGACCGGCATAAGCGATGGCATGGTTTACAACGCGCCTGTATTTGCCGATATAGCACAGCCACTACTAGATAAACTTGCAGGCAGTATTTTTGTAGCCCATAACGTAAACTTTGATTACGGTTTTATTAAAAAAGAATGCGAGGTTGCAGGGCACTTTTTTAAAATGCCAAAAATGTGCACCGTGGTTGAATCGCGCAGAGCGTTTAAAGGCTTAAAGTCGTATTCGCTTGGTAACCTTAGCGCGCATTTTAATTTAAACTTAACCAGCCATCACCGCGCATTGGCCGATGCTACCGCCACTGCCGAGCTGTTATTGCTGATTCAAAACAGTGAAACACTATCGCAGTAAACGAGTAATTTATATTTAAGGGTATGAAACTTAAGTAATTAAGTAACGTTATTATAATTTTTTAATTATTTTTTGGAATAAAGTGTTTTTGTAAATCGTCTTCTTTATGTCAATCCGACAAACTAGAGGACAAAACAATGACTAAATTAAATAAAATTGTAAGCGTAATGATGTTAAGCGGTGTGTGTACTTTTACAGGTGCAGTGCATGCCGCTGATATTGAACTATCTCAGTCAACGTCGGCGCAGCAACAAACATCTACATCTATTACGCTTTCACAAAACGGTTTAACAGCCAGTGGTAGCAACGAGTCAAACGTATCTAACGATACACAAGTAATGGCTGATGACTCGCAAAACACAGATTCGACGGCGAATAACACGCAAACTCCAGCGCAAGAAAGCAGTGAGGCCGCAGAGCCTGCAAATACATTAGTTGCATCTGCAAGCGGATCTTTAAATAATGCATTAAATGCATCGGCCTCGTCTTTAAATACCACAGGCAATTCCACAAGCAATAGCACAGTCAATACAGCGCTTGATGCAACAGCGCAGTTAACCTCATCGGCGGGTAATTTTACAACCGCTGTGAGCCAGTCGTCATTACTTTCTGTTACCTCTGAGCAAGGCGCTCAGCCAGACACTACCGACACACCAGCCGATGCCTCTTTACTTTCAAATGTAAGTAGCGCTACCGATTCAGTTACACAAGCTGATGCAACAAATGCGCTTAATGCGGGTGAGCTTACAAACCAATTAGCAATTACTAATACGGCTGCAAACTCAGTAAGCTCTGCACTGCAAATGGGTGATGCAATTAATACCAGTAATGAAGTAGTAAACAATGTTCAGCAATCTTTAACTGCCAGTGTGCAAGACAGTACGGTTAGTAGTTTACAAAGCACAGTACAACAAAGTGTTAGCGGGCAGGTGAGTGCAGCGGTTACTGATCAAATTAGTAACGATGTAGCACTTAGCACCGCAAGTGAAGTAGTAACCAACATTACTAACGATTTAGACCTAGGCCTTTAATACGCCAAGTGCTTGCACAAATGCCGAATGGGGAAACCTATTCGGCCTGTTGGAGAATAAATATGAAAGCAGTTATAACCGCCACATTGTGTGTTTTTAGTGCCCAAGCGGTGCTTGCACAAACCAACCACGTTAAAACAGCTGAGCAAAATAAGCCCTTTAAAAGTAGCTTTGAGCTAAATGCAGATGCAGAAGTTGGGGTATTAAGTAACTCGGCGCTGTCTGTTCAAGAGCTTGACGATATTTCGTCGCAAAGCGACAGCGGCATAAAAACCGCAGCCGGTGTTAATGCAAAATGGCAAGTAACCAAAAGCGCTAAATTAACCTCAAGCTATAAGTTTGAACAACAAGACTACGATGAGTTTGATCAATACGATTTAGACCTACATCAATACGGTTTAGATGGCAGTTATAGCTTTAATAGCCATGAGCTAGGGGTTCGTTACGATGGGGCAAAAGCAAATGTAGATGGCGAACCATTTTTACATTTTAACCAAGCCAGCGCCTACTATGGCCATTTTTTAAACCCGCATACGTATTTGCGTATGAGTGTAAAAACCAAAGCTAAACGTTTTGCTACTGCAAAAGCACGTAATGCCGACGGCGTAGGCGGCGATGTAGCGCTTTATCATTTTATAAATAACGGCCAAACCATGCTAATGGCAGCGCTAAGTGCTGATAAAGAAAACGCCGACGACAACCAATACGACTTTAACGGCTACGGCTTTACTACTAAAGTTACGCACAAATTTACGGCCTTTAATGTAGCGAATAAAGTGGGCGCAGGCTGGCGTTATCAAAATAAAGATTATGATGAGCAAACAGCGGATGATTTTTTTGAGCTAATACCGTCGCGAGATGAGCACCGAAATGTAGTTAATGCGTTTTATAACCTAGCTTTATTTGAGCACGTAACACTCATAGCCGAGGCTGAATATGGCGATTATCAATCAAAGCTTAGTAGCAATACCTATACGCAATCGGTTTTATCGGCGTCAGTTAAAGTGCACTTTTAGGTGGGTAAATGGCACCATAACCAAAGGTGGTGTCTTTGCCTTGCTCGCCTAAATCGATGGCCAGCGATGTAAGCTCGTTAAGTGCTTTGGTTTTATTATTACCATGCTTTACCAATAAACAACTTAATGCCGCGCTTACATGCGGCGCCGCCATTGACGTACCCGACTCCCTCCCAAATTTTCCATTGCCTTGGCTTGTAACAACACTTACACCAAGGGCTGCAAAGTCTATGTAATCGCCTTTATTTGACCATCTATAAATTTGGTTTTTTGAATCAATAGCACTTACCGCTATCACACTTTTATACGCACCTGGGTATAACGGCTGCGACGCTGGCCCTTGGTTACCTGCAGCAGCTACAATTAACACGTTTTGTTTTATTGCTGCAGTAATACTTGCTTCTAAAACTGCGTTATTTGGCCCTGTTAGGCTCATATTTATTACGGGTATTTTATTACTGACTAGCCAGTTAAGTGCTTCTATTATGGCAAATAATGTAGCCCCTTGAGCATATTCAGATTGCCTATAAAACACCTCGGCACTGTAAAGCTTGGCACTGCCTAAAAGCGGGTTAAGTTTTGCGCCTTTACCTGTAATTAGCCCTGCAATGGCGGTGCCGTGTAAATTTGGCGAGCTTAACCCTTGTGGTAAAAAGCTTTGCGTAGTGATATTTGCGCCTTTAAAAGCACTGTGTTTGGTATTAATGGCGCTGTCGATCATGCCAATTTTTACGCTTTGTGTGCAGTAGGGGGCAATAGAATTATTTGGTGTTACTTTTGCGGTAGGCTCGCCAGTTTGCGCTTGGTATATGTGGTTTCGGTCAAGTATTGCAGACTCATCTAAGTTAAGCGCTTTTAATAACTCACTTTTAGAATTAACACCTTGAGGGACGTTAAAGCGCACTAAGCTCATGTTAAGTGCGTTGTAATTTTTTACTGACACAATGGTTACATTTTGCTGTTTTAGGGTATTAAGTTGTTGGCTATTTGCCATTAATAACCATTGGCGCTCTATTGCTCTAAAGCCGTTTTCTAGCTCTACTTCAACAAATGCGGTGTTTTGGCTATTTATATTAATGTTAAGCACATTAGGTAAGCTGCTAATTGGCTCACTTATTTGCGCTTTTAGTTCATCAATCGAAACTTGTGGTACAGGCACCGGAAGCGGCAGGCGTTGTGCACGCTCTATAGTTTGTTCAATACGCTGCTCTATTGGGTTTAACTGCCCAAGCACTTGATCGACTTTGACTATATTGGCAGAACTCGTTGCGCTAAATATGCAAATCGAAGCGGCTATTATGTGTTTAACGCGGACTTTTTTCATGTTCATAGTGGGTTACTTTTATTAAATTTATCATGCTGGTTAGTTAACGTTTAACACATAAAAATATTTCATTATTCAAATTATTTTGATTATTTGGGAATAAATGTTTTTTTGAATCGTCTTCTTTATAAAAGGGGTAAAAATCAATGAACGAAACATTAAAAACCTTATTGCCCATGCTTAGGCGTTTTGCCTATTCGCTAACGGGTAGTAAAGCAGATGCAGACGATGTAGTGCAAATAACAATTGAAAAACTATTAGTAAAAGGCATTCCGGATGACGTTGAGCCTGCTAAATGGGCGTTTAAAATTTGCCGCAATGTGTGGATAGACGAATACCGCTCACGCAAGGTAAGGCAAAATACGGCCCAGGCCGATATATTACCAGAGCCAATTACAAGTAATGAGCACCAAACACTCGAAAACAAACAAATGCTTAAAAATGTAAATACAGCACTTGGGCAATTACCCGAAGAGCAACGCGCCATCGTATCGCTGGTGGCAGTGCAGGGCATGGCCTATAAAGACGTAGCACATACACTCGATATACCTATAGGCAGTGTAATGAGTAAATTATCGCGTGCACGCAGTACACTTTATAATTTAATGAAACCCGACTTTAAAAAGGAGCAAGTATGAACATTAACGACGAAACACTTAGCGCCTTTTTAGACTCAGAGCTAAGCGAGCACGAAATGGAACAAGTGCGTAAAGTCCTTGAAACCGATGATGAACTAGTAATGCGACTTGCAGAGCTAAGCGAAGTAGACATGCGAGTAAAAGAGCACGCAACAAGTATTGATGACGCCCCCCTTAGTGACTCATTAGCTAAAACGGTTGCAAAGCTTGATACAGCAACGACAAAAAACACGTCGAATAGCAATGTAGTAACGTTAACGTCTTGGCAAAAGGTTAAGCACTCGGCTAATAAAGGCTTAGCAATAGCTGCAAGTGTTGCCGTGGTATTTGGTATTGCAATGACTAGTTATTTACAACCCAATGAGTCGCAAAATTTAGTAGCCAGTAGCATAGCCTCAGCCCTTAATACACAGCTAAGTAGTGGAGAGTATGAGCAAAGTGATGGCTCAGTATTTAGCGCGCAGCTTAGTTTTAAAAATCAGCAAGGTGAGCTTTGTAGGCAGTATGCACTAAGTTCAAACAACACAACGCAAACAAATATTGCATGTAAAACGCAAAGCGGGTGGCAAATTAAAGCGCAAACAGCCACGCAGCAAAGTAATAATGGCGCGCAATATCAAGCGGCGTCTAATAACAGTGAGTTAGATGCTGTTATAGATAGCATGATCAGCGGCGCACCACTAGATAGAGTGCAAGAGCAGCAAGCAATTAGCGCAAAGTGGCAGTTAAACAAATAATAATGTGTATAAAACGAGGTGAATGATGAAAACATCTATTTTAATTATCAGTATTTTACTTATGGCGGGTTGTGCATCTAAACCTGATTACCGCGCCGCGAATAATGGCTCACAAGGTTACAGCGAGCAAAAAATTAGTAACGATCAATACCGCGTAGAGTTTAAAAGTGTGTCAAACAACGTAGCAGATGCCGGTGACTATGCATTATTACGCGCGGCTGAACTTACCCAAGCGCAAGGCTACGACTGGTTTGTTGTTACTAATAAAGAAACCTTTGTTGAGTCTAAATCGCAAGCGCCCGCGTCATCTATTAGTGCATCACAAAGCCAGCAATATGAGCGAAGCTGCGGTTTATTAACTTGCGAAACACGCGCACGCCCAACAAGCAGCGTAGGCGTACAGGTAAGCAACCATGATAAACGTAAAGAAGTGCACACCCTGATTGATATTAAAATGGGCAAAGGTATAAAACCAAGCGACAACAGCTTTAGCGCACAAGACTTAATTGAAAACTTAAGCAAAAAAGCACAAAAGTAAGCGCTTTGTAAAAGCACTTAGCGTGTTTTAGCTAGGTGCTTTTTTCGCGGTAAAAATCCAGTAACCAGCATAGTGCCCACAATAACAAATAAAGCGCCTAGTAACGTGTTTGGCCCAATTTGCTCGTCTAAAATTAAATGTCCCCAAAAAATGCCAAATAGCGGAATTAAAAACGTGACCGTTAAAGCTGAGGTTGGGCCTATATCGTCAATAAGCTTAAAAAATAAAATATAAGCAAGCGCTGTACACACTACGCCAAGGGCTAAAACGCCAAGCATAACGTTGGTGGTTGGCACTTCACGTATTGGCATAAAAAGTATAAGGGGCAGTACCATAAAACTCGCTGCCCACATTGAGCCGTGTGCGTTATCAAACGGTGCAAGCTTTGGCGCATTTTTTGTGTAATGAGATGCAATGGCATAACAAAATGAAGCGCTTAGCGCTGCTACAATAGCAATAAGTGACTGAGTATTTAGTATAAGATGATTTTGCCTAACTAAAATTGCCACACCTACTAAACCCAAAAGCAAGCCTAAAACCATACTCTTAGTTGGCTTGGTTTTACTCCAGATAATACCCACAACAGCGCCCCAAATAGGCGTTGTAGAATTTAAAATAGATAACGTAGATGCGCTGATAGTTTGCGCGGCATAAGCAAAAAGTAAAAAAGGCAGGGCGGAGTTAAGAGCGCCAATTATAAAAAAGTGCTTTTTGTGTTTAGTAAACGCCAAGCGACGTTTTAAATACAGCGCAACTATAAATAGTGTGAGTGCCGCAAAGCCTACTCTAAATTCTATTAACACTGCGGGCCCTAAACTAGTGGCGGCCATGCGCATAAATAAAAATGACGCGCCCCAAATTGCAGCCAGAAAAAATAATCGAAGTAAACTTGCTAAGCTCATGATAATATTTTAATTATACGAATAGAGTTTTAGAATAACAGGCTTTACGAAGAGTGTAAGCCAGATTCGGTACTCGCATATTAAAAATAATAAAGGATTAGTTATGGTTAGGTGTTTACTGGCTACAGTAATTTTGGGTGTGAGTTTATTGAGTGGTTGTGGGTCGACCCCAGTTACTTTATACAGCGATAATACAATGAAGAAAAAAGAATACAACGGTATTAAAGCCTATAAAAATGGGCTGTACGAGCAAGCTTTTAATGATTTAAAAGAGCCTGCAGCACTTGGGTATAAAAGCGCACAATACACGTTGGCGTTTATATTTTTAAAAGGTCAATATTTAGATCAATCAACCAAACTTGGCATGGGTTGGTTAGGTGTAGCTGCAGAAGCTGGCGTTGAAATTTGGTCACATCAATATGATACTTTCTATGCCGCTGCAACATTAGAAGAGAAGCAGCAAATAGATGCAATTGTTGCGCTCTACATTGAGCAGTTTGGTGTTAAAGCTCAAAACATGACTTGCCGAAGGTCAACATCAGCTAGAAGAACATTTGGCGAAATTAAAATTGATTGCACTAAGCGTGACGGAGCGGTCACTGTGTATGAAGTAGACACAGTTGAATAAAGCTAGTTGTTAACTAGCTTCTTTTCAAAGTCACTTTTTACTATATCGAGCGCTTTTAAGACTTCTTCAGGCTCTACGTCGTGTTGCTCCAGTATCATAATTAAATCAACAGCGAGTTTAATATGCGTTGGAGCTTCCTCAAGAGGGTTGGTCATTTAAGTTTTTCTTTTTAGATATTTGACTAATAGCCACATCAATAGCGGTTTGAACACGTTCTTCCATGTGTATGCGTTCAGCTTGTGGTAAATAAAACGCCATATCTACGTCGTAACGAATGTAACGAGGTGGCAGTTGGTTTAACACGGTACAGCAAAAGTCGGCCATAACGTCGTCGTCATATTTTTCGTCTAGTTTTCGTTTTATGATTTCTTCAACAACAATTTTTTCGTAATAGTTATGTATATCGTCGTGTAATCGCATGTTCCTACCGCTTTGTTATGTTCCATTTAAGTAAGTCTATACTAAGGATTGTTATAAATCGATAGCCGCTTTAAATAGTTGTTTATGCACATTGATTAAGCTGTCTAAATTACGTTGGTAACCGCCGCCTAAACCACACATAAGGGGAATGTTATATTGCTTACAAAAATCAAGAACAAAAAGATCTCGTTCATAAACACCTGTAATAGATACATTTAATAAACCTAGCTCATCTTTTGTGTAAATGTCTGCGCCCGCGTTGTACAGAATAATATCTGGCTGATGGATACTTACACACAGCGCAAGTGCGTGTTGTAATGTGTCGATATACTCATCGTCGCCAGATTTAGCAGGTAAAGAAAAGTCGTAATCAGATTGCTGCTTTAAACGCGGAAAGTTTTGCTCGCAATGAATTGAGCAAGTAATGATATTTTTATGGCTTTGCTGATTAATAATCTGCGCTGTGCCGTCGCCTTGGTGCACGTCGCAATCAAAAATCAGCACAGTTTTAGCTTTATGAGTATTTAATAAGTGTGTGGCCGCTATGGCTAAATCGTTAAATATACAAAAACCACTGCCGTAATCGCTATAGGCATGGTGATAACCACCGCTTAAATTGCAGGTTAGTCCGCTTTTTAAAGCCTCTTCTGCTGCTTGAATACTCCCACCGACAGACAGCAATGTTCGTTCAACTAATTGAGCCGAATAAGGAAAGCCCATCTTTTTTATCGCTTTATCAGATAAGTTCCCAGTTAAAAAATTATTAATATATTGCTCGCTATGACATAAGGCTAATTGCGAGGGGCGTGCCTTGGCGGGCTGCTTGAATGCGGTTGGTAAAAAGCCTAAATGTTCTATTTCGGTTTTAAGCCGTTGATATTTTTGAATTGGAAAGCGGTGCTTTTCGGGCAAAGGCAAATTTGAATAAAGAGGGTGGTAGTATAGCTGCATGGACAAAGCCCTAACGGAGTTGCTGTTTTTCTACTTGTTGTATTTTATCTTCAGTGGCTGAAATGGCTTTTCTGCATCGACCTAAACGTGCGTGAGTACTTAATATTTCAAGGTTAAGCTTTTGAGCTTTTGCTGGGGATGCATTTTCCATTTGCATTTTACGCTCTTCTATCATCAGCATTAAGCGGCGCTCAAACTCATGGTTTTGTTTTAACTCGTCGTAAAGTTCATGAGAAGACTGCATCACTTTTTTTACAGCTTGCTTATAAACAGCTTGTTTTGGGCGAGGTTTATAGCGGCTTTTATTTTCTTTTTCCCAAATTGGTGTTGATTTAATGACATTAAATACGGCCTGAACTTGCGACGCAATTCGCTCTAACGCATAGGTATAAGCATGGCGGTGATCGCTCGGTGGTAAGCTTGCCACTTCTTCTTCTATTTCGTTTACGTAATCAACCAGGTTCATGCTTTTAGTTTGAAAAACAGCGCGGTCAAATAGGCTAGGTTGTGCTTGCATATAACGGTTTTTAGCAAACAATTTAGCTCTGTCAAATTGCTCAGCTTGTTGCTTGAGCGAAGTAACTTGCTGTTGTAGTTTTTCTAATGCATTCACTTGCATGCTAAAAGTAAGCCTCGTAAATGAGTTTTAATGCTAAAAGTATAACCATGGTATTAAAAACAGGGCGTATAAATTTACTACCAAACCTAATTGCAGAGTGCGCACCAAACCAGGCTCCTAACATAATAAAAAAGCCCATTGTTATACCAAGCAAAAAGTTTACATGCCCTAAAGCTACAAAGGTTATAAGAGAAATAAAGTTAGACACAAAGTTCATAGAGCGGGCTAAACCGCAATTAAGAAGCAAGTTCATTTTATAAAGCATGCCGTTAGACGCGGTCCAAAATGTGCCGGTGCCTGGGCCTGCTAATCCATCAAAAAAACCGAGTGCTAGGCCTTGGACCCACTGCTTTACTTTCATTGCATTGTTTAGTTTTGGTAACTCATCACCTTGTGTGGTGCTCAAATTTCCAAATAAGCTGTAGCAGGCAACAACAATAATTATAATTGGTAGCAACTTATTTAAAAAGTCGATGCTTAAATAATCAACAATAACCGTGCCTAGTAGCGCGCCTATTGCGGTTGCAATAATTGATGCCAACCAAAACTTGGGGCTAAAAAGGTTTTTTTTGTAATAGGTAAAACTTGCTGTTAACGAACCAAAGCTCGCAGCGAGTTTATTAGTACCTAATGTTAGGTGTGGTGGTAAACCGGCCGTAAGTAATGCGGGCACGGTTAACATGCCACCGCCACCGGCTATTGCATCTATAAAGCCTGCTGCCAATGCAACAGCACATAAAATTACCCAAGTTGTCGGGTCGAGTGCGAGTTCAAACATTAATAGTCTATTTGTCTTTTAAATGGTGGTAGGGTGTCGAGCATGGCTTTACCGTAGCGTTTGGTTACTAAACGCCTATCAAGAATAGTAATACAGCCTTCGTCACTCTCTTTTCGCAGCAGTCTACCACAGCTTTGTACCAATTTCTTAGCAGCATCTGGGACTGTAATTGTTAAAAACGGATTACCGCCTTTGCTTTGCACAAATTCTGCTTGCGCTTCTTCTATTGGAGAGGTAGGCACAGCAAAAGGGATTTTTGTGATAATGAGGTTCTCTAAATATTTACCAGGTAAATCAAGACCTTCTGAAAGGCTTTGCGTACCAAATAAAATACTACCTTTACCACTATCAATATTTTGGCTGTGTTTTTTAAGCAGTGCTTCTCTCGACATCTCACCTTGTACTAATAAGTTAAAACCTTTTGTTCTAAGAAACTTTGCTACATGGTCCATTTGCCAGTACGAGGCAAACAAGACTAAGTTTGCCTTTTTAGTGCTTAAATACTCTGGCAAAGTGGTTGCTAAGTGATCGCTAAAGTCTTTATCTGTAGGTTCAACTTTAGACACAGGGATGCGTAATATAGCCTGTTTTGGGTAATCAAAGGGCGAGGGAACCTTTATAAATTTAACGCCTTCCTCTTTTGCTAAACCACTTTCATAAGCAAAATGGTCAAACGAACCAAGTGCACTTAATGTGGCAGAACATAAAACAGCGCCGGCGCACTCGTTCCAAAGTTTGTCTTTTAGGTAGTAGCCTACTTCAATGGGGCAGTCGCTTAAAAGGTGGTCATGATGACTTTTGTACTCAAGGCGTTTTATCCAACGTGCGTGGGGTATGCCTTCTCCTTTATTGGCATAACTAAACCATAATTTATTTAGTTGTTCTAAACGATTAATGTAGTGACCGCTTTCAGCAAGAATAGGATCGGCAACATAAGGTTTTATGTCGCCGTCGCTCACATCTTGTGTAAGGGTGTCGTGCATTTTATTTAAACAACGTAGTGCATCTTGTGTGGCTTCGCTTATATCTTTTGCTTTGCTGTGTAGCGATTTGGGTATTTCACCATGTTCGAAACGGTATGTGTCGTCTTTTGAATATTCGAAGTCAGCATTATCAAGAATATCTCTCACTACTTTTAGGTCTTTATTTGCATCGTTTATACTATCGCAAAGCTTAAAGTTTTGACCTATGGCTCTTTGTCCTACTAGCACTTTTGCCATTTTTCCACTGAATTTAGTGAGCTTATCGAGCCATTCTATTGTGCCTTTAATGGTTGCTGCAGCAGACGAAAAATCGCGTGTTATATGGGCTAAATGGTGTGCTTCATCAATTACATAAATAGTGTTGTCTGGCTCGGGTAAAATTTTACCACCGCCTAAGTCTAAATCAGCCAGTAGCAAAGAGTGATTAATAACCAGCACATCCATTTGCATGAGTTGTTGGCGAGCTAATTGAAATGGGCAAGTCAAATGCGCTTTCATTTGGCGCTGACAAGCATGCTTGTCACAAGCAATTAAATTCCAAACTCTGTCGGGAATTGTATCTGCCCAGCTATCTCTATCGCCTTGCCATTTTTTATTTACGTAAGCATCGTATAGCTCTTGCAAGCATTTGCTTTCCATATCACTTAATGGAGAGGTAAGCGTTGGCATAAAGTCCATTTGAGTTTGGCTATCACCATTAACAGCATTATGTAGTTTATGGGCGCAAATATAGCGGTGGCGTCCTTTAACTAAATCAAACTTAAAGTCGAGCCCAGAATGTGTTTTAAAAAAAGGCAGTTCCTTTGCAATTAATTGCTCTTGCAATGCAACGGTAGCCGTAGAAATTACTAGCTTCTTCTTTTGTGCCAATGCTAAAGGCAAGGCCCCCAAACAATAAGCAAGTGACTTACCGGTACCTGTGCCAGCTTCTATGACGCAAATTCGTTGTTTTTTGTGATACTCACCAGCCAATGTTTTTGCAATTTCTGCAACAAGGTAATTTTGACTGCTGCGCGGCCTATAATCATTCAGGTTTTTAGCCACATGCTGATGCACTTGCCTAATAGTTTTTTTTAGAGAGTCAGAAAGCATGGAATGATTTGCCTAAAGTATGTATATAATTACAGTGTGTATATTAAGTGGGATCGTGCATTGACACAAGCAATCTATCAGGGCTTTATTTTATCAAGGCAACAATATTCGTCTAAACATAGTGAGGGGATCACACTATGCTATTGGCTTGCATCCGATCACGGCCCAATTAAAGTTGTTATTGAAAATCAGCAAGCTGTGTTTTTTATTGCACAAGATCAACAGCAACATGCCCAGCAGTTATTAGATAGCGCACGTATAAGTGTTAATTTTAAAACAATTGAAATGAGTCACTTTAACGGCAAAGCCTGTGTTGCCTGCTATTTTAACAATACCAGCAGTCTTTATAAGGCACGAACATTATTTGAAAACACCATAACTATTTACGAGGGTGATATTCGCCACAGCGATCGCTTTGTAATGGAGCGCTTTATTAGAGGTGGTGTTTGGGTTACTGGAGATGTTAGTCAAAAAAACGGCTTTTTACTTATACAAAACGCAAAGTTGAAAGCAAATACAGATTACACACCCAAGCTTAAGTCGCTGTCATTAGATATTGAATGTGATGGGGAAGGCGTGCTGTTTTCAATTGGTCTTGTTGGTAATGGACTTGACTGCGTTTTAATGATTGGCGAACCACACAATCATAGTGAACAAATCAACATTGACTGGTGTTTAGATGAGCTTGAGTTACTTACAAAGTTACATACTTATTTAAGTAGTAATGATCCCGACATTATTATCGGGTGGAATGTAATAGAGTTTGATTTTTCAGTACTTAATGCCCGTGCCGAAGCGCTTGGAATTTCCCTTAAATTGGGCAGAGATAGCCAACCAATTAATATCAATATGGGGCACTATACTCGCCTTACGTTGCCGGGAAGATGTGTTGTTGATGGAATTGACACTTTAAAAAATGCGACTTATCACTTTGATAATTACTCTTTAGGGAACATTGCCGAAAAAGTATTAGGTGAAGCCAAGCTAATTCAATCAGAAAACCGGTTAGGCGAAATTATTCGCCAATTTAATGAGGATAAACTGACTCTAGCGGCTTACAACCGCCAAGACTGTATTTTAGTTAATCGTATTTTTACTAAATTAAACTTATATGAATTTGCTATTGTTCGCACACAGCTAACAGGCCTTGAGCTTGAACGAATGGGCGGCTCTGTGGCTGCTTTTACTAATTTGTATTTACCCTTGCTGCACCGCAGTGGTTATGTAGCTCCTAATTTAGGCGACCATGGTTTGTCTTTTGACAGCCCTGGTGGCTACGTGATGGACTCATTGCCTGGGCTTTATAAAAATATTTTGGTTTTAGATTTTAAAAGTTTATACCCCTCTATTATGCGCACTTTTTGTATTGACCCTCTAGGATTAATAAAAGGGTTAAATGCCCCTAATGATGCAATACAAGGCTTTAATAATGCAGTGTTTTCTCGTAGTGAGCATCATTTACCAAAGTTAATTGAATACCTAACTAAAACCCGTCAAAACGCCAAAGACACCAACCAACCAATGTTATCGCAAGCAATTAAAATTATTATGAACAGCTTGTATGGCGTACTTGGATCTAAGGGATGTCGATTTTATGATCCTCGTTTATCAAGTTCTATTACGCTGCGCGGCCATGAAATTATGCAAACGACGCGTAAATGGATGGAGGAGCTTGGGTACAGTGTTATTTATGGTGATACAGACTCAATTTTTGTAAAAGTGGATGAGAGCTTAACTGCCCAATGCTGCAATAAAATTGGTAATGAATTGATGACTCATATTAATCATCAGTGGGAGCGGCATATAGCGAAGCATTTTAATTTAAAAAGCTATTTAGAAATTGAATTTGAAACCCATTACAGTCCCTTTTTTATGCCTACAATTCGCGATAAAAAAACGGGCTCTAAAAAACGTTACGTTGGTAAAATAGTAAAAGGTGATGAATCTAAAATCGTCTTTAAAGGTATGGAAACCGTGAGAAGTGATTGGACTGAATTTGCCCAAGAGTTTCAAAAAGAGCTATTTGAGGCTTTGTTTGATTCACAATTTGAAATCGCCCAACTGGACGAAATAGTAAAAGATTATACTAAGCGACTTTTTGCCGGTGAGTTTGATCAAAAGCTTGTTTACAAAAAACGCCTTGGTAGAAATCTAAACGATTACGAAAAAAATATTCCACCACATGTACAAGCGGTAAAAAAACACAAGGCAGAACATCCTGACTTTGAAGTAAGGCGTGGGCAAATTATAGAGTATGTTTATGCGATGTCAGGGGCAGAAATATTTAATGGAAAAAATGCACTTAATTACCCATTATACCAACAGAGACAGCTGGTTCCGATATCTGCAGCAATATTTGATGCCTTAGTGATAGATAATAAAAAAAACAACCTCGGTCAGCTTTTTCTGCCTGATTTTTAAGCTCTTTGCTTATTAAATTTGCGTTGAACTACAAAACTTACAAAAGTAAATATTTTAATTTGAAGTGAAAAAAGCAACAAACTGTTAATGCACTAAATTTAGATTGTTTATTTATTTGTTAATTAACAATAGTTTAAGATTTATTTTTTTTTGATGTAATTTACGTTTAGCTCTTTTTAGTAATTAATTATTAACGCAACGTTAATTCCTTGTTGACCTTGCTCTTTCACTAGTATTATCATTGAAGGCACAGTGATTGGGGTACTCAATACGTTTTGTACCGCTAGACTGAAAAAATTATAATTAATAAATGTATTCCTGGGAGAATCAAATGTTAAATAACAAAGTTTCAAAAGCAGTTCGCTTAGCGATCGCTTTTGGCGCAGCATCTACAGCTGCATTTTCAGCAAGTTCTTTTGCTGCAGAAGAAGATTCTGCAGAAAAAGTTGAGCGTATTGAAGTAACTGGTTCACGTATCAAACGTGTTGATATGGCTGGTGATTTACCAGTAACAGTTATCGACCGTACTGCAATCGAGCTTAGTGGTGAAACTTCAGTAGCTGATTTATTACGTAATACTACATTTAACAGTCTGGGTTCGTTCCGTCCGCAGTCTGGTAGTTCTGCTCAGGGCGCTACTACGGTAAGCTTACGTGGTTTAGGTTCTGACCGTTCTCTAGTTTTAGTAGATGGCCGTCGTTTACCTAAGTCAACTCTTACTGGTTCAAGCCAAGATTTGAACTCAATCCCAATGGCAGCTGTTGAGCGTGTTGAAATTCTTACAGATGGTGCTTCTGCACTTTACGGTTCAGATGCTATCGGTGGTGTAATTAACGTAATTTTACGTAAAGACTTTAATGGTGCAGAAGTTACTTTAGGTTCTGGCCGTATTGAGCATGAAGGCGGCGACCGTGAAAATGGTTCTGTACTTTTCGGTGCTTCTTCAGATAACTCTCGTGTACTTGCTGGTGCATCTTGGAGTGGTCGTGACATTGTTTACGCTCGTGACTTCCCATGGTACAGCCCAGGTGGTTCAGTTTATTCAAACAACTTCACAACATTCACAACTACAGATGGTGAAAGAGCAAGTAATTTTGATTTCTTCTCTCCAGAAGCTACATGTGAAGGCGTAGGTAATGAAAACTTCTACCGCATTGGCGCACGTTGTGGTTTTAACTTCGCAGCAGTATCTGCTGATGAAGCGTCAATCAAAAACCGCTCAGCTTTCGTTAAAGCTACATACGATGTGAACGATGACTGGAGTATTTACACAGACATCAATATCGCACAAACAAAATCATTTGGTCGTTACGCACCTGGTCTTGATACAACAGCTTACGATTCATCACCTGATACAGTATTTATCAGTGCAGATAGCCCTAACAACCCAACTAACCCTAACAGCCCAATCTACGATGCTTCTCTAGAAATGGAACAGCAAGGTCTAGATTTCTGGCATCGTTTTGCTGCGTTAGGTAACCGTGACAACAACTTATCTACAGAGCTTAAAGATATCGGTTTTGGCGCTAAAGGTATGATTGGTGACGTTTCTGTTGAAACAGGTGTTCGCAAAACAATTAACGAAAGCCACAACGTAGGTACAGGTTACATCCTTCGTAGTATTGCTCGTCAATACATCAACGACGGTACTTACATGCTAAATGACCCGTTCGGTGCATCTGAAGAAGTTAGAGGCGCAATGACGGTAACTACTTCACGTACTGGTAAGTTTAACCAAGAAGAGTTTTATGCAAATGCTGCGTTTGACCTTATGGAAACTGACGCTGGTGCAATTCAAGCATTCGTAGGTTTTGAATACCGTTCAGAAGATTATGCTGACGTATACGATTCACTTTCTGCAGCAGGCCAAGTAGGTGGTTCTTCAGGTAGCAGTGCAGGTGGCGCACGTTCAGTTCGTGGTTTATTCTTTGAAACTTTAGTTCCAGTAACTGAAGAGTTTGAGCTTAACTTTGCAGGTCGATACGATGATTACTCTGACTATGGTTCAGATTTCTCACCTAAAGTATCAGCACGTTACAACCCAATTGATGACTTAGTACTTCGTGCATCATGGGGTAAAGGTTTCCGCGCTCCTTCATTACCAGACCTAACTCAACAGCCTTCTGAATCAGCTGATTCAGTTTCTGATGAAGCTACATGTTTGGCAATTGGTGAAGCTGCAAATTGTTCTTCACAAATCAATGCTACAGTTATTGCTAACCCTGACTTAGGTTCAGAGCAGTCTGACCAATACTCACTTGGTGTTGTTTACCAAGTAACAGATGCTATTTCTGTAGAACTTGATTACTACAACATTGAAATCACTAACCGAATCCGTGCTTTCGGAGCTCAAGCTATCATTGATGCACGTTTACGTGGTGACTCTGTGCCAGATGCGTTCACTGTATCTCGTTCACCAAACGGTGCGATTACTAGTCTTGTTCGTGGTTTTGGTAACGATGGTAGCTTAGAAACTTCAGGTATCGATTTTAAAGCTAACTCAATGTTTGAATTTGGTGATGCTGGTACTTTAAGAACTAACTTCAACCTATCTCACATTGTAGATTACAGCACAGATGGCGGTCGTAACTTCGTTGATGATCCAGGTGTACCGCAAATGCGTCTAAACCTGTCTAACGTTTACTCTATCTCTGATTTTGATTTCACTTGGAATCTAAACCTGATTGATAGCCAGTGTGAAGACATCACTGCAGATGGTGAGTGTGAAGGTCACATTCCTTCATGGGTAACTCATGATTTACAAGTAGCGTACAACACACCTTGGAACGGTAAAGTGAGCTTTGGTGCACAAAATGCATTTGGCAAGCAGCCACCACTTTTCGGATACGATGGTCGTGACTACAACTTTAACCTTTACTCAGGTTTTGGTCGTACAATGTACTTAAACTTTAAACAGTCTTTCTAAGTTTTTAGTTTAGATATTACAAAGAGTGACTCTTGAGTCACTCTTTTTTTTGGAGAAAATAAAATGCACTGGGATCATTACTGGGACCTTACAAAAGCTTTATCTAGTTTTGGTGATGCAAATACAGCCCTAGGTTACCCAGGAGAAGTGTTAAACTTTTGGGATGACGTTGTATTAGAAAAAGGAGAAGGTGCTGTTTATCTTGATTTAGCAACCGGTAAGGGAGCTTTAGCAATCTGGCTACAATGCCTTTTAAAAAGAAAAAACTTATCTGGCTCGGTGTATGGCTGCGACTTAGCAAACATTGATGAGTTAAAAATTACCAGTGATGTTGACGAAATTAATAGTGCTATTAATAAAATTAAGTTTCAGTTTAATACTTCATTAGAAAATCTACCTTATCCAAATGAGTATTTTGATATATTAGTTAGCCAATTCGGTTTTGAGTATTCTAATTGGTCACACTCTTTAAATGAGGCACGTAGAGTGCTTAATAAAGATGGTGAAATTATATTAATGATGCATCACCCTGATTCAGTTATAACCAACGATTGCAAAAGCGGTTTGAAAATACTTAATTGGATGTTGGAAAACAATATATTAAATGAACTTGAAAGCTTAGTAACTTTGAAGCTTCAAGGTCATATTGAGTTATTTCAGACACGAAATAAAGAAGTGATTCAAAAAATTCAGAGCTTAAATATATCCAATGATGAAGAAAAGCTCTGGTTTGCAGATATAATGTCTAAAGTATCAAAGATAATGCTAAATATTGATCAAACGAGTAAAACAAAATTAAATAGCTTACAAAATGCTTTAAGACAACAAATTGAAAGGTTATTAGATCAAACTTCTGTTGCATTTAGTGAAGATGAAATTTACGAAAAATTTGAAGCTGCAAAGCTTAAAAATATGAAAATGTCTATTGCGACATTCAATGTAAATAATGAACTGTTTTGTTGGCAAATAAAAATTTCTCCAAAGGAAATGTAGCTTTAATTTAGTTAACAGTTTATATCAATTTTGTTTTTAAAAAAGTTGAGAGTTTTTTAGTTATTTTGTGTATTAATTTTAGTAATAGCAATTTCTTATTTTTTAAATCTTTATTCTTTGTCATAGTTATTTTAAATTAAAGTATCTATACTTATTTTGTTATGTTTATAAATTTAAAGAGATATAAATGAAAGAAGTTCGAGCTTTTATAAAGACTGCATCCTTAACTGAACTTGAAAAAGCACAACAATTAGTTACTGATGCAATTTCAAAATATACCCAACAGCAAAAAGCAAAACAGGAAGTTTTGGATCTTTTAAAAGAAAAAGGACTTACGTTAGAAGATTTACAAGACACATCAGCAGATAAGCGCACTAAGGTTAAAGCTAAATATCGCATTGAAGTTGATGGTGAATTCATTGAGTGGACTGGCCGTGGCCGCCGCCCAAAAGCGTTTGAAAATGTTGATTTACAAAAACACTTAGCTTAACAATATAAAAGAGAGGCGCAGCTTCTCTTTTTGTTTCTTGCCAATAATTTTAATAAAGCTAAAAAACGTCATCCGTTATTAGATAAAGTATTCTTATTCAAATCCAATTATTTTCCCATGAGCTATAAACTTAGACCCTATCAGCAAGAGGCGGTTGAACGCACCGTTATTCATTTTAGAAAAACCAATGATCCCGCAGTTATTGTGTTGCCAACAGGTGCAGGTAAAAGTTTAGTCATCGCTGAGCTTGCCCGTATAGCTAAACAAAAAATATTGGTCCTTGCTCATGTTAAAGAACTTGTAGAGCAAAATTCACAAAAATATAAAAGTTTTGGTTTAGAGGCGAGTATATTTTCCGCAGGTTTAAAAGAAAAATCTTTAACCCATCAAGTCACTTTTGCTAGTGTGCAGTCACTTTCACGTAATTTGGATAAACTCAATGAGCATTATTCTTTACTTATTATTGATGAATGCCACAGAGTAAATGGTGATAAAAAAAGCCAATACGGCAAAGTTATAAGTGCATTACAAGCGTACAACCCGCATTTAAAAGTATTGGGCTTAACGGCTACGCCTTATCGTTTAGGCATGGGGTGGATATACCATCACCATTATCATGGTTTTGTTAAAGGGACGACAGAAAGCCCATTTAAACGTTGTATATTTGAATTGCCGCTTAGGTACATGATTAAAAATAACTATTTAACCCCACCAAATGAAGTTGATGCTGCCATTAGCCACTACGATTTTTCGTATCTAGAGACGAATGCGTTTGGCCAATACACTGCCGATGATATGAACGCGCTTTTAAAAAGTAACGAGCGAGCAACTCAGGCTATTCTTAAACAAGTGATTGCTTATAGCGAGCAGCGCAAAGGTGTAATGGTTTTTGCGGCAACAGTTATGCATGCCCAAGAAATATTAAGCTACTTACCAACAGCCCAAAGCGCGCTAATTACAGGCGATACGCCTAATATCGAACGCGATAAAATCATTTCTGCGTTTAAAAGTAAAACGTTAAAGTATTTGGTTAATGTTTCTGTATTAACAACCGGCTTTGATGCGCCACATGTCGATTTTATTGCCATCTTGCGTCCTACAGAGTCTGTAAGCTTATACCAACAAATTGTAGGTCGGGGCTTACGATTATCAGAATCTAAAACCGATTGCTTAGTGATTGATTATGCCGGAAATGGTTTTAATTTATTTCACCCTGAAGTAGGGGATAAAAAAGGCGACAGCGATAATGAACCTGTACAAGTACTTTGTCCAGGTTGTGGGTTTGCTAATATATTTTGGGGTAAAACGGACTCTGCTGGCAAAGTTGTTGAGCATTTTGGTAGACGTTGCCAAGGGTTATTAGAAGACGATGAAGGTAGCAAAGAGCAGTGCGATTATCGTTTTAGATTTAAAGAGTGTGAGGAATGTGGTGCGCAAAACGATATTGCTGCTCGAAAATGCCACGACTGCGGCGCTATAATGGCTGATCCTGACGACAAGTTGCGTAATGCGCTAAACTTAAAAGATGCATTAGTGCTTCGTTGTAGTGGGCTAACAGTAACTCAACTTAAAGACGAGCTAATCAAAGTTACTTATTTTGACGAAGACGGCACTAGTTGTGATGAAGTTTATAACCTTGCCAGTAAAGGCGGTCAGTTTATCTTTAATAAACAATTTGGCAAACGGCTTGCGCATGGACAAAAACCAACAGACTTTAAAGCAGCAGAACAGGTAATTAAAGCGCAGTTAGACTTGGTGCCCCCTGACTTTGTGATTGCGCGAAAAAGTAAAAAATATGGTTGGAAAGTAGCAGATAAGCTATTTGATTATAAGGGGAGTTTTAGAAAGGCAAATCAGTTAAGTCGTTAAACTTAACTGATTTTTAATATATTAAGCGGCGTCTTCGTCCATTAATCCCCAGCCGTCACCGTAACCGTTATAGCCATTCGCTATACTTTCTAGGTACTGTTCAGCTTGGCCTAGTAATGTGTGCTCTGGTACCATTTGTACATGAGTGATTACTTCCCAAACGCCAGTGTCTTTGCATTTTTCGACGTCAGCGGTTTGTACTAATGCATCAGAAACAATATCTTTAGCAAACTTATCAGCATCGGCTTGTTGCTCAAATAAAATGAAAAAGTCGATTTGCTGCATTTTGCTTAAATCGACGCCTGCAGCGGCTATTTCGGCTAACAGCTGGCCGTTTTCGTCATCTGGAAATTGCATTAAAAACTCATCTAAAAATAATTTTGTGTTCGTTGGCACTATTGTAACTAAAATATTGTCTTAACGCGTACTAATTTTATCTTCTTCACATTTCATATTTAAACTGAGTTTGTCATTAAGTTAATGTGTTGGTCATTATGGCTATGTTAATATGCGCCACATTAGCTCGTTTTAAGTAGTATATAAGAGTAAGGATATTTGCTTGTTTATTAAGTTTTTACGTTGCATGTGCATTGCCATTGTTTTTATGACTGCAAATTCCTATGCGGCAGAAAGAGTCATCGAAGACTACAAAATTAAAGGCATAAATGGTGATTTAGAAAAAAACGTAGCGCTATACCTAAAGCAGCTTAAAGGTGAAAAACCAACAAGAACCCTTCAACGTTATGCTAAAAGCCAGGTACAAAACAGCATAAAAGCACTGGGTTACTACAGCCCAACAGTTGAGGTTGAATTTGATAAAGACGTTAGTGAACTCGTTGTCAAAATTGAGCGTGGTCCTGCAACACGGATAGACGCCATTAATATTACATTAAATGGTGAAGGGAAGAACGATAAACAATTACAAACCCTTATTAAAAATACCAATTTAAAACAGGGTGATGTGCTAAACCATGGTAACTATGAGTCAGCGTATAAAAAAATAGAATCCATGCTTTTGGAGCTTGGCTATTTTGATGCTAAATGGCCTGCCC
The DNA here is from genome assembly GCF_001468205.2 of Pseudoalteromonas sp. 13-15. NCBI lineage: Bacteria > Pseudomonadati > Pseudomonadota > Gammaproteobacteria > Alteromonadales > Pseudoalteromonadaceae > Pseudoalteromonas > Pseudoalteromonas sp. 13-15. The sequence goes on along the minus strand of NZ_CP019162.1, from coordinate 1,318,815 downwards.
GCAAATTAGAAGTTTCAATTAAAAAAAATAGTGCCGTTGTCACGTTTGCGATTAATACTGGTGTGCGTTATCAATATGGCAGTATTGAAATTACCAGTGATACGCCAGCTGAAAAATATATTCGTTCTTTGTCACCATTTACTCAAGGACAACCTTATAAATCAACTAACATAGCCGACTATAACCTTGAGCTTTCGAGCACACCTTATTTTGCTAGTGTGCGTGTTTATGCTGATATTACAGCGCGCAAAAACGCCCAAGTTCCTATCAAAGTTGAGGTTGTTCCTAAGCCTGCAAATAGCTTTGAAATTGGCGGCGGTGTTTCTGAAAGTGAGCCTAGGTTCCGTTTTAAGTGGAGTAAACCTTGGATCACAGAGGATGGCCATTACCTTGATACAAATATGAATATAGCCGAAAAGCAACAAGATCTCTCAATGGCATACACGGTTCCTGTAGACGACCCTAATGATGATTTATGGCGTTTTTCAGTGGGTTATAAACTGGAAGACGAACTTGCAGATGATGTCTACAGCGAGATATTAACCGCACAATTACAAAGGCAGTGGCTTACTGAGGAAAATTGGGTAAGAACAGCGTTTTTACGCAGAGACCAAGAGACGTATCGTCTGGGCGATGATCCAGAAGAGTCGACTGAAATGTTAATGCCCGGAATTAGTTATGCTCGCAAAAGTTTAAAAGGCGGAACGACTCCTTATTGGGGCGAGCAATGGCTTATATCAGCAGAGTTTGGCCTAGATGATGCGCTTTCCAGCACGAATTTGTTGAGGGTTCAATTACAGCATGCATGGCTTCGTACATACCTTAATAAGCATTTAGTTTTTCTTAAGGCAAACATTGGCGCAATGCTAGTTGATGACATAAATAATGTACCTTATTCACTGCGGTTTTATGCCGGCGGTGATCAAAGCGTTCGTGGTTTTGCTTATCAGTCAATTTCGCCAGAAAATGATGATGGTGAACTAATAGGGGGTAAATATTTGCTTGCTGGCACTATGGAGTACAACTATCAGTTTGCTCAAAATTGGCGTGCAGCATTATTTGTTGATGGTGGTACTGCTACGAATGATTTTTCAGATGAATTTGAAGTGGGTGCTGGTTTTGGTTTTCGATATTTAACGCCTGTGGGCCCTGTACGAATAGATCACGCTTGGGGCTTAACTAAAGATAGCAAAAGTACCCGTTTGAGTATTACCATAGGGCCAGAAATTTAATGTCAATATTAAAAAAAATAACAGCCACAGTAAGTGCAATTTTAGTTTCGCTAATTATTAGCGTATTTTGTTTATTATTTACTGCACCCGGTAATCAATTTATTGCCTATACGGCAAATAAAGTTGTTGATGGATTACACATAGAAATTAAAGATGGCCGCTTTATTTATAACGATGCGTTTAATGTTCGTTTTAAAAATAATGGTCTAGATTTTAATGCCCAGCAATTAAAAATCGATTTATTTTGGTGGCAGTGTGATGGTATCTGTATTGATAATTTAAGCGCTAAATCTATAAAATTAACCCTGCCAAAAGCAGTTGAGGCAGAAGATGAAACACCCTCTGAGCCCCTTGAAAAAATTACTTTACCTTTTAATGTTTCAATAAAAAATATAGCGGTTAATGAGTTTACATTAAACCACCCTAGTGCAGATGTGAGCGTTAATAACTTTAAACTATCAGCTAAAGCTGAAGGTTCAAAACTCACAGTAAAAAGCTTAAATATCCCGAGTATACTTGTTGCTTTAAAAGAGCAAGAACAACCTGCCAAGGCGCAAACTGCTCAAAGCAACAAAGCTGCACTTATGCAATTACCAGCACTTCCTGATATTGAATTTACATCACCCATTGATTTAGCCATTAAAGCGTTTGATATTGCAAAAGTAACAATTGAGCAGGGCGATGCGCAGCATAATATCGAAAACATTTCGCTGCTATTAAGTGTAGAAGATGCCGTGATTAATTTGCAGTCGCTTTCAGCTACCTATGAGCAGTGGCAGCTTAATACCCAATTAGATGCAGAGCTTTTAGGTAATTTGCCTGTAAAAGGCTTAGTGACTTTAAAAAGTGACGAGCACCAAGCAAACTTAGAGTTAAACGGTGATTTAGCTGGCTTATCTATAGATTTAGAAACGAGTGGCCAATATCCGCTCACGTTAACAGCGAATGCTAATTTAAAGCAAAAAAATTACCCATTTGAGCTAAGCGGCAAAATTAACCAATGGCTTATTGATGCGCAAAGTAATGAGCTTAAAGTTAAAAATGTAAGCCTTAACGCTAATGGTAATGCCGATGACTACCAACTCAATTTGCAGGCAAACAGCCAATTAGGTGCTTATCCGGCTGTTAATCTTAATACTCAGCTAACAGGCGGTTTAACTCAAGCTGCGCTTAAAACATTAAGTATTAAGGCTCACGAAAGTAGCGCGATTATAAAAGCTAATGTTGATTGGCAACAGGGCATTAAAGCAAGTTTTAACGGCTCGCTTTCAAACCTAAAATCGCAGTATTTTACGGATGCGGTAACCAGCGATATTTCAGGGCGATTTAAAGGCTCATTCAATGCTGCAGAAAGCTCGTGGCAACTACAAATGGATGATACTAAGCTAAGCGGATTATTAAACGAGGTACCCCTTAAGTTTGCGTCAAACTTTCAGCTTGATGATGCATTAAAAGCCAATATTGATAGCCTTTATTTAAGTAGCGGCACTAATGAATTAGTACTAAGCGGACAAGTTGATGATACGTGGAAAGTTGACGGTAAAATAACACTTCAAAGTAATGAAGAGGCAAATTTGCCATTTGTTGCCGATGGCAACGCCGATTTAAAAGTAAGAGGGCAGAGGCTAACACCTTCTGTCAATTTAGCGTTAATACTTGATAGCTTCATTTTTAATGAAATCAATATAAATAAACTGACGGTAAAAGGGCAGTTAGATACAGCCGCTGATTGGCAAACTGACGTATCGTTAAGTGTTGGCTCGGCGCTTGTGGCTGATGAGCAAATTAATAGTGTAAAAGTTGATATTAGCGGCGATAAAACAGATCACCAACTTACAGCATCTGTAGATGCCGAGCAAGGCAGTGCACAGCTTGAAGTAAATGGCAAAATTAATAACGCTACCTGGAATGGTGAGTTTAGTAATGTAACGCTAAGCGACAAAAAGTTAAGCTTTAGCAACACTAAAAATATTGCTGTTATGTTTAACTCGCAAAACGGTAATTTTAATGTAAGTGCGCACTGCTGGGCTACTCAGCAAAGCGAGCTTTGTATAGACACGCTAGCTCAATCTAAAGCGCTAGGCCAGTTAAATGCTAAGTTAAACAATTTAGCACTTGAAGAGCTTAAACACTTTTTACCCGATAACATTCGCACCCGTGGTGATGTAAAAGGTAATGTGGCGCTTAATTGGAATGCAGGCGCTCTTAAAACATTACGGGCAAGTTTAAATGCAAGTGACTTAACCACTGTTTTAACCTCAGAAGAAGATCGCTTTAAATTACCTATAGAAACACTCAGTATTAGTGCTTTTTCAGACTCTCAAAAAGGGCAGCTTGAAGCAAAAATAGAGTCAAGCGTGCTAGGTAAAATTAATACACACATTAATATTAATGACATACAAAATACGCAGGCGCTTAATGGCTCTATTAATATTGATAAAATATTACTTTCAGACTTACAACCATTTCTTGAAACTCTTGAGCAATTAAAAGGTGATATTAGCGGTAAGGTCGCACTTGCGGGTACGTTAAAAGATCCACTATTAAATGGTGAGCTTAACGTAAACGATATAAACCTTGAGGGTGAACAGCTTCCTATTGCGCTACAAAAATCAAATATAAACATATTATTTGATAAAACGACCGCCACAATAGAGGGCAATTTAAACGACAATCAAGGTGGCAATGTAAAGCTAAACGGTGATGTTGATTGGCAAGGTGAACAACCTGAAGTAAATGTAAATGTGCAAGGCGAGCAGTTTTTTGTACGCGCACAACAAGGCGTTACTTTTAAAGTATCGCCAGATTTAAAAATAGGGTTAGCTAATAATGCACTTAAATTAGCGGGTGAAGTAGTTGTACCTTATGGTCGTATTACGATTGAAGAGCTTCCAGAAGGCGCTGTGCAGGTTAGTGACGATGAAATTATTGTTGATCAAAAAACTGAAACCAACGAAAAGGTACCATTTGACTACGACATAGACTTAAATGTGATCGTTAAAAATGACGTTAAAGTAGAGTCGTTCGGATTAGAGTCTAAAGTGGCTGGTGATTTAGCGATTAAAATGAGTCAAGGTGTTCCAATTATTGCAACGGGTGAGCTTAATTTAATAAATGGCACTTATTTAGCATTTGGCCAAGATTTAATTATAAGAACTGGCCAAGTGGGCTTTAGTGGCTCCATTGAACATCCCTATTTGAATATTAAAGCAATCAGAAACCCAGCTAATACAGCAAATGGTGTTATAGCTGGTGTTACGCTTACGGGAAATGTTAAAGAACCCACTCTAAAGCTGTTCTCTGAGCCTGCAATGGATCAGGCGCAAACCTTAGCATACTTACTCAATGGACAGCCGCTAGGAGAGGGGGAGGGAGCATCAAGCAACGCTATGCTTGCCCAGTTATTACTTTCTCAAGGGGTTAGTAGAAGTGAAGGGGTTGTGTCAAAGGTAGGTGAAACGTTTGGTCTTTCTGATGTTAGCTTAAGTTCGTCAGGAAGTGGTGACAGCACTAAGGTAGAAATTTCAGGCTATGTTGCGCCTAGCTTGCAAGTTAAATACAGCGTTGGGGTATTTGAGTCACTCAGCGAAGTGGCCATTCGTTACCAGTTGTTGTCGCAACTCTATATAGAGGTAACCAGTGGTTTATATCAAAATGTTGATGTGCTCTATAAATTTGATTGGGACTGAACTATAAGCTCTACAGCCTGATGAACTGTCAGGTTGAATTTGCAGCAGCCTGTTTGGTATTTGGGCAAGGAAGAGCCTATGTATTATGGTTATCACCTATAAATTGGCGATAACCTCGCATTAATGTCAAACAGACCCTAGGCAAGTTAGATTGCTTAAAGCTACTTTTAAATAATAAAAATAAAAGGTTGAATATGAAAACACGTTTTTCAATTTATGTAATGGCTCTTTTGTTGAGCGGCTGCGCTACAACAGCTAACAATAAATCCGTTATAAATATACAAACACCACTTAGTGCCAATGATGTAATAAAAAATGCAACTGCAGATGAGTGGCAAGTAGTTGATCCTAAAAATATTTTAAAAATAACCTTACCTACTGGTTCGGCTTACATAGCATTAAATACGCAACTAGCTCCAAAACACACGCAACATATTAAAACGTTGGCGCAAGAAGGCTTTTATAAAAACACCCGTGTCTATCGTTTTGTAGAAGGGTTTGTAGCACAAGGCGGCGACAGCTCGGGTAAAAAAGAAATAAAAACAGCGAATAAAACCGTACCTGCAGAGTTTTATTTACCAACATCGCAACCATTAAAAATTACCGAGTTAAAAGGCGATGGATACGCGCCTGTTACGGGGTTTTTAAATGGTTTTGCTGTTGCGCAAAACCAAACACAGACTCAAACATGGCAAGTGCATTGCAATGGCGTATTTGCAATGGCACGCGCTAATGATATAAACAGCGCAAGTACTGAGTTTTTTGTCACTATTGGGCAAGGCCCTCGTTACCTTGATAAAAACATTACCGTGTTTGGAAGAGTACTCGAGGGTATGGAACACTTTAATCGTTTGCAGCGTTTACCCACTGAGGGACTGGCGTTTAATCCAATAACGAATATTGAAGTGTTGGCTGATGTTAATAGCGATGCAACAGTATTCAAGGTAATGAAGACAAATTCAGCATCGTTCAAGCAACTGATAGATGCACGTAAAAGCCGAACGGAACCCTGGTTTGTCCAATCGTATAATTACGTTGATGTATGTGGTATGCCTATCCCAACAAAGCGCGTTATTTAAATATTAAAAAAGGAGCTGAGGCTCCTTTTTAATGTTTATGTTTGAGTGTTTAACGTATTTACTGGCGATTAATCTTAACGGCAAACGGTGTTTCGTTATAATGCGTAGAACGGTATGGGTTTATGTCTAATCCCCCTCGGCGTGTATAACGTGCATACACTTCAAGCTCTTTAATGTTGAGTTGCGTGGTTAAGTCACTATAAATGCGCTCTACACATTGCTCATGAAACTCGTTATGTGTTCTAAACGATATTAAATAACGTAGTAGCGATTCACGGCATATCTTCTCGCCTGTGTATCTTATAATAATGCTCGCCCAATCTGGTTGAGACGTTATTAAGCAATTAGATTTTAGCAAATGGCTATTGAGTGTTTCGGTTACTATTTCATCGCTATGTGCTTTAAGTGAATAAGCATCAATATCATAGTTATCTATTTCAATATCTAAATCATCAATGCATTCCCCAGGCAGTGCAGTACAGGGTAAACAGTTAAAATCGTCCGCTTTGTATAGGGTTACTTGTACCGGACTATTAACTGCGCCTGATAAGTCATCGATTAAATGTTGCTTAACTGTGTTTATGCTCTCAAAACGAGTTTGATTAAAGCTGTTTAAATAAAGCTTAAACGATTTAGACTCAATAATGTGGCTGCTTTGGCATGCAAAAGTAAATAAGGCGACAGCCACTTGCGGTTTACCTTTGGCGTTTAACCACGAAAGTTCGTAACCTGTCCAAATATCTTGGCCTTTAAATGGCAGTTCGGCTTCATCAATATTTAAAGCATCACGATTTAGCTTGCGCGCAATTGGAAAAAGCAAGCTTGGCGTATAGTCGTCTACATACTCAGTAGATTGTCCTAATACACTGCCTTTAAGGTCTGGAGAGTTGCTGTAATCTGTCATGTTTGCTCTTAAATAGTTACAATGTGCGCATTATATCTAATTTAATTGAGTTTCACAGTATGTCTGTAGCATTGCTTTTAGAACAACTTCACCATCAATTTAGCGAAAATACCCTCAAAAACACTGCTAAGTACCCACTTATAGCACACGATGAACAATGGTCGAGTCCGTGTGAGCTAGGCGAGGTTGACGAGCAAGGAAATATTCAATGGCAAGGCGTACGTCAGCAGCCAGCAGGCTCATTAAACAATTTAGCTAAGGCATTAGAGCTTGAGTTTCCAACAGCGTTAAGCGAACTTTATGGGCACATGTACGGTGGTAGCGTATTGGCAATTATTGACGGACATCAAATTGAACTGTTGCAAGCATGGAATAGCGACGACTTCGATATGCTTCAACAAAACATCACTGGTCATGTTTTAATGAAACGAAAGCTAAAACAACCCGAAACTGTGTTTATTGGTTTAACAGATAAAGAAGATTTACTGGTCAGTGTGTTAATTCATACCGGAGAGGTGTGTCTAGAGCACGTCGGTAAAAAAACGCACCACGTACTTGCACCAAATATAGAGTCGTTTTTAAAAGCGCTTGAAGTATAAAACGTCATTAATAAATCAGCTTAGCAAGATCGCTGAGCTGATTTTAAAAAGTCGTTAGAGAGGCTATTGAAAATCCCACGACACATTAGAGACTAAACCACACGGTTCACACCTAAAATCAAATAGCCCAAACCAAGGTTCATCTAGTTTCCAATCGCTATTACAGCTTGGACATTTACGCTCAAGCTCAGAGGCTTTATCCACACCACCAACTCGATATAAGTAGTAGTAAACCGGCTTTTTAGTTAAAAAACTAATGCGTTTGGTGATGTCTTTTCCGCGGCGATATAAATCGCTTTTAGTACTGGATATTTCCTCAAGGGCAGGAAACTCACAGCGTGTTGCGCCATTAATTTGTATTTGATCACATGCTTGCCAATCTTCTTGCCACTTAATTAGCGTTTTGTAATCGCCATTGGCGATAGCAGGGATGCGAAATAGTGGCACAGGTAAAAAGTCGTCGCCACAATAAAGAGGGCTACAGGTATGCACATAAGTAGTATATAAAATGTAACTTGACGGCTCAGTGCAGCAATCCGCTCCATTAGAATGAATATCTTGGCCAATCACTTTTACTTTGGGAGCCAATAAACCTGCGTTATGGAGTTTTTCAATGCTGTGTTTAACAAAAGGGCTATTATTTAGCGGATGCATAGCGTCTTCAGTTGGGCACATAACACGGGTTATGAAAAAGCCGTCTTTTAAAACGGTGGGGAACTCTTCCCCCATTATTTGGCCATTAAAGCGAAGCGCATTTACTAAGCGGTTTATGGCTTGTTCGGCTTGTTCTAGGGTGGTGTCTTGGTAGCAATCAAATGTTAAATCAACAACAAACATTTAGAGTCTCAAATTATTTTTGTTCTAGCAGTGCAAGTAATTGATCAAGTTTTTGCTCAATTCTGTCTAGTTGGCTTGCTTTTAGCTCAGCGTTTTCTGGCTGCTGGGAAGTTTTAATAAAGTTATTTATGGAATCCGGGTTATTTTTGTATTGGCTCACAGCTGCAATAATCATTGGCATTGGAACCGGTTGCGCTAAGCGACTTTTAGTTAATGCGACTGTGGGTGTTTTGCCTTCATCTAAAAGGACTTGAATTGCATCAAATACAACTGAATTCATTATATTTATAACTCTTAAATTAAATAAAGCGCAGCATACACATGCTGCGCGGGTGCTATGGTAGCAATAAAATGGGTATGCTACATTAAATAACCTAATACTTAGGTTAAAAACTTATTTCTAATAACTTACCTCAACGTAAACTTGCGTAAATAATCCTGAGACAAGTCAAAAATCGATCAGTAAATTGGCCTTGATCCCATTAAAAATCGTCATGGATTAGTAATTTTGAAGGCTTTAACATAGCTATCTAGCTAAATAATGCTATTTGCCTTGGCGAAGACGAACATCTAACTCATCAATCACTTCACTCCAGGCGCCATCTTCAGCAAGCGATTCCGCTAAAAAGTGTTGCTGTGCTTCATCCCAAAATGCTGCATCTTGAAGCAGTGTTGTGTCTTTTAACTCATGTGAAGCAATAAATTGATCTATTTGAGATTCTGAATTTGGTAAACCAAGTTGTGCAAATAATGTATGAATATCGTGTTTTGTAGTATCCATGTTACGACTCCTTTAAATAAACAATAAATTACCTTAAGGCCCAACAATACATTGTGCTAGCTAAACTCAAGCTGAATTGTCGGTTAATTACTTTAGGTATATAGTAAAGTTAAGTTCTGAATAATAAATTGCCTAAACCGCTGTTAGCGCTTTATAAAGGATAGTAAAAATAAATAACACTTTGATATTATTTCTCTCTTTAAGCGGGCAATACGGCGTAATATCCAGTTCTTAGATTAAATATACTCGTAAATGCAGTTATTCGCGTATAGCTTTAGTATTTGAGCTCTGATTATATTTACGGCTAAAACAATAAAGGACATACAATGAGTATAACCGCACAAGAAGAAACGTTCAGCGTACAATACATTGAAGCAGAAGATATAAGCACTGCCGCAAGTTTAATTTATCAGGCATACCATGATGACCCTGTACTAAAAACAATGCTAGGTTATGATGGAAAAAATAAAGCCGTTTACGAGAAAAAGTTACGTGCATTAATACGTGAAGAACTCAGTAGTTTTTGGCAAGAAAAGCAACCACTAATAGGGCTTTATCGCAGTGGCAAATTAAAAGCAGTGGCCTGTATGTTTGATTCTTTAAGTCAACTTCAAGCTCAGCGTTATTGGCATTGGCGCTTAAAATTAATGCTGAGTGCGGGTTACTTACAAACTAACCAGTTAATAGAAAAAGAACAAACTATTAGAGATACACTAAAAGAAAAAGGCCGTTATTACTTTTTAGCTTTTATTGCAGTAGATCCGCATTTTCATGGTCAAGGGTTTGGTCGGTATTTACTCAGAGGGCTTGATGAGCTGGTAAAGGCAAATAGTGAGTCTTCTGGATTGGCAGTATTTGTAACGCGTAGTGAGCATACAGAACTTTTTAAATCTGAAGGATTTTTGACTTTTAAACAGCTTACTTTTAACCAAGTTGCTGGTGAGTTACTATTTAAAAATGCATTGGGTTAAAAACGTAACTTATAGTGTGTAAGTTAATGCGCCCAAACGGACATGTGTCCGTGCGATATATCTTACATTAACGTGAGAGTAATCAGTTAAAGGTGGCCAATTGGTCGCCTTTTTTTATTTAAGTGCATGTTTAATATTAATTTATTGATTTTTTAATTTTTATGACAAAGAATTATTTTGTCTCACATACTACTTCCTCCTCTCGTTTACTCTAAACTTTAACTTGTCAAGAAGACATAGCTTAATGAATAAGCTACTGCCATGGATAAGGAATAGGCAAAATAGCAGATGCTAGCAGGATGCAAAAAGGACAATTTAACAAGGACAGCAAGGATGAATAGGAAGTGCAAGACGCACTAAGTGGCAGGAGCTACTTCAAGGATATAAAGGATTAAAGCTGCAGGACGCAGCCACGTACTAGGTTGCACGTGAATGCTTGGAAAGCAAAGGGACAACGCAGGAAGCACAAAGTGGCAGGGCGCTACTTCAAAGGATTAACATGGATGATGCTATAGATTTAGCCAAGCGTTAGTTTACGCGGGTTTGCCAAGGTGGCGATGGATATTGCATGAGGCAATGTGAGGGTAAACAAGGTTGTTTACTCGTTCAGGGGATGAAAAAACGGATTATAGATATTGGATATCTAGCAGGAAGCAGTCCAATTGGGGCGTAACTTTAGTTACGCCTTAGTTTTTTGTACCACACAATTGCAATAATTTTATACATTAAAAGCATAAGAACACTTAGATTTTGTGTGGTGGAACGACAACACTTTTTAAAAACTCATTTTCCATAATAAGCATTCCCTGATACGCATTTTCACCGTCACTTGAAAACTCAAATGAAAACTCACTTTTTATTCCTGGTTTACCACTTTTTAGAAAACCAAAACGGCGCCTAGTGCACGCAACACTCATAAGTTGCACATTTAATTGCTCACATTGACGTTTAGCATGAACATTAGCCGCTTCGGCGACTTTTCTGTTTAGCCAAAACAAATAAATAACACTACCAATTAATATAAACGTCCATAAACTTGCCATTTAAGAGAATAACCTTCCAATTGCACGAGCGAGGGCTTCGCTTCGATCTTCTTTTCGTAATAAACCTAATAGGTGAGGTCGAATGGTCGGTATTGCAACTAAGTCAGCAAAAATACTTGGAAAAAGCGCCTCTATTTTTTGATGTTGAGCACAATTATCCATAAATATATGCAATCGTTTAGGGTCTTCCAACTGAACAAAGCAACGCCCAGCAATTGTTAAAAGTACGTCAGAGTCGCTTTTTAGAGCTGAATTCAATGTTGCATCAACAAGCTGCGCGCACAAACCTTGTGCCTGACCTTTAGACATTGAGCGTAGTGCAGCGGTTAACGCTATAGTATCACTATTATTGATAGCTGTTTGACCCTGCGCGAGTAAAAGCTCACTCAGTGTTGGTGGTATTGCAACATGTTCAAGCATTGCACTTAGTGGCTGCAATACTTCAAGGGGTAAATGCGCCCAGGCTTTTTGTAAGTTACTTAAGTTTTGATCGTTATCTAGGCGCAGCGCAAAATCAGCAATGCCTTGTAGTGCCACACTTTGCCAATTATCAAAGCCTAACTTTGCACTAAAGTATAGCTGAGCGTATTCGTAATATTGTGAAGCAGGTTGCTTTAGTAACACTTTAACTTGCGCGTTAAATGCAGCCAGTTTATTTGCATTAGGCGTAAACACATAAGGATTGTTATCAAGCTTGCCATCTGCTTTTTCACCTGTAATTTCAGTGCCAAGAGCTTGAATAACCATATCGGCAAAGTGATCACGACTTGCACTAACTAATTTACTTTGCTCATCTAGCGGAAATTTTAAAAACCACACATAGGGTTCTTTGCTCGCTTTGGCATCCCAAAACTGAATTGCTAGCCACGCATGACCAGCAAGCGGATAAGGGTAAGGTACTTGGGCTTGTTCAATAGCTAAAAACTGTTGTTTATCGAGTTTAGTAATGTGCCTTCCAATATCAAAAGCCCGCCATTGCGTGCCAGCACCATCTAAAAGTTGGCCTAAGGTTGCTATTTGATCACTCATTGTTTTCCCGATTGTTTTTAACTGCAAAATTGCACTAATTATACGCCATAGCGAGCTTTGTGGGAACAGGGTATAATTGCTGCATAACTTATAAAGAGGGTGGTTATGTTCCAACAGACCCAAGCTTATTTAGTGCAATTAAAAGCGCTATTACAAAAGCATCAACTTTGGCAATGTGAGCCAATTTCAGCGGAGGCACTAAATTCTAGTGTTCCCTTTTGTCACGATTCGATGGCGTTTGAGCAGTGGCTACAGTTTGTCTTTATTGAAAAAATGCAGCATTTGATCACTTATAATCAACCATTACCGCGAAACTTTGCAATTGCTCCCATGGCGCAAATGGCCTTGATTAATAAATCAGGTGGAAATGAAATTATAGAGGTGCTGACACAGCTAGATGCACTATTAGGAGAACCGAATGAGTGAGCGCCTAGCGCCTACTGAATACGGCGAACTCGACCTTTTGTATCAAGACGAAAACTTTGTAGCCATTAATAAACCGTCAGGGCTATTGGTACATCGCTCCTTTTTAGATAAACATGAAACTCAATTTGCGATGCAAATGTTGCGCGATCAGTTAGGGCAACATGTGTTTCCAGTTCACAGGCTAGATAGACCTACGTCGGGTGTGCTGCTATTTGCTTTAAGCTCTGAAGCCGCGCGTGATATGAATCAGTTATTCATTGAAGGTACTATTGCTAAGCGATATTTAGCTCTAGTGCGCGGATTTGCCCCTGATTCGGTTTTTTTAGATAAGCCTTTAAAAGAAGAGCTTGATAAAATTGCCGATAAATTTGCAGATCAGAATAAAGCACCTCAAGAGGCGCAAACTCAGTTTAATTGTTTGTATCAAGCTGCATTACCAATTCCAATAGGCAAATACCCAACAGTTAGGTACTCATTAGTTGAGTGTTTTCCTAAAACAGGGCGCAAGCATCAGATTCGCCGGCATTTAAAACATTTATCATTACCAATAATTGGTGATGTTAATCATGGCGACAATCAACATAACCAATTTTTTAGGGAGTATTTTGAATTACGACGCTTAATGCTGTTTGCAACTGAGCTGAGTTTTGTGCACCCTTACACCAACAAAGCAATAACGATTAAAGCGCCACTAGGTCATGATATGCTACAGATTTGTGAGCAACTTGGTTGGCCAAACGAAGAGAAGGATTATTAATGGCACATATTAGTATTTTTGTGGGCACTGTAAATGGTGGTGCTGAACGTTTAAGTGATGATATAGCTGCAACTATTAAGCAGGCGGGTCATAGCGCAGCGGTCATCACAGAGGCTTCGCTTGACGATATTAAAAACGCATCAAACATATTAATTGTTACCTCAACGACAGGACAGGGTGACGTGCCAAGTAACCTAGCTGGCTTATATTATGCGCTTAATAGTAGTTTTCCTATGCTTACAGATAAGCCATTTGGAGTGGTGGCTATGGGCGACAGAAGCTATGGTGATACTTTTTGCGGTGCAGGTCGAAGCTTTGATGAACTATTACGTGATTTACAAGCAAAACCTGTCGGTAACCGTTTAGAAATTGACGCGTGTGAAGATTTTGAGCCTTGGCCAGTGACAGAGCCTTGGTTAAAAACATGGCTTGAAAAGCTCCCAGGTTAATTTTTATATACCAATAAAAAGGAGCGCATGCGCTCCTTTTTTGTCAGCTGAAATTAACTACTTCTTACGTCCACTTTAAGCTTTAATTTTTGCCCCGGTTGCAAGTACTTTTGACCTGCTAAATTATTCCATTTGATAATTTCGCTTACCGTTAAATTAAACTTAGACGCAATACGCGCAAGTGAATCGCCTCTTCGTACTTTGTACGTAATCGTGCGATTAGTGCTTTTTGGTGCGCTGGTGGTTTTATTTTGTGATTTATACACTGTGAGCTTTTGATTTAAGCGTAGCACAGCGCTTTTTTTAAGTTTATTCCACTTTGCCAATTCATCCATGGTCACATCGTATTCGCGGCTGATATCCCATAAGGTATCGCCACTTTTTACGGTATGCGAAAGCTTAGTGCGTGATGTTTTATTTGCAGCCATACGCATTTGCTTTGGTAAGTGCTCGCTATTTATTGCACCATCGGTTAACGGGACTAGTAGCTCTTGCCCAATGCGTATCGTATTTGAATTAAGCTTGTTCAAAGATCTAATTGCGCTGGTGCTAGTGGTAAACTTTTTAGCAATTACAGATAAGCTGTCGCCGCTTTTTACCACGTATCGTTGCCAGCGAAGCCTATTTTTAATATCAGTATTGGCAAGCTTTTCAGAAAACTGCTGCGCTTTATCAATAGGTAAAAGCAAAGAGTGGGGGCCATTTGGATCTGTAGCCCAACGGTTAAACCCAGGGTTTAATCTGTAAAGCTCTGTTAATGTCATGTCGGCCATTTCGGCGGCAAGTGCTAGGTCTATTTGTGAGCCAACATCAACTACTTCTACTACTTGGGCGTTGATAATGGGTTTCCACGTTACATTAAATTCATCCGAACGTTTTAATAAGTCAGCTAGTGCCAGTAGCTTTGGTACGTAAGCCGTGGTTTCTCTTGGTAAATCTAATGACCAAAAATCGGTAGGCAAATGCTTTTTACGATTTTTTTTAATTGCGCGCATCAGGCGCCCTTCACCGGAGTTATAGGCGGCTATGGCATTGAGCCAATCACCTTCAAGTGTTTTGTGAAGATAAGATAAGTAATCTAGCGCTGCACGGGTTGATTGCACAATATCTCGGCGGCCGTCGTACCACCAGTTTTGTTTTAAATCAAAGCGCTCACCCGTTTGTGGCATAAATTGCCAAATACCCGAGGCGGTTCTGTGAGAGTAGCCAAAGGGATCAAAAGCGCTTTCTACAATAGGAAGGAGCGCAATTTCGATTGGCATCTCGCGTTTCTCTACTTCTTCAACAATAAAGTGAAGGTACGGCTCTGCACGCTTTGAAATACGGTCTAAATAACGTTGATGCTTCGCATAATAATTTCGCTCGGTCACAACCGGGCGGTTTTGAGGAACATTAATCGACAATTGGTAACGAATACGCTCCCATACATCGTCAAATACCGGCGCATCTTGTTCATCGCTATCTAGTTGTTGATATTGCGCGTTTACCATTAATGCATTGTTAATATCATTTGGGCTTGCACCTTCAAGCTTATTATTAGCTTGATTTGCGACCTGAGGGTCTGATTCTAAGGTAGTCAATGTTTGACAACCACTTAGCGCAAGCGCCAAGGTTATTATAAGAGGAGATTTATTCATAAATACCAATACATCGGGTAAAAAACTCGGCAAATGTTACCTTTAATAAACTAACATTACCACTTTATGACAATTACAGCAGTTAGTAGAAAGTGTTCATGTATTTCAAGTTAATGATTTAAAATAATAAACTTATATGCGCTAAAAATTATCTTTGAACTTTCTCAGAGCAGCAAAGTTATGCCAAGGTTCATTGTTTTTTGTAACCGAGATAAATTCTTTAGGTACTTCCTCTATGATGGTTGGAATGTCGCTGCGCATAAACGGGTTTATTTTAAGCTCTTGGCTTATAGTGGTTGGCAGTGAAATTTTATCTTCTTTCCTTAACTCATCTACCAGCTCACTGTGTGCAAGTAACGATGGATTACGAGGCTCAACAGCTTTAGCAAAAGTTAAATTAGCTTGTGTATATTCGTGGGTGCAAAACACTTTACACCCTGCTGGTAGCGTTTTTAATTTGTTTAGAGAATGCCACATTTGTTCACTCGTACCCTCAAATAAACGTCCACAGCCACCACTGAATAATGTATCACCAGTAAATGCCATGTTGTCATTCACAAAACAAATGTGATCAAGTGTATGCCCTGGAGTTGTGAGCACTTTAAAGTTGATGCCTAAAACATCAATACTATCGCTATCAACCAGTGGATGCGTCACTCCTTTAAAGGGGCTATTTTTAGGCCCATAAACCTTTATTGTTGGGTCATCTTTTACTAGCTGCGCAACGCCATCGGTATGATCGTAATGATGATGGGTAATTAAAATGCCACCCAGTGTTAAGTTTTCTGCTGCGAGATGAGCAAGCACAGGCTCAGCCTGCCCAGGGTCAACGACCCATGCTTTAGAGTTGCCTTCAGTGGTTAAACACCAAATGTAATTATCTGAAAAGGCTTTAATTGCTTTGACTTGCACCATGTTAAATTGCTCTATAAAGTGACACTTAACGCATAGTATAACGAGCTCATAAAATGAAACCAGCCCTTAGTTTTCAAGAAGGACCCAAACCACTGTCGTGGCAGCAGTTCCCTCACGGGGATTATTTGCAAGCTGATATTGAACGTAAAATGCAATATTGGCTACCACGCATGTTTGGTTACCATATGCTTAAGTTAGGTAACTTAAGCGGTGAGTTAAATACAAGTTTAAGTACTATTAAGCACCAGGTGTGTGTCGCTGAGCCCGGACCATATACAGGGGTAGTGGCAGATATAGATGAATTACCTTTTTACGAACATAGTGTTGACGCGTGTATTTTAAGCCATTGTTTAGAGTACCACTCTGACCCACATCACATTTTACGCGAAGCTCATCGAACACTCATACCTGGCGGCTACGTTTTAATTACCGGGTTTAATCCGCTGAGCTTGTGTGGGTTGGCTCAAATGTTGCCGTTTAGCGGGCAAAAATTACCGTGGACAGGACGATTTTTTACCCCAGCAAGGGTAAAGGATTGGCTAAATTTATTGGGTTTTGAAATTGTAAGTGACGAGCGGTTTATTTACTCATCACTTGCTAGGGGAAACAGGTTATCACGGTTTGAATTTTGGCGAGCATTTGCCAAGCAGTATTTAAAACCTATGGGCAGTGTTTATATGCTGGTGGCTCGAAAACGCGTTGCGCCCCTTACACCTATAAAGCCTAAGTGGCACGCACGGCCACAATTTGTGCCTGTTAAAGGAGCGGGGCTTAGGCAAACTTCAAAGCAGCATTACAAAACGTGCGACCAAAAAAATGACAACCATTAGTATCAAGTAAATTAAGGCTGGTAGCCCACATCTTCGAGTAAATCTGTGCTGCCAGCTGCATCACGAGCTAAATCGTCGACAATTTCGTTGTACTTATGGCCGCTATGACCTTTAACCCACTTCCAATTTACTGTGTGTTTGCTGCAAGCTGCATCTAGGCGTTTCCATAAGTCCACATTTTTAACTGGCTTTTTAGCTGACGTTATCCAGCCGCGTTTTTTCCAGTTTGAAATCCATGACTCGATACCTTGTTTTACGTATTGACTATCGGTAGTAAGGTTTACAACACAAGCACGGTTAAGTGATTCAAGTGCCACTATAGCCGCAAGCATTTCCATGCGATTGTTTGTAGTGAGCTTATAGCCTTGGCTTAATTTTTTTTCATGGGCGTCATAAATCATAAAAATACCATAACCACCGGGGCCTGGATTACCTAAACATGAGCCATCGGTGTAAATCTCTACGGTTTTTTGCACTGTTTTACCTTGATCTTATGTACAATAAAGTGATTATAGAAAGATACCAGAGTCAGGCTTAATTCGATATGGCACGCAGACAAATAGTTTTAGATACAGAAACAACCGGCATCGACCCTAAACAAGGGCACCGAATTATAGAGATTGGTTGTGTAGAGTTAGTAAATCGCCGTTTAACGGGTAATAACTTTCATGTTTATATTAATCCGCAACGTAGCATAGAAGAAGAAGCGATTGACGTTCACGGTATTACCAATGAGTTTTTACGCGACAAACCGCTTTACCGCGATATTGCACAAGAGTTTTTTGATTATATAAAAGGTGCTGAACTTGTAATTCATAATGCCCCGTTCGATGTGGGCCACATGGATAATGAATTTGCATTGCTTAATCAAGGTTTTCCAAATACGCATGATTACTGTCAAGTTCTCGACACGCTTAAAATGGCGCGTGACTTGCATCCAGGACAAAAGAATAACCTTGATGCGTTATGCCGACGTTACGACATAGATAACGCTAAACGTACCTTGCACGGGGCGTTACTGGATTCTGAAATTTTAGCTGATGTTTATCTTGCCATGACAGGCGGACAAACAAAGTTAAACTTAAATCAAAATAAAGATGATGGTAGTGAGCAACAGCAAGGCGGCATAAGACGTTTAAACAGTGAAAGAGCGCCATTGGTAGTATTACGCGCTACAGATGAAGAGCAAAGCGCACACGAAGCCAGATTGGATCTTGTAAATAAAGAAGGCGGCCAATGCCTATGGCGCGCTGAATAAGGCCTTATAATGAGAATAATGTATTTTGTAACCGTGTTATGTGCACTCAATTTGTTACCTAGTAACGCATATAGCGCAGAGCAAGTTGAAGTTTTAAAACGGGATGGCCTACAAAATGAAATCCCCTTACTCGACAACCGCTTTCGAATTGACAGCCAAATAGACGAAATCACATTACTCTTTTTCAGAAAACCAGGGACACCTGCCGTTATTTTAGTTAGGCCTGATGGTAGTAAGTATTTTGCCACCAACGCAGTTAGGGATACTAATATTGAATGGTTTGACGAACTTAGCTATGACCTTGTCACCATAAAAAAACCAATGCCAGGTCCTTGGCAAGTTATAGGGAGTATTTTACCAGATAGCAGAATTGTTGTATTGGGTGAAATATCACTACAGGCAGAGCCATTACCTCCCATGCTTTTTAGAGGCGAAACGATAAAAGTAACTGGCCAAATTTTAAATGATGGTGAACCGATTAACGCTAATCTATTTAGAGATGTGGTTAGTCTTAATGTTGACTTTGTAAGTACGAATAACGATAGCTTTGCAAACTTTGGCGCAGGTACACAAGAAGTCGCCGAATTTAAAGACGACGGGCGTGGATTTGATGAACGTCCAAAAGACGGTGTATTTACCGGTGAGTTTAAACTTGTGTTCCCTGAAGGTGAGTGGACCCCAGAACTTTACATTTCTACTCCTTTACTGCAACGCAGAATCGTGCAAGACACCATTATTGTTCACGAACCCCCCTTTGCTTTTAATATCGCGCTTGCAGATGAAAATATTGATGAACACAAATTAACGATCACAACAGACAACAAAATAGTTAAACCAGAGACCGTTATTTTTCAGGGTAAGATTTATTACCCTAACAACGAAGAGCAAATGTTTACTATAAACGCTGCGCCAGGTGAGACAAGAGAGTTAATAATTAAAAACTATGACTGGGGGCGCTACAGTGTAGAACTCTCTGTATTTGGTACTAATAACAACGGCCGTGAATTTATGGCCACTTTACCAACCTATAAATTTGAAATAGCCCGGCCAATAGAAGCGGTACCAGAAGTTGACCCTGCAACAATAGTTGAAGCCGAGCAAGCCACCCCCATTGAGCCGGAAGAAGAAAAAATGGCCACATCCACCATTGTGGGCTTAATAATCGGCGGTAATATTTTAATTATACTGCTTGGCTGGTTAGCTATTCGAATATTTGTGCAAAAAAAACCGATTAAAATTAAACTATCGTTACCTTTTTTAAATAAAAAGAAACACGCGAATCAAGATGCGGACGACACAGAAAAAAATCAAGTAGACAAAAATGGTTCAAAAAATGACAAATCAGGTGAAATTTTAAACCTTTCGATGTCAGATGACTAAAAAACCTGTAAAAAAACAAAAAAGCCCTTGACGAAATAGGGGCTGGTTCGTATTATTCACGCCGCTGTCAGGGAGACCTAAACAGCAACGAAAATGCGGAGTGGTAGTTCAGTTGGTTAGAATACCGGCCTGTCACGCCGGGGGTCGCGGGTTCGAGTCCCGTCCACTCCGCCAATTTTCGACAATTTGTAAGTATGCGCTGGAGTGGTAGTTCAGTTGGTTAGAATACCGGCCTGTCACGCCGGGGGTCGCGGGTTCGAGTCCCGTCCACTCCGCCAACACTTGCACAACATATGGTTGTAAAACATATTCTTATTATGGAGTGGTAGTTCAGTTGGTTAGAATACCGGCCTGTCACGCCGGGGGTCGCGGGTTCGAGTCCCGTCCACTCCGCCAATAAGAAAAAATAACAGTTTAAATATGCGCTGGAGTGGTAGTTCAGTTGGTTAGAATACCGGCCTGTCACGCCGGGGGTCGCGGGTTCGAGTCCCGTCCACTCCGCCAACTATTTAAACAACGTTATATTACAAAATTTGTATGCTGGAGTGGTAGTTCAGTTGGTTAGAATACCGGCCTGTCACGCCGGGGGTCGCGGGTTCGAGTCCCGTCCACTCCGCCAACAAATTAAGTAATGACAAGTAAAAAAGATATCTCTGCGGAGTGGTAGTTCAGTTGGTTAGAATACCGGCCTGTCACGCCGGGGGTCGCGGGTTCGAGTCCCGTCCACTCCGCCATTTGATATCGTAACAAAATTAGTAAGTGCATTACCCCATGCACATACCACTGCGGAGTGGTAGTTCAGTTGGTTAGAATACCGGCCTGTCACGCCGGGGGTCGCGGGTTCGAGTCCCGTCCACTCCGCCACTTGTTATTCCCTCAATAACAAGGTTTTAAAGATTAATTTTCTTATCATCAAATCATTTATAAATTTTATAATCACCGATACTTATCAAACTATTAAATAAAAATTAATAAATAATCACTTTTATTTATTTTTTGTATCTTAAATAATACTTTTAAATATAAACATGTATTTGCCTTGAATAGGCTTATAACGCCACTGTTGATGCTATTTTTCGTTATCAGATAAAATCCTCTATTTAATTTTTTACCGCCAAAAATTGCCTCAGAGCTAATTAAGTTGTTTTATTCCAATCCGCAATAATACTTAATCATTTCGCGGGGCTAAACGTGTCGGTACCTGCGTTAAAAAATTCTCATTTAGAACAATTAAATAGTGAATTTTTTACCTAGCTATTAACACGTTTTCCCAGCCTCAAAATAGCTCATTTAATTAAGCGAGTTGGTAATAGTTTATTTATAAAAATGAGTAAGTACTTTTAGCTAACGCAGTAATCAAATCAATAAGTTTGCCTCTTTACTTTGTAGGCTTATAATAAAACCTTAGTTTATAAGGATATTTTATGATTGAAGTTATTGGTTTAAATAAGCAATTTTCCAACAATGTAGTTTTTAAAAATTATAACCAGGTTTTTTCAGATCAAAAACTCTGCATAGAAGCACCTAATGGCCACGGTAAAACCACCTTACTTATGATGCTAGCAGGACTTGATAAACCGCAAAGTGGCTCACTTTTGTTTGCGGGGAGGGAGCTGAATGAGCCCACAAAAACAGTGGCCATAGCCAGTGACCGTATTACGTTACCTGATTTTTTAACAGCCCATCAAATTATTGACTTGTCTGTTAGTGCTATCGACTGCCCGTGGCCACATGAGCTGGTTAAAGGGTTTAGCTTTACGGCATTTTTAAATACGCGTTTTGATGCTTTGTCCTCGGGTAACAAAAAAAAGTGTCAGCTAATATTAGCGCTAATGCGAAAGTCACCGTATTTACTACTTGATGAGCCAAGTGCTGCGCTTGATCAAACAAGCATTGAGCACCTTTTACAATTACTCGATGTGTATTTAAATGATAAGCCTAATGGGCAAATTATTATTACTTGCCATGAGCCGGCTGTATTTATTGAGCATGGCTTTAAGTGTGTTTCGCTATGAGTTTCGCGAGCGTGAAAGGTAAGCTTGAGCAGTATCGTGCATTTATGAGTTATCGGTACCTAGCATACACGTTTGAGCTTAAGCAGCTGCTACTGCAGTTAAAAAGCTTTGGTTTGATATTTTTAGTAGTGTTGGGTTCATCCATTTTAGGCTTGGTGTTGTTGCTTTTTTTGGGCCTAGGGAAAATTATAGATAGTACAGATGCACCTGCATATGGTGCCCAAATGGCCTTGTTTTATTTGTTATTGCAAAGTGTGATGTTAAGCGCGATTAAGTCAGCAATTAAAAATAGCAAGCAACGGCTATTTCAACACACAATCGCTTGTCCTAGCTGGCTGAACATAGCAGATATTAAATTATTACTTATTAGTAATGGCTGGCTTATAGCGAGTCTGTTGATAGCGCTTGATTTAACCTGGGCTCAGTGGATAAAAGTACCGCACTTTTTTGTTTTTATGTTTATACAGTTAGGTTTAGGCATTGTTTGTTTATACAAACCTAGCGCGCTCGTTTATGGATTTACTTTAAGTACTTTATTTTTGTTTACTGCTTTTGAGTTATCGCCGCTAATTTATCATTTGGGTTTTGCAATTATCTTTCTTTTAAGCGCATCTATACCTGTCATTAATATAAATGGAATGACGAGTGTTCGGTCTTTATTTAGCTTTTGGTTTTGTTACTTCATAAACCATAGTTGGACATTAGTATGGCGTATATCGTTGCTTTTGTGTGTATTTATGGCATCGGCTGAGTTATTAGAAAAGCGGCCAGATCTTGTGAATATAATAGGCGATGTGGCGGTTGCTTTTATTGTACTTTTTAGCAGCTCATTACAATTTGATTGTACTAAAGTTCATGGACAACATCGGTTGTTTTTTAAAATGAATCAAAAGGCGCGAGCGTTTTATATTAGCCAGTTTATGCCCAGTATGCTTTTGTTTTTAGGAGCCTTTATAGCCTATAGCATTACGTTTGAGAGATTAAACAGCACTTTGCTAAACCTGGGGTTTGTGTGGTGTTTATTGCAGGTTTATTTTGCACAAAAAAAACCAGCGCATTATGCGCTGGTTTGGATTATTTCTAACGTTGGGTTGCTTGCTTTACTAAACTAGTTAAGCGGCATCCACTTTTGTAATAACGCTATCACGCGCTGCTTTACCTGCAAGCAAATCAGCAGGGTCAAAGTCATCTACGTTGATTACGTCTAAACGAGCTTGCTCTACAGCAGCTAGCTTATCGGCCTCGGCTTGGCTTAAAATACCTGCTTCAAGACCCATTTGCGCTACTTTATCAAGTTGGAAGAACGGTAGTTTCACACCTTTCTCTTTACATACTCTTTCAAATAATGGCTCAACTTCAAGTACGTCTTTAAGCGTTTGCTCCTGACGACCTACAAGATTAAGAGGCTCATTTGTTAAGTATACATAACTTGCTAAACGGTTACGTGTTTCGCTAGGAACTTGTAAGATTTGAGCTAGTTTATGCTCTAACTTATCAGTCGGTTTACGTACCGGGCGACCAAACGGGAACAATAACACTTTTAATACGCCACGAAGTGGTGCAGAAGGCATATTGTTAATTAAGTCAGCAAGCGCACGTTGACAGTGGTAAAGGTGATCCTGACAGCTCCATTGAACAAGCGCAAAATCTTCTTTTTTACGGCCTTCGTCGTTGTAACGCTTAAGCGTTGCAGATACTAAGTAAAGGTAGCTAAGTAAGTCACCTAAACGTGCAGAAATACGCTCTTTACGTTTAAGAGAGCCGCCAAATACAGCCATGCTAATATCTGACATAAGTGCTAAAGAAGCACTAAAGCGCGACGCTATACGGTAAAACTCAGCTGTTTCGTCATGGTAAGGCACACTTGTAAAGCGAGCACCTGTAAGGGCTAGCCATTTAGTACGCACTAGGTTTGACATAGTAAAGCCTATATGACCCATTAGCGCTTTATCAAATACGTTAAGCGCTTCTTCGCGGTCTTCAATTTCGCACGCACCTAGCTCGGTTAGTACAAACGGATGACAGCGAATCGCACCCTGGCCGTATATGATCATATTACGGGTCAGGATGTTTGCACCTTCAACGGTTATGGCAATAGGTGCACCTTGGTAGCCACGACCTAAATAGTTATTTGGACCAAGCATGATCCCTTTACCGCCAAGAACGTCCATTGCATGGATTGTTGCATCGCGCATTTGTTCGGTTAAGTGATATTTAATAATCGCTGATACAACAGATGGTTTTTCACCTAAATCAACCGCACCAGTCGACATACTTACTGCAGCATCTGAGCTGTATGCGTAACCGGCAAGTTTAGCCATTGATTCTTCAACACCTTCCATTTTACCAATCGGTAAACGGAATTGACGACGAATACGGCTGTATGCACCCGTAGCGGTTGCAATCATTTTAATGCCGCCGGCAGAGTTAGACGGTAATGTAATTGCACGGCCTACCGATAAACACTCAACTAGCATGCGCCAGCCTTGGCCAGCCATATCTGGCCCACCAATAATGTAATCAAGAGGTACAAAAATGTCTTTACCGCGAGTAGGACCATTTTGGAATGGTACGTTAAGCGGGAAGTGACGACGACCAATTTCTACTCCAGGAGTATCTGTTGGGATCAATGCACAGGTAATACCTGGCTCTTTTACATCACTTAATAAGCCATCTGGATCTTGTAATTTAAATGCAAGACCAAGCACCGTTGCCACAGGCGCAAGCGTGATATAGCGCTTGTTCCACGTTAGGCTTATACCTACAACTTCTTCACCGTTCCATTGTCCTTTACACACAACACCGTAATCAGGGATTGAACTTGCGTCAGAGCCTGCTTCTGGTGATGTTAATGCAAAACATGGAATTTCTTGGCCGCTAGCTAAGCGCGGTAAGTAATGGTCTTTTTGCTCTTTTGTACCATAGTGTTGTAATAATTCACCTGGACCTAACGAGTTTGGAACACCAACAATTGACGAAAGTAATGTTGATTTACTCGTTAGTTTTTGAAGTACACAAGACTGAGCAAACGCAGAAAACTCTAAACCGCCGTATTCTTTTTTAATGATCATGGCAAAGAATTTATTGTCTTTAAGGTATTGCCATACATCTTGCGGTAAATCAGTTAGCTCGTGTGTTGCTTCCCAATCATCTAGCATGCTACATACTACTTCAACAGGGCCATCTATAAAGGCTTGCTCTTCAATAGTAAGTTTAGGCACAGGGTATTGGTGTAGCTTTTTCCAATCAGGGTTACCGCAAAATAAATCAGCTTCCCACCAAGTTGTACCCGCATCGATAGCTGACTTTTCAGTGTCAGACATGCTCGGTGTTACTTTTTTGAATACCGTAAAGATAGGTTTGATGATGTATTGCTGGCGAATACCAGTAACTGAAAGAGGCACTGCGATGATCAAAAAGATCAACCAGCTAATTAAACCAAAAGCACCTGCGAAGGTACCGATTAATAATGTTGCAGCAGAAACACCAAGTGCTGTGTTCCAACTCGCTCTGTGGTAAATCGCAGTGCACAGCAGCACGATTAAACCGAGTGTAAATATGAGTGTCATTTTAATTCCTTAATAGAGGTCAGACCACCTCATTTAGAGTAGCGCTAGTCAGCTCAAGTTTCAAGTAAATTAGCGTGTAAAATTATAGTAAAAAGTCAGAAGTTTTGCTTTACAAAATACCTTTTAAGGGGACGGATAGTGCTTTTTGCCATACACATTATGTTTTTTATTAATTCAAAGCGTTAAAAATTTATAATTCAGGTAGCCATAATGATTTTTTTAAGTAAATATGCAACTAATTTAGAAAATTTTTTTTGTAAAATGTACTGCTATTTATCCGTACTTTTTAAGGGCTTTTTTATAAATGTGTGAATTACTTGGTATGTCTGCCAATGTGCCTACTGATATATGTTTCAGTTTTGCAGGGCTATTAGAGCGTGGTGGTAATACGGGGCCGCACAAAGATGGGTGGGGCATTACGTTTTATGAGGGAAAAGGGTGTCGAACTTTTAAAGACCCAGAACCAAGCTACCAATCAGAAATTGCTAAGCTTGTTAAAGCCTATCCTATAAAAAGTGTGTCGGTTATTAGCCATATACGTCAAGGTAATCGCGGGCGAGTATGCCTTGAAAATACCCACCCGTTTACGCGTGAGCTGTGGGGGCGAGAAATAACCTATGCACACAATGGGCAGCTTTCAAACTACCACGATTTAAAACCTGAATATTATCGTCCAGTGGGTAATACTGACAGTGAACTCGCTTTTTGTTGGTTGCTTGATAAAATTCGTGAAAAATACCCTAAACGACCTTCTAATATGGCGTCTGTTTTTAGATACGCTGCCAAGCTTTCTCACACGCTGCGTGAAAAGGGCGTATTTAATATGTTGTTGACCGATGGCGTATTTGTTTTAGCGTACTGCACAAATAACTTACATTACATAACGCGCCGTGCGCCTTTTGGTAAAGCTACATTAATTGATGCCGATATGGTTGTTGATTTTCAAAAAGAGACAACCCCAAACGATGTGGTAACTGTCATTGCAACAAGGCCGCTTACTAACGATGAGCGTTGGCAGAAAATGGAGCCAGGAGAGTTTTCGTTATTTAAAATGGGTGAGCTTATATAGTTCACCCATTTTGCAAATAAATCGTTAGCTAGTTAGCTAGTTCGCTTGAAGGTTTTTAGTGTGCTCAGCTGTTGCGGTTGGGGCGGTCACAGTAAACGAGTTCATTTGAACTTCAAACTGCTCAGTCCCTTTTTCACCTTTCCACATGCGCACAAGCATGTAATCTATTTCAGGTGCAAACCAAGCGAGGGCTTGTCGCTTGTCGGTATCGTATAAACGTTTTACTTTAATTGCCTCTATGTTACCTATAGGCAAAGAAATCATCTCTGTGCCTACCACTTCAAAGTTATAATCCCGACGGTTACCTTTTTTATCAACAAGCGGAAACGAGAAGTTGGTTTCGCCTTTCTTTAACCCTTCACGAACCTGAACTTGATACGAAATGGCATCTTGAAAATCATCAGTCCACTCGCATTTTAGCGGGTACTCACTGTTACTGCTGGTAACAATTTCATTCTCTTTGTCAAAATCAATTTTATAGTTTTTATCAGGACCTGTTCCTTTACGTACCATTGAATAATGATCAGGAGACACCTTACCGTCTTTAAACGTAAATTTAGAGGTTTCTTTACGCGAGTCAGAAAAAATCATCCACTCAATGTCACTGTGGTAGGTTAATTCATAATTTTCATCATCAAGCTTTTTAAGAGAACGAACTGCCGTGCCGTGATTGCTGCCTTTACGCAAAATATCATACTTGGCTTCGTATTGAGTCAATTCGCCTGCAATAAGGCTTGTTGGAAGTAAAGCGCCCGCACATAGCATTAGGGCGCTTATTTTTTTATTGTGGGTAGTGCGCGCCGTGTGCAGGAAGTTGTTTTTTGTCAAGAACCGCATAATCTGCTTCCATAGTAAGTCTTTGTTCACTGAACCATTTGACCACCAAAGGATAAATTATATGCTCTTGTTCGTGCACGCGTTTTGCTAATGTGTCTGCTGTATCATCCTTGAGTACAGGTATTTGTGCTTGAAGAATGACCGGACCACCGTCTAATTCTTCAGTTACAAAGTGAACACTTACGCCATGAACATCGTCTTTTGCATCAATTGCTCTTTGGTGGGTATTCAGCCCCTGGTACTTAGGCAACAAAGATGGATGAATGTTCAACATTTTTCCAATATATTTTTGCACTAAGCTAGGTGTAAGAATACGCATAAACCCAGCTAATACAACTAGATTTGGTTCAAAAGAGTCAATAACGTTCATTAACTGCGCGTCGTAGGCCTCGCGCGAGTCAAAATCTTTATGACTGAGTACTTGCGTTGCAATGCCTGCATTTTTAGCACGTTCTAGGCCATATGCGTCTGCTTTATTGCTAATAACAGCCGCAATATGTCCGTTTATCTCGCCACGTTCACAGGCATCAATGATGGCTTGTAAATTAGAGCCACTGCCTGAAATTAAAACTACTAGACGAGTAGGTGCCATTACTTAGCACCACCTACGATGTCTACTTGCTCTTCGCCTGGTGCCGCATCTTGGATTTCGCCAAGGTGCCAAGCGTTTTCACCTAAATCTTTAAGCATAGTTAAGCTTTGCTCAAGTTTATCGGCAGGAACAACCAAAACCATGCCTACACCACAGTTAAATGTGCGGTACATCTCATGCGTAGTAATGTTACCATTTTCTTGTAACCAGTTAAAAACACTTGGCCACTGCCAGCTATCGCCTTTAACCACAGCTTTAGCTGATGCAGGTAATACGCGTGGAATATTTTCCCAAAAGCCACCGCCAGTAATGTGCGAAAGGGCATGCACGTCAACGTGCTTAAATAACTCAAGTAAAGGCTTAACGTAAATACGTGTAGGCTCTAATAAATGCTCGCCTAATGTTTTACCATCAATTACTTGATTGGTGTCGGCGTTAGATACCTCAAGTACTTTACGAATTAAAGAAAAACCATTTGAGTGTGGGCCACTAGAAGCAAGGGCAATAAGCTGATCGCCTGCAGCTACTTTAGTACCATCAATGATTTTTGATTTTTCAACCACACCGGTACAAAAGCCTGCCATGTCGTAGTCTTCACCATCATACATACCTGGCATTTCTGCTGTTTCGCCACCAATTAGGGCACAACCTGAAATTTCACACCCTTTACCAATACCTGTTACTACGTCGGCTGCTGTGTCTATGTCTAGTTTACCCGTTGCGTAGTAATCTAGAAAAAACAGGGGTTCAGCACCTTGAACAATTAAATCGTTTACACACATAGCTACTAGGTCAATACCTACGGTATCGTGCTTTTTAAGGTCAATTGCCATACGCAATTTAGTACCCACGCCATCAGTACCCGCTACTAATACAGGTTGTTTATAACCTTCAGGAATTTCGCAAA
The DNA here is from genome assembly GCF_001468205.2 of Pseudoalteromonas sp. 13-15. NCBI lineage: Bacteria > Pseudomonadati > Pseudomonadota > Gammaproteobacteria > Alteromonadales > Pseudoalteromonadaceae > Pseudoalteromonas > Pseudoalteromonas sp. 13-15. Next base: position 1,290,010 of record NZ_CP019162.1, on the reverse strand, counting down.
GTGCGCCAAAACCACCAATTCCGCCCATCACTTCAGGACGACGGGTTTTTTTAACTACGCCTTTAATACGCTCAACAAGTGCATTACCAGCGTCGATATCTACGCCCGCGTCTTTATAGCTAAGAGACTGTTTTTGTTCGCTCACAGGTTTTCCTCAAAATAGTTGTTTTGGGTTGCTTAGAAACGCGCGTATTTTACAACAATTGCATCTGCGCGGCTAGCGTAAATATAGGTTTGAAATAATTAACAAGGACACTTGTCCGCTGTTTGTTGTTTAAATAAACAAAAAAACGCCCGTTGGCGTTTTTTTAGTATTAAAAGCGTTAAATTAACCGCTATGCTTTGGCGGTTAGTATGGCTCTAAGTGGAGCAGGGTAGCCTTCAATGGTTTTACTGGTGTCGGTTGGGTCTAAAAAATCAACTAACGATTCGTTTTCCATCCAATCGGTTTTGCGTTGTTCATCAAGCGTGGTCATTGCGCAATCTTTTATTTGCACATCTTTAAAGCCAACGCGCTCCATCCACAGTTTTAATGCAGCAGTACTTGGAATAAACCACACATTGCGCATTTTTGCGTAGCGGTCGGTAGGCACGAGTACTGTATTTTCGTCGCCTTCAATAACTAAGGTTTCAAGCACTAACTCGCCGCCCGGGCGAAGCTGCGCTTTTAACTGCGCTAAAAAATCAATTGGTGAACGACGATGATAAAGCACCCCCATTGAAAATACCGTATCAAAGGCTTTAAGCTCTGGCAGGGCTTCTACACCTAATGGTAATAAATGCACGTTTTCGTCGGGGTTGAAGTGTTTAATTGCCTGAAACTGGCACAAAAATAAGTCAGAAGGATCAATACCCACTACAAACTCGGCGCCTTCTCCGCGCATGCGCCATAAATGATAGCCAGAGCCACAACCAATATCTAACACTGTACGGCCTTTTAATGGCTCAATATGTGGAAGGAGGCGATCCCATTTCCAATCACTGCGCCATTCGGTGTTTATTTCAATACCGTGCACACTGAATGGGCCTTTTCGCCAAGGCATCATGCGCTTTAATAAGTGTGTAGTTTGCTTTTGTTGGCCTTCACTCATTTCCCCTTTTGCGCCAATTTCTACTTTAGTTGCTATATCAACGTGAGTTGTGTTTATTTCAGGCAAATTTTTAAGCACTTTTTGCCATTGTGGTAAATCACCATGGCTTGCTTCTAACTGCCAATGTTTTAATTGGGCAGGTAGCGTTTCTAGCCAGTGGCTAAGTGGGCTTTGTGCAATTGCAGCGTAAAATTGGTTAAACCATTGAGACATAAATTACTCTTTTTATTTAATTGCTACCATTGAGCAAAAATTAAAACATTGATACCACACTTGTGTTTGGCTAAAGCCAATATCACTTAACCTATTAATGTGTGTGCTGAGTGTATCGGGGCGCATAACGTTTTCTATTGCTGTGCGCTTTTGGCTTATTTCAAGCTCAGAGTAGCCATTATGACGCTTAAAATCATGATGCAAGTCAATCAGTAAATTATCGCACTGCTCGTTTTCGGCTTTAATTTTTTCACTAAGTAGTAATACACCACCGGGCTTTAAGTTAGCGTAAATTTTTTCAAGCACAGCTTTACGTTGTGCATGAGGTATAAATTGCAGCGTAAAGTTCATTGCCACAACCGATGCGTTTTGAATTTCAAGCTCGTTAATATCACCAAGGGTAACAGTAACCGGCACGTCCGATTTAAACCCTTGTAAATGCATTTTACAACGCTCAACCATGGCTTGTGAGTTATCTACTGCAATAATGTTGCAATTATCGGTGCGAATATTACGGCGCATGCTCAACGTAACCGCGCCCAATGAGCAGCCTAGGTCATACAAGTTAGAATTACTTTGTGCGTATTGGCCCGCTAATTTCCCCATAGTGCTTACAATGGTGGCATAACCAGGCACCGATCGCTGAATCATATCAGGGAATACTTCAACCACATTTTGGTCAAAGCTAAAATCTTTTACTTGTTGCTCAGAGGCGTAAATACTGTCTTTTATGGTCACGAAGGCAGTCTCTTTAAAAATAATAGGGCTATTTTAACATTTTATGCTGGATAGTCAGTGATAAATTCAGTAGGTTGGCTAGAATTATGAATAATAAGTACAAAAGAGAACGTTAAATGAGCAAAAGTAAAGTTATTAGCACCGACGATATACTAGCAACGCTTTGTCACTCAGTGACAGGGGTACTTTCATCAGCAAGCGGTAACGAAATAAGTTACTCGGCCATGGTTCAAAAAATAACACGCACCTGCATGCGACCAGACATTGGTTGCTTTGTATTGTTTGATGGCGGCTTTACAGGGCTTGTTGTAACCAACTTCACATCGCAGGCGGCAATGGAAATCTACGGCGACTACATGCGCAACATGGGTATGCCAGAAGAAGAAATTGCACATAGTCACTTGTCAGACGATGTTTCAAACGTAATGGGCGAGTTAATGAACCAAATAGTAGGTGACTTTACTTCTAAGGTTCGCGAGCAATTACATACCTCTATTACGCAAAATCAGCCAAAAATGATGGCGATTAATAAACAAGTGCAAATTTCGGTAGATACCACAATGGATCGCCCACAAGCACGACGTGTTACTTTTACTACACGTAATCAAAATATTTTTTACCTAGAACTGGCAATGGATAAAACAGAGTTTATTAAACTACACGATTTTGACATTATTGAAGCCATTGACCCTGACGACATTATTGAAAACGAAGCAAAGCAAAAAGCTGAAAAAGCGCAGGCTAAAAAAGAGCCCGTGCAAGATGATGCCGATGACGACTTTATGGCTGAGTTAGGGCTTTAACACCCAAAGTTGTCAGTTTAAAGCTTTCAGAATTGAAAAAGTATTAACAATAAAAGCGCGATTTAGATCGCGTTTTTATTGTTTATGGGGTTTTATTTACTAATAAGAGGTGCTGTGCAAAAAAGCTTATATGTACGGATTCTCTCCCATCGCCACCACCACACAAAAAATCCGTAAATCTAACTCTAGCTGATGGTATTGCGGCTCCATGTGGCAACATAGCTTATAAAAGCTTTTGTTGTGGTCTTTTTCTTTAAAATGGGCGAGCTCGTGCACAACCAGCGCTTTTAATAATGGCTCGGGGGCACGCAGTAAGTCGCTGTTTATGGCTAAATCGTGTTTACGGGTTTTACCTTGCATGCGGTAGGTGTGGGTACCGAGTGCATTGGTGACCATATCACCTTGTTTTTTAAACGCCGCGCGACCAAACGGTGGGGCGTTTTTTAAATGCTGCTTTTTAAGTTCTGTTGCGTAGCTGTAAAGTAACTTATCGCTGGTAATAGTATGTGCATCCGGGTATTTTTTAAGTAAGTAGTCACATACCTTATTGTTATTTATAAGGCTTAATACTTGCTCAACAATGTTTGCAGGGTAGCCTATAAAGTAACGGGCATATTCACTCATTTTTATGTCTCTATATTGTTGTTTTAATTTTTTAAAACAGGGCGTGTTGCTGCGCTTCTTTTTCGCCGCTGAACGGGTTAAGTACTGGGTGATTATACCCAAGATCTTTACAAAATTGACGTGCAAGTAGTGGCGACTCACGATTATCGGCAGTATGAAAAAACACATAAGGCGTTTTACCCTCATCAAGCCATTGTTTTACTTTACTCAGCCACGGTTTATAAAAGGCTTGATAGTCGCTTTGTAAATCAGCGATTACAAACCGCGCCATAGGCTGCGAGCCAGTAGCTATTGCATGCACTGGTAAGTGAGGTTTTTTTTGTTGGGCGTCTATTAGCGCTTCGGTGGTTGGCTTTACTGCAAAAAGTGCCCGTGTATCCATTGAAATACGATTTATGTTATTAGCCATTAATAGTTGGTTGAGTGCTACCTCGGCTTCGCCTTTTTTGAAAAATTCAATATGACGAACCTCTACACCGTAAGTAAGCTCTTTGGGGAGCAAGCAAATAAATTGCGCCAGTTTGGGTAAATCGTTCGGGCCAAATGCTTTGGGTAGTTGCAGCATTATTTGCCCTGTTTTTTCGAGTAAAGGGGCAAATAATGTAAGCCAGTTGGTAAGCTCTGTTTGCACGTTGCTAAGCGCTAGCTCGTGGCTAAAACGACGATGAAATTTAAAGGTAAATCTAAAATCGTCAGGTACGCTTTGTGCCCAGCGCAAAACAGTACTAGATGATGGGTCGGCGTAAAAACTGGTGTTACCTTCTACCGAATTAAAATGCTGTGCGTATTGGCTTAGCATGTCGGCATTTTTACATTGGCTTGAAAATAAATTGCCTTTCCATGCACTGCTAGACCACTGAGGGCATCCAATATATAACATAAGAAATAGCTGATAAATTACATCGTGGCGCCAGTGTAGCAAATACCAACAGCGCCTGCTTTAAATTAACACCAACACACCAAACACGCCTAGCATCTTCAACCTACTTGGGTATAATGCAGGGCTTAATTTGAATATTCTTAGATTGCTTACGGCTTTATTTGAAGTGTGGTAGCTCTTTTTTAAATTATGCGCCTATAAAAACAAATAATTTTTACCGTTGAAGCCTTTTATCTGACAGGAAAACTATGCGCTCTATATACTGCGGACAGCTAAATAAAACTCACGTAGATCAAGAAGTTGAACTATGTGGCTGGATCAACAAACGACGTGACCTTGGTGGACTTATCTTTGTCGATTTACGCGATAGAGAAGGTTTAGTACAAGTTGTATTCGATCCAGAAGTTGAAGGACTTATGGATACAGCGAACAAGCTTCGCCAAGAATTTTGTGTTCAGTTAAAAGGGGTTGTACGTGCTCGCCCAGAAAGCCAAGTAAATAAAGATATGGCTACAGGCGAAGTGGAAATTTTAGGCACCGAGCTTACAATTATCAACCGCTCAGAGCCATTGCCGCTTGATTTTAACCAAACAAACTCTGAAGAGCGCCGCTTAAAGTACCGCTACTTAGACCTTCGTCGCTTAGAAATGAGCGACCGCATTAAATTACGTGCTAAAGCAAGCAGCTTTGTTCGTCGCTTTTTAGATGAAAACGGCTTTTTAGATATCGAAACACCGGTACTTACAAAAGCAACGCCAGAAGGTGCACGCGATTACTTAGTACCAAGCCGTGTGCATAAAGGCAGCTTTTACGCATTACCGCAATCGCCACAATTATTTAAACAATTGTTGATGATGTCAGGTTTTGACCGTTACTACCAAATTGTTAAATGTTTCCGTGATGAAGATTTACGTGCCGATCGCCAACCTGAATTTACTCAAATAGATTTAGAAACCTCGTTCATGAGCTCGGATCAAGTACGTGGTATGACGGAAAAAATGATTCGTGAAATGTGGCAATCGTTACTCAACGTTGACTTAGGCGACTTCCCGATTATGCCTTACTCTGAGGCAATGAGCTTATATGGTTCTGATAAGCCAGACTTACGTAACCCAATGAAATTAGTAGACGTTGCTGATTTAGTAAAAGATGTTGAGTTTAAGGTATTCTCAGGCCCTGCAAACGACGAAAAAGGCCGTGTTGCAGTATTAACAGTACCGGGTGGCGCTAAGCTTTCGCGTAAGCAACTTGATGATTACACTAAGTTTATTGGTATTTACGGTGCTAAAGGCTTAGCATGGATGAAAGTAAACGACCGTGATGCAGGCGTTGAAGGCGTGCAATCGCCAATCGCTAAATTCTTAAACGAAGATGTGATCACACAGTTACTCGAGCGTACTAATGCACAAACTGGCGATATTATTTTATTTGGTGCAGATAAGCGCAACACCGTAAATGAAGCCATGGGTGCACTACGCCTTAAAATTGGTGTAGATCTAGAAATCACTAATCTTAACAGTTGGGCACCACTTTGGGTTGTAGACTTCCCGATGTTTGAAGAAGATGACGAAGGCACATTACACGCTGTGCACCATCCGTTCACTGCACCAAAAGATATTAGCGCAAGTGAGCTTGAAGCAAACCCAGCAGCGGCTATCTCAGATGCCTACGATATGGTATTAAACGGCTACGAAGTAGGCGGTGGCTCGGTACGTATACATAATGCAGATATGCAAGAAGCAGCATTTAGAATTTTAGGAATTGATGCACAAGAGCAACAAGACAAATTTGGCTTTTTACTTGATGCCCTTAAATACGGTACACCGCCACATGCAGGTTTAGCATTTGGTCTAGACCGTTTAGTTATGCTTTTATGCGGAACAGATAACATTCGTGACGTTATTGCTTTCCCTAAAACTACACAAGCGTCTTGCTTATTAACCGACGCACCAAGCAAAGCGAATAATGATTCGTTAACTGAGCTTGCAATCAGTGTGGTAGAAAAACCAGCCGCAAGCGAAGAGTAATTTGAGCTGAGTTTACAGCATTGAATTTAAAACCCTTAAGTTGTTTGCTTAAGGGTTTTTTTGTGGTTAAATTTAGCGCAGACTATAATTTAACCACTATGAAAAGGAATTCCCATGTCAATTAATCTCACTTTATTTGGCGAGTTTTTAACATTTTTCATCTTATTTTGTATTCCTATTTTTGCGCTTATTAGCTACAAAATTGGCAAGCGAAAAAGCACCAGCCCAGGTGTTTTAGCTTTTGTAGGCGGGTGCTTAGCATTATTTCCATTGTTTGGGCTTATTTATATTGCAGTGCTTGCGCTAAGAAAAGATTTGCCAGAGAGAGGCGACTACAGCCATTGATAATTGTGAAGAGGAAAGCGTTAAATAAAAAGTTTAACTAAAACATTAGAAGCAAAGACGATGCCTAAGCTTCTAAACGTTACATGCGTTGTTTAATTATCGGCTAGGGCCATTTTTATTGCGTGCACTGGCTAGTTGCCTAGCAATTGCTAGTAACGCCGGCGAAATATCGTCAGCGCCATTTTTAATTAAAGCAGTAACATCACCAGATGAAAACAGTCCATCACGCGGTGATTTAATTCCTAATTCACGAACAAAGTCCTTTGTTTTACCTGTACTGCCGGTTTCAATAAACTTAAATATAATGCGTTCATTGTTGTTTTTAGCGGGTGTTTTTAATGTGCTAATTTCATCATTAATTAAGGCTAACTTTTCTTCTAGAATTTCAATGCGCTGTTCAATGGTGCTGTATGATTTCATGTATTGGATCTTTTACTGAGTATATTGGAACAATTGCCTCTATTATCGCACAATTTTGCGTTTGCGGCTGTTAGTCTTTTTCAACATTTATTAACCTGCAATTTAAATGTAAATAAATTTGGTATAACCACACAGACTACTATTACTTTTAAGGCTGTCATTAATATTATAAAACGCCTAAACTAACCCGCATTAATTATAATAAACAATACGTTAAGTAATATGCATAAAACACTTTTTTACCTCACACTTCTTTTCACAAGTGTAAGCTCCTATGCCAGCGAAACATATATTACAGACATTAGCCGTGATCGTGAGATCCCAGTTAGCATTTCGTTGCCAACAAGCAACGTTAAATGCAGCAAACAAAATAAATGCCCAGTTGCCTTTATTAATGCGGGGTATGGTATTGGTCACAATAGCTATACTTTTGCTAGTGATGAATTTAACAAACAAGGCTATTTAGCCATTGCAGTGGGCCATGAATTAAAAACAGATCCTATGCTAAATGTACACCCCCCCTATATGGCAACTCGCATGGAGAACTGGCACCGCGGTGTGGTCACACTTAAGTTTTTAGTCAATAAATTAGCAGCCAAATACACAGAGTATGATTTTTCAAAGCTCACTTTATTTGGTCATTCTAATGGTGGAGATATTTCAGCCTTGTATGCTGCAATGTATCCTGATGAAGTCAGTGATTTAATTACGCTTGATCATCGCCGCATGTTACTGCCTCGTAATAAAGATATTCGTGTACTTACCCTTAGAGGTAGTGATTACCCGGCAGATGCCGGTGTGCTCTTAAGCGAAAAAGAGCTGAGTGAGTTTCCGGTTACTCAATTACGTATAGAAAAATCGCGCCATAACGATATGTATGATGGTGGTCCTCACTGGTTGGTTGATAGAATGAGTAATGAAGTTGCTAACTTTATGAATTAGCCGTTTAACGCGCCGCTTTAGCAGCGCGTAATGGTAAGTTTTCCTTATGCGTAATTTACGTAGCGGTTTGCCCAATGTGCAATAATTGTTGCCGCGTAGTTGGCATCGTTTTTATTAGTAAGTAAATGATCGGCATTATCTAGACTTATAAAGCTTTTTGGGTGCTTAGCGGATGCGTAAATTTTTTCAGCTTCAGTAATGTTTACGGTTGTATCAACCGGTGAGTGCATTACTAATAAAGCGCGTTTAAGTTTACTTATGTGGCTTTTATCGTATTTAGCTATATCGTCTATAAATTGCTTTTTAATGGTAAATTCACGGCCAGCTAAACTCACTTTTGCTTCGCCAGCTGCGTTTATTTCATCTAAATGGGCTTCAAAATTATGTGCTACATGTTGTGCATCTGACGGTGCGCCAATGGTTGTAATAGCTGTCACCTCAGGAATATATTGTGCAGCAACAAGCACTGCGGCACCCCCTAAACTGTGACCAATGAGTAATTGCGGTGCTTTAAAGTGCGCTCGTAAATGATCAGCAGCAGATACTAAGTCTTGAATATTTGATGAAAAGTTACTGTTTGCAAAGTCGCCATCGCTGTTGCCTAGACCGGTAAAATCGAAACGAAGTACAGCGATTCCTTGCTGTGTTAAAGCACGACTAATACGTGTTGCTGCTGCAATGTCTTTACCGCAGGTAAAACAATGGGCAAAGAGGGCATAAAATTTTACTTCACCATCGGGGAGTTCAAGTTGTCCGGCAAGTTCTAAATTACCACTTTTAAAAGATACTTTTTGTCGCATGGGTCGCCTTTTTGAACAAATAAAATACGTTGTAATACTAGACCATACATATGCATCAATGTGTGCAAATTCAATTGCTTTTATTTATTGATCTTGATCAACGCACCCTTTGATGGGGGTGCTTTGCGGACATATGTCCTTATGTTTTTGGGGCTGTTTGTCTATCCTCGCATGGCGCTATAATGAAGTCCTTGCTACTTTATATACATAAAAGTACTTGAAGTACCTAACTTCAAACAACCTATTCACTGGAACGTACAATGCAATTACCTACTGTTGATTATAAAGCTCCCGATGCGGCTGCACAATTTGTTGAATCGTTAAGAAATACTGGATTTGGTGTTTTAAAAAATCACCCAATTCCACAGTCTTTAGTTGAGTCCATTTACAAAAACTGGCAAGACTTTTTTAACTCAGAGCAAAAGCACGACTTTTTATACTCTAAAGAAACACAAGACGGTTACTTTCCGCCTTCAGTGTCTGAAGTAGCTAAAGGCTTTACCGTTAAAGACATAAAAGAGTACTTTCATGTTTATCCAAAAGGGCGTGTACCTGCCGAACTTGAAGCTGACGTGCGTGAGTACTACCGCTTAGCAAACGAGTTTGCTGCAACACTTTTAAGCTGGGTTCAAGCTGAGGCGCCTGCCGATGTGCGTGCTAAGTTTTCGATTGATCTAAAAGACATGATTGCAGACTCTGATCAAACATTGCTACGTATTCTACATTACCCACCAATGACGGGTGATGAAGAGCCAGGCGCAATTCGCGCAGCTGCACATGGCGACATCAACTTACTAACTGTATTACCAGCGTCAAACGAGCCGGGCTTACAAGTTCAAAAGACAGACGGCGGTTGGTTAGATGTACCATGTGATTTTGGTAGCTTAATTATTAACATTGGCGATATGCTGCAAGAAGCATCTGGCGGTTATTTCCCGTCTACTATTCACCGCGTTATTAATCCAACGGGCAAAGCGTCTACTAAGTCGCGTATTTCATTACCGTTGTTTTTACACCCGCGCCCAGATGTTGTACTTTCAGAGCGTTACACCGCAGATAGCTACTTGCAAGAACGTTTACGCGAGCTAGGTGTTAAGTAATACCTGAGCTTAATTAAGCCTTAATTTAGGTTTTTAAGCATTTACAAAAAACGGCTTTTAGCCGTTTTTTGCGTTTTAGGCTTAGCAATATATGGCTTCAATTGAGTGCAAACTAAATAATGGCATGCATTCTAGCCCACGACAGGTATAATGCGCGCAACTGGCCACTTTGGCCTTATTTAAAAGAGAGTTTATATGAGTTTTGAAGGTCTAGGTTTATCACAGTCTTTAGTTAATGCGGTTTTAGAAAAGGGCTATGAAACGCCAACGCCAATTCAGGCTCAAGCAATTCCTGCAATTATAGAGCGTCGCGATGTAATGGCGGCAGCACAAACTGGCACAGGTAAAACAGCGGGTTTTACGCTTCCACTTATCGAACGTTTATCTACGGGCCCAAAAGCAAAAAGTAACCATGTACGTGCGCTTATTTTAGCGCCTACACGTGAACTTGCACTTCAGGTAAGCGAAAACGTTGAAGAGTACGCTAAGCATTCAAACGTGAGTTCGTTTGTTGTGTATGGTGGGGTTAAAATTAATCCGCAAATGCAGCGCCTGCGTAAAGGTGTCGATATTTTAGTGGCAACGCCTGGGCGTTTAATTGATTTACATAATCAAAATGCCGTTAAGTTTGATAGCGTAGAAGTGCTCGTTTTAGATGAAGCCGACCGCATGCTCGACATGGGGTTTATTCACGACATTAAACGCCTTATTGCTAAAATGCCTGCTAAGCGCCAAAACCTCATGTTTTCGGCTACGTTTTCAGATGATATTCGAGCGTTAGCTAAAGGATTAATAAACGATCCGGTTGAAATTTCAGTCGCTGCAAAAAACACCACCGCTAAAAGTGTAACCCAAAGCGTTTACGCGGTAGATAAAGGCCGTAAAACAGCTTTACTAAGTCATTTAATTCGTAGTAACGATTGGCAGCAAGTTTTAGTATTTAGCCGCACTAAACACGGTGCAAACCGTTTGGTTAAACAACTTGAGCGCGACGATATCGTAGGCGCAGCTATTCATGGTAATAAATCACAAGGCGCACGTGTTAAAGCGTTAGATGGTTTTAAAAGTGGCGAAGTACGTGTACTTGTAGCCACTGATATTGTGGCACGTGGCCTTGATATTGTTGAGCTTCCGCATGTTGTTAACTACGACTTACCAAATGTGTATGAAGATTATGTTCACCGTATTGGCCGTACAGGACGTGCGGGTGCATCGGGCCATGCAATTTCGTTTGTTACAGTTGATGATGCAGTCGATTTATACGGTATTGAACGCTTTATTGGTGAGCTTATTCCTCGTGCTGAAGAAGAGGGGTTTGAACCAGTAAACCCAGTAGCAGAACGCGCATTAGACGCACGCCCATTACCTGCTAAAAAGCCAAAGAAAAAGCAACCTTTTAACAAGCCTAAATCTGATAGCAGTAAGCCAAATAGTAAAAAGCCAAATAATGGCGGCAACGGTACTGGCCCTCGTCGCGGTGGCTCTAAAAAGCCTGCTGCTAAAAAAGATGATAACGCACAAAATCCCTGGGCAAAGCGTCAGTCGGTAGGCGGAAACGGTCAGCGCCGTCGCCGTCCAAATAATAATGACTAATTAGGTTTAGTTAGTTTTAATAAAAACGCGCTTACTTTAAATTGTAGCGCGTTTTTTTTAATGTATTAAATACTTTACCATTAAAGCTACAAACAAAGTTACACTTACGCTAAGTAGTGTGCCTAACATTACGTATTCGGTGAGCTTTTTATCTTTACTGGCGCTTAAATCGCCAAACCTAAAGACCGACTTAGCCGCTAATAAAAATCCAACCCCCGCAAATTGATCGAGTAAAATAAAGCTCAGCATTAACACGCGCTCCAACATGCCAATACTTTGCCCTGCAAATACTAAGCTGCCTTTACTGCTAAAGTTACCCGTTAAACGCTCTAGCATCATTCTAATAAATACTGCACTTGGGCTTAAAATAATTAAATAACCGCACACAACCCACAGCATATTTGGGTTAGTGACAAGTGAATATAGGGTGTCTAAAAAGTGTGTATTATCGCTCAGCCATACGCTTAAGTAGATTATTACGACTATGTGGGCAAATTGATCCATTAAAAAGGGCACTACACCTTTGCTTGAGTAAGATTTGGCTATATCAATTGCGTAATGACTAAGCATAATAACGGCGGTTGCTATTACAACACTGCTAATTTGTTGCCAGCCATAAGTGTATTCCCAAGCGCTAATAATTATTGCGCTAGTGACCCCATGGACCAATACATGAAAATACAGTTTAGTTGCCTTGAAGTGGCGGGAATTTCTGTCGTTAACCCAGCTCATAGGTTGCCAGTAAAAATCAGCCAATAAATGGCCAATAATTAGGGCTACGAGTAAAAGCGAAAAAGCCATTAGCATCTCCCTTGATTTATATTTTTTATAATGTTGCTCGCATGCTCTAAAAACCGTTCGATAAGTTGGTAATGGGCTAAATTAAGTAGCTTAGTTACGTTTTCTCTGCTGGTTTTAAGATCTTTTGCTAAAGCTGCATGGCTATTATCGGTACTGGTTAAATAGGCGTACAAAGCATTGGCTTGTTTTTGTGTTATTTTAGTAAGGAGTACATCAGCAAAGGCTAAATTAAGGTTTAAACTTTCATGGATGTTTTGAGGAGGCGTATTAAATAAAAACCGTTGATTGGCTATTTTATCAAGGCCATGACCCGAAAGAGTAAATGCTGAACCTGTAGCTGTTTTTATATCATTGCGCGGGTTATCTATTTCCCCAATAGCCATACTTTGTCTGACTTCGTACCCTGATGCCTTCAAATATAAATAAATTAAAACAGCATGCTTAAACAAATACTCAGGGTTATTAATTTGTAATTGAAAAGAGTCGCCTCGATAAATATTCCAAAGTGTACTCTCGCCCGATACACAACGTAAACTTTGCTCTAGCTCATAAAGCATGGCATCGTATTGCTGTTTAGGAATAGTTTGCGATTTAATAATATCGCCGCTGATCACACCAATCATAACAATCCAAATTAGTTACTTTTTTAAATGTAACCAAAAATGGTTACATAGCGTTATGTAACTAATTTAGGTTACTTAAAAGCAAATAGCAAGGTACACTGAGTTTAAATTATTTCGCTATAGCTATTATTCTAACTAGGGCATTACATGACTTCATTTAACTCGCAGCAAAACATTAAACCGCGTGTAGGCATATTTGTTGACGTACAAAACATTTATTACACGTGTAGAGAAAGCTATAGCAAAAACTTTGATTACAATGCTTTTTGGCGAGTTATCCAGGAGCAATATGAAATAGATTGTGCTTATGCCTACGCTATTTATCGTGGAGATGAAAAGCAAAATCAGTTTCAAAATATTTTGAGAGCGATTGGGTTTGAGGTAAAACTAAAGCCGTTTATTCAGCGCCGAGATGGCAGTGCAAAAGGCGACTGGGATGTAGGCATAACGATAGATATGTTAGAGCATGGAAAAAATCTCGATAAAGTAATTTTGCTCTCGGGCGATGGCGATTTTGCACTGTTACTTGGGCATTTAAAAAATCAATATAATGTGCCGTGTGATGTTTATGGAGCAGATAAGTTAACCGCTGAAGTACTCAAACAAAGTGCAGAACAGTTTCATTTGATTGATGATAATTTATTACTTTAAAGCTTAAAAAAAGAGGCTAAGTGCCTTCAACATGAGAGTTTTTAATACAGAGCCTATATAGTTTAATATAGGCTTTATTGTTGCTGTAATAAATTGGGTTTGCTCGTCGGTTATGTTAATTTTAAGCGATAACGAGTAATTAAGGATTTACATGCTCAACTACAGTGATATGCCACTTGATAGATGCTCCAATGTGCGTAAAGACCTAACGTGGCTCAAAGGTCAATTGTCGTCGCAAAGCTTGTGGCTTTTGGTAAAAAACAACGAGACATTATTTATTAAAAATACGCCTCAAATAAAGTTTTTACCGTACGAGAAAATTGCACAGCTAAACTTAACCAATGCGCTATTTTTAGGCTTAAACACCACACAGCAGGGGGTGTTTGCCCTCGATGTATCTACTATTGACGACACAATACTTACCCCCATAATAAGTGGCGCAGAGTTTATGGACATTCGTAAACAGGGGCCGCTTGTTGATATAAAAGAGGGGTCTATTGCTGCGCTTGCACGCGGGTTGTGCTATTGGCATGCAACTCATCGTTTTTGTGGGCGTTGCGGCAGTATAAACCACTTAGTTGAAGCGGGACATTCTCGTTTATGTGAAAACGAGCGCTGTAAACACCCTACTTTTCCTCGTACTGACCCTGCGGTAATTATGGTTGTAACTAAAACGTTTGCCGATGGCATTGAGCGATGTCTGCTTGGCCGCCAAGCAGTGTGGCCCACAGGAATGTATTCGTCATTAGCCGGCTTTGTAGACCCAGGTGAAACTTTAGAGCAAGCTGTTGCCCGTGAGGTAAAAGAAGAGGCAGGGATTGACGTTGATGACGTAACCTATGTGGCGTCTCAGCCATGGCCATTTCCTTCATCTATCATGCTTGGCTTTTTTGCTAAAGCAACGTCTGAGCAAATTAACGTAGATAAAGACGAACTTGACGATGCTAAGTGGTTTAGCCGTGAAGATTTGGCAAACTTTGGTAATTGGCATGACGAAGGAGAGCATTTAAAACTACCTCGTACTGATTCTATTTCTCGCTATTTAATTGAACATTGGCGTACTAATCCATAAGGAATAACCATGTCGAGTAACAGTAATAAAAATACTCAGCTTGTGTCGTCTGGGCGCAAAAAAGCGTACACCCATGGTGTAGTAAACCCCGTTGTGCAGCGCGCATCAACGGTGGTATTTGATTCGGTTGCAGAACTTAAAGAAGCGGCGAAGAAGCGTGGCGATAAAACCCTTTTTTATGGGCGTCGTGGCACAACCACACATTTTGCATTGCAAGAGGCCATTACCGAGTTAGAAGGCGGTGAAGGGTGCGCACTTTATCCGTGTGGGGCTGCTGCAATTAGCCAAGCGCTATTGTCGTTTTTAAAGAGTGGTGACCATATTTTAATGGTTGATAACGCGTATGAGCCTACTCGCGATTTTTGCGATAAAATTTTAGCAGGGCTAGGAATTACCACTACTTATTACCCGCCAACAGTTGGTGTAGGCATAAAAGATTATATTAAGCCAAATACCAAGGTGTTATTTTTAGAATCTCCTGGTTCTATAACGATGGAAATTCAAGATGTCCCTGCCATGGTAAACGTAGCCAAAGAACATAATGTAATGACCATGCTGGATAACACCTATGGAAACGGTCTTCATTACCGCCCGCTTGAGCATGGCGTAGATATTAGTATTCAAGCGGCAACAAAGTACATTGTTGGTCATTCAGATGTAATGATGGGGGTTGCAGTGGCTAATAAAAAATATTGGCCAACGCTTCGCGAGCATTCTTACTTACTAGGGCAGTGTACAAGTGCTGATGATGCATATTTGGCACTGCGCGGTTTACGCACGATGAGCGTGCGTTTAAATCAGCATGAAAAGGCGGCGATAGAGGTGGCAAAATGGCTTGAACAGCATGAGTTAGTTGATCATATTCGTCATCCAGCCTTTGAAACCTGCCCAGGCCATGCGTTTTTTAAGCGTGATTTTGATGGTAGTAATGGCTTGTTTTCAATTGTTATGAAAACAGGGAATCAAAAAGCGATAGATGCATTTTTAGATAGCCTTCAGCATTTTAAGATGGGTTTTTCGTGGGGAGGCTTTGAAAGCTTGGTCACCGCTAATTTAACCATGAAAGGGTTGCGCTCAACCACTGGCTGGGATCTAGGACCGGTTATTAGATTGCATATTGGCCTTGAAGATATCGATGACTTAATAGCTGATTTAACCCAAGCGCTTGAGGTATACAAGCAGCATTTATAATTACGCGCTAGTTACATTTAAATGGTTTGTTACAAAGCTCACTCTTCGTGGGCTTTTTTTTGCTGGTAATTCAAGGTGTTTACACTTAGGGTAGTTATATTAGGCTTTGAACTAAAGCATAAGCAACGTCATTAAGGATAGTCAATGGCAACACCATTACCAATAAACGTAGGGCGATTAACGCAAATTGCGGGATTTGAGCTTGTACGTATGTTTTTAACTAAACGTGGGCTTATAGCCCTTGCGGCATTTGCACTTGTTTGGTTAATTATTTTGCGCTACCCGATAGGGCAAGCTGTGAGCATTATTAGCTCCCCAAACTTTGAGCAAATAGCCCGCGATATTTCAGGCTCAATTGGCTTGAGTAAACTTCTTGATTGGCCTGAAGCCGAGTTTGCTATGTATTGGTTAATTGCTTTGTATAGTTTTCCTGTGTTTAGTTTATTTATTTGTAGTGACCAAACAGTGGGTGACAGAGAGCGCGGTACACTGAGGTTTTTATCATTGCGTTCAACCCGATTTGAAATTTTGTTTGGCCGGTTTATTGGGCAATTAGCGGTATTAACGTGTTTGGTCGCAATTACTCTTGTGGCCACATTAGCGGTATTAGGGTATCGCGATCCGAGTTTGTTGGTAGGGGGCGTTGGCCGCGTACTGTCGATATTTTCAATTCTTATAGTTACATTTGCACCGTTTGTGGCGTTAATGACTTTAATAAATACTTTTGCACGTTCATCGCGGTTATCAATTGTACTCGCTATTTTATATTTTACAGCGGGTGGAATCGTAGTGGGTTTACTACAGTGGCAAATACCTGCATTAAGCGCGCTAGATTATTTATTCCCGGGTGTACAAATAGAGCAACTCGCCGGTCAAAACCTGCCACTATTGAGTGCCGTGGGAATACCACTTGTACAAACTGCTGTGTTACTGGCAGTGGCTCAACGTATTTTTGCAAGGAGCTCACTATGAATCCATTAATTACAGGGCGTAATTTAAGTAAGTCGTATGGGTCTAAACTTGCGCTTAATAATGTGAACTTTGAAATTGAGAAAGGTGCTCCGGTTGCTCTTGTTGGCCCAAATGGTGCGGGTAAAACGACATTATTTAGTTTGTTATGCGGCTATATAGCGCCCAGCAATGGTGAGCTTGAAATACTTGGCCATAAACCCGGCAGTGCCGCCTTATTTAATAAGGTCAGTGCTTTACCACAAGATGCGCAGCTCGATCCGCGTTTTAATATAGAAAAACAACTTGCTTTTTACGCCAAATTACAAGGTATGAGTACCAAGCAAAGTCAAACAGAAGCATTGCGCGTGCTTGATTTAGTTGGGCTGCGTGAAATTGCTAAAAACCGTGCAGGTGATTTATCTCATGGTATGCGCAAACGTGTAACTATAGCGCAGGCTCTTATTGGTTCGCCGCAAATTGTTATGCTAGATGAGGCAACCGCAGGACTTGATCCTATTCATGCCAGAGAAGTACGTGAGTTGGTGTCAACGTTGAGCTCTGAAGCAACCTTTATTTTAAGCTCGCACGATTTAACTGAGCTTGAGCGGTTATGTTCCCAAGTGCTGCATTTAGATAAAGGCGTATTGAGTGAGCACCAAACAAAAGTAAATCAAACCGACAAACACTTTTACACATTAATGCTAAACGAGATGTATGAAAACGTTGAGCAACAGTTACAGTTACTCAATGGTGTAAGCTCTGTTTATATGAGCCAACACAAAGAGTATGTTATTGAATACACACAATCTGAGCAGGCACTTGATATTGCACTATTACAGTTTTGCCACCAACATAATTGGCAATACAGGCAATTGGTTAATGGCCATACATTAGAAAATCAAATTTTTAAACAGGAGAAAGTATAATGGGTTTATTAAGCGGATTAATGGGTAACGCAAGCGAAGTTGATGATTCTGATTTAGAAAAAGTACTCGCTAATACATTAATTGAGGGTGAGCACGTCGAAAAAGCCTATAAAGTTATTCGCGATATGTTCATTTTTACTAATAAGCGCTTAATTTTAATTGATAAGCAAGGTGTAACTGGTTCTAAAATGGAAATGGTGAGTATTGCTTACTCTAAAATTACCAAGTTTAGCAAAGAGAGTGCAGGGCACTTTGATTTGGATGCTGAACTTAAAATTTGGATTGGCTCTGACCCAACGCCACTTACAAAAGAGTTTAAAGCAGGCGATAACATTAATGAGGTTTATAGAGTAATTAGCCAACACGCACTATAATTGTACAACTACTTTAAGTAGTTGTTGACTAAATGTTGCAACTACTTTAATTTTACAGTTTCTTACATCTCCTTACAATTAACTCAACAAATACAATGGTTTAATTAAGTTTTCATTCAGTTTCCCGGCGTTAGCATGTGCCCACTTTAGTAATTTAGCTAAAGCATAAAACGCAATGTACATAGGGAAGTCTTACAATGAAAAAATTAGCAGTTATTATTTCAAGCATTTTATTATCTAGCACTGCGGCTGCTGCAGACAGCTATAACTCAATCAGTAACTTAAGTTACAAAGACAGCGACAATAACGATACCGTTGCTGTAGATTCTATTTATTACCTATCACCTAAAAAAACATTAGGCCCGTACGACCAATTTGAATACATTAATAAACAAAGCAACATTTACGGCGCATACGCTGATGACGACTTTAGCGATGCAACGTTAGTTGGTGGTGAGTACTTTATTAATGAATTTGTTATTGGTGCATCATACACAAACCTTGATGTTGGCAATCATAACGAAGCATATACAATTTCAGGCGGTTACTTTTTTAACCCAGATTTGCTTGCAAAAGTGACGCTAGTTGAAAATAAAGATGGCGAAGACTTCGCTTTATTCGATTTAGCGTATAACCATATGCTTAACAGTACCGATTACATTGGTGTAACTGTTACTGCGGATGATAATTTTGATTACCGCGCCGTTGCTGCTAAATACTTTATTGATTTACAGCAAGGTAACTACTTAACATTTGAAGGTAAATACGAAAGCATTGATGATGCTGAAAACCAATGGGTGGCAGAAACGAATTACTATTTCTCAAAAGCGACCTCTGTATTTGCAAGCTACGATAAACAAGATACCTACAGCTTTGGTGCTCAGCACTTCATTAACAAAAATATTGGCCTTAAAGTAGGTTACGAGAACAATGCCGATGACTCTGATAATGATGCTTACTTTGCAAACATGCGTTTTCAGTTTTAATGAATAACGCAATTTAAGTTTTCAGCTTAATTAAAATATAAGCCCGCTCATGCAGCGGGCTTTTTTATTATTAAGGCCTATACGTTTTATTTTTTAGTTGCTTTACCCATATCAAAATTAATAATTACAGACTAGTTTATTCTTTGTTACCCAATTTACAGGCTTAGCAGAAAGCGTATTTGCAATGATTGTATTTAAACTAAGATGGGTCATACTTAGGTTATTAATTTCTAATGTTAAAGGAATGTAGGCATGTCGGTATTTATCATTTTACTGGTTGTTATAGTGGTTATTTTTGCCGTTAAAGATATCCGCTTAAACCTGATCAGTAGACCCACGTTTAAAATGTTTAAAAAAGTACTTCCACCGCTTTCGCAAACAGAGCGAGAGGCTATGGAAGCAGGCGATGTTTGGTGGGATGGAGAACTATTTAGTGGTAACCCTGATTGGAAAAAATTACACAATTTTCCAAAGCCAGAATTGAGCGAAAAAGAAAACGCATTTATGGCTAATCAGGTTGAGACCCTAATGGCGATGCTAGATGATTACCAAATAGTGCAAAAAGACAAAGACTTGCCAAAAGAAGTGTGGGATTACTTAAAAAAAGAAGGTTTTTTTGCATTAATCATTCCTGAAAAGTTTGGTGGACGAGAGTTTTCGGCGATTGCTAATTCAACCATTGTTTCAAAAATTTCGACCAAGAGTTTAACTGCGGCGGTTACCGTAATGGTGCCAAATAGTTTAGGGCCGGGTGAGCTATTGCTGCATTACGGTACTAAAGAGCAACAAGACCGCTGGTTACCAACGCTTGCCAATGGTGAAGATGTTCCATGCTTTGCACTTACAGGCCCAGAAGCAGGCTCTGATGCCGGTAGCATTCCAGATTCTGGTGTTGTATGTAAAGGAGAGCACAATGGTGAAGAAGTAATTGGCCTACGTTTAAACTGGTCAAAACGTTACATTACCCTTGCACCCGTTGCCACAGTATTAGGCCTTGCTTTTAAAATGTATGACCCCGATGGTTTATTAGGAGACGAAAAAGAGCTTGGTATTACGTGCGCACTTATTCCAACCGATCACCCAGGAGTTAAAACAGGTGAGCGCCATTACCCACTTAATATGGCATTTATGAACGGTACAACTTATGGTGAAGATGTGTTTATTCCGCTTGACTGGATTATTGGTGGGCAAGAGTGTGCGGGGCGTGGCTGGCGCATGCTGGTGGAGTGTTTAAGTGCAGGGCGTGGTATTTCGCTGCCGGCTTTAAGTGCTGCAACCGGTCACCTAGCGGCTAAAATGACTTCAGCATATGCCGTAGTTCGCCAGCAATTTGGTGTATCTATTGGGCAATTTGAAGGTGTGCAAGAAGCGCTTGCTCGCATTGGTGGCTTAACTTACACGCTAGAGTCATGTCGGTTAATGACGGCTGGCGCAATCGATTTAAAACTTAGCCCTTCGGTTGTCACCGCTATTGCCAAATACCATATGACGGAAATGGGTCGTACAGTCATGAATGATGCGATGGATATTCATTCAGGCAAAGGCATTCAGGTGGGGCCAAACAACTATTTGGCACATGGTTATATGGGAATACCGGTGTCTATTACGGTAGAAGGCGCAAATATTTTAACTCGAAATTTAATGATATTTGGCCAAGGAGCAACCCGTTGTCATCCCTTTGTTCTAAAAGAAATGGAGGCCGCTGCACTTGAAGACGACGATGCTGCTCTGAATCAATTTGATGGTTTATTAATGAACCATATATTATTTGCTGTAAGTAATGCCAGCATGGCATTTATACATGGTTTAACACGTAGTTACTTTGCAAAAGCGCCTGTTGGCGGCGAAACAGCAGTTTATTACAAGCACCTAAGCAGAATGAGCAGAGGCTTGGCTATTTGTACCGACGTAGCCATGTTAATGTTAGGTGGTGAGCTTAAACGCAAAGAGATGATATCTGCCCGATTAGGCGACGTATTGAGCCAGTTGTATTTAGCTTCTACGGTTTTAAAACGCTATGAAGACGAAGGTCGTCAACAAGCAGACTTACCTTTTGTTAAATATGCGATAGAAACATCGTTATTTGAAATTGGCCAAGCGTTTGATGGTTTTTTCAAAAATTTCTCAAACCCAATTATTAATTTTGTGCTTAAGCGTATTGTATTTCCAATTGGTAATCATTACGAAAAACCAAGCGATGAAATTGCACAACGTATTTGCGAGCATATGACACAACCAGGTGTGTTTAGAAATCGCTTAACTCATTTGTGTTATGTAGATGAAAACGCAGGTACAGGGGTAATGGAAAATGCATTTTTAGCTATGCACGATATGCAGGCTCAATTCAAAGATTTAAAACAATGGCAGCGCAAAGGCAATATTCCTGCAACGCTCGATATTGAAGGTGCGATTAACTTTGCATTAGACAATGATTTAGTAACGCAAACCGATGCCGATGCTATGCACCATGCCAATAAGCTACGTAATCAAGCAATAGCGGTTGATAACTTTCAGCAAGGCGAGTTGTAGCTAATTATTTGAACCGTAAATAAAAAAGGCCTTACATGTGTAAGGCCTTTTTTTAATATAATGATTAACGTGCGTATGGGTCTGCAACTATTTTGTCGATATACCATTTACCTTTTTTACGTAGCATTTTTACGCTACGCATATCATCTATTTTGTTACCATTTAAATAACCGGTGAAAATAAGATTTATTTTAGCATTGTCACCATACTGTTCGCGTACACTCATATTGGTCATATCGACTTCAATAATAACCTCATCGTACTGCATGTTAACTAAGTTACGAGTAAATTGTTTAGCTGTACCGTACGACTTCATGATTCGCGTAAGGTTGGGTGTTGCCATGGTTGTTGCTTTTTGAAGGTCTTGCTGATTGTACAAGGCATCAAAGTAGGCTGTTGCAGTGTCACCGGGTGAATCGCCAAGTTTTTTTACATCATCGCCACAGGCAACTAAAAACAAACACAGAATAAGGCTGACTAGATAGGTTATTTTTTTCATGTTAATTTTTGTTGGTTAGTTTTATTTAAGTGTGTGGTGAATTAGCTAATATGTAAAGACATGGAAGGTAAATAAAAAGATATTGCAGAGTAAATAATAAAAAAGGATGCCTAGGCATCCTTTCAAAAAATGGTTAGCTAAGATTATTGAACAAGCTCTTGGTCACTAAATTCCTCATCAAATAGCGGGCTTGATAAGTAACGTTCAGTGGCACTTGGTAAAATAACAACAATATTTTTGTCGGCATTTTCTGGTTTTTCAGCAATACGTTTTGCTGCCACTACAGCAGCGCCAGATGAAATACCCACTAATATACCTTCTTTTTTCATTAGCTCATGTGCCATTGCAATTGCATCTTCGTTAGATACTTGCTCTGCAGCATCTATTAGGCTCATGTCTAGGTTTCCAGGGATAAATCCTGCGCCAATACCTTGAATTTTATGTGGCCCTGGTTTTACTTCTTCACCGGCAAGTGTTTGGCTGATTACTGGCGAATTAGTTGGCTCAACAGCAATAGACTTAACATTTAGACCTTTTTCTGTTTTAAGGTAGCGACTAACACCTGTTATAGTCCCGCCAGTACCTACGCCTGCTACAAAGTAATCCACTTTACCGTCAAGAGCATCAAAAATTTCTGGGCCTGTAGTCTCAAAGTGTATTTTTGGGTTTGCTGGATTCTCAAACTGCTGTAGCAAGATATACTTTTCAGGATCGGTGGCTTGAATCTCTTTTGCTTTTTGGATTGCACCATTCATACCTTTAGCGCCGTCTGTAAGCACAAGGTTGGCACCCAGTGCTTTTAGAAGTTTACGACGCTCTAAGCTCATAGTGTTAGGCATGGTAAGCGTTAGTTTGTAACCACGTGCTGCGGCAACGAAGGCCAATGCAATACCTGTATTACCAGATGTAGGCTCGATAAGTTCTTTACCCTCAGTTAGCTGACCTGCTTTTTCAGCCTCCCAAATCATCGATGCACCAATGCGGCATTTTATACTAAAGCTTGGGTTACGCGCTTCCACTTTAGCGAATACATTCCCACCTGTAACACGTTTAAGTTTTACCAGTGGTGTATTACCGATACTAAGTGAGTTATCTTCAAAAATAGTAGACATAATGTTCCTTTGGATACAATCTGATCAACGTGCTAATAGCCTTTGCTACTAACTATATGTTGACACTTTACTGAGAGTTTAAAAAAATAAAAGTAAAGTTTGGCTATAAGATATATCTATTGAGCTTATAACTAAGTGAAATAAAAATCTATATTAGCTGTGCCTTTTGTTATTAGGTACGCACATTAAATTTAATGATAAGACGCTTTTGTTTGTTATGTCGGCTTTTTACCTATAAATAAAATAAAGAGAAGCTTAAATATTTAAATAGGCGCAGACACTCATGCGGCCTAACGGCTAATAAATTGAGTGATTTTTGAACATGATACTTTACCGAGGTCAAATGCACTTTTTATTGATGATTATTTATGCAAACAAACTTTAGTTCAGCGGTTTTATGACACAAGCTAACCAAAACATGATAAAAACGTTTATCTAACAATAATTGAGTAATAAAAATGAAGTTAATTTTAAAGTTAATTGCCGGCATTGTGGCTGGTATATTGGTAGGCTTTTATGTGCCTTTGACAGGTGTTGAACTCTTATTTACGGTTAAAGAGTTAATTGGTCAAATTATTTCCTTCACTATTCCTCTTATTATTTTGTTTTTTATTGCTTCTGGTATTGCAGGGCTTCCTAAAGGTTCTGGCCACTTACTTGGTAAAACGGTTGGATTTGCATATAGCTCTACCGTCATTGCCGGCACGCTTGCTTTTTTATTAGTCAGTGCTGTTATCCCATTTTTAAGTGGGGGTATTACGTTCGAAGCTGAAGTAGCCACGGAAATAGGTAGTTTTATTGATATAGAAATCCCACCATTAATGGGGGTGATGACTGCGCTTGCTACGGCTTTCATATTTGGTATTGGTATGAGCCAGCTTGAATTAGACACATTAAAAAAAGTATCGGATCAGGGTCGTGATGTAATAGATGCGTTATTGTCAAAAGTGATTATTCCGGCATTACCGTTTTATATTGCCGGTGTATTTGCTGAAATGACTGTAGCAGGCACAGTGGTTGATACGCTGCAAACATTTGGCGTGGTGCTCATTGCAGCCCTTGTAATGCATTGGCTATGGTTAAGTGTTCTATATATTGCAACAGGCATTTTATTGAAGCGTAATCCACTTGAATTAGTTAAAAATATGCTACCGGCTTATTTTACTGCATTAGGTACTATGTCGAGTGCAGCAACTATTCCTGTGTCGTTGCAATCAAGTAAAGCAAATAATGTTAAAGAAGACGTAGCAAACTTTACTGTACCTTTATGTGCCACCATTCATTTGTCGGGTTCAACAATTACGATTGTTACGTGTGCCATGGCCGTTATGTTTTTATCGCCAGGTATGGAAGTGCCATCGTTAATGGGCATGTTGCCATTTATATTTATGCTCGGTGTTGTGATGATTGCAGCGCCAGGCGCACCGGGTGGTGCGGTAATGTCGGCGCTTGGGCTTTTAACAAGCATGCTTGGCTTTAATGAAGGGGCTGTGGCATTAATGATTGCACTGTACTTAGCACAAGACAGCTTTGGTACGGCATGTAATGTTACCGGTGATGGTATTATTGCATTATGGGTTGACCGTTTTAGTGAAAAGTCAGCCTCTTAAATCGCTGGGCACATTGATTTCAGTACTTTTAACTTTAGTTAACGTGCCTGAGTGAGAGCGATAATATTAGTTATTGTTTCGCTTTAACTGTGTTAATGTGACAAATTAAATTATTTAGACGTGTGTAGTTGAGTTAATGAGGGTATTGCATTGATTAATGTACTTTTAGTTGATGATCATGAACTAGTACGAACTGGGATCAGACGCATATTAGATGATGTGCGTGGGTTTAAAGTTGTAGGTGAAGCAAAAGACGGTGAAGCCGCTGTTCAGTTTTGCCGACAGCACACACCTAATATTGTACTTATGGATATGAATATGCCTGGCATGGGTGGATTAGAGGCAACTAAAAAGATTTGTCGCTATTGCCCAGATGTAAAAATTATCGTTCTTACTGTTAATTGCGAAGACCCATTTCCGTCTAAAGTAATGCAAATTGGTGCACACGGCTTTCTTACTAAAGGAGCTGGCTCTGATGAAATGGTTCGTGCCATTCGTTCAGTCCATGCAGGTCAACGCTACATTGCGCCTGAAATTGCACAACAAATAGCACTGGCACAGGTTACTGGTCGTACAGACGAAAATCCGTTTCAGAGCTTATCAGAGCGCGAACTTCAAATAATGCTTATGATCACCAAAGGTGAAAAAGCACAAGATATTGCAGAGCGCTTAAACCTCAGTTCTAAAACAGTTAATAGCTATCGTTACCGAATGTTTGAAAAATTGAATGTAGGTGGCGATGTTGAACTTACACATTTAGCTATTCGTCATAAGATGATTGACATAGACGTGTCGTACTAACCCTTTTATATGTCTGAATTTGATCACGTACATTTTTTAAAAACGCTATCAAGCGAGCCCGGTGTTTACCGCATGCTTGATAGTGACAACCAAGTTATTTATGTTGGTAAAGCTAAACAATTAAAAAAACGCGTAAGCAGTTACTTTCGATCCAACATTACCGACAGCAAAACCCGTGTTTTAGTCAGTAACATTAATGATATTGAAGTCACACTGACTAACACCGAAACCGAAGCGCTACTGCTCGAAAATAACCTCATAAAAAAATATCAGCCTCGTTATAATATTCTACTGCGAGATGATAAGTCGTACCCCTATATTTTATTAACGAACCATAAGCATCCGCGGTTAGCGTTCCATAGAGGGAGCCGCAAAATAAAAGGTGAGTATTTTGGTCCATTTCCGAGTGCAGGCGCGGTCTCGGAAAGTTTGCGTTTAATGCAAAAAATATTTCCCGTTCGTCAATGCGAAGATGCTTATTATCGTGCCCGAAGTCGCCCTTGTTTGCAGTATCAGCTCAAGCGTTGCTCTGCGCCATGCGTTAACAAAGTTACCGAGCAAGACTACAGTGAACAAGTTGACTATGTTCGCAAATTTTTGACGGGTAAATCGGATGAAGTCATTGCCGAACTAATAAAAAAAATGGAAGCGGCCAGTGCGGAGCTCAACTTTGAGCTTGCCGCAAAAGTACGTGATCAAATAATGCTACTGCGTAAAATGCAGGAGCAACAATCTATTTCGGGTAACTTTGCAGAAATGGATGTGGTGGGCTTTGCGCATTTAAATGGATTAAACGGCATACATTTATTAATGATTCGCGATCATAAAGTACTCGGCAGTAAAACGTACTTTCCAAAAGTACCAAAAGATTCAAGCGAGCAAGAAATTTTAACTTCATTCTTAGGTCAATATTATTTAGCACCAGGTGCAACAGGACGAATTGCTAAAGAAATTATACTCCCGTTTGAAATAGAAGAGAGCAGTGCGTTAAGCGAAGCACTGACGCAAATAAGCGATCGTAAAGTGGCGCTTAAAGTGGTTACACGTGGAGAGCGTGCGCAATACCTTCAACTAGCAAATAAAAATGCGTTAAACAGTATTGCTGTCAAACAAAGTACACAAGACTCTATCAATAAACGCTATGCCCAATTAAAAGCAACATTACGCCTAGATGATATAGCGCGAATGGAATGTTTTGATATAAGCCATACTATGGGAGAAAACACGGTAGCAAGTTGCGTTGTTTTCGATTCACAAGGCCCAAATACAAAAGAATACAGGCGCTATAATGTAACCGGTATAACCGGTGGTGATGATTATGCAGCCATGGAGTTTGCTTTAAATAAGCGTTACAACAAATTAGTGGATGAAGACAAAATCCCCGATGTAATATTTATAGATGGCGGTAAAGGACAGTTAGGGCGTGCAGAGCAATATTTTTCTAATTGGTCTCATTCTAAAATGCCTCTGCTAGTCGGAGTTGCAAAAGGAACGAGCCGTAAACCTGGCCTAGAAACATTACTCATAGATGGTGGGCGTAAAACAATTCCGATGGATTCTGATGCGCCTGCACTTCACCTGATACAACATATACGAGATGAATCTCACCGTTTTGCAATAGCTGGGCATCGTAATAAGCGTCAAAAACAGCGAACACAATCATTGTTGGAAGAAATTGATGGAGTAGGTTCTAAGCGTCGCCAAACATTATTAAAATATTTAGGGGGCATGCAGGGGGTAAAAGCTGCTAATATAGAACAATTAAAGAAAGTTCCCGGGATCAGCCTTGATATGGCTGAGAAGATATTTAACCATTTACATGACAAGGGCTAGCCCTTCATGCGAATATAAAAGAAAAGACATATCCAAGTAGTTATGTGGAATATTCCAAACACACTCACAACATTTAGACTTTTTCTTATCCCCATTTTTTTGGTGATATTTTATTTGCCTTATAGCTGGGCTTTTTTTGCTGCCGCTTTTATTTTTTGGCTAGCATCAATTACCGATATACTTGATGGCTACCTTGCAAGAAAATTAGAACAATCAACGCCATTTGGAGCCTTTTTAGATCCTGTTGCAGACAAGGTAATGGTGTGTGCTGCACTTGTTGCTCTCTCTGATCAATATCAGTCAATGTATATGACTATTCCCGCACTTATTATTATTAGTCGAGAAATTGTTATATCAGCATTAAGAGAATGGATGGCTGAGCAGGGCAAGCGTGGCAATGTAGCTGTATCTAATATGGGAAAAATTAAAACTGCCGCGCAAATGTTAGCCATCATTGGTTTGATTTGGCAATATGACACCTGGATGAATTATTTAAGTTTTGGGCTACTCTATATAGCAACCTTTTTGACCCTGAGTTCTATGCTGCAATATTTGAAGGCTGCATGGAGTGAATTGACCAAAAATTAACTGCAAATGTATAATAACGCACCGTTTTAGATAAAAAACAAGCAAACAGTTCAAAACTAGCATTTTTTGTATTGACGCGTTTAATAATCTCTGTAGAATGCGTCCGTGTTGAGAGGGCATAGCCCCCAAGGTAACGAAATGCGGCACTAGCTCAGTTGGTAGAGCGCGACCTTGCCAAGGTCGAGGTCACGAGTTCGAGCCTCGTGTGCCGCTCCAAGTTATCTAAGGTTATAACCCCAGTGCTGGGGCGGAATGGCAGAGTGGCCATGCACCGGATTGCAAATCCGTTTACCCCGGTTCGACTCCGGGTTCCGCCTCCAATCAACACTCCACACGCTTTAAATAGCAAACTCGATGCCCGAGTGGTGGAATTGGTAGACACAAGGGATTTAAAATCCCTCGCTCTTAGAGTGTGCCGGTTCAAGTCCGGCCTCGGGCACCACTTTGTGGTTTGGTTATATGCACCAACATATAACTTTTAAAATGTAATAGTAGAATTAATATGATGCGGCACTAGCTCAGTTGGTAGAGCGCGACCTTGCCAAGGTCGAGGTCACGAGTTCGAGCCTCGTGTGCCGCTCCATATTAGTTTTATCCACTTGCTTTAAGTAGCAAACTCGATGCCCGAGTGGTGGAATTGGTAGACACAAGGGATTTAAAATCCCTCGACTAACAAGTCGTGCCGGTTCAAGTCCGGCCTCGGGCACCACTTTTAATTACTGACCAATTTAATTAAAAGTTTGATAAAAATTTATTATATGCGGCACTAGCTCAGTTGGTAGAGCGCGACCTTGCCAAGGTCGAGGTCACGAGTTCGAGCCTCGTGTGCCGCTCCAAATTATATGGAAGCGTTAAGGCGGAATGGCAGAGTGGCCATGCACCGGATTGCAAATCCGTTTACCCCGGTTCGACTCCGGGTTCCGCCTCCACATAATTTACTCCACACGCTTTAATTAGCAAACTCGATGCCCGAGTGGTGGAATTGGTAGACACAAGGGATTTAAAATCCCTCGACTAACAAGTCGTGCCGGTTCAAGTCCGGCCTCGGGCACCATTTCTATATAAACTCCAATGATAAAAAACATTTAAAATATATCCATATTTCATTTATCTAATCTATTTTTAATATCTCCTTAACTTTACTATTTAAAGATTTTGTCACTTAGCCTTTGCAAGGCCCAATTTTTATCGTCATTACTCTATTTCACTCAGCTCAGTTAATACCAATCCGAAATAGTACTTAATTATGTGAATCTGTATGAGTAACGCACTTGTCCATAACAAAATAAACAAATCAGAACATTAGTAATTTAATTACTCCTTTATCTATCTTTTAGTCAATCAGATATTTTCAACACGATGAGAGTAAGGTTTGCTCTTTTAAAATAAAAAAGTAGTAACTAGAGCTAGATTGAGGAAAATGTGACGTGGCTATAATAAGTTTTAAATGAGTTGTATAAGCGACTCTTAAGAGCCACTTATACCGGATGGATTGTTAGTGCAGTTTGCTTTGAACCTTATAAGTAGGGTATTCGCTTAGCAAGCCTTGTATAAGCGCAACACACATTAAAATAAGTATGATTGAAAATGGGAGTGCAGTAGTTACTACACCCGATTGAAGTGCTTGTAAGGCTTGCGAGCCGCCAACCCAAAGTAACACTGCTGCTATCATACCTTCGACAGTAGCCCAAAATATACGCTGTGGCACTGGTGCATCAATTTTACCGCCAGCAGTTATGCTGTCTATCACCAGTGATCCTGAATCAGATGAAGTGATAAAAAAGACTAAAACTAAAGCAATAGAAATAATTGAAATAAAGCTAGAAAACGGTAGCTGTTCATATACCTGAAATAAAGTAACTGAAATATCAGTCAAACCATTTTGTCCAAGTGGTCCGACTTTGTCTATAACTTGTGTTATTGCCATATTGCAAATACACCCATCCACACAAGGCTAAGCAGAGTTGGTAGCCCTATAACAACAAGTAAGAACTCTCTTACAGTTCGACCTTTAGAAACTCGCGCTATAAACATGCCAACAAACGGTGACCAAGATATCCACCACGCCCAATAAAATACAGTCCAAGAATGCATCCAACCTTCATCGGGCCTATTAAAAGGATTACTCAATGGTACAAAATGTTCTACGTATGCTCTCAGGGTAAACCAAACAGCAGGGATTGAATCAGAGAATGTAAGTACGATAACAACTAACAGCAAAAAAACGCACAAATTAAATTAACGTTGCTTAGTACTTTTACACCGCCCTCAATACCTCTAATAACAGAGAAAATAGCAATACACGTTACTAAGCCAATAACAGATATTTGAAAAGCAGTGCCATAATCGGTGCCTAATAGGTAATTTATACCACTGGTCGCTTGTTGTGCGCCAAGCCCCAGTGATGTTGCTAAACCAAATAAAGTCGACAATACCGCGAGTATATCTATGATATGCCCCATCCACCCCCATGCGCGATCACCAAATAAGGGATAGAAAACAGAACGTATAGACAAAGGCAGGCCTTTATTAAATGCATAAAAAGCCAAGCTTAAGCCAACTAAACTACTGCGTAAATTGCCCATCCGTGCAAACCTCAGTGGTACATAGTCGCACCTAAAGCTAATGAATGTGCTTGTGCTGAATTGGGTTCACCCCCCATAGGCATATGATACCAACCTGTATAATAAGCTTGTTGGCTCTGCAACACCCCAAAATAGTAATCCAATGCCCATTCCTGCAGCAAATAACATGGCAAGCCACGATATGTAACCATGCTCTGGACGAGCTTTTACACCGCCTAAACGAATTTTACCTAAGGGAGAGAATGCCAAGATAATACAAAAGATTACAAAGGCATTAGCAAGTAACATAAAGTAACTATCGAATTGATTTATGATAACGTCTTTAGTGGAGGTTAGTGCATCGCGGGTAACAGTAGGGTCAAAAACCAAGCTAAGCAATACAAATAAAACAACTAAAAAAGCGCTTATTCCAAATACAGGGTTATGTATATCAAACCCCCATTGTTGTACATTATCTTGTCAAACTTGATAATCAGTAGTATCGATACTGTATTTTTTGTCATGTCATCCATCGGCTTTCCTTTTTTAGATACCTCTTTGTGTTCCTATACGTAGTAAATATAAAGTAGTGGTAAAAATTAATCTTAGTTTTTAATGTTGGGTAAATAAATTTTAGAACTAAAAAAGCGAGCCGGAGCTCGCTTTTTTATTTTTTATTTCCAAGCTAGAGGGTCTACCTCTTTGTCTAGTTTTGGATGTTTACTTTTATCAAACGAGGGGATTAGGCCTTTTTTACGTTGTTCGTTATAGTCTTTTGAAAGCCATACAACGACACCTGAAAGCATAAATAACGCGATTACATTAACAATAGCCATTAAACCCATAGATATATCTGCTAATGTCCAAATTAATCCGAGCTCACCTACGGCCCCAAACATAACCATTCCTAAAACGATCAGACGGAATATAAACATCCCTTTTTGGGAGTTATGTTCTAAAAACATAAGATTAGTTTCTGCATACGAGTAATTAGCAACAATAGAGGTAAAGGCAAAGAATAAAATTGCAATAGCGATAAAATAAGTGCCCCAACTACCAACATGTTCTGATAATGCTGCTTGAGTCAATTCTATACCCAATACTCCTGATTCAGGAATTAATTGCTGAGATAGAAGGATAAGTGATGCAGTCGCAGTACAAATTACAATTGTGTCAATAAAAACCCCAAGCATTTGCACATAACCCTGTGAAGCAGGGTGAGGAGGGTAAGGTGTTGCTGTTGCTGCAGCATTAGCGGCGCTACCCATACCCGCTTCGTTAGAGAACAAACCACGTTTAATTCCTTGGATCATCGCTTGTATTACACCATAACCTATAGCGCCAGCACCGGCTTGCTCTATTCCAAAAGCACTGTTAATTACTAACATGAATACATCAGGAAGTGCAGCAAAGTTAATAGCACAAACATAAAGCGCAACACATAAATAGGCCAAAGCCATAAAAGGCACAACCATTTCAGCAAATCGAGATATTGTTTTAAGGCCTCCAAATATGATGATCCCAGAACCAATAACTAAACAAATACCTACAATATATTTAGGGATATCAAATGCTACTTCAAAAGCGGCAGCAATAGAGTTTGACTGCACAGCATTAAATACCAGACCAAAAGCTAAAATTAAACACAGTGAGAATAAAACCCCCATCCAACGTTTACCTAAGCCGGTTTGCATATAGTAAGCTGGACCACCTCTAAAATTGCCTTCAGCATCTTTTGTTTTATAAGCTTGTGCAAGTGTACTTTCGGCAAAGCTTGTCGCCATACCAATTAATGCAATTAACCACATCCAAAAAATAGCTCCCGGGCCACCCAGATACAATGCAACAGCGACACCTGCCATATTCCCAGTACCGACTCGAGCTGCTAATGAAGTACAAAAAGCTTGAAAAGAAGAGATTTCGTTATTCGCACATTTTCGAGATCCAAACATGACCTTGAACATATGTGGAAATTGAACAAATTGAATAAAACCTAATTTAAAGGTGAAAAATAAACCCGCTGCTATTAATAAGTATACGAGAACGTGCCCCCACAAGAGACCACTTATACTATTTATTATATCTGCCATAAATACTACCTAAAGACATGCGTTAAAAAAGTGACCGCAACTTACCATAGGAATGACAAAGTGTTTAGAATAAACGACCATAAAAACAAAGTTATCAACAGGTGTTTGTGGGTAACTTGTGTTTAGGGTGTGCGCTTGCTTGGGGTGCAATTTAAATCACTTTTTTAGCTAAAAAAGGCTTGCGTTAAATTCGTGCCTCCCTATAATGCGACCCCACTGAGACGGCAGAGCAGGCAACGCTTAGCGAGGCAAGCAAACCACTTAGTGAGTCGAGTAAAACTTGAGTTTAGATTTTTATAAATTTTAAAATTAAGTGTTGACAAAAACACAGGAAAGCGTAAGATTCGCTTCCCTTGAGTCGCTAAGGCAACTCAAACGTTCTTTAACAATATAAAGCAATCATCTGTGTGGGCACTCGTACAGATTGAGTTCTAACAGCCAAGCTACTTAGGTAGTGAGGCAAACAAATTAGAGTCTCAATTGAAACTGAGTGACCAACAGAATAATTACTTAGGTAGTTATTCAGCACAGTCAATTCAATATCGAAAGATATTAAATAAATTCAGAATTCATTGAGCTGTCGAAAGACACAAAACTTTTTAATTGAAGAGTTTGATCATGGCTCAGATTGAACGCTGGCGGCAGGCCTAACACATGCAAGTCGAGCGGTAACAGAAAGTAGCTTGCTACTTTGCTGACGAGCGGCGGACGGGTGAGTAATGCTTGGGAACATGCCTTGAGGTGGGGGACAACAGTTGGAAACGACTGCTAATACCGCATAATGTCTACGGACCAAAGGGGGCTTCGGCTCTCGCCTTTAGATTGGCCCAAGTGGGATTAGCTAGTTGGTGAGGTAATGGCTCACCAAGGCAACGATCCCTAGCTGGTTTGAGAGGATGATCAGCCACACTGGAACTGAGACACGGTCCAGACTCCTACGGGAGGCAGCAGTGGGGAATATTGCACAATGGGCGAAAGCCTGATGCAGCCATGCCGCGTGTGTGAAGAAGGCCTTCGGGTTGTAAAGCACTTTCAGTCAGGAGGAAAGGGTGTGAGTTAATACCTCACATCTGTGACGTTACTGACAGAAGAAGCACCGGCTAACTCCGTGCCAGCAGCCGCGGTAATACGGAGGGTGCGAGCGTTAATCGGAATTACTGGGCGTAAAGCGTACGCAGGCGGTTTGTTAAGCGAGATGTGAAAGCCCCGGGCTCAACCTGGGAACTGCATTTCGAACTGGCAAACTAGAGTGTGATAGAGGGTGGTAGAATTTCAGGTGTAGCGGTGAAATGCGTAGAGATCTGAAGGAATACCGATGGCGAAGGCAGCCACCTGGGTCAACACTGACGCTCATGTACGAAAGCGTGGGGAGCAAACGGGATTAGATACCCCGGTAGTCCACGCCGTAAACGATGTCTACTAGAAGCTCGGAACCTCGGTTCTGTTTTTCAAAGCTAACGCATTAAGTAGACCGCCTGGGGAGTACGGCCGCAAGGTTAAAACTCAAATGAATTGACGGGGGCCCGCACAAGCGGTGGAGCATGTGGTTTAATTCGATGCAACGCGAAGAACCTTACCTACACTTGACATACAGAGAACTTTCTAGAGATAGATTGGTGCCTTCGGGAACTCTGATACAGGTGCTGCATGGCTGTCGTCAGCTCGTGTTGTGAGATGTTGGGTTAAGTCCCGCAACGAGCGCAACCCCTATCCTTAGTTGCTAGCAGGTAATGCTGAGAACTCTAAGGAGACTGCCGGTGATAAACCGGAGGAAGGTGGGGACGACGTCAAGTCATCATGGCCCTTACGTGTAGGGCTACACACGTGCTACAATGGCGCATACAGAGTGCTGCGAACCTGCGAAGGTAAGCGAATCACTTAAAGTGCGTCGTAGTCCGGATTGGAGTCTGCAACTCGACTCCATGAAGTCGGAATCGCTAGTAATCGCGTATCAGAATGACGCGGTGAATACGTTCCCGGGCCTTGTACACACCGCCCGTCACACCATGGGAGTGGGTTGCTCCAGAAGTAGATAGTCTAACCCTCGGGAGGACGTTTACCACGGAGTGATTCATGACTGGGGTGAAGTCGTAACAAGGTAGCCCTAGGGGAACCTGGGGCTGGATCACCTCCTTATACGATTTAGAACTTATTTGTTCGTAGTGTCCACACAGATGATTGTTAATTAGTTAAGCCACTGGCTTAGTTAATTAATATGCTCTTTAAAAATTTGGAAAAGCTGATAATAAAATTCGTATGAATAACATTGTTATTTGTACAGAGTTTTCAAAAGTAAAAAAGAATGATAGCAGTATCATTCAGTGCCATTTAATCACTCTTATGAGTCGATTGATTGGTATCTACTTTAGTATTCAATATTAACTTCTGGCGAAGTTAAACTGTCACAAAACAAAGACCCGTTTGGGTTGTATGGTTAAGTGACTAAGCGTACACGGTGGATGCCTTGGCAGTTGGAGGCGATGAAGGACGTATTAACTTGCGATAAGCCTAGTCAAGCTAGTAAAAAGCACTTGAGACTAGGATTTCCGAATGGGGAAACCCACCTGCTTGCAGGTATCGTTAACTGAATACATAGGTTAACGAGGCGAACGCGGAGAACTGAAACATCTAAGTACCCGTAGGAAAAGAAATCAACCGAGATTCCGAAAGTAGCGGCGAGCGAAATCGGAACAGCCCTTAAGCTTATTATGTGTTAATGGAAGGCTCTGGAAAGTGCCACGATACAGGGTGATAGTCCCGTACATGAAAAGACATTTTAAGTGAAATCGAGTAGGTCGGAGCACGTGAAACTTTGACTGAATATAGGTGGACCATCATCTAAGGCTAAATACTCCCAACTGACCGATAGTGAACCAGTACCGTGAGGGAAAGGCGAAAAGAACCCCTGTGAGGGGAGTGAAATAGAACCTGAAACCGTGTACGTACAAGCAGTAGGAGCAGACTTGTTCTGTGACTGCGTACCTTTTGTATAATGGGTCAGCGACTTATATTTTGTAGCGAGGTTAACCGATTAGGGTAGCCGTAGGGAAACCGAGTCTTAACTGGGCGAATAGTTGCAAGGTATAGACCCGAAACCCGGTGATCTAGCCATGGGCAGGTTGAAGGTTGAGTAACATCAACTGGAGGACCGAACCCACTAACGTTGAAAAGTTAGGGGATGACCTGTGGCTAGGAGTGAAAGGCTAATCAAACCGGGAGATAGCTGGTTCTCCCCGAAATCTATTTAGGTAGAGCCTCGGACGAATACTTACGGGGGTAGAGCACTGTTAAGGCTAGGGGGTCATCCCGACTTACCAACCCTTTGCAAACTCCGAATACCGTAAAGTAATATCCGGGAGACACACGGCGGGTGCTAACGTCCGTCGTGAAGAGGGAAACAACCCAGACCGCCAGCTAAGGTCCCAAAGTCATAGTTAAGTGGGAAACGATGTGGAAAGGCCCAGACAGCCAGGAGGTTGGCTTAGAAGCAGCCATCCTTTAAAGAAAGCGTAATAGCTCACTGGTCGAGTCGGTCTGCGCGGAAGATGTAACGGGGCTAAACTATGCACCGAAGCTGCGGATTCATCTTAGGATGAGTGGTAGGGGAGCGTTCTGTAAGCGGTTGAAGGTGTACCGGGAGGTATGCTGGACGTATCAGAAGTGCGAATGCTGACATGAGTAACGATAATGCGGGTGAAAAACCCGCACGCCGGAAGACCAAGGGTTCCTATCCCATGTTAATCAGGGTAGGGTAAGTCGACCCCTAAGGCGAGGCCGAAAGGCGTAGTCGATGGGAAACGGATTAATATTTCCGTACTTGGTATAATTGCGATGGGGGGACGGAGAAGGCTAAGCAAGCATGGCGATGGTTGTCCATGTGAAAGTGAGTAGGGCGTTTGTTTAGGTAAATCCGGACGAACACTAAACCTGAGACACGAGACGAGCTACTACGGTAGTGAAGTTGCTGATGCCATACTTCCAGGAAAAGCCTCTAAGCTTCAGATTATACCGAATCGTACCCCAAACCGACACAGGTGGTCAGGTAGAGAATACTAAGGCGCTTGAGAGAACTCGGGTGAAGGAACTAGGCAAAATCGTACCGTAACTTCGGGAGAAGGTACGCTCCTATCTGTGATGAGACTTGCTCTCTAAGCGGACGGGAGCCGCAGTGACCAGGTGGCTGGGACTGTTTATTAAAAACACAGCACTGTGCAAAATCGCAAGATGACGTATACGGTGTGACACCTGCCCGGTGCCGGAAGGTTAATTGATGGGGTTATCTTCGGAGAAGCTCTTGATCGAAGCCCCGGTAAACGGCGGCCGTAACTATAACGGTCCTAAGGTAGCGAAATTCCTTGTCGGGTAAGTTCCGACCTGCACGAATGGTGTAACCATGGCCACGCTGTCTCCACCCGAGACTCAGTGAAATTGAAATCGCAGTGAAGATGCTGTGTACCCGCGGCTAGACGGAAAGACCCCGTGAACCTTTACTACAGCTTGGCACTGAACATTGAACCTACATGTGTAGGATAGGTGGGAGACTTTGAAGATGAGACGCTAGTCTTGTTGGAGTCGTCCTTGAAATACCACCCTTGTAGTTTTGATGTTCTAACGTTGGCCCCTGAATCGGGGTTACGGACAGTGCCTGGTGGGTAGTTTGACTGGGGCGGTCTCCTCCCAAAGAGTAACGGAGGAGCACGAAGGTTGGCTAAGTACGGTCGGACATCGTACGGTTAGTGTAATGGTAGAAGCCAGCTTAACTGCGAGACAGACACGTCGAGCAGGTACGAAAGTAGGTCATAGTGATCCGGTGGTTCTGAATGGAAGGGCCATCGCTCAACGGATAAAAGGTACTCCGGGGATAACAGGCTGATACCGCCCAAGAGTTCATATCGACGGCGGTGTTTGGCACCTCGATGTCGGCTCATCACATCCTGGGGCTGAAGTCGGTCCCAAGGGTATGGCTGTTCGCCATTTAAAGTGGTACGCGAGCTGGGTTTAGAACGTCGTGAGACAGTTCGGTCCCTATCTGCCGTGGGCGTTTGAGAATTGAGAGGGGTTGCTCCTAGTACGAGAGGACCGGAGTGAACGAACCGCTGGTGTTCGGGTTGTCATGCCAATGGCATTGCCCGGTAGCTACGTTCGGAACTGATAAGCGCTGAAAGCATCTAAGCGCGAAGCAGGCCTCGAGATGAGTTCTCACTAGACTTTTAAAGTCTCTGAAGGGCCGTTGAAGACTACAACGTTGATAGGCAAGATGTGGAAGTGGTGTGAGCCATTAAGCTAACTTGTACTAATTACCCGTGAGGCTTAACCATACAACGCCAAACGCGTTTTGTGTGACAGTTAAGACAGAAGTTAATGAACTAAAGTAGATATTACTGACAGACTTAAAAAATATTATCAGATATTTTCCAAATTCAGTTAGTGCGTAGAAATACGGATTAACGCCCAAATTTGCTTGGTGACAATAGCGTTTTGGACCCACCTGATTCCATGCCGAACTCAGTAGTGAAACGAAACAGCGCCGATGATAGTGTAGCATTTGCTATGTGAAAGTAGGACATTACCAGGCTTCAAATTGTAGAAAGCCGCTTCAAAAATGAAGCGGCTTTTTTACGTCTACAGAAAAGTAATCTTCAGCATTCCCTTCTCTAAAGCGTAGCGTCTCCTAAGCGAAGCGCCTCTTTGTGAACAGTGTTTTGGCTATTTAATACACTGGCCTATGGTAGGTAACATTTCACTGTGACTCTTCACCGCTGTGGGCACCATGACATTAACAGGCTTCAAATTGTACAAAGCCCGACTAGCAATAGTCGGGCTTTTTTACGTCTGTAGAAAAGTGATTTAGCAAAAAGCCAAGACCCCATGCCGAACTCAGTAGCGGTCGCTCTTGCACATCCTGTGCTCCCGGCATTTGTATTCCTATACATTATAAAAAACTGTGCGAAAGCGAGCCCTTCAGAGGCTGACGCGACAAAGCAGTTTTCTGTTTCCCTCAGCAGTAGCTAATAAAAGCTAGTATATTTTTAGAACTTAATACAGTTGTGTTGGCATTACTTTGAAGAGAATATGTCTTTTTAGAAGGTTTGGCTTTTGCTGCTCTTTTTTTGGCTGAGTGAATTTATTTATAAATTTAGAGTTTCAATTAAATCAACAGTGTATGAGAGGCTTAATCTATAAGTATCAATATGTCATAGTAACAAATATAATTTTGCTTTGTTACTGGCTTTGATTTAGGATCAAATCAGTTTAAAACCAAGAACTAACATACAGTGTATAGATTATTAATAAGCATAATATCCATTTTAATTTGTTTTTCTGTTTCAGCAGTTGAAGTCACTGATCTATATCAAGATATTTTAAAAGTTGATGATAAATCAAGAGATAGTCGATTAGCGGCAAGCCGTAAAGCTTTACTTAATGTTTTGGTAAAAGTAAGTGGTGATGAAACGGCGGATCAAAATCGATTAGCTCAACAGCGCACTAAAGATATCTCTGATTACATGCTTAAATTTGAATACGATGAGCGTACTGAAGGTCAATTAAAATTAATTGTTAAATTTGAAGCACGAAAAATTAATGCGCTTATAAAAGAATTAAGTCTACCTCTATGGGGTTCACAACGTCCGTTAGTCGCTATTTGGCTAGGTATTGAAGATAATTGGCGAAGAGAGCTAGTAACACAAGAGAGCTATCCACAGCTTGAACAATTAATTTACGATAATGCCCGAAGACGTGGCTTACCTGTTGTTGTGCCATTACTGGATTTACAAGATAGACGTTTAGTAGGAATACCCGAGGTGTGGGGTAATTTCTCAGGGCCTATAGAAGAAGCGTCTCAGCGGTATAGTGCTGAAAGAAGTATTACGGCCAAAATGTACAAAGACAATAACAGTAATAACTGGGTTTTAGATTGGCGATTCACAAATGATGATTTGTTTGATGAAAATCGTTTAGTTGGTGATAAACAACAAATTGTTAGTCAAATGATAGATACACTAGCTAGAGGGCTAGCAAGTGAATATGCAATTGATCCCAATGCATACTACGAGCAAGCTTCAGCTATTTTAACTTTAAAAGGGGCCGAAAATTTTGTAGATGTTGAACTAGCTAAAAGACGTTTACAGAGTTTAAGTGTAGTTACACAGGTTACGATTGCTCGAAAAACGACTGAGTTTGTTGAATACAAATTGAATCATACAGGCGATGTTACAGATTTAAAAAAAGCGCTTGGTCTTGATTCTGCTTTTAAAGATTATGTTGACCCACGCGCTTTCTATCATGTTGTTGACAAAAATAGCCTTGAATATCAATGGATAAAACCATAGTGCTAACTCATGAACCAATGCAAATGGCGTTGCCTGTTACACTGCCTGATGACGAGACGTTTGCATCGTACTTTGGTGGTGAGGACTCATTAGAAGTTAACCATCTAAAAGCGAGCTTTTCTGAGTTGGCAAATTCATTTCAATATACTTATTTGTGTGGATTGGGTGATTCGGGTAAGTCTCACTTGTTATACGCGACGTGCATAAAAGCGCAAGAACGTGGCCTCTCTAACATGTTACTTTCTATGCGCGAGGTTATCAATTTTGGCCCTATGGTGCTCGATGGACTGGAAGCGCTTGATGTATTGTGTATAGACGATGTCCACTTAGTGGCAGGCAACGATGCCTGGGAAAAGGCCCTGTTTAATTTTTTTAATCGCTTTAACGAACCCGGTAAAATGTTAGTCGTAACCGCAGACCTGTTACCAAATATGTTAAATATCTCACTTCCTGATTTAGAATCTCGTTTGACATGGGGAACCACCTTTCAAATACGTTCAATGAGTGATGATGATAAAGCGCAAGCGCTTGTTAAGCGGGCGCATATGCGTGGGCTTGAGTTAAGTGATGAATGTGCACGCTTTTTACTAACGCGTCTAAGTCGAGATATGCGTGCTTTACTCGATGTATTAGACAAATTAGATCATGCATCTATGGCCGCACAGCGAAAATTAACAATTCCCTTTATAAAATCAACGTTAAAGCTCTAGTAGGTCTAGAATCTAGACCCCGCTTTCAGTTATCATTAGTCAATTAAATTGTAATCACCTTCTGTGAAAGATCAGGTATCGAATGAACTTAGAAAATATATTAGCGCAAGCACTTGAGGCGGTAGCCAGTGCCAGTGAAATCGCGCAACTAGAAGAGATCAGGGTTAACTACCTTGGTAAAAAAGGCGAAATCACTAGCTTACTTAAAACACTGGGTAAAATTGCTCCTGAAGAACGCAAAGAAGCAGGCCAGGTAATTAATCAGGCTAAGCAAGATGTGCAAGCTGCAATTAACGACAAGCGTGAGCTTTTAGCAAGCAAGGCACTAGAAGAAAAGCTAGCCGCTGAAACAATTGACGTTACTTTACCTGGGCGTGTGATGCCTACAGGTGGATTACACCCAGTAACACGTACGATTGAGCGTATTGAAAGCTTTTTTGGTGAGTTAGGTTTCGAGGTGAAATCAGGTCCTGAGATTGAAGATGATTTTCATAACTTTGATGCTTTAAATATCCCTGAACATCACCCTGCGCGTGCTGATCACGATACCTTTTATTTCAATCCTAAATTAGTATTGCGTACACAAACAAGTGGCGTGCAAATTCGTACTATGGAAACAGAGCAGCCACCGCTACGAATTATCTCACCTGGGCGTGTGTATCGTAACGATTACGATCAGACACATACACCTATGTTCCATCAGGTAGAAGGGTTAATGGTTGATACCGATGTAAGCTTTACTGAGCTTAAAGGTATATTACATGACTTTTTGCGTAACTTTTTTGAAGAAGATATGGAAATTCGTTTCCGTCCATCATTTTTCCCATTTACAGAACCTTCAGCTGAAGTAGATGTGATGGGCAAAGACGGCAAATGGTTAGAGGTACTAGGCTGTGGCATGGTACATCCAAACGTTCTTAAGTCTGTAGGTATTGATCCAGAAAAATACACTGGTTTTGCATTCGGCATGGGTGTAGAGCGCTTAACTATGCTGCGCTACGGCGTAAACGACTTACGTGCATTTTTTGAAAATGACTTAAAATTCCTAAACCAGTTCCGTTAAGAGTGAAGCAATAAAATGAAATTTAGTGAAAAGTGGTTAAGAGAGTGGGTAAATCCTGCTATTGATACGCAAGCTCTGTCGGAACAGCTTTCTATGGCTGGCCTTGAAGTTGACGGCGTTGAGCCAGCTGCAGCCAAATTTAATGGTGTGTTAGTAGGCGAAGTTGTTGAATGTGGTCAACATCCTGATGCGGATAAACTTCGCGTTACTAAAATTAACGTAGGTGGCGATGAGCTGCTTGATATCGTTTGTGGTGCGCCAAACTGTCGTGAAGGAATTAAAGTAGCGGTTGCAACCGTTGGTGCAGTATTACCTGGCGATTTCAAAATTAAAAAAGCAAAACTTCGCGGTCAGCCTTCACACGGTATGTTATGTGCATTTGATGAGCTAGGCATTAGCGAAGAAGGTGAGGGCATCATGGAGTTACCGAGTGATGCACCCATTGGCGCGGATTTACGTGACTATTTAAGCCTTGACGACAACATTATTGATGTTGATTTAACACCAAACCGTGGTGACTGCCTTGGTATTAAAGGTCTTGCTCGTGAAGTAGGCGTTTTAAACAGCATTGATGTAAACGTATTAGAAATCCCCGCTGTTGCTCCAACGATTGACGACAAAGTATCAATTGAGCTAGTGAACGAAGATGCATGTCCTCGATACTTAGGTCGTGTAATAAAAGGTATAAATCTTGATGCAGAAACACCGTTATGGATGGTTGAAAAATTACGCCGTAGTGGTGTACGTTCAATCGACCCGGTTGTTGATGTAACTAACTATGTATTACTCGAACTTGGTCACCCTATGCATGCATTTGATTTAAGTGCAATTGAAGGTGGCATTAAAGTACGTAGTGCAAATGCAGATGAAGAACTAGTACTGCTTGATGGTAATACAGCTAAATTAAACGAGTCTACACTCGTTATAGCAGATAATGATAAAGCACTTGCCATTGCTGGTATTTTTGGTGGTGAGCAGTCATGTGTTACTGAAAAAACAACAGACATACTGCTCGAAAGTGCGTTCTTTAACCCGGTAGCAATTGCTGGGCAAGCACGTAGTTACGGCCTACATACTGATGCATCACATCGTTATGAACGTGGAGTAGATTTTGCTCTACAACACGATGCAATGCAGCGTGCTACAGCGCTACTTCTTGAAATTGTGGGTGGTCAAGCAGGCCCTGTAGTAGAAGCCGTGGCGGCTGATAAGTTACCTAAGGTGACTGAAGTTCGTTTGCGTCGTTCGCGTTTAGACCGCGTAATAGGTCATCACATTGATGATGCTAAAGTAACTGATATTCTGACTCGCTTAGGCCTTGATGTTAAAGTAGAAAATGACAGCTGGAGTGCAGACGTACCTAGTTACCGTTTTGATATTCGCATTGAGGAAGATTTGATAGAAGAAGTTGCGCGCGTTTACGGTTACAACAGTATTCCAAATGTGGCTCCAACTGCAAAACTTAAGATGACGACTCATAACGAAGCGAGCATTGCACTAAGCAAATTCCGCAATACGTTAGTAACACGTGGTTATCAAGAAGCGATTACATACAGTTTTGTTGATCCTAAGGCACAAGCTATTTTGCACCCTCAAAGTGATGCACTCGTTCTACCGCATCCTATTTCAATTGAAATGTCAGCTATGC
This sequence comes from Pseudoalteromonas sp. 13-15, assembly GCF_001468205.2. Classification (NCBI taxonomy): domain Bacteria; kingdom Pseudomonadati; phylum Pseudomonadota; class Gammaproteobacteria; order Alteromonadales; family Pseudoalteromonadaceae; genus Pseudoalteromonas; species Pseudoalteromonas sp. 13-15. Next base: position 1,246,481 of record NZ_CP019162.1, on the reverse strand, counting down.
GTGTTAGCTTAATGACGGGTCTATTAGCATCTGTTGAATACAACCAAAATCGTCAACAACCACGTATTCGTTTATTTGAGCATGGTCTTAAATTTATAAGCGATGAAAATGCAGAAAATGGTGTATACCAAGTACCCGTTATCGGTGGTGCTATCACGGGTTTAGCGCATGGCGAACATTGGGTTGAAGAAAAGCGAAACGTTGATTTTTATGATTTAAAAGGTGATGTTGAGGCATTACTTGCAATCACTAACGATGTAAGTCGCTTTGAAATTAAAGCAGAGCAGTCAGATGGACTTCATCCTGGCCAGTCAGCTGTTATTTATGTTGATGGTAAAAAGGTTGGCTTTTTTGGTGCATTACATCCTCAAGCGCAAAAGTCGTTAGATATCAATAACGCAACTTTTGTATTTGAAATTGAAATGTCAGCAATTGAAAAAAGAAATTTACCACAAGCAGAAAGCGTGTCTAAATTTCCTTCAAACCGTCGCGACATCGCGATTTTAGTGGCCGACAGCGTTAAATCTGGTGATATTTTAAACGCTATAGAAAAAGTTGGCGGAAATCAATTGGTTGACCTAAACTTATTCGATGTGTATAAGGGCAAAGGTATTGAGCCAAATTATAAGAGTTTGGCGATTGCTCTAACACTGCAAGCGGTTGATAGAACACTCGAAGAGAAAGATATCAATCTAGTAGTTGATAACGTGGTGGCCGAATTGGCCGAAAAGTTTAATGCATCGTTGAGGGACTAGATATGGCGCTTACTAAAGCCGACATAGCTGAACACCTATTTGAAAAACTCGGGATCAATAAAAAAGATGCCAAAGATTTAGTTGAAGCGTTTTTTGAAGAAATCCGCTCAGCGCTAGAAAAAGGAGAGCAGGTTAAGCTTTCTGGATTTGGTAACTTTGATCTTCGAGACAAAAAAGAAAGACCAGGGCGTAATCCGAAAACAGGCGAAGACATTCCTATTTCGGCGCGTCGTGTTGTCACCTTTAGACCGGGTCAAAAATTAAAGACTCGTGTTGAAGTGGGCACCAGCAAAGCAAAATAAAAAAAGGCAGCGAAAGCTGCCTTTTTATTTATTTCTCGCTTAACTCTGCTTAAGCGGGGTTTATTATTATCTAAAATTCTCTAGGTGATACAAATTCACCCTCTAATACTTGTTGATAGGTTTGCTCGGCAAGTGAATCAAGTCCAGATAAGTTTTTACCAGTACTTAAGAGTTCCTGCTCTATTTCAAATAGATCTATATTTTCGATTCCCGACATTTGCGCTACTTTTGAAAATATATAAGCATGTTTAAATTTATTATGTTTATAAAACAGGCTGATAAGTGATGTGTACACCTCAGGATTGGGTATGCGCCCTTTTTGATTTAACTCTAGCGTTTTATAGAGCAAATCAATCGTTTTTTCGTCATCAAACTTAATGTAATACGACGCTAAAAAAAACTGCATTTCAGCACTTTGTGTAACACTCGGATCGTCTTCTATAGCCAATAGTTTATTTAATGCACCTTGATTATTGTTTCTGGACCAATGGTAATAAAGTAAACCGGGGTGATTTGTATCAATAGTGTCTTGATAAAGGCGCGTCATTTCTTTAATGCTAGTAAGTTGTCCATCTATGCGAGACGTCTTCTTAGCTTTGAGCTTTATGTGCTCAATTTTAGCCGCCAGTGTTATACATTGGTTGTATGTTTCAAATTCTTTTAATAATTGATATTTATTTTCATCCGTTGGCTCTTTGTATTCGCTGTAACGCTTTAAGATAACTTCAGCACGCTCGTCTTTACAATGGCTGTCTTTGTTTAAATCAGAACAAAAGCCGGGTGTTTCCTTACAAACTTTTGCTAGCGTCACAGGTTCTTCACAACCCGCTAATGTTAGTAATCCAAGTAGTAAACTTGCTCTTTTTAGCATTCCTAAACCCCAAATAAATATCTACGCAGCCATTCTAGCGCAATCATTTAACGCCTAACAGTAGAGAATAACTTCAGATTAAATTAGAATAGCCGTGCCTGAAGTGCATTACTCTCAGAATATAGTGCACTTTTAAAGGCTATCCGTTCAAAATGATAAACTTAGGTAAATAAAATGACCTCATCTCACGAGTTAGAATACACAAATAGTTGGCAAGAGCGCCAAGATTACGCTGAAAGCATGCAACCTATCATTGGTAAACTTTACCGTAATCGTGGTATTGAAATTGCCGTATATGGCCGTCCTCTCGTAAATGCCAGTACTATTGAAATTATTAAATCTCACAAAACTGTTGCGCAATTTGAAGGCACAAAATTACGTTTACGTGAAAGCTTCCCGTTTTTAGAAGCAATCAGTAAAATGGAATTAAACTCTGCTCGCATTGATATTGGTAAGTTAGCATACAGCTATTTATACAGCGACGTTGCTAATGGCCGTTCAGTTGAAGAGTTCGTTAAAGATGAATTAGCAGAAATAGCCGATTCAACAGTGAAAGAACCTCGCGATGTAGTTCTTTATGGATTTGGTCGTATTGGTCGTTTGCTTGCTCGCTTATTAATTGAAAAATCGGGTCCTTACGCCGATTTACGTCTACGTGCAATCGTTGTGCGTGGTGGTAAAGAAGGTGACCTTGAAAAGCGCGCTAGTTTATTACGTCGCGATTCAATTCATGGTCCATTTAATGGTTCAATCACCATTGATAAAGAGCGCAACGCGATTAAAGCGAACGGCAGTTACATTCAGGTTATTTATGCAAATTCACCTAGTGAAATAGATTACACCCAATACGGTATCGATAATGCGTTAATTGTTGATAACACAGGTATTTGGAAAGATGAAGCAGGCCTTGGTCAGCATTTAGAATGTAAAGGCGCAGCTAAAGTATTATTAACAGCACCGGCTAAAGGCAATATTAAAAACATCGTATATGGTGTAAATAACCAAGATATTTTATCTGAAGATAAAATTGTCTGTGCAGCAAGTTGTACAACAAATGCAATCACACCAACATTAAAAGCGTTAAACGATAAGTTTGGTATTAATAATGGTCACGTTGAAACCGTTCACTCATACACAAACGATCAAAACCTAATCGACAACTATCACAAAGCCGAACGTCGTGGTCGTGCCGCAGCGCTTAACATGGTAATAACTGAAACAGGCGCAGCTAAAGCTGTATCTAAAGCATTGCCAGAGCTTGAAGGTAAGTTAACAGGTAACGCTATTCGTGTTCCTACGCCAAATGTATCGCTTGCTATTTTAAACTTAAACTTAGCAACTAATACATCAGTTGAAGAATTAAATGCATTTTTACGCGATACAGCGCTGCACTCAGATTTACGTGACCAAATTGATTACACTGCATCAACAGAAATAGTGTCTACCGATTTAGTAGGTAGCCGTTATGCAGGTGTTGTTGACTCGCAAGCGACAATTGTTGACGATAATCGTATTGTATTATACGTATGGTACGATAATGAATTTGGCTATAGCTGCCAAGTAGTACGTTGTATGCGAGATATGGCTGAAGTGTCATTCCCAAGCTTACCACGCTAATGTATATGTAGTATTTAAAAGCCAGCGTTTAGCTGGCTTTTTTAATGTGCAATCATTTTTAAAGTGTATGCCTTGTGCTACGCTTTGCTTATTAAAATACAGTGCGTGCTAGAGTTATAAAATACACTGTATTTACTGCGAGTAGTATTATTCGTGGTGTTAGTTCTGCGAGTTAAAATGCAGATGGGCTTATTCAAATTAAAGGTTTTTTCATGAAAATCAGTAGTAATTTCGACAGTGGTAATATCAAGGTAATTGATGCAACCGATCCGCTTAATATTCAATTAGAGATTAATAACGACCACAACTCTGAATTTTATCAGTGGTTTCACTTTCGATTAGAAACAACGCCTTACCAATTACATAAGCTTAATATTAATCAGCTTGAAAAATCAGCATACCCAGATGGGTGGGAAGGCTATCAAGCAGTCGCATCTTACGATCGCCAAACATGGTTTCGTGTTCCATCAAACTATGAAAATGGCACGCTAAGTTTTGAAATAGAGCCAGAGTGCGGCAGTGTTTATTTTGCTTACTTCGCACCATATAGCTATGACCGCCATTTAGATTTATTGTCGTGGGCGCAAACGCAAGGTGCTTGCCAACTTCAAACATTGGGTGAAACACTTGATGGGCGCGATATGAGCGTATTAAAAATTGGCGAGCCAAGCGAAGATAAAAAAGTAATTTGGGTAACAGCACGCCAGCATCCAGGTGAAACTATGGCAGAGTGGTTTGTAGAGGGATTACTCCATAAGTTACTTGATGATGAAGACCCACATGCTGCCGCATTGTTATCAAAGGCTGTATTTTACATCGTGCCAAATATGAACCCAGATGGCAGTGTACGTGGTCATTTACGTACTAATGCTAAAGGTGTTAACTTAAATCGCGAATGGCAAACACCTAGTATGGAAAATAGCCCAGAAGTGTATTTAGTCCTCAATAAAATGCGCGAAACAGGCTTAGATATGCACCTTGATATTCACGGTGATGAAGCCATTCCTTATAACTTTGTTGCTGGTAGCGAAGGTATTCCAAGCTACGATGAGCGACTTAAAAACTTAGAAGATAGCTTTAAAGCGGCGTTATTAACAATAACACCGGAGTTTCAAGACGAACACGGTTACCCGAAAGATGAGCCAGGCCAAGCTCTATTAACCGTTGCATCGTCGGCAACGGCTGAAGAGTTTAAAGCGCTTACATATACGATTGAAATGCCATTTAAAGACAATAACGATTTACCAGATCCTGATTACGGCTGGTCAGATCGTCGCTCGTACCAGTTTGGTCAAGACACGTTAGCAGCCATTGTTAATGTGGTAGATACGCTAAGATAGAGTATTGAAAAAAGGCATCAATTATTGATGCCTTTTTTATACACAAACTTAAAATTAATTAATATATAAAATCGTTTTATAAACCCCTCAACCAGCAGTCTATTTAAATTACTTTCTATAAACCTCCATTATATTCAAACAAACCAATTGCTGGTTAAATAACCCTCAAATAATACGCCGAAGCGCACGTTTTATCTGTAAATATGAAAATTAAGTGTTAACAAAGTTAGCTCACTTAAGTTAATATCAATAACAATCGAATTAAAGGTAGGCATATTTAAGCCCGATTTTTAATCGTTTTGTGTCGCGCATTCTGAGTAGCTAAAACAGAGTCTCGTAATTCATAATAAAAAATATAACTATAGAGGATATCCATGGAAGCTTTTGTAAGCGCTGTTAATGATGTTGTTTGGAGTAATGCCCTTATTTACTTATGCCTTGGCGCGGGCTTGTTTTATTCTGTATTAACTCGATTTGCCCAAGTCAGACATTTTAAAGAAATGTGTAAATTACTTTTTAGTCCTAACACATCTGAAAAAGGCATTTCTTCTTTTCAAGCACTTGCAGTGTCTCTATCGGGGCGAGTCGGTGTTGGTAACATTGCTGGTGTTGCTGCTGCTATCGGTTTCGGTGGCCCAGGGGCTATTTTTTGGATGTGGGTTGTTGCATTTTTAGGTGCAAGTACAGCCTTCGCTGAATCAACGCTTGGTCAAATTTATAAAGAAGAAGAAAACGGTCAATATCGTGGTGGTCCAGCGTATTACTTTGACCGTTGTTTAAAGCAAAAATGGTTAGCTATCTTGTTTGCTATTTCTGCCGTTGTTGCGTGTGGTGTTTTCCTACCCGGTGTACAAGCAAATGCGGTAGGTAACGCATTTACTCAAGTATTTGGCGACGGTACTATGGTGTCGACCAGCTTTGGCGATGTAGGCAGCTTTAAGCTAGTTGCGCTGGCTATTATTCTTATCGTTTTAGCCTTTATTATTTTCGGTGGTATAAAACGTATTGCCAACTTTACTCAAATTGTTGTGCCATTTATGGCTTTGGGGTACATAGTGCTTGCTTTAATCGTTGTGTTTTTACACATCGATAGAGTGCCTGATATTTTTGCTATGATAATAAGCGACGCCTTTACAGCTCAAGCCGGATTTGGAGCTGCAATTGGCTGGGGTGTAAAACGCGGAATATATTCAAATGAGGCGGGTCAAGGTACAGGACCTCATGCAGCGTCTGCGGCAGAAGTCGACCACCCAGCGCAACAAGGTTTAGTTCAGGCTTTTTCAGTGTACGTAGATACCATCTTCGTATGTACAGCAACTGCACTAATGATTTTGTTAACACAACAATACAACATTGTTGGCGAGCTACCAGCTGGTCAATTTATTGTACAAAATGTTGATGCAGCAACTGAAGTTGGCTCTGCAGCATTTACACAAATGGCTTTGTTTAGCGTATTTGGCGGTTTTGGTGAGGCATTTGTAGGTATTGCGTTATTCTTCTTTGCGTTCACTACTATTTTAGCTTATTACTTCATTGCAGAAACAAACATTGCTTACTTAAATCGTTACTTTAAAGGAAGTATTCCACTGGTTATTGTGAAGTTTGTGATCATGTTTATGGTGGCGTACGGAATGGTTAATAGCTCTGGGTATATTTGGAGCATTGGTGACATAGGTGTAGGCTTAATGGCGTGGATCAACATCTTAGGCATTTTAGCTATTTTCTTTGTCGCAAAACCGGCACTGTTATGTTTAAGTGATTACGAAGAGCAAAAGAAAAAAGGCGGTAAAATTACCTTTGACCCAATTAAGTTAGGTATAAAAAACGCTACTTTCTGGGAAAAACGCCTTGAAAAACAATCTAAGGATCCTGAGTAATTTAATACACAGTGTACTTGCAAGTTTGATTGGATAAACGGGTTTAAACCAATAAAAAGAAAGTTACATTATCTGTCATTGCTTTAAATTCAAAAAAGACAACAACAAATAAAACAAGTACAATAAAGGCGCCGCAAGGCGCTTTTTTTATGCGTAGTATGGAGAGATGTATGGCGATTATTCGTTGCCCAAAATGTGCAAAATCAATTTCAGATAAATACAAGCAATGTCCGCATTGCGAAAGTAACATTTCAGAGCTAAATGACGAGCAGGTTCAACAACTTCAGCGCGAACAGCAAATTAAAAAAAAGCAGATGTTTATAAATCACTCTTTCCTAGCACTTATTTTATTTTTGGGTGGTTTTTTCTGTTTATATTTTTTACAACCGCAAAAAGAAACCCTTGAGTGGTATGCTTACACCATCGCCATTGGCGTAGGGTGCATTTGGTATCTTATTAACCGTATTATTTTAGTGACTCTTAAAAAGAAAAGATGACATGAATATCGATAAACTCGTAGAAAATATTACTCCAGAATTATTTGAACGCCTGCAATATGGTGCATCCACTGGCAAATGGCCAGATGGCACTGTGTTATCAGATGAGCAAAAGCAACAAACAGTGCAGTTGGTTATGTTGTATCAAGCAAAGGTGGCTCAATCGAACGAGCAATTTACGATTGGTGCTAATGGTGAAATGATCCAAAAGACAAAAGCGCAACTACAAAAAGAATTCAAATCAGACAACGAAATAGCTAGGTTTAGTGAACATGATCTTTAAGCACCTTTTTACGCCAAAATGGAAACACCCTAAGCAACAGGTACGTCTTGATGCAATTGAAAAGCTAGATACGCAGCGCGATGCAAGTATTTTAAATACACTTGCATTAGAAGATAGCTCTGCAGAAATACGCCGAAAAGCGCTTCAAAAGGTAAATGATTTACCACTTTGGTGGAAAGCCTATAAGCAAGACCAAGCGTTGAAGGATATAGCTGAGCAGCAGATATCTAACGCGGTTTTAAACAGTGAAAGCACACTAACACCGCAAATTAAAAGTGAATATATAGAACGCTTTGCGCCTGTAAAAACATTAGAAAAACTAGCGTTTGCAGAGAAAGAACTAAAAGTTCGCGTTAAATTACTTAAGCGTTTAGCAAACCCAAAATTAGTAGAAAAAGCTTTCAAAGAAGGCAGTGAAGAACTACAAAAGCAGCTAGTGGAGTTAGTTATTAACCACCAGCTTACCAAACCACTTGCTAAACATGCTAAAGGGGAAGCGAAAAGCACCCTTGATACGCATATTGAAAATGAGCGTCTGGCCAAAGAAATGCCACAAGAAGTTGAAAATTCAACGCGCGTTATTTTAGCAAAACTTAATGCGTTACGTGAAAAAACAGACTTTGCGTTGGTAAACCCACAAGCTGCTGAATTAATGGCTCAATGGCAAGCATTAGAGCTTAAATGGTTATCAGCAGAGCGTATAAAATCGCTAGATGAAAAGTACATAGCTATTACCAGCAAGCTTGATACGCACATAGCGCAACTTAAAGCTGAGCACGATAAAGAACAGCAACGTTTAGCATTAAAACAGCGTCAATTATTGGCATTAGCAACGCTTGAAGCATTAAGTGATGAAATTGAAAATGCGCTTCAATTAGGTTTAGAAACCCCAGAGCAAATTCAACAAGATTGGCTTGACGCTAAAGTAGCCCAAGCAAAACAAGCGATCGCAGAGACTGAGCTTGAAAACAATGCACAGTCTAAAGCGGGAATCGTAAGGCTTGAGACTTTATTTTCACAAGTGGCTAAATTACCCGAACTAACAACGGTAATTGCTCAATATAAAGAGGCATTGACCGCCTTACAAAAAATTGAACCAGCGCAAAGCATTGAGCAATATGACGATATTCTGTCATCGTTTAATCAAGCGTTTAAAGAAGCGCGTGGGCATATAGCTATGCTTGATAGCGCACTGCAAGGCAAGTTTAAAACTGAGTTAAACGCGCATAAAAAGCAGTTTTTAGTACCAATGAATGAGTTAGTTAAACCGCTTGAAAAAAATCAAAGCCAAGCAAAGCGAAAAGCTCGTGATGTTAAGCGCTTAATTGAAGAAGGCCGGTTCAATGTGGCATTTGGTGTATTTAAAGGTTTTGAAGAGCTATTTAATACATTAACAGCACGCTACCAGCAACCGCTTGAAAATATTAAAGCAGAGCTAGAGCAGCAGCTTGCTGACGCAAAAGATTGGCAAAAATACGCCGCTGCACCAAAGCGTGTAGCGTTACTTGAAGAAGTAGCCACGTTAACTGAGCAAGAATGTACCGACCCGCAACAACGTGCAGAACAAGTAAAAATGTTTCGCACACGTTGGAATGAGCTTGGCCGTTTAGATACAGATGAAGAAAAACAACAAGGTGTTCAGTTTGACGAACATATTGAATTGTTGTTTGCACCTTGTCGTAGTTACTTTGCCGAGCAAGAAAAAAACCGCGATGCAGCGAAGTTGCAACGTGAAAGCATCATTACTGATATGCACGCGCTTAGCACAGAGCCTACTAGCGAAGAAGGCTTTGATTGGAAACAGTTTGAAAGCCAATACAATAGGCTAAATAAAGCATGGCGCAGTGTAGGAAAAGTTGACCCTAAAACATATCGAGTTTTAAATGATCGCTATAAAAATGAGCAACAACAGGTGCTTGGTTTATTAAATGCGTTTCATAAAGGTAATGCTGCGCTTAAAAATGATTTAGTAGAACAAGCACAGCAGTTATCACAAAGTGACGACTTAGCAAGTGCTTGCCAGACGTTAAAGCAAATGCAGCAGCAATGGCAAACAATTGGCTTTGCGGGCTTGAAAGCCGAAAATGCGTTGTGGCAAAAGTTTCGTCAATATAACGATGAAGCATTCAGTAAGCGCAGCACTGAATTTGAGCAACAAAAGCTTGAACAGAATGAGTCAGACAAACAAGCCGCTGCAGAGCTTGCTGAATTAGAAGTGGTACTAGAGGCGGTTGAACAACGTGCGCAACTTCATGACCTAGAAACGAAGGTAAAGGGTTATGCACAATTCAGAACGCTTGCGCCAAAAGTGGCTACTTTGCTTAAAGCCATAGATGAAAAAGTGTCATTGCTTATGACTAAATCAGAGCAGGCTAACTTAGATGCTTTACTTAACGCGCTTCAAAATAATGAAGAAATACCTGCTCAGTATCAAGCACCGCTAAAAACAACGCTTAACGAAGAGCAACTTGTAACGCGTATGGAAATTTTAGCAAATGTGAGCTCGCCAAATGCATCACTTAGAATGGCAGAGCAAGTTGCTATGCTTGATGATAAGCACCGTGGCGATCATGCAGATTTAAATTATTATTTAAAACAGTTGCTCGCGCTCAGTAACGGTTCAGTTGAACCTGACACACTAGCTCGATTAAAGACGATACTTGCAGCTTAATCATTAACATTACTTTAAATGTTGATTAAAACTTTAAAAGGCCGCTTAAAAAGCGGCTTTTTGTATCAACCAAACAAAGGATTTACCATGAGATTTTTATTACTTATTACTACGCTTTATTTAACTGCCTGTAATAGCACGCAAGGTGTATCGGTATATTCATTTACAAATGCTGAAGTAGAAAGCGTATTAGCTAAAGAGTTGCCCAAATTAAGCGAAAAAGTAAAGCTAATGGGATTACCTGTTCAGCTTAACGTTAATGATTTAAGTGTTGATATAGGGCCAGATAATCGTGATGTTGTTTTACTTGGCGCTGACTCTAGCGCAGAGATCAACGCTTTTGCACTTAAGTACCCAATTCGTTTAAAGCTTCAAATAGAGGGCAGCCCATTTTACGATAGCGAGAAAAAAGCAGTGTTTTTGCGTAATATTAAACTACTGGGCTCAAGCGTTGATGCTGGTGGCTTTAGAGGCAACATTGGCGCGCTTGACGATCAAGCAATGGGTGTAATCAATACCTTTTTGGCTAACAACCCTGTATATACGTTAAACATGAACGATCCTAAAATGATGCTATTGAGCAAATTACCACTCGACATGAAAGTATCGCAAGGTGCAATTAAACTGGTTCCTAGATTATAAATAACCAGGCTAATCAGATCGGCCTGCCTTAATTAATCGTATTAAATAACCTAACAATAAGCTAATTAGGTTCATTATATTATGGCAGCACCGCGTAACGTGCCCACATCGAGACTTTCTCGTTTTGCAAAATTAGGCTCATTAGCAACAGGCGTTGCGGGTAATATGCTGGTTGATGGCGCTAAAAGTGCACTAACAGGTAAGGGGTGGGATAACAAACGCTTACTTCTGCAGCCTAAAAATATTGAAAAACTTGCTGTGCAGCTCTCCCACTTACGCGGAGCAGCAATGAAATTAGGCCAGCTTCTATCTATGGATGCTGGTGACTTGCTCAGTCCTGAGCTTGCCCAATTACTCGCTTTGTTGCGCTCTGACGCAAACCCAATGCCGCATAAGCAGCTGGTTGAAGTTCTAAAAGAACAATGGGGAGACGACTGGCTTTCTCGTTTTTCTCATATTGAACTCAGACCTTTTGCAGCGGCTTCTATTGGGCAAGTGCATTTAGCTTATCAAGAAAATGGCGATAAGCTCGCAGTTAAAGTTCAGTACCCCGGTATTGCAAAGAGTGTTGAGAGCGACGTAGATAACGTGATTACGCTGTTAACCCTATCTCGCCTATTACCTAAAGATCTCGACATTAAACCCCTTGTGAATGAGGCTAAGGCACAATTACTTGCAGAAGCAGATTACCTGCGAGAAGCAGATTATTTAATACGTTACAAAAATGCACTCAACGGCAATGCTCACTTTAAAGTGCCCAATGTTTACACTTCGCACAGTACGCAGCAAGTGCTTACAATGGAATATGTAAATGCTGAACCCATAGAGAGCATCACAGAGCAGCCACAAAGCCAGCGAAGTTTTGTTGCTGAGCAGCTTATTAATTTATTTTTTAAAGAAATGTTTGAATTTAAACTCATTCAAACGGATCCTAACTTTGCTAATTTTCATTATCAAACAGAGACACAAAAAATCGTTTTATTTGATTTTGGTGCAACGCGAGAAATATCAACTGAGTTGAGTTCAGCGTATTTGGCACTATTTAAAGCAGGTAGCAATAATTGCCGAGAGGGCGTATTAAAAGCAGCATCGCAAATTGGTTATTTTAAAGATGACATTATGGATAACTATAAAAATAACGTAATCGACTTGTTTTTAATGGCGTGCGAACCGCTCAGGCATGATGGTGAATTTGATTTTAAACATAGTGAGTTAGCACTTAAAATTAAGAATGCTGGGCTTGCACTTAGTGCCCAATCACAGCAGTGGCACACTCCACCCGTCGATGCGTTGTTTATACACCGAAAACTAGCCGGTTTGTATTTAATAGCTGCTCGTTTGGGGGCAAAAATTGATGTGCGTGCACTTTTTAGTCATTTCGCATAAATGCTGAGCTAATATCGATACAAAGTTACTGGTGCAGTAATGTGTTAAAGTTGTCATAATGCTCGTGATATTTCGCGAGGTGTAGTTATGATAAAGCAATTTTTAAACGATCCAAAGTTATTACTTAATGCCGTTGGTGAGGGAATTTACGGATTCGACTTGTCTGGAAACGCTGTATTTGTAAACCCAGCAGCAGAGCGCATGACAGGGTGGAAGGCAGAGGAGCTACTAGGAAAAAAAATTCACCAATATCATCATCATACTCGTGCCGATGGCACGCCTTACCCTGCAGATGAGTGTCAAATTTACTGTACCATGTTTGATGGTAAACGCCGTGAAGTTAACAATGAAGTGTTTTGGCGCAAAGACGGTAGCTCGTTTGCTGTTGAATATACATCCACCCCAGTGTATCGAAAAAATCAACTTATTGGTGCCGTTGCTATATTTCGTGATATATCGCAGCAGCAACAAACCCAAAATGATTTACAAAACGCACTTAAAAAAATAAAGCAGCTGAGTGAGCAGTTAAAAGACGAGAATAGCTATTTAATAGCAGAGTTGAATCAGGACTGGCAAGACTCTGGGCTTGTAGGGCAAAGCCATGTGTTCCAAACCATGTTAGAGCAAATAAAATTAGTGAGTGAAACCGACACTACCGTGCTTATTCTGGGAGAAAATGGCACAGGTAAAGAGCTAGTAGCACGCAATTTATATAGGTTAAGCAAACGCAGCAAGCATGCCTTTATTAAAGTAAATTGTGCAGCTTTTACACCAAGTTTATTGGAGTCTGAGCTGTTTGGGCATGAGAAAGGCGCTTTTACGGGGGCTAACGAACGTCGTAAAGGCCGATTTGAACTGGCCGATAAAGGCACACTTTTTTTAGATGAAATAGCCGAATTACCTCTAGAATCACAAAGTAAGCTACTAAGAGTGCTACAAGAGCAAGAATTTGAACGGGTTGGTGGTAGCCAAACTTTGAGTGTAAACATTCGAGTTATAGCGGCTACAAACCGCGATTTGTGGCAAATGGTGCAAAAGGGCAGTTTTAGAATAGATTTATATTATCGACTTAATGTATTTCCTATTAAAGTGCCAGCCCTCAGAGAGCGTAAAGAGGATATTCCTTACTTATGCAGCAACCTCATACAGCAATTAAATAAACGCTTGGGGAAGCAGTTAAAAGGATTAAGTAAAAAAGCAGTTACTAAGCTTCAAGCCTACGATTGGCCTGGCAACATAAGAGAGCTGCAAAATGTACTGGAGCGAGAAGCCATTTTGTCCAAACAATCTGTTTTACAGCTCAATCAACCACTCAATGGTGACACTACGCAAAATGTTGACGAGTCTCTTACCCTCGATGAGGCGCAAAGGCTGCATATAAGCCGTGTTTTAACACTGTGTAACGGGCAAATTTCGGGAAGTAAAGGTGCTGCACTGAAGTTAGGGTTACCTGAAAGTACACTTCGCTCAAAAATGAGAAAGCTAGGAATTAATAAATAATCGCGATATATAACGTTTTTCGTTATATGTCGCGATTGGTAAAAGCGTGTAAATTATAAAATTATTTAATATCAATAGATTAAATAAAGTTTCAGTTTGGTCTGAAAGTTGCAAATACTTAAACAACATCCGTTCTAATTAAGTAAGTAACATGAAGTTTGATATTAAAGAGCAAGACATGATCATTAAGCCCTATAACTCAGGGCCAATTTATATTCGCGAGCAAAAAGGCTTTTTTCAACGTATACGCCGTAATTTAGGCTGGTTGCTAATGTTAACGTTTATTGCCATTCCATGGATTCAATACAACGGTCAGCAGGCTGTACTGTTAGATGTCGCAACACAAACCTTTACTATTTTTGGATTAACACTTCTTCCTCAAGACTTTATGATTTTAGCCATGCTTTTTATGGTGGGAGCCTTTGCGTTATTTTTTGTTACTAATTGGCTTGGCCGAGTTTGGTGCGGTTACACGTGCCCGCAAACAATATGGATGTTGATGTTTACATGGGTTGAGCAACGAATAGAAGGTACACGCAATCAGCGCATTAAATTAGATAAGTCAAAATGGACATTTAGCACGTGGCGTAAAAAAATAGCTAAACACAGCGCGTGGATAGTTATTTCGGTTTTAACAGCGACCTCATTTATGGCGTATTTTATTCCGGCTAAAAATTTATACCTAGGCATGCTTACGTTTGATTGGTCTGGCATTACCACATTTTGGGTGCTTTTTTTTGCTGGGTGTACGTACGGTAATGCTGGTTTTTTAAGAGAAAAAATGTGCACCATTGCATGCCCGTATTCTCGTTTTCAGTCAGTGATGTTTGATAAAGATACCTTAGTTGTTACTTATGATGCTGAACGAGGAGAAAACCGTGGACCACGAAAGCGTAAAGCTGATCCAAAGTCATTAAACCTAGGCGATTGTGTAGACTGTAATTTATGTGTGGAGGTATGCCCTGCGGGTATTGATATAAGAAATGGCTTGCAATATGAGTGCATAAACTGTGGTTTATGTATTGATGCCTGCGATGACACAATGAATAAGTTTGGCTACGACAAAGGCTTAATTAAATACGCGAGTGAAAAACAAATGGAAGGTAAAAAAACCAACCCATTTAGATTAAAGCTTGTTGGCTATGGCACGTTAACTGCCTTACTTATCCTATCGATGTTTGCATGGATGATGCAGCGTACACCCATAGAGGCCTCAGTGCTTCGTGATAGAAACGCACTCTACAGAGTAAATTATGAGGGCCTAGTTGAAAACCCATACACACTAACCATTATTAACAAAACACAGCAATCAATGCACTACACAATCGCTATTGAGGGGTTACCTGGGGCAACGCTTAAAAGTCCAAAGGCAACACTCGTACAACCTGGTTTAATGAAAAAAATACCGGTTACGGTTACCGCTGATGGTTACGATATTAAACAAAAAGTAAGTAAATTAAGATTTGTAGTTACCGCGCAGGAAGATGCGAGTATTACCATCACCAAGGACAGTCAGTTTTATAAAAACTAAGTAGTTAAACGCCAAGTTGATTAAATAATTAATCCGCTTGGCTGTTTTTAAGGTGCTTAATAACGTATTGCTTGGCACTTTCAACCTCACTAAATATACATTTAGTGCCGTCTCTGCCAACGCTATTTAAAACCCGCGACATTTGACTGATTGCGATGGCCGATGTCATTACATACGCGCTGATAAAGCAATTTGCAGCTTGCATTTTTTTGCCAATTTTAGTGAGCAATAACTCGGCTTCAGGCGTCGCTGCTAATACCTTTCGTGAGTCGCTAATATAGCCCCAAGGGTTGCCGTTAAATTGTGCAGTAGTATTAATGAGCTTTTCACCATACACACTTAGAATATCGGTATCGATGCTACCTGAAAATTCAGCAACAATTATGTTGTTATCTACATAAAAGTTAACGTTGCCATAGTCATTTTTTAATGAAAAGTCATAATGCTCATTTTTATCTACTTGCAAGGCTTTCTCTCTATTTATATTACAGACTTGTTACTACGTTTAATAAAACACACTTATAATAAACGTAGCAACTAGTAATTTAGCCTTCATTTCGTAAATAATTTAAAGCACTATCAATAACAGCAACTTGCGCTAATATACATTGTTCACTATTGGCTGAAGGGCTATCTGGGTAAACCTCTGTTGTTGTTACAAAAGGAGCATCAGTAAAGCCCATACATAAACCTAATTTGCGTGCTGCGTAATTTATAACGCCAAATTGTTCCTGCGGTACGCCTATTAATGCATTGTTTTCATCGCTTGGTGCAATATGCGTAACTTTTGCAACGCCCTCAATAATCACTTTTTGAAATTCTGGCTCTGGCTTTGTACTGTCAGCAACTAAGTAAAACCCATCAGGAATATTCCAGTTTGTATTAGTTGTGCCTTCACGTGCTGCAAGCGCTGGCCTGAATTCACTGTTATCGGAGTCTGTTGTCTCGTGTAAATCAATGTGTGCTAGTAGATCAATATTTAATGATTTTACATAGGCCATAACAGCGGCAGACTCGTGTGCTGGGCTATTTTCGTAAAAGGAGCGGTTAGGATCTATTGCGCTTGGGTTCCAGCGGTTAATTGTTTCATACCCCCAAGGGCTAATACAGGGAGTAATAATTATATTAAAGTGTTTTGAATGATTTAAAGCAGAGGTTTTTGCAAATCTAAGCGCGCCATGTACACCACTGGTTTCGTAGCCATGCACGCCACCGGTAATTAAAACCGTTGGTTTGGTATCATCAAAATTAGGTGTTTGCAGGGCATATAATGGATAACAGCCATCGTTGTAATTAAGCTCACCATATTGCTCAACCGTTAATGTGCCTTTAAGCTTGTTAATTAGTGTTAACACTTCATCTTGGTAGCTACGCTTTATAACTTGGCTCGCAAGCCATTGAGCTTTATCGTCGTCGTTCCATTTAGTACCGGGTGTGCCAATTGGGTATGTGCTGTCAGTCATTATAAAGCCTTGGTATATCAATATTTAATGAAATAAAGCGCTAGCTTAACGCTGACTAAAATAGGCTGCAACTTAATGCGACATATAGACATAATTGAGTTACTTCTTAAAAAACTAATCCAAAGCTGTAATAAATAAAATTGAATTAAATACACCGTTAGTTATGTAAGCGAGGTATTTAGCCCAAGCCACTAAACTGTTAAGCTTGCAGCGCATTTTACCACTTTTAAGACTATTACTATGATCAATCAAATTTTATTTAATAAATACATGCTATTAACAGCGATTTTTACACTAGTAAGTACTGTATTTTCGGTTGATTTAGCCGCGCAACAACAAAGCCAAACATTAGTTTTATTAGGATCAGAGCCACGCATGTGCGCTGAAAGCTCGTGCACTAGGAGTGAGAAGGTTGAAAATATAACCCAAAAATTATACTCACCTACTATTAATAAGATAAAGCTGATAGCAAAAAATTGGCCAAACAGTAGCCTTTCTAATAAAAAAGCGACGCTAGACGTGCTAAAACAATTACAAAAGAATGGACCTAAGCATGTTTCAAAGCAAAACTTACTGTGGCAGTGGCGTGACGTAGATAATTTGCAATTAGAAAGCTTATCGGAGCATGAATACAATTATGTGCTTGATATGCTCGAAGTGTCAGAAAGTAAAAATGATAAAAAAATAAATAGCAAAGCAATTAATACTTCACGCTATAAAAATAATGATATTTTACAATTTATTACCGGTAGCCTAAAAGTAAATAGCGCTAAACCGACCATGCTTGTTATTACTGCAGCGCGTCGTGATCCATACGCGTATGCTGAAGCGGCAACATCTCTTTTAGCAGAATCACAAATAAGTACCAAGTGGCTTGCATTAACGCCTGCACTTGCAAAGGCAATAACTACGGGTCGGTGCGATCAACTGCCTTCACTAAGAAACAGCGCTATGCAAGTGTATAACCGAGAGTCAATTTATCCTTTGCAAACTCAAACCGAATACGGCTTGTGTAAAAGTGGAGTAGTTGCATTAACCACATTAATAAAAAACAGTACCGGCGTTATGTTTCATAGTGGCGATACTGCGTTATTGCATAGCGTTTTATTTAATGATGAAAACGAGCCTTACCCATGGACAAATTCACTTATAACAAGCCCGGTTATTGTGGGAATAGGTGAGGGGAGCGCCATACAAGGTAATAGCTTAATTACAAATAAAAACGTAACAAGTACAAATGTACTAAAAGGGGAAACCCTGACCACTAAAAAGGGCTTAGCAACGTTTAATTATGGTGTGTTAAGTACGCACTTTAGTGAGCAAAACCAAACTTTTAAATTGGCCATGATGATTGACACTTTAAGCAACGGTAAAGCTACATCACAGTATGGTTTTGGTGTAGACGAGAATACCGCCTTGGTTGTTATAAAATCGCCAGAAGGTAATTTAATAACGGTCGTAGGTGAAAATGGTGTGGTCCATTTAACTCCCGAGGCAACAAACATTGCTGTGCATCCCCCTGAGCAAAAGACAAATTCAAAACCTCAGAAATACCGCTATTCTTATTGGCCTTCTGGCAGTGTAATTGATGTGAGCAATAACTCATTTACTTTGAGCGAGCGCACATTGGGGAAAACGTTGCCAGCAATTAAAATTCCGCCATTGCCAGTTCAGCGTTTTGGTAGCATATTGACGGATGCTAAATTACGCTCTTTGACACAAGCTATGTGCCTTGCTCAAGAGCAAAGTGCGGTTGCTCAGCAAGATGAATTTTTAATTAGCCTGAATACAAATGCTGATACACGCTATGACCGAATAAACACCAAACCATTTGGTTGTGCTGTGAGTAATTTATCGCTGGTGGTCGAGTCGTTTTAAGTTTAAGGCGTAATTATTTGGATTTTAAGTACCAGCTCGATAAAATAACCAGCATTACGAATAACCACTTTGCATAAAGCAGAGAAATTAAAAGAGTTTTAAAATGAATAACGAAAGTGATGTAATCGATAACTTAGCTGATTTAGAGGCTTTTTTACTGGAAGTTGAAAGCGGCGGTTATGGGTTAAAAGGAGTATCTGGCGTTGGTATGGCCACTAAAAACTCAGACGGCACCCGTTTTATTGCCGTATTTGATGATAAACAGCAGCTATTATTGGCCCGCGGTATCACCGAAGATGTATATACTAATGGGCAAGATATGGTTCGTAACGGTGTAAAGCCCAAACACTAGTTACATATAAATCAATAAGCGCTGTTTAGCGCTTTTTTTTTGCAAAATTTAAAATGAGTTAAAACATCAAGCAAGGCTAAGAAATATAAAAGGTAAAAAACCGATTTAGGCTAAATAAATGAAGGCTTTACTGCATAACTCGTATATTAACGTATTTCGTTTACTAATTGACCATTTTCATATAATGCCGAATATTGGCGTTTATGTTCTTCAAATAGGTAGGTTCTTAACTGCTCTTTTCCGGTAATTATACGCGTAATTTTTGCAGCCATTCCTGATTTATTTTGCCTAATAGGCTCTATATCAATTGAAATACACTCTTCGTTTGGTAATGTAAACTGCACGTTTTTCATATTACCCAGTCGGCTGTTATCTTTTAGAGGTTTTAAAAAAATCCCTGTGCTAGATATAGACTCAATATAAAAACCTTCGCTTTTTATATTGAGCTGGCTCCAACGCCAACTGCGCTGTGTGCCTTTAGTATCAATAACTTCAGGCGCACTGAGTGTTGGGTTAATAACCCCAGAGGGATCTATTTTTAAATCAAGTGGAAACCACAATTGATAGTGCGCAACTTTTGCTAATAGCGTTAAGCTTGCATTGCTTAATAGGTGCGCAATGCCTGCGGGCACACTACTTTGTAAAGTAAGCTTATGATTTGGTTTTACTTCCTGATCTTCTGGCTTAAATAAGTCAGAGATAAAATTTAATTCTTCAGCTGAAAAGTCCATGTTCAACACCGTAAAAATAAAACCCTATCATATGTTAATTAAATAAAATGCTCAATAAGTGTGCAGACTTATTTGTTTTCTTTACTATACTAAGAAATTTTGTTGAGATTTTTTGTAAATTAAACGTGTATCGTTAGCCGCGCTTGTTATATTTCATCCAGATTATGCTTAAGCGAATAACAATATACTTAAAGTATATTTAGTGCCTTCATGTGCTTTTAAAAACTAAAAAGGGTTTTGTTACTTTGTCGTTTTATTAAGTTAGTAATTAGCACCTGGTGGAATGTCGACACGTAAGGATGGTTTTAAGATATTGCTGCATACTAAGTAGGGACCAATTGATAAACACTGTTCTCTAGGCGCAATGGACAGCCATAGAACTACTGGTTTAAGTAATCTCTGAGTAAATTAATTTTTCGGGTTAATACTTTTTTGAAGATTAATTATAGAAACAGGAGGGAGTTAATTGGTCGGTATGGAGAGATTCGAACTCTCGACCCCTGCCACCCCATGACAGTGCGCTACCAGGCTGCGCTACATACCGACATTGAGTGCAATAGTACGTGTATTTTTTTAAAAATCAATAAGCGATTGTTTGTTTGGGTGTTTATTAGGCAAGTGAGCTAAAAAGCCCACTTAAGCTAGGTTATTTTTTTAGTCTTTATTCAACCAAGTTTTGATCGAGTCGTACATCTCATCACGTATCAACGGCTGTGCTTTTTTGTTAGGGTGTAACCCATCGTTTTGCATTAGCTCTGGTTTATCAGCGATATTGAGCATAAAAAAGTTTAATAAGTGCGTATTAGTTTCTTCGCTAATTTGGCTAAAGCTATCAGTAAACATTTTGCTGTAGCGAGGGCCGTAGTTAGGTGGAATGTAAATTTCCATCAGCGCGGTCATAGCATTAGCTGCTTGGCTTTTTTGTATCAGCGAGGTCAAATTAGCTTGCATTTTTTTTACCGGAAATCCGCGAAGACCGTCATTTGCACCAAGCTCTATAAGTACGTGTGTTGGTTGGTATTGGGTAAGTAATGCATCTAAACGGCGTAGTGCACCGCCAGACGTTTCGCCACTAATGCTGGCGTTTACAAGTGCAATGTCGGCTTGCTCGTCATTGTACTTATCTTGTAACAATTTTACCCAGCCTTGCTCTTGTTGTAGGCCATAGGCTGCGCTTAAACTGTCACCAAGTATTAAAATCGTGTTGTCGGCTGCTGCACTCAGCGGTTTGATAACTAAAAATAAAATGAATACTAAACGAAGGATTGAATGAGTCATATGTCAGCGCTTTCTCAATTAAATATAATTCAAGTTAATGGTTTGTCTAAAATAGTAACTACCTTTGAAGGTGAGTTGCCCATCCTCAGCGACATCAGCTTTAATGTCAAGCACGGTGAGTCTGTTGCTATTGTTGGCACGTCGGGATCAGGTAAGTCTACTTTGTTGAGTTTATTAGCAGGCTTGGATACAGCGACTAATGGCGAAATATTTTTAGACGGTGAGCCGCTTCATGATTTAGACGAAGAAGCGCGTGCAGCACTTCGTGCCGCTAAAATTGGTTTTGTATTTCAGTCTTTCATGTTGGTGCAAAGCTTAACCGCTCTCGAAAACGTAATGTTGCCTGCAGAATTAGCGGGAAAAAGTGATGCTAAGGAGCAGGCACTTGCTTTGCTTAAAAAAGTAGGCCTAAGCCACCGAACAGATCATTACCCATCTCAGCTCTCGGGTGGTGAGCAGCAGCGTGTTGCTATTGCCCGCGCTTTTATTGGCACACCCAAAATTTTATTTGCCGATGAGCCTTCAGCTAACTTAGATAGTAAGAACGGTAAAATGATTGAGTCGCTGCTGTTCGACTTAAATTCTCAACATGGTACAACGCTAATTTTAGTGACGCACGATGAAGGACTCGCTCAAAAATGTGAGCATATTATTCAGATAGAAGCAGGCTTACTTGTAAAAAGTGAAGCAGAGGACGTTGCAAATGTGGGCTAAATTAGCGCTTAAATTATTTGCGCGAGAATTTCGAAGAGGTGAGCTAACGGTAATTAGTGCAGCTATTGCTTTAGCAGTATTAACTGTACTTACCTTGTCTATGGTAACAGATCGAATAGCACAAAGCATTGCACAAAAAAGCAGTGCGTTTATTGCTGCTGACCGAGTATTGGCAAGCAGCCATGCCATTGACACCGCTTTTATTGAGCGAGCTAAAAGTCAAAACTTACAAACCGCGCAAATGGTGTACTTCGACACCATGTTATTTGCTAATGATGAAATGCAATTTAGCTCGGTGAAAGCAGCGTCAGACGCATACCCGTTAAAAGGGCAGCTAAAAGTAAAAAACACATTACTGGGTGAAACGGTTATTGCAAACGGCGGCCCAAACCCAGGTAATGTATGGCTCAGTGAGTCAGTTTTTTACTCGCTAAACATTGATATTGGCTCGCAAGTTGAGCTAGGTGCTGCGTTATTTAATGTTGAAAAAGTGATCGTTGAGGAGCCTGATGCGCCATTTAATGTATTCTCAAGTAGCCGTCGTGTATTAATAAATATTGCAGATGTGCCAAAAACAGAGGTTGTTCAGCCTGGGAGCCGTGTTTTTTATCGTCAGCTCTATGCAGGTAGTGAAGACGACATAAACAGCTTTTATGACTGGTTAAAGCCACAAATGAAAGAAAACCAACAATGGTACGGTGTTAAAGACCGTCAATCACCAATTTCAAACAGTTTAAACCGAGCTGAGAGTTTTTTATTGTTAGCGGGTTTACTAGGTATTATTTTGGCTGCAGTAGCGATTGCTGTATCAGCCAAACGATACTGCGAGCGCCAATATGACCCTGTTGCGATGATGAAAACATTGGGCGGCAGTCGCTCAATGATCCGTAAAATTTACATGCTTCACTTATTGCTTGTATGTGCAATGGCTGTGAGTATAGGTTTATTGATTGGTTACGGCTTGCAAGAAATAGCCACCGGATACCTTTCAAAAAGTATGGGAAGCGAATTGCCGGTGGGTGGATTTAAGCCTTGGCTTGTAGCAATTAGTACGGGTGTAATTTGCGCCGTTATGTTTTCTATTAAACCGTTATTTGATTTGTTCGATATTCCGCCACTTAGGGTACTGCGTCGTAATTTAGGTGACAAACTAGCGGTGAGCCGCGTGCACTTGGGTATGAGTGCATTGACCGTGTTTTTGTTAATGTGGTTATTTAGTAACAATATAAAAATAACGCTAATATTATTTATAACCACACTAACTTTAATTGGCGTGTTGTTTTTAATATCTAAACTTATATTTGGCGGTGGCCGAAAACTGGGTTTAAAACCAGGTAATAGTTGGTCATTGGCTATTGCGTCGATTCAAAAGCGTGCCAATGTAAATGCAGTTCAACTTATTAGTTTTTCGCTCGCCATTAAACTGCTTCTGTTTTTAGTTGTGCTTAAAAATGACATGATTGCTGATTGGCAGTCGCAATTACCAAGCGATGCGCCCAATGCATTTTTAGTTAATATTACTCAAAACGACCTTGAACCAATCAATAATTACCTTGCTGAGAAAGACATTTTAGTGTCTGACTTCTACCCAACGATTCGAGGGCGTGTTAACGCGGTAAATGGTGAGTTGGTTGCACGTGAAGTATCTCTTCAAGACAATGAGAAAAAAGATGAAGAAGCGCGTTCGGGTATTGGCCGTGAGCTAAACTTAACGTGGCTTAAAGATGTACCGGCTCAAAACGAGATAATTCAAGGTGAATGGTTTGGTGAAAACGCAGTGGCCGAGGCATCAGTTGAAGAGTCGATGTTAGAGCGCCTTGATGTTGAAATTGGCGACACACTTACCTTTTTAATTGGCGCGCAGTCGTTCGATGCTAAAATTACCAGCGTTCGCACAGTTAACTGGGCAACGCTTAAACCCAACTTCTTTATTATACTCAGCCCAGATGTACTTAAAGACTTTCCGGCAACGTATATTTCGTCGGTTAGGATAGAACCTGAGCAAAAGCGCGACTTTAGCCAACTGCTGCGCACCTATCCAACCATTACTGCAATCGATGTAGACAACTTTGTAAAGCAAATACAAACCACAATATCGCAAGTCTCACTTGCCATTGGTTTTGTACTTGCCATTGTTGTTTTGTGCGGTGCATTAGTACTCATTTCGCAAGTGCAAGCGAGCTTAGGTGAACGCATGCAAGAAATTGTAATTTTAAGAACATTAGGTGCTAAAAGCCGTTTAATTAAAAATGCGACCTTGTACGAGTTTTTATTATTGGGTGGGTTAGCCGGTTTAGTTGCTGCATTTTTTAGCGACTTAGCGCTTTTGATTGTGCAGCAACAAATGTTTGAACTTACGGGCAAGCTTCATCCACACATATGGATTATAGGCCCGCTTGCTGGTGGTTTATTTGTAGCCGGGTTGGGTTATTTAATGATTGCCCGTACCCTTAAACAAAACACCCAAGGGTTAGTTCGCGCTTTAGGGTAAACTAACTATTATTGCGTTTAAAATGCTCGCTATTTAAGCGAGCATTTTTGTTTTTGCTTGGTACTGGTATTTTATACAGTGCTCTGGCATTATTAGCCTAATTTACAATAAAAACAACGAGAATGTGATTTGGCCATTATTTTAGGGATCGACCCAGGATCGCGTTTGACTGGTTACGGTGTAGTTGCTCACCAAGGTGCTAAATTTACTTATTTAGGCAGTGGTTGTATAAAATTAGCCGAACATCCTTTTCCGGTACGCCTTAAAATGATTTACCAGGGCATCACTCAACTTGTTGAGCAGTTTTCGCCTGAAACGTTTGCTATAGAAAAAGTATTTATGGCTCATAATCCCGATTCTGCATTAAAACTTGGCCAAGCGCGTGGTGCTGCCATTGTGGGTGCTGCAATGGCTGATTTGCCAGTGTTTGAGTATTCGGCAAGGCAAATTAAACAAGCTGTAGTAGGCAACGGTGGTGCAGACAAAAGCCAAGTCCAGCATATGGTAAAAAATATTCTAAAATTACCAGGTACGCCTCAAGCCGATGCAGCAGATGCATTAGCAATAGCAATTTGCCATGCTCATTCAGAACAAAATTTAATTAAACTAGCGGGCAGCGCAAGCAAAACCGTTAGAGGACGCTTAAGGAAATAACAATGATAGGCCGCTTAAATGGTATTTTAGTTGAAAAACAACCCCCCGAAATTTTACTTGAAGTAAGCGGCGTGGGTTATGAAGTACAAATGCCAATGACCTGTTTTTACGACTTACCAAAAGTGGGTGAAAACACGATTGTTTATACTCATTTTGTAGTGCGTGAAGATGCGCAGTTACTGTTTGGTTTTAATAATAAAACAGAGCGCGCATTATTTAGAGAGCTTTTAAAAGCTAATGGGGTAGGGCCAAAACTCGGGCTCGCTATTTTATCGGGAATGTCGGCGCAACAGTTTGTTAGCTGTGTAAATAATGAAGATGCTACATCGCTGGTTAAATTACCGGGTGTGGGTAAAAAAACCGCTGAACGTTTAGTGCTTGAGATGAAAGACCGTCTAAAAGATTGGGGTAATGATTTATTTACACCATTTAGCGATAGCGCAGTGATAGAGCCTCACAGCGATGCATTAGTGGCTAATCATGCAGCGGATGATGCCGTTTCTGCACTTGTTGCATTAGGGTATAAATTGCCACAGGCACAAAAAGCAGTAAAATCGGTGAGTAAACCGGATATGTCTACTGAGGTTCTTATAAAAGAATCTTTAAAATCGATGTTGTGAGTAACCCATGATTGAAGCGGATCGCTTAATTGACGCGACTGAAAAAACAAATGAAGACTCGATTGACCGAGCAATTAGGCCAAAACTGTTGGCTGATTACCGAGGTCAACCGCATGTTAAGCAGCAAATGGAAATATTTATTGAAGCTGCACGCAGCCGCGATGAAGCGCTTGATCATTTATTAATATTTGGTCCGCCAGGTTTAGGAAAAACCACATTGGCGAATATTGTAGCAAACGAATTAAACGTAAATATTAAAACCACCTCAGGACCTGTACTTGAAAAAGCAGGCGATTTAGCGGCACTTCTTACAAACCTTGAAGAAGGTGATGTACTGTTTATCGACGAGATCCACAGGTTAAGCCCACAGGTTGAAGAAATACTTTACCCTGCAATGGAAGACTATCAGCTTGACATAATGATAGGTGAAGGCCCTGCTGCACGTTCTATCAAACTGGATTTGCCGCCATTTACGTTAATAGGCGCTACAACGCGTGCAGGCTCACTCACATCGCCACTGCGTGACCGTTTTGGTATAGTGCAGCGTTTGGAGTTTTATTCAGTAGAGGATTTATCGCATATAGTGGGCCGGTCAGCTCATTATCTGGAGCTAGAAATGTGCGACGATGGGGCTAGTGAAATAGCTAAACGGTCACGGGGTACGCCGCGTATTGCTAATCGTTTATTGCGCCGTGTGCGAGATTATACTCAGGTTAAATCTGACGGCACTGTAAATGCAGACGTTGCCCAGCAAGCACTCGACATGATTGATGTAGATAAAAGCGGTTTTGATTATATGGATCGTAAATACTTACTAGCCATCATTGAAAAATTTATGGGTGGTCCCGTAGGGCTCGATAATTTAGCCGCTGCCATTGGTGAAGAGCGTGAAACAATAGAAGATGTTATTGAACCGTTTTTAATTCAACAAGGGTTTATTCAGCGCACACCGCGCGGACGTATTGTGTCTGACAATGCGTACCATCATTTTGGCTTGTTACCTAAAAAAGACTAATTTTAAACACCTTTCCTAAACCCTTGCTAAAAATAACCGTTAGCAAGGGCACGTCCGTTTATAACGTATTTTATCTACTAAAAGTCATTTGCCTTACCATTAACTAGCCTGAATTCTGGTTAACCAACAATTCACAGAGCGTTAAGGCGTATGTCGCTATTGTGCCTTTCATAAAATTCAACTTAGTCAGTGCTGACTATGGCTGGCTAGGTTTAGTTCTAAATTTCTGCCTCAATAAACAATATTAAATGAATCTGTATATTTTGGTCTAGGCCAAATTTCAGGTAAAAAAAAGCCCGCAAATAATGCGGGCTAACAACAAGTTAAAGGAAGTAATCTGGGGGAACCATGTTTTACACTGTTAGGTTTTATCCAAATAGAGTAAAACAATGTAATACGACTTAAAATCATATTACTAAGAACAGGACATAATGAAACAGTTTCATTTAATGCGCTAGCTCGGTATGGGAGAATAATACGGAATATCTAAAAATTGTTCAAACTAGAAAATTTGTTTTTTCAGATTAAAAAAACTAATGTATTTAGTTTTGTTGTAGTTTGTAAATTGTTCGTTAAATAGCCATATATTTTATAAGTTAATGAAAAATAGTACTTAAGTATATTTTTGTATAATTGTTCGGTATTAGTTTTAGTATTCTGGTAGGTAACGTTAACGTGGTTTTGCGTGTTTATGCATTAATTTTGAATAAATGGCGTGTTTTATGATGTTTATTTATATAATTACGCAGCTGAACCTGAGTTTTTATTTTATTTGAATAAAAATTTATATAACCAGGCGTAAAAAATAAACAACATAGCCGATTTTTAACGTTTTTTGTTGGCTATTCATAGCAATATCGTTGTTAGTTTGAAATGGACTCGATACACTAGTTGCAACTAAATGACCTTAGTTGCGGTCATAATTGCACAAATCATTACAATTGACGTATTTTGATACTATTTAGGAGTTTAATGTGGGATCAGGGCTTAATTTTTTGGATCTAATTTTAGAAGCCAGTTTGCTTGTACAATTAGTAATGTTAGGGCTAGTTGCCATGTCGGTTATGTCGTGGGCTATTATTTTTCAACGTAAAAAAGCAATCTCTGATGCGCTTTCGAATGCTAAAAAGTTTGAGCAAAAGTTTTGGTCAGGTATTGATTTAAGTAAACTTTATAACGAAATTTCATCTCGTAGTGCTCAATCTCACGGTATTGAGGCATTATTTACAGCAGGCTTTAAAGAATTTGCGCGTCATAAAAAAAATACATTTCAAGGCGCAAGTATAGTAATGGAAGGTACGCATCGTTCAATGCGTGTAGCGTTGTCACGTGAAATAGAAAAAATTGAAAAAAGCCTATCGTTCTTAGCAACGGTTGGTTCTATAAGTCCTTACATCGGTTTATTTGGCACTGTGTGGGGTATTATGAATGCCTTTATTGCATTGGGTGAAGTAAAACAAGCCACATTACAAATGGTTGCTCCGGGCATAGCAGAGGCTCTAATTGCTACGGCAATGGGCTTATTTGCTGCAATTCCTGCCGTAATTGCTTATAACCGTTTTTCAAACAGTGTTGAAAAGCTTGAATCTCACTACATCAACTTTATGGAAGAGTTTGCTAATATTTTACACCGTCAAGCAGCTACACAAATAGAGGCACAAGCGAATGTATCATCGTAAAAAGCGCCGCCCTGTAGCAGAAATTAATGTAGTACCTTATATCGATGTAATGTTGGTGTTGCTGATTATTTTCATGGCGACTGCGCCACTAATTACTCACGGTGTAAAAGTAGATTTACCAAAAATGGAAGAATCTGATTTAGTTGATACTAAAGATACACCACCAATCATTGCGTCTATTGATGCTGAGGGTAAATATTACGTCAGTGTAGGTACTGATCCAGAGGAACCAATGGAAGCACTCGATGTAGCCGCCGTGATTAAATTGCAGTTAATGAAAAATCCAGATGTACCTGTAATGATTAAAGGTTCTGGTAAAGTTTCTTATCAAGAAGTGTTATTGCTAATGGATTTTTTGAAAAACGCAGGTGTGCCGTCAGTGGGATTGATGACCGAATCCTTTGAGGGGAATTAACTGGATGAGTAGTGCATTAGTAAAATCGGTGGTATTGCATTTAGGTTTGGGCGGATTGTTGTACGCGTCAGCTAACATTCATGCACCAACCCCTAAAGTAATGGAAGTGACGTTAAACACAGCTATACCTGAACCCGACAAAGCGGTTTCTGCTGTAACGGTTGACCAAAAAATGGTTGAGCAAAAAATTGCTGAGCTACAAAAAAAAGAAAAAGATAAAAAGCGTGCTGAAGATAAGCGGATACGTGATTTAGAACGCAGGGCTGCAGATGCTCGCAAACAACGTGAATCTGAGGCTCGAAACATTAAAAAACTTGAGCGTGAACGCAAAGCCAAAGAGAAAGAAAAAGCGCAAGCTGAAGCTCAAGCAAAAAAGGCGCGTGAGATAGAGCAAAAAGAGCGTGCCAAAGCTAAGCAAGCAGAAAAGCAAAAACAAGAGGCTGAAAAGGCAGCAAAAGCGGCTGCAGATAAGCGTAAGCTTGAAGAAGAAGCGCTAAAAAAAGCAGAAGCTGAACGTATTAAGCGTGAGCAAGAAGCTAAAGAGCGTGCAGCCGAAGCTGAACGTAAGCGTCAACAAGCATTACAAGAACAAATATTGCAAGAACAACTTGCTAAAGAGCAGGCTGCACGTAGTAAAATACGCCAGCAACAAGTTGCAAGTGAAGTTGACAAATACCGTGCTTTGATCATGGCGCGTATCCAACAAAACTTGTTAATTGATGAAAAAATGAAAAACCAACAATGTCGAGTGAATATTCGTCTTGGCTTTAATGGTTTAGTTACGCAAGTTAAGTCTTTAGGTGGTGATAAGCTAGTGTGTGAAGCCGCGCTCAGAGCGGTTCGTATGGCCGACACATTACCTGTGTCTAAAGACAGAGACGTGTTTGACCAGCTAAAAAATATTAACTTAACAATCAAGCCAGAATTTTAAAGGAATGATATGTTCAATAAACTAAGAGTAGCCTGTGTAGTATTGCTACTAGGGTTTCAAGGCATTGCAAATGCTGCACTTGAAATTGTAATTACCGAAGGTGTTGATGGCGCAAGGCCTATTGCTATTGTGCCATTTAAATACACCGGAATAGGTCCGATCCCACAAAAACTAAGTGATGTGATTGCAGCTGATTTAGTCCGAAGTGGTAAGTTTAAGCCGGTTGATGTTGCACAAATGCCACAACAACCAAGCGAGGACCAAGCAATTGATTATGCCTCATGGGTTAATCAAGGGGTTGAGGCCGTTTTAGTTGGTCAAGTTGAACAGCAAACCGATGGCCGATACTTAGTCCGTTATGAATTAGTGGATGTAATTCGTGGTCAAATTACGGGTGGTAACACCCAAATGATGTCTAATGGGCAATTAGTAAAAAGCCAAGACCACATTTTAGAAGCCAGAGAAAGCGTTATTTCCGAAAGTGGGTTTCGCCGCTATTCACACCGTATTAGTGATGTGATTTATGAAAAACTAACAGGCGAAAAAGGTGCATTTTTAACTAAAATTGCCTATGTGATTGTGCGTGACGAAGACGATAAGCCGTATCAACTCGTTGTTGCCGATTACGATGGATTCAACGAGCAAGTACTTTTGCGCTCTAAAGAGCCGTTAATGTCACCCGCGTGGTCACCAGATGGTACCAAGCTTGCTTATGTAACGTTTGAAAATCGTCAAAGCCAAATATATATCCAAGACTTATATACAGGTAAGCGAGAAGTGGTAGCCAGCTATCGTGGGATTAATGGTGCTCCGCAGTTTTCACCTGATGGTAAAGAGCTTCTATTAGTCCTTTCAAAAGATAAAACAGGTGCAACGGAAATTTATTTACTAAACCTGGCAACGCGTAAAGAAACACGCCTAACAAACCACCGTAGCATAGATACTGAACCATCTTGGTACCCAAATGGTCAAGATATAGTGTTTACCTCGGAAAGGGGTGGTAATGCTCAGATTTATAAGTTAAATTTAAAAACTGGCAGATCAAAGCGCCTAACGTTTGATGGCGATATGAATCTTGCAGGGTCAGTTACGCCTGACAGTAAAGAATTAGTGATGGTTAATCGTACGAACGGTAAGTACCATCTTGCTAAAAAAGAGCTAGCTTCTGGCGCGTTTCAAGTATTAACGCGAACTCGCTTAGATGAATCACCGAGTATAGCGCCAAATGGCTCGATGATAATATACAGCACGCTCCATAATAACAAACAGGTACTGGCGTTAGTATCGATGGACGGCCGCTTTAAAGCACGATTACCTGTGCTAGACGGACAAGTAAAGGCGCCAGCTTGGTCGCCATATTTACAGTAATGTTACTGGTTTACTCAAAATAGGAATCTACTCAATGCAACTTAATAAAATACTTAAAGGCCTGCTAATTGCTGTGCCAGTAATGACATTAGCAGCTTGTAGCTCGTCTTCAGATATCGACGAGGGTGCTGCAAACCAATCTAATCAACCTGCTGTTGAGCAAACAACTAGCAACGATACAGTTGAAGTAGCAACAATTTCGCCTGAAGAACGTGCTGAAGAACAACTTCGTCAAAAATACGAAGCACTTCGTCAAGAGCAAGTAATCTACTTTGATTTTGATAAAGCGACAATTGAAAGCAAATATGCTGATTTACTTCGCGCACATGCTGACTTTTTAGTAAAAAACCCATCGGTTAAAGTATTAATTGAAGGCCATGCAGATGAGCGTGGCACGCCAGAGTACAATATTGCACTAGGTGAAAACCGTGGTCAGTCAGTTGAAAAATACCTGCTAAGCTTAGGTGTATCAGCTAGCCAAATGTCAGTAGTGAGTTACGGTGAAGAAAAACCAATGGTTAAGTCTCGCACTGAATCAGCTTTCGCTAAAAACCGCCGTGCGGTATTAGTTTACTAAGATAAGAGATATTATGAAGCCGAAAATTATTTTGGCAGCAATGATATTGAGCGGGAGCACCCAGTTATGGGCTGCTCCCGCTCCTGTTTCAGAAGCTGCGAGTTCACAGTCAAGTATTGAGAAGCGCTTAGCGTCGTTAGAAAGTATGATGCAATCGCGTAATTTCTTGCAAGCCGAGTTACAACAGCAACTTAATTTACTTCAAGATGAAGTAAGCCAAATTCGCGGAGTGACGGAAGAGCAAAGCTATAAACTAGAAAAAGTACTTCAGCGTCAGCGTGAGCTTTATCAAGAGATTGAAAACCGTGTTAGTCAAGCGTATTCACAGCCTGCAGCAGTGCCTGCAACCGACTATGCACAACCTAATGACTCACAAGCATATAGCAGTGATTTATCTGAGAATGAGGCTTACGAGCGTGCTGTTGCACTTATAATGAAAGATAAACGCTACGACCAGGCTATTCCAGAGTTTCAAACGTTCTTAAAAACGTATCCAGAATCTGTGTATGCGTCAAACGCACACTATTGGTTAGGTCAATTATTAACAATTAAAAATGATGGAGTTAAAGCGGTTGATCACTTTAGAGTGGTTGTAAACGAATATCCAAATTCAAATAAACGGCCAGACGCCATGTTAAAATTAGGCACGCTTTTAAAAGAGCAAGGATTGACAGACGAATCGTTAAAAATACTTAACGAACTTGTTACGCAATACCCAAGTACAACGGCTGCAAAATTAGCCACAGATCGCCTGTCTAATTAATTGAATCAGCTTGATTAGACTGCTTTTTGTCATAAGCGGTCTAAAATTGGTCAACTAGGCATAAAAACTTAAAAAAAGAGACAATTTCGGTTGCACTCATTTTATAAATAAGTATTATAAGCGCCCGCAGCAAACGAATGGTTACCCCAGTCAAAATGTTGCAAAAAGAGCGGGTCATTAGCTCAGTTGGTAGAGCAGTTGACTTTTAATCAATTGGTCGATGGTTCGAATCCATCATGACCCACCATTTTAAAATGGTCTTTTATCGGCGGATTTACGTAGTATTCAAAGTTGTAAATTAGAGCGGGTCATTAGCTCAGTTGGTAGAGCAGTTGACTTTTAATCAATTGGTCGATGGTTCGAATCCATCATGACCCACCATTTTTATAATGGTCTACAACAACTTTAATACAGCAGTTATACCAGAGCGGGTCATTAGCTCAGTTGGTAGAGCAGTTGACTTTTAATCAATTGGTCGATGGTTCGAATCCATCATGACCCACCACTTTTAAAGTGTCTGGATCGGCGGATTTACGCATTTATATTATTGAATAAGTTTATGAGCGGGTCATTAGCTCAGTTGGTAGAGCAGTTGACTTTTAATCAATTGGTCGATGGTTCGAATCCATCATGACCCACCACTTATTTTTAAGTGGTTATTTACTAAAGCATTAATTGCACTCAATAATCTAAAAATTATAGAATGGGTCATTAGCTCAGTTGGTAGAGCAGTTGACTTTTAATCAATTGGTCGATGGTTCGAATCCATCATGACCCACCATTCTATAAAACTCTAATCGGCGGATTCACGCAAGTAAGCTTTTAAGTTTATATTTGAGCGGGTCATTAGCTCAGTTGGTAGAGCAGTTGACTTTTAATCAATTGGTCGATGGTTCGAATCCATCATGACCCACCATTTTCATGGAAATATATATTTATTAGTTAACACCAAGAGCGGGTCATTAGCTCAGTTGGTAGAGCAGTTGACTTTTAATCAATTGGTCGATGGTTCGAATCCATCATGACCCACCATTTTTGCTTTGTAAGTAAAAACTGGAACATCGGCGGATCTACGCAAACACTATCTTTTTAGTACGTACAATTTTAGAGCGGGTCATTAGCTCAGTTGGTAGAGCAGTTGACTTTTAATCAATTGGTCGATGGTTCGAATCCATCATGACCCACCATCTGCTAAATTCTTTTTAAAATCCCATTCTTTTTTTTATAAACAAGCTTAAGCAGTTTGCTGTTATTTATGTTTTTATTCTCGTATAATTCGCCGTAATTTATACACTGTAAATAAGTGGTCGAGAACATGAGTTTAGCGCAAACTATTATGCCTGAAGGCTATATTTTCCCTCCAAAGCCAGCACCGTTAACAAACGACGAGCAAGGCGAGTACAAAGCACGTATTAAGCAATTACTTAAAGATAAAAACGCGGTACTCGTAGCGCATTATTATACTGATCCAGAAATCCAAGCCCTTGCCGAAGAAACTGGCGGTTGCGTTGCCGACTCTTTAGAAATGGCGCGCTTTGGTGCAAGACACGACGCTGATATGATCATCGTTGCAGGCGTTCGTTTTATGGGTGAAACTGCTAAAATTTTAACGCCAAACAAAACGGTTGTTATGCCAACACTTGAAGCAACATGCTCGCTAGACATCGGTTGTCCGATTGATGAGTTCTCAGCATTTTGCGACCAGCACCCTGATCGTAAAGTGGTGGTGTATGCAAACACCTCTACAGCGGTTAAAGCCCGTGCAGATTGGATTGTAACCTCATCGTGCGCGCTTGAAATTGTTGAGCACTTAGACGAGCAAGGCGAAAAAATTATTTGGGGCCCAGACAAGCACCTAGGTAGCTACATTCAAAAAAATACCGGCGCTGATATGATCATGTGGAATGGCGCATGTATTGTTCACGACGAGTTTAAAACTAAAGCATTGAAAGAGTTTAAGGCACTGCACCCAGATGCTGGCGTTTTAGTTCACCCAGAGTCACCTGCAGAAATAGTTGCACTTGCTGACGCCGTTGGATCTACAAGCCAGCTGATTAAAGCAGCGCAAACAATGCCGAATAAAAAGTTTATTGTTGCAACTGATCGCGGTATTTTTTATAAAATGCAGCAGCTATGCCCAGAGAAAGAGTTCTTTGCCGCCCCTACGGCTGGTGAAGGCGCTTCTTGTAAAAGTTGTGCACATTGCCCGTGGATGGCGATGAATGGCTTAAAAGCGATTGAGGAGGCCTTAATAGACCCTCAAGGTAAAGAGGTATTTGTAGATATGGACTTGCGTGAAGGTGCACTTAAGTCACTTAACCGCATGCTAGACTTTACGGCGAGTATGGCTAAATAATTTTAGCAAATGTAAAGTAACTAGACTGATATAAAAAACGGCTAAGCCTTATCGTTTAGCCGTTTTTTATTGAAAAAGTAAATAACTGCACGATTAATAGCCATTCAACAGTACATATTTAAAAAGGCCTTGCACCTGCGTAACCTATTTCATACTATAACGCGCTGTTGCTAGGCAACACCGTGGAGGAATGGCTGAGTGGCTGAAGGCGCACGCCTGGAAAGTGTGTTTAGGTTAATCCCTAACGAGGGTTCGAATCCCTCTTCCTCCACCATCATTCTATATCAGGACGCCTTTGGGCGTCCTTTTTTGTGCTTTAAATCTGCTGAGTGGTATTGTGGTTAGTAGGTGTATTATTTTTACGAGCATATTTTGCCGCATACATTCTTTCATCAGCTAAAGTAAAACATGCTTTATAATCTGTGCACTCACTGCTGCTAGCAATGCCAAAGCTTAAACCAGATTGCGGCCACGTTTGCTTTAGTTGAATATGCGCTTTATTAAGTGCTTTAGATGTGTTGTCTGCCAATTTTTCTAGCTCGTTTAACGACGAAGCACAACACAAACATATAAACTCATCGCCTCCAGTTCTATACACATCTCCTAGGTTGGCCAGTTCTTTTTTAATTAATTCAGTGACATTGATAAGTAGTTTGTCGCCACTGGCATGCCCTAGTTGATCGTTTATTGATTTCATACCATCGCAGTCAATAAATCCTATTAAATAATAATGGCCTATGGAATTTAGCTTTTCTTGTAGTAGTAAACGATTGCCTACTTTTGTGAGTGGGTCAATACGGGATTGCTCAAGGGCATTGATATAATCGTTTTGCTTTATTTTCAGCCATTCGGATAATGAAAGTAATATACAAATACAATCAATAGCGAGGGCAACAAGCACCCAAAGTTCAGCTGAAGCCGTTACGAATAAATTAAGGTGAGATAAAATAAAGACAACAAGTGATAGGCTGTAAACAATATTACCGGTTAAAAAGTACTTTGCTCTAAAATCGTTTAAGCTCAACATTTTAAAACCGAGCACTAACGTTAGTACCACCCATATTGCTGCTAAAGTGTGTGCTAAATAAAATACCCAATGAAAGGGTAGTACTAGGTTTATAAAGCCACTAATAAAAGCAACATAAGAAAAACACTTTAAAAATTGGCTTATTCGTGTTTTTTCAACCGTATGAAAATTAAATAAGTAATAGGCAAAGGCGCTGGCTGAAGATATCGCAAACGAAAAAATATACATACCAAGATAATGCGAGTTTATGCTTTTAAAGCTGTAAAACACGCCAAAAACCCCAGCCGCAAACGCCCAACCAATTCCGTGTAAGCCAATATAACCTGCACAATATAAGGCAACGTTTTGACCTGTTTTTAAATAAAGAATGAATGCCATGCAGGCAAGGGTGAGCATAATGGTGATGGACATTATACTGAGTGAATTTATAAAAAACTGCTGGTATATAAATGTAGGCTCATCTAAAAAGGTTACACTCACTGGTTTGGCGTAATGGCGTGCATTTAAATAAAGCCACAGTACGCCTTGAGAATTTGTTTCTAGGTTTAATTGAAACGCTTGTCCATGCATTATAATTGCTGACTGCGACAAATTACCCTGAGAAAAATCAGCAATTAAACGAATTCCCTGTGTATCTTGCCAATAAGCAATACCACCATCTAGGTAGTTTGCTTGGGGTAATACAACCCAGCGTTCTTCATTCAGAGTCGACAGTGGTATTTTAGCAACAGCGGGTCCACGCATTTCAGATAAAGAAACAAGAGGGCTTTGCTTATTTTGATATGCACTGATTATTTGTTCACCCGAAACAGGTGACTTTATATTAACCTGTTGCCAAATAGCGGGCCCAATTTTTTTAATTTGTTCATCATTGAGCGATTGAGCTAATGTACTAAAAGACAATAGGGTCAACAATATACATAAATATAAACTAAATAATCTAAGCATACTCCCCCTTTAATTTGCTTATGTGCTTTTGAAAAAAATACTTTATAAGTATTTATATAACCATTTAATACCCAATATGTCAGTTTTTAAGGTATTTCGGCTTTAGCTATTTTTAATATGTAATGCGTTTATTAGTTTTTGTTTTTCAATAGGTTTTGATACGTAACCATCAAAAAACTGTTCATAAAGTTGCTTTTGTTCAGAGAGTACATTGGCTGTAAGTGCAATAACTGTTTGTGATGCATCTATCCTTTTTATGGCTTTACACGCTTCAAAGCCATCCATTTTTGGCATTTGTATGTCCATTAAAATTATATGAGGTGATACCTTTTTGTATAAATCTATTGCTTCATAACCATTATTAGCAATGACTAATTTAGCACCTGTAGGCTCAAGAAAAGAGCTCACAATTATTTGGTTAATTTTATTATCTTCAGCAATCAAAATAACTTTATTACTTAGATCGGGAAAATCTAAATTTTCAGTATTATCAGTGCTTGGTATTTTGTCAGCTTGTTCTAACGGTAGGTATACATAAAACTGGCTACCAACACCTTCTTCGCTTGTTACTTTTATGTCACCGTCCATAAGGTTTATTAGCGACTTCGTAATTGGCAATCCAAGCCCTGTTCCACCATATTCACGCGTGGTTGAAGACTCTGCTTGTTCAAATCGCTCAAAGAGCCTGTTTACAACATTTTTTGGAATACCAATACCTGTGTCTGAAACAATAGCGCAAACTTGTTCATCGTCAGTTAGTTTAAACTCAACCGTTACACCTCCTTTGTGTGTAAACTTAATTGCGTTGTATATTATGTTTAAAAACACCTGCCTTATTCTTACAGCATCACCACGCCAGTATTTACGATGAATCGTTGATTTAAATTTTAGATAAATATTCTTTTCTTGGGCAGGTACTAATAAATCAGACTCTAAATGATGAATTAATTCGTCCAGCTCAAACACCTTCTGCTCAAGAGAAAGTTTACCGGCTTCGATTTTAGAAAAATCCAGTATATCGTTAATAATAGTGGTTAATGAGCGAGTAGAGTAGAGTGCTTTTTTTAAGTAGTCTGTTGATTTATCATTCATCGGTTGCTCTTGCAGTAACTGCAGAGTACCTAAAATACCATTCATAGGTGTACGTATTTCATGGCTCATGTTCGCTAAAAATTCAGATTTAGTCTTAGAGCTTTGCTCTGCGAGTTCTTTTGCATGAGCAAGCGCGTGCTCGTGTTTTATTTGCTGCGTTAAATCAAACGCAATGCCTAAAAAACCTACAACTTGGGCTCTGTTATTCAACAGCGACGTAACACTTAAGCTCACTTGAATATGCTTGCCTTTAGAGTCTACATAGGTCCATTGATTAACATCGGGTTCTGTGGGGGTTGCTTTTACAATTAATGTTTCAAATCCAGGACTCACTATTTTATTGAGCTCAATACTTAGTTGTTTTGCTTTTCTTATCAGTTCTGTTTCTAAATGAAATATGCCACAGGTTTTTTTACCTACCACATCAAATGCCTTGTAGCCCAGTAACTTCTCTGCGGCAGGGTTAAACTCGGTGATTAAACCGTTTATGTCGGTAGCTATAATAGAGTAGCTAGCACTGTCTAAAATACTACGCTGTAGCATACTAATATCAGCTATTTGCTGAGTTCGCAGTTTTACATCGGTTTCTAGTTTTAAATTGGCTTGTTCAAGAATATTTTTATGTGCTTGTTCGGCTTCACGTCTTAAGTTTTCTTTTTGGGCTTTTCGAAAAAATTGTAACTGTATTGCAAGCACAACTAACATAGCAATGAGTGTTAAAAAAATACCATTCACGAGTGCTTGATACTGATAGGGCAAATGCAGGTTTTCTACAAACGCGTAAGAGCCATGCAACGTTATTTGCCACTCACGACCAATCACTTTAGTCACCGTGGATACTTTAAATTCAGTGTTATTTGCTGGATTGCCGTATGTAAAAAAGGCCACATCAGTTGCATCGTTGAGATCGCTGATGGTTAAGTAGTTTTCATCAATATCAAATAATGAGTTTAAAATATTGTCTATAAGCAAAGGGGAGTATGCCCAGCCATGCAGTGCTTCAAGGCGTTCATCGTTAGATGTAGGAGTGATCTTACTATTATAAATAGGTAATAGAATCAAAAAACCATGGTGAGCTTTCTGATCTGCTTGGACTAACGTAATAGGTGCAGATAATTGCGCATTATTTGCAAAAACTGCGCTTAATGCTGCACGTTTACGAATAGTTTCTGAGCCAATATCTAACCCTATTGCTTGTTTATTACCACTTTCAGGAAAAATATATTGGATCACAAAATGATCATTCTTATTTTCAGAAAGTGTTTTAAAATTAAATAGGCTATCGGGGCGTTCGCTTTGTGCTTTATTTATAAACGCGGCAAGTTCGTTATGTGTTACTTTTTTTATGTACCCAACGCCGTTAGCACCAGGAAACTCTTGGGAGTAATCTCTTGCGTTTGAATAACTCTTAATTGCGGTGTAGTTTAAATTTTCTATTCCAATACCCTGTATAAACCCTTTGAGGCCAAATAACCCGTATTGATATAACTCCATTCTGTTATTTATGCCTACGGATAAACTGGTTAACTTGCTATTTAGCGCAGCTGTTACTTTTGAGTCTAAGGTTTGTTGATGCTGAATTTGTTGAAAGTAAGTTAAAACAATACCTATAGTGAGGATTACAACCTGAAGTAAAGTACTTAATAGCACCCCTTTATTAGCTCTACTTTGCAAAGCCATTTAGCAATCCTTTTGTATGGTATTTTTTGAGACTGTATTATTACCTAAGAGCTTTGAATATAGCATTTAATAGTTAAGTTACAAGCTAATAATTAACTAAACTCTTTGTTAAATAGTACGTTGCTTAATACTTTTATTTAGCGTGGGTTCTCAGTTAATACCGTATTTATAGGTATTTTTGTAATGAAAAAGGCTTTCTTTTAATCTATGCGTTAAAGCTTGCTGGTGATTTTTCGAAGTTTATGGGTAATTGTGTTACAACAATTAAATACAAAAGTTTTGGTTCATAACATGTACTCACTTTCACAATGGCAATTAAGCGGTCAATTTATAAATATAAACGGGCATCAAATTTTTACTAAAACGGCAGGGAATACACATAACCCCGCGCTTGTTTTAATTCACGGTTTTCCAAGTGCAAGCTGGGATTGGGAAGCTATGTGGGATGAACTTAGTAAACACTACTTTTTAGTGACACTTGATATGCTTGGTTTTGGGCTTTCGGATAAGCCTTCAAAAGCGGATTATAAAATTGCAGAGCAAGCTGATTTATACACACATTTTTTACAGCGTTTAAATATAAGTAATGTACATATACTTGCCCACGACTATGGCGATACCGTTGCCCAAGAGCTATTAGCGAGGCAAGTGGCTAATCAAAGTGAAGTACATATACACAGTGTGTGCTTTTTGAATGGCGGGTTGTTTCCTCAAGCACATAAACCGTTATTTATACAAAAGTTGTTACTTTCAAAGCTGGGCTGGATAGTCCCTAAGCTAATGAGTAAGCATAAGTTTGCCAAAAATTTAACCTCCATATTTGGTGCAAACACGCCACCCGCACCTGTAGTTATAGATACGCTTTGGGCGCTTTTAAATCACAATAATGGTTTACGTGTTATGCCAAAGCTAATTAATTACATTACACAGCGAAAGCAAAACGAGCAGCGCTGGGTTACTGCAATTATTAATAGCGATATACCGGTTACATTGATTGCAGGTGAGCAAGACCCAATATCAGGGAAACACATGCTCGAACAGTATGAAAAAATAATACCTAATGCCCGCACACAAGGCTTTGCTGAGCTTGGGCACTATCCGCAAGTTGAAGATGCTAA
Organism: Pseudoalteromonas sp. 13-15; assembly: GCF_001468205.2. Classification (NCBI taxonomy): domain Bacteria; kingdom Pseudomonadati; phylum Pseudomonadota; class Gammaproteobacteria; order Alteromonadales; family Pseudoalteromonadaceae; genus Pseudoalteromonas; species Pseudoalteromonas sp. 13-15. The sequence continues at coordinate 1,206,059 of NZ_CP019162.1, read as the reverse complement.
GGCAATCACTCAGGCATATTTAAATTTTAGAAAGCAGGTATAAAAAACGCGGCTATTGTAAAGCCGCGTCCATAAACTAAATAAAGTTATGCTAGTTACTTAGTATTTTTTCTTTGGTGCTTTTAGTTGCCTTTCAAATTCATCAGGAAATAAAATAGTGCCGTCGTCTTCCTCTGTCGGGAATACGGCAATAAGTAAGTCGTCTTCTTCAAGGCCGGGTGTCCATCGGCTGAACCAGTCATTAGTAGGGATTGCTTTAGGTGTGCATCCTTCCCAGTCGCCCGTTGCCCATGCTTGTGCAAATTCTCGTGTAGGCCATACAGGCACACAATCGTCATCTTCGTTAGTAAGCATTACACAGCCGTCGTCGTCATTTAAAATCCATACTTGCTTGTACTGTTGTACGGTTTCAAACATAAAAGCGAGACGCTTTTTGGCTCCAAGGCCTAAAATTACGTCGTGTTCTTCGGTTGCATTTACGCGTGTCATGATGGGCTCACTTTTGTTGCGGTCAATTTATATTTATAGCGTACAAGTATATCGAGTTATGTGACATCGTGTTGAAAACTTCACAATTATTTTTGTTATTTAGATCTGTTTTATGGGTTAGTCAGTATATTTTGAGCAAACATTCAAAATTGATCTTGAATGTTGCCTAAATGGCCGCACTTAGTATGCATACACTTAATCAAGGATTTATAAAATGAACACAGATTTACTTACACCATATCGATTAAATGACACGATTGAACTTAAAAATCGTGTATTAATGGCACCGCTTACACGTTGTATGGCTGACGAAAATTTAGTGCCAACGCAAGATATGGTTGAGTATTATGCTCGCCGCGCAGACACAGGTCTCATTATTAGCGAAGCGACAATTATTCGCCCAGACGGGCAAGGTTACCCAACTACGCCTGGTTTGTTTACACGCGAGCAAATTCAAGGTTGGAAAAAAGTGACCGACGCTGTTCATGCAAATGGTGGCAAAATGTTTGCTCAACTTTGGCATGTTGGCCGAGTTGCGCACCCTCACTTTTTTGATGGTGAAGTACTCGCACCTTCAGCAATCGGCGTAGAAGGTTCTGTGCCCCGCATGCGCGAGCTGACTTATATAACACCAAAAGCGGCAACCATTGATGATATTAAATCGTTAATTGCAGATTTTGCCAAAGCCGCCGAAAACGCAATTGAAGCCGGTTTTGACGGTGTAGAAATTCATGGCGCAAACGGCTACTTAATTGATCAATTTTTACATTATGAAGCCAATGTACGTGAAGACGAGTACGGCCAAACACCGCAAAACATGGCTCGCTTTGCACTTGAGGTTACCGATGCAGTTATTGCTGCAGTAGGTAACGAGCGTACAGCACTGCGTGTAACACCTGGCGCCTACTTTAATATGAGTGAAGATAACCGTGACAAAGCGGTATTTGACTACTTACTACCTGAACTTGAAAAACGAAACCTTGCTTACTTGCACGGTGGTATTTTTGACGACAGCACAACATTCGAATCGCTAGAAGGCAAAACTACATCAGCGTTTTTACGTGCGGGATACAAAGGAGTACTTGTTGGTGTTGGTAGCTACAGCTTTGAGTCAGCTAAAGATGCAATTAATGAAGGTAAGTTTGATTTAATTGCGATTGGCCGCCCGCTAATTGCAAACCCTGATTACATTAGCAAAGTAACAAACGGCGAAGAGTTAGTGCCTTACAGCGACGAGATGCTTGCTGAGCTTAAATAACGTTTAGCAATTAAATAAAAAAAGACACTTAATAGCTTTATTAAGTGTCTTTTTTTTTACATATTTTCGCCATTATTTTCTCATATTTGTTTAATCTTTATGTCAATAAAACAAACCTTTATTGTCATATTTAAAAATCATACTGTGCCCGTTTTCATAATAAACCATTAATAAAATCAAACGGGACAACAATGTACGCTTTAAAAAGTAAATCGATTTTGAGCATGGCCATTGCCATGGCGGTATCAACTTCTGCTTATGCTAACGACACGACTATTGAAGAAGTAACGGTTGTGGCAAAGCCAACTAGTTACGCTAATAATGTGATTGAACCAGCCATGTTAGAGCAGCAAAGCACGGTTTCAAGTGTGTTGTCAGTCATTGATAATTTGCCAGGCATTAGCATAAATGAAGGCGACGCATTTGGCGGTGACGATTGGTCTACCACAATTACGATGCGTGGTTTTAGTATTGACGGGAATCAGCAACAGTTAGGTATGACAGTTGATGGTATTCCTAATGGTGGCTCTAATTATGGCGGCGGTGCAAAAGCAAATCGCTACTTAGACTCTGAAAACCTTGCAACCGTTGAAGTAGGTCAAGGCACGTCTGATATTAAATCGGCTTCACTTGAAGCACTTGGTGGTACATTTAACTTTGTCAGTAAAGCACCAAGCCTTGAAAAAAGCACTACTTTTGCTTACACATCGGGCAGTCACGATGCTACACGATATTACTTAAAACACGAAACGGGTACATTATTTGATAACACCCAAGCTTACGTTAGTTACTCACAAACTGATACTAGCCGTTGGATTGGTTCGGGTAGCAATGGTGGTAAAGATAACCAACACGCTGAAGCTAAATTTGTTACTACGTTAACGGATTTAACCATTACCGGGCGTATATCATACGATGACGTAAGCGAAACAAATTACAATAGCGTGAGTCTAGCCCAATTTGAGCAAACACCAGACTGGGATCAACTAACGTGGAATTGGACGGGTGTGCCGCATTTTGACCAAATGTTTGCAGAAGGTTGGGGTACACTTCGCGAAAATACGTTAGCATATTTAAAGTTTGAATACGCTATTTCACCAACGTCATTACTTACTGTTAGCCCTTATTATCATAAAAATTCAGGACGTGGCGATTGGATCCCACCTTACCTAACAACCCCAGTTGATGAAAATGGTAACCCAACAACCGAAGGTGGCTCAAATGCAGGGTCTTACGGTTTTACCGACAGTGAAGGTAATCCGCTTGCACCCAACGCAGATTGTACAGCTAGCTTAAGCTGGCCATGGGAATCTGGCCCGGGGTTAAACCCTGCGTGTTACGATGCAGGTGCAACACCGGTTATGTCGTATCGTCATACTCATTACAATAAAGATCGCTTAGGCGTAACAGCCCATTATGCCGCTACATTTGGTATGCACGATATAGAAGCGGGCTTTTGGTATGAACAAAGTGACCGCGACGAATCGCGCGATTGGCACAAAGTGATAGATGCACGTATTTATCACCACTACGACAGCACGCCTTACTGGACTCAATATAAAAATACCTTTGAAGCCGATACGCTAAAATGGTACGCACAAGATTCAATGGCATTTGGCGATTTAACGCTTAACGTAGGTGTCAAAAAATACCTCGTTGATATTGAAAAGTTCGACCATTACCAAAATGCAACAACTGCAAAAGTAAACAGTGACTCAGATATACTGTTTAGTGGGGGTATTGTGTACCAGTTGAATAACTCAACAGAGCTATTTACTAGTTATAGCGAAAATTTTGCAGCTATAAAAGATGGTGTGCTTGAGCGCGACAGCTCTGATTTATCAGCCATTGAACCAGAAACAGCTGAAAATATTGACTTAGGTGTTCGTTACCAAAATGATGCTCTTAAACTCACTGCTACAGCTTATTCAATTGAGTTTGATAACCGTATTACCTTTATTGCACCTGGCAGTGATACTGGCGGCATTGACTATACCATTGGTACTAACGGCTCTTACTTAAATGTAGGCGGTATTGAATCACAAGGGCTAGAGCTTTCAGCAAGCTACATGCTTAGCCCTGAGTGGAGTTTTTACAGCTCGTATACAAATAATAACTCAGAGTACAAAGGTGATGCGCCAGGTTTTGAAGCGGGTGATAAGGTTATAGACTCAGTAGATGACTTATTTGTGCTTTCTACCGATTATTACAGTGGCGATTTTCGCTTTGGTTTGTCGGCTAAATATACCGGTGAGCGTGGCGACGTAGATAGCTACACTGTTCTTGATTTAAATGCGGGTTACGCAACACAAGTTGATGCAGGGCCATTTAAAGCTATCGATATTGCTTTTGTTGTTTATAACGTAACAGATGAAAGCTACTTAGCCGGCGGCACAGGTAATGGTTCAACTTACTTTATAGGCTCGCCTCGCACTGCGGCAGTTACCTTTACAGCTACGTTTTAAGCAATCAATTACGTAAATAAAAGCCCGTCACTTTGATGGGCTTTTTATTTAACGTGAGGTGAAAAATTCATGCATAAAATATTAAAAGTATTATTGGCGAGCTTTATTTTATTTGCCAGCTCTGTGTGTGCGAGTGACGCAAACGTTGTGCTTGTGACCCTTGATGGCGTGCGCTGGCAAGAAGTATTTAGTGGTGCTGATAAAAACCTTATTAGTAATAAAGACTTTGTTAAACAGCCGAGCGATTTAAGTAATGAGTTTTGGGATGAAAATCCACACAAGCGTCAGCAATTATTAATGCCTTTTTTAACGCAAGTAGTAGCTAAACAAGGTGTAATTATTGGCGACAGAACAAAGGGATCTACAATGTCGGTTAGTAATCCGTGGTATTTTTCGTATCCCGGTTATAACGAAATCTTAAGTGGCGAAGTAGATGAAAATATTAACAGTAACGATAAAGTGTATAACCCAAATAAAACTATTTTAGAGCGTTTAGACGCGCAAGCTGAATTTAAAAACAGCACCGCGTTATTTGGTAGCTGGGATGTGTTTCCATACATTGTAAACACCAAGCGCAGTAACGTATATGTAAATGCAGGGTTTATGCCTATTGCAGAGGATTTATTTGCAGATGCCCCACTTTTAAATGCACTGCAAAAAGAAATCCCCAGTCCGTGGACAAATGTTCGATTAGACAGTTTTACCTACCGTTTTGCTAAAGCCTACATGTTGGCTAAACAACCGAAGTTGCTGGTAATTAGCTTAGGTGAAACTGATGATTTTGCCCACGATGGTCATTACGATGCTTACTTAAAATCAGCGAAACAAAGCGATGCATTTTTAAAAGACTTATGGCAAACCATTCAAAGTACCCCAGGTTATAAAAACAAAACAACGCTTATTATTACTACTGATCACGGCCGAGGGAGTCATGCAAGCGATTGGCAACACCATAGCTCTAAACAGGCCTTAGCCAATTCACCGCAAGGTAAAAGGGCATTCCCAGAGGGAATTGTTGGTTCGGAGCATATTTGGCTTGGTGCAATTGGCCCTGCCATTAAAGGAAATGGCCTAATAAAAATTAAAAATGTTAAACAAGCGCAAATTGCCGCTACGGTGCTTGCGGCACTTGGTCAGCAACCACATATAATTAACCCCAATATGGCACCCGCTATTAAAGAGATTTTAAAATGAAAATGTTATTAAACCCTATTTTATATTCAACGCTTGCGTTGGTTGTTAGTGCAAGCGCGATGGCTGCACCATCAAAAATATTGTTTGGCTCGTGCGGGCATCAAGACAAAGACATCCCAATATTCGACACCATAAATAAAGAGCAGGGCGATCTATTTATATTTTTAGGCGACAATATTTACGGCGACACCAATGACATGTCAGTGCTTGCTGATAAATATCAAAAACTAGGTGCAAAACCCGGCTTTAAAACCCTAAAAGAAAACACACCTATAATTGCAATGTGGGACGATCACGACTTTGGTCAAAACGATGCCGGAAAAGAATACCCTCATAAAGAAGAATCGCGACAAATTATGCTCGACTTTTGGGGCGAGCCTAAAAACACAGAGCGTAGAACACGCTCAGACGGTATTTATACCTCGTATATGTATGGTGAAGGCGAGCAAACGGTGCAAGTGATTATGCCCGATTTACGTTGGAACCGTGACACACTTAATCATGTAAGCGAGCTTGAATATTACACCAAGCGTAAATTAAACAACCAAGGCCCTTATAGCCCAACAGAATTAAAAGGCGCATCAATGCTAGGTGAAGCGCAATGGCAGTGGCTCGAGCGCGAGCTTAAAAAACCTGCTGCTATTAAGCTTATAGCATCAAGTTTGCAGTTATTGCCTGATTTTACAGGCTGGGAGTCATGGGCAAACTTTCCAGAGGATCGAAATCGTTTATTTACGTTAATTAAAAAACATAAAGTAAATGGCGTGGTGATCATTAGTGGCGATACGCATTGGGGGGAAATATCTAAATACAATCAAAACCTAGATTATCCGCTTATTGAAATGACCAGCTCAGGTTTGACTGAAAAATGGAAAGACGTCAGCCCAAATAAGCATCGCGTGGGCAATTATACGCACAATGTAAACTATGGTGATTTAAGCATTGATTGGAAACAAGCTGACCCAGCTATCTCATTAAAACTCAAAGGCATTGACGGCAAGGTCATTATGCAAAGTAACTTTGGCCTTTCAAGTATTAGCCCTTATAAATAAGAGCGCGATATAAATAATAAACGCACAGTGATTAAAAAGTGATTAAAGTAAGTTCTGTGCGTTTATTTTTTGTTTAACTATCTTCTAACTTGCTGTTTTATTAACGTCATTTTCCCCTTATTGCTACCCCTATAATTGAAAATATCTTACACTGGTTTTACTTCAAGTAAGGACAGTGTCGTATGCTCAATATTATTCAATCAAACCGTATGGAAGCCCTGCAAGCTCAGTTTCATCAACTGTTAAAGGTAAGCCCATTGCAAAGCCCGTTCGATAAAGAAGTGGTGCTGGTGCAATCTCCGGGTATGTCGCAGTGGCTAAAAATTGGCTTGAGCGAGCATTTAGGTGTGGCTGCACAGGTTAATTTTCCGTTGCCATCGAGTTTTATTTGGCAACTATATCAGCAGCTATTACCTAACGTGCCTAAAGAGTCGGCCTTTAACAAACCTAACCTTGCATGGAAATTATTTTCAATTTTACCCACTTGTATTGACGAACCGCTTTATTTACCCCTAAAAACCTACTTAGAGGGCGATATTGATGGCCAAAAAACCTTTGCTCTATGTGAAAAAATAGCCGATGTGTACGATCAATACCTAATGTATCGACCGCACTGGATAGCAACATGGGATAGCGGCAATGATGAACTTGATGACGTAGATGTCACCATTGCACCATGGCAGCCTGATTTATGGCGCCGAATTGTAAAATTAAGCAAAGCGCTAGGCCAAAGCCAATTTCACCGCGCAAATATGCAGGGGCAATTACTTGCTGCGTTGGAAAATATGGACAACAGCTTATTACCCAAACGCATTAGTTTATTTGGTATATCAGCCATTGCCAATTCTCAGCTTGATGTGTTTGAAGCATTGAGCAAAAAAACAGAGGTGTTTTTATTCTTTTTTAACCCGAGTGAGCATTACTGGGGTGACATAATCGACGAAAAAACAGCGGCCAAAATAAATGCTAAATACGCCAAAATGCCGCTGGTGGAAGCGCAACAAAAAAAACAATCTAACCCAGATGAAGACTATTACTTTATAGGTAACCCACTTTTATCGTCGTGGGGGAAGTTAGGTCGCGATTATTTTGAACAGCTAGTGCAACTTGATGCCCGTTGGATTGATGGCTTTATAGATGCTTTTGACACTACATTACTTGGGCAAGTACAAAGCGAAATTTATCAGCTTGCGTTTAAAGGGGAGTCGCTTACCGATAACAAAGAATGGTTTATAAACGATGAAGGTAAATTACCAGTAAGTGCAAACGATACCAGTATTACCCTTAGTGACTGCCATACACCGCTTAGAGAAGTTGAGCGATTACACGACTACTTACTTAATTTATTTAACCAAAACCCTGCGCTTACCCCAAAAGACATTATTGTAATGATGCCCGATGTAGGCACATACAGCCCCTATATAGAGGCTGTATTTGGTGGTGCGCAAGGCAGCCGCTATATTCCCTACGCGTTAGCTGATTTAGCCATAGAGCAAGAAAAACCAGTACTAAGCTCGTTTTCCAGCTTAGCTAACTTACCGTTCTCGCGGTTTGGCGTATCAGATATTTTAGATTTACTACAAGTAACCCAAATAGCCGAAAAGTTTGGCCTTGAAGCGCACGAGTACGAACAAATACAATACTGGCTTGAACGCGTAGGTGTTAAATGGGGCATCAATGCCGAACATAAACACAGTTTTGATTTACCCGCCATTGAACTAAATACATGGCAGCATGGTTTAAACCGTTTATTACTGGGTATTGCCATGCGCGACGAGCAATGCCCATTTAATGGTATTTATAGCGCCGACGAAGTAGAAGGAATGGCGCTTGATACGCTTAATAAGCTGGTAGACTTTATCGATGTGCTTCAAAACTTTAAAGCCAAGCTTACTCCCGACGACACCCTCACTAATAAGGCGAAAATTTTAAGCGAGCTACTTGGCGCTGTTTACGAGAGTGAAAGCGACGACAGTTGGGATTTATTAGTGCTGCAAAAAGTGCTAGAAGATATTCAAAAGCACCACGATAACGGCGACTACAATCAAGCGGTGTCGCAGCGCATAGTTAGCTATTTAATAAAACAGGGTATACAAGAAAAAGGCGTCGGTCAGCGATTTTTAGTGGGGCAAGTAAATTTTTGTACGCTTATGCCCATGCGCGCCGTGCCATTTAAAGTAGTGTGCATGCTAGGTTTAAACGACGCTGACTACCCACGTAATGTGCAGCCTATTGGGTTTGATTTAGTACCACACTCTAAAAAACAAAAAGGTGACCGATCACGAAAATTAGATGACCGTTACCTATTTTTAGAAGCGCTACTTAGTGCTCGTGAAAATCTTTACATGAGCTATATTGGCCGCTCCTGCTTTGATAACCAACCCCGTATGCCATCAACCCTGGTGAGCGAGTTATTAGAATACATAGGGCGTAGTTTTACGCTGGGTGACGACTCATCTAAAGCATTACCGGCATGTTTGATTAGCCAGCAACACTTGCAACCCTTTAATAGCCACTACTACCAAGATAATAAAAATAGTACCGTGCTTAATGATCACAGTTATAACCCAATTTGGTTGCCAAATGAGCCCATATTTCCAGAACCAGTTACCGCACTTGATGTAAAACCACCTGAACAGTTAGAGCTTGATGTATTTATACGCAGTGTTTGCAGCGCACAAGAGAGTTTTTACAATCAAACCTTGGGTTTACGTTTGCCGCAATTTAACGAAGTAGCAAAAGATGAAGAGCCATTTAGTATTGATGCGCTGCGCCGTTACTTTTATTTAGACGAAATATTAGAAGCCACCATTAACGATACGCCAATGAGTACTGAGCAAATTTTGCAACGCGGCGAGTTACCGCAAGCGAATGTGGGAAATTTAGTTTTACAAAGCATGCAACACCGCGTTGACGCGCTTGCAGGGCAGGTGAAAGAGCAAATAAAAGCGGGTAAAAGTGAGCCTATAGAGGTGTCGTTTAATATTCAAGGAACACAAATTCAGGGCTGGCTTAACCATATTTTTATGCAAAAGCAGGTGTTTTACCGCAGCGCCAGTATTAAAGCCAAAGACATGATTAGGGGCTTTATTTATCACCTTGTGGCACAAAGTTTGGGGTATAACCTCGAAACGTTATTACTTGGGCTTGATAAACAAATTAGCTTTGCGCCTATGGGCAAAGCCGACGCTGATTTAATTTTGGCAGATTGGTTTGAATTATACAAAGCACTGCGTAAAGAGCCTGTGGCGTTTTATCCGGTAAGTGGTTACGAATACATAAAAACGGGTGGCGATATGGCAAAAGCGATGAATAAGTTTAGTCCGCAATACATAGGCCGAGGTGAAGGTGAAAACCCCTACATTAGATTAACGGTGCAATCACTTAACGACTGCCAAGACGAGTTTATTAGCTGGAGCGAAAAGCTACTTACGCCGTTATATGAGCATGCCAAGGAGAGCGACCATGCAAGCGCTTAATCCACTTACTATGCCACTCAAAGGGCAAAGTTTAATAGAAGCCAGTGCCGGTACGGGTAAAACGTATACTATTACCGGGTTATATTTACGCTATTTACTTGGCATGCAAATACCGGGTGAGCTTAATGCTCCTTTAAGCGTAGAACAGATTTTGGTAGTAACGTTTACCGACGCTGCTACTCAAGAAATTAAAGACCGTGTGCGTAACCGTATTATTGCAGCCAGAGATGCATTACTTGGGCAAACCCCAAACGATGAGTTAATTGAAGGCGTAATTGCCGCAGTAGATGACAAACACAGAGCCTTTGATTTACTGGACGCTGCCGCAAAATCGATGGATGAAGCCGCTATATTTACGATTCATGGCTTTTGTCAGCGAATGTTAAAGCAACATGCGTTTGAATCAGGTGTGGCATTTAATTTAGAGTTTATTTTAGACGAGCGCGACATACTGCTCGAAACAATAAAAGACTTCTGGCGTTCGTTTGTTTATCCACTGAGTGAAGAAAGAACCGATGCTATTTTAGATGTATTTGCAGCACCCGAGTCTTTATTTTCACAAGTAGCCAGTATTTTAAATAAAGCCAATGCGCACATAACACCGCAAATAAACTTAGATGATGTATGGCAAGCTCGTGATGAATACCTAGCTCTCATCCCACAGTTTAAAAAAGATTGCCAAGAACACGGATTTACTGATGCTATTAAAGGCTCCGGCCTAAGTGGTGCTAAAACCCCCGCTCGCAAAGCAAGCCTTGCAGCGCTTGATGCATTTTGTGCAAGCGGTGACGTGTTTTTTGAGTTTGGTACCAATAAGTATTCGTTTGAAATATGGAGTACCGAGAACTTAAGTGACACCACTAACTATAAAAAAAATCAGCCTTTGTTTACGCATCCGTTATTAAGTCAGTTTGACACCTTATCAGCGCTTAACAACACCATGAACCAAGGTTTAAAAATAGCGTTGGTACAAGAAGCTGCACGCTGGGTAAAATCAGCCATTGTTAAGCGCAAGCAAGAGCAAAGTGTGATCACCCCCGACGACTTACTCACTAATTTATACACTGCACTTAATAATGAGCAAGGTGATGTGCTTGCGCAAAAGATTGCGCAGTTATTTCCGGTTGCTATGATAGATGAGTTTCAAGACACCGATCCGATTCAGTATGGTATTTTTAGTCACATTTATGGCCAAGCCAATACTACACTTGCCATGATAGGCGATCCTAAACAAGCTATTTACGGTTTTAGAGGCGCAGATATATTTACGTATATAGGCGCAAAAAAGGCGGTAGACGAGCCTCAACAATTTACACTGGGCACAAATTTTCGCTCAAGCAGCGATATAGTAAACAGCGTAAATAGTTTATTTAGCAAACACGACAACAGTTTTATTTATAACGATGTTATCCCGTTTAACAAAGTGAGCGCTAAGGGTAAAAAAGCAGATGAATCGTTTTTAATTGATGGTAAACCGGCCAACGCCTTTGAATTTAATGTGTTTGTAGATGAAGCCGCCGATGAAAAAAATAAACCCACCAGTAAAGGATTAGGGCAAGCACACCTAGCCACTTACTTTGCGAATAAAATAGTCACTTTATTAGAACACGCTAAACAAGGCACAGCGTGCATAGGTAAAACGCCAATAAGTGCGGCAGACATATGTATTTTGGTGCGTGACCGCGTTGAAGCGCAAATAATGAAAAAGGCTTTGAGCGAGGCTAAAATTGCCAGTGTGTATCTATCCCGCGACAGCGTGTTTAGCCAAGAGTTGAGCCATCATTTACTTAATTTTTTAACTGCATTACATGGTCAATATGACGAGTCATTACTTCGTGGTGTGCTCGCAGGACCGTTATTTTGTTTAAGTTATAACGATGTATACGCACTTGCCGATAACGAAAACGCTTGGCAAGAGCACTTAAACTTTTTTGCTCAGCTTAGCCATATTTGGCATAAGCAAGGTGCAATGGCCATGCTTGAGCGATTGCTAAGTCATAATCAGTTAAGTGCTAAATGGCAAGGTTTAGGCTACAACGTGGAGCGGTGGCTTACCGACTTTAGGCACCTTGGTGAAATATTACAGCAAAAGCAAATTGAGCTTGAAGGCACATTACGCTTGCTGCGATGGTTTGCGCAAAAGGTGAGTCAACAAGATGGCGAAACCGTACAGGTACGTTTAGAAAGTGATGCAAACTTAGTTAAGATTGTGACAATGCATGCTTCAAAAGGGCTCGAATATCCATTGGTATTTATGCCGTTTGCCAGTGGTTATCGTGAAACTAAAGAAGCGCTTTATCATAAAAATGGCAAACTTATTTATGATTTAAGTAAGAATGAAGACGCACTCCAGCAAGCTGAAAAAGAGCGCTTAGCCGAAGATTTACGTTTATTGTATGTAGCGCTTACGCGTGCAGTGCATTTTTGTGCGCTGGGTGTTTATAACATAGGGCAAGGGCAAAGTAGTCGGTTAGCAATTCAAAGTAGTGCGCTTGGGCATGTGCTGTTCTCAGAGCTCGAAATTTCAAGCAGTCAAATATGGCGAACACATTTAAGTGAGTTTTGCGACAAGCACACATTTATGTGTTATCAGCAATTTACCTCTGAAGAATTACGCCAACAGGGAACCTTACAGTTTGTTAATACCGAGGCTGCTCAGCAAATTCTGAGTGTAAACAATAGTAAGGCGCACATAGAACGAGATTGGCGTGCAACCAGCTTTAGTGCATTGAGTTTTAAAAAGCACAGCGATGAATTAGCCCCAGGGCGAAGCGATGAAGATCACGAGAAAGACGAGTTTGCCGTTCAACAAGACGAACTCCCTTCACCTTTTAGTTTTCCTAAAGGGGCAAAGCCAGGAAGCTGTTTACACGAAATTTTTGAACAAATTGATTTTACAAGTCCAGTTGTTCACCCCACAAACAGCGAACAAAATTTGTCACAGGTAATTAAACGGGCCTTTGAAAAATATCACATTAGCGACACATGGCAGCCAATTGCCCAGCAGTGGGTGCTCGATGTACTAAATTGCCCATTGAATGTTCAAACTGATTTAAGTTTAAGTAAGCTAGCGCCCAGTGACTGCTTAGTCGAAATGGAGTTTAATTTACCCCTGACTAGTTTAAGTGCCCCCAAGCTTAACGAAGTGCTAATTAAACACTTTGGCTTTGTGCAAAGTAAGCTGGATTTTTCTCATGTTAAAGGGCTTTTAAAAGGCTTTGTAGATTTAATATTTTGCTACCAAGGGAAATATTATATTTTAGATTATAAATCTAATTACTTAGGTAATACGCCTAAAGATTATGAACCCGAGCAGCTAGAGCAAGCCATGAGCAGCCATCAATACCATTTACAGTATTTAATATATACCGTAGCGCTGCATAGGCTATTAAAGCAACGCATTAGTGACTACTCAATTGAGCGTCACTTAGGGGGCGTGTATTACACCTTTTTACGTGGCATGCCAGCAGGGCAAGGTGTTTTCTTTAATCAATTGACACTAGAGCAAGTAACTATCTTAGATGGCTTATTTAGCCAAGGAGCCATGCTATGAGTGAGTTAAATCAACAGCCGGGTTTATTTGACGCGCTAGAAGACGACGTTGAACAGGCGCCTTTAGCGTATGAGCAACAGGCAGTACCTAATAGCGTGGTTACTGAAGTGTCGTTACTGGACTATTTACTGGGCGAAAATAGAATACGCGTCGTTGATGTAAAACTTGCTCAGTTACTCTCAAATACGGATAAAACAACACATAATGAGTTGTTTTATATTGTATTATTGTTATGTATAGCTCAACAAAGCCAGCACAGTTGCTTAACATTAAACACCATAGATTGGGCCAATCCGTTTAATTTACGTCAAAGCGACTTTAATAAAGTTGAAGGGAATATTCCCACTACGTATAGCCCATTTGTGCAAGGGTTTAACCAACAAACCGCGTTAACCTATTTACAAAATCATCAAAGCGTTGGGGATGCCAAACCACTTCAGTTATTTGACCAACGCCTTTATTTTTCGCGTTTGGCAGCTTATGAGCACCTACTTGCAGAGCGGCTATTAGGCATGAGTGAGCGAGCGCTTAATATTGATAGTCAAACTCTTACTGTTTTATTGCAACATTATTTCCCAGAGCCCCCCGTGGCCGACGTTGACTGGCAAAAAGTGGCGTGCGCCATTGCAGCAACTAAAGGGTTTAGCGTAATAACCGGTGGGCCAGGAACAGGTAAAACAACCACAGTAACTAAGTTGCTGGCTATATTGCAATCGCTTTACAAAGTAGCGCCATTAAGCATAAAGCTGGTGGCACCGACGGGTAAAGCTGCGGCAAGGCTAAGTGAGTCTATTTTAGGGGCTAAAAATCAGCTAAGTAGTATACCCAACGATATAAAAGCGCTGATCCCTGATACTGCGCAAACTATTCATCGCTTATTGGGGGTAAAACCTTTTACTAATAAATTTAGACACACTCAAAGCAATCCTCTGCACCTAGATGTGTTAATTATTGATGAAGCAAGCATGGTGGATTTATCGCTAATGGCGAAATTAATTGAAGCTTTGCCTGCTCATGCTCGATTAATACTGCTTGGTGATAAAGACCAGCTTGCCTCGGTTGATACAGGCAGCGTTATGAGCGATTTGTGCCAAGGGCTAGCACTTGGGCGCACACCTAACTACTCAAAGCAGCGGTGTGATGAATTAAATGCGCTTTGTTTTAATGATCAGCCTACATTAATATCACAGGGAAATAGCCTATTTAAACTAGCCGATTGCATTGCCTTTTTACAACGCAGTTACCGCTTTGACGCTAAAAGTGGCATAGGGCAACTGGCATTGGCAGTTAATACAAATAATAGTGGCTTATTAAATTATGTAGAGCAGGAAAGTGTTGAAGGGCGTTTCAGTGATGTTATTTTGGATTACGACTTTATAGGTAAACCAATAGAAAACCTAGTAAATCGAGCAGCCAAACATTATGCACATTATTTAAATTTAATTGCCCAAGGTGAGAGTGTAGCCAAAGTGCATGCTGCGTTTGCAGGTTATCAATTACTGGCAGCAGTAAAAGAGGGAGACTACGGCGTTAATAATTTGAATCAACGCATCGAACGCACCCTGCAGCAACAAGGATTAATAAACGTAAACCCAAACCAGCGCCACTATAGTGGTATGCCCATAATGGTTAGCCAAAACGATTACCAATTAAAGCTCTTTAATGGCGATATTGGTATTTTAATGAATGATGAAGCTGGGCAGCTTAAGGCTATATTTATTGACGAGCAGGGCAGCACACGTGCATTTTCACCAGCCCGTTTACCCGCCCACGACAAGGTGTTTGCAATGACAATACATAAGTCTCAAGGGTCAGAATTTAGCTATACCGCAATGGTTTTACCGCCACTACAGCAGGCAAGTGTTGGGGTTAATCGCCAGCTTGTTTATACCGGAATTACCCGTGCTAAACATACTTTTGAGTTAGTTGCCGATAAAAAGGTACTGCAGTTAGCAATGAATAAAACTGTATCGCGCTCATCTGGTTTATATGAGCGGTTACAAGTGAAATAACCTTATGAAAACCTCATTTACAATAAATCGCATTACTACAAGTTCTGGCATATTTAGAGTAAAAGGGCTGTGGTGCACTCAATACGAAAACATCGATAGCGTAGAAATAACCTCGCTACAAATAATGGGAACAGACGGTTGGGTACGTATAAGTCACCAATATAAAGAAAACGCCCAGTGCATAGAAACGTTATTACCTGCACTATTACTGCATTTAAAAGCGTAAATGGGGCTTAAACAGTGATTTTAGTAAAATAGCCCGTTGTAAAGTTTGACTTATATGTAGGCTATATTAAAGTAATAAATGGTCCCAAATGTGTGTTAAGTATTTACTTTACCATGTAAAAGTCTTGGTTTTGGTTGAACTTTAAGCAAATTATTTAACGCTAGGGCAAATTTCATTTATCACGTAGATAAATTAGCCTCTGCATTTATAAATTTCATACCTCGAGTATTAGTAAGGATATTAATGTTTTTTTCTAATAGTAAACAAAACGAAATAGCATCTTTAAAAGCAGAGCTTTACCCACTACAACAAGTATGGGAAGGCCTTAATCGTGAAATGCTAGTAATTAATATTCTTTATGACGGACGAATTTCCCACGCAAACGAGCAGCTCCTTAATATGCTGGGCTATCGTGAAAATCATATTATTAATACTCCGCTTTTAGATATTATTTCTGAACATTCCCAGCACTCAGACGAGTACAAAAGCTTACAAAAAGCGATTAAAAAAGAGGGCCATTGGGGGGGCGCGTTACAATTTATTCGCCAAGACGGTCAAGTAGAGTGGTTACGTTTAATTGTTCACCCTGTAAAAGGAGAACAAGATCAGCTTTTATATTTTTCTATTTTTTGTACTGTATTAACAAAAACAATTTCAGCATCGCGTGAGCAAAGTGACACGATCAAGGCGATTTACCGATCAATGGCGGTTATTGAATTTGATTTAGAAGGACATGCATTAAAGGCTAATCAGCAATTTTTAGATGCAATGGGCTACAAAGAAAAAGAAATATTAGGCCAACATCACCGTATTTTTTGTGAACGAGAAGAGGCTGAATCACAAGAGTATCAGGCTTTTTGGTCAAAACTCAGGCAAGGACAGTTTATAGCGTCTCGATTTAAACGTGTTGATAAGCATGGCAACATTGTCTGGTTAGAGGCCTCTTACAATCCTATTTCTAATGATGCCGGAAAGCTTTATAAAGTAATGAAGTTTGCGACTGTTATTACGGAGCAAGTAAACCGAGAAATTGCGATTTCTCAAGCTGCCGAAATTGCCTACAGCACCTCAACACAAACAGATAAAAAAGCAGAACAAGGCGCTGAAGTAATTAAAGACACCGTGGCTGTTATGACAGAGCTTGCTATAAATATGGAGCAAGCGGCCAGCGAAATCTCTGCATTGGATCAACAATCTCAACAAATAGCGAGTATTGTTCAAAGCATTAGTAGTATTGCAGAGCAAACTAATTTACTTGCACTCAATGCAGCTATTGAGGCCGCCCGTGCTGGTGAGCAAGGCCGGGGGTTTGCCGTTGTAGCAGACGAGGTTCGTTTACTCGCATCACGTACATCTAAAGCAACAGAGGAAATTGTTGAAGTTGTACAGCGTAATCAATCGCAAACCCAAAACACGGTTGATGTAATCGAAAAAGGGAAAGAAAAAGCAGAGCAAGGCTTAGCTTTATCTAAAGAGTCGGGCAATGTTATGAGTGAAATACAAAATGGTGCTCAAGAAGTTGTAAATGCTATAGGGCAATTTACAAGCGAGCTTAAAGGTCAATAAAGTCAGTTAAAAATTTTTGCCAAGGCTAAACCACGTTTAGGCTTGGCAAAATAGATTGCACTCCTCAGCTATATTTTTACAAATCCACCATATAATTCCAAAAAAGACAATTTTTAAATTGTTGATTAAAAATAAATTTTGTTTTGATCTTATATAAATGATAATAAATTGTTGCATTTTTGTTCTTTGTTCCTAATACTGGTCATTGTCTGGACTGATCAGTCATACTTAATTTGCTTAACTAAGTACATTACCTAAGGCAGGTAAAATAGAGTTATAACTCGCTGATAGTAGAGTCAGGTTATTTTCTCTAATGCTTAATATTGCAGATAAGTAAAAAAAGACACTAATAATGAATACCTTAACAAATAATATTTAACACACACATTAAGGAATTTTATGAACAACACACACACACACAAGTGGATAAAACCTCAGCATATATTGGGCGCATGCCTTGCTATGCTAATGAGTTTTTCAGCTGCAAGTAAAGATCACAAAATAATATTAATTCATGGTTTGCAGGTATCTCAAATAACCAATAAATCAGGTAGCGACGTTGTAAATGATGGCGAAACATATTGGCAGTCGTATTGGAATAACCGAGCAGATGAACGAATTGATTGGCCTGCCTACGAGCGTGTTGAAGGTAAAATAGCAACAGATTGGGTTTGGCCTAAATTAAAGCAGTTATCTCGCTCAAACTTATGTGCTGATGGCTGTGTATTAGTGACACACTCTACTGGGGATTTAATTGCTCGCCATATTATTGATAACCAAGCAAACTGGTTAGAAAACGCAGGGCTTTCTCCACTCAATATTGTTGCTACATTTGATTTAGCCGGTGCTGGTGGCGGTAGTGAACTTGCTGATGTTGCTGTAAGCGCACTTACAGGTGCATCGTGGAATTTTGCTATAGATGCAGCACTTAGATGGTGGCTAGGAAGCGATGTTACCGAAGCGGTTGGCGTGTTACACGATTTAAAAGTAAATAATGCGCGTAAAATATCTCCATTTCCAGATGCGCGTACACCTCGTTTACGTTTTGTTGCCGACGGTAATGAATACTTAGGGATCACAGGCGCATTTTTAAAAGGTAATGATGATTCGGTTGTTGCGTCGCACTCATCATGTGGTGCAAGCTCAGCACGATCATTTGGTAGCTGTAGCAGCAGTATTGATACTGATGGTCGATTAAAATCACAAAGTGATGCGGTAAATAGTTTTATGCCTAACCATTACCCTATGATGATGAGTGCCAGCTACAGCCATAATGAAATTCATAATGCTCAGCGTAAAGGTAATGTAACCATTGCTATGAATAACATTAATGTCGACGGACAAAATGTTGGCTTTAATACATTTGATCAAACAACAGGGTCGTGGTTTTGGAAAAAGAACTACCGTTATATTAAAAACTCAAACACAACGAGTGCTTCTGCATTAATTTATAATGTGATCCCATAAACGTTAAATGTGCAGCTTAATTAAGCTGCACTTTTTATAAGGATTGAGCTATTAATGATAAAAAAAATCCTAGTAGTCGTTTCAATAATGGCTGTATTGGCTTTATTAGTTTGGCCCTCTCAAGAAGAGGCTAAAGTTGAAGTCGCTGTTGTTAAGATAAAACAGCCTTTAACCGCTGAGAGTAAATTAAACATTCAAGCAACCACTGCACACTTACCCGCTAAATCACCACCAAAACAAAAAGTAACAACAGATTATAATAGCAACTTAGCAAAAGCAGCAGAGCAGGTAGCTACTCAATACGAGCGTGCGCTTAAATATCCGCCATATTCACAACCATTGTCTGAATTTGATGAAGACCGTTTAAAACCTAATCAATTTTACCCTGTTGAAAGTCCAATAGACGACAAAGGAAATGCGGTTACAGTTAGCCTCAGTAAATATAGGTTTGTGTATCCAGAAGAAATAACATTAAAAGTCAGCGCAGGTGGCCTTAAAAATGTGAATGTAGAGCTTGCCAATACAGATACAAAAGAGACTGTAACAACCTATAAAAGTAATGCACAAGATGGCGAAGCCAATGTTATTTTTAAAGCAGAGGAAGACTATCCGCGAAATTTACAAATATTTGTTGAAGCAAATGTTGATGGAAAACAAATTCCTGTAGTGGCGCAAATTCAATATATGCCACCGAGTGCGACACTTATTGGTTTTGAGTCGGCATACCCACAAAGTGAAAACATGCTTATACCCGCCAATTTAAAAGTAGTAAAAAAGGGCTTGTACCGTATTCGGGCGAACCTTTTTACTGGCGACACACCACTTGCGCACTTGGTGAGTAAACAACGTTTAAGTGAAGGAAGCCAAACTATTGATTTAAAAGCGCACTGGTCAATTTTGCCGCAAGGCATGGCTGATATGCGTTTGAGTGGATTTGTAATTGAAAGGATGTCGCCAAGTCCTGGCGAGCGAAACAGTTTTGGTAATAGTGAAATTAGCCACTTTGATATAAATGACTTTCCTTTTGACAGTTTACAACAGCTGCCATACCAACCTAATGAGCAAGAAAAATTAAGCTTGGAATTTTTGAAAGGGTTAGCCGACGGTTAAACTAGTTTTGGGTTTGCTTTAATGCAAACCCAAAAATACAACTTAGTTAGCTTAAGTTAATTGTAACAACGCCAGCGTTTTCTTCGTCTGTATTGCTGTTGACAGGCACTTTAGGAATATCTGGCTTGTCGAGTGCAATATCACCGCCATCAATCACTTCACCCGTTTTTAGGTTTTCAAAATCAAATAATTCAGCATCGGCTAAATGAGATGGCACAACATTTTGCATGGCTGTAAAAATACTCTCAATGCGACCCGGATGATCTTTATTCCATTGCGCTAACATGTTTTTTGTATGTTTACGCTGCAAGTTTTCTTGAGAACCACACAAGTTACACGGAATGATTGGATAGCCTTGAGTAAACGCGTATTTGCTAATGTCTGCTTCTTTACAGTAGGCAAGCGGGCGGATAACCATATGCTCGCCGTTGTCGCTCATTAATTTAGCAGGCATACTTTTTAGTTTTCCACCATAAAACATGTTTAAAAACAGTGTTTCAATCATGTCGTCACGGTGATGACCAAGAGCAATTTTAGTTGCACCAAGCTCTTTAGCTGTGCGGTATAAAATACCACGGCGTAAGCGAGAACACAGCGAGCAGGTGGTTTTACCTTCAGGAATTATGTCGGTTACAATACTGTAGGTATCTTCTTCTACAATTTTGTACTCTACATCGAGTTTATCTAGGTACTCTGGCAATACATGTTCAGGGAAGCCGGGCTGTTTTTGGTCTAAATTAACAACTACAAGATCAAATTTAATGGGGGCAACACGTTTAAGGTGCTGCAGCATTTCAAGCATTGTATAGCTATCTTTACCACCAGAGAGGCAAACCATTATACGGTCACCTTCTTCAATCATGTTAAAGTCCATAACCGCTTGGCCAGTTAAACGGCGTAAACGCTTTTGTAACTTATTAAAGTTATATTGAGCTTTGGCTTGAGCTGAGTTAGACACTACGCCCCCTTAGTAAACAATGCAGCAAATTACTTGCTAGAAATAAAGGGGCGTATTATATGTTATTAGCATATCGGGAGCTACAGCAAAATTTATTAATCTTTTGCCAGTGGGCTAACGTAGCCGTCTGGTTTTAGTGCTAATACATCGCAGTCTAGGCTATCTATTACATGCTCTGCAGTATTGCCAACTAGCGCAGCACTTAACCCTGTACGTCCAACAGTTCCAATAACCACTAATTCACTATTCAAACGATTTGCAATATCAGGAATTACATCTTCTGGTAAGCCTTCTTCAATAAAGCATTGCTCAGTAGTTAATGTAAATTCAGTAGCCAGTGCATTAGTTGATTCTATATGGTGTTTTTTAACTGATTCGTTGTAAAGACTTGGATTAAACTCTGGTATTTCAATAGCTATATTAATAGGGGTGGCAGGATATGCATTGACTAAGTTAAGTTTTGCATTAGCAAGCTCACATAAAAATTGCGCGTCTTTAATTATTCGTTTGTTTAACGCTATATGCTGATCATTTTCGCTCACTGCGTTAACAGCAGCTAAAATATTGCCATTTTCAGGCCATGCCATTTCTTTTACAAATAATACTGGAGTAGGGCATTTACGTACCAAATGCCAATCTGTAGGGGTAAATATCACTGATTTTAGTGCACCATGTTGATGAGTGCTTTTAATGACTAAATCGTAATTTTGATCGATAACTGTTTCAATAATGGCTTCGTAAGGGCGGTTATGCCAAACAACTAATGTTTCAATATTTAAGTTATTGTAAGGTGAAACTAAATCGTTGAGCCAGAGTTCGCGGTCTTTTAAAACGGCTTCGCGCATCGCTTCACGCTCATCGCCTGAAAGCATCGTTGTCATTTCATAAGAGAAGTCATAGACCGTCATGAATGCTGTAATTGTTGCGCCAGATTTTTTTGCCAGTTCGACTGAGCGCGCTAAACCATGTTGATCGTCTTTGGTAGGGTCAATAACCGCGAGAATGCGTTTAATTGTGTTCATGTGCTACTCCATTTATCTAACTGGTGTACTTTTAGTGTAACTCAAATACAAAACAGTTAAAGGCTTAGCACATAAATTGTTGTTCTATATCAATGTATACCTATTTAACAATGGCTGCTGCTTTAGCGAGTGCATCATTATCTAAAATAGTAATAAACTTGCCTTCTACTTTAATTAAATCGGCTTTTTGAAAGCGACTTAATAAACGGCTAATGGTTTCTACTGTAAGGCCTAAGTAATTACCTATTTCACCACGGGTCATAGTAAACCTAAACTCTTTACGCGAAAAACCACGCTCACCAAATCGCTCAGACAAGTTATAAATAAAACTAGCTAGGCGTTCTTCTGCCGATTTTTTGTTAAGCAGTAAAAGCATTTCTTGATCGTAGGTAATTTCACTGCTCATTAAGCGCATTATTTGCTGGCGTAGTTTAGGTAATTTACCTGCAAGCTCGTCAAGAGTGTCGAAGGGAATTTCGCAAATCATTGAGGTTTCTAGGGCTTGAGAAAAGCTCTGATGTGCCATTTTACTAATGGCATCAAAACCAACTAAATCGCCTGCTAAATGAAAGCCAGTAATTTGTTCATCACCTTGCTCAGACAAGGTGTATGATTTAAATGAGCCGGAGCGTACAGCATAAATCGCTTTTAATGGTGCACCCGATTCAAATAAATAGTCACCTTTGTGTAATGGTTTTTTTCGCTCAATAATTTCGTCAAGCTTATCCATTTCTTGGCCATTTAACGAAAACGGCAAACACAACTGGCTTATGCTGCAGTTATTACAGCTAATAGCACAATTACCTTTAGCGCGACTTTGAGTGAAATCCATAATTTTATCCGTTTTAGTTTTTATATACAGGGGCAAATAAACCTGAAAAGGTTAATACATATTAACATTAATGTACTAACTTGTCGGTTGCAATAATCAATAAGTAGATACCATACCAAACTATAACACTGCCTAATACTATTCGGGTCCAAGGATGATTTATTATACTATTGAGTTTTTGCGCAGTGATCCCTACTGTGATCATGGCAGGAAATGTACCTAGTGCAAAACATAGCATAACTATTGCGCCATCAAATGCTGTGGGGCTCGTCATTGCCCAGGTTAGCGCTGAATAAACCAAACCGCACGGAAGCCAGCCCCATAAAGCCCCATAGCCTATGGCTTTTACTGTTGAGTCAACCGGCATTAAATATTTGTTAAGCTTAATAATATGCTGCCAAATAAGTGTTTTACCCACTTTTTCAAGCCATTGAAGTGTAGGTCCTAAGCGCATTATGTAAACGCCTACTAACAGCATAAAAATTGCTGCAATAAATGAAAGCGTTATAGAGAATGATGTGTTTTGTTTAGCAAATTGGCTGCTTATACCCGCAACGAGTGAGCCTGCAAGCATGTAACTCATTGCTCGCCCTATATTATAAGCAAATGAATAGGTAAGTGTTTTACGTTTGTCGCTGGCTAATTGTAAAGAGCTGGCAATCCCTCCACACATTGCTATGCAGTGGCCGCTGCCAATCAAACCCATTAAAAATGCGCTAATGTATAAAGGGTCAATCATTACTTTTATTATGCTGCTCTTTGTCATCTTCAAACAAAATACTGTGGCCTTGTTTGTTCAAATCAGAAAACTGCTCGCTTCTTACCGCCCAAAAAAATACACCAATGGCAATAAGCACAAACAATATGGCAATGGGGATCAAAATATAAATTATGCTCATAACTTTAATAGCCTTAGTGAATTACAAATCACAATAATTGAGCTGGCAGACATGCCAATGACGGCCATCCATGGAGCGACTAACCCGAGTGCTGCAAGCGGTAATATTGAACCATTATATAATAAAGACAATGTTAGGTTTTGTTTAATAATACGCCGAGTCTGTTTAGCTATATTGAGTAAGTGATCAATAGACGCTAAATCGCTATTTAGCAGTACAACATCGGCGCTATTTTTTGATATATCAGCGCCAGTTTCCATTGCAATAGACAAATGGGCACTTGCAAATACAGGGCTATCGTTTATGCCATCACCCACCATAGCGACCACCTCATTTTGAGATGAAAATGCCTCTACGGCTGTTTGTTTATCTTGTGGTGAGCAACCAGATTGCACGCTGTCTAAGTTCAATTGTTTAGCTACTTTTTTGCCCGCATCTGACGCATCGCCAGTAAGCATGTGGCAAGTTAATTGCTGCGCATGTAACGATTTGATTAAACTTTGAGCATCGTGCTTTACTTTATCTACAAAATAAAAACGTGCCACAACGTGTTTGTTTATATACAAACTGGCTTGCGCGTTTGTTTTTTTACTGTCAAACCAACCACTTTTGCCTATAGCGTAGTGGGTGGTTTCATCTTGTGCACTAATCCCTAAACCTGCGTGCACTTCAATGTTATGAAGACTATGCTTTGCTGGAGTGTAGCCGTCAAATGCACTTGCAATCGGGTGCTCAGAAAAGCGCTCCAACATTGCTGCAATAGCCATTACATCATCCTTTGAGTAGCTGTTATCGATAATATCTATTTCATCAAGGCTAAATTTACCTTGTGTGAGTGTGCCTGTTTTATCAAACGCAAGTAAGGTTAGTTTTGAGAGGGTTTCAAGCACATGGGCTTGTTTTATTAAAATCCCCTTTTTGGTTAGGCTGGCAATTGCACAGGTTAGGGCTGTCGGTATTGCTAGGCTTAAAGCGCAAGGGCAGGTTGCAACTAATACTGAAATAGTAATCCAAAAAGCGTGTTCCGGATCAATTTGATACCAACCAATGGCGGTCAACGAGGCAAATACCAATAAGCAAGCTACAAACCCTTGTGCTACTTTATCGGTTATTTCGACCAGCTTAGGCCGCTTTGTGAGCGCATTGTATTGCAGACGAATAATTTGATTTAAAAGGGTGTTTTGGCCTATTTTATTTATTTTAATTTCAATAACACCATCGTGGTTTACACAGCCGGCATACACATTATGACCTATGAACTTGTTGACCGGTTGGTGCTCGCCAGTCATCATTGATTCATCAACCGTCGTTTTACCTTTAATGAGTTCGCCGTCGGCTGGAATGGTTTCACCTGCTTTAATAAGCACAACATCATTAAGTTTAAGCTTTTTAGCCGCAATAATGAGTTCTTCACCACTATCTGTAAGCGTGCGAGCCGTTAATGGTAGTAACTTCTGAAGGTTTGCTGTGTATTCACTCGCTTTTAAACGCGCTCTAAATTCTAAATATTTACCTAATAATAATAAAAAGGTAAACATGCAAATAGATTCAAAATATACCTCACCAACTTGCATAACGGTTGCATAACAACTGGCTCCGTAGGCGCCAAAAATTGCTAGAGAAACAGGTAAATCCATATTAAGCTGTTTAGCTTTTAAGCCGTTAATTGCGTTGGTTAAGAAGGGCAGCGCACTATATAAAATAACAGGAGAAGCTAATACAAGGCTTATCCATCTAAAGTACTGTTCAAAATTACTATCCATACCTGAAAACATGCCAAAATACATGGCAAATGCAAACATCATTACTTGCATTGTCATTAGGCCTGCCACACCCAAGCGGCGAATATACGCTTTAGCAGTTTGTTGTTTTTGTTGTGCTTCGGTATCGGCCTGAAATGGATATGCTTTGTAGCCTATTTTAGCTAAGGCAGTAATAACATCACTAAGTGGAGTCGCTGTTTTGTCCCATTGGATCATTGCACGGTTAGTTGAGGTATTTACATCCACTCGTTTTACAGTGTTTAAACTCAATAATTGTTTTTCTATAAGCCACGCACATGCGGCGCACGTAATGCCTTCAACACTCAGTAATACCTCTGAAATATTGTTACTTGTGGCTATAAATTCATCTTGAATATCTTCGTTGTCGTAACTTTTAATAAATGCCAATTGCTCAGGAACAAGTTGCTCTACTTTACCCGCACTGACTGTGCGGTATTTGTAGTAATCAGTCATTCCTTGCTCAACAATATTTTGCGCTACGGCCTGGCAGCCAATACAACACATTGGCTGAGGGGTATCGTCTATTGTTACTGTGGCGCTAAATCCCTTTGGCACACTTTCAAGGCAATGAAAGCAAGAATTAGACATAATAATAACTACTTATAGTTTGGCGTAACTAAAACGGTTTCAACCGTAGGTAGGGTAATGTTTTCTTTTAGTTTCCATGTTTTATCGATAGGTTCAACAAAAATGGAATAGGCACCTTCAGTGTAATTTTCAAGAAGTGCGGTGAATTCTTTGTTCGCATTAGCTGTAAGTGTTGCTTCAAAGTCGTGTGCTTTGATTGTGCGGTGATAAAACGATACTTTTAAAGCCGATACATTACTGCTATCGCCTTTGGTAAATTTAAAACTCACTCGGTCGTTAGTTACGGCTAATTCACCATGTAAGTAAAGTGCTTTTGCTTTCTCAAACTTACTGAGCTCTAAATTAATTGCTTTACCTTTTTTATAGTAATCATCAACGACCATATCTGGGCCATTGCCAATTGCCGTTATTAGTAAAGTAATACAGCCAACAATAGCTGCTAGCGGGAAAAAAATTAAAAACCAAGGCCAAAAGTTTTTATACCACGGAGTAGGTTGCATAGTGACTCTAATATTAGTTTCGAAGAGGTTATTTTATAGTAATTGTACGTAAAAGACTAAAAAAAAGCCTCCAAGTGGAGGCTTTTTTGATCTAGATTAATCTATTGAATTTAATAAATTAATTTATAAACATTCTATTAACAGCGTGCTTATTTATCTTGCGATAAGTTGTAAACGTACGCAGTTAAAAGGTGGATTTTATCTTCACCTAAAATGTCTTTCCACGCTGGCATTACACCGGCACGACCGTTAAGCAGTGTTTCTTCAACGGCACGTTGAGAACCACCGTATAACCAAATATTATCCGTCAGGTTAGGCGCGCCAAACGGTAGGTTGTGAGCAACCGACCCTTTACCGTCTGCACCGTGACATGCTGCACACATTGCAAACTTAGCTGCACCAGCTGCTGCATCTTTTTGGTTAACTGTACGACCAGAAAGGCTTAGCACGTGTGCTGTCATTTCTTTTATACCTTGCTCACCTAATGCTGCACCCCAAGGAGGCATAGCTGCAACACGACCAATCAGAAGAGTTTCTCTAATTTTGTCTGGTGTGCCACCGTATAACCAATCTTTATCAGTTAGGTTAGGGAAGCCAATGCCGCCACGTGCATCAGAGCCATGACACTGCGCACAGTTTTGTGAGAACAAACGTTGACCAATTTCTAGTGCTAATTGACCATCTGTTTGCTCATGCTCTGTGCCATTTTCAAGAGCTAGCTGCTGCGCTGCATCACCATCAATTTTAGATTGAACCAAATCTAAAACAGGTACTTTTGCAAGTCGGTTAAAAATAGGACCAAAACGCTCTTCTGCTGCTTCATACTCTTTATCAAGTTTTACAAAACGGCCTTCTTCAGCTGCTAACTTAACGGCTTCTTTCGATTCCGCTAAAGAGGTAATACCCTGGTTAGAGCTTGTCCATTTACCTAACCCTTCCCAGTTACCTAAACCTGGGTATGCTGCTAGGTAATAAACAGACCAAATAAACGTTGCGAAGAACATGTAAGTCCACCACTTAGGTAGCGGATTGTTCAGTTCGGTAATACCGTCATACTCATGCCCACAATCTTCACCTTCTTCAACACCAGCGTAGTTTTTTAAGTTCCACACTAATAGGCCAAAGATAATAAGTAAGCATGCTAGGGTTAAAACAATAACCCAAATACTCCAAAAGCTAGTCATTTTTCAGACTCCTTTTCCTCGTTAGAGAGTGTGTTGTTATGTTTTTTTTCATCTTCAAAAATGGCATTAGCGGCGTCGTCAAAACGATTTTTGGTACGCTTGCTGTATGCCCATACAACAATCACAATAAACAATACTAAAATTACCAGAGTTAAAATGCCTCTGTATGTTCCGTAATCCATAATAATTACTTCAAGTGCGTGCCAAGCTGTTGCAAATAAGCGATAAGGGCTTGCATTTCTGTTGCACCTTTACCGTCATTCATTGCATCAACTTTGGCAACGTCAGCTATTAGTTCTTCATCGCTACCGTAACCTAAACCCGGATGTTTTGGGTTTTCTGGGTTAATAGCGAATGTATCACGGAAAATTTGTAGTTTTTTCAGAGTTAAGCTGGTATCAACTGTGTTCTCTGCTAACCAAGGGAAACCTGGCATATTAGACTCAGGAACCACATCACGCGGGTTCACTAAGTGAGCATAATGCCAATCGTCCGAGTAACGTTTACCAACACGAGCAAGGTCAGGTCCAGTACGTTTAGAACCCCATTGGAAAGGGTGATCCCATACTGACTCGCCTGCTACAGAGTAGTGGCCGTAACGTTCAACTTCGTCACGAAAAGGACGGATCATTTGTGAATGACAGTTATAACAACCTTCACGCACGTATATATCGCGACCTTCCATTTCTAATGCATTTAGAGGACGTAAGCCATCTACTGGTTTTGTTGTGTCGTCTTGGAACATAAGTGGAGTAATTTCAACTAATGCACCAAAGCTAATAGCAAAAACAGTCAGTATGGCCATAAGGCCAACGTTTTTTTCTACTATTTCATGTTTGTTTTGTGAATTTTTATTGCTCATCATCTCACTCCGTTATGCTAATTGTGCTTGCGCGTCTAACTTCAGTGATTCTTTTTCAGCTGAAATTGTACGGAAAACGTTATAAGCCATAACTAACATACCTGTTACGATGAATACACCGCCAACAAAACGCATTATGTAGAAAGGATGTGATGCTTCTAAAGACTGAACAAAGCTATACATTAATGTACCGTCAGCATTTACTGCACGCCACATAAGACCTTGCATTACACCTGAAATCCACATTGCAACAATGTATAAAACAACACCAACAGTGTGTAACCAGAAGTGTGTGTTAACAAGCTTAATGCTGTACATACGACCTTGTGCAAATAGTGCAGGGATAAGGTGATAAATAGCACCAATAGAAATCATAGCTACCCAACCAAGTGCACCTGAGTGAACGTGGCCTACAGTCCAATCTGTGTAATGAGATAATGCGTTCACAGATTTAATTGCCATCATTGGGCCTTCAAACGTAGACATACCGTAGAAAGATAATGATACAACTAAGAAACGAAGTACTGGGTCAGTACGCAGTTTGTGCCATGCACCCGATAAGGTCATTATACCGTTAATCATGCCACCCCAAGATGGAACAAATAAGATAATAGACATAACCATACCTAAACTTTGCGTCCAATCTGGAAGTGCAGTGTAGTGAAGGTGATGAGGACCAGCCCAAATGTATAGAGATACAAGCGCCCAAAAGTGAACGACCGATAAACGGTAAGAGTATACAGGGCGACCTGCTTGTTTAGGTACAAAGTAGTACATCATACCTAAGAAACCAGCGGTTAATAAGAAACCTACAGCGTTATGACCGTACCACCATTGAACCATCGCATCTACTGCACCTGCATAGATAGAGTATGATTTAGTTAACGATACAGGCACTGCCATGCTGTTCACAATGTGCAATACTGCAACAGTGATGATAAAGCCGGCATAGAACCAGTTCGCAACATAAATATGCGATACCTTACGTTTAATTAAAGTACCAAAAAATACAACTGCATAAATAATCCAAACAACAGCGATTAGAATATCGATTGGCCATTCTAGTTCAGCGTATTCTTTAGAGCTTGTAATACCTAATGGTAGGGTAATTACTGCTAATACGATAACTAGCTGCCAGCCCCAAAATGAAATTGCGGCAAGTTTGTCTGAGAAAAGGCGCGTTTGACAAGTACGTTGTACGACGTAATAAGACGTCGCAAAAAGTGCACTTGTACCAAATGCGAAAATTACTGCGTTCGTGTGTAACGGACGTAGTCGAGAGTAAGTTAACCATGGTGTATCAAAGTTAAGTGCTGGCCAAGCTAATTGGGCAGCAATCAGAACCCCAATACTCATGCCAACGATGCCCCAAATCACTGTCATAATAGCGAATTGGCGTACAACTTTATAGTTATACTCAGTTTGTGATGCTACTGTTTGGCTCATTTTCTGGCTTCCGCTGCAATAAATGCGTTTAGAAATGAATTACCCACTTAAAAAGTGGGGCCTACTATTACTTCACAAGCATGTTACCTAAAACGTTCAAAGCATGAATGCTTCAGAAAACAAACTCGAGAAACCCTAATTTTTGCGAGGGAAATAATAAATTTTTTGGCCTAAAAAAGATAGGTCAATTACGTAATATTATGACATCAATCAAACTTTGTGGCTTTGTTGTCTATTTTTTGATTAGCTGAGTGCCTAAATTTGATTATTTAGTGGGCCATGCTTGTCAATTATGAGCTTGATTATTAGTATCTGCTTTTGTTCGGAGCGAATTTTTATGAAAGCAACCCAATTATGTTATGTGTTTTTGCTACTTTTATTGTTGACCGCCTGTGATTTTGATAATCAAAAAGACGCAAGCATACATAAAAATTCAAACTGCGAACCTAACCAAGAATGTACCTTCCCAAATAAAGTGAAAGTGTGGCTCAGTGATCAATCTCTATCACCGGAAACACCTTTTACAATTTTCAGCAAATTACCCAACAATACAAAAATCAGCCAAGCAAAATTAAAAGGCATAACTATGTACATGGGATTTATCCCGCAGCAGTTTGTACAGCAAGGAGATTTGTGGCAAAGCGAAACCATGGTTGGCATTTGCTCAGAGAACAATATGCTTTGGACCCTTGAATTAACTGTTATAAATACAATAACTTCAACCGAAGATACCCTTAACTATTACTTTTATGTTACCTACTAACGAGCTTTAATAATATTACGAATTAACCAGTTAACCGATCACGTTTTATCCCAAATTTGTTGTTTACCTAAGCTTATAAACTTTTCTTTTTGATAGGCTCAAACTTGAACCGGTAATACCAATGCGCAGCAAAACGTAATTAATTAAATGCACTAACCCTTTAGTCATTAGTGCTAAAATTTCAAAAAATACATCTAAAACAAATTTTTTAATTAGTCCTGTCAAAAGTGCGTAGTCACAAAGTTAAGCTTTCTTAAATACCGTATTTATTCCAGCCAGCTAATTTGATTTATAACCATAGTTAATATCAACATCTCACATTATTCATATAGTGTAGACCAAATTATGAGCAGTTATGCCCACGCAAAATAAGCGAACTTATTATTCACTATGAAGCAAAAGCTTTTCTTATGAGTTAGCAACTTTCAGGTGCTTTTACCTTTTTAATAATGGGGTGTGATTAAGTTGTTAATACCTGAATTATTGCTAAACAACAGGTGTAATTACATTTGATTACAAAGTAGAGGTGTTTGATTTCACCTGTACTTTAATTGTATAAAAATTATTTTAACTTATTAATTTTAAATTGTATTTTTATATTAACAATGAAACAAGTAGTAACCTTTGTACCTTTTTTAGGTTGGTCTTTTTTGTCTTTGTCAAAAACCACTCAAGCGTTAAGTTTTCGTTCAGTTAAGTGCGCTTAAGTTGCCTGCCGACTCATTCTTCTTATAACAAATGAGTTTTACCAATCTTGGTAAATTCCAACAAGTAGGATTCTTTCATGACTAAATCGACTCTTGGTCTAGCTGTAATAGCAGCCATCCCAATGTTTTCAAGTGTACATGTACTAGCAGCAGACGAAGCTGCAAATTCAATCGAAAAAATTCAGGTCACGGGTTCACGTATCAACCGTACTGATATGGAAACAGCCAGTCCAATTACCGTTATTGGCGATGACTTTATTGCAAAAAGTGGTTTCACTTCTGTTGCCGATATTCTCTCAACTCAGCCATCTGCTGCGGGTATAAGCCTTGGTGCTTCAAGTAATAATGGTTCAGGTGGTTCTGCAACTGTTAACTTACGTGGCATGGGGTCACAACGTACCCTAGTGTTATTAAATGGTCGTCGTATGGTTTCTTCTGGAACCGGTGCAGACTCTTCGGTTGATTTAAATACCATTCCTGTTGCAATGATCAAATCAATTGAAATCTTAAAAGATGGTGCATCAGCTGTGTATGGATCTGATGCAATTGCTGGTGTTGTTAACATTATCACTAAAAAAGATTTTGAAGGTACTGAGCTTAATGTTGAAGGAAGTCGCACAACTAAGGGTGATGGTAACAACTACGGTACTAGCTTATTACACGGCATGCAGGTTGCCGATGGTAACTTAGTTGTTGGTGCACAGTTTTCAAGCCGTGGCGAGGTGATCCAATCAGATCGTAGCTTTGTGCCTGCAGGGCAGTCTTCGTTTATTCCACAAGGTACGCTAGGCGGTAAAACATACGAAGGTAATGGTGAGTTTGCAGATAGAACAACGTCGTACGACTTTACTACATCGAGTTATGCACAAACACCAAACGATCTGTACAGTTTATTTACAAGCTTTGATAAAGAGCTAGACGCTGATACCACATTCAATGTTGACCTTATGTATACACGCCGTGATTCATCACAACAATTGGCACCTCAACCAGCCAGTGTAGATTTACTGACAGCAAACCTTGATAACGAATACACCAATGCGTTTATTGTCGACGGTGAGCTTACCGATTCGCTAGAGTATCGCAGAAGAATGGTTGATGCTGGGCCGCGAATATACGAGCAAACAACAGACACATACCGTGCATCAATGGCATTACAAGGTGTCTTAGATAACGATGCAAGCTGGGATGTAAGTGCTACATACGGCAGAAACGATTCTAAAGATAAAGTACAAAACTCTATTAATGCAAGCCAAGTAGAGCAAAGTATTTACGCAAACCAAGCAATTTGGTTTAGTGGTGATGCACTTAGCCGTGACTTTTTAACTGCTAACGATTCTATTTACACTGAAAGCAATGAAGGTGGAAATGAGCAGTTTATCTTATCTGCAGGTTACAGCGCACTTACTGATAACGATATTGGCTACGCAATCGGTATAGAGAACCGTTTTGAAAGTGGTTTTTACACACCCGATTTAATTACACAATTGGGCCAAAGTACAGCAGCACAGCAAGATCCTACTGAAGGTGACTATTCGGTACAGTCTATCTACTTTGAAACATCGATGCCGGTATTAGAAGTCGTGACACTTGAAGGGGCTGCACGTTACGATAATTACTCTACCTTTGGTGGTGAAACAACCTGGAAACTGGGTGCTACATGGGATGTAACAGATTCATTTATGGTTCGTTCTGTACTAGCTACCGGCTTTAGAGCGCCAAATGTTGCTGAACTATTTGGTGGCAACTCGGGCTCTTACGATTACCTAGCCGATCCATGGGGCAACGAGCAAGACGCACAAATCTTGGTAAATTACACCAGTGATGCAGACTTACAAGCAGAAGAAAGCCGTTCGTTTACATTTGGTATGGTGTGGGAAGTAGTTGACGGTTTATCTACAACACTTGACTACTGGAAGTTTGACATTACAAACGCCATTACGCGTTTAGATGTACAAAACGAAATGAACAACTGTTTTTCGGGCGACACGCAATCGTGTGATTCGGTAAATATTACCCCAGCGGGTGATTTATCAAACTTAAGCTCA
Organism: Pseudoalteromonas sp. 13-15; assembly: GCF_001468205.2. Taxonomy (NCBI): domain Bacteria; kingdom Pseudomonadati; phylum Pseudomonadota; class Gammaproteobacteria; order Alteromonadales; family Pseudoalteromonadaceae; genus Pseudoalteromonas; species Pseudoalteromonas sp. 13-15. The sequence continues at coordinate 1,172,595 of NZ_CP019162.1, read as the reverse complement.
GCATTAACCAATGTTGGCTCTCAAAAAACGTCAGGTATTGATTGGAACATTGGTTATACCGCCGATAACTACCGTATTAACTTAGATACAACCTATTTGGTTGAATTTGAGCAAGATGATATTGATTACACAGGGACTATTGACGGTAACATTGGTGGCTACTCTAAAATCAAATCTAACTTATCTGTAAACTACGATTTGTCTGATGCGTTTAGTGTGCTTTATAACGCACGCTTTATTCGTGGTATGAGTGGGGACTACTACGGCGAGTCGTTCAGCACAGATAATATTGTTTATCACGATATTTCAATGACGTACAACCTAAATGAGTCACTAAAAGTGACAGGTGGTATGAATAATATTTTTGATAAAGAGCCAGAAGAAGTACTTGGCGGAAATGACATGGGCACCGTACCTGAGATTTACGACGTAATTGGTTCACGAGTATTCGCAAGTATTAACTATAAGTTTTAACTGCAAACAAATACTTTAACCAGGGTTTAAGTTACATATTTAAACTCGTAAGGCTCCGTGTTTACGGGGCCTTTTTTATTGAACAAATTACTGGAGGCAAGTAAACTAAAACGAATAGAAAAAGGAGAGTTGATTGTTAAAACAAGACGAAAATTTATCTTTTGTCATTGAGCCCGAGTTAAATGCGCGTTCAGAGCAGCGTATTGATCTGTACTTTTCTATTCCTAACGAAATGGGAATAAACCCCAAAACGCTGAGCGAAGAATCTTACTTCAACAATCAGTTCAAATCTCACTTAGCTTACAACGCTAACAATATTCACTTGCCATTAGTACGAAGCCGTTTTGTAAGTAAAAACAAAGGCGAACAGCAAGACTACAGGCAAAATCTAAACTTATTTTGTTACCAAGTGCGTTTAGCGCTCGATGCTGATATTAAGGATGCGCTTAAGTTAAGCGAGGCAGAAGAGTTTTATAATCGTGCAAATGAATTATTTGAGCAAAGTGAAGGCCTATTAAAAAAGTTACGCCGTTATACACCCGATGATGAAAAGTTACTGCCGTTTTATACAAACGCAGATAACTATCTGAGTTGGCACGTTGAGCAATCATTTTTAAAATTACTAGATGAAGGCCCGCGCAGTAGCGATTTTGCTAAAGAGCGGAACGACCTTTTGCAATTTTGTAAAAGCGAAAACGTGTACAGAGCAGATAAAAACTATAACTCTGAAACCACTCTTCAAGACGCTAATCGAATCACAAATAAAATGCGTTTATTGCAACGCTTAATTGAGCATGGAGTAATCCTTCAGCGCAATACTCGCTTTTTAAATAGTTACCTAAAGCGCTTGGTAAAGGGGACGGTAACGGCGGTTATTATGGCGTTTGTGATGCTGGTAATTCTTAATGCACGTTCCAGTTTTACAGAGGTAACAGCGACTCTCATTTTGATACTGGGTGTAATTTATGGTTTGCGTGAAATTTTTAAAGAAGATATCACCCGTGTAATTTGGCGCGCAATAGTTCAAGGGCGGCCAAAATGGCGATTTACCTTTAAAAATAGTATTACCAAAGACAAAATAGCCAGCCAGTTTATTTGGCTTGAGTACACGCGTTTTAAAAAGATACCAAAAGAAGTTCAAACCATTTTTTCAAAACGTCGCCAGCAAAACAAACAGGCTGCGCAATGGCTGCACTTTGCGAGTGAAACGCGCGTGTCGGCCAAAGAGTTTTTACCGGGATACGATACGTTGCAGCAAACACTGCAATTTAACCTAGCGCCATTTGCCCGTTATTTAAAACGTGGTGAAGGTAAGCTTTACCATTTAGATAGCAATAAAATATCAAAACAAGCCGTTGAGCGACGTTATCAATTAAATATGGTATTGGTGCACACAGAAGGTGATAAAACACTTTATCAGCGTTATAAAATTACCTTAAATCGCAGTAAAATAGTCAACATTGAGCTCATTTATTCTAAAAAATAAAAAAGGGGGATAGACCACAGTCTATCCCCCTTTTTTATACACGACTTTATTGAGTTAAGCCGTGCTTACTGTATAAAGTCACTTTGTCTGAAACGAGTGTAATCTCTATATTTTTAGACTCGTCGCCCCAAACACAGTTAGTATGAAGTGTTTTTTCTACGCAGTTGTCAGCGCTACCTAATACAGCCTCTACTTCAGCTTTATCCATACCAATCTTAATTTTTTCGTAGTTTTCTACTGTTACTTTAGAGCATGCAGCCAGGCTTAGTGTAGCTGCAATAATTAGGAGTTTTTTCATTGTTGTATCCTATTAAGTATTAATGTTTAAATTTTCTAATTTGGACAATCATGCCCATGCGAGGGTGGTCAAAGTAATGAATTTCACCACTTATTACACGTTTAAATTGTGAAAACCGTGATGACTCTACATCACCACTTTGTAGTTTTTGGCTAATATCAAAATCTGCAGTGATAAATAAATAGTGACGCAAGTGAATTTTAAATAACCCTTCTAATTCCCATTTACTAGTTGATTCATCGGGGTCGTTAAATAAGCTAGGCTGCGGCTCTAATAAACTAACAAAGTCTGGATTTGAATAGCGCGGCACATCAAAAACGCGTGTTTTGATAAGCTCACCGGCAAATAAGTGCATGCTTGGCGCACGTGATTTACTTTTTGCTTCAAAACGCCATCCAGTATGTAAAATAGGCGTTAAGCCTTTACGGTCTAGTTGCTCAAACTGCGTTTTAAATTGTAACTGCTCTGGGGCAAGTAAGTAGGGTTGCTCCATGGTATCAAGTGCCGGTGCCACAGGTGTAACAGGCAATGTATCGTAACTTTGAACATAGTCGGTGCTTGCATCGCAAACACCGGAGCGTGGATTGTCGTTAACGAGCGAATCTGTAAATGAACGCTTTTGAAAACGTGTATCGCCATCAATACAGGCTTGCATGGCTTGTTCGGTATAAAGTGGCGTTAATAAATCAAGCGTGTTTTTATCTTCAATAGCCTCGTGTTTTAAACTAAAGTCTTCTTGTAAATAGGGGGCTGGGCGCTGTTTAAATATCAGCACCTCAGCTTCAAACCAACGCTCTGCAACTGCAGTGCTGCTAAATAAGCAACATAAAACTACCAGCGATTTTTTTAGCAACATTAATGGCTAACCTTTTTTTCGAAATCTGCAATCATAGCAGTGACCATTTTTAAGCGTTCGCGGGCATTTGCCTCACTAATAGCGAAGCGCAATTTATTTGCGCCTTCCATTTTATAAATATGCGGTGCACTTTGTATCAGCCCAATAATGAAGCTAGGATTAACCTTGGTATTTTGGCTAAATTCAAAGTAGCCGCCTTTAGGGTTTGCCTCTATTTTTGTTATCCCTAAATTACTGGCTTGCATTTTAAGTTGTTGCAAACTAAATAAGTTTTTAGCTGCATCAGGTAATAAACCAAATCGATCTATTAGTTCTACCTGTAACTCATCAATGTCGCCTAGGTTAGCACAACTAGCTACACGCTTGTACATACCTAATCGTGCATTTACGTCATGTATATAATCATCAGGCAGTAATGCAGGCAGTTTTAAGTCAACTTCGGTTTGTTTTTGCAAGAGGTTTTCAAGAGTAGGTTCTTTACCTTCACGCAGTGCATTTACTGCTTGCTCAAGCATTTCCATATACAAGCTAAAGCCAATAGTTTGCATTTGCCCAGATTGATCGTCACCCAATAACTCACCTGCACCACGAATTTCTAAATCGTGTGTAGCAAGTGCAAAACCAGCGCCTAAATCTTCCAATGATTCAATTGCTTGTAGACGTTTGCTGGCATCTTTTGATAATGCTTTAGGGTCGCCTGTAAGCAAATAGGCATATGCCTGATGGTGGCTTCGGCCTACACGACCACGCAATTGGTGTAATTGTGCTAAGCCTAGTTTGTCGGCTCTATCCATAATAATGGTATTTGCTGTGGGTACGTCAATACCGGTTTCGATAATGGTTGTACACACAATTACATTGTATTTTTGGTGATAAAATTGGGTCATTATTTGCTCAAGCTCTTGCTCGCGCATTTGCCCATGAGCGGTAATTACATTTGCTTCAGGTACCCATTCACTTAATTCTTGCGCCACGCGTTCAATTGTTTCAACGTTATTGTGCAAAAAGTACACTTGGCCACCACGTTTAATTTCACGCAAAATGGCTTCGCGAATAAGCTCCACATCACGTTGGCGAACAAATGTTTTAACCGCCAAGCGTTTCGCCGGTGGAGTAGCAATAATAGATAAGTCGCGCATGCCGCTCATTGCCATATTGAGCGTTCGAGGAATAGGCGTTGCGGTAAGCGTTAAAATATCGACATCTGCACGTAGCGCTTTAATTTTTTCTTTTTGGCGTACCCCAAATCGATGCTCTTCATCTACGATGAGTAGCCCTAAATCGTTAAATTTAATGTCTTGCTGAATAAGTTTGTGGGTACCAATAACAATGTCTAGCTTGCCATTCGCCATATTTTCTAGCGTGTCTTTTTGCTCTTTGGTTGAATTAAAACGAGAAAGCACACCCACTTCGATAGGAAAGTCAGCAAAACGGTCTTTAAAATTCTCATAGTGTTGCTGCGCAAGCAGGGTAGTGGGCACTAAAATGGCAACTTGTTTACCATCGTTAACAGCAACAAAAGCTGCACGCATAGCGACCTCGGTTTTACCAAAGCCTACATCACCACACACTAAACGATCCATCGCTTGTTTTGATTGCATGTCGCCTAAGACAGCTTCAATTGCATTACGCTGGTCGTCGGTTTCTTCAAACGGAAAGCTTTCACTAAACTGGCGATAGGCTTGTCCGTCTAGGGTAAATTTATTGCCTGGTTTAGCTTGGCGCTGTGCGTATATATCAAGTAACTCTGCGGCTACATCACGAACTTTTTCTGCAGCACGTTTTTTTGCCTTTTCCCATGCATCAGAGCCGAGCTTATGCAGTGGTGCACTGCTTTCTTCGCCGCCTGAATAACGGCTAAGCATATGTAGTGCCGACACAGGCACATACAATTTAGACTCACCGGCGTATATTATGGTCACAAATTCTGTAATTACACCTGCTGCATCAATAGTTTGTAAACCTTGATAGCGGCCAACACCGTGGTCAAGATGCACAACAGGCTGACCTTCTTTAAGCTCGGCTAAGTTACGAATTAGAGCGTCTTGGCTTGCTTCGTACTTATGTTTACGGCGTCTGCGCTGCGAGACTTTAATACCTAGCAGCTCTTGTTCGGTAATAATTGATAATGAAGGTTTAGAGCCAAGCACAACGCTTTGCTCAAGCGGACTTACAATTAAGCCTACATCACTATCGCTTTGGGTAAATTGTTCAAAGGTATCAAACTCTTTAAACTTTAAACCGCTGGGTTTCAAAATATTGAGTAAAGACTCACGTCGACCATCCGACTCAACGCTCAGTAATATGCGACTTTTTTTCTTTTTTTGTGCTGTAACGTAGTCTATGAACGCCGCATAGGGCTCGTGTTGTTTATGATCTATTCTTATTGCAGGTAATTCACATACGGATAAATTTTTATTACCCGCTTTTGTGCCCAGTTTGGCAAGCGATAAACGAATACGCGCAAATTGCCCTAAGTTAGAAAACAGCTCTTCAATTGGCTGGTATAAGGCATTTGGTTCAAGTAGTGGGCGCAGAGGGTCCACTTTACGGTTTTCGTAGCGAACATTAACATCGTGCCAAAAATTATCCGCAGCGTGTTCTAAATCGCCCAATTGCATAACGGTTGTATTATCAGGCAGGTAGTCAAAAATAGTGGCTAGGCTTTCAAAAAATAACGGCATGTAGTATTCAATACCAGCTGGCCAGTTTCCTTTACTAACTTGCATGTAAACAGAGTCTTGCTCTGAACTTGCACCAAATTTTTCACGGTAACCAATCCTGAAACGCTCAATATCTGACTCATTTGTTGGAAATTCATGCGCTGGCAGCAGTTCAATTCTATCTACTTTTTCATCAGAGCGCTGCGTTTCCACATCAAATAGACGAATGGTGTCTAATTCGTCATCAAAAAAGTCGAGTCTAAATGGATGCGGACTACCCATAGGGTATAAATCGACGATTGAGCCACGAATTGCGTACTCACCATGTTCCATAACTTGTTGCACGTTTAGGTAACCGGCTTGCTCTAAGTTTTGCCTAAAATTATGTGTGTCGAGTTTATCGCCTACTTTAAAGTTTATTGTCGAACCATAAATAAACGAGGCCGGAGCGGTTCGCAGCATAAGCGTAGACACAGGCACAATTAATACGCTTTGCTGTTCTTTTTTTAGGGTATTTAATGTAGCTAAACGCGCAGAAATAATATCTTGATGAGGAGAGAAATGATCGTAAGGCAAGGTTTCCCAATCAGGAAATACCATTACCGGATTATTAGGTAATAAATATTCTAGCTCTGTTTCAAGGCGCAGCGCGCTGGGGGTGTCGGGTGTAATAATTAATACTAAGTTCTCTTGCTGTTTAACACCTTCGGCAATGGCAATACTTAAACCACTTCCGCTTAGCTGCCCCCACTGAATTTTATCTTTTTGAGATTTTACCCAAGGCAAGGCTGCCCATTGCTCAAACGCCATTTATTACTCCATTTGATTGGCCCTTAACAGGTAAGAGCCATTCTTTAAGTTAGTCGCGGTATATTTTTGTAAGGTCGCTGTAGTGATCAATTCGGCGATCACGCAAAAACGGCCAGATACGTCTTACGTTTTCTGAGCGTTTTTGATCAACTTCTACCACTAATATTTGTTCATCGATGTTGTTAGCTTGCGCTAAAAACTCACCCTGAGGACCCGCAATAAAAGAGTTACCCCAAAACTGAATCCCGCTGCTATGTCCGCTTGGGTCGCTCTCGTGGCCAACACGATTACAGCTAATCACCGGTACTCCATTTGCGACCGCATGGGCACGTTGACTAATAACCCATGCATCTTTTTGGCGTGTTTGTTCATTTTGGTCGTCATTGGGATCCCAGCCAATAGCGGTTGGGTAAATTAATAGCTCAGCACCAGCCATAGCCATTAAACGCGCGGCTTCTGGAAACCACTGATCCCAGCATACCAACACACCTAATTTACCTACCGATGTTTGAATAGGCTCAAAGCCCAAGTCGCCTGGGGTAAAGTAAAACTTTTCGTAAAAACCAGGGTCATCAGGTATGTGCATTTTGCGATATTTACCTGCAATACTACCGTCTTTTTCAAGCACCACTGCAGTATTATGGTACAAGCCTGTTGCACGCTTCTCAAACAGTGACGCCACAATCACAATATTGAGCTCTTTAGCGAGTTCACCTAAGGTGTTACTGCTTAGCCCAGGTATGGTTTCTGCCAGGTCAAAGACATCAACGTCTTCGGTTTGGCAAAAATAAAGGCTACGATGAAGCTCTTGTAAAACAACAAGCTGAGCCCCTTTTTGAGCAGCTTCACGAATGGCTTTTATTGATTTAGCCATGTTTTCATCGGCGTTATGGTTGTTGCTTTGTTGCACTAAAGCAACGGTTAATTTTGCAGGGCTTGTCATTGTGCTGCTCCAGCTAAAAATCCACGCGGTAATTGCATTGTAATACAGTGAAGGCTACCAAATTGCTCAATTATAGGCTGGCAATTCACGCCAATAATAGTGTGCTGCGGATACGCTATTTGAACCTGTGCTAATGCACGGTCGTCGTTTACATCGTTGTATGTAGGCACAAGCACTGCATTGTTAATAATTAAGTAATTGGCATAGGTTGCAGGTAAGCGTGAATTTTCATCGTCATACGCTGCCTTAGGCCACGGTAGTTCAACTAAAGTATATGGGGTGTTACCTGCTGTTTTAAAGCTTTTTAATTGATTTTCCATTGCTTTTAGTGCGGTGAAATGCTCGTCATTTTCATCATCACATTGTACGTATACAAGCGTATTGTTTGGTGCAAATCGTACTAGGGTATCAATGTGGCTGTCGGTATCGTCACCAGCTAAATAACCGTGATCGACCCATAAAAAATCGGTGGCACCTAAATACGTTTTTAATAAGGTTTCTATGTCTTGGCTCGATAAGTCAGGGTTACGGTTTTTGTTAAGCAAACATTCGCTTGTTGTTAGCAATATGCCGTGCTCGTTTATTTCAATACCGCCACCTTCAAGCACCATATCTAGGGCTTGGTAATCATTGTTTGCATGGCTTAGCTGTTCAACAACCGCTTTATTAATTTGGTTGTCGAGTGCGCTTTCAAATTTGTTGCCCCAACCATTAAATGTAAAATCATAGACCTTTAATTTGGTCTCATCATTAATATTTGCACATGTTAGTGGGCCATGATCGCGCGCCCAGGTGTCATTAGTGGGTGTTACAACAAAATGAACACGCTCTAAATTAATATTGGCTTGGTTAAGTAGTGCAGTGATATGTGCTTTTAAGGCTTCGTCGTGAGCAACAATAACTAAAAATTGGTAGTGTGTTATATGCTTTGCAAGCTCAACATAGACAGGCTCAACACGGGCTAGATTATCGGCCCAATCGGTATGTTTATGTGGCCAAGTTAGCATTACAGCGTCTTGCTCAGCCCATTCAGGTAAAAGTCTAAAGTTCATGGCATTTTTATACAAATAGAGATATCGCTAGTTTAGCAGTTGTGCTACTTCCAAGTCACTTGAAAAATAGGTTTGCTTTGCCATATAAACTGTATTGTAAAACCAATTATTCAGAGCTTGAATCGTCTAATGGTTGCTCTAGTTCTTGGCGTTTTTTTAGTTGGCGCGTTTGCGCATGTAAACTTGCTCTTACTATTAATTCTTGATCAGTGTTTCTGATAGATGTAAAAAGCACTGTGTATTGGTAGTGGTCGTTATCTTGTTTTTCTATGGCAACCACTTCTGTGTAGCAGTAAACAGCCGATGCCTCATGATGCAAAAAAAGTTTTGTCCTAAAGGATTGGCCAATAGAATACACATCAGACGACGTAAACTTAATACCACCGCCGCCATAGCTATCGCAGTGTATTGCATTTTCTTGCGCTTGTTCTGAGGCCAAAATATGGCTCATAATTAAATCTATTTTTCGCGATTGTGCCTGCAAAAATGCAGCAAGTTCTTGGGCTACATCGCCTAAGTTTCGAAGTGGACGTAACGAGCTTTGTTCAAGCTCACTCACTTCATTAGCTAATCTAAAAAGAGGCGGGATATCATCGTCAAGTGCTAGCTGAGATTTAGGTACTTGCTCATTAGATACAGCAAACAAATTAACCCTAATGCTCTCGTTTATTTGAAAATACTCTTCAAACTCGCTTAATCTTTGACTATTCATAATTATCTCCACGACGTGTTATTTTAAATAGTAGCGTTGTGAGGGGTAAATTGCTAGCAGTTAAAAGGGCTAAATACATTGTTTACACGCGGTTTTTAGCAATAAAAAAGCGGTCAAACTCTTCCTGAGAATGGCCGCTTGGGTATTGATTTTATAATTTGCGCTCGTTATTTAAGTAGAGCGGCTAATTCATGTAAATCTTTCACAACGTGATCAGGTTTTTTCGCAAGCGGATATAACGCTTTACCTGGGCGTGCAATAAAAGTTGTTTGCAAACCCGCTTGTTTAGCGCCCGCTACATCCCAACCATGTGCAGCAATCATCATAGCCTCGTTGGGCGCGACGTTTAACTTTTTAAGTACCCATTCGTAGGCACGTAAATCAGGTTTATATATTTTTATATCTTCAATGCTGTAACGCGCGTCAAAATATGACAATAAACCTGCGTTTTCAAATTGCGTTTTAACGCCTTTATTTGACGAATTAGTTAAGCTTACTAACTTATAGCCCTGCGCTTTTAGTTTTGCCAGTCCGTCTTTCACATCGCTATGTGGAGGTAATGATAAAAGCGGTGTAACAATGGCCGTTTTAGCTTGCTCGTTGGTAATTTTAATATTGTTATTATTTGCCACCATAGCAAGCGAAGCCACACCAATTTGGCCAAAATCGTGATAATCACCGGTCACTGTATCTACTAACGAGTTATGTAACATGGTTGAAAACCAAAGAGGCAGTAAATCTTCTCTGCCACCCAGCGCTTTACCAATCGAGGCGCGCATACTTGTTAGGTCAAGCAGGGTCTCGTTTACATCAAAAATAAGTACTTTTGGTTTTTCTTTACTTTCTTCAGCGTTCACTGAGCTACTCAATAAGCTTGCGCCAAGGGTAAGTGTAAGACTTATTAGCTTTAATGATTTAAATAAAGGCATTATTTATTTTCTCCATCGAGTGCGGTCATTACATCACTTGGTTCAGCGCGAAGTGTGTAATCTTCGTTTAAAAATGCATAAGTGATTACACCTTCTTGGTTAATCACGTAAGTGGCAGGTAGGGGAAGTTGGTATGTTTTATCGCCGTAAGTGTGTTCAAAATCAATACCAAACCCGGTGTATAATTCTTGAATACGTTTATCGAGTGTAAATAATAAGCCAAATTGCTGTGCAACCTTATTACCAATATCTGAGAGCACATCAAACTCAAGCTCATTTTTTTGGGCAGTTGTTAAGGTTTGATCTGGTAGTTGAGGAGAAATTGCCACCAATTGAGCGCTCTTAGTTTTAAACTGAGGTAAAAAATCGTTCAGTGCTTTTAACTCTAAATTACAATAAGGGCACCATGCGCCACGGTAAAAACTAACAACGACAGGGCCTTTATTTAATAAATCGGCCAATTCTATATTTTTGCCTAGGTGGTTTGCCAAAATAAAGTTTTCTATTTTATCGCCAACCTGTAAGGCGTTATTTTGTATGTGCTGAGCAATTAATTCTTCGTTTGTTGTATTCATTAATGCTAAAACGTCTGCGGGTAAATTAGCTTCTTTTTGAACATTAAATGCATCTATTTGTGCTTTTAAACTCATGGCTTAGTCTCATCAATTATTAAACTTGGTCAAAAGTATATGGTTTTAAATATTTAAATAAACATTGCAAAACTGAAAGCTTCATTCGAAAATATTAAACATTGAAAAGACATTGTGGGTTTTTATGTACAGTTTAAGTGACCTAGAAACGTTTATTGCCGTGGTTGAAAATAAAGGAGTGCTGGCAGCCGCTCGTGAACAGCGTTTATCACCTGCAACAGTCAGTCATCGCTTAAGTAAATTAGAGCGAGAGCTCGCTACAGTGCTTGTGTTTAGAGATAGCAGAAGAGTGCGTTTATCACCCGCAGGAGAAGTATTTTATACCCGCATAGGTGCCATAATTGAAGCATTACGTGATGCAGAACACAGTATTGGCGCACGTAGTTCATCGGTAAGTGGGTTATTAAGAGTAACCATGCCACCTTGGGTTTTCTCTAAATATGTAATGCCTAGGCTTAATGAATTTGAGCATGCTTTTCCAGATCTAAAACTAGACTTTTTAATAACCGATCAGTTTGTAAACGTAGTTGATGATGCGCAAGATGTAGCTATTCGTGTAGGGCAATTAAATGATTCAGGTTTGCTTTCTCGTAAAATAGTCAATAACAGTCGTGTATTATGTGCTGCGCCTAGTTATATAAAAAAGCATTCAATGCCAACAACCATCTCTGAGTTAGAAAAACATTTTTGGGTCTGTCTGCCATGGCAACGCCAATTAAAGCTTTATGATGCCCAACAAAAAATTCACACGTTTAATGCACAAACGCGCTTTACCATTTCAAATTCAGACAACATGACCCAAGCTGCCATTGCGGGTCACGGTATTGCTATAAAGTCTAGGCTTGCAATAAACGATGAGCTAAAAAATGGCACATTAGTAGAGGTAATGCCTAACGTACTTGCACAAAGCGATGCCCCTGTATGGTTTTTACGGCCACAAAATAGCTTAACAACCCGAAAAACAGATGTGTTTTTTGACTTTATGAAATCGTTATTTGCACGCATTGATTAATCGCAGATAAACGCGTTTAATTAAAACCATAAACAAAAAGCCTGTAAGCTCTGCAATAAACGCAATGATTATTGCGGTGATAATTGCTGCGGTAATTGAGTCTGTTTTTAAAATTATTTGCCCTTCAAAACGTTGCCATACTTGCTGTTTTATAGTGTGAAGCTCGCTACGTAGTGTAAACAGATAAGGCGAGTTTGAGAACTCATCAACAGCCCTCGCCAAAGTTTGCTGACGCTGGCTGAGAGTTTGAATATGATTGGCACCTTCTCCCACAATTTCATCGCCTAAATTTTCATAGTGCTTTATCAACTTAGCCAGGTCGTTATTAAAGTATTTTTTAGCGTCTTTTTGAAAAGGCGCTATTGCATTATTTGCCTCCACTAATTGTGCGTTTAATGCTTGGCCAAAATCACTCACAAACGCGGGTATTTGTACGCCTAAAAGTAGCCCGCAAGCAAAAAAACTCAGTCGGATATAGTCTAAAATTTTACCCATTAATTCTCCTAATAAAAAAATATGACATTTATACAACTAAAAATTTACATTTAACTAGTTTTTTATATTCAAAACTCGTAATCTTACGCTAACAATAATAACAACAGGTGTTTACTAAACATGACCAAAAAGAATAAATTTGCGTCAACATTTGTTGATATTTCAAGCCAACTTAAACGCTTTGTTTCACGAATAGTACAGCCCGATGATGTAGACGACATTGTGCAAGAAACATTTATAAAAAGCTACGAGGCTGATTTAAAACAAGATATTCAATATACCCGTAGTTACATGTTAAAAACCGCTAAACATTTAGCATTAAACCATGTTGCTAAGTGGGACAACAAATTTAATGATTCGCTAGACGACGACAGTGAATTACCTGTGTTGCTAAAGTCAATGCAGCTCGAAGATGAATACACGTCAAAAGAACGTTTTTTACTGTTTTGTAAAGCAACAGAGCAGTTAAGCCCATCAACCCGTAAATGTTTTATACTTAAAAAAGTATATGGCATGAGCCAAAAAGAGATCGCAAGCGAGATGCAGCTTAGTCAGAGTACTGTTGAAAAACACATTGCTAAAGGGTTATTAAAAACCATGCTTTACATGCGCGAACACGATCAAAGCCAAGTGGCAAAAACTAAGCACGACAACTCTCTTCATCCGTTAACAGTAAAGAGGGTTGCAAAATGAGCAATGTTCATCGATTTACTTCAAAAGATTTAATATTAGAAACAGCTTGTAACTGGATCAGCGCCATTGACCGTGGCTTATCAAAAGATGAAAAAGAGCAGTTTACATTGTGGATGATGCAGAGCAACGCCCACCAAGATGCGCTTTACGAGCTAGCCCACTTATGGGATGAAATATCTGTTTTAAACGAGCTCAGTAATTTATTCCCTCATCGTAATAGTAAGCAACCCAAAAAAAGATGGATGGTTTCAACGTCTATTGCAGCCAGTTTATTTGCAGCACTTATGGTATGTAGTTATCTATTAATCAACTTAGAAAATGGTTACAGCCAACAATTAGCAAAAGTTAATTACACTAAAATTTATAAAACTAAAGTTGGCGAGCAAGCAACTTACGCATTACCCGACGGCACTATTGTGCAGTTAAATACCAATAGTTTATTAGAAGTTGCCTATAGCAAAGGCCGCAGACAGTTATTGCTCAACAGAGGAGAAGGGCGTTTTAATGTTGCTAAAGATGCATCTCGTCCATTTAGTGTAATGGCTGGCAATAAGAGTTTTACAGCATTGGGTACAGTGTTTAATGTTCAGCGTAACACATCTTCAGATTTAGAACTGGTGGTAACCGAAGGCAAAGTAATGATCACCGATCCGAGTGTGGCGGTGGATGCCAGTGACTTTAAAGCTTACCAGTCAGCTGACAAAAACGCAGATAAAATTCGCCAAATTAATGCCAATATAGTTACATCTGGTGAAAAAGCCGTTATAGAAAAAAGCATCACCAAACCAATTACCCAGCTCTCTATTGATGATGTTGAACGTGACTTAGCATGGCAAAATGGCATGCTTGTTTTTAATGGTGAGCCGCTTAGCGATGCCTTAAACGAAGTGAGCCGGTATACTTCTACACGTTTTAAATTATCGTCTGAAGAGCTTGCGTCTATTAAAGTAGCGGGTGTTTTCAAAGCAGGTGATGTGGCTGGCTTGCTAGAAAGTTTACACACTAACTTTGCTATTAACCATGAACGCCAAGGTAAACACACAGTTACGCTTACGCAAAATACAAAATCATAAGAAGCAGCTATGCAAATCAGACATATGTTAGATAAAGTTGCATCTTTAAATCCTGCACGTAAAAAAAAGATTAAAAAAAAGAAACAAAACCATAGAGGATTTTTGTTTGCCAGCTGTTTATATACAGTGCGCAGTAACCAATTGCATTTATTGAGTGGTTTATGTGTGTTTGCACCAGCTATGTTTAGCTTAAGCGTGCAAGCCGCAAGTCAAACTACCGGGCAAATGGTGCAATTTGATATAAAAGCGCAGCGAGCAGACAAAGCCTTAATTGAATTTGCTAAACAAACCAAGCAAACCGTGGTGTTTTCATACGAGTTAGCTAAAGAGTATGAAGCAAATTCTGTCTATGGATTCTATACCCAACTAGATGCGCTGGAGGCATTATTGGTGGGGACTGAGCTCGATGCGGTTGTTGATCAAAATGGATTACTGAGTATAAAACTCAAACAAATCAACAGGAATGATAACAACATGATGAAGCTTTCAGCAGTCAGTGCAGCAGTATTACCGGCATTACTGGCGGTAAATTCTCAAGGTGTAAATGCAGCAGAAGACGTTGCTCAAGACAAAATCGAAAAAATTGCAATTGTCGGTAGCCGTGTAGCAGGGCGTTCGGTTGAAGATTTACCCGTTCCGGTCGATATTTTAAGTGCTGAAGCACTTGAAAATACAGGACAAACTGAGGTGGGTCGTATGCTACAAGCAATTGCGCCTTCATTTAACTTTTCAAGTTCATCTATTAGCGACGGTACCGATGCATTAAGACCTGCAACGTTACGTGGTTTAGGTCCCGATCAAACATTGGTGTTGATCAACGGTAAACGTCGCCATCAAGCTAGTATTATCCATATTAATACCTCGGTTGGTCGTGGTACTGCTGGTACCGATATGAATGCTATACCGGCATCTGCTATTAAGCGTATTGAAGTACTTCGCGACGGTGCGGCTGCTCAATATGGGTCTGATGCAATTGCTGGTGTTATCAACATTGTATTAAAAGATGGTAGTGAAGGTGGCAAAGCAGCTATTAATTATGGTGAATACTCTGAAGGTGACGGCGAAACAGTTAACGTTGACTTCAACAAAGGGTTTGCACTGGGTGACAACGGTTACTTAAACACAACGATTAACTACCGTGACCGTGCGCCAACTAATCGTGCAGGTTTGCATGGTTCATGTCAGTTTTACGGCTGTGAAGAACTTAGCGATGGTACTTTGTTAGCCGGCGAACCGCGTGAATTAACAGCTGATCGTAACACATTTAGAATCGGTGACGCTGATTCACAACAGTTTGGCTTAACGGTAAATACTGGCTACGAGTTAGGCGATGGCGAATTATATGGTTTTATTACGTATTCAACACGTGATAACGAATCAGCCGCATTTTTCCGTCATAATGCTAATGCGGGTGGTAACCCAGTATTGCAAGATGGCGACGCAACAATCCCACTTGGTTTCTTACCAAAAATCAACACCACCATTGATGATATTTCTTATAACTTTGGTTACAAAACAGAGTTTGATAACGATTCAAGCCTTGATTTATCGTACACCTACGGTGAAAACAGCATCGACTACACAACAAGCGATACAATTAATGCGTCATACGCTAACTTTTTGCGTTACGAACAAGGTTTAAGCGCTGCTGATATTCGTACTACTATCCCGCGCGAAGCATACGCATACGGTATGGAACTATCGCTACAAACAATTAATTTAGATTTCACTAAAAACTTTGATGACTACTCACTTGCGATGGGTGCAGAGATGCGTACTGATGAGTATCGTATTTTAGCCGGTAATGAGTATGCATATCGTGATTACGATACAAATAATGGCGTAAGTATTTACAGCGGTTTAAGCGGCGGTGTTGGCAGCGAAAATGCTTCTGGTGGCACGCAAGGCTTTGGTGGTTCGTCACCTGCATCTTCAGTAGATGAGTCACGCGATGTAATTTCGTTTTACTTAGACGCTGAAGCATATGTTATTGAAGACGTTATTTTATCTGGCGCACTTCGTTACGATAACTACAAAGGCTTTGGTGATACGGTTAACTTTAAGTTAGCAGGTAACTGGGCAATTACAGACGATATTTCATTACGTGGCGCATTAAGCTCAGGTTTTAGAGCGCCATCTATGCAACAACTTTACTTTAACAACATTAGTACACAGTTTGTTGTAGGTCCAAATGGCACATTAGTAGCCGAAGAAGTGGGCACGTTTAGAAACGATTCAACACTGGCGCAAAGTTTAGGTATTCCAAAACTTAAAGAAGAAAAGTCTCAAAACCGTAGCTTAGGTATTGTGTATAACGTAACAGACAGCATTAACGTAACAGTAGATTACTACTCAATCGACATTGATGACCGAATTGTTATTAGTAACCGTTTAGGTAAAGGGCTATCTACTAGCTTAGACGCAGCGCTTGTTAGCTCTGGTGCAGGTGCCGGTCAGTTTTTCTTAAACGGCGCAGACACTGAAACCAGCGGTATAGATTTTGTTGCAACATATAACACTGAAGGGTTTGGCGGCACACTTGATTTTACCCTTGCTGCAAACTTTACAGAAACTGAAGTTGTTTCGTTATTCACACCTTCTGGCTCAGGCCTTGAAACTGTGCCGGTAGAAAGTGTGTTTTCAGATCAAGAAATTTCGATTATTGAAGAGTGGCAACCAGAAGATCGTATTAACCTAAGTGCGCTTTACCAAAACGAAGATTGGACCGTTAATCTGTCGCTTAATCGCTTTGGTGAATACACAGTTGAAGACGGTGGCCGTCAAACTTACGGTGCCGAAATATTAACAGACGTAAAAGTTAATTACTTCATTAACGAAAACCTATCTGTGAATGTAGGCGCTAATAATTTGTTTGATGTATACCCAGACAAAAATGAAATTGGCAACTCTCGTACAGGCACAATTGTAGATGCTAACGGCAATACCGTTGTAAGTAGTAACGGTGTGTTTGAATACTCTCGTCGTTCAGCACCTTTTGGCTTTAACGGCGCGTACTACTATGTAGGCGCAGAGTACCGTTTTTAATAAATAACTCTCCCTTTCGTTATTTAACTCAAAGGGCCGCAAGGCCCTTTTTTTGGGTTTATATTTAAGGCTAATTAGCTAACAGGTTTTAGTCAGAAACCAAGCTAATAGCGTAGTTGTCGTACTCTTTAATGCTATTCATCACAGTCATCAGTGTGTTGTGCTTGCTGTTTTCATCTGCTTTTATAAGCACAGAGCTTATTTTATATTTAGCTGCAAACATGGCTAAGTTGTTCGACACTTGCTCCAAGTCAATTAACCTCCCTGAAAAGTAAACGCCGTTATTTGCATCAATACTGAAAACTGCATTTTTACTTTGTTTTTCAATACTTGGTTTGTCTAATGGGCGATTTAATTCAATGGCGACGGGTTTAACAAATGAAGTAGTAACAATAAAAAATATGAGCAGTATGAACACAATATCAAGCATTGGGGTCATGTCTACGTCGGCGTTATTTTGCAGTTTAGCTGTTTTATTTTTCATATTGGACCTTACTATTTTAATTAAAGCTGCGGCGCCACAGCGAGGTTTTTAGGATCCTATTAACAAAACTAGCACAGCTGAAAAATAATACAGTTAAATAAATATTCTAATAACATTAAATATTTGTATAAACTATGTTCTGACATGTTACTCAAACAGGTTAAATGATTTTAAAGCAATAAAAAACCCAGCCTATCGCTGGGTTTGTATGGGGAATAATTTACTGAATAGCTAAAATAGAATTCAGGTTATTTAGCTTTTTTGCATACGGCTCATTTCAGCATGACAGCTTTGCATTGTAAGAAGTGTTGCAGCAAGCGCGGCTTCACAATCTGCGGGTTGTGGCTTATCCATCGCTTCTTTAATTTCTGCTAGTGTTTTGTCTTCAACTTCTTCCAGCTCGCTTACATACGTGCTGTCGTTGTTTGAGCCAAATGTAGTAAGAAGTGCGGTGTATGCTCTGCGCGCTTCAACAGCAAATGAAGAGCCTTCCTCTCGCTCACCTTGCTCGTTAATAGCATAGGGTTGCAGGCGTTCAACGCTGACTCTGCGTGCGTCAATCATGCGCTGGAATAATGCTCCAATAGCAGGGTCTTTAATATTTTCTTGTGCTTTTTGGTAAAAATCGATACCGCTGTTCATTACTTGAATGATGTCTGAAATATGATTAGCGTCTGTTCCTTGAAGGGTGTTCATAATGACCTCTTTAATGTTATGAATGAAACTTATCATAACTAAAGCAAGGGCCATTCCATTTTAAAAGGGTGGTTTAAGTTGTTGATATTTAATTGTATATTTTTATTATTAAAAATAACTAGGCGAAAAATAATTTTACGCCTAGCAAATCTTACAAATAACCGTGTAATAAGTTTATTTTAGCTCATCAGCCACTTCAGCTACTTTTTGGCGAAGCCAAATATGGCTTGCATCCCTGTGTAGCAGTGGGCTCCAGATCATATCTAACTCAAAAGGAGGAATAGGAAATGGTGGCTCTAAAATTTTAAGGCCGGCATCGTCTAAATAAATATTTGCGGCCTTTGATGGCAAAGTGGCCACTAAATTTTGCTCTTTTGCCAAGTGAATGGCTACATGGTAATTACGTGTAAATGTGGCAATATTTCGGTGTTTCCCAAAGTGAGCAAGTGCTTCATCAACCCAACCTAGCTTTTGCACATCTTTAGGGTCCATACCAACGCCCACACCAAACCCCGTTTTACTCACCCATATATGGCGCGCTTTTAGATAGCTATCAAGGCTGAAGTTTTCAATAATTGGGTTGTCTGCTTTTACAAGGCAGCAAAAGCTGTCTTTCCAAATACGTTTGTGGTGAAACGATTGTGGTAGATTTTCAAAGCGGTTGATTGCCATATCTACTTTACCATTTTCAACATCATGAAAGGTCACGTCACTTGGCGTAAGTATATCTAAGGTTGTATCTGGGGCTTCTTCGTGCAGTTTGCTCAGTAGTTTTGGTGCAAGTGTGCTTGCTGCATAGTCACTGGCCATTATCCTAAATACACGTTTACTTTGGCTGGCTTCAAACTCTCTATTTGGTGCGAGTGTTTCTTCAAGTGTCATAAGTATGCCACGAATAACTGGCTGTAACTCTATGGCACGCTCTGTTGGTACCATACCATCGCTGGTACGAACTAAAATAGGATCATTAAAAAGGTTTCGAAGGCGCTTTAGGCCGTTACTCATGGCCGGTTGAGTAATGCTAAGTTGATTTGCTGCGCGTGTAACGTTGCACTCTCGAAGTAGTGTATCGAGGTATACAAGTAAATTTAAATCTATTTTGCTTATATTCATGTGTGTGTCCTTGCGTTTACCAGTGATGGATAAAACGCTGTGCTGTCGGGTACGGGTAAATATGATTTATTAGGCCATTTTTTATATTTTGTTGGGCCTGCTTCCAAAAATTAACATCAATCAGTTCAGGGTGTGTGCTTATTAAAAACTGTTTGTATGTTGGATTGGGTGTTACAAATGTGCAAAGTTGCTCCGGAAAAACGTCTTGCGGGGCAACAGAGTAAGTTTGCTCATCCATTAAGTAATCATCGTAACTTTTCGCTTTAGGTAAAGCTCTAAAGTTCATGTCTGTTAAATATTGTACTTCGTCGTAATCATAAAAAATAATGCGTTTATGTTTACTTACGCCAAAGTTTTTCAATAGCATATCACCAGGAAAAATATTAACCGCTATCATTTCTTTTAAGGCTTGGCCGTATTCCTCTATTGCATCTGCAGCGCTTTCGTCGTCAGCATTTTCTAAAAATAAGTTTAGTGGCGTCATACGGCGCTCAATATACAAATGTTTTATGATCAGCCAATCACCTTCAATGACCATCGACGAGCCAATTGTTTTGTGCAGCTGCTCAAGTAAATTACTATCAAAGCGCGCCAAAGGAAATACGACGTTTGAATATTCTATTGTATCGGCCATTCTGCCAACTCGGTCATGGCTTTTTACGAGTTGATACCTTTTCAAAACTGTATCGCGGCCAAATGGTTTACTCTCACCAAATTTGTCTTTAATGACTTTAAATACATAACCAAAAGAAGGCAGGGTAAACACCATCATCACCATACCTGGAGTACCTGGTGCAATGGTAAATTCGTCATTCGAATGCGTTAAATGATTTAAAAATTCTCGATAAAACTCGGTTTTTCCCTGCTTATGAAAGCCTATAGCGTTATAGAGTTCAGCCATAGTTTTATTGGGCATAAGCTCATTTAAAAAGCGTACCAGCGCAGAAGGCGCGTGCGTTTCAACCATAAAGTAAGCGCGGGCAAAACCAAAAATAACACGCATCTGTGATGATTTAGTGAGTAGGGCATCTAAATATAAGCCTTTATCTTCGTGATGAAGAACAGCAATTATAAACGGCTGAACACCACTTTCAGACACAACCCGTCCCACTATGTAAGCCGCTTTATTGCGATAAAACGCGGTATGTAAAATATCAAAGCGCATTTTCCAGGGTTGATGATGAGTGTCGGGGGCTTGCTTATAAAATGCTTTTACTAGCAGACGAATATCGCGTTCTAAATCAACAAAAGGTGCTTTAAAGTCAAAGTGGTTAATAATGCGTTTAATTGTGGGTTTAAGACCATCAACAACCGGAAAGTAACTTCGGTATTCTGACTCAACAGGAACCGATGGCGCATCTTTTAGGGTGGCTTGTACAAATATAAAATCGTTATGAAAATAGCGTCTATGGTAAAGCCTGCAAAACACCGAATTATAAAATGTTTCAGCAAGTTCAGCCTGAGGGTGAAAGCACAAGAACTCTTGGTATAACTTTTTAACTTCAAGCCAAAGGGTTTCGTCAAGTTCGTACGAAGGATGGTCTTGCTTTAAGGTATGTATTGTTTCGTTAACGCGCTCATCGTAATAACTAATACGTAAACGGCTAATATCATTAATTGCTTGCCAGTCTTGTTTGGCAAAGGCAAGGGGCGCTTGAGCGGTTATTTTTTGAAAAAGCTGATAGTGCTTTTTAAAGCCAGTTAAAATTAATTCAGCAATACTACGTGGCTGCATTAGCACTCCTTAATTGACACTAGAGTTTATACTCTATTTTGTTAAGGGTATGTTATTTTAAGTTTAAAACCAAGCTAAATTAATTAGGGCTAAATTAATCGATAAACTAAAAGTACAAATTGTAAGTTAAGTAATATATTTGCTAATTACTTTTTTTTGTAACGTTCGATTTTTTTCTCAAGTTTTTTAATTCGTTTGGTGACTGTAGATACTTCTTTTTTATATTCTTTATTTATTAGCTTCAGTTTTTTTGTAATGTCTTTTGAAATTCGCTTTTTATCGTCGTCAGCCAGAATATGATTTAGGCGTTCCTTTTGCTTGTATTCATTACGTTGTTTGTTTCTGTCGAGAATAGCAAGCTTATGGTTGTTACTGCGTAGCTCTGCCTCTAAGCCTTTTAAAAGCTGTTCTCGTTCAAGTGCATTTAATTGTTTTGAATAATCAACATCAGGCCCTGACTCTGTGACATTAGCGGTAGTCACTTTATAAGCTGTCGCTTGGTTATCGCAAGGGAACTGAGAAAAGGTTGTGCCTTTTTCGGTCACGCATTTGTAGTAGGTAGTTGCGTTGCTGTGTGTACTCAATAAAAGAGTAACAAGCACAATAAAAAGGTAAGTAGGTTTAGTCATAATAGCCATCCATGAACGTATTTTTTTTGCTAAGCAATTAACGTGTTATAAAACTATAACCTAGCTTGGCAGTATCGCAAGCTAGGTTAACATCATGACTATTCAGAGAAGGTTTTTAGCTTTTTAATACTTTGTACTAAAAATGGGATATCTAAGCGTTGTTCAATAGAAAACCCCTCAGCGGCAGAAATATTTTTAAAGTTACCATCTGAGTCTATTAAAGTGATTCGATCTTTTTTATATGCAATTACAACACCTTGGCTGTAGTTAACACCCATATCATCTTTTTTCTTATATAAGTTTACACCGAGCATTGTTTGCTTAGCAATGGCGCTACAATTTAAGTATTTGCCAACGCTTGTTGTAATTAAATCGCTAGGTTGGATAAGCCCATTTACTTCAGCAATATTCTTATCAGAAGTATATAAGGTTGATGTAGTGACTACTTCAGCGTTATCGCTTGCTAAACTAAAGGCAAAAACATGCGAATTGTTACGTGGCGCTTGCTCGGCAGCACCATTAATAACTCTAATGGCATTATTGGTATGAGCTTGATCATTAATAAAGCTAAGGCTATCAATACCTATAACTTCAATACTACGGCGCTGGCTTTGCCATGCAGGCAGTATTTGTTCTTGTAAAATAGCGGCTTTGTAAAATGAAGGTAAGCCATATACTAAACCAAACAGCGTATCGTCATGGTTAGTAGGCTGTAAAAACAGTTCTGTTTTATGAAGCTCTTTGTGGTTATTTGCAAACTCAACTAGTTGTGCATCAGTTTCAAATACAAATATGTCTACATTAGCCTGAGTAAAGTCATCACACTTTAGCAGTGGAGCCGGTGGCTGATAATTAATATTTTGGTTATTAATTTTTACGCTATGAGCTTGGTTATAAGTTTCTATATCTAGTAAATCGTTTTTAGCCAATAAGCTTTTCGCAGTGGTTGGGTATGAAAGCGGCAACACATTGTCTTGCTTGGTAATATCAAATTTTAAGTTAGCGTCTGCCCAAATATGGATGCTGTGGCTAAAAGCAAAACAGACCACTAAAAACGAAATTGCATAGCGTGCAAATTTAAACTGTTTTAAGCGTGCCAAATGGTGCCAAGTATAATTGCTTACCACTAATTGAAAACCTAAAATCAATAGTACAATACCGCCCGCAAGAAACGTAGTAAGCGCTGGAGAAGTGGTTAAGCGGTTCCAAAGTAAGGAAATAATTTCAGGCAGGGCTGAAGGGTTTAAATGATAACCCAAGTTAACATATACATAGGCGTCTAACGTTAATAAAGACGCGCCACAGGTGGCAATAACAGCGGCCATGCCACGAATATGGCGTGGGTAAGGAAACACTAAACTTAAAGGAAATACCGTCAGCACAAACGCCAAAAAGGCAATAAAGCTAGTATGGCTAAGCCATGTTACTAGCATGTATGTAATGCCCATAAAGCTTGTTGGTGGCGAGTCAGCAAATAAATAGCTTAAGCTAATTAGTAGCGCTAAACCTATGTTGGCGAAGGTAAACCAATGCCCCCAACTTAGCAACTGACTTGCTTTTGATGAAAACTGATTGTGCTGCGATAAATTCATGCGTTTATTTAACCGACTGTGAAAGTGCTTTTGCAAAGTTCTCAGTTACAGCTTGTCTTTTCCCTGTTGGTACATGCTCTTTTAGGATATGCGTGATAGAATTTCCTAAACACATAAGACTTAAATCAACCGGTGCTTTGTGTTGAGTTAACACATCAATAAGCTGGTCGACGATTTGTTCTACTTCTTCATTAGAGTATTTTGATAAGATTGGCATCAGTTGGTTCAATAAAATAGTTATATTCCCGTATTTTAACACTTGAGGCGTGAAAAACAAAGATGACAACAGACGTTAAAAAATTAGTCGTTCATTATGTAGACAAAAAAGATGACGATACGCAAATTCACCTTCGCAACGACGAAATGATCATTAATGATAAAGTCGCTGTTTTTATCGAACAATTACACCATGCATTCACGGGCAAGCCAGGTAAAGGTTACTGTGCCTTTAGTGGCGAGAAAAACAGTATTGTTGCGTCATCAATGCAAAGTTACCGCAATAACGAGCTGGGCTTTTGGCATTTAACTGAGCAAGCATCTACCGTATTAAAAGAAGAGCTAGATAAATACGCATTTAACGAAACAGGCTACTTGGTATTTTGTCATTATCAGTACGTGGCTACGGACTACATGTTAATTGCTATGATTAATATCAAAGAGCATTACTCAATGACCTCTGAGCTTGATTTAGCAGCATCGCGTCATCTTGATATTTCTCGTATGCAATTAGCAGCTCGTATAGACTTAACGGCTTGGGATACACAACCTGAGGATAATCGTTATATTTCGTTTATTAAAGGCAGAGCAGGGCGAAAAGTTGCTGATTTTTTCTTAGACTTTTTAGGCTGTGAAGAAGGTGTTGATCCTAAACAACAAAGCCAAGTTATGCTAAATGCAGTAGAAGATTACCTATCTGAGCAACAGTTTGATAAATCAGAAAAAGACGACTTACGTAAGCAGGTTTTTGATTACTGTAACGATTGTGTAACGACCGGTGAAGAAGCAAGCGTAACCGAACTATCAGCGGCTATTTCAAAAGGTAATGACAGCCCGTTTGACAGCTTTTGCAAGGACCAAAGTTACGATTTAGAAGAAACGTTCCCAGTCGATAAAAAAACCGTAACCAGTATGGTTAAATTTTCAGGTTTAGGCGGCGGTGTGAGTGTAAGCTTTGAGCGCAAGCATTTAGGTGAGCGTGTAACCTACAACGAAGCAACAGATACGTTAGTGATTAAAGGTATTCCACCAAACCTTAAAGATCAACTGCAACGCTTTATGGAAAGTGAAGGCGAATAAGCCAAGTATTCCCACAATAAAGAGATTTAAAGCGTGATAGTTATATCGCGCTTTTTTATTGGCTGTTACGCCAATAGTTAATTTAAAGCTAGCTGCTAATTTTTCGCATCTTTTATTAAATTAAAGATTCAAATTGCACAAAGAGAAGAGAATGAGGAGCAAATGAGCAGAAAGACAAATTTAAGCCATATTTTCACTTCTCTAAAAGCGCAGCGTCTCTTAACCTCTTTGTGAGTATTTGCTTTCAGGATAAAAACCCGGTGTTTAAAAGCCAGTAAGTAGTCCATTTAAAGGCGTTATGCCACTGTTTAATATTTACTTGTAGACGTAGAACTTGCTCACGTTAGAAGCGCAGCTTCTTGTTACTGTATTTTGTGCTAAGTAAAAGCATCACCCATTTAAAACAAAAAAGCCCCGCTATTTAAAAATAGCGGGGCTTTTAAATTAAGCGTTATTTACTAATCAGCGCTTAACGTTTTTGTCATTGCAGAACTTGCACGACCAGCAGGTTTAATTGAACCCGGGCGTAAACCACTATCAGGGATAAGTTCACGTTTATCGTGAGCCATAGCCACTGGTACATGTTTTACTTCACTATCTGCTGCTGGAGCAGGTTGTGCCATTGGCGCACTTGCGTGTCCTTTAGTGATCACTGTTTTAGAATTTAAAGTTGCCTCAGCCGCTTTTTCAACTACTGGTGCTTCTTTAGCTTCTACAGGCGTCTCTGTAGTTTCAACCGGTACCACTTCAGCTTCTAAAGCTGGTTCTTCAGCTTGCACTGGTTCTTCAGCTTGCCCTGGCTCTTCAGCTTGCACTGCTTCTTCAGTTTCAACTGATTCTTCAGCTTTAACTGGTTCTTCAGTTTCAACTGATTCTTCAGCTTTAACTGGCTCTTCAGCTTGCACTGGTTCTTCAGCTTGCACTGGTTCTTCAGCTTGCACTGGTTCTTCAGTTTGCACTGGCTCTTCAGTTTTAACTGGTTCTTCAGCTTTTACTTGCTCTTGAGCAACTTCAACTTTAGCTAAATCTTCAACAGCAACTGCTTGTTCAACCTGTTCAGATGCGTCAACAGCCGTTTCTTCCGATTTAGCTTTAAGTTCTGCTTCGTACTCTGCAGCAGCTTGGTCAGCAACCGGTACAAAAGCTGGGGCTTCATCAGATTTAGTTTCAGCACTTTCACCTTCAGGGCGGCGACGACGCTGACCTGATGCACGAAGATGGCGAGGAGAACGACGCGAACGTGTACGCGTTTGCTCTTCTTCAGTTGCTACAGTTTCATCTTTCGACTCAACAGTCTCTACTTTTTCTTCTTTTACAGGTGTAGGCTTTTCAGCGGCTACAGGCTTTTCTTGAACTTCAGGCTTTGCTTGAACCTGCGGCTTTTCTTCTACTGCAGCTGTTTCAACAGGAGTTTGTTCAGTTGCTTGTAGTTGCTCAGCGTTTTCGTCCTGAATACGTACTTTCTTACGAACGTTACGACGTTGACGACGAACCTTAGGCTTGTGCTCTTTAGGTGCTTCTGCAGCATTCGTGTCAGTATTTGCTTTTGCAGGCGCATCTGCCGCTTTAACTTGATCTTTATCTGCTTTGTGCTCAGGGCGCTTACGAGAGTTAGAATTACGACGACGCTTGTTGCGGTTTTCGTTCTTCTCTTGGTTCTCGTTTGCTACCGGTGAATTAGTTTTTGTTTCTACTTCATCAGTATTGCGTTCTGTGCGCTGTTTAGAGCGTGGGTTATTACGACGACGTTGATTGTTATTACGACGGCGATTATCGTTTCCACGGCGCTTATTATTACGTGCTTCTTCTTGCTGCTTTTCAACGGCTTCTTTTTTCTGCTCAGGTGTTTCGCTAGCAAAAATAGATTTAAACCAGTTCGCAAGTGCAGTAAATAAACCCGCTTCTTCTTTAGCGGCTACCGCTGCAGGCTTGGCTGCTGGAGCAGGCGCTGCTTGTGGAGCAGGGCTTGAAGGCATAACAACACCTTTCAGCATAGGCTCTTCACGAACAGGTGCTGCAGGCGATTTTGACATTTCAAACGCTTCTGGTTCAGGCGCAACAACTTGCTCGTAACTTACTGTTTCAAGTGTTTCGTCTTTACGTAAGCGCATTACTTCGTAGTGTGGTGTTTCCATGTGTTGATTAGGAATAATCACTACATCACACTTGTGATGCTTTTCAATACGGTGAACACTTCGGCGTTGTTCGTTTAACAAGTAGGCAGCAACAGCAACAGGTACTTGTGCATTTACTTGTGCTGTGTTGTCTTTAATTGCTTCTTCTTCAATTAAACGAAGGATAGACAGAGCAATCGACTCGTTAGAACGAACCGTACCTTGGCCACTACAACGAGGACACACACCTTGGCTTGCTTCACCTAACGAAGGGCGTAGGCGCTGACGCGACATTTCAAGTAAACCAAAGCGAGAAATTTTACCAATTTGTACACGAGCACGATCTGGGCGCGCAGCGTCTTTTAAGCGGTTTTCTACTTCACGCTGGTGACGTGGCGGTGTCATATCGATGAAATCTATAACAATCAAACCACCTAAGTCGCGTAAACGTAATTGGCGTGCAATTTCGTCAGCTGCTTCAAGGTTAGTATTAAGTGCTGTTTCTTCAATATCGCCACCTTTTGTTGCTTTAGACGAGTTGATATCGATAGACGTAAGTGCTTCAGTAGGATCAATAACAATTGAGCCGCCTGATGGTAAACGCACTTCACGTTGGAACGCAGACTCAATTTGGCTTTCAATTTGGTAATGCGTAAATAACGGTGTGTCGCCTTGGTAAAGCTTAACGCGGCTCATAAAGTCAGGACGAAAACGCTCAATGTGCGCTTTAGCTTCTTCAAAAACACGTGGCTTATCAATTAAAATTTCGCCAATATCACGACGTAAGTAATCACGAATCGCACGGAAAATTACGTTGCTTTCTTGGTGAATTAAAAACGGCGCTTTAGCACTGTCGGCAGCTTGTCTAATAGCTTCCCAGTGAACTAATAACGCTTTTAAATCGTAATTTAATTCTTCAAACGATTTACCAACACCCGCAGTACGCACAATTAAGCCCATACCTTTAGGTAGTTCTAAACGGCTGAGTGCTTCTTTAAGTTCGGTACGCTCATCACCTTCAATACGGCGAGAAATACCGCCAGCACGAGGATTATTAGGCATAAGTACCAAGTAGCTACCAGCAACACTAATAAAAGTTGTTAACGCTGCGCCTTTTTGACCACGTTCTTCTTTATCAACCTGAATTATTACTTCTTGGCCTTCTTTGATCACGTCACGAATATTCGGACGACCATTAAAGGTGTAACCAGCAGGGAAGTAAGTGCGGGCAATTTCTTTTAAAGGAAGGAAACCATGACGATCAGCACCGTAATCAACAAATGCTGCTTCTAAAGATGGTTCAATACGTGTGATTTTGCCTTTATAAATATTGGCTTTTTTCTGTTCGTGACCTGGGCTTTCTATATCTAAATCATATAGGCGCTGGCCATCAACCAGTGCTACGCGCATTTCTTCTTGCTGCGTTGCATTGATTAGCATACGTTTCATATTGTTACTCTATTAAATTATGTCGCTGACATGACGATGTTTTCTCGCCTGTTCAGTTGTTCCTATTTTTAGAATGTGCAGCCTCACGACTGGGTCTTTAACGGAACGGCTCTGTATTTTCGTAAGCAGTATTTTTTAAATGCTGGCAAACAATAGCGTACTAAACGCTATTAAATTCTTAATGGTGTTAAAACTGTCGGCTTTTCAGCTACGTCTACAAGTTTTACCCAGAAGTCGGCCTGTCATATCAATCTTATTAAATGTCATTCATATTAGGCGCGTAGGGCTCATTAAGTGGGTGAGCAATACAGTGTGATGTATCGCTAAATCCTGGTTTAAGAGCAAAATTCGCTGCCGATGTTAATGAATACTTATTTATTAGATTTTTTTAGTTCTAAATAAGCTGCTTTACGGTACTACAATAATTGAGCAGTTGCTGAACGGCGCTTTTTACGCCGTCACTATCAGACAAATTATCTGTTCATTGCTTTTTCAATCGCATTAAAAACCACTTCATGTTCAAACTTAACCTGCAATATATTACGCGCATTGCTGTTAGTTGACCGCACGTGTTTACTAGGTATGTATAAAAGCTTTGGAAAACTTAACTCGGATCTGTATGATCGGCTACCCAGAATGTGCATCACGAATGTTTTAATGTGTTAAGTTAAAAAGCACCGTTGTTATTTGCAAATACTAAATATTTGCGCTGCTGATTATCCCACTATTATAACTGTGTTAGCAACTAAATTATTTTACTTAAATCAGTGATTAGGCAATGTCAGAAAAAACCGGCTTACAAGTATCTTTTGTCACGATCAACGAAGACCATTTAGGTCAGCGAATTGATAACTTTCTTATTACCCATTTAAAAGGGGTGCCTAAAAGCGCAATCTACAAAATTCTTCGTAAAGGCGAGGTGCGTGTAAATAAAAAACGTATTAAGCCAGTATATAAATTACAGTTAGACGACGTTATTCGTATCCCACCTATAAAAGTGGCAGAGCGCGAAGAGTTTGTGCCTTCAAAACTAGATAAAGTAACGCGTCTTGAAGACGATATTTTATTTGAAGACAAATACCTCATTGTTATAAATAAACCATCAGGCATGGCTGTTCATGGCGGCAGTGGTTTAAGTTATGGCTTAATAGAAGCGCTGCGCGTACTTCGCCCAGAAGAGCGCAACCTTGAGCTAGTACACAGGCTTGACCGCGATACATCGGGGTGTCTACTAATTTCAAAACGCCGCTCAGTTTTAACATCGTTACACGAGCAACTTCGTGAAAAAACCATGGAAAAAAACTATTGGGCGTTAGTTGACGGCCAGTGGGATGGTAAAACTAAAAACGTAACCGAAGGCCTGCGCAAAAACACGCTTAAATCGGGCGAGCGCGTTGTACGTGTAGATAATGTTGAAGGCAAACCGTCGCATACTCGTTTTAAAGTACTAGAGCGTTTTAACGAATGTTCACTTGTACAAGCGTCGCCAGTAACAGGGCGAACACACCAAATTCGTGTACACACCCAATGCAAAGGGCATCCAATTGCATGCGACGATAAATACGGTGACCAAGCGTTTGACGCAGGAATGCGCAAAGTAGGTTTAAATCGCTTATTTTTACACGCGCACGATTTAAGTTTTTATCACCCTAAAAACGAAACCACTATGCGTGTAGAAGCACCCCTTGATAAAGCCCTTAGCAATTGCTTATTAAAGTTACGCGCAGCTAAAGAGTCTTAATGTATGGCCAGTAATCAATACAAATTAGTTATTTTTGATTGGGACGGCACCATCATGGACTCAATTGGCAAAATAGTTAACTGTATTAAATGCAGTGCACAATCTTTAAATATTGCACCGCCAAACGACACCGCAATAAAAAATATTATTGGACTGTCGCTTGAAAAGGCAATGGAGGTGCTATTCCCCAGTTACCCAACAAAGCAAACCGCACTAATTAATGCATACAAGGCACATTATAAAGTTGACCCAACACCTACACCTGTATTTGATGATGTAGCAAACGTACTCAATGCCCTTAAACAAAACGGGGCAGTACTTGCTATTGCAACAGGTAAAGGAAGAGACGGCTTAGAACGATTATTAGATCAAAGCCAGCTGAGGCATTTTTTTAGTGCCACCCGCACAAGTGACGACGCACAGTCTAAACCCTCACCCGATATGCTTTATCAATTATTAGCGGAGCTTGGCGTAAGTGCCAACGAAGCTGTAATGATAGGTGATACACAAATTGATATGGCAATGGGTAGGGCAGCAAACATGGACCGAATAGGCGTTACTATGGGTGTACACAATGCACAGCAATTAAGTGAGTATGACCCAATTGCAACAGTGGATAGCTACCAACAGTTGCAACAGGTATTAATAGGCTAACACTTAAAGCAAGCGTTATTTGGTTTGAAGGCTCAACACATCAACATTAAACTCAGCTAATAATTGGCTGAGTTTAATGAGTGGCAATCCAATTAAACTATTGGGATCGTCACCGCTTAGTTTTTCAAATAAACAAATGCCGAGTCCTTCACTTTTAAAGCTACCAGCACAATTATAAGGCTGTTCTGCATCGCAGTAAGCGCTAATTTGTGCTGTAGTGAGTGTTTTAAAAGTCACATTAAATGGTTCAACAAGGCTTCTACTTTGCCCACTTTGAATATCAAAAACACATAATCCGGTTAAAAAAGTAACTGTTTGGCCACTAAACAGGCTCAATTGCTTTACGGCGTTTTCTTTAGTGTGCGGCTTACCTAAAATTTGGTCATTAAACACAGCCACTTGATCAGAGCCAATAACTAAACCTTCGTTAAAATGTTTAGTAGCTTCAGCAGCTTTAAGTTCACTTAAACGCTTAACTAACTCATTGGGTGTTTCGTTTTCAAGTGCTGATTCGTCAACATCGGGTGAAAAGGCTTTAAACGGTAAATTAAATTTTTGTAATAAAGACTGCCTAAAAGGCGAGCTTGAGGCTAAAATAAGCGAGTGCTTCATGAATGGTTTTCCTAAGATAAATCAGATTGAGTTAGGATAAATCAGATCCGTGAGTAAAACACGTGAAAAACCTAGTAAAAATGGTTTTTTACTTTGACTAACAAACTAACTATCTATATGATGCAGCCCCTATGCAAAAGGTAAAAATTCCCTTCACTCTTCATCCTGGGAAAGCAGCGCAACACCGTTTATCATACGATGGTATTGTACCGCTTGAAAAACTGACTCGTTTACGAGGTGTTGTACAGGAAGAAGTAGGTGAAATAGCGGTAAAAATTCAGTGCAAAAACGATGAGCAAGGTTTAGTTGTGATTAGCGGCAATTTGTCCACACACGTTACTGTAACTTGTCAACGTTGTAATGATGATTTAGGGTTGGATTTGGATCAAGACTTTATGTATTCGCCAATTGGTTTGGATGCTGAGTCGGATGATCTTCCAGAAGACTACGATGAAGTAGCGCTTGATGAAAACGGTGAAATTAACGTGTTTGAGTTAATCGAAGACGAATTAATTTTAGCGGTGCCATTAGTGCCTACACACAACGAAGCTTCGTGCAATTACTCGTCAAAGCCTGCCAGCTTTGGTGTATTAAAAGCGGAAGATGATAAACCAAATCCATTTGATATTTTGAAACAACTTAAGAAAGATTCTTAGGAGAAGACTAATGGCTGTACAAAAAAGCAAAAAGTCTCGTGCAAGACGCGGCATGCGCCGTTCACACGATGCGATCAACGGTCCAACTTTAACAGTTGACCAAACTTCAGGTGAGACTCATCGTCGTCACCATGTAACTGCTGACGGTTACTACAAAGGCGTTCAAGTAATTTCTAACTAAGAGATTGCTTTGATGCTGAATAATCTAACCATAGCGTTAGATATGATGGGGGGCGATTACGGCCCCCGTTCATCTATTCCTGCTGCTGTTAGTGCAGTAAACGCTCACGCCAACCTTACACTTATACTGTGTGGTAACGAGCAAGTTATATCTAAAGAACTCGAATCCCTCGATTCTTTATCTCACCCAAGACTCATAATTCGTCATTGCAGTGAAATAGTCACTAATGCCTGCGAACCTGCTGTTGCTGTTCGTTCAAAAAAAGATTCTTCAATGCGCGTTGCCCTTGATTTAGTAAAATCAGGCGAGGCTCAAGCATGCGTAAGTTCAGGTAATACTGGCGCGTTATTTTTTATGGCGCATTACGTATTAAAAATGTTGCCTGGTGTAAAACGTCCCGCACTTATTTCATCTGTACCAACAGAGCGTAAAAATCCAGTGTATTTACTCGACTTAGGCGCAAACGTACATTGCGATAGCGAAATACTCTACCAATTTGGTCTAATGGGCTCAGTGGTTGCTGGCCAAGCACTTGGTTGTGATAACCCACGCGTAAGTTTGTTAAACATTGGCGCAGAAGACATAAAAGGCCACGACGACATAAAACACGCTGCGCAATTAATGCAGCAAAGCCCACATATAAATTATATTGGTTACAGTGAAGGTAGCGATATTTTTACAGGTAAGGCTGACGTTATCGTATGCGAAGGGTTTGTTGGCAACGTTGCCCTTAAAACCTGTGAAGGCATAGCCAAACTTATCATGAATAAGTTCTCAAAAGCCCTCGAAAAACACCTTATATATAAATGTATGGCGTTTATCCTTAGCCCAATCATAAAAAAACTCTATAAAAGGGTGAACCCCGACCAGTATAACGGTGCTTCTCTGGTAGGATTGCGCGGTATTGTCGTTAAAAGCCATGGAAACGCCTCAGCTAAGGCATTTCAAGCAGCAATCGATGAAGCGGTAAAAGAAGTTGAACGCCAACTTCCCACTAAAATAGCCGCTATTTTCGAAAAAACACATTCTAAAGACACGGTGGCCAATCAGTAAATTGATGTGCCGTGTATTTCATTATTTATTTGTTTAATTAAAAAGAGCAAAGTATGGCACAAAAAATTGCACTTCTATTCCCAGGTCAAGGTTCGCAAAGCGTAGGTATGTTACAAGCGCTTTTAGAAACCTCCGACATTGTAAAATCAACGTTTGCAGAAGCATCAACCGCATTGGGATACGACTTAGCAGCGTTAGTTCTTAACGGTCCAGAAGAAAAACTAAACGAAACCCACCGAACTCAACCTGCATTATTAACCGCAAGCGTTGCGATTTATCGCGACTGGTTAGCTAAAAATCCAGATGCCGATGTTGTCATGGCAGGACACAGCTTAGGTGAATATTCAGCACTGGTATGCAGTAACGTAATTAGTTTAAGCGAAGCTGTAAAATTAGTAGAAAACCGTGGCTTGTACATGCAAGAAGCCGTACCAGCAGGTGTGGGATCGATGGCGGCTATTATTGGTTTAGGCGACGACGAAATTAAAGCGGCGTGTTTAGCATCAGCACAAGGCGAAGTTGTATCGCCAGTTAACTACAACTCACCAGGTCAAGTAGTAATAGCCGGGCATAAAGCGGCGGTAGATAGAGCATCAGTAGCCTGTAAAGAAGCGGGCGCAAAACGCGCATTACCGTTATCGGTTAGTGTGCCTTCGCACTGCGAACTGATGAAGCCGGCAGCAGAAAAACTGGCGAATGATTTAGCCGCTTTAACATTTAATACACCTAAGTGTGATGTAATCAATAATGTAGATGTAAAAGCAGAAAGTTCAGCTAACGCGATTAAAGATGCACTTGTGCGTCAATTATACAGCCCAGTACGCTGGACAGAAACAGTGCAAGCTTTAGTGGCGCAAGGTGTAACGCAGAGCTACGAATTTGGTCCGGGTAAAGTATTAACAGGCCTGGCAAAACGAATTGATAAAGCAATGGTATGTGGCTCAGTAAACGACGCCGCTTCAATTGATACAGCTAAATAAGAGTAAATAAATGTCTAACTTATTTTCTTTAGAGGGCAAAGTTGTCCTAATTACAGGCGCAAGCCGTGGTATTGGTAAAGCAATTGCAACTATGCTGGTTGCACAAGGCGCAAAAGTCGCTGGTACAGCAACAAGCGAGTCGGGTGCGGCTAACATTAGTGACTATTTAGGTCATAACGGTAAAGGTTATGCATTAAACGTCACCGATCCTGCTTCAATTGAGGCTACTTTGGCTGCAATTAAAGCAGACTTAGGCGATATTGACGTACTAGTAAATAACGCAGGTATAACGCGCGACAATTTACTTATGCGAATGAAAGAAGCCGAGTGGGACGATATTATCGACACCAACCTAAGCTCTATTTTCCGTTTATCTAAGGCAGTGTTACGCCCAATGATGAAGAAAAAGAACGGCCGTATTATCAATATTGGTTCGGTAGTAGGCACCATGGGTAATGCAGGGCAGGCTAACTACGCTGCGGCTAAAGCGGGTGTTATTGGTTTTTCTAAATCATTAGCACGCGAAGTTGCCTCGCGCGGTATTACAGTGAACGTAATTGCACCGGGTTTTATCCAAACAGATATGACCAACGAGCTAACCGATGACCAAAAAGCAGCCACTTTAGCTAATGTGCCAGCGGGCCGTTTAGGTCAACCTGACGAAATTGCAGCTGCAGTGTGTTATTTAGCATCTGACGCTGCTGCGTATGTATCAGGCGAAACTTTGCATGTAAATGGCGCGATGTATATGGTTTAATAACCATATAGCCATTACAAAAGTAAAATTAAGTTGGCATAATTCACTAAAAAACATTGAATTATTTGTGAACTTGCTTTAAACATACTTGAAATTGCTATTAAAATAAGCGATAACAGGGAAAACACACACTCAGAGGTTTGACCAGACAATTATTTACGGTCAGATCATTGAATCAGAGAATTATGCGGCGTAAACTACCCCGCAATCTGAAAATAACGCATTGGCGTTTTAATAAAGGAAAGAAGAATGAGCGATATCCAAGAACGCGTAAAAAAAATTATCATTGAACAACTAGGTGTTAAAGAAGAAGAAGTTAAAAACGAATCTTCTTTCGTAGATGACCTAGGTGCAGATTCTCTTGATACTGTAGAACTAGTAATGGCTCTTGAAGAAGAGTTTGACACTGAGATCCCAGACGAAGAAGCTGAAAAGATCACTACAGTTCAAAGCGCAATCGATTATGTAACAGCTCACGCTGAGTAATCAATTGTATATTAAAGGCAGCATTCGCTGCCTTTAATCTATGTATCCAAACCACCTCAAAGTTCATGATTCAAAAATCAAACCTTAACTCCCCAAATTTAACTAACATTAATTTTGTTTGTGTTATGTGTTGTCAAACAAGTTTGAGACTCGCACTTTGAGGTTGCTTGGGTATGATGATCCCCTTGTGAATCTAATTGGATTAAAAAACCATTTAAAAATTAAAATGGTTAAAATTTTAATAAAATTATAAATATCCCTTATTGGAGGCAAACCGTGGCTAAACGTCGTGTCGTCGTAACTGGCTTAGGAATGTTGACGCCGCTAGGCAATGATGTTCAATCAACCTGGCAAGGCTTATTAGATGCTAAAAGTGGTATACAAACAATAACACACTTTGACACATCAAAATTTGGAACAAAGTTCGCTGGTTTAATCAACGACTTTGATGCATCGGCTTATATGCCACCAAAAGATGCAAAAAAAATGGATTTATTTATCCAATATGGTTTAGCAGCGGGTGTTCAAGCCTTTAAAGATTCAGGTTTAGAAATCACAGAAGAAAACGCAACGCGCATTGGTGTTGCTGTTGGTTCTGGTATTGGCGGCCTAACGCTAATTGAAGAAAACCACGTTAAGTTACTTAACAGTGGCCCACGTAAGCTATCTCCATTTTATGTGCCTTCTACCATTATTAATATGATCTCGGGTCATTTATCAATAATGTACGGACTACGTGGTCCTAACATTTCAATTGTAACTGCGTGTACGACAGGTTTACATAACATTGGCCATGCAGCACGTATGATTGCCTACGGCGATGCCGACGCAATGGTTGCTGGCGGTGCCGAAAAAGCGTGTACACCTATAGGTATGGGTGGCTTTAACGCGGCACGCGCATTATCAACACGAAACGACGACCCACAAGCAGCGTCGCGCCCGTGGGATAAAGACCGTGACGGTTTTGTACTTTCTGATGGTGCTGGTGTTGTAGTTGTTGAAGAATACGAACACGCAAAAGCACGTGGCGCAAACATTTATGCCGAGCTAGTTGGTTTTGGTATGAGTGGCGATGCATTCCACATGACATCTCCTCCAGAAGACGGCGCAGGCGCAGCCCTTGCAATGGAAAACGCATTAAAAGATGCGCAAGTAAATGCAGAGCAAGTAGGTTACATAAACGCCCACGGTACATCGACCAACGCTGGCGATAAAGCCGAAACTGCCGCAGTTAAATCTATTTTTGGTGATGCTGCAAAAGACGTAATGGTTGGCTCGTCTAAATCGATGATGGGTCACTTACTAGGTGCAGCGGGCTCAGTTGAATCAATCGTGTCGATATTGTCGCTAAAAGATCAAAAAGTGTCGCCTACTATCAACCTTGATAACCCAGATGAAGGCTGTGACCTAGATTACATTGCGCATACAGCACGCGATGCAAAACTAGATTATTCACTGTGTAACTCATTTGGCTTTGGTGGTACTAATGGCTCGTTGCTATTTAAAAAGGTATAATCTTTTTTAACAACGAACCACTTTATAAGAGCTCAGTTGTTTAACTGGGCTTTTTTTATATGCAAAAAATAATAAATAATACGCAAACAATCATAAATGCCAGTCAATCAAACGCCGTTAGCATAACCGACAGAGGCTTAAACTATGGCGATGGTTTTTTTACAACAGCAAAAATTGTAAATGGGCAAGTTGAATATTGGCACCACCACAAAGCTCGCTTAGCTGAATGTGCCGAGCGATTAGCCTTTCCTGAACTCGACTTTAGCCCTTTAGAGCAACACATACACAATCAAGTAAAACAAAAGCAAACGGGCGTGTTAAAAATACTCGTAACACGCGGTGAAGGCGGGCGTGGATATAACTTACCGAGCGAATGTAATTTAACAATTATAGTAAGCGTGCTTGAATACCCTGCAAACTACAATTCACTTGTAGAGCAGGGTGTTAGCCTTGAAATAAGCCCTATTAAATTAGCGGCGCAGCCTTTACTTGCGGGACTAAAAACCCTAAATAGGTTAGAGCAAGTACTCATTAAAAAAGCCATGCAAACGCAAAATTGCGACGACGTACTTGTGCTCGACTACAACAACCAGGTAATTGAAGCCTCAGCAGCTAATATATTTGCCATTAAACACGGTAAAGTATTTACACCAAAGCTCAATGAATGCGGTATAAAGGGCGTTTATCTGCAAGCGTTATGTGATAAATTAACGGTTGAGTTTAAACACATTACAGTAAACGATTTAACCATGGCCGATGCTGTATTTGTATGCAACAGCTTAATGCATGCAGTACCTGTTAATCGCATAGAGCAACAGTGCTTTAATGTAGCCCACAGCAACGCATTGCTAACTAATTTATTAGCCAAGGAGGCTTAGTGTTAAAAGTTATTTTATCAGTCGCTTTTTTAGCGATCATTAGCACAGCTATTGGCTATCAGCAATTGCAGGCAACCCTACAAAGCCCGCTAAATATAAGCGAAAGCACGCAATTTGAGGTAAAAAAGGGCACCGGTTTTAATAAATTATGCCAGCAATGGCAAGGAAAAAACTGGGTTGAAAGCTGTTGGCGTTACCAAGTTATTGCAAAGCTAGACCCCACACTAACCGATTTAAAAGCCGGGCTTTACGAGCTTTCAAATACCAGTGTTATTAATAACATAAAAAAAATAAACCAAGGTCAACAAATCAGCTTTAGCTTTACCATTATTGAAGGCCAAGCGCTGCGCGATGTATTAGCAAATATTAAAAATGCGCCTAATTTAAATAACGATCTAAAGTTAGACGAGTTAGGTAAGCAAATTATAAATGAAGATACATTGTTAGAAGGCTGGTTATTTCCAGATACTTACCACTACCAGCATAACGATACCGCAAGCAGTGTATTAAAACGCGCCGCGCAAACCATGCAACAAACACTAAGCGATGCATGGCAAAAACGTGCTAACAATTTACCTTACAGCACTGCGTACGAGGCACTAATAATGGCCTCAATTATTGAAAAAGAAACCGCAGTAGCCAGCGAGCGCCCGTTAATTGCCTCGGTTTTTGTTAATCGGTTAAACACCAAAATGCGCCTACAAACCGATCCAACCGTAATTTACGGCCTGGGTGAAAATTTTGATGGTGATATTAAATACAAAGATTTACGCAATCACACGCCATACAATACCTACCGTATTGATGGATTACCGCCAACGCCAATAGCTATGCCATCAAAAGAAGCTATTTTAGCTGCGGTAAACCCGCCACAAAGCGACTATGTTTACTTTGTAGCAAAAGGCGATGGCAGTCACCAATTTTCTACCACGTTAAAACAACATAACGCGGCAGTTAAAACCTATATTTTAAATAAAAAGAATTAACGTGTTTATGAAACCAAAATTTATAGTAGTAGAAGGCTTAGAAGGCGCGGGTAAATCAACCGCTATTTCACTTTGCCAAGACTTTTTAAACAAAAAACAAATAGATTACATTAACGTACGCGAACCTGGCGGCACGCCATTGGCCGAATCGTTACGCACCTTAGTAAAAGCCGAACACGAAGAAGAAATAGCCTTCGAAACTGAGCTGCTTATTATGTACGCCGCACGTTCGCAGCTAATGCATAACGTAATAAACCCTGCGCTTGAGCAAGGTAAATGGATATTAGCCGACCGTCACGACTTATCGTCGCAGGCGTATCAAGGCGGCGGGCGCGGCATTAGCTCAAATACACTAGCGTCGTTATCGTCTATGGTATTAAAAGGCCTAAAGCCCGACTTAACCATTTACCTCGACATAGACCCAGTAATTGGCCTTGAACGTGCTAAAGGGCGAGGTGAACTTGACCGAATAGAGCAAGAAGCCATTGAGTTTTTTCAGCGTACACGCATGCGCTACCTAGAGCTTGCAAGCGACGACAACTCAATTAAAACCGTAGATGCCAATCAAGAAATTGATAAAGTACATCGCGATATCACAAACGTATTACGTACTTTTTTTGAAGAGCTAAAATAACATGTCTCTACCTTGGCTATATGAAACACAGCAACACTTAGCACAAAGCTTTCGTGGTCAGCGTTTTCATCATGCCCAATTGTTTTGTGGGCCAGTGGGTGTAGGTAAGTTTGCCTTAAGTGACGAACTAACCAATGCCTTGTTATGCCAAAATATTACCCAGCAAACAGCCGCACCAAACAGTATTTTAGCGCCATGTGGACAATGTAAAAGTTGCTCGCTTAACCTTGCGGGTACGCACCCCGACAAGCGCATAACCCAGGTAGACGGCCAAAGCATTGGCGTAGACGACATACGCGCCATTAGCGATTTTATGAACCACTCAGCAGCGCAAAATGGCAATAAAGTAGTGGTAATAGAAAACTGCGAAAAAATGACCATGGCAGCGGCTAACGCCTTGTTAAAAACGCTTGAAGAGCCAAGCAATAGCCGGTTTTTAATATTAACCACAAGCCAACCTGCGCAATTGCCAGCCACTATTTTAAGCCGATGCGCTAAAACCGACGTAAAAGTAACAAGTACACAACTAGCGCAGCAATGGCTTGAGTCGTTACAAATACAAAATTACCCTTGGCTACCGCTTTTTTATAGCCAGCCATTACAAGTAAAACAGTGGCAAGAGCAAAACCAGTTACAAAATATAGATACCCTTTATAAGTTTGCAACTGAGTTTAAACAAAGCCATAATTTCAAAGCGTTAGTCGATATAATAAATAAACAACCGGAGCTGGTTCGTATATTTACCTTATTTTTAAGCGAGCAATTAAAACAGCAATTATTACAAGGTATGAGCTTTGAAGCGTATCAAGAAGCGCAACAAGCACTTAGCGAATTTTTGCAAAATAACACAAAAATTCTCGGCCTTAATTTACCGCTCGCCGTATCACGATTAGCGTACATTTTACGTAATAAATAAAAGGATTAACCATGCAAGAGCTATTAGTAGATATAGACGACCTAGACGAATTATATCGCTGTTACATGCCTTACTTAAAAAAAGGCGGCTTATTTGTGCGTACTAACATGCGTTACGAAGTAGGGCACTCGCTGGCGTTACGTGTAACCCTTCCCGACGCACTAGAAGACGACATAGTCACTGGCAAGGTTGCGTGGATTACCCCGCAGGGCGCACAAAGCTCAAACCCGCCAGGGATTGGTATTAGCTTTTTAGACGACAAAACAAACCTGAACGCCAAGATCGAAAAACTACTGGGGACTATGTTAAACTCCGGTAATCCAACTTACACCATGTAGTAAAAAACAGGCCCAATTTTGATTGTAGATTCGCA
Source organism: Pseudoalteromonas sp. 13-15 (assembly GCF_001468205.2). NCBI lineage: Bacteria > Pseudomonadati > Pseudomonadota > Gammaproteobacteria > Alteromonadales > Pseudoalteromonadaceae > Pseudoalteromonas > Pseudoalteromonas sp. 13-15. Next base: position 1,131,874 of record NZ_CP019162.1, on the reverse strand, counting down.
TTGCCATTTAGACCGTCTTGATTTTGATAAACTCGATTTAAACCTAGACCAAGTGCTAGACCAAGCACGCGCCAAACAGGTTGAACACTTTTTATGTGTAAGCGTTACGCTTGACCAATTCCCAAGTATGCTTGATAAAATTAAGCACTACGACGATGTGTCGGCCTCGTGTGGCGTACATCCGCTTGATCAAAAAGACGCGCTTAACAAACAGCAATTAATTGATTTAGCGTCACACAATAAAGTAGTTGCGATAGGCGAAACAGGCCTAGATTACTACTACGCAAAAGACACGCATGCCGTACAGCAAGCAAGTTTTGTAGGCCATATTGACGTGGCAAACGAACTACAAAAGCCGCTAATTATTCATACACGCGACGCCCGGGCCGACACCATTAACCTAATGCGCGAGCACAACGCCGAAAACTGTGGCGGCGTACTGCATTGTTTTACAGAAGATTGGGACATGGCTAAAAAAGCCATAGATATGGGCTTTTATATTTCTATTTCAGGTATTGTAACGTTTAAAAATGCAGTAGAGCTTAAAGACGTGGTAAAGCAAATCCCACTCGACCGACTACTAATAGAAACCGATTCGCCGTATTTAGCACCCGTACCGCACCGTGGGCAAACTAATCAGCCTGCTTACGTGCAAGATGTTGCGTATTACATTAGTGAGTTAAAAGGTATTAGCTTTAACGAACTAGCTAAAGCCACCACCGATAACTTTTACTCGCTATTTAAATTAGCAGCTAAAGGCTAATAATATGACGACTCACGCGGCGCAACTTCCTATTTTACTTATGGGGCCAATGGTGCGCCGCGCTGAGCAAACAGGCGTGTGCATAGTATTTGCAACGTCAACCCCCGCACAGTGCCAAATTAATATACTCAATACGCAAAGTACTAGCGAGCAGCAAACCATTACACTAGGCGAACACCTTTATTTACACTTTGTAGTTGTAAAACCGGCAAGTACACCTTTTGAGCTCGACACTTTACTAGCGTATCAATTAATAATAAATGGCAATGAGGTTGATCTATCGGCTTGGGCTTTCAGCAATCAAGCAACTCCAGCATTTGTTATACCCAATAAACTAAATAGCATATTACATGGCTCGTGCCGAAACGCGCATCACCCCGCAAAAGACAGCCTAGTAACCGCAAGCCAATGGCAAAACACTCAACGCAGCCAAAATACACCTGGCGCACAATTATTGCTGTTAAGCGGCGACCAAGTTTACGCCGACGATGTAGCAGGGCCTATGTTATTGGTTATTCATCAGCTTATTGAAAAGCTAGGTATTTATAAAGAGCAATCTATGGCGTTGCCTCTGCCTAACAAAATTGATGAACAGCTATACAACAGGCACCATTTTTTACCCAAAACCCCGTGGCAAAAGCGCTCCAAACTGGGTGTGGGTTACTGGCTAAAAAAAGACGAGCCGCATTTTTCAAGCGTAAAAGCATTTAACCACCTTATTCACTTTGAAGAATTTATAGCGCTTTATTTACTTAATTTAAGCGCCGCTGCCTGGCAATGTGTTGATTTACAAAACGCACAATACACCGGGCAAAACCCAGAGCATCAGCGTATTTTTAATGCCGAAAAATCGGCGTTGCTTGGCTATGCTAAAGGGCTGAATGAAGTAGAAAAATTATTTGCTAATGTGTCTACGTTAATGATGTTTGACGATCACGACGTAACCGACGATTGGAACCTCACCGCAGGGTGGGAGCAAGCCATAAACCAAAACCCAAGCAGTAAACGTATAATTAATAATGGGCTTATAAGTTACTGGTTGTTCCAAGGTATGGGTAACGACGCGCTAACAAAAACAGGCGCGCTAATACCGCCATTTAAACAAAGCTTAAGCGCTAATAACCAATGGCAATTTAAAGCGTTTGATAAACCCCTAAACGAATTTAACCATTGGCATTACGAGTTAACTACAACACCTAAAGTTGTGGTGCTCGACACCCGCACACACCGCTGGCGTAACGAAAGCAATTTTAACGAGCCATCAGGCCTGCTCGATTGGGAACGCCTTACAGAGCTTGAAGAAAGCCTACTCAGTCACGATAAAGTCATTATAGTATCGCCAGCGCCAGTATTTGGTGTTAAATCAATAGAAGCCATTCAAGCGGCTTTTAATATATGCGGCCAGCCACTGATGGTGGATGTAGAAAACTGGATGGCCCACGAAGGCTCGGCTAAAAAACTACTCGACACCTTTAGACGCACCGACACCCCAAACGAAACCCTTATTTTATCGGGCGATGTACATTACTCGTTTTGTTTTTCGGTGCAAAAGCGTTTTGGCGATCACCCAAACAGAATATGGCAGCTCACCGCAAGCGGGATAAAAAACGAATTCCCGCGTAAGTTAATAAACGTACTAGATAAACTAGACTCTATTTTATACGGCCCCAAGAGCCCGCTTAACTTTTTCACCAAACGCTGGCACATGGAAGTAGACAAACACCGAACTCTAGGCGAAGGCCAAAAGTATTTAGTAAGCGACTCCGCAATAAGCCTAATAACGTTAGATAACGGCGACCTATCCCGCTATCAACTCATCCACGGCGACGGCCACACCACCGAATTCGACCTAGAACACAAATAAAGCCCGGCATTGCCTTTATTGTAGAAGTAGAGCTTGCTCACGTTAGAAGTGCAGCCTCTTGTAAAAGATCAAGTGCATAAAGAGAAACAAATTGGTGAAGTCTTTTAAGCGAGCTGTTCTGGTCTAACATCATTGGATACTTAATTTTTCAGACATAAACGTAAATCAATTAAGAAAGCGATATGAGGTTAGGTTTACTCATTTACTCCTCACTCATTTCTCTTTGTGCAATATATTTTGCCTAAAAGTCGTTTTTATATAAACCAACACAGCGTTTACAAACTAAGGTAAACATTGAGTTTGTAAACGCCGGCTTTATTTATTACCAGCTATACGTTGCACTTAACGTATATTGCTCACCGCGCCCAGGTGTGCCGGGTATTTCTTCAAACGATTCATCCCACACATTGTCTGCAGCTAACGTAATAAATAAATTATTAATAACGGTTGGCGTAATTTTTAGCGACACTTGCGTAAATAATGCGGTGTCTTTGCCACTGCGCAGTGCGTTTTCGTGCTGTTTACGCCACTCGTTATCAATCCTCATTTCTATTAGGTCGTTTGGTGCCCAAATTGCACCTAAGGTAACACGGTGATCAGGAAAATTTAACGCGTAAAAGCTGGCGTCGATATCTGCATCACCATAGTTTTCTGACTTATTTAAGTAGGTGTAGCTTGCAATGAGCTCGGTTGTATCAAAATACTTAGTCGCAAAGAATTCAACGCCGGTGGCGTCTATGTCTACCGGATTAGCAAAGCGGGCAGAGCTAGAGTCAAAACTAAAAGTCCAATCGGTTAGGTTGTTATCCTCTCGGTAAAAAACTGCTGAATTAAGCTGCCAGGTTTGCTCTTGTATTAAATAGCCAAGCTCTAGGTTTTTAGTTGTTTCGCGCTCAAGGTTGTAATTACTTCTAAATAACCCGCCTTGATCACTGCCACCAATAGCGGTGTAGCCTGCAACTTGGCTCGCTTGCGCATACGATAAGTAAACGGTTTGCTCAGAGCCATCACTGTTTTGAGTGTTTAGTGAAATATCGCCAATGAGCGATAACTCAGAGTCATCTCGGTTTGTGTCGTCAAAAGCCGCACCTAGGCGAAGTGTTAATAGCTGGTTTTGTTGAAGGTCGATTTTATATTCAGGTAATACGCTCAGTTTGTAATAAGTGCGTGAGGTAAAATTATTCTCAAGTGTGGTCGACTCTATTTCATCTTCAATATATTGCGCTGAATAATTTACTGCAAACGCGGTGTTTTGTGCATGGCTTCCTGATACAGCAATCGATTTTACTTTAGTTTCATGAAATGCTTCAAAGGCGCTTGGATTCTCACGAGAAAATACATAATGGTCGTTGTGTTTTCTGTAATAGGCCGACACCTCAAAATGGCTATTGTCTGCGTAATTTTGCTGGTGGTTAAGCATGAGTAAGCGGGTTTCTAGTTCTTCTGTTTCGTTTACGCCAAATGGTGTGTACATATTTGGCCAGCCAAAAAACTTGTCTTGTGAGCCATACAGCACATCGGTTTGCGAATCCGCACCTATTAACTGTATGCGCGCAGAGGCGCGGTTAAAATCGTGATCGCCGTTTTCTATTGAACCGTCACTTTGTGAATGAGAATATTCGCCCTCAAAGCCCAGTTGCCAATTTTTAGCACCATCAATTTCTGTGCTTATTCCTGCGTAAATACTGTGTAAGTTAAAGTTGTTTGTACCTGTACCAACAGAGACATTGCCGCCAGTTGTGATAGGTTTAAAACCAAACGAAATCGATCCCACAGAGCTGTTCATACCGTTTAAGGCATTGTCGGCCCCGGTTAAAATGTAAGGTCCAGTTAGCATTTGCGGTGCAATTGGGAGCTCAGCAACGTAATGACCTGTTTGAGGGTCGAGTAGGGTAGCACTGCCGACTCTAAACCCTGTGTTTTCGAAAATACCACCACGGATTGTTACATCAGCCTGGGCTTCTGCCATATTTCGTGATTGTAAATCAACACGAGGGTCGTATTCTAAATTAGAGACGGGGGAGTCAAAGGTCCCAACGGGTAATTTATTTGCCGTGGCCGATGCCTCAACAGTAATTTGTTCTATTGCTGTTTCGGTGTTGCTTGTAGCTTGCGCATAAGTAAAAGGTGTAATGCTGCACAGCAGTGCAGAAAATATAAAATGCTCAGTGCGATTCATGGTGTATCTCATAATGTGTTTGGGCACTAATAAAAACTATATAAAGCGGGTGGGCTAGCTTAACTTAGTCAGTGCAATTTTGTGCGCTATTGTACAGTAATTATAAAAATCTGCATTTGATAATCATTTGTATAATTAACGCGTTACAATACACATGTATTTTTAATTAACTTTATTGAGTTAGATAAACGATGACAGTTCAGCAACACAATACACTTTATTTTGCCGGCGGCTGCTTATGGGGCGTGCAAGAGTTTATGAAACATTTACCCGGCGTTATAACAACCCAAGCTGGGCGTGCTAACGGCGCAAGTAATACCACGCAAGGAGAATACGATGGTTATGCCGAGTGTGTAAAAGTAACGTTTGACTCAAGTGTTGTTTCACTCAATCAACTGTTTGACTATTTTTTTGAAATTATCGACCCCTATAGTGTTAATAAGCAAGGGGAAGATGTAGGCCCAAAATACCGTACAGGCATTTACAGCAAAAACCTAAGTCATCTAGACGCAGCAAGCAATTATATAAATAAGCGCAGCGATGCCGATAAAATTGCGGTAAAGGTGGAGCAGTTAACCAATTACGTACCAAGCGATTCAGAGCATCAAGACCGATTAACTAACCACCCCGATGATTATTGCCATATACCATTAAATTTATTGTATAAGTATAAATTGTCATAGAATTATACTTGGATTATAGGTCACTCAGGCCTTTCAAAGCGATACAATTTAAATGAGCCAGTTTGAAGTGTTGTACCTTTGTGGTTTGAATACATATAGCCTTTGAGTTCTCGGTTGTCTTTATGAATAATTAGTTTATTTGCGAAGAGTGGATTGCTGGTCGTGATTTCCAGTACGTTGTCTTTTTCTTTAATATCTTGTGGCATAAACGTGGTACTGACTATGCCATCACTTATAAAATAATTGAAATATGACTCTTTATTGGGATGAAATTCAATACTTGCGAGTTTCTGATTGCCGTCTAAATTTAATAATCCTATCCAAAAACCATATAAGCCTGACTTTTCTATTGTTGCTAATTTATCTATTTTAGAGCGGTATTTATCTATAAATGTATGAACGGTAGATTGCCGTTCTTGTTTTTCCAACCGGTAAGTTTTTGACATGACAAAATTATCTTCTGCATTAGAATAAATTTCTAATACCTCAAATGAATTATCTAAAAAACGGCTTAAAATTAATGTAAATTGCAGATGTTCTTTATTAGGGCTAATAAGTGTAATAGTGCAATTAAGGCGACTGCATTTAATATCGTTATTATTAAACGCAATTGATTTATTTCTATGAAATGCACTGGCGATATTTGCAATGATTAAACTGTGTTCTCCGTTTTCTTTTATTTCCAGTACATTGTATTCAAAATTATTTTTGTAAATGCCTTGCCACAAACCCGGAGTTAATTTTAAATTTTCCGCATGTGCGGGGAGCGCAGCAAAAAAAGCGAGTAGAGTGACTGTAAAGTACTTTAAAAATGCCAAGGTATGAGTCCTTTGTTAACAAAAAAGCTCACATACTGTGAGCTTTTTAAAAACTAACTTTAAAATTACTGCTGCTTTTGCGGCGGGAAGTTGCTTAAAATATTTGCGACTGTTTTTTTAATTGACGCTTCGCGTTGCTCTGGCGATTGTTTTTTCTTTAAACGGCCTTCTTTAGCACCGCGCCAAATTAACTGATTAGATGCGCTGTCTACAATATCGATAACCAATGTACCCACTTCGTATTCACGCGCTGTTGTGTCTCGTTGAAAACCAGTACCCCAGTAACCCCAACGGTTACTGTAACCAGTATTAAATGTATCTACTTCTAATTCTTTATCTACCGACGCATGATAGTTAACTAGTACGTCAGCTTGGGTTGGATCTACTAATGTCATACCAAGGGTGTTTGTAAGCTCATTATTTACCGCAGTACGCACACGTTTTTCCATTAAACCGTTAATTTGGTAGTTGTTGGTGTCTTTAGTTAAACTCGCGTTTTCTACCCAAGCAAATGTTTTAAAATTACTAAAGTTAGCTGATTTATCGTAATCCCAATCTGGGGTTTGAGTACAAGCGCTAAGTAGTGCTAGTGCTGCAACAATAAGTATATTTTTCATTACGTTTGCTCCAATAAAATGCATTACCTTAAAATAACACACCTTATATAAATGTGTATTATTAAAAGGTTCTAAAAATTAGTTTAGTGTGATGAATATGAATGACTAATTAATGCTAATTAGCCACTCAAAAATTTAATGCTCTACTTCTATCCAATCTTTTTCATCTACCCAGTTTTGTGCGCCATCTTTTACCGAACGAATCGGCACAATGTAGTCACAACTTATTTGCGGCTTAACTGAGGCAAATATAGGCACAAAGCCAAAGCTCAATGCGGTTTCTATAATTGCTTTTTGGTTTTGCGGGTCAATGTCGGCCGCTTCATCAATATAAATAGGTATACGGTACAGGTTTTGTTCCTGATCGCTTAATAAGTAACGAATAAACAACATGCCACACAATAACTTAATAGTAATACGTGTGCCATTTGAGCCGGCTGAGTCTATTTTTTCAAAGTGTTCGGTTTCACCTGCGCGGTTAACTACTTCAAAACGAATATCGAATAAGTCAGTTAATGTAAGGCCTGCTTTGTCTGAGGCGAGCTTTATCAGGTGATCTTTTGCTTCGTTTACCGCGCTTTCGCTGTAAGGTTCTTGGCTCAGTAAATCAAGCGTGTCGCCTTGCTCAAACTGATGCGACGTACTGATAATGGTATCAATACTATCAACTAGCATTTTGCGCGGTATTACGTTAATTTTAAACGCTTGAAGGTTAGAAATACGGTGCTGGCTTATGCCTTTATTAAAGCTGTTCATTTCGCGGCGAAGGCGGTCTAAGTCTTCACGCAAGCCCTTAATCGTGGCGGCTACTTCGGTTAGTGCCACGCGGCCTTGGCGCTCAACGGCATCGCGTTCGTTATCAAGGTTATGAAATGCGCTAATTAACTTTTGGTATTTAGTGAATTCGTCGGTTTCGTTATCGAACTTAGTAATACCTGCGTTATAAACATGCAAATAGGTATTACGCACGTTTATGTCAAAGTTACGAAGCTCTTGGCAGTCTTTATTAAAGTGATGTACTAAGTCGCTTAGGTTATCAAAATCGACCATTATATCAATCATGTACGGGGTCACTTTACCGCTGTATAAATCAAGCGTGTGATCAATTCGCTCACTTTTAACTTGGCGAAGGCGCTCAGTTTGGCGATTAATTTGCTCTTGCTTTGATTTAATTAACGAGCGTCTGTCTGCAATTGAGCCACTATTTTTTTGAGTGTCTTGCAGGTAATCGTCAACTTGTTCGCGCTCTGCTAATAATTGCTCTTTTAGCATGGCTTGCGCGTCTACCGACTGCTGCATTACTTCAAATTGCTCTAAACGTTTTAGTGCTCCCTCAAGACTCATTAGTTCATCGTAGAGTGCGTCTTTTTCTTTTTGTTTATCGGCAACATTGGCTGCCACTTCGCGCTGTTGTTTAAACTCTTTTAACGAGTGTTCAAGCGCACTTAACTGCGCGGTTAATTGCTCTTTGTTTTCGCCGCTTTGCATGTGTACTGGCGAAAGCTTTTTAAGTTTAATACTTGCGCCTGGCAAAGTAAGCACACCGCCTTTAACGTTATCGCTTAATAACGATAAAAATTCCCCAAAGGCATCTTCGTCATCAATGGTTATATCGCCATTAGTGGTGGTGGCAAACGAGAGTAGGTCGGGGTTTAAAATGCGTGATATTTCTTCCACTTCTTTAAGCGATAGGTCTTCGCGCATACGGGTGAACAAATTAAACTCCAGGTTTTTAAGCTGCAGTTTTAAGCTTTTAATTTGTTTTTGCGTTTCGCTAATGCGGTAATCAAGCGTGTGCAAGCTTTGCCCTTGTGCGCTGGTAATAGAGTGCGAAAGCGACTCGTAGTCTTGCTTAAGTTGGCCAAGGTTGGTTTTAATTGTGGCTTTATTTACCAGTTCAAACTCGCTTTTAAGGGCGCTGTAATCTAAAAACCATTGCTCAATTTGAGTTTGTTTGCGCTCTATATCGCGCGATTGCTGTACGTATAGGCTTTGTTTTTGCTCAAATTCGTGCTTTTCGTGTTCAATGTCTTCAAGTGCTATACCAAGTTCACTAAGCTGCTCTTCTTGGTAGGTGTCAAAGTCAATGAGTGCTTGGTCAATTTTAGGCGCGTACGCTGCTAATTTACCTTTAAGCACGGTTTGATTTTCAAGCATTGATTCAAGGGCGCTTATTGGCTCTTGCATTGATTCAAGGGCTTTTAATTCCCGCTTAGCCCGGTTTACTTTGTCAAACGAGCGACGCCATACTTCGTAAAAATCAACCTTTGAGTTTGACATATGGCGCTCAAACACTCGCAGCATAAAGCGCTTAACATCGCTTGCGCCCAATTTGTGTAAGTTAAGAATACGCCTAAAAATTTCTTTATAAATGGCGGAGTCTTGCACGTTATTAAGCGGGATCATTTTTAAATTAATGTCGCCGTCAAAGGGCGTTGCGCCGCCGGTAAGCAGGGCGTTTAGCTCTTGTGCTTTTAACTCAATAGGATTGTAATTAAGCGACTTTAAATGATTAAACAGCTTGGTAAATTTAATTATGGTATTACCTTGCGTGTACTGTTCTAAGTCGAGCTTGCCCTGATAACAAAAGTACTGGTGCGCGTAACCGGCTATTTTACCCAGACCCGCTACACCAATAACCACGGAGCCATGGGGGAGGTTAGCTTCAAGTAAAATGTACGACTGATCTGATGAGAAATAAAACTTACGGGTTTCATCTAAATCGTGCCCGTCCCATTCGGTTAGGCGCAAATCGTTTATAAGCGGAAATTGTAGGGCGTTAATAACCGAGCTTTTACCGGTATTATTTGGCGCACAAATAGAGCTGCTTTTATCAAGCGGGATCACACACTTTGCATAACCTGCGGTATTAAGTAGGGCGAGTTTACTCAGTCCGTATAAGTTGTTCATTCCTCGTCCTCCGTCATGTAGGTTTCTTCGTTTACTTCCATTAATGCATCAATGTAGCGGTGAATAGGGGCTTGTAGCATAAAGCCGCCTTCTACTTCACGGGCAAGGCCTAAACGAACCATACGCAGGTAAACATCTTTTCGTAAATCTGAGCCCGAAAATATCTCAAGCTGATCAAACAAGTGCTTGTTTATTTGCACTAAGGTTTGCATCAGTTCTAAATCGTTTACTTCATCAAACAGGGCGCGCATTGGGTCTTTACCGGTATTGGCAAAGTGCTCAATTAAAATGTAAATAGTGAGTGCGATAGCGCGCGATATTTTACCCATATTTGGCGTACTTTCGTCGCTGGCAAAATAGTAAAAGCCACGGCTATCGTGTTTTATGTCATGGCCTAATGCGGTAAATAGTGCGCTGTAAGATTCAATGTGTTGGTCGAGTTCTTGCCACATTACGTTGTCTTGTTCGCAAATGTGGTAACCCGCAGTTAATTTTTTATTGATTGCTTGCAGGTGAGTGAGTTCTTCTAGGTTTATATGTGTCATGGTAATTACTTATCTGCCTCAGTATTAGGCTGAGTTGCTGAATCTGATGCCTGAGAATTAAATGGGTAAAGTGAAAAGTGCTGGCCGGCAATTTTAACTCGGGCTTTTTCATCGCTTTGGCTAATTTCAATGTCGCTATCACTGACTAATTTTTGATATAAAAAGAGCATTTCGTCGGCGTCTAAGTCGGGGTAGCTTTCATCTAAAAACTGCAGCAGTGGCTGTGGTTTTTTACGTTTTTTGTTAAAGCGTTTAGCAAAGCTTGTTTTTACATCGTTGTAGTCAGGAATGTTAGGCGTTACAAATGCGGGTACATCTTGTTGTTCGGGAAGTTGATATTCTTCATGTTCGAATTCTACCAAGCTTGCCATGTACGCGATAATATGGCGTTGTTGCCCAAGCGAATAACGCTGAGAGTCGGTTACAAAATTAGGTTGTACAGCGCTTAGCATGTTATCTACGCCATTTTTACGTACAAGGCCGAGCACTTTGGCAGCTTGGCGTGTAACTAAGTTATTTCGGCGTAGCTCTTCGCGCAGGGGCATGAGCATATCGGCACTTTTACGTAAACTCTCTCGGCCCATTAGGTTCATTTCGAGTATGCGAGTTCGTAGCTGTTCTAGCATGCGTTTGTCGGTGTATGCTTTACCAGAGCGTTCAATAAATTCGATTTGTTTACTGATTTGCTGCTCTATTATTGTAAAGCAGGCATGAAAATCGCCCCTAATATCGACCATTTCAAGCATGGGCTCTATGTATTCATCAAAGGCTTCGATTACTGATTTGTAGCGTTTTTGTAGTGATTGCACCGCATTGTTTGATTTAGCTTGTTCAACAATATTTAAAATGGCGTTTTCGTTGTGCGCGTAGAGCTTCATTATTTTACGTACCCGATCATCCATAATACGGCTAAATCGGCGTAAATCGTCAAAGTCTTCCATGCTACCAGCGTTATCTAAACGATTACCTAAACGGGCAAGATCGTCTACTAACACGCTAATTTCTTGTGCTAAGCCCAAATGCTCTTCTTGCAGTAAAAAAGTAGCAAAGTCAGCAATTGCACGGTTAATTTCAAGCTGTGATGATTTAGCCAGTGGAATTAAAATATCTTGATTGAGCAAACGGTTTGTTTCTTTGTAAATGCGCTCGTTGTTCCACGTGGGTTGTTTTTGCTTTATCGCATTTTGCACGTCTTTTAGGCTAAAGTCGGCCATTTTAAAACGTTTAAATAATAGCTCTAAAACTCCCCAATGTTCGCTAAGGGTATTTAGTCGCTTTTTAGCTGGGATCATAAGGTGTTACAACATCCTAGTAATTTATTATTGAGAATTTAGAAGCGTCTCATTATTACGTATTCTAATTAATCTAGCCTGTATATGGTATTCGTTTTTAAGACTATTTAATAATAGTTTTTGTATAGCCGCAGTGCTAACATTCGCGCCGAAAATAGGCACGTCGAGAGGGACTTTACGTGTGTTCTTTAAAACAATATCAAAGGTTATTTAATACCCATGGTTTCCACGATTATTCTAACCCTGATAGCGATCGGATTTTTATTGATTGTTATAGAAGATATCATCCATGTAAATAAAGCTAAAACCACGCTTTTTTTTGGCACGCTTTGCTGGATCCTCCTGTTTATTTTCCCTTTGCATGGGCAAAGCCCAGAGCAAGTACAAGAACTCCTTAACGAAAATATTTTAGAGATAGCATCGCTGTGGTTGTTTTTAATGGCCGCCATGACCTTTGTTGCTTATTTAAACTCAAAAGGGTTTATCGAAAATATTGTGCACAGAGTAATGCCAACAAGTATTAGCGAACGCAAGCTGATGTTTTTGGTTGGGGTATTTGCCTTTTTGTTTTCGTCGGTTTCAGACAACGTAACGGCTACGTTAATATCGCTTGCTGTAGTTATGTCGTTAAAGCTACCGCCTAAAAAGCTTATAAAATATGCCACACTTATTGTGTTTGGTGTTAACTCCGGTGGTGTGTCGTTAATTACCGGTGACGTAACAACCTTAATGATATTTTTAGATGGCAAGGTAACCATTGCTAACTTATTACTGCTTATTGCGCCTGCATTTATTAGCGTTATGCTGTTAGCGGCAATGCTAAGTATTGGCATGAAAGGGGATGTAACCTTTTCAAAGTCTGGAAAAAAACGCATAGAAAAAACCGATATCACCATTGCAGTTATTTTTGTATCCACAGTTATAAGCATACTTGCGCTGAGTGTAATTTACAGTGTACCGCCTTTATTAACTTTTTTATGTGGCCTATCAATCATGTTTTTAGTGGCGCAATTTTTAATGCGGAAAAAAGACATAAACAAAAATATTATCGACTACGTACGCGACATAGAATACGACACCTTACTGTTTTTCGTCGGGGTTTTATTATTGGTAGGTGCATTAAAAGAGATTGGAATGCTAAGTAAGTTTACCGACCTTTACACCGTTATGGCGCCACAGTACGCTAACTACTTAATGGGTATTTTGTCGGCCGGGGTTGATAACGTACCGCTCACTGCTGCTTTACTAAAAGCCAATATAGTAATGAGCCAGCAAAATTGGTTATCGTTTACTTATGCAACTGGTGTTGGTGGATCTATGTTAATTATTGGATCGGCTGCGGGTATTATTGCTATGAGTAAAGTAAAAGAGCTAACTTTTATGAGTTACTTACGTTTGTCGCTCTATTTGTTAGTAAGTTATACCGTGGGTTATGCGGGCGCTTATTACATGGGCGGGTTTGTTTAAGTTTTGCTTAACAAACCGCATTAAAACGCTTGACAGCTAGACGTCTAAACGTTAACTTTCAAACCCCACTTTATAGTGGGGTTTTGTTTTATTAGCCATTGGTTAATACAACATTCAGAAGAGGTGCGATACTTAGGTATTTAATGGTAGGTGACGAACGCCCATAACCATTAAAGAGGGAAGTACTCGCCGAGAAAACCAACGTTACGTCGATGTTGTTTTTCGGTTTATGGGGCTGAATCCTCAAAACTGTCACCAATCTAGGTGGAGAGCTTCTGGCAGTGGATTTACCTTCAAGCATTCACTTGCCAAGTTCTTCTTGTTTTATCGCGGTTTGGATACCGCAAAAGGAGACTAAATGACTACCCAATCAGTGCCGCAAGCAGTATCGGACGTTAAATCAGATTACATCGTTGCCAAATTTGGCGGAACCAGTGTGGCTAACTTTGATGCGATGAGTCGTTGTAGCGAAATTATTGTTGCCGATAAAAGCGTGCGTATTGTTGCTGTAAGCGCCAGTGCCGGCGTAACTAATCATTTGGTTGCACTGTGTAAATCAAGCATCACCCCAGAGCAGCGCCAAGAACACATTGACGGCGTGCTAGCCATTCAACACGCTATTTTAGATGAGTTATCGCTTGATGCCGATTTAGCCGTAGGGTTTAACGAAACGTTAAAAGCATTCCAAACGCTAGCGCTTGAAACACTGACAACTGATCAGCAGCACGATGAGTTACTTAGCTTTGGTGAACGTTTATCGTCGTACTTATTTGCGCAAGTGCTGCGTTTAAAAGGGTTAAATGCCGATCGCTTTGATGTACGTCAAGTACTTAAAACAGATAGTCAGTTTGGAAAAGCAACGCCAAATGTAAGCGCAACAGCACAAGCTGCTAAAGAATATTTGATCCCACTGTTAGATGATCAAGTTATTGTAACCCAAGGTTTTGTTGGCAGTGACGAATTTGGACAAACAACAACGCTTGGCCGTGGTGGGTCTGACTACAGTGCCGCTTTACTTGCTGAGGCAATAAACGCCAAAAGTGTACATATTTGGACTGATGTTGTGGGTATTTTTAGTACCGATCCGCGATTATGTGTAAAGGCATCGCCTATTGCTCGTTTAAGCTTTGATGAAGCTGCTGAAATGGCTACCTTTGGTGCAAAGGTATTGCATCCAGCTACTATTTTACCCGCTAGCCGTAGTCATATTAATGTGTTTGTTGGATCAAGCCGCGAGCCTGAACGTGGTGGTACGTGGATAGAGCGTGAAAAATCGCAGCAGCCAGGAATTCGCGCGGTAACCCAGCGTAAAAATCAAATTTTGCTCACCCTTAAAAGCCCTGAAATGTTATTGGCTAGCGGCTTTTTAGCCCGTGTATTTACTATTTTAAGCGAGTTTAATATATCGGTTGATTTGGTAACTACGTCTGAAATTAGTGTCGCAATAACGCTTGATAATGCGCCTAACGCGTCGCGCCCAGAGCTCGACCAAGCGTGTCTAGATAAGCTTGCTGAATTTTGCCATGTGTCGGTTGAAAACAACTTAACACTGGTGGCACTTATTGGCTCTGAGATTCAACTTCGCCAACACGAAATGAACTTAATGCAGGTATTAAGTGACTTTAATATTCGCTTAATTTGTCATGGAGCAAGTAAGCACAACCTATGCTTTTTAGTCGAACAAAGTGAATCTGATAATGTGGTTCAGGCTATTCATAGCCGTTTGTTAGAAGCTTAACTAGCAATACTAATTCGCAATAATACTTAATCATTTTTAGGGGCTAAAAGTGTCGCTATCTGTGTTAAAAAATTCTCATTTAGAACAACTAAATAACGAATTTTTTGCCTAGCTATCAACACGTTTATCTATCCTCAAAATAGATCACTTAATTTAGCGGATTGGTATAAGCGAGACATCGGTTAACACAAAGCACCGCCAATCGGTGCTTTTTTTATGCACTAAGGTTAAATCAAATGTCTCTGTTTGTGTGTTTACTACTTGGCTGCTCGCGGCCAAGCTTACTAAGGTTAATTCGTTAAATACGTTGGGGCTAAGTAATTTGGCAATAGGGCGACTAGTTGCTTTAGCTAATGACTCTTTTAATGTCCAAATTCTAAAAAAGGTATTGGCTTGGCTTTGCGTATTAGGTTGAGACGTAATTAATGTAACTTCGTCTGTGTGGTAAAAATGCTTGGCTAGTTTTTCAAACGGGCGCGTTAAGCTAATTTTTTCAAGGTCGAAGCCAAATGCCTCGCTTTCTAAATTTAAAGCAACCCCAACAAAACCATGAGAGTGCGATATACACGTATTAATAACGCACTCGTTAATATGCAGCTCTAATTTAGCTGTGGATTGGTTAAAACTTGTGTTAATGGCATTTAATGGCACATTTGAAAATTCAGGGTGGGTGGTTTTCACAAGCAATTTTAAAAGTAAGCGGCTTGCTACATATTCTTTTTTAGCTATTTGGTTTTTACGGCGGTTAATAACGGTTAATTCAAATTCGCTGAGTAAGCTCGCCAAGTTGTAATTAGCCAAACCAAGAGTATTAGCGTCGAACAACAAAACGGTACTTTTGCCTTTAGGTAAATTGGCAAAATCTGTTGGCGTTATGGTTAAGGCGTTATTAAAAAAATGTGCGGTCATATCAGCTCAAAAAGTAAAAAGTCGTTGTTATTGTGAGCAGTTAACGCGACAAACAAAGGCTGAATACAATTTTATTACTCAGCTGGCATTAAATATGGTTTAATTCACAACAATCAAAATAATAACAGATTTGTAGATGTATGGCACAAATGCGTGATGGGTTTCAAAGCCGACTTGGTTTTGTTTTAGCCGCTGCTGGCGCGGCAGTGGGTTTGGGTAATATTTGGGGATTTCCTACACAAGCTGCTAATCATGGCGGTGGAGCATTTTTACTCGTCTATTTTCTGGTTATCTTTTTATTGGCGTTACCGGCGCTATATACCGAGCTTTATTTAGGCCATAACGCACAAGCAAACCCGGTAAAAGCGCTGGGTAACGCATGGCAAGATAGCAACCGTAAAATAGGTGCAGCTGCGGGCTATATTGGCCTTGCGGGTGCTGTGGTCATGTTGAGTTTTTATTCAATTGTGGCAGGGTGGATGCTGTCGTACGCAATTGAGCCTGTTACAACGTTTGTTGGTTTACACAGTGTGAGCGAGTTTTTACACAGTGACTCGCAAGCCCGTAATTTTGTATTTACACCATTAATGCTTATTTTAACGGCCTGCATTATTTTAAAGGGTGTTAAATCGGGTATTGAAACCTGGTCGCGCCGACTGATGCCTATGCTATTGGTGTTACTTGTCGCGCTAATTGCTTATATAGCCACTTTGGATGGCGCAAGCGAAGGTTTTGCAGCGTATTTAATGCCTAACTTTAGTCAAATACTCGATCCAAATTTAATTATTGCCGCTATGGGACAAGCGTTCTTTTCGTTGTCGTTAGGGGTGGGGTGTATGATGATTTACGGCTCGTATTTACAGCCTGATGCCAATTTACCAAAACTAACGGCAAGTGTTGCATTACTTGATACGAGCGTTGCATTTTTAGCTGGTTTACTTATTATTCCGGCTATTTATGTTGCACAGCATAATGGCGTTGAGGTATTTAGTGGCGGTAAATTAATAGGTGAAGGGCAGCTTATATTTGCCATTTTACCTGAGTTATTTAATACCATGGGAGAAATAGGGTTACTGGTTGGTTTATTGTTTTTTGTTTTGATGTCGATAGCGTCTGTGACCTCGACTATTTCGTCTACTGAAATTCCGGTTGCGTTTTTAGTTGAAAACCACAACGTAAACCGAACTAAAGCCACGTGGTTGGTAAGCTTAGTGGTTTTAATATGTGCGAGTGCAATTATAGTAAACTTTGATTGGTTATTTGGTTTAGTAATTATGGTGTTTACTCAGTACCAACTTCCGTTAATGGGGTTATTTTACTTTATAACGGTTGGCTGGATGTTCAAACGAGGTAATAAGTTACACCAAGCTAGCACCGGCGCGCATTTTTGGTTTGCCCAGTATATCCGTTTTGTATGCCCAATATTAATGACCTTGGTGTTTGCAAACGTCGCGTTTGGTTAATAACTCAATGCAACGAGACTAAAAAGCCTCCGTCGGGGGCTTTTTGCATTTTAAAATGCTGATCGTGATATTTAAAATATTGATATAGCTTACTTACGCCTAGCTGCTTTTTTGTAATATTAAATATTCGATGAAGATAGGTACCAACATCCACTGTTTCAGAGAGTCCAGTTTTTGCATGCTGTGTGTTCTCAACGGCTTCTTTCACCAGTGCTAAATGGTAGGTATCAACAGAGGCAATACTTTTATTTTTTACTTTAGGTATGGTGCTTTGTTTACCTAAAATATAAAAATCATCAAAATAGTGTTTAGCGCTCGCTGTATTATTACCAAACCCTATTACTTTTTTACCATTTCGTCTTAAAAAGTGCACTAGCGCCGCAAAGTCAGAATCAGATGACGCTATTGCAAAAGTGTCAATCGGCGAGACATACAATGACTCCATAACCCCGACAGTTAACGCAATATCGGCAGCATTACTTTTCGATTTTACGAGTTTTTCTTGGTACACCATTTCTATAGCAAAGCGCGAGCATATATTCACCCAAGGTTTTAGCTGCATAGCCCCAAAGTTGCCATATGCTTTTTTAACCTCAATATGTTCAAACTTAGCTATTATTTGCTCTATATATTTATGGCTTATATTTTCTGCATCTATGAATAACGCTGTTTTTTCCATTTAAACACCTGCTAAAAAAGCCATTAAATATAACTAATTGATACCACTGCAATGCATATTTTGGCAAGTGTAAATGGCTATAAATGTTAATTTTTAAAAACGGAGTTAGTAAGCGATTTACTCTGTTCAACCTCAAGAGCATTTGTAATGGTGGTGTTTGCTATTTCGGTGAGCGCTTCTTGAGTAAAAAAGCCTTGATGCCCGGTGATCAGAACATTTTTAAAACCAACTAAACGGGAAAAAATATCGTCTTGGTTTATTTCGTCGCTGTGGTTTTTAAAAAACAGTTCGGATTCTTGCTCGTATACATCAAGTCCTAAGTAACCTAGTTTTTGTGTTTTAAGTGCTTGTATGCAGGCTTTGCTGTCGAGTAAAGCACCACGTGAGGTGTTGATAAGCATAACGCCGGGTTTCATTTTAGCAAAAGCATGTTCATCGATTAAATGATGGGTTTGCTCGTTTAGTGGGCAATGCAGCGAAATAATATCGCTTTGGGTAAGTAACGTGTTTAGGTCGGTAATGGAGTAGTTACCCGGTATTGCATTTGGGTCACACACTAAAACGTTTGCGCCAAATCCATTGAGTATATTACACAGTGCTAAGCCAATTTTTCCGCACCCAATAATGCCCACTGTTTTGTTGTGCAAGTTAAAGCCAAGTAACCCGTTTAGATCAAAATTGTCTTCGCGCACGCGGTTGTAGGCTTTATGTGTTTTTCGGCTCAGTGTAAGCATAAGCGCAATACAATGCTCAGCTACGGCTTCTGGGCTATATGCTGGTACACGCAAAACATGAATGTTATGTGCTTTTGCCGCATCTAAATCAACATTATTAAAACCGGCACAGCGCAGTAATATAGTGTTTACACCTTGAGCTGCTAATAGCCTTATAACTTGAGCATTAACTGTATCGTTTACAAATACACACACTGCATTGTAATTGCTTGCTAACACCGCAGTTTGTTCGTTAAGCGATTGCTCAAAATAGGTTATTGCTAAGTTATTATGAGTTGCAATACTCTGTTCAAAAAAAGGTTTTTCGTACTTTTGTGCGCTAAAAAAAGCAATGTTCATGGTGTGGCTCCAACAATTTGGTGCGTTTAAAATAGTTAACCTGTTTAAATTAAACTACGTTACTGCCATGTGCTCAAGTAGCGATTACTTTTTATTTACAGCGCTGTGCGCCTATTTAAAGCAGACATAATGGGTGTTGCTTTTATGTCACTTGGTTCAACGGCTTTCTGTAGGTGTGTTTCGATAACCTGTTTAAGTGTTTCAGGTTTAGTACGCGGTGCATAGCGTGCGACTAATTGCCCCTGTGAGTTAATTAAAAACTTTGTGAAATTCCATTTCACTGCACGGTTTTGTGAAATACCGCGGGTATGGCATTTTAAATAGCTAAATAAAGGGTGAGCGTCTGGGCCATTTACCATAACTTTACCAAATACTTTAAACGAAACACCAAACTGCATTTGGTAAAAATCTTTGATAGCTAAATTATCAAGTGGCTCATTTTGTCCAAATTGGTTGCATGGGAATGCAAGTACCGTTAAGCCACGATCCTTGTACTCTTGGTATAGCTTTTCGAGAGCATTTAATTGCATTGAAAAACTACATTTACTGGCTGTATTGACAATGAGTACGGTTTTGCCTTTTAACTCGCTTAAAGAAAAATTCTCACTGTTATAAAGTGGTGCATTAAACTGATAAATACTATCCATTGGTTACCTACTTAATTTCCAATTGGTGGAAATTTTACAAAGACTTTCATTCGCTTTTTTGTTGGCCGGTTGACATAATCGGGACCTAGTTTCTAAGTTAGCAGTTAAATAGGTCATTTTTATGTCAATGAAAGTCGCATTTATAGGTTTAGGCGTAATGGGTTACCCAATGGCGGGGCATTTAGCCAATAAAGGGCATAGCGTATGTGTATTTAATCGTACGCAATCAAAGGCGCAAAGTTGGGCTGAACAATACAAAGGAAGCGTTGCAGATACCCCACGCGAAGCTGCTCAAGGCGCTGATATTGTATTTATGTGTGTGGGTAACGACGATGATTTACGTTCTGTAGTTTATGGTGACAATGGCGTTTTGGCGGGTATGTTACCGCATACCATATTAGTAGATCACACAACAACCTCTGCAGAAGTTGCCCGCGAAGTAGCTGCAAAAGCGGCGCTGCAAAATATTGACTTTATCGATGCGCCAGTGTCTGGCGGACAAGCCGGTGCAGAAAATGGCGTTTTAACGGTAATGGCTGGTGGCAATGAAGCCGTATTTGCAAAAGTACAGCCTGTAATGGCGGCATTTAGCCGTTTTAGCCAATTGTTAGGCGGCGTAGGCTCGGGCCAGCTTTGTAAAATGGTTAATCAAATTTGTATTGCCGGTGTTGTACAGGGTTTAGCCGAGGGATTACATTTTGCTAAGCAAGCAGGCCTTGACGGTGAAAAAGTAATTGAAACCATATCAAAAGGCGCTGCAGGTTCGTGGCAAATGGAAAACCGCTACAAAACAATGTGGGCTGGCGAATACGATTTTGGTTTTGCGGTAGATTGGATGCGCAAAGATTTAGGCATTGCGCTTGATGAAGCTAAAAACAATGGTGCGACGTTACCAATGACTGCAACGGTCGACCAATACTACGCAGATGTACAAGCACTTGGTGGCGGCCGATACGATACTTCAAGCCTACTTGCACGAATAGAGGCGCTGCATAAAAAATAACTATGTATGTGTTTTAAATTAAACAGGTTTCGCGTTTAACTTTTAGACGCGAAGCTTGCCTGTTTAGCGGGTAATGCCCATAAGTGATTTATTCACAAAGAGGGAAAGAGGCGCTGCGCTTTTAGAGGCAGTGATAATGCTAAAAAGGTTGTTGTTGGTCTGTATGTTTTCTCATTTACTCCTCATTTTTATTTTTGTGCAAAAGTTTTTTATTTTAAAGCTACGCTTTCGCGTTAGTAAGCTCGACGGCTAAGGGCTAAATAAAAATTATTGCTTGTTTTGTAGACGCGAAGCTTGCTTGCGTGAAGGGCAAAGCCCGTAAGTGATTTATTCACAAAGAGGGTAAGAGGCGCTGCGCTTTTAGAGGAAAAGATTAATATTAAGCTGTTTTTGGCTTATGTTTGCTCATTTACTCCTCATTTATTCCTCTTTGTGCAAATGTTTTTATCTTAAAAGCTACGCTTTTCACGTGAGCAAGCTCTACGTCTACCGCGATGGTGTAGATATGGGTTTTACTTGTAGACGCGAAGCTTGCTTGCGTGATGGGCGAAGCCCATAATAATTTAAATAAAAACGCGACGCTTTAGTAATTAAAGCGTCGCGTTTTTATATGCGCTGACCAATACGCTTAAAGCAAATTACATGCTTTGCGCGTAGTTATAAAGCGCTTTTAAAATGGTCAGGTTTTTTTCGCTGTCGTCGTGCTCATGGGCCAAGTTTTCAAGGGTGATCATAAAATCTTGTGCACTGATTGATGGTTGATCTTCCCCGTGCATTAACTTGTTTTGGCAATACTGGCGCCATTGATCAAGTTCTTGCTGGTTGAGTGTTTCTGGCCAGTTTCGCGCGCGGTATCTAAACAGTAATGTATTGAACTTTTTATCTTCAAAATCTAAATTTAAGACCGCTAGCTCGTCTGGCTTAGCATCGCGAATAATCGCAAATTTAGCTTTATCGGCATGGCTTGTAAAGCCATCGTAAAGTAAGTAATCGACGTTAGTGGTCGCGCTGTAATCGCCTTGCTCGTTAAACACTTCAGTGACTTTATCGCGAAGGTCGGTATTGGCTTTTAAAATAGCTAAATTAGCGAGGCACTGCTCGCGGTCAATTCCTAAACGGGCTGCGTTTTCAGGCAATAATGTTTTTGCAGGCGCTAAAATAGGGCACTTGTTTAAATGCACTAACTTTAAACCAACAGGTAAATCGCCCTCGGCTAAATCTACGCGTTTGGTGTATAAACGTTTACGTAATTCTTCTACATTTAAATCAAGCAACACTTGCGGGCTTTGGGTTAAATCAAAACAAATAACCGCGTTTTTATTGACCGGATGAAAGCTCATAGGCGCCACCCACGTTGTACAACCTTGCGTTGCAGGAATACGCGATGAAGTATGTACCAGCGGCGTCATGTTAAATACATCAACCAACTCGCCAAGCGCTTTTTTATTACGCAACCCAAAAAAGAAGTTATAAAGCTTTGGCTGTTTTTCTTTTATTAGCTTAGCCAATGCAATAGTGGCCGTCACATCGCTTAGCGCATCGTGCGCAGCAGCGTGTTCAATACCGTTGGCTACTGTTAAATGTTCAAGCTTAAAGCTCGGACTGCCATCTTCTTTTAACGGCCATTCAATGCCCTCGGGGCGTAGCGCATAACACGCACGTACTAAATCAATAATATCCCAGCGGCTATTATTGTTTTTATATTCACGCTCGTACGGGTCGTAAAAGTTACGATAAAAACTATAACGGCTTACTTCGTCATCAAAGCGAATACTGTTATAACCTGCCACACAGGTGTTTGGCATACTAAATTCAGCATGAATTTTTGCTATAAACTCAGCCTCAACCAAGCCTTTTTTCATCGCCACTTGTGGCGTAATACCGGTGATTAAACATGCCTCAGGGTGGGGTAAGTAATCCGCTTGCGGCTTACAATATTCAATAAGCGGCTCGCCAATAATGTTTAAATCAAGATCGGTACGAATACCTGCAAATTGGCTCGGCTTATCCTTTTGAGGGCTCGCCCCCCAAGTTTCATAATCGTGCCAATAGATTGTTGCTTGATTTTGCTCTTGATATGCCATAGTAAACCCTGAGTAGTTAACTTAAAAACGCCTAAATATGCGCCAAGTTACTAAAATAATGAATTATTTAGATTATGGCATATGGGCGAGGGAGTTTATAGGGACCTTAATTTAAACTTTAGAAATTTTAACTATTACCGCTGGAAGTCATATTTAATATCGCATAAGGTGTTTTTTAAATTAACTTAAGAAAAAAATATGATGAGAATACTTTTTACCGCAATCATTTTTTATTCGCTTTTCATTCCACACGGTGTAATAGCCAGTACGGGTAAGGTTCAAGTAAATGGTTTTGACGTTGAATACGAATTAGTAGGTGATGGTAAACATACCATTTTACTTGAAGCGGGTGGCTCTGCTGGTTTAAGTGATTGGGATCCGATTTTTGAATCACTTACCAAGCACGCGAAAGTTATACGGTATTCTCGTATTGGTAATGGTGGCTCTGCACAAATAAAGAAAAACTATAGCTCAGAAGAATACGCTGCTGAGGTTGTATTATTACTCAAAGCACTGAAAGTAGAAGAGCCTATTGTATACGTTGCCCATTCTTATGGTGCTTATATTGCGCGTGTATTTGCTGCAACATACCCTAATCAGATTAAAGCGTTAATGTTAATTGAGCCTGCATCAGAGCACGATGTAGATATTATGCGCGCAATTGATTTGCCCCGCGCTGAAAAAGAAATTGCTGCAATAAAGCTCGATGATATGAAAAATGGAATGTCGAATCAGTATTTAGATTTTTGGGCAAAACGCCCGCTACCTGATTACCCTCAAATTGCTGATATACCCGTGACTGTTATCGCCTCCGTTAAAAAGTATAAAAAGCCATCTGTATTATTTTTTACCGCCAAAGCTCGTGAAATGTGGGGTGACTTACATTCAAAGTGGGCTAATGCATTTCCTCAAGGTGAAATAGTAATAACAAATAAAAGCTATCACTATCCGCAAAATGATGAGCCAAAAATGGTTGTAACCCAAATAGTTAAGTTACTTGAACGCACTCAATAAGTTTAAATTTTTGGTTGTTTTGATAAATATCAATTTTCGAAATTAATGGTCGGCATTAGACTAAAGTCTATAGGTTAGATTTCTTCACTTATTAGGTTTGTTTTTATCGTTTGTCGGTTTGATGGGAATTCTCTAAAGTTCAGTTGTCGGCAACAAGCACGACTTAACCAAACAGGATTATGACCATGAAAACTTTTATCAAAACTATCGCTCTTAGCTCACTACTTACTTGTTCAGCTGCTGCAATGGCTGATCAAAGTGATTACAAATTAATGGTTATCGAAACTGCAACAGCGCCGCAGCCACTTGAGCAATCTTTTAACAGCTGCGCACTGAATGTTAAGTCAAAAAACTATGCACAAGCTGAAGAAGTTTGTACTAAAGCAATTGCGCTTTTAAAGGATGCTGACGCACCACGTTTTAAAGTACGCCAGCTTACTTCATACGCACTAAGCAACCGTGGTGTAGCGCGTTTGAAATCGAATAACGAAACAGCTGCTTTAGCCGATTTGTACGAAGCTAACCAAATGTCTAACAGCACTATGGTATCGCACAACTTAAATCGCGCTAAAGAAGAGCTTTCTTTATAAGCTTTTAGCAAGCACATTTTAAAAAAAGCCCCAGCTAGGTTTAACCTGCTGGGGCTTTTTTGTATCAGCATTATTGTAGTTTGTACGATTACGTTCTTATTGCTAAGAGAATTGCATTATCCATAGTTTATTAAATGTAAGTACCTAAAAAGTTGGTATATTTATAATGGCGTTAGACTAAAGTCTATAGGTTAATTTTATTCACTTATTGAGTTTGTTTTTATCGTTTGTGAGGTTTGAGCTTTTACTCTAAAGTTCAGTTGTCGGCAACAAGCACGACTCACTTAATTAGGAAAGGCAAACCATGAAACGTACACTTTTAAAAACCATCGCTCTTGGCTCATTATTAACTTGCTCTGCAGCTGTAATGGCTGATTCAAGTGACTACAAATTAATGGTTATTGAAGCGCAAACTGCGCCGCAGCCGCTTGAACAATCGTTTAACAGCTGCGCACTGAATGTTAAGTCAAAAAACTACGCACAGGCTGAAGCTATTTGTACTAAAGCAATTGCACTTTTAAAAGATGCAGACGCACCACGATTTAAAGTACGCCAGCTTACCTCATTCGCGTTAAGCAACCGCGGTGTAGCGCGTTTAAAAGCGAACAACGAAACGGCTGGTCTTGCTGATTTATACGAAGCTAAATCAATGTCTAACAGTACAATGGTGTCGCACAATTTAACACGTGCTAAAGAAGAGCTTTCTTTATAATAAGTATTACCATAGTGAAAAAGCCGGTGTGAGAGTGATCTTGCATCGGCTTTTTTGTGTTTACTGTTTATTAAAGTGCTCATTATCTATTCATCATTGCGGGTTAATAATACATTTAATTGTTTAACTCAAAGCAGAATCCTATTTTGAAGCCCATAAAAATATTACTACTTAGCTTAGTCGTTATTATATTAACCACAGTACTAGCCCTGTTCGTTTTGCCTGAAAAAATCACTAATCCCGTATTAGGGGCAACACCCAAAGATTGGAATCATGCTACTTTTTGGTATGAGCCATGGGGGAAGTCGGGTGTTCATAAAGGCATTGATATATTTGGTAAAAAAAATACGCATGTTGTTGCACCGGTTAATGGGATTGTTGTGTTTAGCGGTGAGCTTAAAAGAGGCGGTAAGGTAGTTGCTATACTCGGGCCTAAATGGCGGGTGCATTATGTAGCGCATTTAAATAGTTACAGTGTAAGTGAAGGCGACATTGTGAAGTTAAATGAAAATATTGGATTATTGGGTAACACAGGAAATGCAGCGGATAAGCCACCTCATGTTCATTATTCAATTGTGTCTTTATTTCCACTACCTTGGCTTGCAACAAGTGAAAGCCAAGGTTGGAAAAGAATGTTTTATATCAACCCACATACAAAACTGATTAGCCGTTAATGGTCAGTGACTAGGGTCTGTTGATCTTTGCGGATTGAAATTTATTCAAACTAGGGGCTATTTAATCGAGGCGCGAGGTTTGTAACCTAGTGGGCTAAGTAAAAACTGAGTTACAAAGAGTAAATAGCCCCTAGGAAGAACCTCTAGGGCAGCGCCTGTTTGGCATTAATGCTACGTTATCGCCAATTTATGGGGAATAACCACACTACATAGGCTCTGCCTTGCCTAAATACCAAACAGACTGCTGTAAATTTAACCTTGGAAGGTCAACAGCCCCTAATAAATAATACAAATTTTTAGTTATTGAATAGCTACAGCAAGCTGATGATAAAGGCCAATACCTACGATTACATTGAACGGAAAAGTGACACCCAACGAGCTAAGCATGGCAAGGCCTATATCGGCTTTAGGAATAGCGGCTTTGATTGCTGCAGGTGCTGCAATGTAAGAGGCACTGGCTACTAAGCTACCGAGTATAACCACTGAACCAAGTTCTAATCCTAATAAAGTACCTACGCCCACACCTACTGTGCCCAAACATAGTGGGGTAATAATAGCAAAAGTCGCTAATTTCCAATGTTGCCATGGGAAAGGGCGCAGTGTTTGTGCAGCTACTAATCCCATTTCTAGTAAAAATAAAGCGAGAACTACTTTAAAACTACTTGTTAATAAGCTGGTAACCTGGCTGCCTTGCGATGTGCCGTACATCATGCCAATAATTACACCACCCACTAATAAAATAACACTTTTGTTAGTGAGGGTTTCGTGCCAGAGCGCTTTTAATGAGAGCGCACTTGTTTGGCCTGGGTCTTTATCGAGCTTGCGATAAAGTAATAAGCCAACAATAATAGCGGGAAGCTCTAGCATAACTAAATAGAGTGTTACTTCAGCGCCAACGGCTAAATTTGCAGATTCGGCATACGCTAACGCAACCGCGAACGTACCTGCACTCACCGAACCATAATGCGCTGCAATACTTGCGCTGTTAGCCACCGATAATTTAATAACGTATTTTAAAATGGGGTACAGCATTAGTGGAATAAGTGCACCTAGGAGCATCACTGTGCCCATTTCTGGTAGCAGTTGCCAGCTTAAATTGCCGTGAAGTACCATGCCGCCTTTTAAACCAATAGTTAGCATGAGTAATAAGCTTAGTGTTTCGTAGGTTGCTTTAGGAATGGTTAAATCAGAGCGTAATATTCCCGCTACTAATCCTAAAATAAAAAACATAACAACTATATCAGGCACAACATTTCCTTTTAAATATAAAATTAAGTGGCGCTATTGTATTTAAAACTTTGTATAGTAAATAATAAAATAAATACTAGTTAGGTATAAGTAATTATCTATAGGTGGTGATTTTGGATTTACGACATATTTCATTTAGGTTGCTCGAAGTGTTTATGAGCGTAGTAAAAACAGGCTCAATTAGTGAAACCGCGAGGCGATTGCACTTAACTCAGCCTACTGTCTCGCTGCAAATTAAACGCTTACAAGAAGCCGTAGCTGAGCCGTTAATGGTTATGCAGCATCAAAAAATGCATGTGACCGAAGCTGGACTTGAGCTATATAAAACCTGTCAGCAAGTATTTGGACATTTTGAAGATTACCAAGACTTTTTGTCAGAGCTAAATGGTGGTGAGCGAGGTAGGTGTAAAATAGCCATGGTCAATACCGCACAGTATATTTTGCCTAAATTATTAGGACCTTATAGTAATTTACACCCGCATGTAGAGCTTCCACTTGAAATTGGTAACCGTGCAGAAGTGCTAAACCGATTTGAGCGTGGTGAAGACGATATTTACGTATTCAGCCATCCTCCATCGCTTGAACATGCGCAAGCTGCACGTTTTTTACATAATCCGCTTGAGTTTATTGTGCCGGTTAATCATCCGCTTGCACAATTAGAGTCAGTAAAGCTCAGCGACTTAATGCAATACCGATTTTTATTACGTGAAAATGGCTCGGCAACGCGCATGTTATTTGAAAGCGAGCTACAAAGCCGTGGTTTAGTACTGAGTGATTCAGTGCAAATGGCTAGCAATGAAGCAATTAGAGTTGCGGTATCTTCGGGTATGGGAATAGCCGTTTTATCTCGCCATGTACTCGAAAAAGACGATGCAAGCTTTAAGGTATTAACTGTTACCGATACGCACTTAGCTAGCCATTGGTATTTTGTTATGCGAACCGACAGGCATATATCGCATGCTGCACGAAACTTTTTAAAATTTGCACAGCAACATTTAGAGCAATACCTCGATTCGCAGTGGGTACGAAACGAGTTAGATAATTTGCAACTAAATTAATTTATATCCGGGGTTGAGTCTCTTAAAATTAGCTTAGGCTCAAACACCTGAGTAACCGTTATGCCGCTTTTTTTATAAATATCTTTAAGCACTAAATTTGCTGCTGCACGGCCCATTTCGGGTACTGGGTTATCTATTGTGGTAAGCGTAGGGTAAAGGTAATTGGTAAAAATAACGTTATCAAAGCCAATTATTGCTAAATCTTTAGGTATATTAAAGCCATGCTCGCGAGCGTATTTCATTGCACCCGATGCCATTTCGTCATTGGCGCACACAAGAGCCGTAATTTGCGCTTTATTTTGAATAAAATGACGCAGGCCATCGCTGCCACCGGTTTCTTTAAAGTCGCCCACATAATACAAGCTTTCGTCAAAGGTGAGGCCATATTCTGCAAGCGCCTTTTTGTGGCCTTTTAAACGATCTGAGGCATCTTCTTTAAATTGTGGACCGGCAATATAAGCAATACGTTTATGCCCTTTATTGATCATAGCTTTTGTTGCAAGGTAGCCACCCATAACATTATCGAGACTAATGCAGTTTTGCTCTATTTCTTTAACGTAGCGACTCATTAAATAAATAGGGGTTTTACCTTTACTGAGCTCAATTAAATACTCGTTAGATACCGCTTCTACGTGAGCAATAATGGCGTCGCAATTACGGCTAATTAAAAATTCAAAACCGTTTTTTTCTTTTTTTTCATCACTGTGGCCGGGCGTAATAATTACGTGTTTACCAGCTATGCGCAATTGCTCTTCAATGGCCGACATCATTTGTCCAAAAAACGGGCCGTCTAACTCAGACACTAAAATGCCTACACTGTTAGTGCGGCTTGATGCTAAAGACCGTGCAATAGAGCTTGGCTGATAGCCGAGCTCTTTCATCGCCTCTAATACCTTTTTTTTAGTTTTTTTACTTACGTAGTCGTTGTCGTTAAGCACCCTAGAAACAGTTGATAAAGACACTCCTGCCATTTCTGATACTTGATAAATAGTCGCCATTTATATCCTAGCTTGTACGCATTTGTTTTAAATAAAATTTATAAAACATAAATTGTGATTAAATGTTAATTTACACATTACTGCGCCTAATTGCTAAATCTTCTGTTATTTTTTGGGTTAGTGCAGGTGTAAGCGGATAAATAAGCATCAACGCGGCGCCTAAAAATGCAAAAGCAGCAGGGATCCAGCTCATTAACAACTGCATAGCGGGAAGGGTTTGGTTAATTGTAAGCTCATCCATACCGTTATACCCATAGCTTGCAAGTACCACTAATACGAGTGCCCCAGCAAAACCACCTCCCGTTTTTTGTACAAAGGTGCCTGCAGAATAAATAAGCCCGGTTGCGCGGCGTTTATTTTTCCACTCGGAGTAGTCAGCAGAATCTCCCAGCATGCTAAAAAACAAAGTAGGCATCATAGCGGCAAAAAACTCAGCCGCGCAGCCAAACGTAAATACAGCGACAATATTATTGCTAGGCACCCAATAAAATGCAGTGGTTAATAAGCCGCTTAGCAACAACGATGCAATAAATAAATTGCGTTTGCCCATAATTTCAGCCAGCTTGCCTGTAGCAAGTGCACCAAATATAGATACTATTAATAAGGCAATAAAATATTGCCCTGCCATGAGTTCATCAGCAACGTGGTACTTAAAGTAATAGGCAATAACACCATATTTT
Organism: Pseudoalteromonas sp. 13-15; assembly: GCF_001468205.2. Taxonomy (NCBI): domain Bacteria; kingdom Pseudomonadati; phylum Pseudomonadota; class Gammaproteobacteria; order Alteromonadales; family Pseudoalteromonadaceae; genus Pseudoalteromonas; species Pseudoalteromonas sp. 13-15. Next base: position 1,102,166 of record NZ_CP019162.1, on the reverse strand, counting down.
ATGCCGTTAAACATCATGGTTAAAAAGCCAATACCCAATAAAACGAGCCACGGTTTATTTGTTAGTAAATCGACCATATCGCGCTGCGAACCGGTTAGGTTTTGTTTGTTTTTATTAAGTAGTTTTTTTATAACAACAGTCATTGCCGCCATAACTAAAGCAAAAAATAATCCGCTGTATAAATCGCGATAATAAAAAAACAGTGTTGTTGATAACAAAGGTAATATTATAAATGGCAGGTTTTTAGTTAAATCAAACAGTTCTGATTTTAAACACCCTTGCTCTGAAGCTGTGGCTATTACACGCTCTTTAGTGCTTACAAAGGTAATAACCATAAGCGCAATAAGTAAACTTGCGAACAAATACATAGTGAGCTGATAGCCCTTGGCGTTATCACCGCCTCCAAAGTAAGCGACTAAATCGGGTAAAAAACCCATCACTAATAACCCGCCGGTAAACGCGCCTGCAAATCTGAATCCTGATAGCTTTGTGCGCTCGGTGTCATCGGGGGTCATTACGCCCATAAGTGCAGAGTAGGGTACGTTACTGACTGTATAAGCAAGTGTTAAACCAATATAAGTAACGTAGGCATAAATAAGTTTATTGGTTTCGTTAAAGTTAGGTGTGGTAAAGCACAGCACCATAAATAAACCTAAAAAGGGCGCGGAGTAGAGTATCCACGGCCTAAATTTTCCAAAGCGTGACTGCGTTCTATCGGCAATCATGCCCATAATTATATCGGTTACACCATCAGATAATCTAACCACTAAAAACAGCATGGCGGCCGCTGCAGCCGATATGCCAAAGGTGTCGGTATAAAATACCGCTAAATAGGCCAATGCGCCGCGCCATACTAAATTAGCACCCGCGTCACCCATGGCATAACCGACTTTTTCGTATAAAGGGAGTTTGTTCACAGTGTGTGTTCTTATTGTTATAAGCCGCTAATTTATCGGCTTGTTATGAGTTTAGTGTACGCTTTACCACTGGCTTTAACAGTTCGTTTTTGTGTGTTGTAGTCTACGTGTACTATACCAAAGCGTTTTAAATACCCTTCTGCCCATTCAAAATTATCCATCAGGCTCCAAGCAAAGTACCCATCTACCTTAACACCTTGTGCTGTTGCATTATGTAGGGCATTTAAATGTTCGTGGTAATAGTCAATACGATCGGTGTCTTTCACTTCACCGTCTTTAAATTCATCAGCCATGGCTGCGCCATTTTCGGTAATATAAATAGGTGGTAGGGTGTATTTTTCGTTTAACGATACAAGTAACTCTGTAAGCGCTTTAGGGTAAATTTCCCAGCCAATATCGGTCATTGGGGCTTTGTGTGGCAGCTCATGATAAAAGTCTGTTTCGCTTGCTTGATAATGCATACGGGTATAAAAATTCACACCTAAATAATCAAGTGGCTGTGCAATAATTTCCATATCGCCTGGTAAAATATCAGGGCACTGGGCTTTAGGTAATTGGTTAATAATATCAGGGTATTGACCTTGCATTACTGGCTGCATATACCATTGATTTATGTAGTCATCAGCAAATGCAGTGGCGTTTAAATCTTCTTCGCATTGGGTAACTGAGTAGCAAGGCGTAAAGTTAAGCACAATACCGTTGAGTGAATTAGGGCTATTTTTAGCAAGCACTTGCATCGCTAATCCGTGGCCAAGTAGTAAATGATGGGCAGCTTTTCGCCCGTGTTCTCGACCTACAATACCGGGTGCATGTACGCCAATTTCGTAGCCTAAATAAGAGCTACAAAATGGCTCGTTTAGTGTTGCATAAGAATGTACTCGCTCACCAAAGGCTTTTGTAATTAAATCTGCGTAATGTGCAAATTCGTAAGCCGTGTTTCGGTTAAGCCAGCCGCCTTCGTCTTCTATATGTTGTGGTAAATCCCAGTGGTACAAAGTAACAAAAGCTTTGATATTACGACGTTTTAGCTCATCTAAAATATCGGTGTAAAACTTAACCCCTTCAGGGTTTAAATGGCCAGCTTTAGTCATCACACGCGGCCAAGAAATAGAAAGCCTGTAGGCGTCTACACCTAGCGACTCAATTAAATCTATATCGTCTTTCCAACGAGTGTAGTGCTCACAGGCAACATCACCATTTGAATTATCAGCAATTTTACCTTCTTTACTACAAAAGGTATCCCAAATGCAGGGGAGACGATCTGCTGCGCCACCCTCAATTTGAAAAGACGCTGTGGCCACACCGTAAGTAAAGTGTTTGGCTAAAAGTGGTGAGCCACTAGGTAAAGATAATTGTTTCATTAAGCGAAAACCCCTGCTTTATTTTTAGTAAATTTGCTTTTATAAAGTTAAAGTTGGAAGCGCTTCCATAATTAATTTGATTAATCGCTGGGTATAGTATTTAATAACTTTCAGGAAGCGCTTCCATATTTAGGTTAGTGGCTATTGTTAAACAGGTCAATAGTTATATTTAAATAAGCAAATTACATTATAAAAACGCACCCAGACAACACAGGGCCATAACAATGAGAAAAAGCTTAAACACAAAAGCATTAAAAATACTTCCCCTTTTGGTGGGAGGAATATGCGTTTTAACAGCCTGTAATAAACAGCAAACGCAAGTTAGTAACAATCATACTAACGCCTCGGAGCATGAGCAGGGCGATATAACACTTTGGGCAACACTTAAAAACAAAGTACAAAAAAGTGCCGAGATTGAAAATACAATTGCTGGTTATTTAAAGTCGATGACGCTTGAGCAAAAAGTAGCGCAAATGATCCAACCAGAAATTCGCGATATAACCGTTGAAGATATGCGCAAATATGGGTTTGGATCTTATTTAAATGGTGGAGGCTCTTTTCCTGATGCTAATAAGCATGCTACTCCTGCTGACTGGATAGCGCTTGCAGAGAGTATGTATCAAGCATCGGTTGATGATACGCTTGATGGCAGTAAAATCCCTACCATGTGGGGCACCGATGCCGTACATGGACACAATAACGTCATTGGTGCGACGTTATTTCCACATAATATTGGTTTGGGTGCTGCTAATAACCCTGCGCTTATAGAGCAAATTGCAGCGGCAACAGCGGTAGAAGTAATGGCTACAGGGATTGATTGGGTGTTTGCACCTACCGTAGCTGTAGTGCGCGATGATCGCTGGGGCAGAACCTACGAAGGCTATTCAGAAGACCCTGCAATTGTTCGCGAGTATTCAGCCGCTATTGTAAATGGCTTACAAGGTAGAGCCGATGGCGACTTTTTAAGTGATAAACGCGTAATTAGTACTGTTAAGCACTTTTTAGGTGATGGCGGTACAGTGGATGGCGACGATCAAGGTAATAATATAGATACCGAAAAAGATTTGTACAACATACATGCGCAAGGTTATGTAGGTGGCTTAACGGCAGGTAGTCAGTCTGTTATGGCGTCGTTTAATAGCTGGCATGGTAAAAAAAATCATGGCAATAAATACTTACTTTCCGATGTACTCAAAACCAAAATGGGTTTTGATGGCTTCGTAGTGGGGGATTGGAATGGCCACGGGCAAGTTGCCGGCTGTACTAACGAAAGCTGCCCACAAGCGGTCAATGCGGGGCTTGATATTTTTATGGTGCCTACAGATGCTTGGAAACCACTTTATAACAATACAATAGCGCAAGTAAAAGCGGGTACTATTCCCATGGCTAGAATAGATGATGCCGTTGCGCGTATTTTACGTGTTAAATTACGCGCAGGTTTATTTGAAAAACCAAGCCCTGCCAAGCGTAAATTCTCAGGTAAAGTAGCGCTAATTGGTGCGCCAGCACATCGTGACATTGCCCGCCAAGCGGTGCAAGAGTCTTTAGTACTGCTTAAAAACAATAACCATATGTTACCGATTAACCCATCAAGCAATATACTTATAGCAGGCGATGCGGCCAATAATATTGGTAAACAATCGGGCGGTTGGAGCATTACGTGGCAGGGCACTAACAATAAAAATGAAGACTTTCCTGGAGCCACCTCTATATATGCCGGATTAAAAGCGCAAATAGATACAGCAGGTGGTAACGCTATTTTAAGCCCAAATGGCATGTTTGATACTACACCCGATGTAGCCATTGTTGTATTTGGCGAAGAGCCATACGCAGAAGGGCATGGCGATAAAGATAACCTTGAATTTGAGCGAGGTAATAAACGCTCACTTAAAATTTTAAAAGCGTTAAAACAGCAAAATATACCGGTTGTATCTGTGTTTATATCGGGCAGACCCATGTGGGTTAATAGCGAGCTAAATGCATCTGATGCGTTTGTAGCTGCATGGCTTCCTGGCACTGAAGGCCAAGGTGTTGCTGATGTTTTACTAGCGGATGTAAATGGGCAAGTACAACATGACTTTAAAGGTAAGTTATCGTTCTCTTGGCCCAAATCGCCACTACAAACGGCTGTAAACAAGGGCGATGAACATTATGCACCGCTACTACCTTATGGATTTGGGTTAACCTATAAAGATGAAAGTACGCTTGGCAATAATCTAAATGAAGACTCAGGTGTTGATGTAAGCAACCTTGCGCCGCTGTCTATATTTAATGGCAGCTTTAAAACGCCGTGGCGTTTGTTTTTAAACTCTAATAACCAGCAGCATCAAGTGGCCAGCAACAGTGTAAAGCTTGGCGGCATTACTTATCGTACTGAAGATAAGGCCATTCAAGAAGATGCGATGGCGTTTAATTTTACAGGCTCTAGCACAAGCTATATCGAAATTAACAGTAACTTTACTGAAGACAAAGTAGCTTATATTGAGGCCAATTCAGCGCTTAGTTTTAGCTATAAAATAAATACAATGCCAACAGAGCAAGTGCAACTAGGTATGAAATGCGAGCAAGGCTGTGGTGGCGAGCTTAATATTACCAATGAGCTTAAAAATTCAGCCTTAAATACATGGCAAACCATGAGTATAGATTTAACCTGTTTTGCTAAAAAGGGCGTTGATTTTGCCAGAGTAACCAGCCCGTTTATTATTAAAACGGCAGGAGAGCTTAGCGTTTCAGTTGCAGATATTAGCTTTAAACCACAAAGCGATAATATCGCCAGGGTTAAGTGTGAGTAATAGCATGTTTATAAGTTAAGTTTATTGTGTGTTGTCTCAAAGCCCTAAGGGCGTGTTGATCTTTGTGGATTGAAATTTGTTCAATCTAGGGACAATTTAATCGCGGCGAGAGGTTTGTAACCTAGTGGGCTAAGTAAAAACCGAGAAACAAAGAGTAAATTGCTCCTAGGCAGAACCCTACGGGCAGCGCATGTTTGGCATTTATGCTGCGTTATTGCCTATTTATGGGGAATAACCACACTTCATAGGCTCTGCCTTGCCTAAAAACCAAACATGCTGCTGCAAATTCAACCACCAAAGAACAACGCGCCCTAATAAGGGCTTTTTTAAAGAGGAGATTTATGCAGGGCAATATTGTTTTAAAAACTCATGGTGGGGTGGTAATTGGCTTACGCGCTGTTCGATTTGTTGCTTAATACCGTGTAAAAAACGGGTGAGTTCTTCGTCGCTCATCATGCTGGCTATTAAGTGGTGCTGTTCAGGCACAATACCTTGACCAAGCATAACTTGCACCCAGGAGTCGACTCTAAAAATATCACCATCGTCTAAAAATACACGGCCAGTTTGTTTAAACAAATCAATTTTATGCTGAAGTGTTTTTGGCACTTCCATGGCGCTACAGTGTTGCCAAAATTCGCTGTCATCGCGATTAGTTACTTTGTAATGCAGCACAATAAAATCGCGAATATTTTCAATTTCGCTTTTAAGTTGTTTGTTGTATTCATCAATGGCGTGATTGGTTATGCCATTAAACGGAAATAAACGCATAAAGCGAATAATACCCGACATAATTAAATGAATGCTGGTGGACTCAAGTGGTTCAACAAATCCACTAGCAAGACCTAGCGCAAGGCAGTTTTTGTTCCAGCCTTTTAAGCGCCGCCCAGTTTTAAATTTAATAACACGGGGTTCAGTAAGCGCTTCACCTTCAATGTTATTTAGCAATAACGCTTTAGCTTGTTCGTCATCCATATATTGGCTGCAATACACTAACCCATTGCCTACACGATTTTGCAGCGGTATACGCCATTGCCAACCACTTTTATGGGCAATAGAGCGGGTAAGTGGCAATACGGTATTGCTGGTTGATTTTGTTTGTACTGCAATGGCGCTATTGCATGGTAATAAGTGCGACCAATCTTCGTAGCCCGTATGCAATGCTTGCTCTATTAATAAGCCTCTAAAGCCGGTGCAATCTATAAAAAAGTCGCCGTTTATTTGCTCGCCACTATTTAAAAGTAATGATTCTATGTGGCCTGTTTTAGCATTCTTTACTACTTTTTGTATTTTACCTTCAACACGCTTTACACCTAATGGCTCTGAAAATTCACGTAAAAACTGCGCGTAGCGGGTAGCATCCATATGGTAGGCGTAGTTAATAGGGTTTTGTTGGTTAAACGCAAATTTACCGGCTTTAGCCGCTTGCAGCTCGTAACAGTAATCGCCAAAAGGGTTGTTTATTCCTAAAGTTTTGCCTTGTAGCCAAAAGTGATGAAACTCACCCGCCCAACATTCTTTGCCTGTTGCGCCAAATGAGTGAATATAACGCGTGTTTTCATCGCCCCAGTTTTCAAAGCTAATACCTAATTTAAAGCTTGCTTGAGTGGCTTTCATAAAAGCTTGCTCGTTTATACCTAGCAATTTATGAAACGTACGAATAGGCGGAATTGTTGCCTCGCCAACGCCTACAGTGCCAATATCGTCAGATTCAACAAGGGTAACGTGTATATTTTTGCCAATTAATTTTGCTAGTGCAGCCGCAGCCATCCAGCCTGCAGTGCCGCCTCCCGCTATTACTACATTTTTAACTGCATTTGTTTTAGTCATTATGTGGCTGCCTATTATTAGATAAAAGATCATTTAAAAGCGCGCGGTTACTCGGTAAGCCTTTTAAGTATTGCGCTATTTTTTCACGGTTTTGTTGATAAAAATAATCGCCAGCTTGAGCGCTGGTAAAAGCATTGTGTGCTAGAGGTGTTTGTGTATTAAAGCCCATGCCGTATAAAACATACTGGTAACTACTTGATGAAAATACTTCTTCGTTTTCAATAAAGTCAAAGCGGCTAGGGGGCTGAAATTGCCAAAGTTTAAGTAAGTTTTGTAGGCGCTCTGGTGCAGTTGTTAAATCCCGAATATTTTGCCAGTAAGGGGTATCGTCGCGTTCGCTTAAAACATAATGGAGTTTTAAAAATTCGACAACACGTTGCCAGCGCGTGCTAAAACGGTCGTTAAAGCGATTTGCAAGTTGGCTCATATGCGTGCGGTTTTGTGGTAGTTGCTCGCTCAGCATACTAATTGAAAGTTCAACCATGGCAAGTGCAGAGGCTTCAAGTGGCTCTAAAAATCCAGCCGACATACCCACGGCAACACAGTTTTTAATCCAAAACTTTTGTCTGTACCCTGGGCTGAATTTTAATACACGGTAGTTAAGCTGCTCAGCTTGTTGCTCGCTGGTACTTTTAGCTATGTAGCTTTTTAAAGTATCAGTTGCGCTTTCATCGCTTTGGTATTTACTACTAAATACATAACCTGTGCCACGGCGTGTGGGTAGGGCTATATCCCAAATCCAGCCGTTACTTTGCGCAGTAGAGAGCGTTGCAGAGGCAATTGGCTGATTGATGTGTGCATTAGGTACTTGCGCTGCAACAGCGCTGTTGTTAAATAAAATATGATCTTGCGCTATAAACTCACTATTAAAATGCTCACCAATTAAGCGAGCACGAGAGCCTGAGCAATCTAAAAATAAATCACCTGTTATATCGCCATTTTTATTTGTTTTTAATGAGGCAATATAGCCATGCTCGTCGTTAATAACGTGGGTTACATCGTCAGTAATATGTGTAACATTTAAGTTTTTAACACAGTGGCTTTTTAAAAACTCGGCAAATTTACCTGCATCTAAATGATAGCCATAGTTGGTGACTGCTGCGTATTCGGGTGTTTGTAATTGTTTTGGTGCAAGTGCTGCTTGGCATACAAAACTTTGCATATTAACAACGTCAGCAAACTTTTGGTTAGGTGCAATACGTTGCCAATTTGCGTGTAAATTGGTTTGCTCGTAGCCTTGAGGGTCCATAAAAGGGTGGTAGTAGTTTTCTCCCTTACTTAGGTTGCGCCAATATATAAATTTAGAACCTTGCTTAAAGGTGGCATCGCACTGGGTTATAAAATCAATTTCTTTAATGCCAATACGCTGTAACGTATTACGCATTGAAGGCCACGTGCCTTCGCCTACACCTAGTATTGGTACGTTTGCTGACTCAATTAACGTGACACTCAAATGTGGATGCTCAGCAGCTAATAAACCCGCACTTAGCCAGCCGGCTGTACCACCACCTAAAATGACTATTTTTTTTATTGGTTTGGTCATGAGTTAAAACCCTAAACTTGATAACACGTAAACTATATCGTTTTAAATACAAAAAAGCCGCTAGTAAAAACTAACGGCTTTGCTTGGTATTACCTTTAGAAGTTGTAACGCATACCAATATTGTAGCGTGCGCCTAGTTGTTGTAAGTTCCATAATTGCACTGATGTACGGCCATGTTCGCGGCTGTTTTGCTCAGTAATATTTATACCTTCAACAAAAAACGAAAGCTGTTCGCTGTAGTTGTACGCAACGTTAAAGTCGATTTGATAATACTCTTCAGTAAAACCAGGTTCGTTAACGTAACGCGCAGCACTATTTAAAAACTTATCCCGCCAGTTATAGGCAACACGGGCTTGAAAGTCATCGTTTTCGTACATGGCAATAAAGTTGGCTGTATCGCTTAGCCCTACCAGTGCAAACTGCGTTGTAGAAGGGCTAGCATTTACATCAAAGTCTATATCGCCATTAACGGTAGTGTAGTTTGCTTGAACGCCAAAACCGCTTTCACCAAAAAAGTGTTGAAATGCAATTTCAAAACCATCTATGGTGGCGCTTTTATTATTGGTTGGTACTTGTGCAGTAAAATCGAGTAGTGGGTCATCGCTGTTAGCAATAACATCGTACGCCGCTTCAAATTCTTCGTAAGTCATAGAATCAAAATCTACCCCATTTTCGGTAGCAGCAACCATTTGGAATAAGTTTGAATCTGTAACAGCAAGCCCACGGGCTTCAAGCTCTGCAATGGCAGCTTGCGCGCGAGGGCCCGCAGTTGCATCGCGTAAACCATAGTAATTTTGTGTCATTGGCGTTAAACCAATAAAGTTTTCGATATCTTTTGTGTAGTAACCTACCGATACATAGCTTGTTTCTGCAAAATACCATTCTGCCGATACATCAATGTTATCTGACTCAAGCGGCACTAAACCAGGATTACCTGTTGACGCTGTTGCTGGTGACGAACCAGGCAATAAGGTTGGCGCTCCCGGTACACCGACAGTAGCGGCAGAACTTAAGTTATCATACGTTGGACGGGCAATTGTTGTACTGTAAGAAAAGCGCGCTTTTACGTTTTCGATTACTTCTATGTCAAAGTCTAGGCTGGGTAAAAAATGATCGTAACTAGATTTTAGTGTGAAATCTTGCTTATCTGAGCCAAAGCGTACGTTAAAATCGTTGTTGCCTTCCCAAGCAATGGCATTTGGCAGGTCGATATTAGCAGTTGAAGTAATATCAGTTGACTCGTGACGTGCGCCAACAACGATGTTGTAAGGCATGTCATTAAAATAACCAGTATAAGTGAACTGAACAAAGGCCGCAGTAATATCTTCTTCTATGGTGCGGTTTGTAGCAAAAGCGCCATCGGCTGCGAAGTTAAATCCATATTGCTCGCCTGCCCAATAACCTATTTGTGAAGCGCTGCCCGTATAGCCTTGATTAAATGAACCAGACGTATCGTAATCGTCAAACTCAGCTAAAAAGTTGGTAGGATTTAAATAACCGTCAGGTAATTCACCAGGGTTTTCAACTCCCCAATTTCCCATCGTGTTACGAGTAAGTGACTGAAGTGAATGGCTTTCCATAGAGCGAGATTCTACGCCAAAGTCAATTACACCGTTTTCCAGCTCATATTTACCATGAAGCCTAAATTCGTTCACTTCAGATTCTTGGCTTGCAAAATTAGAGTCTAATATCGAGGTACCTACATCTGCAGGGTCGAGCGTATTGTTACAGTTTAAGTTAGCGCGTCGACAGTCGTTAAAATCTATACTCATAGAAGGAAGTTCGCGGCTAAAGTCTACTTCTTGTGCATTAATAACATTTGCACCAAGGCCTGCATTAACCCAGCTGCCGTATGGTGCATCAGGTTTACTGGTGGCTTTTGAATTGTGTGCATCAAACATAAAGCTCAACTCAGAGTTAAAGTAATACTCTACATTTAAGCCGATTGAATCGTTTTTATTTACTTGATTTAACTCTTGAAATGCTAAACCTAAATCACGCGTTTGTAGATCGCGGCGCTCTTCACGGTAATAGACAGGTGTTTTAACGGTGTTGTCATCAAAGGTTAGCGCACTTTTGTAATTGTCCATCCAAAGAGACTGCTCAGCACGTGCTTCAAATAAATCCTGTTTAGAGTAGGTGTAATCAAGTGTGGCTGTTAAATCATCAATTGGGCTGTACTGAAATGTTAATTGCGCATTTGTACGCGTACGCTCTCTGTCGGCTATGGTATAACGTAAATCTGATGGCATTGAATAAAGCTGGCCAATCTCTGGTGCGTTAGTTAAAACAATATCGTCAGCGGCTTGAGGAATAGTGCCGTCAAAAGCCGATGTATTCCACTGATTTACAAACGCACCTGTTGATGAGCTATCGCGCTGTTGCATGCTTGCCGTTAACGATGCGCCAAATTTAGCGTCGCTGTCGGTCCAGCTAATAATACCCGAAAGCTCAGGTGTAATGTCATCGCCTACGCGATTAGTTGTATCGTGAAGTGCTTTAACACCAATACTTGAAATAAATCCAGGGTTGTCGAGTGGCCGGGCAGTGTTAATGTTAATAGTTGCACCAATACCACCAGAGGCAATACTTGCTTTACCTGTTTTATAAACTTCAACTGATTTAACGCTATCAGATGCCAAATTAGCAAAATCAAATGCACGAGAATTGGGAGTGCCGCCACCTGCAGGAAGAGATGCAGCAGGCATTGTGCGACCATTTAGGGTTACCATATTGTAATCGGGGCCAAAACCACGAACGGTCACTTTAGACCCTTCACCGTTTGAGCGATCAATCGACACACCGGTAATACGCTGTAGCGATTCGGCTAAATTGGTATCGGGAAATTTACCAATATCTTCAGCAGAAATGGCGTCTACCACACCTGCGGCATCACGTTTTAATCGAGTTGATTCTTTAATGCTACTTTTAAAGCCGGTGACCTGAATTACTTCAACGTCTTGATTTGCTTCTTCTTGTGCAAGCAACGGTAAAGATACAGATGCGCTTAAAATCAAAGATAGGCTGGTTGCTATCTTTGTTTTTCTTACAATATGGTTAGCCATTCGGTTTCCCTCGTACTTTTATCATTATTATTAACAGCTTGTATGCGGCTGTTATTGTGTAAATGTTAACATTGTCAAATGTGTGGAAGCGCTTCCAGAAAAGAAAATTAAAAATCGCCTATGTGGAAGCGCTTCCAGAAATGCTAGACCAATTTCATAGAAGGATCAACTAATGTTTTAATAAAATGAAATATATTTGTTCGAAAAATGTAATTTATACTGTGAGTGAAGGGGTTGGTTAAACTGCATTAAAATTATGCCAAATTAATATGCTTTAAAAGTGGTGCTAGTAATTGAATCTCGCAACATGTAATGATTAGACCCTTGATATATCTGCGTGGATTGTCATAAATTCGAGTTATTGTGCAAGTAAATTAACAAATAATGTTAAGTTGAAATACAGTTAAAAACGGAGCAATCAAATTTAATGAATTATTTGAAATTAGCAAATATCGTTGGGTTCCAAAAAGTGAGTACGATTGTTAAAGAGGTACCATGAAAGCGCATCAGCAAGCAGTAATAGAGCAAGGGCAATGGTTTAAAAATCGTAGCCCCAAGCTAAAAATGTTTTTATTAGCTCATGGTAAAATACTCACTTTGAAAGCCCAACAAGCGCTATTTTTACGTGGCGATGCGCATGATGGAATATACGTTGTTTTAAGTGGAGTTATGCGAATTAGTGGCGTAAATAGTAATGGTAAAGAGGCCGTTTTGAGTTTCATCGATGCGTCGTTATGGTTTGGTGAAGTAACGTTATTTGATAAAGGCTTAAGAACCCATGACGTTTATGCACAAACTGACGCTCAGTTATTTTATGTACCACAACGTTCATTAGAGCAACTATTAAGTAAACACCCTGAATATTGGCAGGAGTTTGGTTTATTATTGGCACAAAAATTACGGCTTATGTTTTCTTCAATGGAAGATCATGCATTGCACAGTGCAGAGCAAAAAGTATGTAACAGATTATTAATGCTTAGTGAGCAAACTAATTTTTCAGCGCCATTGGCATTGTCTCAGCAACAATTAGCGGATATGACCTATTTAACACGGCAAACCATAAATCAAATACTACAAAAACTGGTTAAAAAAAATGCCATTAGTTTGGGGTATCAGTGCATTACAGTGTTGGATGTAAGTAAACTGCAGGCGCTTGCTAGTTAACTCAAGCGCTGCACAATAAACCTTCAGTTAAAATTTAAATTTTTGGACAAATAAAAACAAATCCTAAATTGTTTAACCAGATTTTTGGTTGCCTAGCTTTAACTTAGTTTATTTTCACCATTTTTTTGGAACCAAGATTGCTACAGATAATACTTTGCAGCAATGGATTTAAGCTAATGATGATAACTTCTTATATGAATCAATATAGTCGCTATGTAAGTGACACTAATGCGGCATTAATAAATAAGAGTGCGGCAACAGATGTCCCCATCCAACAAACCACCCAACAACCGAAAGAGTTTAATGAGCCAAAGGTTGCTAATAATTTTTTACAAAATGCTCAAGAGGCATTGGTATACCAACGTTTAGGTATCGATAAAGACAAAATAGCAGAGATAAAAGCATTAATAGAAGAGTTATCAGAGCAGTTACAAAAGCAAGGCGCTGACAGTGATTCAATTAACAAAAAAATGGACGAACTACAAAAAATGCTCGAACAGGAGTATCAAAATGGACGTGAACGAATGGATACTCAACCAGAACGAGAAAAGGGAAGTATTATTTCGGCGTTAGCTTAAATTAGCAAATGTCGGGTAGGTGACATTGTTGTTACGAGTTTATTTGTTATGTTTAGTGCTTAGCTAAATATTTATTGAGGAATACACCATGCAAACACTTCAACAACAACTTGGCAAATATGGTTTATATCACCGCTCTAAGCGCAATGTGCTTACTCATTTTTTTGGTATCCCACTTATTGTATTTGCCGTTTTATGTTTACTTGCTCGCATTGAAATACCCCTTGGTGGCGTTGTTATTAATGCTGCCCAAATATTTGTTTTAGCTTCGGTAATTTATTACTTCATGTTAAGTCTATCGCTGGGTTTAATTATGGCTATATTGTTTACTGCATTGCTGTTTGCTGCTGAGCCTATAGCAGCTATGACATTTTGGCCTTGGTTAAGTATTGGCGTTGGCGTATTTGTGTTTGGTTGGGTGTTGCAATTTATTGGACATTATTATGAAGGCAAAAAGCCCGCGTTTGTTGATGATTTAATTGGCTTAATTATTGGCCCATTGTATGTAACTGTAGAATTACTATTTTTAATGGGCTTTTATAAACAGCTCGAAAATGAAGTGAACAATATTGCAGGGCCAACAAAGGCGTAAATTCACTTACTTAAATCAAAAGCTTCATTGAGCAAAGAGGTGCCTATGAATTTTAATAATAAAACTGTGTGGGTTACAGGCGCATCGTCAGGCATTGGCAAGGAGCTTGCGGTTCAATTTGCAAAGCAAGGCGCACGCGTCATTTTATCTGCCCGCAATGTTGAAAAGCTCACCGAAGTAAAAGCAACGCTTGAAGGTGATGGGCATTTAATTATACCGCTTGATTTGTCAGCGCCTGAGGCTGTTTTGACTCAGGTTACTGATTTACTGCACACTTTACCTTCTATCGATATTTTAATTAATAACGGCGGGGTGTCTCAGCGCAGTTTATTTTTAGAAAACGACTTTAATGTATACCGCCAGCTTATGGAGGTTAATTATTTTGGTTTAATAGCACTGACAAAAGCGATATTACCTTCAATGGTTGCAAGAAAAAGCGGTTCAATCGTGGCTATTAGCAGTGTGGCAGGAAAGGTTGGTTCAAAGTTTAGAACGGGTTATTCAGGCTCAAAATATGCGGTAGTGGGCTTTATGGATTGCCTACGAGCAGAAGTAGCAGAGCACAATATTCATTGCTTAACGATTTGCCCAGGTTCAATTAAAACCGCGATTGCACATAACTCGTTAAACGAGCAGGGCGTCGCACAAAATAAACCCGAAGAATCAATTGAAAACGGCATGGCAGTATCCTGTGCGGCTGAAAAAATGATTAAAGCGATTGCTAACAAAAAAGACGAAGTTATTGTTGGGCAAGGATTAAGTGGTTGGGCACCAACGATAAAACGATTTTTTCCTAATTTATTTAATCGATTAACTGCTAAAACTAACTACAGATAATTGCACTTTTACTATTAATTAAGCTAAATAACAGGCGGTGGTTTTATTAATATTGAAAAGGTAGACTGTATTAAAATTAAATAAATAAGGTAAGGATACTCGTGAAATTTGCATGGCTAAGCCTTTTTTTTGGTGTGTTAATTTGGTCTGGTATTAACCCTAAAGATCAATTTACTTGGTTACTTGAAGTTATTCCCGCAATGATTGGTTTAGCACTTATAGCAAGCACGTATAAATACTTTAAATTAACCTCTTTATTGTACTTTTTTATTTTAGTGCATTGTATTGTGCTGATGGTAGGTGGTCATTATACCTACGCAGAAGTACCTTTATTTGATAATTTATTTGGCAGCGAACGCAATAACTATGACAAAGTAGGGCACTTTTTTCAGGGATTTGTACCCGCTTTGCTAGCGCGCGAAATACTGCTACGAAAGCAAGTTGTGAATGGCCGAGGTTGGTTAACTTTATTTGTTATATCTGTCAGTTTGGCGTTTAGTGCGTTTTACGAATTAATAGAGTGGTGGGTGGCAGTACTGACCGGTGAAAACGCTGAGGCATTTTTAGGGACGCAAGGGTATGTGTGGGATACACAGTCTGATATGGCATTAGCGTTATTTGGTGCTATTTGCTCGTTACTGCTGCTTTCAAAACTACACGATACACAGTTAAAGTATGTAAAAAACTATTAAATACTTCACTGGATAGTTAAAAATGACTCAACAACCTCACAACTACTCAATTAGTACAGACAAGTCTAAGCTTAACTTTAACGTTATTTATAATTTTATTGCTAATAGTTACTGGGCAAAAGGCATACCTAAAAGTGTGATGCAAAAAGCGATTGATAACTCAATGTGCTTTGGCGTGTATAGCCCTAATAACGAGCAAGTTGGTTTTGCACGGGTAGTTACCGACAACGCCACTTTTGCCTACTTGGCAGATGTATTTATTACCCCGCACCTACAAGGGGGTGGCCTGAGCAAATTACTCATTAAAACGATAGTAGAACACCCAGAGCTACAAGGGCTAAGGCGTTTTTTATTAGCCACATCGGATGCGCATGGCTTGTATGCGCAATATGGGTTTAAACCGATAGATAACCCAGGGCTACTAATGCAAATAAACCCTGCAAATGTGTATGAGGAAAATACTCAAGAGGACTATTAAGCGGGGGGAAGAGCAATATTTATTTTAAACTCCTTACAGGCCCCAAACTCTTAAAGCTGCTGTATGAATTTCATTTAAAAGTAATAACCCTGCAATACTACCAAATAGCACCCACTTTTTAGATTTTTTAACTTCCTTGGATCGTCTGTAAGTAACATAGCCAATAAAGGTTACTAGTACAATAACGGCTATTAATGATAATTGATTCTCTTGGTTAAACCTAAAGTTCCCCTCAATTATATGATGAGAGAAAAATGAAATAACCCAAAGAGTGAACAAAACAGTAAGGCCAATTACATAATTAATAATCTTAAATGTATTAATTGAAGTACCACAAACAGGACAAACATAACTTCGTTCCCTAGCGTTGGGTGTTTTAACCTTTGGGGCAATTGTTGAATTACATTTTTTACAAACTAACAGAGACATAAACTCGATTCTATTTAGGGCTTATAACAAGACTGTAGAGTAGCTCCAACAGCCAAATTCAATTAAAAAAGGGTTCCTGTAATTAACTCTAAATGTTTTTAAAGCATTAGGTAATGCTATTTGGAACCCATAAAACAGGCTGATTTTCTTAAAAATGAGTAACTCTAGAGCTACAACGCCTCATTATATGCCGTTTTTATTAGAGCAGTGTTTAATTATGCTATTTTTAAAAGCTTTCGCAAGAGCGTCAGTTTTACGATAAAACACACCGATATCTTCATCTAAATGCTGGCCATCTATATCAATTTCAAAACTAGTTTTAATATCAGTTTGCTCATACATAGTTAAATTGACTTCATATTCATCGAGTTCAAAAGAAAAACTTGAGCCATTTGTAATTAAGTTTTGAGTATTTTGAGTATGTTCAATTGTAGACTTCATGCATTCTGAAGTTACAAGGAAATCCACTTTCATTCCTAAACCTATACGGTTGTCATTTTCAATTTCGCAACCAACAATAAAGATTGGTAATAGTAAAACTAATAATCGATTCATAATCTTAGGCATATAACGCCTGCAATAAGGTGTGCCAACGCTGAGCCAACCAAGCGCCCCGAACTCCAAACCAAAACCGCCGAGTGTAACGCATCACCTTGATTGCTTTGTTAAATTTACACTTCGTTGAATTTTCCACATTGCTTGCAGCGAATAACAATGTTACTGATTTGATTCCTGTTAATGCCTGATACCAAAGGGGATGAACAGTTTCCACAGACAAGCTCTAAATTTGAATCATACCCCTGAAAGACAGTAGTCCCTTCACCATCATAAATGAATACAGAGCGTGTATTTGGGTCTGGCTCAGGAATAACTTTTAAAGTCGATCTTGTTGTTATATTTGGTTTTTGAGGCTTTTTTATTTTTAACTTGTGACAATCTTTAAATAGCAAGCCAGCCCCACAAGGACATAACTCATCAGGTTGTATTTTCGCCATGATTACTCCTTAACTACAGCCATTGGTAATTCAGGGTCAATGTACCTTGTAAGATCAGGAACATTTAACTTCATTTTTGTCAGCATTATTAGTAAATAAGTTATGAATCGACCGAATGTTCTATCTTTTACTGCCTCATTGATAATCCGTAGAATAATTTCATCACTTTGCTCACCATTATCATCTCGTTTGTGTGCAGTCAGAACCAAATTTACAAATTCATCAGTATCGAGTAAAAGTTCTTTCTCGCCTTTGGACAGATTACATTGCTCATAATGTAATAAGCCCTCACCCAGTACACATACCAAATTGGTGAAATAGTTCACATCGTATACTTGATTGCACTGTTCTTGCCAATTATTCTTCAATGAGTCCAAGGAGTTAGATGACAATTGATAACCTAAAACAATACCAAAAGGTCTGGAAGGACGATGAAGAGTTACACTATCCCTTGCTGCGATTATGCCAAGTTCTCTTGGTGCTAGTTTCTTAAATGACTCAATTTTAGACGAAGCATCTATAAACTCAGCTTTTGAAAGAGTTGATTTAACCTCAATTATCCCATAAACACCTTCAATCGGGAGTATTGATGTTTTACCTACATACAAAACTGGACAGTTAACAGCATCATAAATGATTATATCAATTGCGTGTGAGCGCTCTCCTTTTTGAGTAATTACTTCACCTTTAGTTATTCCGTAACGTTTAGGAAGATGATTTCGAAGAAACCCAACTAAGATTTCTTCACGGTTTTCTCCTTTATCGCCGCTATGTTGAATAAAACCTGACTCTTTAAATCTTGATAATAGAGTCGATTCTATTGATGAAAATAAATCTTCAAGTTTCACAGAATTTTCCTTGTAAATTTAACGCCCTAATTTGGCGGCACAAACACGTGGGCTATACTGCGAAGCAGCCCGCGTGTTTGTGTCCCCAACATTTGATTGTTAAGCATAGCCAAACTCTAAAAGAGCCATAAATGCTAACAGAGAAACAACACTACCGACCAAGTAAATCCTGGTTTGCTTGTAGCTGTTAGGGTTCTCTATTTTGTTTAACATTTTGACCAAACCTGATACAAACGTTTGCCCGTTGGCAGTAGATATTTTTCTTTCTAAAACAACCATACCCAAATTGATACCAAAAAACATAAACAGAATTAAAACAATAAGCGTTGAGATAATCGTTGCTGTACTTTCAATATTTACCAAGCCGAGTCCTTTCTATGCATAACGACTTTATCAGAGGACACTTTCCTCTTTTTATGAGCAATGTATGTCCTCTTATTTATTTTTAATATTAATAACAAATCCTGTAACACATTGCGAGTATTAAACTTTAAGTCGGGCTGTTAATTAACAACAGGCAGAAAAGGGGAAAGTGTCCTCACTTTAGTAAATGCAGTAATTAAAAATTTAAAATGAAAAGCAAAAGCTTTTTTAAACCATTTTACCACCTCTAAAAAATGGCAACGGTAATATAAGTAACTACTTTAAATACAATTGTTCGTGTAAGACTATTATAAAGGTAGATTTTTTACCGGTGGTAGCTGTAAAAAGGAGGTGATGAATAATTGCTAAACGCGCCTACCTGCTTTTGAAACGGGTAGACACGTTTAATACGAATTCACTTGGCTTTTTTAGTCTCAAGCGCTTCTATTTCACTCCAGATTTTTTCGGCTTCTTCGCTTAACATGGCGTAGCTTTTAATGTCGCCTTTAC
Source organism: Pseudoalteromonas sp. 13-15 (assembly GCF_001468205.2). NCBI lineage: Bacteria > Pseudomonadati > Pseudomonadota > Gammaproteobacteria > Alteromonadales > Pseudoalteromonadaceae > Pseudoalteromonas > Pseudoalteromonas sp. 13-15. Next base: position 1,083,175 of record NZ_CP019162.1, on the reverse strand, counting down.
GCTGAGCTTGCATGCCTTGCTCTAATTTGGCGTCGTACTCTTTACGTAACTTTTTTGTAGGGTCTGATTTGAATATCGAAAACATAGGACTCGCTTAATTTTATAAAAGTGCTAGCACTACCATACGCTACAAACAGCTAAAAAGTTCTTTTGGTAGTAAGGCACTTACCTTGTTAAATTAAAATAAGGTAAGTGAATTATTTACCATGCTGCGCTTACTAAACGGTTTTATAGCTCAGGCTCTAGGCGTTTAATACCTTGGCCATCTAGTCCTAAGTAAATGTAGCCATCATCCCCTTGCGCTAAGCTTCTTACGCGGCCAATGCCCTCTAATATTTTTTCTTGGCTTTTTAGTGTATCGTTTTCAAATGTAAGTGCGCTTAAAAACGAAAACTTCATAGACGATAACAGCACTTTACCTTTTAATTTAGGGTATTTGTCGCTGGTGACGAATAGCATATCTGATGGTGCTATAGATGGCGTCCATTGTGATGTTGGCGATTGCATGCCGTCTTTTGTTTGCAGGTCTGTAAATGACGTGCCGCTATAATTTACGCCATAGCTAACTACCGGCCATCCGTAGTTTAATCCTGATTTTATTAAATTAAGTTCGTCGCCGCCTCGGGGGCCATGCTCATGAGCCCAAAGACGATTATTTTCAGCGTCAAACCACATACCTTGCGGGTTTCGATGTCCGTATGACCAAACAGCGTGTTTAGCGTCGGTTTGTTTTACAAAGGGATTATCTGTTGGAATACGACCATCTAAATGAAGACGATAAATTTTGCCCCCATCACGGCTAAGATCTTGAGGGTTTAGGTCGCGCGAGCCACGATCCCCGATCGAAAAATAAACATAACCTTGTTTATCAAACACAATACGACTGCCGTAGTGCTGACCTTTTGTACTGTTATGCTCACCTTTGTATAAAACGTGTGGCTCTAATAGCTGAGTATGATCTTCACTTAATTTTGCGCGCATTAATGCAGTGTTACTACCACTGCCTTTGCCTTCAGCGCTTGAGTAAGTAAGGTAAAGCCATTGACTATTTTTATTATCGGTATGCAGTGCTAAATCAAGTAAACCGCCTTGGCCGTTAGCATCTATATCGTGCAATCCTTTTACTTGAATAAGCGTTGAGGTGTTTTTACGTAATAAAAATAGTTTTCCACTTCGCTCCGTAATTAATAAATCACCATTTGATAGTGCTTCGATTGCCCAAGGAATACTTACACCTTCTGCAACGTCTACTGCTTTTACATTAAGCGGCAAACTCGGCAGCTTTTTAAAATCAACTGCATTTACTGACATTGTAGGCAGCGTCAATAAAGCGGCTGTTAGCACGGCACCCTTAAAAGAATGTGTATATTTTTTTGATTTTATATTGAGCATGTTATTTTCCAAAATTAATCAAATTAGGTTTACGTTAGCACGAGCTGTAAAAATTTGCTAAGCGTTGCGATAAGTGAAAATTCTTTAATTTTAGCTAGTTACATATATCACTCACACAGTATTAGAAATAGTTAGCTCACTCAGTAAAGTATTTTTTATATTTTATTTAGTTTTGAAATACGTTTATAAATTGAGTTTAGTTTGTTTTTTGTTCGTAGTTTTTAACAAAAATAATGGAATAAACACTCTATTAGGGTTGAAAACTTGAATTTTCAGCGTACACTTGTGCGCTGAAGTTTGAGCGTACACTTGTATGCTCAAATAGTTAGGGTTCTGATTTGTGCTAACACCCAGTTCGTGCAAACCATTGAGCAATAAACCAATATAGAGATTTTATTACAATGTTTACGCAGGCATTAAACCAATTTTCAACGTGGTTTTTACACCATCAAACGTTTGCAGGCTACATAGAGCCAATAATGCAAGTGTTTAAACCTGCTTGGCGTGCAGGGCAATTTAGAGCGCAACTAATGAGTTCAGACTCATTAAATGGTGAATTTTTGAGTTTGCAGCTAAAACCGAGCAAACAATGGCCCGCACATACCGCAGGGCAGCATGTTAGTTTGACCATTGAAATGAATGGACGATTATTAACGCGCGTTTTTACAGTTGCTTCAAGCGTTAAATATTTCAACGAAACGGGATTTATACGTTTGTTAATTAAAACAAGCGAACAAGGACGATTTACCGGTTTATTAAATAACAAAGCAAAAGCGGGAACATGGTGCAACATATCTGCTGCAACGGGTGAGTTTGTATTTAAAAATACACATGCTCCCGCCACATTAATAGCTGGTGGGTCTGGTATAACGCCGATGCTAGCAATGCTTGACGATTATTTAGCGCAAACAACCAAAGCAATAAATTTAGTGTATTACGCAAAATCGGGCGAACATCAATGTGTTGATGAGTTGCGTGAATTAGCCACACAATTTAGTCATTTTTCATTTTTATTATTAACTCGTGAGCAGTCGAGCGACATTACTAGCAATATTAAACATTGGGACAATCCAGATATATATTGCTGTGGGCCGCTAGGGTTTATGCAAACGGTAGAAGCGTTTGCTCAAATACATGATCTTAATTATTACCAAGAAGCATTTGGTTTGGCGTTACCCAAAGTAAACAATGAAGATCAGTTTACTGTAAAGGTGAACAGCCAAGCTCATATAGTTGAAGGAAATGATGTACTTCTTAGCCAGTTTGAAGTTAAAAAATTACCGGTAAAGCGTGGCTGCGGAATTGGTATTTGCCATCAGTGCCAATGTATTAAAAAGTCGGGAATAGTACGTAATTTAAAAACAGGTGAAATGTCAGACAACGGTGAGCAATTAATCCAACTTTGTATAAGCCAACCGGTGAGTGATTTGGAGTTACAATTATGATAAACATAAACTTTGATCAGCTTGCAAGCGATTTAGATACTATAAAAATGAATACGCTTGCTAAAGTAGGACAAAAAGATGCTGACTACATTCGCTCTGTCGTTCGAAAGCAAAGACTATGTGAGTGGAGTGGGCGAATATTATTAATGCTTGGGTTTATTCAGCCTTTACTTTGGGTTGCCGGTGTTTTGTTACTGGCTTTGGCTAAAATTCTCGATAATATGGAAATTGGCCACAATGTTATGCATGGTCAATACGATTGGATGAACGACAAACAGCTTAACTCTCAGCAATACGAATGGGACATAGCTTGCGACGGCCAAAGCTGGCATCGGGTTCACAATTTTGAGCACCACACATACACTAACATTATTGGAAAAGACCGTGATTTTGGCTACGGGTTGTTACGTTTGAGTGATGATTTTAAGTGGCGTCTTAAAAATGTGTGGCAGTTTTTTACTTATATAAATTTAAGTGTCTTGTTTCAGTGGGGTGTGTCATACCATGAGCTGGCAGCAGAGCGTGTTTTTATAGGTAAAAAGAAAGAAAATCGTGAAGGGGGTGTATCGCATGCTACTTTAAAGCAGCGTTTTTTTAGTAAAGGCGCTCGCCAGTTAATTAAAGATTATGTGATCTTCCCATTACTTGCAGGTCCACTGTTTTTATGGGTGTTAGCGGGTAATTTAGTGGCAAATTTGCTTCGTAACTTATGGACATCGACAATTATATTTTGTGGCCACTTTACCGAAGAAACCGAAACATTTAAAGAACAAGACTGCGTAAACGAAACCCAAGGCCAGTGGTATTATCGTCAAGTATTGGGCTCGTCTAATATTAAAGGGGCAAACTGGTTTCATATTTTAACGGGCCATTTGAGCTGCCAGATTGAGCACCACTTATTTCCTGATATGCCGTCGTCGCGATATCAAGAGGTGGCGCCTCAGGTGCAGGCAGTTATGCAAAAGCACGGGATTGATTACCACACTGGCGGATTTTTTAAACAATACGGCTCGGTGTTAAAGCGAATTATTAGATACTCATTTAAATAGTGATAGGGTGCATTAAGCGCCTTAAAAAGCTAAAACATAAACCGGCATGTGTAAGCGCATATGCCGGTTTTTTGCTGTTGTGCTTAATAAATATACAGTGCGTTTGGTTTTTTCTTATTGTTAATTAAAAATCCGTTACTTTAGCTATGGTTAATTGATGCGTGATTGTCATACAATGGAGAAAAATAGACCACACAAGAGAGATAAAAAATGGCCGCATTTGGTACTGTGTTTATGCCACAGATGATTCAAGCTCGTTTTTCAGATAATCAGTGGAGCGAAACCTCAGTTGTTCCATGCGATAAGCTTGAGTTTCATGCTGGTGCACACGTTCTTCATTATTCAAGCACCTGTTTTGAGGGCTTAAAAGCATTTCGTCATGAAGATGGGTCTGTTTATATTTTTAGAATGGATGCAAACATAGCACGTATGCAGCAAAGCTCTGCACTTTTAAGCTTGCCAAGTTTTGATGGCGATATGCTTAAAACGATGATTATTGATATTGTTCGCCAATATGCCGATGAAACCCCATTACCGCCTGGCTCTATGTATATTCGCCCAACACATATAGGCACAGAAGCGGCAATTGGTAAAGCGGCAGCCCCTTCAATGAGCTCATTGTTGTACACTTTACTTTCGCCAGTAGGTGATTATTTTGCTGGTGGTGCTACGGCATTACGTGTGTTACTTGAAGAAGATGGTATGCGCTGTGCACCGCATATGGGCATGGTTAAAAGCGGCGGTAACTACGCCAGTGCACTTGGCCCAATTAGCGCTGCACGTAAACAGTATCAAGCAGATCAAATATTATTTTGCCCAGGTGGTGATGTACAAGAAACGGGCGCTGCAAACTTTATTTTAATTGATGGCAACGAAATTATAACCAAAGCGCTCGACTCCACCTTTTTACACGGCGTAACGCGTAATAGTATTTTAACGATTGCTAAAGATTTAGGCATGACTGTGAGCGAACGTAATTTTACAGTGACTGAACTTTTAGAGCGTGCTGCAAAACCAGGCACAGAAGCTGCGCTTTCAGGTACTGCTGCGGTATTAACGGCAGTGGGAACGTTTATTCATAACGATAAAGAATATAAAGTAGGCACAGGAGAGCCTGGGCCAACAACGGCACGTCTGCGCCAAGCATTGAACGACATTCAATGGGGTAAAAGCGAAGACAAGCATGGATGGTTAACTAAAGTGGTATAGCGTTAAATACCCACGCTACTTGCACCAAAAAGCCACCTAATTCAGGTGGCTTTTTGGTGCGAGTAACTTTATTAATTTATTAAAATTTTATTTTTCCGGTTAATATATCTTTAAACATAACCCAGTCTCCCCACAAACTATAAAATGGGTGTTTAAACGTAGCTGGTCGGTTTTTTTCAAAAAAGAAATGCCCAACCCACGCAAAGCCATAGCCAATAACGGGTAGCAGCCACAATAACGCATATTTTTGACTTAATAATGCGGTAATAATAACCATAAGTACTAATAGGCTACCTATAAAATGCAAGCGCCTGCAGGTTACGTTGCGATGCTCCTTTAAATAATAAGGGTAAAAAGCTTTAAAACTGTTGAAAGTGGGTTCTTGTTTTTCCATAAATCACGCTTTATTTTTATTGTATGTTTTTACTATTAAAGCGTAAGTTTACACTTGTTTACAGCGATAAATGGCACTTAACGCATCTTAATAGACATAAGCTTAAAAAACTCATAAGTTATTATTACTACTTAATCAATAAAAAGAACACACATTATGTTACTCAAACGTACTCTTGCATGTGCTGTATTATTGGCACTCAGTGGCTGTTCAGAGCCAACCAATACATCAGATCAAAAAGAAGTAAAATCATCTATGAATCAAGTTAACTCAGTCGTGTATCCCGAAACCAAAAAAGGTGATGTAGTTGATACCTATTTTGGAGAAAACGTTGCCGATCCTTATCGTTGGTTAGAAGACGATATGAGTGCAGAGACTGCTGATTGGGTAAAAGCGCAAAATACGGCTACTTTTTCATACTTAGAACAAATCCCTTACAGAAACAAGCTCAAAGAGCGCCTTGAAAAACTGATGAATTACGAAAAAATAGGTGCGCCATTTGAAGAGGGCGGTTACACCTACTTTTATAAAAACGATGGCTTACAAAATCAATATGTTTTATACCGCAGCAAAGGCGATGAAGCGCCAGAGGTATTTTTAGATCCTAATAAATTTAGCGACGACGGTACAACGTCTATGTCGGGTTTATCGTTTTCTAAAGATGGTAGTTTATTAGCGTATCAAGTTTCGGAGGGGGGCAGTGATTGGCGTGAAATTATTGTTATTGATACACACACTAAAGAGCAAGTAGAGCAAGCTTTAGTTGATGTGAAATTTAGTGGTATTGATTGGTTAGGCAACGAAGGATTTTATTACTCAAGCTACGATAAACCAAAAGGCAGTGAACTATCGGCTAAAACAGATCAACATAAAGTGTATTATCATGCTTTGGGTACATCGCAGGATGACGATCGTGTTGTATTTGGCGACAGCGAGGCGCAAAAGCATCGTTACGTTGGCGCCGATGTGACAGATGATGGCAAGTACTTGCTAATTTCTGCCAGTGTTTCAACGTCTGGAAACAAACTTTTTATAAAAGACTTAAGTAAAGAAAATAGTGATTTTGTTACCGTTGTTGGTAACTCAGATTCAGATACTTCTGTAATTGATAACGACGGCGAAAAGCTTTACTTAGTTACAAACTTAAACGCACCCAATAAAAAAGTGGTCACGGTAAATGCAAATAACCCAGCGCCTGAAAATTGGGTCGACTTTATATCAGAAACCGATAACGTTCTTAGCCTAAGTAAAGGCGGAGATACTTTTTTTGCTAATTACATGGTTGATGCCATTTCGCATGTTAAACAATATAATAAGCAAGGTGAGTTAATACGTGAAATTAACTTACCCGGCGTAGGGAGTGCACGTGGTTTTCGTGGTAAAAAAGATCAATCAACGCTTTATTACTCGTTTACTAACTATAAAACTCCGGGGACTACTTTTTCGTTTGATGTAAGCTCAGGCGAGTCAAAGGTTTATCGTGAATCGGCAATCGATTTCAACAGTAATGATTACACCTCTGAGCAAGTTTTTTATACCTCAAAAGACGGTACAAAAGTGCCGATGATCATCACTTATAAAACGGGTATAAAATTAGACGGTTCAAACCCAACCATTTTATACGGTTACGGTGGTTTTAACGCAAGTTTAACACCACGCTTTAGCCCTATTAATGCGCTTTGGCTTGAGCAAGGTGGGGTGTATGCCGTTGCTAATATTCGTGGTGGCGGTGAATACGGTAAAGACTGGCATAACGCTGGTACAAAAATGCAAAAACAAAACGTGTTTGACGACTTTATTGCCGCGGCAGAGTACTTAAAAGATAAAAAGTACACCTCTAAAAAGCGTTTAGCACTGCGCGGTGGTTCAAATGGTGGTTTATTAGTAGGTGCTGTGATGACGCAGCGACCTGACTTATTTCAAGTTGCATTACCAGCGGTAGGCGTACTTGATATGCTGCGTTACCATACATTTACAGCGGGCGCTGGTTGGGCATACGACTACGGTACTAGTGAGCAAAGTAAAGAAATGTTTGAATATATAAAAGCTTACTCGCCATTGCATAACGTTAAAGCGGGCGTTGAATATCCTGCCACTATGGTAACAACCGGTGATCACGATGATCGTGTGGTGCCATCTCATTCATTTAAATTTGCTGCTGAATTACAAGCTAAGCAGGCTGGAAATAACCCTACACTTATTCGTATTGAAACAAATGCGGGTCATGGTGCGGGCACACCAACCAGCAAGGTTATAGATTTATACGCAGATATGTTTGGTTTTACGCTATATAACATGGGCGTAAAAGAGCTATAAAACGCGTTAACGTTACCTTGTTTTAAAGTACAAAAGCCGAGTAAATTTACTCGGCTTTTTATTATCTGTATTTTGGAGTCAAAAACCTGCTTATTGACTACTGCGCAGGCAAAAATAACCGCTGATAGGTTTTATATGCGTATTCATCACTCATACCACTTAAGTAGTCACAAATAATGCGCATGCCTTGATTATGTTTTTGAGCCTCAATATATTGCGCTTGCGTTGTTTCGGGTAACAAACGAAGCGGATCGCTTGCAAACGCTGTAAACAATTCAATGAGTAGGTTTTGCCCTTTAAACTCAATCTGTTGCATTTCAGGATCGCGAATTAAGCGTTGAAATACAAAGTGCTTGAGTATGTGTAGAACATTTTCATACTCTGGGTGCAACTTAGCAGTGTATTTTAAAATAGGGCATTCAAATGCTTCGTTTTGTATGTCTAAATGAATGTGAATAATGAAGGTGTTTACCAGCTCACCTATGGCGTCTTTTCGTTCAAAATCATTTTTTGAAAATAGTCGAGATGTTAACGTTTCAAGCAAGGTATTCAGCCACTCAAAATTAAGCGCTTGCAAGTGCGGAAGTGCGTGCGTTTGCCAGTCATCTAATGTTAAAACACGTGTTGCAATGGCGTCTTCTAAATCGTGCACGGCGTATGCTATATCGTCGGCATGTTCCATTATGGCGCTGTCGAGGGATTTATAAAGTGTTTTAGCTCGGTGTTTATCTATTGTTGTGTGAGTATTTAATAACGTTCTGTCGTTTTGGCTTAATGGTTCGACAATCCAGTCAAATATGTGTGCGTCGTCTTGGTATAACCCTTTTGCAGGGCGCCAATCATCGGCTTTGATAAACGCAGGTGTGTTATGAGTATCAGGTATGGTGTGCCACAACTCGTTTATAAATGCTGGGTATTTAATAAACCCGAGTAATGTACGGCGTGTAAGGTTCATACCATAACCATTACTGTAGGGCTCTAGCTTAGCAACTATTCGTAAAGTTTGAGCGTTTCCTTCAAAGCCACCATGGTCTCGCATCATATAGTTAAGGGCAATTTCACCTCCGTGGCCAAATGGTGGGTGGCCAATATCGTGAGCCAAACAGAGTGTTTCGAGTAAACCGGTTGATGGAAAATGGTTAAAATCACTATGTTGTGTCTTTAAGTGCCTTAAAATACCAGTGCCAATTTGTGACACCTCTAACGAATGAGTAAGGCGGGTACGATAAAAGTCGTTTAGGCCAATCCCCATAATTTGTGTCTTAGCTTGTAAGCGTCTAAATGCAGCAGCATGAATAATTCTTGAGCGGTCAACCTGCCAGGGAGATCGGTTGTCGTTAGGTCTGTGTTTATATTGCTCTATTATTCTACTTTGCCAAACTTTGTCCATACTGCTCAATCACCATTAAACCTGTTTAGTGTTTAGTATACCCATGCACTTATAAATTGCGAATGAACATATTTTTGTAATTCGCGTTTATATAGTGGCTTAGGTATAATAAGAGTTCGTATGCGTGTGTAGGTACCATGCATAAATAGTTGTTTGAATGAGACGATACATGCTTAAGATTATCTTTCAGTTTTTGTTATCCATCCTTTTTATATGGGCACTTACGTACCCGTTTATGCAAAGTGATGAAACCGAGAGCGCAGATCAAACCACCAGTGAACAACCTAAAAAAGTGAAGAAAAAAGAAAAGCCGCTACATAATGTCACGTTGCCTAAGTTTTCTGAATTTACGGATGTAAAAGAGAAAAAACGCGCATTTTTTGATTTTATTCGTCCCCATGTTGAGGCTGAAAATAAAAAAATATTACAACAACGTGCCAAGTTAGAAATAGCCCGCATGATGCTTGAAAACAACCTATCGCTTGAAGAAAAACAAAATAAAGATATTGTTAAAATCCTTAAACAATATGGTTTACCTGAAACGGTTAACACACTTGTGCTAACTCAGGCTTTACGTCGTGTTGATATTATTCCTAAAGAAATGGCGTTAATGCAAGCTGCTAATGAGTCGGCTTGGGGCACCTCGCGATTTGCTCAAATTGGCTTGAATTTTTTTGGTCAGTGGTGTTACTCAAAAGGCTGCGGCATGGTGCCAAAACGTCGTAACACTGGAGCAGCGCATGAAGTCGCTGCATTTAAATCGGTTCGTGCTGCGGTAAGCTCTTATTTTAGAAATATAAATACTCATGGCGCTTATAAAGAGTTACGGGGCATACGTGAAAACCTGCGCCGTGAAAAAAAACCAGTATTAGCAACCAAACTAACTCATGGTTTGATGTCTTACTCTGAACGAGGCGAGGCATACATTGAGGAGTTAAATACGATGATCAGACAAAACAGAGCTTACTTTGATGAATAAATACATGACAGGTTGTTTTTACGCGAGTTTACTTTTTTTGTTGGGCTTTAGTGCATTTAGCGCCAATGCCAGAGAGTTTGTAATGTCGTACGATGGTTTTTATGACCGTTTAAAAGTAGTTAATAAAGGGGATTTTCAATATGCTCGCGTTAACTTTTATATAAGCGATATTGCAACTAACGAGGCATGTGCAATAAAAAACGGAACTATTTTAACAGAAAATAACGAGTACCCACTTAACTTTACGGACAGTGCGCAGCTGTTGCTACCTTTTGATAAACAACTTGATTCAGATAAAGCCGTTATTGTTATCGAGCCACAAAACCCTGAACATGATTGTCAGTTAAAGCTACAAATAGAAGCTAACGAGTTTGACGATTTAGCCTTTTCAAAACATGCGTTATATACCATTAATGATGAGTTGGATGAATTGCTAACTGGTTTGTCTGGTTTTTTTGTTAGTAAATTAATGTGGTTTTTATTACCTGAACAAAAGGGCGTGGCTGTTACCTTTAAAAATCCAATAAACATTAATGATGAAAACGTGACGTGTGAGGAATCGATTTGTTATTTTGATGTTGACGATAATTGGGAAGAGGATAGCCAATCGTTCGGTGAAATTAGTAATGTATTAAAAGTAACTCCCTGGATTGCAAAGTAACGGTAAACGTTGCAATGAAATACAATAAAGCGGCATAAGCCGCTTTTTTATTTAAGTGGCGCTGAAGAGTCACGCTGCATTAGTGTGGGTTCAAAAAAACGATTTATTTTAATATTTTTTGTTTGGTATACGTCTTTAAGAACAAGTTTTGCGGCCATTTCACCCATTTTAGCTACCGGATTATCAATCGTTGTTAGTGTTGGGTAGAGGTAGTTTGCAAATATTACGTTATCAAATCCGACTATCGATAAATCGTTGGGTAAGTGATAGCCGTGCTCTCGGGCATATTTCATCGCACCTGAGGCCATCTCGTCGTTTGCGCACACAAGAGCGGTAAAATTTAGCTTACTATTAATGAGGTGCTCAAGCGCTGAACTTCCCCCGGTTTCGTTAAAATCACCTTCAAAATAAAGCGATGGGTCAAACGTTATATTGGCTTCTTCGAGGGCTTGTTTATGGCCAGCTAAACGGTTTGCAGCATCGGCCTTAAACTGAGGGCCTGCAATATAAGCAATTTCGGTATGGCCTTGTTCTAGCACCGATTTAGTTGCTAAATAACCGCCTAGTTTGTTATCTAAGCTAATGCAGTGCTCTTTGAGTTCTTCGACGTAGCGGCTCATTAAATAAACAGGCGTTGTGCCTCTACTAAGCGATATCAGGTATTCGTCGGTCACTGCTTCAACATGCAAAATTATGGCGTCGCAGCGCCTGCTAATTAAAAAGTCGATGCCTTCTTTTTCTTTATCTTCTTCACTGTGGCCGGTTGTAATAATAACGTGTTTACCGGCAGCCCTAAGCTCAGACTCAATCCCCGCCATCATCTGGGCGAAGAAAGGACCATGTAATTCAGATACTAAAATACCCACACTGTTAGTGCAGTTTGATGCTAAAGATTGGGCTATTGAGTTAGGTTTGTAACCCAATGTTTGCATTGCATCGAGTACTTTTTTAGTTGTTTTATCACTTACTTTTGTGTTTTTGTTCATTACCCGAGAGACGGTAGCTAACGATACACCTGCAAGCTCTGATACTTGATAAATTGTTGCCATGTTACTTATTGACTCGCTTTCACCCTTAACTTAATCAGCTAAATCATACCTTAGTGTTGTTGACTGTGGTTAGCTTTGATTGAATATTTTCAACAACCTGGTTAGTTAATGTATATTTTTTCATTGTGTATGCTACAAAAAGGGATCCTAGGGCGGGTAGTACTGTAAACGATAGTAAAATTCCCTGCTGAGTACTCATTGTTTGCGTCACATCAGCCTGATAACTGTAAAATGATAATAACCAACCAGCAATAGCCCCACCAACAGCTACACCCATCTTAATAAAAAATATAACACCTGAGTAAACTAAGCCCGTAATCCGTAAACCCGTTACCTTGTGGCCATAATCAATGGTGTCAGCCATTTTTGCCCATAGGAGTGGGGTTGCCATATCTAAAAAGAATTTCCATAGAATAAAAGCAGCAAACGCGAGAACCAGTTGTTCACTGCCAATAAAATAGCTAAACCCACAAATAGTTGCAGCGATAAGTTGTAAGCTAATGTAGGCCTTTATTTTGCAAAAACGCGCAGCTAGAGGCTGTGCAACGGCGCAACCTATCATACTAGCAACTACACCTAGGGTCATAAATAGAGTAATTAAATCTTCCCGGCCGAGGTAGTATTTGACGTAATAAACCGCCAGAGTTAGCCTAAGTACTTGGCCAGTCAGCAAGAAAAATGCAGCAATACACAAGGTACGCCATTGATCGTTTTTTACTAGGGCTTGAATACTTTTAGCAAAAGGGATGTTTTGTTCTTTGGGTTGTTGAATACGTTCTTTGGTGCCTAAAAAGCAAAGTAAAAACAGCACAAGGCCTAAAATACTCATGGCGGTCATGGTTAGCTGGTAACCTTTAGCGTTATCGCCCTGGCCAAAGTATTCAACCATTGGCATGGTGCATCCAGCAACAATAACACCACCAAGCATCCCAAATACAAAACGGTACGATTGAATAGTGACACGTTCTTTTGCGTCTGCGGTTAACACACCACCGAGTGCGCAATAAGGTATATTAATAGCAGTGTAAGCAACCATCAGTAAGGTATAGGTGCTAAAGGCATAGATTATTTTGTCAGTGCCTTCTAAGTCTGGTGTAGTAAACGCTAAAATACTAATAATGGCAAAAGGGAGCGCAAGCCATAGTAGATAAGGGCGAAAATGTCCCCAGCGAGTATATGTTTTGTCAGCTAGATTGCCCATTAGGGGGTCGGTTACGGCGTCAAAAATGCGAACAGCTAAAAACATAGTACCAACAACGGCGGGGGATAAGCCCACCACGTCGGTATAGTAAAGCATTAGGAACATCATTACCGTTTGGAAAATAATATTACTGGCGGTGTCGCCTAATCCGTAGGCTATTTTTTCTTTTACACTAACCATGGTTGCTTTATCTCGCTTTATGTTTTTTTAGTTGCGTTAATAAATACGTTTTTTTATCTATTTGAGATTAATGCTTTATAGGCTAGGCCACTATTTTTTATAGTACGTTGCTGTGTGCTGTAATCTACATAAACTATACCAAATCTTTTTAAGTAACCTTCTGCCCATTCAAAGTTATCCATTAGGCTCCAGGCAAAATAGCCGTCTATTCTAACGCCTTGTTCTGTTGCATTGTGAACGGCATTTAGGTGACTGTTGTAGTAGTCTAGTCGATCTACATCATTGATTTCACCATTATTATAGCTGTCGGGCATAGCTGCGCCATTTTCAGTAATAAAAATAGGCGGTAGGGTATAGGTATTGTTGAGTGTGACTAATAACTCTGTAAACGACTTAGGGTAAATTTCCCAGCCCATATCGGTTAGCGGGCCAGTAGGCTCTATTGGCTCATATATTTCAGTAGGATGCGCTTTATAAAACTGACGGGTATAAAAGTTAATACCCAAATAATCAATTGATTGCGAAATAATAGCCATGTCACCATCGTGAATATCTGGCAGATGTGCTGAAGGTAATTGTTCAATAATTGCTGGGTATGTACCATCCATGATGGGTTTCATGTACCACTGGTTTAGGTAGTCATCTGCAAAAGCAGTTGCAGCAATGTCATCAGCGTCTTCAGAGATGCTATAACAGGGAGTAAAATTAAGCACGATACCGTTTAAAGTCGTCGGTGAGTTTTGCTTTAATACGGTCATGGCAAGCCCATGTGCTAATAACAAATGGTGGGCGGCTTTGCGCCCGTATTGTTTACCCACTTTACCTGGCGCATGAATGCCAATTTCGTAACCTAAAAAAGCACTGCAAAAAGGTTCATTTAAGGTAGCGTATGAATGGACTCTGTCACCGAATGCAAAGGTAATTAAATCAACATAGTGAGCAAACGCATAAGCTGTTTCTCGGTTTAACCAACCCCCTTCGTCTTCAAGGTGTTGAGGTAAATCCCAGTGGTATAACGTGACAAACGCTTTGATATTGCGCTTTTTCAGTTCATCTAAGATGTCGGTGTAAAACTTTACGCCTTCAGGGTTAAGCTCACCACTTTTTGTAATAACACGAGGCCAAGAAATAGAAAGTCTGTAAGCATCTACTCCTAATGATTCGATTAAATCTATGTCTTGTTTCCAATTATTGTAATGATCGCATGCAACATGCCCATTTGAGTTATCAGCTATTTTACCTGGAGTATCACAAAAGGTATCCCAGATACACGGCAGACGGTGAGTTGAGCCACCTTCTATTTGGAAAGACGCTGTTGCTACACCATAAATAAACTCTTTTGTTAATAGAGGTGAACAAGTTGGTAAAGATATTTTAGTCATTAGTTACAAACCTTTTAAAACCTAAATTGCATTTTTAGCGCCGATATTTACTGCCTCGTAGCTTACTCTCGACTTGATAAAAAAATAAAAATTGTTGAATTATGTTACGTGTTCGTATTTAATTAGTCGTGAAAGCGCTTACATTTTTAAGATTAATGTTAATTAACCTTCAGGTCAACTCTTTAATAGCATGGCTTAGCCGCCAATTTATTAACAATACAGAGAAGGTTAACGATAATAATAAATTGCGGAGAGCACATGGCTAGTTCAGCACCAACAACGACACACACACAATCGCAAAACACAGGCGATAATAATTATGGATTTGCACTTACATCGTTAACAACGCTATTTTTTATGTGGGGTTTTATTACCTGCCTAAATGATATTCTAATCCCGCATTTAAAAGCGGTATTCGATTTAACATACGTGCAGGCTATGCTTGTGCAGTTTTGTTTTTTTGGTGCTTACTTTTTAATGTCTATACCCAGCGGGCTTATTGTGAAAAAGCTGGGTTATAAAAACGGCATTGTTGTCGGGTTACTAATTGCTGCAGTTGGCTGTGTATTATTCTATCCAGCGGCACAAATGCATAACTATCCTGTATTTTTGTTTGCGCTGTTTGTTTTAGCAAGCGGAATTACTTTATTACAGGTATCTGCAAACCCATACGTAAGCTTATTAGGTCCTGCAAAAACAGCGTCTTCTCGTTTGACACTAACACAGGCATTTAATGCGCTTGGTACCACGGTTGCACCGTCATTTGGTGCATTATTAATACTAGGCTCAGCGTCGGATGCTTTTTTAACACCGGCGCAAAATGCCGAATCAGTTCAACTTCCTTACTTACTGCTTGCTGCAATGCTAATTGTATTAGCTGGTGTGTTTGCATGGCTTAAGCTTCCAGACATTATGAGCGAGCAAAAAGAAGCTGCCGAGAAATCAGACACCATTGAAGGGAGTGCATGGCAGTATCGCCACCTTGTTTTGGGTGCGGTAGGCATATTTATGTATGTGGGCGCGGAAGTTGCGATTGGTAGTTTTTTAGTTAGCTTTTTAGCGCAAGAAAATATTGCTGGATTAAAAGAACATGTCGCGGCTCATTACATTACATATTATTTTGGCGGTGCAATGGTTGGGCGTTTTATTGGCGCGGCTGTAATGCAAAAACTTCCTGCCGGTAAAGTGCTTGGTTTTAATGCAACCATGGCTATTATTTTAGTGGTTATTGCCATGAGCACATCTGGTCAGTTAGCAATGTGGTCAATATTATTAGTTGGATTATTTAACTCCATTATGTTTCCTACTATTTTTAGCCTTGCACTAAATGGCTTAGGCAAGCACACAGCGCAAGGTTCGGGCATTTTATGTTTGGCAATTGTAGGCGGTGCAATTGTGCCGCTTTTACAAGGTGCACTTGCTGATAGTGTTGGGGTTCAACTTTCGTATGCTTTACCAATTTTATGTTATCTATTCATCGTATTTTACGGCTTAAGTGGCAGCAAACCTGTTCAAGCTAAGGAGACTTTATAATGAACACACGTTTTACGCTCAATAAAATTGCATTAGCAACATTGGTTGCCTCAGTGACAACATTAACAGCTTGTTCAAACGACAATACTAATCAAGCTGATACTACAAAAGCGCATGCTAGTGCTGAACAAATATGGCCCAAGCTCAACATTGCGGTTAAAAAAGATGCAGAAATAGAAGCGCAAATAGCGAGTTATTTAAACTCAATGACACTTGAGCAAAAAGTAGCGCAAATGATTCAGCCTGAAATACGCGATATTACCGTTGAAGATATGCGTAAATACGGTTTTGGTTCTTACTTAAACGGGGGTGGGGCGTTTCCTAATGGGGATAAACATGCCACACCACAAGATTGGGTTGCCCTTGCTGAAAAAATGTATCAAGCGTCTGTTGATGATTCAATAGACGGTAGCAAAATTCCTACTATGTGGGGAACAGATGCAGTACATGGTCATAATAATGTGATTGGTGCTACATTATTTCCACATAATATTGGTTTGGGTGCGGCTAATAATCCTGAACTAATTGAACAAATTGCAGCTGTTACCGCGGTAGAAGTTATGGCTACAGGTATTGATTGGGTGTTTGCGCCAACCGTTGCAGTTGTACGTGACGATCGCTGGGGTAGAACCTATGAGGGTTACTCTGAAGACCCTGCAATAGTGCGTGAGTATTCAGCAGCTATTGTAAATGGCTTACAAGGTAAGGCCGATGAAGACTTTTTAAGTGATAAACGTGTAATTAGTACTGTTAAACACTTTTTAGGTGATGGCGGCACTGTTGATGGTGACGATCAAGGTAATAATATCGATAGTGAGCAATCGTTATTTGATATTCATGCACAAGGTTATGTAGGTGGGTTATCGGCGGGTAGTCAGTCTGTAATGGCGTCGTTTAACAGTTGGAACGGTGTTAAAAATCACGGTAATAAATATTTACTGACCGATGTATTAAAAACACGCATGGGTTTTGACGGGTTTGTTGTTGGTGACTGGAATGGACATGGACAAATAAAGGGCTGTACCAACGAAAGCTGTCCACAAGCTATTAATGCAGGGCTAGATATATTTATGGTGCCAACGGGCGCTTGGAAACCACTGTATGAAAATACCATAGCGCAAGTTAAATCTGGCGAAATTAGCATGGCGCGTATTGACGATGCTGTTGCACGTGTATTGCGTGTAAAACTACGCGCGGGTTTATTCGATAAGCCAAGTCCAGCAAACCGTTTATATTCAGGTAAAACAGAATTAATTGGCGCACAAGATCACCGTGAAGTAGCACGACAAGCAGTACGTGAGTCACTCGTACTTCTTAAAAATAAAAATGGCTTATTGCCGCTTTCGCCAAATCAACATGTACTTATTACCGGTGACGGTGCCGATAATATCGGTAAACAGTCTGGTGGGTGGAGTATTACTTGGCAGGGCACTAACAATAAAAATGCTGACTTCCCAGGAGCCACGTCAATCTATAAAGGCTTAGAAGAGCAAGTTACTGCCGCAGGCGGTAAAGTTACACTCAGTGATGATGGCTCTTTTGAGCAAAAACCCGATGTAGCGGTTGTTGTATTTGGTGAAGAACCTTACGCGGAGGGGCATGGTGACAGAGATAACCTTGAATTTGAGCGCGGCAATAAAAAATCGTTAGCGCTGTTAAAATCATTAAAAGCGCAAGGAATAAACGTTGTTTCTGTATTTATTTCTGGTCGCCCAATGTGGGTAAACAGTGAACTTAATGCGTCTGATGCATTTGTAGCAGCATGGTTACCTGGTACTGAAGGCGGTGGTGTTGCCGATGTGCTACTAAAAGCAGCCGACGGTAGTGTTAACCACGATTTTAAAGGCAAACTTTCTTTTTCATGGCCTAAAACGGCAGTTCAAACAACGGTTAATAAGGGAGATAAAGATTACTCGCCGTTATTACCGTATGGCTTTGGTTTAACCTATGGCGATAAAAATATACTTGCGGATAATTTAGATGAAAATTCGCAATTAGATAATTCTTCACTCACGAGTATGGATATTTTAGTGGGAGCACCGGTTGCGCCATGGCGCTTATTGCTCAAATCGGGTGATGAATTGTTAGATGTGTCGAGCAGTACCCATGAGTTTGGCGCTATAAAATACCGAACTGAAGATAAGGTTGTACAAGAAGATGCTCGTCAGTTTAATTTTGACGGGAGTGAAAAAGCGAGCGCAGAAATAGTAACGAGCTTTGCTGAAGATACTATTACTTATGTTGAAGCAAATGGCGTAATTAGTTTTGACATAAAACTTAACCAAGCGCTTGGGAATGAGCTTTCACTTGCAATGTGCTCGGGTGAATGTGGTGAAAGTGTTAACCTAGCTAACGTTGTAGATAGTCGTTTACTTAGTAAATGGCAGTCAGTATCTATTGACCTTAAATGCTTTGCTGATAAAGGCGTAAACTTTGCGAGTTTAACAAGTCCATTTAGTTTGCACAGCTCAGGTAAAGCCTCTGTGTCGGTATCAGATATAAAATTTGTACCAAACAAAGCAGATGAAGCTACGCTTAAGTGTAAGTAAGACTATGCTAAATTAAATAGATAGATTGTTGTGTGTAGTAAAGCCCTTCATTTGAAGGGCTTTTTTTATGAATCAAAATACACAGATAGTTTAATTTAGTAATTAAGTGTAGTAGCTCATATCTGATCTGACAGTATAAGCAAATAGGTTTAGACTTGATCTGACAGGCAGCTATGAGCGAATAGCGGTCATTAGAAAATTATTTTTCAACACTGATTTTGTGTCCAATTGCTATGTGTTTCTCCTATATTCAGGAAAACGACCCATTTGGTCGTTTTTACCTTTTTCATAATCTCTATAATGATTAAAAGTTTATCTGCAGCAACAAGTTAGTTAGTGTGGTAGAACTGGTACAATGATAAAAATGACCCGCGGCTCGGTAGAAAAACGACCCAATGGGTCGATATTAAATTGTTAGCTTCCAAGGAGTAACATGCAACCAATTTGGATTGACAAGATAGAAGTTGCTAGACGACAGATTACTGAAGCAGTGACTCTGTTTTTTGAGTTACGTGATTTTGTAGTGATTCATACTGTTATTGCATCTGCTCATCAGGTGTTAATTGATGTGGGCAAAGAGCAAGGAATAGTAAGTGTAGTCAAGAACCCAAAAGGCATGACGAGAGAGGAATTCAGGAAGCATGTAAGAACTGTCAATGAACCTTATAATTTTTTCAAACATGCAGATAAAGATCCTGAAGGAAAGATAAATATCGCTCCAATTGAGAGATTTACATCTGATTTCATGCTTGATGCAATACTAATGCTTCAAAATATTTCGGGTGAAATTCCTCTCGAAGCAAAGGTCTTCTGGAGTTGGTTTGTCAGTACATACCCAGATGAGTTCAGCGATTGTCCTGAAGATGGAGCCCTTAAGCACCTGATGTCTTTAGGGCTAAATGAGTGGGATTTTCCTACAATCAGGCAGTTTCTAACATTTGGTGAAATCATGCAGGAAGCTAACAAGTAAATCCAGGTGACGCCTAGGGCGCACCTGATTTAGGCATTATGTAACTCAATTTTAAGGTGTATCAATGAATGTAATTGTACCTGCAAGTGAAAGAGTATTTAGGTTGTATCATTCACATTGCATTTCCCCTGATTTAGATACTTTATTCAATTTATTAAATGCAATTCATAGCCTTAATGACAAGTTAACAAAAGCTAAACTGTTTAATTTCTTTGATATGGATGAATTTATTGCACTGAAAGCACTGCGCAATGTATTTCATCATCAAGAGGAGTTGTTAAATGAGTTGAGACTAATTCCAGTACAAGAGTTACCACCGATTACAACTGATTTATTGTACTTGTGTTTGGTTCCATCAGAATTGGTAGATAAATCCATTGAAACTATCCCCAAAAAATATCGAGTCAGCGAAGAACCTATTATTAGATCTACTTTGGGGTGGTATGGTGAAGTTGTTAATATAAATCCATGTGTTTTCAATTTTATGGTAAAGCTTTATGAAGCAATATCTAACACTGAACTTGAATTAACTGGTGATGAATACTTGGATTTTGATAACTCCTATAAATTTGAAGCTGATAATGGGCATTCGCACTTTATAACTGGTGTTATCAGTTGCCACGCTGGCAGTGTAAATGTCGTATTAGAAAAGGCGTTTGCCAACGTTACATAACAAGACCTTAAAGTAGAATTCGTATTTGTTGGCTCGGTTTCGTTTCGCTTTAGATTTTGTCAACTATTACACAGTGCTTAAGGCGAGTTATTTAACGCAAGTGAAATTTGGAGTTTCGATTGAATAAAAATATAGAAAAAAAGATCTATCAAATTCGAGAGATTCTAGCTCGATTTGAAAAGGCTGACTTTCATAGTATGACTAGCTTTTATTTTTCATCAGGCTTTCCTGCTGGCTGCTGTGGAGATGCTACTGATTTACTTGGCATATATTTATTGAAGCATCACAGTCTAGAAAGTGACTATGTTTGTGGGCATGGGTTAGGGGATAACTCAAACCAGACACATGCATGGCTAGTATGCCAAGATTACATTATTGATATTACAGCTGATCAGTTTAACGATGATGGCTATGAGCTACCTTCTGTCATCATTGAAAAACAAAGTCCATTTCATGAACTATTTTATGAACTTACCAGTCGCCCAATAAGTGTTGAATATCTCAAAGGTACTGGTATTCCAAGTGTATTGGCAAAAGTAATGTCAGTAATGCAAGCACAGGAAAATGAACTATAAAGGAACTTGGTGGCGCGTCTTGCAATGAGCATGATAAAGATGCTCAGCGTCCGCTTCTGGCACTGAGCCGAACTTCGGCAAAGAGCGAGGAGCAGACGGTCATCTTTTTATATCAAATGCATTTAAGATTTTCTGACTTGAATTAACTGTTGTATTGTAAATAGTAATTTTGCTCCTGTATAAGGAGCGATATAAGTATCGTGAGATAAGGTTTACTTAGCTACTTTTTGTTAATGTAAATAAGGTAATAATTAATTTTTAAGGTTGAAGTAATGGAATATAACAATCTATCCAAGCTTGTAAAAAAAGTTCTCAAAACAGATCAAAGTGGTAATACAACAATGCCCTCAAGACGCGAAATGACAAGCAAAATTTTTGCGTTTATTATGCTTATTCCTGGAATTACTAGCATTGTGATGACAGTAACAAGCGAAGGAGGGGAAAGTATTTTCTTCGCTATTTCTGCAAGCTTCTTTTTAAGTATATCAATATTGCTTTTTGGTCGAAAGAGCCGCTTAGAGTTTAACGGGACAGAAAAACAGCTTAATTTAAAAACCGCATTATGGGGTTACTTTCAAAAAAGTAAAATTGTTGTACCGTTTGATACACTATCATTTGAATTAAGTAGTATAGGCGCGCAAGGCCCTTATCAAATTAAGTTTGTTGATCAGTTATATGAATTTAAACAGTATACAGATGCTAAGATGTTCATTTCGTTTTTATATACGAAATATAATACTACTGCTGTTGAAACCATATCGGATTGGCCTAATAAAACACCGATAAGGTTTGCTCAAAGTGAATTATATAACTCACCTCAAGTTACTCATGATTCTCATGATTCTCAAAAAGCTAATTCAACCTCTCACCTGGAAGATGAAGATTTTAATAGTGAAGATCTTGTTTTCATTGAAATATGGGATCGCAAATCGCTAATAAAACTATCCCTGCCATTTTTTGTTTTTACAGCCATTGCCGGCTTAGTTAAATACGGAGTGCTGTAATGTATTTTAAAGAACTATCTAGTGAGCTAGCTATTTATCGACAACCAAGGTTAACTAGATTATTGCTAGTTTTGTTGTGTGGTTTCTTTTTATTTATCGGGCTAATTAATGTGTTTAATTCTGATGAAGCAAAATCATTACCGATATGGGTATCTGGGTTTATATGCTGGCTAGGGTGGAGTGGTTCGTTTGGTGGCTATGTATGTCGTTTTGATCTCGCAAAACAAACCTTGGAATTAAAGTCGAGTAGTTTATATACTATTTTTAAACGTGTTTATAAATTATCAGATATTAAAGGTTTTAAAGCTATACCTAGAAAAGGCTACACACATGACTATAGATTATATGCAGTGTTAACTGATAATACTCATATTGCTTTCGCAAACTACAAAGGACGAGGGTTTGCAGTTAAGGAGTGTATAAAAATGGCTGAATTTGTCAGTAAGCCTTATCAAATCAATATTGATACAGCTTCATTATAATTTTCTTAGAACAAAGTAGCGTGGATTAACATTTTTTAGAAACCAATGCCAGACGCTTACTTCAGGTCTGGCATTGGTTCAAACTTAAGCATCGATCTGTTCTGATACCTCTAACGCATCATCAACTTCTATTCCCAAGTACCTGACAGTGCTCTCTAGTTTTCTATGGCCAAGTAGAAGCTGGCAGGCTCTTAAATTTTTAGTCTTTTTGTAAATTAGTGATGGTTTATTACGTCTCATAGAATGAGTGCCATATTGAGTCTTATCTAACCCAATTGAGGTGACCCAAGAATCAACTATACGTCCATATTGACGAGTTGAAAGGTGTTCTGAGGAATGAATTCATGACTTAAACAAGTAATCATAAGAGTTGAGAGTAAATTGCTCTATGAGCGCCACAATTGATTTCCTTGTATTCCCAGTAATTTCAAATTGAACGGGCATACCAGTCTTTTTTTGAACGACTATTGCCCTTGATTGAATTGTTTTACCATGTGCGATGTCGTTAACTTTTAGTGAAACTAAATCACACCCTCTTAGTTTGCTATCTATGGCTAGGTTAAATAGTGCTAGATCTTTTTTTTATGAAAAAGTTCTAGTCGTATTCGGATAGCCCATATTTGCTTTAATTTCAGAGGTAACTTTTGTCCTACAAACTTATTTTTATTCGAAGGCTCTATAGGCTGATATATTGTTAACTGGTGCATTAGTTGTACTCCGGTGTTTATGGAGTTTTAAGCTTAGCCCGCTACAAAAGAATTCGGGTATGAGCGAGGAGCAGACGGTCGGGTAAACTCGTTTTTGGACAAAAACGAGTTAGAGCCGAAGGACGGATCTGTAAAATGTATAGTGATAACAACACCCTGCTAAGCCGCAAAAGCGGAGTTGATTGTTTGATAGCTACCAGTACAATTAAGTATTTAGGAGCCTCATCACATAATTGCATTCCCCAGCCTTTATTTCTATGTAGGGCTAAATAAACTAATCAGTGTTTAAGGCTAAAGAGAATGTGATTTTTCTGTCACTAACTTCTGCACTTAATTGCGCATCAATTGCTTTACTAAGCGTTTTAGCGATTGATAACCCCAATCCAAAGTTATCATTCGATGTTCTTGAAGTGTCTTTTTGCCATAAAGGGTCAAATAATTGGTCGATATCGTTATCATTCAAAGGTTCAATAAGGGAGTTACTAACTGATAGTATTAAACGTTTTTCTTTTGCAGCCTTCGTGGAGACTAAAATTTTTGAATTTAGTGGGCTGTATTGTTTAGCGTTGTTAACTAAATTGCTAATAATTGATTCGAGGGCAAACAAGTTGCTTATAATTGCTGGTGCATTCTCATTCAACTCCAAATTTACACGCGATAAATCAGTGTTTTCTAAGACTCTGGTAATGACTTGATTTAAATCACAAGCATCTTGTTTGATTAGCTTACCATTACTGTATTTATGTAATAGCAATAAGTTCGACACGATATTTTTAAGCCGTAAACTTATTTTCAACGCTTCAGGCTTAAAATCCTCATTGAGCTCAGTCTCATTTGGAAACCTGATAGCAACTTCTGCCATATTTATAAGTTCGGCAATGGGCGTTTTTATTTCATGGGCAATATCGGATGTAAGTCGCTTTTCCCTTAGGTAAAGTTGTCTATTCTCTTTAATAAAAGCATTTAAGCTTTCAACAATAGGCAAGAGCTCTTTAACTGGCTCTTGTATAAATATCTGTGAGCCTTCACTGGTAATACTTAACTGACTGATATCTTGGTTGAGTTTAATTAATGGCGCAAGTGATGTATCTATCGCCTTCCTGACAAATAATCGAATAAATACAATAACTGTAATTGTGGTGACTATAAAAATAACGTCAATCAACCAAAGTACAAAATCAACTTCCTCAGAAGACGCTGCATAAGCTAAAGTCAGTGGCTCATCATTTGTTTTTTTATATGTATCTTCTGATGTATTGTCTTTTCCTTGTGGTATAAAACGACTATAAAACACTCGACCACCTCGGCCATCAGGTAATTGTAAAGGGCGTATTTTTGATTCGCCAATCTCCAAGTCTTCAAATGGTAAGTTTTTAACCTCAAATAAATCTAAACTTTTGGAGCGAGTGAAAGTGCCTTCTTTGCTCCATATTTGAAAGTACTCAGGCTCTATTTCCCCTGCGAACTCGGGCATAAACTCACTAGAAAAACTAAACGAAAAACCTTCATCAGTTTTATGTACTAAGGTCATTAACATACCTGCTTTGGATTGCAGGCTGCGATCAAACTCATTGTCTATCCAACTATCAACAGCAATGTCGGTTGCTAACAAAATGCATAAAACAAAGCCTGTTATAGTTACCGAGAGTGTAACAACTAATTTACTGCGAATAGATTTCATTATTGTCCTTGTACAATGTAACCAAAACCACGCTTGGTCTGAATTGGCAGCTCCCCTCCTGCAACTCTTACTTTTTTGCGAGCAGATGATAAATGAGCTTCAATCGAGTTCTTTGATATCAAATCATATTGCCCTGCAAGGTAGGTACTTAGCTTCTCAGCACTAAACACTTTATTTTGATTGCTAAATAAACATTCGACAATTTTGTACTCGTTGGGTGTTAAGTCAATAACATTGTCAGCCACTTTTAGCAGTTTTAACTGTAAATTCAGTGCTAAATTATCAATAGTTATGATATCGCTCATCATCTTCAATCCACCACGGCGCATTAAATTTAATAGTCGAGCGTGGAGCTCATCAAATGAAAAGGGTTTAGTAAGGTAATCATCCGCTCCAGTTAAAAGCCCTAAAACACGGTCTTCAGGTTCTTGCTTAGCTGACAAAATTAAGACTTTAGAATCAAGCTGTTTGGTTCTTATGGTTTGCAATAAAGTAATACCATCGATACTCGGTAACATAATATCAAGTATTATAAGCTCATACTCACCTGTCATCGCCATACTCAGCCCTTGTGCACCATCACCGGTGTCATCAACCGCAAAGCCTAGATTTGCTAAGCCAATTCGTAAACTACGCCTTAGTGACGCTGAATCTTCAATTATTAATAACTTCATGTGTTACTCATTCACCTGAAATGCATCTTCATCATTAGGTTACGCCATATAGCTTAAGTTTTACTTAAGACTTGCTTAAGTTTCCATAGTTTAGCCAATATTAAGTTTAGACTCAGGAATTCTTAAGTTTCGGTTTTTAGTATTGCTGCAATTATTAAGATCGAGCACAACTATGACAGCAAATACTTCCGTTTTAAAACCCTTGTTGCGTTTTACTATTATATTGATATCAATCTTTATAACTTCCCGCATTGCTTTATTGTTTTGGCAACATTCAAGATTAAATGATGGTGATATTTGGCCGATCATATCAGGAGCAATCAGAATAGACTTAAGTAGCATTGGATACTTAGCAACTATTGGGGTTTTTATACTGATACTGCATGTAGTTGCACGCCCTAAAACAGAGCTTTTTCAGCGTATTTTTACACTTTACGGTAGCTGCGTTGTAACTGTAGTTGTTATTGTTGAAGCATCAACACCTGCATTCATCAATCAATATGATGTAAGGCCTAACCGATTATATATTGAATACCTTGATTACCCACAAGAAATCTTCTCAATGTTAGTGCATGGCCATCTTTTTGCAATGCTAAGTACATTGCTTTTGGCCTCGTTAACAAGCGTTTATAGCTATCGCCTTTTATGCAGAGCATTCACACAACCACCGTCACTGAAAAAAGCATCCAATTTACCCATTCTAATGGCTGCTTTAATAATCTGCTTATTTGCTGCTAGAGGTACATTAAATCACCGACCGCTTAACCCTGCATTAGTCTATTTTTCTCAAGATTCACTAATAAACTCACTTGTTCTTAACTCCACTTACAGTGTTGCGTTTGCGCTGAAAAACATGGGTAACGAAAAAAGTGCCAGTAATTTGTATGGCACAATGTCTCGTCAAAAAATTATAGATACGGTCAAAAAGGCTTCTTATCGAAAACAGTTTGTCGCTGGAAATATTCCAACCTTGGCGCACAACAAGCCTTTTGTGTCTGGTGTTAAAAAAAACTTAGTTATAATACTTGAGGAAAGTTTAGGTGCCCGATTTGTTGGAGAACTTGGTGGGTTAGATATTACGCCTGAACTTGATAAGCTATATCAACAAGGATGGGGGTTTGACAACCTTTATGCTACGGGCACGCGCTCCGTAAGAGGTATTGAAGCAATTACCACAGGTTTTACACCATCACCATCTCGCTCAGTAGTTAAACTATCTAAATCGCAGCATAACTTTTTTTCACTAGCGGATGTATTGAGTCAAGAAGGTTACAAAACACAGTTTATCTACGGCGGTGAAAGCCATTTTGACAATATGAAAAGCTTTTTTCTAGGAAACGGGTTTAACGATATTGTTGACATCAACCATATTGAAAATCCCCAGTTTATCTCCTCTTGGGGGGTAAGTGATGAGGACTTATTCAATCAAGCAGATAAAGAACTGACTAAATTAAGTAATTCGACAGAGCCATTTTTTAGTCTTGTATTTACTTCTAGTAATCACGATCCGTTTGATATACCACAAGGCAAAGTATCGCTACCCAAAGGACATAACCCTGAAAACTATAAGCGTGATCTTGCAATTAAGTATGCCGATTACGCACTAGGGAAATTTATAAATAAAGCAAAAACACAGTCGTACTGGGAAAACACCGTATTTTTGGTTGTGGCAGACCATGATGTGCGTGTTTTTGGCTCTGAACCTGTCCCTTTGAAGTCTTTTCATATACCAGCTGTTATTTTAAACAGCGATATGAAAAGTAAACGCGATCCAAGACTCGTTAGTCAAATTGATCTACCTGTTACTTTGATGTCACTTTTAGGAATTGACCAAGCAACCCCTATGCTGGGCTTTGATCTGACTAAAAGTTATCCAGTTGAACGCGCAATGATGCAGTACTACGACAATTTTGCATACCTAGAAAATGATCGCGCTGTCATCCTAATGCCAAATCAACAAACCAGCTATTGGCGCTATAACAAACAAACCAAAATACAAGAAAAAAATGAACAGCTAAACGTTGATCAAACGTTGGCTGAAAAAGCACTAGCTCATGTGTTATTTAGCAACTTAGCTTACACCGAGCAGCTTTATCGTTTAGCTGATAAAAGTAGTGATAAGGAATAACTATGAAAATTCCTTTTAAAAGATTTTGTATTACGTCTTGGCAAGCAAGTTACAGCCAATTTGTTTGCTTAGTTTCAATGTATATCGTTATCACATTTAATGGCTTGTTTTTATACAATACTTTTATGGCTGCAACACAGTCAGGGCATATAAATTGGCTTTTTATCGCGTCTGTCCCTTTATTGCTTTTCTCATTGACTGTTTTAGTTTTAAGTTGGTTGTCCTTAATTACTTTTGTTAAACCTATACTTCTATTTAGTGTTTTAGTTTGCTCATTGTTGTTTTATTCAACACTTAATTATGGCGTTATTTTTGACAAGAGCATGTTACAAAATATTGTTGAAACAAATTCAGGTGAAGCATTTTCATACTTAAACTTTCAGCTTGTGTTATTTACTTTTTTATTGGGGGTTGTACCTACTTACTTATTTTCCAAGTTCACAATTATTGGGAGTTTTAGAGTACGTTTAAAAAGTTTTATGAAGCTAAATCTATCAGCTTTGCTCTGTTGTGCCTTAATCGCTGTACCCTTTTATAAAGAGTACGCTTCTGTTGGCCGCAACAACCGACAGCTAACAAGTTATATCACCCCGTTTGCATTCTATACAGCAAGTTATAAATACCTGAGGGATAATTACTTTTATCCACCATTACCTTTCAAGGTACTCGATAATTTGCCCACTTTAAAAAATAAAACGAGCACCTCGCTAACTGTAATGGTTGTCGGGGAAACAGCTCGGGCGGCTAACTTTTCACTACAAGGCTATAGTAGAGCAACGAATACTTATACTCCCAAGTTAGGCGTAAAGTATTTTAGTGATGTTTCATCGTGTGGAACGGCGACGGCTATTTCAGTCCCCTGTATGTTTTCACGACTGAACCGCAAAGAATATGATTCTCGGCTTGCTAGTAGTCAAGAAAATGCTCTAGACATTATTCAGCGTAGTGGTGTTGAAGTAACATGGATTGATAATAACAGCAGCTGTAAAGGAGTGTGTGCTCGCATTAAATCAGACAACATTGAGCCAAATAAAGAACATCCGTTATGTGATGGTCATTACTGTTTTGATGAAATATTAGTTACGAAACTAGCAGACAAGATAGCGACTAGTAACGCTAAACATAAATTGGTTGTTCTGCATATGATAGGCTCACATGGACCAACTTATTATCGTCGTTACCCTGAACACGAAAGTTTGTTTAAACCTGATTGCTCTCGAAGCGATATTCAGAACTGTAGTACAACTGAACTAACAAACACATATGATAATACTATCGCATACACAGACAAGGTGTTGAGCCAGTTGATAAAAGTATTACAAACAAGTAACGAAACGAAGAAGTCACTCCTATATGTGTCAGATCATGGTGAGTCACTTGGTGAGAAAGGTTTATACCTTCACGGGTTTCCATATGCATTAGCACCAAGCGAGCAAACCCATATTCCAATGATTTTTTGGAGTAATAAACTCGCTAACTCTAAATTTAATCATTGTATTGAGTTACAACGCTCAAAAGTATTTTCACACGACAATATTTTTGACACTTTACTTGGCTTAACTCAAGTAAGCAGCAGTCAATACCAACCTGAATACGATATTTTTAACGCCTGTAAGGCCCTAAGTCTATAAAGAGAGTTTCCAATGCAATTTGATAGTGCAAATAAGCCGTCAGGTATTAATCGAGTAGTTTTAGCTTTTAAAAATTCACAGCGTGCATTTAAATGGCTTGCTAAAAATGAAGCTGCTTTTAAACAAGAGCTTTTTTTACTCGCTTTATCGCTAATTATTATTTCGATTTGGCAGATAGGTATTTACGAAAAGGTCATGCTACTAATCTCTGTTTTATTTGTGATATTCGCAGAGGTTGTTAATACAGCAATAGAAGCAACAATAGACAGAGTTGGCTTAGAGATTCATCCATTGTCAGGTCTCGCTAAAGATTTAGGCTCCGCAGCAGTATTAATTGCGCTATTAATAAGTTCATTCGTCTGGATTTCTGTATTTATAAGCTATATTGGTTATTTTTAAAATTTATCCAATCTCAATGATCGCTTATCGCTCATTTGCGACCGTCGCCTAAACTCGTTTTGGGGCAGAAACGAGTTACGCTTGAAAGTCTGCTCATGGCACTTAGTTGAACTTCGGCAAAGAGCGATAAGCGGTCAGTCAGGTGAGTCGTCATTAACTTAGTCAGAATAAGAGGAAACGTTCCTCTTTTTTACATGTTTATATATGCCACAGAAAGAATAATATTTATAGCTACAAATAGTTTTCATTATTTGCTATTAATATAAGTTCATAAAATAAGGACGTTTTCGCGCTAAAATAGGTAAGATGTTCTCTTATAAAGTGTTATATGCCAAGGGAAACTCAGGGAGTGGTTCATGATCAACAGCATTCTTCACAAACTCGATCAATTAAAAGATTATGAAGTGCACTACAAGCAGGTTTCTGGTGTTAAAACTATGGTTCAGGGACTGGAATACCACTTTGATAACTATATGGCGCAGACAAAAGTGAGGGAGCAACCTTTTTGGTTTCATGAGGTAGTTGCGTATCTGAACAGATTAGGTCAAATCTATTACTTTTTTAAATCTGATTTCATAAAAGTGGTTGACTCAGAAATGCCTAATATTCTTAAAATTATTCCTTTGAGAATGAAATACTCTGCTCATAGGAGTGTTGATGCTCCAAGGGGAAACGATCATTTAGTCATGATGGATATATCAATGCCAAATATTCACTATGTTCACTCATACTATGGTAGTGAAGAGAGAGATGTAGTAAACCCTAATGAGTGCTCACGTGGCTTTTGCATACCAAGAGTTGATGCCAATGGTGATCGCGACGATGTGAGAATTTTTCTTGACTACGAGCATGATGGCATTTTAGCTGATATTGGACTGGTTCTAGATAGAAAATTGAGAGAGTTTGGCATATAACAAACGCATCAAGGCGCTCGCAGGCTCCCTAGGACATCAAAACTACGCGGCAGTTACCAATGTCTGCTCTTGGCACAAATCGGCTATTCACTGTCAGATTTAATCCAACTGTACAAATCGAATCTGGCAGATCAAGTTAAGACTTTTTCAAATTAAGCTTGTAAAAGTAAGCTTTTTTCATCGTAGGTTACCACTTTGTCACGGCCCGTTTCTTTAGCAAGGTAGAGTCGTTTATCGGCGTTCGCTAGTAACTCTTTTATAGTCTGCTCGCCGTTTATTGTGCTACTGACGCCTGCACTCACCGATAAATTTATATCGTGCCCCTCGTAATAAAATGGATAACAGCTTATGCTTTCGCGTAGTTTTTCGGCATTATTTCTGGCATCACTTAATGAGCAGTTGGGCAACAAAATGGCAAATTCTTCGCCGCCGATTCTGGCTGATATTTCTTCATTTAAAAATTGTGATTTTACATGCTGAGCGATCCACTTTATGGCTTGATCGCCGGCCTCGTGGCCATAGGTATCGTTAACGCGTTTGAAAAAATCAATATCGAGCAAAATAAGTGAAATATTTTTGTTTTGGTAAAGAGGTAAACTTAACGCGTTTTTTCCTTTTATAAAAAAACCACGGCGGTTAAATAGTTGACTTAAAACGTCGGTATTAGCAATGCTGGCAAGCGTATGTTCCGCATTAGATGCTAATAAGTAAGGGAGTAATAATGCACTGCAAGTGGCTAAAATTAAATGACTGCTTAAAATGAGCTCTAATGGTTCTAAATAGGTTGTATCGCTTAGGCTTAAAATAGGTAAAGCAAGCAGCACTGTTTGAACAAACATAAGCAAACTATGGATTAAAAAGCAGGTAATTAATGCCTTTTTTTGTAAGGTTGCAACAAAGCTCATAGTGCTAATGATGTAAGCAGAAAATAAGTATAACCCTGCAATAATAAAGCTCGTTACCATTTGTGCCGCGGAGTAAGGGTACACTGATAATAAAATTACAGCGCTAAAAAGTAGCAAATAGTAAATAGGGCGTAAGTTTAAAGGTTTGCTGTATTTGTATTTATGTAGTCCCAGAATAATTAAAAATGGGCTGAGTATTATAAAAATATTCGCTAAATAACTCGTAATAAAAGGAAAATTAAGTATTAGTTTTAAACATGCGAGTAGTTCAGCAAATGAAAATGCAATGCACGCTAAACCAAAAATTAAAAAAGCAGATTGTTTTTTGTAATTATGAACAGATAAAAAGAACAACCCAATTAGTAGGTTAAGTATAAAAGAGAGACCAATCACAGTAGGCAGGTGCAGCATTCATTTTCGCTTTTATTAGGTAATTGTGTCTGACTAACTTAAGTATTATGTATTAATCATGAAAGGTCAATATGGGTAAATAGTAGTAGTTACCCATATTGTAACTGAATAGAGTATACGCAGAAGATAATTAACGCCAGCTAAACCAAGCTGTCTAAGGCCGATTTAAGGTTCTCGTAATGAAAACGATAGTTATGCTTTTGTGCTTTGGTTGGCACTACAAATTGCCCGGTAGTGAGTAAGTCAGACATTTCACCCATTAATACTTTCAATACAAATGCAGGCATGGGCATAAAAGCAGGACGCGATAATGCATTACCCAAGCGTTTACTAAACTCTGAGTTACTAACTGGGTTTGGTGCTACGGCGTTAATTGGCCCCGAAATTTCAGGGTGTTTCATAATATATAAAATTAGCTGTGTCATATCGTCTATATGTATCCACGACATACCTTGCTCTCCGTCACCAATTGGCCCGCCTAAACACAATTTAAATGCGGGAAGCATCTTGCTTAATGCGCCGCCTTTTTTAGCTAATACAATACCGGTTCGTAATAGGCAGACTCGTGTTTTTTCAGACTCTGCTTTTAATGCTGCGTCTTCCCAGTCTTTACACAGCTGATGACTAAACTCATTGTGGGGATCTGTAAAGTTTTCATCTATGCGCTTGTTGCTTTGGCGTCCATAGTAGCCAATAGCACTGCCTGATATAAACGTGTGTGGAGGGTTAGTACTTGCTGCAATAGCGTGGCTAATTTGCTGCGTTATATTAATGCGGCTGTCACGTATAATTTGCTTCTGTTTATCGCTCCAACGTTTATTAACGATTGGCTCACCGGCTAAATTAATAACAACGTCAACTGTATTAAAATCAACAGCGCTTATGTCAGCGACTGCTTTAATTTTATGACCCAATAATACATTTGCTTTTGTGGCATTACGGCTAAGCACGGTAACCGTGTTGTGGTGCTCTAAAAAAGGACATAAATGTTGGCCAATTAGCCCAGTAGCACCTGTAACAAATATATGCATATTGAATCCTCAAATTATAATTGTAGCAAGCGTTTTTAATTTGTACTCACTAGCATGTAGTTTCTATCCTTAATACGAAGTAACAAGGGTTATGATCACTTTGTAATTATTTCATTTCATTAGGTTTTGCCTTACACTGTGGCCTTATTACAAATAAAAGGATGAATAAAGTGGCAGGTTTAACGGGTGTAAATAAAAGCTTAATTGTTTTTGCTGCTTTAGTAGTGGTATTGGCAGGGATCAAATCAGCAAGTGTCATTGTTATTCCTTTCATATTAGCAGCATTTATTGCCATTATTTGTAATCCACTAATTAAATTTTTTGCACGTTATAAAATTCCTAAAGGCATTGCAGTGATGCTTGTGGTGCTAATTATTGTTGGGCTTGGAGTCAGCTTAGGTGGCTTAGTTGGCCAGTCCATTAATGATTTTTCACAGCAGCTTCCTGAATATAAAGCCCAACTCAAAGAAGAGTTTATTTGGCTTGTAGACCTCGCCTCCCAGTACAATATTTTAATTAATAAAGAACAACTCATTTCGATGTTTGACCCAGGCAAAATGGTTGATGTAGCAACTAACATGCTGACAGGGCTTGGTGGCGTAATGGCAAACATGTTTTTAATAATCTTAACGGTTATTTTTATGCTGTTTGAAGGCCCTCTGCTAAGCAATAAAATACACATGGCTCTTGAAGATCCCGACAGTAAAATGAAGCAAATTGACCGATTTTTAGAATCAATTAATTCTTACTTGGCTATAAAAACACTCGTGAGTTTAGCTACCGGTATTATTGTGTCTGTTTACTTGTGGGTTCTAAATGTTGACTACTTTATATTATGGGGTGTTTTAGCATTTATGTTTAATTACATTCCGAATATTGGGTCAATTATTGCGGCTGTGCCTGCCGTGTTACTTGCCTTAATAACTCAAGGTCCTCTAATTGCCGGTATGGTAGCGGCGGGTTACTTAACAATAAACACGGTGATGGGCAACATTGTAGAGCCTAAATTTTTAGGTAAAGGGCTTGGCCTATCAACCCTTGTTGTATTTTTATCTTTAATATTTTGGGGGTGGCTACTTGGTACAGTAGGTATGCTTTTATCTGTTCCATTAACAATGATTGTTAAAATAGGCCTTGAAACAAGCATAGAAGGTAAATGGGTTGCTACATTATTAGGCAGTGGTGAAGATAGCGCGATGCGTTAACCTTCAGCATTTATAGCCAATATAACCCATTTGAATTGCTATATAGCACTTAATGCGTCATCAACAGCGTTAAGTGCTCCCTCTAAATAACCTGCTTCTTTGTTTGCAAATTCACTTCCGACTAAGTGAATATTTAAATCTCTTAGCTCACTTGTTAGTTCACCTAAATGGAAATCAGGGTGTTGTGAGGGTTGTGTTTTATCGTCGTTATTGGCAATAAATTCATCCTCAGCCCAATCTTTTATAAAACAATGTGTGGGGTTTCTAGCGGCTTCGCCGTAAAAATAGATTAGCTGGTTAATACAAGCCTCTATTAATTGTGCTTTGGTAACTTTACTGCGAGTGGAATATGGCACGCCGATAAAGCCAAATAAGGCAGCATGCTTATTGTGTTCTGCACTTGCATCATGTATTTCAACCATGGGTCCGACTCGGCTAAAGCATTGCCCAGATAAATTGCGTTCTCGCCAAAAGGCGTAATCGAATGTGGCCACAAATTTAGCTTGTCCTGCCATCCAAGTGGGCGTAGTAGTCAAACGATTTATAAGCCTCTCACTTGCCCAAAGATTAGGTGTTAAATATTGGGTGATCATTCGAGGAGGCAGGGCAGTGAGCACGGTGTTTGTTTCAAACTGCTGTATTTTACCATTGTTATTAACTGTTAACTGCCAGTTATCATTACTTTTTTTGAGTTCTGTTACGCAATGATTTAACAATATATGCTTTGCAGGTAGCTGTTTATAGAGTGCCTTGATTAATGTGTTCATGCCATGTTTTAGCCTAAACAATTGCATTTCGCCAGCGCCTGCAATTTGTTGAACTGCCTGATTAGGCGTTTGGTATAACACATCACCATGATTGTATTGCTCAAATATCGATAAGTTGAGCGATTTGACCAATGATTGAATTTTTGGTTGATGAGGAAAGATCCACGTCGGACCAAGATCAAACCCAACATTTTCATTTTTTATTGAATTTTCACAATAAACACGCCCACCTAAAAATGGTTTGGCTTCTAATAATAAAAACGCAATATTACGTTCATGCAATTTTGTTGCAGCATAAAGCCCTGCAAGTCCGCCACCAATAATTATTATAGGCTTGGCCATTAGTTACCTTTTTAAGTTTAACAATCTACTAGTAGGTAGTTTGTTTTGTGTGTGCACTATTGTCAAGTGAGTATGCGAGCTAGTCGTGTTATTTACACGTGGTTTAAAAAGGTTGTTTTAAGGATTCTGTAAACTGATTTACTAACTGAATTTCACAGTGCTTGTAGCTGATAGCGGCTGCTTTTGCATTAGGAAGTTTTAATATGTAGCGCCACTGGCAGGCGCTTTCAATGTACTTCTCGTTATTTTTTATACTGCGCATAAATAACTGCAGTACTTGGGTATTACCCGTTGCTTCTTCAGATTGGACGAGTTCGTACTTACGTTTTTGTATCCAAGTCCCTTGCTCTTGTTTGGCTTTATCGAGCTGGGTGTCAAGGCATTGTATGTAACGCTTAGATTCATTCATAGTTGGCTTATCAACCAATTGGCACACAGCATTAGAATAAGCACTGCCACTTATTATAAGGAGAAAAAACGAAAACAAGTTTGCATACGTGTTATTTTTTATCATGGTAATTAAACTCTAATATAAATTGTGCGCCGCCTAGCTTGTCGGCTTCAGTGATTGTCAGTGTGCCGTGGTAAGATGTAACCAAGTCCGAGACAATGGCCATGCCAACACCATGCCCACTTTGGTATGTATCTAAGCGTGTACCGCGTTTAAGTAATGATTCGCGCTTATCTTCTGGCACACCCGGGCCGTCATCACTTATACCTATACATAATGTTTTACTTTGCACCACTTGTACCGTTACTTGAGAACGACACGCTTTACAGGCGTTATCAATTAAGTTGCCTAATAACTCCATTAAATCGGTTTGGTCACCTAAAAAGTAGTCTTTATCAGAAACTATACAATCAAAAATAATATCTTTGTCGCGATAAACTTTAGCCATTGCACTAAGTATTGAGTCGATAACTGGTTTTATAGGGGTTTGTTTTTTCCACGTATCTGATGCGCCAGTAGCTGCACGCTTTAATTGGTGTTCGATCATCACATTTATACGGTCTAACTGTTCTTGTGCGTCAGCATCATTTGCAAGCGGGCTTGATTTAAGAACAGCAAGTGGGGTTTTAAGTGCGTGCGCTAAATCGCTGAGCGATGCTCTGTAGCGTTCTTTTTGTCGTTGCTGAGATTCAAGTAACAAGTTTAAGTCGGCTTTTATGGTTTGTAGTTCAATCGGATAAAGGCCTTTAATTTCTTGTATATCACCAGATTCAATGGCTTTTATTTCTTTATCTAAGCGCTGAAGTGGGCGAGCGCTCCAAATAAAACCAATAGCCATTAAAATTGTTATGGCAATACCCATAACAAACATCCACTCAACAAGTGTTTGTTTAAACCCATCCATTAAGCGAAGTAGAGCGTCGTTACGCTTTACTAAAATGAACCGAGCCTGCTCGGACTGATCAATGTTATTTAATATTACGGTTAAACTAAGCTGCCAATAAACCGTATTTTTGTATTCTACGCGCCTAAAGTCAGCAGCACCGGCTTTGGTTTCTATTTGTTGAGGTGCAAAGTCGACATTAACCGCCGACTCCGAATGCCAAATTGGCTCTTCATCTCGGTAAATCATTGCGTAAGTGTCAGAGTTTAATCTGTTAAGCTCAGGCGCTAATATAGTGCTTGGCATGATTATGCCATGTTCAGTGAAGTCTACCTCAGATATGAGAGAATAGAGTTGAGCTTCTAGCGTTTTTTCTGTGGCATCGACCAAAGAGGCATAATAGGCTTTGCCAATTGAGTAAAACAAAATAGGCAGTGCCACCAATAAAACAAAGACAAGGATAAATCCTTGCCTTATTTTTAGTGATACTTGCGGTCCTACCACTGACTTTTTAGCCTGTAACCACGGCCACGTAACGTTTCAACTGGGTTGAGGGTGCCTTCTGGGTCTAACTTTTTACGTAGGCGTAAAACAAACACTTCAATTACATTCGAATCAAGGTCGAAATCCTGATCGTAAATATGCTCAGTGAGTTCTGACTTAGAAATAACCTTTTGTGGGTTTACCATTAAGTATTCAAGTACTTTATACTCATAAGCCGTTAGGCTTAACTCTTTGTCATCGACCCAAACTTGTTGCGAACGGGTGTGTATTTTTATAGGTCCTGCTGTCATTTCAGGGTTAGCTTTACCTGCACTGCGGCGAATAAGTGCGTTACAACGCGCTGCTAATTCTTCAACATGAAATGGCTTTGTTAAATAGTCGTCTGCACCGGCATCTAGCCCTTCAACTTTATCTTGCCAGCGATCACGGGCTGTTAAAATTAAAATTGGAATTGTCACGCCTTGGGCACGTGCTTTGTTAATTAACTCAATTCCGTCAATTTTAGGTAAACCCAAATCAACCACAGCCATGTCCAAAGGGTATTCCGTAATATGAAATAAACCAGCTTCACCATCGTGACATAGATCCACGCTGTAGCGTTCTTTCTCTAATGCATTTCGTAGGTTGTCTGCTAAATGTAGATCGTCTTCAATAACTAAAATTCGCATTTTTTAATCCTTTTTCACTTCGCCGGTTTTTTTATTAATATGTAAATCAACGACGTGGCCGTCAGATTTGAGTATTCGTACGGTATAAAACTCTGGTTTTTCAGTTATCTTTAGCGTTTTACCGCCAATGCTTTGTTTTGCAAGTATTACCGCTTTCTTTTTATCCACCGGTTGATTAACCTTTTTAGTGGGCGTAGCCGAAGCTTGGCTGTTGCTAGCAAAGCTAACACAAGCAATAAAAATGAGGCTTAACAATACGCGCATAACAGAAACTCCTAGACCAGATAACCTTAGTTTAATTAACTAAGTTACTAAAATTCAAGTAAAAACGTTAAATCCGTAATTACATTAGTAATTTTAATTAAAAACGTGTGAACAAATCCTGAATTACAGGTTGGCTTGTAACAACACGCTGTTATTTAAACTGGAAACACTTTTTTGAATGGTTTAACAATTGTATTTACGTATACGCCACCTGAAACGTAAGGATCATTAGTTGCCCATTCACGCGCAGCTTCTAGCGAATCAAACTCTGCAATAATAACTGAGCCAGTAAAACCGGCATCTTGAGGGTCTTCATTATCAACCGCAGGGAAAGGGCCGGCGGTAAGTAGCCTGTTTTGTGCATCAAGCTCTTTTAAGCGTTCTAAGTGCGCTGGACGTGCGGCTTTTCGTAATTCAAGGCTGTTTTCAACGTCTGTTGAGTAAATCATGTACAACATAATAGATTCTCACTTAAGTTGTTAAATTTAATTATGCAAATAGTACCACAGAGCTCAAATTTGGCTAACTAAAAGCGTATACACTTAGGTTTACAGTTGGATTTTATTTTTAACGCTAATTGCTTGAAAACCGCTGTATAACACTGGTAGAGTCGCTCAGATACTCAAAATAATAAAAAGGTTTTATACATGAGCGATAATAGAGAGCGATTTAGCTCCCGTCTCGGATTTATACTGGCTGCAGCTGGTTCTGCCGTTGGTATTGGTAATTTAGTGGGTTTTCCCGTTTCTGCGACTAAAAACGGTGGCGGCGCATTTTTATTAATTTACGCTCTATTTGTCGTGTTTATTTGTTTACCCGTGATGATGGCAGAAATGGCCATGGGCAGAAATGCTCAAAAAGATCCGCTCGGTTCATACAAGCTTTTAGCAAATAACGATAAAAAATGGAAATTTGCGGGATTTTTAGCCGTTTTAACTCCATTTATGATTGCCGTTTTTTATATGGTAATTACAGTGTGGATATTTGGCTACTTGATACAGGCGGGCATGGGTAACTTAGATGCGTTAGCCGACCCAGCCCATTTTGGGACATTTATTAACAGCTACACAGTATTTGCTTATATGGCAGTGGTGGTTGTTATTGTTAACCTTATTTTACTCGGCGGTGTAAAACAGGGCATAGAAAAAGCGGCTAAAGTATTAATGCCAGCATTGTTAGTAATGCTGTTAGCTTTGGTAGCGTATGTTTTAACGCTAGATAACGCATTGGCAGGCGTTGAGTATTACGTAATTCCTGACTTTTCAAAAATGAGTGCTAGCGTATTAAATGGTGCATTGAGTCAAGCGTTCTTCTCTTTATCGCTAGGTATGGGTATTTTAATGACCTATGCGTCTTATATTTCTAAGAAAGACGACATAGTTAGTAGTGCAAAAATGGTGGCTATTACAGACTCACTAGTCGCGTTTGTTGCCGGCCTTATGGTTTTACCCGCTATATTTAGTTTTGACCCAAATACTAACCCGGAGTCGTTATCAGACTCGTCTGTATCAATGATTTTTGTTTATTTACCTAAAATTTTATTAGCATTACAAAACGATATTGGCTATGTAGGGGCTTCAGTTGTCGCCTTTTCATTCTTTTTACTTGTATTTTTTGCAGCAATAACGTCTTTGGTTTCAATTGTAGAAGTACCAACGGCAACATTGAGTGATCGTAAAGGTATTAGTCGTAAAAAAGCTTTAGGTATACTAACGCTTAGCACAGGCGTGCTTACAATTATATGTACTATGTCGTTTGGTATGGTTGACAGTTTAACGTCGTTTACCAGCTATGGCGGTGCCAGTAAGAGCTTTTTTGATATTGTAGTTGATGTATTCTACGACACTATTTTACCTCTTAATGGCTTAATGGTGTGTTTGTTTGTAATGTACCGATGGAAAAAAGCGCGTTTAACACAGGAACTAAGCCAAGGTTCACCTAGCTACGAAGGCAGCATGATGGAGAAATACGTTAACTTTTCTCTTTCAACGTTTATCCCATTTATTTTAGCCGTGATATTTATAAACACGGTTGCTACCAAGTTCTTTGGTTTAAAGTTATTTGGCTTTTAAAATGTAAAGTATAAAAAGCCGCGCTTGCCGCGGTTTTTTGTGCCTAACATTTAGGTTAAAGCACCTGAGTCTAAATAACTCCCAATACCTAGAGTAAACATCCAAATTCCCCACAAGCTATGCTCAATAACACATACAAAGGTTGAGCGGCTTTGAGCGTAAGTATACGAAAATAACAACCCACCTAAAAAAGCTAAACATACCGCAATCAAATTTGCATAAACTATATGAGCCAGTGCAAACACAGTGGCACTTACAATAATTCGCATACTTTTTTTAGGCATAATGTGTTTATAACGATGAAAAAAATAGGTTCTGAATATTAGCTCTTGAGGGATAACCGACAACACGGGGTATAGCAGTAACAAAAGCAGCCAATCATTAAAAGAATTACGAGGGAGGGCAAACCAGTTTTCTTGATGGATGATCCCGTAAAACATACCAGAGAAAACGGCGCCTAATAAAAAGAAACTAAACAGACGATTTTTTACAGCAGAAAACTGTCCAAGGCTGGTAAGCCTGAAGCGTTTAAAGTGTGGGTCGCTCAACAAAAGCATGCAACATACGCTCATTAATATTATAAGCGCAGGGAAAAGCCAATTTGCTAAATGGCTGCGTAAGCTAAAGCCTACTAGCGGTAAAAAGATAAATATGAGGGTAAATTCAAACCAGCGGTATTGATTAGCGTTCAAGGTCGTCTCAGGCTGTTTTTTTATAAACTAACAAGCTAAGACGACATTTTTATGACGAAAACTAGTTTACAGCTTCGTCATCATCAGGGAGGTATTTATAAAGGGCAATAATTGTGGCAAAAATGCTTACAAATGTAATAGCCATCAAGCCAAAAACTTTAAAGTTTACCCAAAAGTCGAGTGAAAAGTTATACGCTATGTATATGTTAAGTGCTGCAATACCCGCGGTAATAGCTACCCACATTAAGTTTAATTTATCCCATAATGGCTCTGGCACGGTTATTTTTTTATCTGTGTCATTTGCGTTTTCTAAAATAGCGGTTAGTGCCTTTTTTACTAAGTTTTTATTGAGTATGTAACGACTCACAAGCAGCATAATGCTGAAACCCGCGTATATAATAGTGGCTTTCCACTTTACAAATTGCTCATCATGAAACACAAGCGTTAAGGTGCCAAACACGGCGGCAATAGAAAAGAAGATCCACTGGCGGGTGGGTACTTTCCCATGCTTGTAATAGCTATATATGACTTGAATAAGCGATGTTGCAATTAATAAAGCTGTTGCCCAGTAAATATCTACAAGCTTAAACACTGCAAAAAACAGTATAAGTGGAATGTATTCAATTAATGCGTGCATATACTACCTAAATTATACAAAAATAAATTACAGCGTTTTTACCACATAACACTTGGTAACTACAAGGTTGACTTAAAGCCCTGTAAGCCTTAGCCTGCGTGGCTTTATTTATTCATCATTATATTCCCACGCTAAGCGTATTCATTGTTTACGTGTATTTAGGAGCCTTATATGAACAAAACTCAACTTATTGCCGAAATGGCAAAACACAGCGAACTTACTAAAAAAGATTCACAAGCCGCTCTTACAAGTATTCAAAAAGTGATTACTAAATCGTTATCTGAAGGTGATCAGGTGCAAATTAATGGATTTGGTACGTTTGCACTTAGCTATTATCCGGCACGTACTGGGCGCAATCCACAAACGGGCGAGACAATCGAAATAGAAGGGGCTAACAAGGCCGTTTTTAAACCAGCTAAAGCTCTTAAAGATCGCCTTTAATACTTCACTTCTACTTACCTTTTTATTTGTACTATCTAGAGCAACGCTCTTTTAACGTCATGTAGATTATTCATTAATTATAAATAATTTACATGGGGTTATATCATAAATTAAAATTTAATATAATTTTCAATGATTTAAATCTGGCATCCGTCCTGCTTATTGTTTAGTGCGTTAAACACTTAATTAATTTATAAGGAGAGCCAAATGAATACATTACAAACGCGTACGCCCCTAAAAGGTAAAAAAATTGCCATTTTAGCCACTGACGGTTTTGAACAAAGTGAATTGTTTTCTCCTCGTGATGCATTATTAAATGCGGGTGCAGAAATAGAGATCGTCTCTATCAAAGAAGGTCAAATAACTGGGTGGAATGAAGATAAATGGGGCGAAAAAATATCAGTAGATAAACTCGTCACCAATACAAACTCAGCTGATTACGATGCGTTGATGTTACCCGGTGGGTTATTTAATCCAGACAGCCTTCGTCAAGACAAACACGCAAAAGCCTTTATAGACGGCTTTTTTGGTGCAGAAAAAAACAAACCAGTTGCTGCAATCTGTCATGCACCATGGTTACTGGCAGAAATTAATAAGTTACGTGACCGCACAATTACTTCTTTCCCAAGTATTAAAAGCGATTTAATGAATGCAGGCGCAAACTGGGTAAATGAGGAAGTGTGTGTAGACAGAGGTTTAGTGACCAGCCGCAGCCCAGAAGATTTAGATGCTTTTAACGCTAAAT
This sequence comes from Pseudoalteromonas sp. 13-15, assembly GCF_001468205.2. Classification (NCBI taxonomy): domain Bacteria; kingdom Pseudomonadati; phylum Pseudomonadota; class Gammaproteobacteria; order Alteromonadales; family Pseudoalteromonadaceae; genus Pseudoalteromonas; species Pseudoalteromonas sp. 13-15. Next base: position 1,040,590 of record NZ_CP019162.1, on the reverse strand, counting down.
TTATTGAAGAAGTGCTAGAAGGTAAGCATAAAGCACACTAAATTTTAATAATGAAAAAGGGCATTTAAATGCCCTTTTTATGTGTTTAAATCTAAGTTTACTTAAAGCTCTGTAGCGGCTTTCATGTTGCTAACAAACGTTTTTAGTTGTGCTGTCATTGCATCCAAATCATCAAGATTGGCTTCAATAATCTTTACCACCGCAGAGCCTGAAATGGCCCCGGCTGCACCTGCATTTAATGCTGATTTCACATCGTCTGGCGTTGAAATACCAAAGCCTAGTAGAGCAGGGGCTGCATGATACTCTTTTAATTTATTTACAATATTACCAGCGGGCATTTGTGCTTTGGTATCAGTACCTGTTACGCCTGCACGTGAAAGCAAATAAGTATAACCGCGTCCATATGAAGCACACTGGCGAAGAGTGTCGTCATCTGCATTAGGTGTTGCAATAAATATTGGGTCAACCCCATTGTCCATTGCAGCCTTTCTAAACATTTTAGATTCATGCAAAGGAACATCCGCTACCAAAATAGAGTCTACCCCTACGGCTTTTGCATCTTTGTAAAACGCTTCTAAGCCACGTTTAAACACTAAGTTTGAATATAATAATAAACCAATTGGAATATCTGCATTGTATTCACGAATTTCTTTAATGATGTCAAAGCAATCTTGGGTGTTAATATTCACATCAAGGGCACGAATATTAGCGGCTTGGATAACAGGGCCATCGGCTATTGGATCTGAAAAGGGGATACCTAGCTCTAGTCCGTCAGCACCACCATCAATTAAGCTTTTAATGATAGCAATGCTCTGCTCTTTTCCTGGGTCGCCAATAGTCACAAAGGGAACAAATGCACCTTGTTTTTTCTCATTAAGTGCAGCAAACATAGCGCCATAACGGTCCGTCTTAACTTGGCTCATAGCTGGCCTCCTTCAGATAATACTTTGTGTACATGTGCTAAATCTTTATCGCCACGGCCACTTAAATTAATTACGATTACACTGTCTTGCGTCTGCTCTTCTGCATATTTTAGCGCGTAGGCTAAAGCATGGCTTGACTCCAGAGCGGGAATAATACCTTCGTTTTTAGCTAATGACTGAAATGCGTCAAGTGCCTCAGTGTCACTGATACCTACATATTGTGCACGGCCAGTTTCATGTAAAAATGCATGCTGTGGGCCTACCGCTGGGTAATCTAGACCTGCTGATACAGAGTATGATTCTTCAATTTGGCCATCATCGTTTTGCATAATGTAAGTGTATGTACCGTGTAGTATACCTTTAGTACCCTTACAAATAGTGGCGCCGTGTTCGTGGGTATCTAAGCCTTTACCTGCTGGCTCAACACCAATTAGCTTTACGCTAGGCTCGTCAATAAAATCGGTAAACATACCAATAGCGTTTGACCCACCACCCACGCAAGCTATAACGGCGTCTGGTAAGCGACCTTCAGCTTCAAGCACTTGTTGCTTGGCTTCTTCACCAATTACTTTTTGGTATTCGCGAACAATTGTTGGGAATGGGTGAGGGCCCGCCGCAGTTCCTAGTAAGTAGTGTGCTTCTTGGTAGTTAGCTGACCAGTCACGTAGCGCTTCGTTTACGGCATCTTTTAATGTGCCAGAACCCGCTGTAACAGGAATGACTTCTGCGCCCATTAATTTCATTCTAAATACATTAGGTTGTTGGCGTTCAACGTCTTTCGCGCCCATGTATATACGGCATTTTAAACCTAAAAGTGCGCATGCTAAAGCTGTAGCGACACCATGCTGACCTGCGCCGGTTTCAGCAATTACTTCTTTTTTACCCATACGTTTTGTTAATAACGCTTGGCCAAGCACCTGGTTTGTTTTGTGTGCACCACCATGAAGTAAATCTTCACGCTTTAAGTAAAGTTTAACCTTTGGGTTTTTAACTAAATTACGCGTTAAAGTAAGCGGTGTAGGGCGACCCGCATACTCGTTTAATAATTTGCTAAGTTCTGCCTGAAACTCAGGATCTTTTTGCGCTTTGTTAAATTCGTTTTCTAACTGCTTAAGTGCAGGGACAAGCAACTCGGGTACAAACATACCGCCAAACTCGCCAAAATAAGCTGGATTTTGCATTTTAACCTCAATAATTTCTGATACTTGTAAAAGCATGATGTAATTTGTTTGGGCACTTTTTGCCCGGAGCGTCTTCAACCCCAGAATTTAAGTCAAGGCCTAAGGCACCTTGATAAAGCGCATCTTTAATATTGTCTGGATTTAAGCCACCAGCTAGCATAAACGGTGTTGTTGCATCGCGAAGAAGCGACCAATCAAATACTTTTCCTGTACCACCAGCTTGTTTATCACTGTGAGTGTCGTACAAGTGGCGGTCAACGCCATTTACAGGAGTAGGTAGCACATCTTTAATTGCTTGTGCTTTCCAAATTTCACAATTGCTAGGTAACTGTGTACGCAACGCTTTAATGTAATCGTCACTTTCTTGGCCATGTAATTGAACTGCCGCTAATTTTAACACACTTGCGGCGTGAGCAACTTTCTCTGTTGGCTCATCAACAAAAACACCCACAAACTTAAGGGGTGCTGATTGCGTTATGGCTTGGGCGCAATCTAAATCAACACAACGTGGAGATTTAGGATGAAAAATTAAACCGCCATATACAGCACCCGCATTATATGCAGCTTGCGCATCTTGGCTGCGAGTAAGCCCACATACTTTATTTTCACCAAAAATAACCCGGCGACATGCTTGTTCTAAATCAGCTTCGGCCATCAGTGAGCTACCAATTAAAAAGCCATCGCACAGCGGTGCTAAGCGTTTAACGTCTTGATGGGTATAGATACCTGACTCAGAAATAACGACTTTATCTTCAGGGATTAATTTACGTAGTTTTTCAGTAGTAGCTAAATCGGTACTCAAGTCACGTAAATCACGGTTATTAATACCAATAATTTTAGCATTTAGGTCAAGTGCTCGGTGAACTTCTTCTTCGTTACTTACCTCGGTTAGCACCGCCATATTGAGTGAATCAGCGACCTTATGCAGTGCTGTGTATTCTTCATCATTAAGTACCGAAAGCATAAGTAAGATAGCATCGCCACCATAAATACGAGCCATATAAACCTGATACTCATCAATGAAAAAGTCTTTACAAATAAGTGGCTGATCAACTTGGCTACGTACAAACTCTAGGTAGTCAAAGCTACCTTGAAAGTATTTAGTATCGGTGAGTACGCTCATGCAGCTTGCATATTTTTTGTAAGCTGCAGTGATTTCAGTTAAATCAAAAGGTTCTCTTATTAACCCCTTAGAAGGGGATGCTTTTTTACATTCTAAAATAAATTGTGTACCGGGTGCCGCCAATGCTTTATAAAAATCACGGCTGGTTGGCACCGCTTGATCTTTAAAACTTTCAAGCGGACGAGCTGCTTTTCGTTCAATTAATTCTTGCTTTTTATCAGCAACAATTTTGTCTAATACATTAGCCATGACTTACCTCAATAATTGCATTTAATGTGTCCATGGCTTTGCCTGAACTTAAAAGTGAGTGTACTTGCTGTGCGCCATCTTTAAGTGAATCAGCTTTACCTGTTAGATATAAAAGAGCAGCAACATTTACCACAATAGCGGCGTTGTGCGCATCAGTGCCTTTGCCTTGTATAATAGCAACGCTTGCATCAGCGTTATATTGTGGGCCTTCACCTGCCAGTTGTTCAAGTGAATAGTTTGCAAGGTCGAAGTCGCTTGGGTTGAGCGTGTACTGGCTTATTTCACCATTGTTTAATTCAACAACATGCGTTGGCCCATGAAGGGCAATTTCGTCAGTGCCAGAACCGTGTACGATCATTGCGCGTTGTGTGCCTAATGTTTTAAGCGTTTGCGCCATAGGCATACATAGGGACTCGTCGTAAACCCCCAATAATTGCACATCAGGTGCCGCAGGATTCGCAAGGGGGCCTAGAATATTAAAAATAGTTCGTGTTTTAAGTGCAGTACGCACACCCATCGCATGGCGCACACCGCTGTGATAATGAGGTGCAAACAAAAATGTAAAGTGTGTTTGCTCAAGGCATTTTGCTGCTTGTTCAGGGCTCATATCTATATTAATACCAAGCGCTTTGAGTAAGTCGGCAGAGCCTGAGTTACTCGACACACTGCGGTTGCCATGTTTTACCATGTTAATACCCGCGGCAGCTGCGACAATAGCGGCAGTGGTGCTGATATTAATAGTATTTGACCCATCGCCACCGGTGCCACAACTATCTGCAAGTTGTGAGAAAGTAGTATTAAAAGCCACTGCGTTTTCACGCATAGATGCCGCAGCTCCCGCTATTTCATCACTCACTTCACCTTTCATTTTAAGACTAATAAGCAAAGCTGTTAGCTCAATATCGCTCATGTTACCTTGCATAATTTCATTAAATAGCGCTTTTGATTGGCTATAACTGAGTGATTGCTTAATCGTAAGTTGCTCAATGGCTTGTTGAACATTAAGTACGTTGGTTAAATGTGTACTCATAACGTCCTCTTAATTATTATTTGTTAGGTAAGCAACACTTTGTTGCAGCAACATAGCCCCGTTGGGCGTTAGTATTGATTCAGGGTGAAACTGATAACCCAGAGCACCGTCATCATGGTGATAAATAGCCATAGGAATATCTTGGTATTGTGCTATTACCTCTATGCTATCTGGTACTTGCGTAGCCATTAATGAGTGGTAACGTGCCACCGGCATTGTCTCGCCCATATTTTCAAACACAGGGTGTGTGCTTAGATCAATAATTGATGACTTACCATGTACGGTTTCACCCGCATGTCCGATTACTCCGCCATAACTTTGTGTTAACGCCTGTTGACCTAAACAAATACCCAGCATAGGGAAATGGCCTTTACACAGCGCAATAAGATCCATGAGGCAACCAGCATCGCTTGGTGTGCCAGGGCCTGGAGAAAGTACAAGTAATACTTGGCCTTGCTCTTGGCGCATTTTATTAAAAATAGTATCGGCGCTTATGTTATTTCTATACACAACAAGCTCACCACCGAGCATAGTTAGTTCGTCTACCAAGTTGTAACTAAACGAGTCAAAGTTATCTAAAAAGTAAATTTTGATTGGCTGTGATGCACCCATGTTATACCGCCTCGAAAGTTGATTTTATGGCGGTAATAACCGCTTGAGCTTTAGCGCGAGTTTCGTTAGCTTCAGATTGCGGTTCTGAGTCAAATACAACCCCGGCACCGGCTTGAACATAAGCCATGTTGTTTTTAACAAAGGCAGAGCGAATAACAATACAGCTGTCCATTGCGCCATCACCGGTTAAATAACCTACTGCGCCACCGTAACTGCCACGTCGTTTTCCTTCTGTTTGGCGAACTAATTCTGCTGCGCGAACTTTAGGCGCGCCTACTAAGGTACCCATGTTCATGCATGCTTGGTAAGCGTGAAGTGCATCAAGTTCTGGTTTTAATGTACCAACAACACGTGAAACTAAATGCATAACTTGCGAATAACGGTCTACTTTTAATAGCTCTTTGGCATGACGTGTACCTGCAACACTAATGCGGGCTACATCGTTACGGGCTAAGTCAACAAGCATTAAGTGTTCTGCACGTTCTTTTTGATCGTTTCTAAGTTCAAGCTCAATACGGCTATCTAAATCGGGATTTATTTGCCCATTAGCAAACTTACCACGAGGGCGCGTTCCTGCAATTGGATACACTTCTACCTGCTGGTTATTAATATCGTATTTAAGGGCTGATTCGGGTGATGCGCCAAATAAAGCAAAGTCCTCATCGCGCATGTAAAACATATAAGGGCTTGGGTTTTGTTGTTTTAATTGGCTATACGCATGTAAAGCATTAGGGCAAGGCAGCGAGAAAGTACGAGAAGGAACAACCTGAAAAATATCACCGTCTACAATGTTCTTTTTAAGTTTTACAACCTGTTCGCAATAGGTGCTGTCGCTTATGTCTACGCTCACCTCACATTCGCCTTTATTTAATGGGGCGCTGTATTGGGCTGCGTTATCGCAAAGGCTATTTAACTGCTCTAGCTGTTTACCTACTTCAAAGCAGTTTGCGTGTACGTCTGGGCCGTTAAACACGTTACCGATAAGTTCGGTGGTCTGTTTTTGGTGGTCTATTACAACTAATGTTTCAGCTAAATAAAATACATAATCAGGACAGCTGTTCTCGCCATCGGGAACGTCACTTAACTGTTCAAAGTTTGCAACCATGTCGTAGGCAAATACACCACCTAAAAATAGAGAAAATGGATTGTCGGTGGTGCTTTTGATTGAGTTAATACAAGTTCGTAGGGCACTAAATGCATTATCGGCTACTAGTTTACTGGCTTCATCAATGTCGTTACTTGTGCTCAAGTAATTTAGGGTTAGGGTTGTATCGTTTAATTCTACATTGCAGTTTTTAACATGAGCTTGTAAGTAACTTAACAGCTGGTGGCCATTGTTTGACTGGGCTGTAATCGTGACTGTTTTACCTTGGCAAACAATGCGCAATGCGCAATCGACTAAAATTAAACTTTTTACACTGTCTTTAGAATCAATTTCAGCCGATTCAAGTAGCAGTGAGTTAGGTTTATCAAGTGCCGCGTACAGCGCAAGTGGACTACTGATGTAGTCGCGTTTTTGCGTAATACTCGTTACTTCACCCGGCGTAGTTGTTATATGACTAAAAATCAAACCTCATTCCCTCAAAAAAATTAAACCCCGCAATGCTGTGCAATGCGGGGTTTGAATAACGATATCTAAATTACAAACAGATCATTACCGTCCCGCTATACCAGGCGCCACCACCAATGATGTGTAAGAGTAATACCGTTATTCATGTTTTCTGCCTCAAATTTATTATGTATTTATTAAAATTTAGTTATAAAAAAACCCGCATATTTGCGGGTTTTGAAATTTTGTCAGACACGACAATTCATCACCCGATAATTACGAGTGCCACCACCAAATTGTGTTTAGGTTTGAATTGTTCATTGTTTTTAATTCTTTATGTGTCTTAAAGTGGCTACAGTAAAACGTATCTAGTGCTTTAGTGTCAAGTGTTTATTTAAAACAATTTAATGAAAAAACTTGTTATACTTGCATAAATACCTTCAAACCTTAATTTTAAGCAGTTTTCTTTTGATAAAATATGATTTACATAGCCACACAACACATTCAGACGGACATTTAACGGTTGAAGAATTATTAAACCGTGCAGTAGATAAAAATATTGATGTGTTTGCTATTACCGATCATGACACTGTGGCAGCTATTAAACCGGCTCAATCATTTATTAAGTCTGAGAATCTTCCGCTGTCATTAATTACAGGCACAGAAATATCGACAAAGTGGGAAAGCTTTGAGATCCACATTGTCGGGTTAAACATAAATATTGATAACGAAGAGCTCGATGCCTTATTAACTGCACAGCAGCAAAAGCGAGAGGATCGGGCTACACAAATAGGCTTTCGCCTTGAAAAAAATGGCTTTGAAGGCATTTACGACCAAGCTAAAGAACTTGCTGTAAATGGACAAATTACACGTGCCCATTTTGCACGTGCATTAATGCAGCGTGGAGTCGCTAAAAATTTCCCTGGAGTATTTAAAAAGTATTTAGGGCGAGGTAAAACGGGGTACGTACCAAGCTGTTGGTGTGATATGCAAACCGCTATTAAAGCAATACATGTAGCAGGAGGGGTTGCAGTGCTTGCCCATCCAAGTAGCTACAGAATGTCTAATAAGTGGTTGCGTAAACTGTTAGTTGAATTTAAAAATGCAGGGGGAGATGCAATGGAAGTAGCGCAACCTCAGCAAGCACCTAGTGAACGTCAATTTTTAGGTGAACTCAGCCGAGAGTACGAATTATTATGTTCACAAGGCTCAGATTTTCATTTTCCGACAAGCTATTTAGAGCTTGGTAAAAATTTATACTTACCTAAAGATTGCCAAGGTGTTTGGCAAGTTTGGGAAGGACAAGAAGGGGCATTAACATGAGTCAATTATTTCATATTCATCCAGATAACCCACAGGCAAGGTTAATAATTCAAGCTGTTGATATAATAAAACAAGGTGGTGTTGTTGTTTACCCTACCGACTCTGGCTATGCAATTGGCTGTAACATTGGTAATAAGCAAGCCAAAGAGCGTATAGAGCGTATTCGTGGCATTGATAAAAACGACAATTTTACACTTGTGTGTCGTGATTTATCAGAGTTATCTACTTACGCACGCGTTGATAATCAATTATTCAGACTGATTAAAAATAATACGCCGGGACCTTATACCTTTATTTTTAAAGGTACAAAGGAAGTACCTAAGCGTTTATTAAACGATAAGAAAAAAACGATTGGCATACGTGTTATTGAGCACCCAATAGCATGTGCACTGTTAGCCGAGTTGGGCGAGCCGCTAATGTCATGTTCGCTTATCTTACCCGGACAAGAATTTACAGAGTCGGACCCAGACGAGATTTTAGATAGGCTTGATAAGCACGTAGATCTTATTATTCACGGTGGATACCTACCAGAGCAAGCAACAACCGTTATTGATTTGTCCGAGGACGATGTAAAAATACTGCGTGTTGGCTGTGGTGATGTGAGCCCGTTTGAGTAATTAAACGTGGCTTCAACGACTAAACTTCCACCAGTAATTGATGAGCCAGTGCAGCAAAATCTGCCACTGGCTTTTTTGCATGGAAAGGCCGTTGTTGATAAACCTGAAGACTTATATATTCCACCCGACGCACTTGAAGTTATTTTAGAAACCTTTGAAGGGCCGCTTGATTTACTTCTTTATTTAATAAAAAAACATAAGCTTGACGTACTTGAGCTTTCAATATTTAGTATTACAGAACAATATGTTAGCTATGTTGAAATGATGAGCGAATTTCAATTAGAGCTAGCTGGTGAGTATTTAGTCATGGCGGCATTGTTAGCGCAAATAAAATCACGGCTGCTTCTTCCTGTTCACGAAGAGCTCGAAGAAGAGGAAGACCCTCGTGCTGAACTAATTAAACGCCTACAAGAATACGAGCAGTTTAAAAAAGCAGCTGAAAATTTGGATGATATACCTCGTGTTGGCCGTGATATTTTCGTTGCTCATGCGGTAATGCCCATTAACGACGATACAAGCAAAAACCTACCCGAATTAGAACTCAAAGATTTAATGCTTGCCTTAAGTGACGTTATGGCGAGAGCTAAAACCTTTGAGCATCATCAAATAACAGCAGAAGTGTTATCAACCCGCGAGCGCATGAGCCAAATATTACACCAGCTTTCCAAATCAAAGAGTGCAATTGTGTTTAACGAACTTTTTAAAGCATCAGAAGGTCGCAGCGGGGTTGTCGTAAGCTTTATAGCTATACTTGAGCTTATCAAGGAAGGGCTTATTACTTGCCTGCAAGTTAATGAAGAGAGCTTAATATACGTAAGCCTCACTGAATAGCCGCTTCGAGTAAAACTGAAACACTCTCTTTAACCACTAAATTCCCCTATGTAAACCATTTATGTGCATATACGCACACAAGCTGTTTGCACATGCTATTTTACTGCGCACTTCTTTTCTATATCTTGTCGTTATCAAAACACAGGATATTAATTATGTTTAAAAACACCCCACTCTCATATGGGTTAGTTGCCATTATATTGCATTGGTTGATGGCGTTTACCGTTATTGGCTTATTTGGTTTGGGTTTATACATGGTTGAACTTACCTACTATGACAGTTGGTACAAAGGTTCTCTTGATTTACATAAAAGCATTGGAATTACGCTTGCAGCTATTTTGATTTTTAGAATTTTATGGCGTGTTTTTTCTAAACAGCCAAAACCGCTAGGTACAAATACTAAAGTCAATCAACTAGCACATACTGCCCACATAGCTATGTACATTTTATTAGCTGTGATTGTGGTAGCTGGTTATTTGATCTCAACTGCAGACGGAAGGCCCATTGAAGTTTTTACCCTGTTTAATGTGTCTGCTCTCGACTTTGTTTTTGATGATCAAGCTGATATAGCAGGAAAAGTTCATTACTACGGTGCATGTATATTAATTGGTTTTGTTGTTTTACATGCATTGGGTGCACTAAAGCACCATTTTATAGATAAAGATAAAACTTTAACAAGAATGATTACCCCATTGAAGGAAGATTAAAATGAACAAACTATTACTAAATACGGCTGTATCGGCGGCTCTCGTTTTATCAGCATCGGCTGTAAATGCTGCTGAATATGTTATTGATACAAAAGGGGCGCATGCTTTTGTGAACTTTAAAATAAAACATTTGGGTTACAGCTGGCTACATGGACGTTTTAATACGTTTGACGGTGAATTCAATTATGATGCAGGAAAACCTAATGCTTCACAAATAATGGTAAATATAGATACAACCAGTCTTGACTCTAACCATGCAGAGCGAGATAAGCACTTACGTGGTAAAGATTTTTTAAATGTTGATAAATACCCAACGGCTACATTTAAAAGTACTAACATTACATTTAACAACGATGATTCAGGCAAAGTAACTGGTGACTTTACATTACATGGTGTGACAAAAAGTATTACCTTTGAAATAGATAAAATAGGTGAAGGTCAAGACCCATGGGGTGGTTACCGTGTTGGATTTGAAGGCGAAACAAGCCTTAAATTAAGTGACTATGGCATTAACTATAATTTAGGACCTGCATCGACTCATGTTGATATTGGGTTATTTATTGAAGGTATTCGTAAATAAGCAGGGTTGTAATTATACAACTAACTTTGAAAGCGCCACATTACGTGGCGTTTTTTTTGCTTAGTTCATTCTTGTTTTTAGCAATGGCTTTAAATGCTCGGGCAACCACTTTGATAAGGCATTTATGTATGCATCAGTTTGTTTGATTACTTTAAGGTGTTTGTTTAGCAAAGCAATATTTTTAATCCCTTGCTCGGTTTTAGTGCAACCTATAAAACCATAGCTTAACGCAGGTGCTTCAGTTAATGGTCTTTGGGTTAAGTTATCTTGAAAGTTCATAGATTTAGCTAAATAAAAATGTTCACTTGGGTAGCCAAGTAAAATATCAATGCGTTTTAAGTTAAGCATATAGGTAAGACTAGCTAAGCTATCTCGGGTAGGGCGAATAACAATGTCAACATCGGGCGTTGAGTTAATTATACTATCGATAGCCTCCCCATAAGAGCGACTCAAAGACACGCCTAATGTTAGCTTTTTCTCTTGTAGTAAATCATACAAAGACACCTCAGCGTCGTTTTTAAGCGATAGCGCATTTGCTAGCTTTTTATGTAGTGCAACAGAGGGAGATAAACCAACAGTAGAGCTTTCTTGTGTAAATACCATTTGTTGCTTTCTGTTTTCGTTTTTATAAAGAGAAAGTACGCACGCGTCATTCGTTTTATCAGAAAGGGTTTGAATTAGCTTACTTGCAGGCACCACAACACGATTGAATTTGATATGAGGTAGTTGGTCTTCGAGTAATTTTATGATTGTTTCGTCGCGGCCTTGGCCCTGATACTTACCATTTAATATATAGTAAGGTGCAAAGTCGTTGGTTAACCAGTTAATTGTTTGAGCATGACAAACTGAAGTTAGAGAGCAACAAAATAAAAGAGTGAAAAGTACACGTAACATTGCAGTAACCAACGAATGTAATTGGATTATTGTTTTAACACTTAAGTATTAAAAAGTAAAATGCCAGCAACAAGGCTGGCATAATATTACGTGTTATCGCGCATGGGATTGCGATATAGCTTTGCTTAGCTAACTTTTAGCCACTTAACAAATTGACGCGCATCGCTAGCTTTTTGAAACAATGCGTTTTTTAACCCTTGTGTATCACTAAAGATAACACGATGTTTATTAACTGAAATTGATTGCACAGGATGTGCTATTTGGATCATAGATCCGTTATATTTATAAGACATAATAAAACTCACTTTATTCTTGTAATTTATTCTGCGCTATTTTTTATAGCAGATTGCAGTCAATAAATTAACGATGTTGTGTTTAGCTTCATTACAGTGTTGACGATCTTTATGACACTTTTACGATGATTGTAAAATTCATCTCGGTATTATTTAAGGGGTACTCGCCGTACAATAACTTAGCTTTCAAATATACGTTGTGCGGGGCTTACTGGATCAGGGTAAATAGGTTAACCGCAGTGGTTTCTTAAAACCAGAGAGGGAATGTAACCTAAATAAATTATGCTCGCAAGTTATTTGTATAGTTTTTGTAGTGTAGACTTTATCAACTGGGTTAAATACTTTGAATTACACCAAAAGGGAATCGTATGCATTACATAATAGTGAGTGATATTTACGGAAAAACACCGGCTTTACATGACTTTTGTAAAACATTAAACACTCAGTACACCCTTGTTGAACCTTACAGTGGGCAAGAGCAAGCTATTGAAAATGAAGAACTTAACTATGAAAATTTTATAAAAGCATGTGGCCACAACGTGTATACGGCAATGCTGCATAAACAATTTGATAGACTTACAGAGCCAACAATTTGCATTGCCTTTAGTGCAGGGGCTAGTGCCGCATGGCGAGCCCAGTTATTAACAAGCAATCCACATCTTAAAAAAGTGGTTGGTTTTTATCCATCACAAATACGAAACTACTTAGATTTAGACGCAAGTGTACCCTGTGAGTTTATTTTTCCTTACGATGAGGTGCACTTTGATGTTACTGCTGTTATTAATGAGCTTAATAAAAAACAAAACGTAATTTGCAAACCAACAGATTATTGTCATGGATTTATGAATAAGCGTTCTTTAAATTATAATGAACAGGCTTATCAATACTTTTGTAACTATTTAACTTCAAATGATTTTTAGCATCTTGGTGATAGACGCCTAACTTTAAAATCAATATAGCTCAAAGTGTGTTTATTAATTTTTTAGTTATGTTTGGAAAGTCAGAGCGGTTTTTATATTCTGCATATAAAGAAGTAAAAATACTACTACGTGAGAGTTTATCTAGGTCTTTGATAAACGTTTTAGCACTTGAACGCGCTGTTCTACAGCATAGCTGATAGGCTTTTATTATCTCAGCAAGGGTTTGACCTTGCTGGTGGAGTGCTAAATCGGCTTCAACAAAAAATGCAGCGCCTGTCCAATATACTCGTTGCTGTGCACCTTGATTCCACATATCAGCAGAAAGCTCACTTAAGGGCTGCGACTTGGTTTTGTTTTGTAGTCTACCTCTATTAAACCCAGCATCTAATCGTTGAACAAATTGCGCTTGGGTTATTACACCGCTGTCTCGCATAATTACGTTTTGCATATAACTGGCAAACCCTTCACTTAACCAAAAAGCAGAGTAGGGGAAAAGCGGTAAATATAAATGCGATAGCTCGTGATATAGGGTCCAGTCTTTAGTAAATGCATTTAAACTAGCGTATCTATCAATATGAAGTTCAACCCCATCGGGATTGCTCCGCTTTACCGTTGCCCATGGTACAGGCTCAAATGCAAAATATTGCGGCTTTAAATAAATAGGCAAGGTAGTTTGCTTTAAAGGTCCAAGCGTATTTTCAGTTTTTTTTACACTCTGATCAATCCAGGTAGAGACAACTTGCTGGCCACTTTTAGACAGCGAGTCTAGCTCGTGTATGTCAACCTCAAGAGCGTAGATGTTTAAAGAGTATAAAAATAGCAACGTCCACAATAATTTCATTAAAACCCCTCTATATTTAAAAACTAATACGAACCGTACACGCTATAAGACCATCCTTTTAACTACATAAGCACATCGTATTTGTTATTTTTTAAACTGATACCAACTATAAAAAGGCAATTAAAGACACGCCCTAATTAACATGCTTTAATCGACCATATACATTGATTTATAGGCTTTAATGATGCAATACCAACATATAAAAATGCCAGAGCAAGGGCAACATATAACGGTAGATGAGCAAGGGCAGTGGGTTATTCCTTCAGAGCCTGTTATTGCCTATATTAATGGAGATGGTGTTGGGCAAGATGTTATGCCCGTTATGCGAAATATTGTAGATTGCGCTATCAAACACTGTTACGAAAACAAGCGAAAAATACATTGGATGCAAGTGTTTAATGGTGAGCAAGCAGCCAAGCTTTACGATGGTGATTGGTTTCCACAAGAAACAATACAAGCAGTAAGAGCCTGTAAAATAGCAATAAAAGGGCCATTAACTACGCCTTTGGGCGGAGGGTTCCGCTCTTTAAATGTTGCTTTACGTCAAGAAATGGATTTATTTGTAAATATGCGCACTATCAAAGGGTTTAGTGCTTTGCCTTCTCCTTTAAAAAATCCTTTTTTAACCAACATTACGGTTCTTCGTGATAGTAGCGAAGATGTATATTCGGGCATTGAGTGGCAAGCAGGCAGCATTGAAAGTGAAAAAATGCTCGACTTTTTATGTGAAGAAATGGGGGTAACGCGCCTTAGGTTTTCACAAGATTGCGGCATAGGTATAAAAAATATATCCAAAGAAGGCTCTGAACGATTAACACGTTTTGCTCTTAATTTTGCCCTTAATAATAATCGAGATTCTGTCACTTTTGTTCATAAAGGCAATGTGCTTAAGTTTACAGATGGGGCATTTAAACGATGGGGCTTTGCACTCGCCAAAAAGGAATTTAATGCAATTGAGCACGAAAATGGCCGCTGGCTGAAAATTGAGCGTGCAGGGCAGGCGCCTCTAATAATTAAAGAAGTCATTGCCGATAACATGCTGCAACAATGTTTAATGAACCCTGAGCATTTTGATGTAGTGGCAACTACGAATCAAAATGGGGACTTTTTAGCCGATATGCTCAGCGCTCAAGTGGGCGGTGTAGGTATTATGCCTGCGGCAAACTTGAATAATGATGTGGCTTTTTTTGAACCTACTCATGGTACATTTGAGCGAATTGCAGGGCAAAACAAAGCGAATCCAAGCAGTAGTATTTTGAGCGCAGTACTCATGCTTAAATTTATGAAATGGGATGAGGCTGCATTAACTATTGAAAATGCTCTAGAAAACACATTAGCAAGTGGGTATGTTACTTTTGATTTAACCCAGCAAGGCATTGATACTTCAAAAACTCATAACTCGACAACCTTAAGCTGCACAGACTTTGCAGATAAAGTTATCGAGCACTTTTAAACACATTCATTATTAAGCTGCTGAGGCAGTTTTAACTGTATGTACGCATGGGCGATTAGTTAACTGTGCGGCACGATGGTAGATGTCGTGTGCATTTGGTTCATCGCATTGTGTACCACTAAGCGTATCCATTAAAGCAACAACAATGATTGCAGGAACCTGGCAGCAATATTCATCAAGTACCGCTTCAGTTGTTTGCGCATCCACATGACAGTGCGGATGGTTTTGCAGTTGGTAAGCGTTCAATAGTGTTTGTACTTCAAGTACATCGTTTGGTTGGTGCTTAGTTTTACGACAAGTACACCCAAACTCATCAACTAATGTCGCCAGTGTTTGGTAAACATCTGTTGTTTGTAATGTTGCTTTAGAACATAACTGCTCTTCAATGAACTGATGTAAGTTAGCGTCGATGAATAACCCGTCTTGGCGTGTGAAAGAAGCTGTTGTCATAATAAATACTCTTAGTTTGTTGGCTTAACTTCACTCTAGCGCTAACTGTATTATTAATGAAATTGTTGTTTTCAATAACTGATATTGATTAGATCAATATTAAGTTTTATTCATTTAATTTACGCTAAATTTATCGGTTTTCCTTTTCATTTAATTTGGTGCAAAAAATAAATAAATGCACAAAAGTGGTACAAATATCAACAGAGGGAATAGGGAGTTTTTGGTTAAGGCTTTGAATTAATTTAAAATAAAAAACATGGTATCGGCTTTGCAAATTACTAATGAGTAAGGTTACTCCCCTTGCTAAGACTTATACGACTCCAAAGCAAAACATCGAGACACTCACTTTATTAAAGTGAGTGTCTCGATGTTTTATTTATAGAAAAATTAGTTTTTAAACGTTGTGTTTTTCTTACCTCTCACCTAGCCCGTCATTTTTAGTATGTATTTACTAGCAAATTGAATGTGTGCTTTTAGATTTTTTCAGTATTATCCGAAGCACGTTACAGATATTTTAAAATTTACCTATCTGCTACTGTTTTAGCGAACTCAAGCATTTCGCGGCGTAACCATTGATGCGCTGGCGCATGGTGAAGCAGTGGGCTCCATATCATTTTTATCTCAATAGGCACTATTTGAAACGGGGGTGGACTTATTACTAAGTTAGTATGTGTTGTTAATAGCTTTGCTTGCCTACGTGGTAATGTCGCAACCAGTTGCTCTGATTGGCAAAGTAAACTGGCAATCATGTAGTGGCGGGTAAATACCCTAATTTTACGTGTTTGCTCTAACTGCCAGAGTGCTTCATCTACCCAGCCTAATTTTTGTTTACCTGACTTATTAGTTACTGCGGCTTCAGGGCCCCAACCAGCCCGGTTTACCCAAATATGTTCTTTTTTGAGGTAATCATCGAGTGTGGCGTTTTGTAAAAAAGTATTCTTGGGGTGTGTTAAACAGCAGTAGTTATCGCGCCATACTGTGGCTTGGTGAAACGATCGCGGTAATCCGTTAAAGCGATTAATAGCAAGGTCTATGGTGCCTTTTTCCATGTCTTGTAAGTTAACATCGCTTGGGCTTAAAACGTCAAAATTAATACCCGGATTTTTATTTAATTGCGCTGTTATAAATGGCGCAATTAACGTTGACTCTAAATAGTCGTTTGCCATTATTCTGAAGGTTATTTCAGCCGTAGCGGGGTTGAATTGCTCACTGGGTTGAGTAATTGCTTCAGCCATTTTTAATAATGATTCTATTTCGGGTTTAAGCAGGAGTGCTTTAGCTGTTGGGGTCATTGACCCTGCAGCGCGAACAAGAAGCGGATCTTCAAATAAATCGCGTAATCGCTTTAATGCATTACTCATTGCCGGTTGTGTTAGCGCTAATTTGTTGGCGGCTTTAGACACACTTTTTTCGTCTATAAGTACGTTTAAATAGACGAGAAGGTTGAGATCGACGTTACGTATATTCATTAGATCAATCTTATTTATTTGCTGTATTAATTATCTAAATTAAAGCCTGCTTGCTAAGGTGTAAACAATTAATAAAAAATAACCGCCATAACGGGTAAAAATATAAGTGTTGTTAACATGCCAAATACGTTAATCGATGATTCAAATAATGCTCTTCAAAAGGTGATTGCGACTAAGCTTGCACGTGCTGTATTTGCAGGGTTTGATGCGATGTTTGCTGAGTTTTTAAATATAACACTTGGTGCACAAAGCCGGTTTGAGCAGCGCCAATATCATGATGTACAACGTGCAATGCGCGATCGGTTACAAGTTTATGAGCGCCAAGTAAAAAATGTGAGTGAAGCGGTTAAAATAATTGCTTATCAAGAACTAGACTGCCCACACACATGGCAACTAGCTAAAAATATTTATGGGGATATGGTTGAGCACCATGAGAATAAACCCATTGCGCATACTTTCTTTAATTCAACATTTGGTGCTATTTGGGACGATAAAAAAATTCGTACAGTGCATTTATTTGTATTAAAAGCCAAATACCGAAGTGAACCACGCTCATTTGAAAGTTTAGTAAGTAGAATATCCCTTCAAAATGGGTTTGAAACCGCAATTTCACAGCTTATTACTACGCAAATGTTTAGAGTTCCGTTCTGCCAATTAAATGCCGATTTAAAGCGTTTACAGCAAACCCTAATGCAAGGTGCTAAACATCAATGTAAGCAGGTCTATGAACTGATAAATTTAAACGACGGGTTTATTGAATACGCAAACTCGTTATTTTTTAGAAATAAAGCCTGTTATTTGATTGGCCGTTGTATCGCTAAAAATGGCGATAATATGCCGTTTGCTATTGCCATTTTAAACACCGAAAAAGGCTTAAAAATAGATGCGGTTATGATGGGCGCCGATCAATTAAGCTTATTATTTGGCTTTGCTCGTACTTATTTTATGGTAGATACAGACCAACCCGCGCGTTATGTTGATTACCTCAGTGTACTTATGCCGCATAAAAAGCGTTTTGAATTATTTAACGCTATTGGCTTTATTAAACACGCTAAAACCGAGTTTTACCGCTACAAGGTTGATACCACTAAAAACAGCCCCGCAAGTTTTAAATATATAAACGCACCAGGTACACCTGGCATGGTTATGCTGGTATTTACTATTGAAGGCTCAGATTACGTATATAAAGTAATAAAAGATAAATTTAGTGCACCAAAAACCGCAACTAAAGCACAAGTAAAAGAAAAATATAACTTTGTAAAGCAAGCCGACCGAGTAGGGCGATTGGTAGATACACACGAGTTTAGGTATTTAGCGTTTGATTTGAGCCGCTTTAGTGAAGAACTATTAACGCAGATGAAAACACACATTGATAGCAGTTTAGTTATATCGGGCAAGGCACTTATTTTAAAACATGTGTATGTTGAACGAAAAATGACACCTCTTAATTTATATATTAACCACTGCGATAAACACGCATTGGACCATGTGATGCTTGATTATGGAAAAGCAATTAAAGATTTAGCTGGGGCGAATATATTTCCAGGTGACATGCTGATGAAAAACTTTGGCGTTACTCGCTGGGGGCGTGTTGTGTTTTACGACTTTGATGAGATTTGCCCACTAACTCAGTGTAATTTTAGAGATGTACCTCAAACACAAAATACATTAGAGGAGTTAAGTAGTCATTCTTATTTTGATATTGATGAAAACGATATATTTCCCAGCCAATTTAAGGTTTTTTTTAGCGCAAATGCTCATGCATTTGAGTGTTTTAACACCCACCACAGTGACTTATTTACAACAACCTATTGGCAACAGTGCCAGCAGCAAATACAAAATGGTTTTTTACCTGATGTTTACCCGTACAAGCAAAGCTGGCGGTTTAAATAGAAATAATTACCCCCATGTCTAAAGTACAACTTTAGTTAAAGCAAAGGAGTGGTAATGAAATATATTTCCCATGAAAGCGGAAACCTTGCCTTTAGTGATACCCGTAAACCGCAGCTAAAAAATCATGAAGTGCTTGTTAAAGTGGCTGCAATTGGCGTGAACCGTGCTGATTGCATGCAACGCCAAGGTAAGTACCCAGCCCCAAAAGGTGACAGCCCAATTTTAGGTTTAGAGTGTGCAGGCACTGTGGTAGAGCTGGGTAACGAAGTTGATAAAAGCTGGCTCGATAAACGTATTTTTACACTGTGTGCAGGTGGCGCTTATAGCGAATATGTTGCGGTAGATGCTAAACAATTAATGGAACTACCTGATGATGTAACTATGGTTGAAGGTGCTGCCATCAGCGAGGTGTATTTAACTGCTTTTGGTGCATTATTTGAGCTTGGCAAGCTACAACATGGGCAAACGGCATTGATACATGCAGGGGCCAGTGGCGTAGGTGGTGCCGCTATTCAAATGGCAAAAAGTGCAGGAGCAACTGTTGTTATAACCGCAGGTTCTGATGAAAAATGCCAACACGCTAAGTCGCTGGGAGCAGATCATACAATTAACTACAAAAACACAGACTTTGTAGATTACATGCAAAGCCATAATTTAACCGCTAATGTAATTGTTGACCCCGTTGCAGGCAGTTATTTAAACAAAAATGCCCAAGTTGCTGCCATGGATTGCCAAATAATTATGCTTGCTTTTTTAGATGGGCGTTTTGCTGAGGTTGATTTTGCAGCCCTGTTACGCCAAAGGATTTCATTTCATGCGTCAACCCTTCGTAACCGCAGTATTGATTTTAAACGCCAACTAAGAGATGACTTAGTAGAACGCTTTTACAACGACATAGCATCTAAAAACTATGACTTTAATGTGTACAAAACGTTGCCATGGACACAGGCTCAAGAGGCGCATGCAATATTAGAGCGCAACGAAAACGCGGGTAAAGTCGTATTGCTTGTAGAATAACGCTTTATTTTACACGTTATGCCCATATAATTTAGTTATACACACGTTATTATAAGACCAAGGTTAAAAATGAATCCAATAATTGCAATTTTAAAAGAACATAATGTAAGTGATGAAAAAGTAAAAGCGTTATTCGAGGCGTTTACACAAAACCCAATGATGGCTATGGCGCTTGTACAGGAGCTTGGCATACCGCCTGAAAAGCTTCAGCAATTAATGGCTGTTGTTATGACACAACCTCACTTAATCAAAGAGGCTACCGATGAGTTAGGTTTAGACTTTGAAAAAGTAAAAGAAGCGAAAGAAAAGCTTAATCAGTAATAAGGTCTAAGTATTCGTTAAAAAGAAGCATAAGCTTACGTTTATGCTTCTTTTTTTGTACATAAATTTTGCTGCTTATTCTTTTGGAAGAAGAACAGTGTCAATTACATGGATTACGCCATTACTTGCTTTAACATCTGGCATCATCACGTTAGCGTCGTTTACCATCACACCCATGTTTGTTTTAATCATTACCGACTGCCCCTGGAGTGTTTTGGCACTATCTAACTTAGCCACCTCTTTTGCCATTATTTTTCCAGCGACAACATGGTAGGTTAGCACTGCCGTTAACTTCTCTTTGTTTTCTGGCTTTAACAGCATCTCAACGGTACCGTCAGGTAACTTTGAGAAAGCGGCATCAGTTGGTGCAAAAATAGTGAATGGCCCTTTGCCTTTTAGAGTATCAACTAAACCGGCTGCTTTTACGGCTGCAACAAGTGTTGTGAACGAGCCATTTTCAACCGCAACATCAACCACATCTTTCTTCATGCCATGATGGTTGGCTTGTGCAGAAAATGAAAACCCTATGCTTGCGGCGGTAATTAAAATTGCGGTGGTTATCTTCTTAAACATGTTAGTTTCCTTTAAGTAATATTTGCTAAATTCCTAAGATGCTACGCTGCTGAAAATTTAATCGATCAAAAACGTTTTTTGGTCAAACATCTTTTGTTACATCCTTTTTTGAACTGCTAAAGCGCTGTTAGGTCATACCATTACTTGATCAATTAAAGGGAGCAGTTATGAAAGTGCTTTATAAATTTTGGAAAAATAATCGTTCACTCATTGTATTCATTGCCTTGATGAGTGTGTTTAGAAGCGCAGTAGCCGACTGGTACGAAGTGCCTACGAGCTCAATGAAACCTACAATTGAGCAAGGAGATAGAATTTTAACAGACAAAATGGCGTACGACTTACGAGTGCCTTTTACGCATATTTCTTTGCTTAAAATTAACGAACCACAAACAGGGGACATTATTGTATTCGACTCACAAGCGGCAGATAACCGATTAATTAAACGTGTTATTGGTGTACCTGGTGATTCCGTTTCTTTGGTAAATAACGAATTAATTATTAATGGCAAAAAGCTTAACTACGAACATATGCAAAATAATATCGATTCGGTTGATAAAGTAGAGATATTAAACGGTAAGAAGCACACTATCAGGGTGGCAAATGTACCATCCCAATTAGCTGGCTTTGAAATGATCACCATTCCAGATGATTACTATTTGGCAATGGGGGATAACCGTGACAATAGCGCAGACTCTCGCGTAATTGGTTTAATCCCTCGTGGTGAACTACTCGGAAAAGCAAATAAGGTCATTGTTTCGCTTGATTACGATAATTACTACATACCAAGGAAAGAGCGTGTTCTGCTCTCTTTAAACTAAGTGCATTTTGATTTGTTTGAACAGAATATTAAGTATTTGATGTAATTTAAGTTTGAACAATACCTAGTGATTACAGCAAATCAAAGACCTTTAATCAGTGGGTATGTCAGTTAAATAGTCATGAACTAACTGGGTAAGAGCTTGCTTGTCAGCGTGACTAGTAATCACTTTTGAAAAATCACTACTAATGGCTACACCGCAAGCCCCTGCGTCAAACCATTGAGTAATGTTATTCAAATTTATACCACCAACAGGCATTAAATTGGCACTATCAAATGGGCCTTTTAATGCCTTAAAATAGTCAACTCCCATGCTACCTGCTGGAAATACCTTAATAATATCCGCATTATACTCAATCGCGTTAGCGATATCTGTTGGCGTTAAAGCCCCCATTAAAACAGGTAAATTATACTGATGGGCAACTGACACAATACGCTTATCAGTATTAGGGGTTACTATAAACTGTGCACCCGCATTAATGGCTCGTTGAGCTAGTTTAGTATTTGTGATGGTGCCTGCACCCACCAAAATATGTTGATGACGAATACGTGCATTTTTAATTTCTTGCTCAAACCCTGGTGTATTAGAGGTGATTTCAAGCACTTTTATACCAGCCTCAACTAAGCAATCGACAAGTGGTGCAACATCTGATTGCTTATTTAATCGAATAATAGCCACTATTTTGTGCTTTAAAATTTTGTTGCGAGTTACAGTCTTTTCTTGAGAAACCGTGCTAGGCATTGTATTACTTTTTTATTATTTATTGGTCGATGGTACAAAAAATCGATAAAAGTCGCAAATAGGATAAAATAACATATAAAAAAACCGCTGAGAGTCAGCGGTTATTTTATTCATATGTGTAAATTTACATTACACGCATTCCTGGCTCTGATCCGTCGTCTGGATTAAGAATATAAATTTCTTTTCCGCCAGGGCCTGCTGCAAGTACCATACCCTCAGACATACCAAAACGCATTTTACGCGGTTTAAGGTTTGCAACCATTACTGTTAGCTTACCTTCAATATCTTCAGGAGCGTAAGCTGATTTAATGCCTGCGAATACTTGACGCGTTTCGCCGCCTAAATCAAGGGTTAGCTTCAGTAGCTTGTCGGCGCCTTTTACATGCTCTGCTTTTGCAATTTTAGCAACACGAAGGTCTACCTTTGCAAAATCGTCAAACTCAATTTCTTCGCTAATAGGTTCTTTTGCAAGAGGGCTATTTGGGTCAATTGTTACTTTCGGCTCTAGGCTTTCTTTAGATTCTTCAACCATTTTGTTTACTTTGTCCATTTCTACGCGTTGCATTAACGGTTTAAATTTATTGATTGAGTGGCTTACTAGTGGCGTCTGTACTGCATCCCAAGCAAGATCATCGTTTAAAAACGCTTCTACGTTTTGGGCCATAGCCGGTAGTACTGGTTTTAAATAGGTAATTAAAACACGGAACAAGTTAAGGCCAAGCGAACACACATCGTGAGCTTCTTGTTGCTTAGTTTCGTCTTTAATTAATACCCATGGTGCTGCGCCATCAATAAATTGGTTTGCTTTGTCGGCAAGGGCCATAATTTCACGAATTGCGCGACTGTATTCACGGTTCTCAAAATGGGTGGTAATACTTGGCGCGGCAGCTTGAAACTCTTCGAGAAGCTCTGGTTGCATAATGGTTGCGCTTAATTTTCCATCAAACTTTTTGGTAATAAAGCCTGCGCAACGGCTCGCTATATTAACGACTTTACCAACCAGATCTGAATTAACACGTTGTGCAAAGTCTTCTAGGTTTAAATCAAGATCGATAATACCGCTGTTTAATTTTGCAGCGTAATAGTAACGTAAGTATTCTGGATTTAGGTTGTCTAGGTAGGTACGCGCTTTAATAAACGTGCCCTTTGACTTAGACATTTTTTCGCCATTTACAGTAACGAACCCGTGTGCAAATACGTTAGTTGGTTTTCTAAATTTAGCGCCTTCTAGCATGGCTGGCCAAAATAAGCTGTGGAAGTAAATAATGTCTTTACCAATAAAGTGGTAAAGTTCTGCTTCTGAGCCTTCAGCCCAAAATGCGTCAAAATCAATCCCTTTTTTATCACACAGGTTTTTAAAGCTGGCCATGTAACCAATTGGCGCATCTAGCCATACGTAAAAGTATTTACCTGGGGCATTTGGAATTTCGAAACCAAAGTAAGGCGCATCACGGCTGATATCCCACTGTTGTAAGCCGTCAGTAAACCATTCGTCTAGCTTGTTAGCCATTTCTTGTTGAATAGTACCTGAGTGTAGCCATTCTTTAAGCATGCCTTCAAATGCTGGTAGGTCAAAAAAGTAATGCTCAGAATCTTTTAGAATAGGCTCGGCACCTGACATAACAGAGCGCGGGTTTATTAATTCGGTTGGGCTGTAAGTTGCACCACACGAATCACAGCTATCGCCATTTTGATCTTCAGACTTACACGTTGGGCAAGTACCGGTTACAAAGCGATCAGGTAAAAATATGCCTTTTTCTGGGTCAAACAATTGCGAAATAGTGTGCTTTTTTATATGGCCCGCGTCGTTTAAGCGGTTGTATATTAATTCACTAAATTCTTTGTTTTCTTGGCTATGCGTGCTGTGGTAATTATCAAACTTAATATTGAAATCAGCAAAGTCGCGTTGGCGTTCAATGCTCACATTTTTTACCATTTCTTCAGGTGTGATCCCTTGCTTCTGTGCATTAAGCATGATTGGTGTGCCGTGGGCATCGTCTGCGCAAACATAATACGTTTCATGGCCTTGAAGTTTTTGAAAACGTGACCAAATATCAGTTTGAATATATTCCAATAAATGACCTAAGTGGGTTGGGCCATTTGCATAAGGTAATGCGCTGGTAATCAGGATCTTTCGCTGTGCCATAATCATTCCGAATTGAGGATAAAATACCGTTTTTACTATTTAAACGGCTGTTATCATTAATTTATCTATAAACAGGTGGCTATGCGCACACACTGCTTATGAATTTTTATTAATTGACTGGTGTTAATGACCTGAATGTTACATAATTCCGAGGCACTTTTCATCAAAGAAACGCTATTTAATTGCTATGTTTGGACTGTCGAAACTTTTCTCTTCTAAATCGGTGCAAAAACAACCGATTATTGCTGCTTTAGCGGCTTATCGTAGTGCGGCCTTTGCCGTAGGAATTGACGAAAGCTTTATTGAGTCAATTTCTGAAAACGACGATAAATCAATACAAATTAGTCTTACTTTACCTTTTGCTGCGCAATCAGAAATCCCCCTTGTAGAGCAGCATGTCCGTGATGTTTTAAATATTGAAATCTCAATAAAGGCTAAGGTTGATATTCAAGAGCCTGCAAAGTTTAAAGGAATTAAACACATTGTACTTATTGCTTCAGGTAAAGGTGGGGTAGGTAAATCGACTACAGCTGTTAATTTAGCGGGTGCATTAAAAGCTGAGGGAGCAAAAGTTGGTATTTTAGACGCTGATATTTATGGTCCTTCAATACCTATGTTGTTGGGCCTTGTTGGTGCTGAGCCAAAAACAAAAGATAACAAACAATTACTACCGTTTGATGCCAATGGCATTAAAGCCCAATCTATCGGCTTTTTAGTACCGAGTGATGACGCAACAGTATGGCGAGGCCCAATGGCATCGGGTGCACTTAGCCAATTACTGAACGAGACTGATTGGGGCGAGCTCGATTATTTAATTGTAGATATGCCCCCAGGTACAGGTGATATACAACTTACCATGAGTCAAAAAGTACCTGCCAGTGGGACTGTTATTGTAACTACGCCTCAAGATTTAGCACTCGCTGATGCCCAAAAAGGCATTGCAATGTTTAATAAAGTAAATGTGCCAGTACTTGGTTTGATAGAAAATATGAGCCATTACGTTTGCAGCCACTGCGGTGAGGCAAACCATGTATTTGGCAAAGAGGGTGCACAAAAACTAGCCTACAAGCATGGCGTTCCGGTACTTAGCCATATTCCCCTTGCCATTGATATTAGAGAGTACTCTGAGCAAGGAAAACTTATTGCTAGCGATAACGATGCGGCAATAAGCAAAACATACAGCGCAGCAGCTAGGCTTATAGCCAGCACGCTATATTATCAACAGCATCACAACAGCATAGAAATTGTGATTACAGAAGATTAAAAGCATGAGACTTTCAGATACACATATTAAAGAACACCTAAAAGATGGCCGAATAGTTATAGAGCCTGCTCCGAGTAGTGAGATGATATCGGGTGTGACAGCAGATTTACGTCTTGGTAATAAATTTAGAACGTTCAATGCTCATAATGCAGCCTACGTTGATTTAAGTGGTCCAAAGGATCAACTCAATAAAGCGATGGAATCAATCATGAGTGAGGAAATTGAGCTTGCAGACGGTGAAGCGTTTTTTTTACATCCAGGTGAACTCGCGCTTGCAATCACTTATGAAAAAGTAACGCTACCTGCCGATATTGTAGGGTGGTTGGATGGGCGTTCATCGCTTGCGCGTTTAGGTTTGATGGTGCATGTAACAGCACACCGAATTGATCCCGGCTGGAGCGGTAATATTGTATTAGAGTTTTACAACTCAGGAAAATTACCCTTAGCGCTGCGCCCAATGATGAAAATTGGCGCTATGAGTTTCGAAATGCTTTCAGGGCCTTGTGAAAACCCGTATAACATTCGCAAAGATGCTAAATACAAAGACCAGAGTAGCGCAGTTGCAAGTCGCATAAGTGATGAAAACAGCTAAACCTTATCGGGTAAATTATGAAGCGCATAACCCAATAGTTGAAAATAGTGGTTAAGCGCTTTATTTGCCTTGGTGGTATGTTGTGCTGGTGGGTATATTAAATTACTGGATTGCAAACCGCCTACCAAAAAACTGTTTTTTATATTTGGGTGTGCATATATACAGGCTTCAAAACAGCGAGCTGCAATTTCTTCAGGCATACTCATATAATTCATATTATGGGCTTGGTCGTGTTTAATACATGCTTGCACAAATTCATTGGCATTTTCGCCACTTGCATCTAAAAATACTTCTTTATAAAAGCTGTTCAGTGCGTCATTGAGTGGGTGCATTAAATTTGGTGTATTTGAAAGCCAAAGCTTTGATGCAAATCCATAGCGTGGTTTTACTTTAAATAAATGTTCACTAATGTGGTGGTCGAATGCATGAAACCACTCATGCGCGAGCGCACCACCGCCCGCATTTTTAGCAAGTGCTAATGTTTGACTGCCGGCATTGTAATGCGCTTGCACACCTTTTTGACCACCGTGGCCAAATGCAAAATTTAACTTTCCGCGCAGACCAATTGCTTTAGGTGGTAAGTGCAGTATTTGCGCCAGGTCGGCCAGCGCATCGTAAATTAAATTAGCGCTAATATAGCGCTCTTCTTTGGTTACCCATTTACCAACGACCATTGATCTGAACCCAAACGTGGTTCTTATATCGCTAAAATCAACTTGGTCATCAAAGCGATAGTCGGGGCCTTGACGAGTAAATCCTCGTTTTAATCTATTTGGGTAATGTCGCATCTGTTTATCAAAAGCTAAATTTAATTTAAGTAACGTGCTTTTACGTGCTCAGGCATATGTTGGGTTTGTTTATTAATTAATTCTTCTAATAAAGTAAACAAAGGCTCTGGGTTTAAATGTTCTATTAAGCTCAAGCTATGAGCAACGGCTTCAAGTGTAGAGAGGCTATCGGCACGGGGGGCTTTACGTATTGTATAACGATTTTTAGGTGGTTTATTAAAACTCACTGTTCTAAATTGATTGAGTGCAGGGGTGAGTTGCAAAATTTTATAGGCTTTTTTCCATGTGCCATCGATCACAATTAAATGAGTGATGTGCTTATGTTTTGTGGAGCTTGGTTCATCTAGGCAGGTGGCGTTTTCGTTTGGGTAAAGCAGTACTGTTGATTCTTTTGGCAAACTATTTAACATACTAAAGTCAGCACTGTTTTCACCTTTGATTATTTCGCAATCAGTTAGACTTAAGTCGAGTAATTTAGCCGTGTTTTTTGCTATTTTTTCTTCGCTGGGGTGTTGTAGAATAATAACTTTAACTTTGTTAGTTATTGTTTCAATAGCGCTGCATACACAGGTATTAAGTGCAAAATTACAATGAGTACAAAGAATGCGTGCCATTTTAAAAACTTTCTCTCTATTATTAACTTGTAAATTATACATTTATGAAAGCAATTAAGTTGGTTTTTTTTCATTTATCAATATACAGTAGTTATATCAAATACAATGAACATGGATAGTTGAAGGAATTAAATAATGACAGACATTACCATAGATACATCAGCGTTAGAGAATATGAAATCCTTATTGGGCGAGCAGTTTGCTGATACGCTTGATTTTTGTTGTGCCGAGTTTGAACGTCTGGGCTCTGAAGTTATGGCAACCATTGGTAAAGATAAAGAGGCAGCGATTCGTCATTCTCATAGTTTAAAATCAAATGCCGCGCAGTTTGGTGCGTCTAGTTTAGCTGATGTTTCGCGCACCATAGAGTTAAGCTTAGTTGATGATGACTTAGCTAAAGCGATGGATGCTTGTGCCAACTTAATGCCACAGGTCGAAGGCTCTCAAACAAAATTTAAACAATGGTTAGATGCACAATAGTTAACGTGAATTAATTTCAGTTTTAAGCTGTTAAATTTACTGGTGTTATATATTTACTCGGTTAGTCTAGTAGGCAACCGGGTTTTTATTGTTGAGATAAAATAGACCTTAATTATAAAACTCAAATTACAAAGGTCATCAGGCGCCAGCTAGTAGAGGTAAAATGTCAGATATAAAAAAGAGTCATAAATTAGAAGGCGTATGTTATGACATTCGTGGACCTGTTTTAGCTCAAGCTAAAAAAATGGAAGACGATGGTCAAAAAGTCTTAAAATTAAACATCGGTAATCCAGCTGCATTTGGTTTTGATATGCCTGAAGATATGCATCGCGATATTATCCGTAACCTGTATTCTGCCCAAGGTTATTGTGACTCTAAAGGACTTTACTCAGCCAGAGTAGCTGTTTACCAGCATTATCAACAACGTGGGTTAAACAACTTAGACGTTGATAACATTTATATTGGTAATGGGGTAAGTGAACTAATCCAAATGATCACTCAAGCTTTGCTTAACAACGACGATGAAGTGCTTATCCCCGCGCCAGATTATCCGTTGTGGACTGCGTCAGTTAAGTTAGCGGGCGGTAATCCCGTTCATTATTTATGTGATGAAGAGCAAGATTGGTTTCCTGATATAGATGACATAAAAAGTAAAATCACCTCTAAAACCAAAGCCTTGGTGTTAATTAATCCGAACAACCCTACTGGTGCGGTATACAGTGATGACCTGCTTAAGCAATTAATAGATATTGCGCGAGACCACAAGTTACTGTTGTTAAGCGACGAAATTTACGAAAAGATTTTATACGATGGAGTTAGCCACACTTCAATTGCTTCATTGTGTGATGATGTGCCAATGATTACTTTTAATGGTTTAGCTAAAACTTACCGTGCTGCTGGGCTAAGAATGGGGTGGATGGTTTTAAGTGGTAAAACATCAGCCATGGACGACTTAAGTAAAGGATTAGATATACTCTCGTCAATGCGTTTATGCGCTAATGTACCTGCCCAATATGCAATTCAGCAGGCATTAGGTGGTGTGCAATCAATTGATAACTTAATTAATCCGGGCGGGCGATTATACGAACAACGAGATATTGCATGGCGCGGTTTAAACGCGATTGAAGGGATTAGCTGTAAAAAGCCAAAAGGCGCTTTATATGCGTTTGCCAAGGTTGATACTGCACACTTTAATGTAAAAAACGATGAGCAAATGATGTTTGATTTGCTCAAGGCCGAAAAAATATTATTAGTGCATGGGCGTGCGTTTAATTGGCCAGAGCCTGATCACTTTAGGTTAGTATTTTTACCTAATAAGGATGACTTAACTGACGCCATGCAAAAAATGCAGCGTTTCTTTAAAGATTATCGCCAGTTATAAAACTTTATAAAAAAACGAGCCTGTTGGCTCGTTTTTGTTTTTAAAGGCGTGTTATTAATATGCTTTATCTACTCTTACGGTGTTATCGCCTAAATAAACTAACCTCACATTATCGCCTTTGTGAAATTGCATACCTTGGTCTAGGTCTTGAACTACCATAAATTGGTCGCCATTTTCTACCTGAATTAGTAATTCAACTAACTGAGTTTGTTTGTAATAGCTACCTTGCTGACTATTGTTGGCAACACTACCACCGATAACTGAGCCTAAAATTGTGGCTATAGCACGACCGCTGCCACCACCAAATTGATTACCAATAACACCACCAACAAGTGCGCCACCAAACGTTTTCCAGCCGTTCTTTTTGTCTTGTATTAGTTCTTGCTCGGTGATGTTTCGTACTGATTTAATGTCACCAAACAACACTTTTTGAACTGCTACGGCTTTATTGCGTTCGTATTTAGCAAAAGTGGGTGCACTTAATGTAAGTAAAGCACACATAATTACAGCAATTGCTTTCATAACTTACTCCTATCGGCTTACCAGCCAAAGGTTGATTTTTCTTTGGTTTTGCGAATTTCAGTTTCGTCCGCCCATTCAATAAGTCCGCTTTTCATATCCATTAAACGCATTGTGAATTTATAATATACGTCTGATTTATCTGCATTTGTTTTAACAATGCTTGATAAGTTGCCATACAACATGTACTGCGCACCAATTTGTTGTCCAAATGCAACCGCTGTTGCTGGGTTCACTAATGCATCTTCGTTTTGAAAGGTAAGCTGTTCACGTACAGCTTCTACACGTGTCATGTCTACAAAGCGAAACTTACCGCTGCGTAGCATTTGCGTAGAGATAGAATCAGTGATTGATTCTGTATCAATATGCTCACTGGTTTTGTTTTTAATACGTTCCACAAACACAACAGGACGGTTATTTTGAGTCATGGTTCCCACCACTGGCGAGCTTAGTAATGAGTCGGTCATTTGGCTCGCAACTTTTTGTAAATCGGTAGAACCAAAATTTATATCAGTTGTTTCAACTGCTTGAGCGTCACCATAGCTAACTACGGCTTTGTTAGCACAGCCGCTTAAGATCAATGCACTGAGCCCGACCAATGCGTAAGTGGATGCTGTTTTAAATGTCGTGTTCATAATAGTTTCCTTTAATCTTTAAATTCTTGAGATTCAGTTGATACTTTTCTAACTGCTAGTGAAAATGTAACAGCATCAGAGCTAGGCGCTAAACCTGGTAATTGTGTATTAGCAAAACCAAATAAAGTTAATGGCTGCCACGGTGAATGATTTCCTTTAATCAAAAATCCATCTTTATCAAACCATTTAAATTGATACTGTAAATATTGTGACTTTTTATATTGGCTAGATAGGGTAACCACCACATCCGTTAACTGATTTGTTTGACGCGTTTTAACGTCGGTAATGGCGAGTTTTTCACCTAAATCAGGGTTGTCCACTCTAAGTTGATCATTAAAATTTCCTTTATTTTGTTCAACCGCTATACCTGATGTGTCAGGCTGTGTTGCACAAGCACTTAGCAGTAAAACGGCACACATTGGCACTATGTATTTCATGGTGTCTCCTAGAGTTGAACTACATGGTAGTTAAAATAGTTATTAATAGAGGTTAGGTAAATTAAAGTTAACCCTTGCTTACTAACGGTAAAACTAATAGGCGGTTGATTGCCTATATTTAATATATGTTCACCTGCCGGCAGACTTTGACGCGCTACAGCAATTTGATTTGGCAATGTAAGCCAGCTTCGGGTGTCGGCTTGCTCTGACGCTAAATTATATATATTGGCTAAAATGTTGCCTACATCTCCTGCGCTGCGCGCAAGCTCAGCGCGAACTTTTTCTTTAGTTATGAGCCGTAATACTTGGCGTGTAATTTTGCCTGGTATTTCTTGTTCAAGAGTTTTAGCGGCTAGGGCTTCTAAATAAACTAATGGCGCTAATGCTACTTTTTGTCCAGCAATATTCACATTTTGTATAGGGCTAATGTAAGCACTGTCTTTATATACGGGCATAGCAAGGCTATAAAAACGAACATCACCTCTACTTGTATCAATCGGTAGTCTTAATTTAAATTCAGTTTGTTTGGGCACGAAACCTTGCTCAAGTAATACGATTACCTCACCATGGTTAGGCTTTAAAGTGCTAAGTTCGCCAAAACGTTGTGTGTATTCGTCAAATTCTTGCTGAAACCCTTGTTTTTTAGCTAGGCGAATTACATCTTGCTGTAAATATTTATTATTTGGTTGAATAGCTAACGCTTTTTTGTAGTCTATGTAGGCGTCGTCAAACTGTTTTGCACTTTGGTAAAGCAAAGCCGATAAGTAAAAAGTGTATGCGTTTTGAAAGCCGTTTTTAACATCTCTTGTCACATTATTCATACTTGGATAATGCTGCTGCGCTTCATTTTTTTCTGAATTTATTTCTGCTTCATTCTCGCTAAGCGCATCGGCTTGTACTTTATTAGCTCGGCGAATTTCGACCAGTGCGCCTTCAATATCATTTTTATAAACATAGTTAAGTGCTTTATAACTATGAAGCATGCTCATCTCGTAAGCAGGCGGTACATAGGTAATTGCCGAGTCATTCGTAAATAATGCATTACTTTGTTCAAGCCCGGCACTTAGTTGAATCTTTGCTGCTTGGCGTTTCGTTTGCATTTGAGCATATACGTTTTCGAATTTGCTTTGAGCGTTATCAGCTGAATTAGTAAGGTCGTTGATACGCGCTTGCTCAAGTTGGTTAAGCAAGTAACTACTGTGTATAGTGCTATTGTCAGCAATTAACGATTTAGCTTGTTGTGGGTTATTATTTTCAATAGCATTTCGCACTGGCGTCATTTGTGTGGCGTAATCGTTAAATAGGTCGTTAAACCCTATAGAGCTACAACCACTTAAAATAAAACAAACGCTTAAAATTATACTTCTGCGCACACAGCACTCCTTTTAATCTACTTAAGCAGGTTAACACACTCAATTTAAACAAGAGTGTGAAACATTGTAAAAAAACGTAGAGCCATATCATCGTTAAGGTAAATATGCATGTTCTATGTGAATAAGGCGTGAATTTAGTAATGTGTGAAATAGACAGCGAAAAGTTAAGGTCTTATTAAGTTGAAAGTTTTTGCACACTTTGCCTTATGCTGTATAAATAACTTACTTTTATAGCAGTTTAAGTTATTTAACTACTCACCCATAAAAAAAGATTATTTAACAACCAGATTTAGGTTAAAAAGGATTATTTTGAAAGCAGCTATATATACATTTATTGCTTTAATAGCATTTGCCGCCAATTCTTTATTTTGCCGAATGGCATTAGCTGAGGGGTATATAGATCCCTATAACTTTACCATCATTCGTTTATTAAGCGGTGCTGCATGTTTAGGTATTATCATGAGCTTTTATACTTATAATCTAAAACGTAATGGGTCATTTAATGATGCTATTTTAAGTGATACAGGGAGTTGGCGAAGTAGCATTAGTTTACTTGTTTATGCACTTAGTTTTTCGGTGGCCTATGTTGAGTTAGATACCGGAACAGGCGCTCTGATTTTATTTTCAGCCGTGCAACTTACGATGATTGGTTGGGGTATATATAAAAAAGAACAATTAAGCGCCGTGCAGTGGGCTGCTTTTTTGATTGCTGTTACGGGGTTTGCTTATTTGATGCTGCCCTCAGCGGCGGTGCCCTCGCTAATAGGAGCGGGATTGATGGCCATAAGCGGTGTTGCTTGGGGTATTTACAGTATACGTGGCAAAGTATGTGTATCGCCTTTACGAACGACAGGGTTTAATTTTATTAGAAGTTTAGTAGCGCTCCCCATCTTATTACTTGTTAGTATGAGCTACTTTAACGCACTTACCATAGAAGGCATTTTACTCGCGAGCGCTTCTGGCGCTTTAGCCTCTGGCATTGGTTATAGTATTTGGTACGTTGCAATGCCATTACTTAAAAGCACGCAAGCTGCGGTTGTGCAATTGTGTGTGCCGGTAGTTGCAGCGTTTGCAGGCGTTATTTTTTTACAAGAACAATTAACGTTTGAATTTGTTATCGCCAGCTTAGTTATATTAACAGCGGTACTCATATTTATTTTAAATAAAAAGAAGGAGTAGTCCTTCTTTTTATGGTTGACTAACGTTGGTCACAAAGCGCTTATAAAGTGAAGGTAAGTGCGCCAATACGGCACTTTTACCAAGTAGTTCACTGTTTTCAATGCATTTTCGTAAAGCACTTTCAGTGAGTTGAATACTAAGCAATTGTGATTGCTTAATGTGACTAATATGCCAAAGTTCAGGAGCTACCCCGTTTAAATCTTCGCGATAAGGCCGATAAAAACCAAATTTCTCAAGGTGAATACTAAGCCAGTCACTAAATGCTGAAAAGGGACCGTTTTTCTCATATTCATGAGGAGATAACTGCAGTTGATAATCGTCACTAACACTGGCTTTGTCATATACATCCAAATCAGTACCAAAATGGTGCCTGCTTGCCCCAGGTAAAGCTGAATAACGCATAATTGCAATACACTTATCAATGTCACTTAAGTTCGTTAAATCAACAACCTGTTGTTGTGAGTTATAAACAGGCCTTTGTCCTGAAAATTTGTTATTCCAAATGAGCGCCTGACGTTCAAAATCTCTAAAGCTTGATGCAATAGTTAAGTCAAACCCAGCTTGTTTAGCTGCGTTTTGTAGCGCTATAAAATCAGCAGTGATAGCGCTATGCAAACGATGGCTTTGTATTTTAGTTAAATGTGTATCACTTTGCCCTGTGATACACGCTATCGTGGGTACTTGTAAATCAGTCATTAGGTTAACAATTGCTCAAGTATTTGCTCGTAAATGTCGGTGAGTTTAATTAAGTCATCTGTACTTACGCACTCATCAACTTTGTGAATGGTGGCATTACGAGGCCCAAGCTCAATGACTTTAGCACCGGTTTGAGCAATGAAGCGACCATCAGAGGTTCCCCCCGTGGTTTCTAAATTGGTTGCTAATCCTGTCACAGACTCAATAGCATTAACGGTTGCGTCAACGAGTGGACCATGTTCTGTAATAAATGGGAGACCATTTACAATCCAGTTTAATTCGTAGTTCAAGTTGTGTTTTTGTAAAATGTCGATTACACGCTGTTGTAATTGTTGATGTGTAACTTCGGTGCTAAATCTAAAATTAAATTGCACATCTAGCTCACCAGGGATCACATTACCTGCACCTGTGCCGCCGTTAATATTTGATATTTGAAAGCTGGTTGCCGGAAAAAAATCATTCCCTTTATCCCACTGGGTTTGGCTAAGCTCTGTTAATGCTTCAGTGGCTAGATGAATAGGGTTTTGAGCCAGGTGAGGGTAGGCAACATGTCCTTGAATACCTTTAACTTTTACGAATCCGGTAAGCGAGCCGCGTCGGCCATTCTTAACTACATCACCTAAGACATCCCGAGATGAAGGTTCGCCAACCAAACACATATCAATTTTTTCACCGCGAGATTCTAGTGTATCAATAACTCGGGTGGTTCCATTTATAAATGGTCCTTCTTCATCAGAAGTGATCAAAAAAGAAATTGATCCTTTGTGGTTCGGGTATTTAGTTACAAAACGCTCAGTAGCTACAATCATGGCAGCAAGCGAGCCTTTCATGTCGGCAGCTCCTCGACCATGCAATAAACCATTTTCTACCAGCCCTGAAAATGGTGGGTGCTGCCAGTTTTTTGCGGGCCCCGTTGGCACTACATCTGTGTGTCCTGCGAAACAAAAATGCGGCGACTGGTCGCCTTTACGCGCCCAAGTATTTAATGTATCAGTAAAAAATAGTGACTCTATATTAAAGCCGATCGCTTCGAGGCGTTCGTTCATCATTTGTTGACAGCCGGCATCTTCTGGGGTGACAGATTCACGCTGTATCAAGGCTTGTGCAAGTGCAATTACTTCATTCATTATTTAAAAATCTCATCGTATTGCGCGACCTTAAAGCCTAAATAAAAGTCAGTACCGTTAACTAATACTGGTCGCTTTATCATAGCGGGCTGCTGAACTAATAATTGAATAGCATTTTGCTTAGTCAAATTTTGTTTTTGCTCGTCACTTAAAGCTCTGTACGTAGTTCCGCGTTTATTGACTAATTGTTCCCAATCTAATTTATCAGCAAATTCAGCGACCATTTGTTCATTAACACCCTCTTTGCGGTAATCGTGAAAGGTAAACTCAATATTATTATCTGTAAGGTATTTTTTAGCTTTTTTAATTGTGTCGCAGTTACTAATTCCGTAAAGAGTGATCATAAGTTACTTCTTTTTAATAATAGTTAATAAGGTGTCTTCAGCTGCTTTAACATGCAGGTGTGAATAATGAAATGTGCCCAGGTTGTGACCATTAAGTAATATTAAACTTCCTAGCATGGGGGAGTCTAATTCTCTTAGGTCAAAATAAGCAAGTCGTTGGCCTTTGAGTACTTGGCTGCCATTTAACTGGGCTATATGGGTATGCGTAATTGCTGCAGAGGCAGGTAAGGTTAAATTAATGAGTATTTTTAAACCATTTTTAGCCTGCAAAATAAATTCAGTTCCTGCGTTTTTAACCTGCAGTAAAACCCCATCAAAGGGGGCTAAAATTTTATGACTGGTTGCTTGCACCATAACACCGGGGCCAAGTGTACCAAAACTGAACAAAGGCTCTGGGTGATTACTTAATTCTACTACCTTTCCCGTAAAAGGACTGGTGATATTAATAGCATCACGGGGGATTTTATTTTGTGCAATAAGCTCTATTGGTTGTGCTTTCATAAATTAGTTTGTCACCACATTATAGCCATCTTTTTTTAGTGCTTTGATTGCCTGGGCCGCTGTTTGTTTTTTTACAAGTATGTAGTCAGTATCGTAAGTTGAAATAGAAAAGATAGATATTTGTGCTTTAGCTAACACGCCAGAAATATTAGCCATAATTCCTGTTAACGAAAACCCTAAAGGGCCAATAACTTCTAATGCTTGCCAATCAGATTCTGTATCCAGGCTGTGTAATTCAAAACTACTGGGGCATACAATTGATAGTTCGTCATGGGTTTTTGAGATAAAAAACAACGGAAGTTTTAACAAAGCTGCAGGTATATCAGCATCAATATCTAAACTATGTATAGACAAAATAGTGCTGTGTAATTGTAATGTTTGTTTTGACACTAAAAACCTGCGGTACAGCAAAGACGATTTATTAATAGTATAGATTATTAAAGATAAATTAAAGCGGTAACTCACCGTAAGTAAGCTGCAAAATATGAGCTACTTAAACTTACCCACAATTTCTGTGGATAACTATGGGGGTTGAGAGGTATAAATAGCCTAACTAACTAATTTATCATTAGAAATTAGCTAGGCTATAAAAAGCACATGTTAATTAAAGCCTTTAATTAAGTGCTTCGACTTGCGCTGCTTGTATAGCGGTAAGTGCGATTGTGTACACAATGTCATCAACTAATGCACCACGGCTTAAATCGTTGACTGGTTTACGCATACCTTGAAGCATTGGCCCAATACTGATGAGGTCTGCGCTTCTTTGCACGGCTTTATAGGTTGTATTACCGGTATTTAAATCAGGGAAAATAAACACCGTTGCTTTACCTGCTACGGGGCTATTTGGTGCTTTTTTAAGCGCGACGTTTTCCATAATTGCTGCATCGTACTGAAGGGGACCATCAATAATCAAATCGGGACGTTTTTGTTGAGCTATTTTGGTTGCCTCTCGCACTTTTTCAACGTCGGCTCCTGTACCAGATGTACCTGTACTGTAGCTGATCATGGCAACACGCGGCTCGATACCAAAAGCTGCAGCTGAGTCAGCTGACTGAATCGCAATGTCAGCAAGTTGCTCAGCATTTGGATCTGGGTTAATTGCACAGTCTCCGTAAACGAGTACCTGATCAGGCAGCAACATAAAAAATACCGACGATACAAGCGATGAGCCCGGGGCCGTTTTGATGAGCTGTAATGGCGGTCTAATTGTATTAGCGGTTGTGTTAACTGCTCCTGAAACAAGTCCGTCAACTTTGCCTTGTTCAAGCATCATAGTACCAAGTACTACGTTATCAAGTAATTGTTCTTGCGCTACAACAGCAGTGAGACCTTTGCTTTTTCGGATTTCGACCATAGGCTCGACATAATCATTAATGATGCTGCTTGGTTCTACAATGCTTACATTTTCGTTGAGCTCTATACCTTGTTGCTCAGCAATACGCATTATTTCTTCGCGATCACCTAATAAAATGGTTTTTGCTATACCGCGTTGCCCACAGATAGCAGCCGCTTTAATAGTTCTAGGTTCGTTGCCTTCAGGTAAAACAACCGTTTTGCCTGCTTTACGGGCTTTATCTGTAAGTAAGTATCTGAAAGCAGGTGGCGAGAGTTTACGTGTTTTCCCCACATTTTTTGCCAGTGAGTTCAGCCAATCTGAGTCAATATATTCAGCATTGTGGCTTTTCACTTTTTCTATACGTTGGTCATCATCGCTTGGTACTTCCATATTAAAGTTATGAAGTAACAACGATGTTCGCCATGTATCGGCCTCTGTTGCTAAAATTGGTAGTCCCGTTTGCATTGCTTGTTCGCACAGCGCCATAATACGCTGTTCTGGCATAAAACCACCGGTGAGTAATATTGCCCCAATTTTAGTACCATTCATTGCCGATAAACACGCAGCTACTAAAATATCAGAACGATCGCCAGGAGTAACTAATAATGCACCAGGTGTAAAGTGGTTTAAAATATTAGACACTGTACGTGCACAAAATGTGATACGACGCAGGCGTCGATGCAGCATGTCACCTTCGTTAATAATTGTGGCTTTTAAATATGCACTTAGGTCTTTCACTCGTGGTGCGACCAAATCAAAATCCCATGGTATTGCACCAAGTAACATAAATGGATTTTTTCTAAAAATTGGCAGTGATGCTAAGCGGTTCAGTTCGTTATCTACTTCATCAGGTTTGTAGGAGTCGACTAAATCGGCGCGTGCTCTGCCTTCTTCATCAAGAGGGGCATTTACTTTATTAAAAATACAGCCTAATACACGCGGGTGGTCAATACCACCGTAATTACCAGCAGCAATCTCAAGACGATCTTCCAGCTGGGTAATATTATCGTTACCAGGCGTTAATACAAATACAATATCTGCGCCGAGTGTTTGCGCTATTTCACGGTTAACGCGCCCAGCATATGGTTGTTTACGAGTAGGAACCATGCCTTCAATAATGGCTACTTCATCGTCGTTAATTTTACTTTCAAAGCGCTCAACAATTTCTTCTAATAGGTCGTCGCCCTTTGCATCACCAATCATTTGCTCTGCGTAATCCAATGCAAACGGTGTTGGTGGGTCAATAGGGGAGCCTTGCTTTATTATTTGTGTCGATTTTTCTGGACCGGTTTCGCCTGAGCGCGGTTGAGCAATAGGTTTGAAAAAATTAACTTTTACCGCTTTTTGCTCAAGCGCACGCACAAGCCCGACAGAAACAGATGTTAAACCAACTCCCGTAGAAATAGGTATCAACATAATACGGTGTGCCATATCATAGCTCCTTAACAATATTTGCAGAGTCGAGGGCGATAACCCATTCTTCATTCGTTGGCATGACGACAGTTTTGATACGAGATTGCTCAGTGCTAATTACACCTTGTTGACCAAAACGAGCATCTAAATTTGCTTGCGTGTCACATTCCATACCTAAAAATCCAAGTTGAGTGATCACTTTTTTACGGATGATATCTGAGTTTTCTCCAATACCGCCGGTGAAAATAAGCGCATCAAGACGCTGTAAAGGCACCATGTACGATGCAATTTGCTTAGATAAACGATAGCAAAACATATCGAGTGCTAATGCTGCTTGTTGATTTCCCGCTGTAGCAGCTTCTTCAATAGTACGGCAATCGTTTGAAAGCTCACTAATGCCTAACAAACCACTTTTTTGATTGAGTAAGTCATCTATTTGTTGCGCACTATAATCAAGTTGTGTCGTTAAAAAGTTAAATAAACCTGGATCAATATCGCCACTGCGAGTACCCATTACTAACCCTTCAAGTGGCGTAAGGCCCATACTTGTATCGACACTCTTACCATTTTTAATCGCACATACAGAACAGCCATTCCCCAAATGAGCACTAATAAAATTACTTTTTTCAATAGGTTGGTTAAGTAGTTTTGCTGTTTGCCCGGCAACATAAAAATGGCTCGTACCATGAAAGCCATAACGTCTAACACCAAACTCGGTATATAAATTGTAAGGTAGCGCATAAAGGTATGCGACCTTATCCATAGTTTGGTGAAAAGCCGTATCGAATACGGCAATTTGAGGTAAGCCTTTAAACGAGTCTTGCGCTGAAGATATACCCAGCAAGTTGGCATGACCATGAAGCGGTGCAAGTGTTGCAGCCTGGGTTATGCTTTCAATAACTTGATCATTAATTAATACTGATTTGGTAAAGTGCTCGCCACCGTGAACAACACGATGACCAACAGCAATTAGCTGTTCATCTAGCTTATGATCTTTTATTAACGTTACTAGCGTATTAATAGCCTCAGCGTGAGCTTGCTCTGGTGCTAAATCAATAAGTTTTTTATCACCTTTGTATTTATACTTTACCGACGGAGTTGCTGCACCTAGTCGCTCTGCTAAGCCCGATATAATTTCATGGCCGGTGTTTGCATCAATAATGGCAAACTTTAAACTTGAGCTACCACAGTTTAATACTAAAACATGTTGTGACTTAGGAGCGGGTGTTGGCATAGATATAATTTCCATAAATAAAGTTTAGTAAGTGAACATTAATTATTTACTGTTACACTCAGGTCTTAATTAAAAGGCTAAAGATATTATAAACAAGGTCGTTAGACCCATGAATAAGTTTTATATTTTAAACTATTTGATGTATTTAGTTTAGTATTTTGCACAATTTAACAGCAAAATTAAGCACTTTTACACATTAAGTGAAACCCGCTATATTTGTGTTACACTTTGTAAAATACGAGCTAATTAATATATTGAATTTAGTAATTGTGAGGAGTCATGATGCAAAAAAGTGTGATGTCACAAGTTCAAATTGGTAGGCAGTACGCAAAACAATGGCCAATGCGAAAAGAGTTAGCTCCATTGTTTAGTGAGTTTCGGGTAATTAGAGCAACAGAACTTGCCATTACTGTTATGCCCATTCTTGCTATGTTGACATTATTTTTTCAACTCAACTACCTTGGTCCTGATTTTTTACCACAAGCGATTGCCAGTGCATTGTTTTTTTTATCTTTACCTCTACAAGGTTTATTGTGGTTGGGTAAACGAGCACAAACCCCATTAGACCCAGCCATGCTAAGTTGGTACAAAGAGCTGCATACAAAAATGGTTGCTAATGGTTATCAAGCTAAGTTAAGTGAAAAAAAGCCCCGGTATTTGGAGCTTGCAACTTTACTTAAAGATATGTTTGAAAAAATGGATAAAGCGTTCACTAAAGAACAGTTTTAATAAACGCTTTCAACAATCACGCTTTTTGAAATTGCGTTATATAAAACGACAAGGTGACATGGTGTTCACCTTTCTCTTCTAGTGTTTCCCAGTGCTCAGGTCTAAATTTCCACGCAAACGGTGTCATCATTATCAGGTTTCTAACATCGTTAATACTCAGTGTTACCTGTTGAGTGATTAAATCTTGGTGAGTTTCTGTAAAACCTTCAGGCACATCTACTTTCGTATGCTCGCTTACTGATTGGTAAATATAAGCTTTTAACTCTTTTAAATGCCATGGCCCTGGGCTGGCCACGACAAGCGTAGCATTAGGTTTAGCGAGTCTATCAAGCTCTTTAGTAAATAAAGGTGCAAATACACTTATAAGAATATCAGCAAACCCTTCTTTAAAAGGGGCTTGACTGATTGAGGCAACGCTAAAGCTGCAGTTGGGGTAACGTTTAGCGGCGTATTTTATAGCTGACTTTGAAATATCTACACCATAAACTTGCGCCTGAGTATTATTAGCAATAGCGTGGGTGTAAAACCCTTCACCGCACCCTAAATCAATAATATTATTACCTTTTATAGTACTTGTTATATCGCTAAGTGCTTGTTGTAAGAATGCATAAAAACCTTGCTCTAAAAATGTGCGCCTTGCTTGTACCATTTCAAGCGAGTCACCAGGTTGTTTAGAGTTTTTGTTTTGAACAGGCAGTAAGTTAACGTAGCCTTCTTTGGCAAAATCAAAACTGTGGTTGCTTTCACAACGCAGTGTATTTTGAGTTTTTGCTAGCGATTTGCTACATAAAGGGCATTGATATTCAAGACTCATGAGTCTAGGTAATCCTTGTCGTAAAAAGTTTTAACCCAGTGGGGACGGTATGTAATTAAAATGGTGATGGCCATTCCGTTCAACATGGCTTCTGGAAACCAAATTATAGCACTTAAATAAACGTAATTGTCGGCAAGTTCTTGCCAATTATACTCACCTAAAGAGAAGTAAAAGAGGGCACCTAAAGATATCTTTATGCACGCTATAAACCCAGCTGTTATGAAGGCACAAACAAATATATAAACAAAAAAATGCTTAGGTAAATAGTGATAGCACACAACAAAACTTAAATAACTCAATAATATGGGAATAAAAGCGCCAATAAGTATCTGTACAGGTAAAAGGTTAAAACTAACCTGCTCAAATGAAAACAACAAGGCACTTGCCAGTAGGCTACTCAAAATGGTTAGCCGCCAGCCTAATATTAAGGTGGCTGCAGTAATACCAAGTATGTGCAGGTCAAGGCCAGTTAAAATACCGGCTTTAATACGCCACAGTAGTGCAAATACAAGCGCACAGGCTAATACACCTGTTTGCCTAGCAGATGTTTTATAAAGCGATTTATAGGTGTTTTTGTCAAAACTAAAAATCGCAATAGCAAGTACAAGGACCCACATCAGCCCTTGTATTTCAGTGTTTAACATTATAGCTACTTGAACGTTGACCAAATTGGCGCATGATCTGATGGTTTTTCAATTGCGCGCAGCTCATAATCAATTCCTGACTCAATACAACGCTCAGCAAGTGATTGAGTTGCAAGTACAACATCAATTCGCAGGCCGCGATTATCTAAAAAGCCTTTAGAGCGGTAATCAAACCATGAGTATTGATCGTTAACATCAGGATAGAGTTCTCTGAAGGTATCTTTAAATCCCCAATCTAAAAGTGTTGATAGCCATTGACGCTCCTCTGGCTGGAAAGAGCACTTACCTGTTTTTAGCCAGCGTTTAGCGTTGACCTCACCAATACCTATGTCTAAATCTGTAGGTGATATATTTATGTCGCCCATAACAACTACATCCTGATCGGGAGTGAGGTTTGTATCTAGATGTGTCATCAAATCTTTATAAAATTGACGTTTATAGGGGAATTTAGTTTCGTGATTGATGTTATCGCCTTGCGGGAAATAACCATTCATAACGGTAATGTCGCGGCCGTTATCTTGTTCAATAGTGACACTGATCATGCGTTTTTGCGACTCTTCTGTGTCGGTAGCAAACCCTTTTAAGACCGATTTTGGCTCTTTTTTGCATAACATAGCTACGCCGTAATGTGCTTTTTGACCGTGAAAGTAGACGTGGTACCCCATTTTTTGAACATCGTCTAATGGAAACGCTTCATCATGAACTTTAATCTCTTGCAAGCCAATTACGTCTGGTTGATGTTTATCAATAACAGCTTGTAATTGGTGAAGACGAGCACGCAGACCATTGATATTGAAAGAAATCACTTTCATTCGATTTACCTTTAAATTTGTTCTCATTTTGATAGCAAATTGTATCAGTAATTTAGCTTACATAACATGTCTGAAATGACAAAATAGCTGCGCAAATGTTGATCAAATGCTGGTGAAAGTTTAAACATTGTTAATGTTGTATTAATTTATAAAATAAATAAAAAATTCAATTGATCTGCTTAAAATTGGCTATATAATGCGCGCAAATTCATTGGCAAACTCGTTCACATAGGATCTCTCATGAAAGCACAATTATTTTTAGCGGCAACATTATTAGCATCTTCTTCTGTTTCAGCTCAAAGTAACACTTACTTCAGCCAAGACAGCTCAATTGAGTCTAAGCTGTGTGTATTAAGCGCAAACGAAGGTTTTTCTGCGGCACGTAAATTAGCAGCTAAGCACAATGTATACTTATCACGCTTCTCACAAAGCATCATGTGTAACGGCCAAGATATTCGTGATATTGCAAAGAAAGATTCAACAAACAACATAACTGAAAACAAAGTAGAAGTGTTTGCTAAAGATGCTCAACAAGAAACTCAATTATGTATGACTGCATTAAAGCAAGGTTTAGCGCCAGTACGCCAAAAAATCG
This sequence comes from Pseudoalteromonas sp. 13-15, assembly GCF_001468205.2. NCBI lineage: Bacteria > Pseudomonadati > Pseudomonadota > Gammaproteobacteria > Alteromonadales > Pseudoalteromonadaceae > Pseudoalteromonas > Pseudoalteromonas sp. 13-15. Next base: position 996,529 of record NZ_CP019162.1, on the reverse strand, counting down.
GTAACTTAAACTCGCTTAAATGTAACGGTCAGAAAGTTACTGACTTTGTTAAGCGTTATCAAAACGCTGCAATTTAATTAGCACAACAAAATTAATGAGAGCCCAGCTTTTAAAGCTGGGCTTTTTTTTTGCAAAATTTACAAGGTTGGTTGAAAAGGTTTCAAGGCTAACGTATTGAAAATAGAATAAATAATACACAGGATTTCTGTAAAATACTGAAATTTATATTTATTTTATTTTGGCACCAGACTTGTATTAGTTGTTGTGACATTTATTAACAACGAAGGACACGTCTTATGAAAAAGTTAACATTAGCAACAACTATTCTAGCAACATTAAGTTTAGCAGCCTGCGCATCTAATCAAGGTCTTGATAAAATAGACAGCGACTTTGCAAGCCTAGACAACGACAGTGATGGTTTTATTTCAAAAGTTGAAGCTGACGACGATAATATTTGGGGTCACTTTTCAAATATCGACACCAATATGGATGAAGAAATTAGTCGTAAAGAATTTAATGCTTACATGCAGTTAAACACTGGCAAGGTTGCAACCGATAGTGATGTAAGTGAATCAGCCTTTAAAGCTGAAATTGCAAAATTTGACAAAATTGAAAGTAGTTTTGCCAGTTTAGATAACGATAGTAATGGTTACATATCAGTTGTTGAAGGCAATGACGACGATATTTCAAATCACTTTGGTTATATGGACAAAAACGAAGACAAGCGAATTAGTAAAAATGAGTTTATGGGCTACATAAATAAATATGGTAAATCTGTAGCTGAAGACGAAGCGTTAGAGTCAATTAAACACAGCTAATTAAAATTCAGAACATAAAAATCAAAGCCAGTTATTTTAACTGGCTTTTTTTATGGCTAATTTTAGATAATTGCCAGATATATTTTCCTAGTTAGTGGTTGTTCTGTCATAATAGATGGCTGTGTATTTTTATTTATTAAGAGTGTATATGGCTGGGCGGCGAATTAGTGATGAGCAGTTGGTTGAAATCATTGAGGCTGCGATTTTTGTTGCAGACAAACCCATAAGTAAACGCCATATTAAAGACACTGTTTTAGTGGATATTGCAATTTCTATGTCACGTGTAAACGATGCTATAGAAACAATACAAACACACTTTCAAACCCGTGGTATTCGCCTTGTTGAAGTTGGTAGTGGTTATCGATTTCAGGCGTGTAGTAGTTTGAGCCCTTGGTTGAGTAACCTATGGCAAGAACGAGCTCCTAAATACTCACGTGCTTTATTGGAAACATTATCACTTATTGCTTATCGTCAACCCATTACGCGTGGTGAAATAGAGCAAGTAAGAGGTGTAACAACGGGTTCGAATATAATTAAAACCTTACTCGAAAGAGAGTGGGTGAAAGTGGTAGGGCACAAAGAAGTACCGGGTAAGCCCGCTTTATACGCCACTACTAAACAATTTTTAGATTATTTTTCATTAACGGGTTTAGAAAACTTACCTGCGTTACCTGCGCAACAAGAAAGTAAAATAAACCAGTTATTAAGTGATCCTTCTGTGAGAGAACCATCCGAATGAATATACAAGGTGAAAAGTTACAAAAAGTCCTAGCCAGAGCTGGTGTAGGCTCGCGTCGTGAAATGGAAAAATACATTGACGCTAACCGTGTTAGTGTTAATGGCAAAGTAGCTAAACTCGGTGACCGCGTTGAAGAAACCGATTTAATTCGTGTTGACGGTCATACCGTAAAAATTGAAGAAAAAGCTGACAGAATTTGCCGTGTAATTATGTACAACAAACCCGAGGGAGAGTTGAGTACACGTAAAGACCCAGAAGGTCGTCGTACTGTATTTGACAGACTTCCTCGTATTGATGGCGATCGTTGGATAGCTGTAGGCCGACTGGATGTGAATACGTCAGGCTTAATGTTGTTTACCAACGATGGTGAATTAGCCAATCGTTTAATGCACCCAAGTTATGAAGTAGAGCGTGAATATTCTTCGCGTGTGTTTGGTGAAGTAACAAACGAGACACTTAAAAACCTGATGCGTGGTGTTGAGCTTGAAGATGGTCCAGCAAAATTCACAAATATAAAACCGCTAGGTGGTGAAGGAATTAACCGCTGGTTTAATGTGACATTAAACGAAGGGCGCAACCGCGAAGTTCGTCGTTTATGGCAATCTCAAGACGTTGAAGTGTCGCGTCTTATCCGTATTCGTTACGGTAAGCTAGAGCTAGATAAGCGTGTGCCACAAGGTGGTTGGGTTGAATACGACTTAGAAACCGTTAACTACTTGCGTAAAACGGTTAAGTTAGGTCGTGAAACGCAAACTAAACTTTCAGTTATGCCTGAAAAACGCAAAGATAAACGCGCTAAAATTAATCAAATTCGTAAAGCGGTTAAAAAGCACAACCAACGTGTTAAGTCGACTAAGCGTAAGTGATATTTTGACGTTTTGTATAAAAGCCGCATTATTTGCGGCTTTTTTATTGAGGTTAATAAAAGTAAACAGCTGTTACTTTTTTATTTGTGCGTCTAATGACTCGCCATTGACTGCAATTGAATCATCACTCATTAAATATAAATAGGTCGGCATAATGCTTTCAGGTGTTGCCAACTTATCTCTATCTTCGCCAGGGTATGCCGATGCGCGCATAGATGTGCGTGTAGCACCTGGATTAATACAGTTTACGCGAATGTTGGTTTTACCTACTTCACAAGCCCACGTTTGCATCATACCTTCAACTGCAAACTTAGAGATGGCATAGGGTCCCCAAAACTCACGGCCTTTACGACCAACACCAGATGAAGTGAAAACAATAGAAGCATTGTCTGATTTACGCATCACGGGGAATAATGCTTTGGTGATCATTGCTTGAGCTGTCACGTTAACTTTCATGATGTTCTCAAACGTAGATGAACAAAAATGTTCTAGTGGCCCTAGAGAGCCTAATATGCCAGCATTATTTAAAAGTCCGTCTAAACGACCAAACTGATTCTCAATAGTTGCAGCAAGATCACGATAATTTTGTTTTGTTGCGCCTTTTAAATCCATTGGCACAATCGCAGGTTTTGGGTAACCTGCATTCACAATTTCATCGTATACGCATTCAAGTTTATTTGTTGTTTTACCTAATAAAATGACAGTCGCACCATGCTTTGCATAAGTAATGGCTGCTACTCGGCCAATACCATCGCCTGCGCCAGTGATTAAAATAACTTTATCGTTTAATGCATTTTCAGCTGCTTGATAAGTGTGCATAAAAGTACCGATTGATAGATTTTTTCTGATTTTAACATAGCAATTCGACAAGTAATCGAATTTATTGAAAAATTAGGTGGCGAAAAAAGAAACTTTACGTTAAGTTTAACTGGTCTAATGTCTCATTAATAATCTGATTACATTGTTTTAACTTGATACACTGATTAAACACACTATAAAAATAAAATATGTTCGGAGTCACCAATATGAAGAAAATGCTACTTTCACTCTCGGTCACTGCTGCTTTAGCAGGTTGTGGCGGCGGAGAAACGTTAGAAGATGTTAAGAATGAAACCGCTACAGTTGTACCTATGGCCACGGTTAGCTTTGACCCTGCTAACGGTGTAATTTCTGTTCCCAATGATTTATTAATGAGCGGTACCCAAGATGGTACTTTAAATATTCCAGGTGAATTAGATGACGACAATGTATCTATCCCGCGTGCTGCATATGCTGATCCTCAGTTAGCATTAGGCGCACTGGACGGCTGGTCGTCTCAAGTTCCTTATAAAGTTGATTTGACATTTCCACCAAATGTTTCACTTGACGAAGCGTCAGCTGGAACACCTGGTAGCGTAAGAATTTTTGAAGTAATAATGGGCGCAAGTCTGACAGATGCAGAATGTTCTGTTGCTCCAGCTGGTGCAGCTTGTAAGCTTGTTGGCGAATTAACATTCGGTGTTGACTTTGTTACTCAAGCTTCAGGAAATGCCGTCGCTATTATTCCTCTAAAGCCTTTTAAAGCAGGTAGTTCGTACATTAATGTATTAACCACAGGCCTTAAAGATTCTATGGGGCGTTCTATTGCGCCGTCATCTACTTATGGCTTAGTTAAGCAAGAAGCGCCATTAATTACTGATTCTCAACTTGCATTACAAGGTGCAGTTAATAGTTACGAGAACGTAGTTGTGAGCTCTGGTGATATTTCAAAGGAAGATATTATTTTTTCTGGCGCGATGACGATTCAGTCAGCGGGTCCAGTACTTGGCACAATTAAAAACTTATTGGCTGCAAGTTTACAAAACGATGCTTTGCCTACACCAGCATTGCAAGTACCTGAACAACCTATGGTCAATGTGCAACAAGTGTTTGCATCTCAGGGTGTAACAGTATCTGCTGCGTTTTCAGGCGTTCAATACCAAAAAGGTAGCATTATGTTACCTATGTATCTTGGTACGCCAACTGGTACAGATATTAGCGATTTAAACGATACATACTGGCAAGGTATGTGTGATAACGCTGTAGCACTTCAAGGTTACAAAGCAGTTGCAGGTGATGCATTCCCAACTGATCCTATCAGTGAAAATGATGGGTTATGTTCAGCGCTTAGTGGTGGACAGTTACGTGACCTAGGTATCGACAGCACACGTCATTTAACAAAATATAACTCAATCCCTAAAGTACAAAGTATGGCTAACGTACCAGTACAGGTGACAAAACCAATTTTACCAATCATTAACGGTGTACGTGCACAGTTACAGTTGCCAGCAATTGAGATGCCTGAAGGCGGTTGGCCTGTTGTTATGATGCAGCACGGTATTACAACTAATAAAGAGAGTATGCTTGCACTAACGGCTCAACTTTCAATTCAAGGTTTTGCAACGGTTGCAATAGACCACCCTCGTCATGGTGAACGTGGTGTTGATGTAGACGGTGACGGCAACGATGACTTTAATGCAACGACCGGTTCAGTACTTAGCTACATGAATTTAAGCTCTTTATTAGTTGCACGTGATAGCTTACGCCAATCAGCAGCTGATTTATTAGGTTTACGTTTAGGCTTAAACTTTTTACAAGATGCAACTATTAACAGCCAAGATGTAACATACATAGGGCATTCATTGGGTTCTATTGTTGCTCCTGCATTTATTGCACAGGCTAATAATCCATTAGCGCCTACTGTTGACCCATTATTTAATGTAAATACAGTGGCTCTGGCAAGTGGCGGCGGTGGTATAGCTAGCTTCTTATTAGAATCAGCAGCATTTGGTCCGTTTATCCAAGGCTCTGTACTTTCTCAAGCTGGTACGACTGAAGCTGATGAATTTAACGCCTTCTTGCAAGGTGATGCTGTTTCTAACTGTGGTGCTGAGTTGCCAGATATGGAAGCATATTTAACGTGTGGTTATAACGAGTATATTACTTCTATAACAACTGCAGGCGAAACAGCTAAGCTTACTAATATCCAAGGCGTGTTTACGCAGTTTGCGTTTGCTTCTCAAACAGCATTAGACAGTGGCGATCCAACTAATTACGCAGCGGCGGTACAAGCGTTAGGTACACCTGTTTATACGAATGTTGTAGTGGGCGACGGCGGTGAAAACAAGCCAGATCAAGTTATTCCACCAATGGCAGCTAACAATCCTATTTCTGGTACAATTCCACTTGCTAACTTTATGGGATTAGAAACGGTAAGTACAACGCAAGCAATGACAGAAGCACCGGCTAGCTACTTAGTTAAATTTTCTAAGGGTCATCATGGTTCTATTTTAACACCTGCTCAAGATGCTGCTCAGTCTTCTACTGTAGAGGGGAGTGCTGCTGCAAATGCTGAAATGCAAATGCAAGTTGCTGTTTATTTAGCAACGCGCGGTCGTATGTTATTAGTAACAAACAGTGATGTTGTTACTGATTAAATATACACTCTAAAATATATCTAGTACAAAGCCACTTTAAAGTGGCTTTTTTTTGCTTAAAAGCATGATAAATTAGCGTAAATTTAAAATCGGAGAAACCAGTTGGAATTTTTATACGAGTACGGTTTGTTTTTCGCCAAAACAGTTACCTTTGTTATTGCGATAGGAGTTATTTTAATGATGCTTGTTGGCGCTGCTGTGAAGCCAAAAGCAAAAAAGGGTGAAATACAAATTGATGATGTGTCGGCTCAGTTGAGTGAGCTTAAAGAGGATTTTTTACTAAATACATTAAGTAAAAAAGAACTTAAAGCGCACGATAAAGAGCGAAAAGCGCTCGACAAAAAGTCAGATAAAGAAGGCTCAAAACCTCGCCTTTATGTTGTTGATTTTATTGGCAGCATGGATGCACATGAAGTTGAAAGTTTAAGAGAAGAAATTACGGCAATTATTTCAATTGCAGACCCTAAAAAAGATAAAGTCCTCATTCGCTTAGAAAGTGGTGGTGGGGTAGTCCATGGCTATGGGCTTGCTGCATCGCAATTGCAACGCATTAAATCGGCAGGTATACCACTGAGTGTGTCAATCGATAAGGTAGCAGCGAGTGGTGGTTACATGATGGCTTGTGTAGCTGATGAAATATTGGCAGCGCCTTTCGCAATAGTTGGCTCAATTGGTGTGATAGCACAAATTCCAAATTTTAATAAAATCTTGAAAAAGAATGATGTTGAGTTTGAACAAATTACCGCAGGAGAATTCAAACGAACCTTGACCTTGTTTGGTGAAAACACAGACAAAGCGCGTGAAAAATTTAGAGATGAAATTGAACAAACTCATGATTTATTTAAAACGTTTGTCAGTTCACAGCGCCCAAGTTTAAATATAGACCAAGTTGCAACGGGTGAACATTGGTTTGCAACGCAAGCAATAGAAAAAGGATTAGTTGACGTAATTAAAACAAGCGACGATGCATTACTTGAACAGCAAAGCGAACGTCAAATATACAAAATAAAATACAAAGTAAAAAAAGGACTAAGCGATAAATTTGCGCTTGGATTAAGTAGTGGCGTTAATAAAATAGGCATAAACTTGCTGTCTAAGTTTAAATCACTAAATCCTTAAGTACGGCATAAAGTGTTACGCATAAAAAACCCTGATAACTATCAGGGTTTTTTTATAGCTTTAAAACTGCATGGCCATTAGTCAATCGACTTATGGTAATCCTCTAAATCTTTTGCAGCGTTAGGGTCGTTAAATATAGCTTCATCTAACTCACCTTCGCTTTTAGCAACCGCGCAAGTAACCATACAGTCGCCTGTAACATTTACAGCAGTACGAGTCATATCTAATAGTCTGTCTACACCAATAATTATGGCGATTCCTTCTACCGGTAAACCAACTTGGTTAAGCACCATTGCTAGCATAATTAAACCAACGCCTGGTACACCCGCCGTTCCTACAGACGCAAGCGTAGCTGTTAATATTACCATTAAGTAATCCGATACTGTTAAATCAACTGCAAAAACCTGTGCAATAAATACCGTAGCAACACCTTGCATGATTGCAGTGCCGTCCATGTTAATAGTCGCACCGAGCGGAATAGTAAATGATGCGACAGAATTACTAGCACCTAACTTTTTAGTTGCAGTTTCAAGTGTTATTGGCATGGTTGCACTAGAGCTTGATGTACTAAAGGCAAATAAACACGTGTGTTTCATTTTTGCTAAGAAAGTGGCAGGGTTTAAGCCGGTTAAGAGCTTTAATAATAAGGTGTAGTTTACAAAGGCATGAAACAATAGCGCTAATACAACAACACCAAAGTATTTAGCTAAGCTTACAATCAAATTAAGTTCAATCGTAGTAAATAGTTTGGCCATTAAAAAGAACACACCGTAAGGGGCAATGTTCATTAGTAACGTTACTAACTTTAAGATAACGGTGTTTAAATCTTCAAAAACGGCTGCAACACGTTTACCTGCTGAGCCACTTAAAGCCATAGCAATACCAAATAGTAATGCAAATACAATCACTTGTAACATGTTGCCTTTTGCCATTGCTTCAAACGGGTTGGTTGGAAACATATCAATAATAACACGAGCGAGGGTCGGAGCTTCCTTCGCATCGTAACTTGCTTGAGATGGCAAGCCAATGCCTTCACCTGGGTTAAATAATAAGGCAAGAGTCATAGCCACCGTTATAGCGATTGCAGTTGTAATCAAATACAAGCCAATCGATTTTCCACCTAATCGGCCTAATTTTTTAGGGTCACTTAAGCTGCAGGTACCACATACCAAGGACACAAAAACAAGAGGAACAACGAGCATTTTTAGGCTGGCAATAAAAATTTGCCCACCCACATGAAAAATGCCGTCAACAAAAAAGGCTTTAATTGGCAAAGAGAATAATCCAAGAGGGATTAGATAATCGTCTTGACCAGCTAAGATTGCTTGAAATATAAAACCAACTGTAACACCAAGCACCATACCAATCATGATGCGAGTAGTTAAACTTAACGTACCGATTTTTGACATACACCGAATCTACTTTTTATAAATTTGCCATAGACTACCAGTAAGAAATTATTTACTACAGAAAAAATTAGTATTTACACGAAATATTTTTGTACAAAAAAGTAATAAAAAACTGTGATTTTAGACTAAGTTATAGGTTAATATGAGGTAAACAACATATTGTTAATAATAACAACGCTAGGGAGAGGTTCATGCCTTTAATGCGACTACTCGGCATTTTATTGCTCAGTTTATTACTCACAGCCTGTGGTGGCGGTGGATCAATTGAAAAAAGCGGTACAGTTGGTGACACTGATACGGACACAGATACAACAACTTACACGTTAACGCTACAAGGGTACTCTCAAGCAGACGCAACTAAATCAAATAGCGTGACGAATACTGCGGCATTAGATTTACGTGCAACCCTAAAAGACAATGATGGCGCTGTTGTTGCTGGTAAACGCATTACCTTTACGTTGGCTGACGATATAGGGGTTTTAAACCCTGATTCAGCCCTGACACAAAACGATGGCATAGCAACAATCGAGTTAAGTGCAGGCTCTGAGGCAGGCGCTGGTGAAGTTACTGCCACCTACAATGGCGATGATGAAACGTATACAGCCACGTTTGCATTTCAATCAACAGGTGGCCAAGGTGACGACACGGGTGTGAGTGGCTCAACAACTTTAGAAGTCCAAATTGTTGACCAAAATGGTGATAAATTTAACAGTGCTAACCCTGTAACTGCGGATAACGTTGGTGTTGTTGTTGCTACACTTAAATCAGATGGTGTTGCTGTTGCGGATAAACTCATTTCTTTTAATACCAATTTTACGGGCGTTATAACGCCAGAGCTTGGCACGGCAATTACTGATGACTCAGGTGAAGCTCGCGTCACATTGGGCAGTGGTGTAGCAACGGGTGCTGGCCAAGTTGTAGCAAGTTACGCTCCAGCAAGTGGTACGAGCGTTAGCAACACGGCTGTCTTTTACTCATCGGGTGATGGTGCAGCGCAAGATGAAGCGCAATTTTCGGTATCTATTAAACTACTAACAGGTTGTAATGCTGATTGGGATGATAACCGAAGCAATGTTAAATTAGACCCTTTATCTGCAGCATCTGGATGTACTGTGACCAACAGTATTTCATCTTCTGAATTGGGTGAGCTATTTGTAGAAGTCACTAATGAACAAAGTGGCGAAGGCAGTAAAAACGCACTCGTAAATATTGAAACGAATTTAGGTACAATTTTACCTTCATCGGGCACTGCTTTAACTGATAACTTTGGTATTGCATTATTGAAGCTGCAACCGGGCAATACTGGCGGCGCAGGAACCGTTACGGCAACGGCTCTCGATGAAAGTGCATCTTTAAACTTTGCTGTGGGTATTGCAAATTTAACGCTTAGCGTTGATAACGGCTTGAACACCAATGATGACGGTAGTGTAATACCACTTAAAGCAGGTGGTAGTACTGTAATTGAAGTAACGCTTACAGACGAAGATGGTAATTTATACTTAACGGCTACTGACGTTGAATTTAGCTCTACCTGTGCGATTGCTGGTGAGTCAGTCATTGATGACAGCGTAAAATCGTCAAATGGTATTGCAACCGCAACTTACAGAGCAACAGGGTGTAACATTGACGATGATGTAACTATTACTGTTGAAACAGGCGGACAAAACTTTACTGAATCAACGGTTATACCCGTGGAAAGTTCTGCAGTACAGTCTATTCAATTTGTGGATGTAAGCGAAACATTTATTGCGCTTCCACCAGGCGAAGGTGGCCTTCCAACTCAATCAATCGTTACTTTTAAACTTTTAGATGCTGACAATATAGCGTCTTCTCAGCAACGAATTGACTTTAAACTAACAGATTCGGTAGGCGCTGCAAATTTAACGCTTACCAGTGGCAACACAGATAACGAAGGTTTGGTACAAACGACAGTAACGTCAGGTATTGTGCCTGGGCCTTTAGTTGTAAAAGCGTGTTATGTGTCTAAAGACGATGTTAAAGCACTTCCAGAGGGTGATGATTTAACGTGTTGGGTTGATGACTTCCAATTGTGCCAAACTGATCCTAGCAATGAAATTTGCCCAGAGGGTACATTAAACCTGATCCCACTTTCTGAGCAAATTAGTTCTGTTTCTGCTCAGCTTACACTTGCCTCGGGTGTAACTGATCAAAACAGCTTTGATTTAAGCCCAACAACATTTAACACTAACTCGCTTTACTACAACGGTATCATAACCGATTTAACTGTATTTTTTGGTGACCAGTTTAATAATTACAACGGTGACGGTGTTGAAGCTACAGTGCTTTCAGAAGCCGGTGTGGTTGGTTCTTCAAGCAACGAAGAAACATGTAAAACAACTGATGCAACCTGTGTTGTTACATGGCGCTCTCAAGGTGACCGCCCATTTGAAGATTACAAATGGGGCAACAGAATAGGCGATATCGACGGTAATGCGTCTACAACTGAGGGTATCAATCCTAAAACAGGCCAAATTAACTGTGACCCTTACTTTGGCGCAGCTGCACCGTGTATTAATGGTATTACCCGCGCTAAAAATGACGAAAATGGCGTAGTAATGGGCGGGCGCGTAAGTGTGCTTGCAGTTACTAAAGGTCAAGAGAATTTTGTTGATGAGCAATCAACTGATGATATAAAGCGTACGAATGGTTTATTTGATATTGGCGAGTACTACGCTAGCTACGATTTACCAGAAGCCTTTATTGATCACAACGAAAATAACAGCTTTGATAAAGCGGATTGTAGTGATGCACGCGGCGATGATTACGACCCTGTATCAGATGCGTGTTCAGAGTTAAACTCACGTGGTGGCCATAACGAAACGTGGCGTGACTTAGACAACGACGGTATCTACGATGCCGCTGACGGCCTATACAATGGGTTATTATGTAGCGAAGCTGCAAATGCTGCAGGCGAATGTTCACGTGAGTTGGTTGAGGTTCGTAAAAACATTGAGTTAGTTATGTCAGGCGATGAACCATATGTACGTTTCTCTGTGGTTAAAACGGATGCATTACCAGCACCATTTGAAGTATTCGTTCCTGCGGATTGTTCAAGCTCAGTATCTGGTAACAGAACTTTTGTAGAGTTAGAAGAGTCCGATGTAACTGAGCGTTGTGATGTTGCTGCAATAGACCTTTCTGTCAACAATGTTGAAATCGATAACCCAGATTTCGATCCTAATGACCCTGACGAAACAGACCCTGAAACACTTACCGTGGACATTGGTTTAACATCAATGGCTGTTCGTATTCACTACACAGATGAATTTGGTAATCCATTACCTGCAAACACGGTAGTGTCTTTAACAACGAGCAATGGCGATCTGTCAATTATTAGTCACAGTGAAACAATACCTAATACCAACACAGATAAACCGATGTACTCGGATGTATTAATTTCACGAGAGACTGATGGTAACGACCAAACAAGTGGGGTTTTAAGTATTACTTTTGAATTTGAAAACCAACTAGGGGCCAGTAAAACGGTCTCGACAGGCATCACAATTTTCGATGATGTTTAAGTTATCGTAAAAAATGCCAACCTTTAGGTTGGCATTTTTCTTTGTGTTCTATATATTCCACAGCAATTATTCTAAAAACACCAGTTTGTCTAAATTAGCAACAAAAATTGTTCGTTTATTCAGTAAATACTGAAAAGTTTGTATTAAAAGCTTGTAACAACTAGTGTTTGTAGATATACCTATAAATATTCGCACCGCTAATGCGGTAAACACATTTTCAATATTTGGTTAGAAATAGGCAACTATGGGCAAATCGCTAGTAATTGTAGAGTCACCTGCTAAGGCTAAAACAATTAATAAATACTTAGGTAATGACTTTATCGTAAAGTCCAGTATTGGACATGTACGAGACTTACCTACCTCAGGTTCGAGCAAAGCAAAAGTGCCGGCAACTAAAACGCCAGCAGAAGTGCGTAAAATGCCACCGGATGAGAAAGCAGCTTATAAACAGCAACGAGATTACACAAACTTGGTTGCACGTATGGGGATTGATCCTGAAAAAGGCTGGCAGCCTCATTACGAAATCCTACCGGGTAAAGAAAAGGTTGTTCAAGAATTACAAAAGCTGGCCGAAAAAGCAGACCAAATATACCTCGCAACGGATTTGGATAGAGAAGGGGAAGCAATTGCTTGGCACCTTCAAGAAATCATCGGTGGCGAACCAGAAAAATACAAACGCGTTGTTTTTAACGAAATTACTAAAAATGCCATTCAGCAAGCGTTTGAAACACCGGGTGAGCTAAATACTGACATGGTATTTGCTCAGCAAACTCGTCGCTTTTTAGACCGTGTTGTGGGCTTTATGGTATCGCCGCTTCTGTGGGCAAAAGTAGCGCGTGGTTTATCTGCAGGGCGAGTACAGTCAGTTGCAGTACGATTACTCGTAGAGCGTGAGCGTGAAATAAAAGCGTTTATTCCAGAAGAGTTCTGGGATATTCATGCAGATGTTAAAAATAGCGAGTCTGACCTACGTTTAGAAGTCACTAAACAAGCAGACAAGCCATTTAAACCTGTAAATGAAGCACAGATCAAAGAGGCGGTAAAAAGCCTTGAGAGTGCAGAATATAAAGTTGTTAATGTTGAAGAAAAACCGAGTAAAAGTCGCCCAAGTGCACCTTTAATCACATCAACAATGCAGCAAGCTGCCAGTACACGTTTAGGTTATGGTGTTAAAAAGACCATGATGCTAGCACAGCGATTGTACGAAGGTGGTTACATTACTTATATGCGTACTGATTCAACAAACTTATCGAAAGATGCTGTTGAGATGTGTCGTGAATACGTTACAGAACAATTTGGCTCAAAATATCTGCCAAAAGAACCTATTAACTACAGCTCTAAAGGTAATGCACAGGAGGCACACGAAGCGATTCGTCCTTCTAGCGTTACTGTGCTGTCTGGACACCTTGAAGGTGTAGATGCCGATGCTAAAAAGCTTTACGAATTAATATGGCGTCAATTTGTAGCGTGCCAAATGGTACCTGCAGAGTACGATTTAACAACCTTAACAGTTGCGGCTAACGATTTTCAGCTTAAGGCAAAAGGGCGTGTGCTTCGTTTTGATGGTTGGACCAAAGTGCAACCAGCTGTTCGTAAGAAGAACGAAGAAGATCAATCACTCCCAGCTGTTGCAGTGGGAGAAACACTAACACTTGTTGAACTTGATCCTAAACAGCACTTCACTAAGCCACCAGCGCGCTTTAGTGAGGCAAGTTTGGTAAAAGAGTTAGAAAAACGAGGAATAGGTCGTCCATCTACTTATGCTTCTATCATTTCTACAATTCAAGACCGTGGCTATGTGCGGGTAGAAAATCGTCGTTTCTTTGCTGAAAAAATGGGTGAAATTGTAACCGATCGTCTGGTTGAAAACTTTACCGATTTAATGAACTTTGATTTCACAGCAAAAATGGAAGGCCGTTTAGATGATATAGCAGAAGGTGAACGTGTATGGACGCAAGTACTTGATAAGTTTTACGCTGATTTTTCAACACAATTAACCATTGCAAAAGACGAACCAGAACAAGGTGGTATGCGTCTTAATGAAATGGTTGAAACTGATATAGAGTGTCCTACCTGTAGCCGTAAAATGGGTATTCGAACTGCTTCAACCGGGGTGTTTTTAGGGTGTACGGGTTATAACCTACCACCTAAAGAACGTTGTACTACAACTATGAATTTAGTGTCGGGCGATGAAGCGGTTGCCGCTGATGTTGAAGACGAAGAAACAGAAAAATTAATGCAAATGAAGCGCTGTCCCGTTTGTGAAACAGCGATGGATTCGTATTTAATCGATGAGACCCGCAAGTTACATGTATGTGGTAACAACCCAGCGTGTAAAGGGCATATTGTTGAGCAAGGCACGTTTAAGATTAAAGGCTACGACGGTCCAATTATTGAGTGTGATAAATGCGGCTCAGACATGGAACTTAAATCTGGACGTTTTGGTAAGTACTTTGGCTGTAATAACGAAGAGTGTAAAAATACACGTAAGTTACTAAAAAACGGTGAAGCTGCACCGCCTAAAGAAGATCCAGTTCATATTCCTGAATTAGAATGTGAAAAATCAGAAGCCTATTTTGTATTACGAGATGGTGCTGCAGGTATATTTTTAGCTGCAAATACATTCCCTAAATCGCGTGAAACTCGAGCACCTAAGGTTGAAGAGTTAAAACGATTTAGAGATCGTATATCCCCTAAATTCTACTATTTAGCGGACGCACCAGGTCAAGACCCAGATGGTAATCTTGCTGTTGTGCGCTACAGTCGTAAAAACAAAGCGCAGTATGTTATGACTGAGATAGACGGCAAAGCAACTGGTTGGACTGCTCATTATGAAGCAGGTAAGTGGGTAGAAGAAGCCAAGAAAAAAGCAGCACCTAAAAAGAAAGCTGCTGCTAAAAAAGCCCCTGCTAAAGCAAAACCTAAAGCAAAAGCAAAAAAAGATGAAAAGTAACTAAAGCGCGTTTTTAACACCTTATAGTTACAAAAAACCGGAATGCACAGCATGTGTCTATTCCGGTTTTTTTATGCTTAGTAATTGTGCTCGCAACGGCTTTTTGGCTGTTCAATTAGCTAAGCATAGCTAGCCTTAAAAGCAGGCTTAAAGCATACCTTTGAGTCAGGGTTAGATTTTTACAGAAGTTACTTTTTGATAGCCTTCTGATTCAAGCTCATCATTTACGCAATTTAAAACATACGCGTAAAGGTCTTCATTCATTACATCGTCGTCTTTAGCCCAGTTAACGCACATCTCAGTGTACTCTTTTACCATTTGTGCTGATGCTACTGGTGTATCGTCTGCTACTGAGTATGTTGCATATACTGCAAATAGAGACGCTGTAAGTGATGCAAGTAATGCTTTTTTCATTCGTTTATTCCTAAAAATGGTTTTATAGCGGTGATTGTCGCTATTAAACAAACATGTCCAAGCAGAACGCTTCTGTTGGTATGCTGAATTTAATCGAATTTTAAATAAAAGATAACGAAATATATTTATCGTAAAGATAAGTTTATTTATGAGCCGTTTTTTTATAATTATTTGTATAAGCTTAATTAATACGTTAATGTCGCATTTTTAAATTCATAGAATAATAAATGACACCTAACACTCCCGTTACACCCAAAAAAAACATTCAATCAACCAATAAAATAGAGCATGCATTGGAGTCGTTTATTTTTAAAGGACGTTGGTTGTTAGCGCCTTTTTTTGTTGGCCTTTTGTTTGCAGTTATTTTGTTATTAATTAAGTTTTTTAAACAACTTTATTTAATGGGGATCGCTACTTTTACCGCATCAAGCCAAGATTTACTAGTAGGCATATTGACGCTGGTTGATACAGCGTTACTTGCTGGCTTATTGTTGATTATTATATTTAGTGGATACGAAAACTTTGTGTCTAAACTAGGTATAGATAATCATGAAGATAAGCCATCTTGGATGGGTAAAGTGGGGTTTTCAGGGCTGAAAATGAAGCTTATCAGCGCAATCGTTGCAATATCGGCTGTAGAACTATTAAAAGTGTTTATAAATTCAGAGGCGCATTCAAACGACGAGCTACTATGGAAAGTAATAATCCACGTTACTTTTGTGATGTCTGGAGTGTTGTTTGCATTTACCGATTACCTCAATAGTAAAACCCATAACCATTAAATTTACCTACAAAAAAAGCCCATGTTATTACATGGGCTTTTTTGTAACTAATTAGCGGTTAGCATCAATTAGCACTTTGCGTAATAGCATGCAAACGGCGCTAATAGTAATTCATCGTTCGTTATATACCCTTTGTGGTGGCTAAGCTCACTAAACTCTGTTAATACCTCAGTTGGCATCGATAGCGATGCTTCAGTGCCACTTAAATTAAAAACACACAACATTTTTTCATTTTCGAATGTTCTGTAAAAAGCAAGTACAGGCTCATGTGTGTTAATAAATTCAATATCGCCTTCAAGTAGCACGGTTTTTGTTTTTCGCCACGCCATAAATTCACGATAAGCATTTAAGATAGAATCATGATCATGTGTTTGCTGTTTTACTGATTGCTGTTTATGCTGCTCGTCTACAGGCAGCCATGGCTTAGTGTCACTAAAGCCCGCATGGTGTAAATCGGCATTATCCCATGGCATCGGCGTTCTACAGCCATCACGGCCTTTAAAGTTTGGCCAAAAGGTTATTCCATACGGGTCTTGCAAATCTTCAAAGGCTACGTTGGCTTCCCCTAGGCCTAATTCTTCACCCTGGTACATACATACGCTACCGCGCAAGGATGCGAGTAGGGCGGTGAGCATTTTACATTGCTGTGAATTAACTTCGCCATTTTGACTCCAACGGCTTGCTACACGTTCAACGTCGTGATTGCTAAACGCCCAACAAGGCCAGCCTTCTGTCATTCCTTTTTCAAGGGTTTGCACGGTTGTTCTTATATACTCACTTGAATAATCGTTAGTCAAAAGCTCAAAGCTATAACCCATATGCAGCTTATCACCGCCTTGTGTGTACTCTGCCATAGTGGCTAAAGAGTCCTCTGACGAAATTTCACCCAGTGATACAGTGCCTGGGTATCTATTAAGTAACGCACGAATATCTTGCATAAACTCAATATTTTGAGGTTGGGTATTATTGTAATAGTGGTATTGAAATGCGTAAGGGTTGTCTTCACTGAAACCACGGCCTTGGCGTTTTTCTTTTGGTTTTGCAGGATTATCACGAAGCTGCGCATCATGATAGCAAAAGTTAATGGCATCGAGTCTAAAACCATCAACGCCTTTTTTAAGCCAAAACTCAACGTTATCTAGCACTGCTTTTCTAACATCTGGGTTATGAAAATTTAAATCGGGTTGTTCAGTTAAAAAGTTATGAAGGTAGTATTGCCCTCTGCGTGGTTCCCATTGCCATGCACCGCCGCCAAAAATTGATAACCAGTTATTTGGTGCAGTGCCGTCTTCTTTAGAGTCAGCCCACACATACCAGTCGGCTTTGTCGTTACTTTGATTTTCACGGCTGTCTAAAAACCATTGATGTTGATCTGACGTGTGGCTTAACACCTGGTCGATAATAATTTTAATATCGCGGTCGTGTGCTTGTCCAATAAGCTCGTCGAAGTCGTTTAAATTGCCAAATAAAGGGTCAATATCACGGTAGTCACTAATATCGTAACCAAAATCTTTCATAGGAGATTTAAAAAATGGCGAAATCCAAATAGCATCAACACCTAAGCTCTTAATATAATCAATACGATTAATTATTCCTCTTAAATCACCAATACCGTCGTTGTTGCTATCTTGAAAGCTACGCGGGTAAACTTGATAAATAACCGCACCTTTATACCACTGCTTTTGGGCCATGCTTTTCTCCGTCATTCCAAACAGTTTTTTAAATTCTTATATGTGATTATGGTAAATCACGTTATTTGCAAAAAGCATACGTGAAGGCCGAGATACTGTAAAAAGACTGCATACGTATGCACTAAAATAAGCATGTTTGAGTGACTTCAAAAAGCGTCTATTTAGTTTTAAGGAAGCGTTGCCATTAAATTGAATCTGTTTACCAATTGCATGTAATTAAAAAGTAACACGGCATAGCACCTCGCAAGTGCATATTTTTGCTGGATTGCACTATAATAGTGATTGCATGAAATGGTCTTACCAATTTCACATTGATATTTATTAGTTAAATTTAGCCAATGGTGTATGGATCTAATTTATTTCTTAATAATTACAAGCTGTTAAAGCAGGTTTAAATCATTAGGCTATTTTGCATAATTGTAATATTCGGATAAAATTTGTTGCACCAATTAATATCATTTAAAACAGTGTGTTACTAAGTTTTGTGTGAAGTTTATGTTAATTTATGTTGGTTTTATAAGGCTTGAATACGTATGCATAAACTTGTTAATAAAATAAACCAAGCGTTAATATCCATCCTGACAACAAAATAAGCTCGCCTCGGTTTACTATCACTAAACAATTGAGCGGGTATCACAATATGGGTAACGGGAAAACATCATGTCTATGTTCAAACCAAGTATATTAACTCTGGCGTTAGCTGCTGCTGGCATCACTAGTTTTGCAGCAACTGCAGCGGAAGAAAAACAATTAAAAAATGATGACGTAGAAGTTATCGAAGTTAAAGGTTTTCGTGGCAGTATTGTAGAATCAATCAACACTAAACGTTTTTCACCAGAAGTCGTTGAGTCTATCTCTGCAGAAGATATCGGTAAGTTACCTGATTCGTCGATTGCTGAGTCTATCGCTCGTTTACCTGGCTTAACAGCACAGCGCCTAGACGGTCGTGCAAGCCGAGTGAGTGTTCGTGGCTTTAGCGAAAACGAAAGTGCCACTACATTTAATGGTCGTGAGCAAGTATCAATTGGTGATAACCGTGGCGTTGAGTTCGACCTTTACCCATCTGAAATAATGAGCGGCGTTACCGTTTATAAAACACCAAGTGCGAGTATCGAAGCTGAAGGCATCGCCGGTGTTATCGACATGCAAACCGTTAAACCTTTAAGTAAAGGTGAACGTGTAATTATGTTTAATGGTCAACTTGAGCAAACTGGTTTTGGTAAGCTTAATCCAGACGGTGATGATCAAGGTTACCGCGGTACGGTCTCATACATTGACCAATTCGCAGATGACACCATTGGTGTTGCGTTTGCTCTAAACACAATGAGTTCACCAAACCAAGAAAAGCGTTGGAACTCATGGGGTTACCCAGAGTTTACTACTGAAGATGGTCAATCATATTCTATTTTAGGTGGTGCTAAACCATACGTACGTTCTTCAACGCTTGAGCGTGACTCAGCAATGCTTGTATTAGAAGCTGCACCGACTGATAAATTAAATATGACGTTTGATGCGCTTTATATCGACTTTTCAGATGAACAAATTTTGCGCGGTATCGAAATTCCATTTGCATGGGGTCAAGGTTCAATTAGCTCAGATTCAACAACAGTTGATGCTGAAACTGGATTTATCACAAGTGCTGTGACTGAAGGTCAGCGTGTTGTTGTTCGTAACGATCATCAAGAACGAAAAGCTGAATTAACGCAGTTTGGTTTTAATGCAAAATACGATATTAACGACAGTTGGAGCACAGAGTTTGATATTAGCCGCTCTGAGGTTGAACGTCAGCTATGGAGCATTGAAAGTTATTCAGGCACAGGTCGAGGTGATGCTAATGGTGTTGCTGACAACATTGGTTATATGCTTGATGGTGGTAATACCGGTGCACAATTTTCTCATGAGCTAGATTACAGTGACTATAACCTAATTCAATTAGGTGGCCCGTTATCGTGGGGTGGAAGTAAAGCCCTTAATGACAAATATGGTTTAACTGACACACCATTTCAAAATACAGCACAAGATGGTTTCATCAATGCGCCAGAAGTGAATGATGAACTAACCACGTTAAAACTTGCTGCAACTAAAATTCTAGACAACGAATACGTTAATGCTGTTAAATTTGGTATGTCTTATCGTGACCGTGAAAAATCAAAGTTATCTGAAGGTTATTTTTTAACACTTAAAGATTTTTCTCTATCTAACCCAGGTATGGTTTCGGTTCCAGAGCAGTACCGTTTAGGTTCAGCTAGCTTAGACTTCATTGGTATGGGCGATATGATTGCCTACGATACTCGTGCCCTAATAAACGATGGCTACTATGATTTACTTCAAGAGAGCCTTACAGACCAAAAACATAAAACACAGTCGTGGACAGTCCAAGAAAAAGTAACTGCCTTCTTTGTTCAAGCCGATATTAACGCAGAAATTGGATCAATTCCGGTAACAGGTAATGTGGGCGTTCGTTATGTTAAAACTGAACAGTCTTCACAGGGTTCAGCTGCTAACACAGTAGACGGTCTCGTAGTTGTTACACCAACAGATGTAAGTCACGACTACAGCCACGTTTTACCAAGCATTAACTTATCGTTTGCAATTGACGAAGAACAAACGTTACGTTTTGGTGCTGCTAAAACTATTTCACGCGCATTGTTAAACGATATGAATGCGTCAATCAATGCATCTTACGGGCAACAACCAGATGATAATGGCAACTTTTGGAGCATTTCAGGTGGTAACCCTAAACTAGAGCCAAAAGAAGCGACAGGCTTTGATATCAGTTACGAAAATTACTTTAATGCAGAAGGTTACTTCTCTGCTGCGGTTTTCTATAAAGATATCAACCAGTGGATATTTGATGGTACTTACGCAGTCGATATGTCTGGCGTAGCTAACCCTGCAACGGGTGAAATACCAGCAACTTCTTCAGGTACTGGTAATGGTAAAGTAAATGGTGGCGGCGGTGACCTATGGGGTTACGAGCTTTCACTTGCGCTACCGTTTAACGTATTTCATTCTTCACTTGATGGCTTTGGTTTAATTGCAAGCCATACAGGCATTGAGCAAGACGTTGAAGATCAAAATGGGAATGAATATGAACTTGTTGGCTTATCTGACCAAATAGATAGCTTGACTGTTTACTACGAGCGTAATGGCCTCCAAGCGCGTACAAGTATGCGTAAACGTAGTGACTTTAAAGGTAACGTAAATGGATTAGGCCTTGCTGCAACTCAAGTTGACATTAAAGGTGAAACAATTTGGGATGCACAATTGGGTTTTGATTTTGGCGAAGCAGGTGTTGATAGCTTAGATGGCTTAAATGTAACCTTCCAAGTACAAAATATTACTGAAGAACCGTTTACCACTTTAAGTGGCGATAACGCGCTACAAGTACGTGACTACCAAGATTATGGTCGTACGTTCTTATTGGGCTTTAGTTACAAGCTATAATAAACGTTGTGTGTAGGAGCCCTTGTAATTTATTTTACAAGGGCTTTTTTATAGCTACTTTATCTAAATTTTATCAAACTTAACAAAGCATTGGCTTGTACAAGTGGGCAATACTATGAAACCAATAAAAAACGTTGTTATTGCGGGCGGTGGGACCGCTGGTTGGATAGCAGCAGCGCTACTTAATAAAGTGTTAGGTAAAGTAATTGACATTACCCTTATAGAATCCAGCAGTATTGGTACTATTGGCGTTGGTGAAGCGACCATTCCGCCTATTATTCAGCTCAACAATGCGTTAGGTATTAATGAACAAGACTTTATAAATGCTACTAATGCCTCTATAAAACTTGGCATTGAGTTCGAAAACTGGAAAACACCATCACATAGTTACATGCATGCGTTTGGCTCGTTTGGTAAAGGCTTTCCGTTTTGTGACTTTTATAACTTTTGGGTAAAAGGACAAATTAGTGGTAGTGAGGATTCTTTATGGGATTTTTCACTTAATTACCAAGCAGCTAAAAAGCACAAGTTTGCACCACTAAGCGCTATTCCTAATACACAGCTACCTGGGATAAGTTACGCTTTTCATTTTGATGCGACCTTATATGCTGAGTACCTTAAAAAACTGGCATTATCACGCGGTGTAAAACACATCGATGCAAAAATAGAGCGTGTTACTCAGTGCCCAAATACAGGCCAAATTAACAGTCTAACGCTTGATAATAATAGCCAAATAGAGGGAGATTTATTTATAGATTGTACGGGGCAACGTGCACTTTTAATTGAGCAAACGCTTAATACAGGCTTTGTTGATTGGTCGCATTATTTACCATGCGATAGCGCCGTAGCAGTGCAATCAACAGGAAGTGACGAATTAAGGCCTTATACGCGTTCTATTGCACATAACGCAGGCTGGCAGTGGCAAATACCGTTGCAAAATAGAACAGGAAACGGGCTTGTTTACTGCAGTCGATATTTATCTGACGAGGGCGCGACTGCACTTTTACTTAATAACTTACCGGGTGAACCTACAACAGATCCTCGCTTAATAAAATTTAAAACTGGGCGACGCTTAAAGCAATGGCATAAAAATGTGGTAGCAGTGGGGCTTTCAAGTGGGTTTTTAGAGCCGCTTGAGTCTACCAGTATTCATTTAATTCAAAGTGCTGTTATACGTTTAATTAAGTTATTTCCTCATAATGGCATTAGTGATGCGCTTGTTACTGAATTTAATAAGCAAAGTGTTACTGAAATAGAACATATTCGCGACTTCATTATTTTGCATTACAAATTAACCGAACGAGAAGACTCGCCATTTTGGCGCCAATGTAAGCAAATGGATATACCTCAATCGTTAGCTCATAAAATAGATTTATTTAGGCAAACAGGCAAGGTAGTGCGCGAAAACGACGAGCTATTTGCAGAAGTGGCTTGGCAGCAGGTGTGTATTGGACAAGGTCTTATTCCCGAGGATTACAACAACATCGTTGACTCACTCAGTTGTGAACAACTAAACGATTTATTCTCAACACTAAAAACGCTTATTAACTCAACGGTAGATCAATTACCCACTCATAAAGATTTTTTAGCAAAAATTAAAAAGGCCTGATGATGCAACTTTTAAAAAAGCTTTTACTTGTAAGTGCCTGTACTTTACCAACCATTAGCTACGCACTTGACGTTGAGCCAGCTAATTGGTGGGTTGGCATGAACAAAAACACGATTACCATCATGGTTCATGAGCAAAACATTGCAAACGAGCACATTAAATTAGCTAAATACAACGGCGTTAAGTTAAATAAAGTAACCCGTACCGATAATCCAAATTATGTATTTTTAAATATTACCATTACCGACGCCGCTAAAGCCGGAACGCTTAAGTTTAATAGCAGCGAAACGAGCAATAACTTTGAGTTCCCACTTCTTGATCGAGATAAAAACAGCGCTCAGCGTCAAGGGTTTACATCAGCCGATACGCTTTATTTAATTAACCCCGATCGCTTTGCTAATGGTGATAAAGAAAACGATACCGTACCAAACATGTTAGAAGCAGCAAACCCGAGTATAAAAGGTGGGCGCCACGGTGGTGATATTCAAGGCGTTATAAACGCGCTTCCCTATTTAAACGACTTAGGCGTAACACAGCTTTGGCTAACGCCTGTGCTTGAAAACAACATGCCTAATTATTCTTATCATGGTTATGGAATTACAGACTTTTATAAGGTTGACCCACGAATGGGCTCAAACCAGTTATACAAAACGTTATCTGTAAAAGCAAAAGAGCAGGGTATAGGCCTTGTAATGGATATGGTTCTTAACCATTTTGGCTCTGAGCATACTTGGGTTAACGATAAGCCAACTAAAGATTGGATTAACTTTAATGGTGAGTTTAATAAAGGCGAGAATGCCACCAGCCATGCGCGCCAAACCATACAAGACCCACACGCCAGTGAATACGACAAGCGCCAGTTTAACGATGGCTGGTTTGTAGAAACCATGCCTGATTTAAATCAGCGCCAACCACTGTTAAGTGAATACTTAATTCAAAATGCGATTTGGTGGATAGAATACGCCGATTTAAGCGGCATACGCGTTGATACCTACTCTTACTCAGATAAAGCATTTTTGAGTGATTGGACAAAAGCCATAATGCAAGAGTATCCAGACTTTAATATTGTTGGAGAAGAGTGGACGTCTAACCCTGCTATTGCTTCTTACTGGCAACGTGGCAAGCATAATCAAGATGGGTATACATCAAGCCTACCAAGCGTGATGGACTTTTCGTTGCAAGAGTCGGTAATTCAAGCGCTAAATGAAGATGAAAGCTGGAACACGGGTTGGGTTAAAGTATATGAATCGTTAGCTAATGACTTTTTATACCCTGATACAAATAACGTTATGGTATTTGCTGATAACCACGATATGAGCCGTGTTTACACTGAGCTTGGTCAAGATGTAGCCAAAACAAAAATGGCGATGACCTTGTTTTTAACCACACGTGGCATACCGCAAATGTATTACGGTACGGAAGTACTATTAGATAACACCCCAAGTAAAGACCATGGCGATATTAGAATCGACTTCCCTGGAGGGTTTGATGGGCAAACACGTAACGCCTTTACCAAAGAGGGCTTAACAAAACAGCAAAAAGAGATGTATAACACCATCAGTACGCTGCTTAACTTTAGAAAAAACAGCTCAGCACTAGATAAAGGTAAACTTGTACACTTTACGCCTCAACAAGGGGTTTATAGTTATTCACGTATTAGCGACGAGCAAACTGTGTTGGTATTTATGAATAAAAACACAGAGGCACTACAAAAAAATATTGAGTATATGCAAGAGGTGATGCCTGACCGCACAACAGCATTTAATTTATTTACTCAAAAAACACAAAAGCTTGGCAAAACCATTGAACTACCAGCTATGAGCGCAACTGTATTAGTTATCAATAAGCAACAATAGTGACCTGAATACGTATGCAGCAACTGTATGGTTGCTGCAGTAATCTTTAGTATAAAGTTAATAACAATACTGACAAAAAAGACACACAATGAAAATATCAGTTTATATACCCGCAGTGCTGTGTAGTGCACTTATTGCTACAGGGTGTTCAGAAAATAATAAACCTGAACAACAGCAAACACCTGCGCATACGCAAAATGAGCTCACTAAGCCAGTTGTATATCAAGTATTTACCCGTTTGTTTGGTAATACCGAGACAGCTAATGTGCCATGGGGCACGAAAGAGCAAAACGGTGTAGGTAAATTTGCCGATTTTAACGACGCAGCCTTAAAAGGCATTAAAGAGCTAGGTACCACGCACGTTTGGTACACCGGTGTGTTACATCACGCGTTAGTGGGCGATTATACCGACTACGGCATTTCACAAGATGACCCTGATGTAGTAAAAGGTCGCGCAGGCTCACCGTACGCAATTAAAGATTACTACGATGTTAACCCCGATTTAGCTGTTAATGTAACAAACCGCATGGGAGAGTTTACCCAGCTTATTGAACGTACACATAGCCATGGCATGAAAGTCATTATTGATATAGTGCCTAACCATGTGGCACGTAATTATGAATCGCTAGGTAAGCCTAAAAGTGTTAAAGACTTTGGTGAGCAAGATGACACCAGTAAAGTGTACGATAAAAATAATAATTTTTACTATGTACCAGGAAAGTCTTTTCAAGTACCTACAGATGTTAATTACCAAGTCCTAGGTGGCAATGCTCATCCACTTGCGGACGGCTTTTTTGATGAAAACCCAGCAAAATGGACCGGTAATGGTGCACGAGCGCCAAAACCTGACATAAACGATTGGTACGAAACCGTAAAAGTGAATTACGGTGTTAAACCAGACGGCAGTTACGACTTTCCAACACTACCAAAAAACATAGAAACGAAAGATTACCGTGTTCATTATGCGTTTTGGCAGGATAAAGAACTCCCTAATAGCTGGTATAAATTTAGAGATATTGCATTGTTTTGGCTCGACAAAGGGGTTGATGGCTTTAGGTATGATATGGCTGAGATGGTACCTGTCGAATTTTGGAGTTTTTTGAATTCATCAATAAAAATGCAAAAGCCAGATGCCTTTTTACTGGCTGAAGTTTACAACCCAGAAATGTATCGCGCCTATATTCATCAAGGAAAAATGGATTTTCTTTACGACAAAGTGGGCTTTTACGATACGTTAAAGGCCATTATGAAAAGCAAGCAGTCAGCAAACACTATTTTTGATGCGCATAAAACTGTTGCAGACATAGAGCAACACATGTTGCACTTTTTAGAAAATCACGACGAGCAACGTATCGCTAGTCCAGACTTTGCAGGAAATGCAGTTTGGGGTAAACCCGCCATGGTGGTTTCTAACTTAATTAGTCGTGCACCAAGCCTAATATACTTTGGCCAAGATGTTGGTGAGGATGGATCTGAAAATGCCGGCTTTGGATCGCCTACTCGCACAAGTATTTTTGATTACATAGGCGTACCCGCTCATCAAGCATGGATGAATAACGGTAAGTTTGATGGCGCAAAACTCACTAACGAACAAGCTGCTTTGCGTGAGTACTATAAAGCAATTATGGCTTTAAATAGCTTACCTGCTGTTGTAGGCGGCGATATGCAAAAGCTTAACCTTACAGGTAGCGATCGTATTGTTGGGTTTAGCCGAACGCTAGGGCAGCAAACAATTTTGGTACTAAGTAACTTCAGTGAGCAAACACAGAGTATCTCAGTTGATTTATCTCAGGAGCAAGTAACAAAACTGGGAGGAAGCTCACTAATTGTTGATTTACTTGAACAGCACCAAGTGGAACTTAAAACACACTCGCAAGGCGCCACATTTAACCTGACACTTAATGCATTTAGCAGCGCAGTATTAACAAATAAGGCTAATAATGAATAATCAAAATAATAATACAGATAAGCCAAATTTAAGTTTTTGGCAAATATGGAACATGTGCTTCGGCTTTTTAGGCATACAGTTTGGTTTTGCTCTGCAAAACGGCAATGTAAGCCGAATATTTCAAACATTAGGCGCACAAGTTGATGATATTCCTATTTTATGGGTTGCAGCGCCGCTTACAGGCCTAATAGTACAACCTATTATTGGTTACTGGAGCGATAAAACGTGGGGGCGCTTTGGCCGTCGTCGTCCGTTTTTCTTTGTGGGCGCTGTGTTAACAACACTTTCGTTGTTTATTATGCCGCACTCGCCAACACTTTGGATTGCTGCTGGTATGTTGTGGATTATGGATGCCTCAATCAACGTGACAATGGAACCGTTTAGAGCGCTTGTTGGCGATAACCTGCCAGAAAAACAACGCGCGACAGGTTACGGTTTACAAAGCTTTTTTATTGGTATTGGTGCGGTGTTAGCCTCGGCGCTACCATGGATGATGACCAACTGGTTTGATGTCAGTAATACCGCAGCGGCTGGGCAAATTCCCGATTCGGTTAAATATTCATTTTACTGGGGTGGGGTGGTTTTATTAGTTGCTGTTTTATGGACTGTGGCACGCACCAAGGAATATAGCCCAGAACAACTTGCTGAATTTGAACAGCAAACAGCAAAATCTACGACTGCAATTATAGCTGATATTAACTTTAATAAAGGTGCCATTATTTTTGTGGTGTTAGGTTTAGCAACCCTTGCATTAGTTATGGGCTTATCGCTTGAAAAAGAGCTTTACCTACTTGCTGGTGGTTTATTAGCCTTTGGTATTGTGCAGTGGATTGCAGCGGCACTTAAAAGTGCGAATAAAACCCAAGGTGGTTTTTATCAAGTCGTACAAGATGTTTTTACAATGCCAGAGGCCATGAAGCAGCTTGCTTGGGTGCAGTTTTTTAGCTGGTTTACTTTATTTGCTATGTGGATTTATACCACTTCCGCTGTAACAAGTTTTCACTATGGCAGTAGCGATGCTACCTCTAAAGCATTTAACGATGGTGCAGACTGGGTGGGTATTTTATTTGCAGCCTACAATGGCTTTGCCGCAATTGCAGCTATGTGTATTCCGTTTTTAGTTAAAAAAATGGGTTTAAAAGGCGCACATTGTTTTAATTTATTGCTAGGCGCGTTAGGCCTTGCAAGCTTTATCTTTATACAAGACCCTAAAATGTTACTTATACCTATGATAGGCGTAGGGTTTGCGTGGGCGTCTATTTTATCGCTGCCTTATGCCATGTTAAGTAACGCCTTACCAAGTAATAAAATGGGCGTTTATATGGGTATTTTTAACTTCTTTATTGTAATACCGCAGTTACTCGCCGCTAGCATTTTAGGGCTTATTTTACGCAATGTATTTTCTAACCAGCCTATTTACGCCTTATTAATTGGTGCAGCCTCATTTGTGGTTGCCGCTGTAGCCGTAATGCGCGTTAAAAATTCTAATTAAGGACACACAATGAAAAAATACAACCTTATAACCGCCTCACTTTTAGCCTTAGGTTTAACAGCTTGTGGCGCACAAAACACAAGCACAACTAATGAAAGTACTTCAGCACAAGTTACATCGGCACCAGGCGCCCCAGGGGTAGAGCCATTTTGGGCGTATGCAGGCAAAACAGGTATCGGCACATCGTTTGAAGAATATAAAAAAGGCCAGTACAGCGATACAGCCGCAACAGGCAATGTGTCTAAAGTATGGTTTTCTATTGCTAAAGGAATGATCACCGAAACCATGTTTGGGCTTATTCACCAAGCGCAAATAAAAGACATGCAATTTATAGTAACAGGTAATGATTTTACCGTTACCGAAGCGGATGACTTAGACGTAAGCATTGATTACTTATACAAAGATGAGCAAGGCAGACCGCTTTCGCTTGCTTATAAGGTAATAAGTACCGATAAGCAAGGCCGCTTTAGCTTAGAAAAGCACATATTTACCGATCCAGATACACAAACATTATTTGTACGAAGTGTGTTTAATACTCAATTAGAGGGTCTAAAAGCCTACGTTAACGTTAACCCGTACATTAACAATAACGGGTTAGGTGACTTTGCTAAAACAACAGAACAAGGACTCGTCGCATGGGAAGGCGATAACTATTTAACATTACAATCAAGTTCACCTTTTAAAGCTAAAACAGTAGGATTTACAGGTGAAAGTGATAGTATTAATGCACTTAAAACAACGCAAGCAATTAATAATCAGTATACAAATACCGGTGAAGTTTCAGGTAATGTAAACATGCTTGCAGAACTCGGTGATATTAGTAACAACACCACATTTGATTTAGCGTTAAGCTTTGGAAAAACCCAGCAGCAAAGTATTCAGCAAGGCGAACAAAGTTTGGCTAAGGGTTACCAAGCCGTACTCGATCACTACAACGGTAAAGGCGACGCGCTAGGTTGGCAAGATTACCTACAAAGCCTTAAACCACTAAATACAATGACTGAACAAACTGCCGATAACGGCAAACTTTTATACACCAGTGCCATGGTATTAAAAGCACAAGAAGATAAAACACACGCGGGTGCGCTTATTGCGTCACTGTCAAACCCATGGGGTGAAACTGTATCGGCTAAAGAAGGCTCTACCGGTTATAAAGCAGTATGGGTACGCGATTTTTATCAAGTAGCTATGGCTTTTATGGCGCTCGGCGATACCGCTACAGCTAAAACAGCATTCGAATACCTAGAAAAAGTACAAGTTAACAGCAGTACACCGGGTAACAATGGTGATACAGGCTGGTTTTTACAAAAAACACATGTTGATGGCGAACTTGAATGGGTTGGTGTCCAGCTTGACCAAACAGCCATGCCTATTATGCTTGCTTGGAAACTTCACCAAGCGGATGTGTTAAGCGATAAAGAGCTAAAAACTTGGTACGGCAAAATGTTAAAACCTGCAGCTGACTTTTTAGTTGATGGAGGCCTTGCTAAAATTTTATGGAACGACACGCAGATCACTCCACCTGCAACACAGCAGGAGCGCTGGGAAGAGCAAGAGGGGTATTCTCCTTCTACTACTGCCGCAATTGTTGCAGGCCTAATAACAGCAAGCGACATAGCAACACTTAGCGGTGATGATAAAAACGCTAAGCGTTATTTAGAAACGGCTAAAAAGTATAACAGCGAAATAGAATCGCAAATGTTTACTACAGAGGGTAATTTAAAAGGCGAAAGTACCGATGGTGAATATTTTATTCGCATTGGTCAGGACACTGACGCCAATTCAAACACTAAAATTAACGCCAATAATGGCCGTGAAGGGTTTAATAAAAAGCAAATTTTAGATGGCGGTTTTTTAGAGCTAGTTCGCTATGGCGTTCGCGGTGCTAACGACGAAAGTATTGTTAAAACACTGCCTGAGTACGATGACGAAACGCTTGAAGATAACCTACAAGTTAAATATAGCTTTAGTTTTAAAGATGGGACCGGCACATTTGCAGGCTACCGCCGTTACGGTAACGACGGTTACGGCGAAGATGAAGTAACAGGCACAAATTACGCAGAAGGTGGCGCTAACTCACCAGGCCAACGTGGTCGTGTATGGCCATTTTTCACCGGTGAACGCGGCCATTACGAAATAGCGGCAGCCAACGCTACCAAAACATTGAATGATGCTAAGCAGACTGATATTAGAAATAGTTACGTAAAAGGTTTAGAACAGTTTGCGAATGAAGGCATGATGCTGCCTGAGCAAGTATGGGATGGTGTAGGTGTCAACAAAGCGGGTTATGAACTAGGCGAAGGTACTAATTCAGCAACCCCACTGGCATGGACTCATGCTGAGTACGTTAAGCTTGTGCGCTCACTAAGTGATAAACAAGTATGGGATCATTACCCAGTTGTTGAAGAATCGCTAAAGAAATAATACATCATACCAATTCGCATAATTAAGTGATTTATTTGAGGGCTAGAAAAACGCGTTTATAGCTTGGCTAAAAAATTAGCTACTTAGTTGTTCTAAATGAGACATTTTTGACGCCGTTAGCTACACGTTTAGCCCCAAAAAATAATTAAGTATTATTGAGGAACGGTATAAAATACTGTAGTTGGAAAAAGGGCTTCTAAATAAATTTAGAAGCCCTTTTCTATATCCTCACTTAATACACAAAAAGTGCTCTTCAAATAAAATGAATGCCACTTTTTTATTTATATTATTTGAGACCACATTTATTATCAAACCATGATAACAACTCTGTATAAAACTCTTTTTTATGATCATAGAAAAGCGTATCGGAAAAGTGATCGGCATCTTCTAGCTCAACATATTTAAAGTCTTTTTTGTACTTCTCAAGCTCTGATACGAAGTCTCTACTGTGTTTTACTGGAACACGACTGTCTATATCACCATGTATAACCAATATAGGAACATTTACCTTTTCTACTTGTTCTACAGGGGATACACCTGAAATAGTAGGGCGTTGTAAAATACTTAAAAAGCGATTTTCGTTAAGGGTTGCATTTATACGACTTAAATCACTTACCCCAGCACCGGCAACAACACATTTGTATATGTTGTTTTCACGCATAGATGCAGCAAATGCAGCGTAACCACCATAGCTCCAGCCAAATAAAGCAAGTTTATCTTTTGTCGCTAAGCCTTTTTTGATTAAGTACTGGGCAGCATCGTCTAAATCATCTTGTTTTTTCAAGCCCCAGTTATTATCACCAGCCATCCAATGCTCTAAACCGTAACCAGTAGAGCCACGATAGTTTGGTTGAATAACTACATAGCCATGATAAGCAAGTAGCTGTGCCCAATCATCAAACACAATGGAATCTCGCACCCAAGGGCCACCATGAGGAAGCACTACCGCAGGGTAAGGGCCTTTAGTAGCCGGGATGGTTACATAGGCTTTTATTTTACGACCATCTCTAGCTTTATAAGAGATATACTTAACGGTTCCTAGCTTACTCTTATCAATAAACGGGAGTCGATCACCAATTTTAGTTAGTTTTTGCTTATTAGTAACAATGTAATAGCTGCCAGGATTGTCGTCAGCAGATACTCTAACTACTAATACGTTATCGTTTTCAGAGCTACTAACAATTTGTACAAATTTACCCTTAAATAGGGAGGAAACAGATTCGTTAAGTGCTTGAAGGTTAGGATCTGTGAAATAAAACTTAGGTTGCTTGGTTGTATAGCGAAAGCCTTGTAAAGTGCCGTCGGTATCAAGTACGACACCATCGGTATCTACAGATTTAAGACCAAATTGTCGGTCAGTGTACTGACCTGTTTTAATATTGTATATATAAATACCAGTCGTATTTTCGCCCAAGTTAGCGTTTACATAAACTTCGTTAGGGTTACCTTTCGCAAATCCTAATATCTCAAAGCTTTCACGCTTTTTAGGACTAACTTGCTTAATTACTTTCCAGTCATCACTGCCTTTATCGCGTGCATAATAATCAATTGCGTTATCAGATTTATTCCAACCTTGGGCTATTCTTATTTCACCATCGTAATCAGATAAAAACGAGCCTGATACTTTTTCATTACCACGCATTACAGTAACACTTCGTCCAGTATTAATATTAAATCGGACTACATCTGGAATGTAGTTATTATTAATATCAACCTCTACGAGTACTTCATCTTTTTTGTCTGGAAGTATATTGATTATATTAAATTGAACATTTCGCTTTTTCTTAAACGGTAATAACCAGTCACCTTTACCATCTGCATCTGTTATTGCAAATTTGTTTACCCAGTACTTGCGACTACCATCTTCAAGTATTTGCCTAAACATAACGCCAATTTTTTCATCGTTTAACCATACGATGGAAGATATCAACATCTTATCAGCACCTAATCTTACAGGTTCTGCTTCTAGATTATTAGGATCTCGTATCTCAATAATATAATCACCATCTTTGGTAGTCGCTCTTAAAATAGCAAGCTTATTACCATCTGGTGATGCTACAACGCTCCGAATAGCAGCCGACATTGAGAAAGCATCGATACTGCTCACTTGCGTCCTATCTTCAGTTTCGCTATTGGCGAAAGAAGATAGGCTTAGTAAGCTCAATCCTACTAACATTCTTTTTTTTAGTTTCATTTTTATTCCTTCAAAAAAAAATGGCCTAAAATTTTAGGCCATTTGTATTGAAATTTACTTAGCCATTCTAAATTAGAATGATGCTGTAAAGCTGATGTAAGGGCTTCGACCAGAGGTATCGTAACCAACACCCAGTGGGATGTTAGTATTTGAGAAAGACCCACTCGGATCTACTTTTGGTGGCGCTTCATTAAATACGTTACGGACACCTAAGTTAACTTTGTATGCATCGTTAGACCATGTAAGACCAACGTTGTGCACAAAGTAGTCATCAGTGAAACCAACAGGGCGACACTTAAGTGCTTCACCATTAGCGTCAGTTAAACCACGACATCCTGCAGTACCTTCTTCAAACTCACCTAAATCATCTTCATCTTCACGACCTTTACCGATGAAACGAGTTTCCCAGTTAAATCTAAAATCAGAGTACTTCAGTTGTAAGCGAGCTGTACCACGCCATTCTGGTGAATCTGGTTCACCCATATTATCGTCAATTGTACCAAGCACATCATATACTTGTTCAGTCATACGTGTTGCTTGAAGGTCTAGAGTAATACCTAAATTTTGCTCGGCTATAACAGTATCAGTTTCGAAATAAACGTTGTAGTCAAAACCTTTAGATGAGATTAAGCCAATATTAATAAAGCTAGCATCAACCAAGCTAATTTGACCATTAGCATTACGGTTTATTCTGTCACAGAATGCTTCATTACCGTCTGCAGAGTAACATTGTGCAATGCTGTATCCTGCACTTGGCTCTGCAATACTGTTGGTAACCTCAATATCAAAGCGCGTCAATGATAGAGTTAAATCAAACGCTTCACTGAATGGTTGTTCAAAGATAAAGCCGTATGTTTTTGCTACAGAGGTTTCAGGTTGAAGCTCTGTAGTACCACCAGTTTCTATTTCAGCACTATATCCTGCAGTGTAAACCGTTGTTCCGTCTTGACCTAAGCCAAGCGAAGTAGGATCAACACCAGATGCTTGACAAGCGTTCAATACCGCAGCATCACGAGTTTCTTCAGCTGCATTATATGTCGCTGCAGCGCCTGGATTTAATGGATCAATATCACGTGCATCTTCAGGTACAACACATGGATCTGCAACTGTATTAAAACCAGAGGTACCATTTAAGAAACGTTCACGTAAATTTGGTGCTCTGTATGAAGTACCTTTCGTAGCACGAAGTGTGAACCAATCTACAGGTCGATAAATGGTTTTGATACTGTACGTAGATTCAGCATCGTAAAAAGACTCTTCAGAAACACGACCAGAGGCCGTAAACGTTAATTCTTCTGCACCTTTAAGACCTTTAAGCAAAGGGAATTCAACTTCAGTAAATACCTCTTTTAGATTTCGTGCACCATCTGCTCCTTGGTCAGAGAAGTAACCCCAAAGCAAGCCTTGAGCTGCTGCAGCATTCGGGTTTGATTCAATTTCGTCACGTCGATATTCAACACCAACAATACCAGCTACAGTTTCATCGTTCCATGGTAATGCAAAGAAATCACCGCCCATGAACGCATTGAATACGAATTGGTTTACCTTAGTCTCTATATCACGGTCAATGAACAAGTACGCCGCTTCTTCAGGTGAAAGCGTTCCGCCACCTTCTTGATATATACTATCAGCAAATAAATTTACAGGAACACAGCCATCAGAACCTGTACCACAAGTAACAGTGCCGTCATCATTGAGTACAGATGTTTCTAGAGAGTAAAGTAATCTTTCTTCATCAATACCCACACGGTGATCATCACCTTTAGATGCGCTGTAAGATACGGATGCATCATAGTACCAGTTGTTTAAACCGACATTCTCAAACATCCCTAAGTTACCCGTTACACCTGAGACTAAGCGATATTGAGAAACTTCAACATCAGTACGGTCACGATCTCCACGAATATTTATAATAGGGCGAACTGTTTCAGGGCCTCCAGGACCTACACCTAAAACGCCAAAACAATCAATGCCATTTGTTCCACAAGGGTTGTATGGGTTTGTTTCTGGTACATACTCAAAAATTTGTGCGCCTGGGCTAAAAATTGGTGATTTACGACTTGCGTATAAACCTTCGTAATAAAATGTAGTATCGTTATCATCTTGAAAGTTATATTCACCGTTTAGCATTAACGAGATGCGTTCATTTTTACTTCTGTAATCACCGCTTTTGTAATAATCAGATTGTTGGAATGCATATAGTGGGTTTTGGAAGTCAACATCACGGAAACCATCACCATCACCATCAACAAATACACCATCATTAATGCCATCGCCATCAAAATCACCCGCTACCCAAGATGGAAAAAATCCTTCAAGGCTTGCAGGAACAGTTGATTCACTAAAATTAGGTATCCCTGTATTCGTAAAATTAGGTGTGTAGTAAACACTTCCAAAAAACGAAGGAACACTAATGCGATTCGTTAAAGGAAATATGTCACAAGAGTCTTCACCACTTGCAACTGGACCATAGCCACTATTGCGCGTAACAATGCTTCCATCTTCTGCTTCCCAAATACGCTCTTCACAGCCTTTAACAAAAGGGTTACCAGATAGAGATTGAGATTTTTGCTCAGAGTACTCAACACCGACTGTTATAAAACCATTGTCCATGGTTTTACCCCACATACCAGATAGTACAGTTTCTTCTCCGCCTTCACCTTTAGGCTGACGGTACGATGCGTCGAAAATGAATCCTTCAACATCTTTTTTCAATATTACGTTAGCTACACCGGCTACCGCATCAGAACCATAAACTGTTGATGCACCGTCAAACAAGTTTTCAACTCGTTCAACCATAACACCTGGTATTAAGTTAAGATCAGGAGAAGTTGGTGCACCACCAACGCCAGCAGGAGCCATTCTTCGGCCATTAATTAGTACAAGAGTACGCTCTGCACCTAAACCACGAAACCCGATTGTTGCAGCGCCCGGACCGTTATCTAATACAAAACCACCAAATGTATTATCTATTTGTGTACCTGCAGCTTGGCTTGTGGATTGCAGCATAGAGCCTGCGTCAAACAACCCCATTTCGCGTGATAAATCGCCATTGATAATTTGAATTGGGGATGCATTAGAAAATTCTGCTTTTCGTATACGAGAGCCGGTAACAACAATTCTCTCAGGACCTTCTTCTTCTAATTCTACGTCTGCGTTTAACTCTTCCTGCGCCAATACATTGGGGGCAAGTGCTACAGAGCCTAACAATAAAGAGTACCTTACTGCATTTGATAGAGCTTTGGTTTTGAACATATTAAAATCCCTGTGATATTTTTTTTATAATGTTTAACAACTTATACATAAAAAGATAGATAAGTCACAATAAATTTACATCATGATGCGTGTTATGTAAATCGGTCCAAATCAAAAAACATTGCATTTCAACAGGTATAATGATTAAGAATGATAATTGGTGTACGTGAAAGTGCCGGGGTAAATGTAAGTTATTGTTTTTTGAGGGTTAAATTATTATGTTGATTTGGCTTGCGATTTGTAAACAAATGTAAATCATGGAGGTGTTACATTTGTTTAAATTTCATGACTTTTCTTAATATTTAACTCGATCCGCGAGCAATTAACACAGGGGGTAAAAGGGTGCTTTGCACATCTTCTTCTCTGATTAGTTTAAGTAAATTTTCAACGAGCATTTGCCCTGCAAGAGTTGTATTCTGCTCTATGGTTGTCAGTGGTGGGTTTACAAAACTGGCTATAGCTATGTTATCAAACCCGACTACAGCGACATCTTTAGGGACATTAATGTTTGCTTCTTTGAGTGCTCTGATAGCACCAATTGCAATTAAGTCGCTTGCTGCAAACAACGCATTAAATTTAATATTATTGGCAATGAGCGAGCGAGTTGCATGATAGCCCGATTCTTCAGTTGAAATAGCGTTAGCCATTTTACGTTCATTTATTGCGATGTTGTTAGCTTCTAGCTCGTCCTTAAACCCTTGAAAGCGAGCAAAAAATTCCGGACTGTGGTCAGAAGCATCGCCAATAAATGCACAATCTTGTCTGTTGTGAGCTATAAAATGAGCCGCAGCTTGTTTACCACCACCGTAATTGTCACAGCACACGGTTAAATCAGGTCTGTTATCTACCGTTGCCCCCCAACATACAAATTTAGTGTTTTGCTCAAGCAGTGTTTTAAATTTAGGCTGAAAATCAATGTAATCGCCATAACCAAGCAAAATAATGCCATCGGCTCTGTGGCTATCTTCGTAATCGGCTTGCCAATCTGCACTGGCTGATTGAAACGATACTAATAAATCGTAGCCTTCTTTTGCACACGCGCGCGTAATACTGCCGAGCATAGATAAAAAGAACGGGTTAATTTGTGATTCGTCTGAGGTGGGGTCTTCAAATAATAAAAGTGCGAGTGTGCTGCTTTGTTGCGTGCGCAAGTTGCTTGCGTTTTTGTCGACCTTGTAATTAAGTTTTTTTGCAATGTCATGAACACGTTTACGTGTTTCTTCATTAACAAGCGGGCTATTTCGTAAAGCGCGAGATACAGTTGATTGAGATACCCCTGCATAGTGGGCAATATCAAATGATGTAGCTTTACCTTTCATTATCACAACTTAGTTAATGTAATACACAATAGTGCCATTTTCGTTTATTAATTAAATATTTCAAGCTTTTTGTGTTTAATGTAAATTATTTATTGATTTGACTGTGACACCGGTGTCATAATATTTATGTTTTATCATTTTGTTGTCAAAACGAATTGGCTGTTTGTAATTGCTACAGGCAGCATTTTTTCTCTGATAGCCGCTTTAGGGTGATAGCCTAAAGCAATTACACCAATGGTTTACTATTGTAGAACAAAAAGCACTGATTGCTTAAACAAAAGAGATAACACCATGAGCCTAAACTCTTCTACCCAATTTGATCCTATTTTAGTTGCCGATGTTGGTGGCACTAATGCTCGTTTTGCTTTAATTACATCGTTTGATGACACAACAAATCAATTTGCAATTGAGCATAATAATACGTTTCCTAGTGCTAATTTTGGCTCACTTGAAAAAGCACTCGAGCATTACTTATCAACCGTACCACATATTGTACCAAAACGCGCATGTTTGGCGGTTGCTGGCCCTATAAAAGCAGGGCAAGTACATTTAACAAATTTAGGATGGCACTTTAGTGTTAACGATTTTAAGGCTTATTTTGAGTTAAATGAGCTTGATGTTATTAATGATTTTGCTGCTTTTGCTTACGCTGCACCTTACTTAAGCCCATCTCAAAATGTTGTTATAAAAGCAGGTCAAGCTGATGACAATGCAAATATTGGTGTAATGGGGCCCGGAACTGGCTTTGGTGCGGCTTGTTTAGTCAGAACATCTCACTCTACTTCTGTTTTAAGTTCGGAAGGTGGGCACATATCGCTTGCAGCGGTAACAGAGCTTGATGCCTTGTTAATTCAAGAACTAAAAAAAGAGCATCAACACGTGTCTGTCGAAACCGTTTTTTCAGGCCCTGGTATTACCCATCTATATAAAGCAATGGCTGCAGTTAAAGGGCAATCGCCTAAAAATCTTGATGCTGCACAAATTAGCAGCTTAGCAAATAGTGGCGAATGTGATGTGTGCGATGCAACCCTGAATCAATTTTGTGATTGGATTGGCAGCGTAGCAGGCGATTTATCACTAGCTTATGGCGCATTGGGTGGCCTATTTATAGGTGGTGGAATATTACCGCGTATGCAAGCTCGATTACTTGAAAGCCGTTTTGTTGAACGCTTTTCGCAAAAAGGGATTATGTCGCAATACACAGGGCAAATACCTGTTACATTAGTGACACAAGACAACATACCTTTAATTGGCGCAGCGGCGTGTTTGCACAACGCAAATTAGTTTTTTGTTGATTGCATGTGGAAAATAGAGTGATGAAGAAAGTAACAATCAACAGCGTAGCAAGTCATGCTGGCGTATCTAAAAAGACAGTATCGCGGGTTCTAAATAACGAGCCCAACGTGAGTGCAGCCACTCGCGAAAAAGTACTCGCTGTGTTTAAAGAGTTGGATTACACGCCAAACCCTATAGCGCGTGGGTTAGCACAAAATCGAAGTTTTATTATTGGTTGTTTATACGATAACCCAAGTAAAAGCTACATAACCCGTGTTCAAACAGGGGCTCTAGCAGCTTGCCAAGAAAACAATTACAACTTGCTAATTCACCCATGTGAATGCAGAGGTGAGGCTTTAATTAGCAACGTTGAGCAGTTACTTCAAACATCCCGTTTAGATGGTATTGTACTTACGCCACCTTTTGGTGATTTTCCTGAGCTGGTTGAGTTTTTAACAGCTAAAAAAATCCCGTTTGCGAGAGTAGCGTCCGCAATTTTACAAGATGAGTCTATTTCTGTTCGTAGTAACGACGAGCAGGGCGCATTTGAAATTACAGAACATTTAATCAGCCTTGGTCACAAGTCAATTGCATTTATTAAAGGTCACCCCGATCACAGTGCAACACAGCAGCGCTTTAAAGGCTACAGGCGTGCATTAGCTGATCACAAAATTGAGTTTGACGAGCGATTAGTTGAAGAGGGTAACTTTAGTTACCACTCGGGTGTAGACAGCGCGCGCAGTATTTTAGACTTGTCGCCACGGCCTACGGCTGTATTTGCATCAAACGATTACATGGCAGCAGCGGTGCTAAAACTTGCAACACAAAGGCAATTGCGTGTACCTGACGACATATCTATAGCTGGTTTTGACAATGCACCTATTGCACGCCACATTTGGCCAGGGTTAACAACCATAGCGCAACCAGTAGAAGAGATGACAAAGCTTGCTGTTACTCAATTAATTAATCACATTACAGAGCCTCAAGAACAGCCTTTTCAAATTACGCTTGAATCGCGCTTAATAACGCGTGAATCAACGGCTCGCATAAACCCATAAAATACTTTTTCACAGTAGCCTGAATAAGAGTGACGCTTATTCAGGCTTTTTTTTGCCCGCAGCTTGATAAAAGTCTGTATGTACACAAGAATTTAAGTGTTCATTAATTGGTCATGATAAAAAGTTAAATTAATTTTAGCGGTCAGGGTTGACACCGGTGTCATAGCTATGAGTTAATACAGTGACACCGGTGTCAGGTTTGTTGTGAGAGGCTCCCTGATATCGTACCTTTGAACGGGTCAATCAAAGATGCTCAGTACAGTTATTTACGTGGAGTCTGTAATTGCTACTGAGCCTTTATCCTCTAACTAATAGAGATGAGTTAATTATGTTACATCCTCGAATTCAAGAAGTTACCCAACGCGTTATTGAACGCAGTAAACAAACCCGTCAAGATTATTTAGATCGTATTTCGCATGCAAAAAAACAAACAAGAGTTCGTGCGGGATTAGGTTGTGGCAACATTGCCCACGTAATGGCAGCTTGTAGTAGCGACGATAAAGCGCGCTTAAAAGCAGATGAAGTGCCAAACTTAGCTATTATCAATTCATACAACGACATGCTATCTGCGCATGTACCTTACAAAGATTACCCAGACGTAATCAAAAGCATTGCAACCAAGTTTGACGCAACCGCTCAGGTAGCGGGTGGCGTTCCTGCAATGTGTGATGGTGTTACGCAAGGGCGTGATGGCATGGAATTATCGCTTTTTTCTCGTGATGTGATTGCAATGTCTACCGCTGTTTCACTTTCACATGATGTGTTTGATGGCGTTTTTTGTTTAGGCGTATGTGACAAAATTGTCCCAGGTTTATTAATTGGCGCATTATCATTTGGCCATTTACCTGTGTTCTTTTTACCTGCGGGTCCAATGCAGTCGGGTATCCCAAATAAAGAAAAAGCACGTATTCGCCAAAAGTTTGCACAAGGCCTAGTTAGCCGCGAAGATTTATTAGAAGCTGAAAGTGCATCTTACCACAGCGCGGGTACTTGTACGTTTTATGGTACTGCTAACTCAAACCAAATGCTTATGGAAATAATGGGCTTGCACCTTCCAGGTAGCTCATTTATCAACCCGTATACAGAGCTTCGTGATGGATTAACAGGTAATGCTGTAGAAACCATGCTTAAGCAGCTTACAGATGATAAAGAAAGCCCATGTTTAGCAGAGGTAATTAGCGAAAAAACCATTATTAATGGTTTAGTAGGCTTGTTATCTACAGGTGGTTCTACTAACCATGCCATTCATATCGTTGCAATTGCTAAGGCTGCTGGTATCCAAGTTACGTGGAAAGACATGTCTGATTTATCAGAAGTTGTTCCACTTCTTACACGCATTTACCCTAACGGCTCTGCGGATGTAAATCATTTCCAAGCAGCCGGCGGCATGGGCTTCTTAATGCGCGAACTAGCAAGCGCAGGCTACTTACACACAGACGTTAAAACAATGCTTGGCGATGGTCTTGCGCCATATATGACAGAGCCGCGTTTAGACAAAGACGAAAGCCTGATCATGAGCGATTCAAATGGTCCAAGCAAAGTTAAATGGGTAGATTGTCCTGAAAACTCTCTTGATGAAGAAGTACTTCGCCCAATAAACAACCCATTTAGCAAGCAAGGTGGCTTACAACTGCTTACTGGTAACTTAGGTAAAGCGGTTATTAAAGTGTCTGCTGTAGCTGAGGAGCATCAAGTTGTTACTGCACCTGCTAAAGTTTTCAACTCGCAAGGAGCATTACAAGATGCGTATACCCGCGGTGAGTTAAACCAAGACTTTATAGCTGTGCTTAAAGAGCAGGGTCCTAAAGCGAAAGGTATGCCAGAGCTTCATAAATTAACGCCAGTAATGGCAACCCTTCAAGACCAAGGTTTTAAAGTTGCTATTGTAACTGACGGTCGTATGTCGGGTGCATCAGGTAAAGTACCAGCTGCAATTCACCTAGCACCAGAAGCCGTTGAGGGTGGAATAATTGCAAAAATTCAAGAAGGCGACTTAGTTACTTTAGATGCCCCTAACGGAATTTTAAAAGTACATGTTAGCGACGACGAGCTTGCAAAACGTGAGCTTGAAATTAGCCAGCCAAGCTTAACATTTGGTACGGGACGTGAGTTATTTACTGGATTTAGAAATATCGTAAGCAGTGCCGATTTAGGCGCGAGTGCTTTTGGACTTGAATAATAATTAGCCGTACTGGGTAATGAGGAACAAGTAATGAGTATTGAAAAAATCTTAGCATCGGCACCCGTTGTGCCAGTGGTTGTAATCGAAAAATTAGAAGATGCTGCACCACTTGCTAGAGCGTTATACAACGGTGGCTTAAAAGCACTTGAAATTACACTGCGTACGCCAATTGCAGCAGAAGCTGTAAAGTTGATGAAAGCTGAAGTGCCAGAAGCTTTTGTTGGTACGGGAACTGTAGTTGATAAAGCAAGCTTTGAAGCCTCAGTGGCTGCAGGTGCAGATTTCATGGTTAGCCCAGGTGTTAGTACTGAGTTATTAGCACTTGCAAAAGAGTCAGACATTCCATTTTTACCTGGTGCTGCAACTGCGAGCGAAGTAATGCAGTTAGCAAGCCATGGTTTTAAGTATTTAAAATTCTTCCCTGCTGAAGCTGCAGGCGGAACGGCAATGCTTAAGTCTATAGGCGGACCATTACCACATATTACTTTTTGCCCAACAGGTGGCATTAGCCTAGCAACTGCACCTAACTATTTAGCACTTAACAATGTTATTTGTGTTGGTGGTACATGGATGCTAGACAAACAACTAATTGAAAATAAAGACTGGCAAGCCATTGAAGCGCTTGCTCGCCAAGCAAGTGAACTTAAATAGGAGTCTAAAATGATTAATGTAGCAATTAACGGTTATGGTCGTATCGGTCGCAATGTATTACGTGCGCTTTATGAGTCAGCACAAAACAGTGAAATTAAAATTGTAGCAATTAACGATTTAGCACCGGCTAATGTAAATGCACATTTAACACAGTTTGACTCAGTTCATGGTCAATTTTCTAAAAAAGTAACACTTGCAGATAACACCATGTTAATTGGTGATGACGTAATTACACTTACTCAAGAGCGTGACCCTGCAAACCTACCGTGGAAAGAGCTAAACGTAGATATCGTTTTAGAATGTACGGGCTTTTTCACTAAGCGTGAAGACGCGGCTAAGCACATTACAGCTGGCGCTAAAAAAGTTATTGTATCTGCTCCTGGTAAAGATTTAGATGCAACAGTAGTTCACGGCGTTAACAGCGATGTAATTAATGCTGATAGCAACATTATATCTAACGCATCTTGTACGACTAACTGTTTAGCACCTATCGCAAAAGCAATTAACGACACAGTAGGTATTGAGCAAGGTAGCATGACTACAATTCATGCTTACACAAACGATCAAAACTTATCTGACGTTTACCACCCAGATCTATACCGTGCGCGTAGTGCAACACAATCTATGATCCCAACTAAAACAGGTGCTGCTGCAGCTGTTGGTTTAGTACTTCCAGAGCTTGCGGGTAAATTAGACGGTATGTCGGTACGTGTACCTACTATTAATGTTTCTTTAGTTGATTTTACGTTTATTACTAAGCGCGAAACAACTGCTGAAGAAATTAACGAAGTAATGAAAGCCGCAGCAACAGGTTCAATGAAAGATATCTTAGAATACAACGAGCTTCCGCTTGTTTCTATTGATTTTAATCACAACCCTGCGTCATCAATTTTTGATGCAACGCAAACAAAAGCTGAAGGCAAACTAGTTAAAGTAATGGCTTGGTACGATAACGAGTGGGGCTTCTCAAACCGCATGTTAGACCAAGTTAAAGCATTAGGTCAGTACTTATAATTGACCCTGTAAAAGTTTAGCTTTATCCAACCAAGCCTGCATTATGCAGGCTTTTTTGTTTTTGATTAATTTATACCAAGTCGTTTAATAAAGCGTTTAGCGCTTTAAAACTAGGGCTCGATGCAATAGCGGTATTTATAGCACGCGCGGCTATATCGGACATTTTATCAAAGAGGTCGTTTTGTTTATCTGCTGAACTAACAGTACTTAGTAAATCCTCAATTAAATACCCAAAAGCACGCACTTCTATTAACTGTATTCGCTGCTGCTGATATCCGCTGAGCATAGCTAAGTTTGTAGCCGCACCAAAATCACCAAATAAAACGTCATATTGTTCGTTTATCATGGTGTTGTGTGCGTAAATATCGCCATGGCTCACGTAATTGTCATGTAGGTGAGTTAGCGTATTTACCATCTGTTTTGCTATTTTATAAACAGCTTCAATAGGGTAGTTACAACCGACATTAAACGTGTCGCGTGTGCATGTTTGTAAACTTGGTGGTAACCCTAAATTTGTATAATTGGTATCTATTAATTCCATTACCAAGCCAAGTTGTTCACTTTGCTCTATGTAACTCAGTACATTAATTAAGTGAGTGTGATTACCTGCTTGAAGGCAGCAATTTACTTCATCAAGAGGGTAACCATCGCTGGTGATCGCGCCTTTAAAAAGTTTCACTGCAACATTATTACGTTCTGCTTTTGCAAGATGAATAACACCCGATGCGCCTTGGCCTATTACTTTTTTAAGCTGAAATTTTTCAAGTGGGGTATTTTTCAACGTACTTTTAGTTAAACACTGCGCTTTATTAAAGTCGTTACCTGCAAAAGCAAGCCAAGCAAGTTTTGGTAATTCTAGTAGCCAGTCATCGAGTTTTATTAGGCTGTTTGCAGAGAGCCTTACAAGCTCTAAGCTAGTGCAATTAGCCATACTTACCGGTAAATTTTTAAGGTTATTACCCGCAAGTGCAAGCTTTTTAAGCTGGGTGTAATTACCAAAGTCGTCAGGTAATTCGTGTAAGTTGTTATCGGTGAG
The DNA here is from genome assembly GCF_001468205.2 of Pseudoalteromonas sp. 13-15. Lineage (NCBI taxonomy): Bacteria > Pseudomonadati > Pseudomonadota > Gammaproteobacteria > Alteromonadales > Pseudoalteromonadaceae > Pseudoalteromonas > Pseudoalteromonas sp. 13-15. The sequence continues at coordinate 951,981 of NZ_CP019162.1, read as the reverse complement.
GATAAGCCACTCAATATTTTTTGGCAGGCTGTTTGGTGCAAACTCCGATATTTGGTTTCCTTTAAACGCAACCATAATTAAAGCAGGGCATTTAGCCAATACTGAGGGTATATGTTTAAATTGATTAAACGACAAAAACACACGCTTAAGGCGATGCAAACACGCAAACTCGTCTGGTAAATCACTTAAATTATTATTAGAAAGATCAAGTGCTTCAAGTGTATCGGCAAGCTTAAAAATGTCTGTTGGAAACTCAGATAATTGCTCAACCAGCTGTAAGTGCTTTGCACCGGCTAACTTACCAGCCTTTAGCTCTGAAAGGGTATTCATTAATTTATAAAGCCCTGTAAATAAAAAAGCCAACATGGCTGTTGGCTTTAATTAACATGTAGATGAAGTTTAGAATTGCGCGTTATGATAAACGTTTTGTACGTCGTCACAATCTTCTAGCATAGCTAAAAAGCGCTCCATTACTTCAACATCTTCACCTTCAATTGGCGCTTCTACTTGTGGTACAAACGCAATTAAGTCTTCGTCAAATTCAGAAATGCCCATTTCTTCTAATGCAGTACGTGTGTTGTTGTATTCAGTATGAGGTGCGAATACGGTTACTTTACCGCTGTCTACTTCTACATCGGTTACATCAACGTCAGCCATCATAAGCGCTTCAAGAACAGCTTCATCATCGTCGCCATCAAAAACAAAAATAGCTAAATGGTCAAATAAATGTGATACCGAGTTTTGTGCGCCAATTTTAGCATTTGCTTTTGTAAAACAAACGCGTACGTCTGCAAATGTACGTTTGTTGTTATCGGTTAAACAATCAACAATAATCATACAGTTACCAGGGCCGTAACCTTCGTAACGTGTTGCTGCGTAGTCTTCACCGCCGCCGCCTTTTGCTTTTTCAATTGCGCGTTCAATTACGTGTGCTGGTACTTGGTCTTTTTTTGCACGTTCAATTAAACGGCGTAATGATAGATTACCATCTGTATCTACACCGCCATTTTTAGCACAAATATAAATTTCTTTACCGTACTTAGAGTAAACTTTAGTTTTAGCACCCGCAGTTTTAGCCATTGAATCTTTTTTGTTTTGGTAAGCTCTTCCCATCTGCGTTTCGCCTTAATTTTATAAATAACTGAAAAATAATAGACCGTATTCTAAAGGTAAATGGCATTAAGGGCTAGTACGGAATGGGGAACATTAATAGTAAAAAAGTTAAAATAGCCATTTGCATAAAATAAAACAGCCCGCTGTTGCGGGCTGTTTAGTATTTGTTTACATACGTATTAGTGTAATTACCAAATACGAACGCGTTCTTCTTCTGGCAAATACAAGGCATCACCAGGTTTAACGTCAAATGCTTTGTACCAAGCATCGTGGTTACGTGGTGCTTGTGCTCTAAAGCGACCTGGTGCATGCGTACCACCGCGTAGTTGGTTTAACATACTTTGCTCAGTACGTTTTTCTTTCCATACTTGTGCCCAAGCTAAAAAGAAACGTTGATCGCCTGTTACACCGTCAATTACAGGCGCTTCTTTACCATTTAGGCTTAGTTTGTATGCGTGGTAAGCCATGGCTAAACCACCCACATCACCAATATTTTCGCCTAAGCTATTACGCCCGTTTACAAAGTTACCTTCAATAGGTTCGTATTTACTGTACTGTGCGGCAAGTTGGTCTGCTTTTGCATCAAATGCAGCACGGTCTTCGTCTGTCCACCAGTTACGTTGAATACCGTTAGCATCAGATTTTGAACCCTGATCATCAAATCCATGACCCATTTCGTGGCCAATTACAGCACCAATGCCGCCGTAGTTAACCGCTGGATCGGCATTTGGATCAAAAAACGGAGGTTGTAATATAGCGGCTGGAAATACAATTTCGTTAAACGAGCTATTGTAGTATGCATTTACACGTTGTGGTGTCATGCCCCAACGGTTACGGTCAGTTTTTTGTAGTTCTTTTTCTACGCTTTCAGCGCGGAAAAATTCACGCATGTTTTTAACGTTACCTACTAAATCGTTTTGGCTAATAGTTAAACCATCGTAAGACTGCCATACATCTGGGTAACCAATTTTTGGAACAAATGCTGCTAACTTAGCACGTGCGTTTACCTTCGTTTCAGCGCCCATCCAATCAAGATTATCAATTCGCTCACCTAATGCTGAACGGAGGTTTTCAACCAGTTCAGACATTTGTTGTTTAGATGATTCAGGAAAGTATTGGTCAACGTAAATTTTACCAATAGCAAAGCCTAGCGAGCTTGTGCCCGACATTTCGTTAATTGCACGTTTCCAGCGAGGGCGTGGTTCTTGCTGGCCGTTTAGTTCTTTGCCATAAAATGCAAAACGTGTATTAAAAATATCTTCAGAAAGTAAACCTGCATTACCGCTAATTGCATGGTAGGTTAAGTAGTCTTTCCAAACCGCTAAATCTTCATTATTGATAAGCTCAATCATGGCTTTAACCGGTTCAGGCTGAGATACATTAAGTTGAGGAACTTTGTATCCCGTTTGCTCAAAATATACATCCCAGTTAAAACCAGGGTATGTAGCTGCTAAATCTTCACGTTTAATTTGATTTAACGACAGGTCGCGATTACGTCGTTTTTCGCGCGGCCAATGGCCTTGTGCTATTTTAGTTTCAAGCTCTAGTATGGCTTTTGCGCGTTCTGTTGTGTTATCAACATTGGCAAATTTTAGCATGTCGGCAATATGAGCCACGTAAGCTTCACGGGTTTTAACAAAACGCTCAGCATCTTCTAAATAGTAAGAACGGTCTGGTAAACCTAAACCACCAGCGCCTAACGACATTTCGTATTTATTTGGGTCTAAACGGTTAAACCACATACCACCACCAATAGGAGTACGAAGGCCCGATAACCACGATTGCCCAAATACATAAGCTAAGTCGTCGGTAGATTCCATATTACTAATTTGATTTAACAGCGGTTGAATAGGTTTAACACCAAGTTCATTAAGTGTGTCGGTATCCATGTACGAATTATAAAAATCAGCAACCAATTGCTCTTCAGCGTTAAGTTCTTTACGTGCTGCAATGTCTTCAATAATTTTTTTAACACGGTCTTCACTACGTTCTGCTAAAGCCGAAAACGCACCATAACGCGTTTTGTCTGCTGGCATATTGTAGTTGTCGTACCACGTGCCACTGGCGTACATGAAAAAGTCATCACCAGGTTTAACGGCTTCGTTACGCGCTGATAAATCAACACCAAAGCTACCTAATTCAGCTTTATTGCTAACAACTGTATTTTCTGTGCTTGCAGTTTGAACTTCACTGCTTGTAGTTTGTGGCTCTGAACAGCCCGTTATAAAAGTGGCAGCTAAAGCCGCTGCAATTAAACTCTTTTTCATCGTTTATCCCCCTGGATAATGAATTTGTTAATTTTTGTTATAAAAATATCATTTTGATTGTTATGTATAAAAGACAGGCACACAATTATTTTGAGGTGAATCACAGCCTGACCCGATAAAACCAATAAACAACGCAAGCAACAAGCTACCAACATAAATTAATAAACAGGTTAATCTTGTTGTTGTAATGCCCACATATGTGCGTATTCACCACCCAAGGTCAGCAATTCGTTATGTTGCCCTTGTTCAACAATTTGGCCCGACTTAAGCACAATAATAGTGTGGGCATCAGTAATGGTTGATAACCTATGCGCAATTACAATACTGGTGTGCTCGCTGGCTACTTCATGCATTGCCTTTAATATTGCTTGCTCGGCCTGAGAGTCGAGTGCCGACGTTGCCTCGTCAAATATTAAAATTGGGGATTGTTTTAAAATAGCGCGTGCTATTGCAATACGCTGCTTTTCGCCGCCAGATACTTTTAAACCTCGTTCACCCACTCGGGTTTTATCGCCATCAGCTAACGTATTAATGAAATCTTTTAAATGCGCCATTTCAATGGCTTTATCAATATCACTATCGCTTGCAGAAGGGCGACCATAGGCAATGTTTTCACGAATTGTTGTGTTAAATAAAACGGTATCTTGAGGAACAATAGCAATAGCTTTGCGAAGGCTATCAAGCGTGACCGAGCTAATAGCTTGGTTATCAATAGTAATGCTGCCCGATGTTACATCATAAAAACGATAGAGCAGGCGCGCTAGTGAACTTTTGCCAGCACCACTTGCGCCCACAATAGCTACCTTGCTACCAGCTTTCACTTTAAAGCTAATATTATTTAAAATAGGGCGGCTAGCGTTGTAGCTAAAACTCACATTATCAAAGGCAATTTCCCCATTTGGGACATTAAGGGTATTTGCATTTGGAGCGTTAGTGACTTGTGGTTTTTTATTGAGTAAGCCCAGCATGTTTTCTAAATCGGTAAGAGCACGGCGGATTTCACGGTAAACAAATCCTAAAAAGTTAAGCGGTAAAAATAATTGGATCATATACGCGTTTATCATTACTAATTCACCAATGCTTAGTGACCCTGTTACTACCTCGCTTGAACCTAACCACATTAACGCGGTGATGGCACTGGCAATAATTAATGCTTGCCCTGAATTAAGCGCAAGCAAAGACATCCTATTTTTTAAACGCGCGGTTTCCCAATTAGCTAAAAATGAGTCATATGTTTTGGCTTCAAACTGCTCATTATTAAAATATTTTACAGTTTCATAATTAAGTAAGCTGTCTATTGCGCGTGTGTTACTGAGGTTATCAGCTGCGTTTGATTCACGAATAAAACGATTACGCCACTGTGTCACCGTGACTGTAAAAAATATATATACGCCAACAGCAAGAAGTGTAATTAACGCAAACCAAATAGAAAATAGAGACCCAAAAATAATAGCAACGGTGAGAATTTCAAAAAGGGTAGGCACAATGTTAAACATTAAAAAGCGCATTAAAAAGCTGAGTCCACTGGTACCACGTTCTATGTCACGGCTTATACCACCAGTTTGCCTGTCTAAGTGAAATGCAAGTTCAAGCGAGTGCAAATGCTTAAACACTTTTAGGCCAATATTGCGCATAGCATGTTCGGTTACCCGCGAAAAAACAGCGTCTCTTACTTCACCTAAAAACACACTAGCGAAACGCAAACCGCCGTACATAAGTAATAATAGAGCGGGAATGACCAACACTGGGTTTATTGATTTATCAACCGAGTCGATGATTTCTTTTAACGCCCAAGGCATTAAAAGCGTGGCGCCTTTAGCACCAATAAGCGCTAAAAGCGCAATAAATACGCGCCCTTTAAACTTTGTAATGTAAGGCCACAACGTTTTAACGCTTTGTTTTAAATTCATGGCGTCTGCACGTTTTTCAACGTTTTGTCTGGAGCGCATTATTTTTCTCGATTAAATACTTAATTGTTAAGCATTGTATTTTAAATAGTTGCCCTAATATACTAGGCATCTCTTATTTTAGTTTGATTTAAGTATGTTTAAATTTCGTGTTTTTATAACTGCTTTTTTGCTGCTAGCTGCACTGTTTAGTTTGCAGAGTAATGCTGTGCAGGTATCACAAAATTTAAATCCAGCTGTCAGTTCACACATTTTATTTACAGATTCTATTGATATAACTAAAACAAAGCCTACTAAAAAGTCTTTAGACGCACCTGCGCATAAAAAAACACAACATACCGATTTTGACTCACATCAGCCAAGGCTTACAGCAAGTAATGCGTCACTTTTTTTGCACACAGTTCAAAGTGAGCCAGAATACGATGTTGTTTTTGAGTTTTTTGCGCAGCACCCTGTTAGGCAAATATTTTTACGCCCTCAAGCAGTAAACGTTATTCAGCCTTGGTATACACTTGTGTACCACAGTAAAAAATCCCGTTTAAGTGGCTGGAAAGATGCCAACTTACTCTATAGAGCTGTCACTACCTATCACGCTTAATTTTTCTTATTTAATTTTTATTAGGTTTTAACGTTTTACGTTTAAGCCTTGAGATTAATTGTACTTTTAAAAAGTATGTTGCCAGTAATTTACTGGTGATAAGGAAAAAACATGTTAAGTGTAAAAAAAGATCACAAGCCACTTATGGCTAAATCTAAATTAAGCTATATGGCCATGCTTATTGTGCTGATTTTATTAGCTATTAGCGCATTACCAAACTTATACCCTAATAAATCGTGGTTGCATGTAAGTAACGCGTCACATAGCGAAACCCAAGTCGTGCTAAGCACTAAAGCATTAGTTACTTTTTTAAATAACCAAGGCTTAGACGTTGAACAGGGCCTTGATAAGCAATCAACTATAAATATTTTGTTAAACGAGCCAACTAAAAGCGCCCAAGCGCAGGCGGTTATAAAGGCGCAGTACCCAAACACGCAAGTTAAAATTGTAGAGCATGCAACAAGCCCACCATGGTTACAAAATTTTGGTTTATCGCCAATAAAATTGGGACTAGATTTAAACGGCGGCGTGCTATTTGTACTCGACGTAGATTTAGATAAAGCAATTGATGAGCAATTAGTGAGTGCGTATCAGCAAGCTAAATCAATTATTGTTAAGCAAAAAGCGCACGGCCTTAAAGCGCAGCAAACTGAGCATGGTTTTGAAATTAACTCGCTGCATAATGCAGTGCAAAAACTTACACCCGTAATTGATGAGCTAAAAAGTCGCTTTGCTAATTTAGCGGTTACAACAACCAATAATGGCAATGTTAAAAACGCCAAGTTTAGCTACTCAGAGCAAGGGCGAAGCAACTTTGATAAAGAAGTAATGAGTCAAACGCTCACAACGCTTCGCTCACGCATAGAAGAATTAGGCATTACTGAAGCCGTCACTCAGCGCCAAGGTAAAAACCGTATACGCATAGAGCTGCCAGGCGTGCAAGACCCAACAGAGGCAAAGCGCATTATAGGTGCAACTGCATCACTTGGGTTTTATCAGTTAAAAGAAATCGGTGGGCAAACATTTGATATGCAATCAGGCGGGACAGTTAATCTTGACCCAGTGCCAATTTTTACCGGTGAGCATATTAATAACGCCACCATAGGGCGCGATGACTGGGGTAAACCACTTGTGCAACTAAGCCTAGATGGACAAGGCGGCGATGCCATGTCAGCGTTTTCAAAAGCAAATATTGGTAAACCTATGGCCACGGTTTACTCAGAGTACTCTCAAAACGCTAAAGGTGAAACGGTTAAAAAAAGCGAAGTCATAAATGTGGCGAATATTGAGCAGCATTTAAGTTCACGTTTTAGTATTACCAATATGAAAAGCCAACAAGCAGCGGCCGACCTAGCGCTATTATTACGCGCAGGCTCGCTAACTGCACCGGTTACGATTGTGCACGAGCAAACAATAGGGCCGAGCCTAGGTCAAGAAAATATAACTAACGGCTTGGCCGCATTAATGCTTGGTATGGGTATTACACTTGCCTTTATGGCAATGTGGTATCGCCGCTTAGGGCTTATTGCAAACGTAGCGCTGTTATTAAATTTAACGTCGCTTGTGGGGCTAATGTCTTTATTACCGGGGGTTGTATTAACACTTCCGGGTATTGCCGGGCTGGTACTCACCATTGGTATGGCGGTAGATACCAACGTTATTATATTTGAGCGAATAAAAGAAGAGCGTAGAAAAGGCCGCTCTGCTTATCAAGCTATTCAAGAAGGTTACAAGCAAGCCGCTAACACCATATTTGATGCCAATATAACCACCATGATCACCGCGCTTATATTGTATGGAATAGGTTACGGCCCAGTTAAAGGCTTTGCCATAACATTGGCACTTGGATTGATTACTTCAGTATTTACTGGCGTGTACGTATCAAAAGTACTAAGCCAAACGTTATATTTAAAACTGGCTAAAAAAGCAGGAGTAAATGCACATGCTTAACACTTTTTTAAAAGGCGAGGCGGGTACGCGTCTGCGTTTTTCGGGCATGCTTTTGAGCGCCATACTTGTACTGCTATCGGTATTTACGCTTAGTCAAAAAGGGCTTAATTTTGGGCTCGACTTTACCGGTGGTTACCTAACAGAATTTACCACCAGCCAAGGTGTTGAACTAAAACAACTTGAGCAATTTATTACTAAAAATCACAATGGCGAGTTTGAACTAACCGCACAAGGTAATAATCACTTTCAGCTACGCGAAGCGCCCAGCGATTCAACAGCAAACAGCAATGATTGGCAAAGCGCCATTACACAAAATGCAGACATTAACGCCGAGGTTTTATCATCAGCGTATATTGGCTCGCAAGTGGGTGATGAACTGTTTGAGCAAGGTTGTTTAGCGCTATTTTCAGCTATGGTTGCAGTAATGCTTTATTTAGCGGTGCGGTTTGAATGGCGTTTAGCCGTAGGCTCTGTGGTTGCGCTAGTGCATGATTTACTACTCGTACTGGGGCTATTTTCGCTATTAAGTATTGAGTTTAATTTAACCGTACTTGCCAGTTTGCTGGCCATTATAGGTTATTCACTTAACGACTCTATAATAGTAGGCGATAGAGTACGCGAGCTTTTACGTGTTAAATCTAATAATGCGCTTAGCCCGGCAAGTATTATTAACAACGCCATAAAAAGTACCTTAACACGTACGCTTATTACATCGGGCACCACGCTTGCTACAGTTGCAAGTGTTTGGCTCCTCGCGGGCGCGCCATTACAAGGCTTTGCCATCGCGCTATTTACCGGCATTGTAGTAGGTACGTTCTCATCTATTTGTATTGCCGCCACGTTACCCGAGCTTTTAGGGTTAAGTGCTAAAAATTACGAAGAAAAACAAGATGCAGAAACGCAAGCGTTGCTCGATATGCCCTAGCAATAAATGCTTTTAAAAATCTGCATTAAAACACTGGCGCTTAAAATAATGGTTTTAAGCGCCTTATAACGGTAAAATTAATCACATAGTTTACCGTATTGGTTATTAGCGCCTTTCATGAATAAATCCCACGTAATAGAACACCTTAAATTTGCACTTGAAGCACAATTAAACAGCGCAAAACAAGCAGCAAAAGCCGCGCACGACGCCGCAACTCACGAAGAAAGCGTTGCAGAAACGCAGTACGATACCCTAGGACTCGAAGCCGCTTATTTAGCACAAGGCCAAGCCGAGCGCGTAAACGAGTGCTACAAAAGTATTAAACAATTTGAAACTATTTTTAAAGAGCCCACTCACAATAAAGTGATTACAAGCTCACTCGTTTGTCTAGAAGATGAAAACGCCCTACAAAAATGGTTTTATTTAGGCCCAGCCGCAGGCGGCTTAACGGTTGAAGTAAAAAACATTACTATTCAAGTTGTTACACCCGAAGCCCCGCTGGGAAAACAACTTTTAGGCAAGCAGCTTGATGATGAAGTAAGCCTAACTATTGCAGGTAAAAACCATGAATATGATGTGGTAGAGATTTTATAAAGCATTAGTTTTATATATAGGTTGGAGAAGCGAAGTGCCATCCGACAAAGGTAATTTTGTCTCATAACATTATTAAAAGTCGTTTAGGTGTATTTTACCAACAGAGACTTTATAACATACGTAATCAATTGTTTACATTAGAGTTGTTTGGTGGAATTATTGGGAGGTGTAATATACGCCGTTTTGGGGTCTTATAATCCTCCAAAGTGGAGTTTAATAAGCAGCTAACTGTTTCTATATCTGTGAGGTTGAAATTATATGATTGAGTCTAGGTATTGGAAAAGTGATTTAGTTAAATATGCTAATAGTTTCAAGCCTGTAGCTAAACCTGCATATTATTCTGAAAAGAAACAAGTTAATTTTGAAAAAGACGTTATTTTGTCTTTGTTTATGGTTAGAAAACTAGGTGAATCTTTAAAGCTGTCATCTAAAACACTTAAGAGTGGATTTACAGTTTTTTCATCTCTATCAATTAAGCAAGTCCATAATATGAATTTTTACGATATCGATGGGCTATATGACTTACAAACTGAAACTAAATACAGCAAAAACGTGCAATTTATATCGAATCAATTGATTCATGGCCGAGCAATTTATGCCTATCGTGATAGTAGTAGAAATTGGGCTGGTATATATACGTGTTCAGACTTTGAAAGAGATAAGAGGATCTATAGAATTCCCGTATCAACAATTATTGAGATACTAGAAACCGCCGCAAATGATTACCCAACAAAAATAGATTATATATACTGTAGTAAAAAACAGGATTATATAGTTACTACAAATTGAATGTAAACAGCTAGCAACACGCTTTGGGGTGGACGACTAGTAAAATTCAGCTATTAATTGCAAGTTTTAATAGTGGTGAGCCTCTGAGTTTTAAGGCCGCTAAATACGTCGATTCATCGTAGATTGTATTCGTTTTCCAACACTTAAATACATCCCTTATTCATTTAAATGCCAGTGATCTAATAATAAGTTAGGATGACACCCGGCCTAATTACCAACACGATAAACTATTATCTTTGTTCATAAATCTATTGTCGGATGGCATGGCTTCGCCATTTATCCGACCTACGTCAATGTTGTATATATCCTAAATTTGCGCTTTATTTGTCTAATGCGTAACAAATAATACAATGGATATGAAATGCAATATCGTCGTAATTATGTAAAAGGTGGGACGTACTTTTTTACAGTTAATTTGCTCGATAGGAATAAATCGTTGTTGGTTGAGCATATCGATTTATTAAGAGAGTCTATCCGTTTTGTTAAATCTCAAAGGCCATTTTATATAGATGCATGGGTTGTGCTGCCCGATCACCTTCATGCAGTTTTGACTTTACCAGATGATGATGTGGATTATTCGAGTCGTTGGCGAGAAATTAAAAAGCGATTTTCAAAATCACTCCCAAAGACAGAGTTTTTAACTCAAACACGAAAACGTAAAAATGAACGTGGAATTTGGCAGCGCCGTTTTTGGGAACATACTATTAGGGATGATAATGATTATTGGCATCATGTTAACTATGTTCATTTTAATCCGTTAAAACATGGCCTAGTTAGTCAAGTAGCTGATTGGCCTTATTCAAGTTTTCATAGAGCCGTGAAACAAGGTATTTATACAAATAATTGGTGCGGATAAAAAATATAAATATTTCGTAGGTCGGATAAGCGAAGCGCCATCCGACAAAGCTATAGCTTCATAATACACTTTAGTTTTGTACAAAAGTTTTTGTTAAATGAAATAATTTCGGCCTTTATTACGCGTCTGATGGGATGGTTTCCCCCTTTATCCGGCCTACGGGTTAGCTTTTTTCACAAACTTCGCTGTTACCATCATTTCGCCAATGCCATCTACTTTGCAATCTAGCTCGTGATCTTTTTTATCAAGCACACGCCTTACGACTGCTTTTGTGCCAATTTTAATAACTTGTGAGCTGCCTTTAATTTTTAAATCTTTCGCTACGGTTACTTTATCACCATCATTAAGTTGGGTGCCGTTGGCATCTTTAACTGAAATTGCGTCTTCATCGTTTGTACTATTTGGGTTCCATTCGTAGGCGCATTCAGGGCATATAAGCAGTTGCTGGTCTTCGTAAACATATTCAGATTGGCACTGTGGGCAGGCTGGGTGTGACATTTATAACGCTCGTAAAATAGTAATTTTGCGTATTTTAATCTGCATTAATAGGAAAATATAGTTAATCAATATTTTTTATCTTCACGCTAAAAATATCTCGTTTGTGTGGTTTTTAAAAAGGGCATATAAAGCAGATGTCGCTTAAGCAATTTAAGCGCTAACACTTACAGTAGGTATTTGTTAAAGCACCCATCGTATTAAGTGATACGCGCAATGCCCACTTAGTACGATGGGTGTTTCTATTTATAGTGCTGAGTATTTTATTAGGCATGCTTTTTATATTTCTGACTTAACTAGGAAAAGTCGTGTTTAAAACCTTAATAGTGGTTGATAACAACGAGCAAACACTTGCTCAATCTTTCGAAAATGTGATTACGTTTAATAGTTACTTGCGTGATTACCCAAAACATAATGAACCTAAAACCCGCATTATTAATTTATGCGACTCAAGCCAATACTTGAGTAAGGGTTACTATTGCTCATTGCTTGCAGAGGCGCGTAAGCACCAAGTATTACCCAGTGTTAAAACAATAAATGCGCTTCGTAGCGGCCAAGCACCTATGTTAAATGTTGGGCAAATTGATGGCGAAATTTACTTTGGTAATGCCTTAAACGAGCTACAAAGCAAAGCGGCTAAATCGGTATTTAAGCAATACCCAGCGCCTATTTTATTTGTAGATGAGCAAGGTTTGTTACAGCAAGGTTCGCTTAGCTCTTTAAACGAGGAGCAATATAGCAATTTTGTAGCAAAATTAAATACATTTACCCAAACACAGTGGCGCATTGGAAATGTGCAGCGCCGTTTTAGATGGGATATGGCAATACTGGTTGATCATAACGAAAAAGTACCACCGAGCGATAAAGACGCCATTGCCCGTTTTATAAAAGCAGCGGCTAAACATGGTATTAATGCGCAAGCATTAAGCTTTGAAGAAATAGACAACATAGCCCAGTTTGATGCGTTATTTATTCGCCAAACGACAGCGATTGATCACCCAACGTATCGCCTTGCAAGCAAAGCGCAAAACCTAGGTTTAGTGGTAATTGACGATGCTGAATCTATTTTACGTTGTTGTAATAAAGTGTATTTACACGATGCGTTTAATTACCAAAAAGTGCCCAGTTTAAAAACGGTTGTAGTGGCTGATCAATCAGCGCAAACGCTTGAGCAGCTAGAAGAAGCGTTTACGTATCCGCTTGTTTTAAAAATGCCTGAAGGGTCGTTCTCAAAAGGGGTGTTTAAAGTTGCAAACCGCAGTGAGCTTGAAACTAAACTAACCGAGCTGTTTGAATATAGCGCATTGGTACTGGCACAAGAATACATGTACACAGAATACGATTGGCGAGTAGGTGTATTAAATGGCCGCGCTATTTATGCGTGCCGCTACTTAATGGCGCGCAACCATTGGCAAATTTATAATCATGATGCTAAACGGTTTTTCTCTGGTGGCTTTGAAACGCTACCTACCTTTGAGTTACCAAAAGCCGTGTTAGATGCCGCTTTAAAAGCATGTAAAACTGTGGGAAAAGGCTTATATGGCGTAGATGTTAAAGAACATCTAAGCAAAGCATATGTGCTTGAAGTAAATGACAATCCAAGTATTGATCACAAAGTAGAGGACGGATATTTGGGCGACGAGCTATACATGATCATTATGGATGAATTTAAACAACGCCTAGAAGCGCGAGGCCGTGGCTAATACATGAGCAACCTTGTTATTCGAAAAGCACTTAGCAGTGATTTAAACGGGCTAATTGATGTTGAAAACGCGTGCTTTAATAACGATAAATTGAGCCCGCGTAGTTTAAAGCGTTGGTTAAGTGCTAAGCACGGTATTTTACTAATTGCAGAAAATGGCGAGCAAGTATGCGGCTATGGGCTTGTGTGGTGCCATAAAGGCACGCGTTTGGCGCGTTTATATTCGCTTGCTGTAAAACCCACAATGCAAGGTAAGGGCATTGCAAAAGCACTGCTTACAAGCCTTGAAAAAGAAACGTGTGAGCGCGGGCGACTTTACTTACGATTAGAAGTAGCGGTAAATAACGAAAGTGCGATAGGGCTATACAAAAGCTTAGGTTATAGAGTGTTTGGCCAATATAGCGATTATTATGACGATCACAGTGATGCACTGCGAATGCAAAAAAATATTCGCCAAACGCGTGAGCTTAAATTAGCGCGTTTAACGCCGTGGTATCAGCAAACAACAGAGTTTACCTGTGGGCCAGCGGCGTTACTAATGGCAATGGGGGCACTTGAGCCAACAACTGAGCTTAGCCAATCACATGAGCTGGCACTTTGGCGCGAAGGTACCACTATTTTTATGACCTCAGGCCATGGTGGTTGTCATCCGTTTGGTTTAGCTCTTGCCGCTAATAAGCGCGGCTTTAAAAGCGAGGTAATGGTTAATACCACAGCGCCTTTGTTTTTAGATGGCGTACGCAATGAGAACAAAAAAGTGGTACTTACAACAGTACACCAACAATTTGTGGATGGTATGGCGCAAGCAAATATACCGCTTGTGCATAAAGATGTTGAGCTTGAACATATTGAACAGTGGTTAAGCCAAGGCTTTAGTGTGCTGTTATTAATTAGCACATACAGTTTTGATGGTAAAAAATCACCTCATTGGGTTTGCGTTACTCACCTTGATGAGCACTGCGTGTATGTTCATGACCCATTTTGCGAGCCAGGAAGCGACAAACAACTCGCAATAGATTGCCAGTACGTGCCTATAGCGCGCAGTGATTTTAGTAAAATGTCAGCATTTGGTAGCCAACGTTTAAGAACCGCAGTAGCCATTGCTAATAATTAATAGGTTTTAAGTAAAGAGTGACTTTTTTAGATTTAATTGATGTAGCCCCTTATTCGTGGGCGGCCATTGGCACCGCCGCTTTTTGCGGTGCCATAATTGGGTTAGAGCGCCAGTTACGCGGTAAACCTGTGGGTATTCGTACCTCAGCTTTAATTACGCTGGGCACGTATTTGTTTTTATCGACCGCGTTTAACTTACAAGGGGATGTAATTGATCATTCGCGTGTAGTGGGGCAAATAATTACAGGCATTGGCTTTTTAGGCGCAGGCGTTATGCTTGCAAAAGACGGAGCCGTAGTAGGGGTTACCTCAGCTGCAACCATTTGGGTGCTTGCTTCAATTGGTGTAATGATAGCTACAGACAATTTAGGCGCTGCTATTAAACTTTCAGTGCTGGTGGTCGGTATTTTATATGGTGTAGATGTACTGGAGGCAAAATTTAAAAGCTTAAGTAAAGGCGTACACACTAAAGTAAAAAACTATCAAAAGCGTTACTACCGAAAAGACTTTAACGACACAAAACGCCACTAATTTAGTGGCGTTTTGTTTTATTATGACTTAAATGTACATTGTGTTTTTAAAATTATAACTGGCCTATTATTCAGCGGATAACTTTTCGATTAAACTCTAATCATATGCGTGCTGTTAATTTACATATATCTAATCTAATATTAATAAATATATTTATGAACAAATAGTTAGTAATTTAAAAGGATTTTATGAACCGTCATTCATTCGATAAAACACAAGAGGTAAGAATAAAAGTTCTTCAAGGAATGAGTTTAATAATAGCGCTAGTTGCGCTTGTTGTAGCTTATGTAAATATAATTATTTCGAAGGTTTACATATTAGGAGCGATAGAAGTTTTACTCGCTGTGTTTTGTTTTTACACGTATTACAAAACGTGTATATCTGCCTCAAAGGTTTGGCATAGATGGGCGGTAGCCTATGCTTATTTCTTCGTTGTATTTTTAGCTGTTTATATTTTAAAAACAGATGAGGGTATAACGCATTGGATTTGTACATTTCCCATTTTGGCGTATTTGTTATTTGGTAAAAAACACGGGTTTATAAGTAGCTTTTGTTTACTGTTTGCGTCGGTAATTCCTTTATATTCTTTCCTCAGTTTAGGTGGTGCTAATAGTTTGCACTTAATTGTTAACTTAGGCCTTTCGTATATGACTATATGGACCGTTTCGCATATTTATGAAGCGATGAGATATTCTAACCAAGAAACAATTTTAAATTTGGCACTAAGAGATCCATTAACAAAAGCGTTTAATAGACGTGCATTACAAAGCCGCTTTAGTAAACAAACAATTATTGATGAGGCTTTATGCATAGCACTAATTGATATTGATTTTTTTAAAAAGGTGAACGATAAATATGGGCACGACGCAGGTGATGCTGTTTTAACGCAACTAACTGAGTTATTTGTAGAAAAATTTAAAGAAGATAATGTATTTAGAATGGGCGGTGAGGAATTTGTTGTTGTTATAAATGCTGATCAGCAAGTTGCTTATGACTTAGCAAAGTGTTTAATTAAAACGGTTGAAAGTCATAAGTTTACTTATGAGAAAAACTGTTTAAAAATTACAATAAGTATTGGTTTGGAGGAACTGGTTACAGATTCGTTTGTTGATTTATCTAAAATACTTAAAGCAGCTGACGGTTATTTATACATAGCAAAAAATAACGGAAGAAATTGTGCTGTTTGTAGTATGAATAATTCAATATTAGGTAATTAAAAAGCGTATTTTTTAGCCAAATAGCTTTCTTCTTACTACTTTTCTGTACTCGCTTGGCGTTTGGCTTAGCACTTTTTTAAACACGCGAGTTAAGTGGCCTTGATCGTTATAGCCAACCTCAAGTGCCACTTCTTGTATTGTTAAATTAGACGACGCCAATAACTCTTTAGCACTTTCAACCCGTAATTGCTGCCAATATTCTATAGGGCTTTGATTAGTTGCAAGCTTAAAGCGTCGTGTAAATGTACGGTAGCTCAAACTAAATTGGGCGGCTACTTCTTGTAAGTTTAACTCGCTGGCTAAATTAGTTTTAAGCCAAAACTGAATTTGCGCTATGAGTTCATCTGGGTGGCGGTCAACCGCGCCTTCAAGGTAGCGCTGATCTTCGTAGGGTTTACGTACTTCGTGTGAAAAGTTACGTTCTACGTGCTGCGCAGCGGCTTTGCCGTAGTATTGGCTAATAATATGTACGATCACATCGGCAAGAGCATTTAAGCTTGCTACCGTATACATGCGCTCAGACTGGGTTATAAAAAAGTCGGGCTTTAAGCGCACTAACGGGTAGTCATGGCTAAATTGTTTTGCGTAATGCCAATGAGTTGTTGCAGGGTGCCCATCAAGTAAACCCGCTTCTGCAACTAGGCAATTACCCGTGCCTACACCAATTATATGGCTGCCAGTTTCAAAGCTTTCTTGGAGCCATTCAACCACTTCTTTATTAGTACGTACTACAGGGCGAGGATTTCGCCATATGCCGGGGACTATAATTAAATCGTTATACGGTGCGTTAGCAGTAGTGCAATCCGGGACTATAGCAAGGCCAGTACGGTTTTTTATTGGCTCATTACTTTTAGCAATTAAATTTATACTAAGCGGTCTAAAGTTAGTTTGGTCTAAGTGGCCTTTTGCGTAGGCTTCGCCGGCTCTTAGCATTTCAATAGGCAGTGTTAAACTGGTAATAAGTAAATGCGGATACACTGTGATTGCAATATTTAACGCAGGCTTTACTGATTTTTTATGCATATGAATGCTCCGACCAGTACTTTTTGGCCTTTAATGCTGAATATTTGGCTATTAAAGCATAAAGCGGTGTGGTTAATCCAATTAAACTGTTGGCTTCTCCTATAACACGTTTTAAAGGTTAATTATGACAGCATTATCCGTAATAGTAGGCATGGGTGGTATTAACGCCGCTGGCCGTACTTCTTTTCATCAAGGTTACCGCCGTATCGTGTTAGACGCATTAAACGCACAAGATCGTAGTGAAACATTTTTAGGCCTCGCCACATTAATGAACTTGGTATGCGTTGTTGATGGTCAATTACAAGACACAAACGGTAATAATGTTGAGCAAAGCGACATAGAAGCACGCTTTGGTGAGCAAATTATTGCTGGGACGCTTATTCGTAAAATTGAAAAAGAGCACTTTGATGCAGATGCCACGCCTTGGCAGCAAAAGATGACGTTAAAGTCCTCTAATGAAAACGCAATTGTGTTTGAAACGCGCGCACGCGATTTACCAACCCCAGTGCCTGCCAGTTGGAAAGTTCAAGAGCTTGAAGGCAAAAAAGTAAAAGTGACTATAGCGGCAGAGCTAGATGTAAAATTAGATTCTACCCGTGATAACCCAATTAAATCGGCAGGTCAGTTTCCTACCGGGTTTGACCCATCAATAATGTATAACAGCCGTTATCAGCCACGCGGTTTGCAAGCCACCATATTTGCTGCAAACGACGCGATTAAATCAACAGGCCTTGACTGGCAACGCATAATGAATAGCGTAGAGCCAGATAAAATTGGTACCTATTCAGCCTCGGTTATTGGCCAAATGGACGACAAAGGGTTAGGTGGTTTAGTTAAAGCCCGTCAGCAGGGCGATCGTGTTAGTACAAAGCAATTAGCACTTGGCCTAAACACGATGTCGACTGATTTTATAAATGCCTACGTTACAGGTAATGTAGGTACTACGTTTTCTACCTCGGGCGCATGTGCCACATTTTTATATAACTTACGTGCTGCAGTAAACGATATTCAAGCAGGGCGCACCCGTGTTGCGGTGGTAGCAAGTGTTGAATGCGCTATTACGCCTGAAGTAGTAGAAGGCTTTGGTAATATGAGCGCCCTTGCAAATGTTGAAGGCCTGCGCCGTTTAGATAACTTAAGCAGTGAACAAGAGCCAAATTATCGTAAAAGCAGCCGCCCATTCGGTGAAAACTGTGGTTTTACATTAGGTGAAGGCGCACAAGTGGCCATTTTAATGGACGATGCGTTAGCACTTGAACTAGGTGCAGATATTATGGGCTCAGTACCTGATGTATTTGTAAATGCCGATGGTATTAAAAAATCAATCACCTCGCCGGGTCCGGGTAATTACATTACAATGGCAAAATCAGCAGCGCTGGCAACAAGCTTATTAGGTAAAGAGGCGCTTCAAAAGCGCAGCTTTATTTTAGCGCATGGTTCTAGCACGCCGCAAAATAGAGTAACAGAATCTCTTATTTACCATAAAGTGGCACAAACCTTTGCCATTGATAGCTGGAAAGTAACGGCGCCAAAAGCTTATGTAGGGCATACAATTGCCCCCGCAAGTGGCGATCAACTTGCTATTGCGCTGGGTGTATTTAGCCATAATATTATGCCGGGTATTACTACCATAGATAAAGTTGCCGACGATGTTTATGCAGATCACTTAGATATACGTAACAGCCATTATGACTGTGGCGACATGGACATCGCCTTTATAAACTCAAAAGGTTTTGGCGGTAATAACGCCACAGCTACAGTACTTAGCGCTAAAGTGACACTACAAATGCTTGCTAAGCGCCATGGTGAAAAAGCGATGAGTGATTACGCTGATAAAAACAGAACCGTTATTGCTGCGCAAAATACCTATAAAGCGCAAGCTGACCTTGGCAAGTACGAATTAGTATATCGTTTTGGTGATGGCGCCATTGACGATAACGACATTGTAATTGGCGAAGACGGAATAGAGCTTCCTGGTTTTGATAAAGCAATTTCGTTTAATACAACCCACTCCTATCAAGATATGTTTTAAGCACACATACTTGAAACCCAAGGCGCTTAATAAAGCGCCTTTTTTATATTTATTAGCCTATAGTTAAATTTTGGTTAGTTATAAATATAAGCTTGCATCTTTTTATAATGTTTGTTTCTATAATAGCTACTTTGCGTTCTAGGATGGATAATCAAATGAAAAAACTCTCTATAGCTCTTTCTATATTACCTGCGTTAACTTGTGTGCCAGTAATGGCAGATTTTGTGCCAGCTGAAGTTGTTAAGGACAACTACAATAAACAAACAAATACATCTTCTCGTGTGTCACGCTTTGAAGGCTTAAATTTAAGTAGTTATGTTGTGAATGAAAGTGGTCAAGTTAGTGATATTGAAATTGTTGCATCTATCGGGCAAGACAAATACAAAAGAGAAGTTGTTGAGTATGTGTCAAAACTAAATTACAAGAGTGCTCAGGTCGATGGTAAAGCTGTGCCTAGTGCAAAGCTTATTACAGTGACTTCTCAAAACCTGCACTTGGGGTACACTAACGACAAAGCAACGCATGGCTTTTTTAATGATTATGAAACGGCAAGTAATCTAATTAATGAAAAAAAATTAGACGAAGCGCAAATTAAAATAATAGAGCTAGAACGCGACCATGCTAAAAATACTGTTGAAATAGTATTACTTTCATGGCTAAAAAGTCAGCATAGCTACTTTACCCAAGATTGGATTGGCTTTGATAAACATATTAATAATGCATTTTTATTTAGAGATAATCTACCAGATCAGATTAAAGTGCGAGTGGTAAAAAATGCTTTGCAATGGTTTATATCTAAACAGGACTACGTGCGCGCTTATGATGCAATTGATGCCCTAGGAAATATTAAAGCCTTTGTTTTTACAGATGAAAACAAGCAGCAGTTGCTAGCTCAAGTTAATGATATTTATAAAAATTCAGGCGATATAAACCAACAAATAGCTATTGAGACAGATCAAGCTGTTATGCCTTTACTGTCTAAAAGTGAGGTAGTGCTTGAATCAACAATGCCACTAAGCAAGGTTCAACTGCGCTGTGAAAATAAAGTGGTAAATTACAACACAAGCGCTATTGATAAAATTGTTATTTCAAAAGATGATTTGCGTTGCGGGTTATTAATCAAAAGTGCGCAAGCACAAACAGTCACTTTAAAACAAAGTGGTTATGCTTTTTTGTAAATAGTCTTAATAAAAACCCCAATACAATGGGGTTTTTATGCTTAAGCTATATTACTTTAATTTTTTTACATACCTGAGCGTTATAAAGTTAATAATAGCTAGCAAAATGGCTACTTCATATCGGTTATTTGCCACAGCAATACCAATTAATCCCATATTCCATATACTCGCTGCTGTTGCAGTACCTGATGTTGACTGGTTATTTTTCAAAATTGCGCCACCACCAATAAAACCAATGCCTGTTATTATTCCTTGTAGCATTTTAGATTGTGCTTCAGATGAGTCTAGTACCGACATGGCTATAAGTGCGTAGCCACACGATGCAACTGCAACTAACGGAAATGTTCTTAGTCCAGCGCCGTCTTTACTTCGCTCTCTATCGTAGGCCATTGGCAAGGCTAGGGCGTAGGCAATACCTAAATGAATTAAGTTATCTAAGATTTCATTCCACTGTAAATCAAATTCCATTGCGATTCTCAATTAAAAAAACTTAACTTACAAAAGCAATTGCTGCGCCAAATATAAAAACATTTAAAATCAATGTGTTGTTTTTTATTCCAGGTTAATTGAGAGCATATTTAGTAAAATGTACACATTGGTTTATCACTTTTACTTAATGTGTTTATAGGTGTGTTTAAATTGGTTTTACAACTTTTTACAGTCTTAATTTTGTAAACGTATAGTATAAATACATGTTTTTAGAGGAGGGGATTATGAAGCTATTACTAACACTATTAATAAGTGTGTACTTAAGTGGTTGCACGGTGGCCGGAGTTTTAATAGATGGGCATGCTCAAAATAACGAAAAATTAAATCAAAATATGAATAGCAAAGCTCGTTCAGATCCTTACAAAGATCCTTTCAAACCCATTCCAAAAGATAGAGAAGGATTTTCTTTTACAAAATTAGGTTTAAAAATTGATTCTGCATTAGTCGACTTTGTCAGTGTGGAAAATAAGCAACAACGCCAAGTGTGTAGGAAGGTGAGTAAAAGTTTAAAAGAGTGTGTAGAACTAAATAAGCCAGAACTACACATTAACGAGACTACGCAGTTAAAAACTGACTATGAAATAATAAGTGTTGGTCAATAAAACTACTTATAAAGAAGTAACTGTGATCGTAACCTTCTTGCATTTCCAGCGTTAACGGGTAACTCTTATCGTGAGCGATAGCCACTAGGTTGTGTGGTTTAAGTTGCTCCTCTAAAAAGCCATCGGCATCACCCTGCGATACTAGCATAGGTAGGTAGTCGTCCTGCTTTGCTAGTTTCATAAGCTCACACGTATCGTATTGTGCCCAAAGTGATTTATTGTCACCTAAATAACCAGTAAACGCTTTTGTGCCCCATGGGCAATTTATTGGGTTAACGATTGGGCTAAACGCAGAGGTACTTACATAGGCTTGTGGGTTTTTAAGTGCAACCATTAAAGCACCGTGCCCACCCATAGAATGACCACTAATGGCTTTAGTACTTGTTACCGGAAAATGCTGTTCAATAAGTGCTGGTAGCTCATTAACGACATACTCGTACATATTAAAATGTGTATTGTAAGGTGCTTGAGTAGCATTGACATAAAAACCAGCACCTTGAGCAAAGTCATAACTATCTTCATTGGGTACGTTATCGCCACGCGGGCTTGTATCCGGTGCCACTATTGCAATACCCAGCTCAGCAGCTTTTTTAAACGCGCCCGCTTTTTGCATAAAGTTTTCGTCAGTACAGGTTAAACCCGATAGCCAATAAAGCACAGGGACTTTGTTTGTTTCACTTGCACCTGGTGGTAAAAATACCGCAAAACGCATTGTGCAATGGGTACTTGTTGCAGCGTGAGTGTATTGCTTATGCCAACCACCGGCTACTTTTGTACTTGAGATATTCTCTAACATAAAAATCCTTAAAAGCCGCAAACGTTCAAGTTTTACGGCTTTATATCAAGTTGTTTACTAAGTGCTTGTTAGTAATGAATTACAGTACGAATACTCTTGCCTTCGTGCATTAAATCAAATGCATCGTTAATTTCTTCTAGGCTCATTGTATGAGTAATAAAGTCGTTTAGTGCAAATTCGCCTGCCATGTAGCGCTCAACTATTTCAGGAAGTTGCGAGCGGCCTTTAACGCCACCAAATGCACTACCACGCCATACACGGCCAGTAACAAGCTGGAAAGGACGAGTTGAAATTTCTTGGCCAGCACCGGCTACACCAATAATTACCGATTCCCCCCAACCTTTATGGCAACACTCAAGGGCAGAGCGCATTACATCAACGTTACCAATACATTCAAATGAGTAATCAACGCCACCGTCAGTCATTTCAACGATCACTTCTTGAATTGGCTTGTCGAAATCTTTGGGGTTTATTAAATCGGTTGCGCCAAGTTTAGTAGCAAGGTCAAATTTACTGGTGTTAATGTCTACACCAATAATACGACTCGCGCCGGCCATTTTTGCACCAATAATGGCCGATAAACCAATACCACCAAGGCCAAATATAGCGACTGTATCGCCTTCTTTAACTTTAGCTGTGTTAGTTACAGCACCCATACCGGTTGTAACACCACACCCTAATAAACAAATTTCTTCTAAAGAGGCTTCTTTGTTTACTTTGGCCAGTGAAATTTCTGGAAGTACTGTGTACTCAGAAAATGTAGACGTACCCATGTAGTGGTAAATTGGTTGGCCGTCTTTAAAAAAGCGTGTTGTGCCATCTGGCATTAAGCCTTTACCTTGTGTTTCGCGTACTGCAGAGCAAAGGTTAGTTTTGCCTGATGTACACATTTTACATTCGCCACATTCAGCGGTATAAAGTGGAATTACATGATCCCCCACTTCAACACTCGTTACACCTTCGCCAACTGCATAAACAACACCTGCGCCTTCATGGCCTAAAATAGCTGGGAATATACCTTCTGGATCTTCACCTGATAACGTAAATGCATCGGTATGACAAACACCAGTAGCAGTAATTTTCACCATTACTTCGCCTTTTTTAGGCATCATTACATCAACTTCTTCAACGCTTAAAGGTTGGTTAGGGCCCCAAGCAATCGCCGCTTTTGATTTAATAAAATCAGACATGTGTTTATCCTTAGTAGTGTTATTTAATATCAATTGTAGACCCATTTTGTTTGGGTGATGGGACTATTGTATTTGTTTCTCATATAATGATAATCTCTGATTTATTAAAACACTTTTACAGTATGGTAATAATGTCGCGTTGGGATGGGATTGACGAATTTATTGCAGTCGGTGAGGAAGGAAGCTTTACTGCTGCAGCTAGGATAATGGGCCTTTCGGTTGCCCATATTAGCCGTCATGTAACCGCCCTTGAGCAACGTTTAAATACCCAGCTTTTAACGCGCACCACACGAAAAGTTGTTCTTACCAAAGAAGGTGAGGTTTTTTTACACCAAATAAAACACTTACAGCATGCAATGGACGATGCTACGCAGGGCCTTGCATCACATCAAACAACCCCTAAAGGAAAAATTAAACTAACAGCCCCGGTAATGTTCGGCGAAACCTTTATTATGCCTATTGTGCACAAATTTATGCACGATCACCCCGATGTTGAAGTTATTGCAAACCTAAGTAACGAACAAGAAGATTTACTTGAAGGCGGGTTTGACTTAGCAATCAGGTTAGGCCATTTAAAAGATTCGAGCTTAAAAGCGCGAAGGTTAAGTGATCGGCGCTTTATTATGTGTGCATCGCCTTCTTATTTAAGGCGCTTTGGTGAGCCACATACCTTAGGTGAGCTACATAACCACCAGTGTTTAGTAGGGAATAGTAGTTATTGGCGTGTAAACGAAAATGAGCGTGAAAAACACATTAAAATTGCTGGCAGATTACATTGCAACAGTGGTTGGGCACTTGTTGATGGTGCTAAAAAAGGCTTAGGTATTGTGCAACTTCCTGATTACTACATAGATAATGAGCTTAATAGTGGTGAGTTAGTGCCTATTTTAACGTCTTACCAACCCAAGCAAGAAGGTGTGTGGGGGGTTTATCCACCACGTCAGTTTGTAGCTACCAATGTACGTGTATTACTCGACTATTTAGTTGCTGGCCTTAAAGAATAAATTGCTATAAGTGAATTGCTGAAAAATCAGCCAAGTATCAGATTTATAAATTATTTCTTACATTTATGGTCATATTCAATTCATCTTAGTTCGTGCTACTATAGCCCCACACTTTTAGCATAAATGTTTTAAATTATATGTTTCAACCGGTTAGCTTATTTATAGGACTTAGATACAGCCGCTCCTCAAAAGGGAATGCGTTTATATCGTTTATTTCTTTTTTTTCTATTGCCGGCATTGCTATCGGTTTAATGGCTTTATTTACCGTAAGCAGTGTAATGAATGGTTTTGAGCATAGCTTAAAAACTAATATGCTTGGCCTTATTCCGCACATTGAGGTTAAATCTGATCAGCACACCCCAGAGCAAATAACGAGTTTAAAGGCAGATCTCACTAAATCTTCATATGTGAAACATGTTAATTTGTATCGCCAAGGCGAAGCTATTTTGCAAACCAATAAAGATCTTCACGGTGTATTACTGCAAGGTTTATATGACAATAACGGTGCGTTATACAAAGTTACTGAGAAAATAGTACAAGGCAATTGGCAAACAGTACTTAATAGTAATTATAACATTGCTATAAGCCGCTATTTGAGTCGGAAGTTAGGTGTTGGTTTAGGTGATAAACTTCGTGTGATCATGCCAAATGCATCTACTTATACTCCTTTGGGGCGTGTGCCTAGCCAGCGTTTATTTAAAGTTGCAGCAATATACGAAACGGGCTCTGAAATAGACATGGCACTCGCTTTCACAAGTGGGCCATCGCTTCAGCGTGTTTTAAAGTTAAATAAAAATGTTGCCCCAAATTTAAGTGTGTCACTTTTTGAACCCTTTGAATTGGACCAATTTACGGACGCAAGCCAACTTATATTAAAAGGTTACAACTATTCAGATTGGCGAAGCAGCCAAGGCACGTTATTTGCCGCAGTAGCAATGGAAAAGCGGATCATGTCCATGTTACTTGCACTTATTGTGCTGGTGGCTGTGTTTAATATTGTATCTGCCTTAACAATGATGGTGAGTGAAAAACAAGGGGAAGTTGCGATACTTCAAACACTTGGGCTTACACCGTCTCAGGTGCAAAAAGTATTTATGGTTCAAGGTCTTTACAATGGCGTTATTGGAACATTAATCGGCGCTTTTTTTGGGGTGCTACTGAGTTTATACATAAATGAGCTTCTTGAATTAGTTGGCCTGAGTCTACTTGCTGGCATTGAACTACCTGTGAAATTTGATGTGCTTAGTTTAGTAATAATTGCGTTTGCCAGTATTGCTATGAGCTTTTTAGCTACCTTATATCCTGCGCGCAAAGCCGCAAAAGTAAAACCAGCAGAGGTGTTGCGTTATGAATAATTTAGTAATTAGTTGTGAAAATTTAAGCAAAGTATACCAAGATGGCAACAACCAAGTTGAAGTGCTAAAGGGCGTAGATTTAGCGCTACAGCAAGGTGAAATGCTTGCTATTGTAGGTAGTTCTGGTTCTGGTAAAAGTACGCTTTTGCATATACTCGGTACGCTTGATACTGCCACTGCAGGTGTTGCTAAAATTAAAAATCAAGAAGTTGCTAAGTTATCTCGTACTGAACAAGCAGCTTTTAGAAACCAAAATTTAGGTTTCATTTATCAGTTTCACCATTTATTGATGGAGTTTAGTGCTGTAGAAAATGTAGCAATGCCTTTGCTAATAAAAGGCTTAACGGCAAAAGAAGCAAAAGTACAGGCGCTCGACATGCTTGAAAAAGTGGGTCTTGCACATCGAAGTGATCATAAACCTTCTGCACTTTCAGGAGGAGAGCGTCAACGAGTTGCTATTGCCCGTGCTTTGGTTACTAAACCTGCGTTGGTTCTTGCTGATGAGCCAACAGGTAATTTAGACAAGCAAAATGCGATTAAAATTTATGATTTAATAAATGAGCTAAACCAGAGTTTAAACACGAGCTTTGTAGTGGTAACTCATGATTTAGAGCTTGCTGATAAACTAGGTAAAATAGCTTACTTAGATGACGGTAAACTATCGGTAAAAGAGTCACAATATGTTGCTTAGTGCATTTTTAAGTAAACGTTTTAGAGCATACTCAGGTCATAAAGACGAAAAAAACGGGTTTGTTAGTTTTATAGCTAAAGCGTCTACTATAGGTATTTTATTGGGGGTCGCTGTTTTAATTGTTGCCCTTTCAGTAATTAACGGCTTTGAACAACAATTAGTCCATCGTTTACTAAGCGTAGTACCTCAGGTTGAATATGTTGCACCAAGCAGACCTATTGCTAATTGGCAGCTAAAAGTAGCTAATATAGAAAGTCAGCCGCATGTAACGGGAGCTGCCCCATTTATCGCGGTTAATGGTATGGCGCAGTATAAAAGCCAATTAAAAGCGGTCGAAATACGCGGTGTTAGCCCTTATTATGAGGGCAATGTTTCTGCAGTTAACCAGTTTGGAACAGGTAAATTAGTAAGCCAATTATCCTCTGAAGAGGTTATTTTAGGCCAACAAATAGTAAAGCAACTTGACGCAAAAGTGGGCGACAATATTACTTTGCTAATTCCTCAGGTTGGGCAAGCAGGTGGTCAGTTATTAGCACCTAAACGCGTTACCCTGAGCCTTGCAGGTGTTATTGAAATGGGCGGCCCAATTGATAGTACGGCTGCTTTTATACATTTAAGCAAAGCGCAGCAAACACTTGGCTACGACGAAACCCAAGTTACAGGTTTAAGGTTAAGTGTTGATGATGTGTTTTCAGCGCATCAAATAGCGCTTAATGTAGGGCAAACCATTAGCGATTATGTTTATATTTCTAGTTGGTTTAGAACACAAGGTAGCTTATATCAAGATATACAAATGGTTCGTACCATTGTTTATATTGTTGTGTTTTTAATTATTGCTGTTGCGAGTTTTAATATTGTGTCTTCTCTTGTCATGGAAGTGCGTGAAAAAGAAGGCAATATCGCAATTTTAAAAACAATGGGCGCTAAAGACAGCACTATTTTAGCAACCTTTGTAATGCAGGGATTAACGCAAGCGTTTGTGGGTGTCTTACTTGGCTCGTTCATAGGTGTTGTATTAGCATTAAACATAAGTGAATTATTTGCTTGGCTGAGCCAGCTAATGGGTGCTAATCCGCTTGAAGGGGTTTATTTTATAGAATTTTTACCTAGTAAGCTTGTGCTCGAAGACATCGGCATTACAGTAATTGCAACATTCGTACTTGCTATTTTTGCGACTATTTATCCCGCATGGCAGGCTACGCGAGTCGATCCGGCAAAGGTGCTGGGTAATTAACCTTACTAAAACAATAGGGGCAGGTTTGTAAAGCTGCTAAACTACGCGCTCAATTAATAGTGGGCGCTATTGCTCAGCTATATAACACCTTACTCAGGAAATTACTTTGACAAATAACGATATTTTACGCCGTCTTCGCTATACCTTTAATTTAACCGATACTGCCGTGGTTGACATTTTTGCTGCGGCAGAGGCTACAGTAAAAACAGAGCAAGTCATTGCGTGGTTAACAAAAGAGGGCGAGCAAGAGTTTGTTAAAATTTCAGACACTGAGTTTGCAACCTTCCTAAACGGGTTTATTAATACCAAACGAGGTAAACGCGAGGGTGTACAGCCAATACCAGAGAGTAAGCTCAATAATAATATTATCTTTATGAAGTTACGCATTGCTTTAAACTTGAAGGCTGAAGATGTAATAGCCACGCTTGCATTGGTTGATTTTGATTTAAGCAAACACGAATTAAGTGCGTTTTCTCGTAAAGTAGACAATAAGCATTACCGGGTGTGTAACGATCAAATACTTCGTTTATTTTTAACCGGCGTTCAGCAGCAATACCGCCCTGAGTAATTACTAATAAATATTTTGTCCAAAAACGTTGTAATAACCAACGTTTTTTAGACAGTCATCTTTAAGTGTTTACTAAGATTGTAATTAATCTAACTTAGCGATAATATTTAAAGGCTAACTTTACTAGACCAATTTAAATGGCTTAA
Organism: Pseudoalteromonas sp. 13-15; assembly: GCF_001468205.2. NCBI lineage: Bacteria > Pseudomonadati > Pseudomonadota > Gammaproteobacteria > Alteromonadales > Pseudoalteromonadaceae > Pseudoalteromonas > Pseudoalteromonas sp. 13-15. Next base: position 923,616 of record NZ_CP019162.1, on the reverse strand, counting down.
AAAGCAACCATCACATAAATACAAAAATAGCGGCTTTTAAGCACATTATTTCAAGCCAACGAAAGTATAAAAGGAATTTAAAATGCAATTAATACCCGCAACATTTTATTTTCCGCCTGACAAAGAAAAAGATTTTCAGTATCAACTCAACAAAAGCACCGTTCATTTTGCCAACATCGCGTTGTATTTGGCTGCTTTTTTTTTATCACTTTTAGTTGTTCTTTCGTGGTTGAATGATAAGCAATCTTTATACTCTGTCATTAATGTTTTAAGACTATCGATGGTTTGTTTGTCGTTTATATTGGTTTATGTAAACAATAAATTAAAGGCAAAATACTTACATTATCGTTGTTTTGCTTATGGCGTTTTATTTTGTGTTTTATTTGGGTATTTATTTTGGTCCTTTGTCGGATTATATGGTTATTTAAACGAGGGAGGGCCTATGCTTGTAGTGGCTTCCTTTTCTGCAATACCCATGCTTCATTTAGGCCATAAACTTATTTTATGGACAATTACGGGGTTAAGCCTTCTAAGTGTTCATTTGTTTTCATCCACGCCAATAATATGGAGCCTTTACTTTTACATTAGCATTGTGATTGTAATGGCGTGTATTCAATATCAACTGGATATACTTTTACGTAAACAATATGAAGCTGAGCTTGTTGAAACACAAAAAGCAAACATTGATCAACTAACGGGGTTATATAATAGACACAGTTTTGACTCAGAATGTAAACGCTTAATGAATCAAATAAAGCCATCTCATTCGCTAGCGCTTGCTATGGTTGATATCGATGACTTTAAAAAATATAACGATAATTACGGGCATTTAGATGGCGATAACATACTCATTGATGTTGCGAGCCGATTAAAAAAACTCCAGGCAGATATCGTTGTTAGATTTGGTGGTGAAGAATTTATCTTAGTTAAAATTTTAGATCAAAATAATTTAGACTGGCTTGATGATTTACCCAATCTTTTTGCTACAAATACGATAAGCCACGAATACTCAACATTTAAACGTGTAACTGTTTCTGCTGGCGTTGTCGTAGCTGATTTTTCCGCCCTTTGTCCAGACATTAAAGCATTGCTATCTGTAGCCGATAAAGCGATGTACAAAGCAAAAAATACAGGTAAAAATAAAGTAATTAAAGATTACATATAAAAATGGCCCAACATTTATATTGTGTCATGCTGGGCAAGTTTACATTATGAAAATAATTTACTTGATAATACTTCTTGCATTTGTTCTCGCATTTTGAACTTTTGTAGTTTGCCTGTCACTGTCATAGGGTAACTTTCTACAAAGCGAATATACCTAGGCATTTTAAAGTAGGCGAGTTTGTCATGTAAAAATGCACGGATCGCTTGTTCATCGAGTGTTGTATCTTCTTTTGGTTGGATCCACGCACACACTTCTTCACCGTATTTTTCATCGCTGATACCAAATACAGCGGCGTCTTGTATGCCTAGATAAGTATAAAGCACCTCTTCAATTTCTCGAGGGTAAACGTTTTCACCACCACGGATAATCATGTCTTTAATTCGCCCAACAATACTCACAAATCCTTCGCTATCCATAACACCTAAATCGCCTGAATGAAGCCAGCCGTCACTATCTATGGTGGCTTTTGTTTTTTCTTCGTCATTCCAATAGCAGCGCATTATTCCTAAGCCTTTGGAGCATACTTCACCGGGTAAACCTATTTTTTGAATATTACCCAGTTCATCAATAATTTTTACCTCAGTATGTGCAAGGGCGCGGCCAACGGTTGTTACTTGGCGCTCTATTGATGAATCAGTTTCGGTTATATTATTGATTGGGCTGCATTCAGTTTGCCCATAGGCAATTAAAACTTGGTGCATATTCATTTGTGTTTGAACTTTTCGCATGACTTGTTCGGGGCAAGTAGAGCCTGCCATAACGCCGGTTCTGAGTGTACTCAAGTCATATTCACTAAAGGTACTGAGCTCAAGTTGACTAATAAACACAGTGGGAACACCGTGCAGTGCTGTACAACCTTCTTGTTCAATTACATCAAGCGTTGTTTTGGCGTCAAATGAATCACTAGGATAAATGGCTGCGGCGCCTTTTGTAACGCATAAAAGACTACCTAAAACCATACCAAAGCAATGATATAAAGGAACTGGAATACAAAGCTTGTCGTGCTCAGTAAAATGCATAGAGTCGCTAACAAAAAGCGCGTTATTTAATATGTTTTTATGAGTGAGTGTAGCGCCTTTTGGGTTACCTGTTGTGCCTGAAGTAAATTGTATATTTATGTCCTGTTCGGCATTTAAATTTGCAGCAATAGCATTAAGTTCAAGCTCATGAGCTGGCATTGCCATTCGCATAATATCGGAAAACGAAAACATGCCAGCGCTTACCTTATCACCAATAAGAATTACATTCTTAAGATTGGGCAGAGCTTTAGCTGAAAGCTTGCCACTGTCACAATGTTTAAGTTCTGGCGCTAGACTATTTAGCATTTCTATATAGTTGCTGCCTTTAAATTGTGAAGCGGTAATGAGTGTTGAACATTCAACGCTATTTAATGCATATTGAAGCTCATTTGGCCGATAGGCTGGGTTAATGCAAACCATAATGGCACCAATCTTTGCGGTAGCGAATTGAGTTAAGCACCACTGTATATTATTAGGTGACCATATTCCGACCCGATCGCCTGGCTTAACACCGATGGCTAATAGCCCCATTGCGAGTTGATTCACTTCTTTTTGAAATTCTTTGTAGGTTAAACGAATGTTTTGATGATTGACCACTACCGCAAGCGAGTTAGGGTTTTTGTCGACAATGAAGTCGAAGTAAGCACCAATGGTTTTATTGGTTAAAGGTGTATTTTGTGCGCCTTTAAAATAGCTTTTGGACAACGGTAGTGAATTTATTACTTCTACTTCTTTAACCGTTTTATGTAGTGTGTGCATGTTTTTCTCCGTGTCGATGTGTGTGTATTACATAAACTAGGAACTAAATAAACACACATTGTCGACAAAAAGAAGGGTGGTTAGACTAATGTATTATAAGTAAAGATGTAGCCAGTAAAATAGTAGCAATAAAAAACGCGCCATATTGGCGCGTTCATAATTTAAAAAACTTTTAACGTTTTAAATTACATTTCGTCACTACGATACGTTTTTTTCATTATGTATACGTAGGCGTTCACAAATGCATTTTCTTGGTACTTTTTAAGGCCTGTTTCCTCAAATGCTATTGGGATAGGGTTACGCTTAACTTGCTCTTTAATCTCTGTAGTTGAGAATACGCGAACATCAAGGTTTTCAATGAGCTGAATAGCGGTTTCCATTTTAAAACCTTTCGCACTGCCGGCAAATTTACCTTTTGGTTGGCGTTCGCGAATGGCAACAGAGTCAATTTGGTAATCTTGCATTAGCTTTGCAAAATCAAATTGAAATTTACGCATTATTTCAGTGTCGTTACCATTACCTAAGGTAAAACGTGTTTGACGCACATCGCGAATATCAAAAACATCGTTATCTTTACTTAAAATACAAAGTAGTACGTCACTACCGGTAATTTCTACACCACATGTTCTCATTGCTGTTCTCTAATAAAACTTAATTATTGCGTATTATACGCAACATCGAATAAATTGCGAGAATAAGCAATAAGGTGAATTCTTATTATGCATTTCTCAAAATTGTCATCGTTTTTATCTATATTTACAAACTTACGCAAAATAACATTGATTACAGTGCCTTTAAACTTGTAATTGTTTCTCGCTCACGCGACAATATATTTTTGTAGTTGAGCAGACTCAGCATCTACATCAGCCTGTTAGGCGAAAAATAGTCAATGCTTATTCGTAAGAGTGTTGTCGAGTCATTCTCATTTAATTTTATTTAAAGTACACGTGATACATTGTAGGTGTCACCACTGTATGTAAGGATTTATAATGCCAGTTATTACCCTTCCTGACGGCAGTCAGCGTAGTTTTGAAAACCCTGTAAGTACCCTTGATGTCGCAAACGATATTGGTCCAGGTCTAGCTAAAGCAACCATTGCTGGTCGTGTTAATGGCGACCGTGTTGATGCGTGTGACCTAATCAATGATGATGCACGGCTTGAGATCATCACAGCAAAAGATGAAGACGGACTTGAGATTATTCGTCACTCGTGTGCTCACTTAATAGGTCATGCGGTTAAGCAACTTTTCCCTGAAGCAAAAATGGCTATTGGTCCAACTATTGATAACGGTTTTTACTACGATATCGATATGGAACATTCTTTGTCACAAGATGACTTAGATGCCATTGAAAAGCGTATGTTGCAACTTGCAAAAACAAACTACGACGTAGTGAAAAAAACAGTAAGCTGGCAAGAAGCTCGCGATACGTTTGAAGCGCGTGGCGAAACATACAAAATGGAAATTTTGGACGAAAACATTGCAAAAGATGATCGCCCAGGATTATACCACCACGAAGAATACGTAGACATGTGTCGTGGTCCTCATGTACCTAACATGAAATTCTGCCAAAACTTCAAAATAATGAAAGTAGCAGGTGCGTACTGGCGTGGTGATTCAGAAAACAAAATGCTACAGCGTATTTACGGCACAGCGTGGGGTGATAAAAAGCAACTTAAAGCGTACCTTAAACGCTTAGAAGAGGCTGAAAAGCGTGATCACCGTCGTATTGGTAAGGCTCTAGATTTATGGCACTGGCAAGAAGAAGCGCCAGGTATGGTATTTTGGCACAACGATGGTTGGAGCATTTACCGTGAGCTTGAAGAGTTTGTTCGTGAAAAATTACGTGAATACCAATACGAAGAAGTAAAAGGTCCAATGATGATGGACCGATCTTTGTGGGAAAAATCTGGTCACTGGGATAAATACTCAGACGCCATGTTCACCACAGAGTCTGAAAAGCGCGAATACGCTATTAAACCAATGAACTGCCCGGGTCACGTGCAAATTTTTAACCAAGGTTTAAAATCGTACCGTGATTTACCACTGCGTATGGCCGAGTTTGGTTGTTGTCACCGTAACGAACCATCAGGCGCTTTACACGGCTTAATGCGTGTACGTGGCTTTACACAAGATGATGCTCACGTGTTCTGTACAGAAGAGCAAGTAATGGACGAAGTTTCAGCGTGTATTAAGATGGTTTATGATACCTATGAAACATTCGGTTTTGACAAAATTGTAGTTAAGCTTTCTACGCGTCCAGAAAAACGTATTGGTGACGATGAAATTTGGGACAAAGCAGAGGTTGCATTAGCTGATGCACTTAAGGCAAACGACATTGAATTTGATTACCTACCAGGTGAAGGTGCCTTTTACGGACCTAAAATTGAATTTACTTTGTACGATTGTTTAGACAGAGCGTGGCAATGTGGTACAGTGCAACTAGATTTTGCACTTCCGGGTCGTTTAGGCGCTACTTATGTAGCAGAAAACAACGAACGACGCACTCCAGTTATGATACACCGTGCTATTTTAGGCTCAATTGAGCGCTTTATCGGTATTTTAACTGAAGAATACGCTGGTTTATTCCCAACGTGGCTTGCTCCAAAGCAAGTGGTAATCATGAATATTACCGATAAACAAGCAGATTACGTGCACGAAATTGTACAAAAATTAAATAAACTTGGAATTAGAGCCGCTGCTGACTTGAGAAATGAGAAGATTGGCTTTAAAATCCGTGAGCATACATTAAAGCGTATACCTTACTTACTGGTTGTTGGCGACAAAGAAGTTGAACAACAAGAAGTAGCGGTTCGTACGCGAACAGGTGAAGACCTGGGTAAATTTAATGTCGATGACTTTGTAGCTAAAATAAGCGAAGAGATTAAAAATCGACAGTAAAAATCGAGCGTGTAGGGCTGTAACTAAAAGTCATCTACACGCTTATATTATTGATATTCTTGGAGGAACGTACCATTAGAGGCGGCAAGAAAGGGCAACAAACAGCTCAAAAAAATCGTATTAACGAAGAAATTACAGCTCAAGAAGTTCGTTTAATCGACATCGACGGCGAACAAGCTGGCATTCAGTCATTAAAAGACGCACAAGCTATGGCTGATGCAGCGGGTGTTGATCTTGTAGAGATTAGCCCAAACGCTGAGCCGCCTGTTTGTAAGGTTATGGACTACGGTAAGTTCATCTTTGAAAAAAGCAAAGAACTGAAAGAGCAGAAGAAGAAGCAAAAGCAAATCCAGATTAAAGAAATCAAATTCCGTCCTGGTACGGATGAAGGTGATTATCAGGTTAAGCTTCGCAACTTACGTAAGTTCTTAGAAGCTGGCGATAAAGCTAAAATTACCATCCGCTTCCGTGGCCGTGAAATGGCTCACCAAGAAATTGGCATCGAACTATTAAACCGCGTTAAAGGCGATTTAGAAGATTTAGCAGTCGTTGAGTCTTTCCCAAATCGCGTTGAAGGCCGTCAAATGGTTATGATGATGGCACCTATTGCTAAAAAGTAATTTTTAAGTAATAATGCGCACCGAATTTAGCTCAGGTCTGCAAGCAATATGCAAATATTCACCTGAGTTAACCGGTTTTAAAGTAAAGTTGCAGCATTTTATGCTGGGCTTTCACCGGAACATGGCAGTAAGTTAGGCCTAAAAGTGGAGCTATAGAAATATACCTCACGCCTGCTTACTAATTTAAAGGCAATACAATTGGAGTTATTGCAATGGCTTATAAGCTAAAAAGTCACAGTGGCGCTGCTAAGCGTTTCAAAAAGACTGCTTCTGGCGGTTTCAAGCGTAAACAAGCGCATCTTCGTCATATTCTGACTAAGAAAACTTCTAAGCGTAAGTTACACCTACGTCCTAAGATGATGGTTCATAAAAATGACCATGGTCTAGTTTCACGTATGTTACCGTTCGCTTAATAGGGGTTTTTAGAAATGGCAAGAGTTAAACGCGGCGTTGTCGCACGTGCACGTCACAAAAAAGTTTTAAAACAAGCAAAAGGTTACTACGGAGCACGTTCACGTGTTTACCGCGTAGCTTTCCAGGCTGTTACTAAAGCGGGTCAATACGCTTACCGTGACCGTCGTGCGAAGAAACGTACTTTCCGTCAATTATGGATTGCACGTATCAATGCTGCTTCACGTCAAAATGGTCTGTCTTACAGCCGTTTTATCAATGGTCTTAAAAAGACTTCTGTAGAAATCGATCGTAAGATCCTTGCAGATATCGCTGTTTACGACCAAGTTGCATTCGCAGCGCTTGTAGAAAAAGCTAAAGAAGGCCTAGCCGCTTAAGCTTTTTTATAAGAACTGAAAAGGAGCCCATTGGCTCCTTTTTTTGTGCCTAAAATTTGCTATGAAAACCCCATCACATAAAAGCTACTCTAAGTTCCCGAGTAAGATAAGCTGTTATTAATTTAAAGACCCAGCTGTATTTAATTGGATGCTAATTGTGCTGAAATACTAATAAAGCATTTTTGATCCATTATTAACTTACCTTAGGCTGTGTTTTTTGTTGAACTACCGCAGTTTTTTCGTAACGATCAGTTAAGTTGTTATAATTTGGCCATTAAAGCGTTTTTTTGAGAATAATATGTTAGCCAGCTTACTCTTTTTATCTGCAAGTATGACTTACGACAGCCATTTACCACCTTTGCTACTTTGGCAAGGACAAAGCTTATCGCTGATACAACAGGCAGGTCCTCTGACAACGGATTTTGAACTTTCAGATGGTTATATATCTCCTGACTACAAAAACACAATGGCTTTTGTAGAGCGTTTAGTTGCTGCAAACCCAACTCAATTCAAATCGCAAATAATTGGTTATAGTAATAGTAAGCGCGCTATTAAAATGGTTGTAGCGAGTGAGCAAGGTTTTTTTGATGCAGATCAGCTTGCTAATAGCACCAAGCCTACAGTGCTTGTTCAAGCGGGAATTCATGCTGGCGAGATTGACGGTAAAGACGCCATGTTTATGTTGTTACGCGATATAGCGACAGGCAAACGCAGGGATATTTTAAAGAAAGTAAATATTTTGTTTATCCCAATTTTAAACGTTGACGGACATGAAAGAAGCGGCCACTTCAACCGTATTAATCAACGCGGCCCAAGTAAAATGGGTTTTAGAACTAATGCAAATAATTTAAATTTAAACCGTGACTTTACAAAACTTGATACACCCGAAGTTAAAAGTGTTTTGAAGGTTATTAATGACTATAACCCAAATCTGTATGTTGATGTGCACGTTACTGACGGTGCAGATTATCAATACGATGTCACCTATGGGTATAACCCGGTTTTTGCGAGCGAATCACCTGCTATATCAGCTGCGCTAGACCAATACTTCAAACCTGTAATAGATGAAAAGTTAGCATCGCAAGGCCATATACCTGGACCACTTGTATTTGTTATGAACAAGCGAAACTTTAAAGAAGGGCTTGCAGGTTGGGTTGCTACACCACGGTTTTCAAATGGTTGGGGCGACTTAAAGTCTTTACCTACAATTTTAGTCGAAAACCATTCCCTGAAACCCTATAAGCAACGTGTATTAGGAACTTATGTATTTATTGATGGAGCAATTGATGCCTTATCAAATCACAGCCATGAACTAGCTAATGCAGTAAAAAAAGAACAGGCATTTGTGCCAAAAGAGCTTATTGTTCAACGAGGGTATAGTGAAACTCCTGTTGAAATTGAATTCAAAGGTATTCGTTATACCTCAAAAATGAGTACGTTATCAGGTCAAACAGAAGTTCAATATATTGGCGAGAAAGAAGACTATACTAATTTACCTGTATATTGGCAAAAAGACGTACAAAAGCGTGTTGAAGTGCCTAAGGCATTTTTTATACCACCTGTTTACACGGATTTAATTGAAAAGTTATCGCTTCATGGTGTGTCTGTGAACAAATTAGTTGGTGAAAATACACAACCACTAAAACAGGCCAAAATAGATGATTACTCTTTTGCTAAGTCACCGTTTGAAGGACGATTTAGAGTAACGGCTACTTTTGATTATAAGCCTGCTATTAATGTAAATTTAGACGGTTGGTTTGAAGTGACAACTCAACAAAAGGCAGGAGAATTAGCTGTTCATTTGCTGCACCCGGAGGCACCGGATTCATTTTTTGCATGGGGTGAGTTTAATACTGTTTTTCAACGAACAGAATACATTGAAAACTACGCGCTAATCCCGTTTGCCCGTCAAATGCTAAAAGATAATCCAAAACTTGCATTAGCATTTGATAAAAAGCTAAAAAATGATAAGTCATTCGCTAATGATGCTAATGCTCGCTTAAACTGGTTGTATGAGCATAGCCCGTTTTATGACCAAGCTTATTTAAAGTATCCAATACTTATGTCGTTTGAAGAAGAAATAGCAATACCAGAACAAAAAGATAAAGAAATATAGCGATGAAAATTATAACAATACCAGTGACACCTTTTGCACAAAATTGCAGAATAATAGCTTGCGAAAGTACTCAAGAAGCAATCGTTGTTGACCCCGGTGGTGACAGCGATAAGATAATAGCTACTTTAATGAGTAATAGTTTAACCATAAAAGCTGTTTGGTTAACCCATGGGCACTTAGACCATGTTGGTGCAGCTGACGTGCTTCGTAGGCAGTTTGATATTAAAATTATTGGCCCGCACAAGGATGAACGTTTTTGGTTTGATAATTTACCAATGCAAGCTCAAATGTTTGGTTTTCCTCCTATTGATCCTTTTTACCCAGATGAGTGGCTATCGCATGGTGACACTTTGAGCCTAGGTAAATTAAAATTCGATGTAATGCATTGCCCAGGTCATACGCCAGGACATATTGTATTTTATGAACAAGATAATAAATGCGTAATTGTTGGTGACGTTATATTTAAAGGCTCTGTGGGTCGAACCGACTTTCCACAAGGCAATAGTCAACAACTTATAGAATCTATTAAGGCTAATATATTAACCTTGCCGGCGCAGACCGCGATTTTGTCGGGGCATGGCAGTGAAACAACAGTAGAGCATGAAATTAAAACGAACCCTTTTGTGAGTGGGCAGTACGGATAGTGAATTAAATGTATTAATTATGAATAATTTATACATAGAAAAACTAAAAATAAGCAGATTGTTTTTAAAAATGGTTGTATAATTTAACCAGTTTATTTGATAAATAAGAAATAAAATGTCTCTAAATCACGTAGATCGCCAAATTTTGGCACTTTTGCAACAAGACGCAAGTCTATCAACTGCTGAAATAGCAGATAAAGTCGGCTTATCTCAATCACCTTGTTGGCGTCGAATTGCTAAACTTGAGCAAGACGGCTATATAAAAAGCAAAGTGGCATTGTTAGATGAAAAGAAACTAGGCTTTGATATGCTGGTATACGCACATGTGCGTTTATCTAACCATGGAAAAAAAAATCTGGCTGAGTTTGAAAAACTAATCATGAGTTATGATGAAGTAACTGAGTGTTATACAATGGCTGGTACCATGGATTTTATGTTACGTATAATCTCGCAAGGTATAGAGGGTTACGAACATTTTGTTAGAGATAACTTATTAAGTTTAGAATATGTACAGGAAGTGCATTCAAACGTAACAATGACATGTGTAAAACGAAGCACTTCTCTTCCTTTGTAAACGAATAACTTTTTAGAGCTATTTAGTTTAAAAGACAATGTAATTGTTAAATGAGCGCTAATTTGCTAGAATTTAGCGCTTTTTTTATACCCAAAACACACCTGAGGATCTCAATGTTTAACTTACTCAGTAGGGCGCCAAGCTCTGCTAAAAACGATATTCTATCTGGTTTAACTGTGGCGTTAGCCTTAGTGCCAGAAGCTGTTGCGTTTGCCTTTGTTGCAAATGTAGAACCTTTAGTTGGTCTATATGCCGCGTTTATCGTAGGTTTAATTACGGCTATATTTGGCGGCCGCCCTGGTATGATTTCAGGTGCTACCGGTGCATTAGCAGTTGTTATGGTAAGTTTAGTACTTGATCATGGTGTTGAGTATCTCTTTGCAACCGTGCTGTTGATGGGTATTTTGCAAATACTCGCGGGAATATTTAAACTCGGTAAGTTTATACGTATGGTTCCGCATCCTGTAATGCTAGGGTTTGTAAACGGCTTAGCTATTGTTATATTTTTAGCCCAGTTAGGTCAGTTTAAAGTACCTGACGGTATGGGCGGTCAGCAATGGATGACGGGTGAACCATTGTTTATTATGCTAGGGCTAGTCGCGCTAACTATGGGAATTATTCATTTCCTTCCTAAGTTAACAACGGCTATTCCTTCATCTTTAGTTGCGATTGTGACGGTTACAGGCTTAGTGATTGGTTTAGACCTTGAAGCACACACCGTATTAGATTTTTTAAAAGGGATGACAGGTGATGAAGCAGCAACAATCGCAGGTGGGTTGCCAGAGTTTCATATTCCTATGGTGCCATTTAATTTAGATACACTCCAAATTATCTTCCCTTACGCACTGATACTTGCTGCTATCGGCCTAATAGAATCATTATTAACGCTTAGCTTAATTGATGAAATTACTGAAACGCGTGGTCACAGTAACAAAGAGTGTATTGGCCAAGGCGCTGCAAATATAACGTGTGGTTTTTTTGGTGCAATGGGTGGTTGTGCAATGATTGGCCAATCAATGATTAATATTAATTCTGGCGGTCGTTCACGTTTATCAGGTATCAGTGCAGCATTAATGTTGCTCGCATTTATCATTTTTGCCTCAAGTTTAATTGAAATGATCCCACTTGCCGCACTTGTTGGGGTTATGTTTATGGTTGTGCTTGGTACATTTGAATGGGCAAGTTTTAAAATGATGAAGCGTGTCCCATTGTCAGATGCTTTTGTTATCGTGCTGGTTTCAGGTGTAACGGTGATTACCGATTTAGCGATTGCAGTGTGTGTAGGTGTAATTGTGTCTGCGCTTGTTTTTGCATGGCAACATGCTAAACATATTTACACAACAAACTACATTGATGAAGAAGGCTCAAAAGTATATGAGTTACATGGGCCATTATTTTTTGGTTCAGTTAAAAACTTTTCTGAATTATTTGATGTTAAAAATGACCCAGCGAACGTTATTGTAGAGTTTAAACATAGCCGTGTATCAGATCATAGTGCAATAGAGGCTATTGACGCATTAGCTGATAAATATACTAAAGCGGGTAAGCAGCTTCATTTGCGTCATTTAAGTAAAGACTGTACTCAGTTACTGCACAAAGCGCGTGATTTAGTTGAGGTCAATGTGATAGAAGATCCAACTTATAAAGTTGCGTCAGATAAGCTAGCTTAAATACCAACTATCAACGTATTAACGAAAGCGAAAGGGTAATACCTTTCGCTTTTTTATTGCGCGTAAGTTAAGTTTGCGTTGATTGTATTAAAAACTAAGATAGGCGGTAGTGCTAAACAGCCTCGTAAATCTATATAATAGGCGATGATATGAATTAGTTTATTTATAAAATTAATTAGTTATTAATAAATACAAGCTAAGAATAGATTTTAAAGTAGTTACTATTTTGGAGACAGTGTAAATTTTGAATTGGCAATCTTTAATTGATAACCGTCAGCGCTTTTTTTGGCTTTTGCAGATTGCGGGCTGGATAGGGTATGCGCTTGTCAATTACATTGGTTCTAAAGTATTTGAAATGCGTGATATTTACGTATTCGTTATATTATTAAATGCTTATGCTGGCTGTCTTATGACAGTACCTCTTCGCTATATTTACCGTACAGTTTGGAATGCTTCACCTATAGTGCTGATGTTAGTGGTGTTTGGGGCATCTTATGTAACGGGTACATTATGGGCTGTTGTACAAAAATTTAATCTATGGGAAATATATCGCCATGGTTACAGGCCAGAAGAGTGGTTTTATTACCTGCAACAAGGATTGGATTCTGTTTACATTATTTTGTGTTGGAGTGGTTTGTACTTTGGCGTTAAATATTATCAGCTATTGCAAAGTGAACGCCAAAAAGCATTAAAAGCTACCACAATGGCCCACGAAGCCCAATTAAAAATGCTTAGGTATCAGCTTAACCCGCATTTTTTATTCAATACGCTAAATGCCATTTCAACATTAGTTTTGGTAAAAGAAAATAAAGATGCTAACTTAATGGTCTCTAAATTGAGTGACTTTTTAAGATACACATTAAATACCGATCCCATAAAAAAAGTACCACTTGAGCAAGAGTTACATGCGTTAAAGCTATACCTTGATATTGAGAGAGTACGTTTTGATGAACGTTTAAAGGTAAACATAGACGTAAGTGAACAAGCAAAACAAGCGCTTGTGCCTAGTCTTATATTGCAACCTATTATTGAGAACGCAATTAAATATGCGATTGCCCACTTATCTGAAGGTGGTGTAATTGATATTAAAGCCCAAGTGTTTGCTAACGAATTACTCCTTGAAGTGGGAGATAACGGGCCTGGCACAGAATTAGAAAATGGCAAGCTTGTTAACGCACAAGGTGTTGGCATTGCAAATACCAAAGATAGATTAAAAACGCTCTACGAAAATAATTATTCGTTTGTATTATCACATAATACGCCAAGTGGATTAAAAGTTAATCTGCGAGTGCCGTTTGAGAAGGCTGTGAAGAAATGATGAAAATCAGAACGCTTATTGTTGATGATGAACCATTAGCGCGCAAAGGTTTAGATGTAAGACTTTCAGAATTTGATGATATTGAAGTTATTAAATTATGCAGTTCAGGTGCAGATGCAATACAGACGTGTAAAAACGAAAAAATAGATTTAGTATTTTTAGATATTCAAATGCCAGGCATGAATGGTTTTGAAGTTGCTCGCGCGTTAAGTGAAAGCACTAAAGTGCTACCTGCAATCGTGTTTGTTACCGCATTTGATCAATTTGCAGTAAAAGCATTTGAAATTCATGCATTGGATTACATTTTAAAACCCGTTGATGATAACAGACTAAAACAGGCGGTAGAAAAAGTGCATACCTATTTAAAAACGCAACAAGACAACGCCCATAAGAAAAAACTCGCGAGTTTTGTAGCTGGCATTACCGGAAATAACTGTGAAGAAATTCTCAAAAAGCTGGCAACCGGTGATACTTTAGCTGATAAACGTTACCCAGAGTCGTTGGCAGTAAAAGAGCAGGGCGAAATTATTCGTGTTCCAGCAGCAACCATTCAATGGGTTGATGCAGCAGGTGATTATATGTGTTTACATTGCCAAGATGGACAAACACATATATTACGTAAAACAATGAAAGAACTTGAGCAAGAGCTCGACCCTCATTTATTTGTTAGGGTTCATCGCAGCGCAATTGTAAATACAAAACAAATCAGTAAATTAGTAACACAGGTTAGTGGCGAGTATTTACTTGTTTTAGAAAATGGACAAGAGTTAAAAGTAAGCCGAAGTTACCGAGATAAAGTAAAAGCAGCATTAGCGAGCTAAAATTATAGTTAGAAATAAAAAATGCGAGCTAAGCTCGCATTTTTTTTAAAGCGTTAATTACTCAACAGTAACAATTTTCATTGTATTTGTTGCGCCAACCGTTTCCATTGAATCACCATGCGTTAAAATCACAGTATCACCTGACGCTAATGATCCTTGGGCAACAAGCGTATCTAAAGCTGCTTTAACCATTGCATCTTTTTCTGTTTGTGTTGAATCAAAAAACACAGGGTAAACACCACGATAAAGTGCGGTTTGACCAAGCGTACTAGCATGACGAGATAGTGAGTAGATTGGTAAACCCGAACTAATACGTGACATTAGTTTTGCTGTGCTACCTGATTCAGTAAGCGTTACAATAGCTTTAACAGAGTCTAAATGGTTTGCTGCATACATAGCAGATAATGCAATTGATTCTGCATTATTAGAAAAACGGCTATCTAAACGGTGCTTAGATACGTGTGTTTCTTTTTGTGACTCAGCACCTAAACAAACTCGCGCCATAGTCGCTACAGTTTCTTCAGGGTAATCACCCGCTGCGGTTTCTGCAGAAAGCATTACAGCGTCGGTACCATCAAGCACTGCGTTTGCAACATCCATTACTTCAGCACGTGTTGGCATTGGATTATCAATCATTGATTCCATCATTTGCGTTGCTGTAACAACAGTACGGTTCAATGAACGAGCACGACGAATAATAAGCTTTTGCTTGCCCATTAACGCAGCATCGCCAATTTCTACACCTAAATCACCACGCGCGACCATAACAGCATCTGAAGCAAGTACAATGTCATCAATCGCTTCTTGCGTTTCTACAGCTTCAGCACGTTCAATTTTTGCAAGAAGTTGCGCTTTAGAGCCAGCTGCTTCTGCTAAAGAACGAACGTAACGCATATCATCACCACTACGTGGGAAAGATACCGCAATATAATCTACATCGATTTCTGCTGCTGTGATTAAATCTTCTTTGTCTTTATCAGTAAACGCAGGGGCAGTTAATCCACCGCCCAAACGGTTAATCCCTTTATTATTTGATAAAACACCTCCCACTGTAACGGTACAGTGAACTAGATGATCAACTACTTTATCAACTGTAAGTTGAATTAAACCATCATTTAAAAGAAGTAAATCGTTAGGAGATACGTCTTGCGGAAGCTCTTTATAATCGATGCCTACAGCGTTTACATCGCCTTGCCCTTTTTCCATTTTTGCATCAAGAATAAACTTAGCGCCCACTTCTAGGGTTACTTTGCCTTCTTTAAACGTTGATACACGGATTTTAGGACCCTGAAGGTCGGCAAGGATAGCAATATGTTTGTTCAATCGTTTTGCAATATCACGAACTGCTTGTGCACGGTCTTTATGATCTTGAGCCACACCGTGTGAGAAGTTTAAACGTACTACATTTGCGCCTGCGCGAATAATTTTTTCTAAGTTGTTATCTCTATCGGTAGCGGGCCCAAGGGTAGCGACTATTTTTGTGCGTCTTAGCATCAATTTCTCCTGTGTGCTTGGTGAAAGCAGGTTGACGGTTATTTTGTTTACGATAGATATAGCTTTATAAAGCTATATCTTTAGTTGTAGGCAAAGCTAAAAGAATTGCCACTATTTTATACAAAACTATTGTGTCATCATTATGACACCGGTGTCAAAATGCGTCAATGATCATAATTTTAATTTGCTTTGCTTTTAGTCACCCTTTGCTCGATGATATTTGATATAATTGCGGGGCTTTTATACCTGTAGTGAAATATTACTTTGTATTGGCTCATTGTTAGTATTTTATTACTGTATACGTATAAAGCATGCGGTATTATTGAATGAATACATTGAATTTTCTAACCAAATAGTTGTTACCGAGGAGGACACTAAATGCAAGTTGCATTAGTCGGGTTAGGCGTTATGGGGAAAAATCTTGCCCTAAATTTGATAGAAAAGGGGATAACGCTTGTTGCTTATGACAAAAACCCACATGCGGGTGAAGAGTTAATAAGTTGTGCTAAATCTCAAGGCATGGCTGACAAACTTCACATTGTTTCTGATTTAGGAGACATGGTAAGGCGTTTAGAAGCACCTCGTTCTATTTTATTACTTGTTCCTGCGGGTGAGTTAGTAGATACCGTTTGTAATGAACTGGTAAACGCAGGCGTAGAGTGTGATGATATTATAGTTGATTGTGGTAACAGTAATTATAAAGATGGTATTACGCGTAAACTTAAATACCAAAATAAATTTGAGTTTGCCACCATGGGTATTTCAGGTGGTGCAGAAGGTGCCCGCCATGGCCCAGCAATGATGGCAAGTGGGTCAGAAGGTGGCTGGGAACGTATTGAACCATGGTTTGAAAAAGTAGCTGCAAGTTACAATGGTAGCTCTTGTTTTGCACGTGTTGGCCAATCGGCAAGTGGACACTTTGTTAAAATGGTTCACAACGGCATTGAATATGCACTTATGCAACTCATTGCAGAAATGTATCAATTACTACGCTCAGGAACTAACCGTTCTCCAAAAGAAGTAGCTGCAATATTTGATGAGTGGTCACAAGGGCAGTTAAATAGTTACTTACTTTCGATCTCTAGCCACATATTAACCCTTGAAAATGATAAAAATGAGCCACTAGTCGACCTTATTGATAATAAAGTTGGCGCTAAAGGTACAGGTTTGTGGACTGCACAAAACGCGCTAGAGTTAGGAATTGCAGTACCATCACTTGTCGCTGCTGTTCAAGCCAGACACCTAACCAATGCCTGCGATACAACCGCTGCACAAGAAATGACGTACGCTTCAAAATCAACCAATATCGTTGATATTGATCTCGAAGAGCTTAAAGATGCATTTACACTGGCTAGTTTACTTGCGTATCGCCAAGGTTTAGCACTAATTAAAGGTGCATCTCGTACACACCAGTGGAAAGTTGATTTGTCGAAAACATTACAAACTTGGCGTGCAGGTTGTATTATTCGAGCTGACTACCTAGATAGCGTGGCGCAAGGAGTCGAATTTATAGATTCACTCGATAAAGAGGCGAATGCACTACGTAAGATAACAGGACAAGCTGTTATGTCTGGTTTGGCGTTTCCTGTATTAAGCTCTACACAAACTTATTTAGCAACGTTAACAACACCAAGTAATGGGCACCTAGTTCAAGCCCAGCGTGATTATTTTGGTGAGCATGGCATTAAAACCCATAGTGGTGAAACCTGCCATTTAACTGACCTAGTTGAGATTGACGCTAAAGTTCGTTAATTCTTTATTAGACAAAAAGGCACGCTATAAGCGTGCCTTTTTTGATTCTGCAGATGTGTAACTCTTTATCTTGTTAATTCACCACGCATATTATCTTGCATTAAGTGGCGAATAGTCTCGATTTCTAGATTCTGGCTGAATAGGCAATGAAGTTTGGTTAAGCAGGCTTCTAAAGTCATATCATACCCACTAATAACGCCAATATTTAATAATGCGTTGCCGGTTGCGTAACCGCCCATATTGACTTGACCTTTTAGACATTGTGTTAAATTAACAATAATCATTCCTTTATTACTTGCTTCACTTAACACAGATAAAAACTTATCGTCCTGAGGTGCATTACCCACGCCAAAGCTCAATAACACTAAAGCTTTAATGTTATCGTTTACAAGACTCTTCACCACCTCGGTACTTATTCCTGGATATAAATAAAGTACGCCAATTGGCTGTGGCGTTATTGTGGTTACTTGAAGTTCGTTTTCAACATAAGGACTTAGTTGGCCTTTAATAAGTTGAATATTAATGCCTGATAATGCAAGAGGCTCTAAATTTGGTGAAGCAAAGGCATCAAAACCATCTGCATGTGCTTTAGTAGCTCTATTACCTCTAAATAACTGGTTATTAAAAAACAGACTCACTTCTGCAATTGGGTAATTAGCAGCTAAGTACATCGCATTTAACAAATTAACCTGTCCATCAGATCGTAGTTGAGAAAGTGGAATTTGCGATCCGGTAACAATAACGGGTTTAGTTAAATTATCAAACATGAATGAAAGTGCCGATGCAGTATAGGCCATGGTGTCTGTACCATGCAGAACAACAAAGCCGTCGTATTGCTGATATTTGCTTTTTATATCATCTGCAATAAGCTGCCAGTGCGCAGGGGACATGTCAGATGAATCAATAAGTGGACAGTATTCGTGAATATCAAATAAGGGCATTTCATCACGATTAAATTCTGCATTGTTCATAACCGTTTCGGTTAAGAAACCTCCTGCGGGAATGTAACCCCGACTTGATTTTTTCATTCCTATGGTACCGCCGGTATAAGCGATATAAATGCGTTTACGTTTCATAAAAAAAGCCCAGTAAAAAAACTGGGCTTAGTATAACCTGTCGCTAGTGTAAATAAAGCAACGAGTGTGGATCACGCACCTTTATTGTGCAACTTTACACTCTAAACAACGCGCGTAAACACCCTGTGGATCGTTATAATCCTTGAGGCTTTCAACTTCACTACTCAGTTGTTGAATGACGCTGTTTAAATTAGCTTGTGTTGCTAAAACAGATGGTGCTTTTGTTTGAAGACCCAACATCGATTTCACTGATGCACTTCCAAAAATGTCTTGTAGCATTTTTTCTTGCGGGCTCAAATCTTGTGTGATTGTTTTAACATCGTAGTTTTCTAACTTAGCAAGGGCGGCTGCAGCATCAATTGCATCTTGCTTATCACCTAGCTTATCAATTAATCCCAGTTCAAGTGCTTGAGAAGCAATCCAAACTCGACCTTGCGCAATTGCATCAACTTCCTCAGGCGTCATGCCTCGAGCCTGAGCTACAACATTCAAAAATCGACCGTAAGCCTCTTCAACACTCATTTGAATAACTTGAGCCATTTTTTCGTTAAGTGGGCGAGTGACAGAAAAACCTGCCATTTCGGTGGTTGCAACACCATCAGAATACACCCCAATTTTTGATAGTGTATTTTCAAATGTCATAAATGTACCAAATACGCCAATCGACCCTGTAATCGTACTTGGTGCAGCCCATATTTCGTTTGCAGCAGATGCAATCCAGTAACCGCCAGATGCCGCAACAGAGCTCATTGATGCGATAACAGGTTTACCGGCTGCTTTTAGAGCTAATACCTCTGCGCGAATAACTTCAGATGCGAACATACTACCGCCACCTGAATCAATACGAAGTACCACTGCTTTTACTTTATCATCAAGTCTTGCTTTACGAAGAAGGGCAGCGGTAGAGTCACCACCAATTTCGCCCGCTCTGCGCTCACCATCTACAATTGTTCCTCTCGCTACAACAACCGCTACTTTCTCAGTTATTGGGTTATCAAAAACGACAGGAGGCTTAACCAGGCTCAGGTATTCACGAAACGATACGTGTTTAAATGTTTTTCCATCTTCTTGCGCACCCACTAAATCTATCAATTGTTGGCGTATTTGCTGACTTGTTTTAAGCGAATCAACCCATTGATTATCGAGTGCATATTTACCAGCATCACCGTTAGCAGCTTGCATTTTTTCTAGGTAAACATCCATAGTTTCATCAAAGTTTGACTCATCGAATGGACGTACAGCAGAAACATCTTGCTTATATTCATTCCAAAGTGCACCTAACCATACACGGTTTGCTTCTTTAGCCGCATCAGACATATCGTTACGGATAAATGGTTCAACAGCTGATTTAAATGTACCTACTCTAAAAATATGCTGTGTTACTTCTAGCTTTTCTAATGCGTCTTTAAAATACAGTGGGTACATGCCGTAACCTTCAATAGCAACGCTTCCATACGGATGCATCGCTATTTCGTCAGCATGTGCAGCAATGTAATATTGCGCTTGCGTGTAGTAGTAACCTGTAGCGATTACTTTTTTGCCAGCCTGTTTGAAGCCTTCAATAGCGTTGGTAATTTGTTTAAGTTTATTTAAATGCGCTTTAGGCATTTCTTGTAAATCAAGTAGTAGTACACTGATGCGACTATCTTTTGCTGCTTCGTTTATGACTTCAACAACATCATCGAGTAAAATCTCACTTGGTTCGTCGTTACCTGATGTTGCGTCATTTAAAGCCGCTTCAATAGGATCTACATATAACTTTTCTTCAACCAATGGGCCATTTAGGTTTAACCTAAGAACAGAGCCTTCCTCTACAATAATTTTATCATCATCGCTTGATATACCTGCAATAAATACAATAACAAGTAGCACAAACAAAAAGTTGATTATTAATCGACGAGAAAAGTTTATTCCAGCCCAAATACCTTTGAATATTTTTGCTATCAAAATAGCTCCTTAATTTGGTACAGCTAATACATTTGTTTCATCTTATCCTAGAATAAATATAAATTTAACTGCTAAATCGTAACGAAGTGTTTATAAATACGTTTAAGCTACCGAAAACAATGGATTTATTATGCTATACACGCTCGAATTAAATAGTAATTTTGAGATGAGTACGTATTTTAAGCGCGTTTAAAGTCCTAATTAAATACATGCAAATATTGCTTATTCGTTATCATTAAAGCAGAATTAGTGAATCTACACAGGTTAGACCAGTTAATGGGGCATGAGATGTTAGAACAACAACTACAATTAAAACACACACAATTACGAAACAGATTAGTTATGGGCTCAATGCATACGGGCCTCGAAGAGGGATGGCATAACAGAAAACGTTTACGTGCATTTTATGAAGCCCGTGCAAAAGGCGGCACAGCCATGCTCATTACCGGTGGCTATAGCCCGAACCTGCGAGGCAAGTTAACGCCAATATCGTCTTCTTTTAACAGTTATTATGATGTTTTTAAGCATCGCGCATACACAGACGCTGTTCATAAACATGGTGGGAAAATTTGTTTACAGTTACTGCATGCGGGCCGCTATGCTTATCATCCTTTCAATCAGGCACCTAGTGCTATTCAGGCTCCAATTAATCCCTACAAGCCTAAAGAAATGTCACTGAGCTCAATTAAAAAAACGATTAAAGACTTTGCGCACTCTGCTTATATGGCTGAAAAAGCTGGGTATGATGGCGTTGAGGTAATGGGATCTGAAGGTTATTTGATTAATGAATTCATGGCGCCACACACCAACAAACGCGAAGACGAATTTGGTGGAAGCCTTGAAAACAGAATGCGCCTAGCGCTTGAAATAGTCAAAGCGGTTAGGGCTAAAGTATCTGATAAATTTTTAATTATATTTAGACTGTCAGTTATGGATCTAATCCCTGACGGGTCCACTCCTGATGAAGTGGTTATTCAAGCCACTGAGCTTGAAAAAGCCGGGGTTGATATTTTTAATACGGGTATTGGCTGGCATGAAGCGCGCGTTCCAACGATTGCTAGTATGGTTCCACCAGGAGCCTTTAAAGAAGCGTCTAAGCGCTTAAAAAGTGTTGTTAGCGTTCCAGTCATTGCAGTAAACCGTATTAATACACCTGACATTGCAAATGACATTTTAAATGCAGGTGAAGCCGACCTCATATCAATGGCTAGACCTTTATTAGCTGATCCTGAGTTTTTTAATAAATATCAAAATGATCAAACAAAACAAATTAACATTTGTATTGGCTGTAACCAAGGCTGTTTAGATCATGTATTTAAAAATAAACGTGCAACCTGCTTGGTTAATCCTCAAGCGGCTTTTGAGCTTGATTACCCGCTCGATAAAGCGACAAACTCAAAAAATGTACTTGTTGTGGGCGCAGGCCCTGCTGGCTTATCCGCAAGTTGTTATTTGGCTCAAAAAGGTCATAAGGTTACTTTGATTGACCAAAAAGCGCAAATGGGTGGCCAATTTAATTTAGCCATGCAAATACCTGGCAAAGAAGACTTTAATCATACACTGGCATACTTTATTAATGAGCTAGAACGTTTAGATGTAGCGGTTAAGCTCGAAACATCATACAACGAGTCAATGCTGACACAGTACGACGACATTGTATTTGCCACGGGTGTTCGCCCACGTGAGGCGTCAATTAAATGTAGTGATAACAAACGCGTATTTGCATACGATGAAGTAATTCGTGGCGAAGTCGAGTTAGGCAACTCTATTGCCATTTTAGGTGCTGGCGGCATTGGTTTTGATATGGTGGCATTTTTAAGTGAACATAAATCACAAACCATTGATGAGTTTAAAACGCAGTGGGGAATTGAATGTGAACCGAAGCCACACAAAGACGAGCGTCAGTTGTACATGTTAAAAAGAAGCTCTGGCCGATTTGGTAGTGAACTTGGAAAAACAACAGGTTGGATCCATCGTCAAGTAGCTAAGCAGCATGGTGTAAAACAAATTGCAGATTGTCAGTATCAAAGCTTTGATAGCAAGGGTTTAACTATTACAGTTGGTGGTGAAACTCAGGTGTTACCGGTCGACACTGTTATTGCGTGTATTGGTCAAGTTTCAAATGATGAAGTTGTAAAGCCTCATGCTGAAAACGCTAAAGTACACGTTATTGGTGGCGCTAAACTCGCTGCTGCAATTGATGCTAAGCGCGCTATTTTTGAAGCCCTTCAAATAGCGAGAAGTATTTAACCTTTCGACAAGTTGAAATAGTTTAGTAATTCATGCGGTCTTTGTTGTTTATAGTCTATAACTAAATAAACATTAAACACAGGATACGCATGAACACACTGACTCGCTTCTATGTAGCAGCAATAGGTAAACTATCATTTTTAGATGGGTTACCTCCTTTACTTTTTAGATTAATTTTAGCCCCTGTGATGATTATCGCGGGTTATAATAAGCTCGCCATCAGCGGCGATGCTACTGGCTTTTTCAATAATTTATTAGCATCACCTGATGTTGTGCAATGGTTTGGAAATAGTGAATGGGGCTTAGGTTTACCGTTTCCCGACTTACTTGCATTTTTAGCTGGTTGGAGCGAATTTTTGGGTGGTTGGTTTTTATTATTAGGCCTATTGACTCGCTTCGTAAGTATTCCTCTAATGTTTACTATGGTTGTTGCTGCAACATCAGTGCATTGGCACAATGGCTGGTTTGCAATTGCTCCGACTAATCCTGATACGAGTGCAGCTCAGGTACTTGATTGGTTATCTATACCGGGCGCCAAAGAAAGTCTTGAAAACTCAGTTGAAGTACAAGAACGAATTGGCAAAATACGATCAATAGTCGATGAGCATGGATTTGTAGATTACCTGTACGAAAAAGGTAAACCTTCAATTTTAAATAATGGGATAGAATTTGCTGCCATTTATTTCGCAATGCTCCTGAGTTTATTTTTCACTGGAGGTGGGCGCTTTGTTAGCGTTGATTATTGGCTCAGAAGGAGTGTCTCTAAAGAGTAAACTTAACGTAAGTTTATATACGCCAGCAAAAATTATTTTTTGCTGGCGTTTTTATTTCAATATTTATCAACACAGACTTAAAATGTTACCCTAGCGTTTTAAATATCGAGAAATAATTATGGACGCTATTGAGCTTTTATTAACTCGCCAATCCGACTCAAAACTAACAGAGCCAGGCCCATCAATTGAGCAGCTTAATATTATTAAACAAGCTGCACTTCGTGTCCCCGATCATGGTTGCATAGCGCCATGGCAATTTATTGTTGTTGAAGGGCAAGCGCGTGAAAAGTTAGGGTCGATTTACCACGAGAGTGCTGTGGCAGAGCAACAAGAATATAAAGTTATAAACCGAGCTAAAGAATTACCGCTTCGTGCTCCAATGATCATCATCGCCATTGCTAAATATCAACAACATCCTAAAGTTCCTCGTATCGAGCAAGTCCAAAGCGCAGGCTGTAGCGTACTTGCAATGCAACAAGCCGCATTTGCACAAGGGTTAGGGGGTGTTTGGCGCACGGGGTATTTTGCACAAAGTAATGCGGTTAAGCTAGCGCTTAATTTAAACGAGTTAGATGAAATTGTGGGGTACTTGTATATAGGTACACCTGCCGTCGATTGTAAAAAGTCACCAAGGCATAAGCCAGAAACTTATTTTACTGATTTATAAATAAGTGTGAACTTTTACATACATATAGGGTCACTTATAATTGAGTATAAATTTTAACCACTGATTATAATTGTCAGTGAGAAACTGCAAGAAGGGCATGGATGCTAAATAACTTGATAATTCTTCTGCAGATTGTTTTTTAATCGGTTGTTTTTTGATAATGTATGGAGAGTCTCAAAATAATAACGATAAAGAAGACTTAAATTATGGGAAATTTATTTTTACGTGAAAAAGAAAACTGGCTCGCTTGGTCAATTTGGGGCCTTTTAGGTGCGTTTGTTACGTTATATGTAGCAATGAGTACAAATGCAGCCCCTTTTATTGCCGGTTCAGCTGTCAGTGTATTGGTATTACTTACTTGGTGGATGCAACAATCTAAACGATTTGATTTTGGACGCGCATTTAAAGTGTGTTGTTATGTGCTTATGTTAAGTATTCTGCCTACTTTTATGTTTGTCATTGTGCCAAGTGACGACTTAAACCGTTTTGATTTAATTTTTCAAGGGGTTACTTTTTTCTCATTGAGCTTATTGGTTTGCTTAGTGTGTTCTTGGATTGCGCGTAGGCCTAAACAGTATTATTAGTAACCGCTATTTTTAAAATCTTAAAATGAATAAGTGATAGTTTTTACGCTATTAGATTAAATTTTATTTTTTTACATTTAAAGCTTTACAAATATCTCGATAACCCATATTATTCGCGCCGTACGGAGAGATGGCAGAGTGGTCGAATGCACCGGTCTTGAAAACCGGCATAGGTTTGTAGCCTATCTAGGGTTCAAATCCCTATCTCTCCACCATTATTTAAAAAACCGCCTTATGGCGGTTTTTTGCTATCTGGGGTTTGATAAATGACAGACAAAGCAACTATTCCTATGAGTGCACAGCTTTTAAAACACATTCTTTTATGGACCGTGTTTGGTTACTGTTACCAAAGCGGCATGAGCGTACTAATTAAAATGGCAGCCGATGCACAACCAGAACACCCATTAATTACAGCGTTTGCATATGGTGTAGGTTTTAATATTTTAGTGGCCCACTTAATTACTAAGTACGATACAAAATGGCCCCTAGTTGCCTCAGTTTTTATTGGTGTAGTTGGATTAATCGCTGTACCAATTATTATTGGCGGCACCGCTAGTTTATTAACTTTTTCATTGCTTGCCGGATTTTTATTCAGTTTGATACTTAGTTGCTTTATTGTTGGTCTGTTAAAGGTAAAACTCAATAAAAACTAGCACCAAACGTGCGTTATTTTGTGATAGCATACTCATGTCTTTTAACTAACAAAACGTGAAAAACACATTATGTCAGATAATTTTACTACAGATGCTGAAAAAGCAAGTTACGGTATTGGCTTACAAATGGGTGAGCAACTTAAGTCTAATCCTTTTGAAGGCTTAAACCTAAATTCAGTGTTTGAAGGCATGAAAGATGCGTACGCAGGTAGCGCTTTTCAAGTTGAGATCCCAGAGATCCAAGCTGCATTTGAAAAAGTTAACGAAGAGATTCAAGCTCGTCGTGAAGAAGAGTCAAAAGTACTTTCTGCTGAAGGTATTGCATTCTTAGAAGAAAACGCAAAACGTCCTGAAATCACTGTTACTGAGTCTGGTCTTCAATATGAAGTATTAGCAACAGGTGAAGGCGAAAAGCCAACTGCAGAGTCTACAGTACGTGTTGATTACCACGGTACATTAATTAACGGTACAGTATTTGATAGCTCTTACGAGCGCGGTCAACCAGCTGAATTCCCAGTAGGTGGCGTGATCAAAGGTTGGACTGAAGCTTTACAAATGATGCCAGTAGGCACTAAATGGCGTATTTACGTTCCTCATGAGCTTGCTTATGGTGAACGTGGTGCAGGTGCTGCAATTGCACCTTTCTCAACGCTTGTATTTGACGTTGAGCTACACGAAATCCTTTCTTAATAGTCATTATTAAGTTAGTTAAAAAACCGCGCTTACTAATAGCGCGGTTTTTTTGTGCCTATTATAAATTACCTTAAATTATTGTCAGGCAATACGAACAGTTACTTTTAACTCTAAACTTCAATTACAAAGCAACTCATATAAAAAAACCGCATTTAAAAATGCGGTTTCAAAAGGGAGTTATTAATTAAACACTTTAACCTCGAAGCATAACTGTTAATGATTAAAAGTAGCCGCGAACGCCCAAGCGAATATTTCTACCTGGAAGAGGGGCTTTATCTTTTATAAATGAGGTATGAACAAACCCTAGCTCATCAGTCAGGTTATCAACATTTATATAAAATTGAGCATCAACAGCACCTAACCCTAATTGGTAGTTAGCTTGAGCATCAAATAAAGTATAACCATCTGTTTGGCTTTCAAACGCAGTGATATCATTTTGATCGAAGTAATGCGTACCAGTTAGGGTTAGTTGCAAGTTACCTAAATCATACTGTAATTCAGAGCCTAACTTATTTGCTGGTATACGCGGCAAGTTGCTTTCATCATTTTTAAGTTTAGCGCGGGTAGAGTCACCAAATACTTTAACCATTGTGTTTGGTGTAATTTGGTAGTGTGCATCGAACTCAAATCCATAGAGCTCTGCATCTTTGCTTCTAAATTGGTAAACAGCTACTGCATCGTCGTGTGCACCAATAGCGGATTCTAAACCATCTTCTTCATCGTAAACCAAGCCCGTATTTTCTTGGAAATAGAAATTTTTAATATCATTATAGAAAAAGTTTACAGTGTAACCAAAATCTCCGCTAAAGCGTCTAAAGCTTAAATCAAGGTTAGTTGATTTTTCTTGCTTGATGTCCTCAGGTTCAAAATGCGCTTCGTTATCTTCGATGTGGTAACCTAAGCCAAGTTCGTAAGTACCTGTTGCAATGTGTAGGCCATTTGATAACAGCTCAGCAGAAAGCGGCGCACGCTCAGAATGAGATAGGCTCAGTGCTAAACTTTGTCCTGGCGTATATTGCCAAATAGCCCCTGCAGATGCACTTACGTTAGTAAAACTTTCACTGTAGGCAATTATCTCTTCTTCATGTTCTTCTTCAACTTCTTCATCATGGTCATGATGATGCTCAGCTGAAGATATATTACTTTCAATTTTGTAATCTTCAATACGAGCACCAAGCTCTAAAGTTACATCACCAAACACGCGTTCTTCTAACACATAAAGTGCATTTGAGGTTGTTATACTGGCTGGAGTAAATGCTTCATCACCAATTGCGTCGTAGTCAGAATCGCTGTAATGATAGCCTAACATACCATGCCAATCCGCGAATTTATGTTCTACGTTTAAACGCGCTTCGGTAG
This sequence comes from Pseudoalteromonas sp. 13-15, assembly GCF_001468205.2. Taxonomy (NCBI): domain Bacteria; kingdom Pseudomonadati; phylum Pseudomonadota; class Gammaproteobacteria; order Alteromonadales; family Pseudoalteromonadaceae; genus Pseudoalteromonas; species Pseudoalteromonas sp. 13-15. Next base: position 895,974 of record NZ_CP019162.1, on the reverse strand, counting down.
TTTCATTAGTGAACGTGGTGCCAATTTCACCATCTTCAATTTCACTGTGTGAATAGTCTGTATAACCAATACGAAGGTTGATTGTTTCTATCCAGTTATTGTGAAGCGCATAACTGACTAAGCCTTGCCAACGGTCTTGCTCTAGCTGAGCAAAAACAACTTCTTCGCCTTCTTCTTCATCCTCATGTTCTACATGTTCTTCTTCAGTTTCACCTTCGTGATCATGCTCATGATGATGTTCATGTCCAGGTATTCCATAGTCAGTTTCTATACTACCGTAAGAAAATCCGACAGTAAGGTGCTCGCCAACGTAGCTAGTACCAAAATTTAGTGTTTCGCTATCAATAAACGTGTTTTCTACTGAGTTTTCAGTTTCTATGTCGCCATCTTCGTCAGTTACTGTAAATGTAGGCGTTTCATAGTCATCGCCACTGCGTTTAGTCCCATCAAAATGAAAGTTAAATCCGTCATTTCCTGTTTCTAGTTTTGCGGCCACGGTATTTGAGTTAGAAACCGTGTCATGGCTGTACTCAGCGGCACCGGTTAAATCATCTAAATTACTCGTTGGAATACGGTTATCAACCACATTTACCACACCACCAATTGCACCTGAGCCATACAAAAGTGTACTTGGTCCACGAAGTACTTCAATTTGTTCAGCTGCTAAGCTGTCGCTTGAGGTTGCATGGTCTGGTCCAATGCGCGACGCATCACTAGCATCTAATCCGTTTTGGGTGATTTTAACGCGAGGACCATCTAAACCTCGAATAATAGGGCTTGAGGATACAGGGCCAAAGTAGCTTGCATTAACACCAGGTAAACCTTTTAGTGTTTCGCCAAGTGTTGGTTTAGATTTATTTCTTAACTCATCACCCGACAGAACGCTTACCGGTGAAATCATTTCTAAGCTGCTTTTGTGCAGCGCAGATGCATAAACCACAACGGTTTCAACCGAGGTTGGTAAAAGTGAAACCGTGACATTGTTTGACGATTCAGTCACCGTTATTCTTGAATCTACGTAGTTGTCTTTACTGATATGAAGTTGGCTGTTAGCGTCAATTTCAATTGAGAATTCGCCAAGCTCATTACTTTTTATAGTTTGATTTTTTCCATGAACATGAATGGAAGCGTTTTCAATAGGTTGATTTTTATCGTTTATTACCTTACCTGTTATTGTTGCAGCTAGGGCGGATTGGGTACATAAAACCGATAATATGGCAGAAGAAATTAATGTTAACTTTGTCATTGGTAAATTATTTGGTGATTACATATTGTGATATAATATAACAGTTCATAATTTGCGAATCAACAATGTTATACTATAACTTTTGTGTTTGCGTTTAATTAACTAAAAATGATGATAAATCACTCAGCCTAGTTGGTATTTTATCTGCTATCAATCATTAGTACATCAAGCTTGTATTGTGCTCGTGTTTGGTTTTTTAAGTCAGTAGGCTCTAGCATTTCACATTCGTCACGTAGCATTTCGGCTATTAGGCTAGGATATTGGCGGCAATCTTCAGGTCGGTCTAGGTAAATATTACATATGAATTTATCGCGAGCACCTTCATCTTTTTTAGGTTCGATTGCTAAAAAAGGGCAGTTATTTAATTTATCACCTGTGTTCGGATCAAACCAAATTTTATTGTTTTGTACATATTGATAAATTTCGGGATTAAAGAGCGCCCACATTTCAATTTCTTCTGATGATACGTCGAGGTCACCACCACCATATTTGGTACAGCATTTACCACACTGGTTACACTCTTTCATGCTTTATTCATCTTTATATAATTTTTACAATTATTAGTTTAACAGCTCGTGTTAAATTGTTTGAAATTATTATTTTTTATTAACCCTAAGCATTTAAGTTTATAGCCTGAAAGAGCTTACCAAATATTCTTTTTCGTTCTGATATTTACAAATCCACTATAGTTAAGTCTTTTAGAGGGTTTTACTACCTCTAAAATAGTAAACCTCATCAAAAATACATTTTTAACTACTGCCTCTGTAGTTAAATCGTTTGCTATATACTTTAATGTTGTATGATCGGCCTAAAGGCATATTTAATGAGCCATTTAAATTTATATTTTGCTATTTTAAGCATAAATACATTAAGGGTGATACGTAATGATGAATACAAAAGTATACAAAGCGGTACATGATTTGGCTGAAGAATTAATGAGTGCGGCGAATAAAAATGATCGCAAACGCTTTGAGTTACTTTTTTCTAAACTAAAAGCAATTTGTGAAGAAAACGAAAATACCTCTAAAGATCATCCTGTTCAGTGGGAAACACTGGCTGATTTTACAGAAGAGTTAGAAGATGCTATTACTACCTACGAGAAGGCACTAGCAAAATCTATTGCTATTAATAATAAAGACCATATGTCGTCGGTTGCTTTTTCTATGGCGACACTACAACTTGAGATGGGCCAAAAAGAAGAGGCTATAAAAAATCTTCAAAGTGCCAAAGTCAGTGCAAATAAAATAGAAGACAAAGAACTTAAAGCAGAGATTCATGACTTGTTAGAGTCACTTGTTGAAGAAGAAGGCTAATTAAAGCTTTGGCGTATAGCGTTTTTAAAAGGATGATTATGTTTAAATACAGTTTATATTTATTTACGTTTTTACCTTTTTGTTCGCTTGGTAACTCTTTCAAACAGCAAATATCCGCAGCACTGATTGAAAGAACAACACACAATATTACTTATGACGGCAGTTATTATTCAATGACCTATCCCGGTGGTGATGTACCAAGTAATATTGGTGTGTGTACCGATGTTATTATTCGTGCTTACCGCCAATTGGGTGTGGATTTACAACAAAGAGTACATGAAGATATTCGAGCAAATTTTGTGATGTATCCGTCTGAGCGAATTTGGGGTTTAAAAAAACCAGATAAAAATATTGATCACAGGCGTGTACCTAACCTTCAAGTATTTTTTAAGAGGAAAGGCACAGAGTTAGCTATTTCAAGTAACTCACGTGATTATAAAGTTGGTGATATAGTTACTTGGATGTTACCCGGTAACTTACCCCATATAGGCATGGTTGTTACTGAAGCTTTAAACAGCGCCGAGAATGTTCAAATTGTACATAATATAGGGCGAGGACCAGAAATAAGCGAAATGCTATTTGATTATAAGATCACTGGTCATTATCGTTTTACTAATAAACATTATAATGCCCAGTAAAGATGGGTGCTGCTATAAAGCTATTAATTATTTTAGATTAATACTTATATTGCCGTTTGGCTTGCTACAGCATAAAAGTATTTCACCATCACGAACAAACGCGAGTGGCTCTTCATTATATTTAACATTGCCAGATACTAAAGTTGCTCTGCAAGCACCGCAGTAGCCTTCACGACATTGATAAGCAACGTCTATTTTTTGAGATTCTAAGCAGTGTAAAAGAGAAGGGCAGCCAGGGCTATATTCAATGCGCTGGCTGTTTTCTGCAAGTGTAACACTTGCAGTCGTTTCGTTATTCATTATAAGTCAAAATCACCAAATTCAGCAGCATCAACTTGAGAATCTATTTGACCTACAAGGTATGAACTAATTTCTGCCTCTTGTGGCGCAACCTGAACATTATCAGACACTAACCATGAGTTGATCCATGGGATAGGGTTACTATTGTTTTCAAATTGGGCTGGCAAACCAATAGCAGTCATACGTGCGTTAGTAATATATTCAACATACTGACATAAAATATGCTTGTTTAAGCCAATCATAGAGCCATCTTTGAATAGGTACTCTGCCCATTCTTTCTCTTGCTCAGCAGCTTGTACAAACATTTTAATTGCTTCATCGCGACATTGAGCTGCAACGATTGCCATTTCTGGGTCGTCTTTACCGTCTTGCATGATATTTAAAATATGCTGTGTACCCGAAAGATGAAGTGCTTCGTCACGTGCAATTAGTTTAATTATCTTAGCGTTACCTTCCATAAGTTCACGCTCAGCAAATGCAAATGAACAAGCAAAGCTGACATAAAAACGAATTGCTTCAAGAATGTTTACCGACATCATAGCGAGGTAAAGTTTCTTTTTCAGCTCGAATAAGTTTACAACCACTGTTTTACCGTTGATTTCATGCTTGCCTTCACCGTAAAGGTTGTAAAGTGAAACAGAGTTAATTAAATCATCGTAATAAGTTGTTACTGCATCAGCGCGCTCGCTAATTTTATCGTTGCTAACGATGTCATCAAAAATAAGCTCTGGTGATTGTGTTACGTTACGAATAATGTGGGTGTATGAACGGCTGTGAATTGTTTCACTAAATGCCCACGTTTCTATCCAGGTTTCAAGTTCTGGGATAGACACGATAGGTAGTAGCGCAACGTTAGGAGAGCGGCCTTGTACACTATCAAGCAGTGTTTGATATTTTAAGTTACTTAAAAATATGTGCTTTTCATGCTCTGGTAGCGCCTGAAAATCTAAACGGTCTTTACTTACATCTACTTCTTCTGGTCGCCAAAAGAAAGACAGTTGCTTTTCAATTAACTTTTCAAAAATAGGATATTTTTGTTGATCGTAACGCGATACGTTAACGGTCTGGCCAAAAAACATTGGCTCTTGCATTTGGTTATTATGATTACGACTAAAAGTAGTATAAGACATGTTTATCACTCAAAAAACTATCAGAACAAAGCGGGCTGCATGCCCGCTTAAGATAAAATTAACGACTATATTTTACACGCGCCGCCTGCACAATCGTCATCTTCCACTTCTGGAGTGTCGTCTTGTGCATCAGATGCGCCATCACGGGTATTATGGTAATACAACGTTTTGACCCCCAATTTGTAGGCGCTAAGTAAGTCTTTTAATAAGACTTTCATAGGTACTTTACCGCCTTCAAATTTATTTGGATCATAATTTGTGTTTGCAGAAATAGTTTGGTCAACAAATTTTTGCATGATACCGACAAGCTGTAAGTAACCATCATTAGAAGGAATGTCCCAAAGTAACTCATAGTTGTCTTTCAAACGTTCGTACTCAGGTACAACTTGTTTTAAAATACCATCTTTACTTGCTTTAACACTAATGTGACCGCGTGGCGGCTCGATACCATTTGTTGCGTTCGAGATTTGCGATGACGTTTCTGATGGCATTAATGCGCTTAGTGTTGAGTTACGCATACCGTGTTCTTGTATGCTCTTACGCAGTGCATCCCAATGAAGGTGCAGTGGCTCATCACAAATTTTATCTAAGTCTGTTTTATACGTATCTGTAGGCATAATACCTTGAGAATACGTTGTTTCGTTAAACTTAGGACATGCACCACGTTCTTTTGCAAGTTCGTTTGACGCTTTCATCAAGTAGTATTGAATAGCTTCGAATGTTTTATGTGTTAGTGCATTTGCACTGCCGTCTGAATAACGCTTACCATTTTTAGCTAAGTAGTAGGCATAGTTGATTACACCTATTCCTAACGTACGACGTCCCATTGTTGCGTTTTTGGCAGCTGGTACTGGGTAGTCTTGGAAGTCGAGTAAGTTATCGAGTGCACGTACTGCTAGCTCCGCAAGCTCTTCTAGTTCATCTAGAGACTCAAGCGCACCTAGGTTGAAAGCAGACAATGTACATAATGCAATTTCGCCTTCTTCGTCGTTAACGTTGTTAAGTGGTTTAGTCGGTAATGCAATTTCTAAACACAAGTTAGACTGACGTATTGGCGCAACTTTCGCTATAAACGGGCTATGTGTATTACAGTGATCTACATTCTGTAAGTATATGCGGCCAGTACTTGCACGCTCTTGAGCAAACACAGAGAACAATTCAATGGCTTTAATACGCTTTTTACGAATTGACTCGTCTTGTTCGTATTTAACATATAACGCATCAAATTCGTCTTGATCTTCAAAAAACGCATCGTAAAGACCTGGCACGTCTGATGGACTAAATAACGTGATGTAATCGTCTTTAATCAAACGAGAATACATTAACTTATTAAACTGTACGCCGTAATCTAAATGACGAACACGGTTGTCATCAACACCACGGTTATTTTTAAGAACTAAAAGGTTCTCTACTTCTAAATGCCATAGCGGGTAGAATAGGGTTGCTGCGCCGCCGCGAACACCACCTTGCGAACAACTCTTAACAGCTGTTTGAAAGTGCTTGTAAAAAGGGATACAACCTGTGTGGTATGCTTCGCCATTACGGATATGGCTTCCTAATGCACGGATACGACCAGCATTAATACCGATACCAGCACGCTGAGAAACATATTTTACAATAGCTGACGACGTTGCATTGATTGAATCAAGGCTGTCGCCACATTCAATAAGTACGCAAGAGCTAAATTGACGAGTAGGCGTACGTACACCAGCCATGATTGGCGTAGGCAATGAAATTTTAAATAACGATACCGCGTCGTAAAAACGTTTTATATATGAAACTCGTGTTTCTCGTGGGTAATCTGCAAATAAGCTTGCAGCCACTAAAATATATAAAAACTGTGCGCTTTCATAAATCTCACCCGTTACACGGTTTTGAACTAGGTATTTACCTTCTAATTGCTTAACTGCAGCGTAACTAAAATTAAGATCGCGTGAGTGGTCAAGGTATTCGTCTAATTCGTCAAATTCTTGCTCTGTATAATCAGCAAGTAAGTGAGCATCGTAACGTTTATCACTCACCATTTTTGTTACGTGGTCAAATAAACGCGGAGGTTCGAATTGACCGTATGCTTTTTTACGTAAGTGGAATACAGCTAAACGTGCAGCAAGATACTGGTAATCAGGTGATTCTTTAGAAATCTGATCGGCAGCCGCTTTGATAATCGTTTCGTGAATATCTTTTGTACGAATACCATCATAAAATTGAATATGTGACTTTAATTCAACCTGTGAAACCGAAACGTTATTTAAACCTTCGGCGGCCCATTCTATAACGCGATGGATCTTATCAAGATCAAGAGGCTCTTTGCGCCCGTCACGTTTGCTTACAGATAACTGTTGGTTCATAGCTTTGCCTGTATTCCTTGGGGATAATGTATTTTTGACCAATGTTGTACGTCTCAAAAAGAGAAGTAGTGCTCATTTTTTATAAGTTTTACCCAATGAGGTAAATTTAATTGAATAACATTTGGCCACAATATCTGGTGTTGTTCAATTTAGAGATCACAAGATAGTGTGGTCTGAGTTGATTTGCAAGGGGCATAATTGCCCCTATTTGTGGATAACGTTGGGATAACGTATTTGTGTTAGTAGGCATTAACCTTTGATCATTCATTGAAGTTGAAATTTTTAAAAATCAACTCAGGATCGACTAAATTTACACATTTTGAAAATAAATTTCGGCTGCTTTTTTTATCATCAAGCTTTGCGTAAAAACTAACACAATCACAATATATAGTGTTTATATCTAAAATGGGCACTATATATGGTTAAATGCGTCAATAGGGCTACGCCAGTTAAAATCAGCTTTCCAAGTAAGTGCTTCTGCATCGCTTGGAATGTACCCCCACAGAGCAGTAGCTGTAGGCATACCTGCTGCTTTACCCGCTTGAATGTCTCGCTCGGCATCACCAATGTATAAACAGCGAGCTGGTATTACGTCCATTAGTTTTGCGCAATGAAGTAAAGGTAGAGGAGAGGGTTTGGCTTCTCCAAGCGTATCACCGCTAATAACAACTGCCGCATTTTTTAAAGCGGGGATCGCAGTGACAAGCGGCTCAGTTAAAAAGCCAGGCTTGTTTGTCATGATCCCCCATTTGATCTTTTTGTGATCAAGTGAGATCAGTAGTGGTTCAATACCGGCAAAGCATTGGGTGTATTTCGCAATGTTTTGGGCATAGCTATCGACCAATTGCTTTATCAACTGTGCTTGTGCAAGAGAGGGCCACAACTCTTTAAAACCCGCTTCCAATAAAGCTGCCGCACCATTAGAAGCCGCTGGGCGATATATTTCGCTTGTTACTTCGGCAATTTGATTTGCTCGTAATACACTATTAAGTGCAGCGCCTAAATCGTCAGCTGTGTCGAGTAAGGTGCCGTCTAAATCAAACAAAAACGCATCATATTGATAAAGTTCTAATGATGAACCTGCGCTCTTCATTACACCAACTTCTCAAAATGAAGGATATAATTAACACTAACATCATTATTAAGTGTGTATTGTTTAGAGAAGGGGTTATACGAAAGTCCTGAGCTTGCACGTACTTTTAAGCCCGCTTGCTCGGCCCACGCAATTAGCTGCGCCGGTTTAATAAACTTTTTGTGATCGTGAGTTCCCTCTGGAACCATTTTTAATAGTTTTTCAGCACCTACAATTGCGTACAAGTAGGCTTTCGGTGTTTTATTGAGGGTAGAGAAAAAAACATCAGCGCCAGGTTTTGCAAGTTTGGCAACGGCGTGAATAATTGAAGCAGGGTCTGGAACGTGTTCGAGCATTTCCATACAGGTAACAACGTCAAATCGTTCAGGGTGTTCTTCAGCAAACTGTTCTGCGGGTATTTTTATGTAATCTACATTAACACCCGTTTCTAGGCTGTGTAATTTAGCGACAGTCAAAGGCTCTTGTCCCATATCAATACCTGTTACCTTTGCCCCCATACGTGCCATACTTTGGCTTAAAATACCCCCACCACAGCCAACATCGAGTGTTTCTTTATCAAATAAACCTTGCGTTTTATTTGCAATAAAATCTAGGCGTAACGGATTAATTTCGTGAAGAGGTTTAAACTCACCCTCTAAATCCCACCAACGCTCTGCGATGGCTTCAAACTTTGCTATTTCTGCGTGATCTACATTTTGATGTTCGGTCATAAAATACTTCCTCGTCAATCTGAGGCCATTATATAGGCCTAAATTGATAAATCGCAAAGTTTTGCGCCTGTAAATTAAAATTAATTGTGATAGCATGTCTGTTAGTAATAATAACAATACTCTTTAAAACCTAATACTGGGTTATTAAGAGCTGCTACTGAAGGAATGTGATATCAAATGACTGATCTCGCCAATGAAATTCTGCCAGTCAATATTGAAGACGAGTTAAAAAACTCCTACTTAGATTACGCAATGAGTGTAATTGTAGGACGTGCATTACCAGACGTACGTGATGGCTTAAAGCCAGTTCACCGCCGCGTTTTGTTTGCAATGAACGAGCTTAGTAATGATTGGAACAAGCCTTACAAAAAGTCGGCACGTGTTGTCGGTGATGTAATCGGTAAATACCACCCACACGGCGATAGCGCAGTTTATGACACGATAGTTCGTATGGCACAGCCATTCTCACTTCGTTATATGCTTGTAGACGGCCAGGGTAACTTTGGTTCTGTTGATGGTGATTCAGCTGCTGCTATGCGTTACACCGAAGTACGTATGGCTAAAATGTCTCATGAGTTATTAGCGGATCTTGAGAAAGAAACGGTTGACTTCGTTCCTAACTACGATGGCACAGAGCAAATTCCTGACGTTTTACCAACTAAGGTACCTAACTTACTTGTAAATGGTTCTTCTGGTATTGCTGTAGGTATGGCAACAAACATCCCACCACATAACTTAACTGAAGTTATCAATGGTTGTTTAGCATTAATTGTTAATCCAGATTTAACCATAACTGAGTTAATGGATTACATTCCTGGTCCAGATTTCCCTACAGCCGCAATCATTAACGGTAAAAAAGGGATTGAACAAGCGTATCAAACGGGTCGTGGCAAAGTGTACATGCGTGCACGTGCTGACATCGAAACAGACGAAAAAACGGGTCGTGAAACAATTATTGTTCATGAAATCCCTTATCAAGTTAACAAAGCACGCTTAATTGAAAAAATAGCGGAGCTTGTTAAAGATAAAAAAATTGAAGGCATTAGTGCACTACGTGATGAATCAGATAAAGACGGTATGCGTATCGTTATTGAGATAAAGCGTGGTGACGTAGGTGAAGTGATTCTAAACAACCTATATGCACAAACACAGTTACAAACAGTGTTTGGTATGAACATGGTTGCACTCATCAATAACCAGCCTAAGTGTTTTAATTTAAAAGAAATGCTTGAAGAGTTTATTATTCACCGTCGTGAAGTAGTAACTCGTCGTACAGTATTTGATTTACGTAAAGCGCGCGACCGTGCTCACATGCTAGAAGGTTTAGCAATTGCACTTGCCAACATTGACCCAATTATTGAACTTATTCGTAAGTCTCCAACACCTGCAGAAGCAAAAATAGCGTTAACTGCACGTTCGTGGGAATTAGGTAATGTTAAAGCAATGCTTGAAAAAGCAGGTGAGGCTAACGTTGCTCGCCCAGATTGGTTAGCTGATGATTTAGGTATACGCGACGGCCAATATTTTATTTCTGAGCAACAAGCTCAAGCGATTCTTGACTTGCGATTACACAAGCTAACAGGCCTTGAACACGAAAAAATCTTAAGTGAATACCAAACACTGCTTGATTTAATTGCTGAATTGTTACACATACTGGCAAGCCCAGAGCGCTTAATGGAAGTAATTCGTGACGAGTTAGTTGAAATTAAGGCGCAATATGGTGATGAACGCCGTACTGAAATCAATGCAGCCGCGCATGATATCAGCCTTGAAGACCTAATAACTGAAGAAAATGTTGTGGTTACACTTTCTCACGAAGGCTATGTTAAGTATCAGGCGTTGTCTGATTACGAAGCGCAGCGTCGTGGTGGTAAAGGTAAATCTGCAACAAAAATGAAAGACGAAGATTTTATTGAGCGTTTATTAGTTGCAAACACCCATGATACTATTTTATGTTTCTCTACAGCAGGGCGTTTATATTGGTTAAAAGTATATCAATTACCACTAGCAAGTCGTGCAGCACGCGGTAAGCCAATTGTAAACTTATTACCTTTAGAAGCTGACGAACGTATTACCGCTATACTGCCAGTACGTGAGTACGAAGAAGATAAATACATCTTTATGGCAACAGCATTTGGTACAGTGAAGAAAACACCTTTAACAGCCTACAGCCGTCAACGTGCTAGCGGAATTATTGCCGTTAACCTAAACGAGGGTGATAGCTTAATTGGTGTTGATATTACTGATGGTACCAACGAAATAATGTTGTTTACCGATGCGGGTAAGGTTGTCCGCTTTAAAGAAGCTGAAGAATCTGCTGTTGTTGATGAAAATGGAAACCCAGTATTAGACGAAGAAGGTAACCCAGAAATTCGTTTCAAGGGTGTTCGTCCAATGGGCAGAACGGCAACGGGTGTACGCGGTATTAAAATGACCGACGAGCAACGTGTTGTATCGCTCATCGTGCCAAAAACTGATGGCGCAATATTGACTGTAACTGAAAATGGTTATGGTAAACGAACTCAACTTGAAGATTACCCATCTAAGAGTCGTGCAACACAAGGTGTTGTATCAATTAAGGTGAGTGAGCGTAATGGTGCTGTAGTAGGTGCTGTTCAAGTTGATGACAACGACGAAATAATGCTTATTTCAAATCGCGGAACGTTAGTGCGTACTCGTGTGAACGAAGTTTCAACAGTTGGTCGTAACACACAAGGTGTTATTTTGATCAGAACTATTGACGAAGAGCAAGTAGTTGGTTTACAACGTATAGAAGAAATTGAAGTTACAGAAAGTGACTTAATCAATACTGAAGACGTGGAAACAGTTGATACAGTTATAGATGAAGTCGTGGATGATAATCCTCCTTCAGAATAATTGAGATTGAAAAAGCGGCCTTGGCCGCTTTTTTTAATGTTGTTGAAAAAAATTAATACAGCGTGGATTTAATATTTTCATGTTGAGTGTATAAATTACTGGAATGAGGCAAAGGTAATGAGTAAATATAATTTTTGTGCAGGGCCGGCTATGCTTCCGCAAGCGGTAATGCAAAAAGCACAAAAAGAATTCTTAGATTGGCAAGACATGGGCGTTTCTGTAATGGAAATTAGCCACCGTAGTAAAGAATTTTTGGCATTAACTGCAAAATGTGAAGCAAGCTTAAGACGCTTAATGAATATTAGTGATGAATTTGAAGTTTTATTTATGCATGGTGGTGGTCGCGGTCAGTTTAGTGCAGTGCCCCTCAATCTTCATCAAGCAGATAAAAAAGCTATCTACTGCGAAAATGGTGTGTGGTCTAAAAGCGCGACAGACGAAGCTAACAAGTTTACTTCAACAACCAGTGTTGATGTACGTAACGATGCAGATGGAAAATTCTCAATTAAAAATGTAGCTGATTGGGTTTTACCTGCAGATGCCTCATATATTCATTATTGTCCGAACGAAACCGTAGATGGCTTAGAAATTTTTGAGGTGCCAAGTCATCCAACGGCACCAATTGTTGCTGATATGTCGTCAACGATTTTATCGCGCGAAATTGATGTAGATAAATTTGATTTAATTTACGCTGGTGCGCAAAAAAATATCGGTCCATCAGGTATCGCTATCGTTATTGTGCGCAAAACATTACTTGATCGTGAAGGTTTAGCTAAGCCTGGTATTTTAGATTATGCACTCGAAGCGAAGCAGGGCAGTATGTTTAATACACCACCCACATTTGCATGGTACTTAGCTGCAGAAGTGTTTGAATGGTTAGAAGCCCAAGGTGGTGTAAAAGCGATGGAAGCCCAGAATATCGCTAAGGCTGAACTTCTTTATAATTTTATTGATGAGTCTCCTTTTTATTCAAATAAAGTAGCCAAGCATTGCCGCTCACGTATGAACGTCCCATTTTGGCTTAATGACGAAAGCTTAAATGAAAAGTTTGTATCACAATCTAAAGAAGCTGGTTTATTAGCGCTTGAAGGGCACAGAATAGTAGGCGGTATGCGCGCAAGTATTTATAACGCAATGCCACTTGAAGGCGTACAAGCGCTTGTTGATTTCATGGCAGCTTTTGCGAAGGAGAATAGCTAATGGAGCAACTTCGTTTAGAACCAATATCGCGTGTTAACGGCTCTGTGACATTACCAGGGTCAAAAAGTTTATCTAATCGTATTTTACTGCTGGCTGCTCTGGCTAACGGAACAACAGTAGTAGAGAACTTACTCGATAGTGATGATATTCGTCACATGTTGGGAGCACTAGAGCTTTTAGGTGTAACAGTAACACTTAATGAAGACCGAACAGTTGCAACTGTTCATGGTGTTGGTGGTGAGTTCAAAAAACCTAATAAACCTTTATTTTTAGGTAATGCGGGTACAGCATATCGTCCGTTAACAGCTGTTTTAGCTGCTGTTAAAGGTGAATATGAGTTAGTCGGTGAGCCACGTATGGAAGAGCGCCCAATAGGGCACTTAGTTGATGCGCTTCAAGCCCTTGGTGGTGATATTACCTATACAAAGCACAAAGACTATCCACCGCTTAAAATTGTTGGTGGGCAAATTAATGGTGGCGAAGTTGAAATTGATGGCAGTATTTCAAGTCAATTTTTAACCGCTTTATTAATGGCAGCTCCATTATTCAGTGGTGATACGCAAATTACAATTAAAGGCACATTAGTGTCTAAGCCATATATTGATATTACTTTAGGGGTTATGGCGCGTTTTGGTATTACCGTTGAACATTCAGACTATTCACTATTTAAAGTAAAAGGTGGCCAACAGTATCAATCACCTGAACGCATAATGGTTGAAGGTGACGCATCATCGGCTTCTTATTTTGTTGCAGCCGCAGCCATTGCTGGTGGCGAGATTGAAATTAAAGGTGTGGGTGCTAAATCGGTTCAGGGTGATATTGGCTTTGCGAAGGTGATGGAACAAGTCGGTGCACAAATCGATTGGTACGATGAACGTTTAGTTGTGAGGAAAGGCGAGTTAAAAGGGGTCGACATAGACGCCAATGCCATTCCAGATGCTGCAATGACGTTGGCTACCGTTGCTTTATTTGCTAAAGGTCCTACAGCTATTCGTAATATTTATAATTGGCGTGTAAAAGAAACAGACCGTCTTTACGCTATGAGTACAGAACTTCGTAAAGTAGGTGCAAAAGTTGTTGAGGGGGAGGATTTTATTGAAATAACTCCGCCATTAACATTTAACGATGTCGCTATTGATACTTACGATGATCACCGGATTGCTATGTGTTTTGCCATGGTTGCAGTGGGCGGAAAGCCTATAACAATCAATGACCCTAAGTGTACCTATAAAACATTTCCTACGTTTTTCAATGTATTAGCATCGGTGAGTGAATAGGCTTTTTATAACTATTTATAAAAAGTTACACACTAATAGCAGATATATTTTAATAACTGACGTATAATGTCGCGGTTTATTTAGGTGTGCATTGCAGGAGGTTTAAATGCAGGCGTTATTAATGCCCGTGATCACCGTTGATGGCCCAAGTGGTTCTGGTAAGGGAACTGTTTGTCGTTTGTTAGCCGATAAGTTGGGTTGGGATGTATTGGATAGTGGTGCAATTTACCGCGTTTTATCCCTTGCAGCACTTCATCACCAAATCGCATTAGATAACGAAGAGGCACTTGTACCACTGGCTGCAAATTTAGATGTGCAGTTTTTGGTAGATAGCCAAACTAATGCTGGAAAAGTTATTCTAGAGGGAGAGGACGTAACAACCACTATTCGTAATGAAGAAGTGGGTGCAGCTGCATCAAAAGTAGCAGCTCTTCCTCGTGTTCGTGAAGCGCTATTAAGGCGTCAACGCGCTTTTAGAACCGAAAATGGTTTGATAGCAGACGGCCGTGATATGGGTACTGTTGTATTCCCAGATGCGCCATTAAAAATCTATTTGACAGCGAGCGCACAAGAGCGTGCTCGTAGACGCTTTGTTGAGTTGAATGAGCGTGGGCTTGATGTTACACTAAGTGGTCTATTAGAGGACATTCAAGCTCGTGATGACCGTGATATGAATCGCGCCGTCGCACCGCTTGTGCCTGCAGAAGATGCAATTGAACTCGATACTAGCGAGCTAAATGCACAGCAAGTGTTTGATAAAGTTATTACTTTATTAGATGCAGCTATCTCTGAAGGTAAACTTCCTAAACGAAGTTAAACACATTTTATGCACCAGCAGGATGCCAGTGCTATTTTAACAACCCCATGCAGCATGGTTGCTTATTGGTATTAATATATGAGACGTATATTCGTATGTCAGAAAATTTTGCGCAGTTATTTGAAGAAAGCTTAAAGGGTTTTGAAGCAGAGCAAGGCTCTATTGTTAAAGGTACAGTAATCTCAATCGAGAACAACATTGTACTTGTAGATGCTGGTCTTAAATCAGAAAGTGCTATCCCTGCAGAGCAGTTCAAAAATGCTGCTGGTGAACTAGAAGTTGCTGTTGGCGACGAAGTAGATGTTGCACTAGATGCAATCGAAGACGGTTTCGGTGAAACTATCCTTTCTCGTGAGAAAGCGAAGCGTCACGAAGCGTGGATCCGTCTTGAGAAAGCATGTGAAGAGCAAGAGACTGTTACTGGTGTTATCAACGGTAAAGTTAAAGGCGGTTTCACTGTTGAAGTTGATTCAATCCGTGCTTTCCTACCTGGTTCACTTGTTGATGTTCGTCCAGTACGTGACACAACTCACCTTGAAGGCAAAGAGCTTGAATTTAAAGTAATCAAGCTTGATCAAAAACGTAACAACGTTGTTGTTTCACGTCGTGCAGTTATCGAATCAGAAAACTCACAAGAACGTGAAGAGCTTCTTGCTAACCTTGTTGAAGGTCAAGAAGTTAAAGGTATCGTTAAGAACCTTACTGACTACGGTGCGTTCGTTGACCTTGGTGGTGTAGATGGTCTACTACACATTACTGATATGGCGTGGAAGCGTGTTAAGCACCCTTCAGAAATCGTTAATGTTGGTGACGAAATCGCAGTTAAAGTTCTTAAATTCGACAAAGATAAAACTCGTGTATCTCTAGGCCTTAAACAGCTTGGTGAAGATCCATGGGCAGCTATCGCTGGTCGTTACCCAGAAGGTTCTAAACTTTCTGGTCGTGTAACTAACCTTACTGATTACGGTTGCTTCGTAGAAATCGAAGAAGGCGTTGAAGGTCTAGTACACGTTTCTGAAATGGATTGGACTAACAAGAACATCCACCCTTCAAAAGTTGTTTCACTAGGTGACACAGTTGAAGTTATGGTTCTTGAAATCGACGAAGAACGTCGTCGTATTTCTCTAGGTCTTAAGCAATGTATTGCTAATCCTTGGCAGGAATTTGCTCGTCTACAAAACAAAGGCGACCAAGTTACTGGTAAGATCAAATCAATCACTGACTTCGGTATCTTTATCGGTCTTGACGGTGGTATTGACGGTCTTGTACACCTTTCAGATATTTCTTGGAACACACCTGGCGAAGAAGCTGTACGTGAATTCAAGAAAGGCGACGAAATCACTGCTATCGTATTGCAAGTTGACCCAGAGCGTGAACGTATCTCTCTAGGTGTTAAGCAAATCGAAGCTGACCCGTTCAATAACTACCTTGATGCAAACAAAAAAGGTGCTATTGTTAAAGGTAAAGTGACTGAAGTTGATGCGAAAGGCGCAACTGTTGAACTTATCGAAGGCGTTGAAGGTTACATCCGTGTAGCTGATATCGCTCAAGAGCGCGTTGAAGACGCAACTACTGTTGTTTCTGTAGGCGACGAAGTTGAAGTTAAATACGTTGGTGTTGATCGTAAGAACCGCACTTTAAGCTTATCTGTAAAAGCTCTTTTCGAAGCAGAAGAGAAAGAAGTACTAGAGAAGCTTAAGAAAGAAGAGCCAGTGTTTGAAAACGCAATGGCAGCTGCTTTCGCAAATGCACAAAAAGACTAATAAATAATTAGTTTTTAGTTGGGAGGGCACTTTTGCCCTTCCTATATCTTTTTATTAAGGAAACGCTATGACTAAGTCAGAATTGATAGAAACACTTGCGGAACAACACGCACACGTTCCAGTGAAAGATGTTGAAAATGCTGTAAAAGAAATTCTAGAACAAATGGCCGGTTCATTATCTTCTTCAGATCGAATAGAGATCAGAGGATTTGGTAGTTTCTCTTTGCATTTCCGCGCTCCTCGCACAGGTCGTAACCCTAAAACTGGCGATACAGTAGAGTTAGATGGAAAGCACGTACCTCATTTTAAACCAGGTAAAGAATTACGCGACCGCGTTAATGCGAGCATTGCCTAGTTAATATAACGGAGTAGTTACTTGTTCAAGGTATTGAAATTTATTCTGGTAGCGCTGTGCCTAATTAGCGCATTTGTATTAGGGTCACAAAACCCGCAGTTAGTACAAGTAAATTATATTATAGCCAGTAATACTCTGCCTTTAGCTGTAATAATAAGTATCTGCTTTTTGTTAGGTGTTCTAATAGGTTGTTTTATAAGCTTTAAGCTATTCTCTCAATTAAAGTGGCAAAATTACCGTTTGAAAAAACAGTTAGCGCCTGAGAAAAATATAAACAAGCTTGACGTTAATAAAGACACCTAATTATGATTGAGCTTTTGTTTTTACTACTACCTGTTGCAGCCGGCTACGGTTGGATTATGGGTAAAAACAGTGCTAAAAATCATGCTCACCAACTTAATCGTCAAATAACTTCTGAATACAGTAAAGGGCTTAAGTTTCTATTAGACCGCGAAGAAGATCAAGGTTTAGAACACTTAATAAATTTACTAGAGGTTGCAGCGGATTCAGTTGAACATTACTCTACACTTGCCACTATGTTTCGTCGCCGAGGCGAATTAGACCGCGCAATCAAAATCCATGAACTTCTTTTAAAACACCCAAGTTTGAGTGAGCAGCAAGCCGCTACTAGTCGCTTAGAATTAGCCGAAGATTATATAATGGCTGGATTGCTAGATGGTGCAGAAGAGCATTTGGTTTGGTTGGTCAAGGCAGGTCATGTAGAAGCTCTCGATCCTATTATTACCTTATACTCGCAAACTCGTGAGTGGGATAAAGGCATTAATATGTTTGAATCTCACAGCGAATTATTCTCTAAAGAGCAACAATTTAAGGCTATCGCTAATTTTTATTGTGAGTCTGCCCTTAGTGACAATACTCCTCAAATTATGCGAAAAGCAATTAGTCTAAACTACAAAGCCGTTAGGCCTTTGTACGAGCTAGGTGTTATCGCTTTTTCTAAAGAAGATTATGTTAAAGCGATATACTATTGGCGTGAACTTATTTGCCAGTTTACTTTGTTTGCCCCCTTATTCATTGATGATCTGGCGCATAGTTATAAGCAACTAAATTTAACGCATCAATTTCATGAGTTAGTAAACGATTTACTAGAGAAGGGTGGTGTTCTTATAAAAATAAAACATTGCCAAGCTCTTTTAGAGCAAGGTCATACAAAACAAGCTTTCGATTTTTTAACTGACAGTTTAAAAAGACAACCTACGATCAGGGGGTTTAGTTTTTTACTGCAGCTAATGGGTGACCAAAATAAAAATACAAAAGAAGTACTTAATGAAATTGATAGTCTTGTAACGTCATATATTGCTACTAAGCCAGATTTTCAATGCCAGCATTGTGGCTTCACAAGTTATACAATTTATTGGAATTGCCCTTCTTGTAAACATTGGGAAACCATTGTCCCAAGTAGAGGTTTAGACGGATTTTAATAACCCCTAAATACTTAATTATTGTAATGCCCTTACAAATTCGACTAGAAGTTTAACTAGCATCTATATACTAATTAAACCTCCTTACTCACTTTGTGTAAGTTCGCCTTGATAACTAAGTAGAATATATAAAAACTCTTTACTGCTATAGATTAGGATAACTATGTCTTTCGAAAATTCAAAAAAAGTGCTTATCGCTTTAGACTACGACGATCAAGAAACAGCATTAGCATTTGTAAAACAGCTTTCGCCCGATACTTGTCGATTAAAAGTAGGCAAAGAAATGTTTACTTACTTTGGCCCTGAATTTGTAAAAGAGTTAATTGAACTTGGTTTTGATGTATTTTTAGATTTAAAGTTTCATGATATTCCTAATACAGTTGCAAAGGCAGTTACAGCTGCTGCAAAAATGGGCGTTTGGATGGTAAATGTTCATGCGTCAGGCGGTTATGAAATGATGCACAAAGCAAAACTTGCTTTAGAAGAATTTGGAGATAGAGCACCAATTCTTATTGCTGTAACTG
This sequence comes from Pseudoalteromonas sp. 13-15, assembly GCF_001468205.2. Taxonomy (NCBI): domain Bacteria; kingdom Pseudomonadati; phylum Pseudomonadota; class Gammaproteobacteria; order Alteromonadales; family Pseudoalteromonadaceae; genus Pseudoalteromonas; species Pseudoalteromonas sp. 13-15. The sequence goes on along the minus strand of NZ_CP019162.1, from coordinate 876,941 downwards.
TGTTAACAAGTATGGATGAACCAGAATTAAAACGCTTAGGTATAAACAAATCACCACAGGAGCAGGTAATATACCTTGCAAAACTAGCTAAGGAAGCAGGCCTTGATGGTGTTGTTTGTTCTGCTCAAGAAGCGAATGTTTTAAAGGCTGAACTTGGTGAGCATTTTAAATTAGTTACCCCAGGTATTCGCCCTGAAGGCAGTGAAGCAGGCGATCAAAAAAGAATAATGACTCCAAAACAAGCAATTGAAGCTGGCAGTGATTATCTAGTTGTAGGCAGACCGATTACTAAAGCAGCAAATCCAGTAAAAGTACTGCAAGATGTTAATGAATCTATAAAATAATTTACAAAAAACAGCAAATAAGTACTAAACCCCTTACGTTATGTGTAATTTGTGTTACATTTATAATATCAAAATGATGTAAGGGGTTTATTTTGAAGCTATTATTTGGTTCAGTGTTGATTATCATTGCAGGCTTTTCAGTTAACAAACATGTATTTTCTAGTAAGGCTTATGATGGCGTTACAACAGTAACAGACGTTATATCAGCTTATCCTGTAGACATGTTTGATTTTAAAAAAACAATGAAGGATTATGCTCACCATCTTTGCTACAGAAATTCTGACGCGTTAAATGCTCAAGATATCACTGTCAGTGATTGTTTATCTCATCATGATGAAAAGAAATTGGAGTGTGAAATAAAGGTTTTTAGATTAGCGCCGCAAAACTTAGAATCAGAAAGGGAAGTACTTAATTACTCAAGAGAGTATACACAGTGTACATTGCCTTATAAGTATATTTTAGGGTAAGCACTCACAATATAAAGATATCATGAGCGCTATAAAATTATTTAGATTTTAAGCGGATAGATTTCGCTTCAATCTCAATAAGCTCTTGCTTAAATAATCCACCAATTGCTTTTTTATAGTTAGCTTTACTTGTTGAAAATACTTTCTTAATAAGTTCAGGATCAGATTTATCGCCAATGGCGAGTATGCCGCCTTCGTTTTTAAGCTTTTCCATTATTTTATCGCCAAGCTCGCTTACTTTACCCATGCCTGGTTTTTCGAGTACAACATCAATTTTTCCGTCTTCTCGTACTTTTTGAACAAAGCCTTTAAGCTTTTGCCCTACAAATAAGTTTTTGAATACCATATTGTAAAATACAACACCAAAGTGAGACTCTTCTATAAGCACCTTGTAGCCAATATCTGTTTTACCAGCAACAATCAAATCAACCTCTTGTAGGCGTGTGTATTCAGGCTCATCCTTTGATAAAAAGCGATTAAAGTTAGTTGAAGCACAAATGCGTTGACTCGCATTATCAAGATACAAACGAACAAGATAAGAATGCCCCTCTTGCATACGTGGCTTTTGTTCATTAAATGGGGCTAATACATCTTTTTCTAATCCCCAGTCTAAAAATGCACCAATACTATTTATTTCCTTAACACGTAGAAGGGCGTATTCACCTACTTGAGCATGTGGCTTTTTAACCGTCGCCGTTGGTAAATTAGCATTATCTAAATATATAAATACGCTAATGCTGTCACCAGCTTCAAGCTCATCTTTAATTTCGTTTTTTGGTAAAAAAACTTCACCTAAATCATGGCCGTCCAAGTAAGCGCCTTCATTACTTACTTCTTTTACAAATAGGGTTTGTGTTGTTCCAAGGTAACTCATAATTATTCCTGCTCAGGCTTTTTTTTACGGCGCATTGGTGAATCGCCATCGATATTCATAGGGGCTTTAATGGGTGCCGCTGGTTTTTTAGGTTTTGCTTTACGTTTAATTTGTGGCTTTTTAACCTGCGTTACTTTTTTAGCTTTAACAGTTGCAGCAGGTTTTTTCTCTTTTATCCCTTTAAATTTAGCTTTAAGCCCGTCAATAGTTGCAAATTTAAGCTCATCGTTTAAAAAAGATTTAATTGCTAAATAACTAGCCCAATCTTTAGGGCCTACTAATGAAATAGCGGTACCTTTAAAACCAGCACGTCCAGTTCTACCAATTCTGTGTACATATTCTTCTGCATGTTTTGGTAAATCAAAGTTAATTACATGCGTTACGCTTAACAAATCTAAACCACGGGATGCGACATCAGTGGTAATTAATATTTTAAAGTTTCCTCTGCTAAACGAGTCCATAATGTCTAAGCGTTTGCTTTGTGTTAAATCTCCCGCTAGTGCGACTGATTTAAATCCTTTGTTGTTTAGTTCTTCGCTCAAACGACTTGTATCTGCCCGGGTGGCAGTAAATATTATGCATTGGCCAACTTCGTCTTGCTTTAAAAAGTGTGCTAATAACGCTTCTTTGTGATCTAGATGGTCGGCTAAGTAGAGTGTTTGCGTTATATCGCTGTGCTGTTCATTTGCAGCACTAAGCGTGATCTGTTTTGGTTTTTTTAATAAATTACGCGAAAGAGCATCTACTTGAGCGTGGTCTAGGGTTGCTGAAAACAATAATGTTTGGCGAAGACGGTGATTGGCTTCGTCGTTAATTAACTTTAGTTGCTCAGTAAAGCCCAGATCTAAAATACGGTCTGCTTCATCAAAAATTAGCAGTTCTAAACCACTTAATTGTAACGAGCGTTTGGTAACATGATCGGCCAAACGACCGGGTGTTGCCACTACAAACTGTGGGTCGTTCCTTAATGCTTTAATTTGGTCATTAAAGTTTTCACCACCTAATACTTTTACAGCTTTAATCGCCGTGCCCGCTATTAACAAACGCAACTGTGTAAATACTTGCGTAGCTAATTCGCGTGTAGGGGCAACAATAAGTACACGTGGATCGCGTTTACTGAGTGCTTTTTGTTTCATAACCCGTTGTACTGCGGGTAATAAAAACGCCAAGGTTTTGCCCGACCCAGTCTTTGACTGAGCAAAAATGTCATGCCCTGCAAGTGCGGTAGGCACTGCATGTGCTTGAATGTCTGTGGGCTGGGTGATCCCTTGATGTGCTAATTGTGTTTCAAGGCGAGTATCAATCCCAAGATCAGTAAAGTGCAATGTAATGTTCTCCAATGTGCAACTTAAATTAATTGCTGCATTATAGCGTACACATGGCTTATCCCGACAGCAAAAAGCAAAGTATGGTGCTATTTTTTGCAATTAATCTAAAAAAGCGTAAAATACGCCCCCCATATGCGCCGGATTTACGATTCGGTAAACGCCAATATTGGCTAATAAGGCAAAATAGGAAATAAAATGACAGCTGTTCATAAAGATGATCTTACCAGCGAACACTTTGTAGTGTGCGCTTTATACAAATTTGTAGGCCTACCTGAATTTGAAGCATTACGTAAACCTCTACTGGAGGTTATGGAAAAAAACGAAGTGCGAGGCACATTACTTTTAGCTGCAGAAGGAATTAATGGTACTGTTTCTTCAAAACGAGCGGGCATTGATAACCTCCTTGCATGGTTAGATGAACAGCCAAATTTAAAAAACATTGTTACTAAAGAATCCTATGATGACGAATGTCCGTTTTACCGCACAAAAGTAAAACTAAAAAAAGAAATAGTAACAATGGGCGTAGAGGGAATTGATCCTCTTAAAGTAGTGGGAAGCTATGTTAAACCTCAAGACTGGAATGCATTAATTTCTGACCCCGAGGTTGTACTTATTGATACGCGTAACGATTACGAAATTGAAATTGGCACATTTCAAAATGCCGTTGATCCAAATACAACAACATTTCGTGAGTTTCCTCAGTGGGCAAAAGAAAATCTTGATCCTGAAAAACATAAAAAAGTTGCTATGTTTTGTACAGGTGGTATTCGATGCGAAAAATCAACAGCTTACATGAAAGAGCAGGGCTTTGATGAAGTTTATCACTTAGAAGGCGGTATTCTTAAGTACTTAGAAGAAGTGCCAAAAGAAGAAACCATGTGGGAAGGCGAGTGTTTTGTATTTGATAATCGCGTTGCTGTGGATCATGACCTACAGAAAGGTTCTTACGATCAATGTCATGCGTGTCGTATGCCTATAACTGAACAAGAAAAACAAAAGCCTGAATATTTAGAGGGTGTTTCATGTCATCATTGTATTGATAAGGTAACTGATGAGCAGCGTGCCCGTTTTGCAGAGCGCCAAAAACAAATTGAGCTCGCACAGGCTCGTGGTGAAGGCCATATAGGTAATGAAGCACAGACCGTTCTTCAACAACGTAAAGAAGCTAAAAAAGCTCAAAAAGATGCTCAACGTAGTAAGTAAGTTATCTTTAAAATGTATTTAATAAAAAAGAGCTTTACGGCTCTTTTTTTTGGCTAAAATTTGTTATTCATCTTACATAGTTGAGTGTTCAGCGTTAACACAGGCTAATTTTGATCACACTTTTGTTACACTGCGTATAGTGGTCAACAAAATGGTTTATAAGGTGGTTCTTTGAAATTGCGCATACTTCTATTAAATATCTATTTGTTATTATTCATTTTTAGCACAGCAGCATCTAGTGCAAATGTAATGGTACAAAAAGTTACAACGGAACGTACAAAAGAAGAGGTTAAAGCTGTAGGTAATGCAGAAGCAATCCACTCCGTTACATTATTTCCTGCTGTTGGCGATAGAGTAACAGCCGTACACTTTAAACCGGGTGACTTCGTAAAGGAAGGAGATGTTTTAGTCGAGCTTGACTCTCGCAGACAAAAAGCAGCTCTTAAACAAGCAGAAATAACCTTAGCAGATACCCAACGAACACTTAACAGGCTCAGTGAAAGTCACAAAAAGGGAGCAATTCCTAAAAGTGACTTAGATGATGCAAAAACTTTGCATGCACTGGCCGAGGTTGCTCTTATTAATGCTAAAACAGATCTGGAAGACAGAACTGTGCTTGCGCCATTTGATGGTGTGATGGGACTTACTGATGTAGAAAAAGGGGATCGCATTACAGAGCAAACTGCCATTGCAACAATTGATGATACCCGCAGCTTGTACATTAATTTTAACGCCCCCGAGTCAGCTGTCTCAATACTAAAAAATAAAGGTATTGTGGAAGTAACACCATGGCAAAGCGCAAAAGCTATTAATGCTCAGGTTTCATATCTTGATTCTCGAATAAACCCACAAACCCGTACCTTACGTGTCAAAGCCAAACTGGAAAATGCAAATGATCAGTTTATGCCTGGTATGAGTTTTCGAATTAATATTACCATGCAAGGGGAGTCATATGCTGTTGTGCCTGAGGCTGCACTTATGTGGGGAGCAACAGGGCCTTATGTTTGGAAAAGTATAGATAAAAAAGCAAAGCGCATAGATGTTAAAATAGAGCAACGCTTAGCTGGGCGATTGTTAGTTTCAGGCAATTTAAATGAAAACGATATATTGGTTGTTGAAGGCGTCCAACGCTTGCGCGAAAACCAAACATTAACGTTTGCTAATCCCAGTAATTTAGAGGAATAATAATGAAAAATTCCCCTATGATGCAAGACCTTCCTTCAATGGCAATTCGCCGCCCAGTGCTCATTGTTGTTTTGAATCTACTAATAATAATTGCTGGTTTAGCTGCTATTGCAGGAATTGAAGTCAGAGAATTACCAGATGTTGATAGGCCACGTATAACTGTTTCAGCTTCATTCCCAGGTGGGTCTCCAGAAACTGTCGACACAGAAGTAACCAGTAAACTAGAAGGGGCAATAGCCCGTGTGAGTGGTGTCAAATCAATTCGCGCACAAAGTGAAGAAGGCAATGCGCGTATTGTTGTTGAGTTTCGCCCTGGCGTAGACTTAGATAATGCAGCTAACGAAACCCGTGAGTCTGTTGCTCGTGTACAACGAGAATTACCAGAGGAAGTTGAACGTGTTGCAATTATCAAGGCCGATAATGATGCAGAAGCTGTTGTTTCGCTCACTGTATCAAGTAATAGTCTAGCACTTGAAGCCCTTACTGAACGCGTTGAAACCGATTTAGCTCCCCAGTTTTTAACCATACCGGGTGTTGCCGATGTCAGGTTAAACGGGGACCGAAAACGTGTTTTGCGAGTTCGCTTAGATCCATTAAAGTTAAGTAGTTTTAATCTTACTATTCCTGATGTGGCAGATGTTTTACGAGAAGCGCCATTTGATGTACCAGCAGGAAGCCTTAAATCAAGTGACCAACAAGTCATAGTCAGAGCCGATGCGACTTCTATTACCCCCAATGAAGTAGCTGATATTATTGTTAGCGGTGATACGCGAGTAGGTGATATTGCATCAGTCTATTTTGGCCCTGCAGATCCACGCTCTATGGTTCGTTTAGATGGCAAACCAGTAATAGGTATGGAGGTTATTCGTCAAGCGCAATCAAATACAATTGAAATATCGGATGAAGTTTTACAGTTACTTGAAAACATGCGCGAACGATTCCCTGAACTCGAATTTACGCTGACATCAGACGATGCACAATTTATAAGAAGCTCTGTTGACGAAGTAATAAACTCCTTAGTGCTTACAGTTTTGTTAGTGGTAATAACGTTATGGGTGTTTATAGGTTCGTGGCGCGCAACACTTGTGCCTGCATTTGCCATACCTGTTGCGCTTATAGGGTCTCTTGCACTTATTTGGGCCCTTGGTTTTTCTATTAATATACTCACTTTATTAGCACTCGTGTTAGCCACAGGTTTAATAGTTGATGACGCAATTGTTGTAAGTGAAAACATTCAACGTCAAAGAGGGCTAGGGCTTGGTCGGCGAGCATCAGCAGTAATAGGAACTCGAGAAGTATTTTTTGCGGTAGTTGCAACGACTGCTGTGTTGGCTGCGGTTTTTATCCCTATTGCATTTTTACCTTCTACGGCAGGACGATTATTTAGAGAGTTTGGCGGGGTGCTTGCAGGTGCAGTCATTATTTCAAGTTTTGTTGCGTTATCACTTGTCCCTGCATTGACTTCAAAATTAAAACTTAAAAAACAAAGCAACCACCCATTTGCCAAAGTAGGTAATAAGTTAGTAAGCCTTTATAGCATAACTATTAAAAGCGTTCTGAACCGCGCTTGGCTTGTGCTCATAGCTTGTATATTAATAGCCTTTGGTTCCGGCGCATTGTATTTAAACCTCGATAATGAACTATTACCTACAGAGGACAGGGGGAAAATTCGTATATTTGCCAGAGGCCCAGACGGTGTTGGGTTGAATTTTATGGACAGGCAAGCAATGCAAATGGAAGATATTTTGTTACCTTTTGTAGAAAGTGGTGAAATAGAATCTATTTATACAGTTGTTGGGCAATGGGATCCAAATATTGTTTTTATTACAGTACCACTAAAGCATTGGGACGACCGTCAATTTAGCCAGCAAGAAATCATTAATAAAATTCGCGGACCATTAGGTGAAATCCCAGGCGCAGCTGGTCGTGCATCCGGTTCTAATAGTTTAAATCTTAGAGGTCAAGGTGGCGGTATAGAAATCGCTTTATTAGGCCAAGACTACCAACAAATTTTTGTCGCTGCACAAGATTTTGCAAAGCAAATTGAAAACGCAATCCCGGGTACTGCGCCTGTAAGAGTCTCTTATCAGCCGTCACAACCACAATTACGTGTAAATATTGATAGGCGAAGAGCCGAAGAGTTGGGTGTATCGCTCAGTGATATCTCAATTACACTTCGCGCTGCCATCAATGGGGATGATGTTGCGGATCTAAACATTGGCGACCAATCAATACCCATCATGCTGCAAGTACAAAACCAAGTTATTCAAGATCCAAGTGATTTAGCAAACCTCTATGTGGCAAGTTCGCAAGGGAGGTTAGTGCCTATTAGTAGCTTAGCTAATATTAGTGAAGAAGGAGTAGCCGCTGAGCTTGAGCGTCATGCACAGCGTCGTGCTATTGAATTAGATATGGAACTACCGGATGGTATGACGATTGCCGATATAGTCGATCAAATTCGCAATTTGTCTCAGCAATCATTGCCTCAAGGTATTACCCTTGCGTTTAAAGGTGAAGCGCTGACCTTTGAAGAAACAGCAAACGAAGTACTTTTAACTTACGTGTTGGCTTTTCTAATTGTATTACTGGTATTAGCAGCTCAATTTGAAAGTGTAAACAGTGCAATAGTGGTAATGCTAACAGTTCCATTTGGTATTACCTCTGCTATTTTAGCGCTTTATTTAACAAATACGTCTCTTAATATTTATTCGCAAATTGGTCTAGTGATGCTAATTGGTTTAATTGCGAAAAATGCCATTTTATTAGTCGAATTTGCAGATCAACTTCGAGACCAAGGCTTATCAGTTCGCGAGGCGGTTGAAGAGGCTGCACTGGTTAGATTACGTCCAATCACCATGACACTCGTTTCTACGTTACTTGGTGCACTGCCATTAATTTTATCAAGCGGGGCGGGTGCTGAAGCACGTAATGCAATTGGTTGGGTTGTATTTGGTGGTCTCTCGCTTGCTGTTTTATTTACTTTATACTTAACACCAGTCATCTATTTAGGACTTGCACGTTTCACTAAGCCAAGAGGGGATGAAACTAAACAGCTGGCCCAAGAGCTTGAACAAACAGAATAAACCTTTAGTGGCCTAATTAATCTTTTTTCTTTAAAAAACGGTTAATTAGGCCCACAATTGCATTATTGGAAATCAGTAGGGATCTATAATGCAAAGCGAACAAATTGAAATAGCGCAATTTTTATCACAACACCCTCCTTTTGATGATCTTCCTCAAAAAGCATTAGATGAACTTGCTAAACAAGTCGAAGTCAGTTACTTCAGGGCTAATACCGATATTTTACAATATGGCCAAGACATAGCCGATTTGTACATCATAAGAAGTGGCGCTGTTGAAATGTATCGCCGTGATGGCGAGCTCTATAACCGTTTGGCCACTGCGGGAATATTTGGGCAAATGGGCTTGTTGATGAATCGCAAAGTACGTTTTCCGGCTACAGCGCTTGAAGACACGTTAGTGTATTGTATAAACGTTGACATATTTTTGCAGTATTGTGATGAATTTGAAGTCTTTGCAGATTATTTTGAAACCGATGGTAATGTGCGTTTGCATCAAGCAATTGTTGAGCAAGCCGATGGCAACGATTTAACCACTGCCAAGGTGAAATCGTTACTTCACCGAGACGTTGTTACAGTCGATGCAACTGAAACAGTAAAAAATATTGCACAGCTCATGACCGATGAGTCGGTTTCGTCAGTGCTAGTGACCGACGTTAATAAGCCTATTAATAACGACCCTCAAGAAGATGACGGGCAAGTCGTTGGTATAATAACAGATAAAGATTTACGTACTAAAGTTGTTGCGCAGGGGCTTGAGTACAACACGCCCGCACACGTTATTATGTCAACTAACCTAGTGCTACTTGATCAAAATGACTATATTTTTGAAGCCGTGTTAGCCATGCTCAGAGATAATTTACATCATCTTCCTGTGGTACAAAAAAAACGGCCAATTGGTGTTATATCACTGTCAGATATTCTACGTTATGAATCGCAAAGTAGCTTATTGTTGGTGCGTGGTATATTGGCTCAGCAGTCTGTTGAAGACTTAGCTCACTACGCAAATCAGCTTCCCCGTGTATTTGTGCGCATGGTAAATGAAGATGCAAACTCTCATATGGTTGGTACTGCAATGGCTGTCATTGGTCGTACATTTAAACAACGGTTGCTAATACTCGCAGAAGAAAAATTTGGCCCGCCGCCAGTACCCTACTGCTTTATCGCATTAGGCTCTATGGCTAGAGATGAGCAGCTTATTGTTACCGATCAAGACAATGCACTTATACTAGATAATAGCTATGACGACGAAAAACATAATGGTTATTTTCAAAACTTGAGTGACTTTGTTTGTGATGGATTAGCTCAATGTGGCTATAGCTATTGCGACGGTGAAATTATGGCGTCATTCAAGAAGTGGCGAAAAACACAGGACCAATGGTTTGAGCAATTTGCCCAATGGATTGCTGAACCCAAACCACAGGCTTTACTTAATAGTTCTATATTTTTTGATTTAGACGGTGTGTGGGGTAAAACAAAATGGGCTAATGAGTTAAAAACATATATTGCTAAACACAGTGCAAATAACAGACTGTTTCTAGCAAATATGGCAGCAAATGCTCGTAATAGAACACCTCCACTTGGTTTTTTTAAAGGGTTTGTTCTTGAACACAATGGGCAGCATCAAAAATCTATGAATTTAAAACGACGTGGCACAGCGCCATTAAGTGATGTTGTTCGCGTCCATGCACTTGCCATTGGATCTCGTAAGCAAAATTCATTTGATCGCCTAGAAGATATTATAGAAGCCAATGTTTTGCCTGCAGGCAAAGCGCAAGACTTACGTGATGCGTTAGAGTACATTTCGATGACCCGAATACGTCATCAGGCATGGCAAATTGAGCAGGGTGAAGTACCCGACAATAATCTTGATCCGCATCTACTTTCTCCATTTGAACAGCGTCATTTAAAAGATGCTTTTGCTATTCTAGATAAGGCGCAAAATTACCTTAAATTTTGTTATACCGCACACTCGGGTGTGAAATAATCTATGTTTTTCAAAGAAGTTAAAAACTGGAATACACGTTATGCTCAGCTTGCTGATGATGCGCAAAACAACTTACTAAAAGAGTTTTATTTATCTACATTTAGTGATGCTAGCGCTTCTGTAAAAGACATTCCTTTTGTTGCATTAGATTTTGAAACAACTGGGCTTAATAGTAAAACAGATGATATTGTGAGTGTGGGGTTAGTGCCATTCACATTAGCGCGAATATACTGTAAACAGAGTAAACATTGGGTGGTTCAGCCAAGACGAAACCTAAGTGAATCATCTATTGTGATCCACGGTATTACTCATAACGATGTTGATAACGCGCCTGACTTTGACAACATTATAGCCCCTTTACTTGATGCTTTGCGTTCTAAGGTGATTGTTGTTCACTATGCGGCAATAGAACGTGGCTTTTTTAATTGTGCCTTATTATTGCGATTAAAAGAGCATATTGAGTTTATGGTTGTAGATACCATGGAACTTGAGCGAAGAGCGCTCAAAGCAAAACAAGGCTTAATAGGGCAGATATTTAACACTAAACTGGGATCGCTAAGGCTAAATGACTGTCGTAAACGTTATTCTCTACCTGCTTATGAAGGGCATCATGCGTTAACCGACGCGCTTGCAACCGCTGAGCTTTTACAAGCTCAATTACGCCATCATTACACAGAAGAAACACCGTTATGCACTATATGGAGCTGAACATATATAAATAAAAAAAGCCGCAAAAATGCGGCGTTTTTTATTGTTGTTAATTTATTACTTAACTGGGCGAGGCTCAGTTCTTAAACCCAATAATAAACTCACACACATAAGTAAAAGCACAAACGTAAATGGTAAACCTGTTGACACAGCACCCGCTTGTAAAGCCTCAATGGCTTGTGTTCCGCCAATCCAAAGTAGCGCAGCAGCAATAGCGCCCTCAACTGTAGCCCAAAATATACGCTGGGGAACGGGAGCGTCAATCTTACCACCGGCTGTAATAGAATCGATTACTAACGACCCAGAGTCTGACGAGGTAATAAAAAACACAAGTACAAGAACAATCGCAATAAACGATAAAATATTTGAAAGCGGCAGTTCATCCAGCATATGAAACATTGCTAAAGGGACTTCAGTTAAGCCATTAAGCCCAAGCGCGCCAACACCATTGATAATTTGATCAATTGCAATACCACCGTAGATAGACATCCACAATACCGTTACTAAAGTTGGAATAAGTAATACAGCGATTAAGAATTCACGAATAGTGCGTCCGCGTGAAACACGAGCTATAAACATACCAACAAACGGTGACCACGAAATCCACCATGCCCAGTAAAATACAGTCCAACCGTGCATCCATGTTTCGTCTTCACGGCCGTGTGGGTTACTCAAAGGAATAATGTTTTCTACATACCCCATTACTGTATTTGGAACATTCCCCATAGCTACAGCAAATCCAACTAGGCAAACAAACAACAGTAATACAAACGCTATCAGCATGTTTATATTACTTAATAGCTTTACACCGCCATCAATGCCGCGAACAACTGATATAACGGCTAATAAAGTAACCCCTACAATAACTAAAATTTGCGAGCCAATACCGCCTTCTAAACCAAATACATGGTTAATCCCCGCTGAGGCTTGCTGCGCACCTAAACCTAATGAAGTTGCTAATCCAAATAAGGTAGCCAAAACAGCTAAAATATCAATAATATGTCCCGGCCATCCCCACGCTTTATCACCTAAAATCGGATAAAAAATCGAACGGATTGAAAGCGGGAGCCCCTTATTGTAAGCAAAAAAAGCCAGAGATAAACTAACCACTGCATAAATTGCCCACGGATGAAGACCCCAGTGGAACATGGTTGCGCCCATGGCTAATTTTGCAGCTTCTGGTGTGTTTGCTGCAACGTTTAGTGGTGTTTCGTACCAGCCAGTATAATAAGCAACGGGTTCTGCTACACCCCAAAACATAAGGCCAATACCCATACCAGCGGCAAATAACATTGCAAGCCATGAAAGGCGAGTATGAGAAGGTTTAGCTTCACTTCCTCCCAAGCGTATATTTCCATATGGAGATACAATAAGCGCTAAACAGAAAACAACAAAAAAGTTAGCAGCCCACATAAATAGCGCATCAAAGTTATTAATAATATCGAATTTAATAGTATCGAGTGCAGTTTTAGCTGTTTGTGGCTCGGTGACAAGTAAGGCAACTAAAAATAAAATAATAAGACCCGCACTAATCCCAAAAACAGGGTTATGAATATCAAACCCCCACTTTTGGACGTTATCCTGTCCTACGGTGTAATCTGTATTATCAATACTATATTTGTCATGATTTTCCTTCATGCAATACCTCTTTTGTAATTATAAATAACTGGTTATCCAGCCGCCCATTAAATACATTAGTCTATATACTGAGAATAAAAAATAATTTGAAGACTAACTATTTATTTTTCTATCTTACAGATGATACGCAGTTACATAAACGATAAAAGTAACAAATAGTTAAAATAGCGTGTTTTAAGGGTAATGTTAGCCATAAAAGTAGCTTTTTAAAAAATTAATAGTAGGTAGATAAAAACTATAAGCTTAGAGCTTAAACTATAATTAAAATAATTATTTATAGACCAAGCAGTCTAGTAAGTTGAAGAGGAAAATGAAGTTAAAGGGTTGGTGGAAGTTTATACACTGCATAAAATTTATGCAGTGTATACTATAGTGCTTACTTTTTACCTGTGTAAGCGTCGTTGTGTACGCCCGCTGCACGACCAGAAGGGTCTGCATTGTTTTGGAATGATTCATCCCAAGCAAGTGCTTCTGGTGTTGAGCAAGCGACTGACTTACCGTGTGGTACACACTTAGCCGAGGCGTCACCTGGGAAGTGCGACTCAAAAATAGCACGGTAGTAATAAGCTTCTTTTGAATCAGGGGTATTAATAGGGTATTTAAACTTAGCGTTAGCGAGGTCTTGATCGCTTACTTGCTCTTCAACATACTCTTTTAATGTGTCTATCCAACTGTAGCCAACACCATCAGAAAACTGTTCTTTTTGGCGCCATAAAACTTCATCAGGAAGGTAACCTCCAAAGCCTTCACGTAAAATATGCTTTTCAATTTTGCCATCTTTACACATTTTAGCTTCAGGATTGATGCGCATAGCAACATCAACAAATTCTTTGTCTAAGAATGGTACGCGGGCTTCAACACCCCATGCGGCCATCGACTTATTAGCGCGCAGGCAGTCAAACATATGAAGTTTAGATACTTTACGGTTTAGTTCTTCATGAAACTCTTGTGCATTTGGCGCTTTATGGAAGTATAAGTAACCACCAAATAATTCATCTGCACCCTCACCAGAAAGAACCATTTTAATACCCATGGCTTTAATTTGACGAGCCATTAAATACATAGGGGTTGATGCACGAATAGTGGTTACATCATAAGTTTCTATGTGGTAAATAACTTCACGAAGCGCATCAATACCTTCTTGAATAGTAAAAATGATAGGGTGGTGCACTGTCCCAATCATGTCGGCTACCTTTTGAGCTGCCGCTAAATCGGGTGAACCCTCAAGACCCACTGAAAACGAGTGCAACTTAGGCCACCAAGCATCACTTTCGTCGTTATCTTCAATACGTTTAGCTGCAAAACGCTGTGTAATAGCAGAAATAACCGATGAGTCTAATCCACCAGATAGTAATACACCGTAAGGTACATCACACATAAGTTGGCGCTTAACGGCTGCCTCTAGTGCGTCTTTCACATCTGATGATTCTGCACTGTTATCTTTCACTGCGTCGAATGTTTGCCAATCGCGTTTGTAATACGGCTTTAACTTACCATCTTTACTGTGAAGGTAATGACCAGGAGGAAATTCTTCAATATGTTTACAAATTGGAGAAAGTGCTTTTAGCTCAGATGCAACATAAAAGTTACCGTGCTCATCGTGGCCAGTGTATAGCGGTATAATACCAATATGATCGCGACCAATTAAGTAGGCGTCATTTTCTTCATCGTATAAGCAAAATGCAAAAATACCGTTTAAGTCATCTAAAAACTCAGGACCTTTTTGTTTATACAGCGCTAATATTACTTCACAGTCAGACTGAGTCTGAAAGGTAAAATCAGTGTCTAAGTTTGCAGCTAACTCTTTGTGATTATATATTTCCCCGTTTACCGCTAAAATATGCGTTTTTTCAGGGTTGTATAAAGGTTGCGCACCACTAGATACGCCAACAATTGCAAGACGCTCGTGAACTAAAATTGCTTTTTCAGACGCGTAAACACCAGACCAATCTGGACCTCGGTGTCGTAGTAATTTTGACATTTCAATTGCTTGAGTTCGCAATTGAGCGGGATCAGATTTAATATCTAATACCCCAAAGATTGAACACATAGTAACTCCTCATTCCTATTATGTGTGCAGAACAGCCACTTTGCTGAACTGCGAACCCTTGTTTTATCAGAAATATTTACTCAAGTCACATAGCTTTTGCAATTAATTAAGAATAATTTATGCACCAATGTTTAAGTGGCCGCACCTAGTTGGTGACCAAGGAGTAACTATGATTATTTTTGCATCAATTCTTTTGCTCAAACTCTATACTATTAGTGAGTTATCCAAGTAAGCTTGCTTCACAGGCAGCTCGTTTTTGTAACACAGTGGTGCAATAAGCAACTACTAATTAGTTAATGTTCAACGTAACCAATTATTGCTTAACGTTTGCTTTTAAGTGCAATCTTTAACTGGTTTAAATGACCGTCGAGCTTTTGTTTGGCTTGTAATGCTTGTTTAAACGTCACATATTCAAATTCAATTGTATCTAGTGGTCTGTATTGCGCAAATTGATGCAAGTCTGCTTCAATTACGGTGCCTAATAAGGGGTAACCCCCCGTTGTTTGCGCATCGTTTAACAAAACAATGGGTTCTCCATTTGGTGGGAGTTGAATGCTGCCGGGGCTCACAGCAAGAGAAGGCAATGAGTGTGAGTGGGTCAAAGGATAATTATCACTTTGAAGCCTAACACCCATGCGGTTACTATTGTGACTCACTTTAAACGACGACTGAGTGAACCCATTAATGATCTGTTTTGAGAAAAGCTGTGCATGTGGGCTTGGGTATACACGGACAATTTTACGTTTTGGCGGCATAAGTGCACCGCATTGAGTAAATTCTGATTGGTAAGGGGTTATTTTAATAGTGTCACCGGCTATGAGCGATTTGCCATTTAGTCCGCCAAAACCAGCATTTAAGTCAGTTGCTTTAGAGTTCATAACAACCGGGCTTTGAATCCCTCCTTTAACGGCAATATAGGCTCTTAATCCAGCGCTGCCGGTTGAAAATTTTAGCACCTGTTTTTGTTTAATATTATATGTCCAACCTGGGTAAATCGGTTTTTCATCAAGTGTTGCATTTAAATCAGCACCAAATAAGGCAATAGCAGTGTTGCATTCAAACGCAAGTTCGCACAAGCCAACGGTTACCTCAAGAACAGCGGCGTTTTTATCATTATTTAAAAGGCAGTTTGCTATGGTTTGTGCGTAAGGGTCTAAGCTTCCAGACTGACTAACGCCTAAATGGCGGTATCCGTTACGTCCAAAATCTTGGATGCTCAGTAATGGACCACTTTTAATAACTTTAATCATTATTTATTTCCCCACAGATACAGGTATAAATTCAAGCGTGTCACCAGGCTGTATTAAGCATGGGCTTTTTTGCGTTGCATCAAATAATGGTATGTCAGTTCGGCCAATAATATGCCAGCCACCTGGCGAATCTGCCGGGTAAATGGCTGTTTGCTCAGCACCAATAGCGACAGACCCTTTAGGTACTTTAACACGAGGTTCTGAGCGTCTTGGTGTAAAAAGTTGCTTGTTTAGTCCATTTAAGTATGCAAAACCAGGTTGAAACCCCAAAAATAAAACAGCGTACTGGGGCTCACTGTGAAGGTTAATGACGTCATCAATGCTTAAACTATGAAAATTTGCCACGTAGTTTAGGTCTGCGCCGTTATAATGCGTTTTAATTTTGTGATGTTTAGCTACGAACTCATTAGGTTTAATGTTATTCCAAATATCTGGTAATTGCTCAAGCCATTTAGCTAACTCAATATCTTGCTTTAAATATAAAGTGAGTGAGTTCATACCGGGTACAATATCAATAAATGAATTATCTTTTTTACAGTGATTTGCTAAAGACCAAATTTTTTTTTGAATACTGAGTGTTTCGCTCGTGCTTAAGTGAGATGCATCAAGCAATAAGCTATTGTTTGATAAGGCGTAAACGTGAGGATTTTGCATTAGTAAAACCTAATTCGAACATCATTAAGCAAACCTATCACATATTTAATTATTTATTTATACCCTTGAGACCAACACAGAACATTTATGCAAAATTGTTAACACACTTAAATTTAAATCTTATTGTCAATTAGATTTAAAAGTAAACTTTATATGTTTAGCCTCGTAATAAATAAGCACGACGTTTGAAATAATAATTAAATTTAAATGGTCTTAATTAGTACGGACTTGTTTAGAGGTACATTATGAATTATCAGCATTTATTATATTTATCGGGCGCTGCAATTATATTTAGCGCAGGCGCGTTTGCTCTATCGATGGAAAAGGTCGAACAAAGCGATGTAGCAGCCAGTATGCATGTAGAAAGCCTTGTACTAGGATCGGGGTGTTTTTGGGGCGCAGAAAAACGCTATGAAGCGCTAGATGGAGTAATTGATGCAGAATCTGGTTATGCAGATGGCAATGGGTTTGAGGCTACTTACAAAAACATTACTAAGCAATCACGCCGCTTTGACGAAAACAATTACGCTGAAGTAGTGAAAGTGACTTACAACAGCAATATTATTTCTGCGCAAGAGTTACTTAAAAATTACTTTGAAAGTCACGACCCTACTCAGTTAAACAAACAAGGTAATGACATTGGTACGCAATATCGATCTATTATATTAACGAGCAACGATGCGCAAAAAGACACAGCGTTAAAGATTAAAGCGCAATACCAACAATTATTAACCAATGCTGGGTATGGAAATATAGTCACCGTTATCAAGCCACTTGAGGGCTTTGTAGCTGCTGAAGAATACCACCAAAATTATTTGCAAAAAAATCCTAATGGTTATTGCCCTGATCATTCTACTGGTGTGGTTTTTGAACCAGTACCAGTTAAAACGAAAGACAACACTGCATTATCAACGGGTAAACAAATAGTGATAATAGACTCTCGAGACTATTGCCCTTACTGCGAGAAGTTTAAAAAAGAGGTGGCAAATGACTACAAAGGCACTATCCCTTTGTCATTTAGATACGCAGATCAATTAGATGGGTTAACCATTAAATCAGCGACATGGGCAACACCCACAATTCTATTTTTAGAAAATGGTGAAGAAGTATATGGCCGCCAAGGCTACGCAAGCCGTGAGACGTTTTACAAAGCATTAGGTGCATTTAAATTAGGAGACAGTGAAGCTTATAAAGTTGCATTTAATGCCAAAACAGATCGCCCATATTGTAAAGAGTATAAAATATTTAAAAACACACCCGATGGCACCTTTGTCGATAAGCTCAGTGGTGAGGCTTTATTTGATACTCGAGATCGGTTTAATTCTGGTACAGGTTGGCTGTCGTTTACGCACCCTGTTAAAAACAGTTTAACCGAACACGAGGACAATAGTTGGGGCATGCAACGCATAGAATTAAGGTCTAAAAGCACAGGTATTCACCTGGGGCATTTATTTCCGGGTGAGGGGCCTAGAGGAAAAGATAGATATTGTATAAACGCAACCGTATTAGACTTTGTACCTCGAGATAATAGCTGATACCGCATATAAACCTATCGGTCTATAATTGGTGTTTTGATTAGTAAAGAAACAAGTACAAAAAAGCCCTCATTAATTGAGGGCTTTATAAATATTTACTAAGTGGTGCACTTTTGTTGAAAAATAAAACAGCCCAAACTAAGTCACCACCTAATTTGAACTGCTTTTCACACTGACAACATCTTCACACACAATAAAGATTCGTTTACTGCTAAAAGCAGATTTTTATATTATGTGGCCGTTGGAGAGAATAAAAACAGCCCAAACTAAGTCACCACCTAATTTGAACTGCTTTTCACACTGACAACATCTTCACACACAATAAAGATTCGTTTACTGCCAAAAGCAGATTTTTATATTATGTGGCCGTTGGAGAGAATAAAAACAGCCCAAACTAAGTCACCACCTAACTTGAACTGCTTTTCACACTGACAACATCTTCACACACAATAAAGATTCGTTTACTGCCAAAAGCAGATTTTTATATTATGTGGCCGTTGGAGAGAATAAAAACAGCCCAAACTAAGTCACCACCTAACTTGAACTGCTTTTCACACTGACAACATCTTCACACACAATAAAGATTCATTTACTGCCAAAAGCAGATTTTTATATTATGTGGCCGTTGGAGAGAATAAAAACAGCCCAAACTAAGTCACCACCTAATTTGAACTGCTTTTCACACTGACAACATCTTCACACACAATAAAGATTCGTTTACTGCCAAAAGCAGATTTTAATATTATGTGGCCGTTGGAGAGAATAAAAACAGCCCAAACTAAGTCACCACCTAATTTGAACTGTTTTTCACACTGACAACATCTTCACACACAATATAAAGATTCTTTTATACATTTATTTGAGTCATAAAAACTAAATTGGTTTCAAACTTAGTTATTTAAATAACAACTCAATTAGTCATTAAATGTTTTCGTTAAATAGACTTTATGTTGTTTCCTAAATTCAAACAAACGATAAAAATAAAACTGATAAGTGAAAAAATTTAAACCATAAAAATTAAATAACAAAAAAGCCAACTCATTGATAATAAGTTGGCTTTTACATTAATTTAATGTGAATTTTTTGTGTTTTATACAGTAAATAAATTAACTAAGTGTGAACTAAAAATTATTGTTCTTGTGTTTTTCTAAAAGTATCAACTACCCATTTAGCAAACAGATCTAGAGGGTGGTTGGCTACATTTGAGTCGTGTTGAACCAAATAATATTTATCTTTAGTCGTTAATGGCTGTTCAAACAATTTATATAACCATTGCTCGTCTAACCAGCTTTGGCTTATAGGTAGAGGAATAAGTGCAATCCCCATACCTTGCTGTGCGGCACGTGCAACACCAAACATACTATCTATCTGAATAATTTGCGTAGGCGAAAAATCATCTATGCCCACTTTTTCAGCCCACTGGTGCCATGCCCAAGGGCGTGCTTTGTGTAAAATTAGTGGTACTTGGTTCAGTGCTTGTAAATCGTTGTTTTTCCACTGTTCAAGTAATTTTTTATTACATGCAGGAATGTATTCTAAATTAAATAGCTCAGTGACTGCGCCCTCAGTTGGCTTACTTGACGAAAGCACAATAGACAAATCACTATGGCGGGTAAGTTCTTTACGTGTTTTAAGCGTGTCCATTTGCAAATTAATATTAGGATGCTGAGTGGTCCATTCGCTTAATTTTGGCATCAGCAATTCACTGGCAAAAAACTCGGGTAAAGTAATCGTGATATTTGTGTTTTGTTGTAATTGACTAAACTCATTAATGGTACCTTCTAACATAGTAATGATAGGGGAGATCGCATCAAAAAAGTTTTTTCCAGCCGTAGTTAGGCTAATCGAACGTGTTTTACGATGAAACAGCTCTATACCAAGTTGTTCTTCTAGTTGTTTTATTTGGTGGCTTACCGCCGACGGTGTTAAGTACAGCTCATTGGCTGCATGCTTAAAACTTAGGCTTCTTGCTGCAAAGCAAAAAGAACGAAGACCACGAATAGGAGTTTGCATGTTTTCCAGTGTTTAAATGTTTAGATTACCTGTACAGGCAAATATCGATCCAAATGTTATTATTCAATACTATCAATAACTTAATTTTATTGATAGGGCAGCTTCACAATTTTGGTGCATCATAACAACAAATTAGTGCAATAGCTCTAGCTAAATAACACAGTATTTATGCATCTATTATAGATAATAATTTATTAAGCGTGTATTAATTAACCATAAAAATAGCATTGTAGGCAAAAAAAATCCCTCTTGCGAGGGATTTTGGGTAACTCAGCGCCATTGGCACTGGGAATGAGGTCGGTACAGGGTAAAGTTAACTATATAATAATCTTATAAAACCATTTCTGGTACTTCACCGTCAACAAGTAATTTACCTGCTGTTTTGCTAATAATTTCATCTACAGATACACCAGGTGCACGCTCTATTAAATGAAATGCGCCGTCTTTAACTTCTAAAACGGCTAAATCTGTTACTATTTTCTTTACGCAATTTACACCGGTAAGCGGTAAACTACATGATTCAAGAAGCTTAGATTCACCATGCTTACTGGCATGGGTCATTGTAACAATTATATTTTTTGCGCCAGCAACTAAGTCCATTGCGCCGCCCATGCCTTTAATAAGCTTTTTGGGGATCATCCATGACGCGATGTTACCGTTCTGGTCAACTTCAAAAGCACCAAGAACTGTTAAGTCTACATGACCACCCCGTATCATGGCAAAACTATCTGCACTATTAAATATGGCAGCACCTGTGGCTGCTGTCACGGTTTCTTTACCCGCGTTAATCATATCTGCATCAAGCTCAGCTTTAGTTGGGTATTGCCCCATACCTAATAGGCCATTTTCTGACTGTAGCATAACTTCAATATCATCAGGTACATAGTTTGCGACGAGTGTCGGAATTCCTATGCCCAAATTAACGTAGTAACCATCTTGTAGTTCTTGCGCAACGCGCATTGCAACTTGTTCACGTGATAATGCCATTACTTTGCTCCTGCTTAATCTCGTGTTGTTACACGTTCAATGCGTTTTTCAAAGTTACCTTTAATCACGCGATTTACATAAATGCCAGGGGTGTGGATTTGGCTTGGTTCAAGTTCACCCGGCTCGACGATTTCTTCCACTTCTGCCACAGTAATTTTTCCTGCTGTTGCAGCCATTGGGTTAAAGTTCATTGCTGTGTGTCTAAATACCAGGTTTCCATACCGGTCAGCCTTCCACGCTTTCACAATGGCAAATTCACCCGTGATAGACTCTTCTAAAATGTAAGGGCGACCATCAAATTCTTTTACATCTTTACCCTCTGCAACGGGCGTACCGTAACCTGTAGCGGTATAAAATGCGGGAATACCGGCACCACCAGCGCGCATTTTTTCTGCAAGTGTTCCTTGTGGCGTAAGCTCAACATCTATTTCGCCATTTAATAATTGCTGCTCAAATAGGGCGTTTTCTCCAACATACGAGGCAATTACTTTTTTTATTTGTTTATCTTGCAATAAAATACCTAAACCAAAATCATCAACACCGCAGTTGTTAGATACAACGGTTAACTCTTTTGTGTTCATCTTTTTAATTTGCTTTATTAAACCTTCAGGTATTCCACATAAACCAAAACCACCGGCAATAATGGTATCACCGTCTTTCAACCCTTCCATTGCAGCTTCGTAGCTTGAAACCACCTTATCAAAACCGGCCATGAGTCTCTCCTCATTGTGTGCTAAATTTTGTTAACTATTTACCTTCGTTTTACACTTACTTAAGTAATATATAGGCTAAAAAGTAGTTAACACGTAAGTGTGTCATTGTTGTTTTTTGTGCAGCGCTACAGAAACTTTACTTACTGGCGTTTTGTTAAGCGCATTAGTAATGGCCCAACCTGCATCAACAAGCCTTTGTAAATCAATTCCATGGTTTATGCCAAGGCCATCAAGTAAGTAAACGACATCTTCAGTGGCAACATTTCCTGACGCGCCTTTAGCATAAGGGCACCCACCAAGGCCGGCAACTGCTGCGTCAACCGTTGATATTCCTAGGCTTAGCGCTGCGTAAATATTTGTGAGCGCTTGCCCGTAGGTATCATGAAAATGCACTGCAAGCCGGTTGCTGTCTATGTGCATTAAAAGTAATTCTATGAGTTGAGTTACTTTTTTTGCAGTACCTACGCCAATCGTGTCTCCAAGGCTTACTTCGTAACAGCCTAAATCTAATAGCTTTTGTGTTACATCAAGCACAGCCTTAGCGTCTATGTCTCCTTCGTAAGGACAGCCAAGTACACAACTTACGTAACCACGAACACGAATATTATGCTCTTTTGCAAAGTTCATAACTTCACTGAAGCGTGTGATACTTTCGTCAACTGAGCAGTTGATGTTTTTTTTACAGAAAGACTCGCTTGCGGCGGTAAAAATTGCAAACTCTTTAATACCAGCGTCATGGGCCGCGTGCGCACCTTTCAAGTTTGGTGTCAGCGCGCTTAAGTTAATATTTGGTAAGTTAAGTGCGTTAATAACATATGCCGAATCTGCCATTTGTGGCACCCATTTAGGGGATACAAACGCACCTGCTTCTATATCTTTTAAACCGGCTTGTGCAAGGGCATTAATCAGTGAGATTTTATCCTGAGTATTTACCAAACTCTCGCTTTGTAGGCCGTCACGCGCACCCACCTCAACAATACGAACCGAATCAGGAAATGCGCTCATCAGACACCTTCCTGCTGTGTGGTATATTCAACAATGGCGAGTAGGGCACCGTGAGATACCAATTCACCTTCACCAAAACAATAGCTTTGTAAAATGCCATCGTGTGGCGCATTGAGGGTGTATTCCATTTTCATAGCTTCAATGATCACAACAGGATCGCCTTTGCTAATCGTACTGCCAACCGTAACCAAGTGTTTAACCACGGTGCCATTGAGTGGCGCTGCTAGTGGCAATGCATCACTTTCATGTGAACTTATATAATGTTTATTAATGAGTTCAAGGTTAATTTGTAGTGCTTTATTCATAACCGTAATGGTGTCATTACAATGTGAGACATGCGCAATATGCTTATTGCCATCAATAAATACAGTACAAACGCCTTTAATGACTGTCCCTTGAAGATTAAATACCGTGTTGTTATGGGTAATGTTGAACCCTTCAGATGTTTTAATCGCACTCAGCTGTAAATCTTTAAAAGGCACTTTAATGATGCGTGGAGAATTTAAGTTAAATCCGGTAAGTTGCTGCCATGGGCTACCATTGTGTTGCTGAGCTTGCTCATTATTCAAAGAGCATAAGTACGCAAATGCACCTATGAGTTCACTAGATTGTAAAAGCGCACTATCAACAGTAACTAAAGAGTCGCCTTGCTCTGCAATAAAGTGTGTACTTGGTGCGCCCTGGTTAAAGGTAGGGTGATGAGCTAAGTTACTTAAAAAGCCAATGTTGGTACTAAAACCCGCTAAATGAAATTCACCAAGTGCTTGGCGTAAACGCCCTAATGCTTGCTCGCGGTTATCATCATGTACTATAAGCTTTGCAATCATTGGGTCGTAATAGGGGCTGATTTCATCGCCTTGTGCAATGCCGGTATCTATTCGTACAAACTCACTATTAAGCGGAGTATTTAACGATTCGATTACGCCTGAACAAGGAATAAAATCGTTACTTGGATCCTCTGCGTAAATTCGCGCTTCAAAGCTGTGGCCTTGTAGTTGTATGTCAGATTGCGTTAAAGGCAAAGTGTGCCCAGCTGCTATATTAATTTGCCAATTGACTAAATCTACACCGGTTACCATTTCGGTTACTGGGTGTTCTACTTGTAGGCGTGTGTTCATTTCCATAAAGAAAAACTCATCGCCACACAGTAAAAACTCAACAGTACCTGCACCACGGTAATTTATAGCCAAAGCACAACGTACTGCGGCTTCGCCCATTTCTTTTCGTAATGTGTCACTTAAACCCGGTGCTGGCGCTTCTTCAATTACTTTTTGATGACGACGTTGTAAAGAGCAATCTCTATCACCTAAATAAACACAGTTACCGTGATTATCTGCAAACACCTGTACTTCAACATGGCGAGGCTGGTTAACATAGCGCTCTAGCAGTACTAAGTCATTACCAAAGCCTGCTATTGCTTCACGCTGTGCGCCCTCAAGTGCAGTTATAAAATCTTTAGCTTGCTCAACAACGCGCATACCTTTACCACCGCCCCCAAAAGCCGCTTTAATCAGTACGGGATAGCCAATTTTTTCGGCCTCAGATTGTAAAAAGGCAGGGTCTTGATTATCACCATAATAGCCTGGCACTAACGGTACATTTGCTTCAGCCATTATTTCTTTAGCGCGGGTTTTAGATCCCATGGCTTCTATGCTGCTTGCAAGTGGGCCAATAAACGCAATGTTGTTAGCTTCACAGGCTTTAGCAAACTCGCTGTTTTCAGATAAAAAACCATACCCTGGGTGAATACAATCTGCGCCGCTATTTTTGGCTACTTGTAAAATTTTATCGGTCACAAGGTACGAGTCTTTACTCGGAGCAGGCCCAATATGATAAGCCTCATCAGCCATTTTTACATGTTGTGCGTGCTTATCGGCGTCAGAATAAACGGCTACAGTCGTTAACCCCATTTGCTTTGCACTGCGCATGATACGGCACGCAATTTCACCTCGGTTGGCAATGAGTATCTTTTTTAAAGTGTGTGTGTTCATAATTAATCCTACAGTTGCCAAGCGGGTGGGCGTTTATCAAAAAAAGCACTAAGCCCTTCTTGGCCTTCATCAGATACACGAATCTTTGCAATCCGTTCGGCCGTAAGCTCAATAATTTGTTCACTAATAGGCTTGTTTGCCACATCATTAATTAAAGCTTTAGCGGCTTTGACTGCAACAGGGCCGTTATCAATCAGTGTTTGCAACATGTTATCAAGCGCGCAGTCTAAATTGCCGGTTACTTGATGAACTAATCCAAGTTGTTTGGCTGTGTGGGCATCAAACACCTCAGCAGTTAAAAAATATCTGCGAGCAGCACGCTCACCTATGGCTTTAATTACATACGGGCTAATTACCGCAGGAATAAGCCCAAGTTTCACCTCACTTAAGCAAAACTGAGCATCATCTTTACACAGTGCAATATCGCAACAGGCAATTAAGCCTAGCGCACCACCAAATGCAGCGCCTTGAACAGCACACACGGTTGGGTGAGGGCTGGTGGCTAAAACCTGCATTAGTTTTGCAAGTTGCATAGAGTCGGCCAGGTTATCGGCGTAATTGTTATCAGCCATGGATTTCATCCAGGCTAAATCTGCTCCGGCTGAAAAGTGTTTGCCTTCTGTTTTTAACACCAGCGCTTTTATATCAAGCGTATTTGCATGTTCAATGCATTGAATTAATTCGTGAATTACTTCGCTATTAAATGCGTTTCTTTTTTCAGGGCGGCTTAAAACAAGTACAGCCACATTAGATTTTGTTATTTGTAGTGTTACTGACATTTACTGCGCTCCGGTTACATTCTAAATACGCCAAATTGAGAATCTTGCGCTGGTGCATTTTTAGCAGCACTTAAGGCAAGTCCTAATACGTTACGTGTGTCGGCTGGGTCAATAATACCGTCGTCCCACAAACGCGCGCTGGCATAATATGGGTGGCCTTGCTCTTCGTATTGCTCAATGATTGGCTTTTTAAACTCGCTAATTTGCTCATCGGTCATACTTTGGCCTTTTCGCGCTAAGCCGTCTTGCTTAACTTGGGCCATTACCCCTGCGGCTTGCTCGCCGCCCATGACTGAAATACGGGCATTAGGCCACATCCACATCATGGTGGGTTCAAATGCGCGGCCACACATACCGTAGTTACCAGCGCCATAAGAGCCGCCAATAAGTACCGTAAATTTAGGCACATCCGCACACGAAACCGCCATCACCATTTTTGCGCCGTGTTTTGCAATGCCTTCGGCTTCGTATTTTTTACCTACCATAAAGCCGGTAATATTTTGTAAAAAAACCAGTGGAATATTGCGTTGTGCACACAGTTGAATAAAGTGTGCGCCTTTTTGAGCAGACTCGCTGAATAAAATGCCGTTATTAGCCACTATGCCAACAGGGTTACCGTAAATGCTTGCAAAACCGGTTACCAACGTTTCACCAAAGTAGCGTTTAAATTCATCAAATGATGAATCATCAACTGTTCGGGCAATGACTTCTCGTACGTCAAATGGCTTTTTAAGGTCGGTACCCACTATGCCGTAAAGTTCGCTTATATCGTACCGAGGCGCTTTTATATCTTTTAATAACGGTGCAGTAGGGCGTGTGTAATTAATGCGCTCAATACATTGGCGTGCAATAGACAGCGCATGCTCGTCGTTTTCAGCAAAATGATCAGCTACCCCTGATGTTTTACAATGAACATCAGCACCACCAAGCTCTTCAGCCGTTACTTCTTCACCTGTTGCCGCTTTTACAAGCGGGGGGCCTGCTAAAAATATGGTGCCTTGTTCTTTTACTATTATGCTTTCATCTGCCATAGCCGGTACATAAGCACCGCCAGCAGTACATAGCCCCATGACCACAGCAATTTGAGGAATACCTTTACCCGACATTCGAGCTTGATTGTAAAAAATACGGCCAAAATGTAATTTATCGGGAAATACATCATCTTGCTCAGGTAGGTTAGCACCGCCAGAATCAACCAAATAAATACAAGGTAAATGGCATCGCTCTGCAATGTCCTGTGCTCGCAAATGTTTTTTAACAGTAAGCGGAAAGTAGGTGCCGCCTTTAACCGTGGCATCGTTTGCAATGATCATGCATTCAATGCCTTTTACACGGCCAATACCAGCTACGACACCTGCGCACGGGATAGCTTGCTCATAGACGCCAAATGCAGCGAATTGAGAAATTTCTAAAAATGGTGAACCTTCGTCAATTAGCGTACTAATACGATCGCGTACAAATAATTTACCGCGACCTTCGTGACGCTCTTTTAAAGCAGTACCACCACCTAAGCTTATCGTGGCAACTTTATCGCGTAAATCATCCACTAGCGCCGACATGTTTTTATGATTTTGCACAAAAGTAGGATCGTGTGGATTAACGCTCGATTTTAAAATCGTCATAATCTAATCCTTAGCGGCTTTCAGTGAAAAGTTCGCGACCAATTAGCATGCGGCGAATTTCAGACGTGCCGGCGCCAATTTCGTATAGTTTAGCGTCACGTAGTAGTCGACCCGTAGCGTATTCGTTTATGTAGCCGTTTCCACCCAGTATTTGAATCGCATCCAGTGCCATTTTGGTTGCCAATTCGGCGGCATATAAAATGGCGCCAGCAGCATCTTTACGTGTGGTTTCACCGCGGTCACAGGCTTTAGCTACCGTGTAAACGTATGAGCGGGCAGCGTTCATTTGTGTGTACATGTCGGCAACCTTGCCTTGAATAAGCTGAAATTGCCCAATTGGGGTATCAAATTGCTTACGCTCATGAATGTAAGGCACAACAATATCCATACATGCTTGCATAATGCCAAGGGGGCCTGCTGCCAATACAACACGTTCGTAATCTAGGCCGCTCATAAGTACTTTTACGCCTTCGTTTAAGTTACCTAGAATGTTTTCTTCAGGCACTTCACAGTTTTCAAATACTAACTCACAGGTGTTTGATCCGCGCATACCAAGTTTGTCGAGCTTTTGTGCGGTTGAAAAACCAGGAAACGTCTTCTCTACTATAAATGCAGTGATCCCTTTAGCACCGGCGTTTAAATCTGTTTTAGCGTAAATAACCAGTGTGTCTGCATCCGGGCCATTGGTGATCCACATTTTATTACCGTTCAAAATATACTTATCGCCTTTTTTCTCAGCTTTAAGTTTCATCGATACCACGTCAGAGCCTGCATTAGGCTCACTCATAGCAAGCGCACCAATGTGTTCACCGCTGATAAGTTTTGGTAGGTATTTTTCTTTTTGTGCTTGTGAACCATTCCGGTTGATTTGATTAACACACAGGTTTGAATGCGCACCGTAGCTCAAGCCAATAGACGCACTTGCGCGGCTAATTTCTTCCATTGCTATAACATGCTCTAAATAGCCTAAGCCCGCACCACCAAACTCTTCAGGAACGGTCATGCCTAACACGCCCATTTCGCCCATTTGCGGCCAAAGTTGATTTGGAAATGTATTGTCAATGTCGGTTTGTTCAGCTAGTGGCGCAATTTCTTGGCTTGAAAAACTATTTACATGGTCGCGGATCATATCGGCGGTTTCGCCAAGACCAAAGTTCATCTCTTTATAAAGTGAAATAGTGCTCATGATTCATTCCTGTGTGAGTGTGTGTTATCAGTGTGTTTTTATTTTAAAAATAAACTACTCGTCTATTTTATTCAGTGTGTCTCTACAGCGTCGTTCCGCAGTAACCAGTTCCATTAGGACAACTTTAATATCGTCCATTTGCTGCGAAAGGTCGGCTTTTTTCTCTGAAATCAGATCTAGCATAGTGACTAGTTGTTTAGCGCTTGATTTATCAGCGTCATACAGTTCAAACAAACGGCCCGTTTCGGCAAGCGTAAAGCCTAGGCGTTTACCCCGTAAAATGAGTTTTAAGCGCACTTTGTCGCGCTTTGAGTAAATACGTGTTTGCCCATTACGCTCAGGTGATAAAAGCCCTTGGTCTTCATAAAAGCGTATAGAGCGAGTTGTAATGTCAAACTCTTTAGCTAAATCGCTAATGCTAAAAGTTTGTTCATTACTGGTCGGTATAGTGGCGGAACTTGCAAAGTTTGTTTGATTATCTGGTTTCATAATTGTAATTACCTCATTCGAATAACTCCAATATAAGTGAAGTTTACGTAAAGGTAAAGTACTGGCTGGTGTGAAATAAATATAAGCGAAGTGGTTTGCAGTATTTGTAATTTAAATTATTTAATTACAATGACTTAATTTTAACTTAGATTGTAAGAGCCAAAGGTGGCAAAGAAACCTTACAGATAAGAAAGTATAATTTTAACGGTTTTTAGTTGACGTTAGCGTAAACGTTAGTATTGTGTATGGTTATTAAATAATAATTTAAAACACAATTAATAGAGTAAATATTCTAACAACTATTTACCCTTAAATACAATGGAGTTAGCTATGTCTTTAGAATCAGTGGTAATTGTAGCAGCAAAACGTACGCCTATGGGTGGCTTTATGGGCGGGCTAAGCGATGCTCAGTCTACTGAATTAGGTGCAACGGCTATTAAAAGTGCATTAGCGCAAACTGGTTTAAAAACCGATGCAATTGACGAAGTAATTATGGGCTGTGTACTCCCTGCTGGTTTAGGTCAAGCGCCAGCTCGTCAAGCCATGTTAAAAGCAGGGCTAGCTTTAAGCACGGGTGCTACCACCATTAATAAAGTATGTGGTTCAGGTTTAAAAGCCGCCATGCTTGCTAACGATTTAATTAAAGCAGGCTCTATAGAAACAGCGATTGCTGGTGGCATGGAAAGTATGACCAACGCCCCTTACTTTATTCCAAAAGCGCGTGGCGGAATGCGAATGGGCCATGGCGAAATCAAAGATCACATGATGAGTGATGGCCTTGAAGATGCATACGACAATAAAGCTATGGGTTGTTTTGCACAAGATACCGCCGACGAATATGGCATTGGCCGTGAGCAAATGGATAATTTTGCACTTGGCTCATTAAGCAAAGCGAATGCCGCAATTGCAAACGGCAGCTTTGAAAACGAAATAGCACCGCACACAATTCAAACACGAAAAGGCGATGTAACGGTATCGGTTGATGAGCAACCAGGTAATGCACGCCCAGAAAAAATCCCAAGTTTACGTGCAGCCTTTAAAAAAGACGGCACTATAACAGCTGCTAACTCATCATCTATTTCGGATGGTGGCGCAGCCCTCGTTTTAATGACTGAGTCAAAAGCAAAAGCACACGGTTTAACACCCCTTTGTAAAATTGTAGCGCACAGCACACATTCTCAAAAACCGAGCGAATTTACGGTAGCACCAGTAGGTGCAATGAACAATGTGCTCGAAAAAGCCGGTTGGACAACAACTGATGTAGACCTTTGGGAAATTAACGAAGCTTTTGCCATGGTAACAATGCTTGCAATAAAAGAGCTTAAGCTTGATGAAAGCAAAGTAAATGTTAACGGTGGGGCATGTGCACTTGGCCATCCAATTGGTGCCAGTGGCGCACGTATTTTGGTTACGCTTATTCACGCTCTTAAAAACCGAGGCCTTAAAAAAGGCGTTGCTTCTTTATGTATTGGTGGCGGTGAAGCCGTTGCAATGGCAGTAGAAGCTTACTAAGTACCAATCACATTAAAAATACGCAGCAACATAACAATAATAAAGCTGCGTTATTTTTAAAACTAACACACTAATACAATAGGATTTAACCATGCACCAAGTTCCACTATTAATAGATGGCGAATTTATTCAATCGGCTTCAAAAGAATTAATCGATGTTATAAACCCAGCAAACCAAGAAGTATTAGCTCAGGTTCCGTGTACCACCGATGCAGAAATGGATGCGGCAATTGCTTCAGCCTCTGAAACATTTAAAACATGGAAAGATGTGCCAATTACTGAGCGTGCCCGCATTATGATGAAATATGCGGCGCTTTTAAAAGAACACCATGATGAACTAGCCACTATTATTTGCCACGAACTAGGTAAAACCTTTGAAGATGCTAAAGGTGATGTATGGCGAGGTATTGAAGTTGTCGAACAAGCAGCTAATGCACCTTCGCTGATGATGGGCGAAACAATGGAAAATGTAGCGCGCAAAATCGATACTTATTCATACATGCAGCCATTGGGTGTGTGTGCAGGTGTTACGCCGTTTAACTTTCCGGCAATGATCCCACTTTGGATGTTTCCGCTGGCAATAGTATGTGGTAACACATTTATATTAAAACCTTCAGAGCAAGATCCACTAACGCCAATGCGTTTAGCTGAGCTATTTATTGAAGCGGGTGCACCTAAAGGCGTTCTGCAAATTGTACATGGTACAAAACCGCAGGTAGACCGGTTATTAGAAGATAAAGCCGTTCGTGCTATTTCGTTTGTAGGCTCGTGTGGTGTAGGTGCCTATATTTATTCAAAAGGCACACAAAACCTTAAGCGTGTTCAAGCCTGTGTAGGTGCAAAAAACCATATGGTAATTATGCCAGATGCGAGTAAATCGCATGTTGTAAATAACCTTGTTGGTGCATCTGTTGGTGCCGCAGGGCAGCGTTGTATGGGTATTTCGGTAGCTGTATTTGTTGGTCAAGCAAGTGAATGGGTAGATGAAATAAAAGCAGGCTTTGAAAAAGTACGCCCAGGTTTATGGGATGACAAAGACGCAGCCTACGGCCCACAAACGTCAAAAGCAGCAAAAGAGCGAATTTTATCGCTTATTGCAAGCGGTAAAAAACAAGGCGCGACCTGTTTAATAGATGGCTCTGACTTTACTGTAGAAGGTTACGAGCAAGGTAACTGGGTTGGCCCAACTTTATTTACCGACGTTACAAAAGAAATGGACTTATACAAAGAAGAGATTTTTGGTCCTGTTTTGGCTTGTATGTTTGTAGACACATTAGAAGAAGCTATCGCCTTAATTAACGAAAGCCCTTACGGTAATGGCACCTCGCTATTTACTTCAAGCGGTGCAGTTGCACGTAAATTCCAACACGAAATAGAAGTAGGCCAAGTAGGTATTAATGTTCCTATTCCTGTGCCACTGCCGTTCTTCTCATTTACGGGGTGGAAAGGCTCTTTTTATGGCGATACTCATACGTATGGTAAGCAAGGTATTCGTTTTTACACCGAAACCAAAACCATTACCTCACGTTGGTTTGAAGACGATATAGCGTCAGGCCCAAACATGAGCATTAACTTAAAATAATTAATAAACACACACAAAAAATAATAACAAAGACGGGCGCGAAGGTTTTTCATACACATAAATATGCCTTCGCCGCTCTTCACTCATAATCCCAATACGGGAAAACCGACAACACACAACTAAAGAGGTCTATTATGGACTTTAACTTATCAGAAGACCAACAAGCCTTTGCACAAACTGCTCGCCAATTTGCCGAGTCAGAGCTTGCACCTCACGCGGCTAAATGGGATCGCGAACATATTTTTCCTAAAGATACGATAAAAGCAGCCGGTGAGTTAGGCTTTTGTGGTTTATACACACCAGAGGACGCGGGCGGCCTTGGTTTATCACGTTTAGACTCAAGCATTATTTTTGAACAACTTGCACTAGGGTGTACGGCAACCACTGCCATGCTCACTATTCATAATATGGCTACCTGGATGGTTGCAAGTTTTGGAACAGACGCAATAAAAGATCAATATGTAGACCAATTAGTTATGGGTGAGTTATTAGCATCATACTGCTTAACCGAGCCTGGTTCTGGTTCAGATGCAGCTTCACTTAAAACAAAAGCAGTACGCGATGGCGACGAATACGTTATTAACGGTTCTAAAATGTTTATATCGGGCGCAGGCGAAACCGAAGTGCTAGTGGTCATGGCGCGTACTGGTGGCGAAGGCGCTGCGGGTATTTCTGCGTTTGTTGTACCGGCCGATGCAAAAGGCGTTGAATACGGTAAAGCAGAAGAAAAAATGGGGTGGAATGCACAGCCTACACGACTAATAAGCTTTGAGGACGTTCGTATTCCTGCACATAACTTACTTGGAGCAGAAGGCGAAGGTTTTAAGTTTGCAATGCAAGGGCTAGATGGTGGGCGCATTAATATTGCCACCTGTTCAATTGGAACCGCACAAGCGGCCTTAAATACAGCACGTGAATACCTCAAAGAGCGCTCACAATTTGGTAAACCGCTGGCTGCGTTTCAGGCTTTGCAATTTAAAATTGCTGATATGAACACAGAGCTTGTAGCGGCGCGCCAAATGGTAAGGCTCGCGGCATTTAAACTTGATACTGGCGACAGCGAAAAAACCACTTATTGTGCTATGGCCAAACGCTTTGCAACCGATGTTGGTTTTACAGTGTGTAATGAAGCACTTCAAATACATGGTGGTTATGGTTACATAAAAGAATACCCATTAGAGCGCCATGTACGTGACGTGCGCGTTCATCAAATACTTGAAGGCACAAATGAAATAATGCGTGTGATTATTGCGCGTCGAATTTTAGCTGAATCAGCAAGCGAAATATTATAAGGAGCACGGTATGTCTGAATCAAAACCAAGCATTGAGTTAACAACCGAAGGCCATGTTGCTATTTTAACGATGTCTAACCCGCCAGCGAATACCTGGACAAAAGACACTTTAATTGATTTAAAAAATAAAGTTAACGCGCTTAATAACAATAAAAACATTTATGCCTTAGTGCTAACGGGTGAAGGCGATAAGTTTTTTAGCGCAGGCGCCGACCTTAATGTATTTGCCAGTGGCGATAAAGGTATTGCTGCAGACATGTCGCGTGTATTTGGCGAAGCGTTTGAAGCATTAACTAATTTTAGAGGCGTGTCGGTTGCTGCCATTAATGGCTATGCGATGGGCGGCGGTTTAGAGGTTGCTTTAGCGTGTGATATACGCATAGCTGAACAACAAGCGCAAATGGCACTCCCTGAGGCAAAAGTCGGTTTATTGCCGTGTGCAGGTGGCACGCAAAATTTAGCATGGTTAGTGGGCGAAGGCTGGGCTAAACGCATGATTTTGTGCGGCGAGCGCTTAAAAGCTGATAAAGCACTACACATTGGTTTAGTCGAAGAGGTTGTTGGCCAAGGTGAGAGTTTTGCTGCTGCGCTTAATCTTGCAAACCAAGTAAGCGAGCAAAGCCCTAGCTCGGTTGCGGCATGTAAAACATTGATTCAAAAAGGGCGCCACCAACCCATGGCGAGCGTTTTACCATTAGAGCGCGAACTATTTGTTGGTTTATTTGATACTAATGATCAAAAAGAAGGCGTAAATGCCTTTTTAGAAAAACGCAAAGCAAAATGGGTAAATGGCTAATGAGTGATTTAACCTTATTAAATAAAGCGGATGATTCAGTACTTTTTGAGACGGCAACCGCAGCCAACGGCCGTTTAATTGGGCTTATTACACTGAACGCACCTAAATCGTTAAATGCGCTTAATTTTAACATGATCAAATTGCTTACTCCTCAACTAAAGGCATGGGCAAACGACGATGCCATCGCAATGATTATTTTAAAAGGGGCAGGAGAAAAAGCGTTTTGTGCTGGTGGCGATGTAGTAAGTCTTCATCATGCAATGGCACAAGGTGAACCAACAAGCTTAGTTGAAGAGTTTTTTACCCAAGAATATAAGCTCGATTACCTTATACATACCTACGTTAAACCTATTCTTGTTTGGGGAAACGGGATTGTAATGGGAGGCGGTTTAGGGCTAATGGCTGGCGCAAGCCACCGTGTTGTTACCGAAACCTCACGTATTGCAATGCCAGAACAAACAATAGGTTTATACCCCGATGTAGGCGGCAGCTATTTTTTGCATAAAATGCCCAAAAGTGTTGGCTTGTTTTTAGGGTTAACGTCAGCGTCTATTAATTGCGACGATGCCTGTTTTGTATCACTTGCTGATCACTTTATTGACAGCGGTAAATACAACGACATGCTAAACACTATTTTAGCTACAAGCTGGAGTAAGAGTGCAAGCGAAAACCACACGGTGCTAACTAATTTACTAAATGAGTTAAACGCGCAGTCTGACGATATGCCAATAGGAAACGTTAGCGCTAATTTAAAAACAATTCAAACACTAGGTAGTGTTGGCTCATTGCAAGAGCAAGTAGATTACTTATTAAATTTAAACACTGATGATAAGTGGTTGCAACGTGCGCAAAAATCGTTAAAACATGGGTGCCCACTCAGCTGTGCATTGGTCAGTGAGCAGCTTAAAGCAAGTGAAGGTAAAACCCTTTTAGACTGCTTTAAAATGGAACTAAGCATGTCGGTAAGAGCCGGTGAAGTAGGTGAGTTCCAAGAAGGCGTTAGAGCACTGTTAATCGATAAAGACGGCGCTCCCAATTGGCAATACCCAACACTCCATGATGTGCCAAGTAGCGTAGTTAATAGCTTTTTTGATAATCGTTACGGCACTAGTCACCCACTTGATGACCTAGACACGGCAACACAAAAATAAAGGAAAGACGATGACTAAACTTAACATTGGTTTTATCGGATTAGGAAACATGGGCGGCCCTATGGCGGCAAATTTAGTAAAAGCGGGGCACACAGTCACTGTTTTTGATTTAAACCAGTCGGTCGTAAATGAGCTGGCTAGCCAGGGGGCTAAAGCGGGCGTTGATGCAGCGCAATGTGCCACCAATGCCGACGTTCTGATCAGCATGTTACCTGCAGGCAAGCATGTTAAATCGCTATACTTAGGTAATAACGATAACAATGGACTAATTGAGGTTTTAAGCAAAAATACCTTAGTGATTGACTGCTCTACAATTGATGCCGAATCGGCACGCGTTGTAGGAAATGCACTTGACGAGCAAGGTATACGGTTTGTTGATGCACCGGTTTCAGGTGGTGTAGCCGGGGCAACGGCAGGAACGCTTACGTTTATCGTAGGTGGTGAACAAACCGCATTCGAAAAAGCAAATACTGTATTAGTAGATATGGGTAAAAACATATTTCATGCTGGCGATATTGGTGCAGGTCAAGTAGCAAAAATATGCAACAACATGCTGCTTAGCATATTAATGGCAGGCACAAGTGAAGCCATTCAAATGGGTATTAATAACGGGTTAGATCCAAAAGTGCTGAGCGATATTATGACTGCAAGCTCAGGTCGAAATTGGACATTAGAGTTATATAATCCGTGTCCAGATGTAATGGAGACAGCACCGGCTAGTAATAATTATAAGCCAGGTTTTATGGTTGACTTAATGGCAAAAGATTTAGGTCTTGCCATGGAAGCGGCTCAGCAAAGTAATTCATCAACGCCAATGGGTTCAATGGCAAAAAACTTGTACACTATGCTTCAGCATCAAGGTGCAGGCAGCGATGACTTTAGCGCCATATTTAAATTGTTTTCGAAGTAGGAGTAAACCGTGGAAATTAAAAATAATACGGTAGTAATCACAGGTGGGGCGCAAGGTTTAGGTTTCGCTATGGCGCAAAAGTTTGCAGCTATGGGCGCAAATATTGCACTTATTGACATGGCACAAGATTTATTAAACAACGCATGCGAGCATTTAAACCAGCTTGAAGGCGTAAAAGGTATAATTAAAGGCTACGCTGCTAATGTGACGGTTGAAAGTGAAGTAGAAAACGTATTTAGTACTATCAACAATGATTTTGGCCACATTAGTGTGCTTATTAACAACGCTGGTATTTTGCGTGACGGCATGTTCATAAAAGCTAAAGACGGAAAAGTGGTTAAAAAAATGTCGCTAGAGCAATTTCAATCAGTGATTGATGTTAATCTTACCGGCGTATTTTTAGCAGGGCGCGAAGCTGCAAGCCACATGATTGAATCAGGCAAAGGCGGCGTAATAGTAAATATGTCGAGCGTAGCGCGGGCAGGTAACATAGGCCAAACAAATTACGCGGCATCAAAAGCCGGTGTAGTGGCACTTACCACCACATGGGCTAAAGAACTTGGCCGTTTTGGTATACGCGTAGGCGCTATTGCACCAGGTGTAATAAGCACCGCCATGACCGACGCCATGAAGCCAGAAGCCAAACAACGTATGCTTGCGGTAACACCCGTAGGGCGCTTAGGTGAAAGCGACGAAATTGCCCATACCGCACAGTACATAATCGAAAACGACTTTTTCACCGGTCGTGTAGTAGAGATAGACGGCGGCATACGTTTATAACTTGTCAGCTCTAATTTAATTATTGAAAGCACAGCTCTTTGAGCTGTGCTTTTTTGTTTTAAATCGCACCATTATAATTTAATCATGGTTAGAAACAGGGTTTCATAAACGATATTCAAATAAAAAAAGATACTGTATATATAGACAGTAAATGGTATTTTATCCAATAACATTATTAAAATTCGTTTTGCTGTATTTTAACAACGATAATTTTATAACTTGCGTAATAACGTGTTTACATTGAAGTTATTTAGTGGAATTATTGAGCCATGTAATATATGCCGTTTTGGGGTTTTATAACCCCCCAAAGTGGTATTCAATAAGCTGTTACAAGGCATAAGGAAGTGTGGTGTTTGAAATAGGAAAAGAATACAAACGCAAACTTGATATACACGGCAAATATGGTGGTCAAGGTGGCGGCGGTATTTCAACCCCGAAAAATTTTCCAGTCGTTTTTATATTCACTTCTCAATCTGGAGAAGAACATGGATATAGAGATGAATATAGGAATGATGGGGTTTTCTGGTATACCGGCGAAGGCCAAACTGGCGACATGAAAATGGTAGTTGGTAATAAGGCTATTTGTGATCACAAAGAAAACAACAAAACAATTCACGTTTTTGAATCAACTAAAAAAAGTTATGTACGTTACTTAGGTACTGCTGAATGTCTAGGATTTCACGAAGAAGTTCGCCCAGACACAAATGGAGATGAAAGAAATGCATTCATCTTTCACCTTGATATAAACTCCATCGAAGCTGAAAACGAGATTAATGAACCAAGATCAGATTACGATTCTGGGAAAAAGAATGATGTCAAAACACTGAAGAATAAGAGCTTAAAAGAATTAAGGAAAGCCGCTTTACATAAAGCTCCTAGTAATTCAAAACCTAAAGAAAAAAGAGAGTCTGCTCATTATCGCTCTGAAGCTCTTAAACTTTATGTACTAGCTCGCTCAAAAGGAATTTGTGAAGGCTGTAATGCAGAGGCTCCGTTTAAAACAAGGAAAGGACCTTTCTTAGAGTGCCATCATGTGCATAGGCTGGCTGATGGCGGGCCTGATCATCCTAAAAACGTAGTAGCTCTTTGCCCCAATTGCCACCGTCGAGCACACTATGCTATCGACTCAACAGCGTACAATGAAAAGCTAAAGTTAGTAGCTTCATCGGCCGAAGAAAATGCCATGTAACAAGTCATTAAAGCAGGACAAATAACAGTTCGTTTTTGCTCGTGCCTCGCTAATTTTAACCAGCTATTTTATTGCGTCTGAATGAGGCTTTAGGTGTTTCAATGGATTTGAGAAAAGTTTTATTTATAGCGTTATTAGTAAGTAGTTTTTTTACCTACTCTATTGTCCCTAATGATGAATATTACAAATTAGCTGATACGCAAATATCTCAGTTGAGTTCCGAACTTAAAGAAATTGAATCAAGTTTAAAGTTAAACCCTAATAACGAAGTCGTAATTAAGCTTAAAAGTAATCTGGAAAAAGAGATTAAACTTATTAAGCAACGCGTTAAATTATTTAAAAAGTTAGAACGCTCTGGTTTAATTATGTACTCAAATAGTCAAAACTCTGAGCAGGAAACACCTAACAAATGAATTATGCTGTTCGTAAACTCACTGGGAATTTTACTCGCTGGCCTTCGGCCAAAGCGCTCCTAAAATCCCCATATTCAAAGCGTTATGTGTATCTATCTGGTATCGCAATATTAATCTCATAGGAAGGTTATGGATAAACCTAAAAGTATAAAACTCACAATTATTCTTATTATAATTAGCTGGCTTGCTAGTCTGATCTCGATCTTAATTATTACTAGTAAAGCGCCTGATTTAATGCCAAATACGGTAGCTAAATGCATCTCTTTTGCTGTTACTACTATTTTAATGCTGTGGCTTGCATACAAAATTAATAAAGGTAGAAATTGGGCAAGGGTAGTTTATTCCGTTTTAGTTTTAATAAGCTTAATCAGCACTTTTATAAATTTTCAGCAATTTTGGTTAATGCCATTTGAGTTTGTTTCTCTAAGTGCTATTACAAATCTTAGTCAATTAGGTGTTCTATTGCTTCTATTTACTAAAAACTCCAATATTTGGTTTAAAAACAGTTTTAGTGTTCAATACACATAAAAAGGCATCAAAGTAGGAAAATTTACAGTTGGCTGTTTTCACTGCGTTCAACATTTTAGCCAACTATAAATTTCCTCTTAATGAGGCGTTATATTTTTCTATGAATTTGAGAGCTACTAATAAATCAGCACTCCTTTTAGGGAGTATTCACGCAGTATTAGCTATTGCGGGTGGTGCCGTCGCTGAGTTTTATACATTGTCCGATGGCTTGGCTGTTTTTGGTATAATAGTATTAATTGCAATCATGATGATTTCAGGTTGGATTTGGGTTTTAGGTATGTTTAATATCTCTGATCAAATTGCTTCGGGTACACTTATAAAAAATCGGTTAAGTGACTTATTCAAAACAGCACAAAGGGGTTTGTTTTGGCTTTTAGGTTTTGGCGTCATCATGATAATTTTAAACATGTTTGCGGTGTAACCAAAGGGGTCTAACCAAAGGGGTCGGTCTAACCAAAGGGGTCAAATCTTGACTTCAGACATCAAAGAGCGAACTTTACGAGTATTGGTTAGCAAACAAAGACTGAAGACTCAGAAACTCATTCAATTTTAGCGGTTTATTACTTTTCAACACACGTTGATATTTAAAACAGTAACTTTAGGTTGTTGTTTTTTATGCCTACTATTTAGAACCAAAGGGGTCAAATCTTGACTTCAGACATCAAAGAGCGAACTTTACGAGTATTGGTTAGCAAACAAAGACTGAAGACTCAGAAACTCATTCAATTTTAGCGGTTTATTACTTTTAAACACACGTTGATATTTGAAACAGTAACTTTAGGTTGTTGTTTTTTATGCGTACTATTTAAGTTTATTTTAAGTTTGCTCAGTTATTGTAACTAACACTTAAATTCCAGAATCATTAAACCATTAATTTGACTTAGTAACTCATTAGTTTGTAACTCATTCTATGTTTCAGATCATCAAAGAGAAAATGACTAAAGGTTAGGCTGTAAACATGTACTTATACGCATAAGTGAGCTTTTAACTTTAATGCGTTTATTAGGAGGTGTTATGAATTTTAAAAATACAGATACTCATTACAATACACTTTCTGTTGCCTTACATTGGTTGATGTTTATTTTAATTGTCACTGTTTACGGCAGTATTGAACTTCGCGAATTATTTGATAAAGGCACCGAAACCCGTGATGCCTTTAAAATGTGGCACTTTATGTTGGGTTTATCTGTGCTAGCTTTAGTTAGTGTGAGGTTAGTTGCGCGTTTATTGGGTGGTGCAGCACCTGCTATACAACCTGAGCCTGCAAAATGGCAAAATAAGTTAGCTACATTTGTTCATATTGCGCTGTATGTGTTTATGTTTGCTATGCCTATAGTTGGTTGGCTAATTTTGAGTCTAGCAGGTAAACCCATCCCGTTTTTTGGTTTAGAGTTGCCTGCTTTGGCCGCTCAAAACAATGAACTTGCTAAAAGTATTAAAGAGATACATCAAACCGCAGGGGAAGTGGGGTATTACGTAATAGGTTTACATGCGGCTGCGGCTTTATTTCACCATTATGTTTTAGCTGATAATACGTTATCGCGAATGCGTTTGCCGAAATGCTATAAATAATAAAATGAACGGAGCTGAGCTTTAATTTTGCCTTTAATGTTTGGTGACTGATATTTAGCTGGTGCATCCCTAAACGTTGCGTTTTTTAAATTAAACTATTTGAGTGCGTTAGCAGCTAAGAACCAAATGTTGCTCTTTTAACTTTAAAAGCTTTAGTTAGTATTTTTATAATTATTGGGTTACTGTTTGCTAAATTCAATTTTTGAAGGCAAGGGTATGGAATTTATATATCATATTTTAAATTGGGGTTCCCCTTTAGGTTTGGGGTTATTCTTTTTTCTTTCATGTGCTGGTACTGGCATACTATTTTGGGGTTTATCTCAATTTAAAAAAAGCTCTACCACAAATCAATAACGTGGTTTGTTTTTAGTTGGGCCTTTGTTTGAACAACATTTATCGTTCAGTTGCTCAAAGGCCTTAGTTAGAACGCTTTATATTTATCCTGAATATTTGTTATTAGTACCGTCCTTATAAACTGTGTTGGTTTTGTGAGTGTACAATAGATTTTTATTTGCATAATTTGTAATTGAGCAAATAAACAATTTACCAAAAACTGTCCCGCGCTCTTATTTAGTTACTCAATATTAATAATATTATTGGGCTATCTATGTTCTGTTCATTTTTGTTTAGCTAATCTGTTATAACTAACTTCATAATAATAAAGTGCATTTGGTACTTACAAAGCGAACAAATGAACAAAATAAAATCGTTGATTACTCAATTTATTAATGCAATGCAAAAACGACCGGGCTTACTGGCTGTTTTAGCGTTTTGCTCTGGTATTGCAAGCTACGTGCTAGTTGATAGAAAGGAGTCGTTTGCGCAAGTTGTTGCTTTAGTTTTACTTATAAGCTGGTTGTGGTTAATTGTAGATAATTGGCTTCGTGATAAAGTTGAAGAACGATTTGGTGTGAGTGTTTCACCTAATGTAACACGCTTTGCTTTACAAATGATTCAGCAAGAGAGTTTGTTTTTTGCGCTGCCATTTTTTTTAGTTGTTACCCAGTGGGACCATCCTCAAGCAGTATTTACATCACTTATTATTTTGTGTGCGGTTGCATCGGTTATTGATCCCTTCTATTACAAAAAATTAGCTAAAAATAGAACGCTATTTACGGTGTTTCATAACTTTGCTTTGTTTGTAGTTTTACTTGTTACATTGCCTATTTTGTTCAGCTTAACAACCAGTCAAAGTTTAGCTGCTGCATTAGTTATAGCCGTAGTATTAACATTACCTAGTCTTACTAATTTAATGCCTAATGCGCCGTGGTGGCGTTTACCTATTTTAGCAATAATTTTATTCAGTTTGAGTGTAGGCATATGGCAATTAAGAAGCTTTGTTCCACCTGCCGCGCTGCACCTAACAAGCATTACATTAGCGCATGAGGTAAATGAGCAAAGTAAAAAACCGATAGGAAATATTAACTCGTTAAATGAACGCTCGTTACACGCAAAAGGGCTTTATACATGGACAGCGGTAAAAGCACCGCGAGGGTTAAACGAAAAGATATTTCATGTATGGACACACAATAAAAAGCAGGTAGATAAAATAGCGCTTAATATCAGCGGTGGGCGTAAAAGTGGTTATAGAGCATGGACACACAAAGTAAATTTTCCACAAAACGCGGCAGGAAAATGGCAAGTTAAGGTTATGACTGAATCAGGCCAGTTAATTGGTTTAACTAAATTTACGGTGACGCATTAAAACAAGTTGCACAAAAATGTGCTTAAGCATAAATAAATTAATAGGGACTGTACGTATTAAAAAATTATTGTTAACTATCAAAGGGCTTGATAGGCTGTATTAGTAAATTTATTACATTTATTAAGCAAGGAAGAACGATGAACAGTGATGTTTTAATACCTCATTTACCCGAACCAACAATGTCTGCTTTGGCTACAAAAATATATGTGACTGAGGGGCAACACGTAAAAAAAGATGACACATTACTTGATGTGGAAACTGATAAAGTTGTTCTTGAAATTGTTGCCATGGCTAACGGAGTTGTCACCAAGATAAATATAAATGAAGGTGAACAGGTTAGCTCAAACCAAGTGGTGATGCAGTTTGAATATGACGAACTAACCGAGGAGTTAATACAAGCCCCTTTGAGTGATATACCTGCATTTCAAAATAACACCAGCGACGTAGACCAAATTAACACCCATGATATTCAGAGCTCAGTCACTGAAACACCCATTCATAATGAAATAATAAACCTAGATCGAACGATTGATGATCCCAAACAGGCTTGCTTGGATAAACATAATGATACGCCACATACAGAATCTAAAATAGACACCAGAGCACAGCTACCTCAAGAAGTCAGCCATAGTGGTGAGAGTAAAGGGGTGTTTTATACGGTTGCTGTACTAGTGGTAGGCATTATTATTGGTGTAACAGCGAGTCGCTTTATATTTAATTAGTGGAGTAAACGCCAAAAGCGTGGGCTTTTGGCGTAAAATAAAATTAGTTAGCCAATAGCCATTCGCTTAACAAGCGTACACCATAGCCTGTGCCGCCAGGTGATAGTTCACCTTTTCCTTTTTTAACTAACGCATTACCTGCAATATCAATATGAACCCAACGCGTTTCACCCGCAAAATGCTCTAAAAACGTTGCTGCAGTGGTTGCGCCAGGTCCGCCAGACCCTACGTTTGTTATGTCGGCAATGTCTGATTTAAGCATATCTTTATAACCTAATGGTAAACGCCATAGGTTTTCGTTTACCTGCTCGCCAGCAAGTGTTAG
The DNA here is from genome assembly GCF_001468205.2 of Pseudoalteromonas sp. 13-15. Lineage (NCBI taxonomy): Bacteria > Pseudomonadati > Pseudomonadota > Gammaproteobacteria > Alteromonadales > Pseudoalteromonadaceae > Pseudoalteromonas > Pseudoalteromonas sp. 13-15. The sequence goes on along the minus strand of NZ_CP019162.1, from coordinate 833,376 downwards.
CTGATTTACGAGTGTGTCGTCTTTTGAGAAAACAGCCGCATACTCGTTACCAACGGCACGAATTTTTGAACCAGTAAGTGTAGCTACATCAATCATTATGCTTGGGTTAAAGTGCTTACGTGCATACCACATTGCATCACTTAAAACTAAACGGCCTTCGGCGTCGGTGTTGAGTATTTCAACACTTAAGCCTTCAGCTGTTCGAACAACATCGCCAGGCGCTACTGCAAATTGCGAAACCATATTTGCCGCCATGCCCATTACAGCTACAACATTTTTGTCGGCTTTGGCCATAGCCATTGCTTTAACCGTACCGAGAACAGCTGCAGCGCCTGCCATGTCTGATTTCATACGTGCGATAGATGCACCTGTTTTAATACTATAACCGCCCGAGTCGAATGTTATACCTTTACCTACTAACGCTATAGGGTCGTCATTAGAGCCTTTATAATGGGCAACAACTAAGCGAGCACCCTGATCGCTACCGCGGCCAACGGCTTCTAATGCGCCCATACCAAGCTCTTTAAGTTGTTCAGGCTTTAAAACTGTAATGGTCACGCCTAACGATTCAAGCTCTTTTGCAGCATTTGCAAAATCAACTGGCGTCATTTCAGTGGCTACTTCAGAGGTAAGGTCGCGTGCTAAAAATACACCGGCCTGAATACTTTCTAGCTGTTTATACGTCGCTTTCGTCTTTTTTGTGCTATCGACATCAAACGAGTAAGTCACTGTTTGCGTGCTAGGTGTTTGTTTGTATTTTTCAAAGCGATGGTCACGTAGGTTTGCGCCATGCGCAAAGTTTGCAGCTAGTAAATGGTTTGCATCAACACCCGTTACATCGTCAAATAATACATTGGCGGTATCGGCTTTATATTTAACTAATTGAGCGTGTACGTTTCCGCCTAATTTAGCAATGCGTGCTTTATTTAACTCGTTTTGTTTACCAGTTCCGACAACTAATATACGTTTGTAGTTACTATTAAGTGGGGCAATCAGCTGTGTTGTTTTGGCGTATTTACCTTCAAAGTTTTCAACATCAATTATACGTTGCAGCTGTCCATTAAATTGTTTGTCGAGGTTTTTAAATTGATTGTTTTTTCCATCTTGGCTATAAAACACAATTAATGTGTGTGCATCGTTGTCTACTTTTGAAGAAAACGAAAACTGTGCTGCGTGTGTATTTAAACTAGCGCTTATTGCCAGCGTTAAGAGAGAGGCTTTAATTATGTGTTTCATCGTTCACCTAAGATTAATTTAAAACTGTTTTTTACCTATTTTTGACTGCTTAGTTAAGTGCGATAAGCTGAAACGGCAATTAAGAGCGACGTATAACGGCATAAAAATACGTTATAAATTTATTTGCATGTCGGTGATACTAGGCTTAATGTAAAACAAAATATTTACATGGAGTTATATTATGAAGTTTTTATTGTTTTTAGGCACTGTGCGTGAGAGCTCCCCCCCTAAACCAGTACGTCTTGGAAGTAGAGTTAGTAAAGCGTGTTTATTGTGTTTGCAGTCACACTTTAGTGAACATGAATTTGAAATAATTGATGCGTTAGATTACCCAAACGATGCTGTATTTAAACCTCACTTTGCATATACACAGCACAATGCCCCCACTAAACTTAACAATTTGGCCGATAAAATTAAATCTGCTGATGGCTATATAATGATCAGCCCTGAATATAATCACTCTATGAGCCCTGCATTAGCTGATCTTCTCAATCACTTTGGTAGTTCACTGTTTTCGTATAAACCCAGTGCGATTGTTTCTTATTCTGCTGGGCAGTGGGGTGGGGTTCGTGCAGCTATTAGTATGCGCACTTTTTTATCAGAACTTGGGTGTTTACCAGTATCGTCGATGATTCATGTTCCAAAGGCACAGGATGTGTTTAACGAGCTTGGAGAGTTTGCTACTGATGATGATCAGACCTCGTGGTTTAACTATTTTTATCGTACATTTAATCAATTAATATGGTGGGCTGAGGCCGCTAAAATACAGGCTGAATGTAAAAACCCTCATAATATGATTGCAAGCTTTAAAACAAACCCCGCGCAGCGAAATGCGCCTAAAACAACTACTAATTAAGTTATTGTAATTTAAATTATATGTATTTGTACTGTTTGGGTCATCAAAGAGTAGAGAAACCGGTTAGGTGAAATTGAGCAAATAAGTACCAATTTACAGCTATACTGTGTTTATATACAGCATAGCTGTTGCGTTAATAAATACTAAAACAATAAACTAAGTGTTAGGCGTGCAGTTCTGGGCTCAATAGGGTGAAAATGATTATCTTCAACGCCTTGTGCGGGCTCACCAGCTAAACGCGATGCATAATAGTAATCTATATCGTGGTCGGTACTGTTAAACAAGTTAAGTAATTCAAAGTCTACTTTCCAATGGGTTTGCTTATAGCTCACAGAGCTATTAACTACCGTTAGCGGGTTTGAGCGCTTATCACCGTCGTCTGTTAATGTGCGTTTACCAATATGGCGTACCCTGATCGATGATTGCCATTGTTTACTTAAGTGCCAATTTAAACCTGTACTTGCTACAACGGGGACAGCGCCTTCTATGTAATTGTTATTGTCATTTATATCTAAGCGAGAATGTGTAAACGAGGCTTCTAAATCAATATTAAATTGCTCGTTAATCCAGTAATAGGCACTCATTTCTAACCCATACCGCTTAGACGCATCACTTGGCTCTGTATTACCAGCATCTCCGACAAACAATAGTTCTGAGTCGAGTTTTAACCACCAAAGCGCAGCTGACATATTATATTTTTTTTCATCAGCAAATCGTAATCCAATTTCAGCGCCTTCACTTTTTACTAATAGATCGACTCGTTCGGCTTGATCACCTGTTACTGGATCGATATTTATTGTGGAGCCGCGCGCATCGTTAGAGTGAAAAGATTGCCCCCAATTTGCATAGGCAGCTAGCAATTGAGTAAAGCGATAATTTAAGCTTGCTTTAAAACTGATTAAATCATCACTTGCTTTACCTGAGTTTACGGCGGTAATACTGGTTACATTTGTATCAAAATAGTCGTATCTTACACCTGCTGTTGCTTCTAGTTTTTGGGTAAATAAAAGTTTAGACTCCCAAAAGCTTGAATAACTCGTTTGCTTGAGTGCATCTTGCCTTACAGTGCTTAGCTGCTCTCTGGCTTTAGTGTTATAAAGCCCAACGTTATCTATATCGTCGTGTTTAAGATCAAGCCCTGCAGTGTGTTGCATGTTTATGCCTGATGTTTTAGTTTCAAACTGATAACTTAAAGTGGTGCCATAAATATTGCGGCTATCTTGCTGATTAAACTGATCGCCATTAATTGGGTCATTTAAAAAATAACTGAAATTAGAATATAGGTTTAAATCGTAATTTATTACATAAGCGCTGGCTTTCAAATGCTCCCCTTGCCAATTACCCGATAAACTATAACGGCTAGAGCTGCCGCCAAGGGTGGTGTCGAGCGAGCCTAATTGTGTTATTAAATTTTGCGAAACAGCACGCTGTGGAATTTGATCGGCTGAGTTCCATGTGTTGTCGTATGCCATTGCGCTTATTGATAGGTCACCATTAAATGCTTTACCAACATAGCGTAGTAGGGCATTTTTTTTATTTACGTCTTCGTTTATGTCATCCCAAGGGCCGTCGTAGCCTTGCCACTCAGCAGCCGCAATAAGTTTACCTTTTGTAAGGTTAGTTGAGCCAAGTACTACCGCGCGTTTATAGTTATCTTCACCAATACTTAGTTCTATTTGCTGATGTTTAACATTATCAAGCAGTTTAAACTGTGCGCTACCAGCACTTGAAAAATCTCCTTGGCTTGCGCTATATGACCCCTTTTGATAGTTAATGGTAGAAATAGATTCGGGAATTATAAAGTTTAGATCGGTGTAACCTTGGCCGTGTCCGTGGCTACGCATGTTGATAGGCATACCATCGATACTTGTGGCAAAGTCGGTCCCATGGTCTAAGTTAAATCCTCTAATAAAGTATTGGTTTGCTTTACCTGAGCCACTGTGTTGAGTAACCGCCATCCCCGGAATGAGCTCTAACATTTCAGCGCTTCTTAACATTGGGCGCTGCTCAATTTCACCTTGGCCAATAATGCCGCTAGAGGCACTGATTGATTCGCCAATTAAACCATCACGGTGCCCATATACAGTGAGCTTTTCTATATTGGCATGTACAAAACCGCTATATAATGTGCCGATAGTTAAAATTGCTAATGTTTTCATCCTTAAAGTCCTATCTATTATGTTTACTATTCAGTGCTGTTTAAATTAAAACGACTAAGTAAACCTTTTGGATGCAACATTGAGTGTTTTATTATTCAAATAGGGCTTAAGTTTGAAAACTATATTGGTGCTATTGTAATGTCGTTATATAAAACTAATAATCAGAGTGTTAAAACTTACCAGTAATCACATAATTAGAGAGCCTGTATTGAAAGCCAAAGAAATTCGAAATTTTTACATTAACGAAGAGCAATCCGTATATTTGCTGTCGCATCGTGATGCTAAAAAACATCGCCAGTGGCTTAATATTTGTATTAAACAACTTACTTTGCTTGGTTATAAAAATGTAGGAATGATTGGCTCAGGTGCATTTGGGTTTGTATTTGCAGGTGAAGATGACAAAGGCTTGCCTTGGGTGTTTAAGTTTTCACGGATTACGCTTGCTCAAAGTGTACGTGACCGCCTTGAAGACGAAGCGTATATGCTTTCACAAATTAATAATCCGCTGGTGCCTAAATTTTATGCGTTTGAGCGCATTAAAAAGCAGGGCATTTTAATGATGGCGCGCGCCATAGGAGAAGACCTTGAAAAAGTGTCGCTTAAAGAGGGGCGATTTAGCGCGGCTAAAATAATGGCATTAGCCGTTAAATTACGTAATGTGTTACTTGATTTAAGTAACCACAAAAATGGCTTAAGTGCTCAACCAATTGTGCATGGAGATATAAAACCTTCAAATTTGGTGTGGGATGCGCAAACAGACGCTATATCTTTAGTTGACTGGGGGAGTTCGGTATATGCCCAATTACACAGTAACGGTGAGCCCGTAGCCAGTAACTTTATGGATTTAATGTCGGGAGATTTAAGCACGACCAATGCACGTATGGGAGATGTGTACTTTATAGGCGAAGCGCAAATGTCGGGTGAGCAATCATCCCCGCGGTTTGATGAGCAAGGTGTTGCAGCAACTTTATATGCATTAGCGTCTGCACAGTCTTGCCGATTTGGTGCGCAGGCTATTCCTGCAATTTCTTTAGGGCTACCTATAGAGCTCGCTAACGTTATAGATGGCATGCTCAGTAAAAGTAAAACAGTACGTGATGCTGCAGGCGATTACTTTATACGTAATATACCAAAAATGGCAAAAGCGTATTTACCCGATCTTAAATTAACACAGCAAAAAGCCGCCATCCCGTTTTGGTACGGTACCGATGAAGCGCCAGATACCGTAGTTTATAGCTCGCGTAAACAGTTTTTACGCCAAGCCGACCACAACCAACAGTTACTTGATGTAAATGATGCCCAGTTAGACCGATACTACAAAGAATTTTTATTTGATACTGGCGACACCGAAAAAGCATTTTTGGCCTCCATAAGCCGGCTTGCGAAATACCCAGCTGTGGGCGGGCTTAGTTTTCATTGGAAAGATGAATCGTTGTTTATTGAGTCGTCATTAATAATGCACGATGAGTCATTAGGCAAAGCATTTACAGATTCAATAAACAATACAGTGATGTTAGCCCAAGCAATTAACCAAAAAGGGCTATTTAAATGTTGTTTATTTGATGCACGTAAAACCATTCAATTAGAGCGAGATGGCACCGGTGCATTTAAGTTTGATAGTCTTCCTGAGCTAGATTATGAAGTTGTGAGTGTTAAAGCTAACGAAATAACCCGGCCACATTCATACTTTGAAGATGGTAAAGATCCCGATGAGCAATTACAGCTTCCTAAAAAAGTTATTAAATGTGTATTTGAGCTAAACCAAATACACCATACTGGTTGTATTATTTTTGAAGCCTTGCCCGACAGAATGAAAATTCACCACTACTACAGGCTACTCGACTCGACAAAAGAGGCCGAATTTAAACGTTTGTTAAATAAACTAATGCAATATGCTGTAAACATTACCGATGTGGGCGTTGCGGGCTTTATGAAGCTACCCTATAAAAATACACGAGAGTTTGATTTGTGTGCACAACAAGCTGAGCAATTCTTTCCTAAAAACCCAAAACGCGTATAACGTGTCAGCTTTTGTAATGGGTTTTATATGGCTTGGTAAATCAGCCTAATACATTAAAATAACTCACTATGCGGAGACAATGGCTCTAGCTCAAATTGATGAATAAGCTGTTGCTGTTTATTGGTAGCGGTAATTTTATAAGTTTGTTTACTACGGTTATTGGCAAATAAATTAATATTGAATTTTATATTGTTTGTCATTAGAGGTGTGAATCTGCCGGTAATGGTAATTTGATCAACAAATGTATTGTTACCGCTGTGCGCCACTTCTGGGTGTAATAAAAGCCCTTCAATCGAAAAGCGATATTGCTGATCAGACAAATACACGTGCTTTTTAACCTGTTTACTAATGTGATTACGATATTTATTAAATTCAGAGAGTGAAAGTGACCCATCGTTGTTTTCGTCAACACCTAATAATGACGACGCAGGAAGCGACAGCACAACAAACACATGCTCTTCAACAACATTAAGGGTGCCATGTTGCGCAACTATTAAGTGCGCATGTGTTTTTTGAGATATACAAAAAGCGATAATAATTACCCCAATGTTATGTATTAATTTTGAAAGGCGCATAATTTAAAGCTCTCCTTTTACACAACGCTGAAAAAACGGGTAAGTGTCAGTTGCATAGTAGTGATAAATACCATCTGGAAATTCCGGTGTTACGCCAATACGGCCATTGCATTCGTCTAAATCGCCTGAACCTGCAACGTATTCCCAGTCTTGTGCAAATGTTCCTAATGGGTATATGTCGGTAGAAGGTCTGTTTGTACTGACTGTGGTTACGTGTTGGTAACTTCCTGTCATAGCAACGAGTTCAGAAGTGGCGTCGGTTGAATCTGAGTAGCCATAACGTGCATAAATAGGAAAGCCGTCTGCAGCCCAGCCTATTAATGTCATGGTTGTTTCATTACCGCCTTGCATTGTTATAAACCCTTCGGGCATTCCATGGTAATGATACGTCCCATCTGGTTGCACATGGGCATTGTTAGCATCTGTGCCAAAACTAAATGTAGTTTGGCTTAAAGCTTCTATATTCCAGTTGCCGCTATTATCACCTAGGTCGCAATTTTCACCTGAGTCATCACAGCTACCACCTGTGCCGGCATCAATTTTAACGCCATTTAAAACAAGCCCTGTTATACCGCGAGGGCCGCCCATCATTGTAGCGGATGATGATTGAATCGGTGTTAATGTAAAGCTTTCATTTACTGATTGTTCTGCGATGGTATTGGGGTTAGCCGGATTAGGAAAAGTGCCTACGTCGTGGTCAGGAATTCCATTAGCAATAATGTCACGCGTTGTGCCTGTGCATGTCCAATCAGCTGAGCTTGTTGTTTGTACAGAGTCAGCGTTGTTGTATTCATTGTAAGCGTACTCACATAAAACATTGTGTGTAGAACCATTTGCATCAGCATTTGAACCGTCAACTGTTGTGCTGTCAGTTATTACGTCGCTTATTGAAGTATTTTGCTCAGAACCACCGCATGCAACAAGTGATGATATTGCAGTAAAGCACACAATTAGTTTAAATTGTGCAACTAAATTTTTAGAAATACTATTTACTAGGGATGTACTCATAACTTTGAACTCACTGATAAAGAGATCAAAATATTATTCTGTAATTGTTCAAGCAATGTGCAAATATAAATGAAAATTATGTAAGTAAACTTTTATATAAGACTAAACCAAGGGTTTATTATAAAATTTTGGTATATAAGTAAGTATAGGTTGGATAAATGGCAAAGTTAAAACCCAGCGTTACGCTCCAGAGTTATGGTATTTATTCAACTTGGGATAGTAGTAGCAAGGCTCTTCCACAAATTGAGCAATTCACTACCGATGTGATTGCTGAAATAGACGTAGAATTTGGGCTAATAGTAAATATAAAAAAAGCCAAAGGTGAAAAACTACATTTTTGTATTTACCATCCAGACATACCTAACGAAGAGGGGGATGTTATGCCGCCTTTTGAAGGCGTTGAATACGTTAAAAATAACGATTGGCACTTTTATCTTGGCGATACATTGTGGGAGCCCATCAACAATAAACTAGGCCCATGGCGAATGACTTTAACGCTTAATAATAAAATAATTGCAGATAAAACATTTAATGTTGCATTAGAAGCGCAACAAACAGAAGTAGATTTTTGGAAAAAGCGCGGGTACTAGTTCCTAGGCACAACGGCAACATAGGTTTAAATAAGCTAACTTTATCGGTTTACATAGTTATAGTGCTGCAACGCTAAGAACTGGTTACAACAAGGCATAAAAAAAGCCAATAAAAATTGGCTTTTTTAAACTCACTGTTAATTACCCCAAGGGTTACTTGGATTAGACCGTTGTTTGCGTTCTCGAGCACGTTGTTTAGTGGCTTTTTTAGCTTGAATGCGTTTTGCGTCACTAAAGCTTAGTTCACAAGGTTCACCTGGTTTATGTTCGGCCGGTATAACACGATCACGCGGCGGTAACTCGTACTGAACATCATCTGGTTTAGGCAAGTTTTTAAGGCGGTATAGGTAAAAATTCTCTACCTTTTCTTGTGCCCATTGGGTTTTACGTAAAAATTTTACAGCAGATTTAATATCCGGATTATTTTTAAAACAATTAAGCTGCAAGTAAGCGTGCAGGAGTTCCCACCCGTATTGCTCAACCAGCTCTTCAACCACTTGTTCTAATTTTACGCCTTGCAGTGGATTATTACTGAAAAGTTCTTGGTTGCTCATAGGTGTTGCCTCGTTATTAAAATACAAAGTGTATTATAAATTTAATAACGAGGCTTTAATAGTGTAAATAGCCTAACCTTGGCAATTAACTACAACGCGGCCACGAATTTTACCTTCCATGAGTTGCTCGGCGTTTTCAATTACTTGTTCGAGTGTAATTTCTGTTGAAATTTTATCTAAATAGTCAGCTTTTACTAATGTAGATAGTCTTTCCCATGCTTCAATTCTGTCTGCTTTTGGTCGCATAACACTATCGATTCCGATAAGTGAAACTCCTCGTAAAATAAAGGGCGCAACTGATGCGGGTAAATCCATGCCTTGAGCTAAACCACATGCAGTGACTACACCACCGTATTTAAGAGAAGCGCAAATATTTGCAAGCGTATGGCTGCCAACAGAATCTATAGCTGCAGCAAAACGTTCTTTTTGAAGCGGTTTCCCCGGGTTTGATAACTCATCTCTGTTAATTATGTGAGATGCACCAAGCTCTTTTAAGTACTCGCTTTGATCTACTCGTCCTGTGGCGGCGGTTACGTTATAGCCGAGCTTACTTAATAAATAAATAGCAAAGCTGCCAACACCACCGTTTGCACCTGTAACTAAAATTTCACCATCGTTAGGTTTAACCCCTTGTTTTTCGAGTGCTATAACGCTCAACATAGCGGTATAACCGGCAGTCCCAATTTGCATTGCTTGTTTTGGACTGATAGCAGCGGGTAGGGGAATTAACCAGTCACTATTTAGTGCTGCTTTTTGTGCAAGGCCGCCCCAATGTTTTTCGCCAACACCAAAACCATTTAAAATAACATGATCGCCATTTTTAAATTCATCGCTGGTGGAGGTTGTTACAGTGCCTACTAAATCTATACCTGGCACCATCGGAAAGGTTCTCACTACCGGGCCTTTACCTGTAATGGCTAGACCGTCTTTATAGTTTAATGTGCTGTACAACACATTTATTGTGGTATTTTCGTCAGGTAAATCATTTTCGTTAAGCTGTGATAAAGAAGCGCTGTAGTTATTGTCTTCTTTATTAATAACAATGGCTTTAATTGGGTTATTCATATCATATCCTTTTAGACCGATCGTCTTTTAATTGGTAAATAAAAGTGCATTATGTAAGTAATGCACGCAAAAACATTTCAGTGTATAACGTAAGGGGTGTACTTGACTTGGTAAGTTTTGCTCGCATTACTGCGCCTTCCCAACCAATCCAAAAGTATTCGCTCATTAATTGTGTATTGACAGTTTTAGAAATAGTGCCTTGCTGTTTAGCTTGATTTAAACAGTTTTCAATTTGTATTTGCCAAGCTGTGTAGCTTTGCAATAAGCGATTCTTAAATTCGTCGCTCAAGTGATTTAATTCTTGGTTTAAATTACCGACTAAGCAACCGCGTTTATAATCGTACTTACCCATGCCTTTAATGGCACTTTGTGTAAAGTTTACTATGCGTTCCAGCGGAGGAATATTTTGTTGATCAAGGTAATGGTTTAGCTTTGCAATAAAGTAACTGTCGTAGGCGTCAACCAACGCAATGCCATAGGCTTCTTTACTTTTAAAGTAATGGTAAAAGGAGCCTTTAGGTACTGAGGCTTTTTTTAATATTGTATCGAGTCCTGTGGCGCTAAAACCAAACTCTGTTAACGTTTCTAAACCCGTACGTATAAGTAACGCTTTGGTATCGGCGTTATCTCTGGCTATTTTAGGAGGACGGCCACGTCGTGGAGTTACTGTATTATTTTTGTTCATACCTACATATTAGACCGATCGGCTTTTAATGTGCAAGTACTAAATTCATCTGTTTAAAAATATTTTATGAATTACATTTTTGTTTGAACTTCAGTTATTTTTATTAGTCAATAATTGAGGTTGATACACAAATTGTGCGACTTAGTAATTAATGGTTTTAGATAGATGCCTAAGTTGTATATTGCGGTGGTATGACCAGGTTGATTCTTTAAATGTTAATTCATTTTTGCATCAGCAGCTTAGTTAATGTCAAACAATTTAATTGTTTTTGTTATTTGAACTTTACATTTTTATTAACTATTCATTAATTGTAGATTTCACTTATGCTACAAAATATATAATTAAAAAAGGTGAGGATAATACCGATGAAGAGACAGAAAAGAGATCGTTTAGAAAGAGCTCATTCTCAAGGTTTCAAAGCAGGTTTAGCAGGTCGTTCTAAAGAGCTATGCCCTTATCAACAGATAGATCCAAAGTCAGAGTGGTTAGGTGGATGGCGAGAGGCAATTGAAAATCGAAATATGTATAAAACCTAATTATTACCCAAATTTAAGCAAAAAGGCCTCCAAATTGGAGGCCTTTTTGTATTTATATTGTAAATCTATTAAAAAGACGTGGTGTCTTGAAATAAACCTACTTTTAAATCTTTGGCTTCATATATTACGCGGCCATCTACTTCAACAGTGCCATCTGCAACACCCATAAAGAGTTTACGTTTAATTACGCGTTTCATTTCAAGGCGGTAGGTTACTTTTTTAGACGTTGGAAGTATTTGGCCTGTAAATTTAACTTCACCTACACCTAAAGCGCGCCCAAGACCAGGACCACCTGACCAACCAAGATAAAAACCCACTAGTTGCCACATTGCATCAAGGCCTAAACATCCTGGCATAACAGGGTCACCTTTAAAGTGACAATCAAAAAACCAAAGGGTCGGGTCAATATCAAGCTCAGCAATTATTTCACCTTTACCGTGGCTTCCACCATCAGCATTTATAGAGGTAATGCGGTCCATCATTAACATGTTATCGCTAGGTAAACGACAGTTGCCTTCACCAAACATTTCACCTTGACCACATAGGATCAATTCTTCTTTTGTATAGCTGTTTTTAGGTTCCATAACTCTTTATCTTCGCTTAGAAATTGCCCGTACTTTAGCGTACACTTGTACGCTAAACAACTCGGAGCAGTTAAATACTTACTATATTGAGTATTAAATCATCAATCAAACAATGCGTTAGGTTTTTGCTTTATAAAACCGCGCAATTACAATCAAAAATCATTATAATTAACGCTGTCTTATAACTAGTCTAAAGGAAGTTTATGATCCTTTTTGTTAACTCACTTACTGTGATAGATTTTTCTTACTTATGTAACAAACGCGGCGCCGTTGGCGAGAGCTGGATTGTTGATTTAACTTTGCACGGTAAACTTAACGACGAGTCTATGGTGTTAGACTTTGGATTAGTTAAAAAACAAATTAAAGGTATTATTGATGAATGTATTGATCACCGTTTAGCTATTCCTAATAGCATAAATGGTTCAGTGACTGAATTTGATGAGCACAAAACACTAGATTGCACTTTTGGCGACAACCACCACTTGGCAATGAGTGCACCGCATCAAGCCTATTGTATGATTGATGCCGATGAAATTAATGTGGAGTCGGTAACTGCATTTTTAGTTGATACTATTTTACCTAAGTTGCCTTCAAACATAGAAAAAATAGAGTTATCGTTAAAACCAGAACATAGCCAAAGCTTTTATTATCATTATAGTCATGGTCTTAAAAAACATGATGGTAATTGTCAGCGCATTATTCATGGTCATCGTTCTCAAATAGGTATAAGCCTAGACGGTATTTCCATGCCACGCTTACAAAAAGAATGGGCAATGCAGTGGGAAGATATATACCTAGCAACAAGTGAAGACCAAATAGAACCGCAAAACTTAAAGCATATTAGCGCAAGAGATAATGATGTTTGTTTTGCTTATACATCAGCTCAAGGTTATTTCGAAATGGCCATTAGTGAAACGCGCTGTGATATTTTACCGATAGACACAACCGTTGAATGTATTGCGGGGTATATTGCAGGGCAAGTTAAAGCCAAGCACCCTGAACAAAATGTTAAAATAACCGCGTATGAAGGGGTTGGCAAAGGAGCAATTAGTTATGCTTAAGTCACTTTTATCTGCGTTGGTTTTAGCAACATTTAGTGTAAATTCGTTAGCTGTTGAGCTAAAAGGACACCTGACTCAAGGCGGCTTAGTAACAGGAAAGCTTAGCGATGCGCAGTCTGTTAGTTTAAACGACACACCGTTAAAGCTTTCAAAGAATGGTGATTTTGTATTTGGTTTTGGCCGTGACGCAAAAACAAATCATACACTTAGCTGGGTTGATACGAATGGCAAAAAGCATACCCAGAATCTTATTATTACCAAGCGTGATTACAACATTGACAAAATAACGGGTGTTGCAAAAAAATACGTTTCTCCGCCTAAATCTGTAAGTGAACGCATAAGCAGAGAAGCGGTTGCGGTAAGAAATGCCCGTGCTGTTAATTCAGACCTTACTTACTTTTTAGACCCAGTATTAAAACCTGCACAAGGGCGTATTTCGGGTGTGTATGGCAGCCAGCGTTACTTTAATGGTGAACCACGTCGCGCGCATTTTGGTTTAGATATAGCTAACAAAACTGGTTCGCCAGTATATGCGCCAATTGGTGGCACTGTTGTTTTTGCAGAACCCGATTTATATTATTCTGGCGGAACACTTATTTTAGATCATGGCCATGGTATTACCTCTACTTACATACATTTAAGTAAGTTAGATGTAAACGTGGGTGATAAAGTTAAACAAGGTAATAAAGTTGCTGAAATTGGTGCAACCGGCCGAGTTACAGGCCCGCATTTAGATTGGCGCTTTAACTGGAAAGGCGAACGCCTTGATCCAGGGTTATTAATGCAAGATACGTTAGCCAACAAAAAGTAGAGACTATGACAGACGTAAATCGTGATGCAATTATTGCTCAGCGTATAAAAGATTCAACAACATCAGTTACAAAAACGGTATTCCCAGGGCGTACCAATCATCACAATACACTATTTGGTGGCGATGCATTAGCATGGATGGACGAGGTTGCATTTATTGCTGCAACGCGTTTTTGCCGTAAGCCCTTGGTAACTATTTCTTCTGATAGAGTAGACTTTAAAGAAGCAATACCTGCAGGTACATTTGCTGAACTAATAGCTAAAGTTGTGCATGTTGGTAACACTAGCTTAAAAGTAGATGTTGATATACTGCTTGAAACAATGCACAAAGATGATAAACACTCGGCTATAAGCGGTAGTTTTACATTTGTTGCTGTAGATGATAATCATAGGCCAACACCTGTTGTTTGCGCCAAAATGATTAACGGGTTTAAGTAAAATTAATATAAAAATATAAGCACCAGAGTAGGTGCTTATATTTTAGCTGCATAAGAACACATCATACTTTAATTGTATTAAAGTTAATCTTAACATCGAAATTATGTGTAGGATAAAATTAAACAGGGAATAAGAGGCTTATTACATAATAAGCCTCTTAAATTGAAGGTTTTAGGATACTCAAAGTACCATTGCTGCAATCCAGCCAAATAGTAATAGTGGAATATTAAAGTGTATAAAGGTTGGAACTACCGAATCCCAAATATGGTCGTGCTGACCATCTGCGTTTAAACCAGATGTTGGCCCAAGTGTTGAGTCTGAAGCAGGGGAGCCCGCATCGCCTAGAGCGCCAGCAGTTCCAACTAAGGCAGCTGTTGCCATTACTGAAAAACCAAGCTCTAGGCATAAAGGAACAAATAAGGTCGCAATAATTGGTACCGTTGAAAAAGAGCTTCCAATTCCCATGGTGATAAGTAAACCAACTAATAAAATTACCGCCGCTGCTATAGGCTTATTTCCATCAAACAAACTTGCACCGCTATTGACCAAGCTTTGTATATCACCCGTCGCTTGCATAACGGATGCAAAACCTTGCGCCGATATCATGATAAAACCAATCATGGCCATCATGGCTACGCCTTTACTAAATACGTCTCCATTTTCTTCCCATTTAACTATACCAAATAGGCTAAAAATCATAACGCCTACTAAGCCGCCAAGTATCATTGAGCCACTTATATTTTGTGCAATTAACGAGGTAATAACTGCAAAAGAGCCAACTAACATGACTTTTTTTGGATTTTTTATAGGTTCATGGTTGCTCTGGTTAGTAACTGTGATCGATTTATAGGTACGTTGTTTTTTATAAGTAAAAAATACAGCAATGAGTAGGCCAATAAACATTCCTAACGCAGGGATAATCATTGCTACGGGTACACTGGTATTCACAATTTGAAGGCCGTTATCTACAAGATTTTTATGTAAAATTGAATATAAGTAAATCCCACCAAAACCATAGGGGAGTACCATGTAGGACGAAGCTAAACCAAATGTTAAAATACACGCGATGGCACGTCGATCGAGTTTTAATTTATTAAATACAACCAACAAAGGCGGGATCAAAATTGGGATGAACGCTATGTGCACGGGCACCAAGTTTTGTGATGAGATAGCGCACGCTAATATAATCATTAAGATAAAATAACTAAGTAATGTTTGGCTGCCATGCCCTCTAGCATCTACTTTAGCTAATAATTTATCTGCTAATATGCGGGTTAAACCAGACTTTGATATTGCAACTGCAAATGCGCCAAGCATTGCATAACTTAAGGCAATTTCAGCGCCTGCTGACAAACCCGAATTAAATGCATCTAAACTTTCTTTTATTCCTAAACCAGCAGTTAACCCAGCAACTAAAGCAGACAGTGTCATAGCTACAATAACATTGACACGAACCAAGGTGAGCGCAAGCATTAAAATCACGCCAACAACAACAGCATTCATAGTTTTCTCTATTTTAAACTTTTAATTAATTTTATCAGATCTTTAGCTTTGGTTTTGCGCTCTTTGGTAAACGGTTTGTTAGCATAACGGCTGTTTTCGAATAATTGTTTAAATTCTATTAGCTCCTTAGACGCGTTAGGTCTTTGCTTTGCCATATGATCAAGTTGTTGTGACGGACTAAGAGTATCGACCGATGTAATTTTGTTTTTATTTCCCCAATCAAAAACTTCATTATAGGCTTTAACTATAGGAGGGAGTTTAACTGGTTTTGCTTTTGGCCAGTTTAAATACACAAAGTAAATTGCAAAACTTAACCCAGCTGTAATTAATACAACTAAAGGCACCATCCAACTTTTTTTATTACCAAATATGGATTTTAAAAAATCATTTTGTTTTTCTTGATCAAAACCAAGCACCCAACTAGACCATTGATAATCTAATTGCTCGAGTTCAAGCCTTAACCAGTTTATTGCTGCAAAGTTGCTTAAGCTAACTAAGCCGAAATCTAAATTATTTTTAAATTCATCGTTTAGCTCTTGGTTTTGGGAAAGCGATCCATTTAACCGCTCGGGAGCAACAACAGCAGTGGCATCAAAAATAGTCCAGCCAGTTTTTTGTAAATATACTTCAACCCAAGCATGGGCGTCGTATTGGCGAACAGTGAGCGTGTTATTGTCGCTATTATATTCACCACCTAAATAACCACTGACGACACGTGCAGGTATGCCCGCAACCCTAAAAATATAAGCAGCGGCACTGGCATAATGCCCGCAAAAGCCACGTTTATTATCAAATAAAAATTGGTCTAGTGTATTATCGCCACTCATTGGGGTCGGCGTTAATGTATAGGTAAAGTTTTGCTCTACAAAGTACGCTAGTAATGCGTCATAAAAAGCCTGCTCATTGGTGACTTGTTCTTTTAACTGTAAAGCAAACTTATTAGTTTTAATATTTTGCTTTAAACTTAAAAATGTATATCTATTTCTTTCAAATTCGTTAAGTGAATCTACTGAAAATTGATAACTTGCCACATCATATTGCAGGCTTTTTGCTTGGTAACTGTTTTTCCTTAATAATCCAAGCGCATTAGCACTTACATTTTTACTGTTGCTGGTTGAATAAGTTAAGCCATAAAGCCATTTTTGCGTTGCAGGTTCTGCAATGACTGAATAGTTTGCAATAAGTATGCTTTTTTCGGATATTAAGTTTTGGTATGTTTGTTGGTTACTGTATTTTAAAAAATCAGACGCAAGCCATGCATTGCCATTAAATTCATCATGAATAATTGCACGCCAATAGTAAGGTGTTGCAGGCGGGGGATTATTAAAAGTAGCTCTAAATACTAGTTCATCTGAGTTAGACAATTTAGCAATATCAAACGGATCTACTTGCTCAGAAAGCCCAGTTTTAGCAAGTTTTGGCCCGGGTAACTGCCAAAACGCAGGCATTTTTGGTAAAAACAACAGTAAAAAAACAGCCAGTGGTAACGCCATTAATAATAACTTTGAACTTTGTTTAGCGCTTATTTTTAAGTTGTGTTTAGATTCTAATAAACCCATTACTGAAAAATTTAATACATATAAAAAGCTAACAACAGCAGTGGTAAATATAGTTTGGCTAAATAAGTAAACCGACGACAATGAAAAAAAAGTAAGCGTTGTAATTACCTGATAATGCTTTTTATTTTTAGCTTGTAAAAGTTTAAATAAGCTTGATAACAACAGCATGGCCACAAACAATATTACAGTATCGGACATTCCTATTGTAAATATCATTAAACCCAAAGCACCAGCGGCAAGTATGTTTGCAAGCCATGCATTAGGCTTTGCGGTATTTTTGGATGTAATAACTGCATTCCATAGGCATAAGCCAGCTAATACACTAATAAATGGGATTGGCAGGTGTGCTATAAAAAATAGAACTAAACAGGCGTAAATAAAACACAAAGAGAAGTTAATTACTTTTTCATTTTTAAGTTCAATCATTGCTTTTCACCTGCAAATGAACTTAAGCATTCTAAACAGTGTTGCTTATGGGCTTGGCCAGTATTAATACTGATTAAAGTGCTTGGCAGTTTTAACATGAAAGGGGTGTTGTGCTCAGTGGCTTCACACACTAAATAACACAACTGGCTAAGACGTTGCTCTGTAGCGCCACTCATTAAATTAAAATCAAACAAAGCATCAGTGGCTTTAAAATCTACAAAGTCTTTGACTAATAATTGCTTTGTTTTAGCGAAGTGTTTCCACGATATTCTGCTTAAGCCCATTTCGGGTTGATGTATTAATAGATTGTCGAATTCTTCAGTTCCCGACTTTTTTGTCATTCCATTTTGTGTATATTCATCTTCTGAAGAAATGTGTGCATCGCTTAATACGTATTCGTGCGCAGGGTAAACATAAGTTTTAGTTTGTACTTGTAAATAGCTCCATACAGATACCAAACCAAAAGGATAGTTACTGGCTATTTTTATTCGTTCTAATTTGTAGCAACCTCGTGTTTCATACGGAAGCGGTAAACTGCTACTAATCGATTTATTTGAAATTTCATCATGATGTGTACTTGCTTTAAAATCATTGTTATAGGTAATAGAAAGCGATTGGCAGATTGAATTACTATGTAAGTTCAATTTTAAAATGGGTTGTTGTGGAGAAAAACTAGGTAATACTTTATCAAAAGTTACTGTTAAGCCTTTCGCATTGCTGTAGCCCATAAAAACTGCTAATACAATGACCACGAACATCAGATACGACATGATCAAAATTAAATTATTTTGATAATTTATACCCATTACAAAGTTTAAAATAGCCACAATAATAAAATACCACCCAAGGGATGATGGCAAAACATAGATTGTGTTGTGCTCTAACGTAATTGAATTTTTTTGGTGTTTATGTTTTAAAAATTTATCAAAAACAGTACGTTTTAAAGATGCAAATATGTTGGGGCGTTTTGATTTTTTAGATGGCATAAAAGCTACACCGGAACCGGCACAGCATTTAAAATATCATTCACTTGAGCTTCACCCGATTCATTATGCAAACCTAAGCGGTGCTGGCACACACTTGTAAAAACTGCTTGTATATCTTCAGGAATTACATAATCGCGTCCATCAATATAAGCCCATGATTTAGCAGCCTTAGCTAACGCAATGCTTGCTCGAGGTGATAATGAAGACGCAAACGCATTGCTGCTTCTTGTATAATTAACAAGCTCTATAATGTAATCAACAACGGGAGTACTAAGTGTAACTTCACTAATTTGTGCCTGAATTTGTTTTAATTGCTGCTTATCTATCCGTTTAGGAAGTTGGCTGTAGTCGCGTTTTTGCATATTTAAAATTAAACGTTTTTCAGCTTCTTTTTGTGGAAAACCAAGGCTTATACGCATTAAAAATCGATCTAACTGAGATTCCGGTAACGGATAAGTACCCGATTGGTATAAAGGATTTTGCGTAGCAATAACAAAAAATGGATCTGGAAGGCTATACTTTTTGCCATCAACAGTGACTTGTTGTTCTTCCATGGCTTCAAGTAATGCACTTTGAGTTTTTGGCCCTGTACGGTTTATTTCGTCAGCTAATACAACTTGACTAAAAATAGGGCCTTTATGAAACGTAAAGCTGTGATCGTTACTATTAAATACATTTGTACCGAGTATATCGGCAGGTAGTAAGTCACTTGTAAACTGAATTCGTTGATAAGATAAGCCAAGTACTGCCGCTAAACCATGAGAAAGAGTGGTTTTTCCCATGCCAGGCAAGTCTTCAATTAGTAAGTGTCCTTCGCTAAACAAGCAAGTTAGTGCTAATTTTATCTGTTTTTGTTTTCCAAAAATAACATCTGATAAGTCTTCAATAATCGCTTTAACGGAGCTTTGCATGCTAACCTTTTATTATTCTATGTGTTCGAGACGTTTCATTACGGTATCAACTTTTTTTGCATTAAAAGGTTTTGCTATAAACCCTTTAGCTCCAAGCTCCCAAGTATTCTGAACATTTTCTAAGCTGTTATGACCTGAGCACATAACTACATGTGCGTTTGGGTAGGTTATATTAATAAATTCTAAAATATCAGTCCCATCAGAGTCGGGTAAGTCTACATCTAAAAAAATCACACTAGGGCATTTTTTATCAATAACTGGCTTGGCAGAGCTAAAATCCGTGCTTTCTAAAATATCTTCATAACCCAGTTCGGTTAATATTTGGTTTAGGTAATCACGGATTTCTTTAACATCGTCAATGATGAGGATAGGCTCTAAAGGGCGAACAAATTCCATATGTAAGTTACTTCTTTTAATACTTCTTAAGTACATTAATATTAAGCTATGACCTTAATAACCTCAAGAACGTTGCTTAAAAAATCACAATACATCCATACTTTTGTTGATTTTGTATTCTGCTTAAAAAATATCAAAACAACACTCAATTCTACTACTTTCTAATTAATTTAAAAGTTATCCATTTTATAAACACCCGCACACTCGTTTTTTCAACCACATCTAATAAATTTACAAGTCATTGATATTAAGACTTTTAAATTAACAATTCTAATTTTGTAAATGTTTTGTAATAAAAAATCGTTGACCTATTAAAATCATTCTGTGATTATGCTCAGCAGTTGAGCTTATGCTCATTGGTGTATTTTAATACAAAGTCACATCCAATGCTCATAATGCTTTTCTACACACTCACACTAAACACTACACAACACGAAGAGCTTATTATGTTAAAAAATAAAAATACAAAATTCGCAATCTCACTATTAACCGCAGCAATGGCTACCTCTATGTCAGCTCAAGCTGATGTTTCTGACTACTTAGACCGCGTTGATGTCGACTTTTTATTAATGCAAAATTTCCAGTCTATTCAAGCAAAAGAGGGGGCGTTTCGTCCTGAAGATGAAGTACAAGAATCTGGATTTGGCCGTGTAAGAGCAAATTTACAGCTTAAATTTCATATTAACGAATTTATTACAGCTGATATTGATATAGCTGAAGAACCAAATGATTTTGGTGGCGGCGACCGAGATTTTTCATTTCATAATGATTTTGCCGGTGTTGAGTTTGATTTATTTGGCCTTTATGGAACACCAAAAGAAGATGAGAATCTGACCCTTAGGCTTGGTAACATTGGTGCATCACCGTTTCAATTCAAAGGATTCCAAGATGGAGCAGATAACCAAGGTAATGCATTAATTGGTAACGGAATAACTGATTACGCTACAGCTGAAAACGGCGCGCAACTTAGTTACACAAAAACTTACGACAGCGGTTTTCTTCGCTCATACAATGTGGCTGGCCATATAACAACCTCAAGCTTTGGCGAAGCATTCCAAGAAGACCGTGGTTACAATTACCGTTTACAAGGCACATTAGAATTTGAAGGTGGTTTCAAAGCGGGTTTAAATCTTTTCAAGGCCAATCAAGGCGACCAGTTAAACTTTGAAAATGGTGTAGCTAGTTTAGACGGAGTAACTACAACAAACTATCGTTTTGGCGATGGTGAAAACTATAACTTTTCTGCCTCACCATCAAATGAACGTGACACGCACGTAGGTGCAATGCCCGGACTAGAGCAGTCAATCATACAACTAAATCTAGCATACCAACCATCTGACGAAACAAGTTTAGTGTTCATGGTTGGTAAATCATCAGATGATTACACATTTGCAGATGCTGCGGGCAATGCAGTTGCAGGAATTACATACTTTGGTACCGATGGAGTAGCCGATGCTAATGGCACAACGTACGATTCAAACAGTGTGATCAAAGGTGATACATCAGTAGAATATTTTGTTTTTGAAGCACAACAATACCTTATCCCTAAACAGTTATATGTAGCAGCTCGTTATTCAGAAGCAGAAAATACATCTGATTTAATTGAGCAAACAGACAATACAGTAGAGCGTATTCAAGTTGCTGCGGGCTACTGGTTTAACGATAAAACGTTATTAAAAGTGGAATATGTAAATCAAGAAGAAGGCGTTAACTCTGCAGGCCAAATAGGCGCTGGTTTTGACGGTTTCACATCTGAGATTTCAGTTAAATTTTAACTTATATTCAGCAACTTAGTACTTAATATTCACGTAATTAAAGCTATTTTAATTAACTTTTTTAAGTACAAGTGCACCTTTTATTGTTTGAGATAAGGTATTTAAAATGAAAAATAAATTATTAATGCTTGCCTGTGGCATCATGGCAATAAGCAACGCTTACGCAAAAGAAACAATTACAATTGCTACTGTTAATAATGGTGACATGATCACCATGAAAGAACTAAGCAATGAATTCACCAGCCAAAACCCAGATATAGATTTGAAGTGGGTAACACTTGAAGAAAATATTTTACGCCAACGTGTAACAACAGACGTGGCCACAAAAGGTGGTCAGTATGATGTTATGACAATCGGTACTTATGAAGTACCAATTTGGGGCAAACAGAACTGGTTAACAGAGTTAGATAACCTTGGTAAAAATTACGATTTAGATGATTTACTACCCGCTATTCGAAGCGGCCTTACCGTTAACGATAAGCTATACGCCGCTCCTTTTTATGGCGAAAGCTCAATGGTTATGTACCGTACTGATTTAATGGCAAAAGCTGGGTTAACCATGCCTAAAGCACCGTCTTGGGACTTTATTAGAAAAGCAGCAAAAGCAATGACCAGTAAAGAGGATGGCGTTTATGGTATGTGTTTGCGTGGTAAAGCCGGTTGGGGAGAAAATATTGCACTGATTACATCAATGGCTAACTCATTCGGTGCACGTTGGTTTGACGAAAACTGGAAGCCTCAGTTTAATACACCTGAATGGGAAAAAACTCTTCAGTACTATGTTGATGTTATGAATGAATCAGGTCCTGCGGGTTCGTCAGCTAATGGCTTTAACGAAAATCTAGCATTATTTCAAACCGGTAAGTGTGGTATATGGATTGATGCAACAGTAGCTGGCGCATTTGTTACAAACAAAACAGATTCTGAAGTAGCCGATAAAGTTGGTTTTGCACTCGCACCTGACAACGGGCTAGGTAAACGTGGTAATTGGTTATGGTCGTGGACACTAGCCATTCCTTCAAGCAGTAAAAAACAAGATGCTGCAATGAAATTTATCAGCTGGGCAACATCTAAAGAGTATACTCAACTTGTAGCCGATAAAAAAGGCTGGGCAAAAGTGCCACCGGGTACTCGTAAATCTTTATACAGTAACCCTCAGTATATGGAAGCAGCGCCTTTTGCTCAAATAACGTTAGATTCAATCGAAACCGCAGATCCTAAAAACCCAACCGTAAAACCTGTTCCTTATGTTGGTATTCAGTTTGTTGCTATTCCGGAGTTTCAAGGGATAGGAACAGCAGTAGGGCAACAATTTTCAGCCGCTTTAACTGGGCAAATGACCGTTAAACAAGCGTTAAGCTCATCTCAACGTTTAGTTGAAAGAGCCATGCGCAAAGCGCGTTACCCTAAGTAGTATCAATTATAGGTGGGCAAGCTCTCAACTTGCCCTGTATTTTATGTCAGTTCTATTTATGATTTTACATATTATTAAGGGTTTCTGATTTTCACTTAATAGTGAGTAAATAGAATTGGCTTTTTTAAGGTCACCGTTATGGCAACAACTAACTCGCGTACGCTTGCTCGGTTCATGCTTCTTCCTAGCGTAACATTGTTACTCGCTTGGATGATTGTTCCGCTGTGTATGACATTGTATTTTTCATTCATTGATTACAATTTATTGGTTCCTGGAGATAAAGAATTTGTAGGTTTTTTAAACTATGAGTTTTTTTTAACTGATCCGGCGTTTTTTGAATCTTTTTTTAACACGCTTTATTTAGTTACTGGCGTGTTACTCATTACCATTTGTGGTGGTATAGGTTTGGCTATTTTATTAGACCAAGCAATATGGGGACGTAATTACGTTCGTATCATGGTACTTGCGCCATTTTTTGTTATGCCAACGGTTTCAGCCTTAGTGTGGAAAAACATGCTTATGAACCCTGTAAATGGTTTGTTTGCTCACTTTGCAATTTGGTTAGGTTTTGAGCCAATAGACTTTTTTGCTCAAATGCCGTTATTTTCTATCATTATAATTGTGTCTTGGCAGTGGTTACCATTTGCAGCACTGATTTTGCTTACAGCAATTCAGTCACTAGACCGCGAACAATTAGAAGCCGCTGATTTAGATGGCGCAGGCCCATTTAGTAAGTTTTTCTATATTGTTTTACCTCATTTATCTCGGGCTGTGACTGCGGTGATATTAATTGAAACTATCTTTTTACTCTCTATATTTGCTGAAATATTGGTTACAACAAGCGGTGGGCCAGGTTATTCATCAACAAATATTACTTATTTAATTTATACCCAATCATTACTGCAATTTGATGTAGGTGGTGGTTCGGCAGGTGGCATAGTTGCCGTGATCATTGCAAATATAGTAGCAATATTTTTAATGCGCTTAATTGGCAAAAACTTGGAGGGGTAAAATGAGTTTTAAAAATAACACACGTTCAACACTTATTTATACCATAGCGGCATGGACAGTCAGTTCAATGATTTTCTTCCCTATTTTATGGACGTTGATCACAAGCTTTAAAACAGAATCTGAGGCTATATCAGCTACACCCACTTTGTTTGCATTCGAGTGGACGCTAATAAATTACTCAGATGTATTATCACGCTCACCATACTTTACGCATTTTTGGAATTCGGTTGTTATTTCATTAGGGTCAAGTTTATTAGGTTTATTAATCGCTGTTCCGGCTGCATGGTCAATGGCTTTTGTTCAAAGTAAAAAAACAAAAAATTTACTAATGTGGATGCTTTCAACCAAAATGCTACCGCCGGTAGGGGTGCTAATACCTATTTACTTATTATTTCGCGACTTCGGTTTACTCGATACAAAACTAGGTTTAGTTATTGTGATGACCCTTATAAATTTACCAATTATGATCTGGATGCTTTATACCTACTTCAGAGAAATACCGGGTGAAATATTAGAAGCTTCACGCATGGATGGTGCAACGATTGGCGAAGAAATATTTCATGTATTACTGCCTATAGCCTTACCTGGCATTGCTTCAACATTATTGTTAAATGTAATTTTAGCCTGGAACGAAGCATTTTGGACTCTAATATTAACCGCAGCAAATGCTGCACCGTTAACTGCATTTATAGCCAGTTATTCAAGCCCTGAAGGGTTATTTTACGCAAAATTATCGGCAGCATCTGCCATGGCCATTGTGCCAATTTTAATTCTTGGTTGGTTTAGTCAAAAACAATTAGTGCGCGGCTTAAGCTTTGGCGCAGTAAAGTAGGAGAACACACATGGGCAGCATCACACTAAAACAAGTCACTAAAAACTTTGACGACGTAAACGTTATTAAACCGTTAGATTTAGAAATTAAAGACGGTGAATTTATTGTTTTTGTTGGGCCATCAGGCTGTGGTAAATCAACATTACTACGCATGATTGCGGGGCTTGAAGACACAACAAGCGGAAATATTGAAATAGATGGGCAAGATGCAACACATACACCACCTGCTAAAAGAGGCTTAGCAATGGTGTTCCAATCTTATGCGTTGTACCCACATATGAGCGTTCGCAATAACATTGCTTTTCCACTTAAGCGCGCTAAAGTAAGCGCTGCAGAAATAGAAACTAAAATCGCTAACGCCGCTAAAATTCTTAATTTAACTGATTATCTAGATCGAAAACCAGGACAGCTATCAGGTGGTCAACGTCAACGAGTAGCAATAGGGCGCGCAATTGTTAGACAACCCTCTGCATTTTTATTCGATGAGCCACTATCAAATTTAGATGCTTCATTGCGTGTAAATATGCGTCTTGAAATTTCAGAGCTGCATAAAAGTTTAGCCACTACAATGATCTATGTAACTCACGACCAAGTTGAAGCAATGACAATGGCCGACAGAATTGCTGTATTTAATGGCGGTATTATCGAGCAAGTAGGCACTCCATTGGAACTATATCAACACCCAGTAAATAAATTTGTTGCAGGTTTTATTGGTTCACCAAAAATGAACTTTATTGATATTCCAAATGATGACACTAATGGAGCGTCAAGCTTAGGTGTTCGTCCAGAACACTTTATAATTTCGCAAGATACAGGCACGTGGTCAGGTAAAGTAGGGGTAATTGAGCACTTAGGATCTGAGAGCTTTTTACATGTAACACTTACAAATGGCAGCACAGTGACCGTAAAAGCTGACGGTGATTGCTCGCTCCAATACGGTGACTCTGTATTTTTAACTGCGCAAGAAAATAAGGTGCACAGGTTTGATAAAAACGGGGGTAACGATTAAAGCTAGCAACTAAGTTTGAAAGCAATAGAGCCAATACCTTATTTAGTCATAATTAACTTTAAGGTATTGGTTATTAGCTCATTATTGGCTTCGGCATTATATAAATAAATGATATATTTGCCTTAAAGCATAAGTTTGAAGCCATTAATAATATCAAACACAAGTTACTCCTTAATTACAGAGGTTTAAGTGGCAAAATTATCGAACACAGAAATAAGAAAACTTGATGATGCAGCAAGAGCGGGGTGGTTATATTATGTCGCTGGCCAAACTCAAGACGAAATAGCGAAAAAGCTTAATGTATCTCGTCAGTCAGCTCAGCGAATGGTCGCTTTATCAGTTAGCCAAGGCCTAATAAAAGTAAGACTTGATCACCCCATTGCCAAATGTATGGATTTAGCAGAAAAATTAAAAAGCCGATTTGGTTTAGCATCATGTGAAGTGGTGCCAAGCGATCCATCTGAACCATCATCTACAGTTGGACTTGCACAAGCTGGCGCCGCTGAGATACAGCGCCATTTAAAATCAGAGACGCCAAAAGTATTAGCAATGGGAACAGGGAGAGTTTTGCGTGCTATTGTTGATGAACTACCAATACTTGATTGCCCACAACATAAAATAGTGGCTATGTTAGGTAACATGGCGTTAGATGGTTCGGCTTCGCCTTACGATGTTGTTGTTAGAATGGCTGAACACACTAATGCAAAACATTATCCGATGCCATTACCAGTTTTACCGCGCAGTATTGAAGAAAAAAACCAACTTCATGCACAACATAATATAACTGCGAACCTGAAGCTTGCTAAAAATGCAGACGTAACTTTTGTTGGCATTGGTAGTTTAGGTGAAAAGTCACCATTACACATAGATGGTTTTGTTGACGCTGATGAATTAAAAGAGCTTCAAGACTTAGGCGCCGTTGGTGAAATGATCAGCTGGGTTTACGATAAAAATGGTAAATTGCTAGATTGCACTGTAAACCAACGGGTTGCGAGTACGCCATTAGTAACAAATGAAAACAAACAAATTTATGCAATAGCTGCAGGTGAAGAAAAAGTGTTGGCTATACTAGGCGCAGTAAGATCAAATATGATTAGTGGTTTAATCACTAACGAATATACCGCAGAACGATTACTCAGCATTGATTGAGTTATTTGAACATTGCATTGTGTATTACAAAATTTTTATAGCGAACAAAACGACCTAATGTCCGATACCGTCTAGTATTGGACATAATAAGAGTGCATTTATGCGCTTTTATTAAATAACATTTAACTACCTATAATTTATATTATGTTAAATATAGTATTTTAATTACTTAGTAAGGTAAAGTGCTTATCTATTTAACGTATAAAACGCTCTATTTCACTATTATTTATTTTAAATCATGATTAACGGCATAAATTTATACCGCTAATCATGTAGATATTTTAATTACAGCCTAACTCACTTGCTAAACCAAATACGGATGATTCTATTGTTTGTGCCTGATTACTCGTTAAATTAGGTAAAACATTAATGCCAGTTCTACTTTCAACTTCATCAATACTTACTTGGGTATTACAAAAATTGTCTCTGCGCCCAGCACTTTGCTGCATAATAAATGCTGATGCTTTAATGGTGTTACCAGATTGCTTCATTACAATTTTAAAATAACCACTTGGTATAGTATGGTTTTCGTTTGCTCGTGGTAAATCTGCAAAGTAATATTCGTACATTGGACCAGTAACTACATATAAGTTATTTCCATCATCAACATGATTTCTTACCGCTGTTTCAAGCCTAACCCATGGCCCTTGGTTTAATGCTGAAGATTGTGGTGTTATATTAGAAAGCAAATTTGTTAAACGCCAATCGGCTGTATTACTAAAAGATGCCAATGGAACCTGATGCCCTCGGTCAGTATTAATTGTTGCATATGCATCGGTATAGTCACTGGGTTCAAGCGTATAATGGGAATATAAATCAGGGTCTGATTTCCAACTCCTTGATCTTGATGGTCCGCTCATTGTATTGGGCGTTACTTGGTATGCTACCCAGTCTGCAAATTTTGTGTAACGGTTATTTTTTAAAGTATAAATACTACGTTCAATTGTTTTACCGTTGTTTAATCCTGTTGGACAACCTTCTAAGCAATTGGCAGCATTGGCAGTTAAAGCTAATAATAAGCTTGTTAAGGTTAGTGATATATTTATAAATGATTTCATTGTTGTTTTATCCTGTATAAATGAGGATAAAAACCTAACAAATTCATGTTACATGATATATTTAACTTTATACATATATTCAATAAGTTAATTGCATATATGTATATTTAGCACTTAAGTATTGTGTTTAATTGTTAATTTATTCGTTCTAGTTAATCGGTTAATAAAAAGGTAATAAGCACCCTACCAATAGTTATTTATGCATTTCAAATAAATCCTTGGCATAAAAAAACGCAGGCATTTGCCTGCGTTTTATAATTTAATAAAATAAGATTAATGAAGTGCCGCTGTAAATGGAATACTTTTACAAATTTCAGCCTCAGCAACTAATAACTCTTCTAAACGCACGTCTACTTCTTCTTTGTCGAAGTATTCGTAGGCTAGCTCTACAAATAAGTTTTTGTGCTTTTCTTCTGATTTAGCAATGGCTACATAAAACTCTTTTTCTTTACCTTCAGGTAATGCTTGCGCAACTAATGAAAAACGTTCGTGTCCACGAGCTTCAATTACACCGCCAACTAATAACCTATCCATTAAAAAGCCATCACGTCCGTGCCTAAATAAAGCACGAATTTGCTTTATGTACGGATCTTTTTGGTCATCACCCAGTGTTATGTCGCGTTCAGTTAATAGCTTAAGTACTTGTTTAAAATGAATAAGCTCTTCAAGGGCTAAATCGGTCATTGCTTTTACAAGTTTACGCTTGTCTGGGTAATGCGAAAGCATTGAAATAGCCATGCCTGATGCTTTTTTTTCAGCAGCCGCATGATCTTGCAAAAAGGTGTTAAAGTCGGCAAGTACAGCCTCGGTCCATTCAAATGGCGTTTGGTATTTTAATTCAAACATAATAAATACTACTTAAAAAATAATGCAGGAATTTTAACGTATTTGAAAATAAAAATCTCGCAATAGGTTTTAGTAAAGCAATGCTCTTAAGGCTTAATTTAGATAATTACAGTTAGGAGGTGTAAGGTAAATGTTTATCTATGCGCCCTTTTGCTGTCGACTCTATTTTTAACGGGTGTTTAATATCGTTCCATGCGGTGACTTTTCCGCCCATATTCATTTTATCAAAATCAGTTTTATCACTTTGTATGTTCAAAAAATAACATACTTTTTGATAACTCCCCGCCTTTGCAATATCAATCGATAAAAAGTCAGCTTGTCTTTTTTCAAAATAATACTGTGCAGCATTTAGGTGGCGCTTGTAACAGTCTGCTAAGTAACTATCATCACTAATGTTTTCGAGAGATAAATTAGAAAAAACATCAAAGTAACACCGTTTTATATGAATATTAAAACCGCCATCTGTACGTGTTAAATTAGTATGCATACGTGTGAGTAATTGCCTAATGGATGGCAACCACACATCAATTTCTCTTTCCAAATATATAAACTTAGACCCTGGGTAATGCTTATCAAGCATTTCATAATCAGTAAATATGGGGGTGTCGGCAATAGCTTTTGCATTGTCAAAGCTAGCTTTTGTGTATGCTGTGTGCGCGGTGGGTAATCCTAATTCTAGTAGTGCGTGGCACACACTAGTTGTGCCAGTTCTCGGTAAGCCTATTACAAATATTTTAGTCATGTACTGTACTTTAATTAGCTATTACGAGTGAGTAATAAAACAAACGCGCTTATTATCATAACCAGAAAAGTAGCTACAGTCCCTATTTGACGATACTTTAAGTTTTTTTCTACTATACCTAGGTTATGAAAAAATCGACCAATTAACAAAGATGTGCCTAAAAGGTGACAATAATGACTGGCTAGACCTTGGTATTCAGCTAAAAATAATAAAATAACGGCAAAAGGTACATATTCCATAAAGTTTGCATGTGCTCTAATTGCACGTTGTAAAACTGAATTACCGTTATCACCTAATGATATTTGCTCTGCTCTGCGAACTTTTATGACATTAAAGCTTAAATAAATATAAAAAAAAGCGAGTAATGCAGCATATGTTGAAATAATCACAGTGTGTTCCTATTAGTTTTTTTTAAACGCATTAAGTATGCGCAGTGTTAAGCTGTGCAGATAATAACATATAAATTAACGGCTTTATCACAAGTTTAAAGTTCAACTATGATAAGGTGATAGCCATATTTTATACGCAATCATAGGGATTATATGTTTGTTCCTCGTAAAGTGGCCGATAGTTATCGTGAAATGATAAACAGCATTGGCTTTTACCCTTCTGTGCTTTCTGTTGGTTTTTTGTTTTTTGCCATCATTACAATGTCGGTTGAATATTTAGCCCCTGTTGAGCAGTTGAAGTCTTTTATCTCAGTGGTTTTGGTTGATAGCGCAGAAAATGCGCGAACAATTTTAAGTACGCTTGCAGGTAGTATTATCTCATTGACTGTATTTAGTTTTTCTATGGTTATGGTGGTTTTAAACTCTGCTAGTGCGAGTCTATCGCCTCGCGTTGTGCCCGGTTTAATTACTAGAAAGTCTCATCAACTGGTGCTCGGCTTTTACTTAGGCAGTATCATTTACTCTATTATCATGCTTATAAATATTAATAAGTTAGAAGGCGGCAGCACTGCAATTCCGTCTATAGGTGTTTTATTTGCTTTAATTTTTGGTTTGATTTCATTAGGGTTATTTGTATTTTTTATTCATTCTATTTCACGCGCTATCCAAGTTGATAATGTCCTCAATGGTTTGTTTAGCCAGACTAAAAAAGAAATTAAGGCGATCATCAAAAGACAAAAAGAGGCCCCTGTTAGTGAATTTCCAGATTTTTCAACATGGCACTCCATAAGCAGTAAAACAGAGGGTTATTATAAGGGTGTGCAAACAGATAAACTGTGTGCAATTTTAAAAGAGCACGATATAAACTTATATATTTCTGTTAACCAAGGATATTTTACAGTAAAAGGTTATCCATTTTTAAAATGTAATGTCGATATAACCCACGATGAAGAACTTTTAGAAAAAATATTAGATTGCTTTATTTTTTATATAGAAGAGTACATTAGCGACCACTACCGCTATGGTTTAACACAAATATCTGAAATAGCAGTAAAAGCAATGAGCCCTGGCATTAACGATCCAGGTACCGCTGTTAAATCAATTGATATGCTGAGTATTTTACTGATTGAGCGCCTATCTCTTAACGATATAAATTATTCGTTTAAGCACAGTGAAAAAAAACCGCTTTTATATTTACATGAAACCAGTTTTGATGAGTTACTGCATGATAACTTTTCGCCGCTTCGTCATTATGCAAAAGGTGACGCCTACGTAATGACAAATGTATTAGAAGCATTTAAAAATATTTTATTTGTGGCGCACGATAATGAAAAAGCACGCGAAAGCTTATTTAATTATTTATTCGCTATTGTTGATGACATAAACATGAATGTGACTAACGAGTACGACAGGCGCGAAATTTGTAATATGCTAAATTCTATAACACGCATCAATGAGCAACAAGGTAGTCAATTGGTGGCACGTTTTGAGCACCACCAAAATAATTCCTACTCAATATAATAAATAGCGTAACTAGATGCTGTTACCTTAATTTCTCCACTGTGATACGCATCCGGGACATAATTACCGGGTGCACTATCCGCCATTACCATTTCTTTTGCACGCATATAGGGCTGAGTTTGAACATTAAGTGGGCTCAACGATGCGTTATATAGTCCTTTTAACGACACATCAAAGTCGTCGCTTAATTCTTTAGCCGCTTTTTTAGCATCTTGTATTGCCATTTTTTGAGCTTTTTTATGAAGCTCGTTATAGTTGCTAGCTAAAAATTGGGTATTGTTAATTTGGTTTATGCCGTTATTAACCAAACTTTGTAATAACGTAGGGTATTTACTTATATCAGTAAGTTTGACCGTTAGTGTTCGAGTAATTTTGAAACCGATAAATTCTTGCTGTCCAGTTTGGCGATTGTATTGGGTATTACGGTGTATATTAATTTGTCCTGCGTTAATGTCAGTGTCTTTAACGCCTAACGTTTTTACTAATTTGATGGCTTTTGCCATAGTGATATCGGCTTTGTTTTTTGCAGCTATTAGGTCTTTATTTACCTCAGTGATACCCACACTCATTTGTACATAATCAGGCATGGTGGTAAGTGTCGCTTGCCCTTTCACATATATGTGTGGTGCATCGGGTGTTGGGCTGGCAACGGCATTAAAACTAAGTGTGCTTAATGCTATGGCACTGCCGAGAAAAAGTTTTAGTGTGTTCATCATAGAAACCTTTTTGTTTTATACTAATTTGCTTAATTAAGTATGATCGCGGATTTGCATTAGCTCTATTAAAGAGCCTAATGGGTTAACAATAAATGAACAAGCATAAAAAAACAGGCAAGCGCCTGTTTTTTGTTATGTGTTGTAACGCAGGGTTACATAAAATTACTTATACCACTTAAACGCTGCAACGTTTGTAGTTACGGTATTTTGGTAACCAATAATTTTTATCAATGGCTGCCCACAGAGCATCGTCAGAAATTTCCAATGCAACACCCTCTTCTATCGCTTTTTTAGCAATAGCAAATGCAATGCGTTTACTAAGCGTTTCAATTTCTGTTAATGCTGGTAATAAGCTGCCTTTTCCGCTGTTTGCTCGCGGTGAAGACTCAGCAAGCATTTCACTCGACACGCTAAGCATGGCATCTGTAATGCGTGTAGCCTTAGCTGCAATAACGCCTAAACCAATACCAGGGAAAATATAACTGTTGTTACACTGTGGAATTGGGAAAGTTTCACCATTATATTCAACGGGATCAAACGGGCTACCTGTTGCAACTAATGCTTTACCATCAGTCCATTTAATGACGTCTTCTGGGTGTGCTTCTACCTGTTTAGACGGGTTACTTAACGGGAAAATTATAGGTTGTTCACACGTTGAATGCATTGCACGAATAACTTGCTCTGTAAACAACCCCGGCTGACCCGATACACCAATAAGTATGTCTGGTTTTGCACAATGCATTACATCTAACAATGACGCGTATTCACCACTGTAAGTCCAATCATTTAGCGCGTTTGTTGGTTGTGCTAAAGCTTGTTGGAAGTCGCGTAGACCTTCCATGCCATTAGTTAACAGACCAAAACGGTCAACCATAAATACTTGGCTACGTGCTTGCTCTTCAGTGATACCTTCAAATACCATTTGGCTAATAATTTGCTCAGCAATACCACAACCCGCAGAGCCTGCACCAACAAATACAACTTTTTGTTGGCTAAGAGTTGAGCCTTTAACACGACACGCAGCTAATAAAGAGCCAACTGTTACTGATGCAGTGCCTTGAATGTCATCGTTAAAGCTACAAATTTCTTCACGATAGCGCTTAAGAAGCGGCATAGCATTGGGTTGTGCAAAGTCTTCAAATTGAAGCAATACATTTGGCCAACGGCGTTTGACCGCTTTAATAAATAGATCTAAAAACTCATCGTACTCGTCTTGAGCTATACGTTTATGGCGTGCGCCCATATACATAGGATCATTTAAAAGCTTTTCGTTGTTGGTCCCTACGTCAAGCATAACTGGCAATGTATATGCTGGGCTTATGCCACCACACGCGGTGTACAATGACAATTTACCAATAGGAATACCCATGCCACCAATACCTTGGTCGCCTAGTCCTAATATACGTTCACCGTCGGTCACAACAATGACTTTTACTTTACCCTTTGTGGCATTACGTAAAATGTCGTCAATTTGGTAACGGTCTTCGTACGAAATAAACAAGCCACGTGCGCTGCGGTAAATATCCGAAAACTTTTCACAGGCATCACCCACTGTAGGGGTGTAAATAATCGGCATCATTTCTTCAAGATGATCGCGCACTAAGCGATAATAAAGCGTTTCGTTGTTATCTTGAATGGCACGTAAATATATGTGCTTATTTAAATTGTCGGTAAAACTTGAGTATTGTTGATAACAACGTTCAACTTGCTCTTCAATGGTTTCAAAGCGTGGAGGAAGTAAACCTGCAAGGTTAAAATTTTCGCGCTCTTTTTTACTAAACGCACTGCCCTTGTTTAGTAATGGCGTTTCAATAAGGCCAGGGCCAGAGTGATGAATATATAAGTAATTAGGATCAGTATTTGTTGTCATATTTCCAGGCTTTAATGGAGTCTTAAGTTATGATCTGTCATTATCAATGCTCAGAATTTAAATGCAATGAACATAGTACTTGTCAGACCATTGAGAATACAAACACGCACATAGGTCGTGTTTGTATTATACATAATTTAAAATTTGAAAGTGGCGTTATTGTTAGTTAAATCAGACAACGCTACACCTTCACGGCGCGGATCAGCTGCGCCATACAGCTTATTATTTTTCACTTCAACACCATGTAAACCTGAATTTAGGTCTAACACACGCACTTTATGACCACGTGAAGTGAGTTCTGGTGCAAGTGATTCAATAACGGTGCCTTTTTCAAGGCTGGTGTAATCATTACGATTAGTAGTACGCGGCAGGTTAATAGCTTCTTGCACCGATAAATTCCAGTCTAAAACGCCAACAACTACTTGAGCGACGTAGTCAATAATGCGGCTACCACCAGGAGATCCTACAACTAAACGTAAGCTACCATCTTCATTAAAAACCATAACCGGTGACATAGAACTGCGCGGGCGTTTTCCTGGCTCTACACGATTAGCAACTAACTTACCGTTTTTACGAGGAGAAAGTGAGAAGTCGGTTAACTGATTATTTAAAATATAACCATTAACCATAACTGTAGAGCCAAATGCCATTTCTATTGAGCTAGTCATTGATACTGCATTACCAAAGCTATCAACAATAGAGACATGCGATGTTGAAGGGAGTTCATACGAATCATCTTGTGCATAACTTAAGTAGTTAACAGGGTCACCGGCAACTGCATGCTGATCTTTTTCGGTTATGAGTGTTGCGCGTGATTTAATGTAGCTTTTGTTTAATAGCGCTTGAGTTGGTACCTCAGTAAAATCTGGGTCACCCATGTATACATTTCTATCGGCAAAGGCAATACGCGACGCTTGGCTGAAGTAGTGAATTGCTTGTTCGCTGTTAGGCTTTAAGGCAGAAATATTTGTATGCTCTAGTAACCCTAGTATTTGTAAAACAGCCACACCGCCACTACTTGGTGGTGCCATAGAACATACGTTATAAACACGGTATTTTATACAAACAGCATCGCGTTCTTTGCTTTTGTATTGTGCAAGGTCTTGCTGAGATAATTTACCGGGTGCAATTTTTGAATTTTGTACCGCACTTACCATTTTTTTTGCGTTTTCACCTTTATAAAACGCATCAATGCCTTCATTAGCAATGGCTTTGTATAAATCAGCAAGCGGCTGGTTTTTTTTAACGGTACCGGCCTCAATGAGTTTATCATTTGGGTAAAAGTATTCATTTATAACTGGCATACTCATAACACCTGGATTTAGCTGGCGAGCTAACAAACCATGTAATCGAGGCGATACAACAAACCCTTGTTCAGCAAGTTCAATAGCCGGTTTAAATAGCTGTTCCCAAGGTAATAAACCATAGTGCTTATGCGCATTTGCAAAGGCATGTAGAACACCAGGTACGCCTACAGAACGACCGCCTACAACGGCTTCAATCCATTTGACCGCTTTGCCATGCTTATTTAAAAATAAATTTTCATTCGCATTTTTAGGGGCCGTCTCTCTTCCATCAAAGCTGGTTAACTTATTATTTGCTTTGTTGTAGTACATCATAAATGTACCGCCACCAATACCCGATGACTGAGGCTCAACAAGTGTTAAAACAAGTTGAGTGGCTATTGCTGCATCAACTGCACTGCCGCCTTTTGCTAATATTTGCTGTCCCGCTTGAGATGCATACGGATTTGCCGCGGCAACCATGTATTTGTCACCTACAACAATCTGCTTAGAACTAATTGATGTGGTAGCTTCTGGTTCGCGAACTTCTACTTTTGTGGGTTCTTTTGACAGCACCGGCAAAGACAGCACACCTAAGCCGATAGCAAATAATGAGTTAAGTTTAAAATGCATAAAAAATACTAAAAACACTTAATTACAATAGGTAATTGGCATCTTAAAGTTAAACGGGCACAATATGCAAAAATTAATACTAAAAAAATACAATAAAATGCTTAATTTACCTATACAGCCTCGTTATATTTTACCACCTTTATTATTGATACTTTTTAGCACTATTTTTGCTGCATTTGATTTAAATAATTTACTAGAATTTAACCGAACATTAGTTAACAAAGGTGAGCTTTGGCGTATTTTTACTAGCCAATTTGTACACGCAAATTGGGCCCATTTGGGGTTAAATATAAGCGGGATTTTTTTAATTTGGTTATTACATGGTGAGTATACTACCCCTACCCGGTACTTTCTAAATACGATCACTTTAGCGCTTTGGTGTGGTTTAGGCGTGTATTTTTATTGCCCAGACATACATATCTATACAGGTTTAAGCGCGCTGTTACACGGTGTTATTATTTGGGGCGCAGTAAAAGATATTACACAAGGGCTTAAATCGGGGTATTTATTATTTATCGGTGTGTGGGTAAAAATAGCATATGAGCAATTGAGTGGTCCAAGTGCGGATATTGGCGAGCTTATTAATTCGACCGTTGCAATAGATGCTCATTTAATTGGCGCTATTGGTGGATCATTGTTAGGCATCGAGCTTGTTATTAAATATTATAAAAATAGGGCCAAAGGTTAAATAAAAACGCCACTTTAACCAAAGTGGCGTTTTACATTGTTTATTTAAAGGGTGTCTTTAAATAGTTTATAAATACGGCGGTATTCATCTAACCAACTTGACGGTTGCACAAAACCATGTGGTTCAACTGGGAAGATAGCCGTTTCAAAGTTTTCTTTTTCAAGCTCAATTAAACGCTGAACTAAGCGCACGGAGTCTTGAAAAAATACGTTATCGTCTACCATTGGTGCATTTATCAATAATGGCTTATTTAAACCTTCTGCAAAGTAAATAGGTGAGCTACGCTCGTATGCAATGGGATCTACATCTGGGTGGTTTAAAATATTGCCAGTATAAGCAGTATTGTAGTGAGCCCAATCAGTTACTGGGCGAAGTGCTGCACCTGATTGAAACAATTCTGGTGCAGTAAATAATGCCATAAAGGTCATAAAGCCACCATAAGAACCACCGTAGGTGCCTACTGCTTGCGTGTCGACGTTAGCATTTTCAGCCATCCATTTAACACCATCAGCTAAATCTTGCGTTTCTGGTGTGCCCATTTGACGATAAATAGCTGTACGCCAGTCACGGCCATACCCTTTAGATGCACGGTAGTCCATATCCATTACCACGTAACCTTCATCAGCCAATAATGAATGAAACATAAACTCTCTAAAGTACACAGACCAACCCATATGTGAGTTTTGTAAATAACCTGCACCGTGATTAAAAATAACCGCTTTACGTTTTTTACCACCTTCGCCTTCTACGTAATCAGCTGGGTAGTATACCTTGGCATATATTGGCGCATCAGTATGGCTAGACGGCACTGCAACTATTTTCGGTGCAGTTAATTTTTTAGCTAAAAAAGCGCTTGATACTGTATTAGTTAAACGTGTTGGCGTTGCATTTGCTTTAGCATCCGCAATATATAGCTCGCTAGGCATAGTAATTTTTGAATGAACAAGCAGTAATTTTTCTTCATCTGGACTTAACGTGTAGTCGGTCATGCCATTTAGATCAGTAATTTTTTCACTTTTAGCTGTTTGTGGATCTACACGGAAAATTTCGTATAGACCAGGGTGTTCAACATTAGCTTTGTAATAAATAGCAGAATCATCGCTTGTAACTGTTGGGTTTGATATCTCAAACTCACCCTGAGTTAACGCAACGGCGTTACCGTTTAATGGTTTTTTATAAAGCTGGCTGTACCCAGACTCTTCTGAAAGGTAATAAAGCGTGTTTGCGTTATTCAACCAGCCAAAATTATTAAATGCATAAGCGATCCATGCGTCGTCATGTAAACGATGCTGCGACACCAGTTTATTGTTTTCAAAATCTACGGTCGCAATCCAGCGATCTTTGTTGTCCCACGCTTCAAGCATAATAGCAACTTGCGAACCATCGTTATTCCAAACTATTGGGCTTTGCCCTAATCCCCAATTTGTGATCAAATTAATAGCGCGTGGTGAGTTCTTCGATTCGTAGGTTTTACCTAATCGCGCATAATTTTCTTGTTTTACACTTGCCAATACATCTTCATCAAAACCTGGCAGCGAATCAAACGCTAGTGTGTTTTGTGTTTTATCATTTAAATTAATGTATATAACTTGCGATGTTTCTTCTTTTGCATCAGCTATACGACGGCGAACTTTTTTAGGTGCTATGGTGGCGTCGTCAGTCACATAATGTGGCATTATATCGGTGTCACTTCGCCAACTTGATTGTTTTTTTACGACAACTAGTAACGCATCTCCATTGGGTGAAAGTTCTACGTTATCAACTTTATTACCTTTGCCTAAATAGTAACTTGTATTTGCTACAGAAGTATTTTGTTCGTTTATTTTCGCGTTACGTGCGTGTTGGTCTTTTTTATTTTTGTGTTCAAGAGCAATGTATTCAATAAGCTTATGCTGCTCTTTTGCAATGTACGAACTTGGCTCGCTAATTCCTTTTGGTTTATCAGCAAGTTTTAGGTTAGCAATTTCTTGTGTTAACCCCGTTACTAAATCAACTTTAAAAAATATATTTCCTTGGCGATAAGCCAATGTACCATCGTTTAAAAACTGCGGATTAGATTCGTTAGCTGTGCTATGGGTTATTTGGCGCAGTGTGTTAGTTTTAATATTTTTTACAAACACATTGCCTTTAAAAACGTAGGCTTGCAGAGCTTTGTCGTTTGAATAAACCGCGTTTCTAGCACCCAGTGTATGTAGTTTATTTAATGCTATTTGTTCTGCAGTTTGTAACGTTACAGACTGGCTAAATAAGTCACGTAATGTGCTACCTTGTTGCTTTTGAGAATAAATAATTGTTGCTGAATCAGCAGCCCAAAAGGCATTTTGTGGTTGGTTGCCTATCCAATCAGGATCGGCCATTGCTTGTTTTAAAGTTATTTTTTCTGAACCAACATCGGCAGGTGTACTAACCACCGCTTCAACTTTGTTTTTTTCCAAAGCATTATTTGTAGAGGCTGTGTTTGCAGTTGCACTACAACCCGCAAGCATTACGCTTGAGGCAACAGCTAATGCTACTAACGTTTTAGATGAAGAAAAATTAAAAATCATAGTGCTTCTATACCGTTATTATAATTAACGGGTATTTAAGCAGAAGCACTAAAGTTAATACAATTTTTTAAGATAAATAGCCATTTAACAGGGTAAAGCTCAGTTTACTTAAGCCTTAATTATTTAATCACTAAATCTAACCATACTAGGCGATGATCGCTTGATGCACTTCTATCTTTAATTAAGCGATATTGTTCGTTTGATTCAACTGGCCAAAATACCCCGCCTTCTTTAATATCTAAACCATAAGTTGATGGCAATACATAGTCTACTCGTGCTTGCCAATTGGCAGTAAAGTGTTGTGCATAGGCAAGTTCATATTGCTGTTTAGCGCCTGCACTTTTAGGTACAAACTGTGCATTAATTAATGGATTTTTTAGCAATTGATCTGTTGTTTCTAAACGCGCTTTATCACCTTCTGGTGCTGCGTTTAAATCCCCTAAAATAACAAAACGCGACTGAGCCTCTAGCCCTCCTTTTGTGCCATTATCATCATATAGGTAGTCTACATTGGCTACATAGTCGGCAATTAATCTAATTTCGTCATGGTTACGTTTACCATTTCTATCTTCTTCGCCGTCAAATACTGGAGGCGTAGGGTGAGACGCCAATATATGCACTGCTTTATTATCAATTACAACGGGGACATCCCAAAACGATTTAGAACTTAACCTAAGCGCTTGCCACTCTTTAGCGTTATACCAATTCTCGCCTGTTTTTGGCATTAACGGCATTTTTGCATTAGGCATATCTTTGTATTTAAAAGTTTGAAGCGTTCTGATTTTGTCAAAATCGATTGGGTATTTCGATAATATGGCCATACCATAATGCCCTTCAAAAAAGCCAAAGCCTTGGGCATCACCCATTACTTTACTTTTTTTACCATCGTTATCTAGGTCAAACTCTGTCGCAAGGCCAGTATTGACGGGGGCTATATAAGAATAAGGATAATCTATGGCTTTTTGCTTGTTTTGGCTTACGGCTAAGTAATGCGTTTTAAAGTAATCAATACCTTGTTCTTTAGGAACAAAATCAAATTCGTTCAGTAAAATAATATCAGGGCGAACGCGCTGAATAATTTCTGCAATATTTTTAATCTGTTGTGTGTTTGAGGTAAGCGCTTTGACTAAGGCATCACTTTTAATAGGCTCGCCTTTGGCGGTGTAATTTGTGGCATCCATACTTACATTAAACGTTGCAACACGAATTGTATCGGTTGCGTACGCATTGAGACTCAATGAAGCAGCTGTTAGCAACGCACCAAACGTTAGATCAAATTTCATTTAATTATCCTACTTATAAAAAAGTAATTTTGATTATTTAATAATGTAACCTGTTTTTGTTTTTTCAGGCAAAAAAAAGCCGAGTTTACTCGGCTTTTATTATTTCATTGTTTGTATTCGCTAAGTTTTGAACTAGTCGGACAGTAACTGCTTCTAAGACCTGCTCAATCCCCTAAATAACATCCATGTGCAAAACAGTAAGAAGGCTTCCCTAATCATAACCTACTGGACCATAAAGCTTTAGCCATACAAAATCCAACCCTAACCTAGAATGAGCTTTTCTGCCGTTTTTAAAATTCCCGGGTAATCGTGTTCTGGTAAATAATCAGTTAATTGGCTTAACTTATCTGACAGGTCATTCATATTATGAGCCGATACATTTATATGACCCATTTTACGACCTGGCTTAGCCGTTTTACCGTACCAATGACTTGTCACGTCGGGTAATGTAAGCACCTCAGCAGGGATGCTTGCTTGTCCTAGTACATTGATCATAGCTGTAATATGTTTAAGCTCAGTATTACCAAGTGGTAAACCTGCAACGGCACGCATATGATTTTCAAATTGCGAACAATGGCAACCTTGCTGAGTCCAATGACCTGAATTATGTACACGCGGTGCAATTTCATTAACTAATAGTGTGCCCATTACATCAAAAAACTCAATGGCCAATACGCCTACATAGTTAAGTTCGTTTGCAATTTTTGTAAATGCATCGTTTGCTTGAGCTTCAACATTTTGGTTATTTTTACCCGCAACCGACAGTGTTAACACACCGTTGGTGTGCTCGTTTTCTGTTAATGGATAAATTGCAACATTACCGTGCTTATCTCGTGCGCCAATAATCGATACTTCTCGATCAAACGGGATCATTTTTTCAGCAATAATGGTATGCGGTGCATCTTGTGTTCCCGATGCTATAAACTCAGCCATTTCAGACCAAATTTCATCAATTTGATCATCAGATTTTAAACGCCACTGCCCTTTACCATCGTACCCTGCTTGGCAGGTTTTTATAACAAGTGGCTTACCCAGGTTTTTAGCGGCCAACTCCAAATGTACTTTTTCTGTAATTAACTGATAAGGCGCGCATTCAACACCGGTTTTGTTAAGTAACGCTTTTTCTAGTGCTCTATCGCCACCCGTTTTAATCGCGGCTTTACCCGGATAAAACTTATTACTGTTGCAACATAGCGTTAATACATCATCAGGAATATGCTCAAATTCTGCCGTGATTGCATCAGCGTCGCTAATAGCTTGTTCAAGTGTAGTTGTGTAAATCTCACCCGTTAGCGGGTGCTTAATTTGTTTAGTTCCCACATCGTAGGCAACTACATTCAAATTAAGCGGTGCGCCTGCAAGGCTCATCATACGTGCAAGTTGTCCTGCACCTAAAATTAAAATATTCATTTTTACTCTGCAGGGTTTGGGTTGGCTAATATTGTGTCTGTTTGATTTTTACGAAACGCTTCGATTTTTTCAAAAATGTCGGGGTTATGGCACCCTAAAATTTGTGCGGCTAATAAGCCTGCGTTTGCAGCGCCTGGTTCACCAATTGCTAAGGTACCTACTGCTACCCCTTTTGGCATTTGGCAAATTGACAATAGAGAATCAACACCATTTAATGCCTTTGATTTAACAGGAACGCCTAAAACAGGAACAGATGTAAAAGCCGCTGCCATACCCGGTAAATGGGCTGCGCCACCTGCGCCGGCAATAATAACTTTAATGCCACGTTCTGCAGCAGAGCTTGCATAATCAGCAAGTAATTGAGGAGTGCGGTGTGCAGATACAACTTTGGTTTCGTACTTAATACCAAACTGCTCTAGCATCAGTGCAGCGTGTTCCATGGTTGGCCAATCTGACTTAGAACCCATAATAATGCCAACAGTCATAAATACTCCTCAGTAATGTATTTTAAAATAGCGGACTTATGTCCGGTTTTAGGCGGGTATTATACCCAAACACTTTTAATTTGCGAGGTTCGGATGGTATTAAATGAAGATTAAAGGCTAATTTTTTATAAATAATTAATACACAACAAAAACAAAAAAAGCCATGTTAAACATGGCTTTTTGTAAATCTGAAATTGCAACGTAATTACGCTTCTTTACTTGCTAGGTACTCAGAGTAATTACCTCTAAAATCGATTATTTTACCGTCTTTAATTTCCCATATACGGGTTGCAACAGAAGAGACAAACTGGCGGTCATGCGATACAAAAAGTAAAGTGCCTTCATATGCTTCAAGCGCTAAGTTTAGTGCTTCAATCGATTCCATATCCATGTGGTTGGTTGGCTCATCCATTAAAAGTATGTTTGGTTTATGCATCATAATTTTGCCAAACAACATACGGCCTTGCTCACCACCTGATATTACTTTTACCGACTTTTTAATATCGTTCTGTGAGAACAACATACGACCTAAGAAACTACGAACAACTTGTTCATCGTCGCCTTCTTGCTGCCATTGCTCCATCCACTCAAACAAGTTCATGTCTTTTTCGAATTCGTCAGCGTGGTCTTGCGCATAGTAGCCAATGTTAGCGTTTTCAGACCACTTAAATTCACCTGCCTTTGGTGTAAGTTTACCTGCTAACGTGTTAAGTAACGTTGTTTTACCTACGCCATTTTCACCAATTATGGCAATACGCTCGCCAACTTCAACTAAACCTTCAAGGCCTGAGAATAGAGTATTGTCTTCAAAACCTTGACTAATACTTGTCATTTCTAGCGCGTTGCGGAACAGTTGTTTTTCTTGGTCAAAACGAATAAATGGTGTTTGACGAGATGATGCTTTTACTTCGTCTAACTGAATTTTGTCGATACGCTTGGCACGCGATGTGGCTTGTTTAGCTTTTGAAGCATTAGCCGAGAAGCGTGATACAAACTGCTGGAGCTCGGCAATTTGACTTTTCTTCTTAGCATTTTCACTTAATAGGCGTTCACGTGCTTGCGTTGCTGCAAACATGTATTCGTCGTAGTTACCAGGATAAATACGTAGCTCACCGTAATCTATGTCGGCCATGTGTGTACACACAGAGTTTAAGAAGTGACGGTCATGCGAGATGATGATCATAGTACAATCGCGCTGATTCAATACATCTTCTAACCACTTGATAGTGTAAATGTCCAAGTTATTGGTAGGCTCATCAAGTAGCATAATATCAGGGTCAGAAAACAGAACCTGTGCAAGTAACACTCGCAGTTTAAAACCCGGTGCAATTTCAGACATAGGACCATAGTGCTGCTCA
Organism: Pseudoalteromonas sp. 13-15; assembly: GCF_001468205.2. Taxonomy (NCBI): domain Bacteria; kingdom Pseudomonadati; phylum Pseudomonadota; class Gammaproteobacteria; order Alteromonadales; family Pseudoalteromonadaceae; genus Pseudoalteromonas; species Pseudoalteromonas sp. 13-15. The sequence continues at coordinate 789,400 of NZ_CP019162.1, read as the reverse complement.
GTAGCAATACCAACACCTAATAAAAGCTCACCCGCTTTAGACTCGGCTGAGTAACCATCCATTTCAGCAAATTCAGTTTCAAGATCGGCTACTTTCATACCGTCTTCTTCACTCATTTCAGGTAAAGAATAAATACGATCACGTTCTTGTTTAATAGCCCATAACTCTTTGTGGCCCATGATCACAGTATCAATTACAGAGTATTCTTCGTAAGCAAACTGGTCTTGATTTAGTTTAGCAACACGCTCATTTGGATCAGTGCTTACGTTACCCGAAGATGGCTCTAGTTCACCACTGAGTATTTTCATAAATGTTGATTTACCACAACCATTTGCACCAATTAAACCGTAACGGTTTCCTTCGCCAAATTTTGCTGAGATATTTTCAAATAACGGTTTAGCACCAAATTGCATGGTGATGTTAGCTGTACTAATAATAGCGCTACCCTCCAAGGGAGACAGGATGTATTTAAATTGCGCGCAGTTTAAACCAAAATGGCCTATTTTTCTATCAAAAATCAAACTTACCAAGCACCAAAACTTAATGATTAAGAGTATAGATTTCTAATTTTATTTTGGTATTTACCTCATTGTTAATATTAAATTTAAGGTTAGATAGCCATGCTCATATAAATTTTTAAAAATTAAGTAAGGTTATGCTATTTAATTGAAAAACATAAGAATTAGAGTTTTTATACTAGAAACATAATTAATAGCTAACTTGAAAAATCATCACAATAATTAAATGTTTTTAAGGTTGTAAATTTTCAAACTACTTGTGTATTTACTATAAAAATACACATTCATAACAACTTAAAAACACAATTAACTCAGCGTGAATGTCTACCTATTATGTATAAAATTTCGATGATGTTTTTTCACTTTTGACAAACAAAGGTGTTTGCTAGTGTGCCCTGCACTTATGATTGACCACATCGCACACAAGGAAACACACAATGAAATTGAAACTAACATCAATGCTAATAGCAATAATGGTTAGCCCTTCAGTATTCTCTGAAGTAAACATATACACGGACGAACGCAATTCAATGAGTGTAGGTGGTTTTATAGACGTAAGAGTTATAAATACGCAAAACCAAACTGAAGTCGTGAACGGTACATCCCGTATAAATTTTAAAATTGACCGAAAACTTAAGTACGGCTGGAAAGCCCTAGGACTAGTTGAATGGGGTGTAAACCCTGTAGGTAGTAGCGATATTATTTACAACAACCGCTTTGAATCAATCCAGGATGAATTTTTATATAACCGTTTAGGCTATGCCGGCCTCTCGCATGATAAATACGGCCAAATTACAATTGGTAAGCAATGGGGTGCATGGTACGACGTTGTTTATGGCACAAATAACAGCTTTGTATGGGATGGTAATGCAGCGGGTGTTTATACCTATAACAAAGACGATGGCGCAGTAAACGGTACAGGCCGAGGCGATAAACTTATTCAATATCGTAATAGCTACAATGACTTAAGTTTTACACTGCAAGCACAGCTCAAAAACAGCGAGTTTTATACCTGTGACGTTAGTGACATTACCGAAGAAGAATGCGAAACGCTTTGGAATGCAGGCGATGATTACGTAATTCAGCCAAACTTTAATACCGATCCGAACGATGTATTTAAACGTCAATTTGCTGTTATTGGTGTTCATTATTTAATTGACGAAGACACAATTGCGTATATAGAAGCACGTAAAGATTTTAGTGACTTTGAAAGCAATGATAAAGATCAGCAAGCACAAATGGAGCAGTCAGAAGATGACGGCATTGCATTTGGTTTTAGATATCAATTGTAGAAAGTAATTACCCTTTCGCGCTCTAGTGACTTAGGGCGCTGTACCCTAACCTCACTCTTGCTTATTATTTCTCATATACAATCACCTGCTAAGATTAGCTTTTACCATAAATTGTATGATGTGTTCTTTACGGGGTTTACATAAATTTACTTAAAGCAAACCTGTATATATATTTTGTAGGCTGTTTACAACGTTTGGTTTAGCAACATATTAAGGCCTTTTATTTAAAAACTTTTGATATCCACCTAACGCATCTGCAACACTTAGTCTTGGATTATCGTTATGTTCCGCATTGGGATTAATAATAGATTCCCACTTTAAGTGCTCGTTAGGGCTGGCCTTTAATGCTTGCTCTAAATTACTATACGCCTCTAACATAAGCGGATGCTCTTCCTCACCTACCGATAAAAACAAATACGTTGGCTTTTTAAACATTTTATTCGACGCCTTTAAAAACGAGTCAACTTTGTTTACTACCGTCATATCGTCATACCAGGCGGCAGGACTAAACGCAAAATAGCCATTAAACAAATCCGGTTTAGTATGAAGCGTATAAAGCACAAAACTGCCACCAGCAGAAAAACCACTTAAAATACGGTTATTGTTTAATTTAAATCGATTAGTCAAATAAGGTAATAATTCTAACTCTATAAACTGTAAAAACTTATCTGCTTCTCCGTTGGGTTCTATATTGTTTGTTGCAGGCGCTTGGGTATTAACGTCTTGGCGAGCATAAGGAGGTACCAAATCACGATTTCGAGTAGCCGTAAAAAACAAGTTAGGGATTGATACCAATATAGCTTGCTCGGCCTGTGCTTTGTTTGAGAATGACGCTAATGTTTCATTCCACGTATCTAGGTTAAAGTTACCATCGGTTTTTATTATTAACGAATAAACTTTATTGGTATCGTAGTTAACGGGTAGCCTAATAAATACCTTACGCGATTCATTTAAAATTTTTGAATCAAGTGTAATGTCTGTATAAGCCGATACATAATGATTGTAGTAGCGGCCGCCTAAAATAAGTAAGCTTAACGTAATGACTGCTAATCCGAGGTTAATTAGATAGTTTTTATTAATTTTTAACGACATGTATATCTCTTTTTACTAATTATTGTTAAGACTACAAAACCAAATATTTTCGTTATTAGTAAACCCTAGTCCCTCAAGCAACTTGCACGAAGCCGTATTAGCTTTGTTAACCTCTGCGTAAAGCATTATTAACTCGTAATGCATAACAAGTTTTGGGATTAAAGTTTGCAGCGTTTCTTTCATGTAGCCCTGTTGCCAAAATTCAGGATCTAATTCAAAACCTAAAAATGCGGTTCTTGCTTCTTTATTAATTTTATACAGACCACAACTACCAATTACTTTATTGAGGGTATTCTGTTTAATCGTAAAGCGTATAACTTCTCCCTCATAATAGCCGCTTATATCATTTTGTATTAATTGTTTAATTTCACTTTTGCTAAGGGGTGTTGTGTAGTCATTAAACTGGCTAACAAGAGGATTATTTAAAATAGCATGCATACTGGCAGCATCTTTATGGGATATTAAGCGAAGCGTGACACGAGGTGTAGCCAAATTTTTATACATGTTGTAATACAAAATTAAATAGCACTTTATGAACGCGTATTATTAACTTACCATTACATATTAACAAGCATTAAATTGAGAGCAGCCAAGCATGAGTGACGACTTTAAAGTGATACAACCAACAACTACAGTTTACTGCCCTAAACGTGGTGAAGGTTGGACCTTAACCGGAATCACTAACATTAACGAATTTACCTCTGTTATGTTTGATGGTACACGTTACACATTACCAGCACGTGAAATTATTGAAGAGCTACTCCCTAACCAGCTAGCTCGAGAGCAAAATAGCTAACGCTCCATCAATAAAAAAGGCTGCAGCTAAGCAGCCTTTTTTATAATTAACGCCAATTTAAAATGTATCGTCTTCACTGTATACATTTACTTTGAGCTCATCGTCGTCTTCAAATACAACAAACGAAATAGGCTTACAGCATACTTGGCAGTCTTCTATATATTGTTCATCAATATCAGCCGCATCAAGTAATACTTCAATGCTTTCGCCGCAATACGGGCAACTTATCGATTTTTCGGTTAACTGGTTCATTTAACACCTGCTAATTTATTCATCAATGTTTTCACTTTAATAAACACGCTTTAATAATACAACATAGTGTTATGTGGGTTACTTATTCAAAATGTGGCTTTAACTACAAAGTATTACGTACATTACTTTGCATCTAGCCTGCTAAAGCAATGAAATAGTAATAACAGTTAGCAGGTCTAGCTATAAAGAATATGTATTTAAACTCACACTAGAGGTAGATTATTATATGAAAAAATCACTTACGCTTGCATTAACATCTGCCGCAATTTTATTTAGCACTTTTACTCATGCTGCAAAAACCGAAAAAGCGGTTTTAGCCGGTGGGTGTTTTTGGTGTATGGAAAGCGACTTTGAAAAGCTTGAAGGTGTAAAAGATGTAATATCAGGCTTCACAGGAGGTAAGCTTAAAAACCCAACCTACAGTGGTAACCACAAAGGCCATTACGAGGCAGTACAAATTACTTACGACCCGCAAGTAGTCAGCTACAAAGGCATACTTGATCACTATTGGGTGAATATTGATCCCTTTGATGCAAAAGGCCAATTTTGTGATAAAGGCCCTAGCTATTTAAGCGCGATTTTTGTAGCTAACGAGCAAGAACGTAAAATAGCTGAACAAACCAAACTGGCCGTTGTGAATGAGTTTCCTAATCAAACAGTAGTAACGCCTATACTAAACGCCTCCACTTTTTATCCCATTAAAGGAAAAGAAAGCTACCATCAGGATTATTATAAAAATAATCCTATTCGCTACAACACATATCGTTGGCGATGTGGTCGCGACAGCCGTCTTGAAGATATATGGGGCGACAGAGTCACCCATTAATAGCTGCTGTTAAATCAGGCTGCATTTTGTGTAGCCTTTCAAGCTTAAGCCCCATCTATTATTAATTTTTTATATATACTGTTTACTTTAAAGTGATATTTATTAATTTTAATCATATCAATAAAATAGACTCCTAGATTGTTAAACCTGTATTCAATAACTGGAGTGACACAATATGAAAACTAATCAATTACAACTAGCCAGAGCACTTGATTTACCAACACGTCAAGCTATGTTAAACCGTGAGCATTCAGTTCAACAGTTTTGGTCAAACAATAACGAATTAATAACAAATGCTTGGAGTGAATGGGAACTAAGCGAACTTAATCAATCAGCTTTTACACTCGATGATTCTTTGCTTGATAAAAACTTACGCGAAGCGATTACTAAAGCTTGGCAAGATCCGACTAAAGAACATTTGGTTAAATCGCTTCTTAAAGAAGTAGCACCAGATGTGTACGAGTTTCAATTTTTTGACCCTGAGCGTTTATCTGATTTACGCGGTTACCTTGAGCAAGTGTGGAACTCTGGTATCCCTATGCGCCCACCATACGGAATTGTATTAAACAGACGTGGCGTCATGCTTGATAAGCGTTCAAGTGGTTATTTAGCAGCGCCAAGTTTTCAGGCATTTTACAACGAGGTCTTAAACAATTATATGAGACCCATTTCTCGCTTATTGTTCCCTGAGATTATGGGTTATGACACGCAAACATTTGGGTTTTCTATTTACTACGATCCCAACACAGATGCTTCTATTCGCCCACATACCGATGCGTCAGCGGTCACGTTAAATATTAATTTAAATTTACCTGAAGAAAAATTTACAGGTTCAGAACTCGACTTTTATGACCAACAAACAGGTAAAGTCACTCAGCTCAGTTTTAAACCGGGTTGTGCAATGATACACAGAGGTAATGTTGCTCATGCTGCTAAACCTATCCTAACAGGTGATAGAACAAATTTTGTAATGTGGTTATTTGGTGACCGAGGCCGCTTACCAGCCCATGGTGCACAACGTAATCATATAGATGCAAAAGAGCGCTGGACTACGCCAAAATCAGTACCAGACGGTTATGTCCCCTTTTAGTATTTAATACTATTATGAGAGATTAACTGTATATAAGGCTGCTATCAAAAGCAGCCTTTTCAGTGTAAGTCGTGCGTAAATTTAAAATTTATATGAAGCAGAAAACTTAACGTTTCTTGGTGTACCAGGTTGTACCCACGCATCGGCAAACGAGTTTGTGTAATACGTTTCATCAAACAGGTTATTTATCTCAGCCGCAATGCCAATTTCGTCTGTCACATCGTAGTTTACAAAAACACGCGCTGTTGTGTAACTTGGTAACTCAAAGTCGGTACCAAAAAAGCCGTTACGCTTGCCCACATGTAATAAACCACCACCAAACTTAATGGCTTTACCGTAAAGCGCTATAGATTGCACTAACTGTAAACTAAGCTGTTGCTCAGGCACGTTTAATAGTGATGCACCCGCTTCTACTGTGTAACCAAAGTTAGCATCAAAAAATGAGTTTTCGATTGTTGCATCAACATAGGCATACGACGCCCAAACTTCAAGCGTATCGGTAAGCTCGCCCGTTAGGTCTATTTCTATGCCTTTACTTTGTGCTTCCCCAATGGCTGCGTAAGTAAACGCTGTTGCATCGTCTACTACTAGCATGTTGTCTTGCTGTACTTTAAACACAGCAACAGTACCAAATAATGCGCCATCGTTTAATGTAAAATTAACACCCACCTCTGCAGAGCTAGATTGGTTTGGCTCAAAACCATCGCCATTGGCATCGGCCCCCGAAAGCGGACGGAAGTTTTCACCGTAAGCACCATAAACAGATACATAATCGCTTGCTTGATAAACCACACCAAACTGCGGGCTCACGCGTGACTGCGTTTGTTTAGTTTTGGTGTTAGTTAAGCGGTTATTTAAGCGCTGCTCGTAATCATCAAAACGTGCACCAATACGTATATCTAACTTATCGGTTAGGCTTATTTGATCTTGAATGAATAACCCTACAGATTCTTGAATTTCTACGCGGTCAGTATTTGATGTTGGCGTTGGTAATTCGTAGGCGCCGTAAACAGGGTTAAATACATTAATGTATTGATCGCCACGTACACGCAGTGCAAATTGATCATTTTCAAATTTATCGGCATCTATCCCAATTATTAAACGATTTTCAACGCCTGCTACGTTAACATTACCGCTCACTTCAGCTCTCAGTACTTGATAAGTAGAATCGTAATCCCGATAGCGTCTAAAGCGGTTTACTTCGCCATTAACTACACCACCAAAGCCGGTTTCGGTTGCAAAGCCTTCTAAAGAAGTATCGCGGTAGTTGGCACCAAATAAAATGCTCCAGTTATCATCAAAGTCATGAATATACTCTAACTGGTGCCCTAGTACATCGGCTTCAATTGGGCCATCGCCCGGCTCACCTAAAAAGCGACTTCCAGGTATAAGGCCAAGCTCACCATCTATGGCTAATACACCTCTATCAAACGGTACTTCTTGGTCGCTATATTCAAGCTCGTATATTAGTTGGCTGCTATTATTAATATTCCACACGATTGACGGGCTAAAGCCTTGTTTAGTGGTTTCGATGGTATCTCTAAAGCTTTCGGCGTCTTCGTAAAAACCAACCAATCTAATTGCTACGTCGTCGTTAAGGGCTGTGGTGTAATCAACATCGGCGCGGTAAGTATTAAAACTACCTATAGAGACCTTAATTTCGCCTGCGGTGTCAAACATTGGGCGTTTAGTAACAAGGTTTACAGTACCACCAGGCTCACCACGGCCAAATAAAGCAGCGCGCGGGCCTTTTAAAACCTCTACTGACTCAATACCCGACAAATCACGTGAGCCTCCAAAGCCACGTCCTGCATTAAAGCCATTTACTAAGTAGTTACTTGGCAGGTTTTCGTCACCTACAAAGCCACGTAACGAAAAGCTATTCCACAGCCCACCAAAGTTGTTTTGGCGCGCAACCGAGGCTGATAAATCAAGCGCTTGGTCAAGGCTTACTGCGCCTGCGTTTTCAAGGGCTTCTAAATCAATTTTAAGCTCTGACTGAGGTGTTTCTAAAGGGCTAAAGTTACCTTGATAAGCTTGGCGAGATGCAACAACGGTTACTTTTTCAATTGCGTCATCCTTTACGCTTTTACTTTGCAGGTTTTGCTCAGCGGCCATAACGTGGCTGCTAAATAAGCTTACTAAGCAAGTACTTAAATAGGTGAGCTTAAGCCCTTTTGAATTGGTTTTCATTGTGAACCTTGTGAGTAATGTAAGTATTTTATAGTTATGTAGTAATATTAATCGCGCTAAACAGGTACGTTTAGCGCTGTATTTTTAGTTGCTGCTTTGCGTAGTGTTTTCAAAGCGTGGCATGTTTTTAAGGGCTGCTTTAGTTGGGTCGCCTTTGTAAAATAACCACGGGTAATAAAACTCGCGCAATTGTTGATGATAATCCCTAATTTGCTGCTCATAAGTATACGCGGCAATTGAATCGGTATTGGCTGCACGGGTTAAGCTACGCTGTAATAACAACGGTGGCGAAATCCAAGATACAAAACCGGCTAATTCGTATTTTCTAGCGGCTGCGTCGCGATAGGCCTTTGAAAGCTTTGCCGCTTTTAAATCGCCCATTTGTTGAAATGCGTAATACCATTTCCATTCAAATTCGCTGTTCATATCTATATATGGTGCAAGCGCTGGATACTCTTTAATAAAAGGCTGCATAGTGGCAGATTTTGGTAAATCCCACGCATCGTTTACAGCCTCGCGTTGAGTAAGCATAATGTCGCCACCTTTAGGCGAATCCACCGACTTGTTTATAGCAAGGTCGCCTAAAATAGGAATAATAAAAGCAAACAACACCCACAAACCAATTAAGCTAGAGGCAACACGTGGCGCACTGGTTGCATTTTTACCCCACCACACGCTTAGTGCAGTCCAAAATGCAAGGTAGGCAATACACAACAGCGATACATACGCCACTTCATACGTGCTTACCCTAGCTATAAATCCGCCTACAAAAAATGGCAGCATTAAACACACTATTATTGCTACAAACCTTACGGTTATACGAGCGCCCCACAAAGCAAAGTAAGACTTAGCTGTAGTGACTAATAAATCGTGCCTACCGCTGGTACGCTCGCTTGCAAATAAATCATGAAACAGCAAAATAATAACCAGTGGCGCTAGCGCACTAATTACAAACACAAAATCTATTTTACCGGCTTGAGCCAGCTCAGCATTTTGTGCATCGCTTTCGTAAATTTGCCCCTCAAGCGCTAATAAATTAATGCGGTGTTTCCATGGGAATATATCGCGTTCACCTAAAGCAGCAAATGCCAGGTTAGATGGCTGCCAGTACGTTAAATGAAAGCTGTAATAAGCCAACATGCCTGCATCGCTTTGCTTTTTCTGTACTTTAGCGCGGTCGCTTTGATCTGCTGCTTTTAAGCGCTCTATTGTTTGCTGCTGTGCGCTTACTTCGCTTAACCCGCTGTAAATAGCAAAACCCGATAAAACAAGGCTACACAGTAGTAATACCACTACGTATTTTTGGCGCAGTAAAAAGCCCCATTCACGTATAAGTTGTGTAATTAAATAGCTCATAACAAACGTTTTCCTACCAATTTAATACCGCCCACAAGTACTACAATCCACAGTAATAACTGTAAAAACGCAGGTACACTTCTTTGTGCTCGAACATCTGCACTGTCTACATTAAAATTAAAGTCTTGTAGTATTTGCCAGTTCTCTGCGCTTACGCGTGCTTTTTTAGTGGCTGCGGCATCAGCATTGCGGTTCATATCATCTTTGTAATCAAGCTCTTCAATGTGAATTTTGTTAAGCCCTTGCACAAAATCAAAGCGAAGTTGCTCAGTTTCGCGTAAAAAGCGATGATGCGTTTCAATACTTGTACCCACCACAATCATAGAAAGCGTGCGAATAGCCACCATAGGGGATACCCAACCAAAATAACGCGATACCTGCGTTTGCTTAAGTTCACTTTGCATACGTTGCTCAGCAAATTGGTTTAGTACGTTGGCTTGTTTAGCCTCTGATTCACTGGCTACTAAACCTCTAAAGTTTACCGGCAGCTCACCAATGCTATTTACGTTGTACTTTTTAAGGAGTGATTGTTTAAATTGCTTAAATGCAGGGTCGTTCGTGTTATGGCCATCGCCTAGTTTTCTAAGCTCGGCTTTAACAGCAAAATCGGTTTCTATTTTACCGGCAGATGGCACAGCCGTTGAGGCCGTAGTACTTGCTACGCGCGGCATAACAATACACAGTAAAATCCATACAAACGCAAGCGCCGTAAAACTACCACTGTTTTTACTAAACACGCTCGATGCGAGTAAAATCAGTAATACCCACACAGTTAAATATAAAGCGTAACCTAAAACAAAACTGGCAACTGCTAATAAGCTTTCACCCGCAAATACCGTAAACAAAGCCGATACAGCCAGTGGCGCAATAACTAAGCCCACTACCGAAAGCAGCGCTAAACCTTTACCGGCAATAAGCGTAATACCCGACGTGCCTTGCGCTAATAAGTACGACAGCGTTCGCGATTCACGCTCACGACTAATAGAGCTGTAGCCAATTAATATAAGCAGTAACGGCGCTAATGTTTGCACTATAAAAGCAGGCGTTAAGCTACCTAATTTAGTAAGCGCTGTACCTTGGCGTTGATCGGCAAACATTGCACTGTTTTGCCTATGTCCTTCTAAAAATATTGAGTTACCTGTGTATGCGTCAATACCTGGGTCGAGGGTGCTCAGTGGTGAAGGCGTTCTAAAGGCATAGTGCCCATAGTGCACCATTCTGTGTGGGTGACGATCGGGCTGATCAACAAAACTTTGCTCGGCATTTGATTGCAGTTCATGGCGATCATGGCTTAGTTCAAGCATAGTAATTGCGGTCACCACAACCGATGAAAGCGTAAGCAATAAGCCAATGGCTAAAACGGACATTGCTAGTTTTGAGCGAAGCCAATAGCGCCATTCATCTTTGGCAACTATAACCACCTTTGAAAAGTTATTTATACTCATTACGCGCCTCTTTGCGCAAAGGCTGCGTGCACTTGTTCGGTATCAATGCGTCCGTTTTCTGGCGCGTCAAATTCGCCCACCAGCTCGCCCGCTCTTAGTAACCCTATACGGTTAGCTACTTGGCAGGCTCCGTATACATCATGCGTAACCATTAAAATAGTAGCACCCGTTAATGCAAGCTCGCGAACTAACTGGTTAAACTCATCTATGGCAACAGGGTCAAGGCCCGAGGTAGGTTCATCAAGTAAAAATATCGGGGCTTCACGTAAAATAGCCAGTGCAATCGCGGTTTTTTGCCTCATGCCTTTAGAATACGTTTGCATAGGACGCTCCCATGCAGCTTGTTGCAGCGCTACACGGTTAAACGCGGCATTAATCTGTTCGTCTGTTTTATTAATATCAGCAAGTGATAAAAAATATTCTACGTTTTCGCGTGCTGTTAAATGCGGGTATAACGTTGCAGACTCAGGTAAATACGCCGTTTTGCCGCGAACAAAGTCAAGTGCTTTGCTCACCTCTTTACCCGCTACTTTTACTGAGCCTTGCGTTGGTTTATTAAAACCCAGTAACGTTTTTAACGTGGTTGACTTACCCGCACCGTTACCGCCAAGTAGTGCATAAATTTCGCCTGAGCCAACAATAAAATTTAAGTTTTTTAAAATGGCGTTATTTTTAATACTAAAACTTAGCGAGTCCACTTCAATAATGGCTTTGTGAGTCGCACTATTGCTGTCATTTTTTTGTGCGTTTGATTGTTCTGCAATTGTAAAATCTTTATTAGGTGAGTGGTTAACCGGTACGTGTGTTGTCACATTCAAGCTCTTTCATAAATTAGAATTTATCGAATGTTATACTATAACAACTATTTATTGCAACAATATAACATTGTAATTATTTGCAAATGAGACAAAATATATCTGAGAGTTACAAAAGATATTGCAAATGGCTATATCCGCTTGTCGCACGTTACAGATACAGTAAAATTGGTATACACGTTTGATTAAAATTATTAGCCAAAAACTCTACCTACGAGTCGCTTTATCTATAGCCTTAGTTGCTATTGTGGTATCAATAGTGTCGTCAATGCTGTCGTATTACTCGGACCTTAAAGAAAAGAAAAACACCAACTATCTACTTGTCCAACAGCTAGCCCATACCGTTGAAAAAACAGCGACTATAGCTGCTTATTTAAACGATCAGGAATTAAGCCAAGAAATAATTAACGGCTTGCTAAGTAACGATATTGTGCAAGGCGCAAGCATAGGTATTGCAGTGGCCCCTAACGATGGCAATGAACTACTTAAATTAATGTTCAACGCAGATCAAATGCTCTACCAGGTAAAAGAAACAGGCCGCGGAAATGTTGCCTTTTATGGCGAGTTAAAAAATAAGATCCTCTTAAGTATATTGAACAATTAAGTTTTCAATTGCTAAAATGCAAACCTACTTTCCTATCAAGATATACAATGGCAAACTTCTATACTCATCTAAATACTGCTGTTATCATCACCGGCTTAAGTTCAGCCACATTATTATCTGCAGATCACATTGATTTAAACGGCGCACTTTGGTTGTGGTTTTTAGGCTCCATTGGCGGCTTATTACCCGACATTGACTCTGATAACTCCACATCACTCGATACTATTTTTAACTTATTTGCGCTAAGTACAGTATTAATAGTAATGCATTACATTACCACGGAGCTAACTATTCAAATTAGTTTTGTCGAGTTAATTGTAGTGCCTTTGTTAGTGTATGGATTTATGAAATATATTGTCAGGCCCATTTTTGAATGGATCACAGTACATAGAGGCAGTTGCCACTCTTTATTATTTATACTGCTTTGCGCGTTGTTAACAACACAAGTAACATGGCAATTGAATGACCAATCAACCCTTTATTCGGCAACTTTTGCCTGGTTAACAGGTGGGTTTATTTTACTAGGCGGCTTCATTCATTTATTGCTCGATGAAATTTACAGCGTAGATTTAAGTAATGTTGAAATAAAACGGTCATTTGGATCGGCTCTAAAAGTGGCTGAATTTGATAATAAATTAATTACATTGGCTTCGATTATAGCTATTACATGTTTAATCTATGTGGCCCCACCTACAGCGCAAACTATATCGGCCTTGAGTGACTGGTCTCATTTTAGGCTTTTATCTAGTTAGTTTAGTATTAAGGCAGTTTGCAATGTTACTAACTTTAACTAGTTATAACATTGCTAAATTAGTTGCCACTATTTGATACAAAATATTTTTATAATTTTAAACGAAATAATTAAATAGTTTCACCTGTCTTATACCTGCAAGTTCGAAAGCTTTTGCATCATTTAAAGCGTCAAATATAAATTATAAGAGGTCCTTAATGGAATTTACGAATAAACGCACCACCCTAATTGCAGCATCTTTATTGTTGGCGTTAGCGATAACACAGGCTATTTTTACAGCGCTTTACAGTGGCGGAATTAGCTTTTCAAGGCAGTACGCATGGGGTCTAGAAGCGGTGCTGTTCACAGTACTTGTTGCATTTGCAGGTGCAGCTATGCTGCAAGCAAAAAATTCTCAACTAGGCTGGTCGGCAATCACATTTAGCGCTGTTCTTAACATAATACAAGTAAGTATTGGCCTAACTTTATTTTCAACATTTGGAAAAGTAGCGGGCGCAGTAGAAGGCGCACAACCATTAATTGGTGGTGTAGTGTCTTTATCATTCATGATTTACTATGCAGCTAAATTATTATTAGGCTTAGCAGCCCTTGTATTTGGCCTATCTTTTATTGCTAAAGGTGGCAAAGCCATTGGTAGCCTTACAGCCCTTGCAGGCGGTGTTGCAATGCTTGCCAATGCTATATTAATTATTTTTGGCCGTGATGGGTTCCTTCCATCAGGCGTTGCTGGCGCTTCAGGTATGATTGCAACATTACTTTTATCAATATGCTTAATAAGCCTTTACCGCAAAGCAGACTAAGGCCAAATACCTTACAAGCAAGGTATATATTTTATAGGTTATAAACATCGGCGTGTATTAGAGTGCTAATCCGCCGATGTTTTACGTTTAATGTGACAGCCATCTTAATTATTTAGAGCTCCCCTCTTTGGCCTTAAAGCCAGCGCCTAGCGTATCCCAAGTTAATGCCTTCTTCATAATCTAAAGACTAATTCACAAAGAGGGTATGAGGCGCTACGCTTTTAGAGGGTATAAATAGCTTATATCACAATCTTTACCGACTTATGAATTACTTATTCTTTAAGCTCTTACTAATTTTGTGCATTCTCAATAGGCCAATCTTTATGAGCTAAATATAACAATGCTATAAAATTAACTATAGGAACTAAAAAAAGAAAACCCATCGAGCCTTTAAAACCAGCTCTAGTAAATACGCGCCAACCTGCAAACGCTATCAATGCCCAAATTGCGATAGCTATAATAAAACCCATTATACATTCCCCTTAAATCTAGGCCATTCTGAGAAAGCTAAATAAAACAAAAATGCCAAGTTCAATGCCGGAATCCAAAAAACAAATATTGGCGTGTCTTTAAATCCAGCCTTAAAATAAATTTTACTTATTGCATGTCCACTTGCAAACCAAATTGCTAATGCAATTATTACTTCTATTACTACCACAAAGTTCTCCTTTAGTATTGGTGGTGGAAAAAGCGAAAAGTTTATTGTTTAACTATCACCTTTTTATTATCAAATTTCGTTTTAGCCCCCTCAATTTCTCTTTCTTATGAGCAAGTTAAGGGTGGTTATCTCGTTTATTCTGTTCTTAAAAAAGGCAAAAAGACCTGTCCATCCCCTTAATGATGTGTAAAGTCAAGATTTGACCCCTATAGTTTATGTTCTGATGTATGAAGTCAAGATTTGACCCCTATAGTTTCGTTGGCCCTACAAAATTTGATATTTATCCTTTCTTAAGGTAAAGGCGGGTATAGTCCCTTCTAGCACTTCTACAATTTGCTCATTAATAATAGCTTCCTCAATACCACCAGAAATAAAAGTAAATTTATTTCCCGATTCCTTATCAATATCGACTTTAATAACTTGCTCAGAATCAGCAACAACAGCTAAATTGGGATTGTGAGTAACCATTATTATCTGTCTGTATTTTTTAGCCTCTTTTATATAAGGTACAAGCACTTTAGCTACGCTATTATTATCTAAATTATCTTCAGGCTGATCTATTATCAAAGGAACTTCCTCTTTATCAAGCACCAAATAAAACACTAAAAGAAGTGCTCCTTTTTCGCCTGGTGAGAGTTGATCTAAGCTTTTATTCTTTTGCTGTAGATCATAAAACGGTTCAAGAAAACTTAACCCGAAAATATAAGAATATAACTCTTCTCTATCCTTAGTAACACCACCGATGAAAGTTTTCTCTATACCTTTAGAGCTTGGTCGCTTGTCAAACTCCAAATATTCAATTATTTTTGTTAAAAAATCAGCAATTCCATCAGCATCATTCCAGTCTATAGGAGCAATGAGCTCATCCTGAAGTAAATTTAATCCATCTTCACTACCATAAAAAGACCCAGTTTTATTTTGCTTTATATTCCTGAAAAGGGAATTTTTGAACTCGTTTGAGCAGTAGAAGGAGCTTGCGATACTGAGACCAGAAACGTCAGATTCAGAAAGTTTCTTAGATATTTCTATCTTAACTTCATCATAAAATGATTTGATTTCTGATTTTTTAGAAAATATTTCAATAGACTTTGTGATCCTTGACTCTCTTAAAAGTCTAAGTTCACTATTTAATTCAGTATCTATATATTTTAATTTACCTTTAATATAATTCAGGCTATCGAGAATATCAGTATCACCTTCAATTTCGGTTTTTCTTAGTTCCCACTCTGAAAGAGCATCCAAGTAATCTTGGTAAATCTTTTGTTCACCAGTGAAATCTGCTTGTATTTCTTTAATTTTAGCTTTTAAGAATTCAACCTTCGTAGCCAGATTAAGTGAATCGTAATCTTTTGTTTCCCAACCATCTTGAACCAGAATTAGTTCAGCATCACTCTTATTTGATGCTTTTAATTCCTTAATTTTAGAATTAATAATTTCTTCATCGTATTTAACACTGATCACCTTAGCTAAATCAATATCACATTTATCAGAAATATCCTGACCATCAGTAATCGCTAAAATTAAATCATTATATTTATTTTTTAGGTCTCGATTTAATTCATCAGCACCAACAATTAAAAGCTTTCTATCTGCAATGTTATTCTTGATCAAATCAATTTGAGCTTCGATATCCAATTTAGAGATATTAAACCCCTTAAGAGCAACTTTCTTTTGTTTAGTTTCTTCTGTTTCAGTTTGTTTAGAGGGGTTTTCTATAGCGATAGGTTTAGAAGAGTTGTGAACATTAAGTTCCTCTTCTTTTATTTTCTTTTTGCTAAGTAAACTTTTTTTGAATTCAGGATCTGTTTCATTTTCAAGCTGTATAATTTCATCATTTAGCTGAAGTACTTTCTCTTTTATATGATGTATTTCTTTTTCCGCAGATGCTTTTTTTAACCCTATCAGCTCTTGAAAGGATACCTTTCCCATTTTTTCTTCTGGAGGGACATATTGAAAAACAACTTTCTCTATTTCTTGTCGAAAGGCATCAACTTTTCCAATTTCATTACAAACCTTTTCAAAATAGCTTTGAGGTAAATATCTAACAAGTCGTTCTTGACTCTCATCTATTGTATGAATTAACTCACGCTTTTCTGTTTTTCCTCCGCTTTCAAATTCAAGCCAAGCACTGAATCTGTCAGCTAGACCTTTCTTTTTGAATTTATTTTTATGCAGAAATATATAATCGGAAGAGTGCTCAGCATCTGAACACATAGCTAAAATATCAGATAACGCGCTTTTACCACTTCCTTTATGACCAATAATAGTTACAAGCTCACTATTTAATGGTATTTCCAAGTTCTCAAACCAAACAGCATTACTATCTAGTTTACCGGTTCTCTTTATATTAAGAGCTTTAATATATTTAGTTTTATTCTCTCTGACTCTTTTAATAACGCTTGGTTCTTCACCTATATGAAACCTACTTTCTGGTTCATTGAGCGCATACTTTAATCCTGAAAATGAAGGTTCACCTTTGATCCATAGCTTTTGTTTAATCTTATAGTTACGGATATTGTGATTATCAGAACAGATAATCATAGGAATGTTTTTACCTATATTTGGAAAAACAAATTTTTTGTACCCTTCTTGATCTGTCTCCTTTCCTAGCTCGTAAATATCGACTGATTTTGCAATTTCAGTTTTTTGAGCTGTGCCATGAGGGAGAGAGTGGGTAATATTTTCCACAGAGCCACTTTTCTCACCAGCGTGAATAGTAACTATCCCTCCTAACGACTTAATTAACTCTATTGTGTCACTCAAGTCACAATAAACCTGATTTTCTCTAAGACCTTCTGAATCAACTTTATTAATATCAGTCTTATGTTTAATTTGTCCCCACACATGTTCTAAATTACAGTCCTCTGAAAAGATACCTATAAAGTGGACTGGGTCTTTACCTCTAGCATCAGAGAGAAACTCAATACCTGGTAAAACCGTAACATTTTCTTTTTCACCAAGCTCTTTCAACTCAATGTATCTTTCAATATCAATAACATGATGGTCTGTTATCGCAAATACAGATACTGAATTGCGTTTCATTTCTTGTATTATTTCAAGGTTAGTTACCGTTTTATCTTTATAATCATACGACGATGGTGTGTGAAAATGTAAATCCCACCTACTCCACTCTGAGCCCTTGCTTTTCATTTAATTTCCTTTATCTATGAAGATGGAATTTACATAATGTTGTTAGTACAAACGGCACGCTACTGTATCTATACACAGTAAGACCTATCTTAAACTTTAACTAATCGATTTCTAAAATTACTACTCATCTTGGAACCGTGAATCCCTCTCACACGGGTCACCATCTCTATCGCCATCCATTTTTGTATTCGGGCAGTTATTAATAAAAAATACCGCCTCGGCTCGTGAAGTCATTTGGCTGCAGTGCTGCCTGCCATCGCAGGTAAAATTTTGCGTACTTTTTGGAATAACGGTTTTTGGGTATTGCTCATCAAAGGTAACTAAATCGGCGTTGGTAATAACGGGAGTGTGGTTATTAAATTGCTCGTTACTTTTATAATGGTTGTATTTATTTACTGCGACAAAGCCAAGTACGGCGATAATGCTAATTGAGGCGACTTTACCTAAAAAGCTATCGGTAAAATTAGATTTAGCAACACGATGATGGTTTGATTTTTTAGGCGTGACTTTAAGTGAAGCGACGCCTTCTATTCGGCAATTAACGGCTTTGGTTTTACCATCGGGCTGTGTAGCCACTTCAAAATAAAGGGTGTCGCCCACTTTAGGCTTGCGACTCATGTGTTTGAGCGCTGAAATGTGTATAAAGGTGTCGTGCGCTAGGGTGTCTGATTTAATAAAACCAAAGCCCTTTTCGTCATTCCACGCTTTTAACAGTCCTTTGTTCATGTACTTACCTGTGCTGATTAAGCTGCGATTACGCAAATTCCATTTAAGTTAAGAGTCGTTAGTATACGTTCCTAAATTGCTACCACGCAACCAAATATTCATATTAGGTTAATTTAAATACTCAAATTGGTTGGCAAAACACTTAACCTTACAGGGAAATATCGAGTTTTGATCTTTAATAAAGTAGCAAAAAATAGCCTGTTTTATTTTCTAAATTACGGCCAATTTTCTTTTATTCTTCTACTGCTAACTTTTGCGAAGCGATTGAAAATGGCCACTTTAAGTCTCAAATAGTGCCAATCTAAATTAAAACGCGTAAAGGGAGCCAAATATTTGATACAGATGAACACGTTCGTGCAGACACATCAACTGACAAACTTGCCACACTTAAGCCCTACTTTAAAGAAAATGGCACAGTAACAGCTGCTTCATCTTCAGGTATAAACGATGGCGCAGCTATGCTTGTACTGATGGCAGAGCATAAAGCTCACGAACAAGGGCTTCAACCTATTGGACGACTTATTGGCTATTCTCGTGGTGGTGTTGAACCCTCATTAATGGGAACAGGACCTATTCCCGCTGTACAGCAAGTACTTAAAAAAACGGGCTTAACAATCGACGACATTGATATAATTGAGTCTAATGAGGCCTTTGCAGCGCAAGCCTTATGCGTAGCAAACGAGTTAAACTTTCCTGCAAATAAGGTGAACCCGAATGGCGGCGCCATAGCGCTAGGTCACCCAGTTGGTGCAACAGGCGCTATTTTATCAACAAAATGCTTATACGAACTAAAACGCATTGACGGTAAATATGGGCTAGTTACTATGTGTATTGGCGGCGGGCAAGGCATAGCAGCCATTTTTGAAGCGCTTTAATTTTAGGCCACGTTAGTTTAATAGAAAGCTGTATTCACATAGAGCAAAAGACACTTTGCTTTTAGAGGAAGTAAAAACGTGTCAGGCTATATGTTTACGCGAACTTCCTCTTGAGTCTTTGTTTGTGAAAATTTATTATTTAAAAACTCTTTAAACAGAAAAATAAGAGTTACCTCATTTTATAGTTTAACTATTATCGTTGGCAAAACTCGATTTATAAAACGTGTTTACAAGTTAACTTTCTTACCCCCAAAAAAGCACCACCAAATGATATTAAAAATAAAATCGGTAAAAACAGTAATGTATTGTTGTTACCAATGTTTATAGCAGGGCTGCCAATAACTGCCAGCGTATTAATTAGTAGCAATATTAAACTTGATTGAAGGTAGCCTTTGTAGCCTATAGCCCCTGCAAACAATAACATAATAAATGAACCTAAAATCGCAGGTGTAAATGGTGCAACGGCGAGTAACATGCAAACGAATGAAAATATAACAGCACATCCAATTATTATTTTAAACATAATAACCTCAATGATAAGTGGCGTTTAATCCAAGTAATTAAAAGAGGATTAAACCAAATTAACTTTGCCGGGTCTGCTTAACATCCGCAATTACTAATGTTAACGAACTCATTTTGTATAAAAGCGTATTTTGGCTTCTTTTATTGTGGTTAAAAATATAGAAAATGCACAAATTCCACCAGCCATAAACACAATTTGAAAGCTAGATAACGAAGAAAAGCTATATTGCGGCGAATACAAATACTCCCCTAATAGCTGTGCAAAAGTCGCTACACCTAAAATTATTAATAATGGGCACACAACTAGCGTAAACCAAAACCAAATACGTTTAATGTCTTTCATAAAAATTTCCTTTGTATTCCTTTAAATTTAACTTAAAAATAAATTAGCTTGTAGGCTGCCTGTATTTTAAAAGGCTACTCGTTTTTGAGCACTAACAAAGTCTCTAACTTATTAATATACAGATCAATTTCTTTTTTATGTGCATCACTATGTGAACCATTAATTACTTTGACTAATTCAATGTTGTTGAAACGCTCAGAGAGTACATGTATATCTTTATAGGGTGTTAATGCATCGTGCTCTCCTTGAAATATAACAACAGGTGCATATGTTAATAAATCCATGGATTCTGAAAGCTTAGGGTCGTACTCCATAATATTTGCTAATGGTAATAGTGAACCAAGCCATAAATAAGGATTATTTTTAAAGTGATTGCCAATCACTGATGACAAAGAGACAGCGACTGAATCAAGTAAAAAACCTTTAGGCTTATTATATTCCGCAAGTTTTACAGCAACCATAGCCCCTAGCGAGCGAGCAATAAATACAGACTCTGATATTTTGCAGCTTGTACTATCGTTTATATACTCTAGGGCTGTTTTACCTGTTGTCAGCACAGTTTTGTAACTAGATTTGCCTTCGGCCCCGTCATAACCTGGAAATGAAATGGCAAATATTGAAATATTGCGGGCTAATGCATGTTTAAATATTTCTTTTTCATATCGACTAATATTGCCAGACCTTCCAGGAAAAAATATCGCACAATATTTTGCTAATTCAGGCTTATAATGGCGAATGATTAATTCATTATTTCCATGTTTTATTGAGTATCTTTGTGTTTCACTTGTTTGCGAATGTTCTATATTTTTAAAAATAAAGTCAGATAAATAAAATCTAAGAGAAATTAAAATAACCGTAAAATATACAATAAGCAGTAATAACGATAGCTTTAAAAAAATCTTAATATGAGTTCCTTACTGAGCTTTTATTAGGTCCCTAAACATTTACATGTACTCTGTTTTTAACAACCCAAAGCATTTAAGATCATGAAATTGGTTTTTCCAATAGCCACTTTGGCGCCTTATACCCTCTTCTTTAAAACCTACTTTTAATAATACCGCCTCAGACGCGGCATTACCTAAAACAGTATCGGCTTGTATTCGGTGTATGCTACACGGTAATTTACCTTCAAAAGCTGTTTTTACAATACAATTTACTGCGTCTGTTACATACCCTTTCCCCCAATAATCGGGGTGTAAATCATAACCAATAACAGCACTTTGCATTTTGGCGTTCCATGAGTTAAACCCACAAGTACCAATCAGTTTATTAGATTTTTTTAACCGAATAGCCCAGCGTATTCCTAAATTTTCATTAAAACGATCATTAAATAACGTGATTAAATTGCTCGCTTGGGTTAACTCAGTCATAGCTTCTAAATCGTAATATTTTATAACCGACTGGTTTGAAAAAAGCTCAAACAGGGCCATAGAATCTGCTGCTGTGACTTGGTCAAGCACAATGCGTGGGGTGTTTAATATTGGAAAATCCATTTCATTCCTATTCAATGCTTATAATTGTGCGTTTGTTAATACAAACCTAAATTTGAATTCGTAATATGCCAAAATACACACAAACACAGCTTCTAATATAATAAACACAACGCCAATTAAACTTGCTGTTTGTACATAATATAAAGCAATAAAAATGCATATACATACCCATAACGCGTTAGCTATTGCCAATACAGTGATTGTGTAAACAGGCTTAGTGACTAAAAAAGCAAGGGTTAAAGCGTAAATCCCATAGATAACATTGGCACTGGCAAATAAAATTACAATATTTACTGGTAGGTTATACAAAACCGAAACCTGCTCTAATAAAGCAAACAACAATACACCCACGCTAAAACCAGCCGCGCCATCTAGATGTAATATGTTTATAGCTACACCCTCTATTTAGTAGTTAACGACGAGTAATCAAGCATAAGCTAAAGCACATACTATTATATCTAGCAGTAAACTTTATATAATCATTAAGCCTTTAACTTATACGGTAAGTTTAGGTTTCACATTTATTAAAAAAACAACCTCAATGCAAATCCAAATGCGCATAGCAATACACCTGAGAACATAATCCATTGCTGTACTTTGGGAATCCCTATAGTTGGTGTTTCTTTTGATTTAAAAATATCAGCAAAAGGTAAGAAAAATATTTTCGGCATTAACGCTAAACTAAGCAGCATTAAAAATGCCCCAATACTCATTAATAAATCTTGTGCTTTAAATTCGATAATCCAAAAATCGTAAATACCGCTAATTAATAATAAAAAAGCAAAACTAACACACAACGTGAACGCTACTTTTTCTCTCGTAGATGAATTACTCATAAAAATCCTTTTTACATAAAACTTTAATCAAAATCTTATTAGACAAAACAACACCACTGTATAAATATACAGAGTCATTTAATATGCCATTTCTTGCTTATAAAACACTTAACTCACTGGCTGTTAATTTAGCTAGGTGGTTTTAATTTTTGCGGCTGTTGATTATGATGATGCAAAGTCTGCTTTTATAAATTCATTTAAATTTTTCATTCATTTCATTAAGGATCACCGCATGTCTCAGTATGACGAATCTCCAGAGCAAATTTCACAGGCCACTGAAGGCTATGTAATGCAGCAAACTATGTTACGTATAAGAGATCCAAAACCGTCGCTTGCATTTTATGAAAATGTATTAGGTATGAAGCTATTAGGTAAGTATGACTTTCCTGAAATGAAGTTTACGCTGTACTTTTTAGGCTACGAGCCAACACAGCCAGAAGGTGATGATAAGACAAAAGCAAAATGGGTATTTGGTCGCCCTGCTCTTATAGAGCTCACTCATAACTGGGGCACAGAAAACGACGATAGTTTTACAGGCTACCACAGCGGTAACGACGAGCCAAAAGGGTTTGGCCATATTGGTATTAGTGTACCCGATGTTTACGCTGCCAGTGAGCGCTTCGCAAAATACGATGTAGAATTTGTAAAAAAGCCAGACGATGGTTCAATGAAAGGCTTAGCTTTTATTAAAGACCCTGATGGCTACTGGATAGAAATACTCTCATCAGATGGAATAACCGATATTATTTTTGGTAAATAACCAGCGCCTACATACTAAAAAGCCAGCTATTAAGCTGGCTTTTGTGTTTTTGAATAAACAATTACTTATAAGTGAAAGTAACTTCATCCATTTTAGCTAAAACACCTGAATCAGACTTAGAAAAAGTAACTTTATCCGTTACTGCGGTAATATTATTAAAGGTTATAACTACTTCACCTTCCATTACTGTATCGCCATTATTAAAGCTTACATTGTTTGATGTAGTCTGAAATTTATTTTTATCGTCAAATGAAAGGTGTACGTCACCTATATAAGTTTGGGTTTTGCTATCTACAGAGTAGATTTGTTTGTTTGCTGTAATTACATGCTGATTAGCTAAAACAACACTTGGTAAAGCAATTGCAACAACGGCTAATACTTTAAGTAACTTCATATTTATTTCCTTATATTGGAGAACTTATTACAAATAAAAAATGAGTGTTTTTTATACTCCACTTTAAGTTTGCATAAAAGGTACTAAATTGCAAGTATAAACAAAAAACCAGCGGTTAAGCTGGCTTTGTTTATGTACTAATTTACGTAATTACTTACGTAGTGCACTTATTCGTGTTTCAAGCGGCGGGTGAGATGAAAACAGCTCAGCCATGCTTTTACCACCCGCAATACCAAATGCCATCATTGAGCCTTGTAATTGCGACGGATGGTTTTGCTTTAATCGCTCAAGTGCTGAACGCATTTTATCTGCACCAACTAATTTAGCAGCACCGCTGTCGGCTGCAAATTCACGCTGCCTGCTGTAATGCGCTACAACTATACTTGCCAACACACCAAACAGGACTTGGAATAACATATCGAACAAAAAGTAGGTCCAGCTTATTCCGCCCTCTTCTTCATCGCCATTAAGAAAATTATCTACAATATTTGCCAACACTTTTGCAGCAAATATAACAAAGGTATTTACCACACCTTGAATAAGCGTAAGCGTTACCATATCGCCACTAGCAATGTGTGACACCTCATGAGCAAGCACTGCTTCGGCTTGATCTTGGGTCATACTTTGCATTAAGCCTGTACTTACAGCAACTAGTGAATTGTTTTTACTTGGGCCTGTTGCAAAGGCATTCATTTCAGGACTGTCGTAAATTGCCACTTCAGGCATTGCAATGCCTGCTTTTTTAGCTTGTACAGCCACCGTGTTTACAAGCCATTGTTCGGTTTGGTTACTTGGCTGAGTAATAACCTGCGCACCCGTTGATTTTTTAGCAATCCATTTAGACATATAAAGTGAAATAAACGACCCACCAAAACCAAATACGGCCGCAATAAGTAATATACCACCTAGGCTACGATGACTTAAGCCTAGCGCGCTCATTATAATTGAAAGCACCACACCTAATACCAACATAACCGCAAGGTTAGTTAATAAAAACAAAAATACACGTTTCATTCGCGTTCTCCAAAAATAACATTCATTGCTGAGCGATTTACTAAAATTTGATCGGCTGTAAGCAACACTATCGCAATGACACACTATGTCATTGCGATAGTGTTATTCTGTGACAAACTATGTCACAGCGCAAGTACTATTTATGGATTTATTGATAAATTTTCAAGAAGTGTTTTATAGATTTGTAATTTTGGTGTTTGTTCGCTGTACGGGCTAATAGCAAGAATGGGAAACGGTAAGCGTGCCTTTAAACTATCAAGGTTTGCTTGGTATTCATCCATGTGTTCATCAACCTGGTTGGCTATCCAACCTATACAGTTAATACCTAAGCTTTGTATGTGTGCTGCGGTTAAAAGTGCATGATTTAAGCAGCCCAACTTCATACCAACCACTAATATAACCGGTAGTTTCTCAGCTTTTACCCAATCATATAAATACTCGGTATTATTTATTGGCAAAGCCCAACCACCAGCACCTTCTGTAAGCAGGTAGTCAGCGCCTTGCTGTTTTACCGTTTTATAGGCTGCAGTAAGTTTGTTTACATTAATAGTTACACCCGCCTGCTCGGCAGCTATGTGGGGGGCTATGGGTGGTGCAAAAGTAAAGGGATTTACCACGTCATACTTTGCGCTTACTGTTGCACTTTCCATTAGCATAAGTGCATCAGCATTAACAAGTTGGTCAAACGCCATTTCAGACCCAGCAGCTAGTGGTTTATACCCTATTGCCTTTTTTTTATGTTGAGCAAGCAGTTTTAACAATAAACTGGTTACATGTGTTTTTCCGGCATCGGTGTCTGTACCAGTAATAAAAAATTCTTTCATAGCTTTGCCTTGTAACAAACGATGTTTACGCTTTAGTTAATGATAACAATACTACATGATAAGAAACACACGCTTTTTGGTTTATTAACGGATACGCTGCACACGCCGTTTTAAGCGCCGATTTTGTTAATAACCCTGGGCGTGTTTTTCCTGTATTCTGAGTGGTTGCGCCAATTGCTTTTATTGAGCGAATTGCTTGCAGCGGTGTCGAGTATTTATCTGTATAAATTGTGCTTTTAGAGCTTGTAACATTGAAATCAGAGTTTTGGACCGATTGGTTTATATGATCAACCGAATTAAATGTATTAATATGGCTGTGGCTATCGACCGCAGCAAACGCTGTTTTTATTTCGTTTAGTGAGCCTTCAACTACAGTGCTAATAAAAGCTTGCCCGCCCGGTTTTAATACCTCATAAAGTGACTTTAAAAGCACGTTAAAGTTAGCTGACCATTGCACCGCAAAGTTACTAAAAATAATATCTACACTGTTTGATTGTAATGGTAAATTGTCCATATCTGCGCATACTTTGTAATCGCCTTTATTACAACTATTGAGCATATTAAAACTTAAATCCATGGAAAGCACATTACCATAAAGGCTTTTAAGCTGATGGGTGTTTACAAGTGGGCCTGCACCTAAATCAACACACACCTTATTTTTATTACATGCTGAAGGCGCTATTAATTTGAACAAATCATCCGCTGCTTTTTTTTGAACATGTGCATGCGTATTGTAATCACCCGCCGCTTTTGAAAAGTTAACCTGTGCTCCTTTTTTAAGTGCTGGGTTAAACCTTTTTAAATGGCACAGTGTTGCGGGCTTTGTAACCGGCTTACTATCAAGTGCATGGGCTATCATAATAGTGCCTCTGCTAAATGTTTAACTAGATAAGTAATATCATCAAGGGTGTGCGCTGCCGTTAACGTCACTCTTAAGCGTGCAGTATTGTAAGCAACCGTAGGTGGGCGAATAGCGGTTAGCCAAATTCCTTGCTGCTTGAGTTTATTAGCCGCTTTTAATGTTTGCTCTGCACACCCTAATACAATAGGTTGAATAGCCGTATCGGACTCCAATACTGCTATGTTGTGCTGTCGTGCAAGGTGCTTAAAAGTAGCAATGTTTTTATTTAACATTGCTCGTTGTGTGTTAGCTTTTTTAATGTGCCTTAAGCGCAATAATGTATTATCTGCCAATAATGGCGACATAGCCGTTGAGTATGTGTAATCGCGGTTATATTGCAGCATGTAGTCTATAAATGCGTGTGAACCCAATACACACGCGCCACTACTAGCAACTGCTTTACCAAATGTGATGACGAGTATATCGGGTAAAATATCGCCAATAAGTGTTTCGCAACTACCCAGCCCTGTATTACCTAACGCTCCAAAGCCATGTGCGTCGTCTATCATCAGCCATGCATTGTGTTGTTTTGCAAGGCGCAGTAGGTCTTTGATAGGGGCCGTATCACCATCCATCGAAAAAACACCTTCGCTAATAATTAACTTATTTTGTGCTTTTGACTTTTCGAGCCGAGATCGTAAGTGATTTAAATCGTTGTGGTTAAACCGTATTAAAGCCGCATTTGAATGAAGTGCCCCATCTATTAAGCTAGCGTGGTTTAACTTATCTTGAAAAATAGCGCTGTTTTGCGCTGCTGCTTTATCCTGAAACAACGCTTTAATTACACTGCTATTAGCACTAAACCCAGAATTAAAAAGCAACCCAGCTTGATAACCTAACTGAGTGCATAAGTACTGCTCTAACGCTTGTTGCTGTAATTGATACCCTGTTACTAATGCAGAGCTATGGCTACCTAACGTATTAATATTTTCGTTCTCAATAGTTAAATCACCAAAGCCCAAGTAATCATTACTGGCAAAATTTAGGTAGGTTTTATCATTTACCATAATGGTTCGTGCTGTGGCGCTTTGTACCACGTGGCGTTTGCGTAAAAGCAATTGCTCTGCCCGTTCATTAAGGTGTGTGCTAATAAATTCAAATGGCATTAGTAACGCTTACTTAGGCTTCGTAAAATAATTCAGACGTTGCTTTATCTGCAACTTGCGATGAAAGCGACGCTGCTACAGCTTCATCTGAATAATCTTCACGCGTTTCTGGGTTCATTCCTAGCTTTTTAATTAGGTTCATATCGGCATCCGCTTCTGGATTTTCGGTGGTAAGCAGCTTGTCGCCATAAAATATAGAGTTAGCACCTGCAAAAAAACACATTGATTGCATTTGCTCGTTCATGGCGTTACGCCCTGCCGACAAACGTACATAGCTGTGTGGCATCATTATTCGTGCAGTAGCAATAGTGCGTATAAACTCAAAATGGTCTAAATCGTCAACGTTTTCAAGTGGGGTACCTTTTACTTTAACTAGCATATTAATAGGTACACTTTCTGGCTGTTGTGGCAAGTTAGCCAATTGCATAAGTAACCCATAACGGTCGGCTGCTTGCTCGCCCATACCGACAATACCGCCTGAACAGACTTTCATACCGGCATCGCGTACATGATCTATGGTGTTTAATCGATCTTCAAAGGTACGGGTTGATATAATTTGCTCGTAGTATTCAGGTGATGTATCAAGATTATGGTTGTAGTAATCTAAACCTGCACTGCTGAGTTCGTGCGCTTTTTCGTTTGTGAGTTTGCCCAGCGTCATGCAGGTTTCAAGGCCAAGCTCTTTTACTTCTTTTACCATTCTCGAAATGTAAGGCATGTCTCTGTCTTTTGGATCTGACCACGCAGCGCCCATACAAAAACGTGTTGCGCCTTTTTGTTTAGCTAAACGCGCTTGCTCTACTACTTTTTCTACTTCAATAAGTCGCTCGCGCTCTAGGTCGGTTTTATAGTGCCCTGACTGTGGGCAATACTTGCAATCTTCTGGGCATGCCCCAGTTTTAATTGATAACAGGGTAGAAATTTGCACTTCATTTGGGTTGAAGTTAGCACGGTGAACCGACGCCGCCTTAAAAAGTAAATCGTTAAACGGCATTTCAAATAATGCTTTAACTTCGCTATGGGTCCAATTGTGGCGAACAGGTGCAAGTTCCATAATTCTCTCTTTATTTTTTTCATATCGGTGATGTTGGATTAGTCTAAAACTTCAAGTACCATTGTCAACGAAGCCCACCCAGTTAAAGTTTACATATGAACAATAAACACTCAATTGATTTAAATTTTGATCGTGAACACATTTGGCATCCATACACATCAATGACAAAGCCTATTCCCGTTTATCCTGTAACCCATGCTAAACACAATATAATTTACCTCGAAACAGGCGAGCAACTTATAGATGGCATGGCATCGTGGTGGAGCGCTATTCATGGTTACAACCACCCTGCTATTAACAAAGCAATGGTTAATCAAATTAATAACATGAGCCACATTATGTTTGGAGGTATCACACATTCAAGTGCAGTTGAGCTGTGTAAAAAACTTGTAGATATTACTCCCCCAAGCTTAACTAAAGTATTTTTAGCTGACAGTGGCTCAGTAAGTGTTGAAGTAGCTATTAAAATGGCTCTGCAATACTGGTTAAGCCAAGGTATTAAAACAAAACAAAAATTAATGACTCCTTATAAGGGTTATCATGGCGATACGTTTGCTGCAATGAGCGTATGCGATCCTGTGAACTCTATGCATAGCCTATATAAGGGTTTTTTACCTGAGCACGTATTTGTACCTGCCCCTGCCAGTAAGTTTTCAAGCACTTTTGAGCAAAGTGAAGCGCTTGAACTTGAACAGTATTTTAAAAATAACCACCAACACGTAGCTGCTTTTATTATTGAACCCATAGTACAAAATGCGGGAGGTATGAATTTTTATCATCCCGATTATTTAGCCTGCGTAAGGCAATTATGCAATCAATACAATGTACTTTTAATTTGCGACGAAATAGCCACTGGTTTTGGCCGTACGGGTAAGTTATTTGCGGTTGAACACGCCAATATCCAACCCGATATTTTATGTATAGGTAAAGCACTTACCGGTGGCTCAATGACTTTATCGGCAACGCTTACGAGCAATAAAATTGCCACAGGCATTAGTGAAGGTGAAGCCGGAGTTTTGATGCACGGACCTACCTTTATGGGTAATCCGCTAGCGTGCGCAGCTGCATGTGCCAGCATAGACTTATTACTTGAGCAAAACTGGCAACAACGCGTAGAAGAAATAAATAATCAACTTCAGCAATTACACAAATGTATGGAGCTTAAAGACGTAGCTGATGTAAGAGTGCTCGGCGCGATAGGTGTTGTAGAGCTTAATAAAGAGGTTAGCAATATCGATGTTGCGACTATTCAGGCCTTTTTTGTAAAACAAGGTGTATGGATCCGCCCTTTCGGTAAACTAATTTACCTTATGCCACCGTATATAAGTGACGAAAACAGCATTAAAACGCTTTGCGATGCAATTTATAGTGCAATTAAAGGCAAACATTACGCTAAAGCATAGTGATTTTTTAAAGTTTAATAGTGGTATTAATTAGTTAATAGCTTCATTAATTTTAAGCAAAAAGCGGATTTAACTTGATATAGATCATTTGTATTAATTAAATTCGTCCTCATGCCTTCAAATACGTGTTTAGCAGTTTTAGTATATTGCTCTTCGTAATATTTACGGATATGATAATACCTATCATTTACAATTACCTTTTTGGACTTCTTTCATGAACTTATTTTTTAAACCAGCCAAAACATTAGGTGCCTCTTTATTAATAGCGTCTGCGTTTATTGCGCAACCTGTATTTGCTAACGGTCCTATTGGTGAACATGTAAATCATCTTCAAGCTAACCTTAAAAGCTATAACGAAGAAGTTGAGTGGATGGTAGGCAAAGTAGACACGCTTGTTAGCACCTACGAAAATAAAGGCGCTAAGGCCGTAAATACCGACGATTTAATTGAATATTGGGAATCGGTAAAATTTCACAGTGCAATTGAAACTAATTTAGTGCCTGTTTATGCCTCTATTTGGCAGGGTTTGTACGGTGTAAAAATGGCAATTGACAGTGGTAAAGCAGCCGCTGAGGTTCGTGTACAACAAACCGCAATGAATAATGCTTTATGGCAAGGTTTAGGTGCTGTTAAATTAGCGGCTAAATTTCAACAAAAAGGGTTGTTAGAGTCTGTTACAGCTACAGTAAGTAAAGAAATGACACAAAGTGCAACAATAGACGAAATAAAGCACAAACTAGATCGCGTCATCGCAAAACTTGCTGAGCGCCTTCAAGACGAAGCCACTGAAATTGTTCACGATACTTACCTACACTTATTCGAAGGCGTTGAAGGAACACTTATCGAGCAAGATGCAAATTTAGTCGAAGCACTTGAAAAAGATTTTAACGTCACGCTTCCAAAAGCAATCGCAGATAACAAAAGTGTTGATGAAGTACGCGATGTAGTTACCAGCATGCAAACAAAATTAGACCGCGCCAAACGTTTAATCGAAAAAGCAGAAAAAAACCGTAAGGACGTTTTTTAGTGGAACGCAGAACCTTTATACAAGGGTTAGCAGCATTAGGGGTAATTGGCTCATTGCCATTACCTTTATCGCAAGCTTTTGCTAATACAGTAACCAACCCCGTCTCGGTTGACGATTTACCTAAACTTAAAGGTGATTTAACCTTATATTTAGGCCGAGGTGAAGGTGGTTTATACGAAAACGTATTACAAGCTATCCAAAAAAATAACCCTGATTTTAATTTAGCTATTCGCCGTGGACCAACAGCTGCACTTGCCAACACAATTGTTGCAGAAGCCAAAGCGGGTGTTAAACGTGCTGATTTATTTTGGGCTGTGGACTCAGGTGCAATTGGTTTAGTAACCGATGCAGGTCTTGCAAAACCACTGCCAGACGATTTATCGTCTCAACTGCAGCCGCAATTTAAATATAAAGACTGGGCGCCAGTAACGGGACGTATTCGCACATTGCCTTTTAATACGTCGCGTTTAACTAAAGATCAAATTCCAACCAGCATTATGGAAATTGCTGACAGCGACTTGAGTATTGGTTGGGCCCCTGCTTATGCGTCTTTTCAATCGTTTGTTACAGCAATGCGTATTTTACAAGGCGACGATAAAACGGCTAAATGGCTTAAAAAAGTTAAAAAACGTGCAAAAACATACGCAGGTGAATTAGGCGTTGTAATGGGTGTGGAACGGGGTGAAGTTGATATTGGCTTTGCTAATCATTATTACACTTTACGTTTAAAATCAGGCAAGCCGGATGCAAATCTTGATTTAGCCTTTACCCAAAACGATGCAGGCTGTTTAGTAAACGCCTCGGGTATATTAACGCTTAACAGTGATCCGCTTGCAACTAACTTTATGCGCTACTTACTCAGCAAAGAAGTACAAGGCTATTTAGCACGTGAAGCCTACGAAATACCCCTTGTAAACGGTATTGCTCAGCCTGATGGTTTACCTTCGCTTTCGAGTGTTTCACCACCTAAAATTGATTTAACACAGCTTGCAGATTTGCGACCCACTATTGACTTAATGCGCAGCAACGGCGTTTTATAATGCGATTACCCCCATCTTACCCAATGGCGCTGCTTGCAGCGCTCATTACGCTTACCCCTATTTGTATATTAATGGTGCTTGCTAGTGACTCAAGTTCCTATTTTGATAGCCATAATTTAACCATATTAGGTAATACACTGGCTTTAATGGGCTTAACTGTTTTAGGCTCAATTTTAATTGGTGTGCCACTGGCGTTTATAAGCGCCTATGTACACTTACCATTTAAAAAAGCATGGCTTGTATTATTTGCCGCTCCCCTTGCTATACCTAGTTATATTGGTGCGTTTACGCTTTATGCTGCATTTGGCCCTGGGGGTGAAATAAATAATTTACTCGGATTTGAAACACCGTCTATGTATGGGCTATCCGGCGCTGCAATAGTTATGACCTTGTATACATTTCCATTTGTAATGATGACTACCCGTTCATCTTTACTCAGTTTAGACGCCAGCATGGTAAACGCAGCTCGCACATTGGGTATGTCGATGACGCAAAGTGTATTCAAAGTTATTCTACCCCGCGTGGTAAATGGCATTGCTGCTGGGTCGTTATTAGTGGCACTTTATACTTTATCTGACTTTGGCACCCCAGCCATGATGAGACTTGATA
Source organism: Pseudoalteromonas sp. 13-15 (assembly GCF_001468205.2). Taxonomy (NCBI): domain Bacteria; kingdom Pseudomonadati; phylum Pseudomonadota; class Gammaproteobacteria; order Alteromonadales; family Pseudoalteromonadaceae; genus Pseudoalteromonas; species Pseudoalteromonas sp. 13-15. Next base: position 756,835 of record NZ_CP019162.1, on the reverse strand, counting down.
CGTTCACCCGTGTTATTTATGTTGAATACAATGCGTTTGAATTGGGTCGCGCAGCGATGCTGTCGCTTCAATTAATGGTTATTGTAGGTTTTTTATTACTTGTAGAGTCGCAAATAAAAACAGCGAGTGAGCGTCATGGCCGCCCCCTTATTTTATTCCCAAGTAAACTTCAATTGAGTGCGTTATTTACTCTGTTCGCTCCTGTGCTGTTGCTAGCAATCGGCTTACCCTTGGCAATATTTTTTTTATGGCTTGCACGAGATGGCTTAAGTAATTTTGATTTTACCATTGCATGGCATTCAACCTATGCGTCTGCACTTGCTGCTATTGTTGCAGTAATAGTGGCAGTCCCTGTTGCGCACGCGGCACTCAGTGGCAAAGCAGGCAGAATTATGGAGCGCGTTACTTACTTTGGCTTTGGCATACCCGGTATTGTAATGGGCACAGCGCTGGTTTATGGCGGGTTGCAATTACCATTTTTGTATCAAACTTTGGGGTTACTTATTATTGCCTACATGCTACGTTTTTTGCCTCTCGCGGTTGGTTCAATTCGTACTAGCACCGAACATTTAGACCCTAGCTTAGTAAAATCTGCGCGAGTGCTTGGTGCAAGCCCGCGCGAAGCTTTCACACGTATTACTTTGCCTTTAACCATGCGTGGTATCGTCGCTGGTGGTGCATTGGTGTTTTTAGAGTCAATGCGTGAACTTGAAGCCACTTTATTGCTAGGCCCTACTGGGTTTGAAACCCTGTCTACTTATTTATGGCGTGTTTACGAAGCTGGCTATTTTGGCCGTGCCGCTATACCTGGGCTGTTATTAGTGGTGATCTCTGCTTGTGGTTTAGCTATTATGATGTCTGGCGAAAAACGTAACCAGTTTGAACATTAAGGATTTGAAGTAAATGCTATCTGTAAGTCAGTTGTCTATAGATTATGGCAGTAATCGCGTTGTGAGCGATTTGAATTTAACACTTGGTGAAAACGAAATCCTAATGCTTGTAGGCCCCACCGGTTGCGGTAAAAGTACAATATTACAAGCACTCGCAGGCTTAATACCCATTTCTGAAGGTGAAATAAACGCAGATAAATGGCGTGCAACCCCTAATAAATCAGTGCCTCCTGAGAAGCGCAGTGTAGGTATGGTTTTTCAAGACTTTGCGTTATTTCCGCATTTAACGGTTGAGCAAAATATTTGTTTTAAATTAAAAGATCACAGCGTGGCAGATCATTGGATTAACCTACTTGGTCTTGAAGAGTTTAGGGCTAAGAAACCTGCGACCCTGTCTGGCGGTCAAAAGCAACGAGTTGCATTAGCACGTACTCTTGCTCACCAACCTGACTTTGTATTACTTGATGAGCCGCTATCGAATCTAGATGCGGCGTTAAAAGACATGCTGCGTTGGGATATCCGAAACGCACTAAAAAATGCAGGTGTACCTGCTATTTGGGTTACCCACGACCAAGAAGAGGCACTATCGGTTGGGGATCGTGTTGGTGTTTTAAAAGGTGGGCAAATACAACAAATTGACACTCCCGAAAAATGCTTTAGCACCCCAGAAAACCGCTTTGTTGCGCGTTTTTTAGGTGAAGCTAGCTTTATAAAAGGTACATTAAATAACGGCCAAGCACTTACCGATATTGGTAATGTGCCCGCGCATGGTGTTGACTGCGCTCAAGGCAATGTTGATGTATTGCTTCGCCCCGACGATGTTTTATTAGTACAAAGCAGTATAGGTAATAATGGTGAGGTTATTTGGGTCCGCTTTGAAGGCGGAAGTCGATTATGCGCTATAAAACTTGCCTGTGGTACAGTAGTCACTAGCCGCGTGAGTCATGAACTGGTTGTACACCCTGGTGACAACGTACATGTTTCGCTAAGTACCTCTCATCCGCTGGCTGCTTTTAAAAACTAGCGCATTAAATATTTTACTTTAGAGGAAACTATGAACGGACCAAATCCAAATAACCCATCTCCAATGCAAGGGTTTCCTCAAGTAGGTTATTTAAAAAATTTTATTACGTCGCCTAATATAGAAGTCGGTGATTATACGTATTACGACGACCCTGATGGGCCTGAACACTTCGAAAAAAACGTACTTTATCATTTCGATTTTATTGGTGACAAACTTATTATTGGGAAGTTTTGCGCCATAGCAAAAGATGTAACGTTTATAATGAATGGGGCTAATCATCAAAGTGCTGGTTTTTCTACCTACCCATTTTTTATATTTGGTAACGGATGGGAAAAGTCTGCACCTCAACCAGGTGACTTACCATTTAAAGGAAATACAGAAATTGGCAATGATGTGTGGATTGGCTATAACGCCACTATTATGCCAGGGGTAAAAATAGGAAGTGGCGCAATCATTGCCAGTAAATCGGTAGTGACCAACGATGTGCCTGCTTATGCTGTCGTTGGTGGTAATCCAGCAAAAATAATCAAACAGCGGTTTGACGATAAAACGATTAATGCACTGCTATCTATTGCATGGTGGGATTGGAGCAGTGACAAAATCACTGCTCATTTAGATGCTATAACTCAAAATAATTTAGACTTACTGTCTAAACTATAACACTACCATTCAAACATATACGCCATTTTACTAATGGTTTTAAGCGGCACGTTATGCGAATTGCGTTTAGCGTATAAGTGCTGCATAGATTTATCTTTTACTTCACCCACTATCACTTCTTTAACTTGGTAACCTAAGGCAACAGCTGCTTGAGTGTATGCAACAAACTCCCATTTTTTTATATTGGTGTTGTCTACAATCACGAGCGGAATATCTTGTGCGAGCGCTTGTATAAAACGCGCTAAATTTAAATTATGGTATTGCGGTAATTTAAATTTATCAAAATGATATTCGCCCTGCTCATTTAAAAAATAATCGTCTGTTGAGCAAATTAAGTATTGGCTTTCATCTGCAGTCGCTAATTCGTCTGCTAAATTTTGTGCATAATACGACTTACCGCTTCCAGGTAGTCCACGTAAAATAAAAACTTGTTTCATAGCATCCATTTCTAAAGTAATGGTCAGTATTGAGAAATCAAAGAATATATAATGCCACAAAATCACTAAATTTCAGAGAAGCAAATTACAAACTTAGTCATTTGTGCCTAAAAATCGACTAAAAATAAACCGCATTGATAAAAACTTATAAAGAGTTGCCCGCAATAGTTTTTTTATTTTACTTTACTAGGTAAGATACAGGGTTCTAGTACAGCACCATCTATCAATAAATTATGGTTTATATACTGTACATATTTAAATAAATAAAGTTAGGCAACTTATATCATTGGAGTGAAGATGAGCCATTTAGCGATTTCAGAGCTATTAAAAGGCAATGTTGCGGTAGACAGCCAAGTAACAATTAAAGGCTGGATCCGTACTCGCCGCGATTCAAAAGCAGGAATATCATTTTTAGCCGTTCATGACGGTTCGTGTTTTGATCCTATTCAAGCGGTAGTTCCTAATTCACTAAATAATTATGATGAAGTTACTAGCTTAACAGCCGGTTGTTCTGTATCGGTTACTGGTGTTTTAGTTCAATCTGCGGGCAAAGGCCAATCGTTTGAAATTCAAGCGAATACGGTCACTGTATTAGGTTGGGTAGAAAACCCAGATTCATACCCAATGTCGGCAAAACGCCACAGCATTGAATACTTACGTGAACACGCTCACCTTCGCCCACGTACTAACATGATTGGTGCAGTAACACGTGTACGTAACTGTTTAGCACAAGCCATTCACCGTTTTTATCACGAACAAGGTTACTACTGGATCAGCACACCTATTATCACAGCAAGTGACTGTGAAGGCGCTGGCGAAATGTTCCGTGTATCTACACTTGATATGCAAAACTTACCGCGTACAGATAAAGGCGATGTTGATTACAGTGAAGACTTTTTTGGAAAAGAAGCATTCTTAACTGTATCTGGCCAGTTAAACGGTGAAACTTACGCGTCTGCAATGTCAAAAATTTATACGTTTGGCCCTACTTTCCGTGCAGAAAACTCAAATACTTCACGCCACTTGGCCGAGTTTTGGATGGTTGAACCTGAAGTAGCATTTGCAGATTTAGAAGACATTGCAAAGCTTGCTGAAAATATGCTTAAGTACGTATTTAAGGCGGTACTTGAAGAGCGCCGTGACGACATGGAGTTTTTTGCTCAACGTATCGAAAAAACTGCGATTAGCCGTTTAGAAGAATTTGTTGAAAAAGACTTTGCACAAGTTGATTACACAGACGCAGTAGAAATTCTTAAAAACTGCGGTAAGAAATTTGAGTTTGATGTTGAATGGGGTGTAGATTTACAGTCTGAGCACGAACGTTACCTAGCAGAAGAACACTTTAAAGCACCGGTAGTAATTAAAAACTACCCACGTGATATTAAAGCATTTTACATGCGCCAAAACGAAGATGGCAAAACCGTTGCCGCTATGGACGTAGTTGCTCCGGGTATTGGTGAAATCATTGGTGGTTCTCAACGTGAAGAGCGCCTTGACGTACTTGATGCTCGCCTTGAAGAAATGGGCTTAAACAAAGAAGATTACAGCTGGTACCGCGACCTACGTAAATACGGTAGTGTGCCACATTCAGGCTTTGGTTTAGGTTTTGAACGCTTAGTTGCTTATGTAACAGGTATGGGCAATGTACGTGACGTAATCGCCTTCCCTCGAACGAAAGGCAGCGCAACTTACTAAACAATTACTTAGTAAATTGTTTACATATCAAAAACCAGCCAATTGGCTGGTTTTTTTGTGGCTAAAACTTAGCGTATAAAAAAAGCCGCAGCACCCATCAGGCACCACGGCTTTCAACCAGAATAAGTTTTATAAATGGTTATAGTGCGTTTTCTAATTGCGGTAACACATCAAATAAATCGGCAACGAGTCCATAGTCTGCAACCTGAAAAATAGGTGCATCGGGATCTTTGTTAATTGCAACAATCACTTTTGAGTCTTTCATACCCGCTAGGTGTTGAATGGCACCGCTAATACCCACTGCGATGTATAAGTTAGGCGCTACAATTTTACCTGTTTGCCCTACTTGCATATCATTAGGTACAAAGCCTGCGTCTACCGCAGCGCGCGATGCACCAATAGCAGCACCTAATTTATCGGCTATACCGTTTAAAAGAGCGAAATTTTCGCCATTTTGCATACCACGACCACCAGATATAACCACCTCAGCAGCGGTAAGCTCTGGGCGCTCTGACTCAGTTTGCTCAACGCTTACAAACGTACTTAACTGTGAGTCCGATACTGTATCTAAAGTATTAATGCTTGCAGCGGCTTGCTCGCCTTGTAAATCAAAACTACTTGCGCGTACGGTAATAACCTTTTTAGCATCAAGTGATTTAACAGTCGCAATAGCGTTACCGGCATAAATTGGGCGTTTAAACGTATCAGCATCTATTACATCAATAATTTCAGATATTTGCGCTACATCTAAAAGGGCCGCAACACGTGGCATAAAATTTTTGCCTGTGGTAGTTGCACTTGCCACAATATGACTGTAGCTGTCAGTTAACGACATAACTAAATCGGTCATGCTTTCTGCTAGTTGGTGTGCATAAGCAGCATTATTTGCAACAAGCACACTCGCAACGCCTTCTATACTTGAAATAGTCTCGCTCATATTGGCGATGTTTTCACCGGCCACTAATACATCAACAGGAAAACCCATTTTAATAGCCGCATTAATTGTTTTTGAGGTTTCTGGTTTTAAGGCACCGTTGTCGTGCTCTGCAATTACAAGTGTTTTCATTTAAATCACCTTTGCCTCTGTTTTTAATTTTTCTACAAGTTGTGCAACGTCTTCTACAATAATGCCACCACTACGTTTAGCCGGTTCTTCTACGCTAACAAGCTGAATACGAGGTGTTAAATCTACACCTAAAGAGTCTGCAGCTATTACATCAAGCGGCTTGCGTTTTGCTTTCATTATATTGGGTAGTGATGCATAACGTGGTTCGTTCAAACGTAAATCTGTAGTGATAATGGCTGGCAATGAAAGCGCGACCGTTTGCAAACCGCCGTCTACTTCACGCGTAACATTTACTTTTCCATCAGCGACGACCACTTTAGACGCAAACGTACCTTGCCCACGATTAGTTAATGCTGCAAGCATTTGACCCGTTTGGTTATTGTCTGAATCAATCGACTGCTTTCCTAAAATAACAAGTTCTGGCGCTTCTTGCTCTACAATTTTTGCGAGTAATTTTGCAATGTGTAATGACTCTAATTTTTCATCGGTTTCGATGTGGATTGCTTTATCTGCACCCAGTGCAAGCGCTGTGCGTAGTTGTTCTTGCGATGTTTTAGCGCCAATAGTAACAGCTACAACTTCAGTGGCTGTACCGGCTTCTTTTAAGCGAATAGCTTCTTCAATTGCAATTTCACAAAATGGGTTCATCGCCATTTTAACGTTCGTTAAATCTACATCGCTGTTGTCACTTTTGACACGCGCTTTTACGTTGTAATCTATAACGCGTTTTATTGGTACAAGAACTTTCATAGGAACTCCATAATTATTTAAACCTACAACCTAACGTGTACGTCAACCTATTTATTTTATGAAATCAGACTACTTCCTGTTGACGTAAACGTCAACCTAAAATAACCTTTAACTATTCACAGCCTGTAACGAAAAATTGGCATTGTAATAAATAGGCTGAATACCTTATTCAAATACTGAGGCAGTATTGAGTGAGTCCATCATAAATAAAGAGGTTATTATGGTCGAACGTGAAACCATGGAATTTGATGTAGTTGTTGTAGGCGCTGGACCTGCGGGACTTGCTAGTGCAATAAAACTCGCACAACTTGCACAAGAAAAACAACAAGAGTGCATGATTTGTGTTGTAGAAAAAGGCTCAGAAGTTGGCGCGCATGTTCTATCGGGCGCTGTATTTGAAACAAAAGCGTTAGATGAATTACTACCAAATTGGCAAGAGCTAGGTGCGCCAGTAACTACGAAAGTTACAAATGATGAAATTTATTGGTTTAATAACGAAGAAAAAGCAACATCAATCCCCCACTTTGCTACGCCTAAAACATTTCATAATAATGGTAACTATATTGTTTCAATGGGTAACGTATGCCGCTGGCTTGCAGAGCAAGCTGAAAGTTTAGGCGTAGAAATATTTCCAGGCTTTAGCGCACATTCACTTATTATTGAAGACGACACGGTAAAAGGTATTGTTACGAGTGACATGGGTGTTGATAAAGAGGGTAATGAAAAAGATGGCTACATGCCAGGCATGGAGCTAAGAGCTAAATATACTATTTTTGCTGAGGGCTGCCGAGGCCATTTAGGCAAACAACTTATAAACCAGTTTGCACTTGATGCTGACTCATCTCCTCAACATTATGGCTTAGGCTTTAAAGAAATATGGCAAGTAAATGAGTCTAAGCATCAACAAGGTAAAGTAGTTCATGGCACAGGTTGGCCGTTAAGTGGTGATACGAGCGGTGGTGCATTTATGTATCATAGCGAAAATAATCAGGTCGTTGTTGGCTTAATTGTTGATTTAAATTACACAAACCCGCATTTAAGCCCGTTTGATGAATTCCAGCGAATGAAACATCATCCTGTTTTTAAACACGTACTTGAAGGCGGTGAGCGTATTGCTTATGGCGCGCGTGCTATTGCAAAAGGTGGATTACACTCTTTACCTAAAATGCATTTTCCTGGCGGATTATTAGTAGGCTGTGATGCAGGCACATTAAATTTTGCAAAAATTAAGGGAAATCACACAGCAATGAAATCGGGCATGATAGCCGCTGAAGTCATTTTTGAAGCATTAGAAAATGAACAAGCTAATACTGATTTAGTAAATTACCACACGCAGTTTGAACAATCTTGGGCTTATAAAGAGCTTTATCAGTCTCGTAATTTTGGTCCGGTGATGCATAAGCTAGGTAAATTTTTAGGGGGTGCATATAACACGCTCGATCAAAATGTATTCAACGGTGCTTTACCATTTACCTTTAAAGATGATGTACCAGATTACTCTACGCTGGTTGATGCTAACATTGCTGAAAAAATAGCTTACCCTAAGCCTGATGGTTCACTTAGTTTTGATAAACTTTCAAGTGTGTTTTTATCAAACACTAACCATGAAGAGTCTCAACCTTGTCACCTAAAACTTAAAAACACAGCAATACCAATAAAAGTTAATCTTGTGAAATTTGATGAACCTGCGCAGCGCTATTGCCCAGCAGGTGTTTATGAGGTGCAAGAAATAGAAGGTAACAACGAGTTTGTAATAAATGCACAAAACTGTGTTCACTGTAAAACCTGTGACATTAAAGATCCGAGCCAAAACATCACGTGGGTTACCCCAGAGGGCGCTGGCGGCCCTAATTACCCCAATATGTAATATCTTTTACATATAAATTATAAACATATCCTAAATTGCAGGGGCTTCGGCCCCTTTTTTGCGCTATGCTGATTGTATAACTAATAAAAAGAGTAAAGCTTATGCCGTCGTCAAATGTTGTTTTTCGTTTTTTAGCAGAACCTACCGACGTTAATTTTGGTGGGAAGGTACATGGTGGTGTGGTTATGAAGTGGATTGACCAAGCTGGCTATGCCTGTGCTGCTGGCTGGAGTGGTCATTATTGTGTAACCGTATCGGTGGCAGGTGTTAAATTTAGACGCCCTATTCTGGTTGGTCAAATAGTAGAAGTGGAAGCTAAAATTGCACATACCGGTAAAACAAGTATGCAAATATTTATACAAGTTCGGTGTGGCGACCCTAAAACACAGAACATGGTTGAAACAAATCACTGTGTAATAAGCTTTGTTGCCATGGATGAAACAGGTTACCCCGTTGCAGTGCCAGAGTTTAAAGCGGTCACCAATGAAGATGTAAAATTAGAAAACTACGCAATTAAAATGAAAGAAATTGCGATAGAAACCGAAAACTTACTTCATCAAGTGTAAATACGCATTAGCTAATTTTTGTACTGTAAAAATCACCTAATGCTTTGTAAAAAATACAATTTATTTAAAATCGCTAAGCCCCAGTAGTTAGCGATTTGTTTAATAAAAAAACTAAATAACCCAAATTTCTAATCCAAAAATACTAGTTTAGATGTTTTAGTAATCAATTTAATCATTGGCATGTTCACTGCAAATAAGTAATTGAAGTTTGAAAAATCAAACCATTTTATTTTTTAAAGGAGCTATTTAATGATTAAATCACTTTCACTTTCAGCACTGGCGCTAGCAACACTTGGTTTTAACTCTGCGGCGCAGGCAGATATTTCCGATTTTGATTCTCCACGTATTTATACCGGTATAGGTTACGGACAGTACTCTTTTGAATTTGAAGACAGTGAAAACGATACTGATTTTGATGATGACGCACAAATGCTCAAAGGATATGTTGGTACGCAATTTAATAAATATTTAAGTGTAGAGCTGGCTTATCAAAACTTTGATGAAGTTAGCGATATTGATAGCAAAGCTGAGATTGACGGTGTGTCATTGGCCGCGCGTTTAGGTATCCCATTAACTGAGAGCTTTTCGGTTTATGCCAAAGGTGGTTGGTTAGAATGGGATGCAGATATAAAACAAGAACTCCCTGTTGGAAGCGTTTCTACTTCACAAGACGGCGGTGATGCATTTTATGGTGCTGGTTTAGAGTTTGCTTTTTCTAGCAATGTGCAAATGCGTTTAGAGTACGAGCGTTACAAACTAGACGATGATATTGATCCTGATATGGATGTAGCATCAGTGTCACTGCAATACATGTTTTAAACTATAAACAGGTTGTTTAACAAAGGTAAGCTTAGGCTTACCTTTTTCTACTTTATATAAACCACTCAGTCTAAAAGCTATTTTAAACCACTTAGTCTAATTAAATAAATTGCTATGCTGTGATGCGATGGTCTGCAAATAAAGGTAGAATGCCCGCCTATTCTATTTGTACTTGAGTGACATGAGCGACTACAACATTTCGGCCGTTGGCCACATACAATCTCCCTATAAACAAAAGTTTGCCATACCAAGACAACCTCGTTTAGTACCTGAAGCCAAAGCAAAACTTATTTTTGCGCCTGATTTTAACCGCGAAGAATTTGTACGCGGTATTGATGAATTTACCCACATTTGGTTATTGTTTCGCTTTCATGAAACCGCAGATAAAGGCTACTCGCCCATGGTACGCCCTCCTCGCTTAGGCGGTAATGAACGCAAAGGTGTATTTGCTACTCGTGCTACTTTCAGACCAAATGCCATTGGTATGAGTGCAGTAAAGCTTGAGGGCATAGAATATAAAAATGGCCAACTCAGTTTATTACTTGCCGGAATAGACCTGCTTGATGGCACGCCCATCATTGACATAAAACCCTACTTGCCTTATTCAGATGCCATGCTTGACGCAAGTGCTGGCTTTGCAGATACACGCCCAGAAACACAAATGAGCGTAGAGTTTACCCCTGAAGTGACTTTATTCATTGAGCAACAAACTCTATACCCTGATTTATTAAACTTTATTAGTAATGTTTTAAAACAAGATCCACGCCCTGCTTACAAAAAACAAAAAGACGGCGAGCAGAGCTATGGAATGACATTGTATGATTACAATATACGCTGGCAAGTTAATGGCGAGCACAACCTAGTAACAAGTATAGAAAAAAGCTAAATAACTCACTTAGCGCTTTTGTGTAAAAGCAACCGCTGGTAAACTTAAGCTCTATTAAAAGAACATATTACTCTATTTCGGAAAAATAATGCGTACCAGTCAATATATACTCGCAACACTTAAAGAAACGCCTTCAGATGCTGAAATTGTATCGCATCAGTTAATGCTTAGAGCCGGTATGATCCGTCGCGTCGCTTCGGGTTTATACACTTGGTTACCCTCTGGTTTACGCGTTTTGCGTAAAGTTGAAAACATTGTTCGTGAAGAAATGGACAAAGCAGGCGCAATAGAAATGCTGATGCCTGTCATACAGCCTGCTGATTTATGGGAAGAGTCAGGCCGTTGGAGCGAGTTTGGTCCAGAGCTAATGCGCTTTACAGACCGTCATAATCGTGAATTTGCACTTGGTCCAACACATGAAGAAGTAATCACCGATTTTGTTCGCAAAGAAGTGAATAGCTATAAACAGTTACCACTTACTTTATATCAAGTACAAACTAAAGTACGTGACGAACGACGCCCTCGTTTTGGTGTTATGCGCGCACGCGAATTCACCATGAAAGACGCTTATTCATTTCATTTGAGTGAAGAATGTTTAAATAATACGTATCAAGCAATGCACAAAGCATACTGTAATATTTTCGAACGTTTAGGCCTAGATTACCGCCCAGTAATTGCTGATACAGGGTCTATTGGTGGTAGCGTGTCTCATGAATTCCATGTTTTAGCCGAATCAGGTGAAGACGCTATCGCATTTAGCGATGGTAGTGATTACGCCGCTAATATTGAAAAAGCCGAAGCCCTTGCCCCAACAGAGCCTCGTGCTGATGCTACAAAAGAATTAAAAGCGTTCCCGACTCCAGATGCTAAAACAATTGAAGAGCTTAAAAAGCATTACGGTGTTAAACCACACCGTAGTGTTAAAACGTTAATCGTTTATGGTGCCCCAGATGAAAACGAACAACGTGGTTTAGTTGCCCTTGTTATTCGTGGCGATCACGAATTAAACGAGTTAAAAGCACAAAATCACCCACTTGTTGACTCGCCTCTTGAAATGGCAAAAGAAGCAGACATCATTGCTGCAATTGGCGCAAAACCTGGCTCACTAGGTCCTGTAGGATTAACAATGCCAATTATTGTTGACCGCACAGCCAACGTAATGGCTGACTTTGTAGCCGGTGCTAATAAAGACGACGAACACTTTAGCGGCATAAATTGGGACCGTGATGTAACTAACTACGACGTTGCTGATATTCGTAACATTGTAGAAGGCGATCCTAGCCCTTGCGGCCAAGGCACATTACAAATTAAACGTGGTGTTGAAGTAGGACATATATTCCAACTTGGCACAAAATACTCAGAAGCCATGAAAGCAGGCGTATTAAACGAAGATGGTAAAAACCAAGTAATGACCATGGGTTGTTACGGTGTAGGTGTATCGCGTATTGTGGCTGCTGCTATTGAGCAAAACAACGATAAATACGGTATTATTTGGCCACAATCTATTGCGCCGTTCGACCTTGCTATTGTACCAATGAACATGCACAAGTCGCATCGTATTCCTGATATTGCAAACAGCCTTTACCAAGGTTTAAAAGATGCAGGTGTGGATGTGTTATTTGACGATAGAAAAGAGCGCCCAGGTGTCATGTTTAATGATATGGAGCTTGTAGGTGTGCCTTTCACACTTGTAATTGGCGAACGTAACCTAGACGAAAATAAAGTAGAGCTTAAAAATCGTCGCACAGGTGAAAAGCTAATGATTGACATAGATACCGCTATTGAAAGCATTAAAGCAGCTATGCAAGCCTAAACACTTATTCGTTATTCAATAACGTGAATGCAAAAACCGCTTTTTTGAAGTGACCCCAATAAGTTGGACTCATTTTTAAGCGGTTTTTTTATGCCTAAATTTTGTGTCATATAGCTTTACTAAAAATGTCGTATCACTGTCATTTTTTCTCTCTAAAGTAATTTATAGCTAACAAAACTAACGAGGGACAATATGAAAAGTGCTGAACAAAAGGCTAAATACCCTGCTATATGGATATCAGATGTTCACCTAGGCTATAAAGATTGTAGAGCTGATTATTTACTCGATTTTCTAAGCGCTGTTGAGACTGACGTTTTATATTTAGTTGGCGACATTATTGACTTATGGTCTATGAAGCGCCAATTTTATTGGCACCCCTCGCACTATCAAATACTTAATTGCATTCAACAAAAAGCGGCCAACGGAACACGCGTAATTTATATACCAGGAAACCATGACGAAACCTTTAGAAACTATATAAATCAAACCCTGTTTGGTATAGAGGTCCACCAGCAGTATATTCATGTAACTCAAGCCAATAAACGCTTTTTGCTCGTTCACGGCGATGACTTTGATAGCGCAACTCGTTATAACAAAATTATTAGCATTGCTGGCGATGCAGGCTACGATTTGCTTTTATTTTTAAATCGTTGGAGCAATAAAATAAGAAAGTTGTTTGGGGGTAATTACTGGTCGTTAGCGTCGTGGATAAAAGCACGAGTTCATAAGGCACGCGAAGCAATAAATGCATTTGAAGACGCAGCTATTCATGAGGCAAAAAAACAAAACGTAGATGGAATTATTTGTGGGCATATACACCACCCTAAAATAAAAGTGTGCGACGGCATAGTGTATTGTAACGACGGCGACTGGATAGAAAACTGCACCGCCTTAGTTGAACAAGCCGATGGGAAAATAGAACTACTTCACTGGTCAGATACACACACAGTTTTAGACAGCGCCGACATATCTAACATTTCATCGCCACTAATGAGTAATGACGATGCGAAACCTAAAAAGTCGGCAGCCTAATTGCTGACTTTAAACCAAGTCATAAATTTTAACCCTTGTTGACGGTCTTAAACAAAAAAGCATCACTTAAGTGATGCTTTTTTAAGATGAGTAGCACACTATCTAAATAGTACATCTTCTCGGTTAAACCATTTAACGCAAAATGCGAGTAACGCACCTGCAATAAGAGCGGTTGCTAAAAATATGAGCCCTACAAACGTGTAATCTACAGTGCCTTTAATTATGTCTTTAATGGCTAATGCAACGTTGGTTACCGGAATAAACGCGGTTTTAGCAGTCAATTCCATATTTGGCATTATTGAAATAATAATAGGGAAAAACACCCCCATACTTAAAGGAGCCATGTAGTTTTGTGCTTCTTTAAACGTACGCGCATAAATAGATATAGCTAACGCTAAAGAAGAAAATATGGCAGCCAATGGCAGTAATAATACAAAAATCATCAGCAAATCGGTAACCGCCAAAGTACTAAATGCCGTTTTTATAAAGTCTAAGTCTGCGAACGCCAGTGCAACAGCAACCCAACACCCCATACTCACAACCGTAATAGTGGTTGATGCAATAGAGGTGGTCAGTAATGTTATAAATTTACCTAATACCAGCTCTGTGCGTGTTATGGGTGTAAGTAAGAGTGTTTCTAGTGTGCCGCGCTCTTTTTCACCGGCCCCTAAGTCAATTGCAGGATATGTAGCGCCCATTAACACCAATGGAATAAGTAAATATGGTAAAAAGCCACCTATTTTTTCACCTAAGTTTTCACGTTTATCGGCCGTATCTACTTTAACAACTTCAATAGGGGTAAGGATAGCTTTGTGCGTAGACTCTTCTATCCCAAAGCTTTTTAATTTTTTGGCTTGCAATACGTCGCTGTATTCTTGAGCTAGTTCTTTGACCCGATCAAATAAAAAATTTATTGATTTTGCGTCGTTAAATACCACTTCCCATTTGCTTTGTTCACCACTGTCGAGTGTATCTTCTGCGTTACTTGGCAAATAAATACCCATATCTATATCGCCGGCAGTAACACCTGCTTTGAGCTCTTCTATTGTATTAAAGGTTTTACTGCCCTTATAAAGTTCAAAGCTTTTGTGGTAAAACACTTTGTTGGTAAATTCTGGTGCATATTCACCATTAATAATTACGTAAGTATTAACTTTTTGGTCAGCTTCAAGTGCCGCTTGCGAACTAATAAAAGCCATAACGGCAAAAATTATTGGGAAAATAAGTACTGGCAGCGCCACAACAAACATAAGCGTTTTTTTGTCGCGAAGGAGCTCTTTTAATTCCTTTTTATATACTTCAAACATTATGCTTCTCCGTTAATATGTTCATAAACGCTTGGTTTAACTCTTCACTGTTTCCGGCTTGTTTAAACTCTTCAACTGTGCCATCAAAGCAGCTTATGCCTTCGTTAATTACCGCTACACGGTCACATAACAATGCGACTTCATCTAAATGATGGGTAGAAAAAATAACCGGTGTGCCTTGTGCTTTTAAACCTTTGATAAATTCGATCACTGTTTGTGTGGTCATGATATCAAGGCCTGTTGTAGGCTCATCGAGCACAACTACTTTTGGGCGATGTACAACTGCACGGGCTATATTTGCTTTTTGCTTCATACCAGTTGATAAATTTTCAGCGCGTTTATCTATAAATTTATGCATATCGAGTAATGTAAAAAGCTCATCACAACGTGATGCTATATCGCTTTTTTTCATCCCGTGAAGTTTTGCAAAGTACTCTATGTTTTCTTTAACGGTCAGACGACCATACAAGCCAGTAGAGCCTGATAAAAACCCAATCGACTTTCGCCCTAAAAGAGGTTTTTTAACAATATCGTTGCCATCAATTGTAATAGAGCCTTCATCAGGCTTTAAGGCTGTTGAGATCATTCTTAAGGTGGTTGTTTTACCTGCGCCATTTGGGCCTAACAACCCTAATACTTCGCCTTCAGCGCAGCGAAAACTGACATCTCGTACTGAATGAAAGTAGTCTTTATCTTCACGCGGATCGATATCATCTACTTTATTTTTTTTATGGTCTTTCGTCAGCTTAAAACGTTTTTTAAGCCCGGCAACTTCTATCATGCGCATGTCCTTCGTTTGGGTCTAAAGTAATCCGTATTATTGTAAAATGTGTCGTTTTTATTATCTTCATGCCAGCCAGGCACACCTAATAATGGTAAAGGCGAAAGGTGTGAGTTATCGGCTAAGCAATGTTCTATTTTAATCTTCTCATAAAGTACTTGATCAAGGTACTGGTATTGCATTGCTAAATCTTTACAAAATATTTCGTCGGGCACATTTATAAATAATGCTTTTCCTGTGAGCCCTATATAAGGGCGAGTCAACATTTCGTAATTGGCATGACCAAACATAAAAGCCTGAATTGACTCTCCCCACTCATGGCGGTGCTCTACAAATGCTTTGTGCCATTGATGATCACGCAGCCAGGTTTGCCATTTACTGTCACTAATGGCAAGTACAACACCACATTCATCAAATAGTGTGAGTGCGTTTCTGTGTTTGGTGCGCTTCGTTAAACCATATTCGGCAATGTCCTGAACATGCCGATGATTTATAAGTGATTTTGTTTTAGGAAATAAGCACCAAATAAAACCACCGAATAGATCGTGCCAATTTTCTGTCCGTGTGGGTACTTCACCCGTTTCAAAAATTACTTGTTCGTAATAGCGCTCAGCAAAGTCTATTTGTGCATCGTCAACAAACTGTATCGGTAAATTATTCTCGTTCGTTGCATTTAAATAAGGAGTAAACCATTTTGGTGAAGGCCATTGAGTTTGCTCATTAAGTTTAAACAAGCTGTTTAGGTGATTAAATGCACCCGTTTTTAGGCAATTGGGTTGCCATTGTTCAGGAGGAGTAAAACGCTTCATTATTATAAATTTCTAACTTGTATAGGCCTTTAATTTTGTAACAGTTTACCGCAAAAGCTAGCCCTACTTAATAGAAGTTAATATACTTATTTAATCTTAAAACAATAATCGAGTTAATATGAAACGCAATTTATCTCTCACACTTCTTGCCAGCGCTGTTTTAGCTGGCTGTGCAGCAACAAGCATAACTCCTTCAGATGTAACTAATGGCTATAACAGTATAAAAGCCGATGAGTTAGCAAAACACATAAAAGTATTGGCATCTGACGAATTTGGTGGCCGAGCGCCTTCGTCACCTGGCGAAAAGCTAACATTAGATTATTTAACAACCCAATTTAAAGCATTGGGTTTTGAGCCAGGCAATGGCGATAGCTTTTTACAAGAAGTCCCCCTTGTATCACTAGAAGCTGATTCAAACATGGTTTTATCAATTGGTGGCAAAGATTACCAATACAAAAAAGACATGGTTATGGGCAGTAGCCGCATTAGTGAAAAAGAAGGCATTGAAAATTCTGAGCTTGTGTTTGTAGGCTACGGCGTTAATGCACCAGAGTATAACTGGAACGACTACGAAGGAATTGATGTTAAAGGTAAAACCGTGGTCATGCTTGTAAATGATCCTGGTTTTGCAACTAAAGATCCTGCTTTATTTACTGGCGACGCAATGACGTATTACGGTCGTTGGACCTACAAATATGAAGAGGCAAGTCGCCAAGGTGCTGCAGGCGCTATTATTATTCACGAAACAGCACCCGCTTCGTATCCTTGGTCGGTTGTTGAAAATTCGTGGAGTGGCGAGCAATTTGGTTTTCAAAAAGAAAACAACAATATGGACCGTGTTGCTGTAGAAGGCTGGGTTACTAGTGATGTGGCAAAAGAGCTTTTCAGCAAAGCTGGTTTAGATTTCGATACCGTCAAAGAAAATGCCGCAAAAGGTGCTTATCATGTTGATATGGGTGATTTAACCGCCTCTGTTAATGTGAGTAATACAATTAAAACGTCAGTGTCTTACAACTTTATTGCGACCTTACCGGGCAGCGAATCGCCAGACGAACATGTTGTATATTCAGCGCATTGGGATCACTTAGGCACAGATACAAGCCGCAAAGGTGACCAAATTTATAACGGTGCTCACGATAACGCAACGGGTACTGCAGGCTTAATAGAAGTTGCAGAAGCATTTACTAAATTGCCAAAGCACCCTAGCCGCTCAATGACATTTTTAGCAGTAACCGCTGAAGAGCAAGGGTTACTTGGCTCTAAGTATTACGCCGCAAACCCTGTTATTGCAGCTAACAAGACGGTTGCTAATATCAATATGGATAGCTTAAATTTATTAGGCAAAGTAAAAGATATGAGTGTGGTAGGCATTGGTAAATCTCAAATGGATGAGTTTTTAGCTAATGCAGCAAAAGATCAAGGTAGAACTTTATCAGGCGATCCTAAACCATCGTCGGGTGGTTATTACCGTTCTGATCATTTTGCGTTTGCCAATATGGGCATACCTGCAATGTACGCTGGTGGTGGTACTCAAGCAGCGGATGAAGAAACAGCCAATTATCGCAAGCGAATGAGCTTAGTATTACGCGGTTGTTACCACCAGCCTTGTGACCGTTACCGCGATGAGTGGGATTTATCGGGCGCTGTTCAAGACTTACAATTATTTTATAAAGTAGGTTTTGATATTTCTGAGCAAGAGCAATGGCCTACTTGGAATGCAAACTCAGAATTTCAACGCAAATAGCCAAGGTTTTAATATCGAAAAACTCAATGTGAGTAATCGATTTAAATACGATTAAATGATATTGATTATCATTTACTAAAATTATACAGTGTTACCCTGTTTATTAATTTGGTAACACTGTATGAACTCAATTACACAAATAGGACTAGTTACGCCCGCTTCAAAACGCTTTGTTAGCCAAAATAAACGTTTATTACTCCCTCTTTTTTTGTTGGTATGCTTTGCTGTGCCAACACTTCGTGATATTGCAGTTACCGCACTAAGCGACGCGTTTTTTCAAGTCAGTGTATTTGTTGCTGCTACGTTACTGATTTATTACTACGCTATTGAGCGTTTACCTCAGTTGGAGCTTAGTTATCTAAGTGCCAAGTCACCGGCTTTAGAGGTCTTTTTTGCGGCTTTACTAGGTGCCTTACCCGGCTGCGGGGGCGCTATAATAGTGGTTACACAATTTACCAAAGGCCAAGCAAGCTTTGGTGCTATTGTTGCCGTACTGACAGCAACAATGGGCGATGCTGCATTTTTACTTTTAGCTACACGCCCTTCTGAGGGCGCTGTAATAATGGCTATAGGATTAGTTTTTGGAACTATATGTGGTGCTTTTGTAAATACAGTTCATAAACACGACTTTTTACGCCCTTCATTAAAAGAACAAACGCACCAAGTTAAAATATTGCCTACGCGCATTATTAGAGTCAGTAAGCCTATTTGGATGTTGGCGATTTTTCCAAGTTTAATCATCGCGTTTTTAATCGCATTTAACGTGGACTTTAACCAATTTGGAAGGCACACAAGCACTGGAATACATTTATTTGGTGCGGGCATGGCTCTATTTATTGTCACGGTATGGGCTTACTCGTCTAAAGGCGAAACATATAAACAAATTACCAGTGAGGAGGATGAATGTAATCCACCCTCTAAAGTGGTTAAAGTGCTCCAAGACACACACTTTGTGACTGCATGGGTAGTGGCGTCGTTTATGTTATTTGAAATACTCGTGAATGTAGCCGGACTTGATTTAAAAACATGGTTTGCCCACTACGCTTATTTAGCACCGATGATTGCTGTGATCATTGGTTTTTTACCCGGTTGTGGGCCGCAGATAATAGTCACAACGCTTTATATACAGGGGATTATTCCATTTAGCGCTTTAACAGCCAATGCAATTTCAAACGACGGAGATGCGTTATTCCCTGCAATTGCGTTAGCCCCCAAAGCCGCAATAATAGCTACGTTATATACCGCACTTCCTGCACTCGGAGTTGGCTATGGCTTGTATTTTATTTCGTATTGAATTTTAGGCATAAAAAAGCTCAGCGACCACTGAGCTTTTTTAGGTTAAAACTTTACTTTATACAGCAGCAGGTTCTGCAGCTAACTCTTTTGGATTAGGGCCATAATCGTTCTCGCCTTCATGCGAGTCTTGTGCAAGGAACACAATTAAAACAATCCAACCAATAATTGGCACTAACCAAAGTAACTGCCACCAGCCAGAGCGGCCTGTATCGTGTAAACGGCGTGCACCTGCGCTCAATTGAGGGATCAATAAAGCCAAGCTGTATATTGTGCTTACAAACATCGTGTTTGTAATACCATCTATAACACTTGTTAAAAGTGAAAAAATAAAGTTAATTAGCACAAACATCCAAAATGCTTTGCGGCGATTACGTCCTGAAAAATCTGCGTAGCTACGCAGTGCGTTCATATAATGTTCCATAATATTTCCTTAGTGTTATTTTTTATATTCCCTAACGGGGTCTTTAAATTACTTATTAGTAACATTTGTATCTTAATTAAAAACGGTTTGCTTTAAAACAAAAAACCAGCAAATTGCTGGTTATTTATTAGGGCGTGTTGACCTTTGCGGATTGAAATTTGTTCAATCTAGGGTCGATTAAATCGCGGCGCGAGGTTTGTAACCTAGTGGGCTAAGTAAAAACCGAGTAACAAAGAGTTTATCGCCCCTAGGCAGAACCCGAAGGGCAGCGCATGTTTGGCATTTATGCTACGTTATCGCCTATTTATGGGGAATAACCACACTTCATAGGCTCTGCCTTGCCTAAAAACCAAACATACTGCTGCAAATTAAACCATCAAAGATCAACACGCCCTAGGTTAAAAAATTATATTTTTAACTCATTGCCATCATCATTGCCGATGGATTTTCTAAGTACGATTTCCATAAGTTATTAAAGCGAGCAATTGTTCCGCCATCAATAACACGGTGATCACCAGACCAACTGACTTGCATAATAGCCTTACTTACAACATGGCCGTTTTCATCAAAGCGTGGTAAATGCTGCAATTTACCTAGCGCAACAATAGCTACTTCTGGTTTATTAATAATTGGTGTGGCAATTGTGCCGCCAATTGCACCAATATTCGAAATGCTAATTGTACCGCCTTTTAAGTCTTCAGGTGGTACTCGCCCTTCGCGAGCAGACTCAGTAAGGCGTGTAAGTTCATTAGCCACATCAACAATATTTTTACTTTGGCACGACTTAATATTTGGTACCAATAAGCCAATTTTAGAATCGACTGCTATACCAATATTATGATCGTTAAAATAAGTAAGCTCAGAGCAATCTTGATTTACTTTAGAATTAAGAACCGGGAATTCTTTCATCGCAAGCGACAGTGCTTTAACAAAGAAAGGCATCATAGTGAGCTTAACGCCTTGTGCTTTGTATTGCTCTTTCATTGAAGCTCTTAGTGCAATAAGGTCTGTTAAATCTATCTCATCACAAAATGTAAAATGTGGAATGGTTGAAACAGAAGCAACCATTTGTTTTGCCATCGCCGCTTTTATGCCTTTAATTGGCTCTACACGCACGCCAGAGCTCTGCGTTTTACTTTGTGTGTTGGCTACATTGCTATTAAGCGGTGATGTATCAATACTGTTAGGTACTTCACCTTTAATAAACTCTTCTATATCTTGCTTATAGATACGTCCATTTTTACCACTACCCGGCACTTGTGTTAAATCAACATCAAGCTCACGTGCTTTACGTCTAACAGCCGGTGATGCAACGGCCTTTGTGTTAACCACTTTTGCTGTTTGATTAACTTTTACTGGTGCTGCTTGCTCTGCTGCATTTGTTTGCGCTTTTACTACGGCTTGGTTTACATCTATGTTTTGTTTAGGTGCACTTCCAGCAATAGTCATTTGAAACAGTGGGCTATGTACTTTAGCTATTTCGCCTTTCTGATAATACAGCTTTTGTACGGTACCGGTGTACTTGGCCGGTATTTGCACAAGGGCTTTATCAGTCATTACATCACAAACAGCTTGATCTTCTTCAATTTCATCGCCTTCGGCGACTAACCAGTCGACTATTTCGCACTCAACAATCCCTTCGCCAATATCTGGTAAAATAAAATCTTCTAATTGTTCAGCTGTATTGTTGTTTTGGGGTGCACTGTTATGTTCTTGCGTTTCAACGTCAGCCGCTTCGCCTGCTACATCCATTGCAAACAAGGGTGCATGCACTTTAGCTATTTCGCCTTTTTGATGGTAGAGCTTTGTAATTACTCCATCGTGCACAGCAGGTATTTGTACTAGGGCTTTGTCGGTCATCACGTCACAGATGGGTTGATCTTCACAAACGCTATCACCTTCTTTTACTAGCCATTCAACCACTTCGCACTCAACAATGCCTTCACCAATATCGGGTAATATAAAATCTTTAGCCATGGGAACCCCTAAAAATCCATTGATTGTTTAATTGCAGCTAATACTTTGAGCGCATCAGGCACGTACTCTTTCTCAAGCGCCAGTGGGTAAGGTGTATCTAAACCACACACACGTAAAATAGGTGACTCTAAATGGAGGAAACACGCTTGTTGAATTGAGGCAGCAATTTCTGCACCAAATCCATTTGTAATAGGTGCTTCATGGCTTATCACTAAACGGCCAGTTTTAGTGACTGATTTAGCAATTGTGTCTATATCCCACGGCAAAATACTACGTAAATCTATAACCTCACAATGTATCCCTTGCTCACTTGCTTGTTTTGCAGCATCTTCAATAATTTCCATTTGAGCGCCCCAAGCAAGTACTGTAATGTCACTACCTTCTTGCACGACTTCAGCTTTACCTAACTCTATTGAATAATCTTCTTCAGGTACTTCACCCGTCGATGCGCGGTACAAACGTTTGGGCTCAAAAAATATAACCGGATTGTCATCTTTAATACTTGCACGCAGTAAGCCTTTAGCTTGATATGGATTACGTGGCACCACTATTTTTAAACCTGGCGTATGTGCAAAGTAAGCTTCTGGTGATTGCGAATGATATAAACCACCAGCAATACCACCACCATATGGTGTACGTACAGTTAAGTTACCTACATTAAACTCATTACCACTACGGTATCTGAATTTTGCTGATTCATTTACTATTTGGTCAAAGGCCGGGAATATATAATCTGCAAATTGAATTTCAGCTAACGCGGGTGCACCAAATGCCGCTAAACCATTTGCAAAACCTAAAATACCTTGCTCAGTTAAAGGCGTATTAAATACACGGTGTTTTCCGTATTTTTCTTGTAAACCTGAGGTCGCTCTAAATACACCACCAAAATACCCAACATCTTCGCCAAATATACACGCTTGCGGGTGTTCATTCATGGTTATATCTAGAGCAGAATTAATTGCATGTAGCATGTTCATTTTAGCCATTACTTAATTCTCCCTGCAGTAACTGGGTAAGCATCTGGGTGCTTTTGTATATGTTCTTTTAGTTCATTGTATTGACGAACAAGTGAAGGGATTGGCGCATCGTAAACATCTGATACTAGCTCTTCTAAAGCAGGCTTTTGCACTACTTCTGCACGCTTTAATGCCGCTAATATATCTTCACGTATAGACTCTTTTGCTTTTAAATCGTCTTCTTCGTTGAGCCATTGCTGTTTTACTAGCCACTTTTTAAATTTTTCTATTGGGCATGTTTTGTAATTAGCCTCTTCGTCTTTTGAACGGTAACCACTTGGGTCATCAGACGTAGAGTGAGCGCCTAAACGGTAAGCTATCGATTCAATTAAAACAGGTTCGCCTTGTGTTGAGGCAATTTCACGTGCTTTTTGCGTTGCCGCAAACACAGCAAGTGCGTCTGTGCCATCGACCCTAATTGTTTTAATGCCATAACCCACACCACGTGAAGCAATACCATCACCTTTAAATTGCTCATCTGCCGGGGTCGAAATCGCATAGCCGTTGTTACGTGCAAAAAATATCACGGGTGCTTTATGCACTGCAGCCATGTTTAATCCTGCATGAAAGTCACCTTCAGATGCAGCGCCTTCGCCAAAGTAACAAATAGTAACGTTATCAATAGTGCTTGCAAGCTCGCCTGTTTTCGCATCTATATGCTTTACTTTTTGTCCATATGCATACCCTGTAGCTTGTGGTATTTGTGTGCCAAGAGGAGAAGAAATAGTCATATAGTTTAATTCGTTCGAACCATAATGAATTGGCATTTGACGACCTTTGCCTAAATCTAATTCATTTGAAAACATTTGGTTCATAAATTGGTCTAGCGTAAAACCACGGTAATGCAGTGCAGCTTGCTCACGGTATTGCGCCATTATCATGTCTTCTTGGTCAAGCGCAGCAGCGGATGCCGTAACGGCTGCTTCTTCACCTAAACATTGCATGTAAAAGCTTACTCGGCCTTGGCGCTGAGCACCTTGCATACGTTCATCTAATAAACGTATAAAACGCATAGTCTCATAAAGTTTAATTGCGGTATGTTTTGAAATAGCGGGTGCTGTCGCACTTGGGTGAATGTCGCCATCCTCAGTTAAAATACTAAGGGTTGGAATATTAAGCGCATTGCCGTCAATAAATTCTAGCGCATGGTTAATATTCAGCGATACGTTATTTGGATTACTCATAACCTACCTTCTGTTGTTGTCAGTAAAATAGTGCCCCTTTTACATTATTATTATGGGTGATCATTGCTGAATAAACTTTGCAATATCTGCACTATATTTAATTAAAGCTGCCAACACTTTACGTTAACGTAAAGTGTTATTCAACAAATCTGTGACGAAACAAAAGTAAATATTGGTTAAATAAGTGGCAAGTTAACAATACAGCTACTTAAATTATTAGTAATCAGTTAGTTAACTTGCAGGGCAAAGAGGTCTAATGAGTTGAATTATACAAAGTTACTGTCTATTGCCATTGGAACAACGGTGAGTAATGCACGTTGCCCTAAGGCTACTTTTGCATTTGGGAATATGATTGCTTCTCCTTCAACGTCCGCATAATAAGGAGTATTACCATCGGTTGCGAGCAGTTCTCCTTTTGCAAAGCCAGTAAAGTTCTCTGCATCATCAGAAAATGGAAAACTAAAATCCTCTTGAGTACGATTAATTGTACGGTGAACAGCGAACAGCTCAAAGTCGCTTGCATTAAATTGTGGGTATTCAACTTCTTTTTGACTAATTAATGCAGTTAACGTTTGTTTTGTTTTTTCAAAACGTGTCATATCGTTTTGGCCAAATGGTTTTACTTGCCCAAGCTCAACTGTAAACGAATCTGCACTATGAACAAAGGATGAGTAATAACTAAACGTTGTCGCTGGCGACTTCATCATTAATACAGTATTTACACCACAACTTAGTAAAAATTGTAGCTGTGCTTTTTTCCATGGTTTACCGTGCAAAAATGGATACACAGCAAATTTTTCATTTTTTGAACCACGAATAGCCGTGTGCAAATCGTAATGACTGCGCTCACTGCCCTTTTCGCCTCTGGCAAAAAAGTCAGTTACGTAGCGTTCAAGTTTTGCCGCTCGAACGCGCTCGTCATTCATTTCAACACCATCAACAGTGTGGTGTCCATTAAATAAACGATTAAGATTTTCTTCAACAAAGCGCAAACCAATATTAATTGATTTAGGGTTACCGTATATAAAAAGGACTCGCTGATTGAGCTCAAGGTTTTGGGAAATAATTTGCTTTATTAGCTCATCACAAATTTCAATAGGCGCCGTTTCGTTACCGTGTACAGCACTTGATAACACAATATCTTTTGAGGTAGTAACCGCTGGCTGAAACTCAATAACCCCAGTATCGTGTACATTAACTTGGGTTCCATTGTTGAGCATAAACTGGCTCGGTGCTAGGTGCCATTCATTATCTCGGCTAATGGTTAGAAAATCACCGGTTGATTGCAATAAATTTAAATAATTGGGTGTGGCTGACATAATAAAAGCCCTTTATAGTGTGAGAGATACAAAAAAACGGCTGAATAATTCAGCCGTTTTTAAATAGTTTAAGCAGGTTTAGCTAATAACTGAATCAACTAATTGTTTAGCTTCTTTTTCTAAAAGAGCTAAATGTGCTTCGCCTTTAAATGATTCTAGGTATATTTTATAAATATCTTCAGTACCGGATGGGCGAGCAGCAAACCAGCCATTTTCTGTAACAACTTTTAAGCCGCCAATCGCTGCATTGTTACCAGGAGCATGAGTTAATTTTTGTAAAATAGGCTCTCCAGCCAACGTTTCGGCTTTCACGTCGTCTGCACTTAAAGCTTTTAAACGCGATTTTTGTGCACTACTTGCTGGCGCATCTAGACGCTTATAAAGTGGCGACCCAAATTCTTGTTCTAGCTCTTTATAAAGCGCTGATGGTGTTTTGCCCGTTACTGCTAGTATTTCAGCTGCAAGTAAACCCATAATAAAGCCGTCTTTGTCAGTACACCATACGCTGCCATCAAAACGTAAAAACGCAGCACCTGCACTCTCTTCACCACCAAAAGCAAGATTACCTTTGTTTAGGCCTTCAACAAACCATTTAAAGCCTACCGGTACTTCTTTTACCTTTCGCTCATTACGCGCAACAACACGATCAATCATCGAACTCGAAACAAGCGTTTTACCAATCTTTACGCTAGTATTCCACTCGCGATGGTTTAATAGGTAATCAATAGCAACAGCTAAAAAATGATTCGGATTCATTAGGCCATCGGGTGTAACAATGCCGTGACGGTCGTAATCAGGGTCGTTACCAATCGCTATATCAAAATCGTCTTTTAATTTAATTAAATTAGCCATCGAGTAAGGCGATGAACAATCCATACGTATCTTGCCATCTTTATCAAGTGGCATAAATGCAAAACGCGGATCAACACTGTCGTTTACTACGGTTAGATCTAAATTATATTTTTTCGCAATGACTGGCCAAAAATTTATACCTGAACCACCTAATGGATCAATACCTATTTTAACGCCCGCATCACTAATGGCTTTTAAGTTAACGATATTTTCTAAATCGTTAATATATGGAGTCATTAAATCTTCGTAGCGGATAAACCCTGAGCGAGAAGCTTTAGCGAATGGGAAAAGTTCAACCTCTACTAAATCTTCAAGTAATAACTTGTTAGCCCTGTCTTCAATCCAGTTAGTTACGTCTGTATCAGCAGGCCCGCCGTTAGGTGGGTTATATTTAAAGCCGCCATCTTCAGGAGGGTTATGTGAAGGCGTAACAACAATGCCATCTGCAAGCTCATTAGGATTGCGTTTATTGTGACAAACAATTGCATGGCTAATAACAGGGGTTGGAGTAAAGTCGCCATCTTGCTGAGTAATTACTTGTACTTCGTTAGCAACAAGCACTTCTATTGCAGAGTTAAAGGCAGCTTCACTAAGCGCATGGGTATCTTTACCTAAAAATAATGGCCCAAAAATATCGTTTTGTTTACGGTAATCACAAATGGCTTGTGTAATTGCTAAAATATGGGATTCATTAAATTTTACATCATAAGAGCAGCCGCGGTGTCCAGATGTACCAAAGGCAACGCCATGCTCTGGGTTTTGTTCTAAATCTGGCTCATTTAAATAATAAGCCGAAACTAATTTAGGAACATTAACAAGTGCTGATTGTGGAGCAGTTTTGCCTGCGCCTGAGTGAATAGCCATTATATTTCCTTACAGGTAATCGCGAATTTTTTCAGCTTGCTCTGCACTGTAACCTAGGCAAAGAGCTACTTCATGAAGCATCATTTTTTTACGTGTTGTATTAGAGTTAGTCATTACCCAATATTCACTGTCGGTGATATTTTTAGGGTTCATGCTACTTCCACTATTTACTAAATCTTCTTTGCTCGTTGCGAAATAAACACGGTCACGGCCTTTAATATCCAACACAGCAGAAAAATCAGATTTATGAGTGCGATAAAAAGCACTTAAAATAAATAAGAAGCGACCCACCACGCCTTTTTGCATTGCTAGTTCTTCTTTATTTAATACATTAAAAACGTTAGCATTTTTTTGCTTCACTGGTGTGACAGTTTTTGGAACTTCAGCTTCTGCTACAGCGTGCTTTAATTCTGGCGCAGTAGATGGCGCAGATGTAGTTGTTGTTTGTTGATTTTGTGTTATTTCTACGTCAGCGGTTAATTGTTTTTCGCCGCTCATGTTTAATAAACGACGCAAAATTGTGGATGCACTTTCACCAATACTTTGCGTGTTGCTGGCAATGTATTGATATAACTCGTCGTCTATGTCGATTTGTTTCATGGTCTTCCTGTCATTACGGGTCACATTTTTTTCTCACGCCTGATTATACCCAATCCAATAATAAATGCGAGTTACAACAAGCACTCGCAGGCATTTCGAAAATCTATAACTAATTAGGTAAATTTTTAGTCAATCAATTTCTCTAATTTTCGAATATCATTTAATAAAATGGTTAATTAGACACTATTTTTTGCTTTTTTAAGTATTGCTCGGCAAACTAAGGCGAAATTTTTAGGAGCAACGTATGCAGCTAAATTATAAGCAACTGGGACAAGGTCCTGATGTTATTTTAATACATGGACTATTTGGTTCATTAGAAAACCTGAACGTAATTGCTAAGCCGTTAAGTGAGCATTTTACAGTTACCAATGTAGATTTGCGAAACCATGGCCTCTCCCCTCACAGTGATGAGATGAGTTATCCTGCTATGGCAAAAGACATTGTTGAGTTACTTCGACACTTGAATATAAAAAAAGCACATATAATTGGTCATTCTATGGGTGGCAAGGTTGCTATGGAGCTTGCATTAACTCAACCCGAGTTAATTGAAAAATTAATTGTGCTTGATATAGCACCCGTTACCTACCCACCGCGGCATACTAAGATATTGCAGGCGCTTAACGCAGTTGCATCTGAGCATATAGAAGACAGAAAGCATGCCGATGATTTAATGCAGCCTTATATTGACGAACTTGGCGTTCGTCAGTTTTTATTAAAAAGCCTAGCTAAAAACGAAGCAGGAAAATTAACGTGGCGATTCAACTTACCTGTTCTAGATAAGAAATATTCAAATATACTCTCAAACGTTAATGAAAACAATTCTTGTTTGTGCGATACTCTTTTTATCAAAGGTAACGATTCAGATTATATTTTACCCGAGTACCGCACTGCAATTGTCACGCGTTTCAAGAATACGAAAGCAAAAATCATTCACGGTGCTGGTCATTGGTTACATGCGCAAAAACCTATGGCTGTAAATAAGGCAATAAGTGACTTTTTAATTCAAAATTAAAGTAATTTTAATCGCTTGTTTTTGATTACACGTACTAAATATATAAATATTTTTGTGCTATAGTACGCGCCGTTTAATTTAAAGGTTATACGTTGATGGTCAGTCAGTTAATTAACGAATTTGATACCCTAGGGTTGTATTTTGGCTTAGCCGGTATTTTGATATTCATCGGCTTGGCAATTAAAGACGTACTTAAAAGTGGTAATGTGCCTAAGTTTGGTCGCTATATAGTATGGACTGTACTCTTTTTAGGCTGTTCAGGCTTTATTGCTAAAGGACTTATTCAAGTATTTTGGCAAGGCGCAGGTGTAGGTTAGGCATGGCGAAGTCAGAAACAGATAGAACAACACTCGATTTATTTGAATACGAAAAGCGTCCAGGCCGACCTAAGACCAATCCTCTTTCGCGGGATATGCAGTTAAAGGTTAATAAACGTAATCAAATAAAAAGAGACAAAGCACGTGGTTTAAAACGTGTTGAATTTAAAGTTTCATCGCAGTTGTATCAAGCGTTAAGTGATATGGCAGATGCACAAAATATTAGCCGCAGTGCGCTGATTGAAACGATTTTACAAGAAAGATTGGCTATTGATACATAAAAGGTTATAAATCCATGGCAAGTGTAGGCATTTTTTTCGGAAGTGACACAGGTAACACAGAACACGTAGCAAAAATGATCCAAAAAGAATTGGGTAAAAAGCTTGTGGCTGTGCATGATATTGCAAAAAGCTCTAAAGAAGAGATTGCAGATTTTGATTTAATCTTATTTGGTATTCCAACGTGGTACTACGGCGAAGCACAATGTGATTGGGATGATTTTTTCCCTGAGCTTGAAGAAGTAGACTTTGAAGGCAAACTTGTTGCTATTTTCGGTTGTGGTGATCAAGAAGATTATGCTGAATACTTCTTAGACGCTATGGGCATGATCAACGATATTGTTACTGAACGTGGTGCTATTGTTGTAGGTCACTGGCCTACTGAAGGCTACGATTTCGAAGCCTCAAAAGGTATGGCAGACGATAATCACTTTGTCGGTTTAGGTATTGATGAAGATCGTCAACCAGAGCTCACAGAGCAACGCGTAAAAGCATGGTCTGCCCAAGTATTTGATGAAATGTGTTTAAGCGAGCTTGCTGACTAATCCATCCGATATACCGCTAACTGTTTAAATAGTTATCAAACAGTTAGCGTTTTCTTTATTTACTGCAATATAAATCATTTCTTCTTTGCACTTGAGGCCTAGGCACGTTATCCTATTTGTTGCTTATGTATCGTGAGCATCTTTGCAAGATGTCTAGTATAACCAAATAAAATTGAGACAGATTTAATGACTGATCATAACTTGGAACTTAAAAAAGCCGGTTTAAAAGTGACTTTACCGCGTATTAAAATTTTAGAGATTTTACAGTCTCCAGATAACCAACACATCAGTGCTGAAGATGTTTACAAAATTCTTTTGGATTTAGGTGAAGAAATTGGCCTTGCAACTGTATATCGCGTACTCAACCAATTTGATGATGCAGGCATTGTAAGCCGTCATCACTTTGAAGGCGGGAAATCGGTATTTGAATTATCGGGCAGTACTCACCACGATCACTTAGTATGTTTAAAGTGTGGAAAAGTTGTTGAGTTTGAAGATGAGATGATTGAACGTCGCCAGCTTGAAATAGCTCAAGAAAACGGTATTACTTTAACAAACCATTCTTTATACCTTTACGGAGAGTGTGATGATAAAGCTGCATGTAAAGCGTTTAGTGATGCAAATAGTTAGTATATCCTAGCTATAAAAAAACCTGCTATTTGCAGGTTTTTTTGTGCCTATTATTTAAAGTATTACTACACCCACAAGTGAGCGGGCGTAGTAAAAATAAGCTTATTGTGTTTTAGACCATGAGTCACGAAGACCTACTGTTTGGTTAAACACAACATTTTCTGACTTAGAATCTCTTGAAAAGTAACCGGTACGTTCAAACTGGAACCCCTGCTCTGCTTGTGAATTAGCAAGCGAAGGCTCAAGTTTAGCATTAGTTAAAACAACTAATGATTCTGGGTTTAATGTCGTTTCAAACTCATCAGCTGCAGCTGGGTTTGGCACATTAAATAAACGATCGTACAAACGAACTTCAGCTGTAATAGCCTCAGAAGCTGATACCCAATGAATAACGCCTTTAACTTTACGACCATCACTTGGGTTTTTGCCTAGTGTTTCATTATCATAAGTACAATAAATAGTGGTTATTTCACCGTTTTCGTCTTTTTCTACACGATTAGCTTTAATAACATAAGCGCCACGTAAACGAACCTCTTTATCGAGCACTAAACGTTTAAACTTATTATTTGCTTGCTCTTTAAAGTCTTCTCGTTCAATGAATATTTCACGCGTAAATGGCACATCGCGACGACCCATCTCTTCCTTATTCGGGTGATTAGCCACCGATAAGGTTTCTGTGGTGTCTGCATCGTAGTTTTCGATGATCACTTTAACCGGATCGAGTACAGCCATTGCACGAGGAGCATTTTCATTTAAGTCATCACGAATACACGCTTCTAGCATACCCATTTCAACCATGTTCTCTTGCTTAGTAACCCCTATTCGTAAACAAAATTCACGAATTGAAGCCGGTGTATATCCACGGCGACGTAAACCTGCAATAGTAGGCATACGTGGGTCGTCCCAACCTTCAACGTAATTATTTACAACAAGGTCATTTAACTTACGTTTAGACATAATTGTGTATTCAAGATTTAAACGAGAAAACTCAATTTGCTGTGGATGACATTCAATGCTGATGTTATCAAGTACCCAGTCATATAAACGACGATTATCTTGGAACTCTAGTGTACATAGTGAGTGCGTAATACCCTCGATTGCATCAGAAATACAATGCGTGAAATCGTACATTGGGTAAATACACCATTTATCGGCAGTTTGATGGTGATGAGCAAAACGAACACGATAAATAATTGGATCGCGAAGCACCATAAACGAGCTTGCCATATCAATTTTTGCACGAAGAACACATTCGCCTTCTTTGAAACCACCCGCACGCATTTTTTCAAATAATGCTAAGTTTTCTTCAGGAGATGTATCTCTGTATGGGCTATTTTTACCTGGCTCCGTTAAAGTTCCGCGGTATTCACGTGCTTGGTCTGCTGTTAAAAAACAAACATAAGCTAACCCTTTGTTTATAAGCTCAACAGCATAGCCGTATAAAATATCAAAATAATTAGAAGAATACTTTATATCACCATCCCAGTTAAAACCTAACCATTGAACGTCTTCTTTTATAGAATTAACGTAGTTAATGTCTTCTTTTTCTGGGTTTGTATCGTCAAATCGTAAGTTACATAAACCGTTATAATCTTTTGCAATACCGAAATTTAAGCAAATTGATTTTGCATGGCCTATGTGTAAAAAACCATTGGGCTCAGGTGGAAAGCGCGTGTGCGTTGCTGCATGCTTTTTACTTGCTAAGTCTTCATCAATTCGGGTTCTAATAAAGTTACTTGGGCGATTCTCAATTTCCGCCATAGGAGTACGATCCTCTAAATATTACTTAATTACAAAACTAATGCATTATTACAAAAACAGTCACTAACATACAGCAATAGATTACACTTTATCTTACTTATTGATTAACTTTAATTCATCTAATCTGTTTTTAACGAATAAAGTTTGTTTTAGCGCAATATTTAATTCATAGAAGCGCTTTATAGTGCGTCAATACCGTACTTTATAAGGATTAAGAGATGGCTACACTTAACCAGCACCGTGTATATATACCCAGTAATGCACGTGCTAATCATTACTTACTTGCAGAAATTACCCCTAACGATAGTTTTTACTCGAGCTTTAACTCAATAAACTGTTGTTACGAAAGACTAGCACGTCAATTATTTGCAGCATGCGATGAATATGAGCTCCATAATGTGCATATTTTAGCAAACGACAAACTTCCTGTTGTGAGATTCCATGATGAGTCTTATCAGTTAGAAACTAATAAGCAAATGCTCATATTTTATAACCCACGTTATCACGAAGCGCATAAACTCTATTATTCAACAGACACGCAAAGTAAAAAGGTACGCTTACTCTTTTTAGCTACGGGCGAAGATATACGAGCTAACTCCGCTGTATTTCACAAAAAAGTCCAAAAAGTATTAACGGTAATGCAAGAACAATTATTTATTGATCAACCCCAATTTAAAGTGCGTGATCATCAACATTTAACTTACGACTTATTTGCTAAAAATAAAGGGAACAAAGAAACCTACGGCTACAAATTAAGAAGTTTGTACCCAAGATATCAAAATCGCCAATGTGAAATACCTATAAACCATGCCGAGATGACATACGCCACATTTTCTATCCCTGTATCAAGGGCTATTAAAACTCAATTTCAAACTTTAATTAATAATGGCGATTTTAAACAATTTTATAATTACTTTTTAGATAGCTTCAAACGGTGCTGCGAGCTTAATAAGCTAACACATGGGGCATTAATAGCTAATGGTGCCAAACCTATTGTTAGAAATAGTAAAGTGGATATTAACGAAGGAAACGAAGAGCTTCAAAAGCTGAGCTTTGACATAGACTCAAATAAAACACAGCTAAAGTGCTTTTACGATGAACAAAGATTAGTTGAAACAATTCATTTTGTTATTGCAGCTGCCAATCATAACAAGCAAGAAATTGGTTATGGCAAATTTATGAATCAGGTTGAAAAAACGATTTTTCAACTTTGTGATGAGCTAGATATAAGTAAAGAAAGACAAGATCTAACCGTCAGGTTTTTTCAACATATCAGTTACCCGTTTTAATTAAGTGCTCAAAACAAAAAGGCTCGCAAATGCGAGCCTTTTCAAAGATTAAATAAACTGATTACCAGCCTGTTTTCTCTTTAAGTGCTTTACCGATATCAGCAAGTGAACGTACAGTTTGTACGCCAGCAGCTTCTAATGCAGCAAATTTCTCATCTGCAGTACCTTTACCGCCTGCGATGATTGCGCCAGCGTGACCCATACGCTTACCTTCTGGTGCAGTAACACCAGCAATGTAAGATACAACAGGTTTAGTTACGTTAGCTTTGATGTACTCTGCAGCTTCTTCTTCTGCAGTACCACCAATTTCACCAATCATTACGATTGCTTCAGTTTGTGGATCTTTTTCGAACATTTCTAAAACGTCGATAAAGTTAGTACCTGGGATTGGATCACCACCAATACCAACACACGTAGACTGACCAAAACCAGCATCTGTAGTTTGCTTAACCGCTTCGTACGTTAAAGTACCAGAGCGAGAAACAATACCTACTTTACCAGGCTTGTGGATGTGACCAGGCATGATACCAATCTTAGTCTCACCAGGAGTGATAACACCTGGACAGTTAGGACCGATCATACGAGTACCTGTTTGATCTAGTTTAACTTTAACGTCAACCATATCAAGTGTAGGGATACCTTCAGTGATACAAACAATAAGCTCGATGCCAGCATCGATTGCTTCTAAGATTGCATCTTTACAGAAAGGTGCTGGTACGTAGATAACTGAAGCAGTTGCGCCAGTTTCTTGTACTGCATCACGTACTGTGTTGAATACAGGAAGACCAAGGTGCGTTTGACCGCCTTTACCTGGGCTAACACCACCAACCATTTGTGTACCGTACTCAAGCGCTTGCTCTGAGTGGAAAGTACCTTGGCCACCAGTGAAACCCTGACAGATAACTTTTGTATCTTTATTGATTAATACAGACATTATTTGCCCTCCGCAGCAGCAACAACTTTTTCAGCAGCGTCTGTTAATGATTCAGCAGCGATGATGTCTAAGTCAGAGCTCTTAAGAACTTCACGACCTAATTCAGCATTAGTACCTTCTAAACGTACAACTACAGGTACGTTTACGCCAACTTCTTTAACTGCGCCAATGATACCTTCAGCAATCATGTCACAACGTACGATACCGCCAAAGATGTTAACTAAAACAGCTTTAACATTGTCGTCTGAAAGGATGATTTTGAATGCTTCAGAAACACGTTCTTTAGTCGCGCCGCCACCAACATCTAGGAAGTTAGCTGGCTTGCCACCGTGTAGGTTTACGATGTCCATAGTACCCATTGCTAGGCCTGCACCGTTAACCATACAACCTACGTTGCCATCTAGTGCTACGTAGTTAAGCTCAAAGCTTGCTGCATGTGCTTCACGCGCATCTTCTTGAGATGGATCGTGGAACTCACGGATTTTTGGTTGACGGTAAAGTGCATTACCATCGATACCGATTTTGCCGTCAAGACAGTGAAGGTTACCTTCGTCTGTGATTACTAACGGGTTGATTTCAAGTAGTGCGAAATCGAAATCGTTAAACATTTTACCAAGACCCATGAAGATCTTAACGAACTGTTTCATTTGTGTTGGGTTAAGACCCAATTTGAAACCAAGTTCACGTGCTTGGTAAGCTTGAGGACCTACTAGTGGATCGATCTCAGCTTTGTGGATAAGTTCTGGTGTTTCTTCAGCAACAGTTTCAATTTCAACACCGCCTTCAGTAGACGCCATGAAAACAACTTTGCGAGAAGCACGATCAACTACTGCACCTAAGTACAATTCGTTGGCGATATCTGTACAGCTTTCTACTAAAATTTTAGCAACTGGCTGACCATTTTCGTCTGTTTGGTAAGTAACTAGGTTTTTACCTAACCAGTTAGCTGCAAACGCTTTAACTTCATCGATAGTTTTAACTAGCTTTACACCGCCAGCTTTACCACGTCCACCTGCGTGAACCTGAGTTTTAACAACCCACATATCACCGCCGATTTTTTCAGCAGCTGCTGCAGCTTCTTCAGGTGTATCGCAAGCGAAACCTTGAGAAACTGGTAAACCATATTCGGCAAAAAGTTGTTTTGCCTGATACTCATGCAAATTCATGATGCTTTATCCAATTTTTTATACTAAAAGAGCTGAATATTTATTCAATAAACAACTATCCCAAATTGCGCACCTAGTATAGTTGCCAAGGCTTAACATGAAAACCCCAGTACGACCAAAGGCGCAAAAAAAAAGCTGTGAATTGTGGTTCACAGCTTATATTTCATACTACTTGATTAAACATCCAGTAATAAGCGAGTTGGATCTTCAAGTAACTCTTTAATAGTTACTAAGAAACCAACAGATTCTTTACCATCTATTTGGCGGTGATCGTAAGAAAGTGCCAAATACATCATAGGAAGAATTTCAACTTTACCATTTACTGCCATTGGACGGTCTTGAATTTTGTGCATTCCCAAAATTGAAGACTGTGGCAGATTAATGATAGGTGTAGATAGTAATGAACCGAATACACCACCATTTGTAATAGTGAAGTTACCACCTGTCATGTCGTCAAGCGTTAGCTTTCCGTCACGGCCTTTAAGTGCTAATTCACGAATGCCTTTTTCAATTTCAGCAACTGATAACTTATCACAGTCTTTAAGAACTGGTGTTACTAGACCACGAGGTGTAGAAACAGCAATGCTGATATCAAAGTAATTGTGGTAGACAATGTCGTCCCCATCAATTGACGCATTTACATCAGGGAAACGTTTAAGTGCTTCAGTAACTGCCTTCACGTAGAAAGACATAAAGCCTAAGCGAATACCGTGACGTTTTTCGAATACTTCTTGGTACTGCTTGCGAAGGTCCATGATTGGCTTCATGTTAACTTCGTTAAACGTAGTTAACATTGCAGTAGAGTTTTTAGCTTCTAGAAGACGGTTAGCAATCGTTTTACGTAAACGTGTCATAGGAACACGCTTTTGAGTACGATCACCCATTGGCGCAACTGGAGCAGCAGCTTCTGCTTTCTTCGCTGATGGTGCCGGTGCTTTCAAGAACGTATCAACGTCTTCTTTAGTTACACGACCATTTTTGCCAGTTCCTTTGATTTTAGAAGCATCTAGTCCTTTTTCAGCAATTAAACGACGAACAGATGGAGTTAATACATCTGAGCTATCAGTTGAATCTGCAGCAGGAGCCGCCTCTTCTTTAGCAGCAGGAGCTGCAGGTGCACCACCTGCTTTTACTGAACCGATTACTTGCTCACCAAGAACAGTATCGCCTTCAGCGTTAATGATGTCGCCCATGATACCGTCTTCTTGAGCTACTACTTCAAGAACAACTTTATCTGTTTCGATATCTACCAGGTTTTGATCGCGCGTTACTGCGTCTCCTGGTTGAACATGCCATGTAGCAATTGTTGCGTCTGCAACTGATTCTGGGAGTACAGGTACTTTGATGTCCACTTCTTTACCTTCTGATGCTGGTGCTGATGGCGCCGATGGCGCGTCTTCTGATTTTTCTGCTTCACTTGAAGATGTGCTTTCGCTTGAAGGCGCTGCATCAGCATCGCCAAGTAAACCCATAACTTGATCACCAAGTACGGTAGCACCCTCTTCTTGAGAGATTTCTGTAATTACACCGTCATGTTGTGCAACTACTTCTAACACTACTTTGTCTGTCTCAATATCTACTAAGTTCTGATCACGAGTTACCTTGTCGCCAACACTTACATGCCATGTAGCAACGGTAGCATCTGCAACCGACTCAGGAAGAACAGGAACTTTAATTTCTGTGCTCATCGCTTATCCTTTATTTTCTATAGTAAGCGCGTCAGCAACGAGCGCTTGTTGTTCTTTAGTATGTACTGACATGTAACCACACGCTGGTGATGCAGATGCTTTACGCCCAGCGTATTTCAACTTAGCACCTTGTGGAATTGCGTCAACAAAATGGTGTTGAGAACAGTACCATGCACCTTGGTTTTGTGGCTCTTCTTGACACCATACAAAATCAGTAACGTGTTGGTAACGTTCCATAATAGTTTTCATTTCGTCATGTGGGAACGGGTATAATTGCTCTACACGAACGATGGCAATATTATTTTGTTCCAGCTTACGACGCTCTTGTAGTAACTCGTAATAAACTTTACCACTACAGAAAACAACGCGTTCAACGTTCTCAGGTTTAATATCATCAACTTCGTCGATCATATTATGGAATACACCGTTTGAAAGTTCTTCAAGTGATGAAACTGCAAGAGGGTGACGTAGTAACGATTTAGGCGTCATAACAATCAATGGACGACGTAAAGGTCTTACTGACTGACGTCGTAACATTGCATATACTTGCGCAGGTGTAGACGGAACACAAACTTGCATGTTGTGATCAGCACAAAGCTGTAAAAAACGCTCTAAACGTGCAGAGCTATGCTCTGGACCTTGGCCTTCATAACCGTGTGGTAACAAAATAGTAAGACCACATAAGCGACCCCACTTTTGCTCACCTGAACTCAAAAATTGGTCAAATACAACTTGCGCACCATTTGCAAAGTCACCAAACTGAGCTTCCCAAAGTACAAGAGAAGTTGGTTCGGCAGTCGCATAACCATACTCAAATGCAACTACTGCTTCTTCAGACAGTACAGAGTCGAAAACTTGGAAAGCGCCTTGATCTTCACTTAAGTGTTGTAAAGGAAGATAAGTCGCACCATCTTTTTGACTGTGAACAACGGCATGTCTATGGAAGAAGGTACCGCGACCAGAATCTTGGCCTGTCATTCTAATGTCAGTGCCTTCGGTTGCGATAGTTGCATAAGCAAGTGTTTCTGCCATTCCCCAATCAAGCGGTTTTTCACCAGTAGCCATTAACTTACGATCATCGTAAATCTTTTTAACGCGCGACTGAGCTTTATATTCTTCAGGGTAGCTCGCTACCTTTTCGCCAAGTTCTTTGAGCTTTTCAACCGAAACACTTGCGTCGTAATCAACATCCCAATCGTGGCCCACGTATTTAGCCCAATCTGAAGAATGAGAGGTTTCTGGTTGAATTTCAGATACAACGCAATTACCGTCGTCTAACCCATTACGGTATTCATCGGCAAGTGCTTTAATTTCTTGTTCTGAAAAAGAGCCTTCAGCGATTAGTTGATCTGCATAAATAAGGCGCGGAACTGGGTGTTTTTTGATTTTTTGGTACATCAAAGGCTGAGTAGCATTTGGCTCATCAGCTTCATTGTGGCCATGTCGACGATAACAAACTAAGTCAATAACTACGTCACGCTTAAATTTGTTTCTAAAATCAAGTGCTATTTGTGTAACAAATGCAACCGCTTCAGGATCATCAGAGTTAACGTGGAAAATTGGTGACTGAACCATTTTGGCGATATCAGTACAGTAATCTGTAGAACGAACATCGTCTTGTTTAGAGGTAGTAAAACCAACTTGGTTGTTAACAACAATTCGAATACTGCCACCACAACTAAACGCATTAGTTTGAGACAAGTTAAACGTTTCTTGTACTACACCTTGACCTGTTACAGCAGAATCACCATGAATTGTGATCGGTAATGCTTTTATTCCCGTAGTGTCACCTAAACGATCTAAACGAGCGCGTACAGAACCCATAACTACTGGGTTAACTATCTCAAGGTGAGAAGGATTAAAAGCAAGTGCCATATGAACGTTGCCGCCCTTAGTGGCAAAGTCCGATGAATAACCCATGTGGTACTTTACATCACCAGAACTTAATGAATCTTTATGCTTGCCAGCGAATTCATCAAAAAGCTCTGATGGATTTTTACCTAAAACGTTCACTAAAACGTTCAAGCGTCCGCGGTGAGCCATACCAATTACGGCTTCTTGTTGGCCACTTTCACCAGCTCGGTGAATTAGCTCTTTAAGCATAGGTACTAATGCATCCCCACCTTCTAGTGAGAACCGTTTTGCACCAGGGAACTTAGCACCCAAATATTTTTCAAGACCATCAGCTGCAGTTAACCCCTTGAGGATACGTAGCTTTTCTTCTTTTTCGAATTTAGGCCTAGATTGAACAGATTCTAAACGTTGTTGTAACCAACGCTTTTCTTCTGTAGATGTGATGTGCATATACTCTGCACCGATAGAACCACAATATGTAGTTTTAAGTGCTTGGTATAATTCACCTAAAGGCATAGAGTCTGAACCAACTGCAAAAGACCCTACATTAAACTCTCGCTCAAAATCAGCTTCTGACAAGTCGTGGTAATCTAGCTCTAAATCTCGAACACGCTCTCGTTCCCAAATACCTAATGGATCTAGGTTTGCATTTTGGTGTCCACGAAAACGGAAAGCATTAATAAGTTGCAGAACTTTAACCTGTTTAAGGTCACCGCCGCTACCCTCTGCTACCACTACTTCTCTATGCTTGTTTTTTGCAAGCTGTGCAAACTGTGCACGAACTTCTGAATGCTTAACTTCAACATCCACACCATTAACTTTTGGTAATTGTTCGAACACTTCTCGCCATTCATCTGGCACAGAAGTCGCATCATCTAAATACGCTTCATAAAGCTCTTCTACATAAGCAACGTTACCGCCGTTTAAATGTGAAGATTCTAACCATGCCTTCATCACACCTTCGTGCATTTATAAGCCCTTTTCTTTAGCGCAGAAATTAATAGTTATAATAACAAGATGGCTAGTAATGAAAACTAGCCATCTTACGTTTCTATGTAGTTAAACTGAACGGTTTAATAACATAGATTTGATTTGCCCAATTGCTTTGGTCGGATTAAGACCTTTAGGACAAACGCTAACACAGTTCATGATACTGTGACAACGGAACACACTGAACGCATCGTCTAGGTCTGCTAGACGCTCTTCTGTTGCTGTATCTCGGCTATCAGCTAAGAAACGGTAAGCATGAAGAAGGCCTGCTGGACCAATGAACTTGTCTGGATTCCACCAGAACGAAGGACACGATGTTGAACAACATGCACATAAAATACACTCATATAAGCCGTCTAATTTATCACGTTCTTCAATAGACTGAAGACGTTCACCTGCAGCAGGCGTGTCATTAATTAGATAAGG
Organism: Pseudoalteromonas sp. 13-15; assembly: GCF_001468205.2. Lineage (NCBI taxonomy): Bacteria > Pseudomonadati > Pseudomonadota > Gammaproteobacteria > Alteromonadales > Pseudoalteromonadaceae > Pseudoalteromonas > Pseudoalteromonas sp. 13-15. The sequence goes on along the minus strand of NZ_CP019162.1, from coordinate 716,270 downwards.
TTTAACTTTTTCGTATTGAGTGTAGAACTGACTCATGTCAATAACAAGGTCACGTACCACAGGTAATCCAGGAAGAGGACGAACTACTATTGTACCTTTACCGTTATTTTGTAACGTAGATAAAGGAGTAATACATGCTAAACCATTCTTACCATTCATGTTAACACCGTCAGAACCACACACGCCTTCACGGCATGAACGACGGAATGAAAGTGAAGGATCTTGCTCTTTTAATAATAAAAGTGCATCCAGAACCATCATGTCGTGACCATCGTCAATTTGCAAGGTGTAATCTTGCATACGCGGTGCGTTGTCAACATCTGGATTGTAACGATAAACTGAAAATTGTACTTGTGCCATCGTCTCGCTCCTAGTATGTACGTGCTTTAGGTGGAAATGCTTCACGCGTCTTAGGCGCGTAGTTTACGTCACGCTTACTCATTTCATCCGTAACAGGATTGTATACTGAGTGACATAACCAATTCGTGTCATCACGATCTGGGAAGTCGAAACGAGAGTGTGCACCACGGCTTTCTGTACGGAAGTTTGCAGCTACTGCTGTTGAGTAAGCTGTTTCCATTAAGTTATCAAGCTCAAGACATTCGATACGCTGCGTGTTGAAGTCTGACGATTTATCGTCAAGACGAGCATGTTGTAAACGCTCGCGAATTTCTTTAAGTTCTTGAAGACCAGTCGCCATTGAATCACCTTCACGGAATACCGAGAAGTTAAGCTGCATACATTGTTGAAGATCTTTCTTAATTTGAACAGGATCTTCACCTTGACCAGCTGTTGAGTTTTCCCAACGGTTATAACGTGCAAGAGACGCTTCTAAGTCTGATTCAGAGGCAGCTTTTGATACTTCAACATCTCTGAGGTATGTACCTAAGAAATTACCTGCAGCACGACCAAACACTACTAAATCAAGTAATGAGTTACCACCAAGACGGTTTGCACCGTGCACAGATACACATGCAATTTCGCCTACAGCAAATAAACCTTCAACTACTTTTTCATCGCCTTGAGCGTTGATTTGAAGTACTTGACCATTCACGTTAGTAGGTACACCACCCATCATATAATGACATGTTGGTATAACTGGAATTGGTTCTTTAGCTGGGTCTACGTGAGCAAATGTTTTTGCAAGGTCACAAACACCAGGAAGGCGTAGGTTAAGTGTCTCTTCACCTAAGTGGTCAAGCTTAAGCTTGATATGAGGACCCCAAGGACCATCACAACCACGGCCTTCACGAATTTCTGTCATCATTGAACGTGCAACAACATCTCGAGAAGCTAAGTCTTTTGCGTTAGGTGCATAACGTTCCATGAAACGCTCGCCATCTTTATTTAAAAGATAACCACCTTCACCACGACAACCTTCAGTTACAAGTGTACCTGCTCCTGCAATACCCGTCGGATGGAACTGCCACATTTCCATGTCTTGCATAGAAATACCAGCACGTGTAGCCATACCAACACCGTCACCAGTGTTAATGTGAGCATTTGTGGTTGAAGCGTATATACGACCAGCACCACCAGTAGCTAGTACAACCGCCTTTGATTTGAAGTAAGTGATTTCACCTGTTTCAATCTCAATTGCAGTACAACCAACAACATCGCCGTTATCATTTTTAACTAAATCAAGTGCATACCACTCAGAGAATACATTTGTTTTATTTTTAACGTTTTGTTGATAAAGAAGATGTAATAAAGCATGGCCAGTACGGTCAGCTGCTGCTGCAGTACGTGCTGCTTGTTCGCCACCAAAATTCTTTGATTGGCCACCAAAAGGACGCTGGTATACACGGCCATTTTCAAAACGTGAAAATGGTAAACCCATGTTTTCTAATTCAGTAATTGCTTCTGGCCCAGTTTGACACATATACTCGATAGCGTCTTGGTCACCGATAAAATCGGAACCTTTAACGGTATCGTACATATGCCATTCCCAGTTATCTTCGTGTGAATTACCAAGCGCTACTGTAATACCACCTTGAGCGGATACGGTATGTGAACGCGTTGGGAATACTTTCGATATTAGTGCACACGTTTTGCCAGATTCAGTAATAGCCAAGGCAGCGCGCATACCTGCACCACCTGCACCGATTACTACGGCGTCAAATTCACGAACAGAATATTTCACTTAAACACCCCATAATACAATTAGACCAATAGCTACGTAAGCAACGGCCATTAGGTTTAGAACAAACCCTAAAAATGCGCGTAACTTTGAGTTTTTAACATAGTCTGTTAAAACCTGCCAAAGGCCAATGCGGGTATGAACCATAATGCATACTAGGGTTACTAGTGTAAACCCTTTCATAGCTAGGTTAGAGAAGAGGCCTGTCCAGGCTTCGAAAGTGACTTCCGGCGTCGCTAAAAAATAGCCGATAATAAAAATAGCATATGCGCTAATTATTAATGCCGTGGTACGTAAAGATACATAATCTTGTACACCATCACGTTTAAGAGTTGCTTGATTTAAGACCATATCCACACTCCCGCTAATACAGCGAATACAACGCCAAGAGCCATTGCAATTTTAGCGCTTAGGTTACCTGATTCAAGTTCTTCCCAGTGTCCCATATCCATTACCATGTGACGGATACCACCAATAAGGTGATAGCCTAGTACTGAAATAGTGCCCCAAGCTATAAATTTGGCAATGAATCCGTTAAACAGACCCTTGACGAATTCAAAACTTTCAGCTGACGAGAGAGACTCAGACCAAGCCCAAATGACAAACGTTAAAGCAAAAAATAATGCAACACCGGTGACGCGGTGAAAAATTGATGCTTTAGCCGTTGCCGGCATAGATATAGTTGTTAGATCTAGATTTACAGGTCTTTGCTTTTTCACAGTTACTTGCCCATCTTGCTCACATTGGAGCTCATCTACTTGCTTTTCTAAAAACCCACCAAATGTTTCTGGTGGAACTATCAAGATAAACGAATTAAAACATTAAAAGTTCACATTAATGTAAATTTTTTGAATGTAAAAATATCTTTACCCAAATACAATACGGTTTTAAAACCTCCGTTAGTATATATACCCATAAGGCTTTTTACAATTCTTGTTTATTTAGAGATGTTTGCGAATTAGCCAATAGTATAATACATATATGATACAGAATATTTATTATACAAATGTGCATAATGTTTATAAAAATTGACTTTAACCCCCTCTTTCACGTTAAAATGCGTAGATGTGCTTAAAACAGATTTCAGAACTTTAAAAATCTAAAAATCAGAATAGATATCTTAATAGGAGATACATAGCGATGGCAGATAAAAAAGCCACAGTTCATATTGATGGACTTGATCCAATCGAACTTCCAATTTATCAAGGCACTGCTGGCCAAGATGTAATCGACGTACGTACGTTAGGTTCACATGGCCACTTTACCTATGACCCAGGTTTCATGTCGACTGGTTCTTGTGAATCTGCAATCACCTACATTGATGGTGGTAAAGGTGTTTTACTTCACCGCGGTTACCCAATTGAGCAACTTGCTGAAGAATCAGACTATATTGAACTTTGCTACTTACTTCTTAACGGTGAGTTACCATCTAAAGAGCAATATGATGCATTCGCAGAGAAAATTACTCGCAGCACAATGCTAGATCAAAAAATTGCTAATTTCTTCCAAGGTTTCCGCTTTGATGCACATCCAATGGCAATGCTTTGTGGTGTTGTGGGTGCTCTATCTTCTTTTTATCATGAAGATTTAGATATTACTGATGCTGAACAACGCAAAACAAGTGCTATTAGATTAGTTGCTAAATTACCTACAATTGCTGCAATGGCATACAAAACAAACATTGGCCAGCCTTTTGTATACCCACGAAATGACCTTAGCTATGCAGAAAACTTCTTACACATGATGTTTTCTGTTCCAGCTGAAGAGTACAAAGTAAACCCGATTACTGCTAAAGCAATGGACAAAATATTCATGCTTCACGCAGACCACGAACAAAATGCTTCTACATCTACAGTTCGTCTTGCGGGTTCTTCGGGTGCGAACCCATATGCGTGTATTTCAGCTGGTATCGCTTCTTTATGGGGCCCTGCTCACGGCGGTGCTAACGAAGCATGTTTAAACATGTTAGAAGAAATTGGCTCAGTTGATCGTATCGATGAATACGTAGCTAAAGCAAAAGATAAGTCAGACCCGTTCCGTCTAATGGGCTTTGGACACCGTGTTTACAAAAACTTCGACCCACGTGCAACAGTAATGCGTCAAACGTGTCACGAAGTATTAGAAGAGCTTAACATTCAAGATCCTCTTCTTGATATTGCAATGAAGCTTGAGCAAATTGCCCTAGAAGACCCATACTTTGTTGAGAAGAAACTATACCCTAACGTAGATTTCTACTCAGGTATTATCTTAAAAGCGATTGGTATTCCAACAAGCATGTTCACTGTAATTTTTGCAATGGCACGTACTGTTGGTTGGATCACTCACTGGGACGAAATGCTTTCTCAGCCTGGTCATAAAATCAGCCGCCCTCGTCAAATGTATACTGGTTACACTGCCCGTGACTACGTATCTACCGACAAGCGCTAATATTATTTAGCTTAAAAAGGCCGCTTTTGCGGCCTTTTTTGTGTTCAATACTTGAGAATTATTATAAACCCATTACAATTTGCGCCTCAAAATGACCATGTTGAAGAGCTATGCCTGCTTTAGAATTTGATATTAATAAAATTAGAAATGACTTTCCTACTTTAAAGCAGCAGATAAATGCTAACCCACTTGTTTATTTAGACTCTGCAGCAACCACTCAAAAACCCCAATCAGTCATAGACGCTATAAATGAATTTTATACTAGCCAAAATGCAAATGTACATCGCGGCCGTCACACATTGAGCGAGCGTGCAACAAGCTTATACGAGCAAGCTCGTGACAAAACAGCCAAGTATTTTAATGTATCAAGTAAAGAAATTGTTTGGACTAAGGGTGCTACAGAGGCAATAAATTTAGTAAGTAATGGTTTACGAAGCCGATTTAACCAAAACGATACTATTATTATCTCAGTATTAGAACATCATGCTAACATTGTGCCTTGGCAAGTACTTAGTGAGCAAACAGGCGCAAAATTATTAGCACTACCAGTTAATGATGATGGAACATTAAATATTAAACAATGCTGTGATTTTATTAAGCAGTCTAAACCTAGTTTGTTTGCAATTACACAAGCATCTAACATGCTTGGTAATATCACAAATTTAAAGCCCATTATTACTGCTGCAAAAGAAGTAAATTCACTCGTTTTAATAGATGGCGCTCAAGGCGCAATGCATTTAAAGCCTGATTTACATAACTTAAACTGTGATTTTTACGTGTGCTCAAGCCACAAGATGCTTGGCCCCACAGGTTTAGGTGTACTTTATGGCAAATATCAAGAACTTAATTCTTTAGATGTGTATCAAACTGGCGGGGAAATGATAGATAAGGTGTACCTTACGCATAGTACTTATCGCCCTGCACCTGCAAAATTTGAAACAGGTACTCCTAATATTTCTGGCGTAGTAGGTTTTTCTGCGGCTTTGGATTATTTAAACGCCTTACAAAACGAACAATTACAAAAGTATGAGCAAAAACTGTTTAATTATGCGGCTGAAAAACTGGTAACCATTAAAGGTATTATAATTTACAGTAATCTATCTGACAATACTGGCACGCTAAGTTTTAATTTTAAAGATGAGCATCCTTACGATTTGGCAACATTACTTGACGGTTATGGCGTTGCAGTCAGAGCAGGCCACCATTGTACGCAACCGCTTATGACTCATTTAGGAATAAATGGCACCTTAAGAGCCAGCTTTTGTTTTTACAATACCTATGAAGATGTTGACATATTCATCAACTCACTCAAAGAATGTATCGCCTTATTAGATTAAATGTCGCTTTTATATATTTTATTAGGATAACTCATGACAAATACGTTTAAAAAAACCACTGAGTCAATTGAAAAAGCGTCTTCTTGGCAGCAAAAGTATCGTGAAATAATGCTTTTAGGCAAAACTTTACCCGCTTTACCTGATGCTTTAAAAACAGAAGCTTCACTAGTTCCCGGCTGTGAAAGCAAGGTATGGATGTTCGTTGAATTTGATTTAAAAGAAAATACGTTAGTAGTCATTGGTGATTCAGATACACGTATCGTAAAAGGTTTGCTAGCAATTATTTTATCTTTATATAACGGACTGACACCAGAGCAAGTAGTGAAAATAGATGCGTATGAGGAGTTTGATAAGCTAGGTCTTATTAGCCACTTAAGTACATCACGTGGTAACGGAATTAAAGCCATGGTTGATAGAATCCAAACCATGACACAGCAAAAAATAAGCTAAGTAGTGCTAAACCTGCAAACGCTGCTTTTTATCTAGGTATTTGCGAATAGCTTTGGCTGCTACAAAAAAGCCGAAACTTCCTGTAATCATCGTTACAGAGCCAAAACCGTTATTGCAATCCATATTCATGCTGCCATCTGCACTTTGCTTTGCATGGCAAACACTACCATCACTCCCTGGATAAACTAATTGCTCTGTTGAGTAAACGCAATCAACATTAAATTTTCGTTTAGGGTTATTACTAAAGTTATACTGTTTACGTAATATGTAGCGCACCTTTGCAAGTAAAGGATCTTGCGTTGTTTTAGCTACATCACCGAATGTAATTTGACTAGGATCGGTTTGACCACCAGCACCACCAGTGGTAATAATAGGCATTTTATTTCGCTTGCAATGGGCAATGAGTGCTGCTTTTTCTTTGACTGCATCAATGCAATCGATTACATAGTCAAAGCCGTGAATGTGCTCTTTAATATTTTCAAGTGTTATAAAGTCATCAATGACATCAATGTTGCATTCTGGATTTATAAGTTCACAACGCGCTTTCATTGCGTCGACTTTAGCATGACCAATCGTTCCAGATAAGGCATGGATTTGACGGTTTACATTGGTCGCACAAATATCATCAAGATCTATGAGCGTTATTCTACCTAAACCGGTGCGCGCAAGCGCCTCAGCTGCCCAACTCCCCACTCCACCAATGCCAACAACACAAAAGTGAGCCTCTTGAAGCCAATCAAATTGCTGATGACCATATAAACGTTTAATGCCACCAAAGCGGATGTCAGTTATTTTTTCACTCATTTACCAGTCCAGTTCCCATGGCGAACGCCATGCTTGAAAATTATCATGTTGTAACAAGGTTAAAAACGCATCACCGTTACTAGGCAAAAGCGTAAATTGTAAGTTCTCACCCTGCCAAGTAAAGCTCAATGCATAAGCATGCAAATATGTTCTATCTGAAGCCGTGCCTGAGTAAGCAATATCACCCAATATTGGGGATCCTATACTTTTTAAGGCAACTCTTAGCTGGTGTGTTTTACCCGAGAAAGGTTTTAAAATAAACGCTCTAAAACCCGCTTTAAAACTAATTGAATAAAAACGGGTAATTGCAGGATTTAAATTAGATGCCAATAGCTTATAGGTACCACGGCGCGATTTGGCCATGTCTCCTTTAACCCAACCTTGCTTTTTTTTAGGTTTAGAGTCTGTAATAGCAAGATAAAACTTATCAATAGTATGCTGTGCGAAAAGCTCAGTAAAAATTGCTGCAGCGCTTTTATTTCTTGCTAAAATAATTAGACCCGAAGTTACTTTATCTAGTCTATGAACTGCGTAAAGTTTCTCATTAAATTGTCGCTCAGCTAGCACAACAAAGCCAGGTCCATCTTCTGAATGAAAGCTGAGTTCTGCTGGTTTTTCGACAACATAAAAATCAGCATGCTCACATACCACGTTTAATATTAAGTTCATTCAAAGGTCACGCGTTTTTATTTTGTAAAAACGCAATTACTTTTGCTAAATCTTCAGCGGTATCAACACCTGCATGCGGAGCTACTTTTGCCTGCTCTATTTTAATACTATAACCGTGATATAAAACACGCAGCTGCTCTAATGACTCTAATAACTCCAAAGGTGAAACACTAAGTGCAATATATTGATTAATAAACCCTGCTCTGTAAGCGTAAATACCCACGTGGCGTTGAAATGATGAAAGCTCTAAATCTCTTTTTTCTTCTAACATCGCATGTCGATCAAACGGAATACTTGCACGCGAAAAATACAACGCGTTTTTATTTATATCGCTAACAACCTTGACTGCATTAGGATTAAATATGTCGTCTTTATGTTCAATGGCAACGCTTAATGTAGCCATGGGTGCTGATGATTCATTTAACAACTTAGCTACTTGTAAAACGTTATCGGGAGCTAGTAATGGTTCATCACCTTGAACATTTACAACTATGGTATTGCTATCTAAATTTAATAAAGCAACTACCTCCGCTAAGCGCTCGGTGCCTGACTGGTGATCTTCACGCGTCATCACAACATCATTAGTAAACTTACTAACCTCATCAAATACTTTTTGATGATCGGTTGCAATTATCACTTGGCTTGCACCTGATAAACATGCTTTCTCATAAACATGTTGAATCATAGGTTTACCACAAATATCTGCTAGCGGTTTTCCTGGTAATCTTGTTGAAGCATAGCGCGCAGGTATAACGACTACGAATTCCACTTTTCAACCTCTTCTAACGATAACTCTCTTGCTTCATTTTCAAGTAATACCGGAATATCATCTTTAACAGGGTATGCGAGTTTTGCAGCAGTACTAATTAGTTCACTGTTGTCTTTATCAAAACGTAATTTTCCTTTACATACAGGGCATGCAATTATGTCGAGTAATTTAGTATCAAAGGCCATTTAGGATCCCTTTTTCTTTTAATATTGAAGTTAATTTATTTATTACAGCCTGTGTTGGCTTTGCATTTACTGGTAAATAATACCAATTATCTTTGGCAAACTCGCTGCATTTTACGGCGTCTTTTTCGGTCATTAGAATATTATCGTTACCAAATTGGGTAAAATCTTCGGCTGTGTATAGGTGATGATCCCTAAAGTGATTTGAAGATAATAAAGTTATCCCCTGTTTTTTTAAGGTATTTTCAAAACGCTTAGGATTACCTATTGCGCTTACTGCATGGCCATTTTTAATCGATTCACTAACAGGAAAAGAACTTTTTACTGACCTGAGCGCTGCGGGCTCTAATGTGTAGTTATTACTATTCTGCCCTCCGTTTTCAACAATCAAATCAACCGACTTCAAACGTGCAGGAGTTTCTCGTAATGGCCCTGCAGGCATTAGCAACCCATTTCCAAATTGGCGTTCACTATCGACGATACAGCATTCAATAGTGCGTGCCATTTTGTAATGCTGCATACCATCGTCAGAGATAATGATATCTAAATTATAATCACGCGCTAGTAACTCAATATTGCGTTGTCGGTTTGGCCCTATCGCAATTGGGCATTTTAGACGATGAAACAGAAGTTTAGGCTCATCACCCGCCTCAGCAGCTGGCGTATTATCTTTAACAATTAAAGGATAATTACTCGCCTTACCACCATAACCTCGGCTAATGATTCCAACTGACAACCCTTGTTTTGTTAAAAAGTCATAAAGCCATAATACAAATGGTGTTTTACCATTTCCACCCACACTAATGTTACCAACAACAATAATAGGTATGTCGCTTTTAAATTGCTTAAATATTCCAAAACGATACATCTGCTTTCTGGTAATCGAAATTAGCCAAAATAAAGCTGACAATGGCAAAAAAAGTAATGTAATAAGTCCAACTGGTTCATACCAGCTTTTTTCGATTTTATTCACGGTTACTCGCCAAACTGCATTTTACACAACGCTGAATAAGTTCCATCGTTTGAAAGTAAGCTGGTGTGATCGCCACTTTCAATAACACGGCCATTATCGATAACGTAAATTTTATCGCTATTTTCAATTGTAGATAATCGATGTGCAATGACAATTGATGTTTTATCTTTCATTAAGTCATCAAGCGCATGTTGAATCAGTTTTTCGGACTCTGTATCTAAAGCGGATGTTGCCTCATCTAATATTAAAATAGGGGCATCTTTTAAAATAGCTCTGGCTATAGCAATGCGTTGACGTTGACCACCAGAGAGCATCACTCCGTTTTCACCTACCATCGTATTTAGCTTTTCAGGTAAGTCTTTTACAAACTCCCACACGTGGGCCTGCTTAGCTACCTGTAATAACTCGGCATCTGAAATATCTCGCTGAATTCCATAACATATATTGTTAGCTATAGTGTCGTTAAACAGCACAACCTGTTGCGATACTAGCGCAAATTGGCGTCGCAGATCTGTAAGCTTATAATCATTTAAAGGAATACCATCTAACAGTATTTGACTTGGTAAGTCTAAATCATAATAACGTGGTAATAAATTAGAAATTGTTGATTTACCTGAACCCGAACGCCCAACTAACGCAATACTTTCGCCGGCTTGAATTGTAAGCGTTAAGTTATTTAATACAGGTTCATCTTTTGTGGGATATTTGAAAGTCACATTTTTGACCTCAATTAAACCTTTGGCTTTTGTTACAGATACTGTGCCTGTATCTTTTTCTATATTTTCGTCAAGTATTAAAAATATACTTTGCGCTGCAGAAATACCGCGTTGCATATCACTATTAACGTTAGCTAACTGTTTTAGCGGACGAAGTAACATCATCATCGATGAAATAAGCACAACAAAGTCGCCTGAGCTAATGCTGTCTATCATTGAGGGCATTGATACCACCCACAAAATAACGGCCATAGCACTTGCTGCAAGTATTTGAATAACTGAAACACTTAATGCCTTTGTAGCATCCATTTTTATACGTTGTTGTCGGTTATGATTGTTAATTTTAGAAAATTGATTAATTTCTCTCTCTTGACCGCCAAAACCATGAATCACTTTATGGCCACTGAGCATTTGCTCTGAGCTTCTTGTTACTTGCCCCATAGCTGATTGTATATTTTTAGAAATATGACGAAAACGCTTAGATACTATTGCAACGATCAGCGCAACTAAAGGAATAATAACTAAAAATATCAGAGATAATTGCCAGCTTGTATAGAACATTACACCAAGCAGAAACACAACAAATGCCCCTTCTCGCACTACAATCAGTAATGCTTTGGTTATTGCTTGTTGAACTTGTTCTGTATCAAACGTGATTTTAGAAATTAGGTCACCTGTTGAATTTTTATCGTGAAATGAAACAGGTAGATGTAAAATATGTTCAAATAATTCCTGGCGGAGTGAACGAACAACTTGCGAGCCTACATAGCTTAGGCAATAAGATGACATAAAATTAAAAATACCACGACCAATAACCAAAGCTATTACTACAAAAGGAGCGTATTTTAATACTTCGTTATTTCGTTGATTTAAACCTTCATCAATAAAAGGCTTCATTAATTGAATAAATAAAGCATCCATACCTGAATAGCCAATCATGCCGACAATAGCAACTATTGCCACGCTTTTGTAAGCACCTACGTAAGAAATTAAACGCTTGTAAATTTGTGTAGTACTTTGATCCATAATACTCTCTTTATTCAATTACAGACCCTATTGTATCCTTGCTAGAACTAAAACAAAACGTCAATCTTTTATAAACCAGTGGCTTTGGTAATCTCGTGCTGTAATAACAGTCACAGTCTTTTCGTAAAACTCCACCGTAATTTGCCCGTGTTGCCCAGTAACATACTGCAAGGCATTAATATTTCTATAACGCTCAACAACCTCAGTTTTAGGAAATTGCCACTGCCCTTTGTAAGCACTTGAATGAATAACAACCTGTGGCATAACTGCAGTAATAAATTTATTACTTGATGACGTACTACTACCGTGATGGGGACTAAGTAACACTGTACTTTTTAAAATATCGCTAGAGTTTATCAGTTGCGACTCTCTATTTTTTGAAATATCGCCTGTAAACAAAACGCTGTACTCTTTATATGAAACCTTTATTACGCACGACTCATCATTTTCATTACCATACAAGGGAGTTGGGAAACTTTTAATTATTAGCCCAGCCATGTTTACTTCATTTGGAATACACCCCTTTGAAGGTCCATTAGGGTGAAATTCATTAAATGAAAACTTTAAACCTGCACCGATAAAATGAGATAAACCACCGGAATGGTCATTATCAAGGTGACTAACTACAGAATGAGTCACTGCAATATTATTTATATCAATAAAAGGTAACAAAATACTTTTAGCACGGCTAAAACGATTAAAGTAACTAGGTCCAAAATCATAAATAAACCCTTTATCATCTTTTTCAATAAGCGCCATAAGACCGTGCCCAACATCGAATACATGTAATTTCCATGTAGGCTTATCAGCAAGTAAATAATCAATATAGAGCATGACTAAAGGTAAAAAAGCGAGCCGCCTATATGGCGAAAAATAAAAAATTAAAAGAGCAAGATAAGCATAAATAATGACACTTAGACCAATAATTCCTATGTTTAGCCAACCAAAACCTGCTGGTAATTTATTTAAACAGGTAAAAATAAAAGCTAGACCGCTATCGATAAAAATAATCACCATACTAATATCAAATACGGCACTTATAGCCGTTAATAAAATTAAACAAGGCATTAAAATAAATGAAAGAAATGGAATTGCGACTAAGTTTATGACTAAGCCAGCAATACTCACGCCATTAAAAAAGTAAAAAGACAGAGGCAGTAAACCAATAAATAGTGCAGCCTGAATAGTAATTAATGCAAAAAGTACCTTTAGAAATGAATTGGTAAAGTGAGGTACATTTTTAATAACTAAAAAAATAACCACGACTGCAGAAAATGAAAAATATAATCCAGGATTAAGGGTATTGAACGGATTAACAACGAGTACAATAACAAGCGCAAACAAAATACTGCGCCATCTCATTTGCTGCCTTTGAAAGTAATATAGAAGTAAATAACAGCCAAGCATTATTAGTGCACGAGTCGCTGAAACCAAAAAGTTACTTAAATAGACATAAACAAACGCTGATACAAAACCAATCGCACTGTAAGCAATTGAAAAATTGATCGTTTGATTATTAAACAACTTAACGTGGATAAATACCCACTTTGTAATGAAGAAACCAAACCCGAACACCAACCCAATGTGTAAGCCTGAAATAGCAAGTAAATGGCTTAAACCCAGTGATTGCATCAGCTGCTTATCACTCGGTGTCATTAACGTCTTATCCCCTGTTAATAAAGCATAGTAAAGCCAATTTAGTGTTGTATTTTCGTAAGTATTTTTAATGAAGCTTTTATAACTTTGAACACTATTTTGTTCTGAATTGCTTTTGATTTTTAATTCTTTATTAAGAACTTTTCCTTTAAAGAAAATTCGCTGCTTAAATGCATACAGTTCGTTATCAAATACATTAAAGTTCTTATTACTTCTAAATTTTTTTAAATTAACACTTGCCACAAAACGATCATTAGCACGCAATGGGTGATCTAAATTAACGCTTAACATCGCACTAGGTGCACTCAAATTAGAATAGTATTTTCCATTAATACGCACTAATTTTGCTTTGACATATTGGGGAGCTTTGTTTGAGATGACTTCTTGTATTACAACTTCGACTGGATATGCGTACTTTTCATCATTAATTATGTGCTCAAAGTTATAAAAAATATGATAATGCGCTATAACGATACAAATTCCACAAATAAAGCCTAACAATAAAGACAAAAACGGCTTAAAATAAGCGCCTATTATTACAATGGACACTGTAATAATAATAAATTCGAGAGTTTCGTAATAAAACACGGTTGAAATACAGCCAATTACAAAACCAAGACTGATCCACACTGATGTAAATGGTTGCTTTAAATGGCTAAGAAAACTATCCAAAGATTTTTACCCGATCCGAATAAAATTAGACATCACAAATCGTTAAAAATTTTTGGTAAGCTTTTGCAAGATGCAAATCTTTGGCACTTAAACAGACGTTCTGCTCGAGGAGCCTTTGCAGTTGGTTTATTTTTTGCTTTCATCCCTGTTCCCTTTCAAATGGTTTTAGCCGCAGCGACTGCTATTTTATTTAGAGTTAACTTACCTATCTCAGCAACACTTGTTTGGCTTACTAATCCGTTAACCATGCCACCTATTTTTTATGGGTCTTACCTCGTTGGTACTCTTGTTTTAAATCAACCAGAACAACACTTTGCTTTTGAGCTTAACTGGACTTGGTTTGAGCAGAGTATCGAAACTATTGGTCCTGCATTCTTAGTTGGCTCACTTGTATGTGCCTCTATAGCATCAATCATAGGCTATTTTGGCATTGATATTTTATGGCGCCGCTCTGTTGTAAAGGCAAGAGCTGCACGCAAATAATATCGATCCTTTGAATAGTATAGACGAAAAAAAACCCAGCTAGAAAGCTGGGTTTTTTATTCAAAAATATTTAAAAACGAAATACGCGTCGAATACCAATTAATGGTAATAGAAATAACGCTAACCAAGAGGTACTGGCTGAACTTCTTTCAAAAAATTCGGCCTCTGGCGGTGCGCAATCTTCAATTTCACCATTCTCCAGAGGAGTTAATTTAACTGCAACAGCGACGGTTTCAAATTCAATATTACCGTTAATATCGGTCACTACACCACCAAGTGTGTCACGCTTTTCTACTGTTTTGGTGGCAACACCAAACACTTCGTTATTCTCATTAATAACATTAGCTTCAACAACTGTGTATGGGTAATCAGTTTCACCATCTGATTCATAACATGGTAAAAAGTCATTAATGTTAGTTATTTTATCTTCACCAATTTTATAAATAAATGCGGCTTTATCTCGTGAACTGTCCGATCCACCTAATTCACTCTCACCAACAATATAACCTTGATTATTGATATCGTTAGCAGTCGAGTTTGCTGCTAAAAAGAAGTTTGTAGGGTAAACAGTGTTACCAGTAGCGATATCATGATAAAAGAATTTTCTTACCCGAGTGTTTTCAACTATTCGAGTTACATAACCAGCAATAATATTTTCATCATTTATTGCTGAAGAAATCCCTGTCTGATTAGAGTCATTTTCTTGGTCAATATAAGTAACAACTTCGCCATCTTTGAAGTACACAGGCATTGTAACAAATGTATTATCATTATTTTTATAACGTGTATGTGAGGAGCCTACTGCAACACCATTTGCATTTACTGCAAAAGCAGTACTGGTAAATGTGTCTTCTTCCACTTCATCTTCATCTGGAGTTAAAGCTAACCCAAGTTCTTCTACAGAAGTAATATTAAGGGAATCATCCAACTGCCACTTGACAGCTCGCTTGTTAAAAATTCCGCCAAGAAAATTGCTATTTAATAGATTAATACAAGAAGAAACAGGTTCATCTTCGCCATCGCAATTTTCATCAATATCTTCTAATCTTTCAAAGTTAATATCCGTTGACACATTGCCTACAACAATATAACCGGTATTAGTTTTAACAATATCATTGGCTCGGCTTGTACCCCCGTATTCATTGAATTCAGGAACAAGAGGTACTTCTGTGCCATCAGCACCTATTACAATTCCTCGTTCGATAAAATCATGAGTAAACCAAGTCTCAGCTTCATCTTCATCCTCTGGTGTGAAAGAAACTTTGTCATAGGGTGCACTCCCCCAACCAACTGAAACTCCATCTTCGCTCACAGCGTTGTAAACGTTAAAAGTGGAACGAGTTAAACCATCATAGTCTACTGAAGAAACATCAAAAAGAGACTGTTCAACAACTTCATTTTCGTTAAATCTAATACCGGTAAACGAATTTAGTTTTTGATATTCAAAATTAGTCGATAAACCAGATAAAAATCTAACCATAAAGTTATGCGCATCAGGATTAGTCAAAGCTGCATCATTATTCTCGATATCATCAAGAGTAAAAGTTATAACCTTATCACTTAATTCAAAAGATCTAACTTCATTATCGTAGGCGCTTTCAATTAAGCTATCAGTAAAATCAATATAACTGGTATCTATGGGTAAGTTATATAATCCATTTGCTAAACCAATTATGTGCCCGCTTTCACTTGCATCAGTAACGTAAGAAAATTTTGCATTATCGAGTGTGCCTAATTCACTTAATTGATATGTTGCACTAATAGCTGATGTACTCAATGTCGCTAGGATACTGGCAGCGAGTAATTTATATTTCATTTTAGTCCTTACTACTGATTCTGTAATTCTTCAAGTTCTTCCCATCGCTCAAAAGCGGCTTCAAGGTCAGACTCAAGTTGTGCTAAATGGTTCAATGCTTTGGTTGTTATGTCACTGTCTTGTTTAAAAAAGTCAGGATCGCCTACCACATTTTGCTGGGCTTCTACGTCAGCTTCAAGTTGCTCCATTTTATTAGGCAACTGCTCTAATTCAAGTTTTAATTTGTAAGAAAGCTTATTCGTTTTAGCGGCTGGCTTTGCAGCAGGGGTCGGTTGCTTCTCTACTTTTTTTGCAGCTGGTTGAACAGCTTGTTTTTCTTGTTCTGCTAAATAACTTACATAAGCTTCATAGTCACTATAACCGCCGACTATATCTGTCACTTTTCCGTTACCTTCAAATGCCCATACACTAGAGCATGTATTATCGATAAATTCACGGTCATGGCTTACAATAATAACTGTACCTTGATACTGATTAATAATGTCTTCTAACAGCTCAAGTGTTTCAATGTCTAAATCATTGGTTGGCTCATCCAATACCAGGATATTCGATGGTTTTAAAAATAGCTTAGCAAGTAATAATCGGTTTTTTTCGCCGCCAGATAAGGCCTTAACGGGTGTTCTAGCGCGCGCAGGTGGAAACAAAAAGTCTTGTAAGTAACCTAATACATGACGAGAGCGCCCCCCCATCATGACTTCTTGCTTACCTTCTGCAACATTGTCTTGTACTGTTGCTTCTTCGTCTAACTTTTCACGGTATTGATCAAAGTAAGCAAATTCTAGATTAACACCCTGCTTAGTTTCACCGCTGTCAGGTGCTAAGTCACCAAACATTAGTTTTAATAGAGTTGTTTTACCCACACCATTAGGACCGACTAAACCGATACGGTCGCCACGCATAACTAAAGTAGAAAAATCGCTTACAATCGTTTTCTCTTTAAAAGCATGAGATAAATGCTTAGCTTCAAAAACTAATTTACCTGAGCGGTCTGCGGTTTCGATATTGAAATCTGTTTTACCAACTTGATCAACTCGTTGCTTACGCTCATTACGCAATTGTTTTAATTCACGAACACGGCCTTCATTACGAGTTCTTCGGGCTTTTACGCCCTGACGGATCCACGCTTCTTCTTCAGCTAATCGTTTATCAAAGAGTGCATTTTGACTTTCTTCTACTTTTAAGTCATGCGCTTTTTGTTCTAGGTAAGTGGCGTAGTCACCTGGGTATGAAATAAGTTTGCCGCGGTCTAAATCCAAAATACGCGTAGCAATTGCACGAATAAACGCACGATCGTGAGATATAAATACAATCCCACCTTTAAAGTCTTTTAAGAACTGCTCTAACCACATTACACTTGTCATATCTAAGTGGTTTGTTGGTTCGTCTAATAGCAACAAGTCTGGCTCACTAACTAATGCACGTGCCAGTGCAACCTTACGTAACCATCCACCTGAAAGCGATTCAAGTTTAGCATCAGGTGTCAGCTCAAGCTTAGTTAATACTAATTGAATACGGCTATCGAAGCGCCAGCCATCAGCGGCTTCTAACTTATTAGATAAGCGCTCAAGTTTATTTAATAATTGATCGGTACATTCAGTTTGTAGTTCATTACTCACATGGTGATAATCGATAAGTAAATTGGCAATTTCTGGCATACCTTGTGCAACATAATCAAATACGGTACCGCTGGCCCCTTTAGGTGGATCTTGTTCAAGACGAGAGATCTTTAAACCACCGAGCTGGTTTATTTCACCATCATCCAATATTACTTGGCCGTCTAATACTTTTAACAGCGTTGATTTACCTGCGCCGTTACGCCCCACAATACAAACTCGCTCACCACTTTCAATAACAGCATCTGCGTTGTTAAGTAACGCATGTGTACCAAAGGCAAGCTGTGCTTTCGAAATTCTTATTAAATCCATAATTCTACAATGCTCTTAATCTGCCAGTGCTAAAAATATTTGCACTTGTTCTGCAGTAAAAGGCCAAAACAATTGTTGGCCATGTTCATTTTTTAAAACAGGAATACTTACCTGATATTGCGCAATAAGCTGTTTGTCAGTCATTATGTCTGTTAACAATAAACTGCCCTCGCTCATTAATAACGGTGTTATTAATGCGTGGGCTTGTTCACATAAATGACACCCTTCCGTATGGTATAAAGTCCACTTAGCCATGGGTAATTAACCAGCTGTTATGAATTTTTTTATTACGCTTAAAGTCTGGTGAGAGTGTTTTCTCAGAAATATTAACGGCTTTTAAACCTAAACCAATCAATCCAACTTCATCCATAACAAAGCCACGCTTGTTGTTAGAAAAAATCAATGTTCCAGACGGGCTAAGAATTTTTTTAACCCAAGTAAGTAACTTAATGTGATCGCTCTGCACATCAAACGCATCTTTCATTCGCTTTGAATTTGAAAATGTTGGAGGGTCAAGAAAGATTAAATCATATTGCGCAGTCGCATGCTCTAGCCATTTAAGGCAATCTGCTTGCTCAAAACGGTAACGCGTGTTGCTAATATTATTTAAATCAAAATTATCTTGGCCCCATTTTAAATAGGTCTTGGATAAATCAACTGTGGTTATAGCCTTTGCCCCACCAATGGCTGCATGAACTGATGCACTTCCTGTGTAGGCAAATAAATTTAAAAAACGTTTGTCCTTGGCATTTTCTTGAATGAAGCGACGGACTAAACGATGATCTAAAAATAACCCCGTGTCTAGATAATCAAATAAATTAACCTTAAATTTAGCACCAAACTCTTCAACAACCATCGTTCTATTTTGCTTAGCCATAGGGGTGTATTGCTCTTCACCTTTTTGCTTTTTGCGAACTTTTACAGCTATGTTTTCAGGTGCTATGTTTAGTTGTTGCGCTGTTAAGCTAATGACGTCCTGAAGGCGCTTATCAGATACTTTTTCATCTATTTCTTTTGGTGCAGCGTACTCAAAAATTACAGCGCTATCGTTATATACATCAACCGCTACATTGTATTCTGGAATATCAGCATCATAAACGCGATACGCGTCGACTTTGTTTTGCTTTAACCAATTTTTAAGACCTTGTTTATTTTTTTTAAGACGGTTAGCAAACGACATTGAACCTTCATAATTAAGGGCTTTTTTGTCATCAGTCGTCAAACTAACTTGCTTGTCATCTAGTTGATATAAGTTAAGCTCAACATCTAATGGACCATTTTTAAATTTATAACGTTTTAATTTAACAAGCTTTAAAAGTTTAAATAAACTCTCATCCATGCCCAATAACGCCAGTTTCCAATGGTTAAAATGCTTTTTAAAGCCAACACCTAAATTACGGTGTAAATCAACTAACTCAGCCATAGAGCCAATACGTTCACCATAAGGCAAATTTGAAATAACCACACCTGGTAATTTAGCTACTGCGGTTAACTTGGTTGCATCGCTTTGCTTAAATTTAATTATGTCATCAAGCTCTGCACGCTTTGCATTATCAATGGCTTTACTTAATACCTGAGCATCGTAGTCGTGGCCTATTAGCCAAAGTTTCGGATCGGTTATATTCGCAAGTAGTTCTTCTTTTAGCGCTTTAAATTTTGCCACTCTAAAACTAGGTAAACGTTCAAAAGCAAAACCTTCACGAAACAAACCTGGCGCTTCATTACGTGCCATACCTGCGGCTTCTATTAAAATAGTACCTGCACCACAACAAGGGTCAAACAGAGGTTGTTTAACGTTATCTAGCCATCCGCTGCGTTTAATAATTGCAGCCGCTAAATGCTCTTTTATCGGCGCTTTACCTTGTCCCTGTCGGTACCCACGTTCAGATAGTCTTGGTCCTGAGTAGTCAATATATAAAGAAACACCGTGGCGATTTAAACGTGCAACAACACGAACATTGGCATCCTGTTTATCAACATTAGGGCGTTGCTCGTACAAATCATTAAAGTAGTCAACAATAGCATCTTTAATTACTAAACCTGAAAACTGTGTATTCTTTAACGAATCATTAGTACCGTTAAAATCTACAGCAAATGTTTGCGTTGGGCCAAACCATTCTTGCCAAGGTTGAAAACGAGCAAATTTATACAAGCTATCTTTATCATCAACGCCTTCTTTTTCTTCGATAAGCATAAGCACACGAGTTGCAAAACGGCTTGATAAACAAACCTTTTGCGCTAGTAATGAGTCAGCCTCAAAACGAACAGAACCAACAGTTTGCTTAGACACAGCAGCGCCAAGTTCTGTTAACTCATCAACCAATAAATTTTCGATTCCGATAGAAGTAAGTGCGATAAATTGCAAAGTAGTAACCCTTAATAGCTAATTGCGCAGGATTATACCATAGGTTGAGGGACAAACACGCCATAACACATGCTTAATAGCGTAAATTACTTAGGCAGTTTTAAATTTAATTTGCTGAGGTAAGATGGGATGAACACGATTATTTAAAATTTTGATAACTTCAAATTGAGCAAGAGATAAATTTTCGTCTAATTGAAAATTCTCGCTTAAATTTAAGCAAACCGAGGCATCACTACAGTGATCGACAATCAAAAAGTCGCCCGTTTGCGCCTTAGAGACTAATTTAACGACTGCTTCAACACTTGGTTGGCTGCCGGTATATTCATTAAAAAACCAGCTTTTTGCTAGCACAGGTTTTAAATGAAACTTGACCGCTGTAGCATTTAACGCTATTTGACATATTTGTGCACCAGACCAGATTTCAAACCCGTCCAGATAATTATAAACTTGTTCGTAAAATGCAGCATCTTCTAAACTAAAGTTAGGGTTTTTGATAACTAAATCTGTTAGCTGCCTTATTTTATAAGGTGTGCAAAGCTGCATTTTATCGTTCAAATCAAGTAATAAACGATTTTTATTAGGACAAGCAATCCACTGCCATTGCTTTGATGCTTGTAACATTTGCTCCTCCTTGTGGGCTTTATTAAAAACAGTATCAGTTCAAAGTATAACTGCTTTTGACCATTTTATACATAAATGCTTAGAACATTTATCGAACGATCAAAAGCTTAGATAACTGATCCTTATAAGCCGTTTACGATCGATTTTACCAATTCAGGGCCTTTATAAATAAAACCTGTATAAACTTGGACTAAACTAGCACCCGCATTAAGCTTCTCTTTAGCTGAATTAGCATCATCAATTCCGCCAACACCAATAATAGGTAACTGGCCTTTTGTTAATCGTTTTAATTCACTAACTACTTCTGTAGAACGTGTTCTTACAGGGTGTCCTGATAAACCACCGGCTTCCTCAGCATACTGCTGACCGATCACATCACTTCGTTCTAGTGTTGTATTAGTTGCAATTACCCCGTCAATTTTATTGTTTAGCAGTGATTCACTTACCTGTTCGATTTGAATAGGATCAAGATCCGGGGCAATTTTAACAAGCATCGGAACTTGCTTATTATGTTTTGAAATTAAATCTAGCTGCTCATTTTTAAGACTTTGCAATAAATCATCAAGTGCAGCACCGTATTGTAAATCTCTCAGGCCGGGTGTGTTTGGTGAAGAAATATTCACGGTAATATAAGAGGCATGCTCAAAAACTTTTCTCATACAATGTATGTAATCGTCTTTACCTTGCTCATTAGGGGTATCTTTATTTTTACCTATATTAATACCTAATATGCCGTTGTAATTTGCTGCTTTTACATTACTAATTAAATTATCAACACCTTTATTATTAAAGCCCATACGATTAATAATAGCGTTTGATTCTGGCAATCTAAATATACGGGGTTTATCGTTACCTGCTTGCGGGCGAGGTGTAACAGTACCCACCTCTATAAAACCAAAACCCATTTGGCTAAATGCATCTATGCACTCTGCATTTTTATCTAAACCTGCAGCTAAGCCAACCGGATTTTTAAATTCAAGACCTAAAAAGTTAACGGGCTTATTTGCTACAGATTGCGACCATGCGGCACTCAAAGGCGTATTAGCAAAGCGGCTTAAATTATTAAGAGCAAATTCATGTGCCCACTCCGCATCACGGGTAAACATAAAACGGCGAGCTAAATCGTAAAACATGAATATATTCCTCTTTAAATTACAGACAAAAAAATACCTCAGTCAAGGCTGAGGTATTATATAACATTTTTAATAATTAGCTTATTACTTAGTTAATAAATAATAATGCGCGTAATTATTTTATTTTGCTGGTGTATCACAATTGTGACTCAATAGCATTAGTTCACGCAATGCCACTGAGAACTTGGCAAAATCATGACTTTGCGACGTTTTAAATTCAGCCAGCATTTGCTTCCAACGAGTAAGTAATAACTCTTGCTTATCCATCCACTCATCAATTTGGTAATCAACGTCTTTTTCATCTGCTTCAAAGCTATTTAAAACAACCTGAGCCAATGTTCGTTGCTGCCAATCTAACTCTTCACGATAAGATGAACGGGCCAACGCTTGCCAATGGTTAGCAACAGGTTGGTTAGTTATTTGATCTAAGAACCAATGTAAGCCCATTCTTGCACCAAGCTTAAAGTAAGTATTAGACACCATAGCAATGCCTCTACGCGAATTGTTAGCAATTTCTGCTAAGTCCATCACCGAGAACAAGCTAGATAATGAAACGATGCGCTTAGCTATATCTAGTGGTACTCCACTATCGGTTAATTTAGTTGCAGCTTCATCTATGCGAGCACTTTCCTTTTCAACAATATAAGTGTTCAAGTTATCACTCAAATCACTAAATGTTGGTGAGAAATACTCAATACCTTGCTCAATCGTTTGTGATTTATTGCGATGACGCAAGAACCAACGAGTTGCTCTGCGAACAGTTCTACGAAGCTGATAAAGCATTTCTGTTTGTACAGCAGCAGGAATTTTATTATCTAAAGCGCTGATTGATGACCACGTATCACGCATTTCAAATATTTCACTTGCAATTGAGTAACACATCGCAATTTCTGCTTCGCTTGCACCTGTTTCTTCGTGCATACGAACCATGAAATTTAAGCCCATGTCATTAACAATATTATTAGCAAGTTTGGTTGCTATAATTTCTTTACGAAGTGGGTGATTATTCATGGCGTCATTAAATTTCTCACGAAGTGGACGTGGGAATGATTTAACAAGTAATTGGCGATAATACGGGTTTTCTGTAATATCATCCGTTACAAGCGAATCTTTTAACACCATTTTAGCGTATGAAACTAACACTGAAAGCTCAGGACGCGTTAGATCTTTGCCTGATGCTGCTCGCTCTGCTAGCTCTTCATCACTTGGAATAAACTCTATAGCACGGTCTAATTTACCATCTTTCTCAAGGGCATGAATAAAGCGAATTTTTTCCTTAAGTGTCGATGTACCACGAGATTGCGTGATTGAAATTGTATGTGTTTGACGATAACAGTCTTTTAATACCAATTCTGATACTTCATCAGTCATAGAATAAAGCAGTTCATCACGCTGCTTAAGTGTTAAATCACCTTCAGCAACTAAACCATTAAGTAAAATTTTAATATTTACTTCATTATCTGAACAAGCAACGCCGCCAACGTTATCAATAAAGTCAGTATTTACGCGTCCGCCTTGTTCAGCAAATTCTATGCGTCCAAGTTGCGTAGCACCTAAGTTACCACCCTCACCTAGCACTTTAGCACCCAGTTCTTTACCATTTATACGTAGCGCGTCGTTTGCACGGTCGCCAACGTCAGCATCGGTCTCTTTTGTGTGCTTGATGTATGTACCAATACCACCATTCCAGAGCAAATCAAACTCCATCATTAATGATGCTTTCATTAACTCGTTAGGTGTCATGCTTGCTTTTTTTGTACCCAGCATTTTTTTCATTTCTGGGCTAAGTGTAATCGATTTTGCAGCTCGAGAGAAAATACCACCGCCGGCTGAAATAAGGTCTTTGTTGTAGTCTTCCCACGAAGAACGAGGCATATTAAATAAACGTTCACGCTCTACATACGATTTTGAGGCATCAGGATTAGGGTCTACAAATATATGCATATGGTTAAATGCAACTTGTAAACGAATGTGCTTAGACAGCAACATGCCATTACCAAATACGTCTCCAGCCATATCGCCAATTGCAACTACAGTAAAATCAGTAGTTTGGCAGTCAATATCCATCTCACGGAAGTGACGCTTAACAGACTCCCATGCACCTTTAGCGGTTATGCCCATTTTTTTATGGTCGTAACCTACAGAACCACCCGATGCAAAGGCATCACCAAGCCAAAAGTTGTACTCATTTGCAATACCGTTAGCTATATCAGAAAAAGTTGCTGTTCCTTTATCAGCAGCCACTACTAAATACGCATCATCTTCATCATGACGAACAACATTACTTGCTGGCACTATTTCACCACGTGCAATATTGTCAGTGATATCTAATAAACCTCTAATAAAGATTTTATAACACTCTTGGCCTTCTTTAATGAAAGCATCGCGCTCTGATGGTAGCTGTTTACAAACAAATCCACCTTTAGAGCCAACAGGTACAATTACGGTATTTTTAACTTGTTGCGCTTTAACTAATCCCAAAACCTCTGTTCGGAAGTCTTCACGACGGTCTGACCAACGTAGTCCACCGCGAGCTACCTTACCAAAGCGTAAATGTACGCCTTCAACACGAGGCGAATAAACAAATATTTCAAAAGCAGGTAACGGTAACGGTACGTCAGGGATCAAACTAGGTTGTATTTTAAATGATACGTAAGATTTAAACTGGTTCTGAGCATCTTTTTGGTAGTAGTTAGTGCGCAGCGTAGCCACAATCATATCTACGTATAAACGTATAATGCGGTCATCATCAAGGTTGGCTACGTTTTCAAGCTCAAGGTAAATTTGTGCTATTAACTTGTCCAGTGTTTTAGAACTCGCAGGGCTCTTAACAGAAAAACGTTTAGCAAATAAGTTAACGATTTGAGACGCAATATGTGGGTAGTTAGCAAACGTACTTTCAATATATGTTTGAGAAAAAGTAACACCAATTTGGCGCATGTATTTAGCATAAGCACGCAAAATAGAGGCTTCACGACCCGTTAAGCCACCCATTAGCACTAAACGGTTAAAACCGTCATTTTCTAAACGGTTATTCCATACATTGGTTAAAGCCGCACGAAAACGAGCAGACACCTTATCAAAATCATCCATCCCTTTACTGTCAATCAGCATAGAGAAATCCATAATCCAATTAATTCGGCCATCACTAGTTTTAACCGAGTAAGGTGTTTCACCTATTACACGTAAACCAAAGTTTTCTAGCATTGGCATTACATCTGATAAATGAATTGGCTCATCTTTATGAAATAAGCTCAAACGAACAATATTTGTATTCGCCTCTTCTTGAGGGCGATAAAAAAGCATCTCAAGTTTATTTTCTTCACTTAATAGCTCTAGTTTTTCAATATCAACTACTGCGGCACTCGGTAACACTTCATCTTTGTATGAACGGGCGAACGCGTTACAATATTTACGGTTTAAATCATTTCCACGCGCTTCACCTGCAGACTCTAAAAGCGCAGATTGTAGTTTGTCTTCCCAAGTACGGGCAGCTTCTATTAAATTATTTTCGATGTCTTTCACATTAAATTCGATATTGTTGTCAGTCACACGAACAGTGTAATGAGTACGTGCTAGTGTTGACTCGGAGAAGTAAGTGGTAAATTCGACTTTTTCGTCAGAATTAAATGCATTGCCTAAAATATCTTGAGTTTCCCTGCGCAGAGCTGTGTTGTAGCGCTCGCGAGGAACATAGACCATACAAGAGAAAAAACGACCATAAGCATCTTTTCGCACAAATAAGCGACACATATCACGCTCTTGCACTTGTAATACACCGGTTGCAACTTCAAGTAACTCATTTTCGCGTGCTTGTACTAACTCATCACGCGGATAAGTTTCTAAAATATTTAATACGGCTTTGTAAGCGTGAGTGCCTTTTGCAAAATCACACATATCCATTATGCGTGTAATTTTGCTTTTTAAAACAGGAACATCAGCAGCACTATTATTATAAAAATTAGATGAAAATAAACCAATAAAACGGTCTTCACCAATAACATTCCCTTTATCATCAAAACGTTTTACACCAACGTAATCGATATAAGCGGGACGATGCACACGAGACTGTGAATTAGTTTTAGTTAAAATCAGTAAATTACTGCTGCGTGCTTCCTGGCGAGCCACCTCAGGTAACTCAGAAAGCAAGCGAGTATGCTCTTCAGTAGAGTTTTTTAACAACCCTAAACTTGTATCCATTTTACCTTTAAGCTGATAATCACCCTGAACAGGACTTAACTCGTATTCACGATAGCCCATAAGGGTGAAATTATCGCTAACTAGCCAATCTAAAAATTCAACGGTTTCTGCCACTTCACTTTTATTTTTGCCGTGGCGGCGCTTAGGTAGCTCTTTACTTACTTCAATTAGTTTTTTTCTTATCGGCTGCCAGTCTTCAACAGCAACAGACACATCAACAAGTACGGATTCTAATTCTTTTTTGAAAGACTCAATGGCAGACGAATCTGTTTGGCGGTCAATTTCTATGAAAAAAACTGTTTTTGTAGATGTAGATTCTTGCTCTGCTTTTAAATTAGATAAGCCTGAGATTTTAGCGCTGTCATCGCGTTGAATTTTAAGTGGGCTATGAAGTAATAAGTGAGAGGCGATATTTTCACGAGTCATGGCCATACGAACAGAATCAACTAAAAACGGCATATCTTTAGCAATAATTTCTACGATGGTATGTGATGACTGCCAGCCATCTTTTGCCACTTCGGGATTGAAAACGCGAATAACGGCGTCGTCAGTAGTATTTTTTTCTAGCGAATTCCAAAGGCTGAGTGCAGCACCGTATAAGTCACTGTCGTTTCGATTTGCCAAATCCTCTTTAGACATATTGCTGTACAAGGCTTTGGCGAATTTCTCAACGAGTAACACATTATCAGCGTGAACTTTTTTCTGGATAAGCTTACAGACATTATCTAGGATAACCGAGGCTTGGCCTTCATTTCGTGTCATTGTATGTTCCTTAATCTATTACTGCTCAAGAGCAGGAATTTGTACAGCCATTTATTAGTGTGGAGTCAGATAAATTCTAACCCTTTTACAGCTAATAAACAGCTTTTTCGATGAAAACATTTCAAGCTTTTCAGCTATTTGGTCATCTATTCACAAATTATAGATATAAATGGCCAATAGTGGCCATTTAGGAGCAATATTATTCACATTATTTTTTCTGGTCGGTCCACAGAAGACTTCCAATTGCAGGTAATAACAGGACTGCACCTAACATATTTACTAAAAACATGAAGGTAAGAAGTATCCCCATATCAACTTGGAATTTCAAATCTGAAAAAATCCATGTGCTTACACCAATGGCAAGAGTAATACCGGTAAATAGTACTGCACTACCGCGTTCAATGAGTGCATTACGATAAGCAATCGACAATGGTACATTTTGTTTAAGCTGCCCCATCATCGACGAAAGTATATAAATACCGTAATCCACACCAATACCTACACCTAGGGCAATAACAGGTAAAGTTGATACTGTTAAGCCAATTTCTAGCTGTACCATTAACGCTTGCGCAAGCGTTGATACTATATAAAGCGGTAACACCACAGCAATAGTCGCTTTTACGCTTCTAAAACTCAGTAAGCATAATGCAATAACAGCACCGTATACGTATAGCATCATTGGTATTTGGGCCTCAGACACTGACTCGTTTGTAGCGGCCATTACGCCGACAGGACCAGACGCTAATTTAAATGCAAGCTTTTCTGTCCCTTCTTCATTTGCGAACTGTTTAACGCTTGCAATGACGCGGTCGATAGTCTGCGCTTTGTGATCATCTAAAAAGATAATAACAGGCATCACAGAACAATCACCGTTAAGTAAACCCGTGCTTGTTTCAACACGTGCTGTAGACTGCACTAATGAAGCCGAATTACGCGGCAAGCTCTGCCATTTTAAATTACCTTCGTTGTAACCCGCATTAACAGACTGAGCAACCGAACTTAAACTAACGGCAGATTGAACACCTACAACATTTTCAACTTTGTATTGAAAACGGCTAATGCGCTCCATTACATCATACTCTGTACATGCTGCTGGGTAAGCTTCAACTATCACTTTTAAAATATCTGACGAAATAGTGTATCTGTCCGATATTAAAAAAGTATCCTGGTTATAGCGAGCATCTTGATGAAGTGACGGCGCGCCTGCATGTAAATCACCTATCCGCATTTTATCAGCTTGCCAGTAACCCAAAGCAAATAAAACAAGTGTAAAGCCAATAATGATTTTAGCTACTTTAGGGTCGGTCGCTTTAACCAATAAATCCCTAACTTTATCAAGCATATTTGGCTTGTTAGCATCACCTGATTGAATATGTATGCTATTTTCAAATTGCATGTATGATGCCCAAACAGGCAATAGAATTAAGTTAGTAAATATAATAACCGCAACACCTAAGCTAGCAGTAATTGCAAGCTCACGGATAATACCTATATCAATCGTCAACAAAGTTAAAAAGCCAACAGTGTCTGATAAAAGAGCAATACCACCTGGAATTAAAAGCGCTCTAAAACTTGATTGACAGCAAACTCGCGTACTTTTCCCTTCGCTTACTTTTTTACCTATCGCGTTTATCATTTGCACGCCATGGCTCACACCAATAGCAAATACTAAAAATGGAACTAATATCGACATTGGATCAAGTCCAAAGCCAAGGCTTGAAAGCAACCCTAACTGCCATGCAACCGCAATGATCGAGCATGCAATGGGTAAGATTGTAAGCTTTAAGCTTCCACAGAACAGCCAAACCATAATAAATGTGAAGGCTATGGCAATTGCAAAAAATAACACAACGCCTTTAGCCCCTTCTGCAATATCACCAGCCATCTTTGCAAAACCGATAATATGAATACTTACTTTATCGGTACTCAGAGGCTCTCTTAACTCTGATTCGAGCTTTTCTGCAAAGGCTAACGTGTCTAACTTTTCTTGCGTTTGTGGGTCAGTTTCTAATAATTGCGCTGTTACCATTGCACACGAATAGTCGCTTGCAATCATACGACCAACAACTTTTGCTTTTTCTATATTTTCTTTAACAACGGCTAAGCCACGTTCATTTGCCTTAAAGTTTGCAGGAATAATTGGGCCACCGGCAAAACCATCCTCAACCACTTCGACAAATCGGGCGCTAGGAGCAAATATAGAGTTTACGAGCGGTCTGTTTACACCGGGTATAAAATAAAGCTGATCATGAACAGCTTTTAACTGAGTAAAAAATTCTGGATTGAATATGTTACCACTGTCATCACACACTGAAATTAAAATACTATTTGCACCACCAAACTGCTTTTCATGCTTGGTATACACTTTCATGTATTCGTGATTTAAAGGGATATTTTTATTAAACGAAGCATCTAGTTGAATGTGCGTGGCTTTAAAAATAAGCAAACAAGTAATAATTGCAAAACTTATAAGCACAACTAAGCGATGTCTAAAAATCGCTTTTTCTATAAAATCTAAAATAGTATGCATTAAGGGGTCAACTCCTTCACTTTAATGCCATCTTCAGTAGCCATTACCAATTTATTATTTTTAATCACACCATCAAGTATCGCTTTACCATCGGCAAGTTGCTCATGAGTTAATAAACCATCCTGTAAGTGAAAAATCACCCCGCTATTTGCTAGCATTAACCACTGTTTGTTATTGTAATTAATAATGCTGTTTACAGTAGCAGCTTTCGTACTTTCAAGGTGAAGCCACTCTTCTTCATCACGCTGCTTGCTGAAAACATTACCTCTAAGCCCTGCGACTACTTCTTGAGAATTATCTGAATTAAAAGCGAAGAAAGAACCTGGGTATATTTCTTCAAGACGCAGCCAAGTTTTACCGTTATCTGTGCTTCTCGCTAGTAAGCCCATCTCACCAACAAGCATTAAGCCTTCAGAAGTTTGTTCAATTCGATTGAAATGTGGCAGGATTGATGCTGTTTCGGCCTCGTATCCTTCAGGATCATTGTTTTTTAAGTCGTTTAAATAATCTCTGTCTTCACTGAACAATAGAGAATCTAAAAATCGTTTTTCCCACTGTTTACCACCATCGGTGGTATGGTAAAACATGCCATACGCACCCACGGCAAAGCCTTCTAATTTATCTTTAAATAAAATATCTAAACACGGCTTATCTAAAGAAGGCTTAGCCTGTTGTAATTGCCAATTATTACCACCATCAACAGTGTTAATAATTGTGGCATCGTGCCCACATGCCCAACCGTTGTTTTCATCACTAAAATCAACAGCGGTTAATAACACTTGCGTAGGCACTAATTCTGCTTGTTGCCACATTTCACCATTTGTACTTTTTATAACTGTGCCATGTTTACCTACAGCAACTAATTCATTACCTGTATTGATAATGTCAGTTAATAGTGTTTTTTGTGCATTAGGCGCACTAATTGCGTTTTTTGGTGTATCTTGAGCAAAACTCGCACCGCTTATAATCAGGCTGGCACATACCAAATACTTCATAAATTTTAATCGCCTTGAACTGAAAGGAGTGTTTGTCTTTGTAAACGAGGAAAGTTTTTGCGTTGAAAGACAAACGCGATGAGAAAGGAAAAAAGCACCTAACTTAAAATTAGGTGCCTAGTTTTAATTTATCTACCTGCGCGACGTAATGCGCTAGATGTAAATTCATTATCATTAAATGATTTTGAAAAATCGTACATTTTTTCTTGGTTATCTAAACCAATTGCTAAATAACGACGTGAATTCAGATCATGATAAACTTCTAACGTACTCCACTGAGTGGGTACTTCGTAGTAGTTAAGCCCGTAAGCCATTGCTACACGGTAAAGCTGATCACGGTTATCGTAAATGTCTGTTACCGTTACTTGCCAGCTATCTTCATCTATATAAAACACACGTTTTTTATAAATGTGACGCGTATCATCTTTAAGGTTAGCCTCTACTACCCAAACACGGTGCTTTTCATAACGAGTATGCTCAGGATTGATGTGGCCAGGCTTTAAAATGTCATCATACTCTAGCTTGTCACTGTGAAGCTTGTAGCTATTATATGGAACATAAAGCTCTTGCTTACCTTTAAGCGTCCAGTTGTAACGGTTTGGTGAGCCATTGAACATATCAAAGTCATCAGTAGTACGTAAGCTATCTGCTGCAGTACCCGGTGCGTCATAAGCAACATTTGGTGCACGGCGAACACGACGCTGACCAGAATTATATGTCCATGCTTGGCGTGGCGTTAATATTTGGTCCATAGTTT
This sequence comes from Pseudoalteromonas sp. 13-15, assembly GCF_001468205.2. Classification (NCBI taxonomy): domain Bacteria; kingdom Pseudomonadati; phylum Pseudomonadota; class Gammaproteobacteria; order Alteromonadales; family Pseudoalteromonadaceae; genus Pseudoalteromonas; species Pseudoalteromonas sp. 13-15. The sequence goes on along the minus strand of NZ_CP019162.1, from coordinate 684,862 downwards.
CATGCACTAGTAACGCAGTACCCGCAAGACGTGCCGGTTGAGTAACACTCTGTTTAAACTTAAATAATATGTTTGAGTCTTGCAGCTCGGCAGGTGTAGCACTTGGATCAGAATATTTAACAAGTAGCTGTTCATCAAAACCAACATAGTTGTAAGAGCCTGATGCTGTAGGTGCAGCTTGTCCACCAAAACGCTCGATTGACTCACCTCTAAAACGTAATAAATGGTTCCAGATTGCTTCTAAACCTGTTTTAGGGATAGGAAATGGAATACCAATAGCCGTATTTTTAATTCCGTTTCCGCCTTCAATTAATTCGGCAGTAGGCGCAAACTCTTTAGTTGCATCATAAACAAACTGAGGATATGAGGCCGAACGGCGTGTCTCATACACTGGCATTTTGAATGTGTCTGGATACGCTTCAAACAAAGCAATTTGGCCTGGGCTCAAGTTAGCTTTATATTTATCGATGTTTGATTTATCAATAGTGAAAAGCACTTTATCACTTGAAAAAGGGTCTAGGTGATGCATGCCAACTTCGTACCCTGCAGGAGCTGCAGTAATACCATTGTTCCATGCTGGAATTGAGCCGTCAGCGTTACCTGCTTTTTCGGCGCCCATTGGCGTTAAATCTTGACCTAAACGCGCTACTTCTTCAGCTGATAGTTTTGCTAAAGTAGCATTACTTGCAAACAAGCTAGCAAAAGCTGCTGCAATGAGGGTAGGTTTTTTAAGCATAATAATGTTACCCCTAAATAGAATATTTTAAATTGAAAGAAACGTAATCGCGGTCTGAGAAGGTGTTTACACCACCACCGCCCCAAAATGAGTTGTAGCTCACGTCAAGTGACCATGCATTTTGGTAGTTAAAGTTCATAGTAGCACCTAATGACTTACGATCTTCAATGAACAAGAACATCGGATCAGGTGTGTTACCATTTACGTCATGTGAAAATACAAAGCGAGGTGAAAAGTTAATACCGTTGTAAAGGTTAAAATAGTCACCCTTAGCAATTAGTCGGTAACCCCACGATGAACCCGTTGCAAACGACTTTTCTTCAGGACCATTTGAAAGACCTAAATGCAACGTTGAGTAATCTGTTGTACCTGGGCCAGTGATAACACCACTTCGACCAGTACCTGACACATTTAAACGCATTTCATCGTAATCTGGCATATCGTGAATTTTAACGGCGCCCACTTCACCTACCACAGCCCAACTGTCAGCTCCTAGAGATGGGCCAAATAAATGCGTTGCAGTAAACTGAATTTGTGAGGTATCCCGTTCAATATAACCTTTTGCAACTTCACCTGGACCTACAGAACTGATTGCATCACCAATACTCATTTGCGAAATACCGGCAAAATCAGGACGAATACCAGCAACAGCTAGCTGTTCAGGCATTGCTGTGTAAAGTAATTCTACATCATCAATTTGCAGAGGCTCGTCTTGTCTAAAAGCAAATTCACCTGCAAACGCAGTCTCGCCAATAGTCGTATTAAAGCTCACACCATAAAGTTTTATATCTTCAGGGTATTCATTCTCAGCTTTAGAAAATGCAACTAAGTCAGCAACATTATCATCAGTGATTTCTGTTGTAGAAAGCATTGCTAAATCTTGTGCAATGGCAGCTTGAGAAAAATTAGATACACGCCCTGAAATAAGAGGACGACGGCTGTGGTAATTTACGTGGTAAAGCGCAATTTCAGTGTCATTCCACTCGGGTAAAAATATGCCTAATCTTAAACCATATTGACCACCATCATCTGGTTCAGTTTTACCGTTACTACCTTTACCTTTAAGTGCAACCTTGGTTGGGTGCGCTAGGTACATATTAGCTAGTAGAGCTTGGCCTTCTGCACTTGTAGGATCAATACCCTGAGCCGCAGCTACTTGAGCATAGGTTGCAGTTAAGTTATTTAAACTTTCAGTTAAAAATGCAACATCTATATCAGGGTTAGACGTAAAGCCTAGCTGAACGTTTTGTTGGTAACCATTTTCTGCTGCAAAGTCATTGGTAGAAAAATAAGTACCTGCAGCTGGCAAGCGAGTCTCATGCCATTGGTACTGATAAAAACCTTCTAGGGTGATGTTATCAGTAATACCCAATGATGCCCAAAGCATACCAACAGGAATAAATGCTTCTTTAAGCTCTGCGCCTGGCGCTTTCAATCTATCGATATCTACAGGGTTAACATTTATACCATGAGATATAAGCGTGCTTTCACCCCAGTTAACAACTTGTTGACCAAGACGAACTGAAAGTGGGTTTTTGCCGTCGTTTAAATCAAAGTCAGCCCACACAAACGCATCTAATAAGCGAATATCTGCACAGCTTTGTTCTTTTGTATCTTCATCATCACAAGGATCTACGCTTTGACCTGATGTAGGGTTTGCATAGGCAAAGTCACCATCCATCAAAGCAAAGTCATAAAAGTACATAAAACGAGTAAATAGACCGTAGTTATCTTTGTTTATTGAAAGGTCATGTGTTCCCTTTAACAGTTTGGAAAATGAATCACCGCTGTCAAAGTTAAGATTACCTGCGTCACCATTATTTGAATACGATCCAGGCTGTGCCCAAACATCTTGTGAAGAATAAATAGTATTTAAGGCTGGGTTGTAACCAGTCCAATCAAAAGCAGGGTTATTACTTTTACCTATTAAGCTAAAGTCTCTATCTTCTACACGAATACTTTGGCCGTAAGAAAAAGTTGAATCGAAGGTTATATCAAACCCTCCGGCGTCGAATGTTACAGCCTGTGAACTTGCTGTAGTTAAAGCTAAACTAGCGGCTGCTAAACCTATAGCGATTTTGTTTTTAACAAAAAGCGATCTTCTTATCATTGTGGTTCCCCCCTGTCGCGGGTCATATTGTGTGATCAAGTTATTGTTTTTAGTGTAATCGTAACGATAGAAGCGAATTGTATAAATTACAAATAGTCGCATTCAATCTGTCATATATATAGTGTGTCAGCTGACGTTTACGTATTGGTAAGACGTCATACCAGATAATTTATACACGTTATTTAACAATAGAACAAATTGAAATTAACAAAAAGACAATATTTTTATGGTTTTATAACATAAAAATAGCGCTCTAAGCCACTCGTTCAATACGAATAAATTTATTTTCAGGGGTGAGTAACATTCTAAAACGCCCTCTGACACCTAAACTTGTAACAAACGGTCTTAAATGATCGGCAGAAAACCGAATTGACTTCCCACCCTCTTCAACCACTTGCACAGAACTATACCGACCGTGGTAATAATCCATACAGTCGTTATAGCTCAATCTTAAATTAAAGTAATATTCAAGCATTTAATTAAGCGCTTTTTCAACCTTCTCGAATAAGTCGTCACTTAGTCCATCTAAATTAGATAAACGTTCTAATTGCGTCTTCATAAGCGCTGAACGTGTTTTATCATAACGTTTCCAAGACATAAACGGTGTTAGCATTCTTGACGCATTTTGTGGATTTATTGCATTCAGCTTAACAAGTAAATCACCAAGCAATTCATATCCTTGCCCGTCAGCACGGTGAAATTGCTGAGTGTTAAAGTAGCTAAAACTCCCCACTAAAGCACGGACTCTATTGGGATTGGAAAAATCAAAACTTGGGTGCTCGTATAATGACTTAATATTAATAATAGCATCTTCACCTGTTTGCATTGCTTGAAGCGCAAACCATTTATCCATAACAAGTACATCATGTCGCCATTGACTATCAAAGTGCGACAATAGGTCATCACAAAGTGAATGAGAGGCTTTTACCACAGCGCTAAGTGCACCCAATACATTGGTCATATTTGACGAGCTAGCAGCTAACTTAATAAATTTATCTGTTTGTTTGCTCGGCACCTTTGCAAGATAATGCAGGCAAATTTGCTGTAGTGAGCGCACAGCAACCGCTTCGGCGCTTATGCTGCCATCGTCATGTAATGAACCAAAACATGCAATAAGCTCATCATTAAGGCTTGTGGCAATTTGTATTTCGAACTGTGCTAGAACACGAATAATTTCATCAACAGGAATAATTTCAAATTCTGCGGCTAAAGTGTCAAAGCTAGGTAATTTTAATAACTCTGCAATTAACGCTAAATCGCCTTGTTTTGAAACAATTAAAACACGCAAGGCTTCAATTATCTCGTCACTTAATTGAAATTGTGTATCTGAGTTAACTGCTGCTTTTACTGCTTTTATGAACAATTGTTGCTGCGCATCCCAACGTGAAAAATCACTTCGTGCAAAACGCATAATATGCAAAAGCTCAAGCTCAGTTGTTTGTTGAGTTAGAATACACGGAGCAGAAAAGTCTTCTAACAACACAGCAACGGGTTTGCAAGTCACATTCTCAAAAGTATAACTCTGCTTTTTATCAGTAACATCAAGCACATTACTAACTTTTAAACCTTTGTACTGTAATTCGATACTATTGCCAGATTCGTCCAACAACTCTATGGCAAACGGGATGTGCAACGGTTTGCTATCGGGCTGATTAATCGGTGCTTTTTGCTCTATTGTTAGTGTGTAGGTGTTTGAGGCACTGTCGTAATGCTCTATGGCATTCAAGCGAGGCGTACCCGCCTGACTATACCAACGCTTAAATTGCTCTAAATTAACACCTGATGCGTCACTCATAGCACTGACAAAGTCGTCACACGTAACTGCTTGACCGTCATGGCGTTTAAAGTAAAGCGCCATCCCTTTTTGAAAGTTAACCTCACCAAGCAAGGTATGCATCATTCTTATTACTTCAGCACCCTTGTCGTATACTGTTACGGTATAAAAGTTATTCATTTCAATAACTTTTTCTGGTCGAATAGGATGTGCCATAGGCCCTGCGTCTTCACTGAACTGATGCGTACGCATCACCTTAACAGCATCAATGCGGTTGAGTGCACGCGATCCAAGATCACTACTAAATTCTTGGTCTCTAAATACAGTTAGCCCCTCTTTAAGTGATAACTGAAACCAATCTCTGCACGTAACACGATTACCAGTCCAATTGTGAAAGTATTCATGACCGACTATGGACTCAATAGTATGGTAATCTTTATCCGTTGCTGTTTCTTGATTGGCCAAAACACATTTACTGTTAAATATATTTAAGCCTTTGTTTTCCATTGCACCCATATTAAAGAAATCTACGGCTACAATCATGTATATATCAAGGTCATATTCTAAATTAAAACGCTCTTCATCCCATTGCATAGATTTTTTAAGTGATTGCATCGCATGCGGTGTTTTAGGCAAATTACCCTTATCTACAAATAATGCTAAATCAATTTTTCGGCCACTTTTAGTTGTATAGGTATCGTTTAATACATCAAAATCACCAGCAACTAATGCAAATAAATAGCTTGGTTTTTTAAATGGGTCTTGCCATTTAGAAAAATGACGGCCGTCAGGTGTCTCACCTTTGTCAATTTGGTTACCATTAGATAATAAATGCGTATAACTTGAATCAGCAATAATAGTCACATCAAACGTAGACAACACATCAGGACGATCCATGTAATATGTTATCTTTCTGAAGCCCTGCGCCTCACACTGTGTACAATACGCTCCACCAGATAAGTAAAGACCTTCTAAAGATGTATTTGTCTCAGGAGATATCTCAGTCACAATACGTAATTTACAACGCTCTGGTAAGTTATTAATAATTAGCTGCTCATCAACAACGCTATAATCTGTTATTTCAATCGCATCTATCGATAAGGACGTTAAACGTAAATTTATGCCATCTAGTATTAGAGGTGATTGATTATCACCAACACGCGTTAACGTCAGTACGCTTGTTACCGTTGTATTTGTAGGCTGAAGATCAAACGTTAAGTCTGTGTGGTCTATTAAAAAATTTGGTGCTTTATAGTCTTTGAGATATTGAGCTTGAGGGGTTTTTGAGTCGGTCATGATTACTCCAAAAAAAGCGCCTCTATATGAAGAGGCGCTACTAAATTTAGGCTGATTGTTTCGGCTTAATACGTAAAATTTTAATACCGAGATACGCATATATAACAGCTAAAACGGGATTAATTAAGTTAAAGAAAGCGTAAAGTGCGTAATCGAAAGGGTTTATTAAAAGTACACTTTGCATGTAAGCACCACATGTATTCCAAGGAATAAGTGGACTGGTAATCGTACCGCCATCTTCTAAGGTACGAGATAAATTAACTGGCTTTAAACCGCGCTTTTCATATTCATCTTTAAACATACGTCCAGGAACCACAATAGCAATATATTGATCGGCTGCAATGAGATTAGTACCAATACACGTTGCAATGGTAGAGGCAATTAAAGAGCCTGTACTTTTCGCTATTTTTAAAATACTTTTTACGAAAATGTCTAACAAGCCTGTTTTTTCCATAATAGCGCCAAACATAAGCGCAGTCATAATTAACCACGTCGTTGTTAACATTCCCGCCATACCACCACCGCTAAGTAGTGAGTCCATTTTGTCATCACCGGTATCGATGCTAAAACCGTCAAAAAATGTCGTCCATACTAATTTGAAATACCCAACCACTTCGCCTTGAGAAGTATCAATTTGAGAACCAATTAAGTCAGACTGAAATAGCATAGCCCAAACAGCACCAACCACAGCACCAATAGAAATAGCAGGAAAAGCAGGCATTTTTTTAATTGCTAGCACTAAAAGCACAATTAAAGGAATGAGCATCTCAAAACCAATATTGAAGTTTTGCTCCAAAATTAGCGTAATTTCGTCTAAACGCCCAGCCTCATTAGAAGCCGTTGCGTTAAAGCCCATAAATATAAATATAATAAGCGCAATCACAAAGCTAGGAACTGTTGTCCATAGCATATGCTGAATATGTTCAAATAAGTCAGAGCCAACCACTGCGGGCGCTAAGTTAGTTGTTTCAGAGAGTGGGCTTAGTTTGTCACCAAAATACGCACCAGATATAACAGCACCAGCTGTAACTGTCTGATCTAAACCAAGACCCGTAGCAACACCTAATAAAGCAACACCAATTGTAGCTGCAGTGGTCCACGAGCTACCAATGCTCATAGCCACAATGCCACAAATTAAACAACTTGCTGCATAAAACCAACTAGGGTTAATTACTTGCAGGCCATAATATATTAGCGTTGGTACTGTGCCCGATAACAACCAAGTACCTATCAAAGCACCTACCATTAATAAGATGAGTATAGCGCCAAGAGAAAGTGTTATGCCCTCTATCATAGCTTGCTCAAGCTTTTTCCACGTGTAGCCGTTTTTTAGGCCAATTAGAGCAGCTGCGAAGGTTGCAAATAAAAGTGCAATTTGGTTTGGTCCAGATGACGAGTTGTCACCAAATAAGTAAACCGCAGCCCCTAACAAGCAAATTAAAACTGAAATAGGAATTAATGCATCAAGAAATGAGGCGGGTTTTACTGGTTTATCATCCAATGGGTTCAAAGTTGAGACTCCTACACACATACAGCGTGTTTAATTATTATTTTTAGCACTTAGTGCGTATTAACTGAGCATTTCTAAGCCGGCTCAATTTTTAATAGTTAGAGATTATAACAATTTAGGCTGTGATAGGTAGCAAAAAAGGCGCACGAGCGCCTTTTTTGTAGTGGTAAAACCAGTTTTTACTTTTTGGCGATGCGACCAAAGTTAATGTAGTCCTGAGTAATTAAGGCAGCTTCTTCAAGGAACGGGTCAAGCTCATCAATTACATCTGGTACATCATCTAGGTTTTCAACCGGATCTTTACCTAATCGTTTCAAGCGCTCATTTGTACGAACTAATGCACGCGCTTCACCTTCTTCTTTTTCTTTAATACGCGTGGCTTCAACTAAAGAAATCGTTTTACGATCTTTTTCTTCGTTGTACAACGCTATATCATCAAACACGTAGCCGAACTCAGGTTCAGATTTAATACGATCTTTATGCTGCTTTTCTAGGTAAGGAATAACTGGAGTTAAATTTCCTAACTTTTTATATTTTGCTTTAACAATGCTATCCCAAGGAAGTGCATTATCTTGTTTACTTTCACCCCACTCGGCAGGATCTATAGCCGATGGAAATGAAATGTCAGGAATAACACCTTTGTGCTGAGTACTGCCGCCATTAATACGGTAAAATTTAGCTATGGTGTATTGCACGCTACCTAATGGGTTATCGTAAAGATCATACGCTCTTGCAAGACCTTTATGTTGCTGCACAGTGCCTTTACCAAATGTTTGTTCGCCAATAATAACAGCGCGACCATAATCTTGCATTGCAGCGGCAAAAATCTCAGAGGCAGACGCACTGTAACGATCAACTAAAACCGTTAATGGCCCGTCGTAATAAGTAACGCCATCACGATCTCTTTGCTCTTCAATTCGGTTATTTAGAGTATGTATTTGTACAACAGGACCTTGATCGAAAAATAAGCCAGAAAGCTGGGTCGCTTCGTATAACGAACCACCACCATTTTGACGTAAGTCGATAATAATACCGTCTACTTTAGCCTCTTTTAATTTAGCTAACTCAACTTTTACGTCTTTAGACAAATTATTGTAAAAACCTGGGATTTCAATAACCCCAATCTTGCTTGATAAATCAGAATATTTAGCTTCAAACACTTCTGACTTTGCAGCTCTGTCTTCAAGACGGATTTTGTCACGAGTAATTTCGACCACTTTAGGTGTGCCATGAGCATCTGCACCTTTCAAATATTGCAAACGTACTTTCGTACCTTTAGGGCCTTTTATTAAATCTACAACATCGTCTAAACGCCAGCCAATCACATCGGTAAAATCTTCACCGTCTTGTGCTACGCCAATAATACGGTCATCTGCTTTAATTTGTTCGGTTTTGTCTGCGGGACCGCCTGGTACAAGACTACGAATTACGGTGTAATCTTCGTCAGGAGTTAGTACAGCACCAATGCCTTCAAGTTCTAAGTCCATATCCATTTTAAATTGTTCAGCACGTCTTGGTGATAAGTAAGACGTATGCGCCTCAATAGTGCGAGCTAAAGAATTTAAAACAATTTGAAATGCATCTTCTGAGTTAGATTGAACTAGACGCTTTTCAGCGTTTTTGTATCGCTTGGTAAGAACCTCTTTGATTCCTTCCCAATCTTTACCAGTCATTTTTAATCGCAGTGCATCGTACTTAACACGCTCTCGCCAGATCTCGTCTAGCTCTGCTTGCGATGTTGGCCACGTTGCATCTTCACGATCAAAAAAGTATTCATCTTGTTTTTCGAACGTCATTTCATTTTCTAATAAAGAAAGTGAATATTCGTAACGTTCAAAACGGCGCTTTAGGCTTAAATTAAAAATATCAAACGTAAAGCCTAGCTTGCCGGTAGTTAAAGCGTTGTCAAAGCTATCGCGATATTGCTCAAAGGATGCAATATCACTGGCTAAAAAAACGCTTTTATTAAAATCAAGGGATTCGATGTAACGATCGTACACTTTACTAGAAAGTTCATCGTTAAATCGAACCGGGATATAGTGTGAACGAGTAAATAAGCTTGCCACGCGCTTACTGGCAGTGCCATGTTGACTTTCTTGCTTGAGTAGAGGTAAATCATCAATGGTGACAGGCTCTACAGCAGCAAATAATGAACCTGAAAACAGGGCTGCAACTACCGGAATGAGCGTAAACTTTTTACTCATACAAACTCCTTAATTTATGTACAACTTAAACAGTGTATAAGCTGTCTGCTTTGGTTTTAACTTGCATACCAGTCACTAATTCAACATGAACGTCGTCTTTATTTACTTCAGTGATTACTGCATTTACAAGTGCTTGGCCTAGTTTAACTTTAACCTTGTTATTAACCTTGACCTCTGTTGCTGGTAAAGGTTCAATTTTACCTGAACGTTTAGCGGGTGCAGATTTAGTTGCTTTGCTAGCTGACGCATTTTTATCAGCGCCCTTGTTTGCATGTGCAGGCTTCTTCTTAAAGTTTTTAGAATCTGAGTCTTGACGTGGACGCTGTTGTTTTTTGCGCTTAGCCATTTTTGCACGGCTTTCTTCTAGTGCTTTTTGAGCATGATCAATGTGCTCTTGCTCAACTTTTTCACCTTCATTGCCATCAAGGTCAATACGAAACTCCGACTTTGTCACAGCTTCTAAATAACGCCAGTTAGACGTGTATTTTCTTAGTGCTTGACGAACTTGAGTCTTGCTTACTTTTTCAGACCCTTCAATACGCTCAGCAATATCTTTAAAAATACCGACTTTAAGCGGTTTGATACCGTCTTTTTGTTTAAAACATTGTGGAAATTCTTGGTACAAGAACTCCAATACTTCATTAATATCTTTTAGCTTGTTTGTGGTTTCCATTTTAGAACCTATTTTTCACATCTTTTCATCAAGGGACGAATCAACATAGTGTATTACCCAGTCGACCAGTTCTTCGAAATCGGCTTCAAGTACAGCCATATCACCTCGAAGGTGTTCCCAAATACCATTTATTATTTCATCGATTGATTCACAATCTAAATCATCTGGGAGTTTGTCCCAAGCAATGTGAATCAAATCATTGAGCGTTTCCGCTACATGTTCTTCTTCGCCTTCCCAGTCGCCTACATCTTGTATAGCAAATAGGTAGTCTTGAACATTTAGCAAATCTTTCATTACAAGCTAGCCTCAAAGCATTTAACCAATGCTTCTAATCCCGCTTTGTCATCAGTGTCAAATCTAGAAATACTAGGACTATCAATATCTAGCACTGCAAATATTTTACCATGTTTCATGATAGGTACAACAATCTCAGAGTTCGATGCTGCATCACAGGCAATATGCCCATCGAAGGCATGAACATCTTCAATTAGTTGTGTTTGCAACGTAGCTGCAGCCGTTCCACATACACCCTTTCCAACTGGAATACGGATACATGCTGGGTTACCCTGAAATGGGCCTAGCACTAATTCTGACGGCGAATCAATAAAGTAAAAGCCCGCCCAATTTACATCCTCTAAAGAGGTAAATAACAGCGCGCTTATATTTGCCATATTAGCAATTACATTCGACTCACCGGCAATCAGCGATTCAGTTTGTTTAACTAATGACTGGTAAAAATCGTGCTTTTGCATACCAAACTACTTCTTATTAAACATACAGTAGCTAAAGGTACTCTTTGTGATGAAAAATTGGAACCTTTTGCAGGTAAAAAAAAGGAATTTCCGTAGTTTAAAAGCGTCCTTGGTTAATAAAGACGCGATTATGATTTTGAAGTTTTACGAAGACCAAATAAAAACAGCCCTGCCGCTATTGCTGACATAACACTATTTATTAAAAATATTTCGCCTGTGGAGGCACTTAAAAGAAAGCTAAAAATAGCACCACCAAGTAAACCAAGCGTTAAAACACCGGAATAGTTTACTTTTGAATATTTAAACATTAATAAATAGCCTGGGACAACAAATGCAGCCATTGTTAAGCCAACAATATGCGCATTAGATATGGCTGTCATCAATAATGAAAAAAATATAGAGACAAATTCACCTTGTAGCGTTATTGAATAATAAATACCTAATAGGCTACCCACAATCACAGGAGAAAGTAATGAAAGCGCAACGCTTTTTGCTAATTGGTGTTTCATTTAATAGTCCTTAACAACACACTTAAACTCTATTTATAAGCATGCACCAAGAACCCAAAGTTAGAAACAGAGACTATGGTCGTAAATTACGAACAAAAATAAAACACATTAAACTACAAACGACCTACCGTTTTCGGCTAATAATTTTAATAAAGGTAAAGTTATTGCTTTTGAGTAACAAGACAGGTGATTCATTTTCAGATGTTAAACAGGAGAGTTATTTGATGTCTTCAGCTTCATGCTTAATTTTAAAATTGATCAAACATAAATGCCAATTGCAATTGATAGTCAAATTCAAAAAACAAAAAAGCCCGCTGTTTAGCGGGCTTTATTATAATGGTGGAGAGATAGGGATTTGAACCCTAGATAGGCTACAAACCTATGCCGGTTTTCAAGACCGGTGCATTCGACCACTCTGCCATCTCTCCTAAAGTGCTATAAACTACAAGTAAGAGTGTACTCATAGTTATTGTAATAAGTGGTGGAGAGATAGGGATTTGAACCCTAGATAGGCTACAAACCTATGCCGGTTTTCAAGACCGGTGCATTCGACCACTCTGCCATCTCTCCGCACGGCCTGCATAATAGGGAAACCCGTTGGCTTTGTGAAGCTTTTTTTTAAAAAAATTGCTTAAGTGCTTAAAAAACAATTAATTTGTTCAAAGATAAAACAAAAACTTTCTTTTTGGTGGTTAAATGAACTTTAATTAAAAAATTAATGTCTATTGATCCACAAAGGTTTGCCCAAACATATAAGAGTTGGTAATCTAATTCTAGTTAAATTATCGAAACACACGTTTCACTTAAAGGAGCTCTACAATGGCGTTTAATCAATCGTACAATACCGCTAAACCGGTAATGTCTACCATTGAAACAAACAAGGTACTTAAAAACACCTACTTTTTACTTGCGATGACACTTGCATTTAGTGCAGTGACTGCCGGTATCTCAATGGCACTACAATTACCTTACTTTATGGGAATTGTGTTCACACTGGTTTCGTTTGGTTTATTATTTGTTGTAAACAAAAAAGCTGACACCGCATCTGGTGTATTTTGGGTATTTGCTTTCACAGGTTTAATGGGGGCTGGTTTAGGTCCAATGTTAAACCATTACGCTGCCATGCCTAATGGCCCAATGCTTATAATGCAAGCTCTTGGTTCAACAGCACTTATTTTCTTTGGTCTATCTGCATATGCGCTCAACACCAAAAAAGACTTCTCTTTTATGGGCGGCTTTTTAACGGTTGGCCTAATTGTGGTTATTGTTGCAAGCATTGTTAACATATTCATCGGTAGTTCTTTAATGTTTATGGTGCTTAACGCTGCGGTTGTATTAATTATGTCTGGCTTAATTTTATTTGATACAAGCCGCATTATTAACGGCGGAGAAACTAACTACATTCGCGCTACAGTATCTTTATACCTAAATGTGTACAATCTATTTACTTCACTACTGCACCTACTTGGCGCAAGTGATGACTAATTAAATAGTTCTGTTAAAATAGCCCCTTTATTGGGGCTTTTTTATTGGAATTGTTTTGGCACGATTTGTTCTTTCATTACACACACCACCATCAGATCACGACACCAGTCAACGCATAATTAAGTTTGCTAATGCGTGTTTATCTCAAGGGCACACCATAGACGCAATATTTTTGTATCAGCAAGGCGTTTATCATGCATCAACACATTTTGACTTAGCCTCTGACGAACTTCAAATTAGCGCATTATGGCAAGCGCTATCAAGTCAAAATATTAATCTTATGCTGTGTGTAACCGCGGCAGAAAAAAGAGGCTTAGATACGTCAAACACAGGCGTATTTTCTGTTGCAGGTTTAGCTGAATTCGCAATGCTTGTAAGCGACGCTGATAAATGGGTGCAATTTAAATGATTAATGTATTAGTAATGAGTCAAAGTAGCCCATTTGATGATCTTAACCTGCGCGATGCCCTCGATATGACGTTAATTTTTGCAGCTGTCGATCAAAACATAAGCTGGTTATTTAGTGGCCCCGCTGTTTTAGCATTAAAAAAGAATCAAACCCCTTCCACCATAGGTATTAAAGATTTTTTTAAAAACATAAAAACGCTAGAAGTTTATGACGTAGAAAACATCTATGTATGTGAAAAATCGCTCCTTGATTATGGCCTAAGTAAAACTGATTTACTCATAAACGCGCACGCGGTTACATTTGGTGAACAACAAACACTTATCAAAAAACAACATCACGTGGTGACCTTATGAGCACACTACATATTTTTTCAAAACCATTAAATTACTATTCTGCTAACCAGCTAGAAAACTTAATTTGTGCTGATGACCGTATATTGCTTTTAGGTGACGCATGCTTTGCTAATAAACAATTTAAACAATTTTCAGATACCCTCTTAGTACTTGAAGAGGACGCACTCGTTCGTGCAATTAAGCTATCAAATAACGACACTGCCATTAGCTATGACGAGTTTGTGTCTCTTACTTTAACCTCTACGCAATTAATTACTTGGTAACCCATGCTTGAATTTAACCAAAAAACAATAGACACAGATAAGCAAGGTTATTTACTCGACCATACACAATGGTCTAAGCAACTAGCCCCCATTATTGCAGAGCAAGAAAACATATCGCTTAGCGAACAACACTGGGAAGTGATTAACTTCGTCCGCGAATTTTATCTTGAATACAACACAAGTCCAGCCATCCGCATGCTAGTAAAAGCCATGGCCAAAGCACTCGGAGAAGATAAAGGTAATAGTATTTACCTTTATAAATTGTTTCCAAAAGGCCCAGCTAAACAAGCCACAAAAATTGCTGGATTACCAAAACCAGCAAGGTGTATTTAATGAGAAGTAAATCGAGTAACAAGCAACCCCCCGCTTCCTCAACCAAGCGTAATACGGGTCGCACGTATTCTAGAAGTGCAATTAAAAAGCCTACAAACAAAAGAGAAATAAAACCTCAAATAGACGCTAAAGACAAAAAAATTGTACTTTTTAACAAGCCATTTGATGTGCTTTGTCAATTTACAGACGATGCAGACAGAAAGACGCTAGCTGAATTTATTCCTATCAAGGATGTATATGCTGCAGGACGGTTAGACCGCGATAGCGAAGGTTTATTGCTGCTCACAAACTGCGGGAAACTACAAAATACATTAACAGCACCTAATAAAAAAACCAATAAAACGTACTGGGTTCAAGTAGAAGGTGAGCCTTCGACTGAGTCAATACAAGCTTTGTGTAAAGGCGTTGAGCTTAAAGATGGGCTCACACTGCCTGCTAATGTAAAAATGATAGAAGAGCCTAACATTTGGCAACGAACTCCCCCTGTACGTGAACGAAAGTCTATACCTACCTCATGGCTCAGTATTACCATTAATGAAGGTAAAAATAGACAAGTTCGCCGAATGACAGCTCATATTGGCCATCCTACTCTTAGGCTAATTCGTTACAGCATAGGTAATTACACTTTAGCCGACATTAATACTGGTGAATATAAAATCATTAAAGGTAGCATTAATGCATAAACCAAATGTAACAGTAGCCGCAATAGTTAAAAACCATAACGAATACTTATTAGTAAAAGAACGCGATAAATTTACTAAGCAAATTTGCTATAATCAACCGGCTGGTCATTTAGAAAAGAACGAAACACTAGCTCAAGCAGCAAGCCGCGAATTATATGAAGAAACAGGTTTATCGCTCACCCCTACTGGCTTTTTAGGTGTTTATAACTTGTACGCTGACAACGGCGTTCATTACCTAAGGTTTTGTTTTTTATTTGATGCTAGTGGCACCAACCAACAACTTAACCCTATTGATGATGATATTATAAGTGCCCATTGGTTTAACCTAGAGAAAGTTAAATCTTTACCACTGCGAAGCCCACTCGTTCAAAAGTGCTTTGATGACGCGGTGACGCGTCCGCTATTAGGCCTAGATACTATTTTCAACTAATAAAAAATTAAGGCATATTAATGGTGTGTTTTAAAGTTTACTCTGCCTAGAGGGATTACTTAGTGACGTGGGGTGTGTAATTGCTCCAGCCTATTCTTCTGACTTGCATCCATGTAAGGATACGTACAAATAGAGCAAAACTTTCACGCCATCGCTACCCCCTCACCTAAACCTTTGTAATAAAAATTTAATCTAACTTTCAGAGTGTAATGCAATACAGTTTCTGCCTTGGTCTTTTGCATAATACAGTGCGTTGTCGGCTCCTTTAACAAAGCTTACCTTATCGTCTTGGGAACTAGCCGTTGAGTTAACGCCCATGCTCACTGACAAAAAGCCACTGTAGGTATCCTCATGCACAATTGCTAAAGCTTCAACGGCCTTTTGTATTTGCTCAGCAATAAATAATGCACCTTCCTTATCAGTATCAGGGAGCAATACAACAAACTCTTCACCACCATATCTGGCAACAAAGTCTTCAGGACGATTTACTGTCGATGCAATAGTTTGAGCCACTTCATATAAGCAAGAATCCCCAGCCAAATGTCCGTAACGGTCGTTAAACTGTTTAAAAAAATCAACATCAATAATTATTAACGATATTGCCCCTTCACACTCCTTCGCTTTATCAAATTCATGAGCAAGTTTTTCATCAAATCGACGCCTGTTAGCAATTTTGGTTAATGAGTCCAAAAATGCCATATCCCTTAAAATATCCTCAGCCTCTATTCGCTCGGTTGCATCTTTAAATACGGCTAAAAATTCTTCGCCTATCTTTATGCCCGATACCTCCATAACAACTTGTGTGCCATCACTACGTGCAACTGTGTAATTATTGGCAGGTATATCGTCATTACTACTTTTCGCTTTTTTCAAAGCTTCAGACCATAAATTTTGAGCTTGCACTCTGTAGTGCGGATCTGGGTAGGCCTTTTTCCACCATGCATGTAGGTTAGGCACATCCTCAACAGTATAACCAAACACATCTACAAACCGTTGGTTTACCCTAAGGATATCACCGGTTTTGCTACACACATTACACACTGGCATAGGGAGCACTGAAAATAATTTAGCATAGTGACTTATCTCATGTTTTCGCATTGGGTTTAAGGTACTGCGTGATAAAAAGCTCATCGGCATTTCTTTACTTTCAGCGCTCAATTGTTCATGCATTTGTAAAGCAAAATACCATTCTAGCCACCAGTATTCTAATTTATCTAAAAGCTTCATTTCGAGGCTAAGCACTTCTGTAGTGTTTTTAATTAAATTAAACAAATCACTGATTTGGTGATGGGATTGCGCTTGCTGAGCATGCTTGAGTTTTATTAGTTCATAAAAAAGATGGTAGGCTGACTTTTTTAATTCTTGCAGGTTTATGATTAAAAGCTTATTTGAGATGAGATTTACTTGGTGTTTGTTTTGTTCTACAAACGATCTAATTTTATTAATTTTGTATGCGTGATTCATATATTCATTCCATTGATTATATTTTACAGCTTATTGAATGGGCTAACCCATCAAACTTTATCATTAATGAGTGTATATATACTCTAATCACTTTTAAAGAACTTATTATTAATTTTTAACATATGGCTCGTATTTTGTTCTGTACGTTAAGCGTAGAATTAGAATCAACTTTTATCAAAAAAATGTTATGTAAGCGCCTTAGGTATCTTAGCTATTTATTATATTAATAAATTACTCACTAATTGTAAGGTTTGCCTTGTTAGTCTCTTTAAGCGCAAACAAAATACATGCTATAATCGCGGCCTTTCCAAGTTAACAGTAATCTGTATAAGCGAAATTATTCATGAGCGAAAATAGTCACATTAAAGTCATCGTTGGTATGTCCGGCGGTGTTGATTCTTCAGTATCTGCATATTTGTTACAACAACAAGGCTACCAAGTAGAAGGCCTGTTTATGAAGAACTGGGAAGAAGACGACAATGACGAGTATTGTGCCGCTGCAGAAGACCTAAAAGATGCGCAAGCCGTGTGTGACAAGTTAGGTATCGAACTTCATACTGTTAACTTTGCAGCTGAATATTGGGATAACGTATTTGAATACTTTTTAGAAGAGTACAAAGCAGGCCGCACACCTAACCCCGATATTATGTGTAACAAGGAAATCAAATTTAAAGCCTTCTTGGAATTTGCTGCACAAGCACTCGGAGCTGACTTTATTGCGACAGGCCATTATGTGCGTCGTGAGCTTCGGGACGACAAATATGTAATGTGCCGTGGTTTAGATAACAACAAAGACCAGAGTTACTTTTTATACACGTTAAGTCATGAACACATTGCTCAAACGCTTTTCCCTGTAGGCGATATCGCCAAGCCAGAAGTGCGCCGCATTGCTGAAGAGCAAGATTTAATCACACATGATAAAAAAGACAGCACTGGTATTTGTTTTATTGGTGAACGTAAGTTTAAAGACTTTTTACAAAAATTTTTACCTGCCCAACCAGGTGTTATAGAAGACACTGAAGGTAATAACGTTGGCGAGCACGAAGGCTTGATGTACCACACACTTGGCCAACGAAAAGGCTTATTAATTGGCGGTATGAAAGAAGGCTCAGGCGAACCTTGGTACGTTGTAGACAAAGATGTCGAGCGTAACGTACTTATTGTTGGCCAGGGTAAAGACCACCCTCGCCTATATAGTAATGGTTTAAATGCTAACCAACTTCACTGGGTAGACCGTGTAGGTCCAAAAGGAACAACGCGTTGCACAGTTAAAACACGTTACCGTCAAGAAGATATAAACTGTACTTTGCTTGTTGGTGATGACGGTATGGCCCGTGTGTTATTTGATGAACCTCAAAAAGCGGTTACACCAGGTCAGTCTGCAGTATTTTATGCGCAAGAAGTTTGCTTAGGTGGCGGTATTATTGACTCGGTGATCAAGTAATGAATGAACACCAAGTTATGGCGCTTGCCGCGATGTGCCAAGCCGCTAAACAAGTACAAAAAATAGCGCAGTACGGCAGTAATAATGAACACGATTTAGACATATTACTTTCTAGTATTGTACAAACATCGCCAGCATCACCAGAAGATGTATATCAAGGCACTCACAATTTACGAGATGGCTACAAAACGTTGATGGAACAGCTATCAGCGGGCGCTCAGAAAGACGTTGAGATTGTAAAATATGTAGGTGGCTTGATGCAGCTTGAGCGAGCACTTAGCGCAAACGACAAAAGCTTAAACGAATTAGGTAAACGTATTGATGATATTCATCGTCGTTTAGACCATTTTGCTATAACCGATGACACCGTTGTTGCCGGTTTGGCAGATATATACTCGTCGGTGCTAAGCCCCCTTGGGCACCGAATACAGGTTTATGGTAAACCCGAGTTATTAAAACAGCAACTCACTCAAAATAAAATCCGCGCATTACTACTTGCCGGCATCAGAAGTGCAGTATTGTGGCGACAAATGGGCGGTAAACGCCGTCATTTTTTCTTTGCAAAAAGAAAAATAATCGCCATTGCTAAAGCAAAAATTTAATTATCGTTCAAACAAAAATTTAGGAGTTATTATGGAGCTTTCAGCGTTAACGGCTATCTCGCCAGTTGATGGTCGCTACGGCAGCAAAACCACTGAACTACGCAGTATTTTCAGCGAATTTGGATTAATTAAATACCGTGTAATTGTTGAAGTGCGTTGGTTGCAAGCGTTAGCTGCAGCAAGCGACATTAAAGAAGTGCCCGCATTTAGCGACCAAGCAAATGCACTTTTAAACGCTATTGTTGATAACTTCAGTGAAGCCGACGCGCAGCGCGTTAAGGATATTGAACGAACAACTAACCACGACGTTAAAGCCGTTGAATACCTTTTAAAGGAAAAAGTAGCTGATAACGCAGAGCTACATGCTATCAACGAATTTATTCACTTTGCATGTACCTCAGAAGACATTAACAACCTATCACATGGTTTAATGTTAACTGAAGCACGTGACAGCGTATTACTGCCATACTGTGACCAATTACTTAACGCCATCAAAGAAAAAGCCATTGAGTATAAAGCAGTGCCAATGATGACTCGTACGCACGGACAACCTGCTACACCATCAACTATGGGTAAAGAGTTTGCAAACGTATACATGCGTTTAAAGCGTCAACGCGATCAAATTGCGCAAGTAGAAATGCTTGGTAAAGTAAATGGCGCTGTTGGTAACTATAACGCTCACCTTAGCGCTTACCCTGATTACGACTGGCATATTCATGCAGATAAATTTGTATCGAGCCTAGGTTTAACATTGAACCCGTTTACCACACAAATTGAACCACATGATTACATTGCAGAATTATTTGATGCAATTGCACGTTTTAATACTATTTTGCTTGATTTTGACCGTGATGTTTGGGGTTACATTGCCCTTAACCACTTTAAGCAAAAAACCATTGCTGGCGAAATTGGCTCATCAACTATGCCACACAAAGTTAACCCTATTGATTTTGAAAACTCAGAAGGTAACTTAGGTTTAGCAAATGCAATTTTTGCACACCTTGCACAAAAACTGCCTGTATCTCGCTGGCAGCGTGATCTTACCGATTCGACAGTGCTACGTAACCTTGGTGTGGGTATGGGTTATGCGCTTATTGCATATCAATCAACGCTTAAAGGTGTTAGCAAGCTTGAAGTTAACGAACCACGTTTACTTGAAGAGCTAGACCAAAACTGGGAATTGCTCGCAGAGCCTATTCAAACAGTTATGCGTAAATACGGCATTGAAAAGCCATACGAAAAACTTAAAGATTTAACCCGTGGAAAGCGCGTAAATCAAGAAATAATGGCTGACTTCATCGATGGTTTAGATCTTCCTGAAGTTGCTAAAGTAGAAATGAAAAAACTAACACCGGCTAATTACATTGGCCGTGCGGTTGAATTTATTGATGATTTAGTTTAATTATTAATCACCACTATCAAAAAGCGAAAGGGTTATCCTTTCGCTTTTTTTGTATAAAAAGCAAAGCAATTACCGGCAGGCAAACGTATGTATCAATTAAAAATAAACGATTTATCTGAACAAGAATTTTTAACCCACTTTTGGCAAAAAAAACCTCTTTTGATCAAACAAGGGTTTAGTCACTTTGAAGATCCACTTGATGCAAACGAACTTGCTGGCTTAGCAATGGAAGACGCTATTGAATCGCGTATTGTTACAAATCACAGTAACGACTGGCAAACCCATCAAGGGCCATTCGAGGACTTTGATTTACTCACAGAGGAAAATTCAACGTTATTAGTGCAAGCAGTCGACCACTGGCATCCAGAGGCAGCCCAGCTGCTAGAACCGTTCAGATTTATCCCTAACTGGCGCATTGACGATTTAATGATCAGCTTTTCTACCCCTAATGGTGGTGTTGGCCCGCATTTAGATCAATACGATGTTTTCATTATTCAAGGTGAAGGAAAGCGTCATTGGCGAGTTGGCCTACCCGACCCAACTCTTAAGCAATTTGCTCAAAATAAAAAATTATTGCAAGTTGAAGCCTTTGAAGCAGTCATAGACTGCATTTTAGAACCCGGTGATATTTTATATATTCCACCAGGCTGCCCGCATGAAGGCTACGCGGTTGAAAATGCACTTAATTACTCTGTTGGATTTAGAGCACCAAATCAGCAAGATTTACTATCAAGCTTTGCCGATCATGTTATTGACACTGAAAGCGGTCAAAAACGCTACACAGACCACAACTTAGTTACAAGAGCCTCAAAAGGTGAGCTTACAAATAATGAAGCTGAAAAGGTTAAGCATCTTATCGCCTCAATGCTAGAAGATGATGGTCTATTCAAGCAATGGCTTGGCAAAACCTTAAGCCAACCCAAACATGAAATGGACTTGGCACCAGTAGAACCTGCTTTTACCCAAGATCAAATAGCAAACGAATTGGCAGAGCCAGATACTATTTTTGAACGTGTCGGTGGAACACGAGCAATTTATCAGCAGTGTGAAAATGAGCTTTTAGTAAGTATTAATGGTGATAATTTCACTCTTCCTATCGGGGACATAGCAGCAGTAAAATTACTAACAGACGAAACCGAGTTTAATACTAATGAGTTAACTAACGCTCAAAATAGTCTAGTTTTTGTTCAAATGTTTACTATACTTGTTAATGAAGGCATTTGGTTTAACGCAAACCAAGAGTAACAAGTAGGAGGCAATTGTGGGTTATCGTATAAACAAAGTTGAATGGGATCGACAAAAAAATGAGTTACAACAAATAAGGGAGCGTGTATTTGTTTACGAATTACATATCCCTAAACGTGTTGAATTTGATAACCTCGATAAATTAGCTTTGCATGTGCTTGTTACAGACGACAGCTTTTGTCCCGTCGCAACAGCCCGCCTGTGTGATGATGGCTTAATTGGACGCTTAGCTGTACTGCCTGATCATAGAAACCGAAATGTTTACTGCTCGTTACTTAATTATATTTTTGACATAGCAGTAGAACAAGGTATTGAATCAATTAGCGTTAATTGTGTTCTACACGAAGTTGAACGATTTAAACGTAACGGCTTTATAAAACAGGGTAATGTGTTTATGGAGGCAGGTATACCTAGGCAAAGAATGAAATGCCCGGTTAGGTGTGCTGATACAGCACCTTTCACACTAGTTCATTAATTAAGTTGTAAGGGTAATCAAAGCTTGATTACCCTTTTTGGATTATTTTGGTTCGTGAGCCCACAGCTTATCGTTATCGTATAACTCGTAAAGGCCATGTGCTCTTTTCACTAATAGGTTAGCAAAGTCTGCCTGTGTTTTATCTCGTGCGCCCGCACTCATAATCTGGTCTGCTTTTAACTGCCATTGCAATGAAAAATAACGCATAGCATCACGCGCATCTGACGCTGCACCCACTTCAGCATGGTCTGTTGGTAATTGCCCTGAAACAACCCAATACGTTTTTCCGTTTTGCGCTTTAAATTTCCACATGGCGCAAATAGGAGCTAAAAAGCGGCTGTCTTGCTCAACTACAGATTTAGGCATAATGCCTTTTTCTGCTAGATACTTTTGTGCTGTTTGAAAACATCCACGTTGCCATGCAACACGTTGTTGCTCGGCTAATGCTTGCTCTTCAGGTGTTAATTGTTTTTGTTGTTGTTCCATTGTAATGACCTTATTACTTCTTTTTAAACACTGTAAGGTCTTAGTAAATAAGGTGCAAGCATAAAACAGGCTGCTTGCACTTTAAAAACTCTGACTGCTTTGTTTTTATACAAATTGCTATTTTATATTATGGTCAAACGAACCAACATCCCCCGGAAACACAACGGGCGACTCAAAACCATCATGACTAACAGATGAAATACCAAAGTAATAATTGTCTATTACTACATTCTCAAGTGTGAAATCAGAAACATTACCAACGTATTTACTAAACTGCCATTGCGGCTCGCTTGTGTAACGCCAATATATTTTATAACCGGAAATTGTGTCATCGTTACTTTTTTGCCACGAAAACGAAGTACTAGCCTTTACTGCGCCAGTAATTTTAACGTCTTTAGGAGGGGCTGGAGCCCAAGCCATTGATGCCATAGTTACCGCATTGAGTGACGTTAGTTTAGCTGCATAATCAAAATCAACCCCGTCAATCGTATCGCCATATGTAACGCCATTTTCTGTTCGTAGGTCTTGGTGTTGACGATCATAATGCTCGTTTGTTTCCATTATGCGCACTGCTGCAAACCCAGCATCGTTAAATGGACGATGGTGCCCGCCTCGTGCAAACCTGTCTAGCCTGTAAACAAGCATTGTATCAAGATTGGGGATGTACCTATCTGCAACAGTATCAATATAACGGGCTAAATTTCTACTTGCAGAATCAACCTCACCACCCGTAAATCGACGAGTACGAGCCTGTGCTTTTGTTTCAACAACACGTGTGCCCTCTGAAAAAATACGTGCGGTTGTGTTATCAGTCACTCCATTTATACCGGTAATATTGCCAATCATGTCATTATTTAAAACACCATGTACTTGCCAGTTATTCTTTTGAGCGTGCGCGGTTAAAATTTTACCACCAAATAACCCCTGCTCTTCCCCTGATAACGCAGCGTAAACCACAGAGCCGTTAAATTTATATTTACTCAGTACGCGTGCCGCTTCAATAACACCAGCAACACCCGATGCATTATCATTAGCGCCAGGAGAGTCACTAGTAAAATCCATTACATCGCTTACACGTGAGTCTATATCACCCGACATCATCACCATTCTATTTGGTTCAGTACTGCCGCGTTGAATAGCAACAATATTTACCACCTCAACAGGATCAGGTATGCGTTTTTCGCCTGAAATAGTGTCTGATACCTCAATAACCTCTAAGCACCCACCACATTGTGCGGATATTTTTTCAAACTCAGCTTTAATCCAACGTCGAGCAGCACCAATACCTCGAGTGTCAGATTTAGTCTCTGAAAGTGTATGACGTGTACCAAAGTCCACCAGCGTTTGAATATCGCTGCCAATTCGCTCTGCTGACACACTTGCCGCAATATCATGCAGATTTTGTTGATCTTTATATTGCATATCAGCCGCAATAACGCCACTTGATGCTGAGCAAGCAAACGCAAGCATGCTTAGCTTTAATAATTTAATTGATGGTTTAAGCATTTATGTAGCTCCTTATTTTTATTGGTTTACAATTACCTATGTATTTGTATATCGCAATTAATTTGAGGTAGATACGAAAATAAGCACGCTAAAGCGCAGAAAAGAATAGTACTAATTCGAGTTCAATATAAAAATAGTTACCAAAGTTATAAAGTAAGGTAGCAGACCAAATATCCAAAGTTTTAACCCAAGCGTGTAATGCCTAAGCACTGTTGTATTCAACCTTGCACGAACTCTGCTTTTATAATCAACAGCGTTACCCAACGCTAAATGCATACCCCCTAAAATTAACGCTAAATAAAGTGTACTGAACACGATTAAATTATTTCTAACGGAATCAGTAAGTAATTTTACATAATCAAAATAAAAGAAAAGAGCAAATAAACCAATATAAATAGATAGCACCATACCGATTAGGACACTCGCCTTGTACCCCGTTTGCGTATTATTTGGGTCAACTTTTTTTAGCCATTGAGCACACACAAAATGTACAGCACAAATAAACGATCTCATCTTCTACCCTTTAATTAATGAGTAAGTTGGATATTGTTATAACCTATAAAACGGTCATGTAACCCCACACTTAATAACACTGCAGCAGAAAACATAAACAAAAGTATAAACACCACACAATTAACGGCTGTGCTTGTTTGCACGCTAGTAGAAAAAAAATGTAAACATAAAGCCAAAACAACAATGAATATTGCAAACTTGTTGAATACAAAATAGCTGGGTATTTCAAATGCCCACAACGACGTTTCATTTATAAATTGCCTGTAACCATAAAATACAAAGGCAATAGCACCCACTAAAGCAACGGTGAAAGTAATTAGCGTGATGTCTAACGCCATATTTTTATAAATAAGCAAATAACCGAGTCGAATTGAGTAAATAAAAATAGCGAGCCAAATTAACAGCACAGGGCCTAAAATTAATCCCATTTTTCTCTCCTTGAATGTTTTAAATGATTTAACTTAAGCCAAAATACTACACGGTAAAGCAAATCAATAAATTTATAACCAAATAACTTAAGTAAACTTTTTATTTTCGTGCCAAACTAAGAAACTTAGACTCTGGATAATAGAGCGATCCCAAGCACCTATTGCCGGTAAATTCGCCTTGTTTTTATTAAAAATCCCAGACTAGTAAAATTTAATTATCATCATGATTTAACACGTTAGTAAATCACTTAATCAGAGTTCCGGTTAAGTAGTCAATTTAAAAAGTAAGAGTATGCGCCAGTTAAAAAATGAAACGTTAAAATGTAACCTTGTACAATTTAAGCAAACCACGCTTGGTCCTATCTATGTTTATGAAAACGCGCAATACCGTTGGTTAACACTTGACGAAAAACGTGAACAAGATGCTGTTATTCAGGGCGTAATGAGCAAAAGCAAAACAGAGCAAGTTTTGGTACCTGTAAATCAAAGCATGCTGCTGTTTTTATTAAAACCGGTAACCAATCTTAAAATGTTAAATTTAGGGTTGGGAACCGCGGGCGTTGAGCGAGTTATCTATTATCTATTCAATAAAACAAAATTTTTAAATACTCTACACACCTTTAACACCGTTGAAATTAACCCTGATGTGGTTGAAATTGCACAAACACATTTTTATTTGCCAAAACCACACTCTGTATTTTTAGAGTCAGCAGAGCAATTTATCCAGCAATGTAAAATTAAATACGATGTGATCACCATCGACATATTCAGTGGAGAGTACCACCAACCATTTTTAAACAGCGCTCTTTTTTGGCAAAACGTGACGCGCTGTTGCAATTCAAGCAATCAAATAACACTCAATTTAAACCCTAAAACAGGTCAAGAGTTACAGCTGTTGTTGGCCTTGTTAAGAAAGTACTTTAAAGCAATCGCACTTGTTGAATTTAATGAGTATAAAAACATTGTTATTGTTTTAAGCCCTAGCTCACTAAAACACATTACCGTCGACAATATTCAAGATTCTGACGTTTTTAAACATCTTGCTCCCAATTTATATAAAGATATTAATCATATTTACCACATTGAATCTTTTTAATTAGCGACCGGGTTCATGCTTTTCATGGCAAGGCAAACTGGTTTCTAACTGTTCCCAATTCGCTTTTGATGTAACAAAATTATGAGATATAGGTTTTTCTGCAATATCTGAATCCAGTAAACCTAATCGAATACGAAAACGGCTTTTATCACTGGTATTTTCGCTATAAATAGGCGAACCACAGCAGGCACAAAAATACCGTGTTCTACCGGGTTTAAACGCGTACCCACTTAATGAGTCTTGCCCTTGAGTGATTAAAAACTCATCAGCGTTTACAAAACCATTTGTAGCAAACGCTGTTCCGCTATTTTTTCTACACAAAGAACAGTGACAGTGAATAATACTGGTAATATTGCCTGTAATTTTCACATTTACTTTTCCACACAAACAAGAGCCTAAATACATAACACTTCCTTATTAATTTCAAAAATAAGCACAGGCGTATGTTAACTATAAAGTTATTTGATATGAATAAGTTTTAGTTATTTACTGAGCGCGACTACAAAATTTATATAGCTTTTGCTTAAACTTAAGCGCGTTAAATTTTTTTGGTTTACAATAAATCAGTTATTGGTTATAAATAAAACGAAATTTGGTAATGTATTATTTAAATTATTAAACAAAACGTTATTACCAATAACAATTTATTCCTGTTTATGCTATCAATAACAATTAAATAAAGAGTAAACAATGCGCTATAAAAACGTTCTTCTGCCAATGTGGTTAATCACGTTAGTAGCATGCAGCCAAAATCACCAACATCCTTCCACAAATCAATGGCTGTTAATCGATAATTTTGAAACGCAAACGCTAACATGGCAAAAAGCTGATACAGACAATCAAACCAATCCATACATAGCTAACCCACAAGTGACAAAAATTTCACGAGAGGCTGAATCCTCAAATCATTACTTATTAAAAAACCAGCCGCCGAAGGCATTATTGGTAATCGAAAAGCACTCAGTTTTACTAAGCTACCAAAAGTAGTTGAAGTGGGAGAAACCTATACATTTTTTACGCGCATAAATGTAGAAACGTTTCCTAACAATCACGCTTTTGGCTTAAGTAACTTACAGCCCAATGAAATTAAAAAGCATGGTTACAATGCGTTTGAACCTACCTTACGTGTAACAGACAAAGCCGAGTCGAATGGATTTAAAAACGATGGCGCTTTAATGGTCAAAACAGATAAAGGTTACAGCAACATTCAAAACTACAACGCCGCCCAATCAGCAAAGCCCCTTAACACAAATCAATGGTACAGCATCTGGTATGTAGTGAATAACGCGCCTACAAAAATGCAAGGCCAACAATACAATGTGTATGTTCAAGGCGGTGAGTTTACAACGCAAACACTCGTGTATAAAAATGCAAAATTTAGAATGAAACGTGAACAACCACTTATTTACTTTTTGGCAAACGCAAATACTGGTCCGGCTAAAAAGCCCTATGGTAACGGCGGTTTAAAATACGACGACTTATATATGAGCCGAGGCATTAACCTTTCAAACCCTGTTAGATAAAAAGCCTGTATAAGTAATAACTAACCTGAATTTTAGATATAAAATCTCTCAACTAAAGCTCATATTAGTTAATACAAAACTGCATTTAAAAATACTTAAATGGTATAATACTTCACATTATTTGCTATTTAAGTTTTTAAAATGTATCGACTCTTTGAAAGAATGACCAACGCATTTCCTGAGGAAAAACCCACTCAGCCGCCTTCTACTTTATTTGCGTTTTGCCGCCATTACACCAAGGGCATGGAACTCTCGTTAGTGCTTATGTCGATAAGTGCTGCGCTGTTAGCAATTTTAGAAGTATCGTTATTTAGTTATATGGGCCAATTGGTTGATTGGCTAAGTACCCATACACCACAAACCCTATTTGTAGAGCAAAAAACTGAACTGATAAAAATGGCTGTTATGCTGTTAGTCGTTTTGCCTATTGTGGTGTTTTTTCACGCCGCTATTTTGCATCAAGCCTTATTGGGTAATTACCCTATGTCGATTCGCTGGTCAGCGCATCGGTATTTACTTCGCCAAAGTGTAAGTTTTTACCAAAATGAATTTGCAGGGCGTATTGCTACCAAAGTAATGCAAACGTCTTTAGCTGTTCGCGAGGCGGTAATGAAACTGCTTGATGTACTTATGTACATAGTGGTTTATTTTGGCGCTATGGTGTTTTTAGTTGCTGAAGCTGATTGGCGCTTGATGATCCCTTTGCTTGTATGGCTTGCCTTGTATGCTTCAATACAGGTTTACTTTGTGCCTAAACTTAAAAAAATTGCCAGCTCACAAGCCGATGCACGATCAGAAATGACGGGCCGTATTGTTGATAGCTACACTAACATTTCAACTATTAAACTTTTTTCGTACACCCAACGCGAAGAGCAGTACGCCAAGCAAAGCATGGATGTATTTTTACAACCCGTATATAAACAAATGCGCTTAGTAACCAGCCTTAACTTTGCTATTAATACGCTTAACTATTTGTTGGTATTTAGTGTTGCCGCATTATCGCTTTATTTATGGTCAATGAGTGCAATTAGCGCTGGCGCTATAGCCGTTGCAGTTAGTTTATCGCTTAGGTTAAACGGTATGGCGCAGTGGATCATGTGGGAAATAAGCAGCCTGTTTGAAAATATTGGCACCGCCACCGATGGTATGAAAACACTATCAAACCCAATAAAAGTAGACGATAAACCAAACGCAAACACCCTTGAAGTAACCCAAGGCAGTATTGAGTTTAAAGATATACATTTTAATTATGGCAAAGCCGCCAACGAAACTAACCGTGGCCCGGTAATGAATGGGTTAAATCTTAATATTAAACCCGGTGAAAAAATAGGTTTAGTTGGCCGCTCTGGCGCGGGTAAATCAACGCTTGTTAACCTACTACTGCGCTTTTACGATACTGACTCTGGCACAATTAAGATTGACGGTCAAAATATTACTGACGTAAGCCAAGAAAGTCTTCGCCGCTATATTGCTATGGTAACGCAAGACACTTCCCTGCTTCACCGCTCTGTTAAAGATAATATTTTATACGGTCGCCCCGATGCAACCGAAGCTGAAATGTTAACCGCCGCAAAACAAGCTAAAGCGCTCGATTTTATTAGCGATTTAGAAGACTCAAAAGGTAATAAAGGGTTTGATGCACAGGTTGGCGAACGTGGTGTAACTTTATCGGGCGGTCAACGCCAACGTATTGCCATTGCACGAGTGTTACTTAAAAATGCCCCTATTCTTATTTTAGACGAAGCGACCAGTGCACTTGATTCAGAAGTTGAAGCGGCTATTCAAGCAAGCCTTGATGATTTAATGACAGGAAAAACGGTTATCGCTATAGCGCATAGGCTGTCTACCATTGCACAAATGGATAGACTCATCGTGTTAGATAATGGTGGCGTCGTTGAGCAAGGCTCACACGATGAACTCATTGCACAAGGGGGCATATATGCAGGCCTTTGGGCTCATCAAACAGGTGGATTTATTGGGGTAGAATAACACTTAATACAAAAAACCGACGTAGTAGTACTAACACTAAAACGTCGGTTTTTATTTATTAAGCTACCAAACGAAAACCTATTAGTACCAACATCACAATGTTGGCAATAAAGCTAATTAAAAAGAAATACGTACGCGGGCTTGGGTTTTTCTCTGTTGCAATCACATAGTATAAAATCATGTGAATTAAACGCGCAACTACATACACCCACACACACATTGCAAAAATTGCGCTTTGGTAATTAATTACAAATGCAAATAACACCGTGCCTATAAATAGTGCGCTGTTTTCTAATGTATTTTGAAACGTACGGTGCGCTCTAAATATAAAGCTTTCGTGCGATAAATCGTCGCTAATTTTACCCGGCACTGCACCAGGCTCCTTGGCCTTGCTAAAGGTCGCAACACCCCACTGCACCACCAGCATAATTAAGTAAAAGTAGAACCCTAAATAAGCAGATAAAGACACGTCATTCATTGTTAAATCCTTTATTTTAAAACTAAGTAATTAAAGCTGCATTACTTGTGCAAATTAAATACCAAATAAAAACTATATCTATTCAGTAGCTTGCAATATGTTGGAAATTACTTTTGTAATAACTACATATTACCAAGTGCCATTTTACAACGGGCTTTTTAAGTTCTGAGGTTTAAAGTAATACACACAACGCCATGGTCAGTGGTTAAGTCGTCTCGCTCATATTCGGGGTTAATTAAATGCCTGTCGTACGTATTATGGTTACTTACTTCAAAAAAACTATCATCGTAGCTTGGGTCAAACTCGCACGACAGTAAAATATAATCAAGCACTGAGCTGCTTGTACCAAAGTAGTGAGTTGCTTTACGCGTTAGTCGTGCTGTTTGAGCAGTGTTTTCACCATCACTGTTATTTGCTTGTTGAGCATCATCAGCAGTAATTACTAGTTTTTCAAATAATGCCCACGAATCATACAAACAGTACTTAGCTAGGTAGGCTTTGGCATCCATTGCGGGCGCAAACCTTAATGTATTGGTTAGCAGGTGGTTAAGTACGCCATCAGAAAGGTCGTTGTTAAAATCGCCCATTAATACCATGGGGTTTTGAGTCGCCTCTCGTCGGGTGATCATTTGTATCATGAGTAAAGTCGCTTCGCTGCCACGTTGAATTGTTGAGCCCCAACTCCCTGCTACATTCGCTTTTAAAATATCGACAATGTTTTGCTCGGCTGTTACCGCTTTATTGTGTTCGTCTACCTCAAGCATGCCCCGCTTAGATTTAAAGTGCACTACATAGCAATCTGTATCTCCTAAGTGAGGTAACGTAACTGTGGCCCTGAGTACTTTACGACTAAATGAAAACGCCTGTGTTAAACCAAGTGAGCATGCGAGTTCCTCATCATGCTCCACTGCTATTACATCAATAATCGGGTATTTAGAGGCAATACCAACAACAGGGTGCTTAAAAATAAAATCATCTATAACATGGGGTTTATCAACTACAGCAAAATGGTTATAACCTTGGTTTAGCATTAATTCTTTAAGTGACTCAATACTAAATATTTCCTGAAAACCAATTACATCGGGCTGCTGCTCGTTTATGTATTCGGTGATCCAGCGCTGTTTTCTTGCCCATTGCTCAGCGGTGTATATACGTTCAAATTCGTAATAGGCGTTAGGTGGTTCAAGGTAGTTAAACAAATTAAAGGTGGCTATTTTAAGCTCGGTATTATTAATTACAGGCTCTGTGGGGAAGTTAACTGATTCGTCGTTTATTTTATTTGGGTTATTGATAACTAAACACCTACATTTAATACTGCAATGATTATAACGCAGGAAGGCCGTATGTATAAGTCGTGAATTATTCTCATCTATAAATTTACTCCGTTTTTTTACGTTATACTCTTTGCCTAATTTATTAAATGTATTAGGTTTTATGAACTATTCACACTTTGGCAGCAAATTTACTCAACCCAATGGCATTACACAGCTAATGGAAGATCTTGGTAATGCTAAAAACAGTAATAACCCTAATTTAGTGATGCTTGGCGGAGGCAACCCCGCCTCTGTGCCACAAGTAAACACAGCGTTTATTAACGAGCTAAATCATTTAGTAAAAAATAATAAAATAGCTCAAATAATGGGCCTTTACGATGGCCCAACGGGTAACGATGAGTTTAGAGCAGCCCTTGCCAATCAGTTAACACAAGAATATGCGTGGAATTTAACAGCGAGCAATATTGCATTAGGAAATGGTAGCCAAGCTAACTTTTTTATTTTATTTAACCTATTTGCAGGAAAAATGGCTGATGGCAGCCATAAAAAAGTACTTTTTCCACTTGCGCCAGAATACGTAGGCTATGCCGACCAAGGTTTAACTGACGATATGTTTGTGGCCATTAAACCCGAAATAGAAATACTAAATACACCAAACGGCTCTAAACGGTTTAAATATGTAATTGATTTTGATGCGGTTAAGGCTGTACTTGCCAACGACAACAGCATAAGCGCATTATGTGTGTCGCGCCCTACCAACCCAACGGGTAACGTAATCACCGACGATGAAGTTCATCAACTAGATTTGCTCGCAAAGCAATACAATATCCCCCTTATTATTGATAACGCCTATGGCGACCCATTCCCTGGCTGTATTTATACCGATGCAAACCTAATCTGGAACTCAAACATTATATTGTGTATGTCACTTTCAAAACTGGGCTTACCAGGCCTGCGCACCGGTATAGTGGTTGCCAATAACGAGATTATTAAAGCAATTAGCCGCGTTAATGGCGCTATGGTGTTATCACCTAATAGTTTTGGGCCAAGCTTAGTCACCCGCTTAATCAAAGACAATAAACTACTGCCTCTGTGTAAAAATACCATTTTGCCTTTTTATAAAAATAAAGCACAGGTCGCTGTTAGCCTATTTGATGAAATATTTGCTGACTTACCGGTTTATTTACATAAGGTAGAAGGCGCATTTTTTATGTGGCTATGGTTTAAAGATTTAAAAATAACTAGCGAACAGCTTTACCAAAAACTAAAAAAACAAGATGTGTATATAATTCCTGGCCACAACTTTTTTATAGGTATTGAAGATAGCTGGGAGCACAAACATCAATGCGTGCGTATTAATTACGCCACCGATGAAGCAACGCTCAAAAAAGGCCTAGAAGCAATTAAAACACTCATAATGTAAATACACATACAGTGTCATTATGAGTTTAATTGATACCCTCATACTCGTTTAAAGTTCATGCAAACGCGTTCTATCCCCTTTAAATTTATATATAAATTGGTATCCTACTCGACCTTTTTTAGCATATGCTTACATAAAAGCACCCGTAAATAAATGTCTATAGCTGCACCGCACTTATTTTAAGTGGCGGCAATACACAACAGGCTTGGCGTATAATTATTGGTTTTAAACGTTAGGTGTAACTTTAAATAGCAACATGCAATAACACTATTAAGGTAAATTATGCGATTAGGTCCAGGATTACTCGTCACTGCTGCCTTTATTGGGCCAGGTACAATCACTACAGCCAGTGTGGCAGGCGCAAACTTTGGTTTTGCGCTTATTTGGACATTACTATTTTCAGTTATTGCCACTATATTACTGCAATCAATGGCGGCACGCCTTGGCGTTGCAACAGGCCAAGACTTAGCGCAAGCACTTAGGGCAAATATTCAAACCCCGCTATTTAAATCGTTAGCCATATTTTTAGTGATCAGCGCCATAGGTGTTGGCAGTGCAGCATACGAAGCGGGTAATTTAAGTGGCGCGAGTATGGGATTAATTGGCATATTTCCAAACGTTAATCCGCAAATATGGACCCCTCTAATTGCTTTTTTAAGTGCCGGGTTACTTTATAGCGGCAAACATAAAGTGGTAGAAAACGCACTTATAGTATTAGTGATTTTAATGAGCTTGGTGTTTATATCGACATTGATCATGGCTTCACCATCACTGGCTGATATATTGTCAGGCTTTACGCCAAGCTTGCCCGAAGGCTCAATAACAACTGTTTTAGCGTTGGTTGGTACAACCATAGTGCCGTACAACCTGTTTTTGCACTCTGGCGTTTTAGCAGCTAAGCACGACAGCAAAAGTGACTTACAAAAAGTAATTAAGCAAACCAATGTTGATACTGGCCTTTCAATTACTTTGGGTGGTGTAATCACATTAGCTATTTTATCTACCGCGTCGGTCGCTTTTTATGGAACAAACGCAGGGCAAATTAGCGCAGCAAACATGGCAGTACAACTAGAGCCCTTGCTCGGTGATGGAGCCCATTACTTTTTTGCTATAGGGTTGTTTGCCGCAGGGCTAACTAGCGCAATAACCGCGCCGCTTGCTGGGGCCTATGCCGTATGTGGTATGTTAGGTTGGTCAAACGATATGGCAAGTACTCGCTTTAAAAGCGTTGCTATTATCATCTTATTATTTGGTGCTGCGGTAGCATCTCTTGGGTTAGACCCTGTCGCAGTTATAATATTTGCCCAAGCAGCTAATGGTTTATTACTTCCTGTTATCACTATTTACTTAGTGTGGTTAGTAAATCAAAAATCGGTCATGGGGAAATTTACCAACTCGTTTATTTTAAACCTAGTTACTCTACCTGTGTTAATGCTTATTTTTGGCTTAAGTAGTTACAAACTCATTGGTTTATTTTTTTAATAAAGTATAAAAAGGGTTTTAAAAAGCCGTGGTTTTCATTAAACAGCGGCTTTAGCTAAGGAACTAGCCTTAAAAAACACTTAGTTTAACTTTATGTTTTCAAATACTTTAATTAGTTTTGCAAACGCGTAACCGCCAATAGCGCCTGCAACCAATTGTAAATAAAAGCCCCACCCTCTTGCGCCAGCAATAATGGTTATATTCATAATAGACTCAATCGCAATGAGCGCCGTCGCAAAAGCGGCTATACCCGCTATAACAAACAGCCCAGTACTATGTGCTTTTAATTTTTTATTAATAAACCAAGTCACTAAAAAAGCAATAGTGAGTGCAAGGGCAATAATAGCGCCATACGTAGGAAGTAAACCTAACCAATCTTCGAGTGTTAAATTAACACGGTCTGCAAACTCCACAACTACACCTACATTAACTAATTGATTGACAACGTATTGGCTATGAAACAAGCTAGCAAGCGTAAACGTTAGTAACCAAGCAACTAAAAATGAAGGGAGTATGCGTGTTAAAAACAACATGGTTATCTCAATTTAAACTAAATAATTTTTCATACAGTAGCAAAGGCTTGCGCGGTAAACAATGCATCTCGCTTTTTATACTATTCCTGCTCTTCTCATTTAACGTCAATG
Organism: Pseudoalteromonas sp. 13-15; assembly: GCF_001468205.2. Lineage (NCBI taxonomy): Bacteria > Pseudomonadati > Pseudomonadota > Gammaproteobacteria > Alteromonadales > Pseudoalteromonadaceae > Pseudoalteromonas > Pseudoalteromonas sp. 13-15. Next base: position 649,868 of record NZ_CP019162.1, on the reverse strand, counting down.
CAAACAATGCATTACCTAAAAAACAATATACAACGCAAACATTCGCTACACAGCTAAACTCGCCTTGGAGTATGGTGCAACTGCCCGATGGCACATGGTTAATAACCGAACGCGACGGCCACGTAGTGGTTATTAAAAATAACGAGCAAAGTAGAATAAAATTACCACTTGAAGGTTTATACGTTGCAGGTCAAGGTGGTTTACTTGATATAGTACTCACGCCTAATTTTGCTAAGTCCAAAGAAGTTATTTTTACCTACGCCCAAGGCAATCTTGATGCAAACAGGCTCGTAATAGCTAAAGCTACCTTCAACGGTACACGTTTTACAACGCCAACCATCATTTACAACGTAGCCACAGATAAAGACACACCACAACATTACTCTGGTCGCGCCCTTATTCTCCCCGATAACACTATACTGTTTTCAAGTGGCGATGGTTTTGACTACAGAGAGCAAGCACAAGTAGTAACTAGCCAGCTTGGCAAAACACTGCGCATTTCAGCAAATGGCAAAACACCCAAAAATAACCCTTTTATTGACCACAAAAACCCAACAGCTCATGCAGTGTATTCATATGGGCACCGTAACCTTCAAGGTTTAGTGTACGACTATGACACGCAACAAATTGTAAGCCACGAACATGGCCCCGCAGGTGGCGACGAGCTAAATTATTTAACGGCTGGAAATAATTACGGTTGGCCAGTCATTACAAACGGTGACGATTACTCGCAAGCGCGCATATCTCCATTTAGAGACTACCCAGGCATGCAAAAACCAAGCGTAGATTGGACGCCATCAATCGCTCCATCGGGTATGGCGTATTATGGCTCTAAACACGCCGCATTCCCTTCGCTTCAAAAACATGTGCTCATCACCACGCTTGTAGATAAAAAACTCTACAGCGTTAATTTAGCGAATGGTAAATTCACCCAGTCGCATGTATTTCCAGAAGCAACAGGACGATTAAGAGATGTATTTGTAACTACTCAAGGTAATGTAGCCATATTAACTGATGGGAAAGATGCTAAGCTGATGTTGTTTAAAGCTGATTAATTCACAAAGAGGATTTGAGGCGCTCCGCTTTTAGAGAAATATAATGGGTTATATTAGGACGCTTTAGCTATTTGCAATTTGATGTCTGAAGTCAAGATTTGACCCCTTTATCTCATTTAGTTTAATTGTCAGTGTATTAGTACCAAAATCTAATATGGCTTGGTATTTTCTAAAAAATGGCGAGACTAATAACCCATGTATTGAATTGCCACCACCAGCGGCCTGAACATGGTCTAGGTCTAGTGATACAAACTGCGTACTTTTATACACCTGCCCTGCCAGTTCAAATTTTACAACGTCTGTTAAGCCCATTTCGTGTTCGGTTGTACCTAAACCTGCGTCATTTTCTTCGCTTAGTGCCTCTTGTATTCCAAGCTATTTAATACATGCTCTATCTAAAACAGATGCACCCGCCGCTGTATCTAAAATTAAACGTACTGTATGCCCATTTATTTCAGCCTGAACAATTTGATGACCTGTTTCTGATACTTCAAATTGCAAGCTTGTAGCTTTAGCTAATTCCATGAATGTTCCTTATTTAGGTTAATTAACTAACACTTTACTGCAGTTACCTTCCAAAACAACAGAATAAATAGTAAGCCAGTGGCTTTTCACTTACATCCCATTTGCAGTTAAAATATGGCAGAGATTTTTAAGCTAAAAAAACAAAAACTAATTTTTTTAGAGCCAGTTTATTAACAAAGAGGGTGAGAGGCGCTTCGCTTTAAGAGGAAAATAATGCACAAACTAAAGTTACTTCGAGTTAATTGCGACTTGATGTCTGAAGTCAAGATTTGCCCCCTGTATTTTCATAAGTGATTGCTCCCAACCTTTAATTATACGTACATTACTCAAGTTCCGGGATTGTTTTAAGCACAGCCTGATTATACATTAATAGCGCCTGTTCTTTAATTGGGCTGGGTAAGTCACAGATAATCTCCGGAATCTCACGTAACCCTTGTTCCAAACCTGATACCATTTGTGATTTTGTTACTTTTTTTGAAGTAACGAAATCCTCAATTTGTTTAAGTGATTGCTCCCAACCTTTAACTAACTCTCGGATAGTTTCATTGTCCAAGTTTTTAAACTCATCACTTAAGTCGAAATAGGCTTTTAAATATCTATCGAATTTCGTCATCCTCAAAATTTACACCTATATCGCAGTACGTATAACACTTACTATAACCGGTTTGTGGCGCTCTTCCACAAATCCGGTTGATAGTTTTGTTATATGTACATTTACATCTGAGCAAAATATGACAGCCCTTGAGTCAACTGTTCTACTGTCAGGACTGTACCCGATTGATCGTCGATCGTGATACCTTCACACTTAGTATTTAGTATGATGGCGGTAGTAAAGGCTGATAAAGCTTCACTTTCTCTTCCACCAAAACGAAGTTGATAAACCTGCCCGTTAGTTAATTTGGTGGGCAATTGAGAAGTAAAATCATCAGGTAAATTCGTGACGGGATATGAATAAGATTCAACGCCTGCGACTTCTCCGTTAATCTTCGCTGGCAAAAAACCGCTGTGGCTCTTAAGCTCAATATTTTTTTCATACTCGATAGAATAACCAAGCTCAGCAGAATATTCATTTAACTTTGTAGTAGAAGTATTGCAATCAAGTGCAAGAACAACGAATAAGCTCATCGACATAAAGACATCCTTTCTAAATTAAACCTCAAAACGACAACGTACATATAACGCCCTGTTAACAGGCAAAAAATAGTTGGTTAAAATTAGCGACGAAGGAGCAAAAACCAACTGTTTTTTGCCCTTGTTTAACAGTTTGTTAGCTGTACATTCCATAAGTTATTGCATACCAGCCATTTTATATAAAAAATACGCAAAACCAGAAAACGCTAGAACACCAACAACTACCATTATTGTTAATGTTTTTGATTTTGTCATTGAATCTACAAGTGCAACTTCGGTTTGCATCCGAATAAGATCTAGATTGTCATTAGATTCTTTTAACTGAGGCTTACCACTTTTCTGTTCCATGAAAATATACTCCATTAATTGAAATGATTCTTGTACTGCTAACGCCCAATTAACGGGCTAAAAATAGTGGGCTAAAATGGAGCGAAGCGAAAAGCCCGCTGTTTTTAGTCCTGTTGAATGCCTTGTTAGCAGTACGATAACTCAAACTCTGAATTATTTAAAATACTCTCGATAAGTTTCTGATAGCTATTGGGATTACAAACATAACCAGAATAGTTTTTGTTATTGAAACTAAATTGATGGAGAGAAGAAAGCATAACTTTTTGACTATCTAGATACTCCTCAAATGAGGTAACACTCACGGCAGAACAAGAAAAATCAAAGAGACCATTTATTGATAATTCAGTTATTACACCTTCAGATACTTGGATATAAAACCACTGTAATTTAGAAAGTTGATTACTAAGATCTCGTAAACACAAAGATACGGCTTTCTCGGCTGTTTTAGATGAACTTTTGACCAAGGCATTAGATGGAAGGTGAATTACACTCCCAATAAAATTTCCTGATTTTTCCTCGACACCTATTTCTAACACTGAACTTTCCTGTACTGCTAACAATTTTGTCTACGACATTTGTCGTTTTATAAACCGACAAATGTCCATAAATTACAATGCATTTATCTTAACCATCAAATAAACACCTGTAAACAATTAGTTAACTGAAAATTATTTTTAATCAGTGCGAAAATACACCGAAATGGTTGAGATCAGTAATATTGGACAAAACAACATACACTGTCTATATATACAGTTAAATTTTGCTAGAGATTCATATCATGAAATCACCTTTTTTAACTATGATAGCCGAACAAATGTATCTAAAGCGTTATGCTAAAAGTACCATTAAAGCGTATTTATACTGGATAGCTTCGTTTATTCGTTTTAACTCTATGAGGCACCCAACAACGATGGGAGATAATGAGGTCGAACTTTTTTTAAATCATTTAGTCAACCAACAAAATGTTGCTCCTAATACTCAAACACAAGCCTTAAATACGTTGAGCTTTTTATTTAAAGAAGTGATTAAAAAGCCACTCTCATTATCATTAGGTTTTATTAAGAGCAAACGAGCAACTAAACTACCGGTAGTTTTAACGCAGCAGGAAATAAATAATTTTTTTAAAGTGTGCTCTGCGAAGCATTATTTACCCTGTGGACTACTTTATGGCAGTGGTATGCGATTAATGGAGGTACTGCGTTTACGAGTACACGATATTGACTTTGACTATAACTGCATTCGAATTTGGGATGGCAAAGGAGGTAAAAATCGTGTTGTGACGCTTGCAGTAGAGCTCATACCGCAATTACGTTCTCAAATACAATTAGTTGATAGTTACCTGCAATTAGATCTGAAAAACCCTTTATATAGCGGCGCTTACATGCCGCATTTGTTACGTAAAAAATATCCAAACCATAACAGACAATTAGGTTGGCAATATTTATTTTCATCACATAAATTAAGCATTGATCCTGAGAGTAAGCAGCTGAGGCGTCATCATATTGATGAAAAGCAATTACAACGCGCTGTTAAACAGGCTGCTGACGATGCAAAAATTAGGAAACACGTTACACCACATACCTTACGCCATTCATTTGCAACGCACCTATTGCAAAGTGGCGCTGATATTCGTACGGTTCAGGCACAATTAGGCCATAGTGATGTGCGAACAACCCAAATATATACTCATGTTTTACAGCAAGGAGCCAATGGTGTTGTAAGCCCATTTTCGAGATTATAAAACCAGCAAAAGTTTTTAATTGTGTGTCACGCGTTAAAGTACGCCTTATACAAAATAGCGCCGATAATGTATGAAGCCGATCCTTACACAATGAATTTCACTGCGAATTAATATCTCAGCTTTTACCTTTAACCTCGAACCTTTTCCCTTTAACCTTTTACCCACAAAAAAGCCGCTGTTCGTTTAAAACAGCGGCTTTTCTACTTAAAACTTAGAGCTTATAGCTAAAAACTAATAGCTAGTACTTTAAGCTTTACCAATCACTTCAAGTCCACCCATGTATGGGCGTAATACTTCTGGTACGACTACTGAACCGTCAGCTTGTTGGTAGTTTTCTAGTATGGCAACTAGTGTACGGCCAACGGCTAAACCTGAGCCATTTAGTGTATGTAGTAACTCTGGCTTTTTAGCACCTTCACGGCGAAAACGAGCTTGCATACGGCGCGCTTGGAAATCGACCATATTTGAACAAGACGAAATTTCGCGGTAGGTATCTTGCGCCGGTAACCATACTTCTAAGTCGTATGTTTTAGCTGCGCCAAAGCCCATGTCGCCCATACATAAAATTACTTTACGGTATGGTAGTTCTAATGCTTGTAAAATTTGCTCTGCGTGGCCTGTTAGCTCTTCAAGCGCTTGCATTGAATCTTCTGGTTTAACTAGTTGTACTAGTTCAACTTTATCAAACTGGTGCTGGCGAATTAAACCACGTGTATCGCGACCGTAGCTGCCCGCTTCACTTCTAAAACATGGTGTGTGCGCAGTTAAGCGAATCGGTAAATCACTTTCGTCGTAAATTTCGTCGCGTGCGCTGTTAGTCAACGGTACTTCTGCTGTAGGGATTAAGCTAAAGCCAGCTTGTTGTTCACCGTCGTCGTTTACTAGGCCTAATGTATGGAATAAGTCGCCTGCAAACTTAGGTAATTGGCTTGTGCCGTATAGGCTTGCGCTGTTTACTAAGTACGGTACATACATTTCTGTATAGCCGTTTGTGTCTGTGTGGGTGTCTAACATGTATTGCGTTAGTGCACGGTGCATACGTGCTACTTGGCCGCGCATTACTGTAAAACGTGCGCCACTAATTTTAACGCCCATTTCAAAGTCTAGACCGTTTAGGTCTTGGCCTACGTCTACGTGATCTTTTACTTCAAAGTCGTACTTTTTAGGCGTGCCCCAGGTAAGTATTTCAACGTTGTCGTCTTCATCAGCGCCTTCTGGTACTGATTCGTCTGGCAAGTTTGGAATTGCTAAAGCAATGTCGTTAATGGCGTTGAGTACTTCGTCTTGCGCTTTTTTAGTTGCGTCTAATTCGCTGCCTAAGTTTGCCACTGCGTCTAATAGCGGCTGTGCGTCTTCGCCTTTCGCTTTTGCTTGGCCAATGGCTTTAGCACTGGCGTTACGTTGACTTTGAAGCTCTTGCGTTTTTACTTGTAATGTTTTGCGTTGCTCTTCAAGTTCTGTCACTTTTGCAACATCAAGCTCGTAGCCACGAGCCGCTAAGCGTGCTGCAGTTTGCTCAACGTCTTGTCGTAAATATTTAGAATCTAACATGTTAGTTTTTTAACCTTTTTGCATTACCAGCTGAAGGCCCAGCCAAGCCATAAAAATACAGACCATCACATTTAAGATGATATTGAGGGCCATTTTAATAAAGTGACCTTGTTGTAACAACAACAACGAGTCCATTGAGAATGTTGAAAAGGTGGTTAATGCACCTAAAAAGCCAATACCGATAAGGGTTTTAGCGGGGCTTACAGTGATAATTTGTTTATCTATCAAACCGTATAAAACGCCCATTAACAATGAACCCAGAATATTAACCGCCAACGTACCAAAAGGGAATCCCCTACCAAGGAGTTTTAGCATGGTTTCGCTAATAAAAAATCGTAAACAAGCACCTGAAGCCCCGCCAAGGGCGATCATCATATAAAGTTTAATCATTTTCGTATCGTTTAAGTGGGCTCTGCGCGTCGCGCTCTTTTAGGTAATCGAGTTTTTGTTTAATTTTTTGCTCAAGGCCGCGATCGCTCGGTAGGTAATATTCCTTGCCGTCCATTTCTGGGGGTAAGTATTTTTCACCGGCGGCAAAGGCACCCTCTTCGTTATGCGCATAGCGGTATTCAGCACCATAGCCTAAGTCTTTCATTAAGTTGGTTGGTGCGTTTCGTAAATGCTCAGGCACTGGGTAACTTGGCTCGTTTTTGGCATCAGCTTTTGCTTGATTAAACGCCATATAAACCGCATTACTTTTGGGTGCGCTGGCCAAATATAAGGTGGCTTGTGCAATGGCGCGTTCGCCCTCACTTGGGCCTACACGCTGAAATATATCCCATGCGTTTAATGCCACTTCCATAGCCCGTGGGTCGGCGTTACCTATGTCTTCTGTGGCAATGGCAAGTAAACGTCTTGCTACATAAAGTGGGTCGCCGCCACCGGCTAAAATACGGCAATACCAATACAGCGCACCATCGGGTGAACTGCCTCGTACCGATTTATGAAAAGCCGAGATTAAATCGTAAAATTCATCGCCGCCTTTATCGTATTTAGCCAAATGCGTAGGCAGTACTTGGCTTAATACGTGCTCGTCTACGTTGTATGTGCCGTTATGCTCGGTGGTTAAATCAACCGCTTGCTCAAGTAGGTTTAATACTTTACGGGCATCGCCGCCGCTTGCTTGGCAAAGCGCCTTTTTGGCGTTATCGGCAATCACAATGTTTTTTTGGTTTAGTTGCTCATCTTGCTCAAGTGCGCGCTCTATTACTGTGTATAGGTCGCTCTCTTGTAATGACTTTAAAACATAAACGCGTGCACGCGATAAAATCGCATTATTAAGTGCAAATGAGGGGTTTTCGGTTGTCGCGCCTACAAATATAAACGTGCCGTCTTCTATGTGAGGTAAAAATGCATCTTGCTGCGATTTGTTAAAGCGGTGTACTTCATCCACAAACATTAAGGTGCGTTGCCCGCGGCTTTGTAGGTTATCGTGTGCTTGCGTTACGCTGTCGCGAATATCTTTTACGCCTGCGGTCACAGCCGACATTTGTATAAGCTCGGCATCGGCGTGGTTTGCAATAATTTGCGCCAAGGTTGTTTTGCCCACCCCTGGTGGCCCCCACAAAATTAAGCTGTGGCAGCGCCCTGCAAAAATAGCTTGATGCAAAGGTTTGTCGCTACTTAGTAAATGCTGCTGACCTATGTATTCATCAAGCGTTGTTGGGCGCATTCGCGCCGCAAGTGGGCGTACGTCGGGTCCAAAGTTAAAGCCTAAATTACTCACCGTGGCTTTGATCGTCTATTTCAACACCTTCTGGCGGTGTAAATTCAAATACTGTGGCATCAAGCTCGGTGTTTACTTTGGCATCGTTAAAAGTGAACGATGAAAGTTGGCCCGAGTTATCTGTCACTACTAATGTTGCAAGGCCTGCTTGGTTATCCACAAATGTAATATCTAACTGCTCTACTTGGCTTTCTACGCCTTTATTTGGCGTAACACTATAGCCAGACTCTGTTGCTTGAACACTGTATTTTTCCCATTGTGCTGGGTCTTTTGAGGTAAGTAATACAAACGGCGTTGAGTCTATTAAGCTGTGAGTATTCATTATGGTTACTTGCTCAGCAAAACTGTCGAAGTAATAGGTTTTATCACCATTAGATACAAATAAGGTGTCGTCTGGGTTGGTTTGTTCCCAGCGTATCATCATAGGTTGTTTAAGGGCGATTGTACCCTCGCCTTGCATTACGGCTTGGCCTTCTTTGTCTGTTACTTTTTGTGCAAACTGCGCTTTAAAGCTTTTAAGTGTTGCCAGTTTGTCTTGCAGTGCTTGGCTGTCGTCTGCAAAACTCGGTGCGGCAATTAAGCCACTCAATACTAATAATAAACTGTTTAATTTTTTCATTGGTTTGCTCCATTAGGTACTAATACATCGCGAGCACCATTATGACCTGGTGAACTTACGATACCTGATGTTTCCATTTGTTCTACTAAGCGTGCTGCACGGTTATAGCCTACGCGTAACTTACGTTGTACTGATGAAACCGATACCTTGCCTGTCTCAATTACAAATGCGACCGCTTCGTCGTAAAGTGGGTCTGACTCTTCATCTGCACTTTCACTTGCTTCACCGGGTAGTAAAATATCTTCAGTGGCATCGCCATTAAGAATTTCATCTATGTAATTAGGCTTAGCACGCGCTTTCCAATCGTTAACGACTGCATGTACTTCGTGGTCATCTACAAATGCGCCATGCACACGCTCTGGCACGCTTGTGCCTGGCGGTAAATAAAGCATGTCACCCATACCTAGTAAGTTTTCGGCTCCTTGCTGGTCAAGTATGGTGCGCGAATCTATTTTACTTGATACCTGAAACGCCATACGCGTTGGTATATTGGCTTTAATTAAGCCTGTTATTACATCAACTGACGGGCGCTGTGTCGCAAGTACTAAGTGAATCCCTGCTGCACGTGCTTTTTGCGCTATACGTGCAATAAGTTCTTCTACTTTTTTACCAACAATCATCATCATGTCGGCAAACTCATCAATTACCACAACAATGCTTGGTAGTTTTTCAAGCTCGTCGGGGCCGTCCTTCATACCGTCTGTGTCTTTAAAAAGTGGATCCATAATGGGGTAGCCCGCTTCTTTGGCATCAAGTACTTTTTGGTTGTAACCTTTTAAATTACGCACACCCAACGCCGACATTAATTTATAACGACGTTCCATTTCACCTACACACCAACGCAGCGCGTTAGCCGCTTCTTTCATGTCGGTAACAACTTCACATAATAAATGCGGTATCCCCTCGTAAACCGAAAGTTCAAGCATTTTAGGGTCAATCATGATCATACGTACATCATCTGGGCCCGATTTATACAGTAAGCTTAATATCATTACATTAACGCCCACTGACTTACCCGAGCCCGTTGTACCAGCTACCAATAAATGTGGCATTTTACCTAAATCGGCACATACAGGTTGCCCTGCAATGTCTTTACCTAACACCATGGTAAGCGGTGATGGATTTTGCTCAAATTTAGGCGCATTTATTACTTCAGACAAGCGTACTATTTCACGGTGTTTGTTAGGCAGCTCTATGCCTATGTAAGTTTTACCCGGAATAACTTCAACAACACGTACACTAATAGCTGAAAGCGAGCGGGCTAAATCTTTTGATAAACCGGTAATTTTAGACACCTTAATACCTGGTGCTAAATCAAGCTCAAATCGCGTTACAACAGGCCCAGGATATACACCAACTACTGTAGCTTGTACGTTAAAGTCGAGAAGTTTTGTCTCTACAAGGCGAGATACAACATCGAGCTCTTCTTGCGAAATTGGGTTTTTAGCTTTATCGGGTCTGTCGAGTAAATCAAGCGACGGTAAAGGGCCTGGTGGCGGCTCTTGGTCAAGCAGTTGTTCAAATTTTTCTTTTGCTGTTGGTGGTGGCTGATACGCAGGCTTTGCTTTAGGCATAGGCCTTGCTGGCGATACCACTGTTGTAACTGGTTTTTCAGGTTCTACAACTTGGCTTTGATCAAGCGCGTTTAGTGCCGCTGCCGTATCCATTGGTTCATCATCTATTGCACTAAAACCAATTTCTTGATCGAGTATATCGTCAAGCTCATCAAATGGGCTGTAGTCGTCACTGATTTGTGGCTCTGCAAAAGGTGTTTGCGGTTTATTAATGGCTTTTTGAGGTGCGTTGTTTTTCGCCTCTACTGGCGCTTCAAGCTGCTCTGTGAGATCGTCGTTAAACTGAGCATCTGCATTGTCATTATTTGTGTTTGCAGCAATTCGTTCTCTGTTTATCCAACCTTTTATGTACGAAGTAATAAAGCGATACAACCTAACCATTAAATCGCCTAGGTAATCTACAAAATCAACCCACGACACGCCCGTTAAAAGGGTTAATCCTGCAAAAAAGAAACACAATAGCAAAATTGATGTGCCGGTAAAATTAAACGCCGGCATCATGGCAGTCGCAATGACATCTCCCACTACCCCGCCTGATGAAAAATTATAAATATCGTCGAAGTTAATACTGCTAATTGCCGTAGCTGAGGTCACAAACAGGGCTAAGCCTATAATGCGAAGGGCTAATGTTGTGTAATCAAGCTGTAAAATACGGTGCGGCTGTTTAAACAATAAATAGCCGAATAACTGAATCGCCGCCGGAACTAAATACGCAAGCCATCCAAAAGTAAGCAGCAGTATATCGGCAACCCACGCACCGGCTGTGCCTGTAATATTTTTTACGTTTCTAAATTCGCCGGTTTGTGACCACGAAGGATCTGCCGGATCAAAACTGATTAAGGCACATAAAATAAATATTGCAGCAAAGGTACTGATAATCAGCCCTGTTTCTAATAGTCTTTGCACACCGTTTAGGCGCATAACTTCCTATCCCTCTTATTATTCTATTTATTACACTTCAACAGCAGTCAAATACCTTAGCAGGAAATGCAATTTGATGCACTTTATCTTAATGTGTATGGCCTGATTATGAACACGTTTTTATAAATTTGAGTCTGTTTACCCTTAACAGTTAAACTTATGCAATGTAAGGGCGAATAATTACGCCGTCTTCACCTTTTACTTCTTCCATAACTACATAGGTGCGACTTTCACTCACGTTTGGCAATTTTAAAAGAATGTCTCCTAATACACCACGGTATTCTGACATATCATTAACACGCGTTTTAAGTAAAAAATCAAAATTACCCGACACTAGGTGACATTCTATTATCTCTTCGTGCTTTTTCACGGCTGCACTAAACTCGTCAAATACGTCTGGCGAGGTTTTGGTAATCGTAACTTCTACATACACCGATAACCCCTGGCCTAACTTAGCCGGATCGACCACCGCTTTGTATCCGAGTATGTAACCTTCTCGCTCGAGCTTTTTTACGCGCTCTAGGCAGGGCGTGGCGCTCAGGCCAACTCGTCGGGCCAGTTCAACATTTGAAAGACGCCCATCATGTTGTAATTCCATCAAAATTTTACGGTCTATTCTGTCTAATAACTGATGCATAAGGCTCACTAGTTTTTTATTCTGTTTATTTTTATTATTTAGATAATAACACTAGATTGGCATTTAAAAAAGGTGAGACACACTGGCTTGTCATGAATATAATAGTGAAAAATTTCAATCCGTTCTTAATAAGGCAAATGTTATGATTATTGGTGTACCTAAAGAAATCAAAAACCATGAATACCGCGTAGGTATGGTTCCTGCTAGTGTTCGTGAATTAGTTAATCACGGCCACCAAGTGGTTGTAGAAACGAATGCAGGTATGGGTATTGGTTTTACAGATGAAGATTACACCCAAGCAGGTGCAGACATTTTAGCAACTGCGGCTGACGTTTTTGCAAACGCAGACATGATTGTAAAAGTAAAAGAACCACAAGCAGTTGAACGTGCAATGCTTCGTGAAGACCAAATTCTTTTCACTTACCTTCACCTTGCACCGGATCTTCCACAAACTGAAGACCTTGTTAAGAGCAAAGCGATTTGTATTGCTTATGAAACAGTAACTGACTCTCGTGGTGGTTTACCACTTTTAGCGCCAATGAGTGAAGTAGCTGGCCGTATGTCTATCCAAGCCGGTGCACAAGCCCTTGAAAAATCTAACCACGGTCGTGGTATGTTACTAGGCGGTGTACCGGGTGTTGAGCCGGCTAAAGTTGTTGTTATCGGCGGCGGCATGGTTGGTCGTAGCGCTGCACAAATGGCTGTAGGCCTAGGTGCTGATGTTGTAGTACTTGACCGTAATATCGATGTACTACGTGCACTAGACGCGCAATTTGGTAATAAAGTAAAAGCTATTTACTCAACGGCTGATGCACTTGAAAAACACGTACTAGAAGCAGATTTAGTTATTGGTGGCGTACTAATCCCTGGCGCTGCTGCTCCTAAGCTTGTAACAGCAGAGCACATCAAAGCAATGAAGCCTGGCGCTGCTATTGTTGACGTTGCAATCGACCAAGGCGGTTGTATCGCAACTTCTAAAGCAACCACACACGCTGATCCTACTTTCATCGTTGATGAAGTTGTTCACTACTGTGTTGCTAACATGCCGGGTGCTGTTCCTCGTACGTCTACATTTGCACTTAACAATGCAACATTGCCGTTTATCATTAACCTTGCAAACAAAGGTTACAAAAAGGCATTGCTAGACGACGCTAACTTCCTAAAAGGCTTAAATGTAATTAAAGGCCAAGTAACGTACAAAGAAGTTGCTGAAGCATTTAACATGGATTACGTTGACCCACGTACAGCGGTTGAAAACGCTTAATTAAGCGTTTGTACCAATAAAAAAAGCAGCTATAAAGCTGCTTTTTTTATGTCTAATTTAAATTCAATCTAAATAAACCGTTTAATAATAAAGTCTACTTTTACCCGTTTTGCTTGGCCAAGTAACTTTTTAACTGGCTGAGGGTAATCTTCCATGGTTTCTAAATCGTCTGGCCCTGTTAGTCGGCGACAGTGCTTAAGAATTTCATGCTTTTCGTTATCAATTGCTTGCATAATAGTTTGCTCAGGATCTTCAATTAATATCCCGTTTTCTATGTCTAAGCCCCATGCTCGTGGGTTTAGGTTATGCCCACTCAATAAATGCTTTGATCTATCTGCACATATTCCTTTTAAATGGAAAGAGTTATTGTCGTGTTTCCAAAGGTATACATTTAAGTTACCGTTATCTATATGGCGTTTTTGTGTTTTAACAAATTTATGCAAAATAGTTTCGTATAAATAAGGCAACGCACCAATTTTACTAAACGGCTCACTAGGTGGCATATAAAAATCATTAGCGGTTTTATCACCCACAACAATTGTAATATGTTTGCCTTGTTTCAAAAGCCTGCGTAACGAACGCATAAGCGGCGCAGGAAAATTGAAGTACGGTGTATAAAGTACTAACTCACGCTCTGTTGTATCAAAAAGGGCTTTGATCATACGATTAAGTTCGTTATGACGACGCCCAAGCCCTAAAAACAAACGAATATTTAACGCATTATTGCTTGCTTGCTCAGCCGACTTATAACTTGCTGCTTTTAGATCACGCATTAATTGCTTTTGTTCAAGTTTAAAGTCAATTAATCGCTTGAGCGGACGCGTGTCGATACGAGGCACTGCCACTGAACTCAATAGCTTTGATTCAATAAAGTCTATTACAGAGTCACACAGGCCTTTTTGCGTAATTAAAAAGTAACGGTCAAGCCTGTAGCGGTCACTGTGCTGTAAATACACATTATTTAAGCTAGCACCGCTGTAAAGCAACGTGTCGTCTATTACAAAACCTTTTAGGTGTAATACACCAAACAGCTCTTTCGCTTTTACCGGTACACCAAATACTTGTACATTTGATTTAAATTTTTCTAGATAGTCACAGTATAAACTTGCGTTCCCGTCTGATTTCTCAGCACCAATAAGCCCACGCTGGGCACGATGAAAATCGACCAGTACTTTTACTTCAAGTGCAGGGTTGGCTAAAGACGCATTGTGTAATGCCTCTAAAACTTCGCGGCCTGCTTCATCATCTTGCAAATAAAGCGCAGTAATATAAATGCGCTTTTTTGCGTTAGCGATTAAATTAAGTAATTGTGTGCGGTAATCTTGCGCATTGGTTAAGACGTTAACGTCTTTTGAAGTCAACCCAAATGCGGGTTTTTCCTGCCAAAATAACATAGTTGCCTATTCATTTAGGTCACATAATCTATCAGTGACAAATCAAAATTAGGTAAAACATAACAAAAAAAATCAAAGTGGTCATGAATTAACGACGTTTTGTTGCTTGTTAGTCTATTTATTGAGCTAGTTTACCCTGCAAGGCATAAAAGTATGTTTGTTTAGTACATAAAAATGAACAGGTTTTCGATTTACTAAAAAAAATAATCTCAGATTTTGTTTACTTCTGCCTTGTTTTTCTTAGAATCGAGCGCATTAATGACCGTATAGAATCGTTTAGGAAAATATCATGACTGAAGCAAAACATAGTAAGCTACTAATTTTAGGCTCTGGCCCAGCTGGTTACACAGCTGCAGTGTATGCAGCCCGTGCAAATTTAAACCCTGTTTTAATTACAGGTATGCAACAAGGTGGTCAATTGACTACTACCACTGAAGTTGAAAACTGGCCGGGTGATGCACACGGTTTAACAGGCCCTGCACTTATGGACCGCATGAAAGAGCATGCTGAACGCTTTGAAACCGAAATTGTGTTTGACCACATAAATAAAGTTGATGTTTCTAAACGCCCTTTCACACTAACTGGCGATCAAGGTACATACACATGTGATGCACTTATTATTGCTACAGGCGCATCTGCAAAATACTTAGGCTTAGAGTCTGAAACAAACTTCCAAGGTCGTGGTGTATCGGCGTGTGCAACATGTGATGGCTTTTTCTATAAAGGCCAAAAAGTAGCAGTAGTTGGTGGTGGTAATACCGCCGTTGAAGAAGCACTATACTTATCTAACATTGCTGATGAAGTCCATGTAATTCACCGTCGCGATAGTTTCCGTAGTGAAAAAATTCTTGCTGATCGTCTTACTGAAAAAGCGGCAAACGGCAACGTGGTAATGCACTACAACCGTACACTAGACGAAGTTTTGGGCGACCAAATGGGTGTAACAGGCATTCGCATTAAAGATGTAGCATCTGATACTACTGAAGATTTAGATTTGGCGGGTGTATTTATAGCAATTGGCCACAAACCAAACACAGATATGTTTGAAGGCCAGCTAGAAATGAAAGACGGCTACCTAGTTGTTGAGTCAGGTCTTAACGGTAACGCAACGCAAACAAGCGTACCAGGTGTTTTTGCTGCAGGTGATGTGTCTGACCATATTTACCGTCAAGCGATTACATCTGCTGGAACAGGCTGTATGGCAGCCCTTGATGCAGAGCGCTATTTAGACAACCTATAACGTTTATTTTTATAAAAGGGGCTGAACAATCAGCCCCTTTTTTTACGCCTAAAATATAGTTACACTTTTAAAACAAATTATAAAAAGTAAACACGTTATGACTAACCAGCTATACCAACTAAGTGATACAGATATAGCATTTCCCAATCCAGAATATGCATTATTTTCTCCAGACGGCCTACTAGCTGTGGGTGGTGACTTGAGCCTAGCTCGCCTTTGCAATGCTTATACTAATGGGATATTTCCTTGGTTTAGCGATAACGAACCTATTATGTGGTGGTCACCAAGTGAACGTGGCATTGTGGAGTTAAATGAGTTTCATGTTAGTAAAAGTTTACGTAAGCACCTAAAAAAATACCCCGTAACAGTGACAGTTAATAACGCCTTTGTTGAAGTCATTGAAGCATGCCGTGACCAACGCATTGATACCGACGGTACTTGGATCACTACTGATATGCTTAGTGCTTACATAAATGCTCATCATGCAGGCATAGCGCACAGCTTAGAGGTGTGGCGCAACGGAGAGCTTGCAGGTGGACTGTATGGAATTATGCAAAATGGTGTCTTTTGTGGCGAATCGATGTTTCATCATCAAACTAATTGTTCTAAATTAGCTATGTGGGCGCTTGTGAATTGGTTAAAAAACCATGATGCTCATTTTATTGATTGCCAACTCGAAAACCCATATTTGATGAGTTTGGGAGCAAAAGTTATTCCTCGAACTGATTTTTTAGCTAAACTTAACACTGCACTTACCTATAACGTTAATCCTACTATGTGGGAACCACAGGAACTTATTGCAATCTATGAATGAAAACCTGACAGCCCGTGTTGGTTTAAGCCAAGAATTTGCGTGTAGTTATCTGCCCAACAGGCGCGAGCAACTATTAGTTATATTAGATCCCACTTATTATTGCTCAGAAAAGTTCGAATCTTTGTTAGCAGTCGGCTTTAGGCGCAGTGGTAACCAAATATACCGCCCTCACTGCCCCGTTTGCAGTGCATGTAACTCTGTTCGTGTTTTAGCGCAAGAATTTATGCCATCAAAATCACAAAAACGTAAACTAAACAAAGCAAAAACACAGTTTACGGTCA
This sequence comes from Pseudoalteromonas sp. 13-15, assembly GCF_001468205.2. Classification (NCBI taxonomy): domain Bacteria; kingdom Pseudomonadati; phylum Pseudomonadota; class Gammaproteobacteria; order Alteromonadales; family Pseudoalteromonadaceae; genus Pseudoalteromonas; species Pseudoalteromonas sp. 13-15. Next base: position 633,047 of record NZ_CP019162.1, on the reverse strand, counting down.
CTTACTCTACTAGCGAACGAGCAGAGTATTATCCGCTGTACAGTAAATATATAACTATGCGCCATCAAGACGGCAGCATGTACCCACCACAGCCTGAACAATTTCAAAGCTTTTTATTTTGCAGTTGGCTTGAAATCACATTTATCGAACTTTGGCATCAAGACACTTTAGTAGGTGTAGCTGTAACCGATTGTATGGACAACGCTATTTCTGCTATTTACACGTTTTTTGACCCTGACTTTGAGCACTATAGTTTAGGGTCAATTATGATATTAGAGCAGCTAAAATTTGCTAAAGCGCAAAATAAACAATTTGTGTATTTGGGCTATCAAATTGATGAGTGCACCAAAATGAAGTATAAAACTCAGTTTTTACCCGCACAAAAACAGCTTAATGATGAGTGGGTGGCTATTTAATTTGCAAATATAGCCCCTGCGCCTTTACTTATTGGTGTATTTTGGGCAAAATCTGCAGCGTTTAACTATTAAAGAGGTGTTACGCTAAACATGGCGAAAGAAGACGTAATCGAAATGCAAGGGACTGTCCTTGATACTTTACCAAATACAATGTTCCGAGTTGAGCTAGAAAATGGTCACGTAGTTGTGGCTCATATTTCAGGTAAAATGCGCAAAAACTATATCCGTATTTTAACCGGCGATAAAGTAACGGTAGAAATGACTCCTTACGATTTATCGAAAGGTCGTATCGTATTCCGTGCTCGCTAAGTAAGTGCGTAAACGAGATTTAGTTTTTGGCTAGTGTGTAACTAGCTTTAAGCGTTTATTAAATGTAATTGATGGACTTTGACTAGCAATTACATTTAATAAACAAAAAACCCAGCTTTTGCTGGGTTTTTTGTTGCCTAAAATAAAAAATGGCCCGGTATTACAAGCGAGCCATTTAGAGTCTTATGCCGTTTATGCTGGTGTTAAACTACTTTCGTAATCAAAACGGATTTTCTTGTCTTTTACCGACACCTTCACTGTGCCGCCATCAGCCAACTTACCAAACAGTATTTCGTTTGCGAGTGGCTTTTTGAGCTCTTCTTGAATAACACGCGCCATTGGGCGAGCACCCATCGCTTTATCGTAGCCTTTTTCAGCTAACCATTCACGTGCCTTAGAGGTCAATTCAAAATTAACCGACTTCTTATCAAGCTGTGCCTGCAGTTCAACAATAAATTTATCAACCACCAACAAAATAACTTCACGTTCAAGATGGTTAAACCAAATAATGTTATCTAAGCGGTTTCTAAACTCTGGTGAAAATGTTTTGTTAATTTCACCCATTGCATCGTGTGTATGATCCTGCTCACTAAAGCCAATTGACTTGCGAGTTGTTTCTTGCACGCCGGCATTAGTGGTCATTACCAGCACAACATTTCTAAAGTCAGCTTTACGGCCATTGTTGTCGGTTAATGTACCGTGATCCATTACCTGCAATAAAATGTTGTAAATATCTGGATGCGCTTTTTCAATCTCATCGAGTAAAACCACCGCATGAGGGTTCTTAATAACAGCCTCGGTTAGCAAACCGCCCTGCTCAAAACCAACATAACCTGGCGGTGCACCAATTAAGCGGCTAATTGCATGACGCTCAACATATTCCGACATATCAAAACGAATAAACTCAACACCCATGCACTTTGCAAGCTGCTTAGTTACCTCTGTTTTACCAACACCGGTTGGACCAGCGAATAAGAAAGAACCCACTGGTTTTTCTTCACTTGTTAGCCCTGAACGTGACAAACGGATTGCCGATGTAAGTGCATCAATTGACTGATCTTGACCAAACACCAACATTTTAAGATTACGATCAATATTTTTAAGCGTTTCTTTGTCCGATGACGATACATTTTGTGGTGGAATGCGCGCCATTTTGGATATGATCATTTCAATGTCTGATACACCAATGGTTTTTTTACGTTTAGAGCTTGGCTGCAAACGCTGGTTTGCACCGGCTTCATCTATTACGTCAATGGCTTTATCAGGTAAGTGACGCTCGTTAATGTACTTAGCACTCAGCTCAGCCGCAGCTTTTAACGCTTTTTGTGTGTAACGAATACCATGGTGTTCTTCATAGCGATCTTTTAGGCCATTCAGAATTTTAGTGGTATCGGCAACACTTGGCTCAAGTACATCAATTTTTTGAAAACGACGAACTAATGCACGGTCTTTTTCAAAAATATTTTTATACTCATTGTAAGTTGTTGAACCCATACAACGGAGCTTGCCACTTGAAAGTAATGGCTTAAGCAAGTTAGACGCATCCATAACCCCACCTGATGCAGCGCCTGCCCCAATGATGGTATGAATTTCATCAATAAATAAAATAGAGCCTGGTTTTGCTTGTAGCTCTTTTAATAAACTTTTAAAACGTTTTTCAAAATCGCCACGATATTTTGTACCAGCAAGTAATGCACCCATGTCTAACGAGTACACTACTGCATCTGCAATCACTTCAGGCACTTGCTCGTTAACAATACGATAAGCTAACCCCTCAGCAATCGCTGTTTTACCCACTCCTGCTTCACCTACAAGCAATGGGTTATTCTTTTTACGACGACACAACACTTGTACCGCACGTTCAACTTCACTGTCACGGCCAATCAATGGATCAATATTACCATCGCGTGCTTGCGCATTTAAGTTAGTAGTGAAGCTGTCTAGCTTGCTGACCTCTTCATTTTGAACTTCTTGCACTTCTTCGTTTATGTCGTCCGTATCGTCGCCTAAATCATCATCGGTTTTTGAAATCCCATGAGAAATAAAGTTAACAATGTCTAAGCGCGAAACATCATTTTTCTTAAGCAGATAAACGGCTTGGCTTTCTTGCTCAGAAAAAATAGCAACCAACACATTTACGCCGGTAACTTCGTTTTTACCTGATGATTGAACATGAAACACTGCACGCTGCAATACTCGTTGAAAACCAAGCGTAGGTTGTGTTTCACGCTCTTCTTCTAAATCGGGGATAACCGGTGTTGTTTCATCAATAAATTCAAGCAATTCGTATTTTAAGCCTGAAATGTTAACACCACACGCATTTAGCGCTTCTGAAGCAGAAGGGTTATCTAATAGCGCAAGTAAAAGGTGCTCGACAGTCATAAACTCATGACGGCGAGTGCGCGCTTCACGAAACGCGGCATTTAATGTAAGTTCTAAGTCTTTGTTTAGCATTGGCAACCCCTTACTGAGATAATAATGTATACCACAACAAACAGGTGTGTGATCACCCTAGTTGGTATTTATTCCTGCTCACAACTACAAAGCAGCGGATGCTCGTTATCACGCGAGTAGCGGTTAACTTGTTCAACTTTGGTATAAGCTACATCAGCGCTGTAAACGCCACAAATGCCTTTACCTTTTTCGTGAACTTGAAGCATCACGTCGGTTGCTCTATCGCTATCCATATTAAAAAACGTCGTTAAAACTTCTATTACAAAGTCCATCGGCGTGTAATCGTCATTATTTAAAACAACTTTGTATTTTCGCGGCGGCTGTAGCTTTTGCTTTTCGCTGTCGCGAACTGTATCGATAACACCTGAATCTTTCATACCACTCATAATTAAATATAGTCTTGTCTTAGGAACTCAAGCAAACTTGAATAAAAAATAAATAAAATGTTAAAAAATAGCTCAAAAAGCTTGACTGATTGATTAAATAAACTACAGTCAAACATAGGTTGATTAATCCTTAATCAGTCTAGCAAATAATATGGTTTAGAATAACTAAATTAGTCAACTTATTGAAGGATGTAGAAGTATGGCTTGTGGTAAAGTTAAATGGTTTAACAATGCTAAAGGTTTTGGTTTCATCGTTGAAGACGGCTGCGAGAATGATATTTTCGCCCATTACTCTACAATTGTAATGGACGGTTATAAAACGCTTAAAGCTGGACAAGATGTAACATTCGAATTAGAACAAGGCCCCAAGGGCTTGCACGCTAAAAATATTGCCTTAGACGGCGACATTTTAGAGTGACGGTTGTTTTATTCGACTAAAGCGAGCGACCTATTAGGCTCCTCGCTTAATTCCTCACACTTCTATTTACCCACACCGATATAAATTGTTTCTTTTTCTTTATTTTCAACCCTTATCCTTGATTTTATTTCATATACCCCAATATTCTAAGAGTTGACCGTTTAACTGCTTGTGAGCAGGCTCAAACTCTAGCCCTTTGTATTCAAGCTTGTTACACTCTTGGTGCTAAAAATTAGGCAAAACATAGCAACTAGCTCAACTTGCTGAGCACATAAAATATACTAGTCTAAAGGCTAATTTATTTTTATTATATTTTTAGCTATAAATATGACCACAGTTCGTCAGGTGTGACTATTCTGCTTTAACTGTAAAGCTACACGAGTACCAACACCTAACAAACTATTCATTATCTGAACGTATATATTAAAACACTATGATATGTACTCTCTCAGCTTTAATGATTTCTTTGCATTGTTGAATAAGGCCAATTGGCCGACTATCTAGGAATGATGATGACATCAAAAATTATCTATACAAAAACGGACGAAGCTCCGGCACTAGCAACTTACTCGTTGCTACCGATCATCCAAGCATATACAAATGCAGCAGGTGTTGAAGTTGAAACTCGCGATATCTCATTAGCAGGTCGTGTAATTGCTAGCTTCCCTGATTATTTAACAGAAGAACAACGTATTGGTGATGCACTTGCTGAACTAGGTGAGCTTGCAAAAACACCTGAAGCTAATATCATCAAACTTCCAAACATTAGTGCTTCAGTTCCACAGTTACGCGCTGTAATAAAAGAGCTTCAAGCAAAAGGCTATGCCCTTCCAGATTATCCTGTTGAGCCTAAAAACGACGAAGAAAAAGCAATTCAAGCTGCATACGACAAAGTTAAAGGTAGTGCGGTAAACCCTGTATTACGTGAAGGTAACTCTGACCGCCGTGCACCTGGCTCTGTAAAAGAGTACGCACGCAATAACCCACATTCAATGGGCGCGTGGAGCAAAGACTCTGCCTCTTACGTTGCAAGCATGAGCGAAGGCGATTTCTTTGGTTCAGAGCAATCAACAACTATCGAAGAAGCAACTGACGTGCGCATCGAGCATGTTGCTATAAACGGTGATACAACTGTTCTTAAACAAAGCACACCACTACTAGCTGGTGAAGTAATTGATGCTTCTCGCATAAGTGCTGCTAAGCTACAGGCTTTTTTAGCTGCTGAAATTGATGCTGCCAAAGAAAAAGGCGTTTTATTTTCGCTTCACATGAAAGCGACAATGATGAAAGTGTCTGACCCAATCATATTTGGTCACGCTGTTAAAGTATTCTATAAAGACGTATTTGCAAAACACGGTGAGCTTTTTGAAGAGCTAGGTGTTGATGTTAATAACGGTTTAGGCGATGTTTACTCTAAAATTCAAACATTAGACGATGCTAAACGCGCTGAAATTGAAGCCGATATTCAAGCTGTATATGCTGACCGCCCTGCTATTGCTATGGTTGATTCTGACCGTGGTATCACAAACTTACACGTGCCAAGTGATGTGATCATCGATGCATCTATGCCTGCTGCAATCCGTTCAAGCGGTCAAATGTGGAACAATGACGGTAAATTACAAGACACAAGTTTTGTAATTCCTGATCGTTGTTATTCTGGCGTTTATCAAGCAACTATTGATTTTTGTAAAGAACACGGTGCGTTTGATCCAACGACAATGGGTAGCGTTCCAAACGTTGGCCTTATGGCTCAAAAAGCAGAAGAATACGGTTCACACGACAAGACGTTCGAAGCAAAAGCAGCGGGTACTATTCGTGTAGTTGATACAGCAGGTAATACGCTTCTTGAGCACAGTGTTGAGCAAGGCGATATCTGGCGTATGTGCCAGGTTAAAGATGCACCAATCCAAGATTGGGTTAAACTTGCTGTTAACCGTGCACGTGCTACTGGCGTTCCTGCTATTTTTTGGTTAGACGAAAATCGTGCACACGATGCTCAGCTAATCAAAAAAGTAAATAAATACCTACCAGATCACGACACAGCTGGCCTAGATATTCAAATTTTAGCTCCACTTGAAGCCACTTTATTCTCTTTAGGTCGCATTAAAGAAGGTAAAGATACTATTTCTGTAACAGGTAACGTACTACGTGATTACCTAACAGATTTGTTCCCAATTTTAGAGCTGGGCACAAGTGCTAAAATGCTTTCAATTGTTCCACTTATGAACGGTGGTGGCTTATTTGAAACTGGCGCAGGTGGTTCTGCACCTAAGCACGTTCAGCAGTTTGAAAAAGAAAACCACTTACGTTGGGATTCTCTAGGTGAGTTTTTAGCACTTGCAGCATCACTAGAGCATTTAAGTGTAACTACAGGTAACAACAAGGCTCAAGTACTTGCAGATACGCTTGATAAAGCGACGGGTACTTTCCTTGCTGAAAACAAATCGCCTTCACGTAAAGTTAAAGAAATCGATAACCGTGGTTCTCATTTCTTCTTATCTTTATTTTGGGCTCAAGAACTTGCTAAGCAAAATGACGATAGCGAACTTAAAGCACAGTTCACTCAAATTGCGAGCGATTTAGAAGCAAATAAAGACGCGATCGTAAACGAATTAAACGATGCTCAAGGCCCAGCAGTTGAACTAGGTGGTTACTTCCAGCCTAACGACGCAGCCGCTTTTGAAGCAATGCGTCCAAGCACTACATTTAACGATATCCTTGCTAAATTAGTGTAATAAATAGTAAAAATAAAACCGCTTACTTATAAAAGTAAGCGGTTTTTTTATGCCTATGAAAAAGGCCGCTTAATGCGACCTTTTAAAGTTAATATCAACTCGCTTAATCAAATCCCAATTGTCGGGTTGATATAACGCTTACTATTTACTTAGTGTAAGCTCTTGGCATGTTTGAATCAGTAGTATAACGGTCACGTAATTTATCTTGGCGAGACTGTGTAGAAACCTCAGTCCCATTAATAAACATACGACTTACGTTACTGCTTATTTCAAACGGATCATTAGTCCACATCACTACATCAGCGGCTTTACCCACCTCAATACTGCCCGCATTAATACCGAATACGTCAGCAACATTTGATGTAATAGCTTTCAGTGCACCTTGTTGGCTCATACCATAAGATACAGCGTTACCTGCGTCATAGCGAAGCTGATAAATATTGTGACTTGCATCTCCACCAACCGTTAAAAGTACTTTAACACCGGCTTTTTCAAGTAAACCTGCATTATTTAAGTTAGCGTGTAAAGAATCGAAGCTTCCTGGTAAGTTGTCCATAGCGCTAATAATTACTGGGATATTAGCTTTAGCAATATGCTCTTTAACAACAACAGCATCCTGTGCTCCACTTAGTACTAAGTTAACACCAAATTGCTCTTTCACTTTAATAAGCTCAATAATATCAGCAGCACGCGATACGCTTATAACCAATGGCATGTCGCCAGAAAGTACTTTAGCCATTACTTTGTCTTCAGTACTTGGTTTATCGTCGTCTTTTTTATCTTTTTTGCTCAATTTAGTTTGATGGGCATCTAGCTTATTAATTAATGTTTGCAAAGTAAAAGCGCGCGAGCCTTTTCTTCGCTCACCTAAATGCACAACTAACGCTGCTTGTTTTTGAACGTCACTGTCAAGGCTGCCACTTAAATCAACCACACTAGCCAAACCTGCAAAAATACTATCGCCGCCATAAGGGGTAATTACATCTCGTGTAACGCCGCCTTTACGTGCATAAGGTATTAAGCTTGAATGTGCGTTATATGCAAGGCTCACATCAAAATCTATACCTGCTTTGTCGTCACCCGCATCGCGAGAGCCTGCAACCGCACCCACTTCAACTAAACCAAGTTGATTATTGCTTGCAATAAAACCAGGAGTAACAATTTTACCATTGGCATCAATAATTTCATCAGCACTTACTTCTGCCGGGTTAATAGCTGTAATTTTCCCGTTATCCATAACAATGCTTGCGCCTTTTAATACGCCTTGCTCTGTTGATGTATGGATAGTTGCATTAATAATAGCCAATGACTGTGCGTTTACAGCACCAGAGGCTAGTAATCCGGCAGCAACCAGAGATAGCGAAAACGAACGTGATAAATTTTTCATTCTGGGTGCTCCTTATTTTTGACCTAACATAAAATCACTGGTTGCCTGATAAGTACTATCGTTTCTATCGTAAACTTTTGCACCATCAACAAACACTTGCTCAGCTTTTGCGTAAACGCTAAACGGGCTTTGGTTCCAAATAACCACATCGCCTTGTTTACCTGCCTCTAGCGAGCCTGTCTTATCGTCAATACCTAAAGACTTTGCTGCGTTAGTTGTGATCCACTTAATTGCATGCTCTTCTGAAATATCAAAGCCATTTTCATTAGCACGGTACATTACTTTAGCCGCTTCTTGGTTTAAGCGTTGAATGGTTGTGTCTGAATCTGAGTGAACAACGGCACACGAGTTTTTAACCGCATCAACAATGGCAACGTTTTCTTGAACCATGTCGTAGGCTTCCATTTTAAAGCCCCACCAGTCTGGCCACAATGCAGCACACGAGCCATTATCAGCTAACAAATCTGCAATTTTGTATGCTTCAATACCGTGATGGAACGTACCCGCGTGATAATTAAATTCTTTAGAAAGATCAATCATCATCGCCATTTCTTCGGCTTTATAACAATGATTGTGGATCATTACTTCGCCTTCAAGAACGCCACGTAATGTATCGTACTTTATATCGCGATTCGGGGCTTCAGGGTTTTTACCTTCTGCGTATTCTGCATCGTACTTATCCCATGCTCGCTTATATTCTTGCGCGCCAATCCACGCAGTGCGGTAACCAGCCATATTACCCATACGTGTTGAAGGCAATACGCCTTTACGACCATATACGCGTTTTGGGTTTTCACCACATGCCATTTTTAATCCATACGGTGCATCAGGAAATTTCATTCCTTGCATTGTATGCGCAGGCACGTTTTTAAGTGTTACACCACGTCCGCCAAATAAATTAGCAGAGCCGGGTAAAATTTGTAACGAGGTAATACCGCCTTCGCGCGCACGGTTAAACCCTGGGTCTTGCGGCCAAACAGAGTGCTCTACCCACACTTCGGCCGTATTTGGGCTGGTCATTTCGTTACCATCTTGATGTGATTCTACCGATGGATTTGGATAGGCACCCAAATGTGAATGAACATCAATAATACCTGGTGTTACCCATTTACCTTGTGCATCAATCGTTGTGTCTGCTTTTACAGTTAAGTCTTTACCTACTTGCTGTACTTTACCATCGACCAATAGTACATCAGCGTCATTTAAGCGTTCGCCGGTACCTGTAAGAACAGTCGCGTTTGTGATGAGTGTGCTTGTTGTAGAGATTGGCGTGTAAGTACTTGGGTATGGGTTTTTGTTAATAGTAATCTTATCATCTTGCGGGCCATTTTCTTGGCAACCTACAAGTGCAGCGGCTAAGCCAACTGCTAATAAAGAGGGAGCAAATTTATTCATGTTGTTTGGTTCTCCTGTTTTTTTAATACTTTAGCGAAAGCTTGGGCATAAAGCTAAAAAAACAGGTGAAAACGCGGTAAATTAAGATGAATTTACGTGATTATTTTTTTATATAATTGTTATATAGCTTTTCTAGTGCGCCCTCTGTGGTGAGGGACGGATCTTTGCTGATAAAATGTTTGACCGTGCGAGTTACAAAATCTGAATTTTGCTTATGTAATTTAGAAAAATCTTTAATAAGAGTATTACCATCTTTAGCCGCTGTTACCTTGTCGTGGCGATGACGGTACTGACTAAGGGCTTTGTTAAAATCGCCGTTGTAGTCTTCAACTAAAATTTTATAAAAGTCACTTTTTTGCACATTTAAAGAGGTAATGCAGTAATTCAGTGCGTCTTTAAAATCGGTGAAAACGTTACCTTCTACATCAAACTCTTTGGTTTTTTCGCGTACTGTGACACGTGCCTCTTCAGTGGCGTAACTAAAACCAGTAAATGCCAATCGCTCTGCGGCTTCTTTTCCTAATTTCATACCGGCCTGAATACTATGAGCAAACTCATCACTCATATCACTTAATTCGTTTTCTTCCCACATATTGTAGACACGCAGTGCTTTGGCGTATTTATTAGACAGCTTTTTTTTAATTTTGGTAAAGCGCTCGTCAATCGTCATTAGTCGTTCGTTATGTAATAACGCATAACATTCATAACAAGCAGGAATTGAAATAAAGTCGGCATCCTCGCCTAAATCAATAATACTTTGCAGCATATGAAGAGGCGGGCAATGGTCTCGCTCCGTTGCTTCGCAGCCACAATAAAAACACTGATTAAAATGTTGTTGTTCGCAGGCATAGGCTTGTTGGTAATAACTGGCTAACGCTTTACTCACTGTTTATCCTAAAAATCTACACATCAATTTAAGGGGCGATAATACCAGCCTAAAAAAATATGTCAGTATCAATAAATTATTTTTATGAAAGTGTGTCAAAAAACACACTTAAAAATATGCTTTTTCATGAGCCTATAAGTAAGTGTGTACATTAAACATACTTGCTTACAGCTTGTTGCGTTTGGTTAACAGCTTTTTTGCTTAATTAGTTTAATAATTAGCTTGCAACCGCAAACAACGAGGAAAAGTAAAATGAATACATTTAAAACAGCATTATGTACAACACTTGTAATTGGTAGTGCAGCATTAGCAGCACCTGTATCAGCAACACAATTTGTAGCAGCCGACTCAACGCCAGGCACACAAATTTGTATGGCTGTTGCGTCTAATAAAGCATATGTACTACGCAAAACACAGCAGTCATTGAACGTTAAAAAAAGCATTATTAGCAATAAACTAACGTGTAATAACTTACCTATGGGTGATTTTGTAGCGCGTTATAATTTAGATAAAAGTGCTAATTACTTAAATATTGAAAGCAGTACTCGCACTTCAATTAAAGATTTAGCAAAGGTGTCATCACCTGAAATCGTTGTTATTTCGTCTCCGCAATAACATGTTTAAACGTTATAGCTAAGCAGGCATAACTATAACCTGCTTAGTTTTATTTTTAACTTTATTGCTTAAAGAACACCCGCAATTAAACCAAATAAACCGCCAAATACTCCACCCCAAACAACTAACCAACCTAAGTGCTCGCGTATCATTGTTTGAATTATTTCTTTCACCATTTTAGGGGTTAATTCATCAAGGCGTTCATCAACAAGTTTAAGAACTGTGCTGTGCAACCCTTGAGCACTATTTCCTTGTGAAAGCGTTCGCGTTACTAACGCTTTGAAGTCCTCTGTTTGAGAAATTTGTGCCAACGAAAGTTGCATTTTTTCAATAAATTTTTCACGCATTGGCTCTATTGCAGCAGTGCCTCCAAACATACCCAACATGCTACCAAATTGCGATTGCTCTATAACCTCGAGTAAATTATCGAAAGCTGGATTTAAATCAACATTACTAATGATCGGTTCAAAGTCGATATTAGGCTGCGCCTTGTTGAGTAAATTATTAATTTTTTGTTCGGAGAAAAACTCAGTGAGTATTAGGTTTCGTATAGCAACTTTAAAGCTCTCAAACTTGAGCGCAATAACGCCAGACCCATATAAAAACGGCACCTTTTCAAATAGCATATGAATAGCCAATAAATTGGTCACTGCGCCAGAAAGTGCAAATAACCCCACCGACAAAACTACTGGCTGATCAAATATCAATCCTGCAGCTACACAAATACTTGCTAGTAAATTGGTTATAAAACTTTTGTTCATTTTTACTCCATTACAGTTAGCGTCACTTTGTGCGACACATTCGCTAATTTTACAACGTTTAGTTTGTTAAATTAATCCCTTTTTGCCATAGTTTAAGTGTCTGTATAAAATACGAGCAACTATTATGTGGAAAGCAATTAACGAGCACATTAGCCAAGCTACAAATACTGACTTTAAACACACACAAAAGCGACAACTCCAAAGCACAACAACCGATAGATATTTTCATATAAGCAATGGCACACAAAGCTACTTTGTTAAAATTGCGCTCAAAAGCGAGCTTGAGCGATTAGAAAGTGAATCTAGGGGCTTACAGATGCTTACTAATAATAGTTATTTTAATGTTCCAACCTGCATTACATCAGGTGCTAACATTGAATTTTCATTTATCGTACTTTCGTGGTTAGAGCTTGATGAGCAGCCCTATTACCAATGGCAAAAAATGGGCACTCAACTAGCACAAATGCACCAAAAGCATGACCAGGCAATGTTTGGCTTTGATATAGATAATCACTTAGCTACCACAGTTCAACCAAATCGTTGGCACAAAAAGTGGGGTGTATTTTTTGCCGAAGAACGCATAGGATGGCAATTACAACTATTAGCCGAAAAAGGCATTAAATTTGCCAATCCCGAGCACATAATTAGTGAAGTTAAAGCACAACTACATAGTCATGTTGTGAGCCCATCTTTGTTACATGGTGATTTTTGGCGAGGCAACTTGGGCTTTTTAAAAGGAGTACCGACCGTATTCAATCCCGCTTGTTATTATGGTGATCGGGAAGTGGATATAGCAATGAGCGAGCTATTTGCGCCACTACCCGATGAATTTTATGTAGCCTATAATAAGCAATACCCTCTTTTACCAAGCTATCAAAAACGTAAACATATTTACCAACTATACCCTATTTTAAATCATGCAAATATTTTTGCTGGGCACTATCTTACTGAAGCTAAACAACATATCGATAAGCTAATGCAATAAGTGTAAATAAACTGTCATAACACGCTAAACAGACTATATTTAAAGGGTTCTAAGGAGTTCAGTTTTGCGTCATTAAGCCGTGGTTAGAATAAAAACATTCCAAGCTCAGCTTAAGTTATTTGTATTTGGAGTGATTATGAAAGACTTTTTATCACAACGTATTAGCTGCCCGTTTTGCGGACACCACATTCATTTGGATTTAGATGCCAGCATGGGCGATCAGGACTACATTGAAGACTGCACTGCCTGTTGCAACCCAATCCATTTAAATATGCACATAGACCATGCACACAATAAATTAGAGCTACACGTAGACAGTGACGACGAACAAATTTTTTAATTTTGATGACGCAGGTAGTTTTCTACGGTGTTAACAATAGTGTAAGTTTGCTGATCGACCTCTATATTTAGCTCATCACCCACTTGCGCTTTACCTAAGTTTGTAATTGCTAAAGTTTCTGGGATCAAATGCAACCAAAAGCCCTGCTCGTCAATCTCGCCTACTGTTAAACTAGCACCATTAATGGCAACAAAACCTTTATACAATACATATTTTTGCCACTTTACCGGTAAACTTACCTGAATTTTGCAGTTGCTTTGAGTATTAATTATTTGATTTATTTTAGCCGAACAGTGAATGTGTCCCGAAACAATATGCCCACCCAGTTCTGTGCCAAAAGTAACAGAGCGCTCGTAATTTACTAAACTGCCCAGCTCAAGAAGCCCTAGATTAGTTAATTGAAGTGTTTCGTCAATCACGTCAAAGTGAACTTGCGCGACTACATCTTGGTTACTTAGCTCAACTTTTACTACTGTTAAACAACACCCATTAATCGCAATACTGGCTCCTAAATCTAGGTGTTTTACGTAGTCATCGCTCACCGACACCACTAAACGTAACACACCCTCATTATGGGTTTTAGACACCACAGTAGCTTGAGTTTGTACTATACCTGTAAACATAAAATCTCGTTAAGTTATGACAAAGTAATAGTTTAACGTATCGAATTATAAAATCATTCACTCCTTAGATTTTTATTTCAAAGACAATAGATTACAATTACAGCCTTACTCATTAAATAGCTGTTTTTATGACCTTTTGTAATTGGGAAGCTAAGCGTTTAATTTCTCTCGCGCTGCCTGTTTTTTTAGCACAAGTTACCCTTATATTAATGTCGGTGGTCGACACCATAATGGCAGGTCAGGTCAGCCCTACTGACCTAGCTGCGCTTTCTATTGCTACTGGTATTTGGAACCCACTACTTTTAGCGTTGCAAGGTATTTTGTTAGCACTAACTGGCATAATTGCACAATTTACCGGCGCCAATGACAAAAAAGGCATAAGCCACTATTTTCAACAAGCTTTATATTTAACCGTTTTACTGTGTATTACAGGCTTTAGTATTGCCTACTTGGCCAACATTATTATATTACAGCTAGATACAAGCCCTGCTATTGCGAGCCTCGCTTTCGACTATATCCAATTTGTTAAATGGGGAGTGTTTGGATTTTTATTTTTTACAACCTACCGAAACATGACCGAAGGCATGGGCATGACAAAGCCGGCCTTTTATATTAGCTTACTCGGATTAGCCGTTAATATTCCTGCTAACTACATTTTCATAAATGGTTTATTTGGCCTTCCCGCCTATGGCGGAGCTGGCTGTGGTATAGCAACAGCTATTGTTTTAACAGTGATGGCATTAGCACAGGTCACTTATTGCCAAATGAGTAAAAAGATAGATGCCAAAGGGCTACTCACACCGTTTGAAAAACCAAATATAACGACTATCGCCACTATTACAAAATTAGGTATTCCTATCTCTTTGGCTACCTTTTTTGAAGTAACACTTTTTGCGTGTATTCCACTCTTTATTGCCCATTTAGGAGCGGTTGCTGTATCAGGCCATCAAATTGCAGCAAGTGTTACCGCGTTACTGTTTATGATGCCGCTAAGCCTCTCTATTGCCATTAGCATTCGAATTGGTAACTTGTATGGTCAGAACAAGTTTGAACAGTTAAAAATAGCCGTATCGACAAGTTATCTACTTTCTATATTAATCGCACTGTTCTTAGCGTTTATAACATTTATAGGTCGTGATGTGATAAGCCAGCTATACACAGACAGCCCTGCGGTTATTGCCCTTGCGACCTCAATTATGATTTTAGCCTGTATTTATCAACTACCCGATGCCCTGCAAGTTGCAGCAAATGGCATTTTAAGAGGATTAAAACACACAGCCCCTATTTCTTACATCACGTTTATTTCGTATTGGTTAATCGGCTTTAGCTTAGGCTACGTATTGGCAAGAACAGATATAATTGTGCCGGCTATGGGGCCGCACGGATTTTGGATTGGTATAATTGTCGGGCTCACTGTTGCAGCCATTTTGTTAATGATAACCGTTAGTAAGCGCTTTAAACATGAACCATTTATTAGCCAACAAGCTTAATTTAAATAACATAAAGCAGTCAGTATTAGTATGCGTGTTACTAATAATACCGGCTACTATGCTAACCGCTTGCACAGAGGCCCCCAGTAATACAAACAACACCTATATAAAACGCCTTGAAAATATAACCGGCAACAAATCAGAAGACCTCCCAGCGCTTAATTCACTCAAATTAAAGCCGTTAACCGAACTCAACAACAATAAAATAACACTGGGTATAGTTGAGCTTGCAGGAATAAGCAGTTGTAACTTAAATGTGGTGATAAGTGAGCACAATAACCAACTGGGTAAAACAGCAACCGCTGCAGGGCGTTTGAAATATCAAATAGACTTTATTCAACACGCCAACAGCTGCTTAGCCTCCCTCGATGAATCCTCAGTAACGTATAAAAAAATACATGAAGCAAAATATCAAAAACAAGCTGATTTACTATATTACTTTAATGCAGCCCTTATTGAGGAACCAGAGCTCAACCGCACGTGGTCACTAACCGCTTCAGAATTAAGTAAAGAGCCAGCAGGCTTTAGCGACACAATTGAGGCTATGCGTAAACTGACTGCTATTAAAGCGCAATTAGCTCAGGCTCAATTTGACAAAATAAACACAGATGCAATATACCAAGCACTCGAAACGCTTAATAAATATAGGTTTAATCAATCATTAATTAAATCTGTCAGGCAACAAATAAGGCTAAATAAAATCGCCACGGGGTTGGTGCGTAACATCAATTTAAGCACCCTATGCCCAGTGGGTAAAAACAAAGATAAAGCTAAAATAATGAATAACATATTTCAAAAGTTCTATCTTTCACAAATTCAGCCTTACCAAGCACAACTCATTGGTTTTCTTGAAGTGCTTCAGCCTTTATTAAATCAACTGTGGTACCAAGAACGTGTAACAACAAATGAAATTAATCAGCTGATTAAAGCAAACTCAAATACCAATTTATTAAATCAATTGAAAAGCTCTGCTAAACAGCATGTTATTTGGTGGCAAGAGTTTTATAAAACGTGTGAAATCAGCCCAATATGAATAAAAAAACGGCAAATAAACCTAAAAACACGAAACGTGCTTGATTCACCAACCGCCACGCTATATATTAGCGGCCGTTGTTAAGCAATTAACACTTACTTAAATATAGTAATACGACTGTAGCTCAGTTGGTTAGAGCACTACCTTGACATGGTAGGGGTCGGTGGTTCGAATCCACTCAGTCGTACCAATATTAATCAGATGTATAATTGAAGGAAAGAGCACTACCTACTCTTGACCACCCGGTCCGAGGGTCAGTAACTCAAATCTCCTCAGTCGTACCAATATTTAAGTAAAACCTCAAAAATTGTACGACTGTAGCTCAGTTGGTTAGAGCACTACCTTGACATGGTAGGGGTCGGTGGTTCGAATCCACTCAGTCGTACCAATCCAATAAATATAAACTCAAGAAAAAGCACTACCTATCCTTAATAACCCGGTCCAAGGGTCTGTAAATCAAATCCACTCAGTCGTACCAATTTAATAAATATAAACTCAAGAAAAAGCTCTACCTATCCTTAATAACCCGGTCCAAGGGTCTGTAAATCAAATCCAGGCAGTCGTACCAATTCAAAAAATATAAACTCAAGAAAATCTTCTCCCTACTTTTATAGCGCTTTCCTTGGGTCAATAAATAGAATCAACTGAGTTGTGAAAATTAAAACTTATAAAGTTGCTAGTCAGAGAGCGCACCAAGTACATACACAAGTGGCGCATTCCAATTAATCGCAACCTCGTTAGTTGAAAAGCTACACCAATCGTCAACGTATGATTTTGCTGGCTCATTGAATAAGTAGTTACAATTATCTTGTTGTCCTGAATGAGGGCCACCTACAAGCATTCCTGGTACAGGCGCAACAACATTATCACTGTGTGAAATTCGATGATGTGGATACAAAGGTGTTTTAGTGCCAAACCCAGTAACAAAAGAGTACCCCGTAGGGTTTCGCCCTAATACATAATCGACAAGTCCATGAGCTGCATTTTTATAATCGTTATTTTTATTTATCTGAGCGGCTTGTAGCAAAACCATCGCTTTATTTAACGCGGCTGAGTTACTCCCCCATACAAAGTCTGATTTTTGCATAGCAACATTGTATGGACTGCTTTTATGTTGGTTCAAATATATATCAGCTAAGTCATTTTGCTTTATTTTAAGGGCTTCGTATTCTTGTTTAGATAATAAGTCCTTTGCTTTAAACAGCAAACTACTCAAAGAAAGGTACGATACATTTCGCCACGCTGGAGCCACGTAATCAATATTTATCTCTTTATAAATAGTGTAAAAGTTTTTATTTTTAGTGGTTATAAATAACTCTGCAGCGGCCCAAGCAAATTCATCCTTTAAATAATGATCTCCATATTCACCGCTTTTAATATCACTTGGTTGCTCATAATATTGTGTTTGGTTTAAAAGCGCCCAACGCCATGCTTTTATGGCTGCATTTGAATATTGCTTACTCTTATTGGGGTAGTAAGGTTCAATCACCCGGCTAGCCATGGAAAGCGTAGCTGCAAAATTAAGGCTTGCTGCTGTTGATTTCCCTATCATTAAGCGTAAGCGTTGATCTTCATGTGGCATTTCATTCCCTGGCCATTCACGAGTTGTTAGCTTATGATATACACCCCCATCATCGCTTTGCATAGTGATCAGCCATTCAAGATTCCATAGGGCTTCGTTTATAATATCAGGAACGTTATCTTCAGATTCAGGTATGTTTAGGGTTTGTTTTTTATAAACATCAGGGTAATGTTCAAACGCTGCAAGCAGTGTATACGTGCTAATACCTGAGTTAACAACATACTTGCCATAGTCGCCTGCATCATACCATCCTTTTTGTGAGTCTATTCGTTTGCCTTTGTACCTTGGCTCAGCAGAGGGATGATAGCCAATAATGTCATCTTTATGACCCATTGGTCTTGCATAAATTCCCGCGAACTTCTCTTCAATAGGAGTACTAGAGCGGTTCAAATAATAATATCTTAAAGCGGCTTTACTAAGTGAATCATAAACATCATCACTAATTCGAAATAATGAAGAATCTGCAACACCCTTTACACGCAAAAAATAGTGACCCGAAGTGACAACTTCAGAAAAATCGGCAAGCTTGTGACCATCATTGCCAGAAAGAGTCCATATTTTAGCTGCGCTCAACTGAGCGGTATAAACCACCTTGTTCGTTTTCGCATTAATTACATCAAATTGCGAAGCTGTTACGTTCGGTATTGCAGCAATTTTTTCACTTTTATTTAAGTAGCCTAATTGATTAATTGCAATTTGCTGATTTGAGGATAACTTACTTAATTTACTAGGATTTTTTTTTACTAATACCGAGCAAGAGGTCAGAGCAAGCACATTCAGTAGCAGTAATGATAAAATAATATGTTTCATATGACCCTTTCGTATAAATAATGTCGAAGCAAAAAATAGAGCACTTGCTATTAAGTTATAATAAGTGCTCTTGTTTATTATTCACTGCACTTTAAAGTGGCCATTTTTTGCGCATTGGGTTCAAATTGAACATTAGCAATTCGTATTTTAGCTGCGCCTTCGCTTGTTAACACAAAGGGGGCACTCGAGCGTTCAAACTCCACTCCACTTTTAGCAAAGCATAATAAATCTATAGAAACGGTATTCCAGGTGTTCAATTTAAACTCTTTTAGCATGGGCGAAATATTCAGCTCTGCGCATTTACCTTTTGCGCATCCCATTTGAACATAAAGTTCATTTCTAGGAGGGGTTTCGACTCTCACATCAAACGTTAGCGCGCTTTTATTGATCAAATATTGAGATAGATCTTCTCGGTACCAGGATGAGCTAATCAGTACAGAAGCATTATTAGCACCACTCCACGTAAATTCTTTTGCATCACCTTGAATATTTTTATCGGCTTCAATCATCGTTAAGCCTTTAATATTTCCTGATGGCGTGTGGATGTCTTTTGTTTGTCCACCCGACTGCAATTGATAATTCCAGTCCCCTTTCGCTCTTCCTTGCATTATTTGATAAGGGGTGTTGACAGGTGTTTCAAAAATAAAGTCATTCTTTGTACTTAATTTATTAAGTATCACATTATCTTTATAGGTTAACCCAAATCCATATGCAAAAAGTGGATCATAGTTTTCATCGTAACGATTTAATACAACTTGTGATGCATATTTAGGCCATGAAAAGGAAAGCTTACCTTTAAAATCAAATTGAATATTGCCATCATTATCTTTAAACAAAACATCAGCTACACCAACACCTTCACTACCAGGTAGCCAAGCTGCTACAAACGAATCTGATGCATTGATTTCTCTGTTTACCCATAAAGGTCTGCCCGATAAAAACACCGATACAACTTTTATACCTTGTGATTTCAATGACTCGATTAATTTGGCGTCACGGTGAGAATGAGCCTGATAAGCAATTGATTTTAGATCGCCAATCCACTCTGCATACGGATTTTCACCAAACACAACAATGGCAACATCTGGTTTTACATCAAAACTACCATCAGGGCTTAGCACTGCATTGCCGCCCGCTTTGTTTACCGCTTGCTTTATACCATCAAAAATTGACGTTCCCCCTGGAAAATCAGATTTAACATTACCTTCGCCTGTCCAGTTAATTGTCCAACCACCCGTTTGCTTACTCATATTTTCAGCACCATCACCCGCAATTAATACCTTACTATTTGGGTTAAGTGGTAAAAGGTTATTATTATTTTTCAACAACACTAACGATTCTCTAACTGCTTGCCTAGCAATTGCTTTGTGCTCAGGAGCACCTAATAATTGTTTTTGGTTAGCATATTTACGTGTTGATGGAAGCCCTTTATCGAATAGCCCCGAACGTATTTTAACGCGTAAAATACGCCTAACTGCATCGTCTATACGTTCAACAGGGATAATTCCATCTTTAACCTGCTCTACTGTATTACCTATAAAAGCCCTCCAATCTTCTACAACCATAAACATGTCTAGTCCGGCATTAACAGCCTGCGGACAGCTATCATTGCTACATCCGGGTATTTTACTGTGCGAATTCCAATCACCCACTATAAAACCATCAAAACCAAGTCGCGTTTTCAAAACATCAGTAAGGAGATATTTGCTGCCGTGTAAGCGCAAGCCATTCCACATATTATGAGAGCCCATTATACTTTGCACACCTGCTTTAAGAGCTGGCAAATATGCCGCCGCATGATTTTTAATTAAATCACTTTCACTTTCTTGGTTGTCACCTTGGTCAATACCCTGATAAGTGCCTCCGTCACCAACCCAATGCTTTGCGGTAGAGTAAATATGATCGTCATCTAAAAAGTTAGCTGTGTTTACTTTCCCCTGAAGGCCTTCAATCATCTCTTTAGCATAGCTGGCAACTATTTCAGGGTCTTCAGAATAACTTTCGTAGGTTCTCCCCCATCGATCATCCCTTGCAACGGCAAGTGTTGGGGCAAATGTCCAGTCTATACCTGCAAGTAAAACTTCTTTCGCTGTGGCTTCTCCAATTTTATAAATTAAATCTGGGTTACGTGTTGCACCTAAACCAATGTTATGTGGATATAAAGTAGCACCAATAAATTTGTTATTGCCGTGTACTGCATCAATGCCATATGTAACGGGAATAGCTAAACCGCCTTGTGATGTATCCATTGAGGCTAAATAAAGCTCGTCCATAAAAGACACCCAATCAGATACACTCGCATTACGGTTATTGTGTAAAAATGTTCCACCACCATTCAAAACCGATCCTAAATGATATTTTTTTACATCTTGAGGCGTTACCCAGGTTATTTCTGCTTGTACCATTTGACCCACTTTTTGTTCTAGTGACATTTGGCTTATTAAATGAGTAATACGTGTTTCCAACTCTGCATTTTTTTTTATTGCTGGTTCAAGAGTAGGCCAAAGTGTTATATCGTTTTTAGCAACTGTGTTAACAGACGCAAAGCTCATAAAAGAGCCAAGTAAAAATGAAGAATAAGTTAATTTCATTAATCTAATAACCTGATACTTTGTTAGTGTGGCAAACAGTTTTATTACAAATGCGGCATAATGTCGTTCAAATAGAGGTTTTAAGCGTATAAATGCACGCAATTTACTCTATTTGAACGCCCGGCTATTTTAAATATTAGAGATTATTAGATAACATACAACGACAATGAGAACACACGTGTACCAAACAAAAATTTTAATAAAGGTGTATTAAATTGTGAAAGAAGTACTTTT
The DNA here is from genome assembly GCF_001468205.2 of Pseudoalteromonas sp. 13-15. Lineage (NCBI taxonomy): Bacteria > Pseudomonadati > Pseudomonadota > Gammaproteobacteria > Alteromonadales > Pseudoalteromonadaceae > Pseudoalteromonas > Pseudoalteromonas sp. 13-15. Next base: position 611,597 of record NZ_CP019162.1, on the reverse strand, counting down.
TAACACTCACGATCTCGCTTTAATTTTTACCATTTTTATATGCTTATCATTTAGTGTATTTTTAGTAACATTAAAAAAGGGTAATAAACTTAGTAACTATTTACTTGCTTGCTTTTTATTAACTCAAGCTGCAATTCCTACGGATAACCTTATTAACTTTGGTGAGGCATTTCGAGCGTTTGCGTTAAGTTTATCACCCAATCTATTTTACACATTTGGATTAGCTTTTTGGTTAGAAGTGCCTTTGCTTCTGCTTTATATCAAATCGTTAGTTAACAAAAACTATCAGCTAAAAAAACGCGATTCGCTATTATTCATACCGTTCATTTTTTATGCCGCTTATTTCACTGTTGATTGGCTTATGATAGAAAATAGCATCAAACTAGATGTACTTAAAAATGACACAATTGAAACCACAGCATTTATTGACCGAGCTATTTATTTTTTTCGGGAGTGCTTTCGATTTTCAATTAGCGTTTTATGTTTTTTAGAGTTACAAAAATACCAAAAAAACATTAAAAATGAGTTTGCAGAGCTTGAGAGTGTCGACCTAACTTGGCTTAAATTCCTTGTCATTGGTTTTTTAGTAGTACACCTAAATTCAATATTTGTCTCTTTGGGTATTATTATGTCTTACGAGATAGGTATTCTAGTAGACCATGAATTACTTGGGCTTACAGCTAATTATGCAATTCTTTTATTAATCACAAGTTTAATCTACTTTAGTGCTGGTAATTCAAGAATATTTCAGGGTATTGACGATGAACTAACAGCTGAACAGCATAAAGCACCAGATTCGTTTGAACCCGAAAAAATACAAAAGATCGAAAGCTATTTGCTACAAAATAAGCCTTATTTAAACCATTTACTCACACTTGATAACCTAGCAAGTCAGTTAAGTATGGGATCAAGAAACTTGTCATCTATAATTAATAGGCACTTTGGTAAAAACTTTTTTGAGTTTATAAATTATTACAGAGTTGAAGAAAGTAAACGGCTGTTACTTTTAGAGGAAAATAAAACAGTGACCATGTTAGACATTATGGATAAAGCAGGATTTAACAGCAAAGCAACTTTCAATACATTTTTTAAAAAACTAGTGGGCGTAACCCCCACTCAATTTAGAAAAGAATATTGGGAAAGCCAAAACAAAAATTCGAGTTAAATCCCTAAAGCTAGCGCATGTAGTTTTTTAAAATATACGCCTCATGATCAGGCATAACATCAGCAGAGCGGCTAATAACCGACTCTATATTTTTGAGCCTACGCTTTATTTCATCTTGGGTTAGCCTATCAACCAATGGATGATAGCTTTTAGGTTTAATTCCTTGACCGTGCATAACTGCAAGCCAAGATGTTTCGTTAAACAGCTCATTATCATGTCTAAAAATACGACCATTTTCACTAAACATCTCTATTTTTTGCTTCAAAGAATCAGGCATTTCTATGTTTTTGCAATAACGCCAAAACTCACTGTCTTCTCTATTTGTTAGTTTATAATGTAAAATAATAAAATCACGTATACGATGATATTCCGTCTCAGTTTGCTGATTAAATAAATCAATATCACACTGTGTAAAATCTTTACTAGGGAATAATGTCATTAATTTTGCTATCGCCGATTGAATCAAATGCAGACCAGTTGATTCTAACGGTTCTACAAAACCTGCTGATAAACCAATAGCGATACAGTTTTTATTCCAACTCTTTTTGCGCATACCCGTTACCCATTGCAGCTGGTTAATATCTGCTAAAGCTTCAGATTCAATTGTATTTAAAAGTAAAGCGTGTGCTTTATCATCGCTCATAAATTCACTTGAATATACATACCCATTACCTACTCGGTTTTGCAGTGGTATTCGCCACGTCCAACCTGCACTTTGTGCTGTAGACTGAGTATAAGGGTTAAGTGCCTTTTTTGATAAACACGGCATTGCAATCGCTTTATTACACGGTAATAAATGAGTCCAATCCTCGTAGCCAGTTTTCAGAGCCTGCTCAATTAATAAGCCCTTGAAACCAGAGCAATCGATAAATAAATCACCATCTAATACCGTATTATCATTAAGAACTAACGATTCAATTTCCCCTGAAACTGGGTTTAGGTTTACCTCGTCAACCTTACCCTCAATACGACACACTCCTCTGCTTGTGGCATAATTTCTTAAAAATTTAGCATAAAGTGTTGCGTCAAAATGATAAGCATAATTAATACCTGCTAACGCGCTGTTTTGCTGAGTTGACGGATGCATAAATTTATTTGCATACGCACCAACCGATGCAAGTGAGTAGCTAGATAAGTCGGAAAATTCAGGATCATTTTGCATTTTCAACCAAAAGTGATGAAAAGGCAGTGCCTCCATATTAGTGCCATAACTTCCAAATGGGTGAAAATAACGGTGTCCTTTTTCTTTCCAATCTATAAATTCTATACCTAATTTAAACGTCGCATTAGTAAAACGTATAAACTCAGATTCATCTATATCAAGTATGGTATTAAATAATTGAATTTGTGGAATTGTAGCTTCACCTACAGATACAGTACCTATGTCTGCAGACTCCACTAAAGTGATTTGACAATTATCGCAGCCAATTACCTTCGCTAACGCAGAGGCGGTCATCCAACCTGCTGAACCACCACCTACAATAACAATCGATTTTATATTATTTGCATCATTCATAATGTTTACCTAAAAAAAGCAAAGCACGCGAAATAAAAAATAACGCGTGCTTTTATTAAGAGGGTTAAAAATTACCTTTAAAAATAATGCTAAACCTACGCTCATTCGCGAACCAGGAGCGAGAAGCTCGATTGCCATCATTGTCTATTTGCATTGAAGTTCGAGCAACCTCGTTAGTTAGGTTAGTGGCTTGCAGACCTAATTGAAACGAGTCAGTAATGTTATAAAATACAGAACCATCAAGTTGACCGCCAGCTTCATTATAAATGGGAAGCTGCGTAATAACGTCTTTACTTGTTAATAAATATTCAGAACGCCAATTGTATGCCAAACGCGCATTAACACCGTACTTTTCATACATAGCGACTAAATTGATATTATCCTTAGAAAGCCCTTCAAGAGGTAATCCTTCAAATGCCACATTATCGCCTTCTGTTGAGTCAGGTTTATCTGGCGATAGCCCTGCATTTGGCGATCCTTCTTCCTCGATATAGGTATAGTTAAATTGCATACCAATGCCACTAAAGGCACCAGGTAAAAAGTCGTAAAACTGCTGGTAAGCCAGTTCAAACCCTTGCACAGAACCTTCATCACCATTGGTAGCACCGTTTACTTGTACTACCTGTGTTGCGCCATTATTAGTAAATTCTCTATCCACTGAACCATTAATAAAGTAGTTACTCATGTCTTTATAGAAAAATGATGTTGTAAGTGACCCCACTCCCTCAGAAAAATACCATTCAAGCGCTAAGTCGTAGTTATACGACTCCATTGGTTTTAAGAATGGATTGCCTGAATTTGCCGTATAACGAGAATAACGAGCGTCTGTAATTTGTCTATCACTTGAGCTTTCATCATAAGTAATCACCAAATCTTCCGGTGTTATGCTTACAAAGTTTCTTAAGTTTCCTAAATCAGGTAATGCAATGGCTTCTGAAAAACCAAAACGCAAAATTAAATCGTCTTTTAAATTAAGTTTAACGTTTAAGCTTGGCAAAATATTAGTATATTCACTGCTTGCTGTTTGTTCTGTAAATCCTGCATTACCAAAGGCGGCTTGTTCAGGGGGTAAAAAGTTATCTGGGTCTGATGGGTCGTTAACGTCACCCACTGTATCTGGAAATGTTAAAAAACCATCAGTTTCATTTTTAATTTTTACATAACGAAGTCCTACATTACCGCTGTAAAACATGCTGCCTAATTCACCCTCAAAATTACCCTTGATGTAAAAAGCATTATTAACTTCAGAGGTTTCATTAATCTCGTTATTTAAAAAGTTACCTATTGTGTCACCGCGGCTTGATAAACGCTGCCAATTTGGCGACAAAGATGCAAACGCTGATTCAGCATTAGCGTAATCTTTAACTAAAGATTCGCTAGGAAACAAAAAGGCACCTTCAGATGCTACGTTTAGCACACCACCTCTTGCAAAATTATCAAATGTAATTTGCTCATAGCTATTGTTTAAGCTTGCACCAAGCTCATCACCTTCGGCATCAAACCATGCATTACCATTACCTGCCCATGCTTCTGATAACCACCCCCAATTATAAGTAGACTGGCGTGTTGTTTGGTCGCGTTTAGCATAACGAGCGCCTACTTTAACACTGGTAAAAAAGCCACTATCAAATGTATATTGTGTGTCAGCTGCAAAAGCGACTTCGTCACCTTCATTATCAGAGATATGATCCATAGCACTGCGCCAAAAATAATTATTTGGGTCAGTAAAAAAACCAGCGTCGTCATTATTAGCCGGATCTAGCAATGTGATATCTGGTAAATTATTACCATTTTGTTCTATGCCTACTACAGCTCTTGTTGCTCCCATGATTGAAAAGTCAAAAATTTCAGAAGTGGATTCAACATATTGGGCATCAAAATTAAACGACCATGTATCGTTTGGTCGATATTTGAGATTAAAGCCATAATCGTCAACTAAATTATCTTGATCTCTAAAGCGGGTAACCATGGCATGCTGAGCACCAAACTCGCCAGATGGTTGACGCTCTGCATCATTTCCGCGCCAACCTGCGTTAGATGTGATAAAACCTGACTCAAACAAACCTTGTTCTGTTACTTCAAATTCGGTTCCTTCAAGAGCAACTAAATCGTTGATTACAGCATCATCTGCCATTTCAATCGCATGCTCAGTCCATGCTAATGACGAATCAGAACGTATAAATTGAGCTGTTGCTAGTAACGTTCTGCTTTCGTTTTCAAACTGGAGCGCACCGGCAAAACCTTCCCTTTTTCTATCATCTTCTTTTCTGGTTAAACGTGTTGTTCGCGGAACAAACACTGCCTGCCCATTAACCAGTTCATTTTGTGGCTCGTACCGGCCTATTTGTGCACCGTCTGATTGAGCTTTTAACTCTGAGTTCGAGTAATTGACAAGTACGCCGAGCCTGCCAGAGTCTAAATCAAATATATCGCTGTATAAGCCAGAAAATGACGGCGTTGTTTCGTCTGCAAATTCGCTGTAACTAGCATCTAGTGTAAAAGCAACTACACGCCCTTCTGCATCAAAAGGTTTTCGCGTCACTAGATTCACCGTGCCTGCAATGCCGCCCTCTATCATATCTGCCGACTGATTTTTAAACAGCTCAACAGAGCCCATTAATTCAGGTGGAACATCCTGGAAACTTAACCCTCGCCCTGAATCGGCAGTAAACGTATCACGACCGTTAAACTCGCTTCGTGTGTGCGTTAATCCCCTAACAACAACACCGCTTCCCTCAACGCCGTAGTGATCAGGATCGTTTGCAGCAGCAAATCGTTCAATAGAAACACCCGGTAAACGGGTTATTGCCTCAAGGACGCTTCTATCCGGTAGAGACCCAATATCTTTTGCAGATATAGCATCAAGAACGGTTTCAGCTTCACGTTTCATATTCTGTGCATTGATTAAATTTGAACGTGTTCCTTGAACTATTACTACTTCAATATCTTCGTCTTGTTGTTTTTTTTTGTCATCTTCTTGAGCTGCATATAGGTTGCCGGATAAAGACGTTGCAATAATCGCAGATGCAATTACGGACAGCTTAAATGTACTGTTCTGTTTTTTTATCATTCTAATTTCCCTCATTGAAGTTCAAAAAGTACTGATCGTATTTTTTAAATTTCAACCCTTTTAGTGTGTGTGGTTATCATGCAAAGCTAGAATCAGATAAATAGCGGGTAAAATCGCCTAACTAACCACAAATACATCTATTTGAACGCCAAAATTAGTTTTTATTTGAACATGACGCTGAGTTTAAATACTGTCACATTGATATATTAACCATGAGAATCAATAACTTATAAAATAAAACTTAAAATAAACAATATATTAACAAAATTAACTATTTTTATCTTTAAGAGATGTATAAATTTACGTTAATACGTGTATCTATACGTTCAAATTCATATTTAACTTACACTTAGACGACGTTAATAATTTCCTTTGTTAATTTATTTTTATCACACACAAATAAAGAGTTGATAACAATGGTTAATAAAAATATAAAAAGTCTTTTTGTACTTACAGCATTTGCTGTATTAGTAGGCTGCGCTAAAGATGAACAATCAATACAGACCCCTCCACTGTATTTAAACGAATCAGCCTCTATTGATGAGCGCGTAAACGATTTAGTAACAAGGCTTACATTAGAGGAGAAAGTTGCTCAACTATTTGATAAATCCCCAGCAATTGAGCGCTTAAACATACCAGAGTACAATTGGTGGAACGAGGCGCTGCATGGTGTTGCAAGAGCGGGGAAAGCAACAGTTTTCCCGCAAGCAATTGGTCTTGCTGCTACATTTGATGAAGACTTGATGTTAAGAGTTGGTACCGCAATTTCTGATGAAGGCAGAGCTAAACATCATGCTTTTTTAGAAGAAAATAACCGTTCTATGTACACAGGCCTTACCTATTGGTCGCCAAATATTAATATATTTAGAGATCCACGATGGGGACGCGGACAAGAAACTTACGGTGAAGATCCATACTTAACAACGCGAATTGCAGTTAATTTTATAAATGGTTTGCAAGGCGACAATGCTGAATATTTAAAATCAGTTGCAACACTTAAGCATTATGCTGTACATAGCGGCCCAGAAGTTTCAAGGCATAGCGACGACTATACAGCATCCGAGAAAGACTTAGCTGAAACCTACCTCCCTGCATTCAAAGATGTCATTGCACAAACAAAAGTTGCATCTGTAATGTGTGCTTACAATAGCGTAAATGGCACGCCGGCTTGTGGAAACAATGAGCTTATCCAAAATAAACTAAGGGATGAATTTAATTTTGATGGCTATATTGTATCGGACTGTGGTGCTATTGCAGATTTTTACGATGTAAAGTCACATAACATCGTAAATACTGAGGCTAAAGCAGCTGCAATGGCGCTTAAAACCGGTACTGACTTAAATTGCGGCGACCATCATGGCAATACATACAGTTACTTATCGCAAGCAGTAAAAGAAGGTTTAGTAGAGGAAAAAGATGTTGATAAAGCCTTAAAACGGTTGATGTATGCCCGTTTTAAACTTGGCATGTTTGATAACCCCGAAAATGTACCATATTCAGACACTACTATAGATATTGTAGGCTCTAATAAGCATTTAGCTTTAACACAAGAAGCAGCTCAAAAATCTTTAGTACTTTTAAAAAATGAGCAAGTATTACCATTAAAGGGAAATGAAAAAATAGCCCTTATAGGTCCAAATGCTGATAACGAAGCTATTTTGTTAGGCAACTACAATGGCATGCCAATAGTTCCAATAACACCTAAACTAGCACTTGAACAACGTTTAGGCAAAAATAAACTTACGTATACTGCAGGCTCAAGTATTACCGGTGAAGTTTATACACATTACCAGCCTATTGAAGCAAAGCATTTTTTTCATCTAGATCATAATAATCAAATGCAACCAGGATTAATTGCACAATACTATCCTTCAAGTAATTTTGACCGCCAACCTGTAAAGCGTCAAATAGAAAAAAACCTAGATTTTAGCTGGGAGCGCTCTCCTATTGACAACTCTATAGAACAAGAATTTGCTGTAAAATGGACAGGAATCATTAAACCCCAAGAAACTGCTGAGTATCATTTTAAATCAAACAACGTTGATTTCACACTTAATGGCCAGAGCGTTAATGGCGCTATAACACTTGAAAAAAATCAAAGTTACGAGCTAAACGCTGAATCTAAATTTAACCACTATTGGCATAGTAACGTTATTAATCCAACGGCGAGTCTTACTTGGTTGAAAAACCCTCAAGGGCTTACACAACAAGCACTCAGTAATGCTAATGAAGCGGATGTAATTGTATTTGTAGGAGGCATTAGTGCTAATCTTGAAGGTGAAGAAATGCCACTGCAAATAGACGGGTTCTCTCATGGTGATCGCACCAATATTAATTTACCTAAAAGCCAACTTAATTTACTCAAAAAGCTAAAGCAGACAGGAAAACCTATCGTACTTGTAAATATGAGCGGTAGTGCAATGGCATTAAATTGGGAAAACGAAAATATTGACGCAATTATCCAAGGTTTCTATCCAGGTGAAGCGGCCGGAAGTGCGCTAGTAAACCTACTTTACGGCGACTATAGCCCATCAGGTAAATTGCCCATTACATTTTACAAGTCTGTATCTGATCTACCTGATTTCAAAGATTATTCAATGAAAAACCGTACCTATAAGTACTATGAAGGTGAGGTACTTTACCCGTTTGGTTTTGGCTTAAGTTATGCTGATTTTAAATACAAAAACACACGTTATTCAATAAACGCAGACTCAGGAGACTTAAACCTAACAACAACAATTGCCAACCAAAGCAGTTTTTCAGCTGACGATGTTGTTCAAGTTTATATCTCTATGCCTGATGCACCGGTAAAAACACCAAATAAGCAATTAGTGGGCTTTAAACACATTACCCTAAAAAACGAATCGAAAAACGATATTAAATTTACTATTCCTAAAAATAAACTCTCTTATATTAATGAGCAAGGCATTGACGTTGCCTACAAAGGACGCTTAATTATAACAGTAGGCTCTGGACAGGGTATTAAAATACCAAAGGATAAATTTACAGTGACTAACATTGTTCTATAAAAATAATAAAAATTTAGGAAATATAAAATGGAAAATACAGCAACAGATCCCACACTCAGTGGTGCATCTATTAAATTAGCAAATAATGAAAATGAGAATTTGCTACGTATATTTTTTATTGCGTGCGTAGCTGCGATTGGTGGTTTTTTATTTGGCTTTGATAGCGGTGTAATTAATGGCACAGTTGATGGGCTTATAGGTGCTTTTAACTCAGACAATGTAGTAACAGGATTTAATGTAGCAAGTATGCTTTTAGGCTGTGCTATTGGTGCATTAATAGCAGGTAAGAGTGCCGACCATTTTGGTCGTAAAAAGGTATTACTTGCGACCGCTGTTCTTTTTATTATCAGTGCATGGGGTTCAGGCATTGCAGGGGCGTCGGGAGAGTTTATAATTTATCGCTTAATTGGTGGGTTAGCAGTAGGTGCAGCCTCTATAATAACACCTGCTTATATAAGCGAAATTGCCCCAGCACGTTTACGTGGCACGCTTACTTCTATTCAGCAAATTGCTATTATTCTAGGACTATTTTTCTCTTTTTTAAGTAACTATTCATTAGTACAAATATCTGGTAACTCCACCGACGTACTTTGGTTTGGCTTTGATACGTGGCGATGGATGTTTTGGATAGAGCTAGTTCCTGCAACTATGTTCTTAGTCACTTTACTTTTTATTCCAGAAAGCCCGCGTTTTTTAGCAATGAAAAACAAACAACAAGCAGGCTTAAAAACTTTATCACAGTTATTTGGTGCTAAAAACGCCAAGTCAATGTGGGAAGAAATTAGGCAGTCATTAGGTAACAGCGAAAAAACAAAAATAACTAACTTATTTCAGGCAGGTACTTTTAGCCTAAAACCTGTAGTTTATATTTCAATTGGGCTTGCCATACTACAGCAACTAGTCGGTATTAATGTGGTGTTTTATTACGGAGCAGTACTCTGGCAAGCAGTTGGCTTTTCAGAATCAGATGCGCTTTTTATCAATATTATTAGTGGCGTAATCAGCTTGGTAGCCTGTTTCATTACCTTATCGCTTATAGATAAAATAGGCAGAAAGCCATTTTTACTAATTGGATCAATAGGCATGACCTTCTCACTTGTCGGTTTAGTTGTTGCATTTTCTAACGGCACTATAGACCCTCAAGGACAATTACAACTTGGCGACTGGGGTTTTACCGCACTTGTACAGGCCAACTTATATGTATTCTTTTTTAATCTTTCATGGGGTCCAGTAATGTGGGTAATGCTCGGCGAGATATTTCCAAATAACATAAGGGGATTAGGCTTAGGGGTTGCAGGACTTGCTCAATGGCTCGCTAACTTTTTAGTCACCATGACCTTTCCGATACTGCTAGCTGGCGGAGGGCTTGCACTTGCGTATTCGCTCTATGCTTTTTTTGCTTTTATATCAGTACTTTTTGTTATTTATTTAGTAACTGAAACCAAAGGAACGAAACTAGAAAACGTATAATTTTACCGTCATGAATTATTTAACTTAGAACTACAACCCTTTGCGTCTATTCTGTTAATTGATTAGACGCATTGCCTTCTTTTTGATTGAACCTCATAAAAAAGTATAGATACGAACTTTAAGCAAATTTTCTAAATCGTCTACATAACACTAAATAATCGCTTGTTTAGTTGTTTTTATTGGCTGAGCTTGATTCTCTTTCTATTAATTCAAAATCTAAAATATGCCTTAAGTCTACGCTTTTTACATTGCTTAAATCGTTATACTGACCCGATGCAAGTAAAGTAATCGCAAGCTCAGCCATTTCATTAATGGGCTGTTTTACCGTAGAAATATTTGGCCACACTATGGTTGCAAGTTGCGTGTCATCAAAACCAACAACCGACAGTTCGCTTGGAATATTAATGCCTTGTTTTTGAGCTATTGGGATCACGCCTGCTGCCATATCATCGTTTGCAGCAAAAATAGCTGTAGGTTTATCATCAAGCGAAAGTAAATTCATTGCCGCTTCCATACCCGATTGATAAGTAAAACTGCCCTGCTCTATATACTCAGGAGGCGTTATTATTTTATTAGAGCGCAGTGCATCTAAATAACCTTGGTAACGCAAACGGCTTACACCTTGTTTAGTGTCGCCAATAATATGTGCAATTTTGCTATGCCCTTGATTTATTAAATGCTCTGTAACATCAAACGCCGCTTGATAATCGTCCATGCATATATAAGGGGAGCGATTTAATTTTGTATCTGGCGTTATTCTTACAAATGGTACTTGTGCTTTTGTAAGCACATCTAAAACCTGTTCGTTGTCGCACATAGGAGGCAGTAAAATCATGCCATCAACCTGTGTAACATCAATAAGTTGCTTTACCGATTCAATTGTTTTGTCAATATCGCTATGCGCTTCGTCAACAACAAGGTGGTAGCCCAATGCGCGGCATTTTTTAAGCGCAGCCAATAAAAACTGGCTTATGTAAGAGTCACTTGGGTTATCGTACAGCAGTCCTAAAAAGAATGACTTAGTACTAGCTAGGCGCCTAGCTGACACATTAGGTCTGTAGTTTAATTGCTCAACAACCGCCATTACTTTTTCGCGGGTTTTGTCGCTTACCTTGTTGTCTTGGTTGAGCACGCGCGAAACCGTCATCATTGATACGCCCGCCTTTTCGGCTACATCTTGTATTCTTGCTCTTTTAAGGTCGGCCATTTCTTATTACCTACTCACAACCAATCGATTATTAAAATTAACTTTAATTTTTTATTATACATAATGGGAAAGTCTAATATTGTTTGCATTGTTTTTTAAATAATTACTATTAATACAGAATCAAAATAATAATATCAGATATTAGCGCTAACAAAGGCCGTGAAAATACAAATATCTTTTCATTAACACACTTAAAAATAAACCCGAACAGCATATTACATATAATTTTGAATAAATTAATGGCGTTTAGCTCTCGCTATAAAATACAATAAATTTAGATCATCTTTAGCCAATAATTTAAAATTTATTCTCTTAATTTATTTTTGACTTCTAAAATGCATCACTAACTATGCAACAAATTTAAGTATTGATTATAAAGCATAGTTTAAAAACTAGCTTGACTTAACAATATCAAATCAATTATGTTAGCGCTAACATTAAGACAACATTTAAGTGCAACATTTATGTTCCTTGGTATCGATTTAGGCACTTCAGGTGTAAAAGTAATTATTTTAGACGAGCAAGACCAATTGCTTGCTCAAGCAAATGGAGCTTTGAGCATTTCACGCCCTGCACCACTTTTTTCTGAGCAAAACCCTACCGATTGGTGGCTTGCTACATGTAGTGCAATCGAGGAGCTTAAAAATACTCACCCTGCATTACTAAAATCGGTAAAGGCAGTAGGCCTTTCTGGGCAAATGCATGGCGCTACGCTGCTTGATAAAAACAATAATATTATTCGCCCCGCCATTTTATGGAACGACGGGCGCAGCGCAGCGCAATGTGTGAAGCTTGAGAAACGCGAACCTAATTCTCGTAATATTACCGGCAACATAGCAATGCCGGGTTTCACTGCCCCTAAATTGGTATGGCTAAAAGAGTTTGAGCCAGAAAACTTTGTAAAAGTAGCCAAAGTATTATTACCAAAAGACTACCTACGCTTTTTAATGACCGGTGATTTTGCATCAGATATGTCTGACTCAGCAGGCACACTGTGGCTAGACGTAGAAAAAAGAGCCTGGTCTCAAAAAATGCTTAGTGCTTGCGACTTAACAGAGCAACACATGCCTACCCTATATGAAGGCACACAGATTACAGGCAAATTAACAGCCCAAGTTGCTGAAAAATGGGGAATGGAGCAAGTCCCCGTTGTTGCAGGGGGTGGCGATAATGCCGCAGGCGCTGCCGGTGTTGGCGTAGTAAAACCTAAACAAGCATTTTTATCGTTAGGCACGTCGGGCGTTTACTTTGTTGCTAACGAAAAATACCTGCCTAACCCTGAAGGTGCAGTACATACTTTTTGTCATTGTATTGAAAACACCTGGCACCAAATGTCAGTGGTGTTAAGCGCAGCAAGCTGTTTAAACTGGGTTACTCAATTAACCGGTTTTGAAAACGAAGGCGCACTTCTTGAACAAGTGAGTAAATGCGACTTTAGCAAACCAAGTTCAGTGATATTTTTACCCTATTTAACTGGCGAACGTACACCGCACAATAACCCCGATGCCAAAGGCGTGTTTTTTGGTTTAGACAGTGATACCGATGCAGCAGCCCTTGGCCGTGCAGTACTGGAGGGCGTTGCTTTTGCCTTTGCCGATGGACAACAAGTACTGCTTGATGCTGGTGCGCAAATTGACGATGTAACCGTCATTGGTGGTGGCGCTAAAAGTCCGCTCTGGGGGAAAATCATCGCAAGTGTACTTAATCGTCCCCTTATTTACCGAGAAGGCTCAGAAGTTGGTCCCGCATTTGGCGCTGCAAGACTTGCCCGAATAGCAGTAACACAACTCTCTGCACAACAAGTGTGTGTTAACGGCAAAGTAACGCAGACAATTGATCCAGATCCAATCATGCAAGACTTTTACGCACAGCAATACAGCGCATACAAAGCACTTTACCAAAGTCTAAAAAAACACTTTTAATACACGATTATAAAATTAATGGAGCACATCATGAGTGAGCAATTTTTTAAAAACGTAGAAAAAATTAAATTTGAGGGTGAAAACTCTAAAAACCCATTTGCATTTCGTTACTACGACGAAAATAAAGTCGTTCTTGGTAAAACAATGAAAGAGCACCTTCGTTTTGCAGCGTGTTACTGGCATAACTTTTGTTCTACAGGGTTTGATATTTTTGGTGAAGGTACATTCGACCGTCCTTGGATCCAACCTGTCGGCAACCAATTAGAACTTGCGGAACAAAAAGTAAAAGTAGCTTTTGAGTTTTTCGAAAAGCTAGGCGTTCCTTACTTTTGTTTTCATGATGTTGATATTGCCCCTGAAGGTAAAACACTTCAAGAAAGTCACGATAACGTAACGCACATAGCAAACATTATCGAAAAAGAAATGCAGCGTACAGGTGTAAAATTACTGTGGGGTACTGCTAACTTATTCTCAAACAAACGTTTTTGTGCAGGTGGTGCAACAAACCCTAATCCTAATACGTATGCATATGCAGCAGCGCAAGTTAAACATGCAATGGAAATTACACATCGTTTAGGCGGTGAAAACTACGTACTTTGGGGCGGCCGTGAAGGTTACGATACACTACTAAATACAGACCTTGCACAAGAAAGCGAACAGTACGCACGCTTTTTAAAAATGGTGATAGAGCATAAGAAAAAAATTGGCTTTAAAGGCACATTATTAATTGAGCCAAAACCACAAGAGCCAACTAAACACCAGTACGATTACGATACAGCAACAGTGGCAGGCTTTTTACATAAGCATGGCTTACAAAACGAAATTAAAGTAAACATTGAAGCGAACCACGCAACACTTGCGGGTCATAGCTTTCATCACGAAATTGCGGTTGCTTGTGCAGAAGGTATTATGGGTAGTATTGATGCTAACCGTGGCGACATGCAAAACGGATGGGATACAGACCAATTCCCTAACGATGTAGCCGAATGCACACTCATCATGTATGAAATTTTAAAAAACGGCGGTTTTACAACAGGTGGCTTTAACTTTGATACTAAGCTTCGTCGTCAATCGTGTGAACGCGATGACTTATTCATTGGTCACATTGGCGGTATGGATACAATGGCTAAAGCATTACTCAATGCAGCAGCAATGATTGAAAGTGGCGAGCTGTCTGACTTTGTTGAAAAACGTTACGCTGGCTGGAAAGAAGAGCTAGGTCGAAGCATTCTAAATGGTGAGCAATCACTTGAGAGCCTTTCAGCCTTAGTACATGGACAAAATATAAACCCAGAGCAGGTATCAGGACGCCAAGAACTGCTTGAGAATATTGTTAACCGTTACCTATAATGACATAGCCTCGGTTTTAAAACCGAGGCAAACTTTATTAAGAACCAACCACACAGATCAGAAATGTTCACAATAGTTATTGAGACGTGCGTTTTTCAGCCGCTAAAAACCCTAACTTGTTGATAAAAATTAAATTTTGGTTGTTCATATAATCTAAAAAATTACGTTATTATAAATGCACAATTGCAAAATCACCAAAATACACACAGTAACGTTGAGGTTTTTGCTATAGATTACTTTAGATTTAAACAAGGAGCTTTGGTTATAAAATACTGAAAATAGCCCATGAACAGATATGTACGTTATCAGGCGGCAGCAAAGCATTGAGTGAGAGCATAAATCATCGTTTAATGTTTATAAGCTAATAAATAAAAACCGCATACACATTTAACTTCACCAAACTAAAGCAATAATCAAACTGCTGTAAGGATAAACTGCCCAAGAAGCTCATCAAACTTTCAAACGTGAGTTAATTACTTCTTATTTAAGCCTTTCCCCGTTGCAGCCCAGTATATGCCACCAAAAATATGTTCGGTCAAAAACTCACTGTTATAAACCGCGCTTGTATGCCCAAGAGCCGTATAAAATGAGCGGCCACCGTCATAGTTTTGGTACCACGAAATTGGATGAAACGCCCCCATACCTTTACCTATTTTATTATTGCCCCAGTCAACATGTGGATTATAACTTTGCTCATCTACCGTTAGTAAATAGTTTAATTTACTCAGTTCTGGACCAAATTCGTACCATTCGTCAGTCCATAACATTTGCTGTGGCATATGATTTAAACCAATAAAGCTAGTATTGGCCACTTTACTTAAAACTGCAGTTTGAATAACTGGGTGAATACTAAAAGAGCGCCCTACTAACCTTTGATACCACGGCCAATCGTACTCAGTATCAGACGCACTATGAACTCCAACAAACCCCTTTCCAGATTTTATAAATTGCTCAAATGCTTTTTGCTCTTGAGTGTTTAAAATATCTCCCGTGGTTAGTAAAAATATCACGACATCAACATTAGCTAAATATTTGTCATTAAAATAATGACTTTCTTCGTGCCAAACTAAATTAAAATGATGTTTGTTAGCTAAACCTTCAATTGCTTTAACGGCGTTAGTTTTAGACTTATGATGCCACCCTTCGTTTTTGGTGAATAAAAGGACATTAAATTGTTTTTTAGGCAACGTTTCAAATCCTACCCCATAGCTTTTGGTTGCAGTTAAGAGGAGTATAACTGGTATAACAAGGGCTGAAATAAAAACTCTGAAAAAGGCAAAAAACATAATATTCCTTATAAATTTATTAGCAAACAGCAAGTTAATAATTAAATAGTGGGTTGGGCTAAAGCTAAAAATACAAATCATCTTAAACTATAAAATTTAACTTATCCTAAGTTCTATTTTTTATAGTGTCTACACATCAATTACGTTATTTCAACGTGGAAAGACCCCTTTTAAAGCAGCTTCTAGTTCTTGAAATTTAATTGGTTTAGTAAGCACCTTATTCATTCCCACCTTAAAACAGGATGCTTTATTATCTTTTTCTGCATTAGCGGTTAATGCGTAAATTGGTACATCGCTGACTAATTCATCTCTTATATATTCTGCTGCTGTTAAACCATCCATTTCAGGCATCATGATATCCATTAATACTAAATCAAACTTTTTACGCGAAAATAAGTCAATCGCTTCACGCCCATGATTAGCAAGCGTAACTTTATGATTTAGCTTTTCTAAATACGCCTTAATAAGGACTTGATTTGTTTTGTTATCCTCAGCGACTAAAATAGCCAGTGCCGATTGTGTATAAATTACATTATCAACAATATCGCTTGTGTGGGCCTCTTCAAATGGAATAGAAATAGTAAACGTACTACCTAAGCCAAGCTGGGTATCTACTGTTATTTCTCCTCCCATTATGCCCAATAAATTTTTTGAAATACTTAACCCTAAACCAACCCCTTCACTTTTGCGGTTTATGCTGTCATTCACTTGGCTAAATGGCTTAAAAATTAAATCTAAATGCTTTTTAGCTATACCAATACCCGAGTCTTTCACTTCAAAAACGAGCTGCTCATTTTGTAAAACTACATTTAAATTTATTTGACCATGTGTTGTGTACTTAAACGCGTTACTCATTATGTTAAATAATACTTGTCCTAATCGGTACTGATCTCCAACAACGTATTGTGGGATGCTTTCATCGATGTGCGTTGTAAAAAGAATATCATCTGACTTTTCAATAATATTAAACTGACCTACTATATTTTCAGTTAGTAGCTTTATATCAAATGGTTTTTTTAGACATGAAACCGTGCCTGATTCGATTTTTGAAAAATCGAGCACATCAGTTATTAGACCATATAAGATCTCAGTGCTAGAGTTAGCATAATTAACAAGTTGCTGTTGCTCGGGGCTAAGCTCTGTATCAAGTAGTAACTCAATCATACCCATAACGGCATGAATAGGTGTTCTAATTTCATGAGACATCACACTCAAAAATTTAGATTTTGTTTGGCTTGCTTCTTCTGCCTTTAAGGTTTGTGCCTGAAGTTCAAACTCGCGCTGTTTAGAAATAGTAATATTTTTTGCAAGCCCCATGTAACCCAAAAAGTGTCCTAACTTATTATAAAGAGGTTTACCGCTTAATATGACCCAAAAATTTTTATCGGCTTCAATCTCAAATTCAAAATTATGAAAATCGTTACGGTCATCAATTAGCAGGTTAAATTGCTGCCATTTTTCTGTATTTTGCTTTTCATTATCTGTAATGATGTGTTCAATTTTATGACCAATAAAAAGCTGATCGTACACATTCCCTATGGTTTCAATATTATTAATACTTTCAAATACCATTAGCGGGTTTAATCGCCAAAACCACTCTGACCCATACTCTTTAAATAGGCTAGAGAGTGTCGTAAATTTATGTATAAGCGATAAAGCTTTGTTCGTTTGTTTAGCTAACTTAATTTGACTTATTAACGTAAAAAACGCCTGCTGCAACAATATTTTTATTGTGTCTGAATTAACAAGTTGTTCGCACTGCTGTGCATCTACATTTGTAAAAATAAATATGCCTTTATCGAATTGTGTGTTCACACTAAACAATAAAGAATTTTTTAGTTTTAATGTTTGAATTGAATATAAAATCGAAAATTCGAGCTCTTCAATTTGTTGAGGGTATTGGCATATAACATAACCGTGCTCAGCTGTTTGCGTAAACAAAGAACACTCAGACCACATTTTATTACTAAACTGGTCATTAGTGGTCGCTATTGTCTCGTAATACCTATATTTGTACCTATTGATGATTATACAGTCAGTATATTTAAGCCTTGACTCAAATACCGATCTCAACAGATTCAACAAATCAGCGCCGTACTCACAATTAGCTAAATCTATTAAATGTTTTTGTAATTCAGATACACACAGATGTTCTGTTTTATTCACACTCATTTTCCTCATCAATATGCATCGCGTTTTGCAAAAGGGAAATTTTAAATGGGCCTTGCTCAATTAAATATAGATTAAAAAACAATATAAATCATCATGTTAATTGTTATAAAACTTTTGGAATAATAAATGCAGTTTACATGTGAAATAAATAAAAATTCAAAGGCTCAAAAATGAAAATAGTGTGTATTGGTGGCGGACACGGATTAGCTCAGGTTTTAAGCGCAATTAAGCCAATGAGTAGTAATATAACCGCCATTGTCGCAACCACAGACAATGGTGGTAGCACAGGTAAAATTAGAGCTTCACAAGAAACCATTGCGCTTGGAGATATACGCCGTTGCTGTTTGCAGCTTGCAGGTAAAAAATCTACGTTCAACGCAATTTACGAACATAGATTTACACAAGGACAACTTGCTGATCATTGTTTAGGTAATTTAACACTACTTGGTTTAATGGAGCTGACCGGATCTGCAACCAAAGCCATTGCGCATTTTAATATTATGCTTGGCAATACAGAAACCGTATTACCCATGACAGAAGTACCCACTGACCTTGTTGCTGAATTAAATAACAATGAAAAAGTAATGGGCGAATGTGAAATTGATTCACTGACTTCTTTACCTAAAAGTGTATCACTATCAAAAAATGTTCCTGCAGGTCCCGGCTGTGTAAACGCCATTTTAGAAGCCGACTTAATTATTATTGGCCCAGGCAGCATTATCACAAGTATTTTACCCGCATTTTTAGTTAATGATATAGCGGCAGCTATTCAAAAAACATCGGCGTGTCGTATTTTTATTGAAAACTCAAAAGAAGAAAAAAGCGTAATGAAAAACACCCAAACCGCTGGTGTGGATTGGCTTACAGAGCAACTAGGATTTAAGTTGTACGACTTGAGCATTCCGCCTTCTGCAATTGAAGAAATATTACAGGGCAGCAAAAACATCATTAAGAACAGGGCTCATTTGCATGACATAGATGAGCTAAACAATGTGTTTTCTGGATTACTAAAAATGCCCATTCAATTGAGTAATCATTTTTAAATATTTTGGATAATGGATTCTAGCTGTTTAAACGTCTCTGCGCTTTGCTCATCAGCTATTTTTAACAAACTGTTGAGATCCTCAGCGCTATGCTCAATTTTTACAATGGACTCGATTGAATTACACGTGTCTCCAAGACCCGAAGCGCCAAAACTGTACGCGCTGCTTTTAAGACTATGCGCGCTAATTTCAATTTCACTGAGGTTTTGTGTATTGATCAAAATATCAATTGTTTTTTTAGATTCGTTTATAAACGTTTTTAGCAGCTCTACTGCTAACTCGTTGCCTACATCACTTTTGAGCTGTTCAATTGTTGAGTAATTAATCATATATATCTTTTGGGGTCAGTTATGGATTACAACGTTGTTTTATTTGTCGACTCTTCGATGCTCGGTGGTATAGAAACACACCTCGTTGAACTTTCAAAGCTTCTTACTCAAAACCGCATTAGCAATAACATTATGTTTTATGAGGATCATAAAAATCAAGCATTTTATGCTCTGCTTAATAAAGAAAATATAAGGTATGAATTTTTAAAAGGAAACTTAAGCAGCTTACTTAAAAAGTTAAAAACGTTTGACTCAAAAACGGTTGTTCACACCCACGGCTACAAAGCAGGAATATTTGGCCGTTTAGCATGTAAAGTAACAAAGCATCGCTGTATTAGTACCTATCATGCTGGCGAAGCGGGTACCGGTAAGTTAAAAATTTACAATAAGCTAGATAAATTACTTTCTCCATTATCGACCAATTTTGCCGTATCAGAGCAAATAAAAGCATCATTAAAAAACGCCACTTTGCTCGAAAACTTCATCGCAATAAACTCTTCTAACAGTCACTTTAATCGGTGTGATAATAAAACCTTAAATATTGGTTTTGTGGGGCGACTATCTTTTGAAAAAGGACCGGATATATTTTGTAGATTAGCTGAAAACATGCAGCAAGATTTAGACATTAAGTTTCATATTTTTGGAGATGGCCCATTAAAAGGTGAGGTACCGAACTTACACAATCTTCAGTATCATGGCCTTGTTGAACGTAATGATATATGGAGCAAAATTGATGTGTTGCTCATTTGCTCTAGGGAAGAAGGACTTCCCATGGCATTGCTTGAGGCTATTTCTGAGCAAAAGTTTATAATTAGCAGTGCTGTTGGTGCAATTCCTAGTATTATCAAACACGATGAAACAGGTTTTTTAATGTTAGAAGCTAATGCACAGCACTGCCAATATCAGGTCGAAAAGCTGCTTTTACTTCCTGAAGAACAGACTAAAAACATTATCAATAACGCGTATAACATCCTTGAGGAGCGATTTTCGGGAAAACAACAATTTTTGCTCTTGCAAAAAGCTTACACAGGTACATAAAGTTACTCGAGCTCTTCCCAGCTTTTAATTTTTCTGTAAAGTGTAGAAGGGCTGACATCGAGCAGTGATGCAGCCTTAGGCACATTCGACACGCATATTTTTATAACGTGCTCAATGTATTCTTTTTCTGCAAGCCATAGGGGTTTAACTTCGCTTTGTGATGTTGCCATATCAAAGGCGGGTGTTTCAGTACTTACTGGCTGCTCGCTGATAATTGGCGTGTGTTGCGTCTGCGTTTTTGTACTGACCGGTAATGCGGGGATCATATCGGTATCAATATATTGTTCAGGATGAAGTACCAATACATTACGGATCACATTTTCGAGCTGCCTTACATTGCCTGGCCAACTGTACTGCATAAGCAACTGTTTTACGCCTTCTGAAATACTTTTATAAGGATGATTTTCTTCTAAAGCTAATTTTACAAATAAGGCTTCGGCAATTTCAATAATATCTGTTCCGCGCGCTCTCAGAGGTGGCAGCTCGATAGGAATAACATGGAGTCGGTAATATAAATCTTCTCTAAAACGGCCGTTTTCAACTTCAATAAGCGGGTCTTTATTAGTTGCACAAACAAATCTAACATCAACTTTTACTTCTTTTTCACTACCCACTTGCTGGTAGCTCCCTGTTTGAATAAATCGCAGAAGTTTACTTTGCAAATTAATGTCCATCTCACACAATTCATCTAAAAACAGCGTCCCGCCGTTAGCCTGCCCTGCAGCACCGACTCTATTAGCAATGGCGCCAGTAAACGCCCCTTTTAAATGCCCAAAAATTTCACTTTCAATTAAATCCTTTGGTATTGCTGCACAATTTAAGGCGACAAAAGGCTTATTCGCTCTATTAGACGCTTGATGAACAGCTCGTGCGCACAACTCTTTACCCGTGCCACTTTCACCTGTTATGAAAACAGTGGCCTTACTGGCAGACGCCGAACTTATAATTTGATAAACAGACTGCATTTGCTTTGAGCTGCCAATCAAATCAAAATACTTTCCGTTTTCGTATTTATTTTTGTATTGTGTAACGGTTTGCTTTAAGTTTTTAATTTTAAGCGCGTTGTTAACCGTTATTCTGAAGCGGTCTGCTTCTATTGGTTTTTCTAAAAAGTCACTCGCGCCTAGTTTTATTGCCTGAATAGCCATTTCTTTTGTTGCATGACCAGTTAATACAACAACTTGAGGCGAGTTATCGGGTTCTAATGTCGCTAAAATATCAAGCCCATTCATATCAGGCAGCATAACATCAAGTACAATTAAATCGGGGTGAACCTTATTAATTATATCCATGGCCGTTTGGCCATCACTTGCCACAAGTGTATTAACACCCGTTGGTAATAAGTAGGATTGGTACATCATTGCTAAAGACTGCGTATCTTCAACGATTAGAACTGTAGGTGGCATAAAGTCGTCTCAGTTGGCAAGTTGCCATAAATTCAAACAGATAGAATATATGCCTTTAATATAGCTATAAAGTGTCAAGTAATGCAAACTCAGTTAATTATAATTAATGAGGCGTCGTCAATTTCTTTAGAAAGGGTAACTTGTGAATTTTTCCACAAGCAATGTGCAAACTCTTCAGACGTTTTACAATCTTGAGGAATAATTTTAGTTAGTTCACCTATCTCATCTTTATCGGTGAAACGATTTTCAGTCCAGCCATCGGTGTACAACAAAATATGTTCAACATCGTCAAGCCCTGCTTCGTATAGTGTGTAGTTATGCTCTTTTGACAGACCCAACAGTGGTCCTGTGCCTGTTAATTGGTGTACTTTGCCATTATTGAGTATTACAACTGGCGGCGGGTGCCCGGCATTTAACCAAAATAGTTTATTGTTCTCAATAAAACAAATAACAAGCGTGACTAAACTAGACTTACAAAGTTGCTGCTTATACAAAGCGTTATTAAGTGCCGCTAACATATTTTGATAAGGCAAACCGGTGGCCAAAAAACCACTTATAAACCCTTTAATTGCAAAACTTTCTTTAAGCGCTTGCAAACCATGCCCCATCATATCGCCAAGCACAAATGCACTGCATTCATCGTTAATGGGCATAAAAAAGTCACCACCGTTTCCCAAGCTAATAGACCCAAAAAGATGCGCGCTTTTATCATTTTGTAAATGAATTTTAGACGGTGTAGATTCAAATGTTGTTTGATACGATAAGTAAGCAAAACGGTGTGTTACTCGTTCAATGCTCTGCAGCAATTTATTTTTTTTAACTGGCTTAATTAAATAGTCATCTACACCTAACCGATTAATTTTACTTATTACCTCTTCGCTATCGTCACCTGTTAGCATAACAACCGATAACTGTGACTTTAAATTTGACTGGTTGAGCTTTTCTAAAAGTGGCTCACACGTTCCATTTTTTAGCTTGTGGTCAAGCAGCAATATTCGTGCATCGGCAGTTAAAATTGCTTGCCAGCCGGCTTCAATACTTTCGCAAGGAACAACTTGAAAGTGATCTTTTAAATAGGCGCTCATAAGTGCGAGCTGGGTAACATCATCGTCAACGTATATAACGGTGGGTCGTTTATCTATGTGCTCTAGTGGGAAAGTAAAATAGTTTTTACCTTTATCTGATGCGTACTCTGCCTCTTTGAAGTAGTGGCGAATCAGTTCAACTCCCATACCACCTTCAACCAAAGTGCCTGAGCCTAGTTTCCACTGAGAGTTATTTTTTTCAAATAAATTGTAAGGCGTAAGCTCATCAATAAATGTAAGTGTATAACCATCGTTATTAGCTTGGCTTATGCGTAAAAAAATATGCTGTTCTGATCCCTCGTTGTGCCTTATCAAATTAGTTAAATATTCAGTTGCAACTAAACCCGCAGCATCTACTTCATCTTTTTTTACGTTAAGTGCTCTCAAAACATGTTTAAGAACCAATCTGATCTCGCTAAGCGTTGGCCAAAGCAATTCAAAACGTCTTTCAAATAAAATATCCATATTGCCCTTAGTGGTGCTCAAACAACCACCTTTGTTTATTAATTTTCGACTTAAGGTTGTTACATAATTTAGGCCATTTGTTTTTATGCTTATTTAAAACACTAATAATACGCTCCCCCAGTGGAGCAAAGTTATGTTGGCTTATTAGTAATTTAATATTGCTATGACCGGCTTGCTTTAGCTCTTTTATACCTTTGCATAATGACTCCTCGTCATTTACACCAAGTGCCACGGCTACAAAGGTTAATTCACTACACAAACTTAGAGAATGAAGCGGTACATTGTTTCTGTTTAGTTTTAATGCCGGCGACATATCTATTAAAATATAGTCATACTCTTGTTTTAAGCGAGCAATCGCGTCATTTAATACATGCTTGTTTTTAGCAGGCTCAATAGCCGCTAAATGCTTAATTGTAAGCAAATTTACTTCTTGGTAATTGGTAACACCTAACTGGCACGAAATATCATCAAAGCGCCACGGGCTGCACGTATCGGGTAACTTATCGTCTGAGTTAAATGTATTAATTGGGTTTAAATCAATTATAAGCACCGACTTATTTTGGCTTTGTAAGCGTTTTGCAACGCTCACACATGCGGTAGATGCCCCCTCAGCCCCACATAAAGATATAAACGTTACGCATCGCGCATCGTTATCAATCATGGTATTACATATCACTTCTAACTCATGATATTGACTTGGTATTAATTTCATAAGCCCACCACTAACGCAAGTATGGTAATTACATCCAGGAAATTTTCTTTAAACTGGCTTAATAAGTCTTGCCCTTTATCAGGAACATATAATGTATCCCCTGCTCTGAGGACTGGAATATTTGCTGAGTTTGGCGATTTAATAAAGGCTTCTAAATCAAACACTCTTGATTGCTCTTTACAACAAGAATGATTAACCACAACTATTTTATCAATGAGTGCAGAATTTGAAGGGCCGCCGGCCTCAGCTAATACATCTAAAATGCTCATTGTGTCGTCAAAGTTATATCTACCTGGCTTTTGTACCGCCCCCATAATGCGTACTACGCGTTCTTTAGGTGTACGTAGCCAGTCTTTATTTTTTTCTGGAACAAAAATAGTGTCTCCTGGTAATACATTAGGAAATAATGTTTCGTCACCGGTTTCAAAGTACATCGCTAAATCTAACTTACTCACTTTAGCTCTATTACCGTTTCTGTGAGTTACTCTAATATTACGAATATCTGCAGTCCCTGTTGGGCCATCAGCAGCCGCTAAAATATCGATAAAATGCATGTTTTCGTTGAACGAATAACGCCCAGGTGAACCAACCTGCCCCATAATATAAATAGACTTGCTTGACTCTTGACGTATCCACTGCGATTTATTATCAGCAGGGTCAACGGGGAGTTCCTCTACAATGACAGTGTCTCCGGCAACTAGGTTTGGCAATGGTGTTTCACCGTCTGTTATGGTGTATTTTTCAAGGTCGAAACGCTGGGTTACATCACCGTTTCTAAGTATTTTTATATCGTTGATATTAGCGCCTTTGGTAGGTCCGCCTGCGTGTGCTAATAAATCGGTAAAGTCCATTTCATTACTCCACTCATATCTGCCCGGAGAAGTAATGGCACCAATTATTTTAATGGCGCGTTTGGTCGGAATTTTAAGCCAGCTTTTTTCATTGACGTCTGTTTTTTCTGGAACAAAAATAACATCGCCCGGGTTTAAGTCGGGCACTTTTGTGGTTACCATCCCTTCACTGTAGCCTTGTAAATCAAATAAAATGCTTTCCCCTTCTGGTGTTAATATTTTTATATGGCGGGTTTCAGCAAATCGAGTTGGGCCACCAGCATTCGCTAAAATATCCAAAAAGTTGGTACTGTCTGCCGCTTCATAAGCACCTGGTTTTTGAACCTCACCCATAATATAAACGGTACGAGAAGTCGTGTTTACATCATCAACCATAATAGGCACATATACTGTCGAACCCGGCTGCAATAACTGCATAGTGCTACCTGATGGTTTATCTAAATACGCTTTTAAATCAAAAATAACCGGCGATTTATCTACAATCACCCTAATTTTAGTAACATCGGCATAACGCGTAACCCCTTCAGCGCGCATAAGCGCATCTAAAATAGTCATTTCTTCTTTGTATGAAAAACTTCCCGGGTTATGTACTTCGCCTAAAATAGTGACCGCATTACCGTCGTTGGCATCTCCAGTTGCACTGAGTGTTTGGGCATCAAAGTCTATTTGTACATTACCCAGTAACGGTGAAACGGGCACAAATACGGTATCTTGGCTTTTAAGCGCAGGTAATAAGCTAATATTGCCCGAATCTAGGTACGCTTTGTAATCAAACTCAATAATTTCTTCGCCACGTCTTATTTGCAATCTATCTAGCTGAGCCCCGGGTCTTAAACCGTCTGCTTTCGAAATCACCATTTGGATATTACCATCTGCAGGAATACTCACTTGCGATGGCGTATTAACGTAGCCCATAACATTAATAAAAATATCTCTGCTACGTATCTCTACATAAAAGTCATCCATTGCTACAAATAAGCCACCTAACACTGGAGTAAGCTCTAGCTCAACTTGTGATATAGTTTTGTTAGCTACAACAAATTGCCCAACCTCGGGCAAATTAATTTGCCCTTTGTTGTCAACTTCAAAGGTTTTATCAAAATCGACTTCTCCAGGAATATACAAAAATAATTTATTGCCTACCTGCACCGTATCGTCATCAGCGTTAGAAACTGAGAAAGCATGAAACGAAAAAAGTAATAATGCGATTGTTAATAAATATCTCATAACTTACTCCTGCTTACTTTTAATAATTTTGGTCCAACTCACTAACGATTTAGCTTTATTGTCCTGTAAATTATTGGTGTTGGCGTCAAGTACTATGGCCTCTACACGGCGGTCTGAATGACGCACTGAGTCGGTTTGTGGCTCATCGCTGTAAGGTTTTAAGCTGCCCTGAGTAAGCGTTGTAATACTTTGCACTGGCACACCATAAACCACTAACCAATGTTTAACCGTTTCAGCGCGTTTTAAAGCAAGTTCATAGTTGCTGGCCATTTCTCCCATCGAGTCGGTATGACCGACTAGCAATATAGAAATGCTTTCAAGCTCTTTAACTAAATCAGCTGCTTGAGCAAGCCTGACTGCGTATTTAGGTGTGATCTCAAACGCCTTGAACGCAAATTGATTATCACTATTGAGTAAATCAGTAATTTGCTTTTTAACGCTAAATAAAGCAGGTTTATTCTCTTTGACCACCGCACATTGAGTTAACTTTTGTACAGTATCAAAATGCTGCGTTAACTGGTTAAGCCCATGATAATGAATAAGTAAGTCGTGTTCTGCATCTTCCCACATTTGAGCTGCAATAAGTCTGCGAATACGGTTTTCGTATATTTGTGCTTTTAACAATTGTGCAGGCATACAGGCTTTAATGTCTTGAGACTTTAACAGCTCAAGCTTTAGCACTAAGTGCTCAAATTCACTGCGAACCACCTCTTCGGGCTGTGTGTAATTTAAATCTTTTTGCTCATCATCTAACGGGTAGTTTTGGTACTTTTCTGCCCAACCTCCTTGTCCTTCATCAGGCCAAGAAGCACACCCACTTAAAAATAAAGTAATGATAATAAAAATGTGTGCTTTCATATCCCTCTCCTTAAACTGTTAGATTGAATCAATAAATGGAATTGTTTTATCTACTCTTAATAAGTTCATTAACTTGAAAGGCTGACCCGTCACATTAAGTAAAGAAAGTTGATGGTTTTTCTTTTCAATTCGTTTGTATAAAAACACAATTGCGCCAATACCAGACGAATCTATAAACTCTGTTTTTGAAAAGTCTAAAATAATAAAATTAGTGTCTGTTCCCACCAACCCTTCAAATTCATCTTTAAATCCGTCAACGGTAAAGCCTGAAAAATCAGCAGGAAGCGAAATTACGGTTTGTTCTTGTGAATTGGCTAAATTAGTCATGGTAGTTACCTATTAATGAGTAAAGTTCTCTATTACTAATACAAGAAACGAACCAATTTTAAGCTACTGATAATTAATAGGTTTTAATGATAGGTATATAGTTGAAAGGGAAGTTAGAGCATAATGCAATTAAGACTGAAACATCCTATTGCATTATGCAATGCATGATTACTGGCCTTTACCAGTAAAAATAACAACAAGGGTTTTAAATAGTATGGTCAATTCCATGTAACACCAGCTACGAGGTGATGACGTACTTAGCATATAGGCATAATCCCAGCCTATTTTGTTTCTTGCATCATCAATGCTTTCATCGTATCCATTCATTACTTGTGCAAGCCCTGAAATGCCGGGTTTTATGCCATAAGTACGTTGTGAAAAATAAGGAATGTCTTTTTCTAGTTTTGAATAAAATACGGGGCGTTCTGGGCGCGGCCCAATCAGTGACATATCCCCTACTAACACATTCCACAGCTGCGGTAATTCATCTAGCCGTGTTTTACGAATAAACCTACCCACTGGCGTTATTCTAGGATCGTCCTTAGATGCCCATACTGCACCGCTTTTTACTTCAGCATCTACAACCATAGAACGAAATTTAAGCACATTAAACAATGCAACAAAGCTGTCACTGCTCTCACCCACTCTTAGCTGATTAAATAACACAGGCCCGCGTGAAGTTAGCTTTATTGTTAGTGCAACCAATAACATAACAGGCGACAACACAATTAAACCTAAAGCGGAGCCAATTATATCAATACCGCGTTTAACACACTTAATGGCACCATTTTGTTCGCTATTGCCTTTATGCACCCGCTGCCAGTGGCTTTTGTAATCGCCTTTTTCATATTTAATGATGCCCCATAAAGCTAAAAAATAGGCATTAAGAATATAGTTAACCTTATCTACAACAGGTATTTTAGCCGTGATATTAAAAACCCTTTTAGTCAGTTCGATACCATGAAGTAACGCAATGGCCCCACAACCTAACTTTGCCAGCATAACATTTGAAAACAGCGCCATTGAAAAAAGCAAAACATAAATTAAAGCCAGCAACAACGGCATAATACCGCGTAGTACTTTGTGCGAAATAAAGTTAAAACTCACCCAGCCCAACTTAGGGTTAAAAAGCGTTAACAGCACCTTTATTTGCTGCCAATTACCTGCGCCTAACCTTACGCGTCTTGCATAGTCGTGACTTTGTTCATCACACTCTCTTTCAACAATATTAATGTTTTTATCTACAATTGCTTTACCGCCATTTTTTAATGCGTTCATTGATAAAATAAAGTCGTCGTTAATGGCACTTTCATCCAGTAAATCTGTGTACTGTGAACGAATGGCAAACATCGCACCTGGCACACCAATCACCGCCCCTAAAGATGACTCCATACTTTTAACGTTGTTTTGATATTGCCAGTAATGCTTTTGCTCTTGTGTGGCTTGTTCATCTAAAACATACACCCCGGTAATAACATTAATTTTTTTATCTTTAAAATCAGCATCAATATTAGTCAGTACATCAATACTTAATAACGCGCTTACATCAGTAAACAATAAAACATCGTAATTCGTTTTGGTTAGCTTAATTAATTCGTTAATACCATGTGCTTTGCCACAATTATACTTATTAAAGTGCAAATGGCACTCAACGTGTTGTGTTGCTAAATGAGCCTGGGCAAGCATCGCCTCTTCGTATGTTTTGTCTGTACAACCATCAAGGTATACATGAATCGCATACATATCTGTGCTGTAAAGCATGGCGCCCAAATTATGTAACTTTTCTTTAATGTGATCTTGCTCATTGTAGGCACAAATCAAAATACCAAAATGGGTGGTTGCTTTGGTATTCTTCAAACTAATTAATCGCTTACGCTTACCATGACTAAATAACTTTAAAAGTGCTACATAGCCCACGTGGTGGTATATAACTAACGCAATTAACACCGCTAATATTATTAATAAATAAGTCATTATATTTTCCTCACGATGTAATACTGTTGTAAAAGTGGTCGTACTCTGCACTCATTTTTGTAGCACTTGCGATTGAAAATACGTGCTGACGAATACACTCTCCATGTTTTATATAAATGGCTTCAATCAGCGCTTTTTTGAGCCCAACCTCATCACCAGGCTTTACGAGCACACCTTGCTCGCTGGTTAGTACCTCTTTAATTCCGCCTACATCGGTAGCAACAATGCTTTTTCCGCACGCCATTGATTCCAAAATAGATAGCGGTAACCCTTCACGCTGCGAATACAGACACATCACATTAATTGCTGAATAAAATAGCGGCATATTTTGTACATTACCTAAAAAATGAACGCGATCTTTAATGCCAAGCTTAGTGGCATAATCCAGCAATTCAGTATGTAAACTACCGCTACCAGCAAATACAAGTTCTGTATAAATGGGCAATGAATTAAGAATTCTTAATAATGCAAAGTGCCCTTTACCTGGCTCTAGCCGTGCTGAACAGCCAATTAAGTTAATATCTTGCGGTAAGTGCAGTTCTTTACGGGCGTTTGGTTCATCCCCGCAAACAAATTGTTTAAAATCGATACCATTGAGTATTGTTTTATCGGTTTGAATAGCTGTTTCGTTATAAAAATCGTTAGCGACTACCTGCGCATCAGCAACCCAACTAATTTTTGTCAATTTGTTAAGCACTTTAGTAATTAAACGCTGCTTAAAACTTTTTAAATACCAGGCGTCATGAATAGTCGATACATGTTTAACGCGTCTATTGCGTATACATGCCATACTTGCATAAAGCATTGGCCCTATGTGATGGCTGTGTATTACATCAATATTGAACTTTTTAATAACCTCGGTAAGTTTGCTTACCGTATTCATATCAAACTTTGCAGGCTTATTTAGACAAATTAACCGCCCTTCAAACGATGCTAATTGTGGCCAACCTTTAACAGCCTCGCCCAACGTTCCTTCAAGTGATACAACCACACTTGAGCCTGCAAATTGGCTTTTTTGCATTAGCGTGACGGCCATTTTTTCAAGGCCACCTATTTTAAAGTGCTGAACTAGATGTAAAACGTTCATATTATTTCCCCTGTTCAATAGAGTTAATCGCTGAGCTAAACACCAAATCTACAGGTGTATTTTTAACAATAGGTAAAATGGTAACTACCTCTAAAGAAGATAGTTTTTCTATGGTTTGAATATCTTTTAAGTGGCTGTCAAATAAGGTCGCTACAAACACAATTGTGCTACTTGTAAACACACCTAAAATAATACCCACAATAATGGATGCGACTAACGACGTATTAATTGGCTGCGTTGGACTGTAGGCGCGTTCAATGGTTTTTACTTTATCTGGCCCTTCGTACTTAACCAATTTGCCTGTCACTTTGGCCATTTCATAACGGCTTAACATATCTTTATAAAGCGATTGTTTAACATCGTAATCTCGCTCTAGCTTTCTTAACTGCTTTTCTACATCACTGGTTACTAATAGCCTTTCACCAACGAGTTTTACTTGTTGCTCTAGCATGTCGTACTCTTGTTGGTGTTGAGCTACTTCATTTTTGGCCTCTTCTAATTTTAGAATTTGCGAAACCAGAACACTGCTTTCATTGTCTTTACCACTAGGCAGTGTGTTTGCCATTTGCCATAGCTGTTCAATATTGGTGGGGTCTAAGTCTTCTGCGCTCTCTAATAGTGATTGCTGGCGATTACGTATACTTTGTAGCTCTCGTTTTTTTGAAATAACCTTACTGTGTTTTTCGGTATATCGTGTTTTTAAAAAGCTTAACTCTGACTCCGCAACAATAATTTTTTCTTCAATGCGCCCTAAAATTGGGTTTGCTTGGCCCATTTTAGTAGCCAGTGCTTTTAATTTTGCTTGCGCACCCGACAGTACAATTGTTTTTTGTTGTTGATCGCTCAATAATTTATCAAACGTTTGACGGTTACTGTGCAGCACAGCCGGCAAGGTATTGCTGTTTGTTGATTTAAAGGCAGCAAGTGCCTCTTCAGATAATTCAAGCTCATCACGAATGCTGTTCAGCTGCTGATAAAAAAACTGCTCAGAGCTATCAAGCGATGCTCGGGTGGGCGCAAGTAAACGTTCTATAAACTTCTCGACTACTTTTTCAAGCACTAGTTTCATTTTACTTTGCTCATGCCATATAAAATTAACCCGTACCAGCTCATCCCCTACCAACGACAAAGACAATGCCTGAGATAACTCTTGGTGAATTTTTTCTATTTGCGCAGGCGTCGCATTTTCTGGCACTAATTGCGTTTCTTTTGCTACTGCAATAAGTACCTTCCTGCTTATAACGAGTGTACGAAGTGCTGCCATCCGATTAGATAAATCAAATGAAAAAGATAAATCATCAAGATACGGGTTAAGTAATGCCGACTCCTCTATTAAAATAGTGGCATGATTGATATATTTTTTTTGTGCAGTCACTGTGAGCAATATAATGACAAAAGGCACCACTAAAAGTGGGATCACAAATAACTTTGCACGTGTGTATACAGCGTACAAGGTTAAGTAAAGTAATCGTTTTATTTGCTCTCTAACTAACATAATCCCTACCTATCTATTTGCATATTGCTATGCGAAATGTGGCGTTTGTTTGCAAATTAATAATTTAAACTGCAAATATCGCGCTATACATAAGGTGTTGCACAGGGTGCGCCAACTGTTGTGAATTTAATAAAAATAAGCAGTTTATTAGCGGGGATCACGCTTTTGAGACTCAGCTCTCAAAGGCCTAATTAAATGACATGTTAGAGGGTGTTGGTTTAAAAAATCACGCTACACAGCGTGATTTAAAATAAATAAGTCTTGTTGCACTTTTAGCGCTTTTGACTCCCAACTGTGGTTCTTTGCTAATTGTTGTTGCGATAATTTTAGGGTGCTGCGCTCAATGGTGTTTAAACTAACGGCTTCATCAATTTTATTAATAAATTGATCATGCGTTTTGCCAATAAAAATTTCTGTTTGATATTGTTTTACTGCGGGAAAATCGGTAGCAACAATAGGCTTTCCTGCCGCTAAATATTCTTTAAGCTTTAATGGGTCACACGCTCTAATTTGCTCGTTATTAACAAACGGTAAAACAGACACGTTCCAATGTGTAGAAAAACTCGCTAACCGAGCATGCTCAATTGCAGGAATATGCGTTACATTTTTAAATTGCAACAACTGCGCAGTAGGCCCCACAATATCGCCGACAAGCACTAACTGATAACTGGGTCGTTGCGCGACTAACGCAGTGAGTAATGCAATATCTAACCAGGCATTAATACTGCCATAGAAACCAATAATGGGGCCATTTAAGTGGCTTATCTCTGGTGCAATTTCACTTTTAGAGGTGAACAAATCGTAACTAACACCATGGCTTAACATTTTTGTTTTGTGCTTAGGCATTTTGTTCATTAAAAACGCGCTAATGACATAAATTAAATCAGCGTTTTGTATCAAGCTATTTTCACAAGGGGCAACAAGTGACGCATCAACGCCGGCCAATGCACTAAAATCGTCACCGCAGTAATAAATTAATTTATCGTGTTTTTGTTTTGTAATTAAATATTCGGCTGTAGGCACGCTTAACCAGTAAATAACAGGCTCATCATAAATATTTTTAAAGTATTGAGAATACACCCACTTATTAAAACGTTTTACTAATGCGTTGTCATGCCAAGGCAATACGGGGAGCTTATAAACATGCAATGCTTCTGGCGTTTCAATCGTTGCGCTATTTGATTCGCTAAATAATTGTTTTAATTTATTAAATACACGTTTTAAATCGTTTAATTTAAGGCTTGGTTTTCGCATACCAATTGAATTAACCCAATGTACTTCATG
Source organism: Pseudoalteromonas sp. 13-15 (assembly GCF_001468205.2). Classification (NCBI taxonomy): domain Bacteria; kingdom Pseudomonadati; phylum Pseudomonadota; class Gammaproteobacteria; order Alteromonadales; family Pseudoalteromonadaceae; genus Pseudoalteromonas; species Pseudoalteromonas sp. 13-15. Next base: position 578,229 of record NZ_CP019162.1, on the reverse strand, counting down.
ATGTTTAGCCAGTTCAGCAAATAGGTGCTGTGTGCTACTGGGGTGGCTTGCCCAATCCTCTGCAAAAACAACAAATCTCATATTATGATTCCTTTATGTATTTAACTACTTTTGCTGGATTGCCCGCAGCAATACTAAAGGCGGGTATGTTTTTAGTTACAACACTACCTGCGCCAATAATCGCCCCTTCACCTATGGTAACGCCTCCAAGCACGGTCACTCCGGTGCCAAGCCATGCCCCGCGCTTTATAATAATGTCGCCAATTTGGTTTTCATCATCACTTTGCCCCTGGGCTCTTCGTTCACAATCAACCGGGTGTCCAGGAAAACCCGCTAAAAATACACGCCCTGCTAACCTAACGTCGTCTTCAAGGGTTATGGTACGTCCTACCGAAAACGCATTTTGCCAACCAATATCCACATTGTTACCAATGGTTAGAGTGGGTGTTGTTTGCCCTCCTACCCGCCCGCAAAAGGTAGAAATACCCGACATTCTCACGCTGTCTTTACACACAACCTTAAGCTCACCCAGCACTTGCGGCATACCTGAATATAAATAAAGCTGCTTTTTACTGCCTTTAATTTGGCTTTTGAAAAGGGGCGTAAAATAAGTGATACGTAAAAATTCGTGTATAAATTGTTTTAAAAATTGATGAACAAAATAAAGCGATGAATGAAAAAACGGGATAACAATCATTTGTGGATTGCGAATCGTTTTTGCAAATTGAAAAAGTGATTTTGCAAAAGGATGAGGGCTACATTTAAGCCAATGTTTAACGTGTATGATCATAGTTTTATTCCTTATTGCTCTCAACAGTGATTTTTTCGAGTGCGATTGTTAGCGCTAAAATAATGTAAAGCGGCCAAGTAAAAGCTTGTGTTAGGAAAGTACCTGCAACCATAAAGCCTATTAAACCTGCTTTTAATGCATTTGCATTCACTGCAACTTGGTCGTTAGGGTTAAGTGCATTGATGCAATACACGCGTGATAAGCTGCGATATATACTGGCAATTAATAATACAAATATACCTATACCTACAAAGCCTGTTTCGCCTAATACCTGAAACCATGTACTGTGTACTGCATGATTCTTGCCATCCCAATGCGGACTGTAAAAATAATAATTTACGTAAAAGTTATCGACTCCCACACCCGTTAGCGGATTAGAAAGCGCCATATTAATTGCCGCTTGCCATGCATATATTCGACCCATTGCAGACGCATCAACCCCGTCTTCTGCTGCGCCTCCACTTTGCCTTTCACCAATGCCTGCAAACACCATCATTGCAAGCATGGCAACAGCTGCACACATTCCTACTACAATTGGGTTTTTTACTTTTTGATATAAAAAGAAACTTAAAATAGCAGCAATACCCAATAAGCCGCCTCGGCTTTGTGTGGCTATCACACCAGAAATAGCTAACAACAATCCTACGGCTGCAAATAAACGACGATATTTATTCGCACCTTTATCAAACAGCTCTGCGGCTAAAAAAGATACCGGAAACATCAACACTAACGATAGATCGTTAGGGTCTCCTAATTGCGAGCGGTACTCTCGAGAAATAGTGACACGCGTGCCCTCAACCAAGCCAATACCATTCATTTTGTTACTTAGTGCAACCAACGCCACCGAAATACCCGAAATCATTATGCCCATTCGTACTAAACTAAAATGCGAAAATCGGGTTAACCACCAGCTAATGGCAAATACCATAATGAAAACCTTCACTAGCACACCAGTCCAATACTCTATGGCCATACCTTTATTGGAGGCACTAAATACGCAAACGGTGAGCCAAACAAACCAAATTACAAACACTAAGTGTGTTGAACTCCAATGAGGTTTTAACGATTTTGAAATGAATAAATGCCATGCAATAGCCAGTAATGAAGCTAAGGCCAACATTTTAGGAATTTTAAGGGGCATTAATACAACAAAGACTTCATGTAGCCTAAAGTAGCTAAACAGTATAAAAAGAATAATAAATACCGTGCTTATTTTAACGGCTAAAAACCCTGCAAAAGGTAACAATAATAAAGCAAAGGCTGCAATGGGACCAAAGCGCATGTAAAGCATTAATGTTAATGTCATTACAAATAACCCGTTGATCATCAGACAATATTTTTTATACCAACTAATCATACACTTTACCCCGCATTGTTTGCTGGGTCAGTGCTAAAATTGCGGGTTTGTATTTATAAAACAAAGCAATTAAAAAGCAGATAAAAACAATGCATTGAATAAGCTCAAAATAGGCAGTTTGTGTAATGCTTAAAAAGTATATTAAAGAAAAACACACCCAGCTGGGCAGCAAACGCGTAACACTAAACGTTAAACTTTCTAATTGTTGGCTAATAACAATAAGTAAACTGGTTTTAATTAACTGCGCAATGCAAAGTGCAACCACTACGCCGTATACGTTATATCGAGGAACTAAAACGGCTAACAAAGCCAGCACAGCGAATGCGCTAACTGCATTAACCACAGTAACAAACGCACCATTGTAATGGATGTAACACCCTATATTGAGTAAATCACTATGGTGCTTAATAACCACAATAAAAATAAGGCTTGGTAACAACCAAGTATGCAACTGATAATTTTGTGGTAACACTAAACTAAAAATAGACGGGGTGATGATAAGCATAAACGCGCATAGTAAAATGGCCGAATCTAAACACAGCGTGCACAACTCGACATAACGTTCTCGGTTTTTAGCCAATTCATCAAAACGACGTGAGAACCACCACATTCTAATGGGTTCAAAAGCGAACGAGGTCATAACGGCAAACTGTAAAGCGACATAATATTGAGCCAGTTTTTCTTTGCCCTCACTGGCAACAATAAACCAATTTTCGGCCCCATTATTTGCATACACAAATAAAGACGAGGTAACAATACTGATTAAAAAAAGCCCGTTTTTATAACTTATTTTCCATGAAACACGTTTAAAGCTGATACCCAGCGGCTTCAATACCAAAACGATAGCAATACATAATACTAAAGCGCTCGACACCACACCCGATACCATTACCCCAGTAACACCATGGCCTAAATAAAGTAAACCAACGGTTAGAAGTGTTTGCCCCATACCTTGAAGCACAGCTAATATACAAAATTGTTTTGCCATTTCGTAATATCTAAAATAACAAAATAAAATAGAAAGTAGAGACGAGAGCGCTAAGTTAATAGCCAACAGTTTAATATCTAGTGTATTTAGTGTTACCGGTAATAACGCGCTTAAATAATCAATACAGTAAAAAACCAAGCACACAAATACACTACTAACAATGGCACACACCAGTAATGCATCTCTGAATAAGGCACGTTTATGTTGTGGGTTGTTCATTTGTTGCTTAAACAATAAATCGGGTAAACCTAAGCACAATAACAACGACATAACCGCCGAAATAGACACCAAAAAATTTAGCTCACCAAATTCTGTCTGGCTTAAAATACGCGTAGTTATAGGTAATAAAGCAAACCCTAATACTTTAAGAAATAAAGTGGATATACCAAAGTATGCAATTTGCTTAATCCCATTCATAGCAACACCTATATCCCTTGAACCCAGTGAGATAACTTTTTGGCTTGCGAATTTGCATTAAAGCGTTTTGTCGCTAACCTTTTTGCATTTAGCCCTTTTTCGTAGCGCTGGTAAGGCGTTAGTGCACAAAAGTCATTAAGCATTTGCTCAATACCAGTAATGCTTGAAGGCGCACATTTAGCGCCAACATCGTCATTTACAATTTCTTTTGCACCCATTAGCTCAGTAGTTAAAACAGGTATACCGCTGGCCATGGCTTCTTTAAGTACAACCGGCCCCGTGTCGCGATCGCCATTTTTAGACACGCAAAACGGCGCAATTAAAGCCGAATAATTGCTGGTGTTTATTGCTAACCACTGTGGACTTTTCGAGCCTAAAAAGTTGACCTCATTCGTAATGCCTAGCTGTTCGCAAAAATATTTTAGGTCATTTAGTAAAGGGCCATCGCCTACTATATCTAGTGTGATTGAATGTTTTTTGCTAATTTTTTTGATTGCCGGAAGTAAAAATTGTAATCCCTTTTTTTCAATTAACCGACCAACAAAAATAAGGTTAACCGATTCTGTTAATCGATTTGGTTTATTATTAAACAAGCTCAAATCAATACCACAATGCAGTAGCTGTATTTTTCCTGCGCTGTATTTACTGAGTTTTACAGCCATGTCTTTACATACCGCAACTGAAAAGTCGCACAACGATAATTTAAGCTTTAAATCATCATCATTCACATAAACATCGTGACCGTGGCCAATGGATGACACACTCACGCCGGCTATTTTGCTAGCGATAATGGAGTAAGCCAGTGGTGCATGCATAAAATGACAATGAATATGAGAGATTTTTTTTGCACGAATGATTTCAGCAATATTTAACCCGTAGCCCATTAAAGACATGACCGAAATAGACTTAAAACGACTTGCAATAACACCGCCTTTTACCGCCATTAGTGGGCTTTTAAGTAGTGTATTAACTGCCGATGGTGTTGATTTTTTAATAACAATCACCTGCACATTTTTATTTAAATGAACACAGTAATTTAAATTTTCAAACGTCAGTACGGTCACTCTATGCCCTGCATTCACCAGCGCGTTAATTTCAGTTACAACAAACGTTTCTGAAGGTATGTGAAAGCTAGGTACAACGATACCAATATGTTTCATAGTTAAAACTCCTAATAAACTTAACGGTTACATCGCAAAATCTGTGCCCGGCATAAAACGCTAAAAACCCCCTATAAAAAGTCAATTTGCGAAGGCTTATCGCAATTTGCAAATCATAAAACAAAAAACAGCCCGCAAATGCCTATTAATGGTTGGCGCTTATCTTGCGTAGTTAACGTTAATGAAAAACACAAAAGGTGAGTACTATGAGTATTCAGGTAAGCGTTATTATTCCTAACTTTAACTGTAAGCAGTATTTAGCTAAGGCTATTTCAAGTGTTGTTAGGCAGCATAATATTGAGTGTGAAATACTTATTATTGATGATGGGTCAACTGATGGAAGCGTTGAATGGTTAAATAAATTACAACAATCACTTCCTAACATGCGTGTTATAAAGCAGCAAAACTGCGGGGTTGTTAGTGTCAGAAATAAAGCCATTGAACTTGCCAAAGGCGACTACATTGCTTTTTTAGATGCTGACGATTACTGGACTGAAGATAAATTATTTAACCAGGTTACCTACATGCAAAATAATCGTGATTGTGTGCTGAGCTTTACCAATTACATGCATGTTAATGAACAGTACGAACCCATTATTGATTGTTTTTCCTATTGGCCTGAGTTTACAAAATTTATTAATTGGAACACTGAGGATTACCAAAACCTTAAATCACCAATGGATTTACTGCTGTTTGCAAACGTTATAGGTACCTCGTCTGTTGTGGTGAAAAAATCAGCCATTTGTTATGTAGGTAAGTTTGATCAATCACTCAATAGCGCAAGCGATTGGGATTGTTGGCTTAAGCTAGCACGTATTGGTAATGTGGCTTTTTCGAATCAGGTATCAATGGGCTATTTAATGAGAGCAGGCTCTATTACTGCCAACAGACAAAACCGTTTAACTGCGATGCAAATAATAATAGATCGCTGTAAAAACGATATTGGCGTGGTTTCTCGGTTTAAAGCCAAAGCCAGAATGCTCGAATGTTATAGCGAATACTACCGAGAAATAGGTTATAAGTTTAAAGCTTTTTGCTTAGCCACTGCTGCATTTTTATTGTTTCCTCATAGGCGAAATCTTCAACACTTAGTACATGACATAAAACAGTCTATTAAATAAATTTAAAATACATGTAAAACACTAAGGTTAAAAAGGCGCTTATTATATTGAGCGCCTTTTATTTTAGACTTATTTTATAGCTTAACATTTTGTGATCACTGCCTTTAAAGTCCGTGACCACTAGGCTTCGTAATAAAACTTGTTCGCTCATTACACAGTGATCTATAGGTAAGCCAGTCAAAATAGAGTGCCCTTTTTTAAAAGGCATAAAGCTTGAGTATCGATGTTGCCCAAAGCAGGTTTGAGCTTGCTGCCACTCAAAATATGAAGACCAAGGTACTACATTTAAATCCCCTGCGACGAGCCATGCGCCCTTTTCATTTTGTGTTGAAAGCTTTAATGCCGCCAATAGCGTATTTCTATTTTGCCAATGACGTTTAGAGCGTGGTGAAGGCGGGTGCGCAATAAACGTAGTCAACAGCGTATTACCCACCATAAACTTTAGTTTTAAATACCCTAACTTGTCGCCATCTAATTTAACTTGTTGCTTATAAACCATAGGTATTCGCGATAAAACAACCATACCATAGGGTATTCCCTCAACCTCCTCATAGCCAAACATGTCGGTAGTGGTTATAAATTGAGTTAACAGGTGGCGATTTTTATCACTAAATTCCTGTAAAATAAGCACATCCCAATTTTCATCACGCAAACTCAGTAAATGTGTTGAAAGGTATTTATTACTATAATTAACATTAATTTGCTTGATTGATAAAGCCTCTGAATTAACAGGCGATGTCACGGGAAAAGACACCAAAATAGGGCCTAGCCCCAGCGCGCAAAGTAGGATCACCACTGCAGATAATTTGTACAGTTTTAACAACATAAGTGCGCCCCCGCACATCAACGCCGCAATTAACATCTGTATTCGTAAAGATGAAAATACATCGGCATAAAAGCTAGTTAAGGGATTAAACGCGAGTAAGATAAATACGACTGCTGCACATATAAAAATAATCCGCAAAACTAAATAGTGCGGATTATTACTTTCTGGGATATTTGACATTACTTTTTAAACCTAACCATTTTAATAACTATTATCTGATAACAAACTGTTGTTGTGCTTGAGCAGGTTCGTACTGCCAAGTGAATAAAAGCGGTTCGGTCGACTCATCGTAAAACCAAATTTCAGCAATCAGTTCAATATCTTGATTGCTTAACACTAATTGCGTATCGAGAGCGGTATTACTAAGAGGCCCTCTGTAAATACAGTTGTTATAATCTGCTCGTTGAGATGCCACCTTTTTTTGGCACACATTTAAGTAGGCTCTTGCATCGCCCATCCCTAGGTCAACATCAACATCAAGTGAATACTTAGTAGATAAATTAAATTCGTTATCAACAGTGATTGCGTTAATCCCTGTTGGATTATTTGCTGGTGTAGAGGTAGAAGATACCGTCGCGACTGCTGGTGCTTTTGTCTCTTCTGAACCACCGCCGCCACATGCTGTTAACCCTATTGATAGTGATAAAATTAATAGTGCTTTTTTCATTACTGTTCCCCTCTTACAACAACATTACTAATACTGTAATCGTTAAACCACGTTGGCTTTTGTTTACCCGATGATTGAGCAAACTCTGCAAAACTTCCGTAAGCGTCGGTTATGTCTACCCCTTCAAGGGGATGCAGCCATTGCATACCGACCTCCATTGCCCACGGTAAACCGTTTTCGTTAAGAAAATACAAGCCATTGCTTTGTACGCTGGCATCATCTGCGTTTGTAACGCTGTAGAGTGATGTATCAAACGCTTCAGTTGGTGCCTGGTTTTTAATGTGTACTTCCCAGCCTCGGGCGTTTTTACCGACTAAAAAATCACCGTGGTAAAAGCCATTAGTTGCAAAAATAAACGGGTCAAGCAGCGTACCGGGAGATGCACTTTTAGCTTTTGGTTCTTTTAAAGGAATACTCATGCTAAAGGTAACTTTAACGTTTTCATCACAATTATCTTCTGTTCTAAAGTAACTACAGCCCGACTCTTTTGAAACGTGGGCCCAGGTATCTTGCATGAAAATGAGGATAGCTTCGTTTCTACCTGCCTCCAAAGGACTCGCTGTTTGCGGTTGCCCGTCAATAATAAAGCTAATTGCATCTTCATCGACTTCGTCTCGTAAAATAGTGTGAGTGGTATTATTGACAGTTTCTTTTAATCTCACAGCAAAGCCATTATGGTATGTGGCTCCAATACCAATTAGTTGACCATCAATTTTATAGCCAACCACATTACTCCCTTCCATAAGCTGTGTGGTTCTGTAATTGAGCACTAGATCATTAAAGTCGTAATCACCTGCAAACGGCCATCTATCCTCAAATGCAAGGGTTACCCAATCATTTTCGCCAGGGTAAACAGCGCTTGCATAAGTGGTAATTTCGTAATCTTCTACTTCGCCGCCCAGCACACCGCCTGTTGCCGTGATCAGCGACGCCTCTGTGCCATCTGTGACTCTGAATCGAGCCCATGTTTGGCCCACTTTGGTGTTACTTGGCACCGTGATTAAAATGCTGTTATCGCCTTCATTTATGGCGCGTTTAGTTACCATTCTTTCGTCTTCAGTAAAACGGCCATTTTGGTCCCAATCAAACCACGCATATAAAAAGCCAGAAGTAGACGCGTTAACAATAATTTGCGAGTCTTGCCCTGCCGAAATCGCCGTTACAAAACTTACGCCATCGTCTGAATCATCAATAGGAGACAATAGTAAATCGGCATTGGTATTAATATTTTCACCACCCACCGAGCTTCCCAAATAAATTAAATCTGAGCCGGTACTATTAGGGTCAAATAAATGCCTTGCGCCACTTTGCTCAAGGCTTGTGTTGTAAGGCGCTGGCGCGTCACCAAAATCAATTGAGCTGTCAGTTACTTTTACTTCTGCAATTGCACAGCGCGCACCGTCGTTTTGACTTGATTTAGGCCCCGATGTAAACACATTTGCCACCGGGGTGTAGCCAACGACTGGGCTAACACTTAAATCAACTTTATGGATTTTACCGCTTTTATTGTTACTAAAATAAAACTGGCCCTTCACATCAAAATAAGCCGCGCCAAATGCGCCAGTATCATCGCCTACATCAACTTGAGTAATTAACGTATGGGTATTTGCTGCAATATCTATTTCGTATAAATTGCCATTTGGCTCAACCGCATATAAAAGGTTACTAGTTGGGTGAAAAGCAAAGTCATAAATAGACAATTTCCAAGTGTTTGTATTGGTTAACAAACTTGCCGTAATAGATGCATCTAAGTCACCATCTAAATTAATACCATATAGGCCAAAGTTAGGATGATAAACATAATAGGTAGCTCGTTGGTCATTGCCCTCACCTACAACTTGTATATCACCGACGTAAAAATTAGTGGCAGGTATACCTTGTACGTTTAGCCGCTTCATTTCGTAGTTGCTGCCAAGCTGCACTACGCTACCAGGCGTTTGCTTACTGTAACCGTACATGTATTGATCTTTATAATTAAAACCGACTGCATTAACGCTGTTAGTATTTAATTCGTTAGCGAACGTTAGCTGCGATGCTAAAACGGTAGGTTTAGCTGAAACTAAATCTATTCCGTATAGTTGCGCGTTAGCATCTTGCATTAAAAATGCCTGGCTTGGGCACGACTCGAATGGTTGACTAAGCACAGCGCATGGAAATATAACTAAGCATGCTGTTGCAAGTTTATTTAGTTTCATAATTTAGCCCTTAAAAAGTTAAGTAATTAAACTGTTGCAGGGTCTATTCCAAAACTTAACTTTATGAATTTATTATAAATAAAATAAATGCAGTATAATCCTAATGCAGTTTGCAATTGACAAGTTTGCATTTTGCAAAATGTGAGAGAATACACTCGCATGTTTACTTACAATTTAAGTATTATTTTTTACCAATAACTATGCTTTACTATTATTGGTTTACGCTAATTAGCTGAGCTTTTTGATTAAGGGGGAAAAATGAGCATTGTTACAGATATATTTTTATGGCTTTTAATTGAAACAGCCTTCGGTTTCTTGTTTTATGCAACAGGTTGTATGCTGTTAAAAGTTACAACGATTGGAAGCTATAAAATGGAATTTAAAGATTATGCTAGTTTTAAACAAAGGAAATCCAAAAAAGTAGTGCCGGTTATTGCGCTAGGCGTTGGCTTCTATATAACTATGATTACCCTGCTCGCTTTCATTAATAGTTAACTACATAGCTAAAAAACACGTTAGCGCTTATCACTGGTTAAATCGATGTTGCACGCAACATACCCATATTAGTATCTCCCACAATTTAACAAAACAATGGGGATAACTCTCACTCATTTTCAAAACATTAAATATATTTTTTACTGCACTAATTAGTACTAACCTTGCACCTAAAGTGTTCGTTTTTAAATCTCTAAATCCTAAAAGCACATTAATATCACTATTAATCAAAAACTTAAACTTATGGCTAGGTTATTGCTTTATTGAACACTAAGCACGTTAATTAACGGCATACATATTGGTTGAAAAAGCAACCAGAGGCAAAGAGGCCCGTACACAATTGTATTTAATTACAATTGTGACGGGCTTTTTTGTGTGTAAAATTTAAACCGTCACTGAAGGAATGCCTAATGCAAACCGCGCAAAAAATACTAATAATTGGCAATGGTATGGTCGGACATCATTTTGTAGAAAAAATGCGCCAAAGCGATGCTAACGCAAACATCACCGTTTTATGTGGTGAAGCAAATTTAGCTTACGACCGTGTTTATTTATCAAGCGTATTTGATGGTAAAACAGCAAACGATTTAGCGCTAACAACTTTAGAAAATTATCAACAACTCAATATTAATGTATTCACTAACCAATGGGTTGAAGGCATAGATAGAGTAAACAAAGTTGTTAATACCCAAACAGGCGATCAATACCCGTACGATAAGCTTGTTCTTGCTACGGGCTCGTTCCCGTTTGTGCCGCCAATTAAGGGAAACGATCAACCACATTGTTTGGTTTATCGCACCCTAGAGGATTTAGAGCAAATAAAAGCCAGTGCCGCAGCCAGTAAAAGTGGTGTAGTTATTGGTGGTGGTTTATTAGGACTTGAAGCCGCGAACGCCATTAAACAATTAGGACTTGATACACATGTTGTTGAATTTGCGCCGCAGCTTATGGCTGTCCAGCTCGACGAGCAAGGCGGCACGCTATTAAAAAATAAAATAGAAAAACTGGGTGTGACTGTTCATACATCAAAAGCGACCAGCGAAATAGTTAAAGGTGAAACTAGCCGCTTTAGATTAAACTTTTCAGACGACACTTATTTAGAAACCGACTTAATTTTATTCTCTGCCGGTATTCGTCCTTATGATCAGCTAGGTAAAGTGGCTGATCTAGAGCTTGGGGAGCGTGGCGGTATAGTCATCAATAACCAGTGCCAAACATCAGACCCTGATATTTTGGCTATTGGCGAATGTGCCCTATGGGACAAAAAGTTATTTGGCTTAGTGGCGCCGGGTTACAACATGGCTCGCGTTGCAGCAAGCCAGCTAAGTGGCGGCGAGCTTGAGTTTTTAGGTGCAGATATGAGCACTAAATTAAAACTATTAGGTGTAGAAGTAGGATCTATTGGTGATGCGCATGCAAAAACGCCCAACTGCAAAGAGCTCATTTATCAAGATCCAATTAGAGATTGCTACAAAAAAATTATATTAAATGAAACTGGCGATAAGCTTTTAGGCGCTGTCCTTGTTGGCGATACCAGTGATTACGATACGCTACTTCAATACATGTTAAACGACATGGACTTACCAGAGCACCCTGAATGTTTAATTTTACCAGATAGCGCCGGCGCCCCTTCTCTTGCGGGCAGCGCCCTACCAGATACAGCCACTATTTGTTCGTGTCATAACGTGAGTAAAGGCGACATTGTGGGAGCTATTGATGGTGGCTCATGCGATTTAGCCTCAGTTAAATCATGCACCAAAGCTGCCAGCGGTTGCGGTGGTTGTGCAGCGTTACTTAAATCGGTAGTTGACGACGAACTGGCAAGTCGAGGCGTTGAAGTAAATAATCACCTCTGTGAGCACTTCGCGTATTCGCGTCAAGAGTTACTCCATATGGTTAAAGTAGAAAGCATCAAAACCTTTGATGATTTAATAGCTAAACATGGCAGCGGCCATGGCTGTGAAATATGTAAACCCGCAGTGGCCTCTATTTTAGCCTCAACATGGAACGATTTTATCCTAGAGCCAACCCATGTAGGCCTTCAAGATACAAACGACACCTTCCTTGCCAATATGCAAAAAGACGGCTCTTACTCTGTTGTACCGCGTATTGCTGGTGGTGAAATTACACCCGACAAACTCATTGTCATCGGTCAAGTAGCTAAAGACTTTAATCTTTATTGTAAAGTGACTGGCGGACAACGCATCGATTTATTTGGTGCACGTTTAGAAGAGCTGCCTGTTATTTGGGAAAGACTGATTGAAGCTGGCTTTGAGACAGGTCACGCTTATGGTAAATCTCTGAGAACGGTTAAGTCGTGCGTAGGAAGTACATGGTGTCGCTATGGTGTACAAGACAGTGTAGGTCATGCCATCGATATCGAAAACCGTTATAAAGGATTGCGCTCTCCTCATAAAATTAAAATGGCAGTGTCAGGTTGTACCCGCGAATGTGCTGAAGCACAAAGTAAAGACATCGGTATCATAGCAACTGAAAATGGCTGGAACTTATACGTGTGTGGTAACGGTGGCATGCGCCCTCGCCATGCAGACTTATTTGCTACCGACTTAGATACAACCACGCTTATAAAATACATTGACCGTGTATTGATGTTTTACATAAAAACCGCCGACAAGTTACAGCGTACTTCAGTATGGATGGAGAACTTAGAGGGCGGCCTTGATTACCTCAAAAGTGTAGTGATTGACGACAGTTTAGGTATTTGCCAAGAGCTTGAAGAACAAATGGATTTGGTAGCGAATACATACGCATGTGAGTGGAAAAAAACAGTAGACAATCCAGAAGCAACAAAACGCTTTCGCCAATTTGTTAATAGCCCACAAACCGATGACAACATTTTGTTTGTGCAAGAACGTAATCAAATTCGCCCAGCCACAGACGCTGAAAAACGCGAACAACAGATAACTCAAAACCGTATTGCGGTAACAGAAATACAAGAGGAGCAAGCTGATGTCTTGGCATAATATTGGAACAACCGATTGCCTTGTTGCTAACAGCGGCGTATGCGCACTAGTTAAAAACCAACAAGTGGCTATTTTTTACCTACCACAAAATGAATGCCCTTTATTCGCAGTCGGTAACTATGACCCTATCGGTAAAGCGAATGTGTTATCGCGCGGAATTATAGGCTCTTTCAGTAATAAATTTGTTGTAGCTTCACCTTTATATAAACAGCATTTCTGTTTAAAAACAGGCCAATGTCTTGAAGATGAGTCAATTCAGGTCCCCGTGTTTGATATTAAAATTGAATACGGCAACGTATTTATAAACGCTGAGCCTAAAGCAATAGCAGCTGTAGCTTAGAGGAATAATTATGAGTGTGCTCTCTTATTTTTCGGGTGTTGAAAACATCTGGTTAAACAAAGTAATTAACAAGCTAACCAATGGGGTTAAGTTTACCGACAAAAAGGCTAAAAATGGCCATGTTTATATTATTGGTGCGGGCCCAGGCGATGCCGAACTCATTACTGTTAAGGCTCAGCGATTAATTCAATCTGCCGATATTATTTTGTATGACTGGCTAGTAAGTGAAGATTTATTAAGCACATTACCTAAAAAAGCACAGCGAGTATTCGTAGGCAAACGCGCTGGTAAACACTCTATGTCGCAAGCGAATATTTGTGATCTTTTAGTTAAGTATGCTCAACAAGGGTTAAATGTAGTGCGCTTAAAAGGCGGCGACCCGAGCATTTTTGCTCGTATAAATGAAGAAGCTGACGCGCTAACACAAAATAATATTAGTTTTGCAATTGTTCCTGGTGTGACAACCGCTTGCGCTGCATCGGCATATACAGGTATTCCCTTAACTGCTCGTGATGTAGCTCGCAGTGTAACTTTTTTAACCGCTCAATTTGCCGATCCTAAAAAGTTACCTAATTGGCAAAATTACACATTTATGCAAGGTAAAAACAACCCAACACTTGTTGTTTACATGGGGCTGAGTAGGCTTAACGAATTATGTAAAGGCTTAAAATCAGTAGGTTGGCCCGACAACACTTCTATTGCCTTAATAGAAAATGCAACAACAACTAACCAAAAAATAATAACAGGGTCTATTAACGATATATCGAATAATGAATCAGTAGCTACGTTAATGGGGCCAACGCTCATTATCATTGGTGAAGTAGTTAATCATACAATGAATATTGACCCAGCGCTTTTAGTGCAACATGTTAACGCTTAACGCACTATCCGTGCTTATTCTTCCCCAGGAATAAGCGCGTTTTTTAATACCGGTACACCGTGTGGCAAAACTCTTTTTTAATGCACCAAAAAGGGGCTTTTCGTGTTGCTAAAATAAATCTGTTTTTACTTTATTAGTTTAAAGTAATACACAAGCAGCTGTTTTAAATTGATTTTAATTTGAATAATAAAATCTTTACATATATGGAATAGAGGTTGCACTTCATAAACAAAAAAGTGCGGAAATAACTCCATGCAAACAGCAAACCCTCTCACAAAACAATTTTTACTTGCGGCTAAATATCAAGAAATAGACGCGCTAAAACAATTACAAAATAGCTGTGCGTCGTTAACAAAATTAGGCGACTTTGTTCATCAATTGCAAAAAGAACGTGCTATGAGCAATATATTTTTAGCGTCTAAAAGCCTACAATTTAATTGCGAACTTAAAGAGCAAATAACGGTAACGCAAACGACCCAACGTTATTTTTATGACTCTTTAAAAACAACTTTTATTACCGACACCTCCTTAAATGGTCATTCGCGGCTGTATAATTTAATTTCTCATAGCTTGCAATCACTCGACGCATTACCCTCGCTTCGTTATCAAATAGCGAATCAAAACATTACACCCGTTCATGCTACCCAGTCATTTACAAACCTAATTGCCGGCTTGTTAAATATAATTTTAGAAGCAGCCGATGGTGCAAACGATCCGCAAGTCATTCGCCTTTTAGTGGCTTATTTTAACTTTATGCAAGGTAAAGAGTATGCAGGACAAGAGCGTGCCTGTGGCGCTCAAGCTTTTGCCGAAAGTAAGTTTTCATGCGAACAAAAACAGCAACTTGCTCATTTTATGCAAGAACAAGAAAACCGTTTTTCCTTTTTTAGTGAATACGCCGACAATCATTTATTAAAATGTTACTCATCACTTATAGAGCACCCGGTTAATAAACAAGTTGATCAACTAAGAAGCCTGCTACAAAAACTAGACGACCAAAATGCACAACCTTTATCTCAGTTAAGTGAAGTGTGGTATGAGGTAACGACTACTCGCATCGATATAATGCATAAAATTGAGCAAAATATTAGCGACCATTTAATTGATAGCGCAGCGATGCGGATTGCTGGCGCACAACGAAAGCTTAACTCAAACAAGCAAATATTAAGCTCACTAGAACAAGAGTATATTCCTGTTTCAGATGGACAACTCGCTCTTAAAATAGGTGAGCCTTCAAATTCGGCGGTAAGTAAGCTGAGTAGTAATAAAACAATGTACGATTTAATACTTGAGCAAGCACAACATATAAAACAAATAAACCAAGCATTATTAGATGCCAAACAGCTAATAAGCGAACAAAAAGTCATTCATCAAGCTAAATATATTTTAATCGAGCAGTTAAAAATAAGTGAAGAACACGCTCATAAACAGCTTCAAAAACAGGCAATGGAATCGCATAGCTCACTGTATGCAGTGGCTAAAAAAATAATTGAATTGAGTGAGTGTGAGTAAAAATAAAAGGCTAATGAGCCCAAACACGTATATTCAACTTTTAATTTTAAAATAAATTATTGGTGAAGTTCTAATGAAAGCTTCTTTTTAATTTTAGTTTGCCACTCAAGTGCAAGCTCGGGGAGTTCAAGTGCTGCTAATAATACGCTTTCATAATCTGGGTATTGTTTATCAAAAAACGCCTGGAACAACGTTTTAACCGAAATGTTGTGTTTGGCTTTATGTTCAATAATAACGGCATCGCCTGTTTTAGCCATCCCTTGCTCAAGCACTCTAAAATAAACACCCGTGTGGTAATACTGGGTAAACAGTTTTAGGCTTTGTTTATTATTAAGTGCAATAGCTAATTTAAAGCACGGCACACGGGGCTGACTTACTTCAAGTAGTGCAGTACCTAAACGAATACGATCCCCTATATGAATTTTTTTCTCATCAAGCTCTAAAATTGTAAAGTTTTCGCCAAAGGCACCGACTGCTAAATCATCATTTTTAAGGGTGCGCTTCCAATAATCGTAATTATTGTGCGAAAACGCATAAACCGCTTTATCAATACCGCCGTGATTAACTAAATCGGCTTGTTCATCACCTATTATGTTTAGTTTTTCAATAACAACAGGCTCATTGGTTGGCGTTTTAAATATACCGGTTTTGACCTCTTTGCCGTTATGCACAACCGTTTTTATTTTAGAGATATTGGTAGAGATTATATGCATTTACTTAATTGCATCCTGTTCGATACCTTGCCATTTATTTAACGCTTGCTTGTCACTTTGTTTAAACTCAACCCAATTTGATGAGTCTTTAAAATGCTCTTTTTTCCAAAACGTGGCGTGGTTTTTTAAGTAATCCATTATGAATTGTGCGCCTTCAAAGGCGGCTTGGCGGTGGCGGCTGGTTACGCCAACAAATACAATTTGCTCACCAAGGGCTAAATAACCGACTCGATGAATAATACTTATGCGAGCAAGTTGCCAGCGTGTTTGTGCTTGCTCGGCTATCGATTGCAGTAGTTGCTCAGTCATACCTGGGTAGTGTTCAAGCTCAAGGGCAATTACGTTATCGCCGCTGCTAAATTCTCGCACCAGCCCTGTAAACGTCACTACGGCACCATCACTTTTGTTATTGCTACAAAGTGCGTCATGTTGCTCGCCTACTGAAAAATCCTGCGTTTGTACGTTAATGCTTATACTCATTAGCCACCTGTCACTGGTGGGAAAAAAGCAAGTTCATCCCCTGCTTTTACAAGCTCATCGCTTGATGACATAGTTTGATTAAGCGCACACAATACATCACGTTCTTCAAGCCATGCCTGCCAATGTGGGTTTTGCTCAACCAGCATGTGTTTAAACGCTTTAATGCTAAGGGTATGCGCTATATTAACGGTTAACTTGTCGCACTTTAGCCGCTCTTTTAGTTGGCCAAAAAAAAGTACGATAACATGCCCTGCAGCTGCATTCGTATCATTTAAATTAGTCTCGCTGCCAGCTGCCATGCTTGCCCCCTGCTTTTTGCGTTACACGCATACCGTGTATTTCCATAAGCGGATCGGCGGCTTTACACATATCAAATAGTGTAAGGGTCGCCACAGATACAGCGGTGAGTGCTTCCATTTCAACGCCCGTTTTACCTGCTAATTTACAGTAACTGGTGACTTTAATTTGGCTATGTGCTTCATCAAGCTCAAAATCAACAGCTACTTTACTCAGTGCAAGCGGATGACAAAGCGGAATTAAATCGGCGCACTTTTTAGCGCCCTGAATACCCGCAATACGGGCAACGCCTAGCACGTCACCTTTTTTATTTTGATTAAGCAACACTTGCTCAAAAGCGTGTTTGCTCATTTTAATGTAGGCCTCGGCAGATGCATCGCGCAGAGTAACCTCTTTTAGCGATACATCAACCATGTTTGCTTGGCCATTTTCGTCTACGTGGCTCAGCATATTATTGCTCTCGCGATTCGCATTTTTTACCAATAGTAATATGCGGGGCAAAGTTACATGGCTTATGCATTGAGTCTAACTGATCTTTTATAATACCTGTCCAGGCTGTTTTACATGCACCCGTAGAGCCTGGCATACAAAAAATAACGGTGTTATTGGCAAGGCCTGCCAACGCACGCGATTGAATAGTTGAGTTACCAATTTCGCCGTACGAAATATGTCTAAATAGCTCTCCAAATCCATCTACGCTTTTATCAAACAACGGGGCAAATGCCTCTGGTGTTGAGTCGCGCTCGGTAAAGCCCGTACCACCGGTTACTAAAATAGCGTGAATGGTGTCATCGGCAATCCATTGCGATGCAACTGCTCGCATTTGGTAAACATCATCTTTAACTATATCTTTATCAGCTAAGTGATGGCCTGCTTCAGTAAGGGCTTTAATTAAATAATGGCCTGACGTATCCGTAATTTCATCGCGTGTATCGCTTACTGTCATTACGGCAATGTTTAATGCGATTTGTGACTCAGTTGTGTGGCTCATAGGGTTCTTCTCAGTAAATTAGGTTTGTGTTGGTCAAATTGCTCGTTAACAGCTTTAAATTGCGCCGGTGTGTTGGTATTAATAAGTGCGTGCGCTTTATTACATTTTAGCGTTTGCACACCAATACTACGGGTAAACTGTTTAATTGATTTATGACTATTTGCGTTTATGAGTAATTGTTTTAAATGACGTTTAACGCTTTGGGTGTTACGAATATACAGGGGTAACGGTTCATTTTCAAAGTGCCACGCATGTATTTGTGACTGATTTGTTTGAAAGTGGGGGTTATCGCTTGCTGCAGATACAATTTGCGATAATAACGTGCAAGTAAGTAATGGCATATCAACAGCGCTTACAAGTATATCCTGCTCTGTTGCCATTAAGGTTGAATAAATCCCGCCAAGCGGGCCAGAGCCTGGGTATATGTCAGGTATATATTGCGCAGTAGCACTTTGTACATTACGGCTTATAAGTACATCACTTGCTCCTGCTGCTGTTAATAACTCACGTGCATTTTGCAGTAATGTTTTATTTTTTAAAATGAGGTTGGCTTTATCGCTGCCCATTCTGGATGATTGTCCACCAGCAAGTACAACGCCCATGAATACAGCCTTATCACTCATTTTAGCCGCCTAACATTGCTAAATGGGTTGTGGCGCCCGTTAAGCGCTTATCAAGCTCATGGCTAATGGTTTTATTGCCCATTGCTGCTTGAATTGCATTTACAGTGGCTGGCATATCTTGCGCATTTAAATGCGGGCGTAAATCTATTCCCTGCTCGGCAAACAAGCACAAATGCAATTTGCCTAATGACGATACTCTTAATCGGTTACAGCTTTTACAAAAATCTTTACTGTAGGGCATAATTAAGCCAATCCGACCCTCAAAATCGGGGTGACAAAACTCCTCTGCAGGGCCGTTTAATTTACCTCTTACTACCTGTAACCAACCTTGTGCTAAAAGCTGCGTTTTAACACTTTGCCCGCTTAAATGGTTTTGTTCAAAAAAGGTGGCACCATTACCTGTTTCCATTAATTCGATAAAGCGTACCGTTACTTTTTTATGTTTTACCCAGTCTAAAAAATCATTTAATTGGTTTTTATTAAATTGCTTAGCCAGCACTGCATTTATTTTTATATCTTTTATACCCAGCTCAATTGCCCGGTCTATCCCTTTTAAAATATGGGTTAGCTTGTCGTGTCCTGTAATTAATTTAAACATGCTCGGGTTTAAGCTATCTATACTAATGTTTAGCGCATCTAAGCCAGCGCTGTAAAACTCATCAATTTTTTTAAATAAGTTAAAACCATTGGTTGTTATGGCGACTTTTTCTATGCCAGGGGTGTTTTTACATTGCTTTATAATGTCGGTTACGTCACTGCGTAAACACGGCTCACCGCCCGTAATGCGCACTTTTTTTGTGCCTAATTGCGCAAACGCATTTACTAAGGTGTTTATTTCGTTTTTATTTAAAAAGTTACGCGGGGTATCGCACTGATACCCGTTTGGTAAACAATAGGTGCAACTAAAGTTACACACATCTGTAATTGAGAGGCGCAAATAGTTAAACTGCCGACCAAATTGATCATTAAGCATATGCTTCCTTGGTGTTTATGTTATTTGTCTAAATAGCACTTTAAATGACAACCGCAACATCAATACTGTTAGCGTTTTTTGTAGTATGCTGCTTTATTAATTGGCTTAACTGGGTTTTACACGACCCACAGTTAGTGCCGCATTTTAGTTTAGCCCCCAATTTTTCTACTGTATTTTCACCACATTTAATGGCGTTTATAATGGGTTGCTCGCGAACTTTAAAGCAACTACATACTTGCGCGCCTTGGGTAAATTCTTCATCGGGCATGGCATACAACAATGACTGTAATTGGCTAAAGGTTATTAAAGGCTCTGCAAATAAATGATTTATCCACTCAAGTGATATGTCTTTTTGAGCTAACGAAACAACCGCAACAAACACTAACTGCTCGTTTTGAATACATTGAACATGCATTGCTTTTGCACTGCCCATTGCCGACCACTGCCCTTGTAACCCTGTCAGTGTTTGGCAATAATAAAGCAAATCAATTTGCGGCTCATTGAGCGCTAACTGGTAGTTAACACAATTACTTGCGTTAACTTTAAGCCAAAAATCACTGGTTATTTTAAGCTCTGTTTTGCTAAAAACTTGCATGTACTGAGCAAACTGCGCTTTAACTAAATCAACAGCACCATGCTTACACTCAGCCTGGCCCGAAATAGGGTCAACAACCGATTGATAAAGCCCACTTACCGTAGCGGATGAGGCAAATTGCTTGTTCCAGTGAATAGGCATAAAACACTCACCTTTACGCACGGCATCCGTTATTTTTGCATGAGCTGTAACCTGCCCAGTTTTAGCATTGGCAGTTATTAAATCGTTTTCTTTTATATTTAGTCTGCTGGCATCAATGGGGTTTATTTCAATGTATGGGCGGGTTATATGAGTAGAAAGCGCTGTACTTTTTCCGGTGCGACTCATTGTATGCCACTGATCGCGTATTCGCCCTGAGTTCATTACAAACGGGTAATCGCTTGACGTTTGTTGCACAGGAAGTTTGGGCGTTATAGGTATAAAGCGGGCTTTTTTATCTGCGGTGCTAAATTGATTATTAACAAAAACCTGCCCGTTTTTGTATGGCTCATTTTTTAGTACCGGCCACATAACTGGTTTTAAGTTATCGTACTGCTGCTGCGAAAGCCCTACTAAAGCTGATAAATTTAATAGCCTATCACCGTTATTTTCAAAATCAGTAAGTTGTGCCCATTCTTCAAAAATTCCACTGGGGTCTGTAAAATCAAATCCTTCAAAGCCCATTTTTTTGGCAACTAAGCACATTATTTGCCAATCATTTTTAGCTCCTGAGAAAGGCTCAACTAGCGGGCGTTGCCTTGATATTCTGCGCTCTGAGTTAGTTACTGTGCCGTTTTTTTCGCCCCATCCTGTTGAGGGAAACGCCACATTAGCAAATTTTAGCGTATCACTTTTGGCAATACAGTCAGACACAACCACCAGCTCACATTGCTCAAGTGCATGTTGTATGGCTGCGTTATTAGGTAGGCTTACCATTGGATTGGTTGCCATTACCCAAATAGCTTTTATTTTTCCTTTGGCGATTTCATCAAACATATCAATCGCATTACACCCTGCTTTTTTAGCTATTGTTGGTGATTGCCAAAAACGCTGCACTAACTGTTGATGCGCTTCGTTTTCAATGTCTAAATGTGCTGCTAATTGATTTGCCAAGCCACCTACTTCACGCCCACCCATAGCATTAGGCTGCCCAGTTATAGAAAACGGGCCACATCCAGGTTTTAACAATTTACCCGACGCTAAATGCGCATTTATAATGGCATTACACTTATCAACCCCTGAACTTGATTGGTTAATACCCATTGAATAAAAACTAATGGCGGTTGGGCTTTTTGCAAATAAGGCGTAAAAGTCACTGACTAGCTGCGCATCGATATCACAAAAGTCACTTACCGCTTTTATACTCCACTTTTTAGCATCTGCAAGCGCTGTTTCAAAGCCGTTTGTATGCGCGTTTATAAATTGTGTATCTAAATAGTTATGTTCACTTAAATAATTAAGTAAGCCGTTATAAAGTGCTGCGTCGCTGCCTGGTTTTATATTTAAAAAGGTATCGGCAAGTTCGGCTGTATCGGTTTTTCGTGGGTCGATAACCACAACTTTCATGTTTGGATTAAGCTTTTTTGCGCGCTCCATACGCTGGTAAAGCACCGGATGAGTCCAAGCTGCATTTGAGCCAATTAAAATAAGTAGCTCAGTTTGCTCTAAATCGTCGTAGGTACATGGTACTACGTCCTCACCAAATGCACGTTTATAACCGGCAACCGCCGATGACATACACAGCCTTGAGTTTGTATCTATATTGCCTGAGCCTATGTAGCCTTTCATTAATTTATTGGCAACGTAGTAATCCTCAGTGAGTAACTGCCCCGATACATAAAACGCAACCGACTCCGGTCCATGCTCTTTAATAATGGCGTTAAATCTATTAGCAACGAAATCAGTTGCCGTATCCCAGCTACCGGGTTCGTTATCAATAAGGGGCGATGTTAAGCGGTTATCACTGCCGGTGGTGTCAAGCAAATGCGTGCCTTTAACACATAAACGGCCAAAATTAGCGGGGTGCTCGCGCGTGCCTTCAAGTTTTGTTGGGGTATTATTTAATAATGAAATATCAACCCCGCACCCTACACCACAATAAGCGCAGGTAGTTTGTTTAAGCAAAGGCGTGTTTGAACAAGTGTTTAAAGTTTCCATACTGCTCTCTTATTATTTGCGTTAAGCGCTCTGTGATACAGGTTCATCTACTGGGGTTAGCGTGGCTATTTTATTATTAAGTTCACTGCTAATAACGCTTTGCACTAGTTTTTCACACCCTCCACAACCCGTACTTGCTTTAGTGGCTTGCTGCACTTTATTTAAATCGCTATAGCCTTGTATAACCGCGTGTTCAATAGTGTGTTTTGTGACTTTGTGGCACGCACAAATAATGGCATCTTGTGGCAAATCATCAGCGTTTAGCTCGCCCGCGTCACCTGCAAGCGGCATTATTAATGACTCTGCGGGCACACTAAGCTCAATGCTATTTAAGTGATACTGCAATAAATTATCGTAATCACTGGTATCGCCAACCAGTACAGCACCTATGAGCTTATTGCCTTGCTCATTAGTGACTACTTTTTTGTAAATACCGCTTAGCTGATCTTCAAAGTAATAGCTAATTGCGCCTTCACTGCGTGCATGGGCATCACCAATTGAGCCCACTTCAACACCCATTAATTTAAGCTTGGTGCTCATATCGGCGCCGCTAAATTCATCAGTATTGTTTGAATAGTTGCTTAAAGGTGTGTTTGAAGCTGTACTTGAAGAAAGCTGCTTTAAAACATGCCCCGCCGCTACTTTTGCCATCGCGTAGCCCGGTGCTACAAGACCAAAAATAAAGTTATTCCAAAGGGCGCATTCGCCTATAGCGTATATGTTTTTATCACTCGTTTGGCAATGGTTGTTTATTACGATGCCGCCGCGCTCACCTATTTCTAAATTAAACTCGCGAGCTAGGTTATCGTATGGGCGAATACCGGCCGAAAATACTATCATGTCGGTTTCTAGGGTTTGACCACCCTTAAAGCACATTTTATAACGGCTGTTTTCACCCTCTATAATTTGCTCTGTCGCCACTGAGGTATGCACTTTAACGCCAAGTTCAGTAATTTTATTTTTAAGTAATCGCCCACCAGCACCATCTATTTGTACGCCCATAAGTTGAGGTGCAAATTCTATTACATGGGTTTGCAAGCCAAGCTGCTTTAACGCGTTGGCTGCTTCTAGCCCTAATAAACCGCCACCAATAACAACGCCGACTTTACTATCTTTTGCTGATTTTTTTATAGCGTGTAAATCGTTAATGGTTCTGTAAACGAGGCAATGGTCACGATCTTTACCTGGAATGGGTGGCACAAATGCAAACGAACCCGTTGCCAGTATTAGCTTGTCGTATTCAAATGACTCGCCTTTTGCAGTAGTAACTTTTTTTGCATCTCGGTTTATATCAACCACTTTAGAATGAGTATGGAAACACACTTGCCAATCTTGATAGGTTTTACTGCAGGTAAGTGCTAAATCGTCTTCGGTTTTACCTTTAAAAAATGACGAGAGCTGAACGCGGTCATAAGCGAGGCGGTCTTCACCACTGAGCACGGTAATATCAACATTTTTGTTATCACCTTGCTGCGATACTAGCTGCTGTACAAAATGATGCCCAACCATCCCGTTTCCTACGACGACAACACGCTGCTTGCTTGGCATTAAAATCACCTATTTTGTTCAAAGTACTCAATGCATAAATGAGTACTTTAAACGTATAATTTGTTATGTAGTTGTTATAGCAATATGCAAGCCAGATATATAATCAATATATTACAGTGACTTAACCAACTTGGTGCAGTAAAAAAGAAGTGGAAGCACCACAAGCTGGCGCTATTGCACCAACTTGTAACGCTTCAAATTAAATAACCAGAGTTCTGGTTAAATACTTAAAATTTAGCGCTCACCCACACCCATAGTTTTTGGGTATCAACTTTGCCTGCAGCGCTATCGCCTGCTGAATAATCGGCATATTTAGCGCCAACGGCATAGGTTTTATTAATAGGCTTAACGTATTGCACGTTTAGCTCTGAGCCTAAATCATCAACGCCATTTGCATTATCGTTTGCATCAAAGCTGTGATAAGCCACTAACCATTTACCGTCAAAGGCTTTACCATTTAAGCTTACATAAGTGTCATCAAGCCCTTGTGCAGGCGTTGCTAAAAACGTATCAGCCCAGCCATTAAATTTATGCATAGTGGCAAGCGGCGTGGCAAAACCATAATCGCCATCATCAGAGCCCAGTGACTCAATACCGGCTTTTAGTGTCACGTTTTTAATACCTAAACCGGCTAAATCAACGCCGCCTTCAAATGCATAATAATCAGCATCAAAATCACTCATGCTCGTTGATGCAGATTGCGTGGCGTACTCTGCTTTATAGTAAACCTTAGTATTGCTGAGTGTTTTATTCCCACTAAAAGAAACGCCATAAGTATCTAAGCTGTCATCATCTACTGCGTCGTTACTTAATAAGTAACTGTATAAAACCACTTTACCTAAGCTTGTTTTAAAACTTGCATTGATAAGGTGATCGGATGAATCAATATCTTTGCTTTCGGCAAATATACGGTTGCGCTTGCTTATGTAGCTATAGTGCAAATTAATATCATTAAACGTGTAATTGACTGTTGCCGCATCAAAAGTTTGCCTGTCTTGTCTAAAGCCAACGTGGCCCACAAACCGCTGTCCATCAAGCGCTATTACTTGCCTACCAACTTTAATTGATAACGAATCTTTCGCGTATTTTATAAAACCTTGATCTACTTCTGTAGTTTCTGGGTCGGCTATTACTGAGTAATTAGTATTTTTACCCAGTGTATTGTTGTAATCGTCTACACCTAACAGGCTTCGGCTGTCTTCAACTTCAATAAGTGCAGAAAAACCATTCACTTCATCTGTTTTATGAGTAAGGCGTGTACGCAGCGTTAAGCTACTTGCATCTTTTAACGCATTATCTTGCTCTGCGCTTTCAAAACGCAGTCTAAAGTTAAGATCGGTTTGCGCTGCAACACTAATTGAAGGCGCAGTTAAGCTACCCAGTATAAAAATAATAGGTAAGTTTTTTTTATGATTTAACATGTTTATCTCTTAGTTTTTAATTATGAGTACACACACCAAGGCTATAAATAAACACAACGAAATACTTTTCCAGACTAAAACCGGATCGCGTTTCATTATTGAGTCTTTCGGGGCGGTACTTTTTAAATGTGGATTAGGTTTATTGATATCGCTTATAAATTCAGAAAATGCGTGGTATCTAAATTCGGGTTTGGGAGCCAATGCTTTCATTAAAGCCTGATCTAACCAAAACGGGATATCTGCTCTGTGTTTACGAATACTAGTGTATTGCCAGTGACTGTAATCTTTTGGTACATGATTATGCGCGAGTGGCTGATACGGCAATTTTGAACATAATAATTCGTACGCAACAACGCCTAGCGAAAATAAATCACTTTTAAAATCAGCGTGCATAGTGATAAGCGTCTCTGGTGCGGTGTAATCTACCGTACCTTGCGGGCAATCATCAGCAATTTGCTTTACCGACTCATCCATAGACGCAACACTTACCGTGCCGTAATCGATTAATGTTACTTTGCCGTGAGCGTCTATCATCACGTTATCGAGTTTTAAATCGCGGTGCACCATATCCAAACGCTGAAACGCTCTAAGTGCTTGTACTATTTGTTCAATAATACTGCGCACTTGGGTAATTTCTGGATGCGGCACATCATGCTTCCAATCACTCAGTGTTTGCCCATCCATGTATTCGCAAATATGATATAAAAATCGGCTTTGCGATTGCGTATTTAAAACCTTCATTACATTGGGGTGATTAATACGTTGCCCCACCCAGCCTTCTCTTATAAAGCTTTGAAGGTAGTGCACATCGTCTTCAAAATTTACCGAAGGCGCTTTTAATACAACCGGCGGCGTATCGGGTGTTTGTTGCACTAAATAAATGTGCGAGCGGCTACTAGCGTGTAATTCACGGATAACAGTAAAGTCATCAATTTTTTGGCCAACTTTTAACGGTGGCGGAATTTTTCGCCTTGTTAAAGAGTGATATAACTCGTCTAAATTTTGTTTTGCAATACTATTCACTTTTACAAGTAGGCAGCTTACGTTGTCGTCACTGCCTCTTGCTATGGCAAGCTCTGTCACTGCTTTTGCTGCGTGTTCTAAATTAGTATGCTCATCAATTAGCTTTTGTATATCACTGTATGGCAACACATCGTGTACACCATCGCAGGTAAGTATATAAATATCATCAGCTTTAAGTTCAACTTCGTATACATCAATTTCTTGATGAAGCTGTGCGCCTAAAGCTCGCGTTAGAGTATCGTTTACTTTATGGTCGCGTGTTATCGCCTCCATACTTTTTGCACGTAACCGCGTAATTCGGGTATCACCTAAATGAAAAATATAACCCGTGGCCGATTTTAAAATAAGCGCTGTGAACGTGGTCATCCAATCTGCTTGGCGCTGGCCAAGGTGATTGTAGTTAACCGATTGCGAATAAAGCCACTGATTTAAACTGGCCAATACCTTAGATACCGACTTTTTAACGGCCCAACTTGGTGGTGTATTTAAATACTCATTTATAAAGTGCGTTACCGATAACTGTGACGCTTGTTTAGCATTTTTTGCTGATGAACACCCATCGGCCAAGCAGGCAATAACCCCTTTTGACTCTTTTTCTTGCGCTTGAGTATTAAGAGCAGCAAACGCATCTTGGTTTTCGGTTTTTATACCTTTGCTACTGTGCCCACCAAACTCAACATTAAGTTCGTTTGTAAGTGCGCTGGCTTTTTGGGTTTCATCAAACATATGTATGCCTTAAGTCACAGAAATAAGTTCAACGGTGCCATCTTCGTTTACTTCTGTGATGTGGCCATCGGGCTCTTTCATGAAAAATAATGCACCTAAGCCTAATAATGCGCTTGCCGCAATAATCATAAAGAATGTTTGGTAATCAACTAATGAGAGCGCCGTTAAATACACAACAGCTCCTACATTGCCGTAGGCGCCCGTCATACCCGCAATTTGACCCGTTAAACGGCGTTTAATAAGTGGCACAGCGGCAAATACAGCGCCTTCCCCCGCTTGCACAAAAAACGAACACGCCATGGCCGCTGCAACTGCAAGCCAAAGCGGCCAGCTAGCGTCAACTAAGCCCATAACAAAATAACCTACAGCTAAGCCTGTGGTAAGTACAATAAGTGTTTTACGACGACCCATTCTATCTGAGATCCAACCACCACCGGGGCGAGAAGCTAAATTCATAAACGCATACGCTGATGCAAGCAAACCTGCGTATACCATATCAAGGCCAAACACCTCACTAAAAAATAATGGCAACATAGATACAACGGCAAGCTCTGAGCCAAACGTTGTAAAATAAAGAATATTTAAAACTGCAACTTGTTTAAATTCGTAACGGTGTGATTCAGGAACAGGTTGCTTAAAAATATGGCCATTTATGTCGTACGTTTTATAAACTTCGTAAAGATAAAGCAGCACCAAAAATACATATGTACCAATAACAAAATTTTCAGAAAGTAAATTTGCACCAGTAGGAGAAAGCTTCCAAGTAAGTAGTGCTAAAGCACCGTACATAGGTAGCTTCATTATAAGAAGTAGTACAAAGTCGCCTTTGCTGGTTACTTCCATTGCTCCTACTTTTTTTGGTTTAAAGTAAGTGCCACCTTTTGGCGTGTCAGTTACGCTGATGTACCAAATAACACCAAAAATGACACTTAATACACCGGTTAGGCCTATCGCATAACGCCAGCCATCGTCACCACCAAACATAAGCGCTAATACAGGTAATAGCATTGCAGCAGCTGCCGAACCAAAGTTACCCCAGCCACCGTAAATACCTTCTGCTGTACCCAACTCGTTTGCCGGGAACCACTCGCTCACCATACGAATGCCCACAACAAAACCCGCACCAATAAAGCCAAGTGCAAAACGCGCGATAGCGGCTTGCTCAAACGTGGTGGCCATCGCAAACATAAAACATGGGATGCTACATAAAATCAGTAATGATGCATAAACGATGCGAGGCCCAAATTTATCAGTTAACATGCCCACAACCACGCGAGCAGGAATGGTTAGTGCCACATTTAAAATAAGCAGCGTTTTTACTTGTGCCATAGTAATACCTAGCGAACCCGCTATAGCGCCTAATAATGGCGCATGGTTAAACCAGACAAAAAATGAGATAAAAAACACCATCCAGCTTAAATGCAGTATTTTCATTTTTCCGCTAAACGATATGAGATTAAACCCAGTACTCGGTTGCATGTTATTTTTCCTTAGTTACGTTTGTAGTTATTTATAGCGGCTACTACTTTATTATTAATTAAACCACTGTATTTGTTAATTTCACGTTAACCATGCTGAGCAATTAGTGAGCCAATAATTTATTTCATTAAAAATCATTAACTTATGTTTTTTCTAATTCGTTATAATTTTCATTTGCACTGTTAAGGTAATCAATGTGAGCACTAACAGTGCAATTACTTTTAACCCTGTTCTTGCCCACATATTCTAAAAATTGCTATTGTGTATAAAAATAATGAGAAGCCGCTAATGACTAAACCAGCCCTGACTTACCAACAACAACTACGCTACTCGCGCCACATAATGCTTCCTAAATTAGATATAGAGGGGCAAGAAAAAATATGGCAATCTCATGCGCTTATAGTCGGTTTAGGTGGTTTGGGCTGCCCGGTTGCTCAGTATTTAGCTGCCTCAGGTGTGGGTACGTTAACGCTTGTAGATAACGACGTGGTTGATGCTACTAACTTGCAAAGGCAGGTGCTTTATAAACAAACGGATGTAGGGTGCTTAAAAACTCACGCCGCCAAAGCGCAGTTAATTAGCTTAAATGATGAAATAGATATACATACAATCGATGCATTTTTAGACGAAAAGTCAAAGCTTGACGAGCTATTAAAAAATATTGATATAGTCATTGATTGCTCTGATAACTTAACTACACGTAATGTATTAAACACAGCCTGTTATAAAACAAAAACCCCACTAGTATCGGGCGCTGCAATTAGAATGGAAGGCCAAGTTGCCTGTTTTACAATGCAAGAAAATAGCCACTGTTATGAGTGTTTATCGCAGTTTATGTCAGATCAAACACAAAGCTGCTCAGAATCAGGCGTGCTATCGCCCATTGTAGGATTAATTGGCAGTATTCAGGCCACTGAAGCCTTAAAAATGCTTGCTGGATTACCAAGCGGGTTGAACGAGCATTTACTGTTGGTTGATGGTTTGAGTATGGAGTTTAGTCGCTTTAAAATCACAAAAAACAGTCATTGTGTTACGTGCAGCTAAAACCCACTTCAAACTACTCTAGATTATGAATAGTCGCATAAAGTGTATCGCCTACTTTGTAGTTATTTTGATCCCACACTCTTGGTGAAAGTAAGCAGTACAAGCTTTGTCCGTCTACATCTAGCTTAAGTTGCCATATTTTATCTATAAGTTCTGCACTGTGCAGCGTACATATTAAAACATTGCTGTTATTTGTGTTTAATGGCATTTCTGCACTTACTGATATTTGCTCACACTCTAATATAAGTTTATTACCTTGCTCTACAGCGCTGGGTAATGCAAATAGCTGCTGCTCGCTTTTGTGTAGTTTAAGCAAATACACACCGTATTTTTCATCAAATGTAATGATTTGAAAGTTAATTAAGCTC
The DNA here is from genome assembly GCF_001468205.2 of Pseudoalteromonas sp. 13-15. NCBI lineage: Bacteria > Pseudomonadati > Pseudomonadota > Gammaproteobacteria > Alteromonadales > Pseudoalteromonadaceae > Pseudoalteromonas > Pseudoalteromonas sp. 13-15. Next base: position 548,080 of record NZ_CP019162.1, on the reverse strand, counting down.
AGCGGTGCTTGTTTATTGTTAGCGTAAATAGCTTTAGCCACCTGCGCACTCGGGCCATGGTTAATTACTTTACCGTTATTGAGCTGCACCAGGGTATCGCAACAAAATAATAGTTCTTTTAACGAGTGGCTCACTATAATAAATTTAATAGTAAACGTTGCCGCCAATTCACTTAATGTTGAGAGTGTTTTAAAGCGCAGCGGCCAATCAAGTGCGCTAAATGGCTCATCTAAAATAATTAATTTTTGACCTGCCAACAACGTCCGTGCAAACACCACCCGTTGGCGCTCCCCGCCAGACAAGCTTTGAACGTTGCGTTTAAGTAAGGGGTGTAACTCAAGTGCATCAATAACTTTTTGTTCAGTTAAGTCAGTTTGCCTATTAAAACAATGCTTTTGTGTAAACGCTAAATTACCTGCTACATCCAAATGCGGAAATAATGGGCAGGACTGAACTTGCAACGTAACACCGCGTTGTTCAGTTGGTATATGATGTACCGATTTATCATTTATATAAACACTCTGCTCACCTTCAAGGCCACTAATACAACGTAGCAAGGTGGACTTACCCGAGCCCGATGGACCAAAAATTCCCGCAATAGTAAAAGATTCAAGGTGAAGGTTTATGTCTAAATCAAAGCTGTTAAGCGATTTATAAAGGGCTAACTTAATCATATTATTGCTTAACCCCCACTATGCTTTTATTAAATTTAAATAACAGCACTAAACACGCAAATGAAATAGCCAGTAAAATAAGCGAAAGCTGATGCGCCGCTGCATAGTTTAACGACTCAACATGGTCGTACAAAGCAATAGAAACAACCTGTGTTTCTCCTTGTATATTGCCACCAATCATCAGCACTAAGCCAAACTCCCCGAGCGTATGCGCAAACCCCAGTGCAAATGCACTACCAATACTAGGTTTTAACAATGGCAATATTAAGTAAAAAAAACGCTTAAAGTGACTCAAACCCAAGGCAATTGCAGCCTCGTTATAGGTGTGGTTAATCTGCTTAAACCCTGCCACTAAGGGTTGCATTACAAACGGCAAAGAATAAAAAAGCGAACCAATAACAACACCCTGAAAACTAAACGCAAGCTGGGTACCTGTTAGCCAAAACCAAAATTGCCCAACAGCATGTGTGGGCGAAAATAAAACCAGTAGATAAAAACCAAGCAAGGTCGGTGGCAATACTAACGGCATTGCAATAAGCGCTTCTAAAAATGGTTTAAATTTACCTTTGTACCCCGCTAGTTTGTATGCAACAGGAATACAAAAAACAAGCAGCAACACAGCCGTTATAAAAGCTAACTTTACCGTCAGCCACAGTGCTGTTAAATCACTTTGAAGCATTGCTATCCTTTGTTCTATATCCTAATTCAACAAGCTTAAGTTGAGTGCTGCTGGTCATTAAAAAGTCCATAAGCTTTTGAGCGCTTGCCAGTTTTTTACTCGATTTAATAATAACCCCCTGTTGAATAATTTCGGGATACTCGCTAGGCGGTATTAACTTGTACGATAAATACTGTGGGTCCTGGCTATTATTAAACGCCATTTTTAATGTAGAGACAGCCACGATCCCTACAGATGCATTCCCACTTTGAACAAACTGAAAAGCTTGCGTAATATTATTACCATACACATAATTTATTGGCTTTTTAAAATTGGCATTCGCGTAAAATTCAGACGCCTGCCCATAAGGTGAAAAACGCGGATTAGCTATCGCCACTTTATTATTTACTTTATTAGCATTGGGCTGCCACACAGCAAGTTCACCAAGTGCATAGGTAATTAAGCTACTTTGACTAGCAAATCCTTCTTTTATTAAAGCTTGCGGGCGTACATCGTCAGCCGATACAAACACATCAAATGGCGCTCCATGTACAATTTGAGAATATAAAACACCGCTAGAAGCCGCTGATATTTTTACTTGTATACCCGGTATTGGGGAGTCTTGCAGTAAGGTTTGTAACACGGTTTTAAAATTACTTGCCACCGCAACATGTATTGTTTCTTTTGCGTTTAACGAGCTTGAAAACACGCAAATACTAAACAAAAAATAACCCAGCCATGTATTGTAAAGCTTTGACATTGTAAGTATTGTTTTAAAAAATGAATTAAGTAAGCAATATATATGAACGATGTTTGCAATGCACCCGGTTTATTACCAATAGAAACCGCAATCAGTAATATGTTAGATGCAATTAGCTTTAATAAGCATACCGAAACAATACCTGCAATGAGTAGTGTTGGCCGAATTTTGGCTACTGATGTTCAATCAACAATTAATGTGCCCGCACATGACAACTCTGCGATGGACGGCTATGCATTGTGTATTAGCGACGGCCTAACCACCTACACGCAAATAGGCAGTGTATTTGCGGGTCAAACCTTCGACAAAACGCTAACGCCCGGTCAATGCGTAAGAATTATGACCGGTGCAGCACTTCCACCAGGTGCTAACGCCGTTGTTATGCAAGAAAACGCCACAGTAAATAATGATGAAATTACGTTTACAGGCACTATTGAGCACAATAACAATGTCCGTTTTGCAGGTGAAGATATTACAAAAAACAGTGTGGTATTAAAAGCAGGCAGAAAGCTTAAAGGCGTAGACGTTGGATTATTAGCCTCTATTGGTATTAACGAAGTAAACGTTTACCAAACACTCAAAGTAGCCGTGTTCTCAACTGGAGACGAACTAATAGAGCCGGGTAATGCACTTCCTGCAGGCGCTATTTATGAAAGTAATCGCGCTGTGATTATTAGCGAGCTTAATAATCCAAATATAGAGGTGATTGATTTTGGTATTATTCCCGATGATAAAGCGCTTATTCAAAAAACCTTTTTAAAAGCGGACGAGCAAGCCGATGCCGTTATTAGCTCTGGTGGTGTATCGGTTGGTGAAGCCGACTTCACAAAAGAAGTACTAAACGACATTGGCGATATACACTTTTGGAAAATAGCCATGAAACCAGGCAAACCATTTGCTTTTGGTAAATTGCCTAACAGCTACTTTTTTGGTCTACCTGGCAATCCAGTTTCTGCAGCCGTTACGCTTGAGCGACTTGTAAAACCAGCATTGACCAAACTATCTGGCAATGAGCCTAAACCCACACTTCGTTTAAAAGCAGTCACAACTCAACAAATTAAAAAGCGCCCAGGCCGAACAGACTTTCAACGTGGTATTGCAAGTAACGACGAAAACAACAACCTTGTTGTCACACCTGTTGAAAAACAAGGCTCAGGCGTATTGTCGTCTCTCAGTAAAGCTAACTGTTTAATTGTAGTCCCTGCGCAAAGTGGAAACATTGCACAAGGCGAAACTGTTGAAATAGAACTACTATAACGGCAGTTACAAAATACAAAAAGCCCAACTCGGTGTTCACCTTGTTGGGCTTTTTAATATTAGTTTATAAAACTAACAGTGGTTTAAAACACCGATTCAAAATCACCATTTGGAAATAAAACACCTGGGATCCCGCGAACTGCAGTAACCTCAGCAATTTTTGTATCACCAAAGTATAAGCCGCCGCTGTAATTACGACCCGCTTGTTTTACATCTAACCAGCGACCGTTTTCACCTTTTGCAACTAGGCTAATATTACCATTAACATCGCGAATACGAAGATCCAACGCCTGTCCTTGAGCACTCACATATATATCCGTTGATGTTAGCTCTGTTAAATTATCTACAGCACCCACATAAGCAAATTTAAAATCGTTAGCGGCACTTAGTGGAAAATCTAATTCGAAGGTAAAGGCTAAATCATCATTTTCTTCACCAATAAAAGGTGACGATTCAATTGCAGTTATATGAAACGCAGTACTTTGAACTTCGCTTTCAAAGTCACCTTGAAAATCGAAAGACGATAACGTAGTGGATACCTCGCCAAATGAGTCCACAAAACGGTTTAGGTTTAACGATAAATCGCCAGCTAATTCACCATTAGCTTTATTAATAACAACATTAGTAGTAAGTTGTGCAATACCTGTATCAGCATCAGGATTTGTTTCGTTTACAACGTCAATACCATCAAACTGAATCAGCAACTCGCTAACATCAACACTCAGTAAAGTTGAGCCATTGGTTACCGTAGCACTCATTACACCCTCAATTTTATTACCTAGCACGCCACTTACTCTAAATGTAGGAATAGATAAGTCTATGCTAATCGGTAAGTTGTCGTAGGTACCCGTTATAGCCCAAGTATAAGGCGATTTACTGTAATCAATGTCTAAATCTCTCAGCGAATATTGCCCAGCAGGCACTGAATCATCAGCCAGCGGTGAATAATTAGTTATAACCTCGTTAAGCGCATTAGTCAGTGCTGTAAGCGTTGCTTGAGTATCTTCGTCAAACGCACCCTCTAGTTCAGCAAATTTAGCGTCGAGTTCATTTGAGTAGCTTTTTTCTTGAAGCCTTGCAACACCAATAATATTTCTAACATCAACAAGCAGCTCTCTTGAATCTATGCTCTGTGCTTCACTCACACGTGGCTCCCACTGCTGATAGGTAGTAACACTCGCAATGGTTTGGTTTACTTGGCCAGCTACATTAGGAAGTAAGCCATTTCCCTGTTCACTAAACAGGTTATCAGGAATATATTGAGCAGCTAATTGACTGTAATCTTGCCATGCTTGTTGTTCGCTATCATTACTAGAAAAGGCATTAAATGCAGTATCAACGTTAAAGTTAATATCGGCTACACCCGCAATAATAGCAGCATAAGTAAAGGCGTTAGTTACCATTTCAGCTTCAACACTGGCTGTAAGGTTACTGTGCGTTAAATGATAAAACGGCGTGGCAGATAAACTTGCTTGCACTGCACTTAAGCCTGCATCAGTAATCGCTGTACTTAAAGGAGAAAAATACACCGCGTTAACACCAGGAGCAATAAATGCATCTGCTTTATAATTTAATGTAACAGACGTTGGTTCTTGAAAATCAACTAAACGGTTGCCGTTTAAATCATTAGGGTCATCACGTGCTGTTCTGCCACACCCTGTAAATCGTGGACAAGATAACAACGTATCATCAGGTATAAATTCAAAGCGGCTGTATGTAAGCGGCGTTACACTTATGCTAAACGTATTAATGTTATCTACTTCAATCGACTCTTGAATAACACCTTCGTTATTTAAAATATTGAGTGTACCCTTCGGCGACTGCCAGTTGGCGACATAAAAACGGGCTGTTGAATTAGTTGTAATTTGAGTTACAGCCACGCTTTCGTTGTTATCAGAACTAGAAGATGATCCACCACAACCCGCTAATGCTAATGTAACCCCTAAAGGTATAATTTGTTTTAACATCTTCATTCCTTAAAACTTAATGTTCATGTACCAATTTATATTTGCATAATACGCTTTATCCAAATCTAAACTATCGGTTTGCAGATTAAGACCAAAATACTCGCTTTCAATACCCACTAAGTAAGCTTTGCTTTTAGTTTCATAGCCAGCTTGTACTTTCCAATGATCCCAAAAATGAACTCGCCCTTTTAACTGGCTAAATGTATCTTGATCGTAGCGTTTAAGAGTTAATTGAGTCGAAAATCGATCATTTATTCTATAATCAGCAAACGCTTGCATGCGCATTTTCATATCAAAATCATGAGATTGCGTATTTCCAAACGACGACGTTTTTAACGATACAGTTGGCTGCGTAATTATATCGCCATCATCGTTTTGGCTAAATGGGATCTCGGTTGTTTGCCCATTTACAAACCCACTGTCTTCATAATCTGTTTTGTACAGCAAATCTTTAACGCTAAAGCCTACATGCAACTCGTCATTTACTTGCCAATTAGCAAATATATCTAGGCTATAACCCAAGCCTTCTGGGTTTTCAGATGGCGTAAATTTTTTAAATAAAATATCTTTTGAATAGTTATAATCTACAGAAATATCGCCTTCTACTTCATCGCTGTAAATACGCCCGTCAACAATCCCGTCTTGAAAATGCGTACTAGCAAAAATAGAAAGTTTTGGTGTAATGGTTAATGCGTTTTTATCTAAAAATTTAAAATCGTAAGACGCAAATATACCATTAGAAGTTGCTTGTTTAGCGTCTAAATAATAGGTGTAGTATCTATCTTCAAAAGCTAAATTATTTTTTTCAATGTGTGTGTATTTTGCCGTATCTGGATCAAAATTTAGTACGTAGTCAAAGCGACTTTGTAAACCAACTTTAAAATTACCGTACCCAACACCAACTTCAAAAATATTGTACGTAAATGCACTGTCACCCGATGTTAGCGGCGCATCAAAGTCATCAACAAATGCCTGAACTGGTTGCGCTTCGGTATAGATTTCTGCGTCAAAATGAGTAAAAACTTGAAACTGATTATTAGCGGATGCAAGTGGAGATAGTAGAGCTGATGAAAATCCTAGCAAAAGAATTTTTTTTTTCATAATTTAATCGCTTTCAATAAAAAAAGGGAAAAGCACGCAGCTTTTCCCTTTAATAGTTTAAAAATTACTTGCTTGAGTCAATTAAATCAACATCAGTGTAATCCATTGTTACACCATCAATGTAAGAGATTGAAAGCCCATTAGTAACTTTAGTAGCAGTACCAAACGACATCATCATGCCGTTGTACATAGCTTTAACGTCGCCAGTGTAACCTGTAGACTCAGCACCCATAAGAGATAATGTGTAACCCATTGCTGCGTCACCTTTAACCATTACATCTAGCATGCTTTGATCTTCATCACCGCTTGCGTCAACCGTACCCATAACTTTAAAGTCTAGGTCGCCAGACATACCTTCAAGAGTAACAGTACCCTTGTCAGTCGCGTCATCAGCAGTTACATTTAACATACCAGTAAACCCAGAATCACCGTCCATAATTGTCACGTGGTTCCAAGTTTCAGTATTAACGATTTCAGCATCATCTACTGTGTCAGCATCAACTTCGCCGTCAAAAGTAAATATTAAACAAGAATCAATTTGAGTCTCGTCAATAGTACCGGCTGCAAAATCAACACAATCTGCAAGAGCATTAGTTTGCGTGTCTGCAGTCACTAGCTCAACCGTAGCATCACCGCCAACTAACGTAGCGCCCCAAGCAACAACTAACTGATCACCTTGGTAAGATGCAAATGCGTTAATCTTTTCACCTGTGGTTTCATTGTTAAGTATCAGTATTAAATCGTCTAAGCTGTAAGCATAAGTCCAGTTAGGTTGACGAGTAGATGTACCTTCACCCACATTCCCCATATCAGCAAGTTCGTTAATTACATCACCTAACACGTCAGCTGCATCAAGAACCGCTTCTCCACCAGTGCTTGTAAGTACAGTCATTGTGCTAAGTGACTCTGATGTTGCTTTAACAGATACAAGTACTTCAAACTTAGCAATCGCTTCTTGCGCTGTTAATTGTAGAGCATATGCTGTAGCAAACTGCTCTGATGCAAGTTCAGCTTTAGCAGCAGCTGTAACAGCCATTGCCTCTGCAGCATCAATTAATTCTTGTGCATCGGCACTGTCAGCATCTAGAGCTAAGTAAGCTTCTGCAGCAGCTAATGCTTGAGCAATAGCAACTTCTAATGCGTCAACACTTGCAGCAAAGTCAGAAGCCGCAACAATAGCAGCATCAGCTAGTACTAACGCAGCGGCTGCATTATCAGCGTTGTCTACCATTGCATTTTCAGCATCAGTAAGCGCAGTTGTTGATGCTGTTTCAGCAGTCATTGCAGCCGTTTCAGCCGCTTGCGCTAGTTCGTTAGTTTCTGTAGCAAGGGCAGCTGCTGCTGCAACTTCTGCCTCAAACTCAACCAGCTTTTCTTCAGCTTCAGTAACAAGTAATGCAAGTTCTGTGTTAAACGTTGCAACTTTTTCAATTTCAGCTGAAGAACCTGTTACTAACGCGTCTGCATCATCTAAAATCTGTTGGTAATCAGAACTATTTGCCACAAGTAATGTAGCTACAGATACTAAACCTTGAGACTGAACAAACAATGCATTCGATTCACCGGCTAAATCAGCTACTGCAGCTTTATTCACAAGTAACTCAACTGCATTTGCAAACGCAACAGCTGTGTCTGCGTCAACTACAGTGTCTCCACCTTTTGCTTGTACTTCAACTAAATCAGCTTCTGCAGTAGTTACTGACTCTTGGATTGAAACTAAATCAGCTTCTGCAATAGTTACCGCAGCAGTTACTTTGGCTGCAAGTTGCATGTAGAAACCATTGCCTACTGTACAATCGTCAGTACAACCAATTTTCTCAAGTGCTTTTTTAGATTTTTCAGCAGCATTAGCTAAACCAGCATCACTTGCTGCACCACTTTTAACGGCTTTATCTTTTGCAGCTTTCGCTTTTTTAGCAATACCGGTTGATTGCGCAGCAAATGCAGCTTTTTCAGCGTCAGTTGCATCTGGATTGTTTACAGCAAATGCAGCCGCAAGAGCAGCTTCAATATCGCTTTCTTCACCAGTTGCTATTGCAAAGAAAATATTAGCTGTATTTGTAGCAGCTTGTTGTAATGCAGTTGCTAGTGCAGCGATGTCTGCATCGTCACTACCTGTTACTTTACCTGCTTTAATACCAGCAATAAGTTTTGTCATATTGCCGTTAATATCAGCAAGACCTTGAATAGATGAAGCAAGTTGAGTTAACGATAAAATACCATCGTCTAGCATTTCTTCGCCGTCAACGTCAGTTAAATCGACTGCACCGCCGTTAGAAACATCACCTAGTAAAGAAGCTAGTAAAAGTGCTGTATCTGGGCCTAAAACTTGAACAAGCACATCAACACTAGAATTAGCAATACCAGCAGCATCAACACCTTCGCCAGCATCAATTAAAAGTTGTGAAACAAGTGTTGTTAAGAAAGTCGCGTTTGCTCTAAGTGAACGCGCTACGTTTGCATCGCCAAAAACGCCACTTGCGCCAGATGCATCAGCTTCAACCGCTGGAATAAATTTAACAACAGAAAGCTCTAAGTCTGTTTTGTACCATTCGCCAAACTCAATTGCTGTATCGCCATCGTTAACATCATCTTCTGCTGGTGCTTCGTCGTAAGTGCCACAACCTAAGTATGCATCACAACGTAGGTAGCTATCGTCGCCTTCTGCTGATGTTTTAACAGTAATGTATACAGGACCTGAAAAGTCATTTTCTAAGTAAACGCTGTAACGGCCACTCTCATTTGTTAAAACAGCGTCTGGGTTTGCTGCTAAAATACTTGCAGCAACTGCTGCATCTGCAGCTGCTTGAGTTGACTCTTCAGCAGAGAATGTTTCAGCTTCCGCAGATGCTGCTAAACGAAATGGTACTGCAACCATTTCACCAGTTGCATCTAATGTTGAAACGCTAACCACCGCGTTCATCATCGCACCTTTAACCGCTTTACCTGTAACTTCTACGTTAAATAAAGCTGTGTCTTCTGAGCTAAAAGACTCAACTGGTGGTGGTGGTGCAACATAGTTATTGCCATCGTTGTCAGAACCACACGCCGTTAAGCCGAGTGTGAGTGCAACTGATGCCGCTATTGGTGTAAATTTGATCATACGCTTCGCCATTTATTTCTCCTTGATAGCCATGAAATAAGTATCTGAAAAAGTTTGGTTAAACTTGGGAAAGTATATTAGTCGTTTACAAAAAATGTAAACAAGCACAATAATCTAACCTTTGTTACTAGAACTTTAAAAGTACCATTAAGCTATGAGTTGTTGCTACATATTTATACATATAAAATGATGTAATTTTAGTTTAACGCCATGTTTTAATTTTTATAGGCCTTAATTAAATTCAATAACCTAGGTTACAGCCACAAAAAACCAACATGTTGGTTTATAATATATCGTGTTTATTGATTGATTATTACATTAAATTTAGTTTGTTAAATTTTTTCTTCAAGTATTTGCGACAGAACATTAAAAATAAATGCAGAACTGAGATAAAGCAACCCAAAAGAACTGAGCTCTTAATTGAAAGTAAACCTTTAGAACTAGAAAAGCCAATCCCTTGTTTTTTACTTATTTTAAAATCCTGCTTAATTGTTACTGCATTATTAATATTGTTACGTTAACCCTAACTGACTATAAGGGTCTTTTAATTTCACAAAGTTAATAATGCAGTAAAAAATTATTAAAAGGGAACTCTTACAACCCCTTCCATCAATACTCTGGCGCTTCGGCTCATACTCGCTTTAGTAACTTGCCAGTCGCCATTAGCCTTTTTAGCTTCAGCGCCTACTTTTAACGTGCCCGAGGGGTGACCAAAATTCACTTCACTCAATGCGCCACCACCAGCAGCCATATTTACTAACGTACCGTCAATTGCTGCTGCGGTGCCAATTGCAACGGCGGCTGTTCCCATCATGGCATGATGTAATTTACCCATCGACATAGCACGTACTAATAAATTAATACTGCCAGCATCAATGTGTTTACCGCTTGATGCGTTATACGCCACAGGCTTAGCAACAAACGCAACTTTAGGTGTATGCTGGCGCGCTTGTGCTTCATTTAAATTAGTAATTAATCCCATTTTAACAGCGCCATAAGCACGAATTGTTTCAAGCTTTTTAAGCGCAGCGTCATCGTTATTAATGTCGTCTTGCAGCTCAGTGCCGGTATAACCAATATCTTCAGCATTAATAAAAATAGTTGGAATACCCGCATTAATCATCGTCGCCTTTAGCGTACCAACATCTGGCACCTCTAAATCGTCAACAACATTACCTGTTGGAAATAAAGCACCATCCCCATCAGCAGGGTCTACAAACTCAAGCTTTACTTCTGCTGCAGGGAACGTCACGCCGTCAAGCTCAAAGTCACCGGTTTCTTGCACTTCGCCATTAGTCATAGGTACATGCACTAAAATGCTTTTTTTAATATTAGCCTGCCAAACACGCACAATAGCTATGCCATTATCCGGCACACGGTTTTTATCAACTAAACCATTACTAATAGCAAAAGCCCCCACGGCTGAAGTTAAATTACCGCAGTTACCGCTCCAATCAACAAACGCTTTTTCAATTGCGACTTGCCCAAACAAGTAATCAACATCGTGATCGGCTTGCTCACTTTTACTTAAAATAACCGTTTTGCTGGTGCTTGATGTTGCACCGCCCATGCCGTCGGTTTGTTTACCATAAGGATCGGGGCTACCAATAACACGAAGCAATAAATTATCGCGCGCCTCACCTGCCACTTGGGCAGGCTTTGGCAAATCGGTTAAATTAAAAAACACACCTTTACTAGTGCCGCCACGCATGTAGGTCGCGGGCACTTTTATTTGTGGTTTAAACATATTTTTAAATCCTTATTACGCGTTTGTCGCTTCTAAAAAGTCTTGAGCAAAACGCTGTAATACACCACCAGCAGCGTAAATAGAAAGCTCTTCTTGCGTATCTAATCGGCATTTCATTGCTGCAGTTAGCACTTCACCATTTTTGCGGGTGATCACAAGCTCTAATGTTGCGCCCGGTGCTGGTGCGCCTTTTACATCGTAACTTTCACTACCATCAAGGTTTAGTGTTTTACGGGTAGTGCCTGGTGCAAACTCAAGCGGTAAAACGCCCATGCCAATTAAATTTGTGCGGTGAATACGCTCAAAGCCTTCAGCAGCTATAACTTCAACACCTGCAAGCCTTACCCCTTTTGCCGCCCAATCGCGCGACGATCCTTGCCCGTAGTCTGCACCGGCAACAATAATAAGCGGTTGTTTACGTTTCATGTAAGTTTCGATTGCTTCCCACATGCGCGTGTTTTCACCCTCCGGCTCTAAACGTGCGTAAGACCCTTGCTTAACGTCACCGTTTTTATCAAGTACCATTTCGTTAAGTAATTTAGGGTTTGCAAACGTAGCACGCTGCGCAGTTAAATGATCGCCGCGGTGCGTTGCATAAGAGTTAAAGTCTTCTTCTGGTACATTCATTTTAGTGAGGTATTCGCCCGCAGCACTGCTTGCCATAATTGCGTTAGAAGGTGATAAATGATCCGTTGTAATGTTATCGCCCAATACCGCCAAAGCGCGCATACCACTCATGGTGCGCTCACCAGCAAGTGCTCCTTCCCAATAAGGCGGGCGGCGGATATACGTACTTTGCGCTCGCCAATCATAAAGTGGGTCGTTGTCTTCACCGTAATCTACGGTTAAGTCAAACATAGGCTCGTACACTTTTTTAAATTGCTCAGGCTTAACGCTTTGCTGAATTACCGCATCTATTTCTTCATCGGTTGGCCATAAATTTTTAAGCGTTACATCATTACCTTGTTGATCTTGTCCTAAAATATCTTTTTCAATATCAAAACGAATCGTGCCCGCAATAGCATAAGCTACAACCAAAGGCGGTGATGCCAAAAAGGCTTGTTTAGCATAAGGGTGAATACGCCCGTCAAAGTTACGATTACCCGAAAGCACAGCCGTTGTGTATAAATCGCGATCTATCACTTCTTTTTGAATAACAGGGTCAAGCGCCCCACTCATACCATTACAGGTAGTACACGCAAAGCCAACAATACCAAAACCAAGTTGTTCAAGCTCAGGCAATAGTTTTGCGTCTTCAAGGTACGATTGCACGGCTTTTGAGCCCGGCGCTAACGACGTTTTAACCCAAGGTTTGCGCATTAACCCTTTTGCATTGGCATTACGCGCTAACAAACCTGCAGCTATTACATTGCGCGGGTTGCTAGTATTAGTACAGCTGGTAATTGCCGCAATAATACACGCACCGTCTGGCATTAAGCCTTCTTCGTTTTCAACAACGCCCGAAATACCTTCTTTCGCTAAATCGCTGGTTGAAACACGACGATGTGGATTAGAAGGCCCCGCAATATTGCGGCCAACGCTTGATAAATCAAAGGTCAGAACACGCTCGTATTTTGCGGTTTTTAAGCTATCGCTCCAAAGGCCTGCTGTTTTAGCGTAGTTTTCTACAAGGGCTATTTGCTCTTCATCGCGCCCTGTTAAACGTAAATAGTCTATTGTTTTATCGTCGATATAAAACATGGCCGCAGTCGCACCAAATTCTGGCGTCATGTTTGAAATAGTTGCTCTGTCGCCAAGCGTTAAAGCATCGGCGCCTTCGCCGTAAAACTCTAAATAGGTCGATACAACTCGCTGCTCGCGTAGAAACTCAGTAATCGCCAACACAATATCGGTAGCGGTAATACCAGGCTGGCGAGTACCCGTAAGCTCTACGCCTACAATATCGGGTAAACGAATGTACGACGCACGGCCAAGCATAACGCTTTCAGCTTCAAGCCCGCCTACCCCTACAGCAATAACACCTAATGCATCAACATGCGGGGTGTGGCTGTCGGTACCTACAAGCGTATCTGGGAATGCAATGCCATCGCGGTTTTGAATAACAGGCGACATTTTTTCAAGGTTAATTTGATGCATAATGCCGTTACCTGGCGGGATCACATCAATATTTTTAAACGCGGTTTTAGTCCAGTTTATAAAATGAAAACGGTCATCGTTTCGGCGGTCTTCAATAGCACGGTTTTTTTCAAATGCCTCAGGATCAAACCCTGCATGTTCAACCGCTAACGAATGATCAACAATTAACTGCGTTGGTACTACAGGATTAACTTTAGACGGTTCGCCACCTTTAGCCGCAATGGCATCGCGCAAGCCTGCTAAATCAACAAGGGCCGTTTGGCCTAAAATATCGTGGCACACCACACGCGCCGGATACCAAGGAAAATCTAAATCTTGTTTACGCTCAATTATTTGGCTAAGTGCATCGGTAAGCATGGCAGGATCGCAGCGGCGTACTAAGTTTTCTGCAAATACACGCGAGCTATAAGGAAGTGTGGCATAAGCGCCTGGTTTAATGGCATCAACAGCGGCTTGGGTATCGTAGTAATCTACATTTGAGCCCGCAAGCGGTTTGCGGTACTGAGTGTTATTAATTATGGTCATAATAAAAATTCGCTAATAAGTGACGGGAAATAAAAAGGCAAAAAGGTGAGCTAGGCTCACCTTAAATGCTAACTAATTAGCCTCTTGATTCAATTGGCGTATAGCTGCGTGCGTCTGGCCCTGTGTAATCTGCACTTGGGCGAATAATACGGTTATTAGCACGTTGTTCTTTAACATGTGCTGTCCAACCAGTAACGCGGCTCATTACAAATATTGGCGTAAACAACTTAGTGGGAATATCCATAAAGTGATAAGCCGATGCATGGAAAAAATCAGCATTACAAAATAACTTTTTCTCGCGCCACATTACTTCTTCACAACGAACAGAAACCGGGTAAAGTACATCATCGCCCACCTCTGCTGCTAATTTTTCAGACCACTTTTTAATAATTACATTACGCGGGTCCGACTCACGGTAAATAGCATGGCCAAAGCCCATAATTTTATCTTTACGCTCAAGCATACCCATTACTTCTTGCTCAGCATGCTCTGCGCTAGTAAAGCCTTCAATCATATCCATTGCAGCTTCGTTAGCACCACCATGTAATGGCCCGCGTAACGTACCAATCGCACCCGTTACACACGAATGAATATCAGACAAGGTAGAAGCACATACGCGCCCTGTAAATGTAGAGGCATTAAATTCATGCTCTGCGTATAAAATAAGCGACACATTCATTACTTGCGCAAACAACTCGCTTGGTGCTTTGTCGTGTAATAACGTTAAAAAGTGTGCGCCTACTGAATCGTCGTCTGTTTGTGTTTCAATACGAACACCATCGTGTGAAAAGCGGTACCAGTAACAAATAATACTTGGGAACACTGCAACCATGCGGTCAATCGCATCGTTTGCTTGGCTGAAATCAAGTTCCATTTCAAGGTTACCCAACATAGAGCAACCTGTACGCATTACATCCATTGGGTGCGCGTCTTTAGGAATATTTTCAAGCACGGTTTTAAGTGCATCTGGCAAGCCACGTAAGCTTTTTAGTTTTGCTTTGTACTCAGCCAACTCGCTAGATGTAGGTAACTCACCGCGTGAAAGTAAAAACGACACTTCTTCAAACTGCGCTTTTTCAGCCAGCTCGCTGATGTCGTAACCACAATACGTTAAGCCCGAGCCACTTTGGCCAACTGTACATAATGCCGTTTGGCCTGCTACTTGTCCGCGTAAACCTGCGCCACCTAATGCTTTATCTACCATGATCTTCTCCTATCTTAAATTTGTGTGTTGTCTAATTTAATAATTATTATTTGTCAGATTTTGATGAAAAAAGGTTATCGAGTGTGTTTTCGTATGTGTGGTAATCTAAAAAGTCATAAAGCTCAGCTCGGGTTTGCATGTTTTCAATTTCGCTTTGTTGCGAGCCTTCATTTAAAATAGCCGAGTAAACGTTAAGTGCCGCTTTATTCATCGCTCTAAACGCACTGAGTGGGTAAAGCACCATTTCAACGCCCACATCACTTAGCTGCTCTTTGGTATAAATTGGCGTTTGGCCAAACTCAGTAATGTTAGCCAAAATAGGCACATTTAACGCATTGGCAAATGCTTGGTAATCGGCAAGGTCGTGCACGGCTTCAGCAAAAATAGCATCGGCGCCAGCTTCAACACAGGCTGCTGCGCGGTCAATAGCCGCATTTAAGCCTTCTTTTTGAAACGCATCGGTACGCGCCATAATGTAAAAATCGCTATCGGTTTTGGCATCTACCGCGGCTTTAATACGGTCAACCATTTCGCCTTGGCTTACAATTTCTTTATTTGGGCGATGGCCACAACGCTTTTGCGCCACTTGATCTTCTATATGAAAACCCGCCGCGCCTGCTTTGGTCATTTCTTTAACGGTACGTGCAATATTAAACGCCCCGCCCCAACCGGTATCGGCATCAACAAGTAAAGGTAAATCGCTTGCACCGGTAATACGGCGAATATCTTCAAGCACGTTGTCTAGGCTAGTCATGCCTAAATCAGGCATACCGAAAGAGGCATTAGCAACACCCGCACCCGAAAGGTAAATAGCTTGGTGGCCCATTTTTTCAGCCATCATTGCTGTGTAGGCATTAATAGTGCCCACTACTTGTAATGGGCGGTTATTAGCAATAGCTTGTTTAAATTTATATCCTGCTGACATGTCATTTCCTCTCTTTGAACGGTGGCTACATGGAGTAACTTATATTTTTAATCTTTGTATATGACGCTTTAACTATTTTGCTTAACTTTTAGCTTTTAGCGTCTTTTACCAATCTGTATGAGTAAACAATTATTCAGATTGGTATAAATCAAATTTGGTTTGAATATTCGCTTGCGACGCACTTATATGGCGCTTCATTAGCATTTCGGCCAGTTCGCCGTCGTGGTTTTCAATCGCGTTAATAATGGCTAAGTGTTCGTCAAACGCTTTTGATACACGCGGCCCCACCATGCCCATTTGCACGCGGTACATGCGTATTAATTGATACAGGTCGTTACAAAGCAAGTGAATCAAATGCGCGTTTTTACTGCCTTTTATAATGCGATAATGAAAATCTAAATCGCCTGCTTCTTGGTAGTAAGACTCGCCTTCTTTAACGCGCTGTGTTTGTAAATGTTGATTAAGTAATTGCTTTAAGCCTTTAATTTCATCAGGCTCCATATTGTCGGCAGCTAATCGGCACGCCAAGCCCTCAAGCGAGCTGCGTACCTGGTACACCTCAATTAAACGCTCAGCAGTTAGTGCTACAACACGGCAACCTACATTGGCTTTGCGCTCAACTAAATAACAGCTTTCAAGGCGGTTTAGCGCCTCACGCAATGTTGCGCGGCTTACGCCGTAACGCTTTGCAAGCTCAGGCTCCGAAATTTTACTACCTTGGGCAATAGTGCCCTCAACAATCTCACGGCGCATATTTACAAATACCTGATCGGATGCTGTGGTAACGGGCGCTTCGTTTGAAAATGAGTCTGTCATAAGTTATTTTTTAGATTGTCGACAATTCGTATCGCCATAATGGGCGCATTAAAAAAACATGTCAACCCTAAAGCCTAACATAAAGGCTAAAAAACAGCCTCATTGTCGACACTATTAGTCTAAAGTATGATCATAATAGTTTATAAATACCTAAAAACCACAAAGTGTCGACAGCGGCAGTTAATTAGGGGGCGCATTTTTATCACTGAAATTTAGTTATTTAAATGCTAAAATCGCGCTTTATTTTTTAATGTACGAGCTAGCGCGTGAACGCCAATACTTTTATTCCTGAGCACTTTATCGACGACGTAAAAACCTACCTGCCAACTCATTTAAAGTTAGATGACTTTATTAATGCGTGTCGTCGCCCACTCAGAAAATCTATCCGCGTTAATACATTAAAAATAACCATTGAAGACTTTATTAAAAAAGCCGAGCAAAAAAATTGGCAACTTACGCCAATTCCTTGGTGTAGCGAAGGCTTTTGGCTAGAGCGCCCGAGTAATGAAGAACAAAATCTAGCCCTAGGTAATACCGATTTGCACCTAAGCGGCGCCATGTACGTGCAAGAGGCAAGTTCAATGCTGCCGCCTATCGCGCTTAAGCAAAGCATACAAACAAGCAACACAGTGCTTGATATGGCGTCGGCGCCGGGATCTAAAACATCGCAGCTAGCAGCACTAATGAACAACCAAGGCGTGCTAGTAGCAAACGAGCTTTCGTCGTCGCGTTTAAAAGTATTGAGTGCCACCTTAAAACGTATGGGTGTGGGTAACTGTGCGCTTTCACACTTTGATGGCGTTATATTTGGTAACTACATGTATGAATGTTTCGATAGCATATTGCTAGACGCGCCCTGCTCTGGCGAAGGCACCGTACGTAAAGATGCAGACGCATTAAAAAATTGGTCAATCGAATCAAACATTCAAATAGCCCAAGTACAAAAAGACTTAATAAAAAGCGCATTTTACGCGTTAAAACCCGGCGGCACGCTTGTTTATTCAACCTGTACGCTCACCCCGCTCGAAAACCAGCAAGTATGCGAATATTTGCTTGCAGAATTTGGCGAGTTTATAACGCCCGAGTCGCTTAGCGATTTATTTCCGGGCGCCGATAAAGCAACAACGACCGAGGGCTATTTGCACGTTTGGCCGCAAACCTACGACAGCGAAGGCTTTTTTATTGCCAAGTTTAAAAAGCACGCAAGTTGTAACAACCCAAACCAAACAGTTAAAAAAGGCGCATTTCCGTTTGTTGAGTTTGATAAAAAACCAACAACTGCATTTATGAGCGAGCTTAAAAAACACTTTGGTTTAACAAACTTACCCGGCACATTAATGCAGCGCGACAAAGAACTGTGGTTATTCCCGCAGGGGTTTGATGCAATTCAAAACAAAATTAAATACGCACGCTTAGGTATTCAAATAGGCATTATTCATAAAAATGGCGTAAGGCTAACCCACGAGTTTGCTACAGTTTTAGGCAGTGCGTGTAAAACCAATACGTATGCGCTAAATGGCGAACAAGCAAACGACTACTTTAATGGTAAAGATGTACGACTAGCCGAGCCTACAAAAGAGCTAGGCGAAGTGGTATTAACTTTATGCGGCTGCCCAATTGGGCTAGGAAAGTGGCAAAAAAATAAGATCAAAAACTCACTACCGCGCGATCTAGTGCAAAATACCCAGTTAATAAACTGGGAGTAAACACACTTAAATCACGTATAAAATGTGTACAACACGTTTAAGTGTTTGTATTAACTACAGTATAAAAAATGCACTAAAAATATGTAATTTTAAGAGCTTTGGCTATACTTAAAATACTTTCAACTTCTCCCTATGAATTAGAAAGTTTTTAGTTAGCGCAAGGCTCAAAAGAGCCCGTTATAGCCCAGAGTTTCCCTATATCACTCTGGGCATTTTTTTGCGTTTTTGAATATATATTAAAAATCAAATAAAAATCCATAAATAGATTAAAAAATCATAAGTTTAGATAAGTTATAAAACAACAAACTTATCGAATACAGTATTAGTAATGTCTTCTCATTTACTCCTCATTTACTTCTCTTCGTGCAAATGATCTTTTAATAATAAGAACCTGCGCTTCTAACGTTAACAAGCTCTAAGTCTGCAAGTAATTACAAGCAATTTAGCTTTAATTTCGGGGGTATGGTTTTAGATGTAATAACTGATGTCTGTAATCTGACACCTAAAATCTTTTCCTGAAAACAAAACCTATTTACACTGTTTTTTAAACATCCAGCTGTTTCTGACCGGCTCAAAATGAGCGCCAAATTTAAGCGACAAACATAAAATAGGCAAAGCATCTACCTGCTTAGCAATATCGAACGCACGAGAAAACTTATGCCCGTGCTTAGCCGCCAATTTTAGCTCGTTTACATACAACGCTTTATATTTTGGAGGGAGTTGTTGCCAGTTCATTAGCGCTATTTCTATAGCGCCTAAATGCACCTCAATTTTATACGGGCCAACACGCTTAGCTTGCTGAATATAATCGTACACCCGATCGGTTGGGCCATTTTGGTAACTCACTACCTTTGCCAACGCAATCCAGGTTTCGGACCAGGTTTCACGAAGCGCTACCGACTTTAATAATAACTGCTCTATTTGCTGGTAACTTGCAGCTATATCATCTGGCTGGTTTGTACTAACCGCTAACTTAAGCAATTTTACATGCGCCATTAACTGCAAATAATGCGGATGGATTGGGTCGAGCGAGCTTGCCAAACTTATAGCGTCGTCAGCTAAGTTAAGCTGCTGTATATCAATATTATTACCCGTAATTTCCTGCAGAGTATTTTTTGCATTAAAGTACCACGCATTAGCGCGCATACTTTGTAAACTAGTATAACAAATAGCCAGTGTAATAAGTGTCAACACTAAAACATTAACGTATTTAAACACCTTGCTAGTATTACTCATTAAATAAAGACGCCGTTAAATTAAGCGGGTTAGTTACAAACAATGCTTCAGCCTGCTCGGCTCCTATTAAATCGCTAACAATTCTTTTTGCTTTACTTAAAATAGGCGGCCTGCGTATAACCGAATGGGCATCACTTGCAACGTAAGTCACCAACCCATTTTTAAGCATATCAAGGCTAATAGCTTGTGCTTGTTCGCCCCACTCGCCTTCAATGCTAGAGGCCGTTAACTGGAATTCACAACCCAATTGCTTTAAGCGCTCTATGTAAAAAGGCTTAGCTTGTATATCGCGGTTGCGCTCAGGGTGCGGAATAATCGTTTTAATATTTTGTTTAGCCAACCAATTAATAAACTTATCAAACCCTTGCGGTACATGCGAATGCGGTAGCTCAAGTAACACATAATTAGCGCCATTTACATTCCCAATAAACGGCAGCTTTTTGCTCATTACCAAGGTCATAAGCTCTACATCTAGCCTAACTTCTGCGGCTACTGCTAGCTGTATATTAATATTGGCATCATGCGCGGCGTGTTTTAAATTAGCTAGGTCGTCATAGATGTGTGAAGCCGCATTATTAAAGCGGCCTAAATGAATGTGCGGTGTGGCAACCATGTGGGTTATACCATCGGCCTGCGCCATTGTTAAAAGCGCTAAAGATTCTGTTAAGTCTTTAGCACCATCGTCAAGCTCAGGCAATATGTGGGAATGTATATCTATCATAATAACGTTATTTACGACTGTTCAGATTCTTGAGTGTAATCGTAATAGTCGTAGTAGCCATAATTATGTTCTTCTTTCGACTTGGTTATATCTACTTGGTTAACAACAACCCCAGCAATATGCGCCTTTGACTCAAACAAACGCTCAATACCTGCTTTAGTAGTTTTAATACGTGTTAAATCTGCTTTAACTACATAAATAACCGAGTCAGTATTTTGAGCAATAACGAGTGCGTCACTCACCGCTTGAGTAGGCGGCGTATCTATAATTATATGGTCGTAAGTACTTTTTAATCTAACCAGTAACTCATTAAAACGGTTGCTCGACAGTAACTCTAAAGGGTTTCCCGGTATTTGCCCACTAGACATAATAGTCACGCCCGACTGCTCGTCAATATGCGTACATTCGCTTAATTGCTCAGTACCTACAATTAGGTTACTTAATCCTGGATGAAATACCGGTATATCAAAGCGTTTTGCAATACTGGGTTTACGCAAATCAGCGTCAATAAGTAACACTTTACCCATTTGCGCAAGCGACATTGCTAAGTTGGTAGATGTTGTCGTTTTACCTTCACCTGGCGAGCTTGAGGTAACTGCAATTACTTTGTGCTCACGGTCAAGCTGGGTTAACAACAAACTGGTACGAAACGTACGTACCGACTCTGCAAAACGCCTGTAATGCTCGTCGAAATAGGCATGTATACCAAATGTGCTATTTTTAGGCACTTTTACAAACGGCAGTATACCTAACATGCGTTGGGCTAATTTATTTTCCACGTCGTTTTTATTTTTAACCGTGTCGTTAAGTGCATCAAACACAAAGCTCATTACCACTGAAAAACCAAAGCTTGCTATAAACGCCAATACTACAATAAGTATTTTGTTAGGTTTACTTGGGTCCTTTGGTGCGTATGCGCGGTCGGTAAAACGTGCCGCTGCCGAGCTAAAGTCACTAGTTACTTCGGTTTCGCGCGAGCGTGATAAAAACGTATTAAATATATTACGGTTAGTTTCTACTTCGCGTTTAAGCTGGTTGTAGGCGGTTTCTTTACGCGTGATCTCTTGATATTCTGCACGTATTTTAACTAAATCGGCCTCAAGTGCACTAACTGTACGGGTAATACGGTTAAGCTCTTTTTCAATACCAGTAATCAGCCCTTTAATTTGCTTGTTTAAGTTACTTTTAACGGTAGCCAGCTCAGCCTTTGCCGATATTATTTTAGGGTGCTTAGGGCCGTAAACTTCGCTTAATTCACTTACTTTACGCTCAACTAAAATAACTTCGCGTTTTACATCTTGCACCACTTTGTGCGATGTGATTTCAGGCATACTGCCTAAAAGCTCTACATTATTACCGTATTCACTTATTACACGGTTAATACTTTGTAGATTATTTTTTTCGGTACGGGCAGTCACTAATTGCTCAGATGTTTGCTCCAGCTCTTGTGTTACAAGCCCTGCAATACCTTCAATATCAACTAGCTTTTGCGCTTCGCGGTAGGCTTGTAGTTTTTCTTCCGATTCGTCAAGTTGCACACGTAACTGAAATAAACGCGTATTTAACCAGCTAGACGCTTGCTGAGTAATGCCCATTTTTGCGCGCATTTGGCTTTCTATGTAAACCTCACCCACGGTGTTAGCCACTAAGGCCGCAAGTTTTGGATCGCTCGACTCAAAACTTATACTTACTAATTGTGTTTTACGGATAGGCGAAACCGACAGTCTTGCTTTAAATACCTCAAGCAAGCTAAGCATTTCTAAATCTTGTTGTTCTTGCTCTGTAAGTTGTAGCTTTTCGGTTTTGTTTAAAAAAGGAAATAACCCTTTAAAAAAACCGGTAGCTTCACCAATAAAAGAAGGCTTAGAGATAAAATCTGCATGAGCTTTTAAATCAAGCTTAGTAATTACCTCACGGGCTATACTGTCCGACTTCATAACCTCAAACTGAGTGAGATAGTATTCTTTTTTAGATGAATCAAGCCCGTAAACTTCATCAAAGCTTACCGCTTTGCTTTGCTCAGCCTCAATAAGTAATGTGGCGGTTGCGGTATAACGCTTTGTTAACGTTAAAGTTAACAAAATAGTTAACAATGTTACTATTAGCGAAAAACTTAAAATACTCCATTTATTACGTTTAATAACATTTAAATAAGCGCTTAAATCTATTACTTCTTCGCTTTGTGAGTTTTCGTGTATTTGGTTCATTTATTATTGCCCTAACAATTGCTTAAAACAAGCGCTGTTCTATTTTTATTGTATCGCCCGCTGCAATTTGGCTATTTAAATTACCTTTTTGTTGCTGCTGCTTTGTTTGCTCTTTAAATATGTATATTTTATCAAGGGACGCTCGCTCGGTTAAACCACCGGCAAGCGCCACTGCTTGGTTTACTGTCATCGCGGGTTGGTACGGGTATGCGCCAGGGCTTTTAACTTCGCCATGTATATAAAACGGGCGGTATTCAGTCACTTGTACATATACGTTTGGGTTTACTAGGTAGCCGGGCTTTAAGCCTTGGGTAATTAGGTTTTCAACTTGCGTAGTGCTTAAACCAGCCAATTTAATTTTACCTAAAAACGGGTAACTTACTTCACCACTATTACCTAAAAGTGCAGTAACCTCTAGGTCGGGCTGGCCAAATACTTTTATTTCAACCTTATCGCCCGCGCCTAAAACGTAATCTTGCGCAGCATGCGCAAGATTACCCATTACTAAATTTATAAATAAACCAGTAATAAAAATACCAAATTTCATTAATTAGCCTTTAGTGCAAATGTAAAGTTAATACCTACAACCATACGGTCAAACTTTAGCGCGTCTTGCGTAGAGTCTTTATCTATAAAGTCAACATAGGTCGAAACCATACCAAAACTGTTTGTGGTATAACTTACTGCAAAGTTAGCATTGCTTGTTTTGTCTTTTCGGCCAATTTCACCTACGTATTTTTCGTCGGTGTACGACAGGCCAGTACTTGTGCTTAATTGGTCGTTCCAGTCGTGTGTCCAGGTTGCGCGGTATACACTTTCACGAATGTAATCGCCTTCAACTAGCGGGTCTTTTGCGGCGCGGCTGGTAGTAAAGTCAACAAACGAGTAGCTAAGTGGTTGCCATGTAACGCCCGCTTCCCAACTAAGTCCGCTAAAGTTTTCGCGCTGCTCTGTGGCAAAATCCTTTTTTTGGTAACCTAATTTTACCGAGCCCGATGTAAGAGCCGTTGCATCCCACTCCATACCAAGCAATACTTTCACGTCGTCTGAGTCACGGCTTAAACCATTAGCGTCAATAACATCGTAACGGTAATCTTCTTGTTTTAGCTCTAAAAAGGTACGCGTAGCCGCTTGAGTATTGTAGTAACCAACAATACCAAGCGTGGTTCTGTCGTAATCACGAAATTGCGAAATAGCCCTAAAGTTTTGGTATTTTTTATTAAAAAAACCACCCAAAAATGCTATTTGTGCCTTTGAGCTTTCGGCGCCAAATTCATAACGGCCATTTATACTTTGCTGTTGGTATTCAACTAGCTCGTTTACGGCATCGCCTAGGCCTTCGGTTAAACCGCTACCGCGTGGTTCAAACAACCAATCGGCTGTGGCATTAAAGTCAAGCCTGTGCTTGCTAGTAAACTCGTTATGGGTTGCAGCACTTAAATTAACTTGCGTAAAGTTATCGGCGCTGTCTTTATTATGCAAACTTGTGCTGGTTGCAATGTTAACATTGTAATAGTTAACGCCGTCTTCGATCAATGCGTCAACATTTGGCGCTATAGTCAAAATTAAACGCGACTCTTCGTCAGTAGGGGTACTAAAAAAGTTATCGTTACTGCTAATACCCGTGGTTAAAGTAGGTGTTATTTGTGCGCCATCTTTAGTCATAACACTGCCAGGGTTCAGCTCTGCCATTGCGGGTGTTGCTACTCCCATACCTGCAACTAATAGTACACCTTTCACGGGGTTAGTAAGCGTTTGCATTTTTAAATCCCTTAAATATTGTTAAAAAATAATTTTTATATCAAACCATAACGACCAGTGCTTAATATAATGTGCATCGTACTCTACACGTTTAGTAATTATGATTAAGGTGTCGGTTTAGCCCCGCCACCCATTAATTTGTGCACAGCCTGTAATACCTAGTTTTGCTTTATGCCTAAGCATATAAAAGTCGGCCTCCTTACGGTATTCCTCGTTATGGGCCACCTCATGCGGGCGTGGCCCAACAATCGACATATAGCCTTTTAATACATTTAAAACTTTAGTAGCTTTTATAAGCTAGTGAGGGATATAAAGCCTTAATGAATAAGTTAAGCATTAATGCTATTTTTTACCCACAGAGCACATTATTACTGTGTTATCAAATCCTGCTGCTACTTCTTTTATTGCATGAATTGACTCAGCCTCTAATTGCTTTAAATGAGTAACTCTTGCTTGTAACATTTTCATTTTATCTCTCGCCATGCTTCAACGTATATTAAGTAGGTGTTACATAGTTCACTGTCACCAGCTATAAATTTTGAGTTTATATGATTTACACACGTATAAAGTTTAAACGCCAGTTTATTAAAGCATTTGCTTTAGTTGCTTATTAAACTCATCACCCATATGGCTTGATTGCATTGCATATTCTACATTTGCCAGCATATAGCCTAATTTTGAGCCACAATCGTGCGACTTACCTTTTAGGTGGTAAGCTTCGAGCGTTTCGAGGTGGCGTAGTTGCAGTAATGCATCGGTAAGTTGTATTTCGCCGCCTGCACCCGGTGGTGTGTATTCGAGTAAGTCCCAAATAGTGGGTGATACAACATAACGCCCTGTTATGGCTAGATTGCTTGGTGCTTCATCGTTATTTGGTTTTTCGACCATATTTTTAATGGTGGCGTTTTCGCCTGCGCTTATGTTTTTACCTGCTAGGTCTACCACGCCGTACTGGTGTACTTTGGCTTGTGGTACGGGCTCGACCATTACTTGGTTGTGGCCTGTTTGATCAAACCGTTTGATCATTTGGCTTAAGTTATCGGTTTTTGGATTTGACTTGTATTTGTCGATTATTACGTCGGGTAGCATTACGGCAAACGGGTTGTTGCCTACTATAGGTTTAGCAGCAAGCACTGCGTGGCCTAAACCTAATGGTGCCGATTGGCGAACCGAAATGACAGTTACGTCTTTTGGTACTATTGAACGCACCTCCTCTAGTAGGCTGCGTTTTACGCGTGCCTCTAGTGTGGCTTCTAGCTCAAAGCTGGTGTCAAAGTGGTTTTCGATGGAGTTTTTAGATGCGTGAGTAACCAGTACTATTTCTTTTATGCCTGCGGCTACGGCTTCGTTAACTACGTATTGAATTAAGGGTTTGTCTACCAGAGGGAGCATTTCTTTTGGAATGGCTTTTGTGGCTGGCAACATACGCGTACCCAAACCTGCAACAGGAAGTACAGCTTTTAAAACTTTCAATTTAATTCCTTTTGAATTTTTATCCTATTATAAAATCACAAAAAGGAGAAGCAAAAGCTCAAATCCTTTTAACGTACTCCACATACCGTGTGAACTTTCATTATACACAACACAATTATGTACTCAACTATAAAAACATCCTTTAACACTGTTTTTTGTTAATTTTTTGTTTCGAGAAAGTAGATAACAATCGCCATGCTATAGTGTTAAGTAATGCTTTTTACTTATCTACCTTTTTTTCTGTAATAATACTATACTTGTTCAGGCTGTATATTAGGGATTATTAACTAAAGGAACGTATGTGCGCTTAAGTGTTTGCATTTTAATTGTTATGTCGTTTTGTGTGTACGCGCAAGATGCACTTATGCATTTACGTAACAGCGATATACTAAACCGTGCACAACAACATTACGGCGACGAAGGCTACGCCCGTATTAAAAATTGGCTCAGCTTTATTGATAGCAGCCAAGGTAAAAGCGAGTGGCAACAAATACACTTAGTTAACGACTTTTTTAATAAACACATACAATATCAAACCGACGACGACCTATGGCAAAAAAAAGATTACTGGGCCACCCCGCTGGAAAGTTTAGGCGTTGGTATGGGCGACTGTGAAGACTACGTAATAGCCAAGTACTTTACGCTAATTGCACTGGGCATGCCGGAAGATAAAATACGGTTAATGTATGTAAGGCAAAAAACAGTAAACCAGCCGCACATGGTATTAATTTATTTTGAAGAGCCTAACCAAATACCGCTTGTGTTAGGTAATTTTAATACTAAACTTTTACCCGCTAATAAACGGCCCGATTTAAAACCTATATACAGCTTTAACGGCCAAGGTTTATGGCTAGCTAAAGCAAAAGGGTTGGGTAATAAAGTAAAAAATAGCCGTGGTGTGTCGGCCTGGAACACCATGCTGCAACGCATAGAACACGGTGAGCTTGCGCCCACCAACAGTAACATTAAAGGAACTAGTAGTTATGTATCGACTTTTTAAAAATGGACTTAGTTTAAAAACCCAAGTGTATGGGTTAATTATTTTAATTTCGGTTATTTCGTTTTTTGTTCGTGTAGTTACCGACGTACAAACCACCCGCCACTATTTGCAAACCCAAATGGGCAGCCACGCGCAAGACACAGCCACCAGTTTGGGGCTTTCTATTTCGCCGTACCTTGACGACGAAAGCTTAATGATTGCCCAAACCATGGCTACGGCTATTTTTGATAGTGGCTATTATAAGCAAATTAAATTTACCGACATGCAAAGCAATGTGGTGTTTGAGCTTACTAACCCTAAACGGGTTGAGTCGGTACCTGGCTGGTTTATTAATGCGGTAGAGCTTAACGCCCCCACTATGAGCAGTGAGCTTAATAATGGCTGGGTTATGGCTGGCACACTTAATGTAACTAGCCATGCTGGGCAGTCGTACTTAACTCTTTGGGAGCACACTAAACGCAGCTTTTACGGATCGTTTTTATTACTTGCGGGATCGCTTGCGGTTGCGTTTTTAATTTTAGGCACTGTGTTTAGGCCGCTAAAAGCCGTAGAACACCAAGCGCAATTGGTAACTCGTAAACGCTTTACCTTAAACGAGCAAATACCGGTTGCCCGCGAGCTACGTACAGTAACTAAAGCCATAAACAATATGGTTATTAATTTACAAAGCACGTTTGACTCGTTAACTAAACAAACCCAAACCCTCACTGAAGAAGTATACATAGACCCACTTACTGGGCTTGGGAATCGTCGGTCGTTTGAAAACCATTTTAGCTCGGTGGTTGATACAGTAACTGAAGATGCGCCAATAACCGCAATGATGATCACCCTGCCTTCGCTTACTAATATTAACCAAACCGTTAGCTACCAAGACGGCGACGAACACGTTTACGATGTAAGCACTACTTTGCAATCTATATTAAGCGAGTTAACTAACACTAAACTGTTTAAGCTTAATGGCAGTACGTTTATAGCGCTGGCCCCATTTGACGTACCATTTTTAAATAAAACCAAGCTAGATATTAACGATGCTTTTAGCCAAAAGAAAAACAGCTTACATGTAAATGGGTTTGCTAATTTGTCGCTTGTGAGTGTTGAAAAAGGCTCGAGCTTAGGGAGTGTGCTTTCGGCGCTTGATACCGGTTGTACCATTGGTGAAACCGCAGCTACCAATAAAGTAGATAAAGACACCCTATTTAGTGTTAAACAATGGCGTGCGCTAATTCAGTCGATTATTGATTCGGGCGAGGTGAGTTTTTCGTTGCAAGCTGTTAAGCAAGCTAACTCAGAGCACCAGCAGTGCTATTTTGAGGTTTTTGCACACTTTATACACGAAGGTGAAAAAGTAAATAACGGCCATTTATTTGCTATGGCCGAAAAGCTTAATTTAACCGAAGAGCTCGACAAAAAAATAATACGCAATTTTGTAAACGTTAAAGAGCAATATCCAAAAGATGTGTTTGCCCTTAATTTAAGTAAAGCCGCGTTATATTCTACCGATTTTATAGAGTGGCTTAAGCTTTACGCGACTACGAAACCTATTTTAAAAACTAACTTATTGTTTGAGCTACACGAAATAAGCTTACTTTATAATGTGCATGTAGCCAGTTTACATATAGATGCCATTAAAGATATTGGTATTAATGTTTGTGTAGAACATTTTGGTACCAGTTTAACTTCGTTTAGGTACTTACAAGGCCTAGACATTGAATTTGTAAAAATTGACGGCAGCTACATACAAGGCCTACTAGATAACACCCAAAGCCAATTTTTTATTCAAACGGTAAATAATATTTGCCACGGTTTTGGTATTAAAGTTTTAGCCTGTTTAATTGAAATACCTGAGACTTTAAAAGCACTTGAAAAACTGGGCTGCGATGGCGTACAAGGTAATTTAATAATGCCGCCTTCGCAAATAGTAAAAACTAATAATAATGGCGTAAATAAAGAGTTTACTTTTTGCTCTAATACGCTAAAATTTTGTAATTAGACACTCAACCATGGGACGAGACATGAAAAAACTAATTTTAGCTGGCTTAATTGCTAGTGCCACTGCAGTGGTTACATTACCTGTATATGCACAAGCAGACAGCGCTGGCCTTGTTAGCGTATTAAATAATGTGACTGCAGATACTTCGCCAGAGCAACTTCAAGCAGACTTACTTGCTGCTATTGAAGCTGCTTGTAGTGATTGTTCTGCTGAAGACGTAGAAGCGTTAATTAACGATGCAGTTGCTGCTGTAGGCGCAGATAGCCCGTTAGTTGCTGATGTACTAGGCGCAATGAGTGCTGCTGGTATTGATAGCGATACGCTTACATTAGCTGCTGTAACTGCGGGTGTTGATGCAACGACTGCTTCTGAAGCAACGGCTGCTGGTAACCCAAATGCACCAGGTCAAAACCCTGGTAATAACGCTGCGCCAAATAGCAACGCTAATCCAAATGCACGTTCACGTGTGCCTGCATTTGTTAGCTTACCAACACCTCCGGGTGCTGGCGGAAATGGCGGCGATGACGGTATCTCTGAAGTTGATAACTAAAATCAACCTTTAATAAAAAAACGCAGCCAGTTGGCTGCGTTTTTTGTTATGTGTACTGCACAAATATGCAATAATGCGGAATATACAAGTTTTGAGTTGTTAGAAGACAGATTTCAGTTAAGTAAATATGTGTTAAACATAAGGGTAGATATAAGTTCTCAGAAGTTAGAAATCAGTTTTTAGGTTAAGTATCAGTAACAAACGTTTATAGGGAAATTAGTGAACCGTTTAATTTTTGTATTGTTGTGTAGCATTTTATTTTTATTCCCTTTACCTTTAGGCAGTTACAGACCTTGGGCCATACTTGCTATAGGCCTTTTAATTAGTGCTACGTTTGTAACGCACTTAGTTTACGGTGCTATAAATAACAACCAACCTTTGTACCCTCCTTTGTATTCGTGGCCTGTGTTTGCGGCATTAAGTGTTGTTGTTGCGGTGTGCGCTGTGCAAATGTTTACGGTAAGCGTTGACCCTTTTCAAACTAAGCAAATGTTATTAAAAACTAGCTTTATGATTTTGTTTTGCTGGCTTATTTTTATTTACTGTAACAGTGCTGCGCGTATTAAAAAGCTAATTTATGCGGTTATTTGTGCTGGTGTTTTTCAGGCACTGTATGCCAGTTACTTAAATTTATCGCCCGATGTAGTTAGCCCTATTTTTGGGTATAAACATACCGACCGTGCTATTGGTACATTTACGTATTCTAACTTTTTAGCTAACTATTTAGCGCTGTGTTTATGTTTGGGTATAGGTGTATTGGTAAGTGAGTTAAAGCGCAATAACGGTAAAGGTAAGCACACTTTAAAGCAAACTATTAGAGCTTGGGCCGAAATACTTTTAAGCTCTAAAATAGTGTTACGTATTTCGTTAATAATTATAATTGTGGCGCTTATTTTAACGCGCAGCCGCATGGGTAACTCGGCCTTTTTTATTGCGTTAATGGTGGTAAGCTTTTTGGCGCTGTTTGTTTATAACAATAAACCCAAGGCGTTTAAGTTATTAATAGTGAGCTTTTTTATCATTGATTTGATTATTATTGGCGCTATCTTTGATGTTGAAAAAGTAAAGCAGCGTATTAGTGAAACAAGCATTGCGTCTGAAACTCGCGACGAGGTGGTTCGCGACTCTATACCGCTTATTTTAGATAAGCCTTTATTGGGCTCGGGCGGCGGTACGTTTTACACGGCGTTCCCTGCGTATCAGTCGGAGCCTTATTCAGGCTATTACGACAACGCCCATAACGATTATATTCAATTTGCTGTAGAGCTGGGTATACCTGCTACAGCGGCACTTGGTTTGTTGGTTTTGTATTGTTTGTGGTTGTGTGTGGCAACTATGCGCAAGCGCAAAACGGCGTTGTTTCAGGGTGTGGCTTTTGGCTGTGCTATTGCGATTATTGATATGTTATTGCATTCGTCGGTAGATTATTCGCTCCAAGCTGGTGCAAACTCTATGCTGTTTATGGTTATTTTATGTTTGGCGATTTTGAGTAATAAAATAGTCGTTAAACGTGTACGCAGTTTTAAATAGGTATTTTTAGTTTTAAGTTTTTAGAAATGTTTTATTTAGGTAAGTAGCAATATATCTAAATAATTACACCAACACTGTGTGTTGCTAAGTGCTTATGTCACCACCGAGCAGTGAATGAGAAGTGATTCAAGGGCTGGTAAATATTTATGGGTTTAACTTTGTTTTTCTCTGTGTAGCGCCAACGGAATTTTTCAAGTTAGTTGTCGCATCAAGCTAAATTTTATGCCGCCCGCACTTCTCTTTTTTCTCTGGATTCAAATTTACTTCATTGATGATTGTCAAATTTCGAGACTTTCCTGACCAACGACTTGGATTCTGTAATTTCGCAATTTCATTAACCCGATGACGCTTCGCCAGGATCACTTTGTCTAAGCCTAAATGACGCTGATTTGGCGTGACAATCCTAATACTGGTGTGCAAGTGCTCATCGTTGTACCAATCTACAAATCCGTTAACCCAGTTCCTTGCGCTAGCGCG
The DNA here is from genome assembly GCF_001468205.2 of Pseudoalteromonas sp. 13-15. Taxonomy (NCBI): domain Bacteria; kingdom Pseudomonadati; phylum Pseudomonadota; class Gammaproteobacteria; order Alteromonadales; family Pseudoalteromonadaceae; genus Pseudoalteromonas; species Pseudoalteromonas sp. 13-15. The sequence continues at coordinate 516,595 of NZ_CP019162.1, read as the reverse complement.
ATGTCTTCGAAGGCTTTTTCTGGATATTCTGGACGATACTTTGATGTTTTAAATCATGACTCAAAATACGGATTATCGTTACTCACAGATGGTCGGCTAAATGAATGGACATCCCAGCTTTCACTAGACAGTTTTTAACTCAGAATAATAAGCTTCTTCAAACTTAGCGGGTGAAACACCGCCTGTATGTGAGTGGCGCTTTTTTGGATCGTAAAACATTTCTATAAATTGAATATCTCAGTTTTCGCATCTTCGCGTGTCGAGTATATCTTACGCTTGACTATTCGCTTTTTAATTGTCGCAAAAAAGCTTTCAGCAACCGCATTAGAATAACAGTTCCCAGCGCGGCTCATTGAAGGCACAAGATTATGTTCTTTCATAAATACGAAATAGTCAGCGCTACAGTATTGACTGCTTTGATCACTTAACATCATTACCTCAGCCTCCGGTTGATGTTGATATAAAGCCATCAACAGTGCGTTTTTAACAAGCTGCTTATTCATATTTTTATTCATCGACAACCCACAATACGTCGAGAAAATAAATCCATCACTGTTGCCACATATAAAAAACCTTCTTTGGTTCTTATGTAAGTTATGTCGCTTACCCACTATTAATTCGGCGCTGGCGGGTTATATTGACGTGCTAATAAGTTATCTGCAATCCGCGATGTCTCACCACCTTTAATATGGCTACACTTATACCCTATTTGCGCTTTAAGCTGATGTTATCGCATGATCTTAGGAACACAGTTTACGCTGCATAGCTTAAGGCTTCACGCAAGTCTGAATGTATCCAAGGGCTACCATACGTGCCGCCCTGGCCACATAAAAACCACTGCGATGCAGCTTAAAAAGGCGGCACATCATCGTAATGGAAAACTCATTTTGATGATCACGAATGAAGCCTTACTTTACTCGGGGTTGCTGGCAAAGTACCTTGCAGCCTTTTTTAAAATATCCCATTCCTCCGTGACACGTTTCATTTGCGCTTCTAAATTAGCGATATTCAATTTTTCATCAGATGATTGAACGGACTTAGATTTATCTGATAACTGGATCCGACAGTGATATAACGTTTTGGTATAAATATCTAATCGTTCAGCGACTTCCGCAACTGAATATCCATGCTGTGTCATTTGTTTAACAGCCGCTTATTTAAACTCTTGGGTATAACGCTTGCCTTTGCTCATAAAACACCTCTTATTAGAAGTTACAATGTAACTTATTGGGTGTCTAGCAAACTATGGGGAGTCCATTCATGCTAAATCTCCGATTATTGAAATTTGTTATGCATTCTTTACTCTTCGAAAGAAATATAGATAGCGTTTGTAAGGCAAACCCTGAGTATTCGTTTTGTGTAAAGTAACTCATTACTTCGAAAGAAAAGCGGTGATCATTAAATGATGCTGGCCCAATATTCGTAAGTAATGAGCTCAAAACCTCAACAATTCAAAGTATAGATTATTAAGGTACAAAGACTATAAATGCCACATATGCGAATATCCGATTTGAGCAAAATCTAAAAATTAAATTTGAAATAATAATTATGATTTATTCAATTAATCTTTGCTCTAAAAGCGCAGCGCCTCATACCCTCTTTGTGAATCGTTCACTTAATGGTTTCATCCATCAAGTTAAACGTATTCGTTTTATTCTGGCAAAGAAAAAACATATGGCACAAAGAGAAGTAAATGAGGAAAACAAAAGCAAAAAGACTTTAAGCTAATTACTACTCTAAAAGCGCAGCGCCTCTTACCCTCTTTGTGAACATTTTACTTTTTTGCTTCTAGCAATCACTGAATCGCGCAATATATTTTTAGATAAATGTAACTATGTGTGTATTGAACACACAAGCTAGGTTAATTGTTCAAGTTCGGTGATAAGCACTAGAGCCTCTGCATTAGTTGACCCACACACATCAACTGTGGCACTAAAATCACTACATACTTTTGGCCTAGACTCATCACCAAATAACTTACATAAATTGCGCTCATCTAGCTGAATACAACGTTCTCCGGCCTTTTTGCCATTTGGCATACCCGGTATTGGCGAGCTAATACTTGGCGCAATACAACATGCACCGCAGCCTAATCGACACGCCATTGGCTCTGTTTTCATAACACCCTCAGTTTAAATTAACCATATATTTAACAATACAGACTCCTTCTTAGAGCCAAATATTTATTTGTAATACACATATGTAATGCTTTGTTACATCTTCAAACGCCTTGTAAACACTTTATTGTTTATTATTGCCCTATCACCACTTTTATGAAGGAATGCCTTGTGGCTACTAAAAAACAAATTGTTCTTCCAATCGCAGTTTTAGCTGCCGGAATTGCACTGGCAATTGGCTTTTCAAATATGAAAACCCCGCCTGAAGAAAAACCAGCGCAAGATACTCGTCCACTGGTTGCTGCGCAAACAGTCAACATTGATGCAATAACACTCGACGTAAAATCGTACGGGGTTGTAAAACCTAAAGACCGTACTGAGCTAATTGCACAAGTTAGTGGCCAAGTTATTTCCGTAGCAGATGAATTTGTTGAAGGTGCATTTGTAAAACAAGGCGACATATTAGCACGAATTGATCCAAATGATTACGAAGCCGATTTTATTGAAGCACAAGCAGGCCTTGCTCAAGCAAGTTCAGCCCTTGAAATAGAACGTGCCCAAGCGCATGTAGCAAAAGCTGAATGGGAACGTATTAAATCAGACTCAAGTGACTCAACTGCATCAGAGCTTTATTTACGTAAACCGCAATTAGCCGAAAAGCTAGCGCGTTACCGCTCTGCTCAAGCCAGTGTTAAACGTGCAAAGCGTAACCTTGAACGCACTTATATAAAAGCCCCATACGACGCTATTATTAATGCACGCACAATAAGCTTAGGCTCTGTAGTAAACCCGGGCAGTAGCTTTGGCGCATTAAGTGCCACATCGGTGGCAGAAGTACGTTTACCTGTAGCAGATAGCGAAATGCAATACCTAGCCAATGGAGGCATTGGTGCTACTGTTACCCTTAATGCTGAATTTGCCGGCAAGCAAACGTCTTGGCAGGCCGAAGTTGTTCGCAGCGAAGGTGTAATAGATCAAGTAAGCCGCATGAGTTATTTAGTTGCGCAACTGCCAACGCCATACGCCGATAACACTAAACCACTACGTTTTGGTTCATACATTAATGCAACCATTGAGGGCAGAGCCCTTGATAACGCAATTATTGTCCCGCATCACCTTGTTAAAGATAAACAAATTGCCATTTTAAACGCGAACAATACTCTAAGCTTTAAAACACTAAATATTGTTCGTGAACAAGATGGCATGGTAATAGCCGACCAAGGGTTACAACTTGGCGAACAGTTGATTACCTCAGCACTAGAATACCCAAGCGAAGGAATGGCTGTTAAAACGGATGAAGATGACGAACAAGGTGAAGTAACACAGCTTGCTCTTAAAGAGGACACCTTATGAGTACCTCTGAAAAGGGCCTAATTGCCTGGTTTGCTCGCAACCCTGTTGCAGCAAATTTAATCATGATTTTTATTCTGGTTGGCGGTTTATTAACAGCCTTAACGATTCGTAAGCAAGCATTTCCGCAATTTGAAAGTAACTGGGTGAGTGTTCAAGCCGTTTACCCTGGCGCCGCACCGCAAGAGGTTGAAGAAGGCATTACAATAAAAATTGAAGAAAACCTAGAGGGATTAGAGGGTATTAAACGCTTTATAACTTACTCTAATCGTGGTTATGCACAGGCGTGGATTGAAATTGAAGAAAAATACGACCTTCAAGAAGCTTTAGACGAGATAAAAGCCCAAGTAGATTCTATTAACTCGTTTCCAGCGGGTATGGAAAGACCAATAATTCAGCGCGATAAGTTTCAACAAGAAGTGATGTTTATTGCGCTATATGGGGATATGACCTATGCCCAACTAAAAGAACTAGGTACCGATTTAGAAGATGAATTACTCGCTTTACCTGGTGTTAATTTAGTCAGTTTTTTTAGCGGCTTAAATTATGAAATAGGCATTGAGATTAGCCCCGACAAACTGCGTGAATACGGCCTTACTTTTAGAGATGTATCAAATGCAGTAAGAAACTTTTCAACTAATATGTCGGCAGGTCAAATCCGTTCAGATAACGGGTATATTTCTATGCGTGTTGAAAAACAAGCTTATAAAGGCAATGAGTTTGAGCAGTTGCCTTTAATTACCCTTGCTGATGGCGCACAAATATATTTAGGCGATGTAGCCACCATTAACGATGGTTTTGAAGAAGGCTTATTATATTCAAAATACAATGGTAAAAATTCGTTAATGTTTGATATTGCAGCATCTAAAGATCAAGACATTACCGACGTTGCCAAAGTACTTAAAAATTACATGGCCGAAAAAGAATCTAAATTACCACAAGGCGTAAAACTAACCCCTATGGTTGATTTAACCTACTACCTGCAAGGTCGTCTCGATATGATGATCGATAACATGGTATGGGGTGGTGTTTTAGTTATGCTGGTATTGGCATTGTTTTTACCGCTTAGATTAGCATTTTGGGTAATGATGGGTTTACCGGTTTCTTTTTTGGGTGCCTTTTTGTTTATGCCGATAGGCTTTTTAGATATCACCATTAATATGGTGTCGTTGTTCGCCTTTATAATTGTACTCGGTATTGTGGTGGACGATGCTATTGTCGTGGGCGAATCGGCCAGTGCCGAAATAGAAAAACACGGCCACTCACTCGATAACGTAATCCGTGGTGTTAAACGTGTTGCAATGCCCGCTACATTTGGCGTACTCACCACCATTGCTGCTTTTTTACCACAAGCTATGGCATCAGGCCCAGGCGCAGCATTTTCTAAAGCGATTGGTGTTGTTATTATCCTGTGCTTGATTTTTTCGTTAATTGAATCAAAACTTATTTTACCGGCCCATATTGCCGCAATGAACCCACGCAAACCTAATCCTAAAAACCCATTGCACAAGGTGCGTATGGTTGTTGATAAAGGCCTTAAATCGTTTGTTCAAAATTACTACACACCGTTTATAGGGCACTGTATTCATTATCGTTATACCGTAATTATTGGGTTTATATGTATTTTAATTATGAGCGCAGGCATGTTTGCAGGCGGTTTAGTTAAATTTGTGCCAAACCCTAAAATACAACATGACTTTCCGCGTGTGGTTGTAGAAATGAATCTTGAATCATCAGAGCAAGCAACACTTGAAACAGCTAAGAAAATTGAAGCGGTACTTCTTAGTGTAGATGAAGAGCTTGAAGCACAATATGGTCAAAAAATGATTCGTGACCTCTCGGTAAGCCTTCGTGGCCGTACCACTGCACAATTAATGGCTGTGCTCATTGAACCTGATAAACGCCCTATTGATACCTTCACCCTTAGCTCATTATGGCGTGAAAAAATGCCACCATTGCCGGGCGTTAAAACGTTGACCATTGAAGATAACTTATTTGGCGGCGGACGAGATGACGGCGACGTAAGTTTTAGACTGCAAGGTAAAGATACCGACAAACTAAAAGAAGTTGCTTCGTTATTAAAAACTAAATTACAAAGCATGGAAGGCGTAGGCGATGTTAACGACTCACTACAAAGCGCTACCGATGAAGTGCAACTTGATTTAAAACCACTTGCATACAGCATGGGATTGACCCTTGCAGACGTTGCATCGCAAGTTAGCTTTAGTTATTACGGATTAGAGGCACAACGTATTTTACGTGAAGGCGAAGAGATCAGAGTGATGATCCGCTACCCTGAAAACGAACGTAACTCTATTAGTAACATACACAGCACACGTATTATCACGCCAACAGGTGTTGAAGTGCCGTTAAGTGAAGTTGCACAAATCAACATTGTAGATGGTGTAAACAGAATCCGCCGTGAAAACGCAAACAGAACAGTTAATGTATGGGCAGCCATTAATACTGATAAAGTTGAACCTTTTGCCATTGTAAAAGAAATCACTGACGAGTATTTACCAACCCTTTTACAAAATTACCCAGGTGTTACCAGTAATGTCGCTGGTCGAGTGCAAGAGGAAATGGAAAGCGCTGATGAGCAATTACGTGATTTTGCAATTTCACTAATGATTATATTTGCATTATTAGCCATTCCGCTTCGCTCATATTCACAACCATTGATCATTATGTCGGTTATTCCATTTGGTGTGGTCGGTGCAATGTTTGGGCATATGGTATTAGGAATGACCATGAGCGGCCTTTCAATGTTTGGCATCATTGCAGTAGCCGGTATTGTAGTTAACGATTCGTTAGTTATGGTTGACTTTGTAAATAAAGCGCGTGCTGAAGGTGTACCTATAAAAGAAGCGGTTATGCAAGCGGGAGCTCGTCGTTTTAGAGCTATATTGCTAACCTCAGTGACCACCTTTATTGGCGTGTTACCTATTATTATGGAAACGAGTTTACAGGCACAAATTGTAATACCTATGGCAGTATCACTCGCCTTTGGTGTGCTATTTGCCACCGTGATTACGCTTATTCTTATACCGTGTCAGTATGTCGCACTTGAAGATACAAAACGAATGATTCTTAAGTGGCGTGGTAAACACCCTATTGTCGATGGCCAACCAACAACGACCAATAGCTAATTAAGTAAAACCCCAACCAAAAAAGCTCGGCAACATGCCGAGCTTTTTATTTATAGTTAAAAATAACCTTCAATTATTTGCTAACTTCCCCTTTTCACTGGTATTTTGACTCTCAGTTTACTTTCTTAAAGGATTAACCATGGGTACATTTCAACTTATTTTATTTATCATATTTGCAGTACTAACCATTGTTGGATACAGAAAAAATAACCGTAATTTAATGTTATTGGGTGCCATTGTTGTAGCGTTTGCCTTTGCAGGATTAGATTTTATGATGGGGGTTGATCATAGCCTGTCAGCTTATTAATAGTTAACGGCAAAAATACACTAAATAGTAAAATTAGTGCTCGTTTTTTATACCCGATACGTTTAGGTACTTAATATTAAAAAGCATAACAATTAAGGAAAACCATGAATTCACCTCAAATAGATCACATTCCTCAAGAAGCGTTTGATTGGTACGACGAATATGCCCATGGTTTAATGGACCGCCGTACTTTTATGAAAAAGCTAGGTGGCCTTGCAGCACTGGGGATTTCAATGAGTGTGCTCACCAGCGCGCTTTTACCTAACTATGCACTTGCAGAGCAAGTCTCGTTTAACGATGACGATATTAAAGCCACCTACGAAGAATTTGATTCGCCAAACGGGCATGGTAAGGGTAAAGGTTATTTAGCGGTGCCTAGCAAAATTGAAGGTAAACTGCCGGTTGTATTAGTTATTCACGAAAACCGTGGTTTAAACCCTTACATAAAAGACGTAGCAAGACGCTTAGCCAAAAAAGGTTTTATTGTTTTTGCTCCCGATGCACTTTTCCCGCTTGGTGGCTATCCGGGTAATGATGATGAGGGGCGTGCAATGCAACGCACGATGGACAGAGCTAAAATTCAAAACGACTTTGTAGCCGCCGCTCACTTTTTAAAAGCCCACCCTAGCAGCAACGGCAAATTAGGCGCCGTAGGCTTTTGTTTTGGGGGTTATATTGTTAACTACTTAGCCGCAGTTGATAGTGACTTACTCAGCGCGGGCGTGCCCTTTTATGGCACACCTGCAAGTGAAAGCTTACACAAAAATATTAAAGCCCCTTTAATGATTCAATTAGGTGAACTTGATAAACGCGTTAACGCCACATGGCCTGAGTATGAAAAAAGCTTAAAAGCTAACAATGTTGAGTACACTATGCACATGTACGAAGGTGCTAATCATGGTTTTCATAACGACTCTACTGGGCGTTATGATGAGCAAAAAGCAGAGCTTGCTTGGCAGCGTACCTTAGCGTTTTTTAATGAAAAATTAAGCTAAACACCATAAAAAACGCCGCATAAGTTGAATAATGTGGCGTTTTAAATTTAATTATTTAGCGACTTAGTTATATAGATGTTTAGCTATTTACATGTCTGCGCTTTAAAACAAGTAGCGACATAAAAACCAGAATAAACACACTAAACGCCCCGGCACTGCTTGAGCCATCTTTATTCTCTATTTTTGCTATTTTTTCTTCTTTAACCCGCGTTTTAAAGCGTGCTAATTCCGCATCTAAATTTAGGCTCATATCGGTAACCGCTAAATTAAACCCCTCAAGTGACTTTTCATTGAGCGTTTCGTCAATACCAATAGCGGTGGTTCTTTTTTCAAGCTTGCTGATGCCTGGCGCTCTAAAAAGCATTTTTTTACTTTTTATATCAAAAACAGCAGTGTCGACGAAGGTTTGAATCGTATTTTCGTTACCGGGAATAACGTACATACCTACAATGGTCCAATACAATAATGCGGCGTTATTTTCATAGGTTTGCGTTACTTGATCGTAAGAAACCAATGCCATCACGTCTACATCGTACAGTCGCCCTACTTGTTCAAGCGCTGAAAACCCTTCTCCACCTTTAAGATACGTACTTGGAATCACTTCTATGCGGTCAATGTAATCGTACTGCAAAAACGATTTTTTAACTTTTTCGAGCAACTTTACCTCATTTTGGCTTTCAATTGCGTTTGCTCGCCAATCTTTAGAAGGCACAAATGAAATGCCCACTGTAACAGGTAATTTTAACACTGGAATTTCTGGTTTATACGTAGCACGGCTATCTTCGTTTGGATAAAGAAAGTCAACCAAACTGCTAGAGCGCGTATTTTTACCTGCATTATTACTCACAAGCGCACTACATGAGGTCAGTAAAAAAACCATCAACATGACAAAAAACGTATTTTTTTTCATTATTATTCCTTTTTAATTAAATTCAGTTACGTGTAAAAGCTCGCCTGATGGTCCCCATAAATAAATCACCTTGCCCCACAGCTCTTGTTTTATCCCTTCAAAGCGAATATCAAAGTGAGTTAACTTACTAATAGTGTTAAAAGCTTCATTTATGTTTAATACGCACACTTGCAGCATTAAATTTTCAGAAAATTCTTGGTTGTAGTAACGCTGTAAAAAGAGGCTGCATTCACCTGATGTTGCAATACTTAAATCAGCTGATGCCTGCTCAACATTAAAGCCCAGCGCCTGATAAAATGCACACGATTGTTGATAGTTTTTACACGGCACAAACACTCTGATGTCATCTATTTTCATTGTTTTCCTTTTATTATTTAGGTGCGGAAGGCTTAATAACTTATTTATGAAAGTGACTTTAGAGACTAATAAACTTTCAGGGTTAAGGGTTGTCCTTGCTAAGAGCCATTTACTATTTGTTGTCTGTATAAATTAGGCTAAAGGGCGTAAGCTGGACGCATAGGCATTGCTCGACTTTTGCTTAGCCCGCTCGGCTGCACACATAGCGCAGTTATTCCACGTCCACTAAATTAAATAAACTCAAGCCACTAAGGTCAACATGCCCTATCGCTTTTACCATCAAGCGCGGTATTAAGCGCTCAATAAATTACACGTAGTTAATATCAATGTTCTCTTTTTCATCTGAATTTAGCAGTGAGTTAAATTGTTGATAAATTTCATCTTTTGAGCCTAAAAGTTGAAAATCGTAACCATTGCCGTTTCCGTCAATAATTATTGATAACCAATTATCACTTATATTAACAATAGAAATTCGCTTAACCTCGATCGACTCTTGATCTGATATAAACTTAAAGCGACTCAAATTTGGCTTTGTGATTTTTATAGTGCCGGCGCTTCTCTTGATTAGATTATGTGGGGAATGTTTAGCTTTATATTCATCGGTAAATCGATACCTAAAAGATAAGCATGCAAAAAATAACAGCAAAAAAGAAGCTTCAATTTCATTGTTTATATACCAAATTATAAAAAAAGCGATAAACATAACAACGGCAATAAAAGCAAAGCCGTTTTTATAATGAGCGTCCGTGATTTTCAACTTAGCGATTCCTTTTCAAATATACAATACGTATAAAAACTAATGATTAACTAAAATAAATTAAAGAGCTTAATTTATCCATTACTTTTATATGATTAGCCACCAATAAGAGCGACTTAATAATTAACACAGCTTAGTGCTTAGCGATGCCTTAATCACTTTGCCTTCATTTATGTCTGCGTTAATCGTACAGCTTGCACCATTAATTAAGTTTAAATTAGGTGCAACATGCCCAATATCAGCATCAAACAGTACGGGGAAAATACATTTACCAAGTGCTAATTCTATTGCTTGGTAATAATCAATTTGCTTATGGGGGCTATCAATAATGGCACTGCGACCAAGTATAATACCGTTTACATCAGTAAGGACGCCATTTAGTTTTAATGCAATGAGACTACGTGCTACAGCTGTTGGGCTTAGCTCTGCGTTTTCTAGAAAGAGCACAAGTCCCTCTGGTGCATACTCTTGTTTAAAGCGATGTAAATCGAGGTAAGGCGAGCCAAGCAACAAGTTAAGCGTGTCTAAACAACCGCCAAAAAGCCGGCCTGTTATTTCTAATTTACGCGCATCGTTGTAATTTAAACATTGCCATTGCGTTGGCTCAGTAAGTTCAAACAACGCATCAGGGTCGCTCTCATAATTAATTAATTTAGTTTGGTATGATGCTGAAGGTACTTGTTCAAATTGCTCGCCTTTGGTGAGCGCTAAAACGTGAAAAACATTTACACAATTATGATCAGTTTCATTTGGATGTAGCTGCATTAAATTAGCAGTATGAAGGGTTGCCCAACCACAACGAGAAGTGAGCACACACGCTAATGTACTAACATCAGAGAACCCCACTAACCACTTAGGTTTAGCCGTTTTCACTATGTTAAAGTCAATATATTGCAAAACGTCTAGCGCAAGCTCTCCACCCCATGGCGGCATAATTGCCGCTATATTTTCGTCGGTAAGAAAGTGCATTAGCTCTAAAGCTCGCTCTTTAGCGCTGATATTTTGCCTTACACTGTCACCTTCAATTACTTTATACCCTTGCGACTTTAAACCATTTAGCACAGTGTCTAATCGTGTTTGAAAGTGATTATCAACACCTGAAGAAAACGCACAAATTGCAATATTATCATTAGGTTTAAGTGGCTCAGGAAAATTAATTAAGGACATCAGTACTCTCAATCATTAGGTTATAGTCAACCTAACGTACCCAATAAAGTAAACAAAGTCGAGATTATTAAAGGCATAAAAAAACCGATGTAATCACATCGGCTTTTATGTAAACGCTAAAGTGAGGATATATTAAAGGTACTCAACTTCAATGATTTCGTATTCAACGTCGCCCTTTGGTGTTTTAATGGTAACTGCATCATCCATTTGCTTACCAATCAAACCACGAGCTATAGGTGAGTTAACAGAGATTAAGTTATTTTTAATATCTGCCTCATCATCGCCAACTATTTGGTATTTAACTTCGGCATCAGTCTCTACATTAACAATAGTTACTGTGGTACCAAAAATAACCTTACCTGTGTTAGGCATTTTAGTTACGTCGATTATTTGAACATTTGAAAGTTTAGCTTCAATTTCTTGAATACGACCTTCACAAAAACCCTGTTGCTCACGCGCAGCGTGGTACTCAGCGTTTTCTTTTAAGTCACCGTGTTCACGCGCATCAGCAATATCAGCGATGATTTTAGGACGGGTAACTGTTTTTAATTCGTTAAGCTCTTTACGCAGTAAATCTGCGCCACGAACTGTCATCGGAATTGTTTGCATATTTTCTCACTTAACACCAAGGCCTAATTAGGCCTTGGTACATTTCCTTAGTTCAATCGCAGGTGTAGCTCTTGAACTGACGCCACTTTACTGCGGTCATCTGCTTTGTTAGCAGTACAGTTAGCGAATGCCGCGTTCAAGGTAGTCGTATAGTTGGTTTTATTTTGCAATGCACCACGACGTAACACCTTCGAATCTTCGATCGCTTGGCGACCTTCGGTGGTATTAACGATATAGCTGTATTCTTTATTCTTAATGTAATCAAGAATATGTGGACGACCTTCGTAAACTTTATTTACGCGACGAACGTTAATACCCGCTTCTTCAAGCGCTTTGGCTGTGCCACCTGTTGCGTCTAATTCAAAACCTAACTCGGTCATGATTTTAGCTAATTCAACAATACGTGACTTATCGCTATTACGAACAGATAATAACGCGCGACCACCGCGTGGTAAAGTATTGCTTGCACCTAATTGTGCTTTTGCGAATGCTTCGGCGAAAGTATCACCAACACCCATTACTTCACCTGTTGAGCGCATTTCTGGGCCACGGATAGGGTCTACACCTTGGAACTTAGCAAACGGTAAAACTACTTCTTTAACGCTGTAGTAAGGAGGGATAATTTCTTTAGTAATGCCTTGGCTCGCTAAAGATTGGCCCGCCATACAACGTGCAGCTACTTTTGCAAGTGCAACGCCGGTGGCTTTAGATACAAATGGAACCGTACGCGCAGCACGTGGGTTAACTTCAATTAAATACACTTTGCCATCTTTTACTGCAAACTGTGTATTCATTAAGCCTACAACACCTAGTTCAAGAGCCATATCGGTTACTTGCTTGCGCATTACATCTTGCACTTCTTGCGATAAAGAATGTGCTGGTAATGAACAGGCAGAGTCACCAGAGTGAACACCAGCTTGTTCAATGTGTTCCATAATACCGCCAATGATTACTTGCTCGCCGTCACATATTGCGTCAACGTCAACTTCAATTGCGTTATCTAGGAAATGGTCTAATAAAACAGGCGCTTCATTTGAGGCTTGAACTGCTTCGGTCATGTAACGACGTAAATCGTCTTCGTCGTATACAATTTCCATTGCACGGCCACCTAATACATATGATGGGCGAACAACCAGCGGGAAACCAATTTCAGCTGATTTTAAAATAGCTTCTTCAGTTGATGTAACCGTTGCGTTTTCTGGCTGTAGTAGGTCTAAACGCTCTACTAACTGTTGGAAACGCTCACGGTCTTCTGCACGGTCAATTGCATCTGGCGAAGTACCAATCACCGGCACTCCATTGGCTTCTAGCTCACGTGCTAGTTTAAGTGGTGTTTGACCACCGTACTGCACGATAACACCTTTTGGCTTTTCAACACGTACAATTTCTAGTACGTCTTCAAGGGTAATTGGCTCAAAGTAAAGTCGGTCAGATGTATCGTAATCGGTAGATACAGTTTCAGGGTTACAGTTAACCATGATGGTTTCGTAACCGTCGTCACGAAGTGCAAGCGCAGCATGTACACAACAGTAATCAAATTCAATACCTTGGCCGATACGGTTAGGACCGCCACCAATAACCATGATTTTATCTTTGTCTGTTGGGTTAGCTTCACACTCTTCATCATACGATGAGTACATGTAAGCGGTGTCTGAACTAAATTCTGCAGCACACGTATCTACACGCTTGTATACTGGCACAATATTTAGTTGATGACGTTTTTTACGAATTTCAGCTTCTGACACACCCGCAATTTCAGCAATACGCGGGTCGGCAAAGCCTTTACGCTTAAGCTTGCGTAAAAAATCTGCATTAAGGCCAGCCATTCCGCCTTCAGCGATTCTTGCCTCATCTTTTAAAATGTCTTCAATTTGAACCAAGAACCAGCGGTTAACTTTAGTCAGCTCGTAAACGTCTTCAACGCTCATACCGTGTCGCATTGCATCTGCAATGTACCAAATACGCTCAGCACCTGGCTCACGTAATTCACGGATGATTTTTTCTTTTGCCTTAGGGTCATCAAGTGCAACAATTGGATTAAAACCTGTTGCGCCAACTTCAAGACCGCGTAATGCTTTGTGTAATGACTCTTGTTGGTTACGACCAATTGCCATTACTTCGCCCACTGATTTCATTTGCGTGGTTAAACGGTCGTTAGCACCGGCAAATTTCTCAAAGTTAAAGCGAGGTATTTTAGTTACAACGTAATCAATTGAAGGCTCAAAAGAGGCTGGTGTTTTACCGCCAGTGATATCGTTTTGAAGTTCGTCAAGCGTGTAGCCTACTGCAAGTTTTGCTGCAATTTTAGCAATTGGGAAACCCGTTGCTTTAGAGGCTAGTGCCGATGAGCGCGATACACGTGGGTTCATCTCAATGATAACCATACGGCCATCTTTAGGGTTAATACCAAATTGTACGTTAGAGCCACCGGTTTCAACACCAATTTCACGCAGTACTGCCATAGAGGCATTACGCATAATTTGGTATTCTTTGTCGGTTAACGTTTGCGCTGGTGCAACAGTGATTGAATCACCTGTGTGCACGCCCATTGGGTCAAAGTTTTCAATAGTACAAACAATAATACAGTTGTCTTTTTTGTCACGAACAACTTCTGTTTCGTACTCTTTCCAACCTATTAGTGATTCATCAATTAGTAATTCGTTTGTAGGTGACAGGTCTAAACCACGCTCACAAATTTCTTCAAACTCTTCCATGTTGTAAGCAACACCGCCACCGGTGCCACCCATGGTGAAAGAAGGACGAATGATACACGGTAAGCCTATGCGGCTCATTGTATCTTTAGCTTCTTCCATTGAGTGTGCTATCTCTGCACGAGGACACTCAAGACCAATATTTTTCATTGCAGTGTCAAAGCGTTCACGGTTTTCGGCTTTGTCTATTGCATCAGCTGTTGCGCCAATTAACTCTACGCCATGCTTAGCCAATACACCGTGCTTGTCTAAATCAAGTGCACAGTTTAATGCTGTTTGGCCGCCCATTGTAGGCAGGACTGCATCTGGCTTTTCTTTTTCGATGATTTTTTCTACTACTTCCCAGTGAATTGGTTCGATGTATGTTGCATCAGCCATTTCTGGGTCGGTCATAATCGTTGCTGGGTTTGAGTTAACAAGGATAACTCTATAGCCTTCTTCTCTGAGTGCTTTACACGCTTGTGCACCAGAGTAGTCAAATTCACAAGCTTGACCAATAACAATTGGGCCTGCGCCTAAGATAAGAATGCTTTTTATGTCGGTACGTTTTGGCATTATTACTCCAGTTAAATTAGTGTTTACGCGCTTGCATCAAATCGATGAAGTGGTCAAATAATGGGGCTGCATCATGCGGGCCTGGACTTGCCTCAGGGTGACCCTGAAAACTAAATGCTGGTTTATCTGTACGATGAATACCCTGAAGCGTACCGTCAAACAGTGATTTGTGTGTTGCACGAAGCGTGCTTGGTAGGCTTGATTCTTGGGCTGCAAAACCATGGTTTTGTGCTGTGATCATCACTACATCGCGCTCTAGATCTTTAACTGGGTGGTTACCACCATGATGGCCAAATTTCATTTTTTCTGTTTTAGCACCTGAAGCAAGCGCTAATAACTGGTGACCTAAACAAATACCAAAAATGGGTGTGTCGGTTTCTAAAAATGATTTTATCGCGTCAATTGCGTATGTACATGGCTCAGGATCACCAGGGCCATTAGATAAGAAAATACCATCGGGGTTTAATGCGAGTACGTCAGCAGCACTAGTTTGTGCAGGTACTACGGTAAGTTTACAACCACGGTCAACAAGCATACGTAATATATTACGCTTAACACCGAAGTCATAGGCTACAACATGAAACTTTTCATCGGCGGTATCTAAGGTTTTAAACCCCTCGCCTAATGTCCAGCTTGATTCGCGCCACTCAAAATTTTCCTTGGTTGAGACAACTTTTGCTAAATCCATACCTTTTAAGCCTGGGAAGGCTTGCGCGGCTTGTAGCGCTTTTTGTTCGTCTAGTTCGTCACCAGCAATAATACAACCATTTTGAGCGCCTTTGTCGCGCAAAATACGTGTTAGCTTTCTGGTGTCGATGTCCGCAATACCTAAAATATTACGTTCTTTCAAGTAATCATCTAACGATTGCTCGTTACGAAAGTTACTTGCTAGCAGTGGCAAATCACGGATCACTAGGCCTTTAGCCCATATTTGATTCGCTTCTTCGTCTTCGCTGTTGGTACCCGTATTACCGATATGTGGGTACGTCAAAGTTACGATTTGTTCCGCGTACGAAGGGTCAGTCAAAATTTCTTGATAACCAGTCATAGACGTATTGAATACCACTTCACCGACTGACATGCCGTCAGCGCCGATTGCAGTACCGCGAAACACTGTGCCGTCTTCTAGGACTAACAGAGCGGATTTAGTCAAGTTAAACCTCCTAACAGTAAAAAACGGGAGTAAGCAAATTGCTTATCACCCCGCCAATACCCAGAGGGATCGTCAAAACCAGATTTTGTATGAGATTAAATTGTTTTACGCAGTCTTAAATGAGGCCGATATAACCGCTAAATCTTCAACATTTTTTCTTGCCTAAAACTCTTATCATTCCCACTGAACCCCTGATTTTACTAGCCACTTGGGTATAATTGGAAACACGCATTTAGTAATTTTTGGCAAATTGGCTGTATACTACATGATGTTGGGTTTTAGGTCTAACATTATTTGGTAAATCATAACAAATAAGTGCTTTTAGCTAAAATTAGACCCAAACACCCAAAATAGATACTAAACTACTTTAAATCGAGCACATCTTGCATATCATAAAGTCCTACCGGTTTATTTTGCAACCAGCTTGCAGCTCTTATAGCGCCTAGCGCAAAGGTCATTCTCGAACTTGCTTTGTGCGTTAATTCAAGCCTTTCCCCCATTGTGGCAAAATAGGCGGTATGTTCACCTACTATGTCACCTCCTCTTAGGACTGAATAACCAATTTCGTTTTGAGATTTTTCAGTTTCAATTTGGCTTCGATCGTATACAGCAACCTCTTCGTGGTTCCACCCTTTTGCATCTGCAATTGACTCACCAATTGCCAGAGCCGTGCCCGATGGCGCATCGATTTTATGACGGTGATGCGCTTCAAATATCTCAATATCTAAATCGTCACCGAACTTAGTGGCAACCGTTTGAACTAAATTTAGTAACACATTTACGCCAACACTGTAGTTACGAGCAAATACAATAGGTATATGTTTAGCAGCATTTTCTAATAATGCCATGTCATCGGCCGTTAAACCTGTTGTGCCAATAACTAAGGGGAGAGATTGTTCAACAGCACGCTTTAAGTGGCTACGCATACCGTCTGGCAGGGTGAAATCAATTAACACATCAACACTTTCGAGTGTGTTTTCGTCGCTAAAACATACGTTTTTATCGGCAGCGCTATTGACTTGGTTCACATTAACTCCAATTAACGATGACCCACTACGAACATAGGCGCCTGTTAGTTGTGTTTGCTCTTTTATTGTTGCGGCTTCCAATAAAGCTAAACCCATTCTGCCATTAGCACCAAAAACACCTATTCGAATCATCACTATGCCTTATTTATTTTTGTTTAAACCGTAAACCGATCGTTTTGTATATATTGAGTGTATATATCGCTCAGTTAACATCAATCACTGAAAGTAACGTACTTAGTAGATTTTATCTAAAAGTCATGTAATAGTCAGTCAACCCTTTAATAAAAGAATAATAACAATACCAGTTTACTTTAGCCATCTATACATTTAAACTTCCCCTTCGCGTCGATTTGGTCTTTGGCTTGCGGGCGCTGCATTGTTCTACTATTTGTTAGCTTTTAACAACGTAGATAGACTTGCTAAATTCAGCTAAAAGAGGAATTTTTGGCTGTGGTAATTAATTGGTTTCGAGGATTATGATGCAGCCATCATTTAATAAAAACAAAGCAATACTTTCTTTACTACCCCTACTAACATTTGTAGCCCTATTTTTAGGTTCTGGTTTATACCTGCAATCTCAAGGGGTTGATTACGCTTTTTATCAACTGCCAGCACCGGTGGCAATATTACCCGCTATTATGCTTGCCTTTATACTTAATAAAGGCACTGTTAATCAATGTGTTGAAACCTTTATAAAAGGCGCTGGGCATAACAACATTATTACGATGTGTTTAATTTACCTGCTTGCTGGTGCTTTTTCTGCAGTGGCCAGTGCAACAGGGGGGGTTGACGCCGTAGTTAATGCGGGTTTATCACTGATACCGCCCGCTTTATTACTTCCTGGTTTATTTTTAATTGCCGCGGTTGTATCTACAGCCATGGGCACATCAATGGGCACTATTGGGGCGATTGGCCCAATTGCTTATGCGGTGTCGATCAAAACAGGTATAGACCCAGCCCTTATGGCGGGTACTATTGTGTCTGGCGCTATGTTTGGCGATAACTTATCAATTATTTCAGATACCACGATTGCGGCTACACGTACGCAAGGTTGTGAAATGAAAGATAAATTTAAAGAAAACCTTAAAATTGCAGTACCAGCCGCAATTTTAACAATCGGTTTATTGTTTTACCTTACGCCTGCAGCGCAAGTGGTCGAAACCCAAGATTACGATATTTGGTTAGTGCTACCTTATGCCTTTATTTTAGTTCTCGCCGTAGCAGGTCTAAATGTATTTGTTGTGTTATTTAGCGGTATTATATTTGCTGCATTAATGGGCTTTACCGGTAGCTACGAAGGGTCTAGCTTTGTTAAAGATATTTATCAAGGCTTTACCGATATGCAGGAAATATTTTTACTTTCTATGTTTATTGGTGGCCTTTCTGAATTTATTCGCATTAACGGTGGCCTTGATTACATTGCCCAAAAAATTCAAGCCATTACTAAAGTAATTGCTAAATGGCACCGTAAAGTAGCTGACCAACTTGGTATTGCAGCCCTAGTCATGACAAGTAACATTTGTATTGCCAACAATACCGTTTCAATTATTGTGGCAGGTCCTATTGCTAAAAAACTCGCTGACGATGGTAAAATTAGTGGCAAACGCTCTGCAAGCCTACTTGATATTTTTGCTTGTGTAACTCAGGGCTCTTTACCTTATGGAGCACAAGCACTTTTACTTGGCGCTACGTTTAAAATTAGCCCTTGGGAAGTCTCAACATCGTCTTATTATTGTTTCATTTTAGCATTTACCGCTATAGCAATAATTTGTTTGCGTCGTAATAAAGCTTAAAACCTTTGCCCCACTGTTGCAGCTTAAAAACAAGCTGCAACATATTACTCTACATATTACTCTACATATTAATCACTTTTGCTATAATGCGCGCTTTCGCGTGTCACTCAAGTTATAGTTAAATACAAATTATGAAATTAAATAAAATACTCTCCTTTTTTACCCTTACATCCATTGCTTTATCGTCTTCTGCTTTTGCCGCTAATTGGAGCAGCACAGCATTACACATTAACAATGGCGACCAAAAAAACCCTTTTACTGAGCAAGAGTCAGATACCACTGTTTACTCAGTTCAACATGCATCGGGTTACGATTACGGCGACAACTTCTTTTTCATTGATTACAGTAAAGACGATAAAGCTGACGGCTATCAAGATAGCGATTTTTACGGCGAATGGTATTCAACTGTTAGCTTATCGGCGCTTAGCGGTGAAAAAATTGGCACCGGTGCGTTATTAGATGTTGGCCTTACTGGCGGTATAAATATTGCTGGCGATGCTAAAATGGTGAAATACCTGCCGGGTGTTAAATTAAGCTGGGATGTACCAGGTTTTAACTTCTTTCAAACGATAGTAACAGCCTATATTGACGACAGCGAAGGTGTTGCTAAAGGCGGCGCCCCCATAGAAACAAATAGTTGGATGTTTGATGTAGCTTTTGAATACCCTTTTACTATTGGCTCACAAAAGTTCAGCTTTAAAGGGCACGCAGAATACATTGCAGAACGTGAAGACGAATTTGGAAACGATGTAGAGGCATGGATACTCGCACAACCTATTTTAGTATGGGACATGGGTCATGCCTTTGAAATGAAAGAAAATACGTTGCTACTCGGCATGGAGCTTCAATACTGGCATAACAAGCTAGGAACTGAAGTGACAGAGTCAGTTCCGCAAATACATGTAGAGTGGACCTTTTAAGCAATTACACTGCGTTAAAATCACATAAATTGGAGCCCTATTAAGCGCTCCTTTTTTTATGCCATAAAAGTATTTAATTGAATGGCTGTAAATACTTAGTTATTGTCGTATTTCTTTTAAGCCTCATGCTTTACCTTTGAAGGAATAATGAAATGATGTCAATTAAAGTGATGTGTTTTGCTGCCTTGTTAGCTTTCACTAATAATGCTTTAGCAAATAGTGAAGTAAATACAGAGTCCCTATCTTACGATGCCCTTTTAAGCAGTTATCAATATGACTTTAAAGTAAATTACTTTAGCGTTGAATCACAAAAGCAGTCTTTAAAGATGGCGTATATTTACCTAAAGCCTACCAAAGAAAAGATGCCTACCGTGACACTCATGCACGGCAAAAATTTTAATGCTGATTATTGGACGACTACAGCGCAGTACTTACAATCGCTTGGCTTTGGTGTATTAATTCCTGATCAAATTGGCTTTGGTAAATCATCTAAACCCACTAATTATCAGTATTCGTTTGCATCGCTTGCCTACCATACACATGCGTTAATGGACTCCCTTAACTTAAAACAAACAATTGTAGTTGGCCATTCTATGGGCGGCATGTTGGCAAGTCGCTTTGCTTTAATGTATCCCAATACAACAACTAAATTGGTTTTGCTTAACCCTATAGGGCTTGAAAACTACTTACATTATGTTGAATACAAAGACACCAACTTCTTTTATAAAAATGAGCTTGCTAAAACGCCCAAGGGCGTAAAAAAATATCAGCAAAAAAACTATTACGATGGTAAGTGGAACGCTACATATTCAGCATTAACGAACTTTATTACAGGGCAAATACAAGGGCCGGATAAAGCTCACATGGCGTGGGTTAATGCTAAAACATACGATATGATTTTCACTCAACCCGTTATTACTGAATTTAAAGACTTTGCCGTGCCAGTTGAGTTAATTATTGGTACCCGTGATAGAACAGGACCAGGCCGCAACTGGAAAAAAACCGGTGTAGATTACGAGCTTGGTCGATACGATAAGTTAGGCAAAAATGCCGTATCGCTTATCCCCAATGCTAAATTATATGAGCTCGATAATTTAGGCCACTTACCACATATAGAAGACTTTGAGCGCTTTAAAACTGTATTTAAAGAAGCACTCGCTGCTGAATAACACACATAAATACACATAACCGACAAAATAAAACCCCTGAAAGTATTTTACATTCAGGGGTTTTATTTTATTAGCGCATCAACACTATACGCCACTGCTTTATACTGTTAAGAGCTCAACTAAAGTGAGCACTGTGGCCTTTTTCCTTGCGAGTTTGCAGTACTTTGCTCACTTAATGCTTTTGTCATTTGCGACTGCAAATTATTAATACGACTCGTTGGTGCTGGGTGTGTAGACAAAAACTCAGGCGTTGCACCGCTTCCCGCTTTACTCATGTTTTCCCAAAGCGTAACCGACTCTTTTGGGTTGAAACCCGCCTTAGCCATTAAATCAAGACCAATGGTATCGGCCTCAGATTCATGAGAACGGCTAAACGGTAAAACCACACCATATTGAGCGCCTAATCCGAGCCCTTGCATAATTTCATTACGGTACTGCACGTTACCCATTTCAAGCGCAACACTACCCAATTGCATTCCCGTACTTAACAACGAGCTTTGTGATACACGTTCATTAGAGTGTTCTGCAATTACGTGTCCTACTTCATGCCCTAAAACGGTGGCAACTTGATCTTGGTTAGTCGCTATTTTTAGTAATCCGGTATGAACACCAATATAACCGCCAGGCAAAGCAAATGCATTTGCTGAATCATCTTCAAATACCACCACTTCCCAGTTTTGAGATGCATACTCATTAGGTAAAACGGCAATTACTTTTTCAGCAATACAATTTACATATGTATTGGTTTTTGGATTTTTATTAATTGGCTGATTTTTTTTCATGTCAGCAAAGCTAGCCGTACCCATTTCGCTCATTTGCTGATCCGAATAAAGCGCTATTTGAGTACGCCCTGTTGGCGATGTTTTACACCCTGCTAAAACAGCCGTTGCTACTAGTGCCAATACCATTTTTTTCATTGTATTACCTTAAGTCATTTATACTGCAAGTAGGATAGCAAACACAGTGCCAGTTTAAAATCATTGGTTTAAGGTAAGTACTTTGCGGTGAAGTAAGTAACGTTCCGGCTAAAGTACGTTTATACATATACAATGCCCTGCTACACTATAGCCCTTGTTTTAGTTACCTTGAGTTTATGTATGGGCGCCTCGTCTACGTCTTTTAATACCCGTATTTTATTACCTTTATTGGCAAGTATTGTCGCTATTACACCCCTTGCAATTGATATGTATTTGCCCGCAATGTTGGTTATTGCGAACAATTTACAAACTAGTATGCCAAATGTACAAATATCGCTAAGTATATATTTAGCCGGTTACTCATTGGGTATGTTATTTTTTGGCCCTATAGCGGATCAAATTGGCCGCCGGAAACTGGCTAAAATTGGTTTAACATTATTTGGTTTAACCTCTACTGCGTTAGCATTCACAACAGAAATTCATACTTTTTGGGCACTAAGGGCAATACAAGCGTTCACTGGTGCTGCTGCTACGGTAGTCGTGCCAGGAATCATTAGGCATATTTATCAGCAAAATACGGCAAAAGGTATGTCGTATGTATCGATGATCATGATGGTTGCACCTTTAATAGCGCCGTCTGTAGGCTCTTTTATTTTAGGGTTTTCTGTTTGGTCTACCATATTTTTAGTATTAGCAGCTTACAGTTTTATAATACTTGTGTTTGTGCAAGTATATTTAATTGATATACCTATTCATACCAGTGAAAAAAAAGGTTTAGCCTTATTTTTTGACAGTTATAAAACTGTTTTGAGTAATACCGATGCACGCGCCGATATTTTAAGCTCAATGTTTGTATCGTTTGGCTTTTTTTGCTTTTTAACCTCAGTGCCTTTTATTTATTTAGACTTATACAAAGTGTCGGAGCAACTGTTTGGGATATTATTTGCCTTTAATGTGATGGCATTAATGTTTGGTAACTTTTTAAATACGCGTATTGTGCCGCGTATTGGTTCACGCAAAATGTTATATATTGGATTGGTATGCGGCTTTATATCAGGATTGTGCCTTTTAACTTTTAGTATTTTACATTTATCGCTTTATTATATAGTGGCAGCAATTGCACCATTAATGATGAGTTTAGGGGTCACTGCCAGTAATGCTGATTCGTTAATACTCATGAAGTTTGAAAAAAATACCGGCACGGCTACTGCTGTTATTGGTACGCTTAGGTTTGGCAGCGGTGCCTTGGTAGGCCCCATTCTTGCTGTTATGCATGCTCAAAGCTCTGTGCCGTTTTCGAGCCTCATGTTTAGCGCGGTACTACTGACGATATTAGTGCAAATAATTCATTTTAAAAAAGACAAAAAAAATGCCTCAATTTGAGGCATTTTTAAAGTGTTAAACGGCTAAATTAAGCGTCAGCCGCTTTTGAAACCATAACCATTGCCGGGCGTAATAAACGTCCATTTAATGTGTAGCCTTTTTGCATAACAGCAAGCACAGTGTTTGGTGTTACATCGTTGCTTGGCTGAATTGACATAGCTTGATGGAACTCTGGGTTAAATTGCTCGCCTTGTGGGTTAACAATTTCAACACCGAATTTAGCAACAGCATCGTTAAAGCTTTTAACCGTCATATCAATACCTTCAAGCAACGGCTTTAACGTTTCGTTTTCTTTATCAGAAAACTCAATAGCGCGCTCAAGATTATCAATCACAGGAAGTAATTCGTTAGCAAACTTTTCAAGTGCAAATTTGTGTGCTTTTTCTACATCTTGTGCAGCACGACGGCGAATGTTGTCAACGTCAGCAGCGGCACGGATCACACTGTCTTTCTGGTCTGCAATAGTTTGCTTAGCAGCTTCTAGCTCTGCGTAAAGCATCGCAATTTCAGCTTCAGGGCTTTGTTCTTCTGCATGTTGTTCAGCGGCATCCACGGCTGCTTCTACATCTGCTTGCATTTGTTCAATTTCTTCGTTTAGTTCTACTTCTTGCTCTGGGTTTTGTGTCTGCTCAGACATAAAATACATGCTCCAATTCTTTTCAATTGCGGTAATTATGGGGATTGAATAAAAAGATTCAAGAGTTCGATGACTCAATTAATTTAAATTCTTGGATTATTTGTTCTATTTGCGCTGATTTTGGGCAGATTATACAAAAGCGGCTTTGGTATTCTTGGTTTTGAAAGTAAGGAACGCTGATGGTTATTAGATCGTTACATTCACTAAACGGAAGTCTTTTACCGCTGATCACCGAAACACCATTTTTAAATGCCAGTGCATCTTCAACAAAATTTAGAAATGACACGCCTATATTTAGGCTTTGCTCACAATTTATTTTTTTATAAAGGTAGTTTTCACCCACAACAATACTATTGTCTGAACCTAACTTTTGACTTAGCTGCCGTGTCCATTGAGTAAGTGAATCATGACAGTTTTTAGGCGCTGTGTTTGCCATTGCTTGCATTCTATACAAGCCTTCCATCAATGTTTGTTGACTAAATACTGTATTTAACCACGTTGCAAACTGGTAACGAACCGTATCTGAAGCATCATGTGGTTTATCAATGCAAATATTATGGCTTTGGCCTGCTCGATCTATCAATAAAATAAGCCAATCGGTAGAATCAAAATCAAGTACTTCAACCCTAAATACATGCTGTGAGCTCACTTGCGGTAAACCAACACAACAGCATACCTGATACTTTTGACTCAAGCCATGTGCCAATTCAACTAGTTGTGCTTGCTCTGGCTCCCAGTAACTAGCAATATCTGATAATGGAAAAAACTCATCAAACCAATAATTAAACCCTTCATCTGTAGGTACTCGTCCTGCAGAAGTGTGGGGGGAATACAATAAACCTACTTTTTCAAGACGGGCCATTGCATTACGAACGGTTGCTGAACACACAGCCATGCTTTTTAGCTTGGCAATTTTTGTTGATGGAACGGGCAATCCCTCACCGTTACAGTACATGTTCATTACAGCTGAAAATATTTGCTGATCGCGCGGATTTAATTTCATGATATCTACATCTTGTTGCATGAAAGGTATATCGGGGCATTTGCTGCTATTTCAAGTCATTTCCCCTTTGTTGAACAATATAAAACAAATTTATTTTAAACTAAATTGAATCATACTCATTTAGGTAAAATCTGTATTTTCAAACACTTTGCTTTTGAGTTACTCTACAAACATCAAAATTTTTAGTGTGCAGATTATGAACTCACCTTTCAATACTATTGGCCTTATTGGCAAACCAAACCACCCAAAAGCGGCTGCCACTTTGCAGCGTTTGCATACATTTCTACTGGCACTTGGTTTTGAAGTGATTGTTGAAAAGCGCACTGGTGGACAGTTAGTCGATGTACCCAAAGAAAACCTTGTTAAACTGGTTGATTTAGGAGAGCAAGCCGACCTTGCAATTGTGGTTGGCGGTGACGGAAACATGTTAGGAGCTGCGCGCGTGCTTGCTCGTTTTAACATTGCTGTAATTGGCGTTAACCGAGGTAACCTTGGTTTTTTAACCGACTTAAACCCTGAAGGTTTTGAAGCTAGCCTAGAGCACGTTCTAAGTGGTGAGTATATTGAAGAAAATCGCTTTTTATTGGAAGTAGAAGTTTATCGTCACAATGAACTAAAAAGTGCCAATTTAGCGGTAAACGAAGCCGTATTGCATGCAGATAAAGTGGCTCATATGATTGAGTTTGAGGCATTTATAAATAGCGACTTTGTATTCTCTCAGCGCTCTGATGGGCTAATTGTATCTACGCCAACAGGATCAACTGCTTACTCACTCTCTGGTGGCGGTCCAATATTAACGCCTGAACTAAATGCAATATCTTTGGTGCCTATGTTTCCGCACACGTTATCAAGCAGGCCATTAGTGGTAGATGCCGATAACGAAGTGAGGCTAAAACTTAGTTTAGACAATACTGACAGCTTGCAAGTCAGCTGCGACAGCCACGTTGTGCTTGCCGTTTTACCTGGTGATGAAGTCGTCATTAAAAAAGCAGATAAAAAATTGCGGTTAATTCATCCAAAAAACTACTCTTACTACAACGTTTTACGTACGAAATTAAATTGGGGCAGTCGTTTATACTAATTTTATTGCTAAAGCGTTGTCTTTAGCGCAAAATGCAGATTACAACAATAATACACCAATTTTTAGGAACAAATAGCAATGACATATGTCGTTTTTTTTGCCTTGCTACTGTTAATTACACTTCTAGCAACCTACTTAAAAATAGAAAGCAATCGTCGCAAAGCAATTGAAGCTCAAAAAAAGCAATTTAACGAACGTGTATCACAAGTTGGCGCCCGTCTAAAGTCAAAATTAAATGAGCTAGTAGAAGCGAAAATTCTTCGCCCTAAATACGCACCTCGAATTCAAGCAATCGTTTCTAACTTTTTTGTAGTACAAAAGCATACTGACGAGAATTTGCAAACCCTTGAAGATGTATCTGATCTATTAATCAATACTTTATCCAACGAACTGACTAAAGCGAACCAAACGGGCAATGGCCAAAGTTTGGAAGAAAATATCCAGTATTTTGTGTCTGAACTTCCACAGCAAGGTATCTCGTATAACAAAACGTTTTACTCAGAAGCGTTACCAAACCTTATCGAATTAATTAAAACCAACGACTTGCTACAACCCCTTGATAATGAAGAAAATGAATACATCCCAGAAAATCAAGACCCAAACAACCAACTCAATCAACATGTTAATATTGCCTAAATAATAAAAAATTAATTTGCAAAAAAGCTAAACACTGTATAAATTACCAGTTAATTAACTGGATGGATGAACAGTATGTTAGTTGGTTTAGAAATTAAAAACTTTGCAATTGTAAGTAACTTAAGCACTGAATGGCATAACGGCATGACGGCGATCACGGGTGAAACCGGCGCGGGTAAATCGATTGCCATTGATGCACTTTCATTGTGTTTAGGCGAGCGCGCTGAAGCCTCTGCTGTACGACCTTCTGCAGACAAAGCTGAAGTATGTGCTCAATTTGATATAAGCGCACTCCCGCTCGCTCAGGCTTTTTTAGAGCAACATTTTCTGACCAGTACTGATAATGATTGCTTACTTAGACGCGTTGTTTGCAAAAATGGTCGCAGTAAAAGCTATATTAATGGCAGCTCAGTAACTGCATCTCAGCTCAAAGAACTTGGCCAGTATTTAATTTCTATACATGGACAACACGCTCATCAACACCTTTTAAAAGCTGAACATCAATTACAACTACTTGATGCATATGCTGGCCATCAAGACTTGGTTGTAAAAGTAACTGAAAGTTATAAACAATTCGCCAACCTTCAAAAAGAATTTAAACAGCTTGAGCAACAGCAATTACAACAAGCCGCTCAAAAACAGCTACTAGAATACCAAGTGGCAGAACTTGACGAGTTTGCGTTACAAGACGGTGAGTTTGAACAAATTGAAGTCGAACATTACAAGCTAAGTAATAGCCAAACCATTTTAGAGTCATGTCAAAAAGAGCTGCAATACCTATATGAAGGTGAAGAACAAAGCGCGTGTTCTGTTTTACAGCACAGCGCACAACAATTTGCAGATTTAGCACAATATGATGAAAGCTTAGCAAGTGTGGCAGCAATGCTAGAAGAAGCTGCTGTTCAAGTAGAAGAAGCTAGCCGAGAAATTCGCAATTATACGGAACAAGTTGATTTAGACCCAGCCCGTTTAACAGAGATAGAAAATAGGTTAAGTGGCGCAATGGACTTAGCTCGTAAGCACCATATAAAACCGCAAGGATTAGTTGAATTTCATCAGTCAATTTCAAAAGAACTCGAGTCAATTAGTAATAATAGTTCGCGTTTGGAGCAACTTGACTCTGAAATAAACGATGCATTGCTTGACTACAAGCAAGCAAGTGAAGCGCTAAGTATTAGCCGCAGAAGTTATGCTAATACCTTAAACACCTTAATAAGCGAAAGTATGGCAAATTTATCCATGGAAAATGGTGTATTTGAAATATCGCTTACTGAAGATCCTGAGCGCGCCCCCAATCTTTTAGGGCATGATAGCGTTTCGTTTTTAGTATCGACCAACCCAGGGCAGCCCCTTCAGCCTTTGGCTAAGGTGGCGTCTGGTGGTGAGCTTTCGCGTATTAGCTTAGCCATTCAGGTTATTATTGCCCAAAAAGTAACAACACCAACATTGATATTTGATGAAGTAGACGTAGGTGTTTCTGGACCTACAGCCTCTGCTGTTGGAAAGTTATTAAGGCAACTTGGTAAATCGACTCAGGTGATCTGTGTTACCCATTTGCCGCAGGTTGCAAGTAGTGCGCATCAGCAATTTTTTGTAGCAAAAGAAATTGCTAAAGGTGAAACCTTTACCAATATGCTGGCACTAACAAAAGATGGTAGAGTAGACGAAATAGCAAGGTTGCTTGGCGGCGACAATGTTAGTAAAACAGCAAAAGCAAACGCAAAAGAGTTAATAAAAAGCGCATGTGTAATTTAGGCTTAATTAATAACCAACTAGGGTTTCAATTTTCAGCAAGGCCTTTATATGATTACTAATACTGCTTTAATTCTTATTATTGTGAGCTGGCTACTGGTTTTAATTAGTATATTGTTAACTTTATTTAGCCGATATAAACACACACAATTTAAGAAACACTTAATGAGCTTTTTAAATGTAACGTTATTCGTTCAGCTTATTCTTAGTGTTTACAATTTAATGAGTTACCAGGATGGTAATTCGAATAATTTAATTTTTAGTTATACATGTGTTTTGCTCACCCAAATACTGTGTAATGTATTTTGTTACATGAGTTTAAAAAGACGTATTGCTAAAGTTAAGTCAACACTTGATTCGTTCTCAATGGAATAATAAAACTACTCTGAGCAAGTCTTATTTTTACCTTGCTCTTTAGCTTTATAAAGCAATTCATCTGCGCGCTTGATATCAATGTCTATAGAATCGCTTTCATGGGATTGAACAACCCCCATACTAATCGTTAAGCTTAAGCTCGCAAAAGATGTATTAACCGGAAATTTTTTTAGCGCAGCATGTATTTTATTTGAAATCTCTACGCCCTTTGCATTAAATACATTAGGAATTGCAATCAAAAACTCCTCCCCGCCCCAACGTGATGCAACGGCATTTTTAGGAATATGTTGCTTTAAAATATTAGCTAAGTGTATGAGTGCTTCATCACCAAAACTATGTCCGTACTCGTCGTTAACTTTTTTAAAATTGTCTACATCGCACAAAATAAGTACAAACGGTGTTTGCTCCTTCGTGAGCGCTAATTTAAATTCACTAAGCTTATTCATTGTAAAGCGTCTGTTTGGTAACCCCGTTAAAGGGTCAATAGTCGCCAACAGTTCATTTTTTTTACTCAGTGCTAATATTTTTTGATTGTATTTTTCCCTTGAGTTCTCATAAAAGCCACTCAACATTGCGACAATAATAAATGAAAATATAACTCGATAGGGAAATTGATCAGGTTGATAGTTATAAATACTAAAGGTATGCGCACAATAAAAAGCTAATATAACCGCTAATAAAAACAAAACAATATCAACGATACCGCGCTTTAAGCCTCTAATTGAAAATGTGACTGGCGAAACTATGAATATCCAAATCGGACCAGTTCCCTGCGCGCCTCCAGTTAAAACAAGGTAAATCATCAATGCATAAAGGTTATAAAGGATAGCACTAGCTGACTTTTCAAGGTTTTTATAAACACTAAGCGCCCATGCGTAAATTAGCGAAGAACATATTAAGGTAAAAAATAAAAAATAATCGCTGTTGGTCAATGCAATGCAGCCCATCACCAAGGTTGCTATAAAGCCTATTGATGAGAAAAATCTAACTATTAGTTTTCTTTCTGGATTATTTGAATGTTCATGCATAATAAGCGCTATTTTT
The DNA here is from genome assembly GCF_001468205.2 of Pseudoalteromonas sp. 13-15. Lineage (NCBI taxonomy): Bacteria > Pseudomonadati > Pseudomonadota > Gammaproteobacteria > Alteromonadales > Pseudoalteromonadaceae > Pseudoalteromonas > Pseudoalteromonas sp. 13-15. Next base: position 486,720 of record NZ_CP019162.1, on the reverse strand, counting down.
CTTATATTATTGAGTTAATTTTCAGCAAAGTTATCACCAATTTTTCTGAGTAACACTCAATACTCCCCTTTTTCAGCAGTTAAATCAAGATTAAAGTATTACTGATGTAAAATTAATACTAGTACCTTTTTTAACAAATTATAAGTTTATGAATCTTAAAACTATTCATGAGAATAGCTTGGTCATTCAACCAAATTATCATCGAAATTAAAATGGTTAAAAATAAATGGTACCTAATTCGTTTCAAACACAAAAAAGCAAGCCACTTGGCTTGCTTTTAAATTGTCGATTTCTGAAAATATTAAATTAAACTTTTAAATAATCCATAATACCTTCAGCTGCATTACGGCCTTCAAAAATAGCGGTTACTACTAAATCCGAACCACGCACTATATCGCCACCAGCAAATATTTTAGGGTTAGTTGTTTGATGTGTAAATTCACCTTGCTCTGGTGCGTTAATACCGCCCCAATGGTTTATTTCTACATCATACTTTTCTAACCAGTCCATTTTATGTGGCTTGAAACCAAACGCCATAATTACTTGCGTTGCTTCAATAACATGCTCTGAACCGGCGACCTCTTCTGCGCGGCTACGACCATTCGCATCTGGCTCACCCAGCTTAGTTTTAACCATCTTTACGCCAGCAACATGGCCGTTAGCGTCTAGCACAATACCTTTTGGTTGAACATTATATGTAAATATAACCCCTTCCTCTTTGGCATTTTTAACTTCACGCTTAGAGCCTGGCATATTTTCTTCATCACGGCGGTACGCACACGTTACTTTTGCAGCACCCTGTCGTATAGACGTTCTTACACAGTCCATCGCAGTATCACCACCACCTAACACAACGACCTTCTGGTTCGCCATATCAATATAAGCTTGATTCGCTTCATCATAGCCCATAACTCGGTTAGTGTTGCCGATTAAAAACGGCAGCGCATCGTGAACACCCGGTGCATCTTCATTTTCAAGCCCAGCACGCATGCTCTGATACGTACCCACGCCCAAAAATACTGCATCATAGTCGGCTAAAATATCATCCATAGTGATATCTACACCTACTTCAACATTCAGCTTAAATTCTACGCCCATTTCAGTGAAAATCTCACGGCGTTTTTGCATCACTTCTTTCTCTAGTTTGAAAGAAGGAATACCAAATGTGAGTAATCCACCAATTTCTGGGTGACGATCAAACACAACAGGCTTAACACCATTTCGAACTAAAATATCCGCACAACCCAAGCCCGCGGGCCCTGCACCAATGATAGCTACTTTTTTGTCAGTCCATGTTACGTAAGACATGTCTGGCTTCCAGCCCATTTTAAACGCGGTATCGGTAATATATTTTTCAATGTTACCTATCGTTACTGCGCCAAACTCTTCATCGAGCGTACATGAGCCTTCACACAACCGATCTTGAGGACAAACACGGCCACATACTTCAGGCAAACTGTTTGTTCGATGAGAAAGCTCCGCAGCTTCTAATATACGCCCTGTGCGAATTAGTTTAAGCCACTGTGGAATGTAATTATGTACCGGACATTTCCATTCACAGTATGGGTTACCACAATCCAAGCAACGATCCGCTTGAGAGTTAACCTGATTTTCTGAAAAGGGTTCGTAAATTTCTACAAATGATTTTTTACGTGACGAAATTGGCTTTTTGCGTGGATCTACACGCTGCACGTCTATAAATTGATATACATTTTCGCTCATACTGCCCCCTTATTGCGCCTGAACACGTAGTTCGGCACTACTACGGGCGCGATGCCCGAGTAAACTTTTTACGTCACTTGATTTAGGTTTTACTAATTTAAACATAGGTAAGTAGAGCTCAAAATTAGCTAAAATACTTTCTGCTCTGCATGAGCCTGTTAGCTCTAAATGCTCAGCAATTAATCCACGTAGGTGCTCTTGGTGTGACGTTAACGCTTCTAATGTCACAACTTCGACAAGCTCTGGGTTTATGCGTTTCTCAAAGTCGTTTCGCTCATCTAAAACATAGGCAAAACCACCGGTCATACCCGCCCCAAAGTTAACACCTACATTACCAAGCACACACACAACACCACCGGTCATGTATTCACAGCCATTATCGCCAACGCCTTCAACAACTGCTTGCACGCCTGAATTACGAACTGCGAAGCGCTCACCTGCGCACCCTGCAGCAAACAATTTACCGCCCGTTGCACCGTATAAACAGGTATTACCAATAATCGTAGCTTTATGACTTTCAAATGATGAACCCACTGGCGGACGAATAACTAGCTTACCACCAGCCATGCCTTTACCAACGTAGTCATTAGCGTCACCAACGAGGGTCATTTCAAGGCCACCTGCGTTCCAAACACCAAACGATTGACCAGCTGTGCCATGGAGCTCAATGGCTATCGGATCAGCCGCCATACCCTGATTTCCGTGTTTATCAGCAATGTAGCCTGATAGCATTGCACCAACAGATCTGTCTGTATTACAAATTCGGCTAACAAGTGAAATACCACTTGAAGCATCTATCGCTTCTTGCGCTTTTCCTAATAGGCTTTCGTTAAGCTTGCCTAAATAATGTGAGCTATTTGGCGCGCTACAAAATAACGTTTCGCCTGTTGGATTGTTTGGCTGCGCAATAACAGAAGATAAATCTATCTTTTTCTGTTTGGCTGTTTTGCCCTCAATTGCTTCAAGTAAATCAAGACGACCAATTAAATCTGTTAAGTTTGCAACACCTAGGCTTGCCATGATTTCACGCGCTTCTTGTGCAATAAACTTAAAGTAGTTCATCGCCATTTCAGGTAAGCCATGGTAATGCTTTTGACGAAGTGTTTCGTCTTGCGTTGCAACACCGGTTGCACAGTTATTTAGATGACAAATACGTAGATATTTACACCCTAATGCCACCATTGGGCCTGTACCAAAACCAAAGCTCTCAGCACCTAAAATAGCAGCTTTAATAATATCTAAACCTGTTTTTAAACCACCATCTGTTTGCAAACGAATACGATGACGAAGGCCATTTTCTACAAGGGCTTGTTGTGTTTCAGCTAGACCTAGTTCCCATGGGCTGCCTGCATATTTTACAGACGTAAGCGGGCTTGCGCCTGTGCCGCCGTCGTAACCCGATATGGTAATTAAATCAGCATATGCTTTAGCTACACCCGTTGCTATGGTGCCAACACCTGGTTCAGACACTAGTTTTACTGATACAAGTGCTTTTGGATTTACTTGCTTTAAGTCGAAAATTAGCTGAGCAAGATCCTCAATAGAATAAATATCGTGATGTGGTGGCGGTGAAATTAACGTCACGCCAGGTACCGAATAGCGAAGTTTAGCAATGTAAGGTGTTACTTTTTCACCTGGAAGTTGCCCGCCTTCACCTGGTTTTGCACCCTGCGCGACTTTGATTTGAATGACATCTGCGCTACGTAAATAATGCGGAGTAACACCAAATCGACCTGAGGCAACTTGTTTAATACGTGAGTTTTTCTCAGTGCCGTAACGAAGTTTATCTTCACCACCTTCACCTGAATTTGAACAACCACCTAGGCGGTTCATTGCAATTGCGAGTGCTTCATGTGCCTCTGGCGATAAAGCACCAATACTCATTGCAGCTGAGTCAAAGCGTTTGTAAAGCGCTTCTGCAGGCTCTACATCATCAATACTAATTCCATTTTCTGGTAATTTAAGTGCCAGCATATCGCGTAATGTTGAAATAGGTCGATTGTTAACAAGCTTTGCATACTCGTTGTAATCTCTGTATTCACCAGAGCGAACTGCTACCTGCAGTGTTTGGATTACATCTGGGTTATATGCATGGTACTCACCACCATGTACATATTTAAATAAACCGCCATGGCTAAGTAACTTGCGTTTACTTAAGGCAAGCTTATGTAAGCTTTGTTGATCGTCATCAAAGTCTGTAAAACATGCGCCTTTAATGCGGCTAGCCACACCTTTAAAACACATATCAACAACAGCATCTGATAAACCCACCGCCTCAAATAACATTGAGCAACGGTAAGAAGCGACTGTACTAATGCCCATTTTCGACATTATTTTGTATAAACCTTTGTTTACCGCTTTACGATAAGCAAGGGTTACCTCGCAGTAAGATTTATCGATGATTTTACTGTCGCTCATCGCTACCAACGACTCATACGCTAAGTATGGGTAAATAGCTGTTGCGCCAAAACCAAGTAACACTGCAAATTGATGAGGGTCTCTTACGCTACCCGTTTCAATTATGATGTTTGATTCACAGCGTAAATTGTTATCAACCAAACACTTTTGCACTGCACCTACAGCCATAGCCGCAGGGATAGGTAGGTTTACATCGTCAAAATTACGATCAGTTAAAATAAGCATGATAGAGCCAGCAGCTGCTTTCTCTTTTGCTTTATCGCAAATGCGTTTAACTGCGTTTTCTAAGCCTTCTTCAACAGTGTAAGTAATATCAATTTTACAATAGCTGTAATGCGCTTCATCTGCATTTAGTAGCTGCTGCATGTCTGCATACATTAAAATAGGTGTATCGAACTGTAAGCGCTTAGCGTGCCCTGTTGTTTCGTTAAACACATTTTGTTCGCTACCAATACACGTAGCCAAAGACATAACATGGTTTTCGCGAAGAGGATCAATTGGCGGGTTAGTGACTTGTGCAAACTTTTGACGGAAATAATCGTATAGTGAACGATGCCCTTCGCTTAACACAGCAAACGGAGTGTCATCACCCATTGAGCCAGTCGCTTCTTGCCCGTTTTCACCCATTACACGAATAACGCTATCCAACTCTTCATTGGTATAACCAAACATTTTTTGATATTTAGCTAACGTTTCATCGTCAAATGAACGATTGCCTGCATCTTGCTCTTTTAATTCTTCAAAGGGAGTCAAGCGCTTAACATTTTCTTCAAGCCACGACTTATAAGGATGGCGAGATTTTAAATCTTGGTCGATTTCGTCTGAGTGCCAAATTTTCCCCAATTTAGTATCAATTACTAAAAGCTCACCCGGACCCACTCGACCTTTTTCAACTACTTCATCGGCGGTGTAATCCCAAATGCCGACTTCAGAAGCAAGGGTAATAAAACCATCTTGTGTGATTACATAACGCGCAGGACGAAGACCATTTCGGTCTAAGTTACAGGCTGCAAAACGGCCATCTGACATAACAATCCCCGCAGGACCGTCCCATGGCTCCATATGCATGGAATTAAAATCATAAAATGCACGTAAATCGTCATCCATAGCGCGGTTTTTTTGCCATGCAGGCGGCACCAGCATGCGCATAGCACGGAATAAATCCATGCCACCGGCTAAAAATAGTTCTAGCATGTTATCAAGGCTTGACGAATCTGAGCCTGTTTCATTAACAAACGGCGCTGCGCTTTGTAAATCTGGAATAAGTGGAGACGAAAATTTATACGAGCGAGCACGAGCCCACTGACGGTTACCCTCAATGGTGTTAATTTCACCATTGTGCGCTAAATAGCGGAAAGGTTGAGCAAGTGGCCAACGAGGCTGTGTGTTTGTTGAAAAGCGTTGATGAAAAACACAAATTGCGCTGGTCATACGAATGTCAGCTAAGTCTAAATAAAAATTAGGCAAATCTGCAGGCATCATAAGGCCTTTATAGATAGTCACTAACCCAGATAAACTTGCAATGTAAAATGATTCATCGTCTGCTAAACGTTTTTCAGCACGACGGCGCGCTACGTATAAGCGACGTTCTAAATCTTTTGAACGCCAACCTTCAGGTGCGCTTACAAAAATTTGCTCAAAGCCCGGTAATTGCTGCACAGCAATTGGACCTAGCATTGATGGGTCGGTAGGCACTTCGCGCCAGCCTAAAATATTTAGCGTTTCTTTTTCTAATTCTTCGCTAAGAATTTCCTTTGCAGCTTGTGCTAAAACAGGATCTGAATTTAAAAAGATCATGCCTACTGCATAGTTTTTACCAAGGTGCCAGTTATGCTCACTTGCAATAGCACGGAAAAAACTATCTGGTTTTTGCAAAAGCAAACCACAGCCATCGCCTGTTTTACCATCAGCAGAAATACCGCCACGGTGTTGCATACGATCCAACCCAGTAATAGCAGTACGAATAAGCCGGTGACTAGCCTGACCATTAACTTGGGCAATTAAGCCAAAGCCACAATTTTCTTTCTCTAATTTCGAGTCGTATAACATAGACCCCTCCCCTTGCTTCACTGTTAGCGTTAATGAACTGCTCGACGATTTGCTAACAGCCGGTCAAAACTAGCCTCTATATCAAATAGAGTCAACAGTAATTTGAATACATATTCACATTCTTGAATATTTCTCACTTCATAGCAAGATTTCTTTTTTATCATTTTTATTAACATTTAGCGGTGTTTTCATCGTTATTTTTTCATGACACTGGTGTCAAGTTTAACATTTTGTAAAAATAGCTCTAAATAAAAACACAGTTTACGTAAACGTAAACCTAAATATTAGTGAATAAATATTCAATTAAAGGAATTTATAAAATGTGGGGATTATGCAAATAATATTACCCCTTTTCATTAACGAATTATAAAAGGGATAAATACAGGTAGAATTATGTTCCTTATTCTTCATTCAGCTTAAAAACTGTAATTTAACCACTCATTACTTTGATTAATTATTCGTAAATAGAAAAATAAAACCAGTCAAAGCTTAAATGTCACCCCGCTATTTAATCGCCTGAGTAGCTTAGCTTTAAAATACACTTACACTTTGAGTTCACTGTGGTGCCGACGTTATTGGTTTTCTTGTACCCGCAACGCAGTATCTACTCTTTATATATTGCTTTTTATGTGTCCGAAGCGGACACATAAAGTGTCCGCGGACATATTACTTTAATAAATAAATTATTAAGTATATTAATATCAATAGGTTAAATTTTGGCATGCTAATCGTATAGTGTAATTTAGTAATTATTATTTGGAAGAATTATGTTCACTTTAAGCTTATTTTTACTCTCGCCACTAGCCGCTATTTTTGCAGCACTACTTTATGTCATGTTTGAAAAAAATATAAATTCATTTAGTTAAGGTTGAATAATGATTAAAGATACCAGTGCTCAAGACATACAAGTTAAAACACCCGCAAACCATAAAAAACGTTTTCTTTTAATTATCGCTGTGTTGTTGCTTGTTATTGCTGCTACTTATGGAGTTATGTCAGGCTCGGATGCAACTAAATCATTTAGCCAAGAAAAGGTGCAAATAGCAAAAGTAGAAATTAAAACGCTTATTCGCGATGTAGCCGCAAGTGGAAAAATTGTTGCCGCCAATGCACCACATATCTACAGCCCAGAGAGAGGCTTTGTAAGCTTGCACGTAAAAGCTGGCGATACAGTTACCAAAGGCGACGAGCTTGCTGTACTTCATAGCCCTGAACTTACCAATGAATTAAAACAACAACAATCCGTATTACAACGCTTAGAGGGTGAACTTAAAAGGCAACACCTACAATCAAGAAGAGACACTTTAACCCTTACAAAAACACTCGATATGGCAAGTGTAGAATTAAACGCAGCACAAAGAGAAGATCGTCGCGCAAAACTATCAATTAAAAAGCATTTAATAAGCCAAATAGACCTTGAAAAAGCAATAGACGACTTATCACGTGCACAGCTTACCTATAAACACGCACAGCAAGAGGTGGCACTTGCTAAAGATACACTCGCATTTGAATTGCAAGCTGCTAAAAGTGATGTAGAGCGTCAGCAGCTGATCGTTGATGACTTACATAGAAAAGTAAATGAGCTGTCAATTCGGGCCACAGTGACAGGCATTGTTGGCAATCTGCTTGTGCAACAAAAAGCAGCCGTCACGCAAAGTCAGCCTCTGATGACACTCGTTGATTTAAGTCATTTTGAAGCACAGTTGCAGGTGCCAGAAAGTTACGCAAACGAACTCGGGTTAGGTATGGACGTAGAGCTTAAGCTAGGGAACGAAACAATAATGGGAGTGCTCTCGGCTATATCACCCGAAGTTAATAATCGCGAAGTAACCACACGTGTTCGCTTTACAAGCAACAGCAATAACATTCGCCAAAATCAACGTTTAACCGCGCGTATTTTACTAGACAATCGCCAAAATGTGCTGCAGGTAAAGCGAGGCGCTTTTATGCAACAAGGCGGCATTGTTGCATATAAAATAGACGGAAATTTTGCAAGACGTATACCTATATCCGTAGGTGCCACCAGCATTAACGCGGTAGAAATTTTAAGCGGCTTAAATGAAAACGACGAAATAATAATTTCTAGCTACAACCAATTTAACCAAGTAGACACGCTTTTATTAAATTAGAAGCGCTCTCAACCAGCGCCAATTTAAGGAAAAACCATGTTACAAATGAAAAACATAAGTAAAGTATACCAAACTGAAATGGTTCAAACTCACGCATTAAGAGACTTTAATTTAAATGTAAATGAAGGCGAATTTATAGCTGTCACAGGCCCTAGCGGCTCTGGGAAAACTACCTTTTTAAATATTGCCGGTATGTTAGAACCCTTTAGTGAAGGTGATTATATTTTAGATGGTGTAAATGTGGGTAACCTAAACGACAACCAACGTGCCGATTGCCGAAATCAAAAAATTGGTTTTATCTTTCAAGGTTTTAATTTAATACCAGATTTAAACCTCTATGAAAATATTGAAGTACCTCTTCGTTATAGAGGTATTAAAGCAAAAGAACGTAAACGTAGAATAGAGCAATGTTTAGAACAAGTAGGCTTAGCCTCCCGCGCTAAACATTTACCTCAGCAACTTTCTGGCGGCCAGCAACAACGCGTCGCTATAGCCCGCGCACTTGCCGGCGAACCACGTTTTTTACTTGCCGATGAGCCCACCGGTAACTTAGACAGCCTAATGGCTCGCCAAGTGATGGAATTACTTGAGCAAATAAATCGCGATGGCGCCACCATTATAATGGTGACACATGACAGTGAATTAGCCCGCCGCGCACCGCGCAACATTCAAGTAGTTGATGGACAACTTGCTGACTTTACTTTGTACCAAGGTACACAGCCAATAAAAGTCGCACAAGGAGTATAATTCATGCTGGTTCATTATATTGATCTGAGTTGGCGTAGCTTTAAACGCACACCACTCGTAAGCTTTTTAATGGTACTTGCCATAGCAATTGGTATTGGCATCACCATGACTAGTTTGAGTGTGTATCACATGATGTCGGCCGATCCAATCCCGCACAAGAGCAGTCAGCTTTTTAGTGTGCAGTTACAGATAATGGACGATGGAAGCACATGGTGGACGTCAGATAACCAGCCTCTTCAACTAACTTATCAAGATGCTGCAAATCTTTATCAATCCCAAGTAGGTGCTCAACGTTTAAAAATGGTACGAAGTGGTTTTTCTGTTTACATAGACTCTGACAAAGTAAAACCGTTTAGTCAAAGTGCAAGACTTACCACTCCTGAATTTTTTAATATGTTTGACCTCGAATTTTTACATGGTAGCAAGTGGTCACAGCAACAAGAAGACAATGCAGCGCCCGTTGTTGTCATTAGCGAGGAGTTAAACAATAAGTTATTTGCTGGCAAAAATTCAGTGGGTCAGGTTATTTACCTTGACGATGCTAGTTACGAAGTGATTGGCGTTACAAAAAACTGGCCTCTAACCATCAAATATTACGACTTAAACAATGGTGCATTTAACCAACCCGAACAACTTTTTATGCCATTTAGCCTTCTTGAGGCAAAGCAACTTGGTAATTGGGGAAATACTAATGGTTGGAAGCATGAAGATGTTCGAAGTTTTACTGCCAAATTACAGTCAGAAATGGTTTGGATTCAATTCTGGGTTGAATTAACGACCGAGCAACAAAAAAATGATTACGAGAATTACTTACTAGCTTATATGCAAGAGCAGCAAAAGCTCGGTCGATTTAATCGTAAAGAGCTCGCTTTTGGGCTTCGAGATGTTAATCAATGGATGGCTTACAATAATGTGGTTAGTGAAGATAACAAAATTTTAGTGGCTCTGAGTTTTATGTTTTTGGCTGTGTGTTTGGCTAATATACTTGGCTTATTACTTGCCAAATTTTTACGTCGAGCGCCAGAGGTTGGTGTACGCCGTGCTCTTGGTGCTAATAAACGGCAGATTTTTATGCAACATATCATTGAAGTCGCTATGTTAGGGCTTTTGGGCGGGCTACTTGGGATTGTATTTGCGCAGTTTGGCCTATTGGGTGTTCGTCAGAGCTACAGTTATTACGAAAGCTTGGCGACTATGGATTTAAGTATGTTACTAAGCGCCCCACTTATTGCAATCAGTACTTGTGTAATTGCCGGGCTTTATCCTGCTTGGCTGGTGTGTAAAACCAACCCTGCAATTTATCTAAAAAGCCAATAAGGACGAACACAATGATATTAGAAATTAAACCTATTTTTCATGCGCTGTGTCGATCTAAGGTGGGTGCAATTTTGCTACTTATACAAATAGCAATTACCACTGCAATTGTTAGTAACGCAGCATTTATAATTCAAGACAGAGTAACCTACCTTAACCAAGAAACTGGCTACCCGGAAGACGAAATACTTGCTTTTCATGTCATGCATTTTGGTAAAGATGTTCAAAGCCATCAGCAATTTGAACTTGATGAAGCCATGCTTCGAGCTTTACCCGGCGTTAAAGACGCCATATATATTAACAACATACCGTTATCAGGTAGTGGCAGCTCATCTGACTTCAGTATTAACTCTGCACCAGAGCCAGGGCTTTCAGCAAGAACGGCTTACTTTTTTACGGATGATCATGCAATTAATACACTTGGCATTGAGCTTGTTGCAGGACGAAACTTTACTCAAGATGAGATTGTTGTTACCAACGATAATGATCAACGAGCCAATGTGACAATTGTCACTCAAGCATTACTCAATGAGCTTTTTCCTGATGAAGAGGGCTTAGGAAAAACGATTTTTCTTGGTGATATTCCACTGAAAGTTGTTGGTGTAATTAAGCATGCAAAAGGGCCTTGGTTAAAAGACAGCCGCCCAAATAATATCGCATTAATTTCTTACATTAATCCCAATATATCTGGCAACTTTTTAGTTCGCACTGCGTCCAATGAGCGAGCAGACATAGCTAAACAGATTGAAGACGCAATGCTTAAAAATTATAACAAGCGTGTGATTATTCGAATTCGTGGTTTAGATCAAGACAAAGCGCAATATATGGCTGAAGACACATTGATGATGCGTATGTTAGTTGTGCTTATTACTATACTTTTACTTGTCACTGCTTTAGGGATCTTTGGCTTAACCTTATTCAATATAAGTAAGCGCACCAAACAAATTGGAACCCGTCGCGCTTTGGGCGCTCGTAAATCTGCAATTGTTAATTATTTTTTAGTTGAAAATGCATTGATTTGCATTGCTGGATTAGTTTTAGGCGTTATTGCTGCCCTCATACTTGGGCAATTGCTAATGCAACACTTTTCAATAGCTGCATTACCCTTAGGCTATGTCGCAGCAACTGCCGTTATGGTTTTTATCATGAGCCTTCTAGCTGTATTTGGCCCTGCTAAGCGTGCAGCAAATATTTCGCCAAGTATCGCAACCCGAACCATATAGCGCTGCTCCCAACCTATGCTACACTGGCAAAATACGGTGTAGCATTTTCTAAATAATAATAAACAGCGATTAAATTCACATGGAAAAAATACTTATCGTTGATGATAACCCGGCTGTTTTAGAGGCATTATCATTACTACTGGAAATACATAACTTTAATGTAGTTACCGCAACAACGCCCTTTGAAGCGATTCAAATTGTGCAGTACCAACGCATTGCTCTCGTTATTCAAGATATGAATTTTACCAGCGATACCACCTCAGGCGAAGAAGGTAAAACTTTGTTTTATGCGCTGCGTGAAGAGAACCCACACCTTCCTATTATACTAATAACCGCTTGGACTGAATTGTCAACGGCTATTGAACTTGTTAAAGCAGGCGCTGCTGATTACCTTCCAAAGCCATGGGATGACCACAAGCTTCTTACGTGCATTAATAATTTAATAGAGCTGGGGCGCACTAAGCAACTTGTAGCCATGCACAACCGCCAACAAAAAGAGCGAGATGATAAATATAACACTGCTAACTTAGCAGGCCTTATTTTTAAAAGTACCGCAATGGAGCGATTGGTCACAATGGCATTACAAGTGGCTAAATCTGATATTTCTGCACTCATAACAGGTCCTAATGGCAGTGGTAAAGAGTGTATTGCCACTATTATTCAAAAAAACTCTTCACTAATAAATCAGCCCTTCATAAAGGTAAATGCCGGCGCCCTACCCCAAGAGCTTTTGGAGGCTGAATTGTTTGGTGCTGAAGCAGGTGCTTATACTGGTATAAGCAAGCAACGTATCGGTCGTTTTGAGGCAGCCGATGGTGGAACATTATTTTTAGATGAAATTGGCAACTTGCCGCTTTCTGGGCAAATGAAGTTGCTAAGAGTGTTGCAAACAGGTGAATTTGAACGGTTAGGGTCCACACAAACGCGCAAAGTAACTGTACGTGTTATATCAGCTACCAACGAAAATTTATTACAAGCAATAACCGAAGGTCGTTTTAGAGAAGATTTGTACTATCGCCTTAACGTTATTGAGTTAAACGTACCTGCGCTTTGTGAACGCGTTGATGATATTGCGCCACTCATTAATCACTTTTTACCACATAGAGAGCTAAGTATTGATGCAGAGCAAGCCCTTAATCGATACCAATGGCCAGGTAATGTAAGAGAACTTGAAAACGCCTGTAAACGTGTTGGTGTAATCAAGCCTAATGGTTTGCTTAGTGCAGAAGATTTTGGCCTAACACCATCATCGCCAATAAAAAATAACGACGTAAAAAAAGAACCTACAAAATTCGAAATTGAACAATCAATACGCGCTAATCAGGGGGTTATAGCCAAAGTAGCACGAGAATTTGGTTTAAGCCGCCAAGCACTGTATAGGCGCTTACAAAAAATGGGTATTGATTACTAATGTTTAATTTTATTAGTGGCTTATCGTTAACTCAAAAAATAATGGCTATATGTGTTTTATGCAGCGTTTTACCTGTTGTTAGCATTACAATAATTTCACAACATCCGCTGTATTACTCTGTGTTGTTGGTCATAGCAGCTATGCTAATAAGCATCTTGCTAGCTAGAGCTTTAACAAAGCCTATTAAGCTAGGGTTGCAATCGCTAGAAACTGGCTTACTTAATTTTAAAGATGGTGAACTTTCTAGTTTATTAGCCTATAAAAACAACGATGAGTTAGGAAAGCTATGTCTGCTTTATAATCAAACGGCAAAACAACTTCGTCAAGAAAAACAGTGGATTTATCAACGAGAGTTAATGTTAGATAAAGTATTACAAAGCTCTCCCCAAGCACTTTTACTTGTTAACGATAATAAAATTGTTGTATTTAGTAACTTAGTCAGCCGCACTTTATTTAATAGCAAAACACAACTAGAAGGCACGCAACTTCACGAGTTATTGTCTGATGCACCTATTCAACTTACTAATGCTATTGAGCAAGGCGTGGATGGCTTGTTTAATATTGAAATAGATAGTCACGATTCTCAAACTTGGCATTTATCGACTGGCGAGTTTTTGCTTAATAATCAAAAACATCACTTGTACATATTTAAACAACTGACCCGTGAACTCAGCCGCCAAGAAGTAGCAGTATGGAAAAAAGTTATTCGAATAATAAGCCACGAGCTCAATAACTCTCTTGGCCCTATGTCATCAATGCTACACAGCGCTCAGCTTTTAGCTAGCCGCGTAGATGAGCCTCGCCTTGCAAGAGTGTTTTCAACAATCGATGAAAGAATAAGTCACTTGACTGAGTTTGTTCAAGGCTACGGCAAATTTGCAAAGCTCCCTACACCACAAAAATCAGCGATAAATTGGCAAAACACATTAAATGATCTGAATAGACAATGGCAGTTTAGCTACACAGTAAGCAGCACCCAAAGCATATTACATGCAGATCAGGCACAACTTGAGCAGCTGCTTATCAACTTACTCAAAAATGCACACGAGTCAGGCTCAAGTCCGTCTAAAATAAACATAGATATAACGTTCTTTAGTAATACTTGCATAGTAGATGTAAGCGATGGCGGAAAAGGCATGAGTGAGCAGGTTATGGCTAATGCCCTTGTACCTTTTTATTCTACAAAAAGTACAGGAAGTGGTTTGGGGTTAGCTTTGTGCAGAGAGATTGCTGAAGCACATAAAGGACAAATAAGCTTACATAATAAATTAAGTGGTGGTCTAAACGTGCAAGTTACCCTGCCGTGCAGATAAGTGATGTTGTTAAAAAAACTAAAAACAATAAAGCCACTTAACGTGGCTTTTATTATCACAGCACTATAGAAATAGAGTTCACAAAATAAGATTACTCAGCGTCAGCTTCTTTGTACTTAGCCGCTGTTTCTGTGATTAACGGTTGTAATTCACCACGTTGGAACATTTCGATGATGATATCACAACCACCAATTAGCTCACCCTCAACCCAAAGTTGTGGGAATGTAGGCCAATTTGCGTACGCAGGAAGCTCAGCACGAATGTCTGGGTTTAGTAAAATATCAACGTATGCAAACGGTTCGCCACACGACATAAGTGCTTGTGAAGCTTGTGAAGAAAAACCACAGTTTGGTAACTTAGGTGACCCTTTCATGAAAAGGATAATTGGGTTTTCTGAAATTTGCTGTTTAATTTTATCAATGGTTTCCATCTACAACCTCAAAGTAACGATAGCTAAATATACTTAGGTCTTGAAAATAACTCATCGTGACCATAAATATATAACTTAAAATGGGCAAATAAAGCCACAATTGAAATAGTCTTTCGCAATAGCATTGCTGTTTGCTTAAACTTGAGTAAAATACTCAACAATTATAGTAACACTATATTCCCACTTGGTATAGGTAAGTGGTCTGTTTCAACAGGCATTACGTATTACCAAATGGACTATCAACTAAAAAAGATGGAGATAAAAAATGGCATTTGAACTACCGTCACTACCATATGCAATCGACGCACTTGAGCCACATATTTCAAAAGAAACATTAGAGTTTCACCACGGTAAGCACCACAACACGTACGTTGTTAAGCTTAACGGTTTGATCCCTGGTACAGAGTTTGAAAACAAATCTCTAGAAGAAATCGTATGTTCATCAGAAGGCGGTGTATTTAACAACGCAGCGCAAATCTGGAATCACACGTTTTACTGGAACAGCCTATCTCCAAATGGCGGCGGCGAGCCTACTGGCGCAATTGCAGATGCAATTAACGCTAAATGGGGTTCTTTTGATGCGTTCAAAGATGCATTAAACGACAAAGCAGTGAATAACTTCGGTTCAAGCTGGACTTGGTTAGTAAAACTTGCCGATGGCTCTTTAGACATCGTTAATACATCTAACGCTGCTACACCACTAACTGACGAAGGCGTTACACCTGTTCTTACTGTAGATTTATGGGAACACGCATACTACATTGATTACCGTAACGTGCGTCCAGATTACCTTAAAGGTTTTTGGTCACTTGTTAACTGGGAATTTGCAAACGCAAACTTCGCTTAATTAGCACTTACCGCTAATTTAAAAAAGACGCTAAAGCGTCTTTTTTTATGCCTATTATTTATACTTTTAAACTCTGTCATTTGACAAAATAGTCTTCTTCAACATGATCTTTTTTCACTTAAATTTTTAATTTTATTCCACAAACATAGACTTTCGCGACTAAACTTTAAAATGTAAGCACCTTTTACAGCGGGTTTCGGAGGTTATTATGACGATTTTTGAGCATTACCAAGCACGTTACGAAGCGGCACAAGAAGAAGAGTACAGTATCGCCGAGTTTCTTGAGATATGTAAAACCGATAAATCTGCCTACGCGAGTGCACCAGAACGCCTTTTAATGGCCATAGGTGAACCCACAATGGTTGATACCGCAACGGACGCACGCCTCAGTCGGTTATTTTCAAATAGAGTAGTTGCACGCTACCCTGCCTTTACCGATTTTTATGGTATGGAGGATGCCATTGAACAAATTGTTTCTTATTTAAAACACGCCGCTCAGGGGCTTGAAGAGTGTAAACAAGTTCTCTACCTACTAGGTCCAGTCGGCGGTGGCAAATCATCTATTGCTGAAAAACTAAAGTACCTCATGCAACAAGTACCCATCTATTCAATTAAAGGGTCGCCGGTAAACGATCACCCATTATCTCTGTTTGATCCCATTGAAGACGCTAATGTGCTAGAGCAAGAATACGGTATTAAGCCACGTTATTTAAAAACAATTATGTCACCGTGGGCAGGCAAACGGCTGAAAGAGTTTAATGGCGATATAAGTAAGTTTAGAGTGGTAAAACGTTATCCATCTATTCTGAATCAAATAGGCATCGCTAAAACAGAGCCTGGCGATGAAAACAACCAAGATATATCCGCATTAGTAGGTAAAGTAGATATACGTCAGCTTGAACATTTTGCGCAAAATGACCCCGATGCCTATGCTTACTCAGGTTCACTTTGTATGGCAAATCAAGGCTTGATGGAATTTGTAGAGATGTTTAAAGCCCCTATCAAAGTACTCCATCCACTACTAACGGCCACGCAAGAAGGTAATTACAATGGGACTGAAGGTATTAGCGCTCTTCCCTTTAATGGCATGATCCTCGCTCATTCAAACGAATCTGAATGGCAAACCTTTAAAAATAACAAAAATAATGAGGCCTTTTTAGACCGTGTATACATAGTCAAGGTACCTTATTGTTTGCGTGTCACTGAAGAAATTAAAATTTACGACAAACTTCTTCAGCATAGTGAACTTCATAGCGCACCTTGCGCGCCTGGCACCTTAAAAGCTTTGGCACAATTTACAACTCTTTCACGATTAAAAGAGCCTGAAAACTCAAGCCTATATTCTAAAATGCGAGTGTACGATGGTGAAACACTCAAAGACACTGATCCAAAAGCAAAGTCGTATCAAGAGTATCGCGATTACGCAGGGGTGGATGAAGGCATGACGGGCCTTTCTACTCGCTTTGCATTTAAAATTTTATCTCGGGTGTTTAATTTTGATAACACAGAAGTGGCTGCGAACCCTGTTCACTTATTTTATGTACTTGAACAACAAATAGAGCGTGAACAATTCAGCAGCGATGTTGAAGAACGCTACTTGAGCTTTTTAAAAGGCTATTTAATCCCTCAGTATGTTGAATTTATTGGTAAGGAACTTCAAACTGCGTATTTGGAATCATACTCAGAATATGGGCAAAACATATTTGATCGCTATGTTATTTATGCCGATTTTTGGATTCAAGATCAAGAATATCGTGACCCTGATACAGGCCAATTATTTGACCGAGCTGCACTCAATGCAGAGCTTGAGAAAATTGAAAAACCAGCGGGCATTTCTAACCCTAAAGATTTTCGTAACGAAATAGTCAATTTTGTACTACGCGCACGGGCTCATAACAATGGCAAAAACCCGCTGTGGACGAGTTATGAAAAATTACGCACTGTCATTGAGAAAAAAATGTTTTCAAACACAGAAGATCTGTTGCCTGTTATTTCGTTTAATACTAAAACCTCAGCTGAAGATCAGCAAAAACACGAAGACTTTGTTAATCGCATGGTCGAGAAAGGCTATACACAAAAGCAAGTCAGATTGTTATCTGAGTGGTACCTACGTGTTAGAAAATCGCAATAACCTTCATGGTTGTGGTTTTAGGAGGTCATTATGTCGCATTTCATAGACAGACGTTTAAACGGTAAAAATAAAAGCACCGTAAATCGTCAACGCTTCATTAGGCGTTATAAAAAACAGATAAAAGAAGCGGTGTCAGATGCAATAAATAAACGCAGTGTAACCGACTCTACATCGGGGGAAAGTATATCTATTCCGCAACGTGATATCAGCGAGCCTACCTTTCATCAAGGTAAAGGTGGGAATAAGAAACAAATACACCCAGGTAACGATCAGTTTGCAACAGGTGATAAAATAGAGCGACCAAAAGGTGGTCAAGGTGATGGTTCTGGACAAGGTGAGGCAAGCGACTCTGGCGAAGGGCAAGATGAATTTGTGTTCTCTATCTCAAAAGATGAGTACCTCGATTTACTTTTTGAAGATTTAGAACTTCCTAATCTTCAAGAAAATCAACTTGATAAACTTGTACAAATGAAAACCCACCGAGCCGGTTTTTGCAGTGAAGGTATGCCAAGTAATATTGATATTGTTCGTTCGTTACAAGGATCACTTGCTCGACGTGTTGCGATGAGCGCTGGAAAAAAGCGCCGCTTAGCCGATTTAGAAGCTCAGCTAAAAATATTAATACACGAACCTCATAGCGATAAAGCCGCTGTTGCACTTTTACAAAAAGAAATAAACCTACTTAAACAGCAAATTAAAGCTGTGCCATTTATTGATAACTATGACTTGCGTTTTAGAAATTACGAGAAGCGCCCCCACCCCACCAGCAAAGCGGTTATGTTTTGTATTATGGATGTGTCAGGCTCTATGGACCAAGCCACAAAAGATATGGCAAAACGATTTTATATTTTACTATATCAATTTTTAACGCGCAGTTATAAAAACATTGAAGTGGTCTATATCCGTCATCATACGCAAGCTACTGAAGTAGACGAACAAACATTTTTTTACTCTCAAGAAACTGGGGGAACTATCGTATCGAGCGCACTTAAACTGATGGATAAAATAATTAAAGAGCGTTACAACGCAGACGAATGGAATGTATATGCAGCACAAGCATCTGACGGTGATAACTGGGCTGACGATACTCCTCATTGCGGACAAATATTACGTAATAGCATTTTAGATGCTGTTCGCTATTTTGCCTACATTGAAATCACAACACGTGCTCATCAAAGCCTATGGCGAGAATATTTAAATATTACGCAAACACATTCCAACTTTGCCATACAGCACATTCAAAGTGTTGAAGACATTTACCCTATATTTAGGGAGCTTTTTAAAAAAGGTCGGCAACAACAAGGGGCTGCATAACCAAGCGAGGTATTAATATGAATACTAAACGAATGAGTGACGGCCCTGACTGGACTTTTGATTTGTTAACTGAGTATCAAACAGAAATAGCCCGCGTTGCAGACTTTTACCGGTTAGACATTTACCCTAATCAGATAGAGGTGATCACCGCCGAACAAATGATGGATGCTTACTCAAGTGTTGGGATGCCTATTGGTTACAACCATTGGTCTTACGGGAAAAAATTCATTCAAACTGAGCAAAACTATAAACGCGGACAAATGGGCCTCGCGTATGAAATAGTGATTAATTCAGACCCCTGTATTGCATATTTAATGGAAGAAAATACGTTACCGATGCAAGCACTAGTTATGGCGCACGCATGTTATGGCCACAACTCTTTTTTTAAAGGTAATTATTTATTTAAAACATGGACTGATGCCAGCTCTATCATTGATTACCTGGTATTTTCTAAAAATTATATACGTCGCTGCGAAGAAAAATACGGTGTAACAGCAGTAGAAACCTTACTAGACTCATGCCACGCACTCATGAACTATGGCGTTGATCGTTATAAACGCCCGCAACAAATTTCGTTATTCGAAGAGCAAAAGCGCCAAGAAGAACGCGAGGCTTATTTGCAATCTCAAGTGAACGAATTATGGCGAACAATCCCCGAACATCACCAAGAAGCAAAAAAGAAAGAACGCCACTTTCCTCAAGAGCCGCAAGAAAATATCTTGTATTTTATAGAAAAAAACGCACCACTTTTAGAACCTTGGCAACGTGAAGTTATTCGTATAGTGCGTAAAATATCACAATATTTTTACCCACAAAAACAAACACAAGTAATGAATGAAGGCTGGGCCACCTTTTGGCATTACACCATTTTAAATCACCTATATGATGAAGGTAAACTTACCGACTCATTTATGCTGGAATTTTTACAAAGCCATACAAATGTTGTTTATCAACCACCTTACAATAGTCAGTATTATTCAGGTATCAACCCATATGCTCTGGGATTCAATATGATGGTTGATATTAGGCGACTATGCGAACACCCAACAGAAGAAGATAAAAAGTGGTTTCCTGAATATGCCGGAAGTAATTGGCTTGATACCCTTCATTTTGCAATGCAAAACTTTAAAGATGAAAGCTTTATAAGCCAGTTTTTATCCCCTAAATTAATTCGCGACTTTAAGCTATTTACACTTATTGATAACGCGAGCGCTCCGCATTTAGAAATAGGCGCAATTCATAACGATAGTGGCTACAAAGCGGTAAGGGAAGCGCTTTCGGCTCAATATAACTTAAGTAATCATGAACCTAACATTCAAGTGTACGATGTTGATATCAGAGGGGATAGAGCGCTTACGCTTAGGTATGTGCCGCACAATAATATACCTTTAGCAAATACACATGAGGAAGTACTTAAGCATCTTTATAGATTATGGGGGTTTAAAGTAAAACTTGAACAAGTAGATAATAATGAAAAAATAACGACTATCGGACAATGCCCTAAAGATGACTCTCGACATACAACCGAGTGATTAAACTCAGAGCGGCAGACTAAAAATAATTAATAAAAAATGACGCTTAAGCGTCATTTTTTATATCGGCATAGGCAGTTACTTTATTTCGTCCATTCTTTTTAGATTGATACATAGCTTTATCTGCAGCTTCTATCCAGCGCTCATGGTCTTTAAACTCATTACTAAAACAGGCAAAACCAATACTCACTGTTACTTTAACTTCAAGTTGTTTATACATAACAGGACTTTGCTCAATTAATACCCTTAAGCGTTCAGCAAAAATTTCAGCCCCCTTTTCATCGGTATCTAATAAAGTAACTACAAACTCCTCACCACCGTACCTTCCTGCGATGTCAGTTTCGCGTAGTGTCGTTTTTAAAAGTTTTGACAAGTGGCGTAGTGCTTCATCACCACACGTGTGGCCATATTCATCATTTACGACTTTAAATCGATCGATATCAAACATCAGCAATGCACTAGAACCGCCATTGCGCTTAGTACGCAAAAACTCTTGCTTGAGCGTACTCTCCCAATGACCACGGTTATACAATTGAGTGAGGCTATCTGTTTGGCTTACTTGCTCTAGGCGGGCATTTAAATCCTCTAATTCTTTTTTATTTACCGCAATATCAGTTACATCATATAAGATAATACATATATGACTGACTTCTGCACGAATATTAGTTAAAGGTATAAAAGTTGCATTTTGATACATATACTCGGCTTTACCAGTGATAGGACGGTAATTTTTAAACCTAAATATATAAGGTTGCTGTTCCCATATTGTGAATGAGCGATTTTTTAAAACAAATACTGATTCAGATTTACTTCTAAACCATTTTTCGTCTATTGCAGGAAACAAATCAAATAAATCTTTATGCTTTACCGCACTTGGTAATAAGCCGGAATGGTTTTCCATGAACCCATTCCAAACACACACTCGGTAATCTCTATCAAGTACAACAAGACCCACATCAACGGTATTAAACATATCCATTAACCAATGGATCTCATTCATATCTAAATCAGCAGCCATAACTTAATCTTCTAATAGGTAAGCAACTTTGTATTTCAAAGTTTTTAGTGAGTCTTCGGTAAATAACAACATTAAATCAAAGTTTATGTTGTGATTTTCAATGCCATAGCTAATTTCAATTGCAAGAGTGCGTTGCCAACGAGACTTGTTTGCTTTTACCAGTTCAGACACATCTCTATGCTGACCTAACACAATTGGGTGTCCTTGGCTGAATGACATGTCGAGCTGCTTAGAAAGACCCGTAAGAATTGCACCAATAAGGATGTTACTAATATCCATTAGTAGCTCAAGCTCAACGTTATCGGTGAGTACACCGTCATAATTCATTAAAGACGCAATTTCTTTAAAACTAGAATCGTTGAGTAATAATAATGCTTCGCCAGATACACCACCACCTATAAAGCCCTGGCACACACCAGAAGTAGACGCATTATTATCTATGGAGCGAAGTGCCATATCTAGCTCACTCACCTCGAGAATATTTACATTAGGGATTGGTAATTCGACAAATACATTGAGTAACCTTGCTAGTAAGTCACCAGCCTGCCCCATTGCGACATTCGTCAGTTCTTGGTAGATGTCTCG
Source organism: Pseudoalteromonas sp. 13-15 (assembly GCF_001468205.2). NCBI lineage: Bacteria > Pseudomonadati > Pseudomonadota > Gammaproteobacteria > Alteromonadales > Pseudoalteromonadaceae > Pseudoalteromonas > Pseudoalteromonas sp. 13-15. Next base: position 464,537 of record NZ_CP019162.1, on the reverse strand, counting down.
AACGTCAGGGTCAACTTGCTCACCTAATGCATGGGACAAGCGTTCACGCATAGCTTTGTCTTTAATTCCATGATGCTCTATTATTTCGGCAAGCTTTTCTGGTGAGCAGGGTTTTTGAATAAAATCGATAGCGCCTAAATCAATCACTCGTTGGTGGGCATTAGGTTGTATGTCGCCAGATACCACAACAGTAAGCACATTTAAGCCTAACTCTTTCATTGCCATCAACACTTCATACCCGTCCATTTCAGGCATGTTTAAATCAAGGAATAGAATTTCTGGGTCAACCGCTTTTATTTGCTTTATGCAATCAACACCGTTAATTGCAAACTCAACCTTTATGTCCCAGTCTTCCGGCAATGAGCGAGCTAACTGGCGCCTCGCTAATTTGGAATCATCACATACTAATACTGATGTTGGCATACTATCTCTCTATTTTTAAACCAAGTATTAACATCACAAAATGATAGTGGCTTTTATTTTTATTATTTAAGATATTTTTTGTAACTATATGTTAATCAAAGTTTCAGCGGTTTACAATTTATAAATCTCATAACTAATTCTTATCAAGCAAGAATGCATAATCGCTTGGTTACTCATACGCAGTATAATACACTGTCGCTTATTGCGTTAATTTAAAAGGAAATACCTTATGTATCGTACGTTCGCGTTTGTGCTGAGTGCATTTTGCTCCGTTGCTATGGCAGCCGATTACCCAGAAAATACACTAGATGCAGGAAAAGTGTCAGTACAGGGCAAACCAATTACTTTAATGGGTGAAGGTGTCTCAGTAGGTGAAAGTGCACCTGACTTTAAAGTAGTTGATGGTAACTTTACGCCTGTAACGCTCAAAAACTACAAAGGGCAAGCATTACTAATTAGCGTAGTACCAAGTTTAGATACCGGTGTGTGTAGTTTACAAACTAAGCACTTTAACGAAAAAGTGGCGCTAGAATTTCCAAGTATTGAAATATTGACTGTAAGCGCTGATTTACCGTTTGCCCAAAAACGATTTTGTAAAGCAGAAGGTATAGATAAAGTCATCACATTATCTGATTCGGTATGGCGTGATTTTGGCCAAAAATATGGTGTGATTATAAAAGATATGGGGCTTCTAACGCGCTCTATTTTTATACTCGATAAGAGCCACAAAGTGATTTATAAGCAATTAGTGAGTAACCTATCTACCGAGCCAGAATATGACAGCGTAATAGAAAAGCTTAAAACCTTATAGGTCTTTCTGTAAAACAAAAAAACCGCCAGCTGGCGGTTTTTTTGTGCGCTTTAAATTAACCTAAAAGCTCACCTAACTGTGCACTTACAACTTCTACGGCTTGTGTACCGTCAAGTTTATGGTACTGCGTGTTGCCTGCAGCTGCTTCAGCTTGGTAGTAATCAACCAACGGCATAGTTTGCTCATGGTAAATACCTAGACGTTTACGCACAGTCTCTTCTGTGTCGTCAGCGCGCACAATTAACTCTTCACCTGTTTCATCGTCTTTACCTTCCACTTTTGGTGGATTGTAAACAACATGGTAAACACGACCCGAGCCAGGATGAACACGACGTCCGCCCATACGCTCTACAATTACTTCATCAGCAACATCAAATTCAATAACGTGATCAACTACTACGCCATTTTCTTTCATTGCATCTGCTTGTGGAATGGTACGTGGAAAGCCATCTAGTAAAAAACCTTTTTCGCAATCAGCTTTAGCAATACGCTCTTTAACTAAACCAATAATGATATCGTCAGAAATTAGCTGACCTGCGTCCATTACTTTTTTTGCTTCTAAGCCAAGTGGAGTGCCTTCTTTAATTGCAGCACGTAGCATATCGCCAGTCGAAATTTGTGGAATACCGTACTTGTCCATTAAAAACTGAGCTTGAGTACCTTTACCTGCACCCGGCGCGCCCAAAAGAATAATGCGCATATCATTGTCCCCTAGTATGAGAGTTTATTTTTAAAGCCTGAATTCTTCCATAAGCGCCGCTGATACTCAAGCAACTTATACTAATTGCCTAGTTTATAGCGCATAAAAAAAGGAAGCCTCGGCTTCCTTTTTTAATATGTACAATATTTATACTTTTAATAACTTAATATAAATTTATTTGCTTAGCTCTAACATTAATTTATTTAGGCGTGTAACAAACCCTGTTGGGTCTTTTAATGTTCCGCGCTCTGCAAGTAATGCTTGGTCTAATAGTACATGTGACCATTGTGAAAATTTATCTTCATCTTGTTCGTCATTTAAATGTTTCACAAGTTGATGCTCTGGGTTTAGCTCAAACACAGGCTTAGCCTCTGGCGCCGCTTGACCAACAGACTCCATTAGCTTTTGCATTTGCGAACTCATGTCGTTGTCATCACTTACAACACATGCTGGAGAGTCAGTTAAACGGTGTGTGAAACGCACTTCTTTAACATCATCTCCTAAGGCTGTTTTAATGCGTTCTACTAAGCCGGCCATCTCTTTTTCAGACTCTTCTTGGGCTTTCTTTGTCTCTTCATCATCAAGCTTGCCTAGGTCTAAGTCACCACGTGTGATTGACTGAAGTGGCTTATCTGCAAACTCAGTTAGGTGGCTCATCATCCACTCGTCAACACGGTCGCTTAGTAATAATACCTCAATGCCTTTTTTGCGGAAAATCTCTAAATGCGGCGAATTTTTAGCAGCGGTAAAGGTATCGGCTACCACGTAATATATTTTATCTTGCCCTTCGTTCATGCGCTCAACATATTGCTCAAGCGACACATCTTGCGTCTGTGAATCTGTATGAGTAGAAGAAAAACGAAGTAACTTGCAAATCGCTTCTTTATTTGCAGCGTCTTCCGCTGGGCCTTCTTTCATCACCTGACCAAACTCATTCCAAAATACTTGGTAATCGTCAGATTTGTTTTTAGCCATACGCTCAAGCATTTTAATGATACGCGAGGTACACCCTTTACGAATCGCTTGGGTTACTTTGTTATCTTGTAAAATTTCACGCGATACATTTAATGGTAAATCGTTTGAATCTAATAAACCCTTCACAAAACGTAAGTAGCTTGGCATAAACTGCTCAGCATCATCCATTACAAACACACGTTGAACGTATAGTTTTAAACCACTTTGACGCTCACGGTTCCATAAATCGAAAGGTGCCTTTTTAGGGATATATAAAAGGCTAGTGTACTCAGTTTTACCTTCAACTTTATTATGTGCCCAGCTTAGCGGATCTTCCCAGTCATGGCTCACATGCTTGTAAAACTCTTTGTATTCTTCATCAGAAAGCTCTGATTTATCACGCGTCCACAATGCAGTGGCGCGGTTAATGCTTTCCCACTCACCCGGTACTGCTGGAATTTTTTCGCCATCTTCGCCTTCAGATTCTGGTACTTCTGCTTTGTACATTTGTACAGGCGTAGAAATATGATCTGAGTATTTGGTCACAATGCTACGTAAACGGAATTCGTCTGCAAATTCTTTTTCGTCTTCGCGAAGGTGTAAAGTAATTTCGGTACCACGGCCTTCTTTCTCAATTTCTTGCAGCGTGTACTCGCCTTCACCTTTAGACTCCCACTCATAAGCAGTTGTTTCACCCGCTTTACGTGTGCGAACAGTCACTAAATCGGCAACAATAAATGCAGAGTAAAAACCAACACCAAACTGACCAATAAGTTGTGAATCTTTGCTTTGATCGCCCGTTAAGTTTTTGAAAAACTCAGCAGTGCCCGATTTTGCAATAGTGCCTAAAGAGTTAATCACTTCTTCACGCGTCATACCGATGCCGTTATCTGAAATAGTAACGGTATTGGCCTCTTTATCTGCGCTGATACGAACGCGAAGGTCTGCATCACCTTGGTAAAGATCACCATTTGAAAGCGCTAAAAAACGTAGCTTGTCGGCTGCATCTGATGCGTTTGATACAAGCTCACGTAAAAAAATCTCTTTGTTTGAATAAAGAGAATGAATCATTAAGTTTAATAGTTGTTTTACTTCTGTTTGAAAGCCTAATGTTTCTTTTTGTGCTGCAGTCATTTATATATCTCCAATTAGCAAAGTGTCTGCGTTATGCACTTAATATGGGGGGAGCTAATAGAACTTCAAGGGAAAAAATTAAAAAATGTAATGTTAATTCACACTAAAATGGGCTTGGGCAATGGATGTGAATTGCTTGATTTGTAGTGGGATGTTCAAAAAACAGATCGCTTGCATGCAACTGTAAGCGTTTTGATAGCTTTTCACTGTGTGCACTCTTATACAGGTCGCATCCTAAAATAGGGTGGCCTATAAAATGACTATGTATGCGTAGCTGATGAGTACGCCCAGTCAAAGGAGAAAAGCGTACATAAGTTCTAACAGGGTTAGTAAGGCGCTTTATAACTTTAAACTCGGTAACAGCAGGCTTCCCCTCTAGTTTGCAGATTTTTACACGCGGAAATAACTGTGTGTCTTTAGCTATGGGCGCATCAATTTGCCCTCTATTTTCGCTAACACACCCCTGCAGCACTGCTACATAATGCTTTTTTACACTACGTAATTGAAACTGCTTATTTAAACGTTTTGAGCTCAAATCGTTTAGGCTTACAAGCATTATCCCCGATGTGCCTAAATCTAATCGATGAACTAATTTAGCGTTTAAAAAGGCCGGCGTTACTCCTTTTTGCCCATTTACTAGACGATAATGTACTGAGTCCCAATTTTCTGAATTTTTCCCTGATAAACTCAGCAACCCGCTGGGTTTATTAATGACTAAAATATCGTTATCTTGATACAAAATACTGAACGTATCTATGCATTTTGGCGCTATAAAATTATCGACAATAGGGTTTGTTTGGCTGCTTTTCATGCCTATTAATCATTATCTTTAGAGTAAAGTAGTTTTAAATCTAACACTCGTTGACGCAGATTATCCGCTTTTGCTTTATTTGCCGTAACAGGCTCACCAACAGATACAGAGACTAACGACCACTTTAAGCGAGGTAATTGCCACTTTGTTTTTCGGCTAAACATACTGCCCCATAGCCCACCTAAATGCACAGGCACAACAGCAACAGGCGTTCGCTCAATTATTCTCTCTACACCTCTTCTAAACATATCAACACAGCCATCACCTGTTAATTTACCCTCAGGGAAAATACCCACAAGCTCGCCGCGTTCAAGTGCCTCTGCAACATCGTCAAACGCCTTTTTAAAAGCTTTAGGGTTTGCTTTTTCGCTATCAATCGGTATTGCTTTAGCCATTTTAAATAACCAGTGCAACGCAGGAGAATAATAAATTGGCGCAAAAACCATGAAACGAATTGGTCTTGGTGACGCTGCTAAAATAAACATCCAATCAACAAAACTGACATGATTGGCAACAATAACCGCTGCACCTCCCTCTGGTATATTTATTTCGCCTCTGGTTTTCACGCGATACATGCAAATAGCTAAAATATAGATAATAAAACGCAAGAAAAATTCAGGTACTTTGGTATAAATATACACTGAAATCAGTAAGTTTAACCCTGCAAGTAAAAGCAATAACTCTGAGATACTCCACTCTAAAATAGACAATGTCACAATACTTAAAATGGCACTGCACACCATAAACAGTGCATTAAGTACGTTGTTAGCGGCAATAACACGAGACCGACACGCCTCTTCTGTTCTTTGTTGTATCAAAGCATACAGAGGAACAGTATAAAAACCTGATGCTATACCAATACCGGCCATCCACACAAAGTGCCAGCGCATATCGCCAGTATTTAATACCTGCTTTAAGGTTAATAATTCATCGATTTGCACACCATAACTTAAAATAGCGGGCTCTATACTGAGTAAGTATAAAAATAGTGTAATTAAAATGGCGCCAAAGGGCACTATGCCTAACTCAATACGCGAACGCGAAAGCTTTTCACATAATAAAGAACCAATAGCAATACTTAACGAAAATACCACCAGCGCACTGGTTACTACTAATTCGTTACCGCCCATTACGTGCTTAACATAGTTTGGTAATGTGGTTAGCACAATGGCGCCTATTAACCAAAACCAGCTTATACCTAAGACTGATTTTCCAACAGACTCTGTTTGCGAATTAAGTGCTGAAAACACATTTTTTGTAGAGGTATAAATATTGTAGGTAAACGCTAAGTTAGGTTCATTCGCTGCACTTATTGGTATAAAGCGGCTACTCACATAACCAATTACTGCGAGCACGAGTACTGCAATGCTAATAATTTCGGGGCCTACGTCTTGCGTAATGTAATAAGTACCAAAAATAGTCCCTAGTAAAATGGCAACAAAGGTACCCGATTCAACTAACCCATTTGCTTTTGTTAATTCGTTCGGGGCAACGTGCTGCGGTAAAATAGAATATTTTAACGGACCAAAAAATGTACTTTGAAACCCCATGAAAAATATAGTGCTAAGCATAAGCCAAATAGACTGGGTATAAATAGATAGTGCCCCTACAACCATAATAGGAACTTCGCAAAGTTTTACAAACCTGATTAATTTTGATTTTTCTGTTTTCTCAGCAAGCTGCCCTGCCATACCCGAAAATAAAAAAAACGGTAAAATAAATAAGCCTGCTGCAATGTTTGAATAAAGCGCACCATCGGCCAATGTTGCAGCTTGAAAAACCAGTAAAATAAGCACCGACTGCTTATATACATTATCGTTAACGGCAGAAAAAAACTGGGTAATAAACAAAGGTAAAAATCGTTTACTATTAAGTAACCCGCTTTGATTTGTTGAATGCGTTTTCATTGTGATCCTTACGTTTTAACTCTAAATAAACCTATCTCAAAAAAGGCTTTGATTACTTAGCCGTCAAATTAACTGCATACTGTTTTTAGCTAGCTTACCTTAAAAACAAAAAAGCCTACATAAATTAATTACGTAGGCTTTTACATATCTTTTCAAACAGTCGCTTTAATGAACTATTCTTGTGTAACCACGCGGCGCCCACTAAAAGCATGCATTAGGGTTCTACCATCAACTAAATCAAGTTCGCCTCCAACCGGAATACCGTGCGCTATGCGCGAAGCACCCACATTGTTTTTATGGCAAAGCTGGGCAATATAATGCGCAGTCGTCTCACCCTCAACACTAGGATTTGTTGCTAGTATTACTTCGTTAATGCCGCCTTGAGAAAGTTTTTGCTCTAAAACATCTAACCCTATTTCTTTAGGGCCAATACCATCAATGGGTGATAAATGCCCCATAAGAACAAAATATAAACCTAAATACTGACCCGTTTGCTCAATAGCAAGTACATCAGTAGGCGACTCAACAACACATAACGTACCGCTGTCTTGGCGTTTTGTACTTAAGCAAATGTCACATTGAGGTTGCTCACAAAAAGTTCGGCACGTTTGGCAATGACCTATTGCTGTCATTGCCTTAGTAAGCGCGCTACCTAGTTGTGTACCACCTTTGCGATCACGTTCAAGCAAATGGAATGCAATACGCTGTGCAGACTTTGGGCCAATACCCGGTTGACACCGCAATGCTTCAATAAGCTGATTTAAACTATCTGAAAGTTGCATTGTTTATTAAAACGGCATTTTCATACCTGGTGGTAATTGCATACCGCCAGTTACTTTGCTCATTCGTTCTTGCGTTTCTTCAGCTACACGGCGCACAGCATCGTTACATGCCGCTGCAAGTAAGTCTTCAATCATGTCTTTGTCGTCTTCCATAAGGCTTTCATCAAGCTCTACGCGACGAACATTGTGGTTACCAAGCATGGTTACTTTAACTAAGCCTGCACCCGCTTCACCAACAACTTCCATTGTTGCAATTTCGTCTTGGGCTTTTTGCATGCGCTCTTGCATTTGCTGCGCTTGCTTCATCATGTTACCCATTCCACCTTTAAACATAATTTTCTCTCTTTCTTTTAATCTTTAATTGTCATGAAGATAAGGGCGATTGTATGTAATTACAATGCCTGAATACTGTTTTCGTCAATTTTGGCGCTAAATAACTGTTGAAATTGTACTATGTTTTCGTCACTTGTGATCACATCTATTGCTTGCTGATGGCGCCCTGCATCTATTTTTTGTTGAATTAAATAAGGCGAATCGATAACCCCTTGAGCAAATTTTATACTCAGCGACACATTGTGATCGTAAATACTCGATAATGCGGCATCAAGTTTTTGGCGAAGCATTGGCGTATCTAGGTGTTTTTGCGATTCATCAACATCTATATGTAAGTTACTTCCCTGCTTCGTAAAAATTGAATGCAGCGCAAATTGGCGCATTCGTCCACCCAGCCCCATACGTTTTATCAAATAAGCCCACTCGTCTTGCTGATGAGCAAACTTTATTTCACTTATTGGGCTTTGAAAATCATCTGGAACCGGAATACTTTCCTCTTGTGGAGCTGGAGCAGGTACACTTTGAGGGTTAATTTGTTCTAGTAACTCAGGCGCTAAATTTTCAGTGATTGTTTGATGCTTAGCTTTAAAATCAACTTTTTGTGCTTTTGTAGCGACTACACTGGGGCGTTGTGCTTGGCTCCCGCTAACAGGGAGCTCAGACTTTTTTTCATGCTCGCCTGTATTATAGTCATCCCACGGCGGTGGGTTAGTAGATTGTACAGAAGCCGCTTGAGGGTGTTCTGCGTTTTCAGAATGAGTGTGTATATCTGTATTAGTGGATTCACTTTGCTCTACAATTGGCGAACCAACCAGCCTGTTATTTTGCTCATTATTAGCAGTTTCAGGTTTTTCAGACACTGGCGGCTGAGCTATATTATTACCCGATAACCTGCCTGAACCTGATATATTTCTGTCACGTAAGATGCGTGCAATGGCCGATTGTGCCTGAGACTCTTTATCATGCAGTGAAGCTGCATCCAAAGAGACTGGAGCGCTTGGAGATTCAGCCTGTTGCGATGTGCTTTGAGTTTGAGGATTAAAACCTTGATCTAGCGCGCTACTCATTACATCATCGAATTGTGCAGCTAATGTTTGCTCTACATCATTGTGCTGCATGTATGCTTCATTTTCGCTGTTACGCTGTACTTGCTCATCACTTATTTGCTTCGCAGGTGTATTTTGGCTCGTTTCAGTTTGAGCCTCTTCGTTTTCAACCTGTAAATGCGCTACGTGAGCAGAATCAACAGGCGTGTCAGTAGCCGTGGGGCTTACTTGCTCATGCTGTTCTGCACTTATAATCGATTTTTCAGCTGGTTGCTGTACGGCGCTTATGTCGCTGTGTTTAGCAGCGTTATTAGTACTTTCAGGCTTATTTTTACTTAAAATATCACGCAGTGCATTGGCTCGGCTTTCAGTGTTACCTGCCGGCAATTGAGGCGTGCTTATCTCGTCCTGCTGATTTTCGTTTCCTGCAGGCTGAAATGCAAGTAACCTCAGCAAAATCATTTCGAACCCTAAACGTGGCTCAGGGGCCCATTGTAAATCTTTTTTACCGTTTAAAAGTAACTGGTAATAAACCTGCACTTGCTGTGCACTTGTGTGCTCTGCAACGTGCTTTATGTAATCAGCATTGGTCTCATCAAGCCCAGCAGCTTGAGGCACTAATTGGGTAAGCTGGGTTAAGTGCGTTAATGAAATTAAATCATCAAGTAACGCTATATAATTTGGGTTTTTGCTCGCTACATTTGCTATTTCGCTCATGAGCGCAGCGCCATCTTGACTTAGTAATGCTGCTAATAAACTTTGGCTGTAGTGTGTATCCATTAAACCAAGCATAGCTTGAACCGCTTGATTATTAATATCACCATTCGTTTGTGCTATAGCTTGATCGGTTAAGCTAAGCGCATCGCGCATACTGCCATCTGCAGCTTTTGCAATAACGCTAAGTGCATCGTTATCAAAGCGCAGTTGTTCTTGAGTCAAAACGTGTTGAAGCTGTGTTTTAATTTCACTTTGCGATAAGGCGTTTAAATTAAACTGTAAACATCGCGATAAAATAGTAACGGGTAACTTTTGGGGATCGGTTGTTGCGAGTAAAAATTTCACATGCTCTGGCGGTTCTTCAAGCGTTTTTAAAAGCGCATTAAAGCTATGCTTTGAAAGCATGTGAACTTCATCTATTAGGTATACTTTGTAACGCCCGCGCGTAGGTGCGTATTGAACGTTATCAAGTATTTCACGCGTATCTTCTACTTTAGTACGAGAGGCGGCATCAATTTCTAGCAAGTCAATGTAGCGCCCTGCTTCAATATCCGTACAGCTACTACATTGCCCACAAGGAGATGCCGAAATACCTTCGTCGCAATTTAAGCTTTTTGCAAAAATACGTGCAATAGTTGTTTTACCAACACCTCGGGTTCCAGTGAATAAATACGCGTGATGCAGTCTATTTTGTGTAAGCGCATTAACAAGCGCTTGTTTAACATGAGACTGCCCAACCAATTCATGAAAGGTTTGTGGACGCCATTTTCTCGCTAGAACCTGATAACTCATCGATTATTCGCCTTCGAATTCAACCAACTTTAAGATTTTGATACCCATTTTTTCTATGCGTTGTTCGCCACCTAATTCAGGCAGTGATACAACAAATGCTGCATCAGTAGCCTCACCGCCTAACTTATTAACTAGTTTAGCAGTCGCTTCAATAGTACCGCCAGTGGCTAGAAGGTCATCAACAAGAAGTACTTTGTCACCAGGTACAATTGCATCAACATGAAGTTCTAGCGTGTCTTCACCGTATTCTAGTAGGTAATCTTGGCGAATAACTTCGCGCGGTAATTTGCCAGGCTTACGCACTGGAATAAAAGGAATACCTAAAGCATAAGATAAAGGCGCACCAAAAATAAAGCCACGTGATTCTGTGCCAATAATTTTTGTAAAACCTTGGTCTTTATATTCGGTTATAAACGCATCAATAGTAGCCTTGAACGCTTCAGGGTTGGCCATTAATGTAGTTACATCGCGAAACATAATGCCCGCTTTAGGATAATCAGCAATTGTTGCAATGCTGTTTTTAATAATTGCTGGTGTTACTTGAGTCATAAGTTTTACTGCTCAACGGTTGATATTACAAAGCAGGTGATTATAACCTTAAGTGAACTTTAATTGCGAGTTTGCTGTGACTTTAACGAAAATATTGAACAGTTATAGAGGATAGAAAAGCAAAGCATTAAGGCTGATGCTGACAACAGCCTTAAACTATAAATACGTTTTAGGTTAAGCTGGTGATCCAACCTAAAATTGCATTTAAACAACCAATACCTGCAAATACCGCTAGAAAAGCAATAAAATAAGTAGCGTTAAACGGATCTTTAAAATCTTTATCATCTGACATGGTACAACCTTTTATTAAGCACGATAAATAAGGCTGCCATGATAGACGATGTAAAAACATCAATAAAGGCCTTAATCTTGATTTTTTGTCACGATTACACCGCGTTCAATCAACGCATTGAGTGTCACAAGCGCCCCTTGTGTTATTTGCTCTTCGTTAAACTGAGGAGCCTGCATAATCACCTGTTGGCAGAGGTTATCAAATGTAATGCCCTCAACGCTTTCAATGATAGAGAGTAATAAAGCCGTCATGGCATTAGTTGCTAAAAACTGTACTTCATCTTCTTCATCTCTATAAACAACAAAATAGTTAGGTACAGTCGATGGTTCTTTTGGCCGGACTTGGTCACTTATAGTTTGCACTGGATATTGGTAACTCAAATTTCTCGCTACGCTTGATAGAAATAATGGACTTTTAGTTAACGCTGTTTGTTGTAGTTTTCTCTCATTGGGGTCTTCGTTTGCTATTGAAACGTCAAGCTCTACCCATTCATAATGCGCAAGCTCTAACATAAAAGCAGGATCATAGTTTTTCATTTTATAACTACTGGACAAGTAATTAATAAACTCCCCTGCTATATCTAAAAAGTATGGTGATTGACAATTATATTCACTAAAAAACTGCCTGATCAATTTGTTCCATTGTTTGTCACTATAAAGCGTTTTTAACACTGGATAACCAGAAGAAATGAATCCCTCTATGTTATTAAAGAATAAGTCGCGATATATAGCCATGCGTCTATCTTCAATATCAGTTGGCTTTTTATTTTTTTTTGGCTCACGTATGTGTGCCATAAATTCATTTTGAACATCTATAAAGCTCATAGCTGGATACTCATTACTGTGTGATTCGCGTTAACTTCAAGCTCGTTGTTTTGAAAGCTCAGTATTTAGATACTTTTGTTGCAACTGAATAATAATATCAAGCTCTTTAGTGAGTACATTTATTTCTGGAATATTAAAATCTCGCTCAAGAAGCGTTGGAAATACGCCATGTACCCTATAAGCTTTATCAAGCAACTCCCAGACTGGATCAATAACATCGGCGCCATGGGTATCGACTATTAAATCATTAGCCTCATTATAATGTCCCGCAACATGCCCATAAGCGATACGTTTTGTAGGTAAGCCAGCTAAGAAAGTATTTGCGTCATAACCATGGTTTATCGAATTAACATAAATATTATTTACATCAAGCAACAATTTACAATCTGCTTGCTCTAAAATTTCAGTTGTAAATTCAAGTTCAGATAACTCTTGGCCTGGCGCACCGTAGTAAGATACATTTTCCATCGCAATAGGTCGTTCAAGAATGTCTTGCACTTGCTTAATTCGGGGGACAACATGCGCTATTGCCTCTTCGGTAAAAGGGATGGGCATTAAATCATACATATGACCTTGACCAGAGCAATAACTCAAATGCTCACTGAACATTTTAATGTTGTGCTGATCAAAAAAGACTTTTAGCGATTTAATAAATTCAATATCAAGCGGCTCTGGCGAACCTATTGATAAAGACAAGCCATGACACACAAAATTATTAGCATCGGTTAATGTTTTAAACTGCTTTTTAAATCGGCCGCCCAGTTTTAACCAATTTTCAGGCGCAACTTCTAAAAAATCAATTTGCTTTGGAACGTGTTCTAATAACTCATCTAGCATTTCACGGCGCAAACCTAAGCCAACCATTCCAAATTCCGAACTGTGCATTTGTGTCATAACTGCCTCTACTATTAACAAAAAAGGGCCCGTGGCCCTTTAGCATAACTTAATTAAATTAAGAAATTAACGGCCACCACATTTACCTTCGCCGCACTTGCCTTCTTTTTTACCTTTTGCGTCGCCGCCACATTTGCCTTCGCCGCACTTGCCTTCTTTTTTACCTTTTGCATCGCCGCCACATTTACCTTCGCCGCACTTGCCTTCTTTTTTACCTTTTGCATCGCCGCCACATTTACCTTCGCCGCACTTGCCTTCTTTTTTACCTTTTGCATCGCCGCCACATTTACCTTCGCCGCACTTGCCTTCTTTTTTACCTTTTGCGTCGCCGCCGCACTTGCCTTCTTTTTTACCTTTTGCGTCACCGCCACATTTGCCTTCACCGCACTTGCCTTCGGCAGCATCTAATTGATAACCTGAAACAAGCTGCTGAAATTCAAACGGGTTTGCTTGTACATCAGCAGATACTAAACTCGCAGAACCCACGACGACTGCACCTAATGTTAATGCGATTGTATTATTTTTTACTGTATTCATTATCTTTGCTCTCTATACTCAATGTGTAAGTCATTGCAATGTAAATATCGTTTTAAATTGCGTGTATGTTTAAGTAGACCTGTGATGAAATAAAAACTTTCATTTTTATTTTTATTTAATCGAAAAAATTTGCCCCCTGCGCTCTCACTTTAACTATGAGTAACAATTACAGATTTATCAATATGCAATTTACAGGTAAACTAGCGCCCTTATTTTTAATAATATAATCGTTTTATGAAACTTGTTTTAGCACCTATGGAAGGTGTTGTAGATTTTAAAATGCGCCAACTGCTAACTGACCTTGGCGGGTTTGATTTATGCGTGACCGAATTTGTAAGAGTTGTTCAAGCACGTTTACCTGAAAAAGTATTTTATCGATACTGCCCTGAACTAAATAATAATGGCTATACCCGAGCAGGCACGCCCGTGCGTATACAATTGCTTGGACAAGAGGCAAATCCGTTAGCTGAAAATGCAGTGAGAGCGATTGATTTGGGTTCCCATGGTGTTGACCTTAATTTTGGATGTCCTGCGAAAACAGTTAACCGCAGCCGTGGTGGTGCCGTTTTGCTTAAAGATCCCGAGCATATGTATACCATAATTAAAGCGGTTAGAGATGCGGTAGATTCAAAACATGAAGTCAGTGCAAAGATACGTTTAGGATTTGATGACGACAGTAACAGCCAAGAAATTATTGATGCGGTTGTAAATGCTGGCGCTAATAGCGTAGCAATTCATGCAAGAACAAAACGCGATGGATACAACCCGCCAGCATATTGGGAAAAGATACCTCCTATAATAAAAGGTAAAAATATTACCGTAGTTGCTAATGGTGAAATATGGCAAGTTGAAGACGCAATGCTATGCCAAAAAAGAAGCGGTTGCAGTGACTTAATGCTTGGCAGAGGCGCCCTATCTCATCCTGATTTAGCTAAAAAAATAAAAGCACATGTCAATAACGAGCACTACGAGGGTTTAGAATGGGAGCATGTTCTTTATCACTTAATACACTCAGCTATTCATCATGACCCAGCTAAAGATGAAAAATATTTTGCATCTAGAACTAAACAATGGCTAGGTTATTTAAAGCGTCAATATCCGCAGGCGATAACATTGTTTGATGAAATTCGTAGGTTAAAAACCAAAGAAGACGTATCTGCCGTTTTAAAAAAATATGCAAAAGCACCACAACTTGATTCAAATCATGACAGATAATTAAAAGCAATTAGATAATATCAGTATAACGAGCAGTTAATGTAAAAGGGTTATACTGATAATGAACCACCAAAAGCGCTTACATGATGAACTAACACAAGTTAAATCAAACATACTTGTTATGCTTTCTAAATCGCCCCACCCCGCCCATCAAGGCTTGATCACCACATTAAAACATACAGCAAATAATGAATGGTTAGATCTTGCTGCAAAAAGGCTCGGCCCTGAGTATGCCAACTTAATTAATCGTATGACTATGTTAGAGGCCGCAGTGAGTCAAATTGATATAGGTCAATACGGCTATTGTTGTGATTGTGAAGACAAAATTGCAACCGCATTACTTCAAAAAGACCCTGCAACACAGCGCTGTACAAAATGCGCAATTAAACGAACATCTAACTAATGTTTAAAGTCTTAGTTATAAGTTTCTGTAGCTAATGCCTGTAGACATATTAGTTTTGAAATTGATTTAACCGGGGTGCAAAGTTTTTGAGCCAGTAGACAAGTAAAAACAGAGCAAAACCCCTGCACCCTACTCATTACTCATGCCCATTACCTATATTGGCTAGAGGCAGCTAAACATAAACTGCCCCGGCCGGAACTCAAAAAAATAACAGGGTATGTTAAAATATACTCTGCGTAATTACGTATTAAAAAACATGTATCTACACATCGAGGCTTTGCATTCCCATAAGCCTCGGCAAATAAACAACCCCTGGGTTAATAACAAATCTGACCACAAAAACTAAACGATTGTCCTGGATAAAGAATAATATCTTCAACTAAATATTGCGCGGTTTGTTCTGACACTTTAAGACGCTTTGACAAATTAACTTTAGCCTGTTCAATTGTCCATGCATGGTAATGAATACCTATATCTGTTTCCATCATTGTAAGCATGAGCAACTTGTCCTTATTAGACAGTTTTGTATTGCTGGCCATAGCAGGCAAGTCTAAGTAATGTGTTTGCCAGTCAAGTCCATTAATCAATGGCTCTTTAGATAAATATTGCACAACAAATGATTTGGTGTGATTTTGTTTAAATTTGACATTAATAACTGCACTTTCAAGCGCTTTAATTTGTTCGTTAATAATAACAACCCACTCTAAAGGCGAGTTAACCGCGTTGCCATAATAATTGAGTTTACTCTGATACCACTCTGAACCATTAGAAAGCCCTCTTAAACCAACACTCCCTCTAGGCTTATAATTATCCAAATAATTAGAAAAAGCTCTGATATGGCTTTTAATTGCACCTTGTGTAGCCTTGTTTTCGATAGCTTGCGCTACATATTCCTGTAATAAAGAATACTCTAACTTGTTTAGTTTTAGATTACTTTGCTTTGCAATGTCTAACTTAGCTTGTGTAAATTTAAGCCAACTAATAGTTTGCTCAACGGTGCTAGCTGAACGGTTAAATAAACTCATATTATGTAGAACGTCTACTTGGGCTGGCCAAGGAAAAAAACGCTCAGGAAATCGTTCTGCAATAACCAAATAATTAACTTGGGTAATTTGATTAGGTGTTAACTTCATCGTCATCAATTGCTGATAAATAGCGTGACGTTTATCAAGATATTCGTTCGAGTAAACAATGTTTTCTTCTGTAACTTTTTTATTATTTGTTTCTTGACCTAATATCAACACAGTATTTAAAGACTTTAAAGCGCTGCGTGCCTCATCAAAAGAACTAAAACTATCACTCTTATCAGTACAACCAACAAGATTTAAAAACAATAACAATGATACAAAAAACGTTTTATACATAGTGATCCTAATAAAAAAAGCCCCTGAGGGGCTTTTTAAAAATTGCTAATGTTAGCTAATATTAAATTTTAACACCGTTGCGAGCGGCTTTATCTTTAATGTAAGTAGACCAACCTTTTGCAAACTTACGTGTGCGTGGGTCGTCCATAGCTTTAACAATAGCAGCATAAGCTTGCTTATACTTGCCTTGGTAGTAATACGCCTCAGCTAAATCTGAATAAATTGTACCTTTTTTGTCAGAGCCAAGCTCTAACGCCTTGTTCAAGCGAACAACGGCAGCACTGAATTTCTCAGATTGTAAAAGTAATGAACCTGCTTTGCGGTAAAGCTCAGCGTCGTCATCAAATTTAGCAGCTTCTTCATAATACTTAGCAGCTTTCTCTATATCTTTAGAGCGATGATAGTTACTTGCAACAGCGTTGACATTTTGCTTAGTACGTTTAACTTTTTCTTCTTTAATTGCCTTTTCAAGCGTTACTGCTGCTTTGTAAGGAATTTCATTTAAAGAGTAAAAGTTAGCAAGTACTTTGTATTCAACTTCGTTTTCAAAGTAACCGTTTTTGAAAGCCACTTCCATTGTTGCAAGGCCTTTCTGATAATCCTCGGTTTGTAGGTAGTATTTACCTAAACCAATCCAAGCTTTTTTATCATCAGGCCAAACTCTAACAATTTCTTCACCCACTTTAACCATGTTAGCAAAATCTTTGGTTTCAAAGTATGCGCCAAGTTTAAGCTGGTAAGGGCCTTTGTTAGGCTCTTTTTGAAGAGCTATTGCTTTGTTAGCAGGCTCAAAAACATCACTGAATTGCTCTAACCGAAAGTTGGCTTGCGCAATACGAGTATATACAGTTGGATCTTCCTCACCTGTGAAGTCCATCCAAGCTGTGTATGCCTTTTTTGCTTCTTTGTATTTCTCAGTACCCGCGTACAAATCACCTAATAACTTAAGTGTTTGTTCATGGTCTGCAAAGTTCAAAATATCAGGCGCTACTGCTAGCTTGCTGTATTTGATTGCATCAGCGTAGTTTTCTTTCTGCGCGTACATGCTACCTAAGTAACGATTTACAGTCGCTTTATCAAACTCATCTGAAGGGTCAATCTCTCTCAGCAATACAATCGCTTCGTCAACTTTTTCTTCGTTATACAAGTCAAACGCTTTAATTACTTTTTTACCAGTACGCTCGCCCATGATCTTAGTTTTTGCTTTCTTACGCTCTTCAATTTTTGCGTAATCTGGCGCCGCTAATACAGATGAACTTAAAGTTACACCTGACACAGACATAAGAATTGCAAGAGCAGTTACTTTAGATAAATTTCTCATTACTCGCCTCCTTAGCCCTGATTAAGTTTAAAGTCTAGTTGAACTTGTAAACCAACTTGTTTTTGTGGCTTACCATCAATAATTTTCGGACGGTATTTCCACTTACGAAGTGCACGTTTAGCTTCACGGTCAAAGATACGTTTAGGCTCTGCGTCGATTACATCAACGTCAATAACCCCACCTAACTCATCAATTGTGAACGAAAGTTGTACCCAACCCTCTTTACCATCACGCGCTGCTTGCGTTGGATATTTTGGTTCAATACGAACGATAGGTGTCGCATCACCATCTCGTCCAAATGCACCCGGACCACTTAGTCCACCAGCAGAACTCCCTACGCTGATGCTTGGCATATTAAATGACATTGCACCTGGGTTAGGATTAGTATCCGGCTGTGGCGGCTGCGGTTTAGGCGGCTGCTTTGGCGGTGGCGGAGGCGGAGGCGGTACACGCTTCCTCTCCTGCACCTTAGATTCAGGCGGATTCGTCATAATTTCGACTATGATCTGCTCTTTTTGTTCCGTATTACGGTCAGCCCCACCAGAGATGAGGTAAGCCATGAAGTAGAACAAGCCGAAAGTAACTGCCCCACCTGCAATCAGTGAAAACAGAAAACGAATCATTACTGATCTCCAGCTATTGAAATTCTTAGGTTATCGCCCGTTGCTTTAATCTGGTCCATAACTTTAACCACTGTGCCGTGTTTTGCTTCTTTATCAGCCTGCAAAATTACAACGTCAGTAGGTTGTTCTGCTAATAAGCTTTCAATTTTCGCTGAAACACGTTCAACGTCAACTTGCTGCTTATCAATCCAGATTGCGCCATCACTGCGTATAGCAATAAAAATGTTTGCATTTTTTTGCTTCGTAGCTTGGGCAGCTTTAGGTTTATTGACCTCGATACCAGCCTCTTTAACGAACGATGTAGTTACGATAAAGAAAATAAGCATGATAAATACGATGTCAAGCATTGGTGTCATATCTACCGCTGCTTCTTCTTCTTCACGAAAACGTTGTTTACGTGCCATATTTAATTCTCTCTCTAGTGATGAGGCATGCTATCTACAAGTTTGGCTTTCACCATTCTCGCTCTTGCCTCAAGGCGTGAGCTAAAGAAAACTCCAGATAGTGCCGCAACCATTCCAGCCATTGTTGGGATTGTTGCCATTGAAATACCTGATGCCATTAAACGTGCATTACCAGTACCTTGAGTTGCCATGGTTTCAAAAACCGCGATCATACCCGTTACAGTTCCAAGTAAGCCTATTAAAGGACAAACAGCTACTAATGTTTTAATCAACAACATACGCTGATCTAATTTTTCAGACGCTTCAGAAATCCATGCTTCACGGATTCTGTGTGCGTACCAAGACGTAGTGTCTTGGCGGGCATCCCACTTAGCAACAATATCCTTCGTTAAACGAGGAAACTCTGCAAGTAAGAACCAATAGCGCTCAATCATTAAAACCCACATCAGAAAGAGTGCTATCGCGACCACGTATAAAACCTGGCCGCCTGTGCCAACAAAATCCCTGATAGATTCCCATATCTCCATCAGGACTAGCATTAGGCTTTCTCCTTCTCCGCGTGAGTAGCGATGATACCAGCGCTTTGCTCATCAAGGATATGTAATACCGACTTACTACGACCTGCAACAATAGAGTGAAGTAGAATAAGTGGTAGTGCTGCAATTAGACCTAGCGCTGTAGTTACAAGTGCTAGAGAGATGTTACCAGCCATGATCTTCGGATCGCCCGTACCGAACAATGTGATTGTTTGGAACGTTAAAATCATACCGATTACTGTACCTAGTAGACCTAGTAATGGTGCGATAGCAGCAAGGATCTTGATGATGTTGATACCAGCTTCAACACGTGGAGTTTCACGTAAAATAGCTTCATCAAGTTTAAGTTCAAGGTTTTCAACATCTTGAGATTTGTTGTCATGGTACACTTTAAGAATACGACCCAGTGGGTTGTTTGTATTCGGTGTAGACAAGTTCTTAAGTTGTGATTTGATCTTAGAAGTAGTAAGCGCTAAGTCAATGAAACGAACTAAGAAGATTAATAGACCTACAGCAAGTAGTACAGTGATGATATAACCAACTTCAGCACCTTGCTCGTAGTATTCCATTAGCGTTTTCTTCTGCGTATTAATACGTAAGATTGCGCCGCGTGTAGGGTCAATGTAAACGCCTGCGTAGCTATCAGAAGATGTTGCTTCTAGGTTTGAAATGCCATCTAAAATGTAGCTATCAGGTTGTTTACCTAAAGGCTGGATAGACTTTGTTTCTGGCGAGTAGATTAAGTAACCTTCGTCAGCAACTAAGTTAAAGTTACCAATACGAGTGATTTTCTTAACCGCAGTGTTTCCGTCAAGGCCAGCAACTTCAGATTCAAAAGTAGATACTTTTGCTGATTCTGTCATTTCTGTTTGAAGTGAAATCCAAAGCTCTTCTAACTCACGAACTGTTGGAAGTTCTTTAGCTGCTGCTAATGAACGAAGTACTTCAGCACGACCTGGCTTTTCAGCACTTACTAAAGATGCTTCGATAGAACCGATAGCGTCTTGCGCTGCACGACGTACAACACCAAACATCTCACCTAGCGTACCTTGAGCATTTTGAAGAGCTTGCTCTTTTTCCGCTAAAGTGTTTTCGTTTTGTGCGTATTGCTTAGCTAAAGAATCACCACGTGCTTTTTCAGCAGCTAGTTGGCTTTTAGCTTTATTAAGTAAAGATTGCTTGTCAGCACGTTCTGATAAGAACTCTTGCTCACGTTGCTTATTGATCTTACCTTCTGAGATACGCTCTTGCTTAACTTGCTCAAGAATTTTGTCTAAAGCGTCAGTGTTTGCGTGTGCGTTAAGCGCGGTACCTGCAGAAACAGATAGTACTGCTGCAACAGCAAAACCTTTAAATAGTTTCTTCATTATTGATTACTCCGCGCCAAAGATTGGTAGTTTAACAAGTTCTAGTGTCGCTTGCTTACGTGCCATGCGGATCACTTCTTTAACAGGTTTTAGGTATTCTTCACCTAATTTTTTCCACTGTTTAGTGTTGTTATCCCACACCCAAGCATGTTTCAAGTCAAAAGACTGAGCAACATAAGTAATACGACCTAAACGACCGATATCTACGTTGATATTTTTGCCATCAATTTCAAGCGTACCTTGAGAAGCAGTTACTGCAGAGCTGTAAGCTGTTTCAACTGTGTATGCTTCAAGAACTTGACGGAATTTTTCAGACGTAGTAACAGAGGCAGATGCCATGATGTCACGAAGTCTTTCAACACGGCCTAGACGCGTTTCAAGATTGAATGGAACGTCCGCTTTGATGAATTGCTCAAGCGTATCGATCATGCGATACATCAAAGGCACAACGTTTTGTTTAGTGTTATCGATAGTCGCGATTTGACGATCGAACGACTCAATCGATGCATTTTGGTCAGCGACCAAACGTGCAACGTGATCGTTATACACTTTCATAAGTTCAGTCTCATCAACGATGCTACGGTACTCAGCGATTAGCTCTTGAGTTTGACCATATACATTGTCAATTTTAGTTTGAGACTTAACAGCAGCCTTTTGAATTTGTTGACCTGCTTTTTGCACGTCATTCAAAGGATCTGCAATCACATTGCTGCTTGCAAATGCAAAAGCGCCAACCAACGCTGTTGCTACAAGACTCTTTCTGATTTTAACAGACATAGTTCCCAACCAATTAAGTAATGTTACTTTTATAATTTAATTATCCTCCGAGGAGAACAACCCTGATATCTTTTAATAGATATCAACCTTTCAATAATGCTAAATGCAATAAGCGCTGTCAACTTGATGTTAGGTGTAATTAGCAAATAAATCACCTGCCGATGGACTACATTAAAGTAGCACCAATAAAATGTTAACATTATTGCAACCAACTGTATTATCAACAATCCTAGCAAACCCCAATAAGGTTGATGTTTAACTGGATAGACCTCTAAACAAACAACATAAATGCAACATTTAGTTCAAACTAGATGTATATAAAAAAAAAATAAAAACATTTAAAAAAAAACTCTTTTAGGGGCTCTATTTGACGGTTTTTTATCATTTTTAAGCACTTTAACTCAAAAAAGGAACGGTTTAACGCACAAAAATCAAACGTTACACATATTGAAAGTTGTAAAGCTAATAGAAGGGTTTCAATATCAAATTTGTGAAGGTTTTCTGACACTCAATTACAATCAAGCAACGCTCTAAACTCATAGACGAAATAAGGCCTCATTAATGGCTTGGGCACAATCAAAATTAAAAAAAGCTTTCTTTAGTTAATTATTTTCATGATGCTTAAACCGAGTCTTTGTCTAAGCTCACTGTAAATTACTTATTAGCTAACTATCCAAACTCAAAGTTTTGGCGACTACCCATATAATCCAGTTTGAAGCTGAGTTTTGTAAGTATTAATACTTCTAAAACTTGCAAGTTAATCTGGAAGGTAATAAAAATATTAGAACTTTATGGGGAGCACAAAATTAATAATACATAGAATTCTGTTTAGCATATTTAATTAGAATTAGGTTTTCTAAGAAAATTAAACCATATGATGGTCTTTTGGGGTTTAGATATAATAAATGAGCGCTATTAATGATTGGAGGTATTATGATTTATGGGTATATGAGGAACTTTCTGAGTATGTGAGAAGTTTTAAGGAATAATGGTGAAACAGAGACCTGCTTCACCAAGATGAACATGAGTTCACATAATTAAAATTATGCTGCTTCAACGTTCTCAGCTTCAGGGCCTTTTTGACCTTGTTTGATGCTGAATGTCACTGCTTGACCTTCGCTAAGAGTGCGAAAACCAGAACCAGAGATTGCGCTGAAGTGTACAAACACGTCAGGACCGTTTTCTTGTTCAATGAAACCAAAGCCTTTAGCTTCGTTGAAAAACTTTACTTTACCAGAAACCGACATACTAAATTTTCCTGTAAGTCAATAATTAAAAATTCTGCCACGTTATTGTGGCAATAGCCTCCTTGAGTCAATGCTCATAAAATAGAGGTATAGTACAGGAACAAGTAATAACCTAACTGGTAACCTTAAACGCAGCACAATATCCGTAAATTCAATTCATAAAAACTCAAAGCAAAGTAAGATTAACACATTCTATTTTTTTTCGCTCTATTAATTGAAAATAATTTCTAAAAAAACTTACTCCGGGACTAAAAACAGATAAGACATTGATTAAAATAAATAAAAATAAAATATTATTGTAATATTTATTATAAAATCCTAATAAAAATACAGCGATTGTTAACTCTTAGCAGGCTAATTTCTGTTCATAGTAAAACAAACAAAAAATAATGATTAAGTAACAAGCCAATTTACAGCTTTTTTTACAAGCCTTGAGCCTAAATATTTACATACAAAAAAGCCGCTGAAGTAAGCGGCTTTGATTTCAAATACTTAATTTTACTTTAAAACAGCCCAATCAATTACGGATTCAGCTTTTATTGGTACGACTTCAGAATCACCAAGCGTATAACTTGCAGGTACAGTCCAAGGCGACTTTTGCAGTGTAATTGTATCGCTATTACGCGCCAAACCATAAAAGTCTGGCCCAAAGTGGCTTGCAAAGCCCTCTAGTTTATCTAATGCATCAGCCTCTTCAAATGCTTCTGCGTAAAGCTCAATAGCAGCATGAGCCGTGTAAGCTCCCGCGCAACCGCACGCAGCTTCTTTCTTGTCTTTATAATGAGGCGCAGAGTCAGTACCTAAAAAGAACTTTTTACTGCCACTCGTAGCTGCAGCCATGAGTGCTTGCTGGTGAATATTTCGTTTGAGTATAGGCAAACAGTAATAATGAGGACGAATCCCCCCTGCTAACATGTGGTTTCGATTATACAGTAAATGGTGGGCAGTAATCGTTGCCGCAACATTACTTGGCGCATTATTGACAAAATCAACCGCATCTTTTGTCGTTATATGCTCAAGTACTATTTTAAGCTCTGGAAAGTCATTAACGACATCACCTAGAATCGTATCTAAAAATACTTTTTCTCTGTCAAAAATATCAATCGAAGAATCCGTCACTTCACCATGTACTAGCAAAAGCATACCAACATCTTGCATAGCGCTAAGCACTGAATATATATTTTTGACGGACGTTACTCCAGAATCAGAGTTGGTTGTCGCGCCGGCAGGATATAGTTTAGCAGCAAATACTTTGCCTGATGCCTTAGCCTTAATTATTTCTTCAGGTGTTGTCTTATCAGTGAGGTATAACACCATCAAAGGCTCAAAGTGACCTTGTGGCTTAGCAGCCATTATACGCTCTCTGTAAGCTAAAGCGGTGTCCGTGCAGGTCGCTGGAGGAACCAAATTTGGCATTATAATAGCGCGCCCCATATAGCGGCTAATATCGCGCACAGTGTCTTTAAGCTGATCACCATCGCGTAAATGCACATGCCAATCGTCAGGTCGGGTAATTGTTAACGTTTTTACAGAGTTTGTATTATTACTGGTCATCACTTCATTCCACAGCTGAATTTATGTGATCATAGGCATATGATGTTTTCGAGTAAAGATTTTATTAAAATAATCGTTCACTAATTTACCCTATTTTATTTACAGCTTTGTTAAAACGTTTATCGTTTTATTTTGTAGAACAGTTGATATTAGGTTAACTTAATGTGGTGTTTATAAAAAAAGAATAATAAATTTTGCCTATGTCGAACAGTATCGATACCTCTAAAGCGCTTGAAGTAAAAACAGATCAGCTAAGTATCATAAATCAGTTTTCATCAAGCCTATTACAGCTAGACACCTTAGATGAGCTATTTGAATATGTAACGACTCAAGTTGTAAATCGTCTTGGATTTGTTGACTGTGTTATTTATCTCGCTGATGAATCAGCCTCTAAACTGAACCTTGTTGCTTCTATGGGAATCGATCGCCAAAGATATAAGTATAAAGCCCAACGAAAAGTAATTAATTTTAACGAAGGAATATCAGGTTTTGTTGCAACAACAAAAAAGGCAATAATTTTAGATGATGTCACAAAAGATAGCCGCTATATTGCAGACGAACGCCCTGCTCAATCAGAACTTTGCGTGCCTCTTGTATACAAAGAACGTATTCTAGGTGTTATTGATTGTGAACACCCCGCCATGAACTACTTCACTAATGCACACCTTGAAATATTAACAACAGTGGCACACCTTTTAAGCGCTAAAATAAACCAAGTTAACATGGTAAATAGCCTGCAATCGACTGTTGAGCAGTTAAATGACGCGCAAAAGCTTGAAAATAGTCTTCTTCAAATAGCCAACTTAACCTATAAAGCCAGTGACTTAGATACATTTTTCGAATCTTTGCACACTATTATTAATAGCTTATTAAGGGCTGATAACTTCTTTATTGGCCTTTACGATAAACAAATCGACATTCTAGATATTGTTTACATTGTTGAAGCTGGAATTCAAACAAACACACATCAAAAAATCTCTAAAGAACAACTTAAAGACACCGCGTCTTACTTTTTATTGCAAACTGACCAAGCGATGTTATTAACAAAACAAGACTACATTGATCATATAGAGCAAGGTCATTTTAAATTAATTGGTCGTCAAGCCGAATCTTGGCTAGGTGTACCATTTAAAGCCAATGAACGTATGAGTGGTGTCATTGTTGTGCAAAGTTATCATGAGGCACATCATTATAATGAGCACGATAGTGCTTTGCTTACCTATGTGAGCAGGCAAATAAGTATGGCAATAGATAGGCAGTTAGCTAGGCAGGAGCTTGAACACAAAGCTTTACATGATGGATTAACTGGGCTTGCTAATCGTTCATTACTTATTGAACGAATAAAGCATGCAATTTTACGCTTAACGCGTGTAAAAAAAGGCACTGTTCATGCCCTACTTTATTTAGATTTTGACCGTTTTAAAAGCATCAATGATGCGCTCGGCCACGAAGTTGGCGATCACTTTTTAATTAAAATTTGTGAGTTGATCAAAGGTACAGTTCGTAACACTGACACTTTTTCACGCTTGGGTGGCGACGAGTTTGCTATTTTAATGGAAAACATTACACATCGTAATCAAGTTAAAGAGGCACTAGGGCGCATAAAAGAAGCACTTTCTAAACCAATAAATGTTGATGGCCATTTATTGCAAGCCTCTACCAGCATAGGTATTGCCTATACTGATAATGTTGACGATAAAGCATACCTGTTACTGCAACAAGCAGACGCCGCTATGTACGAGGCTAAATCAACAGGCCGCGGACAAGTTAAGTTTTTTAACAACACAATGAGAAAAAAGCTTAAAACACACGCCGACATAGAAAACGACCTACAGCACGGTATTGAACACAACGAATTTGAACTCTACTTTCAGCCAATTTTTACAATCTTAGATAACCACGTTATTGGCTTTGAAGCACTTGTGCGTTGGCACCACCCTAAAAAAGGGTTTGTTTCACCTAATGACTTTATTCCTATTGCAGAAAAAACAGGCCAAATAATTAACCTGGATTTACACCTACTCGACTTAGCTGCACAGCATATTTCAAAGTGGCACCAACAAGGTCATCGTTTCTTAAAAGTGACAGTAAATGTATCATCGCGTCATTTTGCAAGCCTAGATTTTGTAGCTCAGGTCCACGCTATCTATAACAAATACCAATTGCCTTTAGGTTCTTTGTGCTTAGAAATAACCGAATCTGGATTAATAGAAAACTTAGAGCTCGCCACACAAATTATCGAAGGGCTCTCACCTCTAAAAGTAAAACTATGTCTTGATGATTTTGGAACAGGTTACTCTGCACTAGGCTACTTACATCAGCTGCCCATTCATATTCTGAAGATCGATAAAAGCTTCATCGATCATGTACAAGATTCAACAAATCCCTTGGTTGAGGCTATTTTGTCACTTGCTAAGTCGTTAAAACTTGAAGTTGTTGCTGAAGGAATTGAAACCACCGGACAGCTAGAGACTTTGCAAACTACGCATTGTGAATACGGACAAGGTTATTTAATGTCAAAACCAGTTCCAGCAAAAGAAGCTATATTACTAATTAATCAACCACTTTAGCCCCACATCTGTAAAGTTAAGGCTTGGGGCACTTTGAGCGCGGCGCGAGGTATATAACCTAGTGGGGTAAATAAATACCCAGCAACAAAGAGCAAATAGCCCCAAAAACAACCCAAAAGGCAGCATACTTTTGGGTTTATTGTTCGTTATTGCCTATTTATTAGGAATGACCACAATACATAAATTATGTTTGCCTGCATGACAGCTGTAAAGTCAATCACCAAAGATCAACCTTCCTACACTCCAAAGTATTTTTATTTTCTACAAAGGTCACTACTTTTTTATCTATTAGCGTTAGTTAACTAAGCGAGTTAAAAATTTTTTATACCAGCCCCTTTACCTTTAAACATGAAGTAAATTAATACAAGCAGTAAAAAATCGGCTTTAATCTAGTTACTTACGCTAAACTATAAAAATATTAATCAGTAAAACTATATTTATTAGGTTAATTTAGACGTCTAGACGTTGAAACGTTTTTTATATAAGCGTAGTATTGAAAAATAATGAGCACTACTCAAATTTTCCATGAGAATTATTAAAGATGATTGGTATAAAACACTTAAAAACTATTGCAACCCTTAAAGAAACCGGTTCATTAGTGAATACTGCCCGCGAATTATTCTTAACTCAGTCGGCTTTATCACATCAAATTAAAGACTTGGAAAACAAGTTAGACTGCCAGCTGTTTGAACGCAAAACGCAGCCTGTGCGTTTTACCCCGCAAGGCATGTTATTGCTTGAGTTAGCCCACGAAATACTGCCGAAAATTGAAGCAACTAAATGTCGTTTAAAAGAGAGCCTTAATCAGCCAATTTCAAAATTACGTTTAAGTGTAGAATGCCATGCTTGTTTTCACTGGCTACTTCCAACAATTAAAGATTTTAATAACTTTTGGCCAGATATAAAAATTGATTATGAACGTGGTTTTAGTTACGACGCAATTCCAGACTTACTTAACGATGAATTAGACTTAGTACTCACATCAGACATTCGTGAACCCGATAAGCTAGAGTATGCCCATTTATTCGACTTTAAGTTAAAATTAATTGTTGCACCTGATCACGATCTTGCCAAAAAAGCATACGTTACAGCGTTAGACTTAAAAAATGAAACCATTATTTCTTACCCTATTCCGCGCGAACGCCAAGATATATTTAAACATTTCATTCAAAATGCACGTTTTGATGGGACGTTAAAAAACGTAGATCAAGGACTACTAATTTTTCAGCTAGTCAGTGCTGGAATGGGTGTAGCTGCATTACCTGATTGGTTGGTTACACCATATGAAAGCCAAGGACTCATCAAATCGATTCCACTAGGTGCACTAGGTTTAACTCGACCAATGTACTTAGCGATGAAAAAAGATATGAAAGATAACCCTGTATATCGCCACTTTTTAAATACGTGTAAGTTAAATAACGGTCGATAAACTACTCGTTAATGAGTAACATAACTTACATTATTGATTTTATGTTGCTCATTATGTTCGCTTTGAAAAAGTTACTTGGCGGCTTGCTTATGCCGCTCCCTTTACTTGGTCTTTTTACATTTATAGCTTTGTTTTTAGCATTCAAGGGTCGCAAGTTTTCTTTAGTAATTGCATTTTTTGGACTTTCAACATTGTTGGCAATCAGTACACCGTTTGTTGCTAACCTGATTTTAAAAAACAACGAGCCAACAAGCCTTTCTTTTCACCCTTCAAAACACCCAGAATTAGACAAAATAGTAGTGCTTGGATGCGATATAAATCCTAACCCTGTCTTAAGTGCCAATAACCAATTAGGTAATTGCGCGCTAACCCGACTAGTTGAAGGAGTCAAACTCGCTAAGTACTACCCAAAATCACAGCTTATTGTTTCTGGCGGCGGTTATGAGAATATTACTAACAGCAGCTTGATGTATCAAACTGCCATTGAGTTAGGCATTAATAAAAACAGGCTTTTGCAAAACCCAAAGGCAATGGATACAGCGCAAGAAGCTGCGTTACTAGCGCCTAAGCTAGTTGATTTTAAAGTAGCGTTAGTAACTTCGGTACTGCATATGCCCAGAGCCCAGGACTTGTTTTCGGCCCAAGGTGTAACAAGCATTCCTGCAGCAACTGACTTTCACAATTTTGCAGCGCTTCCTTTTCATAAACAGCTCGTTCCAAATGCGCAAGCACTACTAGCTGTAACCCAATACAGCCATGAAGTTATAGGAACAACGTGGGTAAGAGTCCGTCGATGGCTAGACCCTGAGGCACTTTAAACAACTTGCATAAAGCCAACTGTTAACCTGTAAATTTGATTTGTTTACAATGAATGTTTGTCGAGCAAGAAAATAAAATATCAATACTTTAAGATATGTGGGTAAAGCTCTTCACTAGATTTTTTGTTAAACAATAACGTCACTTTACTGTCGTTGTTTTGTAGGTGGGTGTTTTGTCCAAAGCCGATAGAGTATAACTAAAAATATCCCTAACAATAATATACTCAGTGCGGTTAAGCTCTCTACACCTATAGACTCAAATGTAGCTCCAAAAGTATAGCCTCCGCCAACTAATATAATGACCCATAAAGCAGCTGAACAGGCATTTAAAGTGCTGAATAGCCGCCAAGATATATCGGTTAGACCTACAGGGAGCGCTCCAATTGTGCGCATACCTTTAGGGTATCGATATAAAAAAATGTAAGCCATACCGTAACGGTTAGCAAGCGCACTCGCTGTTTTAAATAGTTGACCCATTTTATTGGGCTTCTCAAGCCATGAAGTGCCATAAGCTCTTGCAAGAGCAAACCGTATCTCATCGCCAATATACCCTCCCATAAAAGTAGCTAAAATAACTAACTTAATATCAAGCGCGCCGGTTTGAGCAGCATAACCTGCAAATAAAGGTAACCAGCCGCTTTTCAATGCACAATAGCCAAATAGCAATAGGTAAACAAATAAGCCGTACTGCTCAAGTAGAGCTAAAACACCTTCCATTGCGGTCCTTATAAGGTCATTTTTAATAAAACTAGAAATGCATAACGAATTAAGTAAATTAAAAGATCTTTATGAGAGACCAAACCACTTACCTTACTTTTACAACCGGTTTATTTTATTTGCTTTCATTTAAGCAGTGTATATAAAGAAAGCGTGTCTACTTCCCACGCTCTGAACACTCTCAATTTATACTCAACTCACTAGACAACAAATTTAAACACGCCCTCACTTCAATATAAGTAAATAAAGTCTATTAGAGCAGAGCTTGTACACTATCCGTTGTCGCCCCTATTTAACTGGCGTTAAATTCAAGGCTTTAAATTTTAAAATATAACGAGTACTAAAATTAATAATCTTAAATATCACAGTACTTTAAACAGGATTATCAATATCAATAAAGCTAACTTCAAAACCATACTCCAGAGCAAGTAGCTCGCCCAGAGCTTTTATACCGTAGCGTTCGGTTGCATGATGGCCTGCTGCAAAAAAATCAATATTTTGTTCTCGTGAACTATGAATAGTTTGCTCAGACGCTTCACCTGTTAAATAAGCGTCAATACCTTGCTCCGCAGCTAAATCAATATAACCTTGACCTCCACCAGTACACAGCGCAATAGTTTGTATTTTACTTGAACGAACTAAGCTTGTGAGAGGGGCTCGATTAAGCACCTTAGCTATTTTTGATGCAAATTCATCTCCACCTAGCGCTGTTTTAAGGCGCCCTTTCACTGCTACACTGTTAGCAACAGGCTCAAGGCCTTCTTGAATTTCAATATCTAATAATTTTGCAAGCTGCGCGTTATTACCAATCTCTGGGTGAATATCTAAAGGGAGGTGATAAGAAAATAAATTAATATCGTTAGCCAATAAGGCGCCTATTCTCCGCTTTTTCATCCCGGTAATAGGTTGAGACTCGCCTTTCCAAAAATAACCATGATGGACCAAGATAGCGTCTGCTTGCTCATCAATTGCAGCGTCAATTAAAGCTTGGCTCGCTGTTACTCCGGTAACAATTTTTTTTATTTCATTTTTACCCTCAACTTGTAATCCATTTGGGCAAAAATCCTTAATATTGTGAGGCTTTAAAATATCATTTAATAATTGGTTAAATTCTTGACGTTGCATACGCGTAACCTTACTTTGCACTGAATTTTGTGCAAATTTTGGCGTTTATTGCTTTAAAATGGAAGGAAAATCGCAAAAAATTGAAAAACTGATTCAAAATAGGTATAAATAGCTTCTCTTTATCTGTGTTCACAACGTATAGGGTCTCTGATGAGCAAACTAGACAAAACAGAAGTACTATCTGCCTTTGAAGCAGCGTATGAAGCTGCTAATGGTAAAAAACCTGAAATTACAACTAAACCAGGCTGGTACAGCATCGATGGCGGAAAAAACTTACGCCTAGCTGACGTAGCTGAGCTAACTAAAGAATTAAGCAGTGGTAAAGCAACACCGGCACCTGCTGAAAAAGCGCCAGCTAAA
This sequence comes from Pseudoalteromonas sp. 13-15, assembly GCF_001468205.2. Lineage (NCBI taxonomy): Bacteria > Pseudomonadati > Pseudomonadota > Gammaproteobacteria > Alteromonadales > Pseudoalteromonadaceae > Pseudoalteromonas > Pseudoalteromonas sp. 13-15. Next base: position 433,201 of record NZ_CP019162.1, on the reverse strand, counting down.
AAAACTAAAACCAAAAAAGCTGCGCCTGTTACTGCTCAGAAAAAAGCGCCATTCACTGTGGTTACACAAAGTGAAGATGGTTACACCGCAGAAGAATTGTGGATTGTAATCCTAGCGCGTAAAGATCATGACTGTCGCCTACCGCGCGGTGTTGTTTAATCAACATTAATGATTTTAAAAGAAACCGCGTTAAGCGGTTTTTTTATGCCTGCTGTTTATAATTTGTAAAATAAAAAAGCGGCATAAAAGCCGCTTTTTAAAGACGTTAATTAAAATTCTTACTTTTCAAAATAAAGCGGCTGGCGTGCTTTTTTGCCAACCTCATTCATCGTTTCTGCATTAAATAAACGACCATTAATCATTGTATAATCAACCTTATCAGAGCTGCGAATATCAATTAACGGATCGCCATCAATCACCATTAAATCAGCCAGTTTACCCACTTCAAGCGAGCCTACGTTTTTATCAAGCCCTAAGTACTTAGCTGGATCGAGTGTTGATGCGCGTATGGCTTCTAGTGGCGTCATGCCACCTTGGGCAAACATCCACATTTCCCAATGTGCACCTAACCCCTCACGTTGACCATGTGCTCCTAAGTTAACTAAAACACCTAAGTCTTGTAGCTCAGCCGACACACGTGCGTTGTTAAAATGATTATAGTGATGATCGGGTGCTTTAACACGACGCATAGAACGCGGCAGCAACTGATTTTGAGGCACAAATTTACTTAAACGAGGGTGATTCCACACGTCAGTTTTATCATACCAATAGTTTTCACCCCATATACCACCATAGGCAACAACAAGCGTTGGTGTGTAACCCACATCACTTTGTGACCATAATTGTTTTATATCATCGTATATGTTTTCTACGGGAATGGAATGCTCAATACCTGTATGCCCATCAACCACCATGCTCAAATTATGTTGCAGTAGCGAACCGCCTTCTGGCACAACCATCATTTCAAGTTCGCGACCTGCTTCTACGACTTGTTGGCGCTGCTCACGACGGGGTTGATTGTATGATTTAACACTAAAAGCACCGACTTTCTTTAAGCGTTCTAAGTGAAATTTAGCATCTTCTAACGAATCAATATGCGAGGTATAACCCGGCATATTAGCCCCATACAAAATAGTTCCTGTAGAAAAAATACGCGGACCAACAATCATGCCTGCTTTTTGCATTTCGCTTGCAGTAAATATTTCGGTGGTGTCGTTAGAGGGATCATGAATGGTCGTTACACCTAAAGCTAAACCTGCAAAGTTTTTCCAATTTTGCTGAGGAATTATTTCATTGCTCCCTTGAGAACCATGAGCATGGGCGTCAACAATACCCGGCATGATAGTTTTACCAGTAACGTCAATAACTTCTGCATCTTTTGGTATGCTTAACTCAGAAGCTGGGCCCACAGCTTTTATATGCTTGCCATCAGTAATTATTACTCCGTTTTCAATGACTTTATCACCATTCATCGTAATAATTTTACCGCCAGTTAAAGCAATCATGCCTTTTGGCTCATTCACCTTCTTACTAAATCCGATGTTTTCGCCATTTTTAACTTTAAAATCAGCGTCGCTTTTACTGTTAATCGCAAATACACCGTTTAAATTTGCATGGTAAAGCTCAGGCCCTAGTGTCCAATAAAGTTTGCTGCTATCGGCACTCCAGCTAATACTTTCACCAGCACGCACAGATAGCTGCTTTATAGGGAATTTACTGTCTTTAGGTCCAATATTTATGGCCTTCCCACTTTCAACTAATGGCGTTACATACACTTTAAATCGCTCAGCAAAAGCAAGATACTCCCCATCTGGAGATACTCTAAATTCAGTAGCATGCTCAGATTCATAAAGTTTAGATACTTTTTTGCTTTCTAGCTCTACAACACTCAGCGATGGTTTTGGCCATGGGCTCATTACAAATACACGGTCGTTGTCTGCCCCAAACTGTGGTTGATATCCACTTTTAGAAATCAGCTCACTTTTACCGCCTTTTGCGCTAACGCTATAAATACCTGGATTCAATGACCATTTAGGATTTAAAATACTGCCACTGCTGGCTTTACGGTAGACAACCGTTTTACCACTTGGGCTAAACGTTGGTTCTACATACTTGCCTGGCTCTTGTGTAATTGTGTCTCCTCGACCACTGCGAGAAGATACAACGCGCACTTGCCCTTGCTTGTTATCGTTCCACGTGGTGTAAACTATTTTTTTACCATCGCGAGAATACTGCGGAAATAATTCAAAATGATCTGTTTGTTTTGTTAAACGCTTAATTTTTCCAGATTCTAAATCGCGTTTATAAATATAACCTAACGCTTCAAAAATAGCGGTTTCACCGTCGGGGCTTACTTGCACATTACGCAGCATTTTTACGTCAAATTCATCAGTGTCTAAATTTTGAGTAAAACGAAGCGCTGGTTGAATCTTTTTAGTGGTTTCTACTTTAAATGCAATCGGACTAACTGATTTGTCAGTCACGTCAACAGATTGAATTTTACCACCCGCCCAAAAAACCAATTCTTTATTATCGGGTGTCCAGGCAATTGTAGGATATACGCCATGAATAGCCCACGTTTCTTGCATGTCACGCTCTAACTTATCGTACACCTGCGTGTGCTCACCCGTGCTTAAATCATAAAGATACAAACTAGTTTGAAAGTCGTCTCGCTTAATGTAAGCAAGCGTTTTTCCATCTGGTGATGGAGTTGGTCTAATTGCGCCACCCATACCATCAATAATTGTTTCTATTTCACCTGTTTCACGATCGTAGCGCTTAATTTTATATATACCCGCTACAGAATCCTTCGAATAGTGAAACGTTTTGCCTGGTGTAGCATCATGAGAAAAATACACATAACGCCCATCAGGTGAAAACATTGGCTCACCTAAATCTTTTTGGTCGTTCTCGCGTTTAGTCAGCTGAACCCCTTTACCACCCGCTTTATGGTATAGCCATACTTCACCAGCACCAAGTGAACGACTAGCCGTAAAATGTTTACGCGCCACTAAAAAATCGCCATCAGGGCTCCACGCTGGACTATTTAACAGTCTAAACGTTTCGTTGGTTACTGCACTTTGGTTTTCACCGTTTAAATCCATAACCCAAATATTGTCGCCGCCACCTTGATCAGAAGTAAACGCAATGTGTTTACCATCGGGGCTAAAACGAGGTTGCATTTGCCATGCTATATCAGAGGTTAATTGTGTTGCAGTACCGCCACTCATTGGCATTGTGTAAATGTCGCCTAGTAAGTCAAATACAATGGTTTTGCCATCTGGGCTAATATCAATGTTCATCCATGTGCCTTGTTCTACGCTAATTTTAGCGTCAACAAATTGCCCTTTAGGAGAATCTACTTGCCATTTTTGTTCATCTTTTTTATCGGTTGATTCAGCATGTGCTTGCCCAAGAGCTAATGACACTGACAAAGCCAACGCCGTATGCAGCAATTTCTTCATAACTTTCTCGCTTATTATTGTTGCTGTGTGTTTTAACCGATTGCAACAAAAACAACCAAAAGTTACCAGCGTTATTTGATAAAGCGCAGTTTATTACGTTTAATGCCAAGAAATGGGGTCAAATTGATAGTAGTTAACCAGCATTCTATATATTTCTGGATCGTAGCGTCGTAACTCTGCTGGTTTTTCAATAAAGGTTTCGGTGATCACCGCAAAAAATTCGGCCTCGTTTGTTGCGCCATAACTATGAATAACGTGAGGCATACTATACGCCACATGACTTTTAAGCTGCGTAAAGGCACGACTAAATACCCTTGCCCACTCTTTATAATCAGCCGAGCTTTTTAAAAGTGGCGTACCTGTTGTTTTACCTGTTTCCTGGTCTAACTGATGAGCAAATTCGTGAAACACCAAGTTATGCCCATCACTGGGTAAGCGGCTTCCTTCTAATACATCATGCCAACTGAGTACCAATGTTCCCCCAGGCCACGATTCACCTTGTCTCACCGTATTATGATAACTGACTAAACCGGCGCTATCTCGCGTGGTTTGTGGGGCATAGTAAGCACTTGGGTACAATAATATTTCTTTTACATTAGTATAAAGAGGCCACGGTTTGTTAAGCACGAGTACGCAGGCATCAGCAGCAACAATAAGTTTCATGGCAGGTGTGAGCTTTAATCCATCGCAGCCAATAAAGCGCTTTTCATTTAAAAACCAAACAATATGTCTCTCAAGTTTGGCTCTATCAGCATCCGTCATCTTTCGGTAAATAGGCATACAGCGCAGTAAGATATCTTTTTGCTGAGAGCTTAAACCCATACGTTGATACTTATTGCGCCAAAGGGAGGCTTGAATAGAAGGCCATTGCCAAAGTATCGCCACAAATAACACTAAAACACCAATTAATAGTCCATTTATCATGGCAATACCCTTAACATATATATGCCTTTATAAATATGTTCACCGGGATGAATTTTCAACTGCTGTGGTTACTATAGATTTTAAAATACTTTTTTATCACCGTCATTTACATTTAAAATGATCACACTCAGCTTTTAACACCTTCACAAAGCGCGCAACGTGTAGGCCATCCATTAAAGAGTGATGTACGTCAACAGATAGTGGCATCGTACCAGTTTGTTTGTCGTATTGACCGAATACAAATTTAGGGATCCCTAAACTTTGCCCTTCGCTAAATGCATGTGAAAAAGCGCTAAAATTAAGCCATGGTAAAACAGATATATGAATTAAATCAGCTTGCCCCTCTGTATTGGCAAATGCGTCGCTAAATAGTGAGTTTGACTTAGATTGTTTACTTACTTTTTCGCTATTGGCTGAGAACTCTTTGAAAGAGCCCAAATAATCAAAATAACTAAATACAAAGCACTCGTCTTCATCAAGTTCAACAACACTTGCACGGATGCTTGTAAGTAACCAGGGCTTGGATTCTATAATTCGTAACATAATTGGTTCATAAGCGAAGCAAGCTTTTAGTGTGCAATAAACATAGGCTTGAAAAAACGATATATTTTGAGCCTTACAGTAATCAAACAGTGTTTGTGCGTTTAGCTGAACACACACATTAAAGTATGGCTGGATAAAATTTTTAAATAGTTCAAAATGTTGTTTACGAGGCCAGCTATCAAAGTCGATAGGCTGCATATTCGAAGTTGACGTCATTATACATACCACACTTAATTAAAAATAAAGTGTAACGTTGTTTCATAAAAATAGCATTAATAACAAAAAAGGGGACGCAAATGCATCCCCTTTCTTCAAGACCTAAATATAAATCTAAAGGCCATTTTGTATTATTTCTTGAGCAAGCTCATCTGCAATTAAGTGCGTCGATTTTTGCTCTTTTTCGCTGCGAGCAAAAATTTCTGTTAGCGTATTAAAAATACCCTCAACGTGTTTATTAGAGGCCTCAACGGTATAACCTTCTGGCGCAGTTTCGTAATAAACATTAATAATACCCCCTGCGTTTATAACGTAATCTGGCGCATACAAAATGCCTTTTTCACGAATAATTTCACCATGGCGTGATTGTGCTAACTGATTATTAGCACAACCAGCAATAATGGTTGCTTTGATACGAGGTATAGTGTCATCGTTTATGGTTGCGCCCAATGCACAGGGTGCATACACGTCTACATCTAAGTCATAAATGTCATCAATACCAACCGCTGTTGCACCAAAATCGTTAACAACACGATCAATTGCAACCTGGTTTATATCTGTCACAAACAACTTAGCACCTGCATTAGCTAAGTGCTGACACAAGCCGTAAGCAACAGCCCCTAAACCTTGTACAGCTACTTTTATGCCCGAGAAGTCTTGGTGGCCGCGTTGGTGCTGCAGTGCAGCTTTAATGCCTAAAAAAGTACCGTATGCAGTAAAAGGAGATGGGTTTCCACTTTTGCCCTCAAGGCCTAGAACGTAATTTGTTTCTTTGTTCATTAAAGCAACGTCGGCACAGGTAATATTGACGTCTTCTGCTGAGTAATAGCTACCATTTAAACGCTCTAATTGGCGACCAAATGCACGGAAAAGTTGTTCTGATTTAATGTCTTTGGCGTTACCAATAATGACAGATTTTCCACCACCAAAAGGAAGGCGCGCAACCGCATTTTTGTATGTCATCCCTTTTGATAAACGCAAAACATCATACACTGCGTCTTCATCTTTAGCGTAATCCCACATTCTACACCCACCAACAGCAGGCCCCAACTTGGTACTATGCACAGCAATAATTGCTTTTAAACCTGACTCTTTGTCAGAACAAAAGACTACTTGTTCATGGTTATCAAATTCAACTTGATTAAACACAGCCACTTAAAATACTCCGAAAAATTGACCCGTGAGAGGGTGTACGCGCTGGAAATTGTCGAGACTTTACCACTTCAAGATAGTGTTCGCCACACATCAAGATGATAAAGCTAACAAACACCAAGTGATTAAATTAAATAATCAACTTATAACTTATTAACAAATAAAAAATTTAAAATAAATTACAAAAATAGACATTAAAACTAAAATAACACCAGGGTACACTTCTTTACGTTTACGTTAGCGTAACCAGTGATTTTTCCGTAAAGTTTTTAATACATCTACCATTAACACACAAGCAATTGTTATTTAATGATTTATATTTATATAAACAATTACCACACAACTGGTAAGATCAGTTTTCACTCAATATTGATGATTTTAAAATAAAAAAGCGAGCACATGGCTCGCTTCATAAACAAAGATAACAATTACTTTAATTTGCTATCAAGCTCAGCAATTTTTGCCTTCCAAATCGCAGGACCTTGCGTATGTGCATTGGCACCTTCGCTATCTACTGCAACCGTTACAGGCATGTCTTCAACTTCAAACTCGTAAATCGCTTCCATACCTAAATCTTCAAACGCAACTACACGCGCTTTTTTAATCGCTTTAGATACTAAATACGCAGCACCACCTACAGCCATCAAGTAAACAGATTTATGCTCTTTGATTGATTCAACCGTTGCAGGGCCGCGCTCTGCTTTACCAATCATGCCTACAATGCCGGTTTTTTCTAGCATCATATCGGTAAATTTATCCATACGTGTTGCTGTAGTTGGGCCTGCTGGGCCTACCGCTTCATCACCAACAGCGTCTACAGGGCCAACGTAGTATATAAATTTATTATCAAAATCAACGCCTTCAGGTAAGCCTTCGCCAGAGTTAATCATGTCTTGCAAACGTTTATGCGCTGCATCACGGCCAGTTAAAATGGTGCCTGAAAGTAAAACGGTTTCACCCATTTTCCATTCTTGAACATCATCTTTCGTCAGCGTGTCTAAATTTACACGACGTGTCCCCTCACCTACTTCAAAAGTCACTTCAGGCCAATCCTCAAGCTTAGGCGCTTTTAAATCAGCAGGACCTGAACCATCCAAAGTAAAGTGCACGTGACGAGTTGCTGCACAGTTAGGGATCATCACCACTGGTTTTGATGCTGCATGGGTAGGAGCGGTTTTAATTTTAATATCAACAACCGTTGTTAACCCGCCCAGGCCTTGTGCACCAATACCTAGTTTGTTTGCACGTTCGAATATTTCTAGGCGAAGCTTTTCTTCTGTAGTTTCCGCCCCACGCTCCATAAGCTCATGGATATCAACCGGATCCATCAATGACTCTTTAGCCATTACTGCAGCTTTTTCTGCAGTACCACCAATACCTATACCCAGCATGCCTGGCGGACACCAGCCAGCACCCATTGTAGGCAGTGTTTTTTCTACCCAGGCAGCAACATCGTCTGAAGGGTTTAACATAACCATTTTACTTTTGTTTTCAGAGCCGCCACCTTTTGCTGCAACCATGACTTCTACTTCGCCACCAGCTACCAAATCGATGTGAACAACCGAAGGTGTATTATCTTTTGTGTTTTTACGAGTACCAGCAGGGTCTGCAACAATAGAAGCACGAAGCGGGTTATCTGGATTCAAATACGCACGGCGAGTACCTTCATCAACCATTTGTTGAACTGTTAAGTCTGTTTTATCCCACTTAACATCCATACCCACTTTTACAAAACACGTAATAATACCTGTATCTTGACAAAGCGGACGCTTGCCTTCAGCCGACATACGCGAGTTAATTAAAATTTGCGCAATAGCATCTTTAGCAGCTTTACTTTGTTCTTTGTTGTAAGCTTTTTCTAATGCTTGAACAAAATCAAGTGGATGGTAGAACGAAATATATTGCAATGCATCTTCAATGCTATCAATAAAGTCTTGCTGACGGATTGTACTCATAATGGTTCCTTAAGTTAGCTTTACGCTTAAGCGTAATCTATACCAAACCGGTGACGGTGGTTTGTACTGTTTTAATTACAACGTTGATTTTATACTAAACGCTGCCAAAAAAATTTGACTTATGATACCCTCCCAGCCCGTTTGGAGCCAGTTCTTATAGGGGTAGTAAATGCTAAACAATAAAAATAATTGTATAAAATTATCAATAACACAAAATTGTATTGATGTATTTTCGCATTTTTCTCATCTGCCTCATGCCATACTGCTCGACTCTGCTAATAGCGACCATGTAAATAGTTGCTACGACATAATTTCCATAGAACCTGAACACTTGCTTGAAGTGAGCGATAACAAAACATTATTCAATGGCGAGCCAAGTAAGCTAACCTGTTTTGAGATAATGAATACCCATTTGCGCAAACTCAGTAACACAAAAGCACCTTTTGACTTGCCATTTAATGGAGGCTGGTTAGGTTATTTCGGCTATGACTTGGGTCGTATAATTGAAAAAATGCCAACTATAGCAGAGCAAGATATACACTTACCGCAAATGGCTGTAGGCCTTTATTTAGATGCACTCATTTTTGATAGACAGCAAAATGCGTGGTTTTATGTTTCACAGCCACATGTTGAAAGACGCGCGCTTTACGAGAAATATCTAGCATCAACTCCGATTGACGCAAAGTTTGAGTTAACGTCTGAGTGGTTTTCTAATATGAGCCAAACCCAATACGCCAAAAAGTTTGCTGTAATTGAAGACTATTTAAAAAGCGGTGATTGTTATCAAATTAATCTAGCGCAGCGCTTTAAAGCCCAATATAGCGGTGACCCTTGGTCAGCGTATGTTAAATTACGCGAAGCTAATAAAGCGCCTTTTTCAAGTTTTATTAATCATCCTGCAGGCGCTATTTTGTCAATTTCGCCTGAGCGCTTTATATCGATCCAAAACAATATTGTAGAAACTAAACCAATAAAAGGGACACTTGCACGTAAAGCTGACGCCCACGAAGATAGTGCGCAAGCGTTAAAACTTGCAAACTCATCCAAAGATCGCGCTGAAAACGTGATGATTGTAGATTTACTTCGTAACGACTTAGGTAAAGTCGCCAAACCCGGCAGCGTTAAAGTGCCTTCTTTATTTGCAATTGAAAGTTTTCCGGCCGTACACCATTTAGTAAGTACAGTAACCGCCGAACTTGATATCAATAAAACAGCCGTTGATCAACTCGAGGCCGCTTTTCCTGGTGGGTCTATTACTGGGGCCCCCAAAATACGCGCGATGGAAATTATAGAAGAACTAGAACCTCATCAGCGCAGCGTTTACTGTGGCTCTATAGGTTATTTAAGTGCCTGCGGTAATATGGATACCAGTATTACTATTCGTACTTTAGTTTGCTATAAGCAGCATATTTACTGTTGGGCCGGAGGCGGAATTGTCGCTGATTCTAAAGTCGAATTGGAATACCAAGAGACTTACGATAAGGTAAATAAAATTTTACCTTTATTAAAGAGTAGGTGATCTTGAATAGTGACTTAATTAAAACGCGCTTTCAATTAAGCCCAACCGCTGCGCCAAATCAAATAAAAGACTCTCGAAATAAACGCGCCAGTGCCGTTATGTTGCCCATTATAGATGTAGCCGGACAGGCACATATTTTACTGTGTAAGCGCCCTACTTATTTGCATCATCACCCAGGTGAAATTTGCTTACCCGGTGGTAAATTTGAGGCAAGCGACAAAACGCTTCGTACAACGGCACTACGTGAATTGAAAGAAGAGTTAAACATTGCGCACAAAGATGTAAATATCCTTGGCAATTTACCAGAGTACTCCACCTTAACTGGGTTTAGTATTCGTCCCTACGTATGTGTTTTGAATAAAAATACGCAGTGGGTAAACGATCACAATGAAGTACAGGCTAGCTTTTTACTCTCCTTAGATGAATTAAGTACTGAAGCTAACTGGCAACCTTTGCCATTTCAACGTTTTGGTAAAGAAATCACTCTGCAGGGGTTTGTTACCCCCCATGGGTTACTTTGGGGAGCAACTGCTAGCATTATAAAAAACTTTACAAAACAACTAGCCTTACCAGTTTAAATCTTCGTTAATAATAGTTACATGCTAACAATTCCGCGTTATTATGCTCGACCGTTCAAAGAGCAGCCTCGGGCTGAGTAAATTAATAAGAGACACACACTATGATCAGTGCATTTGATATGTTTAGCATTGGTATTGGCCCTTCGTCATCACACACCGTTGGCCCAATGCGCGCATCACGCTTATTTGTTAATGAACTCCATGAAAAACAGCTATTAAAAAGTGTTACCGATATAAAAGTAGAGTTATATGGATCGTTAGGTCAAACAGGTATAGGTCATGGTTCTGGCAAAGCTGTTGTACTTGGCTTAGCAGGCTATGACCCAGAAACAATCGATGCCGATTTAGTCGATGATATTTTATTAACTATCGAGCAAGAACAAGTTATTTATTTAAACCAAACACACAAAGCCAACTTTCCTAAGCAAGGTGCTATTGTTTTTCATCGTCGTAAAACGCTCCCAAAGCACTCTAATGCAATGGAGATTATTGCTTCAAATAATGGTGAAAAGCTTTATAGCAAAGTGTACTACTCTATCGGCGGCGGCTTTATTGTTACCGACGAAGAATTTGAAAACGAAAAGCAAGCAGCGCTCGATATTAGAGAAGAAAACCCAGCGCCATACCCTTTTAGTAGCGCAAAAGAGCTACTTGAAATGTGTAAAGACTCAGGCCTGAGTGTATCTAGCTTGATGATGAAAAACGAACGCACACTTCGAACCGAAGACGCTATAAAAGATGAGTTATTTCATATTTGGCAAGTAATGAAAGCCTGTATTGAGCGCGGAATGCGTACTGAAGGAATTTTACCTGGCGGTTTAAAAGTAAAACGACGTGCCCCCAGCCTGTACTTAAAACTGAATATCGAGGTGAGCAACGATCCACTCAGAGCAATGGATTGGGTCGATCTATTTGCACTTGCCGTTAATGAAGAAAATGCCGCCGGTGGACGAGTGGTAACAGCCCCCACTAATGGTGCTGCAGGCATTCTACCCGCCGTGCTTATGTACTATCATACATTTGTAAAAGAAGTAGACCGCGACATTGCCACGCGTTATTTACTAACAGCCGCTGCAATTGGTATTTTATATAAAAAAAATGCGTCTATTTCTGGTGCCGAAGTGGGCTGCCAAGGCGAAGTGGGTGTAGCGTGTTCAATGGCCGCCGGAGCATTAACTGAAATTGTGGGTGGTAATGTTGTACAAGTTGAAAACGCAGCTGAAATAGGCATGGAGCATAATTTAGGTTTAACGTGCGACCCTGTTGGCGGCTTAGTGCAAGTTCCTTGTATTGAACGTAATGCGATGGGGGCTATAAAAGCCATCAATGCTTCTCGATTGGCAATTCGTGGTAGTGGCGAGCAAAAAGTATCACTTGATAAAGTAATAAAAACCATGCTTGAAACAGGTAATGATATGAAAACAAAATACAAAGAAACCGCGCGCGGTGGTTTAGCCGTTAACATTATCGAGTGTTAGGCTAACCTTAAACAAAAAAACCGACTATCAATAAATAGTCGGTTTTTGTTATCAGACCCAGTGCTACTTTACAGGTAACTCTATATCTTCAAATAACTTATCTACATCGTCTTGATTACGTAATAAACTCGCGCGCTCCACACGCTCTTTTGTTAAATGCGGCGCAAATCGTTCTATAAAGTCATACATATAAGTACGTAAAAAGCTGCCTTTTCTAAAGCCAATTTTTGTAGTGCTAGCTTCAAATAAGTGACTTGCATCAATGCAGACTAAATCAGTATCAGTGATTTCATCAATCGCCATTGAAGCCACTACCCCTACGCCAAGCCCTAAACGCACATAGGTTTTAATTACATCGGCATCAGTCGCCGTAAATACAATATGCGGCTCTAACCCATGGGCGCTAAATGCTTTGTCTAATTCAGAGCGACCCGTAAAACCAAATACATAAGTAATAAGCGGGTATTCGGCAATATCCGCTACCGTTAAACTATTGGCTTTTTTAGCCAGTGGATGATCCTTTGCAACAACAATACTGCGGTTCCAATGATAACAAGGCAACATAACTAAATCAGAGTATAAATGAAGCGCTTCAGTTGCAATGGCAAAATCGGCATCGCCCCTTGCTGCGGCATCAGATATTTGTTGCGGTGTACCTTGGTGCATATGCAATGATACTGCAGGGTATTTTTTCATAAACCCCTGAATCACACTAGGTAAAGCATAACGTGCTTGAGTGTGCGTTGTTGCTATATTGAGCTTACCTTGGTCTGGTAATGTGTGCTCGTTAGCTACCGCTTTTATACCTTCTACCTTTGAAAGTATCTCACGCGAGATATTTATAATATCTTCACCGGCACTAGTTACATGCGTTAAATGCTTGCCACTTCGCCCAAAAATTTGAACACCTAACTCATCTTCTAACATACGTACTTGTTTAGAAATACCAGGCTGTGAGGTAAATAAACTCTCAGCCGTTGCTGAAACATTTAATTTATGATTTTGTACTTCTACTATGTATCTGAGTTGTTGTAATTTCATGGTTGCATTTTTACGTTGTAATTTATTATAAATAAAGGCAATTCTATAAAGCTAGATCAGTTTTACTGGTAGCGTTGATTAAGCTTATAGCGTGCATTTATCGAAGTGGTGATCAAGGCTAGCATAATAAATATACTTGAGGTAGCCAAGATTAGACGAATTAATCTCATAGTCCTTATATTTAACGACAGTTAATTTACCTAATTTGAAGTTAATTCGCGCAAAACTACCCCGATGGCTTATATTTAATGTAATATTAAAAAATTAGGTTATGAATCCGAGAATTACACCATGATCGTGTCTATTATAATTGTCCTTATAGTTGCTTTGGTTGTGATTGCACTTTGGGTAAGTGCTGTTCAGCAACACAAAGAAAAACAAGAAAATGAGCGCCGAAAAGAACTCACAAAACAAAAGGCGATCATTGAAGAAACTGAAGAAGCATTAATGAACCAGGCTAATATTCCGCTATCTGAAAACGTTATTAGGGTTCTACAAAGCCGAATTGCCGAAGCACTCAAAACAATGGTTACGCATTCGCCAACCTCAAAAGCGCTAAAGAGCCGCTTAGAAGAAATGAAACAGCATCTCTCTAACCCGGTGCAAGGAACCAGTAGTGAGTCACTAGCATTACCAAGTAACGACAAACAGCTTGTTGCGCTAATTCAAGGGATTAAAAAATTACGTGTGATCCTACGTTCTGAACACACTAAGGGCCGTGTTAATAGCCAAGTATTTACAGGCGAAGACAAACTACTTGAGAAATTACAGCTTAAAATAAATATAGAAAGCCAAATTAAACGCGGTATTTCGGCACGTTCTGCGAGTATGGTTGGCTCTGCTAGACAATATTTTGAAAAAGCCTACGCAACGCTTAGTGCAGTGCCTTATTCAGACGAATATGTAAATGCTAAACGTCAAGAAGTGGAACGTTACTTAGAGGAAATTAGCGTCGAGCTAAAAGCATCTAACGCAAGCGCCCTAAAAAAGAAAAACGAGCAAGAACAAGACGATTTAGATGTGCTGTTTGCTCCAAAAAAGAAATGGTAACAGCAGCTTTCCACTGAATAATAAAAAAAGCCCATACTGTGTATGGGCTTTTTTAGCATTAAATTTTATAACCGAGAGTTTAGCTTCCCCAACAGGGATAAATCACATAACGTCGCTGGTAGTTATATATCAAAACAAAACTTTGTTATTTATGATAAAAACGCGAATTTAACAATAAATAACACGGTTAATATCCATACACTAATTGTTATTTCACTGCGTTTACCACAAAGCAACTTAACCGCCGTATATGAAATAAAGCCAAGCGCAATACCATGCGCAATTGAAAACGTAAGCGGCGTCATTAACAGCACAACGGCTACTGGAATAGCGTCTGTCATATCGTCCCAGTCCACAAACTTTAGGTTTTGTAACATAAGTACAGCAACATATAAGATTGCGCCCGCTGTTGCATAAGCTGGTACCATATTAGCTAACGGTGCAAAGAACATCATTAGCAAAAAGCAGCAACCAACTACCACTGCAGTTAAACCTGTACGCCCACCAACAGATACACCCGCAACTGACTCTATATAAGATGTGGTTGTTGAGGTACCTAACATTGCACCTGCAATGGTAGCTGAGCTATCGGCACTGAGTGCACGTCCTAAGCGTGGCATGTTTCCTTTTTCATCTGCAAGACCAGCCTTTTGCGTTACAGCTACAAGAGTACCTGACGTGTCAAACAAATCGACAAACAAAAATGCAAAAATAACACTAAGCATTGAAAGTTCTAAAGCAGCAGCAAAATCCAACTGCATAAAAGTAGGTAAAATTGAAGGCGGTGCAGCAATAATTCCCTGGTATTCAACTAAACCTAAACCAAGTGAGATAGCAGTAACCAATAAAATACTGATCAACACTCCACTTTTAAAATCACGATATAACAATGCCGCAATAATAAAAAAGCTAAATATAGCCAGTAACGGTCCCGCAGATGTTATGTCACCCAACTGCACAAATGTAGCGGGGCTTGCCACAATAATGCCTGCATTTTTAAGTGCTATTAAGGCTAAAAATGCGCCAATGCCTGTCGCAATAGCCCGTTTTAAAACTAATGGAATGGCATTTATTATCCATTCTCTAACCTTAAATAAACTTAGTAATAAAAATATACAACCCGACATAAATACTGCGCCCAACGCAGCTTCCCAGGTGTATCCCATACCTAATACAACGCCATACGTAAAGAAGGCGTTTAACCCCATGCCAGGTGCTAAAGCTAATGGGTAATTGGCCCATAACCCCATAATAAAACAACCTATTGCAGCAGCAATACAAGTAGCAACAAAAGCAGCACCTTGATCCATTCCCGCTTCTGCTAACATCGCAGGGTTCACGAATACAATGTAAACCATTGTGATAAAAGTAGTCATTCCGGCGATGCATTCTCGTCGAACCGTGGACCCATTTTCGTTAATTTTAAATAAAGCTTCTAACATAATGAACTTACAACAATAAAAAGTAGTGAGATTTTATCATAAAAAGTATATTTTTCAGGACATTTTACCTTGCGATATACTAAACTATTGAAGTAGTTAACTATACCGAATGACAGCATATGATAAAAACCACACCAACAGGTTATGATTTAGAACAACAATTAGACAATATTTTGTCTTTTGTGACACAACCAGGCGATACTAATTCGTCACCTGAAAATGATAGCTCTCAACAAAGTACGCTGAATAAGGCGCTATATTATTTAAAAAATAACCAGCCTGCTTTAGCTGCAAAGTGGATGCGCTTATCGGCAATGTCTGGTGATCACCGAGGGCAATTTTATTTAGGCTTGTTTTTTGTAAAAGGCCAAGGTGTTCCACAAAGTGTATTTCATGGAGTTGCTTGGCTTAGCTTATCGAGTAGCCAGGGCCATGAGCCAGCTACAGTTGCGCTTGCTGATTTAAGAAAATATATAGAAACAAAGCGTTTTAAGGATGCCCAATGTTATGCAGCCAGTTTATATGAACAAATTCATCAATTACAATATGCCCATTTAATCCCCCCTGCCCCTTAGTAAAAGCCCGAAACTTAGCTCGTAAAAGTACTGTATACAGTACAGAGCTATAATTTAAATTTATAAAAAACGTAAGCAAACCTTTTCAACCTGTATAAAAAACACTCACCCACTAACATTCCAATTTAAATAAAAGCGATAAATATCAACAATATAAACATTAAAATACATATCCTTAAAAATAGAATATAAATTTGTATAAAAAAATAGCAAAAAAACACTTGCGCCATAACACTGTATAAACTACTGTATACATGTACTGTATATAAACCCAGTGAGCGAGATGATATGTTACAGCCAATAACCGTAAGAACAGTAAAAAGCTATCAGCAAGACGAACTATCTGATTGTGTTAACGTGATTCAAATTGAAGATGATATATCGGCAACGTTTGAGCTGTTAAAGGTGCTACACCAGTATAATAGTTTAAATGCTTGGACTTTATTAATCGCACCAGATCATGTTCCTAGTAAAGCTTTGCTTGATTCATGTTCAATAGACACAAGTAAACTATTAGTCATTAGGCAAAAACATTTAGTAAATTTAGAATATGTACTGCGTAGCGCACTGCATAATGGTAACTTTGCAGCGGTCATTACATGGACTGATATGTTAAACAATCAGTTATTGAGCAACTTATCGCTTAACTTAAGTAACACAAAAACAAAGTTATACTGTTTTACTAAAAATTCTGACGTACTTGATATACCTTACATACAGCAAGCTTGCTAAAATGATGTTTTAAATCTTATGTAACAATTATGAATTATTTAAATAACAACACTTGCTTTTGTGGAAACCAAAAAAATTACGAAGATTGCTGTGAACCACTGCTATTAGGTGATAAACAAGCAGAAACACCCGAGCAGTTAATGCGCTCTAGGTATACAGCTTACGTACAAAAAAATGCTAAATACGTATACCAAACATATGCAAGTGAAAAGCAAGCTGAAAACCCTGTAAATGAAATTAAAGAATTTGCCACCAGTTGTCGATTTGTAAGCTTATCTGTTATTGAAACAAACAGCGATGAAAATAAAGGGGTCGTTGAGTTTAAAGCTACCTATTTTTATCAAAACCTATATTGTGTGTTACATGAGCGCTCTCAATTTATAAAAGAGCAAACCCAGTGGCGATATCTCGATGGTATTATATTTCCGGTCGCTGATATAAAAGTTGGCAGGAATGATGATTGCCCTTGTGGCAGCGCAAAAAAATACAAAAAATGCCATAGCGCGTAATCCCCTCTTTTTAAGTGAAGTACATTGTTTACTTTACTCCGTTGCTAATTAAATACTCACATTTAATGCATAGCTTCGTAAATTTATTAAACACAACTTTCTCTATAACTTTTAGGTTTAGTACTACCCCTATTAATTAAGTGGTTAATATTGAAGGAAAAAGTAGTGTTAATAACAATTTAACAGTTAAAGCCCTAAAACAATGTGAAATACTTTGAGCTAGCTCAAAAGAAAAAAGCTTGAAGGTAGTCTATAGGCATAAAAAATGGGCCAATGGCCCATTTAAATAATTTGATATGCACAAACGCTAATTATTACTCGTCGTTATCAAGGTCTAGCTGTTGACGCTGTGCAGGTTTTGCCAATATTTCTAAGTAAAAAGACATCAATTCTTGCTTTTCAATATCGCTAATACAGTTGCTGATTTCAGCTACATGAACCACTTGCGCATCTTCAACCGTTTTACCAAACTTACAGTCAAATGCCCAATAATCTGCATCTTCTGGTAGAGTTTTGTTGCGCTCTCTTTTCAAATATTTTTTCACTTCATGCTTTGCAGCATCAACCATACGAGGGTATTTGATTTTCTCGTGATTTAGCGTGAATGTTTTCTTCATTACGTTCCTAATTACCTTGGTTTAATGATAACGGCATTCATGTCATACCATTTGTAGCCATTATAGCAATTGCATTTAATTTTTGGATGCTTTTTTTACATTAAATCAATTTTTAGTCAATTCGGATTTGGTGCAGTCGTAAAATTTAATCAGTGATGGGTAGTGTAACTAGACACTATTTGATGAAATCATAAATTATGCCATCGTCAAATGTAATGGTTCACGCTGATTTACGTCTGTTAGAACGTCATAAAAGCCTGCGACATCCATTTTTGGATTATCTATTTCTATTTCGTCTTTTTGTAAACGTCTTCGCACAGCAAGTTCACAATTATCTATAATGGGTAGGGGTATGTGGTTTACATCATCTCTAATCGAAAAGGGCTCAGGGTTTAAACACTGATTTAGCTTTATATCGACCATGCCTTTATTCTCACCAACCAAAGACAAACGCTGTGCATTAAACTGCCCAATTAGCATATTAAATTCACTGGGTGCTAATAGCTGCTTTGGTCCTGCTCCTAATTGCTCTCTTAACTGCGCTTCTTGAGTTGTGTTTTCTTCAATTTCAGTTTTAGGTAAATGAAATTGACTAAAATCTAAAGCATCTTGTGAAAGCATTGCTAACAGCAATGAAAATTCACCACGGCGGTCTGCATGTACACTTTGGTTTAACCGAGTACTTAATTGCTGCTCTGTGATTAACAAATCATCGATTTGCATAGACTTTAGCCGATTGGAATGAGTAATGAATATTTATCGGCTTTATTTAAATTTTCTTTAGCTTTTTTCTTTACTTAAAGGCACATTTTGCTATTATCAGCGCCGTTGCATTGGAGGGGTTCCCGAGCGGCCAAAGGGATCAGACTGTAAATCTGACGGCTCAGCCTTCGCTGGTTCGAATCCAGCTCCCTCCACCACTTTTCTTACCGCTAAGTTAAGTGGGGCCAAATGTAACAAAAATAGTGTGGAGGGGTTCCCGAGCGGCCAAAGGGATCAGACTGTAAATCTGACGGCTCAGCCTTCGCTGGTTCGAATCCAGCTCCCTCCACCACTTCTTCTATATTCCTATATTCCTATATTCCTATATTCCTATATTCCTATATTCCTATATTCAAATTAGCTTAAAACACCCACTGTAAACTTGTTCCGTTTGCTTTTAGCCAATCTGATGCAATTTTATGATCAGGAAAAAATGCCTCTACTCTAGCCCAAAAGTCCTTACTGTGGTTTAAATACTGCAAATGAGCAAGTTCATGCACTATTACATAATCAATCACGGCATGAGGAGCCCCTATTAGGTGTAAATTAAAAGTTAGCTCTCGCCTGCTGTTGCAACTCCCCCAACGGCGTTTATATATGGCAATACTTAACTTTTGAGGCAATTCTTCTTTCATTATTTTGCAATAATAGCTAATACGCATTTCAATATACGCCGCCAACTTCTCTTCTAAATACTGTTTAATCAAACTTTCGTATTTACCATTGTGATTTTTTATTCTAGTAGAGTGTGTTACCAACAAAACATTATTGTGTTCTTGAATATCAGATAACGAACTTTCTAAAAAACTTAATTTAACCCACTCAGAAAACATCTTAATTTTATTATGGATAAGGGGATACTGCTTAGTATCGACTGCATTAAGCTGCTTTTTTAATTGTGCTTCAATCCAGGGCTGCTTTTCAAGTAACCAACTATCGATTTGTTTTTGGGCAACATAATGGGGAGCATATATAGTAACAGCTTGATCATGTACCTTTATAGCGACTGTTTTTCTTCGTTTACTTTTTTTTAGCTGGTAATCAAACACTACTTTCTCTCATTGACCTAATTTTAAGTATTCACTACAAAAATTTATATACTAATTTGATGTAACCCCATGTTGGTTATCATCTGTGTCATTCATATGATAGCAAAATGCTTCTCTATCAGTTTGACAAAATAAATATAAAAAATAATAACTTGAAAACTATACGTTAAAAAATTGAAACAAACTCATTTTTTATACCCCTCTAGTCAATTAAGTATTTATTTATATGATGAATATATTAAACTGGCTACCTAAAGACTAATTTTTGAGCCAATATGCTATCTGCATTTTTTATTACAGACCACGACCCTAGCCTAGTAGTTAACGGCGTTTACGACCCTCTTTTAGTATCTATATCTGTTTTAATAGCAATATTTGCTTCTTTTTTTACAACCCGATTAATTGATTTAGCCAAAGAAACAAAATTTCATAATTATGAACGCCTAGCAAAATTTACTGCCGCAGCAATATTTTCGGCCGGTATTTGGAGTATGCACTTTATCGGTATGCTGGCCTTCTCGCTCTGCACAAATATTAAATACGACCCAACAATAACTATATTGTCTTTTCTTCCTGCTTTTTTTGCTTGCCTATTTGCAATTTCTATTTTAATTAACAATAAAGCGAGCTTCAAAATACTTGGTTTATGTTCTGTATTATTAGGCGCAGGCATTGGCACAATGCATTACAGCGGCATGGCCGCTATGGAGTTGGCTCCTTTATTACGCTACGACCCACTTATGTTTGTTTTATCAATATTTGTTGCAATAGCACTTTCTTTTATTGCTCTTTATAGTCGATTTAACTTAGATAAATTTTTCCCTACATTAACGCCTCTACAAAGCCGCACCATAAGCGCAATTATTTTGGGCCTTGCTGTTGCAGGAATGCACTATATGGGCATGGCAGCAACCCGTTTTGTTGCAACTTCGCCACTGCTATTCGATGATATTAACGCATCCGCCGGTCTTACATTTGTCGCAATTGCTGTTGCTACAGCTACGGTTGCTATTACAAGCGTTGTCGCGGTTATTAACGGAATGGTTCGTTATAAAATGTTGCTAGAAGAAAAGTCTGCCGATGAGTCTCGCCTGAATGCCATACTCGAAACAGCCATCGATGCCATAGTAACGATTGATCACAGAGGGCATATTTTAAGTTTTAATGCCTCAGCCACACATATTTTTGGCTGGCAAGAACATGAAGTAAAAAACAAAAATATAAAAATGTTAATGGATGAAAAGCTCGCTAAGCATCACGATGAATACCTCTCTAATGCAAAAGATGTTAACTCAAACAAAGTGCTCGGTGTAAACCGTGAAATTTTTGCAAAACATAAAGAAGGCCACCTTTTTCCTATTAGAATAGGCATTGGCGAAGTTAACCAGCCAGGACAAACTCCATTATATGTTGGCTATATCACTGATTTAACCGAACAACGTGAATTACAACGTAGCCTTGTTGAAAAAGAGCAAAAATACCGTTCTTTAATAAACAATATGCCGGGTGCTGTATTTAGATGTAGGCTAGATGATAATTGGAGTATGTTATTCATAAGTCCAAGTATTTTAGAGTTAACAGGTTATCAATCAAATGAATTTACCGAGCATTGCTTAGAGTTTAACGACCTTATTTTAAAAACTGACCAACAGGCAGTAAAAGATGCAGTAACTACTGCAGTTAAAGAAAAGCGCCAATATTCTATCGAATATAGAATTCGTCATAGAAATGGTAAAGTTTTATGGTTATTAGACCAAGGTAGTTTTTACTTTAATAATAAAGACGAAGCTCAGTGGATAGATGGCGTGTTTATTGATATCACCGAGCGTAAAGAGTACGAGGAGAAGCTCGAAAAAGCGAAACTCATCGCTGAAGAAGCCGCACAAGCAAAACAGTCGTTTATGGCTAATATGAGCCACGAAATACGCACCCCTATGAACTCTATTATCGGCTTTAGCGACCTGCTCATGGATACACCACTCAATAATGAGCAGCAAAAGCACCTTGTTACCGTTAATAACGCAGCCCGTTCGCTTCTTCGCTTGCTTAACGAGGTACTCGATTCAGCTAAATTAGAACGAGGTAAGTTGACCATTGAAGCAGTTCACTTTAGCCTTAAACCTGTTATAGACAGCATCATTTCAACGTTTTGGTTAGAAGCAAAAAAGAAAGATCTTTTACTTCATCTTACTATTAAAGAATCAGTGCAAAATACCTATTACGGTGATCCAGACAGGTTAAGACAGATTTTAACTAACCTTATTGGCAATGCGATTAAGTTTACAGAGCATGGCTCTGTGACCATTACCGTAAGCACCACACAAAATGGGCATTTATTTTTTGAAGTGCAAGACACCGGCATTGGGATTGAAAAGGATAGAGTGAGCGCTATTTTTCAACCTTTTGTCCAAGCTGACGGAACGACTACCCGCCGCTTTGGTGGAACAGGGCTTGGAACAACTATCAGCAAACAACTTGTTGAGCTGATGGGGGGAACTATAAATTTAGTCAGTGAAATTAATAAAGGCACCTGCTTTTATTTTTCGCTTCCTCTTAAAGTGGGTGATGAAGAAAAAATTGACTATTTTGATGGCCTTCATACACAATTACCTGCCTTAAGAATTTTGGTCGTTGACGACATAGAACAAAATACTGAGCTCCTCTCGTTATTACTTTCCAGGGATCATCATGCGGTTACAAAAGCAAGTAATGGTCTTGAGGCAATTGACACCTTCATACAACACGATTTTGATGTCATTTTAATGGATATTCACATGCCTGAATGTGACGGTATTGAAGCCTCGATAAAAATACGTGAGATAGAAAAACAACAACGGTTAAAAAACATTCCTATTATTGCTTTAACCGCCAGCGTTTTACAGCAAGATAAACTGTTAGCTAAAAAAGCAGGCATGAACGGGTTTGCAAACAAACCAATTGACATTAATCAATTAAATCAAGAAATTGCACAAGTACTTGGTTTGGGTGTTTCGAAAGAAATCGAGATAGCACAAACAGATCCAAATGCAAAACACATCGACTTTAAAAAAGGGTTAGCGTTATGGGGATCAAAGTGTAAACAGTTGACTGAAATCACTAAATTTATTAAAAACAATGACAAACGCTTCGACACACTTCTAAACGAGCCTCAGCTAAACACTCAAAATAGCTATAGTCTAATACATACCTTGAAAGGGATTGCTGGAAACCTTGGTCTTATTGCACTAATGAGGCTTTTATCAAATCTAGAGCAAGCTATTAAACAAGACGAGGACGTTGATAATATTTTACAATCAATAAAAGCTGAGCTGGCTGTTATTTCTCAATTGTTAACGACAAAAGAATGTGATCAACCTAATAAACCTGAAAGTAAAAACAATGTAGTGTCAATTGATGAATTAACAGAGCTGTGTAAAGCACTTTATGACTCAGCACAAAACGCTGAATTAAACGATAATGCATTGACAAACCTGCAAAAGTTTTCAAGTGACCCCTTTTCAGATGACATTGCCGCAATAGCCGATGCATTTGATGAATTTGATTTTGAAAATGCGATTCTCAAATTGGACGCATTACTAAAAAAACTAAACGATATATGAGTATATAGATGATTTTTTCTGCACAAAGGCCTCGGGTTTTAATTGTTGATGATGAGCCTGCGAACCTTAAGGTTATGCGAGAAATACTGGGCGATCAGTACCGGCTGTCCTTTGCAAAATCTGGAGAAGCAGCCTTAACGTTGCTTGAAAAAGAATTACCCAAACTCATTTTACTCGACATAATGATGCCAGATATGAATGGGTTTGAAGTATGTGAACACGTTAAACGTAATCCAAAAACAGCACACATCCCCATTATTTTTGTCACAGCCCTTGGTGACGAGAGCGATGAGTATAAAGGGTTTGAATTAGGCGCGGTCGACTACATAACCAAGCCAATAAGCCCTGCTATTGTAAGAGCGCGTGTTAAAACACACCTTTCTTTGGTACAAGCAGAGCAATTAAAGCAAGCACATATAGATTTAGTTCAGCGCTTAGGGCGTGCCGCAGAGTATAAAGATACCGATACGGGTGAGCACATAGTTCGTATGAGCCAGTACAGTAAAGTTCTTGCGTTAGGCATTGGCATGTCAGAAAATCAAGCAGAGCTTCTACATCAGGCAGCCCCTATGCATGATGTTGGAAAAATAGGCATTCCCGATGCAATTTTATTAAAGCCCGGAAAGTTATCAGAGCAAGAATTTGAACACATGAAAGAGCATGCCTTAATTGGCGCAAAAATCTTAGCTAATTCATCATCTCCATTGCTTCAACTCGCGCACACGTTGGCAATAGAGCATCACGAAAAATGGGATGGAACAGGTTACCCTTACGGTTTACAAGGCGATGAAATTTCAATCGAAGGAAGAATTGTTGCTGTTGCAGATGTATTTGATGCACTCACATCTAAGCGTCCATATAAAGACGCGTGGAGTGTAGAAAAAGCAATTGCTCATATGAAAGACCAAGCAGGTAGCCACTTTGACCCAGCTATTATTGATTTATTAGTTAATAAACTAGACGAAATACTCAATATCAAGCAAAGCAATCAAGAGCGTTAACTCTTTTTAGCACTGTGCGAGCCCTGCTCAACAGATGGGTAAAACATCTTGATATGTTCATAATCATGAGATGTTATTTCATGGCTATTACCGCTTTCATCTTTAAAATATATTGAGAACGTAACACCGTGGTCGGCTAATACTGTTTTTATGTCCATTGATTTGAAGTGCGCAAGCCACGCTATAAATTGTTCTCCAGTAGCACCAAACGCAATTCCTTTGCTGCGAACTTCACCTTCAAACAATGCTAAGCGTGTTGTGGTATTTTGGTCTTGGAGTGTTAAAGGCCCTTTGCCTGCCTCGTCCCAAAACGCAAGCTCCTCAACTACTTTAAAACCAAGTACTTTTTCATACCAAGTCACTGCATTCGAAAGATTATTTACGTTTATGTGGCAGTGATCAACCCCCGATAATAAAGGCATTGTTTTGTTGCTCATATTACTCACCGATCTCTGACTTTAACTGCTCTAAAAACGCATCCATATAGTGAGTGCGTCTTTGCGCTTCAGCTTTAGCTGATGGCGTGTTCATACTCTTAGCAATATTTAAAAGTTTTATAAAAAAATGATCTAAAGTAAATTTTTTATCGTCAGGCTCTCTAGTTGTACAAAAAGGGTCGTCAGGGCTGTAAAGTAAACGCCCTATAGAGCCCCCTACTTTCATGCAACGGCTAACACCAATCGCACCAAGAGCATCCATTCTATCTGCATCTTGTACTATTTGCGCCTCAAGCGTTTTAATTTTAATGTTAGCACTAAAGCTATGTGCCGCTATTGCATGATGAATTTCTTCAAACAAGTTTGCGTCATAACCTAAGCCTTTTAAAAACCCAATCGCTTTATCGGCTGCCATAGTCGATGCTTTGGCTCTGTCAGGGTGATTTTTAGCCACTGCGACACAGTCGTGTAACCATGCTGCAGGTAAAACTATCGCCATATTGGCATTTTCAGCTTCACAAAGTTGTATTGCCACCCTAACCACACGTTCTATATGGGTAATATCGTGAGCAACATCAGCATGCTTAAGCGATGTAATAAAGTCACGACATTGCCCAGAGAGTATTTGTAATGCGGGAGATAACGTGGTTTCTGCCAAGGGAGTTTCCAAAATTTATTAACATATTGAATTAGTCATACTTTACCGCGCTTTATAGGCTTCATGCAAAACATTCATTGTATGTTGCCCCTGCCTTGACTAAAATACAGCGCTTATTTAATACAACCGAGAAGCCTTATGTCATCTGCCGTTTATCTCCAAGCTGGTCGCGATAAATCATTAAAAAGAAAACACCCATGGTTATTTTCTAAAGCCATTAAAAAGATCAAAGGTAAACCGGGACTGGGCGATACGGTAACTATTCACGACAGTGAAGGTAAATATTTAGCAACAGCAGCCTATAGCCCGCATTCTCAGATCCGAGCGCGTGTTTGGAGCTTTGACGAAAAAGAAATTATAGATCAACACTTTTTTGAGAGACGCTTACGCCGAGCACTTGAAGCTCGTAGCCAAGTAATTGAAGAAGGCGGATTAACTGGTTACCGATTATGTGCCGCTGAGTCTGATTACTTACCGGGTGTTACAATCGATAAGTTTGATAATGTACTTGTATGCCAACTACTAAGCGCAGGTGCAGAGCGCCACAAAGGTGAAATTGTAGGCGCACTGATGGCTATATTTCCAGGCAGCAGCATTTACGAACGTTCAGACGTAGACGTACGAACAAAAGAAGGGTTAGAGCCAATTAAAGGGGTACTTTGGGGCTCGGAGCCAACGCAGCCAGTGCTTATTGAAGAAAATGGTTTAAAGCTTGAGGTAGATATTTTAGAAGGTCATAAAACCGGGTTTTACCTAGATCAACGCGATAGCCGTGCAGCACTTGAGCGTTTTTCAAAAGATAAAACAGTGCTTAACTGCTTTAGCTACACAGGGACATTCTCACTTTATGCGCTTCGTGGTGGCTGTACACATGTTACCAACGTTGACGTATCACAACCAGCACTCGATACCGCTAAACGTAATGTTGAGCATAATAATTTAGATTTAAATAAAGTCGATTTTGTTAAGCAAGATGTTTTTAAACTTTTACGCCAGTACAGAGACGAAGGTAAACAGTTCGACACCATTGTTATGGACCCACCTAAATTTGCCGACAACAAGGCGCAGCTAACAGGTGCATGCAGGGGCTATAAAGATATCAATATGATAGCTATGCAAATATTAAAGCCAGGCGGCACACTATTAACATTCTCTTGCTCTGGCTTAATGGAACAAAACTTATTTCAGAAAGTAGTAGCAGACGCAGCACTAGACGCGGGTAAAGACTTGTTAATAATGGAGCGTTTAAACCAAGCAGCTGACCACCCAATTGCGGGCAGCTACCCTGAAGGCTTTTACTTAAAGGGGCTTATCTGTAAAGTTTATTAATTAACATTTAATTGGTTAATTAAACTCTATTATCTCAAGCCCTGCCGTAATCGTGCCATCATCTTCTTTGCTGGCACGTATTACCTTAGCGGTCGCTTTTAAAGGGGCAATACTTGGATGGGTTGATGCAATATCAACAGACAAAAGTGTATTTGGTTCTAATAAATCATCTAAATGCAGCGACAATCCCGTTGCACTTAAATCTACACATTCAGCAGTGTAAGTTAAGCCGGCAACCGGCTCAATAGTTGTAAGCATTGCAGTAGCGTTTACCTGCATGCGTCTATAGTTTCGTTTATCTTCTGTGAACATAATTCCCTCTAAACTATTGTGTTTATTTGCTCTAACAGTGCACTTATGGCAAACGGTTTGACTACATAAGCATCACAACCAGCGTCAAACCCTGTTTTCTTCTCAAGCTCAGACTCAAGGCCTGACACCATAACCACAGGAATGTTTTTAGTTTCTGGCGTATGTTTTAGCATTCTGCATGTATCATAGCCATCAAGGCCTGGCATACATACATCGAGTAAAATAATGTCAGGAGGATTGGCAATTGCAGACGCAAGACAGTTCTGACCAGAGTCAGCATAACTAACGTCAAATTTAGACTCAAGTGCAGGTTTGAGCATTTCGTAATTAAAATACTCATCATCTACAACTAATAGTCGTTTTGTTTTAGGTTCAATCACCGAGGACATGCTTATGTCGTTTCCTTCTCAAAACAAAAATAAATCCTACCTTTAAGGTACTAACCTTCTTGATAAATGCAAGCATTATTCAACTTCTTTTATAGCATTTAAAATTCGTTTTGACGAAATAGGATAAGGCGTCCCTAACGTTTGTGCAAATAATGAAACTCTTAGCTCTTGTTGCATCCAAAATATAGCTTCTATCTCGCTGGGTATTGGCATACCTTTGGGTATTTTATTAGTCAGCTTTTTATACTCAGCTGCCACTTTATCAAGCTCAAGTACACACACTCTGTCTCTGTTTGGGTCAACAGGGAGCTTTTCTAATCGCTTTTGAACCGCTTTCAAATAACGAATTAAATCAGTCAGCTTAGTCGCACCATGCTGACTCACAAACCCTTTAAAAATTAACGACTCAAGCTGAGACTTAATATCGCCATGCGCAGTGATCATGGTCAAATCAACCCGCCCTTTCATTTTTTTATGAAGCGCATGCGCAATGCTAAGAACTTGTTCAACGTGAATAGCTATATCGACTACAGCGTCACCTAGCTCGCCACGTATTTCTTCTTTTACACTTTCAAACTCACTGCTCGTTCTAATATCGCCATATTTGAGTAATAAGCTATCAACACCCGCGGCAATACAATCATTAATTAAATCGGCTATTTTTCCAAAAGGATTAAAGTACAATCCCAACTTAGCCTTATTAGGCAGATTTTGCTGTAAATATTTAATAGGTGAAGGCACATTTAATAATACCAATCGGCGAAGGCCTTGCTGGTGTGCAATCTGTGCCTTTATTTCGTTATCAAATAGCTCAACCGCAGCACTTGATTTTTTATCCACCAGCGCTGGATACGCTTTTATTTCGTACTGGCCTTGCTTTTTAACGTATGACTTAGGTAGTTCACCAAAGTTCCATTGTGTTAAGTCTGCTTTTTCTATACCGTCATCCGCAACTTTAGAAAGTGTTTCGGTTACCTCTCCTTGAAGCTCTGCTTTGAGCTTCGCAAGGTCTAGACCGCGAGCAAGTAGTTTATTGTGCTCATCGCGTACTTCAAAATGTAAGCGTAAATGAGAAGCAAGTGATGTTAAATCCCACGCTTCAGGATCAACGCGTACACCGGTCATTCTCAACAAACGTGTGGTAAGTGCGTCAAGCAACGTGCCTTGCATCGGCTCTACCGCCGCAATAACAGCATCGGCATAATTAGGAGCGGGCACAAAGTTACGTCGAAGTGATTTTGGTAGCGATTTAATCAAGCCACTAACAAGTTCGTGCCTAAACGCAGGGATATGCCAATCAAAGCCGGTTTCTTGCACTTGATTTAATAAGGCAACGGGTATTTGCACCGCAACACCATCAACCGCTTGACCTGGATCAAAGTGATACGTAAGCGGTAATATTAAATTATCTTGCTGCCATGTATCTGGGTAATCAAACTCTGTAATACTGTTTGCACCATGGCGCATTAACTCATCGCGAGTCATATGTAGATAGTGTTTATTTTGTTGTTTTTGAGTTTTATACCACTTTAAAAAAGCGGCTCGATTGTTAATTTCTTTTGGTATTTTTTTATCGTAAAACTCAAATAAGGTTTGTTCATCAACTAAAATATCACGTCGGCGCGACTTATTTTCAAGAACTTGTATATCTTCGATTAGCTCACGGTTAAACTGTAAAAAACGCTCGTTTAAACCTAGCTCTTGTTCAACCAGTGCGGTGCGTACAAACAGCTCACGACTAACCTTAGGATCTATATTGCTATACACACAGCGGCGCTTATTAACAACTAACAACCCATATAAAGTTTGTTGCTCAAAGGCAATAACAGCCCCAGGTTTTTTCTCCCAGTGGGGCTCAGAGTAGCTGCGTTTTACCAAATGTTGGGCTAAAGGTTCAACCCAACTGATATCGATTTTTGCATTCGTGCGCGCATACAATTTACTCGTTTCAACAAGCTCTGCTGACATAATCCATTTAGGCGCTTTTTTAAATAAACCTGACCCCGGAAAAATATGAAACTGACTATTACGCGCACCTTTGTAAGCTTGTTTTTCGTCCTTAAAACCAATATGGCTAAGCATACCGCTTAGTAAGGCTTTGTGTACGGCTTCACTATCAGCAACATCACTTGTTGCCTTCATGCCCATTTCGTTACACACAGTACTTATTTGATATACAATATCTTGCCATTCACGCAGGCGCATATAGGCTAGGAAGTCTTTTTGGCATAATTTTCTAAACTGACTGTTTGTCAGCTCGCTTTGTTGCTCTTCTAAGTAATTCCACAAATTTAAAAAGGCAATAAAGTCTGAATCAGGATCATCAAAGCGGCCGTGTTTTTCATTCGCTGCTGCGCGTTTTTCCTGAGGTCGTTCACGTGGGTCTTGAATAGATAAAGCAGCCACAATGATGATAACTTCACGAAGTGCACCTAACTTATGCGCTGTTAACACCATTTTAGCTAAACGCGGATCTACGGGTAATCGGCTCAGCTCCCGACCAGATTGCGTTAATGCAGTTTTATTATCTCGTTTAGCTGACTTTACTGCCTGTAACTCCTCAAGCAGAGTCAAGCCATCATTGATATTTCTGCTATCTGGCGCTTGCACAAATGGAAATTGCGCCATATCACCCAAGCCCAAAGCAAGCATTTGTAAAATAACAGAGGCTAAATTTGTACGTAGAATTTCCGGATCAGTAAACTCGGGGCGAGATAAAAAGTCATCCTCAGAATACAAGCGAATACAAATACCCGCCTCAACACGCCCACAACGGCCCATACGCTGATTAGCACTTGCTTGTGAAATAGGCTCGATTGGTAAACGCTGTACTTTTGTACGATAGCTGTAGCGGCTTATGCGCGCAGTACCTGGATCTATAACATAGCGAATACCTGGCACGGTCAATGACGTTTCAGCCACGTTAGTCGATAAAATAATGTGACGGCGCGAATGCGGTGCAAATATTCGGTTTTGCTCTGCATTTGATAAACGCGAATACAATGGGAGTACATCAGTGTGTTTTAAATTTCGCTTACTCAACGCGTCGGCAGTGTCACGAATTTCACGTTCACCATTTAAAAATATAAGTATGTCGCCAGGGCCTTCTGCGCACAGCTCGTCAACGGCATCAAAAATACCTTGTAACTGGTCACCTTCTGCTTCCATACCCTCTTTTTTAATATCGCTAATTGGGTTGTAACGAACATCAACAGGGAAAGTACGACCTGATACCTCAATAATTGGCGCATCGTTAAAATGCTGAGAAAAACGCTCAGGATCAATCGTTGCTGAGGTAATTATAACTTTTAAATCTGGACGCTTAGGCAGTAAGTTTTTTAAGTACCCTAAAATAAAGTCAATGTTTAGGCTACGCTCGTGGGCTTCATCAATAATTATGGTGTCGTATTGATTTAAAAAGCGATCTTGCTGAATTTCGGCCAGTAAAATACCGTCTGTCATCAGTTTGATGTATGTGCTGTTAGAAACCTGATCGCTAAAGCGGATTTTAAATCCCACTTGTTGGCCAAGTTCACACTTCATCTCATCAGCAATACGATTTGCAACGGTGCGTGCTGCTAACCTACGTGGTTGTGTATGACCAATAAACCCATCAACTCCTCGGCCAAGCTCTAGACACATTTTAGGTATTTGCGTCGTTTTCCCCGAACCCGTTTCACCGGCAATAATAACAACTTGGTTATTTGCTATTGCGTCTTTAATGGCTTGTTTTTTTTGACTTACAGGCAGCTGCTCAGGGTATGTTACCTGTGGCAAGTTAGCTAATCGTTTTTCTTTTGATTGTTGGCTACGGGTTATATCTGCGGCTATTTTTTCAAGCGCATTGGCTTGTTTAGTTTCGTCGGCTATTTTTTTAACACCATGAAGGCGTTTTTTGAATATGAATTGATCTTTTTTTAAGCACGTTTTTAGCTCGCCAAACAACTGACCTAGGTTAACCACCCGCATACCTTATAAAATATGTAAAAGAGCCATAATTGTATCAAAGTTAACGGCTCGGGTTAATCCTACAAATCATTAAACACTCAGTTGTTTGACATTTAATCACATGTATCAGTCTGTATTCCTATTCGTCTTTAAAAATACCTACATAAGTTGCTTGCGTATTCGATTTACTCGCGCGATACATCCCCGACGTGTTAAACGGTAAACTAATATTGCCCTGCGTGTCGATTATAATAACACCGCCTGTACCACCTATTGGCTTTAATACCTTGTTTATTACTTCATCACCGGCTTGAGAGATTGTACTGCCTTGGTATTTAACACGAGCGCAAATATCACTTGCCACGTTGTAGCGAATAAAATATTCACCATGGCCGGTTGCTGATACCGCACATGACTCATTCTCAGCAAACGTACCAGCACCTATAACAGGAGCATCTCCAACACGGCCGTAGCGTTTTGCCGTCATTCCACCAGTTGATGTGCCTGCAGCTAAATTACCATTTTTATCAAGGGCAACAGCGCCAACAGTGCCCATTTTAAAGTTATCTGGTAGCGCATTGTGTGCAGCCTGATATGACTTAGTTGTTGCTTTGGCTTTATCGAGCTTATCTTTTGCTTTAAGCAGAGCATCGTAACGATGTTTAGTATCAAATATGTTATTTTCGATAAGTTCAATACCTTGCTCTTTTGCAAATTCCTCAGCACCTTGCCCACTGAGCATAACGTGCACTGAGTTATCCATAACTAAACGAGCAAGTTTAATTGGGCTCTCTACATGTTTTACACCTGCAACAGCCCCAGCTTGGCGGTTACGCCCATCCATAATTGATGCGTCGAGTTCATGCCCACCGTCGTATGTATATACTGCACCGCGCCCTGCATTAAAAAACTCAGACTGTTCTAATACTGTAATTGCAGCAATCACCGCATCTAAGCTTTCCCCGCCTTTTTCAAGTACGCTGTAACCTGCTTCAACAGCTTCGGATAATTTAGCACGATAGGCTTTTTCTTGTTCAGGTGAAAATTTTGCTTTATCTATTGTTCCTGCGCCACCATGAATGGCAATGGCAAGCGGAGATTCTTCACTTAGTGCACTGTGACTAAACCCTATGCACGCACTGGCTAAAATAGATAATAAGATTATTTTTTTCATGACTGGCCCTTATCAAAAAAGTAATAAAACCAATGTGAACGGTTAAAACGTAAATTTCAACTAAAGTAAGTTTAAAGGCATAAAAAAAGCGCCTTGAGGCGCTTTTTATAGTTAACGTGTTTAAATTAAGCTTGTTTGGCTTTTAAACGCGCTAAACGTGCTACTTGGTGAGTAGACGTTAAGAAAGAGTAAATTGGTGCTAAATAGCCGCGCTTACGAAGCTCTAAGAAGTCTGCATCGCTTAGCTCATTTAGTTTTTTCTCGTCGATAAGGTAAATACCATTGATGTCTTTTTTCTCGCCTTTGATGTCTACTGTTAACGTTTGTGCTATCAGTAGCTCTTTGTCAGCAAGGAATTTAGTGAACGCATCTGTTACTTGAGAAAATTCAATGAAAGACACTAGCGACTCTTTGCGACGTTTTAGGTAATCTGTTTCTTCACCGTTTTCAAATAACGCATTACCGTCTGTTTCGCTTACAAGTGGGCTTGCTTCATCAATAACAATACCAAATTGGTCTTGCTCTGGGTGTTTAACTAAACCTAGTGGGTAACGTGTAGACGCCATTGGTGCAAAAGAAGCTGTCCATTTGTCGCCTTCAACAAATAAGTTTTCGCCTGGCTCTAGGCCAAACATTGCAACTGCTTGGAAAGTACCTGCTTCGTTATTTTTAACAAACGACATAGGAAACTCATTTGCTACACGCGCAAACTCATGTGCAACTACAGGCACTAAATGCTGAGTTTTCATAAATTCTACATTGATGCCGTTTTGAATTTTAATGTTGGCATGTTTTTCATTGTGTAAAGGCTGTACTTGTTGCTCCGCCATGTTACTGCTCCGTTTTTAATTTTATAAGTTTCATTGTTAATGCACTAAGGCTAATGCTTTTGAGGCGAAAAAGGAAGGGAAAGTTTTATGACATAAGCCATCTAAAAATAAAATTTAAATAAATCTGCACGTTGCCAAAAAACATACACGTAATAATTTTAAAATGCGCTTAAAAATAAAGCGTTACGCGGCTATTTAGCATACAAAACCAAGCAACCCATTTACAATAGTTAACAGATATTCACCTATAAACTTACTCATATTGGGGAATATTTAAACAAACAAAAAGGCAGCTAATTTAGCTGCCTTTATAAAATTGAGTGAGTACTGCAAATTTGATTAAATTATGGAGCCCAATAAACTTCAATATTTATATCAGGATGGTTTAGCACAGCACGCAGAGGCATATCGTTAACATCGCCCCCTGCCTTAGCTTGCTTATAAACAGCGAGCTTTTCTTCACCGCTAATAAGTAGTTTTACCACTTTAGAATTTGCTATTGCATGCAAAGTAAGCGTCATACGCTCGGTAATACTCCCCGTCACGTCGCTTTGTATTGCGTTAATCGCGCAAACCGTTTGAGTGGTGGTTAAACCATTTTCTAATCCATCTGCGTGTGGAAACAAAGATGCAGTGTGCCCATCAGGCCCCATACCTAAAATAGTTACATCATAAGGCGCTTTGAGTGCGCTATACTCGGCTTCACATTTTTCAGCACCTTGTTGTGCAGTAGAAGCATCGTTTTTCATTGTTATAAAGTTGGCTGCATTGCCAAAATTTTGCAACAACGTACTTTTAATAAAAGCTTCATTACTTTTCTCGTGATTTGGCTCAACCCAGCGCTCATCAACCATGGCTACGTCAACGTTCTGCCAATCTAAATCAAGGGTTGATAAATGCTTATATGCTGCAGCGGGTGATGACCCACCTGATACCATTAGTACCGCGCGGCCATCATCTTTAATACCATCTATTAATGATTGCTCTAAGGTTGCCGATAACTCTTTTGTTAGTGCATCTTTGTCATCAAAAAATTTTTCAACTAAAGTCGCCATAATTATGCCTTATCACCTGTGTTAAACCACACATGGTTGTTTTCTGCTAATAGTTCATCGGCATCATCAGGCCCCCACGTACCGGCGCGGTAAAGTGCAGGCTTACCTTTTTCTTGCCAACGCTCAACAATCGGGTCAATCCATTTCCATGCTTGACGAACCTCATCACGGTGAATAAACAACGATGGGTTATTTGCAGCCGCATCAAGCATTAAACGTTTATATGCATCAGAATGGAAACCGTTACTGTAAGCTTGTGATAACTCAATGTTCATCGTTACCGGTTCTAATTGCATTTCAAGGTTATCCAAACGTTTTGACATAAGCGTTAGCTGAATCGTTTCTTCAGGCTGAAGGCGAATAACTAAGCGGTTTGGTTCAATGTTGCCAACATTTTCTTCATAAATATTGTGCGATACTTTTTTGTACTCAACCACTATTTCAGCACAACGTTTTGCCATGCGTTTACCTGTACGAAGGTAAAATGGTACGCCAGCCCAGCGCCAATTATCAATGTGTGCACGAATAGCCACAAAGGTTTCTGTTTTACTAGCGCCTTCGTTTAGCTCTTCTAGGTAGCCAGGAACTATTTTTCCGTTTAAATCGCCCGGTACATATTGGCCGCGTACTATGTTGCTATCAACATCTGAATCAAAAAGTGGACGAAGCGCTTCGAGTACTTTTAGTTTTTCGTTACGAATACTATTAGCATTAAGCTTATTAGGTGCTTCCATTGCAACAAGGCACAAAAGCTGTAATAAGTGATTTTGAACCATATCACGAAGTGCACCGGCTTTGTCGTAAAACCCAGCTCTGCTCTCAAGGCCTACGGTTTCAGAAAGACTAATTTGAATATTATCAATCGATTTAGCATCCCACATGTTTTCAAATAATGAATTTGAAAAACGCAGTGCCATTAGGTTTTGTACTGTTTCTTTACCTAAGTAATGGTCTATACGGAAAATTTGGTCTTCTTCAAAAAATTCAGCAATTTTAGCGTTTATTGCTTCTGCAGATTCACCACAGTAACCGATTGGTTTTTCTACTACTACACGCGATGTTGGCGTAATCAAATTTTTTGTAGAAAGAATTTCACAACACTTGCCATAAACGGCTGGTGGTAAAGATAAGTAAAACACGCGAGATTTAGTGCTATCGTGCTCATCTAAGATCTCTTTAAGTACATCCCAGTTATCGTCAGCTTCAGTAACATTACTCACCACTGGCACTAAATAAGTAGAAAATGCTTTCCAATCTTTGGCGTTAAATTCACCTTTACTTAAAAACTCTTGCAGTGCTTTGTGCGCTGTTTCAATGTATTCGGCACGTTTGCTTTCTTCACGAACTGTTGGCAGGATGCGTGAGCCTTCAGGTAAGTTCCCTTCTTGATATGCTCTGTACATTGCAGGTAGTAATTTGCGTAACGCAAGATCACCACCGCCCCCAAAAATTATGATATCAAAAGGATTAAGCATAGTTACTCTCTACGTTGTGATACCCCGTCCTAAAATAAGTTCGCGGGTATGCCTGTTTATAACTTGGATTATGATAGCTTTTATAATGTGTTAAAAAGCCTGCTGAATTGTTCTTAATTGATGATATATTATTATTTTTTTATCATCTACGCTTTATTAAATGAGCCTTAGGATTCTGTATCTCCTCTCACAAAAATACAGACCCTAAGCACTCCAGCGCTACCCGTTCAAAGGTACTCGGTTTACCTACTTTTAAGTAGGTTAAATTGTTACTGCGTACGGTGTTGCTTGTAGTACGCCATCAGTCCACTTGTAGAGCTATCGTGATCGTGATTTACACTATCATCTGTCAGCTCACTTTCAATTTTAGATGCCAAGCCTTTACCCAGCTCAACACCCCATTGATCAAATGAACAAATGTCTAAAATCATGCCTTGGCAGAAGATTTTGTGTTCGTATAACGCAATTAAACGCCCTACCGTTTTAGCATCAACAGTGTCTAGCAACATTGATGTTGTTGGACGGTTTCCTTGATGAATTTTGTGATTTAGTAGTTCATCAATCTGCGCCTGCGATTTACCTTTAGCTGTTAAGTCGGCTGTAACTTGTTCTGCATCAACGCCACTCATCATTGCTTCTGTTTGAGCAAAAAAGTTTGATAATAAAATGTCATGATGCTTATCAACATTAATTTGTGGTTTAACAGATGCAATAAAATCTGCTGGCACAATCACGTTGCCTTGGTGCAGGCATTGATAAAACGCGTGCTGACCGTTAATACCAGTCATACCCCAAATGATTGGTACCGTGGTGTACGGTACTACTTTGCCTGCAAAGTTAACATGCTTACCGTTACTTTCCATCTCACCTTGTTGTAAATACGCAGGTAACATGTGAAGAGATTGGTCGTAAGGTAAAATTGCTTGCGACGTGTACCCTAAAAAGCTGGTATTCCAAACACTTAACAAAGCCATTATTAAAGGAATATTCTGCTCAAGCGGCGCATTTTTAAAGTGTTCATCAACTTCAAAAGCACCTGTTAGTATTTCTTCAAATGCGTCATAACCTAAATACAGCGCAATCGGTAAGCCTATCGCACTCCATAATGAAAAGCGACCACCTACCCAATCCCACATAGTGAATACGTTTTCATCAGCAATACCAAAGGCAGCTGTTTTTTCTAAATTTGTACTTACTGCAACAAAATGTTTAGCAATTGTGCTTTCATCTTTTGTTGTTTCTAAAAACCAATCTACCGCTGTTTTAGCGTTCGTCATGGTTTCTGATGTAGTAAATGTTTTTGACGAAATAACAAATAATGTTGTTTCGGGATCAATATTTTTAAGTACAGAAGCAATTTGTACACCATCGGCATTTGACACGTAGTGCACATTTAACGTGTTGTCTGCGAGTGCTTTTAACGCCTCAGTTGCCATTTGAGGACCTAGATTCGACCCGCCTACCCCAATGCTAACAACGTCTTTCACCGCTTTGCCCGTATAACCAAGCCATTGGCCGCTTCGCACTTTCTCAACAAATACTTTAATTTTTGCAAGCTCATTATCAACCGCTTGCG
Source organism: Pseudoalteromonas sp. 13-15 (assembly GCF_001468205.2). Lineage (NCBI taxonomy): Bacteria > Pseudomonadati > Pseudomonadota > Gammaproteobacteria > Alteromonadales > Pseudoalteromonadaceae > Pseudoalteromonas > Pseudoalteromonas sp. 13-15. Next base: position 395,812 of record NZ_CP019162.1, on the reverse strand, counting down.
TTACATTTTCTCCATCAACAATTAATGGAGTATGCGCACGATTACGTAATGCTGTATGAAGTACAGCGCGTTCTTCGGTGATGTTGATTTTCTCACCGCTAAACATTTTGTCTCGCCAAGAGGCAATATCGCACTCTTTAGCAAGCGACACTAAATTAGCAAAAACATCGTTATCAATTAATTGTTTAGAGTAGTCGAATAATACACCTGGGATCTGAGTTGAAAACTTAGAAAAGCGGGTACCGTCTTGTGCAAATAACGTTTTAAGATGTGTTTGTTTCATCTTAGCAGCACTTTGTTCAAGGGCTTGCCAACTTGCTAATTGCGTTCGGTTCGACATTTAAATATCCTCTAAAAATTTTAACCGGTTGATTTATAGTTTCTTTTTATAATGTAAAAGTCTTTAATCCGCGCTAAACACACTAAAATAAAACGCTGATAGTATAGTTAAAAACGTAAAAAAAGCGCTGCTTTTACTATTTTATACGCAGATGATAACGCAATTTTTGTCTTTTGACACCGGTATCATAAATATTTTGCAAATTATTTTACCCGCAATTTCAAAGGCACCCACAAAGCTTAATCGATTAAGCTGCTATGTTCGTGAATTTTACTAAACGTTCAGTACTTTTTTAATAGTTATGACATTTATGTGAATAAATAAAAATCGGCTACCAGAGCCGATTTAATTTGAATCCTATTAGTGTCGTATAATTAGAGACTCAATGCCAAACCACCCTCTAAGTTATACACTGTTTGATACCCTAGTTGTGTTAGGTTAGCAGCCGCAAGCTTTGATCGGTTACCGCTACGACACAACAATATATATTTACCGCTCTTACTAAGCTGACCTTCCATCAACGCATTAGCCATTCTACTAAGCGGTATATTAAGTGTTTTTATTTCTTTGGTGCGAAACAATTGCGATACATTATTGGCACCATGCTCGTATGGCTCTCTGGTATCAATCAAATACGCATCGTTTTTAGTAAGCATTGCCTTTGCACTATCAAAATTTAATTGCTGAATATATGATTCGGGCAACGCGGTGACATAACCACACAATTGTGACCTTGATTTTTCTTTAGCCTGATCATCCAGCTGTTTTTTAATAACAAATTCATCAATACTCATTTGGCCGTTTATTAATCCGTTTAATAAAGGTGTTTGTTGTTGCTCTGCCTCCCAGTTCATCGCAAAACATTGTAAATAATCATGTCCTGAACAAATCACACTTGTTTCATCTAGCTGCTCAGCAAGCGCTAGAATAGAATGAGCCATGGCCTTTGCATTGCCACCAGCTAGAGACGTGTTCCCCAAGCCTGCGGGTAATATTAGGTCACCACAAAAGCAATAATTAATGTGATTATCCCCATTTTTTAGAACATAACTTACGCTATCTTCACTGTGTCCTGGTGTGGCTATTTTTTCTAATCGTTGGTTATTGAGGTCAATATACGCTGCATGTATTGGCCACCCCAGTTTATCTATTTCAATGTCATCGCATCGACTCCCCAATACACTGCGTAATAAAGTAACGCCGCAATGGCGCTCTTGGTGAGCATGCGTATTAAGCACTGCCTTAATAGTGAGGTTTTGTGTATTAGCTATTTTTTCTAAACGCGGTATGAGCTCTACAATAGGATCTATAATAATTGCCTGTTTATTCTCACTTACATATAACCAACAACAGGCTCCTTGGTGCCTAAACTGCGTTAAACCAAGAGCGCAAACATCTTGGTAAGGTGTTGCGCTATCAGATACGATTAAACAGTTAGCCTGCAAAATGGCTTTTAATGCACGTATAGATTCACACGCATTTGCAATTTCTTCGGCTGTAGCTGCGGGACCAAACGATAGCCTAATTGCATTTTCACTCTGCCATTGGTTAACGCCCATAGCATCAAGCACAAAGCTCGTTGAAGAACCCGTACTACATGCGGATCCTCCACTGACACGAATACCAGCAGCATCAAATAAATCAATCACTTCTTTGCTTGTTAGTTCATTTACCGCAAAGTTGAGCGTTGTTGGTACCGAATGCTCAAGACTATGATTAAACGTAACATCACCAAAAGTATCTTCAATCGCGCATTTTATTTGCGCGCGGTAGCTATTGAGCACATCGATTGGTTTAAACGTGGTATCTGACCTGTCTAGCAGTAAGCTAAATAGTTTATTTAACCCGGCAATACCGGGTAAGTTCTCGGTACCCGAACGCATCCCGCTCTCTTGCCCGCCCCCTGCTATAAACGGTGTATAGGCACTGCCAGCTCGTATATATAAAAAACCGATGCCTTTGGGTGCATAAAGTTTATGGCCCGAAAAGGGAGCATAATCTATTGTGGTCGCGCTCAGATTAAGTTGCTTTTTGCCCAATGCTTGAACACAATCGACCATCCACGACACGTCAGGGTTTAAAAAACGGATCGTTTGTTCAATAGCATCTAAATCTTGATACACACCGGTTTCATTGTTTACCGCCATAGTGCATATCATAAGCGCATTAGGAATGTGTTCTGCAATAAAAGTAAGGTCTAGAATTCCATTGCTATCTACCGGAATTGCTAAAATTTTGGCATTAATGCCCAATACATCATTCCAATGCTTTAAGGTATTAGGTACCGCTTTGTGCTCTGTAGCACCATACAACAGTACTGGATTATCTATTTTATGAGTTTTAGCATTAATGAGTGTGGATACGACAGCGGTTTGAATGCCTTCAGTCGCGCCAGAGGTAAACAAAATATTTCCCTCTTTTGCGCCTATTACTGTTCGTGCGTTTTCACGGGTTTGCTCTAACAAATGCTTAGCTTGAATACCTGTAATGTGTGGGCTTGATGGATTACCAAAGCAAATTTGCATTGTATGAGAAACCACCTGAGCAATGCATGGCAACACCGGCGTTGTTGCATTTGCATCGAGGTAAACTTGCTCAGAGCTAAATAAAGAGTCAGACATCTAAAAACGCACCTTATTACTAAAAGATATATCTTATTACCAATATTACATAACTTTAGACGTATTGAGTAATAATCAATTAGTACTGACGGTGCGTTTTCTATGCCTTTTTGAACTAACCCTCTGTCAGTTTATTATTTAGCTCTTCTTGCGTTGAAGACCAAGCGGTAATCAATGCCTTAACAAGCGAAGCCAAAGGAATGGCAAAAAATACCCCCCAAAAGCCCCAAAGACCACCAAAAAACAAAACTGCGACAATTATAAATACAGGATTTAAGTCAACCGCTTCTGAAAATAACAATGGCACAAGTACATTGCCATCAAGGGCCTGAATAATCCCGTAAATAATCAAAATAGTCCAAAATTGAGTTTCTAATCCAAATTGAAATAACGCCACAGCAGCGACCGGAATAGTCACCAGCGCAGCACCCACAAACGGAATTAACACAGAAAAACCAACTAACACACCTAATAAGGCTGCGTAGCGTAAATCTAAAAATGTAAACGCGATAAACGAAACGCCACCTACAATTAAAATTTCAAACACTTTCCCGCGAATGTAATTCATAATTTGTTGGTTCATTTCGTTCCATACTTGCAAAATTAAACGACGCTGTTGCGGAATTAATTTAGCCACACTACCCGTTAACTCTAGCTTATCCTTAAGCATAAAAAACACGAGCAACGGCACAAGCACTAAGTAAATTAACCACGCCACTAAATCTTTTAACGACGTTAATGAAAACGATAAAACGACTTGGCCAAACTCAATGACTTTAGCCTCGACAGTAGCAACAATACCTTGTACTTGGTCGGCATTTATTAAACTTGGGTATTGCTCAGGTAAGGCAACTAAATACGACTTACCTTGCTCTAACATATGAGGGGTTTCTTGCACTAAGTTACTGGTTTGTTTCCACAAAACAGGGCCAATCACTAAAATTAAAGTAAGCATAATGCCTGTAAATATAAGCATTACGATCACGGTTGCAGTAAATCGGCGTAAGCCAAGGCGCTCTAAATGTACAACAGGCCAATCAAGTAAATAAGCAATAACTAATGCCACTAAAACCGGCACAATTAACGAGCCAAAAAAGTACAGTAAGGCAACAGAAACAAGTAGCAAAAATAATAAGGTGACCGAATGAGGATCGGAGAATTTTCTTTCGTACCATGTTTTTATATATTCAAACACGTAATGGCTCCACTAATAATAAACCTTGTTGCTTATCTAAGTTGTAACTGTAAGCATATTTTTTTAAAAACCGCTCAATATCATCCACGCTCTCATCACTAGCAATTGTAAATGTGATGGCTTGCTGTTTAGATAATGCTTCACGTAGCCCTAATTTAAACTGAATAAACTGTTGAGGACATCTATATATTCGTAAATCTTGGTGTAACATACTCGTTTTACCGATTTGTTAAAATGAATAATAAGTCGCATTGCTGTGCATCAGTAGCCAGTAAAATATCAACAAATGTAACTTTTTCTTAAAACAATGCCTGCAATGGTTTATTCTGTAATACATAGTTAGTAGTAAGGACAGGTTAATGTCTCGCACGCATAATAAAGCGCATTTACCAAGTAATCCAACACTCAAAGAGATTAATTGGTATAAAAAGCAAATAAATTGGGGGGAGCTTCCTCCTTTTTATCATTTAGTTGCCTCTTCAGTTAGCGAGTCTGAAGGTGTTTTAGAGCATGGATTTGATAACGCCGTAAAACAACTTATCGACAGACGTAACTGGAATCTAGACATACTCGACGGCTTTGAGGACGATTTAGGTGAGATCCATACCAAACATAAACCTCGCATTGCATTACATCAGGTATTTACAGACAGGGGCTTTGAACTGTGGGCACTGCCTTATGCAAAAGATATTGTTGTTGACCAATACATAAAAGATAACCGCTTTATGGAGTTTAGAGTATGGGATCCGCATTCAATGAAAGTGCTTTTAAGGCTAAATCAACTACATAAATTTATTGGTTTTTACTTTGAGCGCGGTGATAAAGCCGATAAAGCCCTTATTTTACATTCACACAAAGTGGTTCATAAAATTATTACTTTTTTGCAGCGGGAGTTGAACGTAATAAAGATAGATGGAGTCTCAATAAAAGAACTCTACCAGTTGTGCGAAAAAGACAGCCGTGCAAGCAGTGACGAAATAGACATAGCCAAAATTGCCATTGGCGAGCCAATAAACAAGGAATAAGATGCAGCTAAAATCAGCCTTTATCTCTTTATGCAGTGCCGTACTTACATTTAGCCTTCTAGTAAGTGAGCCATTAAAGGCGCAAACTAACTTTAATCTTCCTGACTTGGGAACTTCTGCATTACAAGTACTCCCACTCGAAAAAGAACAAGCGATTGGGGAAGTAATGATGATGCAAATACGTGGTGGCTCACCGATTATTAACGATCCCGTATTGGATGAATACCTAACTACCATTGGTAGAAAGCTTGTTGCAAACGCAAACGATGTACGTTTTCCGTTTTCATTTTTTTGGATCAATAACTCTGACATTAACGCCTTTGCTTTTTACGGCGGACATGTCGGTGTGCACACAGGCCTTATTGCGCAAGCCGATAGCGAAAGTCAGTTTGCATCTGTGCTCGGTCACGAAATCGCTCACGTGACTCAGCGCCATTTAGCACGCAGAATTCAGCAACAACAAGATAACAGCGCAATGACTATAGCGGGTATGATAGCCGGTATTTTAGCAACTATTGTTGCCCCTGACGCTGGCATTGCCATTATTTCAGCTAGCCAAACACAATCTGCGTTTAGCCAATTAACGCACAGTCGTTCTGCTGAACAAGAAGCTGATCGAATAGGCATGCAAACACTTAATAATGCAGGGTTTGATGCACGTGCATCTAGCGACTTTTTAACTAAACTGGCTGCACAAATTCGTTATAAGTATAAACCACCTGCATTTTTGCTTACTCACCCACTGCCAGAAAGTCGAGTGTCTGATGTGCGTCTTCGGGCTGAACAGTACCCAAAGCGTCGCTTACCTGCAAGCCTCGAATTTAATCTTGCTAAAAGCCGAGTGCTTGCGCGTTACGACAACAAACCAGAAAATGCTGAAGCCTTATTTAGAAAACTCCTTCGTGAAAACAGCTACAGCAATACAGCACTTAATTACGGTTTAGCGTTAAGTTTACTTGATCAAGAAAAACTGGATGAAGCAGACACTATTTTAAGCAAGCTATTAAAAAGTGACCCTAAAAATTTATTTTATATTGATACGCAAACTGATTTACTGATAGCGCAAAAAAAAGCCGACGAAGCCGTTTCATTTTTAGCTGAACTACATAATTACCGCCCTAACAATCAAGTAATTACGCTCAACTATGCAAATGCAGCATTAGAAGCTAAGCAATACGAACTTGCTGAAAACGTGCTTAAAGGTTTTTTATTAGAAAAACCAGAGCATAGTTTAGGTAAAGAGCTACTGGCTGACGCGTACAAAAAAACAAGACAAATTGGCGGCCTATCACGAGGCAAACGCTGACGTGCTATCTCAATACGGTGCTTACATGAAAGCCGCTGATGAAATCCAAAAAGCGCTTAACTTCGTAGAATCAACAGAGTTAATAAAACAGCAGCGATTAAAAGCATTACTTACTCAGTACCGCCGTTTACAAAAAGAGCTTGCAAGGCTTTAAGTCTGCAAGTTGTTGCCCTAAAATAGAGGCAATTCACACTATGGAAACTTTTATGTCTGTTACTATTTATCATAATGCGCGTTGTTCTAAATCACGTGAAACACTTGCCCTTTTGCAAAGTAAATCAATTGAGCCCACCGTTGTTGAGTATTTAAAAACGCCTTTAACATCTGATCAAATTACTACACTTATAGAACAACTTGGTTTTAGCTCTGCTCGTGATTTAATGCGTACAAAAGAAACCGAGTACAAAACGCTAAATTTAAAAGACGAAACAAACGAAACCACGCTTATAAACGCCATGGTTCAGCATCCAAAATTAATTGAACGCCCTATTGTTGAACACAATGGTAAAGCCGCAATTGGTCGCCCACCAGAAAACGTTTTAAGCGTTTTATAATGAGTACAACCATCGTGGTACTTTACCACTCCAGCCATGGCTCCGTTGAAGCAATGGCCCATGAAATAGCTGAGTCAATAGAGCAACAAGGCGCAACAGCCCTACTGAGAACGTTTGTAGCTAAAAACCCGCATGACATTGTTATTAGTAAAGATGACCTTATACAGTGTGATGGCTTGGCTTTTGGTACACCTACCCGATTTGGTATGATGGCTTCTCAAGCCAAAGCATTTTGGGAAACCACCAGCGAACTATGGCTCAAAGGCCAACTAATTGATAAGCCCGCATGTGTGTTTTCATCGTCAAGCAGTATGCACGGCGGTAATGAGGCCACACTGCTTAATTTATCATTGCCCTTACTACACCACGGAATGATGCTACTTGGTGTACCTTACGATGTGCCCGAATTATTAGGCACTCAAACTGGCGGTACCCCCTATGGCGCTACGCACGTTGCCGGTAGCAACAATAGTGCCCAGTTAAGTAAAGACGAAATTAAAATATGCCAAAGCGTAGGTATACGCCTGACAAAAATTGCGAGTAAACTTCAATGAACACAGCGCAACCCCCTGCTAAAAAGCCAATAACCGTAAAATTTCAACGCATTGCATTAATTGGCTATATTGGCCTGCTCGTTTTAATGCCATTATGGATGTACTTTGTGCCGCCTCAAGAAGGCCCGCTCGATGTTATGTCGCTATTTGTACCTATAATTCCTCTATTACTACCGCTTAGAGGTATTATAAAAGACAGTACTTATACCTACGCTTGGGCAAACTTTGTTGTTATGCTTTATTTTATTCATGGCTTAACTATGCTTTGGGTTGCACCTGACGAGCTGATTTGGGTGTTACTTGAGTTGTTATTTGCATCTTTCATGTTTATTGGGTGTACTTATTATGCAAGACACCGCGGGCAAGAGTTAGGCTTAAAAATTCGCAAACTAAAAGAAGATTTAGCTGACGAAAAAGCCGCTAACGAGCTTCACAAGTAAAATAAAAAAAGCGCGTTTACTATTGAATAAACGCGCTTTTATACATTCTAAATATGTATTAACTATTTAAACCAATTCACTTAGTGCAGCCAACGTCACGATACCCGCTAAACCTAGCTGAGCTAATAAGCTCAACAACGAAAAGCCCCTCAATACAAATAAACCCCAAGGGTGTTTTATATGTGGATACAAAGCGCAGCGCTTTAAGCTCATAGCAAAGAAAAAACAAATCACCGTAACCATAGTTAAACCAAGCGTTAGTTCACTTTTTATGGTCAGCGCTTCATCAAAAAAGAAAAATAACTGTAATGGCAATAATAAAGTCACAATAGCATGTAAAACATGCACTTTTTTAATACGATCAAATTGCCCTTCTGGGGATAGCTCTTTAATTCCAAAATCACGCTCTAGGCATTTAACTAGGTTTTGCGCTTTAATGCTCACAGCCAATCGGTAGCAACTTAGGCCCTCGTTATTACGCGCTCTAAAATCAAAGCCTGCTTTTATTAGCATCACCATTAACGATTCATTTTTAGAGAGCACAGCATAATGCAATGCAGTATTACCAAGGCTATCAAGGGCTTTTTTATCTTGCTTAGGTAGTAAGGTTTGTACAACGTTTACAAAACCACGCTCTGCCGCCCACATGAATGCTGTTTTACCGTTATCATCAGCTAATGTGCCTGTTGCACCTTGCTCAATAAAGCGCATAGCCATTGTTTGCTTGGCCGTTTTTTTACGTAAGTGTGTTAGGAGCGCTTGCTCAAGTAAAACCACCGAATCAACATCAGGCGATACTTGTTTCAATAAAGTAAAATAGTCTTTACCCATTGCTACTTTGTCACTTGCAAGCCCACTTAAAACTTCTAAGTCAGCAATTGACTCAGGTATAAAGTGGCTTAAGCGATCTCTAAAATCAACTTCTTTCCATAGCGATAACGCATCGACTGCACTAAGCTTACTGCCATTATTTAAAGCATGCTCAATGAGCGTAAAATAACGTTTGCTAAAAAATAAATTAAATAATGAAAGCGGTGTTTCAACTGCATTTTGTGCGGCAACACTCGCGTACTTTTCTAAACGCTGACACAACAATAGCACTAAGCTCTCTGGAGTATATTCGTTATCGTAAAAGTGGGTTTTCATTGCGCCTACGTATGCCTGTGCATCTTCGTCGTATTCACAAATATGTTGAAAATAGCATTCTTCAAAAGGCTCAAGCGGTGTTAACCACGCCAAATAATAAATCGGGGGCAAAACAGTGGTACACACACCATCGTCTTCATTGGTAGAACGACAAGCTGGCCAAGCTTCTAAAGCATCTAAAATAAAGGCACCGTTTTGCTCTACAAGGCCTTTAATGAGTAACGGATATTCCTTTGGCCAAATCAGTACATTTTCCATTAAAACAACACAACTCCAGTGTAGCTTGGGTAAGTGGTCAGGTTATAACAGCTTTCAGCTGACACCACGCTTAATCAAAGAGGCGATATTCTAGCACAGCCAGATCGCCACGCTAGAACAAAGTAGATGAATAATGAAAAATATAAAAGCAGCCAAGTAAGTAATTACATGGCTGCTTTTTAGGTTGGAGTTGGGCTTAATCTCTTCCACACAAAAAGATTAATTATTTATTCTTTAACTCGCTAATTACTTGGTCAATGCCTACATCTGAAATGCGCTGAATTATCTCTTTTTGCTTAGCACTTAAAAGCGAAATACCCTCGGCTACAATATCATACACCTTCCATTGATTATCTTTACCTAGGCGTAACTTAAAGCTTAAATCAATTGTGGGGGCGTTAGGCTCTATAATTTGCGTATTAACCGTGGCGTATTCTGAATCGCTTTGTGCATTATTGTGCTCAAAAACCACTTTTTGGCCTGTGTATTTCATTAATGCACCGGCATATGTACCAGTTAAGTAATGCTCAACCGCGTTAATAAAATCAACAGCTTGTTGGCGCTCAATGCCTTTAATGTGTTTACCTAATAGTTTAAAAGACACAAACTTAATATCAATATGTGGCATTAAACGTTTTTCAACAATTTCCGACATTTCACTTTTACTGGCATTACCTTTACTGTTCACTTTGCCTATATCTGCAAAAAGGGTGTCTGCTACAGACTCTAAAAGTATATCTGGTGATTGCTGAGCTTGTGCATAAAGCGATGTGCTTAAAAATGCAGTAGCAATTAAAAATAGTTTAATAAGTTTCATAATATTTTTTGTTTGTGTGATTAAGTTAAGGCTAATTTACGTCATTAATACGCAATAAAAAAGGCACAAATAAGCAACTTATTAATGCCCAAAAAGCACCAATAGATTAAGTAATTAAATTTCAATAAGTTAATAAAACCTATTAACACACCGTATACATCCCCATTTTCGCTCGCCTTGAATTTATAACCTCCCCACCCTCATCATTTGTTTTTTCGATAAACCAACTATCAGCGAGCAGCTATGAAATCCTTTTTTAAAATACTTATTTTATTAATCGCCTCACTTTTTATTAATACCACAGCATTAGCGCAATCAAACCATGGCTACGCAGTCGACGTACTTAAAGGCACGGGTAATATAAATGGAATAAAATTAGCTTATCAATACCATATGCCAAAAATGCAAAACTTAGTTGGAGATACCCGCTTTTATATCGAAACCAGTGTAAACCTGTGGGAATTTGCGCATAACCACCATTCACAATCTAACATGGTATTAGCGGTATCGCCTGTATTGCAGTTTCCAGCGTTTAGTTTTAATAACACCCCGTTTTATGTTGAAGCAGGCATTGGTGTTTCACTTATTGACGAAACACAGTTTGGTGGTAAAAATTTAAGTAGCCATTATCAATTTGAAGATCGTATTGGACTCGTTGCCGATTTAGGCGATACAAACATTGCTTTGCGAATTATTCATTATTCTAATGCGGGGTTTCAAAAGCCCAATCCAGGCCTTGATTTTATGACCTTATCGGTTGCCAAGCGATTTTAATACCCTCTGATTTGTTTGCTGGTAATTACTATTTAAAAACGTAAAATAATAAGCAAACAAAAACTGAGAAATTAAAATGCAAACATGGCAAGTAATCCTCATTGTGGTGATGGTATTTGGTGTTGTAATAGGAAATATTGCCTTGATAAAACACAGTGCTAATATGGAATTTAAAAAGTCAGACTCGCACTTAAAAAACAAACAAGACACAAAAAAGCCCTGATAAATCAGGGCTTTTAATTTAAAAAATAAGCTTAACCTACAAGCCAATGTGCCATTAACGAAATAATCGGCAATGTTATAAGTGTTCTGAGAATAAATATTACAAACAGCTCAACAATGTTTACTGGGATTTTGCTTCCTAACAGCAGCGCCCCCACTTCAGACATATAAATAAGCTGAGTCACACTCATCGCGGCAATGATAAAGCGTGTTACATCACTCTCAATAGTCCCAGCTGCAAGGATTGATGGGATAAACATATCGGCAAAACCAACCATGATTGTTTGTGCTGCAGCCTCAGCTTCAGGCACTTGCAACAATTCTAAAAATGGAATAAACGGCATACCTAAATATTGAAATAGCGGCGTGTATTCTGCAATGATTAATGCAAATGTACCCACTGCCATAACAACAGGTAATACAGCAAATACCATATCAAGTGCGTTGTGTACGCCTTCTTTTAATGTCCCCACTACACCCGGCGATTTATCTGCCTTGGCCAGCGCTATATCTAAAGAATGACCCACTAATGATTTACCTTCAGGCACCAGCTCTGCGTTTGCGTCAGGCTCTGAGCCATCAATAAGTAAATCTTTTTTAAACCTAAGCGGTGGCAAGCGCGGCACAATAATAGCGGCAGTAATACCTGCCAAGCACACCGTTAAATAAAACGGAGCGAATAAATACTCAAGCTTTACTTGGCCAATAACCACTAAACAAAACGTAATTGAAACAGCAGAAAATGTAGTACCAATAACAGCGGCTTCGCGTTGTGTGTAGTATTTATCCTCGTACTGGCGCGCAGTCATTAATATTCCCACACTGCCATCACCTAACCACGATGCCACACAGTTAACGGCACTTCGCCCTGGAACGCCAAATAACGGGCGCATTACTTTAGTTAATAACGTACCTACCAACTCAAGCAACCCAAAGTTAAGTAACAAAGGAAGTAAAAGTCCTGCCAGTATAAATACCGAAAACAACACAGGAAGTAAGTCGTTTAACACGAGTGCCCCTGTATTTTCAGACGTGATCGCATGCGGCCCCACGCCTAAAAAGGTCATTAATACAAATGCAGTACCAAATAAACGCGTAAGCAACCAAACCCAACTAACATTAAATAAGTGGTTTAACAGTGGTACTTTACAAATCACTTGAGGCTTAAAAACACTTACAATGAGTGAAAACGCACCCGTTATACAAATTATGGCAGTAATAATGGCTTGTGCTGTATCTGCAAAAAATACTTGCATGGCTTTGGCCATCATTGCAATAGGAATGGTCATTGCTTCACCGCTCGACACCGGCGTCATAAACAAAAACACACCAATTAGCGAAGGCACAAGGAACGCAAACCAAGTACGCCAATCGTACTTAGGTGAAGTTGATAATTGAGACATATTTTTAACCTATAAAAACCACAAAAAGAGCTAAGCGCTCTTTTTGTGGTAAAACGTATTATTATTTATATTTTAATGCCGCGCTTAATAAGTGCTGCTTCTAGTGCTTGCTGTAAACCATTCATGGTACCTGGCTCTAGCGTTTCGCCTTTATCGTCCATCCAGGTTAAGCTTGTGCCACCTTGCTTAGTTTTACTCACTAAAATTTGGTATTGGCCTTCATCTATTGGTAATTGCGCAACATCGTCGCCCCAAATCGAATCCCACATACTGCTTTCTGGTGCTTTATAGTCAGCTGTAATTAAACCTGTATCTTGGTTTATTTCAACAATAGTAAACGACAAACGCTCTAAAAAGCCTGAAAAACGATCAAATACCGCATCGTAAGATTGCTCAGTAACCAGCGCTGCATTACCTTTATTGTCAAAGCCCATTTCTAAAGAAATAATACCTTGGCGCTTGCGCATATCAACTTCAAGCTGGCGATAGCGGAAATCAAATTCAGTAATAACTTGGTTAAGTGCACGCACTTCTAATTGCTGTTTAAGCAAGTCTGTAAGTGTTGTATCACCTTTAAAATCGATTAACTCAGCACGTAAAGAGGCTGTACGTTCATGCGATTTTTTTTCAATAGAAAATCTAAAACGTTGCAGGTCATCGTTTTTTTCATCGCCCCACAACCAGCTTTCTTCGGTTTTAATAATTGCGTACCAATCGGTTTCAATAATGCCAAGTAGCTTATCTTCTTTGGTAGTAGCGGTGTTATTTTCAGCTAAAACAGCTTTAATTGAATCCCAAATAAAGTCATCTAAATCAACAATGCCATCGTTTTTATCAAAATATACACGTGCTAGATTATCAGCCTCTTCGACCCAGCTGCCTTTTGCTACAGTGAGTACTTGAGCTGGTGGACGATAATTGGTTGCGTCTGGATTATTGTTATATTGACCTACTTCCATTTTATAAACTGGATCTTGAGCCGGCTGAGATAAAGACGCTGGCGCTTTTACTGGCTCATGCGCGCGGTAATTACGTTCATTATGCGCATCGTTAACAAATACACTACACCCTGATAAACTTACCAATACACTTACTGCAAGTGCTTTTGGGATCCAATACTGCACAGATAATTCTCCTTAGCATACCCTTTAATTGTTTTAACAAATATATGAGTGGGTTATGCCGATTTGGTTCAGTGTAAAATCAATATTAACTTTACATTTTTATTTGGCTGCTTAATTGCAATAAAGTTCAGCACCTCAACTTAGAAAAACTAAGCGCAAATAAGCAAATTTTAACTATGGTACTTTCCTGTGCTAGTAAAAACAAGAAACACCGTACTTTAAACGCGCTTAATTAGCCCGCATTGTAGTTTACACACTGTTTTGTGTTAAACTTCGCCGCCGAGCAAGTCCTCGAGTGTATTTAGTAGTGTTATCCATTGCGTTGTTATAACCCTTGTAACTTAGGTATTTTAACCCATGACTGCATTTTCAAATCATCAAATTGTGTTAACTGCTATCGGCGAAGACAGGCCTGGTATTGTCAGTGAACTGACGCAACTAGTCAGCGACTGTCACTGCAATATTATTGACAGCCGCATTGCCATTTTAGGCTGCGAGTTTACCTTTATAATGTTATTGCAGGGTGATATGTCGGCCATAAGCCGAATTGAACATGTGTTACCAACCAAAGCAATGGAACTTGGCTTGTTAACCATGATGAAACGCACAACCAGCCATACTCCTAGCGAGTTTTGTGCCGGTTACACATTAGAATACACGGGTATAGATACCCCTGGTACGCTAAGCAAAGTGACACGCTTTTTTGCCGATAACCACATCAGCATTTGTTCTTTAAAGTCAGATACGTTTAATGAAGAAACTGACACTAAAATGCGCTGTGAAGTAGAATTTAATATCCCCATAGATGTAGACATAGATAAATTTAAAATTAGTTTTGAGAGCCTTTCTCATACCCTAAACGTAGATTATATTTTTAAACGCATTCGTTAAGGAAATAGCATGAACACAATTAGTCCATTACAAGCTGGTGATACAGCACCCGCTTTTAGCTTACAAAACCAAAACGACGAAACAATCACATTAAGTGAATTGTTAAAAGAGCAACAAGTACTTGTGTACTTTTACCCTAAAGCGTCTACACCAGGTTGTACCGTGCAAGCAGAAAACCTGCGCGACCAACAAGCTGAGCTTGCTAAATTTAACACCCGTGTTGTAGGCATCAGCCCAGATCCAATTAAGCGCCTTAAAAACTTTGAAACTAAAAAAGAGCTTAACTTTGATTTACTCGCCGATGAAGATCACGCCATTGCAGAAGCATTTGGTGTATGGGGCTACAAAAAGTTTATGGGTAAAGAGTACGACGGTATTCACCGCTTAACGTTTTTAATAGGTC
This sequence comes from Pseudoalteromonas sp. 13-15, assembly GCF_001468205.2. Classification (NCBI taxonomy): domain Bacteria; kingdom Pseudomonadati; phylum Pseudomonadota; class Gammaproteobacteria; order Alteromonadales; family Pseudoalteromonadaceae; genus Pseudoalteromonas; species Pseudoalteromonas sp. 13-15. The sequence goes on along the minus strand of NZ_CP019162.1, from coordinate 380,739 downwards.
AAGACGGTAAAATTAAACACTTATTTGATAAGTTTAAAACCAAAGATCATCACCAAGTGGTGCTTGATTATTTGGCAGCAGAATAAGCTCGCTAACTACGACCAAAAAAATACATAAAGCGTTGCCCTAGAGCAGCGCTTTTTTATGTTATTTACTAAATAACGTGGTTAAATAAAGCATCTTCTAAAAATAAATAAACAACTGCACGTTTTGAATTTAAAGTTACAGTTTGTTCCTTTTTGTTTTCAACAATAAGCTTTATTAGGTTACTCATATATGAGACAAGAATTAAGAACTAAAATCATTGAAGTATGTGATAAAAAAATTGCCAGTAAAGGTGATAATGTAGGTCTGTCTTTCTACGCTTTTTTTGCTAATAAAAACAACAATCCTGAACTTTTAATGGAAGCTGCTACTTGGTGGATTCAAACTCATCAGTTAGATCACTTCGTTAAAGCTCATAAAATAAAACAGATGATGCTGAGTAATTTATAAGCCCTAAAGTGTTCATATTCAATGTGCATAATGCTTTAAGCAACAGTTAAAAGCGCGATTTAAAGTCTCTAAATCAAGGAGTGTGTATGTCTTTTGTAAAAAAGCTATTTCGGTGGTCACGAGGCAGGCAAAAATCGGGCTATGATAAAATGCTGCTTTGTGGTGCATTTTGGCCCATAAAGTTTGATGTGTATTTATTAAAGTTCCCAAAAGGAAGTGAAATACCACCGCACACTGATCTTGTTAAGGATGGTCAACATTACAGACTAAATATTGTGTTAAAAAAAGCGGATATAGGCGGAGAGTTTATTTGCTCTAGCCTCATATTTGAAACAGAAAGGATCAAGTTATTTCGCCCTGATATCAGCAGGCACCAAGTATCAAAGGTAGAAAAAGGTAACCGATATATACTAAGTATTGGCTGGATAAAAAATACTTAGTCAAAAACTCCCCTTAAAGTGCACTTTAATCTAGTACTCACCATCTTTCACGGTATAGTCTATTGATATATTGAGCATAAAAAACAAAATATAAGGATTTAAATTTGAAAAAGGCAGTTAGATTTAAAGCGTATTTAGTGGCTTTAATCACATGTATTATTGGGTTTCAGTTTTCGCCGGCAAGTAATCAGTTTTATGCAAACCCGTTTTATATTGGCGGTTTTATTTTTGCAATCGTACTAATTGTTAATGTTATTAATTACTTCTGCCCAAAGTGTAAGAAAAACCAAGTAATGCAATCGGCTAAAGGCTATCGCCTTCCAACAAATAAGTGCTATCACTGCGGGGAAGAAATTAACTAACATTGTCGGAGGCGCTTTGCTTATCCGACCTACGTGTTTAAATAAGCTGGTGTGGTGGTTTATATACAGAGTGAGTAATGGAGTTGTGGTGTTGGGTTTCGTTTCACTCAACCCAACCTTTTATCTACAGAGTATAACTTAACGCAGAGCAGCTTATCGCTTACAGCTAACCACTTAAAGCCGCCTTTGCGCTTTAACTAATTCCTAAATACTTGTGTACTTGTATTGATAGGCGCCAGTTTTTGGCTATACAGGTGTCGATTGCTAATTTGGTTGCAGATACCTTTTGGCTTATTGGCTGCAAGTAAACAAGTTTAGGATTAACACCTGTTTTGGCAAACAGCGCTTCAAGCTCTTCTACGTGCTTTTGCATCGCTACTGGGTGCTTTATCTCGTTTGCACGCTTCATGGCGCTGGTAAGTACTTCATAACCGCCGCGCATGTTTATTTTAGGCGAAACGGTAACCCATGTTTGCTCCGGGGCAAGTATTTCAAACGTGCCGCTGGTTTCTATTTGTGTAGTAAAGCCTTGTGCATGTAATAAGTTACATACTGGGTTTAAATCGAACATGCATGGCTCGCCGCCGGTAATTACAACATGCTTTGCGGTATAGCCACGTGATTTAAACAGCTCAAGTACTTGCTCGGCGCTGGCATCGGCCCAATGATCTGAGTCGGCTTTTTTCTCTACGGTTTCGTCAAGAGACACTTTGTATACGTTGTCTACATCCCATGTTTGTTTTGTGTCGCACCACGAACACCCTACAGGGCAACCTTGCAGGCGTAAAAATATTGAGGGTGTGCCAGTAAAGCTTGCTTCACCTTGAATGGTTTCAAACACTTCATTAATTTTGTACAAAAGAGATCTCACTTACTACCTAGCAGCAACATTGCTACTATTAAAGACGAAAAAGCGCTGAGCAAAAATTGTTATTTAAGCCGCGGCCGTGTAGTATATCGCGCCCTGATATAAACCTCTATTAAAACTAAGAGCAAAACAGATATGACGCAAAAAGTAGTTGTTATTTATTCCGGCGGTATGGACTCGTTCACCGTATTAAATAAAGCCCTGCAACAAGGCCATGATGTATATGCCCTCTCATTTGACTATGGTCAGCGTCATGTAAAAGAGCTTAAAGTTGCTGCGCAAGTATGTGAAAAGCTTAATGTTCCACACAAAATAGTTGATATTTCAGCTATTAATCAGCTTATTGGTGGCTCATCATTAACCGATAACATTGATGTACCAGAAGGCCATTACGAAGAAGAGAGCATGAAGAGCACGATTGTGCCAAATCGTAATATGATTTTGCTCTCGCTTGCAGTTGGTTACGCAGTATCACTTAAAGCAAGCCAAGTTTATTACGGTGCTCATTCTGGGGATCATGCTATTTACCCCGATTGCCGTCCTGAATTTGTGCAAAAAATGGATGATGTATGTCGTATTGCAAACTACGATGCAGTAGAGATTTTTAGCCCATATCTTAATAACACCAAAATTGATATTTTAACTGACGGTATTAAAATGGGTTTAGATTACAGCCAAACATGGACATGTTACAACGGCCGTGAAAAGGCCTGTGGTAAGTGTGGTGCGTGCCAAGAACGTTTAGAAGCATTTGCACTAAACAATATTACAGATCCGTTAGAATACGAATAAGCAACACATAAATAAAAGAGAAAGGCTATGTTACATAGCCTTTTTTATTGCATAGTAAATTAATTACACGGCATTTCAGACTCTATAGCCAGCGCCTTACGCGAGCTTTATAGATAGTAAATTCATCACCAAATAATTTAGTAAGCGCACGTTCTTCTGGCATTATTTGAAACAACGTTAAATAGCCAATAAACCCAATAACACCTAACATTGCCCAAACAGAGCTTAACCACACACCCCACCCAGCTAAAATAAATGCAAATCCTAAATACATGGGATTACGTGAAATTCGGTAAATACCGCTGGTAACTAATTTTGATGCCTGTTCTGGTTTATTGGGGTTTACTGTGGTTTTGGCTAGCTTAAAGCTCACAACACCCGCAACACAGCTTGCACAACCAATAATAACTAAACTTGCCGCCAAGTAGGCAACAAATACAGTAAAGTCAATAACACTGTAATGCGCTATAAGCGCCATAATGCCTGCAAAAAATAGAACAACTATAACGGGAGGTATTTTATTATTTAGCATAATAACTCTCTGATAAAATTAGTTTATAAAATAGTGTGTTAGTAACTATATGGCGATTGATTTGACATTAAACAACCCTGTTACTGTATAAAGTATGAACACCAGACAAAAAGCACTGATTTACATGTATATAGCCACAGTGTTAATTGATTGATTTCAAATCATCGCCCTTTACAAATAAAGTTACAATTGTCAGCTTTATCTAAATTGAAGAAAGCGTATACTTTAAAAATAAAAATATAAAAGGAATATAGTTATGTCTGGTACTACGATGATTGTACTTATCGTGCTTATATCTGTGGGTTCGGGTGTGGTTTACGATATGTATAAAAAGCATTTAGAGTTTAAACATAAAATGCAAAACAACAATAGCGATGCTCATAAACAACTTGCTGAAACAAAAGCAGAAGTGGTTGCACTAAAAGAACGTGTACAAACACTCGAAGCCATTGTGACCGACTCAAGCTTTAACGTTAAGCAAGAAATAAACAAACTGTAAGCGTTGTTAAACGCTTACTTGTTCACTAAGACCCTTAAAGGTAGTTTGGGTATAAATGGGCATTTTCTGGTTGCTCTATTCCATGGGCTGCTAGAAACCCACCTATAGCTTGTCCACATCCCTGAGGTGCTCGCCCGCTGTCTATTTCAAAGTTTAATTGATTAGCTTCTTGCTTACCCATTGAGCACAAATCAACTGTATTTGGTGAGCGCATTGCAATGCTTAACTTACCAATACTTTCTACCGCCACACTTTTACTAAAGCGGGCAAAACCTTGATACTTAAACTGCTCATTTACGTAGTCGTTGCTAGTATTAACTAAGGCTGTAATAAAACCATGTAAAAAGTGGTTAGTAGACGAACCCGTAGCTAAAAACGCAATTGTTTTGTTATTAAATTCATTAAGCTGAGCGTTGTCGCAATGAAGCTTTACTGTATACAAGTGTTGCTGCTCGTTTATAACTTGATGGCTGGTAAGCTCAACAGTCGAGTCAGCAAAAACAATACGGCTGATTAAATCATTAATGTCATCATTATGCCGAGCTTGTATGACTAGTTCAGGGTTTTGAGCCATGACAGGTAAGTCGTGATGATTATTAAATGGTGTGCTAATTGCACCATTTTGTTTTAACTGAAACAACTCTCTAACTTCGTGCTCACGCGCTACTTTTAAAGCTAAAAAAGCAGTTTGAATAAGTTCTGAAGTAGGTAAGTTTTCTTCTACTATCCAGCGTCTACCAAATAGCAATTTTTTTGCTTTATCGGCATTTTGATGGCCACTTTTTTTGTAGTTGTCAGGGCTTAGTACTGCAACTTGTAGGTATATTTCATCGCCTTTTTGTGCAGCAAGAACTCTAAAGTGCGCCGAAAACTCTATGCTTTCGAGCACTTCATTTACACTTTCAAGTGTATGCTTGTAACGTAAAAAATGCTGTGGAACGACCCAATTATTATTAGCTAATTGCACAAGCGGCGCATAGGGAATTGGCTGCTCGTAGCTATGTTGCCATTTTTTGTCGTTACTAAGTAACGTATTTAGGTGACTATTTTTATCTGACATAAATAAACCAAATAAACTCGCACTGGGCAAGATATTAACTGTGCTTACATTACGTGTTTTGTTATGTAATTAGATCACAGCCGCCCGACAAAATTGGGCTTTTTTAACTATCGTATAGACTTTGATAGTCGCTTATAACTTTTTGATAATAAAGCTCATCTTTATTGAGCATTTTATTATAATGATTTAACAGTCGTTGAATGTAGGCCGTATGCTGTTTATTATTTAAGTCCCACATGGCATCACCTGTTTTACTTACCGTTTGGTTGCTTTTAAAGCTAACCTCTATGAGTTCGTATATACGGTTTTTATCGCTTACAATGTGCTCACTATGTAAACCCAAATTAAGCTTGTGTAAACCACTGCGCAATAAATAGGTGTGGTGAATTGGGCATAAAATAAATCGCACATGCTTTACAGACTCTAGCGAGTTGTTAGCTATTATTTGCTGTACTAAACGCAGCGCTAGTTCACCACCTATACCCGCTATAACCACTACCTGATTTGTTACATCATCAAGCTTTATACTTCCAACGTCCTGACACAAGACCTGCCATTCAGGCTTTTTATCACCAGGCGTCCTTAATTTTTTGTTACGTGTAAGCGTTGCCTCAAGGTCGGCCATGACATTGGATAAAATATCAACAAATATGACCTTATCCGCAGCTGAGCGCTTTAACAAAGCCATTCCCAAATAGCCATGATCGCAGCAGCAATCCCAAATAGTGTTTTGCTGGCGAGTGATCAGCGCATCAATTGCAGCCAGTCGTTTACTGAGCTTCATTTAATCAGGCGAATGTGACATTTTATAGACAAGCGCTTTTAAACTTTTATCACTGTCTATTTCAATAAAGCGTGCGGTAGGTGCAAGGCGCTCTACAAATTCAATCGCACCTTGTGTGTGCTCAGCAATAAGTGCTTTAAATGCATCCTCAGTTAGCTCGGGGCTATTGGCGCATAAGAGCAATTTAGTTGTTTGATTAAGTAACTCAGGGAGCCTACGAAGCACTTTTTGGTAATCTTTAGTTAAAATAAAGCTGCCTTTTTGAAAACTTGGTGGGTCAACAATAATCAGATCAAACGGAGCCGCTTTTTTTAATTTACCAAACGACTTTAAAATATCGTGAGGTAAATAACTCACGCCTTTATCAAAGCCATTTAACTGATGGTTTTGCTTACCTACTTTAAGTACTCCTTTGCTCATATCCATATTCATTACGTGATCAGCGCCGCCTTGCATTGCTGCTAACGAAAAGCCGCACGTGTACGAAAATAAATTAAGTACTTTTCCATGCTTACTATTGGCCATTACAAACTCACGGCCATTTCGCATATCTGGAAAAATCCCGGTATTTTGGCGGCTTTGCAAATCAACTAAAAAGCGAATTCCGTTTTCGGTTACTGTATGCGGGTTAGGAAGCGCTCCAAACATAACGGTATTTTGGCTTTGTACACCCGCGCGCTGCTGATAAACAAGCGAGGTAATTAACTCTGGGTAATGCGCTTGCGCCCATTGCCAAAGTGTTTCGGTTAGCTGATTAAGCGTGTTGTCGTCTATTTCATCGTAAGAGACTAAAAATAAGCTGGGCGGGTAAAAATCTAAATTTAAGTGGCTTAATGCCTCAATACTATGGCCTCGCCCGTGAAAAACACGACACAGTTCGTTATTTAAAATAGGGGCACTCTCAAGTGCCGTGATAAGAGGCGTAAAATTTATAGTCATTTTTTAATTAATCAACTGTTGTTGTAGTTCGTGTATTTCGTCGCGCACAGTGCCCGCCTTTTCAAATTCTAAATTACTCGCATACGCGTGCATTTTAGTTTCAAGCTGCTTGATTTGCGTTGTAATTTCTTTCGCGCTGAGCACCTTTTTAGACTCTTTACGAATAAGTTGTAGGTTATCTTTAGGTCCAGCTTCTTCGCCTACATCCATCACATCAAGAATCTTTTTGGCTAAAGCACGTGGCTCTATGCCGTTATCTATATTGTATTGATGTTGAATTTCGCGCCTGCGGCTTGTTTCATCTATCGCTTTTGCCATAGATTTAGTCACTTTATCGCCATATAAAATAGCACGGCCATCTAAGTGACGCGCGGCACGACCAATAGTTTGAATAAGCGAGCGCGTTGAACGTAAAAAACCTTCTTTGTCGGCATCCAGTATGGCAACCAGTGCCACTTCCGGCATATCTAAACCTTCTCTTAGTAAGTTAATGCCTACTAGCACGTCAAACACCCCTGCGCGTAAATCACGAATTATCTCTACGCGCTCTACAGTATCTATGTCTGAATGCAAATAACGTACTTTTACGCCGTGTTCACTTAAGTAGTCAGTTAAATCTTCAGACATACGTTTAGTAAGCGTAGTCACTAATACGCGCTCACCTTTTTCAACACATTGGTATATTTCTGATAATAAATCATCAACTTGGTCGCCAACAGGCCTTACTTCTATAAGCGGGTCTAAAAGCCCTGTTGGACGAATAATTTGCTCTGCAACTTCCCCGCCACTGCGCTCCATTTCAAAGTCGCCAGGCGTTGCCGATACATAAATGGTTTGCGGAGCAATGGCTTCAAACTCTTCAAACCTAAGTGGGCGATTATCCATGGCTGAGGGCATTCTAAAACCATATTCTACAAGGTTTTCTTTACGGCTTCTGTCGCCTTTATACATAGCGCCAATTTGCGACACCGTTACATGGGATTCATCAATAATCATTAATGCGTCATCAGGCAGGTAATCAAGCAATGTTGGTGGCGGATCGCCAGGAGTTCGCCCCGATAAATATCGACTGTAGTTTTCTATTCCTGAGCAATAACCCAATTCGGTCATCATTTCTATATCGTACTGAGTGCGCTGCGCAATACGCTGCTCTTCTACCAATTTATTGGCACTGAGTAATTGAGCTCTTCTATCTTTTAGTTCTATTTTAATATTTTCGATTGCGCCAAGAATTTTTTCTCGCGGAGTTACATAGTGCGTTTTAGGGTAAATAGTGGCACGCACAATATGTTTTTCAACAGCGCCTGTCAGCGGATCAAAAATACTCAAGCGCTCTATTTCGTCGTCAAACATTTCTACCCGCACTGCATATGTTTCTGACTCTGCCGGGAATATGTCGACCACTTCGCCGCGAACTCGGTAAGTACCACGGCTAAACTCTATGTCGTTACGGGTATATTGTATTTCGGCTAAGCGGCGAAGCATGTCACGCTGGTCAACTTTTTCGCCTACTTTTAAAAGCAACATCATTTTCATGTATGACTGAGGGTCACCCAAACCATAAATAGCCGAAACCGATGCAACAATAATGGTATCGCGGCGTTCAAGAAGTGCTTTAGTAGCACTTAAACGCATTTGTTCTATGTGCTCATTTATTGAAGCATCTTTTTCGATAAACGTATCGCTCGATACAACATAGGCCTCTGGTTGGTAATAGTCGTAATAAGAAACAAAATATTCAACGGCATTTTTAGGAAAAAACTCTTTCATTTCACCATAAAGCTGCGCAGCCAACGTTTTATTGTGGGCCATAATAATTGTTGGGCGATTTAAGTCGCTAATAATATTAGCCATGGTAAAGGTTTTACCCGTACCTGTAGCCCCTAACAATGTTTGATGAGCAAGCCCGGCCTCTAAACCTTCGCACAACTGCTTTATTGCGGTGGGTTGATCCCCTGCTGGTTTAAACTGTGATTTTAACTGAAAATGATCACTCAACTATTGCACTCCTGTAACGACTGACTGCTCAAAGACTCAAGCTCTTTTATAAACCATTTATACGCTACCAATGCGGTAAATAAATTACCGACAGCAGCACCTATAAATAATCCCGTTAACCCTGCAAAATGACTACCTAAATAAGCAAACGGAACATAGAAAACAAACAACCGAATAATACTTAAAAACAGCGCGTTCATTGGTTTATGCAAAGCATTAAACGATGAGTTCGATAATATGATCACACCTTGCAGGCCATAACTAAGTGGAATGATATAAATAAAAAGTTTAATTACATCTATTACCGCTTGCTCTTTACCAAATAACTGACTTATAACGCCAGAAAAAATAATCAGTAAAATATAAATTATGAACTGCCAAACCATGACGAACTTCAAGGTACCTATGTATGCATCTTTCACTCTACATAACTTTCCAGCCCCAAAATTTTGACTAACAAATGGAGGGAGTGTCATTGATAAGGCAAGCACTAAAATACTTGCAATAGACTCTATTCTGCTACCAACACCAAACGCAGCAACAGCCTCAGGGCCATGATTAGCAACAAGTGCAGTCATAACTGCCATTGCAACAGGCGTGAGCATATTAGCACCTGCAGCAGGTACACCTATTTTTAAGATTTTTCGGATTGCCCCCACAACCGTTTGTGAGCCCGCTTTTAAGCTAAGTAGTCGCTTTTTTACAGTTAATATATATAAAATAATCACAACAGCTACAGCCCAAGCTATTACACTTGCAATCGCAGCTCCTTGAATACCCATAGCAGGTATAGGGCCAAAACCAAATATCAGCATTGGGTCAAGTAATGCATTTATTAGCCCAGCCCCTCCCATTACAATACTTGGCGTTTTAGTATCGCCACTGGCACGTAATACGGAGTTACCAATCATTGGTGTGATCAAAAATACACTGCCAATAAACCAAATATTCATGTAGTCATGAATTAACGGAAGCACCTGCTGTCCTGCCCCCAATAATGTAAATACAGGGTCAATAAGTAGATAACCAATAAGCGATAACGCAAGCACCAATACAACAGCCACCATTATAGAGATGCTGGCATCAAACCGGGCTTCATCTATTTTGTTACTGCCTAATGCTTTTGCAATGACAGCTGAAGTACCTATTCCTAACCCTATAGCCAAACTAATTACGGTAAATGTAACAGGGAATGTAAAGCTCACTGCCGCAAGGGGCTCAGTACCTAACAAGCTAATAAAAAAGGTATCAACAATATTAAACATCATTAACATGATCATGCCAAAAATCATTGGAACAGTCATGGTTTTCAACGTGGGCAAGATGGGATCGTTTAGTAAATCTGGGCGAGTCTTGGTATTTTGTGTTACGCGCATGAAATAAATAGCCTCTTTTACTGAGTTGATTATTTTAAAGCATCAGGGCAATTCAAGCCACGGATTTATCAATAGATTTAATGCAATAAAACTGCTTAAAGTGCGCCTTGGAAGTAAACATTGCTTTTTAAACGGTTTTGTTAAAACAGCGGCTTAACGCGTCAAAAAACAATTAAGACACATAATTGTTACTTTTATTACAAAACACACGCGTTACCTGATGCTTTTTTGCACAAATCTCCTTTTTGATTTATCGTAACGAAAAATTCCACTCATCGTATCACACACAATAAAACAAAAACTTTAAACCATTGTTTTTAAAGGAAATAAAAATAATGATTTAAAAGCTTGAAATCGTTGTAGCACTCTAAATTACTGGTGCTGCTGATGTTCTTAAAGTTTCATAAACAGAGTTATCCACAGAAACCGTGGATAACTCATTGGACCCCGCATTTATAAAGGGTTTAAGAGAGATACATTTTTACTACTAACTTAAAAAGTGATGAGATTTGCTTTTTAAGTGTTTTATAACCTTTGCAAACCTATTTCATCAGGTTAGTAAATTTTATTTGCAATTTGATTATTAAGCTAACCTGTTTTCAGCATTTATAATTGCAAGTTATTGATTATATTATTTATGAGCACCTTTGCTTTTACTTGCGTATATGGTTAGGTGCTAAAATTACAAATGTTTAAAAAGCATACGCTTTAGATTTTATTACTTAGGATTAAAAATACCCTAACGTCAGGTTTTTGAGTATAAATAGCTAAAACGAAGAGTCAGTACTTTTAAATTTTGTGTTTTACACAGACCAAATCATTTCAAAGTCGTATTTTATTTACTCAATTGGCTATAGCAAACGATCACTTAGCGCTAGTTTACCACTGATGGTTTTATTGAAAGGCCAATAAATGGTTTCAAATAAAGCTATAAAACACGCAGATTGCACATAAAAACAACGAATAAACCTCTTTTTTTAATTTATGACTTTTATATGTTGACACTTTGCAGCGCGGTCATTAATATTTCGCCCCGTTGAAAGGCAAGACGCTTCCCCCTTAGCTCAGTTGGTTAGAGCGACGGACTGTTAATCCGCAGGTCCCCCGTTCGAGTCGGGGAGGGGGAGCCAAGCTTTTTAACCATAAACGATTCCCCCTTAGCTCAGTTGGTTAGAGCGACGGACTGTTAATCCGCAGGTCCCCCGTTCGAGTCGGGGAGGGGGAGCCAAGTTTATGTATATGATGTAGTTCCCCCTTAGCTCAGTTGGTTAGAGCGACGGACTGTTAATCCGCAGGTCCCCCGTTCGAGTCGGGGAGGGGGAGCCAATATCATAAAAGTCAAAATTTAGTTCCCCCTTAGCTCAGTTGGTTAGAGCGACGGACTGTTAATCCGCAGGTCCCCCGTTCGAGTCGGGGAGGGGGAGCCAATTCTCAACAATTCCATAGACATTTACTACTATTTCCACTACCCTTCTACTCTAGAACTAAAACATTGAAAAAAAACTAATAAATGTTGCATTTAGTTAAATAATCAAGGACTTGATTCCTTTCCTCTGTAATATCAAAAAGATTGAAAAAATGGCTGGATTTAAAAAACTTATTTTAATACAAATAATATCTTGGTTATTGTGTGTTGCAGCAGGGAGCTACTTCATTTCAGTGGGCTTTGATAACGCAGTGAGCGAAGCACAAAAAAGTGCTCAAGTAACCGTTAGTAAGTATATAAATGAGCTGTCTATAGACGATATTTCTGCAGAAAATTTAAAAAAATCAATTGCAAACGGCAATACCTTTTCAAACTTCACGCTTAGAGATTATCAAGGCGCGGAAGTTTTCAGTGTTAATTCGTCTGAAGAGTTGCCAGCATTCGCCGAGTTTATTCAGTCTCAATTTAACTCTATACGCCCCCAATTTGCTGTCAACGATGCAGCAGATGTAAAAGTAGAATTTACGCTCAACATTCAACAACTAGCTTCGCAGCTACAAACGGCCCTCTTCATAGTAATACTTATATCAGCGGTGTTGGTGATCATTCCTATCATCTTACTTAAGTCAATTTTTTACCAGCTGAACAAAAATATCAGCACTACAGTATCTGATATCATTGATATATATATTAACCAAAACCAAATTGATGACGATCTACAAACTGCACTCGATGGTTCTAGTCTCAAAAAGCTAGGGAAAGATTTAGTTCCAAGCTTTAACCGGTTATCGCACTTTTTAAAGTCTAAAAGTCAAGATATACAAAATGCAGCAATGAGCATTAAACAAGAAGCCTATAAAGACGTTATCACTTCTTTAGGTAACCGAAATATGTTTGTTGAGTATTATGAAAAGCATATCGAGAACTGCGAGCAAAGTACGTTTGGCTCGTTAGCTATGGTGCGCTGTAGTGAGTTACAAGCAATTAATCAAAGCCGTGGCTACCAAAAAGGTGACGAGTACGTAAGGGGTGTTGCTGATATAATTAAACACTTGAGCGGCACTTATACTGGCAGCCAATTGTTTAGACTAAACAGCTCTGACTTTGCTGTTATTTTACCGCATACACCGCTTAAAGAAGCTGAGCGCTTTGGTGAAAACTTACAGTCCCGCTTTACTCAATATCAACAAAACCAAGAATTAAGCTCTGTGGCTAATACCGGCATTGTGGGTTACGAAAAAGGTAAACCATTAGGCGAGCTGCTTTCGGTGGTTGATAACGCGATGAGTATGGCTCAGTCTAAGCAAACTAATGCATGGCACGTACAACGCGAAACCGATTTAGTTAACAATGTAAGCGCAGGCTTTGGTAACCAAAACTGGCGTAAAGTAATAAACGAAGTTATTGAATCAAAGCGCGTGCATTTAGTAATGCAAAATATTATGCCTTTGGGTAAAAGCATTAAGGCATACGCCGAGATACAGGTTAGGTTTAAAACCGAAGATAACCAAATGCTCCCTACTGCATCGTTTTTAGCCATGGCTGAAAAACTCGATATGGCAATAGAAATTGACCGCCTTATTATTGACTCATCGCTTGAAAAAGTGAAAAGCCGTAACTTATCCGAGAAATTCTTTGGCTTAAATGTAACGGCCTCAAGTGCACATAACGATCAGTTTGTAATTTGGCTAGAGCGTCGCCTATTAAAAGATACCCATATCGCATCTAAACTCGTTTTCGAAGTAAGTGAGTTTGGTTTACAACAAAATATTAAAGCCAGTAAACGCTTTATTGATATGATTCACCGAGTAGGTGCACGTATTACCGTTGAGCGATTTGGTGTCGGTTTAACATCATTCAAGTTTTTCCGTGATTTAAAACCCGATTTTATAAAAATGGATGCCAGTTACACTCGCGGTTTAGAAGACGATAAAAATAATCAATACTTTATGCGTCTAATGGTAGATCTAGCACACAGGATTGGCGTGAGTGTATTTGCCGAAGGTGTAGAGAGCCAAGAAGAAAAACACATAATAGAAACCTTGTGCTTAGATGGCGTTCAAGGCTACTACATCGAAAAGCCGAAAGATATTTAACCCCCTATTTTAAAAAAGAGCACTCGTTGCTCTTTTTTTGTTTGTGCCCTTCCCCTTTATTTAGCGCTACGGTGATCACTGCCCCCCTCAAATTAGTATGATTAAAGTCATCATGTTAAAGAAAAAAGTATGTCTAACTCATAGGTCTATTACATCATTATTACTGTTAGTTAATTTAATAATGTTTATTTAAATGATAATCACTGCACATGTTGTTAATCAGAGCAGAAAAAAGGATAATACACGGGACTTTAAAAGCGCGAGGCTCGCATGACTGAATATGTATTGTTATTGATTGGAACCGTTCTAGTTAATAACTTTGTGTTAGTACAATTTTTAGGCTTATGTCCGTTTATGGGTGTATCAGGAAAACTTGATACAGCAATCGGCATGTCTTTAGCTACCACCTTTGTACTTACGCTTGCTTCAGTAACTAGTTACTTGGTTAATCAGTATATTTTAATCCCTTTGGATATAGAATTTTTACGCACCATGAGCTTTATTTTAGTTATTGCCGTTGTAGTGCAATTTACAGAAATGGTGGTACGTAAAACAAGCCCTACACTCTACCGTTTATTGGGTATATTTTTACCACTTATCACTACAAACTGTGCAGTACTAGGTGTTGCTTTACTTAATATAAAAGAAGACCACTCGTTTTTACAATCAGCAGTGTATGGTTTTGGTGCTGCGGTTGGCTTTTCATTAGTGCTCGTACTATTTGCAGCGCTGCGCGAACGCCTTGCTGCTGCTGATGTTCCAACACCTTTTAAAGGTGCCTCTATTGCTATGATAACCGCCGGCCTTATGTCTATGGCGTTTATGGGTTTTACCGGATTAGTGAAATTTTAATATGACCTTGTTTTATGCCTTAATTGCGCTTGGCTCACTCGCGCTGGTTTTTGGGTTAATTTTAGGCTTTGCTGCAATACGCTTTCGCGTAGAAAGTAACCCCATTGTTGAACAAATCGATACCATTTTACCGCAAACGCAATGTGGTCAATGTGGTTACCCAGGCTGTCGCCCCTATGCAGAAGCAATTGCCAATGGGGATGAAATTAATAAGTGCCCGCCTGGTGGTGAAGCCACCATGAAAAAGCTTGCTGGCCTGATGGGCGTTGATGAGAAACCCCTTGCCGGTGGAGAGCAAGCCGAGCCAATTAAAACCGTTGCATACATACGCGAAGACGAATGTATTGGCTGTACCAAATGTATTCAAGCCTGCCCTGTAGATGCCATTGTAGGTGCTACTCGCCAAATGCATACTGTTTTAATAGACGAATGCACAGGTTGTGATTTATGCGTTGAGCCCTGCCCTGTAGATTGTATTGATATGCTACCGGTTGCTGAAACAAAACAAAACTGGAAATGGCAGTTAGATGCTATTCCTGTTACACAAATAGATTAGAGGTTTGAGTGGAAAAGTTACTTGAACAAATACAAAAAGGTACTGTTTGGCAATTTCCTGGTGGCGTGCATCCTCCACAGCAAAAATCACTTTCTAACGGTGCAAATATTGCTCGCCTTCCACTACCTGACAAACTTGTAGTTGCGCTAAAACAACACATTGGCGCTAATGGTAAATTACTTGTAGAAAAAGGCCAACGCGTACTTAAAGGTCAAGCCCTAACTAAACCCGTTGCTAACTGGTCTGTACCAGTACATGCTCCTAGTTCGGGTGTTATTACAGAAATAGCGCCAAAGCCCTCGGCTCACCCGTCTGCACTGCCAGAGCTAAGTGTTGTTATTGAGCCTGATGGAAAAGACGAATGGTGCACACTTAACCCAATAAGTGAGCCAAAAACACTAAGCCATACTGAGTTAGTTGATATAATTCATCAAGCGGGTATCAGTGGCATGGGTGGCGCTGGTTTTCCAACTTATATCAAGGCCGATACAAAGCAAAAAATAGACTTCTTTATTGTCAATGCTGTGGAATGTGAACCCTATATAACCGCTGACGACACACTAATGCGTGAGCACGCTGCTGAAATTATCCAAGGCATTGAATTAATGCAGCAACTTTTAGACCCAACAATTTGTATTGTGGGCATAGAAGACAATAAGCCAGAAGCTATTGCTGCAATGACTAAAGCGGCTGAACATAACAACAAAATTATTGTTCAAACCGTGCCAACAGTTTATCCCTCAGGTGGCGAAAAACAGCTAATAAAACTGCTGACTAATCGTGAAGTACCCAGCATGGGAATTCCTGCTGATATTGGTGTACTCATGCACAATACAGGTACCCTTTATGCCGTACAACAAGCTGTTTACGAAGGGAAACCTCTTATAGAGCGAGTGGTTACAGTAACGGGTAACACTATACACAAACCAGGTAATGTATGGGCTTTATTAGGTACAGAAATCAAACACCTGCTCGACTGCCAAGGGTTTTCGCCAGTACCACAACAACGTGTTGTAATGGGTGGCCCAATGATGGGCTTTACATTGCCCACCGTACGGATTGGTGTAATTAAAACAACTAACTGTATTTTAGCCCCTGATCATAAAGAGCTTGCAGAGCCAGGACCTGAAAAAGCCTGTATACGCTGTAGTGCGTGTGCAGACGCGTGCCCGGCTTCGTTACTACCGCAACAATTACAGTGGTTTGCAAAATCTAAAGAGTACGACAAACTCCAAGAACATAACCTGTTTGATTGTATTGAATGTGGTGCCTGTGCGTATGTGTGCCCAAGCGAAATCCCACTTGTGCAATATTACCGAGTGGCTAAAGTTGAAATAAAAGAACAACAAGCTGAAAAAATAAAAGCAGATAGAGCAAAAGAACGCTTTGATGCGCGCAAGGAGCGTTTAGAGCGTGAACAAGAAGAGCGTAAAAATCGTCATAAGCGCAAGGCACCAGCTAAGTCTGATGATGAAAAGCAAAAAGTAGCGGATGCCCTTGCCCGTGTTAAAAACAAATCGAACGATGGGAATGAAAAGTCAGCCGTTGCTGCTGCAATAGCTCGCGCAAAAGCCAAAAAACTTGAAGGCCAAAATACTGAGATTGAGCCAGATAATAGTGAAGTAGCTAAAGAGCGTGCACTGCGCAAAGAGCAAGCTCGTAAATATAAAGAGCAAAAAGAGCTTTCTGAAGACGCTACAACCCCTGACGACAAAAAATCCGCAGTCGCTGCCGCAATTGCTCGTGCTAAAGCTAAAAAGGCAGCACAAGCACAAGGGGCTCAAGCAAATACAGATGATGCCGATACAGCAGCGCCTACTGATGATAAAAAAGCGGCTGTAGCCGCCGCAATTGCACGCGCTAAAGCTAAAAAGGCAGCGCAAGCACAAGGGGCTCAAGCAAATACAGATGATGCCGATACAGCAGCGCCTAATGATGACAAAAAAGCGGCCGTAGCCGCCGCAATTGCACGTGCTAAAGCTAAAAAGGCAGCGCAAGCACAAGGTGCTCAAGCTAATATAGGTGATGCCGATACAACAGCATCTACTGATGATAAAAAAGCGGCTGTAGCCGCTGCAATTTCTCGTGCTAAAGCTAAAAAAGCCGCTAAAGAAGCTGATAAAATAGAACAATTGGACGAATCGAACAACACTGTAGAACAAGCAGACAATGTTAAATCTGAAAGCTCAGAAGCAGACTCACCAGCAGAGAACAAAAAAGCGGCTGTAACGGCTGCGATTGCCCGTGCTAAAGCTAAAAAAGCGGCAAAAGAGGCGCAGCAAACACAAAGCGATGAAGATACTGATCAAGTGGCGATAACTGAGCCTGAAACGCCAAGTGAAGCTACCCCAGAACAAACCGCCGCCGAAAAGAAAAAAGCTGCAGTGGCCGCCGCTATTGCTCGCGCCAAAGCCAAAAAGTTACAAAAAGAAGGAAATGATCAGTCATGAAATTAACCATGGCCAGTTCGCCGCATAATCATAGCCATAAATCGCTAACACGATTAATGCTAACCGTTATTGCTGCATGTATTCCTGGGCTCATTGCTCAAGTTTTCTTTTTTGGTACAGGTGTACTTATTCAACTCGCCCTTGCTTTTGTGGCTGTCACAGCTTTTGAAGCAGCAGTAATGCTAATACGTAAGCGCCCTGTTTGGCCTGCATTAAGTGATAGCAGTGCATGGTTAACCGCTGTGTTACTTGCCTTGAGCATCCCACCATTTGCACCGTGGTGGATTGTTATAATTGGTAGTTTATTTTCCATAGTTATTGTAAAGCAGCTTTATGGTGGCTTAGGTTTTAACCTATTTAACCCCGCTATGGCAGCCTATGTTTTGCTACTGGTATCGTTCCCTGTGCAAATGACTGCGTGGTTACCTGTTACAGATCTAGCTAGTAACCCTATTGGCTTTACAGAACAATTACGCCTTATTTTTACGGACTTTACCTCTACTGGTTATAGCTTAGATCAAGTACGTGCAGGTATTGATGGCACTACAATGGCAACGCCACTAGACACTATTAAAACAGATGTAGCTCATGGTTTAACAGTGAGCGAAAGCATGCAAAAGCCTATTTTTAACGAATGGGCAGGCCAAGGTTGGATGTGGGTTAACCTTGGTTTTTTAGCTGGCGGGTTGTATTTACTAAAAGAAAAAGTAATTAACTGGCATATTCCTGTTAGTTTTATTGGTAGCTTAGCATTATGCAGTGCTATTGGTTATATAGCGGCACCGGGCACAGAGCCGGGTACTGTATTTCACTTGCTAAGTGGCGCAACTATGATGGGCGCATTTTTTATTGCAACCGACCCAGTGTCGGCCTCAACCACAAATAAAGGTCGCTTGATTTACGGCGCACTAATTGGGTTATTTGTTTATTTAATTCGTACCTTTGGTGGTTTTCCTGATGCGGTTGCCTTTGCAGTACTATTGCTAAATATTGCAGTACCACTTATTGACTACTACACACAGCCACGTACTTATGGTCATGGAGCAGTAAAATGATTGTTTCATCTATGGCAAAAAACGGCGCTATTTTAACTGCGTTTGCCCTTGTAACTACTGGGCTAGTGGCAACTATTGATGCATTAACGGCGGATAAAATTGCAGAGCAAGAGCAACTATACTTAACATCACAATTGCACGAAGTACTTGACCCTAACACCTACGACAATGACTTGTCGAAAGACTGTATCGTTATTAAAGATGAACGACTAGGACCATATAATTCGCAAGTTATCTACCGTGCACGAAAAAATAACCAACCAGTCGCCCTTGTTGTTAGGCACGTAACACCAAACGGTTACAGTGGCGATATAAAGCTTTTAACCGCCATATTACGCGAAGGAACTGTAGCGGGTGTGCGAACCACTAAACACGAAGAAACACCAGGGTTAGGCGACAAAATAGAAATTAAAAAGTCATCATGGATCACCACATTCAAAGGCTTAACTGTGCACAGTGAAGACGATAACCGCTGGGCTGTGAAAAAGGATGGCGGCCAATTTGATCAGTTCACTGGGGCAACAATTACGCCTCGTGCAGTTGTAAATTCAGTTAAAAACGCCGTATTATTTGCGCAAAATGAGTTTGATACTATTTTTACAGCCCCAAGTAGCCAGTGTGAAGAGGTAACCCAATGAGTGAGTTAAAAACACTGTACAAAGAAGGGATGTGGGTAAACAACCCTGCTCTTGTTCAACTTTTAGGGCTTTGTCCGCTGCTTGCTGTGACATCGACTGTTACAAACGCACTGGGCTTGGGCCTTGCAACACTTTTGGTATTAATTGGATCAAATGTAAGCGTATCTATTGTACGAAACTGGGTACCAAAAGATATACGTATTCCCGTTTTTGTAATGATCATTGCTGGGTTTGTAACCATTGTTCAATTACTGATGAACGCCTACACATTTGGACTTTATCAATCGCTGGGCATATTTATTCCACTAATTGTAACTAACTGCGCAATTATAGGCCGCGCCGAAGCGTACGCCTCAAAAAATCCAATTCATTTATCTGCCTTTGACGGATTAATGATGGGACTTGGATTTATGCTTGTACTCGTTGTACTGGGTGCAATGCGAGAACTCATTGGCCAAGGTACGTTATTCGACAGTGCCGATTTATTACTGGGTCCGTGGGCACAAAGTTTACGCATTGAAGTGTTTAGCTTTGACAATCAGTTTTTGCTTGCTATTTTACCACCTGGCGCATTTTTAGGGCTTGGGTTACTCATAGCCGCTAAAAATGTGATTGATGCACAAATAAAATCAAAACAAATTGCACCGCCAGAAGCCGAAAAAGGCCCTCGTGCACGTGTTACCAGTTTAACTTAAGGGGAAACGTACTGCTTTTTAAGTAAGTACGTTTAAGTTATATGAATAAAGAAAAACGCTACCAAATACTTACACGCTTGCGCGATAACAACCCAAACCCAGAAACGGAGCTTGAATATTCAAGCCCGTTCGAGTTACTTGTTGCTGTTACACTGTCAGCGCAAGCCACTGATGTTGGTGTTAATAAAGCAATCAGAAAACTATTCCCTGTTGCAAATACACCACAGGCTATTTTAGATATAGGCCACGATAAACTCCGTGATTATATAAAAACCATAGGCTTATTTAATTCTAAAGCTGCCAACGTTTATAAAATGTGCCAAATATTGGTAGATAAATATGACAGCATCGTACCTGAAAACCGCGAAGCCCTAGAAGCCCTACCCGGTGTTGGCCGAAAAACAGCAAATGTGGTACTCAACACCGCCTTCGGCTGGCTAAAAGATAATGAAGGTAGATACTTTTTAGCAGTAGATACTCACATCCAACGTCTTGCAAACCGTACTGGTTACGCTAAGGGTAAGACTGTTGAGCAGACTGAACAGGCTATAATTAAAAATACGCCAAATAAGAAAGAATTTATGTTTAACCTCCATCATTGGTTTATTTTACATGGGCGCTATACGTGTACAGCGAGAAAACCAAAATGTGGAAGTTGTATAATTGAGGATTTGTGTGACTATAAAGAGAAAACTGAGTCATAGTTAAGAGTAGTTATTTTTTAATTAGCATAAACCTTTTAACGGTCACATCTTTAGTTTCTATTTAAGAAGCTGGCGATTTGATTCTCATATGAGCCTTTATTCGGCCAGCACCAATTAAATTGAAAATTTGCGTTAACTTCAGAATAGTTTGAATTTAAGCGAGGTGTTGCAAATAGATTATGATTTATTAATTAGAGCCCAGCTAAAACCTAAAATTTAAATACGGAGTTAATTGGAAGCTATTTCCGGTTTGTGCCATAAGCCGACCTTGAGACACATAAAGATTAAGACTGCAAAGATACGAAAGCGGAAGTTAGCTTTGGCCTGTTTAACGACAAATATTCCGACAAAGCAGTCATGACTATTAGTTTATTGTTAAATCTAATCTTTCTTTTCGTTCATCTACTCAATAACCCCACGCTAAACGTGACTTTAGCGTGGGGTTAGAGTTCACAGTCATTTTATCTGGATAGCTCTTTTATTTTTTTCTCTGAAAACCAGCGATATAAAACAGGTAAAACAAATAATGTTAACAGTGTTGCAGTTACCAAGCCGCCAACAATAACACTCGCTAAGGGGCGCTGTATTTCTGCACCAACACCATTAGACATTAACATCGGTATCAAACCTAAAGCTGATGTTATAGCAGTCATAAGTACAGGTCTTAATCTTGAAGTAGCGCCTTCAAAAACGGCTTTAGATGCTTCTAGACCGTCTTTAATACGTTGGTTGATACTTTCTACCATAACGACCCCATTCAATACCGCTACACCAAATAAGGTAATAAAGCCAACGGAGCTTGGTACAGACAAGTATTGTCCAGATAAATATAAGGAGAAAACTCCGCCAATTACAGCAAGCGGCACGTTGACCAATATCAGCATAGCTTGACCAACAGAACCAAAGGCAAAGTAAAGTAGTAGTGCGATTAGTGCTAACGATAAAGGTACAACTATAGCTAACCTATTTTGAGCACGTTTTTGACTTTCGAACTGGCCGCCAATCGAAACAGAATAACCTGAAGGTAAGTCAACCTTTTCAGCAATTACCGTTCTGATATCGGCAACCACGCTTCCCATATCTCGATTTTGTACATTTGCTTGGATAACGACTCTTCGTTGTACATCATCGCGTCTAACTTGTGGTGGGCCTGACTCAAATGAGACTGAGGCTACGTCACCCAGTCGCACCCAAGCACCAGTAGGTGATTGAAGCCGAATATCAGCAATAGCTTCTTTGTTACTTCGGTACTCTTCCTCTATGCGAACGTAAATATCATAACGTTCATTACCATTGATTATTTGTCCGGCTTCAACACCACCAATACCATCACGCACAACCTCCATTATGTCACTCACAGACAATCCAAAGCGCGATAGTTCTTGCCTGTTAGGACTTATCACCAATTGCGCTTCACCAGCAATTTGCTCCAATGCAACATCCCTTGCACCTTCAATGTTTTTAATTGCTGTTTCTATTTCTTGACCTTTAGCCGCCAGTACCTCAAGTTCAGGCCCAAACAACTTTATCGCCAACTGAGCCTTAACACCAGATAGTAGCTCATCGACACGAGTCGCAATAGGTTGAGAAAAGTTGAGTAGCAACCCAGGGAATTCTTCTAAAGATCTCTCCATTTTTCCTTGAAGTTCATATCGATTAGATGCACTGGTCCACTCAGAAACAGGCTTCAACCCTATGTAAATTTCGATGTTATTCACAGGCTCTGGGTCTCCACCTATTTCTGCTCGACCAATTCGGCTTAATGCATAGGTTACTTCAGGGAAAGCCATTAGTTTTTCTTCTAGAATTGGTGCCACAGTGAGCGCGGTATCTAAACTGGAAGAAGGTGCAAGCGTTGCTCTTAAGTTTATCGTCCCTTCTTCTAACTCAGGTACAAATTCAGTACCAATTAATGGAACTAATGCAAAGGCAGAGAAAACTAATATAAGTGCGGCTGAAATGACTAATTTGGTGCGTTTTAGTGCGAATGTAAGCCCTTTTCTGTAGAGTTTGTCTAATGGCCTAAGAACAAAGCTTTCCCTCTCTTTTACACCTGACTTAAATAAATAAGTTGCCAGTGCAGGTACGATAAACAACGCAACCACAATCGCAGATACAACGGCTAAGATGATGCTTATTGCCATAGGTTGGAATAACTTTGCTTCAACCCCTTCAAAGCTGAACAATGGCGCAAATACGACTAAAATAATCGAGGCAGCAAAAAAGACGGGACGAGCCACTTCTTTACCTGCATTTTGCAGACGTAATTTAATGCCGTGCTCATCGTGTTCTACATCGTGCGGATCTGCGTCAGAAGTTGGAACACGTTCCTTTACCGATTTCGAATGTGTCGCGTCAGGTCTATTTAAATGTTTAAACATATTTTCAACCATAACCACTGAGCCATCTACAAGCATACCAATAGCGACCGCTATGCCACCCAGTGACATAAGGTTTGCAGAAATGCCCCACCAAGCCATGATCATTAACGCGATACCAATTGAAATTGGAATAGATATTAATACCAAGAAGGTTGCACGTATATTCATTAAAAATAGTGCTAATACAATACAGATGAAAATAAATGCTAGTAATAGTGCATCAACTACTGTATCAACGGCTTTTTCAATCAAATCAGCCTGATCATAAAATGGTTCAAAGCGAACACCTTTAGGCAATGCTTGATTAATTAATGGGATTCTTGCATTGATACCATCAATGGTGGCTTTAGTATTAGACCCCATGCGTTTTAAGACAATGCCAGAGACAACTTCACCTAAATTTTCGACTTTACCGTCTTCGGTTTTGCGCGTCATTGTGACAGCACCTTGACGAATTTCACTGCCCATTTCAACTTTAGCAATATCCGAAACCGTCACAACTGTCCCATCAACTGTTTTGACGGGAACTTGTTTGATATTACTAATACCAGCGTCACCACTTTCAAACCAACCTGCACCTCTAATAACAAGCTGCTCTTGCCCACGGTTCATATACCATCCGCCAACATTGGCATTGTTGTTATCTAGGGCACCAACAACGTCTTCTTGCGTTAGGTTATAAGAAAGAAGCTTAGATGGATCTACATTTACTTGGTACTGCCTAACAATACCTCCAAAGGAGAGTACATCAGTAACACCATCGACAGGCATAACGAGTAATTTTACTACCCAATCATTGAGACTCCTGAGTGCCATAGCATCATAGCCTGCATCTTTATCTGAAATAAGAAGGTACTGAAATACTTGGCCTAGCCCTGAGGTGTTTGGCCCCATTTCGGGTGTGCCGACACCTTCTGGTATCAGTTCTTTTGCGGCTTGAAGACGCTCAAATACAAGTTGTCTTGCAAAGTAAATGTCGGTGCCTTCTTTGAAAACAACCGTGACGCCAGACAAGCCTGTTTTAGAAATTGAGCGCACTTGTTCTACATCAGGTAAGGCATACATGACCGCTTCAATGGGGTACGTAATGAGTTGTTCAACTTCTTCAGCAGCTAGTCCTGGCGCTTCAGTATTTACAGCAACTTGAACATTAGTAACATCAGGAAAGGCATCTAAATTTAGTTTTGGTATAACCATAATTGCGCCGACAATTGTGGCAAACAGCGCAATCAAAATCAGGAGTCTATTATTAACAGACCAATCTATTATTTTATTAAACATAGTCTTGCTCCTTAGTGGTTATGCGGATCAAATCCGCCTTTAGCGATTTCAGAAGCAACAAAAAATGCGCCTTTGGTTACAATTCGCGTCCCACTATCAAGGCCAATGATTTCCCTAAAATCACCTAAGGCTCGGCCTAGTTCTACTTCTACAGCTTTAAATTCTCCAGGGTGGTCTTCGACAAATACGGTCCAATCACCATCTGCGCTGCGGATCAATGCTTCTTCTGGCACAGCCATCACTTTCTGCTTTGTGGCAAACTGAAAGTAAACTTTTACAAACATACCTGAATGAAGGTTATCATCAGCATTCTGTACCCCCAATCTAATAATTCTTGTACGAGTTACGGGATCAATTGTATGGGCTTCTTGGATAACTTTGGCATTGTAACTCTGGCCTTCTAATTTAAGTACCGCAGGAGAATCAATTGATAAATTTAGCTTTTTATTTGGAGAAACTTTTGCTTCAACCCATAGTTGTTTTTCATCAGCTAACAACATGACTGAATCCCCAGCATCAACACGTTGCCCTTGGATAAAGTCGTCTTGAAGCACGACACCTTCACGGTGCGCCGTTAATGCATATTGCCCAAATGCTTTAATGTCTTTGTTAGAAATACCATTTATTGCTTTTTCAGTTAACCCTAAAGCAATGAGCTTGCCATAGCTCGCATTGTATGTTGTTTCAGCTTGTAATAATCGACTTTCACTCACCGTCTTATTACCCAGCTTTTTTACACGTTGCCATTCGGTTGAAGCGATTAAATAGTCAGCTTGTGCTTGTGCCATTGCTTCACTAAATAATGTAACTAACTTCTGACCTATTTCTACATACTCGCCAAGCGCTGCATGGCGACTGATAATGACTGACTCTGTACGTGGTGATACCACATAACTTTTATAGCCATTAGCTTTTATTTCGCCAGGTGCATATACGGAGCTAAATTGATATTCAGGCTTAACACTTTCCACTTTAATTTTAGCAAGCGACATCTTCTTTGGATCAATAGTGATACCTTCTTCATGTTCTTCTTCTCCCTCTTTATTACCACCTTCATGGCCGTGCTCGTCATGGTCACCTTTATCTTCTTCATGTCCCTTTTCGTGTTCATGCTCATCTTGATGTTCTTTTTCTTCTTGTTTCGAAACGTTTGTGACAGAACCAGTTCCATCTGACGACTGTGCAAAAGCATCATGATTTGTAGTAAACCCAACTAACAGGCTGCTAATTACTACGGCTAAAAATTTTTTACTAATTACTGTATTCATTTTTGTAACCTATATTTTTAATAAATTTAAGATTTCGTTTTTCGCTACTGAAAAAACAAAGCGCTCAAATCTCAAATTTGGATAACTGACCCATACTTAAAATGAAGGATATTTCTGCAAGCTTGAATTGATTTTCCAAACGTATTCCTGCATGAAGCCCTTCCGCACGTTGATTTAATGCAAGTAAGTAGTCAGAAGTATTAATATCACCAGCTTGCCAGCGCTTATTTAATAAGTTTTCGCTGCTATCTAATCTGCCTTTTGTCAGTTTTTGCCATTGCTCATAATATTTTCTACTGACATTAAGCGATTCATAATTAGCTTTTGCTTCAAAAGACTGCTTTCGATATACCGACTGAAAATTCGCCTCGGCTGCAATGGCTTCTGAATAAGCGGCTTTAACATTATCTGTATAGTTATTTCTGATGTTTAAAGGCATTGAAAAAGTCACACCAACCAAGTCTTCATCTCCACTTTTCCCTGCGCTAACGCCAATGGTTGGATTAGCTTTAGATTCCATAGTGGTTAGTTGAGCTTTAGATTGTTGTCCCTTCCATTTCGCTCTAGCAAGTTTAACTTTTGGATGTTCCTCAACCCACTGGGAGTTAAATGAGTAGCTTGTTGCTCCAAAAGTAAATGAAAACAAATTGGTAGTATTAGGCGTCCAATCAGGCAATAACTCCTGAACCTTTACCTCTGCATTTTTCAAAGCAATTTGAGACTCAGATATTTCACTAAAAATTTGCGACAAGTTTAAATAGACTAGCTCAGCGTCAAGTGGCTCTAGAAGTCCAGCTTTTCGTTTGTCTTCAACAATTCCAACGAGCGTTTGCAATTGCTCTTCTCTTTCTGAAAGTAACTGAGCAGCTTTTTTTGCTGCTTGCCAATTAACTAATGCAGTTAAGGCATTAGCCTTTTTAGAATCGAGTAGAGATAACAATTGTTGCTGGTTTGCATAAACATCAATTTCACCAATGGTTTTATTTGTTGATTGCTTATCCCAAAAATCTATCGTTTGACTGATACCAATAGAGTAATTATCAAAATCACCTTCTTTTTCATAGCTTGCTTCAAGCTCTGGGTTATATACGGCTTGAGTTAAGCTTTTGGCTCTATGATTACTTGCATTAAGTAACTCTTTAGCCGCAACAACTTCGGGATCTTTATTTATTTGACTATCTAGCCATGAAATACTTTTCTGTTTGCCATAAGTGGCAACTGAAAAACTCACAGCCATGCATAAAGACAGGGTTAAACCTGTATTTTTTAAAAATATATACATAAAACTTCTTAATTTTTTAATTTATAAACACGAACCCTTTATCCTTCTCATGGACAAATAGGTCATTAAAAATCAATCTAATTAAGAAATGGGTGGGCGAAGTATCGCTTCAAGGTAAGTATTTGTTTGATCAATTTGATAAGGCGTTTTATTGATAATGTTTAGTTTGCCCGTGGTATTTGAATTACTGACTAAAATCCAAGATAAGTGGCTGCCACTGCAATGACCGCAGTGATGACAATCTTTTTCATTATGCTGCTCATCACCTACATTATCATTTGAGACATTTCGATCATCTGCATGATCATGTTGAGTTTGAAGGTGCTCTATATCTATTTGGTGATTCTCAGATGTTGAGGATGCTACAGCAGTTAACGATTGTAAAACAATCGAAATAACCAAGAGCATTTTTAGTACAACATTAAGGTTCAAAGTTATCACCAGTTAAATATAGTATTTAAAATACTAGCAGAAACTATTTTCTTAAACTAGCTTTTCAATTCAGTTTCCACGCTTTTACATTAAATAATTTTTTATTTGACTCTATAGCCACTATAGATTTTATACTTATTTTAATATTATTACGGAATGTTAAATATGTCAGAAAAATGTAGTGGTCAGTGTCAATCATCTTCTACCAATGAAGATGTAAAAATTGATACACAATTAGATAACTATAGTGGCGCGTTTGTCAGTACATTTAAAGTACCTCAAATGGACTGTCCTTCAGAAGAGAGATTGATTAGGTTAGCACTTGACTCAATTGAGCCTTCAGTTGGGTTGCAATTTGATATTCCTAGCCGTTTAGTCAAGGTTTTTCATGATGAAAATTTAGATGAGATAACAAAAAAATTACAACAACTCAATCTCGGTGCAGAGTTGGCATCAACTAAAGAAAGTTGCAGCACCGAAGCTGCAAAAGCAAAAGATCTAGCCCAAAAAAATGAGATGAAAGAAGCATCAACGCTAAAATGGTTGTTAGCCATTAATGGAGTCATGTTTTTTATAGAAGTAATTGCTGGGATTATTGCGCAATCTGCTGGCCTTATTGCCGACTCATTAGATATGTTTGCTGATGCTGCTGTTTATGGTTTAGCTATATATGCTGTCGGTAAAAGCATAAGCATGAAACTTAGAGCGGCACATATATCTGGTGTACTTCAAATTATTCTAGCGCTAGGTGCTTTGAGTGAAGTCGTAAGACGCTTTATTTACGGTAGTGAACCTATCTCTTCTTTAATGATGATATTTGGTGGAATAGCACTAATCGCTAACATTGCTTGTCTGTTTTTAATATTTGGCAACAAAGAAGACGGCGCTCATATGAAAGCGAGTTGGATTTTTTCCGCAAATGACGTAATCGCAAACGTAGGTGTAATCTTAGCTGGCTTATTAGTTACAGTAACTAGCAGCCGTTATCCAGATTTAGTGATTGGTTTGATTATTGCTGTTGTCGTTTTAAACGGTGCTCGCCGCATCTTACAGCTAAAGTCTTAAGTAGAAAGTAGTTAAAAGAATGCACCCGTCATATTTTAAACCATATATATCATACGTGATAATGATTTTAATCGCGGTGCAGTCTGTGTTTTTTTCGCAAGAAGAGATTGAAGGAAACTTAATTGAAAGTTCTTTTAATATATCACTAACTGAGTCTATTACCCCGCTAAAAGCTCCTGAAAGCTCTAATTTATTTGAGGAGGGTAATAGCCAAACTTTAATTGATAATTGTAATTTTTGTTGCTGCTGTCAGTTATTTTTAAATACAGATTCTTCTTGTAATATTTTACAAGCAATAGAATATTTCCCTACCTACGCCTTAGTTTCCCCTGAGCTAAAAGGCTATATCTCGGTGCCATTCCGCCCACCTAAATACGCCTAAATTTTATAGAAAATTAAGAAAGGTCAAATGTTAATGACCTAAATATCACATATAAATTTATAGGAAAGTATACATGGCACTTAATACCTGTGTGCATCGCAAGATAGCAATTTTAAGGTGTGTAACACCTCGGCTTAAATATATCGCGTTTCTCGCTTTGTCACTTTTTACATTTAATGTTTATGCCTTTGAGAAGCAGTTAAACCTTCAAGAGGCAATTCAGTGGACGCTTAAACAAAATCCAGAACTTAAAATATTTGATTTCAAGCAAACGGCATTAATTGGACGAGAACAAATCGCAAGTTTAAATCCTGCTTATGAACTAGAGCTTGAAGCTGAGAACTTTGCAGGCTCAGGTGAATTTAATACATTCGACAGTGCTGAATTAACAGTCGCTCTATCTTCGGTTATCGAAATGGGAGATAAACGCTCAGCGCGGATTGGAATTGTTTCAAAATCAAGAACACTACTCACTGCTGAAAAAGAAGTCTCTGCGCTTAATTTAATGGCTCAAGTCACTGAGAAGTACGTGGAAGTACTTGCAGCCCAACAAAGAGTTATATTGGCAGAAAATGCTTTGAGCTTAGCACAAGAAACCTTAGAGATTGTATCTCAGCGTAACCGCGCAGGTGCTACTCCTGAGGCTGAAGTGAAACGCTCAAAAGCAGTTATTGCTCAGGCTAACCTCACCCTTCAATCTGAACAAAAGCGCTTGGAATATCTAAAGCTTTCTTTATCAGCTTACTGGGGAGAAACATCAGTGTCATTCTCTAGAGTAACTGGAGATCTGTTTCAGTTTGGCAATGATAGTGATTTTAGTAGTCTCTTTGCGAAATTAGAGAAAAACCCTGCTATTCAAGTTTATGCAAGTGAGCAGCGACTAAAAGAGGCCGAGTTACAGTTGGCTAAAACAGAGTCAACGGCCAATATCAAATGGTCTGTTGGTGTTAGGCGCTCTCAAGAAGCCAATGATACGGCACTGGTCGCTGGCTTTAGCTTACCTTTGTTTGCTGAAAAGCGAAATTCTGGCGCAATCGCTAGTGCGCTAGCAGAGCGTGACCAAGTTGCCATAGAGAAAGAGGCGACTAAGTTAAGATTTAGAAATCACTTACTACGAGCATACTCCAATAGAAAACAAGCCATATTAACAGCTAATTCATTAAAGCAGTCGGTTATCCCAATGCTTGAAGATGCACTGGAAGATACTCAAGACGCCTATCAAAAAGGTCGATATGGATATCTTGATTATGTATCGGCTAGACAAGAGCTGTTAAATGCTCGGCGAACCCTTATTGACGCGGCATCTGCTGCCCTAATTTATGGCGCAGAGATAGAAAAACTAACAAACGAAGCGCTGTCACTCTAAATAAACATCACTTTAAGTTTAATAACAATTTATTGATTCAGTGATTAACTGAATCGTTTAGGAATTCAAAATGAAAAACTATTTACTCGCACTATTGATTTTTATTGGGTATCTATCACCCATTCAAAGTGTTATCGCTAGTGAAGATGAACATGAAGGCGAAGAAGGCATTAGCAAAATAAACAATAACATGGCAAAAAGGCTTGGTGTTGAAACAGCCTATT
The DNA here is from genome assembly GCF_001468205.2 of Pseudoalteromonas sp. 13-15. Classification (NCBI taxonomy): domain Bacteria; kingdom Pseudomonadati; phylum Pseudomonadota; class Gammaproteobacteria; order Alteromonadales; family Pseudoalteromonadaceae; genus Pseudoalteromonas; species Pseudoalteromonas sp. 13-15. The sequence goes on along the minus strand of NZ_CP019162.1, from coordinate 350,441 downwards.
TAGCTTCAAAAACGTTGAACCAAACTATCCCTGTATACGGCTCTACGACGATAGGCGCTGAACAATTATTTCAAGTTAGCGCTAGATATAACGGCGTTATAAAGACAATAAACTTCACTGTTGGTGATACGGTAAAAAAAGGCGATCTATTAGCCGTTATTGAATCTAATGAGAGCTTAAATACTTATAAAATAACATCGCCTGTTTCTGGGACTGTTTTACAGCGAAATGGAAATATTGGCGGTATCACGCAAAACACTAGCTTGTTTGAAATCGTCAAATTTGACACCTTGTGGGCTGAATTTAAGGTGTTTACCAGCCAATATAATCAAATCAAAGTCGGTCAGCATGTTGATATTGAGCAAGGTGAACACGCATTCAGTTCAGTCATCACTAATATTATTCCAGCTAAAGATCAGCCTTATGTTTTAGCACGGGTACGATTAAACAACACTGAGTTAAAGCTAACGTCAGGTCAATTATTAAAAGGCAACGTGAAGATAAACCAATTTGAGGTGGATTTAGCGGTCGAGAAAGTTGCCATACAAGAGCTAGGTGGACAATTAGGTGTCTTTGTAAAAGAAAATGAAGAGTACGAGTTTGCACCACTTGTCCTTGGTCGTTCAGACAAAAACTATATCGAGGTCATTGATGGCCTCAGTAAAGACGCTGAATATGTAAACAAAAACAGTTATCTGATTAAAGCAGATATCTTGAAATCTGAAGTAGAAGACGACGATTAGGAGACGCAATATGATTGAATCAATTTTGCGTCTTGCAATAAATAGGCGCTATTTAGTATTAAGCTTGCTGATGGTAATCATCGGCGTTGGTATGTGGAGTTATCAAAAACTTCCCATTGATGCTGTTCCAGATATAACAAACGTACAGGTACAAATAAATACCTCTGCCCCCGGTTATTCACCTTTAGAAGCGGAGCAAAGGGTAACTTTTCCAGTAGAAAACGCATTAGCTGGACTACCAAAGCTGTCTCACACCCGCTCTCTTTCAAGATATGGTTTATCCCAGGTGACCGTTATCTTTGAAGAGGGAACCGATATTTATTTCGCACGCAACTTAATCAATGCAAGATTAGCTGCGATAAAAGGCGTTATTCCCTCTGGCTTAGAGCCAGAGATGGGTCCTATTTCCACAGGGCTTGGTGAAATATTTATGTATACCGTACAAGCTTCTCCTGACGCTAAAATGCCTAATGGAGAGCCTTATACCGCTATTGCCTTAAGAGAAATACAAGACTGGATCATTAAACCGCAATTGGCTCAAGTTAAAGGCGTCATTGAGGTCAACAGCATCGGCGGCTATAACAAGCAGTATCATATAACGCCGAAACCCGAAAAATTACTTTTTCATCAGGTAAGCTTTGAAGACGTTTCTGATGCATTACGTAAAAATAATGATAACCGTGGCGCGGGTTATATTGAGCAAAACGGACAACAAGTGTTAGTGCGCTCCATCGGGCAACTTGCGACAATGGATGAAATCCTCAATGTCATCATCAAAAAGAACGATGGTATTCCTGTAAAAATAAGTGATGTTGCCAATGTTGCTATAGGCAAAGAACTTAGAACAGGGGCTGCTACTCGTAATGGCATTGAGACAGTGCTTGGTACAACCATGATGCTGATTGGTGAGAATTCTCGCACCGTTGCTTTAGAAGTGGAACATAAGCTCAGCGAAATACAAAAATCTCTGCCAAAGGGCATTACCGCAGAGCCTGTTTACGACAGAACAACGTTAGTAGATAAAGCGATTGCAACCGTTACCAAAAACCTCGTTGAAGGTGCGCTTTTAGTTATTGTTGTGTTATTTATTCTACTTGGAAATTTACGTGCAGCTCTCATTACCGCTGCTGTTATCCCTATTTCCATGTTAATGACAATCACAGGTATGGTGCAAGCAGGAGTATCTGCCAATTTAATGAGTCTCGGCGCATTGGACTTTGGCTTGATAGTGGACGGGGCTGTAATCATCGTTGAAAACTCTGTCCGTAGGTTAGCACAGGCCCAACACAACGGTCATAGGCAAGACTTAAGAGAACGCCTAAATACCGTTTTTGAAGCCACTTCAGAAGTGATACGTCCAAGCTTGTTTGGTGTGGCAATTATCACTGTTGTTTACATCCCCATTTTCACGCTAACTGGCGTTGAAGGGAAAATGTTCCACCCTATGGCGGCAACTGTCGTTATGGCGTTAATTTCCGCAATGATCCTTTCAGTTACACTGGTTCCTGCTGCTGTAGCTGTGTTTATGAAAGGTAAAATCAGCGAAAAAGAAAGTGTAGTTATTCGTTCAACCAAGTCTATTTATGAACCATTGTTAAAAATGGCGATGAAATTTCGTTGGATTATTGTTTCATTCTCAACGCTGTTAATGGGGTATAGCCTTTGGTTAGCAACTACGCTTGGGACAGAATTTGTTCCTCAATTAAATGAAGGTGATATTGCACTACAGGCATTAAGAATTCCATCGACTGGCCTAGAGCAATCAGTAGAAATGCAAGAAGTACTTGAGCAACGTATTAAAGCGTTTCCTGAAGTTGATAAAGTATTCTCGCGCATTGGCACACCAGAAGTAGCAACCGACCCAATGCCACCGAGTATTGCTGATATCTTTGTTATTTTAAAACCACGTAAAGAATGGGCCGAACCTTCAAAACCAAAAAGTGAATTAGTTGAAGAAATGGAAAAAGTACTGAAAAACATTCCAGGCAACAACTATGAATTCACTCAGCCTATTCAAATGCGTTTCAATGAATTGATTTCTGGCGTTAGAGCTGATGTCGGCATCAAAATATTTGGTGATGATTTGGATCGGTTATTACTTACCGCAAAAGATATTCTAAATATTGTGAAAACCGTGGATGGTGCCGCTGATGCTCGAATAGAACAGGTCACAGGTGTTCCATCTTTATCAGTAATTCCTAAACGAGAAGCGCTTGGTAGGTATGGATTGAACGTTACCGAATTGCAAGACTGGGTTGCCACTGCGATTGGCGGTGAATCTGCGGGGATCATTTATGAAGGTGACAGACGGTTTGAGTTAGTTGTTCGCCTACCAGAGCAAATAAGAACGGATATCGATAGCTTGAAGCATCTGCCGCTTCCACTTGAGAATGGTAACTATGTGCCAATTGAAGAAGTTGCAGAGCTTAAATCAGAGTCTTTACCCGCGCAGATTAGCCGAGAGAACGGAAAAAGAAGAGTTGTGGTTACCGTCAATGTTCGTGGTAGAGATTTAGGCGGTTTTGTAAAAGAAGTTAAAGCTAAAATTAATCAGGAAGGAGAAATTCCAGCAGGATACTGGCTTGATTATGGTGGAACGTTTGAACAACTAGAATCAGCAAGTAAGCGATTAAGCCTAGTTGTACCGATAACATTGGTTGTTATCCTAGGTATTTTGATTATAGCATTTGGTTCATTAAAAGATGCATTAATCATTTTCAGTGGCGTGCCTTTAGCATTAACAGGGGGCGTATTTTCACTTTATTTAAGAGACATGCCCTTATCAATTTCGGCAGGTGTCGGCTTCATTGCATTGTCAGGTGTCGCAGTATTAAATGGCTTGGTTATGTTGGCTTTTATTCGAGATCTTTGGCATGAAAAAGGCGACCTATACGTAGCGATCATTGAAGGTGCCATCATTCGTTTAAGACCTATTTTAATGACGGCACTGGTCGCAAGTTTAGGTTTTATTCCAATGGCGTTAAACACTGGAATTGGTGCAGAAGTACAACGACCACTAGCAACAGTTGTTATCGGCGGTATTGTATCTTCTACCATTTTAACTTTGTTTGTATTGCCTATTTTATATCAATGGGCGCATGGCGCTGAGAGTAACAAACAGCAATCCGACGAAATCTAAAAGCAAAAAAGCAGCTTAATTACTAAGTTATGCCTAATTAAGCTGCTTTTTATATTGTATGCTCCAAAATTTTATTGATAAAACTTACTCTGCTTCATCCCTACAATTTTCATTTAAAAACTCAAACTCTATCGTCGTATGCGATAAATGATAGGAAGATAATTTAGCTGCAACCTCTTGTTTAAGCTTAATTAATTCTTTAACGTCAAAGTTGTCACTCAGCTCAAGGTGCGCTGTTAAAACGTGACTTTCACCATCCAGTGACCAAAAATGCATATGGTGTATACCATTTACTTCAGGAAATTCAATTAATGACTGCTTAATACGCTCTTGGGTCTCTTTATCGGGTGCAGCTTGAAGAAAAAGCACCAATGTTGATTTAAGATTTTTGAAAACGTTAAATAAGATAAACAGCGTAAACCCTATTGATAATAGAGGATCTAATATCGGCAGTTCAACGAACAACAATACAATAGAGACTATAAGAACGGCAACCCAACCGAGTACATCTTCAAGTAGGTGCCATGTCAGCACTTTTTCATTTAGTGTTTCACCCGCTTTTAATTTGAATACCGCATAACCATTTACGGCAACACCGAGTATGGCTAGCCCTAACATCCCCTCAACTACAGGCATTTCAGGATTGGACAGCTTAGGTATTGCTTCAAATAAAACCCAAATAGAGCCGATAATCAAAACAATACTATTTACCAATGCACCAAAAAGTGTAAGTCGGCGATAACCATAGCTGAATTTGTCTGATGCTTCTTTATCTGAAAAACGACTTAAAATCCACGCAAAACCTATTGAAAGACTATCACCAAGATCGTGAACGGCATCCGCCATTATCGCCGTACTGTTTGTGAGCCAACCACCTATAAATTCGATAATGGTAAATATCACATTAAGGAAAAATGCCCAACCAATCCGGTCGTCTTTACCATGCTGATGACTGTGACTATGGTTGTGCATTTTGTACCTCCAGTACTTTTTTATTTCTTATTTTTGATACATTCATATTAATCAAATGTCGGATCACTCGTTGATACAACCAACGTTTTACACCTGATAGATTAGTACCTTTTTCGAGATAGAACTTATCTGGTGAATCATAAAGCCCAAAGTCGTCATGAATACCTTCTTTTTGAATATAGGTATCCTCTCCACGCCAATCCGTACCGGGTGAAGATAAGCACTTTGTTGCAACACCATAACCACAAAACTCATCTTTTGCTTGGCTAAATTTCTGCTGTAGTGAGCTTAAGTATTGCTCATCCAATATAAAGCCCTCTAAGTTTATCCAACGCCCTTCAAAGTAAACTTCTACCCAACTATGAATGATGTATTTAGGTGCTAACCAAAATACAAGCTTAGGATAGCACCTTTTTATAGTTGCTGATCAATGGTAAAACCTTGGAAACGACACTGGATACCTAGTCCACGCAATAGTGCCATTAACAGATTACCCTTAGTATTACATTGTCCATAACCATCTGCTAGCACATCGCTTGCTGAAATATCATCACTCTTGTTATAGCCAAACATTATTTCATCTTTTACAAACTGATAAGCGGCACCAATTTTGTTGAAATTATCCAAATTTTTCCACCCTCGTTGATCGATCAGGGATTGGATATCTTTGTGTTCAAAATTAACGATATTCGTATTGTTTAAATATTTCTCAGTCATTTTTATATATCCCTTTCGTTGCATACCTATACTATAGATCCTATAGTAACTATAGAGTCAAATGTCTGGGGGAAATTGATGAAAATAGGCGAATTGTCAAAAAAATCGGGCTGTTCAATACAAACGATTAGATATTATGAAAGAGAAGGATTACTGTTAAATCCAAACCGTTCAGAAGGTAATTTCAGGCTGTATGATAGTAAAGCACTTAAACAATTGGAATTCGTAAAGCATTGTCGCAGCCTAGATATATCACTCAATGATATTAAACGTCTTATCGAATTAAAAAATAAGCCAGAAGAAAGCTGCTCTAGCGTTAATGCATTAATTGATCAGCAACTTGCACTAGTGAATAAACGTATGAAAGAATTAAGGGCGCTTAAAGCTGAATTACAACAGATGGCAAGTGCTTGTGGTTCAGACAATACAATTGAAGCGTGCGGCATCATCAAATCATTGGATAGCTAAACTAAATATAACTTTAGATTAGTAGTATTCACAAAGGCAATAATGTAAACCATTGGCAAATTAGCACAATCATTAAATTTAAATGTAGAAACCATTCGTTTTTATGAACGAGAAGGGCTGATTACACAACCTGAAAAACCAATATCTGGTTATAGACAATATGACGAAACAATAGCAGGACAACTTAGGTTTATCACAAAAGCCAAAGCGCTCGGCTTTACGTTAAGAGAAATAAAATCGCTAATGTCTATGGACAGCAACTGCACTCAAGTTGAGCTATTAAGCCGACAAAAGTTAGCAATCATTCGAGACAAAATTAATGACCTTCAACGTTTAGAGAAAGTAATTGTGGATATGACAAATACCTGTATGCAAAACGAAGATCCAACACATTGCCCCATAATTGATTCATTAAAATGATTGACTCCGTACTTATATACGGAGTTTAGAATGATGGTAATATCAACCAATAGACTTTCAAATGATAAATAAAATATTAGACAGAGTAGGCTCTAGTGGCGTTTGGCTAGCGGCACGGCCTGCTTCCCTGCATTAAGGTCACTTGCATCGGCATTAGGACTAGGCTTCTTCTCTCACTTCGAAGGAATAGCTGTAAATACGCTTTTACCTATTTTTGCATCTTTGGAACTATTGGTAAACTTATACAACTGGCACAAAAATAAAAACCATACCAGAGCTGTCTTCAGCATTCTAGGGCCTGTAGCAGTGCTATTAACGCTTTATCCTCTTTGGCTATATGATTGAAGCACATACCTATTTTACTTTGGTATTTGCTTAATGGTCGTTATGTCGGTTTTGGATATCGTAAAACCAGTAAGGGAGCAAACATGCAACGTATGGCTAATTGCCGTCGTTGAAACGATTAACGGTCAATGTCTGCTTTTCGCTCTTTACCGAAGTTCAGCTAAGTGCCAGTTGCAGACGTTCGATAATGAGATTCATGAGCCAAAATTTGCTCTTATTCTCTCTTAGGGATTTTCTAATTAATTAGCTTTCACGCGTTGTTTACGGCATCTGCAACTTTTTCTGCAATTTCATATACCGTATTAGTTGCTGAATTAAGAGCAAACTTATCCACAAGCGTAGGACTCAACTTCATAATCTCATCTTTACTAATATTATGCCAAATAGGAAGAATGACTTTTTCACCCTCCATCTCTTTTGCGACTAATCCATTTAGTTCATATTGTGTCCAGTTTTTTTCGAAAAAACTTTTAGATAAAATAATTAAACCAAACCTAGATTGAGAAAGGCCTTTATCAATGGACTTCCTTAAACTATCACCAATTCTTAGTGCGTATTCATCATACCAAACTGAAACTCCCTGTTTTATGAGCTCATCTGCTAATGATTTCACAAAATCAGCTTTATCTTCAGAGGCGTGTGAAATAAATAAGTCGCTTGCTTTACCATCTTGCTTAGTTAAATCCTTAGCAAAACTGATCGGCATATTTTTTAATTGAGACAATATGTTTCCCTGAATTTTTAATTCTTCATTTAATGATTGATTAAGTGCAATATTCTTTCTTTTTTGAACTTTACCACCAAATTTTTCTTTATTTCGCTCAGCTAACTTTCTGGTTTTTTGAGCTATTTTTGACTTAACTTGTCGTCTAGCTTTAATAACAGACTTTTCTTTACTTTTTAAGGCCTTCCTTAATTTATGTATATCGTCATAAGGATCTGCATTTTTTAATTTTTTTACTGCCCACTCGAACTCTATCTCTCTAGTAATTACATTTTGTTCAAGTTTTCGTATTTCTGCATCTAGAAAGTTAACACCTTTATATTTGGGATGTTTCAAATTTATTCCTTAAATGCTTAACATTTCTTAGTGTTCGAAGGGCACATCTGAGCGGATGTAAAGCTCGCCTTTATAATCTATATAGTTTTAACAAATAACTTTAGATATTACTATCACAGTTTTCCATTGTATTTAACCAACCTCAATGGCCGGTAATCGCTCTTTGCCGAAGTTCGCCTAAGTGCCATGAGCGGGCATTAAAGCGTAACTCGTTTCTGCCCCAAAACGTGTTGAGGCGAATGCCTCAAAAGAGCGATAAGCGGTCGATCAGGTGAGTCGTTTTTAACTTAGTAAGAATAAGAGGACACTTTCCTCTTTTTACATATTTATAAAAGTTACATAAAGCAGAATATATATAGCTAGCAATAACTTATGCTTTTTGCTATTAATACAAACTCATAAAATAAGGACGTTTTCGCGCTAAAAAAGGGAAAGTGTCCTCTGATAAAGTTGTTAGCAGCTTGAAGGACTTAATGGACATGGATTTTCATACTAAACTAAAAAACGCAGAGTTTTGGTTTACACAAGCGTCTCAAATGTTTGAAGCATCAAAAGCTTTATTTAACTCAATGACTTCAAAGGATTCATCAGATGAACTTCGAGTTGGTGCGCATAAAGGATCTCTTTTTTTACTAGGAATAGCCACTGAAAATGCTTTCAAAGGAGTTTTGGCTTTTAAAGAAGAACTAAAAATTGAAAATGAGAGACTAAAACCAATTACCCCAAAAGGTGTTTCTCCCCATGACTTGGAATGGCTTTCAGAAAAAATAGGCCATACTTTTTCTGAAAAGGAGATAGAGTTGTTTAAACGCTTAAGTGTATACACCATCTGGGCAGGTAAATACGGAACACCTCTAAAGAAAAGTGAGTTCCTCAAAGATAAAGGGGCACTGTTTCAGAGCGAATCCGATTACGATGTTATATCTGACGTTATCTCAAGGCTCAAGATCGAAGCTGGATTCAATAAGAATTCAGGATGGCCATCATTACGCAGCTAACAAACGCATAAACACTCGCTGCGCTCGCTAGGGACAAAACACGTAGGCTCCCTGCGCTTCGCTTGGTATTGTAGCCTACGTATTTTTGTCCGTTATGCGGGCCGTTACGAACGTCCGGAAATGGCACTTAGCTGAACTTCGCCAAAGAGCTACAAGCAAACATTGAGTTATTGGTTTTAATAATTAGCTTTTAACTAAATTTAAATAAACTTTAAAGCTGGTAGTTTGATTATTTGAACTGACCTCTATATCTCCACCGTTTGCTTGCGCTAGAGCTTTAACTATTGCAAGCCCTAAACCTGCTCCGTCACTGTGTCGTTGCCGCGACTTATCAGGTCGATAAAAGCGGTCAAATAAATAAGGTAAATGCTCAGAAGGTATTCTCTCCCCTGTATTAATCACTGAAATGCATATTTTTTCAGCGGTGGTCATTTCACTGTTTACAGTGATTGATGAGCCTTTTGGAGCGTACCTAATTGCATTGGATAGTAAGTTTGATAATAATTGACGAAAGTGTAATTTGTCACAATAAAAACAAAGGTTTTGACCTTTTTTATTAAATGCAATCAATGAGTCTTCAGCCAAAGCGTCAAAATACTCAAATAACACTTCAATTTCATCATGGCTTTTTAGAGTGTTTTGAACTGGTTTAATTAGCCCGTTTTGAGTTTTGGCGAGCCAAAGCATATCACTAACCATTTTCGTTAATCGCTCGAGTTCTTCTAAGTTAGAAAATAATAATTCTTGATACTCTTCCAACTGCCTTTTTTTAGATAATCCAACCTGTGTTTGAGTAATTATATTCGTTAGTGGAGTTCGTAGTTCATGAGCAATATCACTAGAAAAATTTGATAAGCGAATAAATTCACCCTGGAGCCTGTCGAGCATTGAGTTAAACGACTGCACCATATTAACAAGCTCAATAGGCACTTTATTTTCATCGAGCCTTACATCCATTTTATTAGTTTGGATATCGTGTATTTTCTGACTTAAACCTCGTAAAGGGTTTAATCCTTGATGTACAGCAAACCAAGCCACCAATGAAATGAGTACCGCTGAGCCAAACATAATGGCCCAAAGGCTTTGTTGAAATTGATTGAGAAAGTGTAAATGAAAGCTCATGTCTATCGCTGTAGTAATTTTGTATTGCTGTTGCTCAGTACTTAAATTACTCACCAGAGCTCGGTAGGTGTGGGTATCATTTTGCCATGAGGTAATGTTGTTACGGTTAAAGCCAGTTGAAGCCTTAGCACTCATTACAAAATCACTAAAATCTCGTTCAGAGCTTTGAAAAATGAGATCTCCTTTTGCGGTATTTACCTGATAGTAAACACCGTGATGACCCGCTACAGCGTTAGATAATTCATTTTTAAATTTCAGGTTTGATTTATAGTGTTGTCTTAAAACTAATTCAATAGATTGATTAATAACATGCAGTTCACTACTATCTTGCTGGAAAAAATGATGTTTTATCGAACTATTTATTAAGGTGGCAACTAAAGTTAAGCACGCAATAACGGTTACAGCCACAAACAACACAACACGCATCGTAAGTGATAAAGGCCGTGACTTAATAGCCATCAGTTTCAACCTCTAATTTATAGCCCATACCGCGAACTGTATGAATTAATTTAATAGTAAAGTCATCATCAACTTTTGCTCTTAGCCTACGAATGGCAACATCAATCACATTGGTGTCGCTATCAAAATTCATATCCCATACTTGAGAAGCAATTAACGAACGTGGCAGTACTTCACCTTCGCGCCGTAACAATAGTTCAAGTAAGCTAAACTCTTTATTACTCAATAAAATACGCTTGCCTGCACGTTGTATTTTTCGCTTTGGAATATCCATTTCTAAATCAGCAACGATCAGTATATCGTCAACTGTTTGTACTGCACCACGGCGAATAAGAGTGCGTACTCTTGCTAAAACTTCAGCAAAAGCAAAAGGCTTTATTAAATAGTCATCAGCACCAAGTTCGAGCCCCTTTACTCTATCGTCTATGCTATCGCGAGCAGATAAAAATAGTACTGGGGTTTTGTTATCTGCTTCACGTAGCGACTGTAAAATTTTCCAACCGGATACGTCAGGTAACATGACATCAAGTATTATTACATCAAATAATTCGGTCATTGCTAGGTGATGACCGTCAAGACCATTGCGCGCCAAAGAAACCTGAAAACCAGCTTCACTTAGTCCCTGTTTTAAATAATCTCCCGTTTTTGCTTCATCTTCAACAACTAATAAGCGCATACAATTCCTTCATTAAAGTCCTAACAACTACCTCTGCAAATATTATGCAGTATCTGTCACTACAGCAACATGACACCAAGATTACAACTTTGTAATGTTCGCGTCATGTTGAAGACAGGTCTATTTTCTATACTCAATACATATTCTGCTATGAAGGAGTAAGGAAATGGGGTTTAAAAAGTCATCACAACAGGTTAGCACACCACGAAGACGATTTGTTCAAGGCTTAATTGCAGGAGGTGTACTTGCTGCTTTTCCGAGTGTATTACATGCTGCATCATCTTTAGTAGCAGGAACAATAACAGGCACTGTGCCCGAACTTAGCGGCGAAGTAATTGATCTGGTTATAGATGAATCGCCGGTTAACTTTACTGGCGTAGTACGTATGGCGACAACTATCAATGGATCTATACCCGCTCCTACCTTGCGCCTCAAAGAAGGCGATGACGTTACTATTAGAGTAACAAATAAGTTATCAGTACCGAGTTCAATTCATTGGCATGGCATTATTTTACCGTATCAAATGGATGGCGTACCAGGTATCAGCTTTAAAGGCATTATGCCGGGCGAAACCTTTGTTTATAAATTTAAACTGCAACAAAGCGGTACATATTGGTATCACTCACATAGTGGCTTTCAAGAAATGACAGGCATGTACGGTGCATTAATTATTGAACCGCGAGAAAACGATATTATTAGTGCAGATAACGAGCATGTTATTCAATTATCTGATTGGACTGATGATGACCCAATGGCGCTGTTCCGTAAATTAAAAGTACAGAGTGATGTATTTAATTTCAATCAACCCACTGTCCCAGAGTTTTTCGATGACGTTTCAAGCAGCAGTATTTCAAATGCTCTACAGCGCCGAAAAATGTGGAATCAGATGCGAATGAATCCTACAGATTTAGCTGATTTATCTGCATCAGCAATGACTTTTTTAATGAACGGTAGTACTCCAATGGCAAACTGGCGTGGATTATTTAAAGTCGGTGAAAAGCTTAGGTTAAGGTTTATTAATGGCTCTAGTAATAGCTTTTTTGACGTGCGTATCCCCGAGTTAAAACTAACGGTTGTACAAGCAGATGGGCAAAACGTTGAACCAGTGACAGTTGATGAATTTAGATTCGGCCCTGGTGAAACCTACGACGTAATTGTTGAGCCTAAAAATGATGCCTATACGATTTTTGCTCAAAGTATGGATCGCTCTGGTTACGCAAAAGGAACTTTATCAAGCTCGCCTAATATTGATGCGCCAGTACCTGCACTTGACCCTGTTGAATGGTTAACGATGACCGATATGATGGGCAATATGACCCACGGCGGTGAGCACTCTGCAATGGCTGGTATGGCAGGCATGTCAGGTATGAACTCTAAAGAAATGGATCATAGCGCTATGGGCCACGGTGCAATGGCGATGGATCATAGCAAACATGGTATGTCTGAAAACCCATTAGCGGTTGCCAGCTCTAAAGTGCGTCATGCAAAAACGGAGTATGGAGCTTCAGTTGATATGCGCGTTGATATGCCTAGAACAAATCTTGATGATCCTGGTATTGGTTTACGTAAAAATGGTCGTCGTGTTTTAACACTTGCAGATTTACACTCACTTGAAGGGATCACTAACCAGCAAGAGCCAGAAGCTGAAATTGAGCTGCATTTAACCGGAAACATGGAGCGTTATAGCTGGTCATTTGATGGCTTAGAATTTGGTAAAAGCACGCCAGTGCATATGAAGCATAACCAACGTTTAAGAGTTATTTTACAAAACGATACCATGATGACGCACCCTATGCATTTGCATGGTATGTGGAGTGATTTAGAAAACGAGCAAGGTGATGTGCAAGTGCGACGTCATACGATACCTGTTCAACCCGCACAAAGAATCAGCTTTTTAACCACCCCTCACGATGTAGGTCGCTGGGCTTGGCATTGCCATTTATTATTCCATATGGATGCCGGTATGTTTAGAGAGGTAGTCGTATCATGAAACAATTAAAACTATCTAAATCATTAGGTTTATTAATGTTAACAGGGGCTTCATTAATTAGTTTCCCTTTATTAGCGCAAAGTGAAATGGCACAAATGAATAGCGCTAAGATGCAACCACAAGGAGGAAGTGCACCTAAAGATGCAAGAGACCCCCATGCTTACTCTGCGGGAACAACTTTAACAGAAGGCCCATATGCGCTTGAGGGCAATGAGCGATTAACACTCGCTGATGAGCATCCATTTTACGCATTACTAGGCGATCGTCTTGAATATAACGAGCAAGCAAACGCAGGTGTATTTGACTTACAAGCATGGTACGGCACTACCTTTGATCGATTGGTAATTAAAACCGAGGGTGATTTCAGCGAAGGAAGTATTGAAGAAAACCAAACCGATATTTTATGGGGTCACGCCGTATCAGCATATTGGGATACTCAAGCAGGTGTTCGTCTTGATTACAATAAAGAAGGTGAAAATCGGCAATGGTTGGCTTTTGGCTTACAAGGTTTAGCCCCTTATTGGTTTGAACTTGATATGACAGCATACGTAGGTGAGCGAGGCAATACCGCATTTACGTTAGAGGCAGAGTACGAACTATTACTCACGCAAAAGCTAATTATACAACCGCGAGCCGAAATTACACTTTATGGCAAAAACGATAAACAAAACGAACTTGGAAGTGGCCTATCAAGCAGCGCGATTGGCTTTAGGGTTCGTTATGAATTTACACGCCAGTTTGCGCCCTATATTGGCGTTGAATGGAGCAATAAATTTGGCAATACCGCCGACTATGCCACATCAAGTGGACAAAGTAGCAACAACACCGCATTTGTTACGGGTATTAAATTTTGGTTTTAATCATTTTAAATAAGAGGTAATTATGAAGTTTTTTAATTCTGCAGTAGCTATTTTAGGTTTAGTACTTACATTTTCCGCATCAGCGCATATATCACTCAAGCAATCAACACCTGCGCAAGAAGCCATGTTAATGAAAAGCCCAGAGCAACTTTCGTTAACTTTTGGTGGTGAAGTAAGGCTAGCAAAAGTCATCATCAAAGATGAAAAAAATAAATCAATAAACTTTGATTTCAAACCAAGCTCTACCCCAAGCACAGACTTTAGTTGGTCATTGCCGAGCTTAGTCCAAGGCACTTACACGGTTAAATGGACAGCACTGGGTGGTGATGGACATAAAATGACCGACACGTTTAGATTTATGGTACACAAAAGTGAATCGCATAAGATGATGCAAGTACAATCTAATACCCACAGCAAACATAATCATTAAGTAGCAACATAATGCAATTAAGTGAATGGTCAGTACTCTTACTATTATTAAAACTAGCAAGCTATATCGCAATTTCAGGGCTTGCGGGCACTTTATTAATGCGCTTTATGTGTGGCAACAGCAATGTTGCAGGGCATCACTTAATTAGCTTTTATCAGTTCTTAAAACGTTGGCAAATTACGTGTGTAGTTACAGGTAGTATTGCTGCACTTTTACAAGTACCAATAGAAGCTGGAGCAATGGCTGAATCAGGCTTTATGGGAATGTTTGACCCCTTTATGCTTGAAATTGTTTGGCAATCAGTCATAGGTGACCAAGCAACGTTTAGAATACCAGCGCTTATTATTGCTCTAATTAGCGCATGTATGTGGAGTGTGGAATCAGATGATAACGTAGCAGGTTATAAAAACGTTGCCGTTATACTAATCATGCTTGGGTTTATCGCTTATAGCTTCACTTTTACTGGGCACAGTGCAAATGAAAATGGGTTAGTGAAAAGTATTTTAACCTTTCACCTTATTGCCATTGCGAGCTGGTTAGGGTCATTGTGGCCGCTTTACAAAAGCTGCACTTTACTACCTACCAGTGAAGTAAAGCGGTTAATGCATTACTTTGGTCAACTCGCTATTGTTATTGTATTTGTACTACTTATTTCGGGCTTAACTCTGCTCCTGCAGTACCTAGAGTCATTTTCTGCATTGTTTACATCAAATTATGGGCAACTAATTTTATTAAAGCTGTTACTCGTCAGCGCGATGCTGTTACTAGGTGCATGGCATAAGCTTTTTTTAGTCCCGCAAATCACTCAACAACACCATATAAGTATATTAAAACGCTCGATCACTGTTGAAATATTAATTGCCCTATTTGTACTTATTACAACAAGTGTATTTACAACACTTGTTGGTCCGCCTATTTAACGATTAATAAAAAAGGAAAATGTATGTTAATTAAATCCTCTAATTTAAAAATTTTATTGCTACTAATTTTTAGCGCTGTTAGTTCTTTTGCTGTGAACGCACACACCCATGAAGAGCACACAAAAAAAGGCTGGGTCTTTGTTAATGTTGATAGCGAAGCTGCAAAGGCAGTTAGCTTATTTCATGCATCCCTAAAACAAGGCGATGCCAAAGGTGCCCGTAAATTACTGGCCGACGATGTCGTCATTTTTGAAGGCGGAATTGTTGAGCGTTCTGCAGATGTATACGCGAACCATCATATGATAGCGGATATGAAATTCTTAAGTGCAGTTGATAGTGAACTGCTAGAGCATCAAGTTCACACAAATGGAGACATAGCTTACTCAATTTCAAGAAGTAAAACTCAAGGAAAGTATAAAGGGAAAGATATTAAGTCTACGGGAATGGAATCAATCACATTAAAAAACACCGATAAAGGTTGGAAAATCACTCATATTCACTGGTCTAATTAAGGAGTTAACAATGCGAGTAATCTACATTACCTCAGCGTTTTTTTTATCATTAACTATGTCATTTTCGGCAATGAGTATCGAAAAACAGCATAAAACATCAATAATCTATGAAAATTCAGAAAAACCTGAAATTGAGCTTACCGTTTATAAAAGTAAAAATTGTGGATGTTGTAATAAGTGGATTGCTCATTTGAGTGAAAACAATATTCAAACAAAAGCAATTAACGTTAATGACATGGGGTCGATTAAATCTCAGTATCAAATAAAACCTAATATGCGCTCATGCCATACAGCCGTGTCAGCCGATGGATTTGTATTTGAAGGTCATGTTCCCGTTAAACATATAAAACAGTTTTTATCTGGGCAACACGCTCCGCACATTACAGGCTTAAGTGTACCAGCCATGCCTATTGGCACTCCCGGAATGGAAATGGAGGGTATATTTCACAAATATAATATTGAACTACTCACTGACAACTCAAATGAAGAAACCTACAGATACATAAGTAAATCCAGCGAGCAATTTTAGCCTAACGGCATAATTCTTGAGTTAATTATTAAATACCCATTTTACACAACAGGAAACACTGATTTGTGAGCTTGATAGTGTAAAAATTACTCACATGTAAAAACAAAATACAAAACTTTTAAGGAGCAATACAATGTCACACTATTCAAAATTTTTTTTAATGATAGCAACATCCACAATAACCATGTTTGTATTGATGTATTTGAACACCTACCAACTTAGTCATGTTTATTTTAGTGAAACTCGTACTTATATGGCGCTTTATATGGGAGCCACGATGGCAGTGATAATGCTACTTTTCATGCTCAATATGTATAAAGATAAAAAGAAAAATATAACAGTACTCATTGCTAGTGTTGCCGTATTTGCAGGAAGTTTATTTTTAGTTCGCTCACAAGTGACTGTTGATGATAGCTCATGGATGTCGGCGATGATCCCACATCATTCAATTGCCATACTCACCAGTGACAGGGCAAAAATCAAAGATAAACGCGTTCAAAAGCTTGCTACAAATATAATTGAAGCCCAAGAGCGAGAAATAAAAGAAATGCAATGGCTCCTAAAAGATATAGAGCAAAACGGCATTGCACAAACCAATGCTCAAGCACAATTAAGAGCTGTTCCAGATTTCAATTCAAATAAATAAATAAACCGCATAACATAAGGAGTAAAGCATGAGTAAATCAGCCCAACTTTTTAGAATGGCAACAGATGAGCATATTTGTCCGTTTGGTTTAAAATCAAAAGACCTACTAGAGCGAGAGGGATATACAGTTGATGATCAGCTTTTAACTTCTCGAGAGCAAACAGATGAATTTAAAAAACAACACAGTGTAGAAACTACACCTCAAGCATTTATTGATAATAAACGTATAGGTGGCTACGACGATTTACGTGATTACTTTAATAAGCCACAAGCAGCCCAAGAAGGTACAACTTACACGCCCGTGATTGCGATTTTTTCGGTTAGTTTTTTGCTTAGTGTGGCATTTAGTTTTGCATCGGATAATAGCTTATTATCAATGCAAACCGCTGAACTGTTTGTAGCCCTAACAATGGCAGTGTTAGCAATACAAAAGCTTCAAGACTTATTTAGCTTTACTAATTCATTTATAACCTATGACTTAGTCGCTATGAAAGTAGTCAGGTACGCTTATGTTTACCCATTTTTAGAAGCATTTGTTGGCATTGGAATGATAGCCGGGTTACCAGCCTATATTATTGCCCCTATTTCATTATTCATAGGTGGGGTTGGTGCTGTTTCAGTGATAAAAGCAGTCTATATAGATAAACGAGAGTTAAAATGTGCGTGTGTAGGCGGTGACAGTAACGTACCACTAGGGTTTATCTCTCTAACAGAAAACTTATTTATGATAGCTGCCGGTATTTGGATGTTTGTTAGGTAAATAACAGCTTTAATTTAAAAATATGATGACGAGCTTATTTATAGCACGAACCAGATTCAGTAGTTGAGTCTGGTTCTGCCTGAACTTAAAATGCCATCAATTTGCTCTGGCTTCTCTAAGGTATCTTGAAGTTACAACGAGACTAAAGTTTTTTATCAATTGCATGATTTAAAAAAGCACTAGCCCTCTAATTTTATTAAATAGATCTAATCTAAATTTGATTCCAGAATTCTTTTGGCAATAAATTTTTAATCATCCTAGTGTTTAAGAATTTATAAATTTAATTAATAAATTTTGTGAAATTTTTCTAGTCCGCTTAGAGCGAGAAGCAGACGGTCATCTTTTTATATCAAATGCATTTAAGATTTCCTGACTTGAATTAACTGTTGTATTGTAAATAGTAATTTTGCTTCTGTATAAGGAGCGATATAAGTATCGTGAGATAAGGTTTACTTAGCTACTTTTTGTTAATGTAAATAAGGTAATAATTAATTTTTAAGGTTGAAGTAATGGAATATAACAATCTATCCAAGCTTGTAAAAAAAGTTCTCAAAACAGATCAAAGTGGTAATACAACAATGCCCTCAAGACGCGAAATGACAAGCAAAATTTTTGCGTTTATTATGCTTATTCCTGGAATTACTAGCATTGTGATGACAGTAACAAGCGAAGGAGGGGAAAGTATTTTCTTCGCTATTTCTGCAAGCTTCTTTTTAAGTATATCAATATTGCTTTTTGGTCGAAAGAGCCGCTTAGAGTTTAACGGGACAGAAAAACAGCTTAATTTAAAAACCGCATTATGGGGTTACTTTCAAAGAAGTAAAATTGTTGTACCGTTTGATACACTATCATTTGAATTAAGTAGTATAGGCGCGCAAGGCCCTTATCAAATTAAGTTTGTTGATCAGTTATATGAATTTAAACAGTATACAGATGCTAAGATGTTCATTTCGTTTTTATATACGAAATATAATACTACTGCAGTTGAAACCATATCGGATTGGCCTAATAAAACACCGATAAGGTTTGCTCAAAGTGAATTATATAACTCACCTCAAGTTACTCATGATACTAAAAAAGCTAATTCAAACTCTCACCTGGAAGATGAAGATTTTAATAGTGAAGATCTTGTTTTCATTGAAATATGGGATCGCAAATCGCTAATAAAACTATCCCTGCCATTTTTTGTTTTTACAGCCATTGCCGGCTTAGTTAAATACGGAGTGCTGTAATGTATTTTAAAGAACTATCTAGTGAGCTAGCTATTTATCGACAACCGAGGTTAACTAGATTATTGCTAGTTTTGTTGTGTGGTTTCTTTTTATTTATCGGGCTAATTAATGTGTTTAATTCTGATGAAGCAAAATCATTACCGATATGGGTATCTGGGTTTATATGCTGGCTAGGGTGGAGTGGTTCGTTTGGTGGCTATGTATGTCGTTTTGATCTCGCAAAACAAACCTTGGAATTAAAGTCGAGTAGTTTATATACTATTTTTAAACGTGTTTATAAATTATCAGATATTAAAGGTTTTAAAGCTATACCTAGAAAAGGCTACACACATGACTATAGATTATATGCAGTGTTAACTGATAATACTCATATTGCTTTCGCAAACTACAAAGGACGAGGGTTTGCAGTTAAGGAGTGTATAAAAATGGCTGAATTTGTCAGTAAGCCTTATCAAATCAATATTGATACAGCTTCATTATGATTTTCTTAGAACAAAGTAGCGTGGATTAACATTTTTTTAGAAACCAATGCCAGACGCTTACTTCAGGTCTGGCATTGGTTCAAACTTAAGCATCGATCTGTTCTGATACTTCTAACGCATCATCAACTTCTATTCCCAAGTACCTGACAGTGCTTTCTAGTTTTCTATGGCCAAGTAGAAGCTGACAGGCTCTTAAATTTTTAGTTTTTTTGTAAATTAGTGATGGTTTAGTACGTCTCATAGAATGAGTGCCATATTGAGTCTTATCTAACCCAATTGAAGTGACCCAAGAATCAACTATACGTCCATATTGACGGGTTGAAAGGTGTTCTGAGGAATGAATTCGTGACTTAAACAAGTAATCATAAGAGTTGAGAGTAAATTGCTCTATGAGCGCCACAATTGATTTCCTTGTATTCCCAGTAATTTCAAATTGGACGGGCATACCAGTCTTTTTTTGAACGACTATTGCCCTTGATTGAATTGTTTTACCATGTGCGATGTCGTTAACTTTTAGTGAAACTAAATCACACCCTCTTAGTTTGCTATCTATGGCTAGGTTAAATAGTGCTAGATCTCTTATTTTATGAAAAAGTTCTAGTCGTATTCGGATAGCCCATATTTGCTGTAATTTCAGAGGTAACTTTTGTCCTACAAGCTTATTTTTATTCCAAGGCTCTTTAGGCTGATATATTGTTAACTGGTGCATTAGTTGTACTCCGGTGTTTATGGAGTTTTAAGCTTAGCCCGCTACAAAAGAATTCGGGTATGAGCGAGAAGCAGACATTGAAAAGTTAAATTTATTCCTATTTCTTTGAGTAGAAGCTTAATTTTGTCCAATAACATTATTAAACGCCGTTTTGGGGCAAAATAACATGCCTAATTCCGAGCTGTTTTAATCACATGTTTACAAAAGTGATTATTGGTGAAATTATCAGGATATGTAATATACGCCGTTTTGGTGTGTTATAAACCACCAAAATAGTGTTCAATAAGCCGTTATGTTTCAAATGGAATCTATGAATTTAAACGATTTTCAAAAAAAAGTACTTAAAGAAGCTAGTTCCACTTTTGGTTATGGTGGCTTTGCAGTGAAATCTAGCATCCGACACATGGAACGCTCCGTATTGTTGCGTGAAAGTATGCCAGAAATAGCAGCTTTTGTTGCAATTACCGCAGAGGAAGAGTCAGCAACGGCAATATTTGCAGCGTTAAAAAAGCGACGATATGCTAATGCTAATAAATTGAAATTTTGGGATCACAAACACAAATCAGGTATTTCACAATTCTTTGATTTAATTGGTGGCGCGCTGGGTATTTTAAAAAATGAAATTCCATTGGAGCTTTTTTTTGACTCTTTAAACGGAAACAAAAAAGAAAAACTGTGGGTTAGAATGCCAATTGGTGAAGATGGAGACAAAAAGATATGCATTGTTCCACAGCCACCACTAAATCTTGTCTCTGTAGAGCCTAACGGAAAAGCAACCGATTATTTATTGAAAGTTCGTGAAATAGCATCTGATCGTGGCATTGACTCGATATTCAAATACATTCAAGAAATTGCAAATGAAAGAAATAAAATGCTTTATGCATCAAATTCCTCAGTTTCTAAAGTTACTAACATCGATGAAGTCCTTACAAAGCACTTGAGTTCTGCATACCGTAATCATCTTATTTATTTACTTATTGATCAGCATGCACATCAAAATTTGGTTCAAGAAGCTTTAGATGTATTTCTAATTATTCTCAAAAGAATCGACGAAAAAGAAACATAATCGAGGTGCTAATTGTGGGCCTGCACCTGGTAAACTATCAATGACCGCTCATGGCACTCTCCAGCCACTCGATAAAATAATAATTGATAAAGTGTTTTTCTCCGCCTGATGGCTCTTAGCTTATCCGACCTACTCTGGCACTAACTGAAAATACTCTTACTCTAAATTTAAAGTTAAGCTCTAATCAAAAAATATCAATTTTTGTGCCCTACTTTGCTTCAAATTGTAGTTATTATTCTCAATCTGTGACTCAAAATCAGCTTAAGTGATGGTACCCACAAACCCAAACCCGATATCTTATATTTCATAATTTATACGTTGATATTTGTCGAATTAAAATATTTTAACTAGCTTAAAGGCTGGCTGGTCAGTAACTTACATACATATAAAACTAAAAAGCACCCTGATTAACTCAGAGCGCTTTGCGTTTAGGACAAATAAACAAGGGTTATACAAATTTAATAAGGAGATGCTTAAGCATGACCTTCATGCTTGGGGTGTTACTTTTTCGATAATATTCGTAGTTATAGATACCTGTTATCATTCTAGTGCAAAAAAAACTTAGAGCGATAAACCAAGCGAAGTTTTCAGTGGATTGGAACTGTAAACACAATATAGCTGAGCCACTAAATGCGATAATCGAATAGGTAATTTCTATTCGATATTGGCTAAAAGCCTTTAAAATTTTGGACATTAAAAACCGTCATCAAAAGCATCAAAAGAATCATGTTCTATAGAGTCACCTATCGACTCTTCAATTTCATAAACAGTCATTACCCTGTCTGGCTGGCCCACCACATTGCCACCAACATCTACGATATTAGTACTGGCATTTGTGATAGGTAGTCCTGTTGTTGGATTAATAGCAATATCATTAGCGTCGTTTTTCATTTTTAAACCTTAATAATCATTAATTAATGCTTTCAAATTTAATGATTTCGTGATAAAAAACAAACTTGTTTGACTGCGCAGCTCAGCAACAAACAGTTTGAATAAGGCATTCACTTTTCTTCTATTTTCACTTAATTTTTTTAGTAAAAACCCTCTCCTCTTTATCTAAAAAGTTTATTAATAAGTTTAATTTGAAGGCGGCTTTTGTCTGCAAGACAGGTTTTTAGATCGCATTTTTCGGCACGAAAAACTGCAAAATAGCGCCTCAGAATGAGGCCAACAAGCGCGTAATGTGGTGTAGGCGAAGCCGTAGACACATGGAGAAAGCGCGAATGTACAGCTGGTCTGTACTGACCGCGATAGTGTTTCGCATCAGCGAAATTCGATTAAAATTTGGCACAAATTGATATCGAACCATAATTTTCGTCAGAAAATAAAAGCGAAGAAAAATGCGGATAATGGGGCACCCATCGCATTGTCTGAAGCGGCAGTATGGCGGTCAGTACAGAGCGTAGCTCGGTGCATTCGCGCTGGGTATAAAACGCTAGCGCGATAGCGCGTTGAGCCAGCTCGTTGCGGAGCAACACCAGAGCTGACGGGCGTTTTAGACCTATGGTTGAGTAGCGAAGCGACGAGGCCATCCGCTGAAAGCGGCTTTTGTTGCGATAATTATCGCGACAATCATTCCGTACATGCTGCCAGAGCATCTCGGAATGAAAAACGGCAATACATTTATAAAATGATGATAATTTTTGTGTTGCGGTGCTAGTTAATTTTAATAATTAACTCACCAAAAGGATTTTTGAATTGACTCAGCAACCATCAAAAGATTTAGAAACGAAAAACCCGCTTCATACTCACTACCCTCGCTATTTTGATATTAATATGCGGTATTATCTAGGCGAAAATAACCACCAAAAAGGGGTTAACAGAACCAAGGTCTCGGTGCTTATTGCAATTCGGTTTTCTATTGTTACACCAGGCATTGTGCGTTGGCTCTACGGCATTAATCATCGCCTCGCGTTGGAACACCTAAACAGGCTAGAAAAAGATGGTTTACTGCGTGTAGTAAAAACACACCGCAGTCCAGATGGTCGCGTCTATGTGCCTACCTATACTGCTGCCAAATTTGCCGAGGAGTTAATGGGCATCGACGTGTATTTTAGGAGTAATAAAAACCCTGCTCTGCAGTTCAACCAAAATAATGTAGCACACAACCTTATAAACGCATTTGTAATGTTGCGCGGTATACATAATTATCACAGTGATGAAACGTACGCCCCAATGTGGAGTGGATTCATTACCGAGCCTGAATTTAAACGTATTAATAACCTATCTGATGCACGAACTGTGGATGGTGCTGTGCGACTCCTAGATGGCTCTGTTGCAGCAGTTGAAATTGAGCATTCATTTAAAAATAAAACGGCACGACAGGTCATTTTACTAAAATATTTGGCCTCGTTAAAAAAAAACGATTACAGTAAGATTTTTTTATTCTCTCAATCGGTCAAAATTTTTGATGACATTAAACGACTCCACGAACAACTATTTGAGGAAATGCCGCAACGTTTTGACAAGAAGACACGAGCACCACTTCTCAGTGAGAGCGATGCTGAGCTGCTGCGTGCCTCAATAATATACCGAACTAAATTGTGCTCTGAAATTGAAAAAATGTTTTACTCGTAATGCAGTAGTATCAACATTGAGACATCATGATTATTTTATTTATTCAATTGTTTAGAGTAAAAAATCTTAGCTTCATCGTCACCAATGATTTTTGCATACGTTATACAGCGCCTTATATCTGCTTTTGCCAATCTAAAAGCGGGGTTTTCGTTTTGGTTTGATAGCTCATAATTTCCTAATCGATTGAGGTTTCCCCGAGCCCACACACCCTCAGCATGCGACCCCTTATTGACTTTAGGGCGACGAGATAGTCTTGGCCTAGCAAACTCTTCACTTTCACTAGAGCATTGAGTAAAATAGGAAAATTCAATGGCAGTAATACAGTTACCCATTTTTTTAGGCTTAAACGTTACGCGTACATCTGTGTGGGCATTAATTTTTTCAATAGCAGGTAACAGGATGCGGTTTTTAAAATCGCGCCATGCTCCATATGATTCAGATAAAAATAATTTTTGTTTCATCTCTGGCAACTGAAAATTCACAACTACCGCGCCCTGTCGTTTGTAATTTTTATAATTTCGCACCTCGTTTAGGAGTGCATACAACCGAAATGATGCTAGGCTGTTTAATTTTACTGTGTTATGAAAAAATAACCTTGTGAAATTTTTCTCTATATTAAAAATATACGGCTCGATTTCTTCTGAAAACTCAAGTGTAATGAAAGACCCTTGATTTTTCACCTTTTCGTATGAAGCGCTACTCACCCAAGGAATTGAAAGCGACTGCCCGCTATCGTCTAAAATGCTTACAGATTTATCTCTGAGTGACTCTGCGGCAGAACTCAGCTGCTCATAAACGCTGTACTTACTCAGGCCGAAACACTTGGCATATTCCGTTGGATAAATCAGAATTTTTCCTGGGTTAGACTTTTTGGAGTTTACTTTAGACAGCGCGAGATTTATTAATCGCTGCTCATTAATATCGAGCGAATAACCCGCATGTAACAGCTTATTGCCGAAAACAATTCTTGGAGAATTTTTACTACTCATTTCTCTACCTCATTTCTAGTTTATGCTGTTATGCTAACCGCGGCTCAACGAATAAAAGAAATTTCGGTAAGTTTTTTGGTAAAAAAAGTTTTATTTATTTACAGTGAAAATGGCCCCCTAAACCGTATAAATTGCCTACTCATTTCGTATAAAATGCCACAATAAACATATAAATTGCCCACCAAAACAGTAAATATTTTATTTAATTTCAATAAGATAACCCCCTCTAAAAGTATTAAAATAGAAAAAATAAAAATACAGGCACATTTGCAACTTTTATAAATTTATTAATTCATTTCTGACGGTTAAAAAATAAATTAATTATTTTTTTATTTTTTATTTTTTATTTTTTTACCCCGCCACTATCATTTGTAATAAAACTACTGAGTGAACTGACTTACTGAAATACGCAAAAGGGAGATAGACATAAATCTACCTCCCTTGTGCATTTGACCTATGGCCTTGCCAAACATGATTACAATGACCTCGCTTTTGAGGCATCGTAACGAAACCCTGTATTTGCGCAGGACCCCCTCCCAGGTTTGATACTCAGTAACTGAGTAAAATGCCCTATTAAACGCTATTGCAGTTAGGGCAACGAATCAGCAAATAATGATTCAGGCATATTTTGGGAGACATGATCAGGCTGTTACTTTTTAATTTGAAAATAACCATTATGACCTAGTTCAACTGCTAATTATTTCCAATTTCACACTAAGCAAAAACATCATCTTCAAAGTCGCACGGCAGCTCCACACGCTCTATTGGGTCGCTAATTAGAGCATGCATAATCTCGTAGGTGAGTTTTCGCATAGCATACTGGTTGAGCGCTCTATTTGCTGTAATTTCAGGGCCAATAACCTCCCACAGCTCATCTAAATTCGCATTATCACTGCGTAATTCTAATAAGTTTATCTGGTGGTCATTAGCGGTGATTACTCGGCTAAATGAGTGTAATAAATTTAAAAAATCCAATGTTGATACGTATGTATGTTTCATTTTTTCACTATCCTTGTGTGTTTTGTTATCAAAATCGATAACGTATTAGTAAATAAAATCAGACATGGGTATTTAAAACGGTTTACGAAAAAAATTTTTAAAAAAGCGAACAAATGTTCGCTTAGGGGGTTATGCATTGTCGATAATATCGACCCAATCACTTTCTGTTGCTGCAAAAAATGCAGTTGGCGTTTGCATAAATATTTGCTGGAACTCTTCAGAGAACAGCTCACAAAACTGTGTTATTTGCTCTATGTAGATAAGTAAAAAAAGCGTCATGTCGTGCCCTTCTAAATACCTATTCTCAAAACTTGGATTTTTTTCCAACATACTATTTGAAATACTAATGCCAAGTATTTTTCCAACGCTATCTCTATGTAAATAGATGTAATTATTGAAATTTAACTCTAATGTTTGTTCATTAACTACATCTGCTAACAATAAAATTGTAGAGCAGTCATCCCACGGAGATCTACTGGCTCGAACGTATTGGCGAATAAATTGAGATTTAATATTTTTCATGATTTGTCCTCGTTAATTGTCCTGAAATTAACTAGGGCCATGCAATGGGTAAAAGTGAAGAATTGCGTTTTGTTGGTTTAATTTGCAAAAAGAATAAAAATCATTAAGGTTAAAAAAGTTCCTAACTTTGAGGTAGAACAATATGACTGATTATATTTGGCTATTACCTGCGACCATACTAACAATAGTTTTAGTCAAGCTTATTAAAAAGTCCAGAAAGTAAACCTACACTTTAAGTGCATAAATAATTCAGTGTGAAAAATAACTTAAGCCTACCTATTGATAATAAAAATATTGAACAATTAATGAACCAACCCTAACGATCGCTTAAAAAAAACACAAATAAAATTACTTTATCCTCCATTTATCTAAAAAAAATTAAATAAAATTTTGTATATTTTTCTGAATTTTAATCAAGATGAAACGTAAATCTCCATTTGGCGGAGGTATTCAGAAGTTCATCAAAAAAATCACTAAACTTTTGAAATTTATTGAAATTAGTTATCATAGTACTATTAGTTTGATTAATTAAAACTTCAAGCTAACCAATTCTTTTTTTAATAAATTAAAGGTTTCTATGCAAATTATTTTTTCTAATAATGATGGACTTCAAATGCAAAAAGGATTTGCGCTAGCGATAATTACCAATCAAGGTAAGATTATTCAGTCAGGAATGGTTGTTGAGTCAATGGTCTTTGAAGCCATGTTGGCCCACACTATTGAAACCTTTTGTTCTAAGTTTACAAGTATTGACCCTAATTATTTTAAAGAACCTCAATAGCTAAGCCCTTTAGCTAAGTAATATTAAGTATGGCCTGTTGCAAGGTTAAACTTGCAACTGACCTCTTCGTAATTACGTCAAAAGTCATAACCACTAACTAGCTCACCAGTATGTTTATGCAGACGTAACAAACGCCTCTTATCATTATGAAATTCAAGTAAAAGCTCAAAGTAATCAGCATTTGAGGTACCTAACAGACGCTCAAATACATTATTGAGGCCACCTTTATCGCCGCTAAATGTATTTAATTGTAAACTGATGCTTTTAAAAGTGTCTTTAACTAGTTGACGAATAGCTAGACGTTCGTCGTTGGAAAGTTTTATAAGGTTTTTAGTAATTGATAACCACCGATCAGTTACTTCATCACGAAATGAGTTATCAATTCTAGCTAACTTATTTTTACTAATACTAATCTGCGACTCAACATCACGTGCCTCAGACTCAAGTTTGGATATTTTGTTAGCAATGGCCTGTGGCGGAGTTCCATTTAAAGTCAGAAGAGCCTCAGTAAATAAATCTATATCACCATTAATTTTAACTAAACGCGCCCTAAGATTAGCCTCTTGGCTGTTAATGGCCTCCCTATCTCCACCTTTTAACAAAATACGCTGTAGGTTAACCTTATCTTGGCAAAAAGTGACAACTGCTTTTTCTATCACATCAATTTGGACGGTTGAATTCATTTCACAGTTATTTTTTCGCCGTGCTTCAACACAGCCATATCGTTTATGGCTGCTTTTTACTTCATTCAAACATTTGTTTCGATAAACAACATGTGAACCTACAGACTTTCCGCAATTGCCGCATTTAAATACACCTACCCCAGATAAAATACCAACAAACTTCTGTGATTGTTTAGTAGCGCCACGCTTAGATGAATCAGCGACTAAAAAGTTAAATTCAGATTCACTCATCAGCGGAGGATAATAACCTTTAAGGCCATACTCTGCATTCCCTACTTTTACATTGAGCTCACCAATAAGTGAACGACGCTTAACCTCTTTATATACATTGGCACCAGTATGATGAATAGTGCCTGCACCAAACTCACTATTAATTAACATTGCTATTTTTATGCCGCCATATCCTTTTTTAAAAAGCTCTATTTTGCGGAGCATAATTTTTTTATGATGTGGCTCAAATTCAAATATTTTTTTATCATCATTCCACACAGTCCAACTAGGCGGCTTACCACAATTTACTCTGAATCCACGCTTGCCCGCACTCCAATCATCACACTGCTGTTTCAATACATCTCGTACACGTTGAGATTTGGTTTCACTCTCTTCATTTGCTCGCATGAAGATCATCAACATGGCAAGTAACTCAAACGGGTTTTCATCAATAAGTTGGCTGTTATATTCTTTGTTGTCTATTGCGGTTATTACTGTAATACCAGCATTGATTATCTGAGTTACAATACTTGCGCATTCTGAGACCTTCCTTCTTGACATTCTATCTAGACTTTCAATAAGCAAAACTGAGCCTGAAGGGATATTACCGTCCTCTATCGCTTTTAAAAATACTCCAAATGCACCTTTTTTAATATTATTTCCATGATATGCACTAAGGCCTAGATCTCTCATTGTAAGAGACTCATCCAATAATAATCCTCTTTCCTTAGCTACTTTATTTGCATAATCTAATTGCCTTTTAAGGGAATGTCCCTTGGCTTGCTCTTGAGTAGAAAATCTCACATAGCTGAACAACAAAGGTTTTTCTGACATAGGGCTTTTCAAATCGTTAGTTATCTATTATGAAAGGACTGTATCACAATCTAGTTTAATTATACATTGTCTGGCCGACAATCGCTGTCGACACACACATCGATCGTGTATCGAACCGCACTAAATTTGCTATGGGTAAAAACGTTGTTGAAGTAGAAAAAAAGCTCGAAAAAGTAGTGCCAAAAGAGTTCAAAGTTGATGTCCACCACTGGTTAATTCTTCATGGCCGCTACGTGTGCACAGCCCGTAAGCCTAAGTGTGGTAGTTGTATTATTGAAGACTTGTGTGAGTTTAAAGATAAAACAGAGTAAAAGATAAGTTTACGCATAGTGATCAACTTTTTACTTTAAAACAGTTGTAGGACATTCGCTTGCGTGAACTTTTATTGAGAATGAAACATTAAACATGGACGTGCATAAAATATAATTAATGCACATTTACAAAGTATTAATTTCACAAGTGCCAATGCATTGGTTATGCTACTGAGTATTATAAGATTTTATTACGAAAACCCCTATGTTGCCTTTACTGCGTATATTATTAATTGAGCAAGACCAAGCCACTTTAAAAGAGTTGTCTACAAATCTCTCTAAAGCGATACCAAATTTTGAGCGAGACGATATCCATATCGATATTCTTGAGCGTTTTACGCTTAAAGATGCGATAACAAGCGTTGAAGAAGATGGTGATATTCAGGCTGTTGTACTTAGTTGGGATTTACAAAACAAGGTTGGCGAGAGAACGTATAGCCGCTTTATTGAGCAGTTAAAAGCCATTCGATTAGAGCTTCCAGTTTATGTAATTGGCGATGATACTAAAGGACTGGAAATAGTCAACGAGTCAGAAGAAATTGAATCGTTTTTCTTTAAAGACGAGGTTATTTCTGACCCCGAAGCTATTTTAGGCTATATGATCAACGACTTTGACGACCGTTCAGAAACCCCGTTTTGGACTGCGTATCGCCGTTATGTTGGCGAGTCGAACGATTCATGGCACACACCAGGCCATAGTGGTGGCTCTAGCTTTAGAAACTCGCCTTATATTAAAGACTTCTATCAGTTTTATGGCCGCAATGTGTTTGTTGGCGATCTGTCTGTATCTGTCGATTCGTTAGGCTCTTTATCTGATAGCACCAATACCATTGGGCGTGCTCAAGAATCTGCAGCTGCAACGTTTGAGGTAAAGCATACCTACTTTGTTACTAACGGGTCTTCTACTTCAAATAAAATTATTTTACAAACCCTGTTACGTAAGGGGGATAAGGTCATTATTGACCGTAATTGTCATAAATCTGTTCATTATGGCATTTTGCAATCAGCCAGTTTACCCATTTATTTATCGAGTATATTAAACCCTAAATATGGTATTTTTGCGCCACCTTCGTTAGCCGATATAAAACAAACAATAGAGCAAAATACCGATGCAAAACTACTGGTGCTTACCGGTTGTACTTACGATGGTTTATTAAGCGATTTAAAACAAGTTGTGGATTTTGCCCATCAACACGGCATTAAAGTATTCATTGACGAAGCCTGGTTTGCTTACTCTTTGTTTCACCCGAGCCTGCGTTACTACTCAGCCATTCATGCTGGAGCCGATTATGTCACTCATTCAGCACATAAAGTGGTATCGGCGTTTTCACAGGCGTCTTATATTCATGTGAATGATCCAGACTTCGATGCAGATTTTTTTAGAGAAATTTACAGTATTTACGCCAGTACATCGCCCAAGTATCAGCTTATTGCCTCGCTTGACGTATGCCAAAAACAATTGGAAATGGAAGGCTATAAATTACTTAATGCCTTGTTAAACCATGTCGACGAATTTAAACAACAAATGGCATCGTTGAAATACATTAAAGTGCTGGGTAAAGACGATTTTATGGAAATATTTCCACACTTTAGTGAAGATAATATGGGTCACGATCCACTAAAAATCCTTATCGATATTAGTGAATTACCCTACTCATTAAAAGACATTCATAAGTTTTTATTAGATGAAATTGGCCTAGAAATAGAAAAATACACTCACAGTACAATTTTGGTATTATTAACGCTTGGTGGTACTCGTTCGAAGATTATTCGTTTATACAATGCATTAAAAAAACTTGATAGTGGGAGAGTAAAACTAGCCAAATCAACAAGGCGCTCTCGCTTGCCAGAAAGTTTACCAGCCATCGATTTAGCGTGTATTCCAGGCGATGCTTTTTATGGCGAACGCGAGTCGGTGCCTATTGCTAAAAGCAATAATCGTATTTGTGCTGGTTTAGTTACCCCCTATCCTCCAGGTATACCGTTATTAGTTCCAGGGCAACACATCACTGAAGAACATATCGAATACTTAAAAGAGCTTGCCGGTCAAGGGTTAACTATTCAAGGTAGCTTTGATGGTGAAATTTATGTTCTAAAAGGTAAAATAGAAAAATAACCAGTATTTTACCCATTCACTTAATTAAGTGAGCTATTTTGAGGCTGGAAAAACGTGTTGATAGCTAGGCAAAAATATCACTATTTAGTTGCTCTAAATGAACATTTTGTAACGCAGGTAGCGACATGTTTAGCCTCGAAAAATGATTAAGTATTATTGCGGATTAGTATTACATACAATATTCTACGAGAAATTTGTCAGCAGTTTTTAAACCCTGCTGATGTTATTTTCAAAACCAAATACTTTTCTATTGGACAGGCCTTATTTTATATAGCCAACATTAATTAACCGATTAAATACAAACAACGCCTGAGTGTGCCATATAACTCGTTGATATCGATTGGTTTAGGTACATGAAAGATGAAACCTTGCTGGTAGTAATGTCTTACGTCTTTATCCATTACATTGGCTGTTAACGCAATAATAGGCAAATTTGGCAGTATTGTTTTTATCTGTTGATTAGCCTCAATCCCATCCATAATTGGCATATGAATATCCATAAATACCAAATCAAACAACTCTAGTTGAACTGCCTCAAACGCAAGTAAACCATTTTCTACAATTGTAATATCGGCATTTGTTTTAGCCATCATGGCTTTAATCAACACTTGATTAATACTGTTATCTTCGGCAACAAGAATTTTTTTCCCCTGTAAATTAGGCGCTTTAAACGATTTTTTAGGGGCTTTATCTGCTATGTTATTTGCTTTAGGTATTGGTAATTTAATTGTGACAGTTGTACCAAGCCCTTGCTTACTTTGGATATCAATTTCGCCGCCCATCATTTTAACTAAACTAATAGTGATAGACATGCCAAGTCCTGTTCCACCATATTTTCTGGTTGTAGATGAGTCTGCTTGAGTAAACCGCTCAAAAATGTGCTCAGTAACTTCCTTGCTCATCCCTATTCCTGAGTCTACAACCTCTAGGTATATAGCCTCTTTACCTTCAAAAACTTTATTGCTCGCATTTATTTTAACGCTTCCCTTCTCAGTGAATTTAACCGCATTAGAGCTTAAATTTAATAGTATTTGCTTAACTCTAACTAAATCACCCATCCAATATTCGTTATAACTTTCATCTTTATTTACGGTAAAGCCGATACGTTTTTCACTAACTAAGGAGTCTAAGTCATAGGTTATAGAATCTAATACCTCAGTTAATGAGAATGATGCTTTTTCTAACTGTAGTTGGTTGGACTCTATCTTAGAGTAATCTAAAATATCGTTAATTATGGTTAAAAGACTTTGCCCCGAATAAGAGGCATTTTTAAGAACTGCCCTTAATTTCTCAGGTAAACTAGTATTTTCTAGCAGTTGCAAACCACCTAGAATTGCATTCATAGGAGTGCGAATTTCATGACTCATATTAGCCAAAAAGTCACTTTTTGACTGAGCTGCATTTTCAGCAGCTAACTTTGCAACGAACAATTTTCTTATTGCATCTACTTTTTCGGTTACATCGTAATTTACACCAACTACTTTTATGGCAACGCCATGCGAATCTCTCAATATCTCTGCACTTGCTTTAATTGTCCGGATATTTCCATCAGGGTGTACAACGCGAAACTCTGGGTCGTAAATGCCTACCCCGTTGATTGCTTCATCCAACATACGCTCATTATGTTCAGCGTCATCAACATGAACTCTATCTAGCCATGCTTGGTATGTGCAGGAAAACTCTAACTCTGAGATGCCGTATAATTTATACATCCAAGAATCCCATACTAATTTTTCTGTTTTTAAATCTAACTCCCATACTCCAATACCCGCAGAGTCATTGGCTAATTGCATTCGTAAAGCAAAGGAATCCACTTTTTCTTTCGCCGTTTTAATTTGTTGCTCACTCTGCTTTTGATGAGCTATATCTTGAACGACAGACCAAATAAATGTTTCACCTTTGCTATCTGTAATTTTTATACCCGATAATAATACGGGATATACATTGCCGTTTTTATGTATATATTCTTTTTGATACGGCCCATACTGGCCATATTTAGCAAGTAATTCTAGCTGTTCATGTTCTTGTTTTTCGTACTTTTCAGGGGTGAGCTGCCAATAGTCCATTTGATTTAACTCATCAACGCTATAGCCTGTGATTCTGCCAAACTCCTCATTCACAAACTCAAAGCTGCCGTCAGATATTGAATTAATTGCAATACCAACGGGTGCCAAATCAACAAACTTTTCAAACTTTTCTTTTTCTCCCAAAAACGCTTGTTTAAATCGCTGCTTTTCTGAAGCTTCGGTACTGATTTGTTTTTGGGCTATTTCTATATCGGATATGTCTCGACCAACCGCCAATATTAATTGACTGCCCTCTATGAATAATCCAGTCAAGCTAACTAAACAGTTAAACGTTGTGCCATCTAAACGCGAATGTATCCATTTAAAACTATGAAAGCCCTGTTCTATGGCGCAATTTATATGCGCTTTAGCTAAAACATCTGAACGATTACCACAGGGTTGTAACTCGGGTGACAAGTCAGCAGGACTAAGGTTTAAAAAATTGCCCATGCTATTAACACCGTGCATATCAATAGCTGCTTGGTTGCATTCTATAAACTTACCTGAGCTTAAATCGATAACTGAATACGCGTCGGCCGAAGCGTCAAAGATTTTTTTGTACTTATCTCGTTCATAAGTAAGCTCAGCAATCGCTCGCTTTAGTTTTGTGTTTTCTTGCTCAAGATTATTTTTACTGGCAGGCACTACTTCTAACTCATTAACTACGCGTTTTACATAGTATAGAAGCGATGTAAAAATTTGGCAGCTTAATTGCAGAAAAAATCAATTATCTAAAGAGTTTATGCAAAAAAATCATTAACTATTTTCTACACAAACACAGCATTTGATAACTAACTTTCTATTAACTCAGAGCTATTTAAAAACTCAGCCATAGTGACCAAACGTTTACCAACAATAAATTGAACACTCGCATTGACCCATTTCTCAGAAATGTTCTTATAATTTAATTTAGCCAGTAACCACACTGTAGCTATAAAAAGCAGTACTGACGACAAAGAGTAAAACCAAATCATGTGCAGCTCTAAATACTGATATAAATCAATTCCAAAAAGTAGATCAAACCCAATAAAAACATAAGCAAGATAAAAGGGAACTGACATAAGTAGCAACTTGGTCAATTCTAATTTATGAGAACAAACACGGTAAAAATCTTTTTGTAGTTGGTTAACTGGTTTTGAATAGTCAATGTTTGAAATTAAAACAATTTGGCCAATATTTCCTGCAAGCCCAATGATGGCAAACAGATTGAGAATAAAGGCTGAAATGATTGGCGCTGAAAAAGTAAAGCCTGCAGCAATATACTTCCACAACAGTACAATAATAATAAGAAACACACAGCTTTCAATTATTCGTGCCCATTTCATTTTATTAAGTGCTTTTATTTGTTTATTTATTTTTATTTCAGCAAGCTTTGCTTGATTAATTTCAATAGCACTATGTGTATCAGTGCTTTGTTGTTGCCAAGCGCTTTTAAAGTTATCTAAATTCATGTTAAGAATCCCGTGTTTCAAATTGAAGTTTTAATGTGTGTTTAATTCGACTAATTCGCGTAGCAACATTGGTTTTACTGATCCCTAAGCTATTCGCTATGCTTTCGTAAGATTCACTCTCTAAATAAAGGAGCATAATCGCCTTATTTAATTTATCGAGTTGACCAATAAACTCATATAACTGCTTTACCACCTCGTTGCTCTCATCTTCTTGCGATAAGTCAGCAATCTTCACTATGCACTCTTCATTTGCTTTATCTTCTCGACGACTGTCTTTTCGGTAATAAGATATAGCTACATTTAGCGAAATTCGGTACATCCACGTTGAAAACTTATAAGCATTGTTGTAATTATCATAAGCTAGCCACATCGTTGTTAATATTTCTTGGGCTAAGTCTTGTCGGTCATCTTTGTTTTGACAGTATGAATTCACAATCTTATAAATAATGCCTTTATGTTGCTCCATTGCTTGAGCAAATTGTGTTTTTTTAGTTGTGGTCATTTACTGGTTAATCCATCACTTTTTCTTAATTTCATAATATTAAGACTTTAAAGTTTGTTTATTTAATAGCATAAAGCACTCTAGCCCTATTTACGGGTATGCCTTCGATATGCTTTAAATACTATTTAAAACATATCGACCCTAAAGTAATATCTGCTTAGTTTATTATCTAGTTATTCGCAGCAACTGCGAAAAAATCACAAGTTCAAATAAAATTTTTCAATTCAAGCGTTAAACGCGTTGTTAACTCTCTATTTTTAGTCGATGGTAAATATTGCTGAAGAGGCTTTATTAAGTGGGTTTAATATTTAAACGGTGGCTTTTAACCTCTCTGTTAAGGTTAAATAAACTGAAGTATTTTTTGATAGTAGCTAGCTAATCATGCATAAAATTAGTGCTTAAAATAACCTTTTTGTAAAAAATGTATAGTTTGATAAGCAACATTTTCGTTGTAGCGCATTTCAGAGTGGCTTACATTAATAGTAATAAAATCATGCATGTTCGCTAATTTTGTGGACTCAACCGATACAAGCCCATCATTAACACCATTAAATTTATCGTTAGTTAAGCTAGACGACTTTGTACCTGCTATTACGCCAAACTTTACAGTTAACTCTCCCAAATTATTACCAAGGCTATTCACACCTGTAACTAATGATTTGCTAATGCCGCCTCCTAAAGTAATTAACCAAGAGTTTTTAAAATGATCAGCCAGTTCACTCCCTTTATTTGGCGTGCCTATTAAAACGCTATTTCCTATAGCCACATTTTTTAGTGTGTGATTAGCGTTTTGTAAATATGCTCTAATTACTAACCCACCTAAAGAATGCCCTACAAAGTGCACTTTTGAAGAATTGATAATACAGGCATCAATTTGTTTTGTTGTGTCTTTCAATACTGCCTCAACACTTTCGCCAATTGTTGCGTAATCTAAACTGCATACTTTATACCCTGTTTGCTCTAGCCTTTGAGCTAATTTCCACATGGCCCAATCGCTTCTTCCTAATCCATGTGCCAGCACAATAAGATCTTTATCAATATCATCGCCCGACGAAGCTTGGTTCGTATTTACGCAACCTGTTGCTGTAAAAAGTGTAATAAACAACACGAATGTAATTTTTAATAGCATTATCTAACCACCTAAATTTTTACGCATCGAACTGAAAACATATACTCTTTATTAAGCTTCGCACGGCGAATTTCGCCCTTGTGAGAGTTCCACCACGAATAAGCAAGTGTTCTTGCATAAGCCTCAGAATTAGTTGCATTGGTGCTTGTCCAAAACTCGGTATACATACCCTGAGTGATATACCAATTTCCTAATTTGACCCCCGCAGGCATAGCAGAAAAGCCGTATTTATTTACTTGCAATTGATTAAAACGCTTAAAAATAGTGTCGGGTTGTTTTGCTTTTAACGTAATTGCCACGTCGTCTTGTCCACGCCACCCAAGTTTATCCACGTCTGTTTTATCTATTCCTATAGCTATCTCTAAAGTTTTGTAGTCTTCATCAGAGGCGACTCGCCATCCTTCTGGGCAAAGGTTTCGCGTATCTGTTACGTCATACCAATCGTAAAGCCTACCATAAATAGCTAAATTACTTTTATCATCATTAGGTATAAAGCCAGTATTAACCTTTGAGCCATCTTGAAACTTAGTCACACGAAGGTTTTCAGCTAACCATATTTGTTTACCAATCGTAACTGTTCGATAAATATTACCTTCATGATCCTGAACCAACGCGCTATTTATTGATGGTTGTGAAGTGTTTTGTTCGCTAATAAGTTCATTCGCTAACGCTGTTGAGGCCGACATAAATATTCCCAATATATAAATGAAATGTTTCATAGGTGCTCGACTAGTAAATATTGCTTTCTACAGTTGCCATTTAAATGCTGTTTGTTGTTCCGAAAGCGTCCATAATTTTGTTAAAACCTTTTTATCTAACACAAATGATTCGAGCTTACATTCGCCTACAGGGCCGCCAAAGTTTAAAAATCCGGTTGGTCCGTAGTAGGCATGCTGTTTTAGGTTACTTTGAGCTGCGCACATTACTTCTGGATAAGCGCCTTTTTCAGCTGATTGAGCAACACCCAGTTTGACCATAAATGACCACGATAACCTAGTAGCAAAACTTGCTGTTTCCCTAATTAATGATGTGTTTGATGCCCCAGGATGACAAACATATACTTCCACATTTTTATCGGCCGCTTTAACTTTATTTTGTAGCTCGTAAGCAAACATCATTTGCGCCAATTTACTTTGGCTATACACTTTATTTGCGTTGTAATTTTTATCCCAGTTCATGTCTTCAAACTGAATTGTTTTAAGCCCCATTTTGTGCCCTTCACTCGACACCACAACAATACGTCCCTTCGATGTGTTAATTCGCTCAAACAACAAACCACATAATAAAAAGTGGCCATAATGGTTAACCCCTAACTGGCTTTCAAAACCATCTGCTGTAAATTGTTGCTGCTCAACTTGCGCTATTGCACCATTACAAATTAGTGCGTTAATTTGAGGTACTTTTATCAAAATTTCTGTGCAAGCAGTGCGTACTGATGTCAAATCGGCTAAATCCAATGTTATAAAGCTGACGTTTGCGCCACTGCCAAATTCATCCTTGAGCTTTGTAATTGCCAGCACAGATTTATTTGGATTACGATTTAGCATAACAACATTGGCTCCCTTAGAGAGTAATATGCGAGTTGCTTGAAAGCCCGCGCCTGTATTTGCTCCCGTAATTAGATAAGTTTTACCATGCAAAGCGCTTAAGTTTTCAGGTGTCCAGCCGTTAGGCCCAAATTGATTTTTTTGCGTCATAATGTTGTCCAAGATGAATAATGTTAATTTTAATATGCAGACATTATAATCTCAGCCACACATGCTAAAAGGCGTAATAATCCTTAAAACATGCCTATTTGTATCACTTTGTTGAGTTACACAAACTCTAATGCTAATTTTACCACCTGTTTAATGAGTGATTATTGACTATGAGTAAAGCCAAAATACTACAACTAATTAATAGAAAAATGAATGAAAGCGGCATGGTACAAACAGGTATTGAAGGCATTCAATTATTTAAAATCACAGACCCTATTGAATGTTCACCAGCGGTCTATGAACCTTCTGTCACGGCTATTGTTTTAGGCACAAAAGAAGCTATTTTAGATGGCAACAAACACCTTTATGACAACACACAATACATATGTTGCACAATGCCTATGCCTATTGAAGCTGGTACTCCAAAAGCCTCGACAGATAACCCATTAATAGGTGTATACATTTCGATAGATACAGGAATTATGACCGAGTTAGCACTCGAGATTCAAAGCGCAACTAGCACCCAACAAATACCTAACGTGAGTTATCCTTCACAAAGTATTTTAACTGCCGATTGGGACCCTAACTTTACCGATGCGTTATATAAAGTGTTGTTGCTCGACGATGATGCTGTTGATTTAGCCATATTGAAAAAAGCACGCTTGCGTGAGCTATATTACGCGCTGTTAAAAGGTCAAGCAGGCTATGCATTTAAACGAGCATTTGGTGTGGGTAACGAGATTGCACGTTCAATTGCCTTTTTATCATCTCATTTGCATGAAAACATAACCATTGAAGACATGGCTAGCCAAATAGGTATGAGCCGTGCTGTATTTCATCGTAAATTTAAACAAGCAACTAACATGTCCCCTATTCAATTTGTTAAATCAATGAGGCTTAACCATGCCGCCATGAAAATAACACAAGGTACCAATGTCAACGTTGCTGCCATGGAAATGGGTTATGTAAGCAGTTCTCAGTTCAGCAGAGAATTTAAAAGAATGTATGGCTTATCGCCCAAGCAATGGAGCCAACAAAATTAGCACAATAAAGGCGATATTTTAACGGCTTATACATGTAAAAGAGTGAGTACCTAACTTGTGAAAAGTTATACTTATTAGCTTAGTAACACTGCATAACCCAACTTATCTTATGGTTCATAAATAATTTTATAACGATCTTTGCCAGACTTTTTAATTTGGTACATTGCCGCATCTGATTTTTTTATTTCATCATCTATGTCAGTGCTATTGTTTGGTGATACCACGTTTAACCCCATACTTACGGTTACATTTATTGTGTTTTCACCTTCAACAGGCACTTTAAGATCTCTAATTGCATTTATAAGTTTTTCGGCAACGGGTTCAGCATCGTCTACTTCTTTTAAAATAACAGCAAAAGCAAACTCTTCACCACCAAAGCGGCAAAACACATCATCAATTCTCAATATGTGCGTTAATATGTTTGCTAATTCAACAAGTACGCGATCACCCACATCATGACCATAGGTATCGTTAACAGCTTTAAAGTTATCAACATCAAATAATCCAAACGCAATTATACCCCCACGCCTGACACTTCCTTTGACTAATTTATTAACTTGATCTGAAAAAAAGCGACGATTAGGAATTCCAGTTAATGGGTCAAAAAACGCTATTTTTTCAAGTTGAGACTTAGCTTGTTGTAATTCAAATGTTCTTTCTTGTACTAAATTTTCTAGGTTAACTTTTAACTCTTTTAAATCTTTATTTCGTTTTTCTAACTGTTCGGTTTGAAATTTACTTTTTGAAACATCCCGTTGAATTGCTGCAAAATGAGTAACCTCACCAAACTTATTTTTCAACGGAATAATATTCATTTCAACCCAATAGGGCCTTCCTCTAACATCATAATTTAACAGTGTTTCAGTTACTTCTTCTCGACGTTCTAGCGCAGCGTATATTCTTTGTTTGCCTTTAGAATCGGTCAAATCACCTTGTAAAATTCGAGGCGTTTCACCAATAACTTCTGCTGAGGTATAGCCAGTGAGTACTTCAAAAGCCTTATTTACGTAAATTATTTTAGGCCCTTCAGGGTGTTTGATATTTTTTGCATCGGTAATAACAACCATGTCTTGCGTATTTTCGACCACATCTTGAAATGAAATTTGCTGCTTAGCGTCAGAAATATCAGTGATGGTTACAACAATAAAGTTTTTATCATCGTCATGTCCTTCAAAGTAAGCGTTAGCCATAAACCAGCTTATGTCTTTTTTTGCCCCGCCAACAACACCTATAATTTTATTAACTACTTTATTTTTTGTAGCTTTAACAATATTAACTGGATAATCATCAACAGACATTAGATTGCTTTGCTCGTCAATGAGTGTCCAATTAGGGTCATAAATGTCTCGCCCTATTGCTTGCTCGTAATCTAAATTTAGTAACTGCAAACCGATTGGGTTTATGTAAACAATTGATGTATCCCAGTTATGAATAATCACACCTACTTGTGCATACTCAAGTAAGTTTTTAAAATTTAAATCACTGATACCATTCATGAATGATCTCATTTAAAAAAATATTAATACCAAAAAGGTAGTAAACAAATAGAGAAAATGAAACCAATTAGTACCTAATTTAATTTAAAAACTGCTCATTATTTAAACCTTAAAAATAAAAAAGCAAGCCATAGTGGCTTGCTTTTTGTGCCCGTTCAAAGGCTACACACTTTCAACATAAATTTTAAAAACGGTAACTAGCACCAAACGTAATACGACGGTCTGTAAGGCCTTGGAAACACAATAACGACCCTTCGTTAACACAAGACTGGCTAATTTCAGACTCAGTAATATTTACGGCTTCTAAGCCAATATTAAGCTGCTCATTTACATCGTAGCTAATACTTGCATTAAGCTGACCACGGTCCTCTTGCACTACAGGGAACCCCCATGGGAAGCTTGACGTGCTACCAAAATCGTTTGAGCGGTAACCTTCACGCCATGTGTAACGCATACGTGCCGATAAACCGAACTTTTCGTAGTATAGAGTAAAGTTATACGCATTTTCTGATAAGTTAAGCAAACCTTGTATTTCGCTTACTTCAATACCCGGTGTACCGGTGCTTGCAGCAAATACGTTACTCGCTCTTGAAGTAGCCTTATTGACTGTTTCCCCGCCCGAGAACTCTTGAATTGTGTAATTAGCTAAAACACCAAAACCCGACGCCCATCCTAAATCTTTTTCAAAGCTAGATAGGTCATACTGGAACGCAAACTCAATCCCTTTTTGGGTTGTTTCGCCAGTGTCATTTACTTTTGTCTCAGTACCTACACATACACCACGACCATTTTCAGGACCAAACACGTTAATGTCTGCAATTGGGTTAAATATGCCACCCCCTTCACATGGGTCTGTTAAATCACGATAGCCTGTTACTGGGTCTTCTACCGGCGATGTTAACTGATTAACATGAAGCTCTTTACGCGTTTTATGGAAAATACCTACACTAAATACGCTCGCCTCAGTAAAGTACCAATCTGCTGATAAATCATAAGATAATACTTCTTCTGGTTTTAGTGCTGGGTTACCAAATTCAACTTCATCATTTGGGCTCGTGCTATAAGTAATAGAAGTAGATAAGTCGTTATAGTCTGGACGACGAATGTCTTTACCTGCACCAAAGCGAACCACTACATCTTCTGAGACGTCGGCAACTAAGTTTAAACGCGGTAGGATAAAGTTGTAGTCTGACTCATTTGTAATACGCGTTACTAGCTCATTGCCACTGCCGTCTTGCGTTACAGAGTTACCTGTCGATTCAACATCAGTTTGAATATAACGTAAACCAAAGTTACCGCGGAACATGTCGTATTCAAAGTTAGCTTGTGCATAAAAAGCGTGGGTAATTTCTTCAATATCAAAAAAGCCTGAAGAACTTGACGTTGGTGCATTTAGCGTACGGCTAGAGCCATGAGTTTGTAATGCTTGCTGAAGTGTTGCAAGTACTGCATCTGGGTCTGATGCCACGAGTTCTGGGTCTATCAGTAAAAAATCGCCTATGTATAACGAACGACCATCAGCCTCATTAAAGTTATCAGGACCCGCAACTAAAAGATCAGCGAATAAATCACCTCTTGGGCTATCTGCCATAGAGCGCAGACCAACACTTGATGTGATTTCGTTTTGCTTACTCGCCGATTTGCTATAACGGTAACCAAAATCAACAGAGGTAACTATTGAGTCTGTGTAATATGTTGAATCTATACGGAACGCATCTTCAGAGTTCTCGACGGTATCTTGACCAATGTTTACGTCGCGTAGTACTACATTTGCAGGGTCAAGTAATTGCTCAACCGTAGGCGCATATTCAGCACCTTGTGCAATACCAAAAGTAAGTGCTCCACCTGACAGGTCGTATTCAAAAGGCACACTGTTATCATTACCACCACCAGCATCTAAAGGTG
Organism: Pseudoalteromonas sp. 13-15; assembly: GCF_001468205.2. Classification (NCBI taxonomy): domain Bacteria; kingdom Pseudomonadati; phylum Pseudomonadota; class Gammaproteobacteria; order Alteromonadales; family Pseudoalteromonadaceae; genus Pseudoalteromonas; species Pseudoalteromonas sp. 13-15. Next base: position 307,875 of record NZ_CP019162.1, on the reverse strand, counting down.
CATTAGGGTTAATGAAGTTAAGTGTAGTATTAAAGCTTGGTGTTGTTGTATCAGAAGATGACGACGCTATTTCAGCGCTTACAAACCATTTATCACCTTGCCATTCACCGCCTAGCCTAAAAATATTACTGTCGGTAACACGAGAATTTGTATCACTCGAAAAACGTAAATTTGGATCGTCATCATCATTTGCTAAATTAACTGGGATTACACCGCGTAAAGCCGCTTGAATTGAACCTAAATTAGTTCCACCTAAAGAACCTAGATTAATTGTTTCAAATTCATCAGGAACCGAAATGTCATTCAATGCACTGACACCCGACGCTTGAACACGAGAGCTCTCTTGACGACGTTCTTGATCGTTTACAACAGCATCAAAATAAAACTTAGTATTGTCATTTGGTGCCCACTCAAGCGTACCTACAAAGTTCTTTGTTTCGTATTCGTAGTTATCGTAGTCTTGAACAAAAAATTGAATAGGTAAAAAGTCAAAAGACTGTGCACTGGCTACTCCACTATCAGAGGTTACAATGTTGTCTCTGTCTGCACGAGGGCGAAATGCTGTTACGTCTTGCTCGGCATAACTGCCGCTTACTAAAATACCAAACTCACCAAAGTCGCCTTCCCAGTTATCTGCAAAAGTACCAGAAAAACGAGGTTGTAAGCCACTATCAGTGCTTAAACTACTATTTTCGCCTTGTACTCTAATTGTGGCTAATTGTTCACCTAGTTGGAGTGGACGTATTGTTTTAAGGTTTATTGTTCCGCCTACTGAGCCTTCAATTGTTTTGGCTTCAGGCGATTTTATAACTTCTAAACTAGAGATAATAGAAGCCGACACATCTTCAAAGCTAATGCCGCTGCGTCCAGAGCCTGAACCCACAGTTGAAACACCATTTATTTCAGTACGGTTTGCATCGGTACCACGAATTTGAACACCCGTACCTACACCAGCCTGACGCGTGATCTGAATACCCGTTACGTTCTCAAGTACTTCAGCTAAATTTTGGTCAGGTAACTTACCAATATCCTCTGACTGAATAATTTCTACAAGGCTGTCTGCTGAACGTTTTTCAGCAAGCGCATTAGTTAAAGATTGACGTATACCAGAAACTTCAATTACCTCTAGGTCATCCTTAACATTTTTTGTCTCTTCCTGCGCATGAACAGATAAAGACATATTCATTGCCGTTGCAGAGATAACCGCCAGTGTGATTTTTGATAAATTATGATTCATAGTTTTTTCCTGTGTGTGTGAAACGCTATGCTACTTGTTACTTTTCATACAAAAGTGAATTAATGCATTACAAAAGGTTAACTGAATATTTACACTCAAAACCAAAAAGGTCAACCACTTTGTAAGTCAAATATTATAAAATTATTCAAATTTGTTATTACCAAAAATTAATTCCCCATACCTGACAACTACAACAATGTAGGAAAAAAATACAACCACCTGTAATACATATAGTTTTCAAATCAGGTATGCAGCACTATAGTAGTAGTTAAATTGTATTTTTAAGTTCATTATTCCGTTATATTATTTAGCTATAAATTGAAAGCTTTTAATTATAAAAGTATAAAAAGCCCCAAAATTGGTTAACCAATTAAAGATCTATTAGACTTTTGGCTAGAATAAAAAGGTACAAAAATAAAACAGACTAATCGTATTTACGCTTATAAAAATGCAAAGGAGTTTTTTGGCTTACAACAAAGGCTGTAAAAGTTGAATGGAATTTAATCTGCGATCAGTTTAGATGGTTTAGTTTAGAAAAGTCAGTGATAAAGGTGTGCACATCCACGTAGATACAAAAACCCCCCAATTAGTTAAACCAATTGGGGGTTTTTATAAGTTACTAACTTTTACAGTTTATAACTTAAACCTAAGAATAAACGTGGGCCGTAATCGTTTACTTCACCTAAGTTATCTTCAACAAAAAAGTCTTGAGATTTAGGAGCACTGAATAGATTAATTGCCTCTGCTTTAACTCTAAAGTGCTTGTTAATTTTGTACGATGCACGCATTTCCCATACGCCTACCGAATCAACATAACGTAAGCGTGTGCCATTACTTGTATAAGGTTGGAAATACTCACTACGGTATTTGTAAATAACCGCAGTATCAAAGCCACCTATTTGGTAATAAAGTTGGCTGCTAAATACATGCTTAGAAAACCCTGGTACAGAACCTGGCTCAACAATGCCTTCTTTAAGCTGAGTTGTATTGCCATCAACGTCTGTTACAAATGTATCACCGTATAGGCTGTCTTCAAATTCAAAATCAGTGTCGGCATAGTTATAACCAAACTTAACACCTATACCATTGTCCCAACGGTATGAGAATGATGTTTCTAGGCCTAAAATCTCACTCTCTTCGTCGTTTGTTACTGAATTTGTAATAGGCAATGAAACGGTTTCCCCCCCTACAACAAAGTCTTCAATAACTGTGCGCTGTTGAAAGCCGCCTTGGAACTGTTTGTAGTATAGGCTTAATGCAAAAATTGAATCTTCATTAGGGTACCACTCAAATGCTGCATCGTAGTTCCATGACATTAGAGGCTGCGTATCTGGGTTACCAGAGCCGTTTACACCCACTAACAAGTCACTAATTGTAGTGGCCGTATCAGATGTGTCTTCTTGAAAAGAGCGGCTATAACCTAAATCAGAAGGGTCTGCACGCGACATACCACGGTAAATACCCGCACGTAATAAAATATCTTCGCTGTAATCGACCACTAAGTTAAAGCTAGGTAAGAACTTGGTGTAATCACCGCCCCCTTTTATTTTATCAAGTGTGCCTGTGTCTGATTCAACAAGAGAAAGAACCCCTGTATCACTGGTAACAACGTCAAAACTATTTCTAAAACCAATTGATGTAACTTCAGTATCGACAATACGCAAACCAAAGTTACCACGAATAAACTTACCAAACATTTCTGTATCGTAATTAGCCATTAAGTAAGCAGCCGTTGTTTTTTCAGTTACGTCAATGGTTCCTGCGTTTTGGTATTCAACCTCAGGGTATTCAAATACTCCCCCCTCATTAGACGCGACAACAGCTTGAGAAAAACACTCATTATCGTAAGTCGCCCATGAAGAGCCTGTCCCTGTGTCTACCACATTGCCATCGCTATCTACATGCGTGATGATATTTCCATCTGACACACTAGACAAAAAGCCTGATTCAGGAAAATCAATTTGACAACCTTGAAGCACATCGAGCGCTTCAGCACCTGAACCTAGAGTAAATTGATTACGAGAGCCGTTACCGTTCGTTCCACCAAATTGTGTAAAGCTAAGCTCTGAGGTACGAACGCCACCTTGAATTGTGGTGAACATACCGCTATCAACTAAATAGTCAAAATCTAAACGAGCAGACACAACTTTGTTATCTCTCACGTTTTCACGGTCAATACGCGTTCTTAAGCTGTCAGTAAAATTAGATATATCTGTTACGTCAAAATCAGTAAGCGTAAAATGTGGAATGTTATCGCCCATATCCCACGAGAAATAATTACGTCCAGCGGTTCTGCCTCGGTTAGAAATTTGCAGTTCTTCACGCGAGGTTTTTGAATACGCTAAATCTAAATCTATGGTCAGTCTATCATTTACAGTATGTTCGATATTTAAGCCGTAACCACGGTAATTTTCTTCACGGGAAAATTGCTCACCAGCTGACTCAATACGCTCTTCACCTTCCCAATGTAAAATGCCGCCTACATCGTTAGTGACAAGTGATGGGCCGGTTACACCTGGTGTTGCGCGCTTTTGTAAGAAAATTAAATCATGGCGTGCTTCTCGTTGTGTTCTATCAGAAATTTGGCTATCAAAATTAATATCCCATTCTGCAGACGGCTGGTACTGAAAGGCAAAAAATACCGCGTCACGCTCGTCTGAAGTTTCGTTTTGACGAAAGCTTCGGCTGCTGCCAGTCCATGCGTATGGAGTACCATCACTCACGGCTTTGCCTGTGTCAGGGTCAATTTCTGTGTCATAACCTTGGTTATTACTTCCGTTTACTTGATCCTCACAATCACCTGCACTACTGCGGTAAAAACCTTCATTCGTATTTGTTGGATCATTTAAACATGCCCAAAGAGACGAACCTGATGGGCTAGAGCTTCGGTATTCTGCTTCTGGCTGCGAAATATCTTGTCGTTGCACACCAAAAGAAAAGCCAACTGCCTGACCATTATCAAACTCAAACTGGTCAACATAGCTAAATGTGCCACGATAACCTAAATCGCTTTGTAGTGAGTTATCTACATTACTCTCGTCAGGGTTGTAGTTAAGTTTAACCTCACCTTGCAAACGCTGCTTGCCATAATCCAATGGGGTAACCGTTTCAAGTGCGATAACACCCGCAACCCCACCTTCAATCATCGAAGCATCTTGGGTTTTATAAATAGCTACTTTTTTTACAAGTTCTGATGGAAATTGTGAAAAGTTTACTGAGCGGTCACCGCTACCATTGGTCGCTTCACGGCCGTTTATGTGTGTTGCACTTAAAAATGGGCCTAGGCCGCGAATGGTAATTTCTGTCGCACCGCCATTTTCACGATGCGATGCTGCGCCTGTAATAGATTCTAGTGCTTCACCTATCGATAAAGCGGGTAAATCACCAATATCTTCAGATGAAAGACCATCAACAACGGTTGTGGCTTCGCGCTTTATGGCTATTTGATCTTGAATTGTTCTGCGTGTACCTGTAACACTGATGATTTCTACATCAGGCTCGACCTCAGTCGCTTTTGCTTGTTCTTGTTGTGCGTGCGCTGAAAATACACATGAGCTTGCTACACTCGCAATAGCGGCTGTTCGTACCCATTTAGCTACAGGGCTCAGTGCAAATTGACCTGAACGCATTTTATTATTTTTTGAAGACTTCAACGACATTTTTATGCTCCGTTGGTTATTGTTGTGTGATTGTTGTGTGTTGACTTGTTATTCATCTGTATAAGTTATGTGACAACTGTTGTTAATATACTCAAGTAACCACGGATGATCAACCAATTTTACAACCAAAGCATTACCAATTAACATACCAATTTTAACAAACCAGTATTACCAAGGGGTCAGGCGGCGTTATAATGAAAAATAATTAGAAAAGCAAACGCATTTTTCGGTCATATTTTACTCACAGGCATAAAAAACCCCAAAAAAGGGGCTTTTTAATTAAGAGTGTTTACTTAGGTTAGTCGTTATTAACAACCCATGTTGAGCCAACACCTACATCACTTGCTTGAATGTAGTAAAGCCCTTTTGCACCTGCCACAGCTTGTAAACCTGCTGGGTCGGTTTCAAGTAATGTGCTTGCTGCGAATACATATTCAAGTATTTCTTTACCGTTTGCAGCTGGGTCTTGATCAATAGCGCCATCGGTATCAAATGAGCCGTTACCATTTAGGTTTCTGATTGCAACCCAATCGCCACTTGTATCACCAGATACACGGCTATCCATGTAACCAAAGTTGTTGCTTAATACTGATGTATCATGCTTGATTAAATCACAGTCGTATTCAAAAGCATGGTCGCTATCAAGCGTATTTGGATAGAATAATCCTTGTGTTAAGGCGCTACTTTCAATGGTATCTGCATCAGTTTGATCACCTAAGCCATTAGCAATGAGGTTTCCATCAAAGTTTATGACAAATGCATTTTTAGTTAAGCCATAGAGTACAGGAGCATTATCCACTGTAAGTTCATCACAATCACCCACAGGGGCACGAGAACCTATTTCAGTACTAAACACGATTGGTTGCTGAGAGTTCAAAACGGTGTTGTTAGTTACCGTTAATGTGAAGTCACCCGCCGCATCTAATACAGCTTGGTTGCCTGAGTTTGGTATACCACCATCAGCTTGAGAGAATGGATTTGCAGTAAATACAATTCCACCAGCCTCTTTATTACCAGAACGAATACCTGCAATGTAGTTGTTACTAACTGTGTGGCCTAGCGGTGTAATTAGCACACCAGCAGGACGATCGCTCGAGCTTGCAATATCAGTAGTACGAATAATAACGTTGTCTGTCACGTTATTAAAACCACCATCTTCTAGTGAAATCCCGCCATTAGGGTTAACCACAGTGTTACCTTTGATAGTTGCACCCGATGTTTGCACACGCATTAAACGACGACCGGTTACAAAGTTTTCTACTCGATTATATTGAATAGTAAAGTTTGCATCGTCAGCTGCATCTGAACCGGTAGTACTACCCGCATTAATTAAATGAAGGCTTGAGTTACCAAAATTTGGATTCGCACTGGTGCCACTAAATAAATTGTATTGAACAACATGGTCGCTGCCTGATGAAGCAATTTTAATAACGGAGCCATTTTCAGCATTATCACGATTACTAAATGTATTTCGCTCAATTAGCGCGCCCGTGCCTTTGATCATTAACCAGTGGTAAGTCGAATTATTTAACTCGGCTTCATCGCCATCCATTGTGTTTTGAGTAAACTCGAAGTTATTCCCTTCAGAATAAATAATTGCACTTTCTTGGGTTTCACAAAATGAGCCTGATTTTGTATCTATATTTTTAAACGTAAGGCCTGTTAGCGCTGCACCTTCTACACCTGAAGCAACGTGAATACATACTTCGCCACTAATAACTGGCGTTTGTTCTTCAACAGCGCGAAGCGTTACACCACTGGTGAGTAAAACTTCATCCATATCAGCGTAAACACCGGTATTAAGGCCAACAACATCACCATCAGCAAGGCCGCCACTTACCGCACTTAGTAGCTCTGTTGGTGAGCTAACAAGTTGGGAATAAATTACCGTCTCTAGTGAGCCACTTACAGAACCCTCAAATCCGTCGTTATCGGTGTAAGAAGCACTCACAGATATAATTGCACCCGCATATGCCGCAGGTGAAAACGTATTACTGTTTGTATCGGCTACTTCAACGTCATCGGCAAACCAGCTATAGGTAACATTTGTTTCTTCAATACCATTATTATCTGTTAGTTGCGCTGTTAATTCACCGCTAACTAAGTAAGGTGATGTGCCTATAATTGTAATACTTCCCGCTTCATCAACCGCAACAGCCGATACGGGAATTGTTTTTTCTGATGTATTATCTTCTACAAAACCATTGTCATCTGTATAAGTCACTTGTACCGATACAGCTTGCCCAATTAAAGCAGCCTCTACAATATATTCGCTTTGGGTTGCACCAACTATTTCTTCATCGTCAGCAAACCATTGATAAGTGACTTCTCCAGATACACCATCCATATCAGTAATATCAGCACTAAGCGTATTACCCACTGTGGGTGTGCCACTAATTGCTACATCACCTTGCGCATTAACACGCGCAACAGGCGCAGTGCCAACAGACGTCACTGACTCAGCAAACCCACGATCGTCTTCAAACGATGCTGTAACGGTGATCACGCTATTAAACTGTGCTTCATTAAGCATGAGTGACGAAAGAACTTCTCCCTCAATTACTACGTCATCCGCCAACCACTCGTATACAACTGTTAAACTATCAAAACCATTTTCGTCTTCAACATTCGCGGTCAGCTCTGACCCGATAAGTGCATCACCTGTTATTGTTACGCTTGCTGGAAATGCAATGGCTGCTACGTCAGCGGTCGGATCTGAAATATGTGACTCGTTAACACCACCATCATCAGTGTATTTAGCTTGAGCTGTGATAGCTAAACCAATTTGATCGTCCGTAAGTGTAAACGATGCGCTATTAGCGCCTTCTATTACTTCGTTATCTGCATACCAAAAATAAGAAACAGTTCCTGATATACCATCAGGATCTGACACGTTTGTTGTTAATGTTTGACCGCTTGTGGCTGTTCCTGACAGAGCAATAGAGCCCAGTTCGTTGTCATTGTTGTTTGCGTCAGTGTCACAACCAACTATTGCCGCTGCAATAGCGCATAGTGCAAAGTGTTTTAAATTCATGATGCCTCTATTCTCCATTTTATAGGTTAAATATTTGGCCAGCTATTGTGTGTGTTACCAAATAATCATATTAGTTGTTACCAAATTTACTTTATTTGAAAATAATTTGTTAACCAACTTGGTCATATAACCACAATAGAAATGATATTTCCAGCTTATTTACTGATGTCAATGTACCTTTTTACCTATACAAGGCACATAAGTAACCCACCAACCTATTTAAAGGATGCATAAATGTACAAAAATCAGCATTGACAAAAAATAAATTTTTACCAATTGGCTTTACAATAATGACACTAAAATACAAATGACTATTTAACTAATGAGCGTATTAATAGAATTGCTAGAACAAGAAGATGAGTAATTAGTTGAAAAGGAAAGTAACAGAGAAAAGCTTTCTCTGTTACTAAATAACCGAAGTGAAGGGTATCGAATTAGCTTAGCGCTGAGTTGTTAAAATAATCAACGGGTTCAATCGAGCCTAAAGTAACGGGAACTCGTTGATGTAAATCGTCAGGAGTTATATCTAAAATTCGAGCGCCACGCGATGTGGCTTTGCCTCCCGCATTTTCTACGAGCATTGCAAGCGGGTTGGCTTCATATAAAAGCCTAATTTTGCCATTGTCATTACCAACGCGTTTATCCTGTGGGTATAAAAATAAGCCACCGCGACATAATATCCGGTGTACATCACCTACCATTGCCGCATTCCATCGGATTGAGCTTTTTTCAAAGCTTTCAGATGTGTAAAGCAACTTGTCAAAGTACACTTGTGTAGGCTCATCCCAGTAACGATAATTTGCCATATTTACGGCAAACTCTCGGCTTTGCGAAGGAATTTGTAGTTGTGGATTAGTGAGTAAATACCCACCATGTGTTGAGTCAAGGGTATAACAACGTGTTGGCCCACCGGTGGTCATTACGAGCAATGATGAAGGGCCATATAATACATAGCCTGCACACACTTGGCTTACACCCGGTTGGTTAAACTGCTCATCACTGTCAAAAGGTACGTCGTCTCTTGCCAAATAAATAGTGAATATTGTGCCTATTTGACCATTTACATCGATATTAGAAGAGCCATCGAGTGGATCAAAAGCAACAATAAAAGTGCCTTCAGGGTGGCCACCAACCGCATGATCTTCTTCTTCAGAGGCAACGGTTCTTACAGAGCTGTCGTCAAGAAGAATATCTTTAAGTAATTGGTTGGCAATTATGTCTAGTTTTTTTTGAACTTCACCCTGAATGTTTTCATTCATTGTGGAACCCAAAACACCTGCAAGTTCACCTTGACCAACCCTAAACGCAATCTCTTTACTTGTGGCTAAAATAGTACGGATAAGTAAAATTAGATCCGTTCTTACACCATCTTCTTTTAATACTGTATTGAGTCTTTTCATAAGCTATACCGATTTACACAATTAAGATCTTTAAAGCACTGGATAAGTCTTGTTACCATATGCTGCTCAGAGTGACGAAGCCACACGCGTGGGTCATAGTACTTTTTGTTAGGTTTATCATCACCGTTAGGGTTACCAATTTGACCTTGTAGGTAGGCCTCGTTGCTGTTGTAGTAATCTAAAACACCGTTCCAACATGCCCACTGCGTATCGGTATCAATGTTCATTTTAACTACACCATACGTTAATGACTCTGCAATTTTTTCTTCCTCTGAACCACTGCCACCATGAAATACAAAGTTAATTGAATTACTCGGTAAGTTAAATTTTTTCGCTACATATGCTTGTGAGTCTTTTAAAATAGTAGGCGTAAGGACAACATTTCCTGGTTTATAAACACCATGCACGTTGCCAAAAGAAGCGGCAATGATAAAATTAGGACTAATAGCACTTAAGCGTTCATAAGCGTAAGCAACATCTTCTGGCTGAGTATAAAGCGCTGAGCTATCAAGGTGAGAATTATCAACACCGTCTTCTTCTCCGCCTGTACAACCAAGCTCAATTTCTAGTGTCATCCCTATTTTAGCCATGCGTGCTAAGTAGCGCTCACATATCTCTATGTTCTCTTCTAGCGGCTCTTCAGATAAATCGATCATGTGTGAGCTAAACAACGGCTTACCTGTCAATCTAAAATGCCTTTCACCCTCATCCAACAAGCCATCAATCCATGGTAATAATTTTTTGGCTGCGTGATCGGTATGAAGCATAACGGGGATCTCGTAGTGCGCCGCAACACTATGTACATACCTAGCTGCGCTCACCGCACCAAGTACTGCACCTTGTTGTTCTGGTAATGAGAGGCCTTTACCACAAAAAAACTGTGCACCACCATTTGAAAGCTGAATAATAACAGGTGACTTCATTTCTTTCGCGGCCTCAAGAGTTGCATTAATTGAGGTTGTGCTAACTACATTTACAGCTGGCAGCGCATACTGGTTAGCACGCGCATGGTTATATATTGCACTTACCTCGTCACCCACTATTACGCCAGGTAAAATAGTTTGAGATAAATCGTTCATTTTAGCACTCCCTGCTATTTTATTGCTTGAATACAAGAGTCTGTAATAGCTTGCCAGTTTTCTTGTGCAACCCATTCCTTTTTAGCAACCCATGTACCACCTACAGCAAATACGTTATTTAAAGAAAGATAATCCATTTTGTTACTTTCACTTACCCCACCCGTTGGGCAAAAGCTAACCGCTCTAAATACACTCGATACAGCCGACACAAACGGAGCCCCTCCTGCTAGCGATGCAGGGAATAATTTTTGCTCCTCAAAGCCATACTCTAGCGCCATTAGAATATCACCGGTATTTGATACGCCGGGTAAAACAGGAACACCACACTTTGTTAGTGCAGTTAGTAATTTAGGAGATACCGCTGGGGTTACAATAAAATCAGAACCTGCTTCAATTGCTTGCTGTAAAGTAGCTTCGTTAATAACGGTACCTGCGCCAACTTTAAGCTCTGGGACTTGCTCTTTAATCGCTTTTAAAGCATCAATTGAGGCGTCTGTTCTTAGCACAACTTCAACCAAAGTAAGGCCTGCTTTAGCCATAGCTTTTGCAATTTGAACACCCTGCTCTGGGGTATCAGCTTGAATTATAGGTAGCAGAGTTTGCCCTGACATAAGTTCAGAAAAGCGAGTCATAACGTTGTTCCTTTATTTTAAGTAGTTTGGCCGGGGTATGGAGGCCTTAAATTTTATTAGATACCAGCTTCAACCATTGCATGTTGAAAAACATCTTTTGGTGCAATTGCACCCGGTTGTTGAATCACAGCTCCGGCTGCTTTAGCGCCAAGTTGAACTGCTGTCGCAATTGACTTACCTGAAAGTCGAGCGCCTAAATAAACACCATTAAAGGCATCGCCTGCTGACGTTGTATCTACCACTGTGGTGACAGGTATTATTGTGTGGCTTTGAAGTGTTTTGTTTTGTTGTGTAATAACAGATTCTGGACCATTTTTAACCACAACCTCATTAATTTGATATGGCTTTAAGTACTCTATTACCGCCTCAACGCTGTGAACATCATATAATGTTGTTAGGTCTTCAACTCCTGGGAGAGTTATATCTGCAAGACTAAATGCTAAATGATACTGCACTTTAGTATCCTCTACACTGTCCCATAAACGAGCTCGGTAGTTAGGATCAAATACAATTTTAACCCCAGCACTTTTTAGTTGCTCTAAAACCTTCCAGAATTGATCTCGTGATGTTTTATCTATGATGGCTAAAGAAATCCCTGAGAAGAAAAACATATCACCTTGGCATAATTGGTCAACGCACTCGGCATTTAAAAACTCAACTGTTTTTTTAGCCGCAGAATCACTTCGCCAATAAATAAAGCTTCGCTCGCCGTGCTCATCTGTCTCAATGTAGTACATGCCGGGCACTTTGCTTTCGTGGCTAAATACATACTGTGTATCAAGCTGTTCACTTTCAAAGCGTTCGCGCATTTTTTTACTTAGGTTGTCTTGCCCTAAAGCCGTAATTACAGATGTGCTTACTTCAGGAAAACAGCGTTTCAAATATACCGCTGAATTATATACATCGCCTGCAAAAGATTGATGTAACGTAGCAGCGCTCATAGCCCTGAGCTCTACCATGCATTCACCCATAAAATAAATAGTATTCATTTTTGAAAGTATCCTTTGTAACTAACTGCTATGCACAAGCACTACCGTGTTGGCATAGCAGTTGAAGCAGATTAATCAGGCTTTTTAAGAGGTTCAATTTTAGGGATTAAAATCCACACTGCAGCCATTGCTATTATGGCAAGTGATGCACCAATTATGAATGCCGGAGCATAATTACCATCAGCGGTTAATATTGGTACAAGTGACGTAAGACCTACCGCACCTAGTTTTGCAGCCATGCCAGAAAAACCAGATAAAGTACCTACCGCTTTTTTACCCAGCAAGTCACTTGGTAAAGTTTGAACATTACCAATAGCTGTTTGAAAGCCAAACAAAATAACGGCCATGATAAGAACAGCTGTTGTTGGTCCACCTGGGTTAGCCATAGCCAGTAATGCAGGAAGCATGATTAAACAACCAAGTGTAATAGTGAGCTTGCGTGTTTTGTCAGTATTCCAACCTGATTTAAGTCTATTTTGAGCAAGTAGACCACCAAACCATGCACCAAACATTGCGCCTACATAAGGAACCCAGCCATATATACCAATAGATTTAACATCCATGGCATACACTTCGTTTAGATAAATAGGGATCCAGAAAACGAATAACCACCAGATTGGGTCAATCGCCGCAGAAGCTATAATTACACCCCAGCTTTGTTTACGTGAAAGCAACTCGCCAGTAGAAGGGTTATATTCTTCTTCATCTTCGCCTGTTACATCGCCGTTGTCATCAACACGTCTTTGACCTGTTAAAATGTACTCGCGCTCTTCTTCGCTTATCCAAGGGTGAGAACCTGGTGGCGCTTTTACTAAAATTAACCATGGAACTAACCATAGAAAACCCAAGGCACCTACAAAAACAAACACCATTTGCCAGCTAAAATACACTGTTAAGTAAGCGATTAGAGGAATAGCGATAATGCCACCAATTGCAGCACCAGAGTTAAAAATACCCTGTGCGAGTGCGCGTTCTTTAGTTGGGAACCACTCAGCGTTTCCCTTGGCAGCGCCTGGCCAGTTACCGGCTTCAGCTACCCCTAAAATGGCACGAAAAATACTCAGGCTTAAAACACCTTGTGCAAATGCATGCGCAATGGTTGCCAACGACCACACACCAATTGATAAAACAAAACCAAAACGGGTGCCCACCCAGTCAAATATTTTACCAAAAATAGCTTGGCCAAATGCGTAGGCAAACACAAACACGATGGAAATATTTGCGTATATTTGTTTACGTTCTAATGCTGATTCATCAGGGAACATTTCTTCTACAATATCCGGCCAAAGCACACTAAGTGCTTGGCGGTCGATATAATTAATGATGGTTGCTAACGCGATTAACGCAATAACCCACCAGCGTAAGCCTTTAAGTTGCATAATTATTCCTCAAGAAAGTCTTCACGAGCTGGACTAAAAGTATCGATTAAAATACCACCTGTTGGGCATGTAGCGCCATGATCTGCAAACGGGGGAATAAAACAGCTGTCACCGGGTCTTAAAATTTCAGTGACGCCGTCAATGTTAAAGTGAAATTCACCTTCAACTACATAGGTTACTTGTGAGTGTCTATGGGCATGGTTATAACCAATTGCGCCTTTTTCAAACCAAATTTTAACGGCCATAAGCTCTTCGTTAAAACCTAACATTTGACGCTTTAAACCATTGCCTAAATCTTCAATTTCAGTTTTGTCACCAAATGAAAAATGTGCACTTTGCTTTTGCATCCTAATTACTCCTAATTATTCTTCAACGCATAAACGCCAAGTCGGTCGTTTAAGGTGAATGACTTATTTTTAAATGTGAATGTGTTGCTTGCTTTGCTGTGCGCTTTATTAATAGCGACTAAATAGGCTTTGTTCTTAATGATTAAATGCACGAGCAATAAATTACCCTGCTCGATATAGTTGGCAGCTGACACACGGCTAACAGCCTCTAGGGTATATTCTTTACTAGGGTTATATTCACCGTGAGGCTCTAAGATAGATACAAACGTATGCTGTTTTTGATCTTCTACGCGACGAATAAAGCCATTTTCATTACGCAAATTAAAGTGTGGATCGTTTGCACCAATTTGAGTAAACAAGAATTCTTCATCACCCGAAACTAAACTTGTTTGCGTATAAAAGCGTCCGTTATCATTTAGCCATGTCACCTTAGCAAGGCCATTTTGAGGTGTCGCTTGTGCTTTAAGCCATAAATGCTGGTAACCATTATTACTGCCTAATGCAGATAGCTGTGATGCATTCGCTTTTAAGTCAAAACTTGTGTCAATGAGCTGCCCTTTATAGTGAAGGGGTAAATCAAATTGATGTTTAGACTTGGCATTGGCATTGGCATTAAAAATATCTAATGTGATAGTACTCTCAAGCTCTGGTAAGTTTATTAAAGCAAGGGTTCGCTCTAGCTCTACGTTTTTGTAAGCCGAGCTAATTGAACCGTTTGCCACAGTACCAAACTCATTGGTAGTGAAGTAATTTAGTGTTGGGTGATTGTTGTTCCCCACTTTTACATTAGCATTGAAATGAGATGTTTCATCTACCACAACTGTATTGTGTGCAACGGTATGCTTGGCGTAGGTTTCATTTTCTGGAAGATAACGACCACCAAACTTAGCTTCAACGTTTAAAAAACGAGCCGCGCCATAGTCAGATACAATTTCGTTACCTCGATCATAAAACTGCCAAGTCAATTTATCAAAATGGCCATGGCCTAAACCTTGTGCCGCAGGTTTAAATAAAACAGCTTGATCACCACCTACTTGCGTTCTCATAACCACAAGCGCGCCTTGCTTACCATCATTACCATCACCAAACGCTACAGATCTAAACTCGTAAGGTGTTTGCATTTGATTGTCTAGCGCTTGAGCTACTTTCAAGCCATCGCCAGATAAAATTGTTTGGTTTTGTTTTTTCGCAATATCTAAATAACCGGTGTCGTTTGTTAGCCCATAAGCTGCTGTAACGCCATGAACCAGCTCAATAGTCTCGATACCTTTACTTTTTATAGCGTCATTAATTGGGAAGAATAAACCGTTGTAGCTAAGTTGAATAGTGGTATCAATCGCTTTGAGTAGCACACCATCGCGGTATTCAAAAATATTACGTTGCGGCTCGTTATTCTCTATTGCTTTAGCAAACGTAACAAATGGCAATAATGCAAAACGCTGATAATACGGCCCTTCGTTGTAGTAGCCTTGTGGTGAAAACAGCATTTCTAATTGCTTAATAAAGCCACCTTTACCCGACTTGTCTAGGTCATATAGCGATTTTTCCACCCACTCTGGCTCGTCTAATACATAACCTGCCATACCTACACCAGCCGTGGCCCATGTACCATGATTGTGTACTTTATTAAACGTTGACGGTTGACCCTCTGATGTAAACAATGAAACAGGGCGTATTAAATCATCCTCTATTACTTTTACCTGTGCGGCGCTTAATGAATCATAAATAAGGTCGTAAGCTTGTATGGTATAAACAAGCCACATAGCTTCATTCAGGCTTTGCCAAAATAGCTTGCCAGGGTTTTGTGATTTAACTTTACGCTTTGGATGAACGTCAAGTGTTGGATAAAGAGCTGCGTATTCAAGCAGCATGTCGCGAACATAAGCAGCATATTTATCGTCTTCGCTTAATTGATAAATAATCCCCGCGTTGTACATTACCTGATAGTTCTTTTTATGGCGTTCGTGCGTATATCCGCCCCCACCATCTTTTGGTACTGGCACCGTGATAGGCTGCTTTATTTGCTCATCTACTTGCGCTTTTAAATCGTTATACGCCGTTACAAACTGCCCCTCACCCTTTATTGCTTGGCGCATGAGCTTTACATCGTCAATTGTGATTACAAGGTTTGGATGTGACCCAGCACTGGCGACTGATGACAGTAACAATGAAAATAAACCTAAAAAAGCGGCTTTTATGTGTGTTGTTCGTTTAAAAAAATTCATCAGTTTACTGCCCCTCATTTATCACGTTGTTATTTTCAAGAATTGCGGTATGCGGACCTTCAACTCTTAGCTCTTTTACACTTGGGGCGGGTGTTTCTTTAAATGTATTTTTTAATACTTTTGTGATTGGCTCGCCAACAGTATGCTCAACGACTATGGGTGCAGAATTAGTGAACTCGTTATTTTCAATATTAGTAACCTGCACACCATGAACATAAATACTGGCTTTTTCTTTATTGCGTTTACCAAGGCCAACATTGTTAAGCGTATTATTTTTCATCTCAAAATGAGGGCCAAATGTACTCTCGTCAGATCCGCCTCGGTAGAGCTTTACTAAACTACCTTTTACATTTTTAAAGCTATTGCCCGTAACCGTCACGTACTCTGCGTTGTAAACACCTAAGTCTTCGATTTCTGTATTTAGGCGTAATACATCACCCGTAATTTCATTAAATGTATTATTATTTAATACAACGGTATCGGCCATAGCCCCTTTACCAGTGACGAAAAAATGAAATGAATGATTAATATCTAATGCATTGATTTCTGTATTTGTCATTTCAAAGCGGTAATTTTCTATCATTCCCCACTTTTGTGTACGAACCACACTGTTACCAATGGCGTCAGGGGCGTTCTCACCTGAAATTGATAAACCATCAATTTTTAAGCTGCCGCCATCATGAATTTCAAATAAGGTAGAACGTTGAAATGTAAGCTTCGATTGGCCTTCTTTCTTTGCCTTTATGGTAAGTGTTTTGTTTATTTTTACTAATTTAGAAATATCGTATTGACCAGGTGCCAATACCAATACATCACCTGTATTAGCATTTTCGATAGCATTTAATAAAGCATCTGCACCCGCTTTAACATTGATTGTTTTGCCCGAATCAAATGCTGTTAATGCAGGTGTTTTAGGATACCAACTTACACCTACTTCTTCTTTTTGTAATACTTTTAAGTTGCGTCTAACGCCTACATTTAACTTTTTAGATATTGGGTAAAATAATCCATTTTTGGCTTTTTTTAGCTTTATATCTTGCTTTTCTACACCATAAGCTAGCTCATCTAACACGTTGGTATTGGCAGCATTATTACTAAGGACTAAACCAGTCACGTCGTCAAATGTTGTAAATGGCTGATTACCACCTTGATTTACAATCAAATTGTTGCTCATTGTGCTGTTTATTGGGACTGCACTGCGTTCAGCATCACTTCCTGCCGCGAGCTGTATATGACGTACATTTACGAATGTATTATTTTCGATTGTGGCGTTTTCTACCTGATGGTAGCGATTAATTGATGAATTAGGTACGCCATTCATCACAGTGAAACCACTCCCGAAGCGGTAGCCAGTTAACCCTTCTAGGTAGTTATTTTTAATGATTTGGTCTTTGTTGATTACGCGAATACCGCCAGTATGATCAACACCATTACCAATAAATACGTTTTCTTCTATTAGATTACCATTGCCGTGGCGTAGCGTTAATGTGCCTCGAGCTTCATAAAACAAATTATTCTTAAGGGTATTTTTACCTGACTTAACAGATATTATTTCAACTTCACCATTAGTGCGTTCAAAGTAGTTGTTTTCAACCAAGGTATACGAGTCAGTTAAAGAATAATGACTTGTACCTATACGTAGTGTTTCGCCACCATTAGATCCAAATGTAGGACGGTAGCCAAAATAATTATTATCAATTTTGTGATGATTTTGTTGGCTTTGAGGAGTATTTAATCGAACAGCGACTGTCACACCTTTATTTCTTTTTCCCACTAGGTGACTGTGGTCAAACCTATTGTGTTGGCCGTATAGCGCTACCCAGTAATCTGACTCTCGCTTATCTGGATTATTGTAATTGTCGATCACAACGTTGGTAACACGTGAGTGGTAAGCTAACTCTTTTTTATCACGACGAAACTCAATTACTGCAGAACTGGGTGTATAGCCATCTTTAAAAACTAAACCCGACACTTCAAGATATTGACCCGCAAGACGAAGATTAGATTGGCCTGATAAAATAACGCTGCCATGTGTTTCAGCTGTTAACGTAATAGGTGCATTTTTTTTACCCTGGCCCTGTAATAAAATTTCAAAATCAGACCAAGTTCCATTTTTAAGAATAACTTTATCGCCTGCAAGTAGGTTTGCTGCAATATCGTTGAAAGCCTGTTGGTCCTCTACAAAATAATCTTTGGCCGCTATGTGTGTTGATAGGCAACCGATGAGAACTAGACTAAGCTTTATTGTATTAATCAAACGCATAGTTAACTCTTTTTCGTTGTGACTAAGTAAATGCGCTATCAGGGTTAAATAGACTGACAATACATAAAGACTTAAGTCAATTGGTGTCATGTGTGTTGAAGCGCTTTAAGTCATAAGCTTAAAGCGCTTTAAAGCTAGAAAAGAATTACTTTTCTAGTTTTTTGAAGTAATCAAATATCTCTGGCACGTTGCCTTGACCCATACCTGCGTCAAATGCAGCTTGTAAGTTAGCAGACGAACCTTCAGCAATTTTTGATTGAGTGCCTAAATCTTCAACCATTTGTAAAAAATAGCCTAAGTCTTTATTTGCATTGGCGATAGAAAAACCCAAGTCGCTTACATTATCAACCGCGTAGTTTTTACAAAAATGCATAAACGGGGAGTTTGACGGACCAGTAGACATTATGTCGAACAATTGCTGGCGGTCTACACCTGCAAGCTCTGCAACAGCAAACGCTTGTGACATAGCACATACAGTCGTCATTCCCATAAAGTTATTGATTAACTTAGTTGTGTGGCCAGCGCCTAAATCACCTAAGTGAAAAACGTTCTCGCCTTGGTCTTCTAATACAGATTTCACTTTATTAAAGGTCGCCATATCGCCAGACGCCATAATATTTAATAAACCATCTTTGGCATGTGCAGGTGTACGACCTAATGGCGCGTCAATCATACCAGCACCCTTAGCAGCTAAGTCAGCACCAATTTTTTTAGTTGAAGATGGTATCGATGTACCGAAGTCCACAAGCACTGCGCCTTCTTTGATCCCAGCTAAAATACCATCATCTGCGTAAACAATTTTTTCAACAACAGCTGAAGTTGTTAGACAAAGCATTACAATATCTGCACCTGAAGCAAGTTCTTTCGCCGTGCTTGCTGTTTTTGCGCCTCGAGCAACACATGCAGCAACTGCATCTTTGCTTAAATCCATAACAATCAGCTCATAGCCTTTGTTTTGTAAATTTTCGGCCATATTGCCGCCCATAAGGCCTAGACCGATGAAACCGATTACAGGTTTTGACATGAAAAACTCCTAGATATGATGGCGCAAACTTTTATGATAATGAGTAATGATTTACCCCATAAAATAGGTACGCTCTGTCTTTTATTTAATTCAGTAGAGCCACTATATTTAGTTAAATAAATAAGTCTTTTGTGCTTTATGAAAGTAAAAATGTTGAACCAAATTTTCATTGGTTTTGCATTTTTTATGCTCTTATTTAAATTTAAAATTTAGTGTAACTCTGATTGATTGCTAACCCATTTAGTAACAACGTTAACGAGGTTACCAATTGGTATGCACAAACATTATGACCAAATGCGTTTATTGTCAACCAATAAGTTACTTTTTGTAAATTAGCCAGTTACAACCAAATGCTAATAGAAATAAAAATACCCAACAATTACAATAAGATAAAAACCATAACCTAACTCTTCGTGTAAAAGCATTGTTAAATAATATTAAAATAAACTTTCAGTGACAGGTTGACCAATAAGCGTAAAAATTGGCTGACCAGTCGTATTTTTATTTAAAATTGGTAATTAATTTAAGTTGTTAACTCACATATAAATAATAATGTTTTATTTATTCATACTTAAATACTAAATGGACGTTTTATTGGTTGTAATAAACATGTGCTGCCCTCATATAATCTCAAACTAACAAAGCAATTCGCCTTCTATAAAAAACGTATTTCAAAACGTCTGAATGAAAGGCCGACGACATTCAAATAAAGTTTAAGGTTACTTACATGCGCTTATTACACACTATGCTTCGCGTTAAAGATTTAGAAAAATCCATTGCGTTTTACACGCATGTTCTTGGTATGAAAGAGCTACGTCGCTCTGAAAACGAAGAGTACCGGTACACGTTGGCCTTTATAGGCTATGGCGACGAAAAAGATACAACCGTCCTTGAGCTAACATACAACTGGGATCAAAGTAGTTACAGCTTAGGAGACGCCTACGGGCACATCGCAATTGAATTTGAAGACATATACAAAGCGTGCGATGACATAAAAGCTGCAGGTGGAAATATAAGTAGAGAACCCGGCCCAGTTAAAGGTGGGACAACCCAAATTGCATTCGTTAAAGACCCTGATGGGTATGCAATTGAGCTTATTCAGAAAAAATCATAAATAATAACGCGTGGTATTTTACCCATAAAAAAAGGTGCCTTTGGCACCTTTATCGTAGTTGACTATCTTTACTACCACGGCGATTGAACGCGTTAGAATTGCTTGGTAGTCCTTCTAATTCTGCTTGGCATGAAATGCAGTAGCGTACGCCTGGTAATGCTAGCCTTCTTGCTTGTGGTATTTTCTCGTCACACTCATCGCAAATCTCAGCACTAGCTCCAGTGATTAAGTTTCTTCTTGCATATTGTACTGCATCGTTAACACTTGCATCTATTTGCTCTTGAATTGCGCCATCTCGCGCCCATCCACTTGCCATAAATCCTCCTCTTTTTCTGGAAGTTTTATATAGGTTAACAAGTAAAATATTTATAAGCCCTGAATAGAGAAGAGATAAAATTAAAGCAGCTAAAAAGCTGCTTTATCATACCGATTATTCAATTAAATATTAAAGACTATAATCAACAACCTTCATACCTAATTTCTCAAGCTCTGGACGCAATGTCTTTGCATCTCCAACCACTAGGTAAATCATATCTTTAGCATTTAAGTGCTTTTTAGCTAAAGCATTAATTTCTTCTTTACTAATAGTGCTAACAATCTTATTTCTTTCTTTTACAAAATTAGGTTCTAAATCAAACTCTAAAATTTGTGCCAAAAAGCCAAGTTTTGCATTAGGGGTTTCGTATTTAAGCGCATCTTTTTGGTTAATTGCCTTACGCATAAACATCAGCTCTTCGTCTGTTACACCGTTTTGAGCGTAGTTATTAAGCTCATTAGTAAACTCTGTAATAGACGCAGCAGTCGAATCAGCTCTTACTGCTGCAGAGGCTGTAAAACCACCTGATGTTTTATCACCCCAAAAACGTGAACGAGCACCATATGTATAGCCTTTATCCTCTCGTAAATTTAGATTGATACGGCTGTTAAAAGTACCACCAAGCGCAAAGTTCATTAAATTAGCTTTAAAAAATTCACCTGTAATATCTTCAACCATATCGCGTTTACCGATACGAATTTGTGATTGCGGCGCACCAGGTTTATCTACAAGATAAATTACGTTTGTTTGAACGTTAGGCTCGGTAAAGTCTACATCAAAACTTTGGCCTTTCCCTTGCCAGTTAGCAAGTGCTGATTTAACTTTTGGTTCGACAGCAGCTTCACTTAAATCTGACACTATAATGACTTGAGCACCTTGTGGTTTAAAGTTGGCTTTATAAAAAGTTTCAACGTCATCTAATGTAATAGCCTCAATACTATTTAGCGTTCCAGAACTTGGAAGTGCAGCTATATTGTCGCCATATAGTAATTTGCTATATGTATTAGATGCTAAATACCCAGCATCCTTCATTGAATGTTGAATATTTTGAACGATTTGCTTTTTATTACGCTCAAAATCATCGGCATTAAATGCTGGTCTAAATAACTTTTCTTCAACAAGCTTTAATGTTGCGTCTAGGTTTTTAGTCAAGGTAGAAACATATACATTTGTGTGTGTTTTATCAGCGTATATGCTTACTTGGCTACCCAGTTTTTCAAGCGCGTTACTCATTTCCTCTGTAGTATAGTTTTGCGTTGACTCGCTCATTAACGATGCAGTCATCGACGATAAACCCACTTTACTGGTCTGCTCGTTATAAAAGCCACCCGGTATTTTAATGAATACAGCTGTAGTGGGTGTTTCACTGCTTTGAGTGCCCAATATTTTAATACCGTTGTCGGTCTTAGTTTGCCAAAGCGCAGGTACGTCTACAGCAGGGTTTGCACCCGCTACAGGCTGAACACTTCGATCAAATGTATCAACAGCTCTTCGGGCGACTAAATCATCAGCAGAGGTTGTCGAGGGGCCTCCAAAATCATGCTTCTTAGGAGTAAAATTATCTGGAGCGGCTATAAGTTGAGTTTGTCCCTCTGGAACTACACTCATAATAACTGCAAATTTACCTTTAATGTATTGATTAAATACACGCATAACATCTGCTTTTGTCACACTGTTATAGCGTGCAATTTCAGCTTTCGTTGAGTTTGGATTGCCCGTAAATGTTTCTGATGCAGCAAGTTGAGATACCTTTCCGGATACGCTTTGTAAGCCAAATATTGCACCCGATTCTATTTTTGCTTTTACTTTATCTAAATCGTCTTGTGTAACACCGCGCTTTTCAAATTCAGTAAATGAATCACGTACAATTTTTTCCATATCAGCTAACGTTTTACCTGATGTGGGGTTTGGTAAAGCATAAATACTAATTGAGCAAGATAACTCTTGGCATGGGTGATTGGCACTAGCTTGAACTGCAAGTTGAGTTTTTACTAGGTTTTTATAAAGTAATGAGTTATTGCCACCACCTAAAATTTCGGCAAGTATATCTAGTGGTGCTTCATCCTCAGAGCGAGCATAAGTCGTTGGAAAACTCATTGCCAGTAAAGGTAAATGAACTTTATCTTCCATCGATATATATCTATCAGCATTTAGTGTTACCGCTTTTTTTTCAACTTTAGGTATTTCAGGGCCTTTTGGGATTGGCGCAAAGTATTTAGTAACTAATGGCAATATTTCATTAGCATTGATGTCTCCACCAATGGTAAGCGTTGCGTTATTAGGACCATACCATTTCAAAAAGAATGCTTTTAGGTCATTAACATTCACACGATTTAGATCGTCCATAAATCCAATAACAGGCCACGAATACGGATGTCCATCGGGATACATTGCTTGTGCCATACGCTCACCTAAACGACCATAAGGACGATTATCGACTCGTTGACCTCGTTCATTTTTTACAGTTTCTCGTTGTACTTCAAATTTTTCTTGAGTCACAGCATCTAATAAAAAGCCCATTCTGTCAGACTCTAACCACAACATCTTTTCTAACTGATTTACAGGCACTGTTTCAAAATAATTTGTTCTATCTGAATTAGTAGTTCCATTTAAAGTACCACCTGCCTCTGAGATTATTTTAAAATGCTCTTCGTCAGCAACATTTTCAGATCCTTGAAACATCATATGCTCAAAAAAATGAGCAAAACCTGACTTACCAAGTTCTTCACGAGCAGATCCAACATGGTAAGTAACATCAACGTGCACAAGTGGATCTGAATGATCTTCATGCACTATAACTGTTAGACCATTATCAAGTTTATATTTTTTATAAGGTATGTTGATATCGTTAGGATTAGCTTGAACAGATTCTATGAGTGTAACGCCTGGAATTGATACTTCTGCTACTGTATTTTTATCAATTGCTTGGGTAGAGCTATTACAAGCAGCTAACCCTGATGCTAATAATACTGCAAGTGCTATTTTTGAGAGTTTCATTTTTTAGTCCATTTTTAATTAACTCAATGAGTTTAAGGACTAAGTAGAGTTACAACAAGTTGTATTGAAGTGAAATTAATATGGTTTTGTAACTAAGTGTAAACGTTTAATCTTTACGAGAAAATAATTACTAATTTTAGAAGAAAATCTGTGGATATCTTAATAACACTACACTAACTATTAGAATAGGAAGTGGCGTCCCCAAGGGGATTCGAACCCCTGTTACCGCCGTGAAAGGGCGGTGTCCTAGGCCTCTAGACGATGGGGACACATAAATGTCTCACTAGGACAACTGAATGGTTTGACTCGTTTCAGGCGAGCTTTCTTAATAACACTACACTAACTATTAAAATAGTAAGTGGCGTCCCCAAGGGGATTCGAACCCCTGTTACCGCCGTGAAAGGGCGGTGTCCTAGGCCTCTAGACGATGGGGACACATAAATGTGTCACTAGGACAACTGAATGGTTTGACTCGTTTCAGGCGAGCTTTCTTAACAACACAACACTGACTATTAAAATAGTAAGTGGCGTCCCCAAGGGGATTCGAACCCCTGTTACCGCCGTGAAAGGGCGGTGTCCTAGGCCTCTAGACGATGGGGACACATAAATGTGTCACTAGGACAACTGAATGGTTTTACTCGTTTCAGGCGAGCTTTCTTAACAACACTACACTGACTATTAAATAGTAAGTGGCGTCCCCAAGGGGATTCGAACCCCTGTTACCGCCGTGAAAGGGCGGTGTCCTAGGCCTCTAGACGATGGGGACACATAAATGTGTCACTAGGACAACTGAATAATTCAACTCGATTCAGGCGAGCTTTCTTAATAACACTACACTAACTATTAAAATAGTAAGTGGCGTCCCCAAGGGGATTCGAACCCCTGTTACCGCCGTGAAAGGGCGGTGTCCTAGGCCTCTAGACGATGGGGACACATAAATGTGTCACTAGGACAACTGAATAATTTAACTCGATTCAGGCGAGCTTTCTTAATAACACTACACTAACTATTAAAATAGTAAGTGGCGTCCCCAAGGGGATTCGAACCCCTGTTACCGCCGTGAAAGGGCGGTGTCCTAGGCCTCTAGACGATGGGGACACATAAATGTGTCACTAGGACATTTGATGAGTTTGACTCACATCATGAGTTGCTAAGGTAATGCATATAATACAAGTAAAGACTCGAGCTTTAATTGTTACGCTATTCTCTTGGTAAAACCACCTCTAGCTTAAAGCTAGATGGCGTCCCCAAGGGGATTCGAACCCCTGTTACCGCCGTGAAAGGGCGGTGTCCTAGGCCTCTAGACGATGGGGACGCAGAAAACTGCTACCCTAGGACAAACACTAATAATTGGTGGAGCTATGCGGGATCGAACCGCAGACCTCTTCACTGCCAGCGAAGCGCTCTCCCAGCTGAGCTATAGCCCCAACTTGATCAACACTCGCCGTAATAACTACGTCGTGTATTGCTTAGTGCGGGGCGCATTCTATGCACCACCCAAAATAAAGTCAACAGTTTTTTATCCAGCTTTATTTAAATGGTTTAATTTTCAACAAACTGGCTATCAAGCATGCTAAAAAACACAATTTGATTAAAATCATTGCCCTAATGCGACTCCCCTACACTTTTATTTTATGTAGCGTTGCTAGTCAGTGAATGGTAGTTCACTACCCTACCCTCAAAAGGTATACATTTATATGCAATTCAAACATTGCAAATATAATTTATAAATTACCGACCTAACATCCCACTTTCATATCAACAAGCCAGTTGGGTAAATGTAGTAAAACACACATGCTTTTTATAGTTGCACTTTAAAATACTTTTTCTATTTTATTTGTTATGACTTTTTAGAGAGGTAACAAAATATATATCCTTATTAAAGAAGGTTTAAATGTTCAACAATTAAAAGTGATCGCTTGTGTATTCCCCCAAAAAACTAGATTAACCACTAATGTGAGTTATAAACACCACAAATACACCACACAATTACGCTACCGAACATGTTTTGCCTATAAAATAGACGCCCTTCATATCTTGTTGTTTATAAAACCTTCATTCAGTACATTTTTGTCATTCAAGTGTTGACACATTTTCAACTCTATCTATAATAGCGCCCCACAACAACGCAGCAATGTGATGTTGTTTAGATGCGGGTGATTAGCTCAGTTGGGAGAGCATCGCCCTTACAAGGCGAGGGTCACTGGTTCAAGTCCAGTATCACCCACCACTTCTTTAAAAGTGTTCTCATCTAAATTCTATTCGGACTCTATGTTCATTTAGAAAAAGAGAGCATCACTGCTACTTACAAGTAACAGAGAAGTTCACTGGTTAAAGTCCAGTACTATTTATTTTGATAGTCGTGTTTTAATTGATATGTGGGTGATTAGCTCAGTTGGGAGAGCATCGCCCTTACAAGGCGAGGGTCACTGGTTCAAGTCCAGTATCACCCACCACATATAAAACCTATTATAAAAATAGTAGTTTAAATTGTAATATGGGTCGTTAGCTCAGTTGGGAGAGCATCGCCCTTACAAGGCGAGGGTCACTGGTTCAAGTCCAGTACGACCCACCATTCTCAGAATGGTGCATATTACAAAAATCTAAATGGGTCATTACTCAGTTTAGAAAAAAGAGAGCATTACCGCTACTTCCAAGTAACGGCGAGGTTCACTGGTTAAAGTCCAGTACTATTTATTTTAATAGTAGCGTTTTAATTTATATGTGGGTGATTAGCTCAGTTGGGAGAGCATCGCCCTTACAAGGCGAGGGTCACTGGTTCAAGTCCAGTATCACCCACCACATATAAATCTATTATATTGATAGTCGCGTTTTAAAATTTAATATGGGTCGTTAGCTCAGTTGGGAGAGCATCGCCCTTACAAGGCGAGGGTCACTGGTTCAAGTCCAGTACGACCCACCATTCTTAGAATGGTGCATATTAAATATATAATTTGGGTGATTAGCTCAGTTGGGAGAGCATCGCCCTTACAAGGCGAGGGTCACTGGTTCAAGTCCAGTATCACCCACCAAATTATACTAAGCGATTAATTAATAAGTTTAAAAAAGTAATACCTATTATATGTGGGTGATTAGCTCAGTTGGGAGAGCATCGCCCTTACAAGGCGAGGGTCACTGGTTCAAGTCCAGTATCACCCACCACATATAAACACTTCCTCGATACCTATTTTTAATTCCTTTCCTATTTTTATTAAATTCCTATTTGAATATTTAGATTTTTTATAAAAAAGAGCATCGCCTTTCTTTACAAATAATGGCGAAGATCACTGGCTCAAGTCCAGTATCACCCACCACATATAAATACTTCCTCGATATCTATTTTTAATTCCTTTCCTATTTTTATTAAATTCTTATTCGAATAATTAAATCTATTATAAAAAAGAGCATCCCCCTTCTTTACTAGTAATAACAGATTAACCACGCCCTATTATTTAGTACCTATTCAAATACGTACATAACCCGTTATTACAGCACCTGATAAAAATGACACTTTATGACCATATAAACGTATTAGTTAAACCTAATTACCTAATAAATACAGCTAGCATTTAAATTCTCTTGTAAGCAGCTAAACTGTTGATTATAGTCTGTGTTAAAAGTGATAACGCTTAAGCCAATGCCAACTAAGATATTTTCAAAAGCCAAAATACTAATAGTCGAAGAGCAACCGCTTGCTCAAAGCTATATGAAACAATCGTTAGAAAGGCTCGGCTTTCGGCAGTTGAGTTTTGCCGATCATGCAAATTCAGCCAAAGAGCAATGTTTAAGTGAATCGTTTGATTTAATTGTTTGTTCGTTTAATTTAAACAAACACCAAGACGGTTACCAATTGTACGAAGAGCTAAGAGTAAAAAAACTTATAAAAAACTCCACTGGCTTTATCTTTATTTCAGCTGAAACAAGTGGCTCATTAGTACACAGTGTACTTGAGCTTCAACCGGATGATTTTTTAGTCAAACCTTTTACAGGGCAAGAACTCAAGACCCGAATTGAACGTATTTTAAAGCGCAAACACGATCTTCAAACCGTATACACGCTTATTGATGATGGCAATGATTCAAAAGCAGTAAAATATATTGATGCCGCACTTGAAAGAAAAGACAATAATTACAGCCCTATCTTACTTCGCCTGAAAGGTGACGCTCTTCTTCGGTTAAAGCGGGCTCAAGAGGCCAAAGATTTTTTTAAATCCGTGCTCGACATTCAAAAGTTTGCTTGGGCAAAGGTGGGGCTAGTTGAAGCGCTTATAGCTAACAACGAGCACATTTTGGCGCAGCGCATGTTAAAAACCATGCTAGAACGTCAAGAAACCCGCCTTGTTGCATTAGACTTACTAGGCCGGTTAGAAATAAAACTCAATCAATTTGAATTGGCACAAGACTTTTTGAGCCAAGCTGCCACAATTGCACCTCGTAATATATCGCGTCAAAAATCGTTAAGTACGGTCTCGTTAATTAATCACGACTACGAAAAAAACTACCTTACACAAAAAGATATAGCAAACTTTGCTAAGCACTCTATTTACGATCATCCCGACATTTACTTAAATGCGGCTCGAGCAGGAATCGATTTTGCGTTAACAACGGATCAAACCGATCAAGTGCAGCGAATTTCAAGGCAGACAAATAAGTATATAAACGATTTAAAAACCCAATTTCCTAATAGTACGAATCAATCGCAAATTGATGTGCTTAATGCGCGGCTTCATTATTTAAAAGATGAGCATCAAAAAGCTAAAAAGCTCATTGAACAATTAGAAGATGACGACTCAATAATACGCTCAGTAGATGGCGCGCTTGATAGAGCAAAAGCCTTTCATGAGCTAGGGTTTCATCAAAAGGCGCAAATGTTATTTTCGCAAATAATTAATCATTGTGAAAGACACCCAAATACCAGCGAACCCACCTACTTACGTTATATACAGCAACAACAAAGCGAACGACGTGACATTAAAATGGGGCCAAAAGAACTTAATAACCATGCGGTAACCCAATTTAACAAAGGGCAATTAAACACAGCACTTGAAGCATTTACGCATGCGTTTAGAGTTATGCCACGCAATCAAAGCATTGCACTTAATTTATTACAATGCTTGTTTGACTCGACCAAGCAAAGTGGCAGCTCATTGAATATAGGACTTGCTAAAAAATGCTACGCCTTATTGGACAAATCTGAACTGCCAGCAGATCAAGCGCAGCGCTTAGATAAAATTATGAATCAAGCAAAAGAGATGAAGCTAAACCTCAAAGACTAAAGCTTTTTCATTGCTGCGCCATTAACGCAGTATCGAAGGCCCGTTGGTAGTGGGCCATCTGGAAATATATGCCCTAAATGCGCATCACACACGTTGCATACAACCTCTACACGTTCCATGCCATGGCTGACGTCGCGTACATAGCCAATTGCTTCTATCGTTGCTGGCTGAGTAAATGAAGGCCAGCCTGTTCCGCTTTCAAATTTTTCGTCAGCATCAAACAATAAATTATCACAACAAACACACACATATTTACCGGGCTCTAGTAATGTACAACTGCCAGACATATCAGGACGCTCTGTCCCCTTCATACGAGTTACGTAGTATTCGTTTTCTGATAATTGTTCACGCCATTGTTCATCGGTTTTAATGACTTTTTTACTGGGTGCAGGGTTGCCATTTTTGGCAAAGTTAATCACATCTTTCCATTTCAACATAGTAACCTCATGAAAACCTATATTACGAATAGGGTGAATAACCTGGACTCTGGATAATTAATTTATATAAAACAAAGATCAGGTTATATGGCTAAATCTTTTTATTATTACGAGGATGAATGATGCCGCGATCAAGCTTGTTCAAAGGTAATAGTTTGCTTTTCTGCAGTAGTAAAAATACGCTGCATAAACGCCTCTAACTCCGCTTTTTTAACGGGTAAGCTAACACTTAGTTGCCGGTCATTATTGCTACAAATAATTAGCTCGTCATCTTTACTCACTACGCGCTCAATACTTTGTATAACCAACCAATTTGGACCATG
Source organism: Pseudoalteromonas sp. 13-15 (assembly GCF_001468205.2). NCBI lineage: Bacteria > Pseudomonadati > Pseudomonadota > Gammaproteobacteria > Alteromonadales > Pseudoalteromonadaceae > Pseudoalteromonas > Pseudoalteromonas sp. 13-15. The sequence goes on along the minus strand of NZ_CP019162.1, from coordinate 278,145 downwards.
TTTTTTATCAAAAAAGCCCATTAGGCTAAACACTAGTAAGTGCTGCGCATCGCGTTGAACAAAGTGCTCTAAACGGTTTCGCGCTTTAAATAGTGGTGTAAGCCTATACATGCTTGAACAAAATACAAACACCCAGACTCCTATCAACACTTTAAACCACATAACTTCAAATAACTCAAAAGCAAACATTAAACCAATAAGCACACAGCCGATGAGTGCAATGATTAATGCTATTTTTTTGTTTACTGCGTCCACTATGAATCCCTTTTAAGATCTTTTTTGTCATCTGATGCTTTTTCTGTTGGCTCAGGCCAATCTTTAAAAAACACGGTTAAATAACGACTTTTAACTAAATACCAAAGCACCCAAAACACAATAACCATTTGCACCGCTAAAAAAAGTGAAAACCGGTAATGGCTATGTGCCGCTTGTACTATTAGCCACGTTAAATCTATTAGCGCGCATACAATTAATGGCCAGCGCATATGCCGCCAAATACTCGCTAATCTGTCAGTGGCTTTATGTGAATCGCGAGGGCGGCGCAAGCAAAATAACAACGTAGGTAATATCGCAATACTGCCAATGGCAATAGCAATAAAAAAGTCGCTTTTAGATCTAAAAAATAACGACATTAAGTCAAGCTCTGGTCGTCGGCTCAGTGCCGCTATAACCCAAATAAAATAAGCACGCAGCAACACCACTACACTTAAGTGAAACGCAACAGGGGTGCGATAACTCCCATATTTATCCCAGTATTGAGGTCCGTATTGGCTCATTACTATTTCCTAGCCGTTATGCTTTTTAAGGAGCTCGATTAAATCATCCTCTGTAAGCACGTCTATCCCCAAATCTTGAGCCTTTGTGAGTTTAGAACCGGCTTTTTCACCCGCTACTAAAGCATCAGTTTTAGCAGATACACTACCTGACACCTTTGCACCTAGCTGTTGTAAGCGCGCTTTAGCATCATTGCGGTTAAGCGTATTGAGCGTACCTGTAAGTACATAAGTAAGCCCCGCTAACGGTTGTTCATCCTCTGACGGTGCGCTTAGCGCAGGCCAATGAACACCTTGCTCAATAAGCGCATTGACCACCGCTAAATTGTGCTCTTCACCAAAAAAGCCTCGTACATGCGATGCTACAATATCGCCTACATCGCTGACTTGTGTGAGGCTTTCAACATTAGCACTAATAATATTCTCTAGCGTTAAAAAGTGATTCGCTAAATTTTGTGCCGTAGCCTCACCGGCTTCTCGAATACCCAGTGAATATAAAAATTTAGCAAGCGTAGTGGCTTTTGCTTCATTTAAAGCAGTAACTAAGTTTTTAGCCGACTTAGGTCCCATGCGTTCAAGTGATTCAAAGTGACCTTGCTTTAATATAAATAAATCAGCCGGAGTTTTTATAAGCTCACGGTCCACTAATTGATCAACAATTTTATCGCCAAGACCATCTATATCTAGTGCCTTACGCGAGGCAAAGTGCTTTATAGCTTGCTTGCGCTGTGCGGGGCATACTAGGCCACCAGTACAACGGGCTACAGCTTCCCCTTCTACTTTTTCTACATGGGAGTCACAAATAGGGCAAGTTGATGGAAACACAATGTCTCTTGCATCTGTGGGCCTGCGTTCAAGCACAACTTGTGTTATTTGAGGAATCACATCGCCAGCACGGCGTATAATCACCGTATCGCCGACTTTCACGCCTAATCGAGCAATTTCATCACCATTGTGAAGCGTTGCATTAGACACCGTTACACCGCCTACAAACACAGGTTCTAAACGAGCAACAGGCGTAATTGCACCTGTACGACCAACTTGAAATTCTACATCAAGGAGTTGAGTGACTTCCTCTTGCGCCGGAAATTTATAGGCAATAGCCCAACGAGGTGCCCGCGCTACAAAGCCTAAACGCTCTTGTAGGGCTTTTTTATTAACTTTTATTACTACGCCGTCAATTTCATATTTAAGCTCACTGCGACGCGTTAAAATATCATCATAATAATCAAGTGCAGCTTGTGGCCCTTCCACCAGCTTTGTTTCTGGACAAAGGGGTAAGCCCCAATCAGTTAACTTTTCTAATTGCTGAAAGTGATCCTCAGGGATTGAGCCATCAGCAACCAAACCAGTACTGTATGCATAAAACATCAGTGGGCGTTTTGCGGTAATTTTAGAGTCTAGCTGGCGTAGGCTACCTGCCGCCGCATTACGTGGATTTACAAATACTTTTTCGCCACGCTTTTGCGCTTCATTGTTTAGCTTTTCAAACCCAGCGCTGTCCATAAATACTTCACCACGCACTTCAAGCTCTTTGGGGTAGTCGCCACGCAACTTAAGGGGGACGTTACGAATTGTTTTTACATTTTGAGTAATATTCTCGCCTGTAAAGCCATCACCCCGTGTTGCAGCTTGTACCAACACTCCATCACGATAAATAATAGATACCGCTAACCCATCAAGTTTTGGCTCACAGCAAAAAGTGAGCTCATCGGTGCTCATTAAGCGCTCTTTTATTCGGCGATTAAAGCCCGTAAATTCATCCTCGCTAAACGCATTATCAAGCGATAGCATTGGCACTTGATGAGCAACTTGCTCAAATTTACTAAGCGCTGCACCACCTACTTTTTGAGTCGGTGAGTCAGCAGATAAAAATTCAGGATTTTGTGTTTCAAGCGCACTGAGTTCGCGTAATAGCCTATCGTATTCAGCATCAGGAATGCTTGGGGTATCAAGCACATAATAATTATAATTGTGCTGCTCTAATAGGGTACGAAGATGATTAATTTGCTCACTAATGCTGCTAGACATTTAAACCTCAAAAAACATAAAAAAGCCACTTTGACGATATCGCCCAGTGGCTTGTAAAAATTATATATTACAAATTGTTACGCTGAAAAAGCACGAACCTGCTCAACATATTGCCTTACACGCTCAACACTCATTTCTTCGCGTTCTGCGTCTAATATGTGCGCGCCGAATTCGTCGGCTATTTTTTTAGCCGCACTGTGCAACATATTAAAGGCTGCTAGTCCGTCACCGTCACACGGCAAGGTCATAAATAAGCTAACACCTGCGGTGCTAAACTGTTCCATATTGTCTATATCGAACGTTCCTGGGTTGTACATATTAACTAATCTAAACAACACTGGTCCTTGGCCTGCAGGGTCTAAATGACGATTAAAAAAGCCCTCTTCAGAATATTTAAAACCAAGCGTATTCACAGCAGGTAATAACTTGCTGCCTTGCATAGTTAACCCTTCTGGCATTTGTATATGTACAATAACAAAATCGGGTACTGGCTCTTTTGGTTGTTCATTAGTTTGCTCAACCGACTCTAAATCGTCAACAACACTTAGGTCATCTTCAATAGGAACCTCTGGCGCGCTGGGCTCAATTTGAGGCTCATTAGCATCAAAGTTAAGTTCACCTAGCTGTGGTTCGTCACGCTCACTAATTACCGGCTCTTTTGGCTCAGCTTTTTGACTATATGAATGAGAGGAAGCTGTTTGGCTTTCTTGGAGTGGTTCAACCCGTTCATTAACGGACGTATCTGGGCTCTCTTTTTTTCTTACAGACCATAAACCATGGACTAATAAGCCACCAATGACAATCACACTGATAATGATTAAAACCCATCTTAATTGTTCGGCCATCCCCTCACCTTTTATTATTTGTTATGCCTAAAACCTGTATAGTAATTAAAAACTAATACACGTGTTATAAAAATTTATGCGTGTGCAAGTTGCACCGCTTGTTCAATATCTACTGCAACCATTCGAGATACACCCGGCTCTGCCATGGTAACACCGGTTAAACGCCCCGCCATCTCCATTGCAATTTTGTTATGGCTTATATAAATAAATTGCACTGATTGTGACATTTCTTCCACCAAACGGCAAAAGCGAACAACGTTTGCGTCATCTAATGGTGCGTCAACTTCATCCAGCATACAAAACGGGGCTGGATTTAGCCTGAATATAGAAAACACTAATGATAATGCCGTCAGCGCTTTTTCTCCACCACTTAACAAGTGAATAGTTGAATTTTTCTTACCTGGCGGCCGTGCCATTATACTAACACCACTTTCAAGTAAATCGTCACTGGTTAATTCCAAATACGCACTCCCTCCACCAAAAACTTTGGGAAACAGCTGTGCAAAGTCTTCATTAACTTGATCAAACGTGGCTTTAAAGCGTGTTTTTGTCTCGGTATCTATTTTCCGAATAGCCCCTTCAAGGGTATTTAACGCTTTAGTTAAATCCTCTAACTGATTATCTAAATACTCACTGCGCTGTTTTGCAACATCAAACTCTTCTATAGCTGCTAAGTTAACCGCACCCAGCTTGTCTAGCTGATTCGTAATACCTGTTAATTGGTTTTGCGCTGCATTTAGGGTTAAGTCGTCAGGTAATGTTTCAAGTACGGCTTTTAAGCTTTGTTTAAGCTCTTCTAATGGCTCAAGTGCAGCTTGTGCCTTTATTAATAAGCTCTGCTCTTCAAGTGTTAATTTTTGATGTTGCTCTTGAAGCCCTTGCAGCTCACCTTGCGAATTTTTAAGGCTAGCTTGCTTTGTATGTAAGGCGTCTTTAGCTTGTGATAAATCGTTTTGCAATTGCGTTAATCGTTGTTCGCCTTGCTGATGCTTTTCTAGTAAGGTTGAAATTGATTCACTGAGTGTTTCTTCTGGAATAAGTAACGCCTCTATTTCCAAAACTAATTCTTCAGCTCCTTGTTTTGCCTCTTCATAGGCTTGCGCTGCATGGCTCAGTTTTGTTTGACTTAACTGCCATTCACTACGTGCTTTTTGCTGACTTAAGCTTGCCTGATGAGCCTGCGTTTTGTATTGCTCCAATGCGCTGAGTGCTTGGCTATAATTTTTATCGCTGAGCATGCGCTCATCATTCGCAGTCTCAGTTTCATCTGTTAAATTTAATTGCTGCTCAACAAATAGTTCATATTGCTCGGTTTGTTCATCAAGCTGCTTATTGAGTTGCGCCAGTGACGCACTTATTGTTTGCTCTTGTGTTTTTATTTTTGATAGCTGATATTGATATTGAGTAACTTGCTCTGTGAGCATATCGCTTCGGGTACTTGAAATAGCAATTTGTTGAGCAAGCTGATGAATAACGTCTTTGAGTGCTTTTTGTTCGGTATTAAACTCTGCTTGTATTACAGTGTATTGTTCAAGCTCACTTTTGACCTTTTCAAGCTGACTTTTAACCTGTATGACCTCATCGGTGTGCGCGTGAAGTTGCTTATGCTTTATTAGCAATGAATTGTCGGTGTTACTGTCTGCGTTTACGTGCCAATTACGACCATGCAATTCGCCTTTTTTATCCATTATCGCAATGTAATCGTCATCATTTAGCATAGTTAAATCGGCGTGTTCGCTATAGCCAATTCGCGTGAGTAAGTCAGGATACACGCCAGCGGTAATATAATCTGCCAAGCTTGCCTTAAGTAAAGGCTGACTGCTTGGCCATATACTATTAGTTGATTGCTGCTCTGTTACACTTAAATGCGTGAGCGACTTAAGTGCTTGCTCTATTTGTGGCTCAAAACCATCTTGCACTATGATCTGACTTAAAACCCCGGTTGAGTTAGTGACCTTTTCATCTAACCCCAATGCACTTTTAAGCCCAGCAATACGGGCGTTTAGTTCATTTTCTTTCTGTGTCAGTGTTTTATGATTGTCTTGAGTTTCATCAACCAGCCTATTTTGCTGAGTCAATTTAACTTCACATTGCGCAAGCGCGCTTTGGTTTTTTGCAAGCGCCTCAGTGAGTGCTTGGCGCTGCTGTTTTTGCTCGGCCAGCTGATGTTCTACATTATTATTTTTTAGTTCATCAAGCTGTAAATTTAATTGGCTAAGCTGCTCATTAACATGATTTATTTGCTGTTGCGTGTGCTTTATTTCACTACTTTGCGACTGCACCTGAGTGGTAAGGTGTTGCTGTTGTTCGTTGAGTGTTTGCCAATTCGAATAACTTCGCTGCTTAGTACCCTGCAACCCCTCAAGCTCAAATGACAATTCACTCACTTGCTCTTCGCACATTAAACTGCTTTCTATTGCCTCTTGCAGTGCTTCATCAAGTTCTTCGCATATGTGCTGCTGTTGCGCTTTTTGCTCAAGGCTATCTGTTTGGCGTTGTTGTAATTTTATTAAGCTTTGTTTAAGTGACTGTATTTGTTGTTTAACACTAATTTTTTGCTGTTCGGCTCGAGTTAACTCGGTATGAGTAATATGTTGCTGGTGCTGCGCATCACTTAATCTATCTTGCTGAGCTTGCACCTCTCCTTCAAGTGTCGCAAGCACATCATCGTGCCCTGAGTGAGCCGTTTTAAAAAAGCTGATTTGCTCATTAAGCTTTTTGATTTGCTCGCTTTTGCCTAATTGTTGTTGATGCAGCTTTTGCCATTTTAAGACAGCTACTTGACCTTTTAATGTGCGCTCTGTTGCTTTAAGTTCACGGTATTTTTTAGCATCAAGTGACTGAACAGCCAATTTATCGAGTTGGCTTTGCAACTCTTTACGAACATCTAATAAACGTTCTAAATTTTCTCGGGTACTTTTAATCCGCGTTTGCGTTTCGCGGCGACGCTCTTTGTATTTAGATACGCCCGCGGCTTCTTCTAAAAACACGCGAAGTTCATGAGGTTTACTTTCAATTAAGCGCGATATCATCCCTTGCTCAATAATCGCATAACTGCGAGGACCAAGCCCAGTGCCTAAAAATATATCAGTTATGTCACGCTTGCGGCATTTGCTGCCATTTAAAAAGTACAACGATTGGCCATCACGTGTTACTAAACGCTTAATCGCTATTTGGTTTCTATCGGCAAAGGTATTTTTTAATTCTTGCTCGCCCAACGAGTTATCAAAAATCAGCTCTACAGAGGCTTGCGAAATGGCTTTTCGATTAGTCGAGCCATTAAAAATAACATCTGTCATGGCATCGCCACGCAAGTTTTTAGCTGAGCTTTCTCCAAGCACCCATCTTACCGCATCAATCACATTAGATTTACCGCAGCCGTTTGGCCCAACAACGCAGGTCATTTGATCTGGAAACGGTATTTTAGTGGGCTCTACAAACGATTTGAAGCCCGCTAATTTAATAGTGCTTAAGCGCATCTTGTTGTTTTACCAATTTATTATTGTTGTTATTCATGGGCAATTTAACTCAAAGAACACACGTTTGTTAAGCTTGACGTTTAAAATTATCTAAAATAATCCCAGTTGCCATAGCAACATTGAGCGACTCGGCCTCACCAAACGCAGGAATTGTTATTTTATCGGTTACTAAACCCGCACAGGCTTGTCGTATGCCATGAGATTCGCTCCCCATTAACAATACACCTTCGCCATTAAACTGTGTTTTATGTACGCTTTGGCCATCTAAAAACGCACCGTAAATTGGTAACTTGAGTGTTTGTAGGTAAGCAGGTAAGTCGACCTGACTAACTGAAACTCTTACAAATGACCCCATTGTGGCGCTAATTGTTTTTGGGTTATAGGCATCTGCACTGTCTGTGCTGGTTACAATGTGTTTAATACCATACCAGTCTGCCACTCTTATTATTGTGCCTAAATTGCCAGGATCAGACACGCCATCAAGGGCCAATATTAACCCTTTTATTGTGGGTAAATCGGCTTTTGGCATATCAACAATTGCAATTGCGGCATTATTACTTACAAGCGTGCTCGCTTTAGTAAGAACGTCCTCGTCAGCTTCAATGATATGGGTGTTTGGAAAACGGCTTTGATGAGCATTTATAAATGCCGAAGTTGCAAATACATCAACTGCGTTTAGTGAACTATTAAGCAACTCAAGAACGTTTTTTTCGCCTTGTACAAGGTATTGATTATATTGCTTTCGGTACTTTTTTTGGCCAAGTTGGCGAATAAGTTTGAGTTGGTTTTTTGAAATCATAACAGCCCCATAAAATTATCCGCCCAGTATAACAGAGTTCATTATAAAAAATGTATCACCTAGTTTGAACTCACCTTAGAGATTAAAAGTCCGATTGCAGGGATAAATATTGAGTTTTGCACTTAAAATCGGTAAATTAACAAAAAAACAACATGGAATGGCTTTTAATGGAATCAATACACCCAACTCCTTCACAATCAAACGAATCGAGCGCGAATCCACTCACCCCGCTATCTAGCTCTAAAGTACAATTTAGTGGCAAAGGCGGTGAGTTTTTTGGTATTTGGATAGTTAATATCTTACTAAGCGTATTAACATTGGGCATTTATTCTGCCTGGGCAAAAGTGCGTACAATGCGCTATTTTTATGGGCATACTCGTATAGATGGCCACAGCTTTGACTACTTAGCTACTCCAATGCAAATTTTAAAAGGCCGTATTTTAGCCGTTATTGTATTTTTAATTTACACCTTTGCTGTCAGCTTTCTTCCACTCATAGGCTTTTTATTTGCCATCGCTTTTATTTTTTTAATGCCGTGGATTATTAACCAAGGCTTACGTTTTAATATGCGTATGACCCGTCATCGTAATGTGCGTTTTTCGTTTAAAGGTAATTACGGCGAAGCCTTCATTAACTTTATTCTATTACCGATTGCCAGTGTATTTACACTTTATTTATTAATGCCTTATGTTTTAAAGCGCATAGATACTTACATTCACAGTAATATTAGTTACGGTAATAAGCCATTAGCCGTAAACCTCAAAGGTGAAACCTACTACCTTACAGCCCTTATTTGTTTTGTGGTGAGCTCTATCACCATGGTGATATTTATGGCTATTTTAGGACTATTTGGACTTGATTTACTCAATGTAGAAAACCAACAAGCAGCTCAAGACCCTGCAAAAATGGGGGTTATGTTTGGTGGGTTAATGATTGCTTACGTCGTGATGATTGCCATAGTAACCGCGGTATGGAAAGCGGCAATTAGAAATCATATTTTTAATAATAGCCAATTTGAAGATGTAGCATCGTTTAAATCACAGCTTAAGCCTATTCCTTACGCCATTTTACTTTTAACCAACATGTTAGCTATTGTGTTTTCATTAGGACTTGCTTACCCCTGGACACAAATTCGCACATCAAAAATGCTTGCCGAGGCTACAACCGTTGATATATACCCTGGCGCATTAAACTTAATAGATACAACGCAAGAGCAGCAATCATCCTTTGCTGAGGAAGCGGCTAACGTATTTGATATTGATTTGTCGTTAACATAAGAGTTTATTATGAACGTTCAGGGACATTATTTTCCAAACGCTTCGAGTAATTATCAGCTGTGTGTCGCTAAAATTAGCGGCTCACACGTTGAAATTAATCACGGTAACGACGAACCTGTCCGCTATGCAATTAACGAACTTAATTTAAGTTCAGCGATTGCAGGTCTTGCCGACGAACTAAGCTTTGACGATGGTGGTCGGTTTATTCCGCTTGATGTAGATTTTAGGTGGCCATTTAACGCTAAAAATCATCATTCACTAGAGCGGTTTGAAAAAAATAAGTGGGCTATTATTGCAGCAATTGTAGTTACACCTCTTTTTATGTGGTTAATGCTATACAAAGTTGTGCCCGCAATTGCTGTTTACAGTGTTGATACTCTACCGCATAGCGTTGTTGAACAAATGGGTGAACAAAGTTTTGCTGTAATTAAAAAATTAGCACTCGACCCAACAGAGTTACCTGACGAACAACAAGCCAGAGTTCAGCGACACTTTAAAACTATGCTTGATGAGCTTGCACTTGAAAGGTCGGTGTATAGGCTTTCGTTTTATAAATCCCAAAGTTTTGGTGCTAATGCGTTTGCACTCCCTCATGGCCGAATTGTGGTCACAGATGAATTAGCTAATTTACTGGCCGATAAACCCAATGCACTAAAAGCAGTGTTACTTCACGAAATTGGCCATGTCGTCCACCAGCATAGTGTTCGCATAACAGCACAATCGGCAGCAAGTACGATTGTACTTGCCGTTATATTCGGTGATTTAGAGGGAATAGCTGAGGTTGCCTTGGGGACTGGTGCCTCTTTTGCCCAACAAGGCTTTTCGCGAGATATGGAACGAGAAGCCGACAGTTATGCATTAACTCAACTAGAAAACTTAGGCTATTCAAGCAACGATTTTGCCGATGCAATTGAAGCTTTGCAAAGTGCGCATACCACTGAAAACGAACACCTTAAAAAGGTAAATAACTTACTCGAATACTTATCAAGCCACCCCAGCTCACAGGAGCGAATAGATAATGCTAGGAAATAACCGCGGTTATATACAAATTGCACGCTATATTGTGGGGTTGAGTTGGATGTATCATGGCTTTTTTCCAAAGATTTATCACGTTGCCCCTCTTGAAAAGTTAATGACTGGCAGTGCTGGCTATTCTGCACAAGTGTCTGATTTGATTACGCGTGGTGCCGGTATTGCTGAGGTTATTTTTGGGCTGTTACTAATTATATTTTATAAAAATAAACAGCTAGTTTGGTTAAATATTTTCTTATTATGCGGCCTGTTAGGGGCCGTTGCGGTCATGCAGCCAAATTTGTTAATAGAAGCATTTAATCCAGTTACTACCAACTTACCGCTTATTGCCTTAAGCTTTATATGGCTGAAAGAAATAAAACTCTTGAGTAATCGATACCTCTAAATAATAAAAGAGGATTTACATCCTCTTTTATTATTGGGGCACTTTAGAGTGAGTACTTATTTTTATGTGTCCACAAATGCAATAACTCGCTCGCAATTGTTGCTGCGGCAATAGCGGTAAGCTCACTTTGGTCATACGACGGTGATACCTCTACCACATCCATTCCCACCATATTTATACCTTTAAGCGCGCGCAGTATTTTAAGCACTTTATCTGATGTTAAACCACCACAAACCGGTGTGCCTGTACCTGGTGCAAATGCCGGGTCAAGGCAGTCTATATCAAACGTTAGGTAAACGGGTAAGTCGCCTACCCGCTCGCGTATTTGCGCTGCTATTTCATTGGCGTGCAAATCGTTAGCTTGCATTGCATCAATCACTGCAAACTCATGCTTTGATTGGTCAAAGTCGGTACGAATACCTATTTGTATGCTGTGCTCTACATCAATCAGCCCTTCCATGGGTGCATGATAAAACATAGTGCCGTGATCAAAACGCGAGCCATTGCTGTATGTATCAGTGTGCGCATCAAAATGAACCAGCGCCATTTTGCCATGTATCTTTGCATGCGCGCGCAATAGCGGAAGCGTTACAAAGTGATCGCCCCCAAGGCCTAAAAGCGTTGCTCCTTGGCGAAGTATTTGCTCTGCGGCCATTTCTAGCTGTGCCGTAAAATACTCAGGATCGCCTACCGGATAAGTAAAGTCACCCGCATCAGCAACCGTTAAACGCTCAAACAAAGGAAATGTCCACGGGTATTTAGTGTCTTCCCAGGCTAAATGTACCGACGCTCTGCGAATGGCATCAGGCCCTAAGCGAGCACCGGGACGGCCCGATGTTGCTAAGTCAAACGGTAAGCCTAGTACAACGACATCTGCATCAATGGCATTAATATTTTGCACCATAGGACGACGTAAAAACGTCATCCCGTTTGAATACAATGAGTGGTCAACATGACCAAACAAGCTAGACATTGCTTATAACTCTTCTAAATAAGTGTAGCCATTAAGGCCGTTTTGCAACTCGTCTAAAACGCTTTGCTGTTCATTTTTATCTATTTTTGCAGACACTAACTGCTCGTACGACTGCTGAAAGCTCTCAACATCTAAATGCACATAGCGCATCATATCGGCCACCGTATCGCCTTGATTTATTTCGCTGATACTGGCAACGCCTTGATCATCCATATTGATAATGGCACTGTGCGTATCGCCAAATAAATTGTGCATATCACCTAAAATTTCTTGGTACGCACCCACTAAGAAAAAGCCCATTAAGTAAGGCTTATCTGCACTGTACTCAGGCACCGGTAAAGTGCTTTCAATGCCTTGGCCATCAACATAGTGCTCAAGTGCACCGTCTGAATCACAGGTTATATCAAGTAATACAGCACGTTTTTTTGGTGCTTCGGTTAAGCCACTTAATGGCAATACCGGAAACACTTGATCAATCCCCCACGCATCAGGCAATGATTGAAAAAGCGAAAAGTTTACAAAAAACTTATCGGCTAAACGCGCATTTAACTCGTCAATAATCGGGCGATGAAAACGGTTTTTGTTATCCATGTGTTTGTTAAGCTCATAACAAATACGTAAGTTAACTTGCTCTGCCCACGCACGCTGCGTTAAATCTAAAAGCCCAAGAGCAAACTGGTTATGCGCCTCTGCTAAATCCCCTTGGCTGTCGTGATAAATTTCAATCAGCGCGCGGTCATCCGTTAAATCGGTTAATTGCACAAACGATGCCCACATATTATTTAATAAAAGCGGTGCATCGCCAGCAGGCGCTTTTAGCTCCTCTGGTACGTAGCTTTCTGTGCCTATAACATTTGATATAAGCACCGCATGATGCGCCGTTAGTGCACGCCCCGACTCAGAAATAATCGTCGGCATGGGCTGCGCGTACTGCTTACACGTATCACCTATGGTGTACACAATGTTATTTGCATACTCAGCTAAGCTGTAATTCATTGAGTTATGCGATTGGCTGCGTGTACCGTCGTAATCAATAGCTAAACCGCCCCCTACATCTAAGCACTCAATGCTTGCACCTAATTTGCGTAGCTCACAGTAAAAACGCGCGGCTTCGCTCACACCTAAACGCACATCACGAATGTTTGCCATTTGCGAGCCTAAGTGAAAATGCACAAGTTGCATTAAATCAAGTTGGCCTGCCTCTTTTAAACGGTTTACTACATGTAAAACTTGCGACGCTGATAAACCAAATTTAGATTTTTCACCGCCACTTGCTTGCCACTTACCTTTGCCCTGCGATGCTAAACGAACGCGAATACCAATACGCGGTTTAACATTTAGCGCTTTTGCTTGGCTAAGTACCATGTCGAGCTCAGAGAGCTTTTCAAGCACTATGTATACTTTGTGGCCTAGCTTTTCGCCAATAAGCGCTAAACGCACATATTCTTTGTCTTTATAGCCATTACATACAATCACTGCACTGGTTTTTTCTGCCATTGCCAAAACAGTTAATAGCTCTGGTTTGCTGCCCGCCTCAAGTCCTAATTGTTTTTTTTCTAATTCGGCTTGGCTTGCTACTATTTCTTCAACCACTTCACGTTGTTGGTTTACTTTAATTGGGTAAACTAATAAGTAGTCTTTTGGATAACCATAGTTTTCAATCGCGGTATTAAATGCGCCACATAAACTGTGCACACGATGATGTAAAATTTGTGGAAAGCGCACTAAAGCCGGTAAGCTTAAGCCTTTTTCTTGAAGTTGTTTTGCAATATCTGTCAGTGCAATAGTTTGCTCTGGGGCGTGAGCCTTTGGGGCAACATACACATCACCTTGATCATTAATACCAAAAAAACCTTGGCTCCAATGACGAACATTGTAACTCGTGCGAGCTTGTTCTAGTGATGTTGTCTCTTTCATTTATCTTTCTCTTTTATTTAATGAATGCCGGTTCGGCTAATTGCGCGCATTAAAAGAAAAATAGACCTTTAAGTCCAACAAGTATTTTTACTCGTAACGAGTGATTTTTAATATTAAAAATAAATAGTAAACAGCATGACCAACAAAACCTTATTTTATAGGGCCTAGCTTTAAGAAAAGCTCAGATTGGTAACACACTCATATATTGAGGGGTAATGTTAGGTGTGGTTTAAACAACTGCGTAGGAGCAAATTAATTACTTAGCCTGAAGTCTGCTTTAGAGATTTGATTTCAGAATCAGGCTAATTAACTATTGAAGCTAAATCATTTATTCAGCTAACGCCACTTCGGCAAGCTTCATTGTACTCTCAAATGATTTAGTGCCAGCAATAAATAGCCCATTGTGACAAAAAACAGCGTCGTCTAATCCCGTTTTTGCTTGGAAATCTTCATCAGACAAACCAGCCCATGCTTTAGGAAGCGACTTTCTATCTTCAAACGAGCCGGGCTCGACAGGGACTGTTTGAAGTATCCATTGACCTGAATGTGAAGGATAAACCATGTACAATGCTTCGCTTGACAAAATATGGACTGTTTTTTTCCATGGCGTGTACTTTTCAAGCACAATAACGCGAGGATCTTCAGCACTTTCTATCGCTTTAGCGACAATTGCTTTTGCATTGACACTGCCACTTGCTGACGCTATAAATCGAGTCAGCATACGAGAAGCAAATTCGACAGCTTCATCAAAGCACTTATCAAACTCAGGGCTCTCTTCCCATGTTGGGTTATACATTGAAATTGTTTGACTTAAACTTATACCCTGCTGAACACCCTCAACATGACCACAATCAATTGCATCAATGGTTGAAACTAATCCTGCATCAACTCTGTCTGCAACTGCTTGATTATTGTCACACAGTGCTAAACCATACTTTTGCCACACTAGTCCAAATGACGAGTACGGTATTCCATTTTCACGTTCCCCTGCGCCACCACGTTGGTGGTGATCAAAACGCCCAGCATCTGGATCGTATTGCCCACCTACATCAATCACTATATCAGCACTGTCCATAAGCGCTTTATCACGTGTACGTACTAAATTAAACGAAGGGTAGACATGTTTAAGCACCGCGATGCTAAATACATCATCGGCATGAAAATTACCGTTATGAGTAACTACTGTTAAATCGGTCACTGAACTGGTGTCTTTATTAGAAAGGATAAGGAAGTCTCGCTCTGTATTGCGTTAATTGTGAAAACTATAGGACGTTAAGTGGTGAATTTTATACGAATGTGATTAACAAGAACAGGATTCTTGTTAGTCGTTTTGATACTACGACAGACTCCAGCCAAATTACCAAAGCATGTTAATTTAAAATTGAAGGTGTCTACATTTTAATAAGACTTATGCCAGCATAAATAATCATTGAAGCTCATAGGCTTAGCAATTAAATAGCCTTGAATCATGTCAACGCTCATTGTTTTAAGTACGGTAAATTGTTCTTCGGTTTCAACACCTTCAGCAACAACTGTTAAGTTAAGGCTTTTACCTAAATTAATAATGGTTTGCACAATACTAAACCCTGTGCCTTTATCTAATATTTTATCTATAAAGCTTTTATCTACTTTTAACTCATTCACTGAAAACGAGCTCAAATGCGTTAAACACGAATAGCCTGTACCAAAGTCATCTATTGAGAAAATAAAACCTTGCTGCTTTAACTCATCAATTTGCGATATTACGCTGGCAATATCGCCGCTAAGCATAGACTCTGTGATCTCTAACTTAATATTCGATGGATTAACATTATAATCATTAACAACATTTAATAATTCCGTTTTTAACGTCGTTGAATTGAACTGGACTTGACTGATGTTGATAGACACTTTAAATGAATCATCAATCAGCTGCTTGCTATTAAGCTCATTTATTAGAATACAAATATCACGCAGAACGGTGTTTTGGAGCTTTTGAATAACCCCATTTTGCTCAGCGATTGGAATAAAGTCATTAGGCGCAATTAGCCCCTTACTTGGGTGATGCCATCTAATTAAAGCCTCAGCACCCGTAATTTTACCATTTGCATTTATTTGCGGCTGAAAATACGCACTAAACTCATCGTGTGCAATGGCTCTTACAATGTCGGTTTCAAGTTCGGCCTGGTTTTCAAGCAATGCTTGTAACTCGGGATCATAAAAGCTGCAGCTATTGCCGTTTTTCATTTTAGAACGGTACATAGCCGTATCAGCAAATTTAAGAATGTTATCGGTTAAATGGTTGCTTTTATCTATTAAACAAATACCAATGCTACAACTGACCTGAAAGGCTAAGCGGCCCACTTCAAATTTATCATAAAAAACACTTTGTATTATTTTTGCTATTTTTTCAGACTCTAAAATTGCACTTTCGGTATTATCACCAACATATTCAAGCAATATAATAAACTCATCGCCACCAACACGCGCTAATGTATCTTTTTCACTAACAACACCATTAAATCGTTTTGAAAGCTCTACAAGAACTTCATCACCCGCGCTATGGCCTACTGAGTCGTTGATTCGTTTAAAGTTATCTAAATCTAGAAATAATAACGCACCGGTTACATCGCTTTGCTTTATATTCTCAACATAGGCTGATAATTTGTCATTCAGCATTCGTCTATTTGGCAAACCTGTTAATGGGTCATAAAAGGCAAGCCTTTCTACTTCTAGCTCTGCTTTTTTTCTTGTTGTTATATCGCGTGCAACCCAAACAATATAACGCTGAGATGGGTTATCTGACTGGTAATCTTTAATGGGTGATGTACGACCTTCAAAAACCATTATTTTGCCGTCGATATCTAATTCGTATTCAAATACTTGAACATCGTTTGTGAGCAATGTTTTATTTATTACCGCCATTATTGATGTGGCATCTTCAGCAGGCATTACGTCATTAATTTTTTTATTTATTAAGTCAGATTGTGACTTGTATAAAAGCGCGTCGGTGGTGCCATAAATATCCATATACTCACCCTCTTCACTAATAATAAGTGTTAAATCGGGCATAACCTTAGTAAAAGCTGCAAATTTTTCATTACTTTTTTCTAAATCAGTAATGAGCTGGTTAGCTTTTATGTACTCTGCATTTTTTTCAAGTGCAATACTTGTGAAATTTACAAAATAGTCGATTAATTCAAGTTCGAAAGGTGAAGGCTTTTTGGGCTTATCGTGGTAAATGGCAAACGTGCCTAAAATACTAGATTTAGTTGAAATAACAGGGGTAGACCAACACGACTGCAATCCAAACTGTAAAGCGACGTCTTTAAAATCAGCCCACAAGGATGAATTAGCTATGTCTTCAACAATAACGCGCTCGCCTAAATAAGCAGCAGTACCGCACGAGCCAACATTTGGACCTATATGAACCCCATTGATTGCCTGACAATAACCATCCTCAATGTTAGGCGCGGCACAGTGCAGCAATTGCCCTTTGTTTAGTGACAAAATAGAACATTTAGCGGATTTTTCATCAATAAGTTCTTCTATCGATAAGCATATCTCGTCAAGGACATCCTCAAACGGGAGCCCAAGCGCTATTTTAGATAAAATATCTTGCTGATGGGATAACAACTTATTTAATCTAACTGTTTCCATTTGACACCACACACTTTCATTATTGTTTTTAGCTTACAGATGTTTTTTAAAAACAGTACGTATTCTGTACCGAATAAAATTATTCGCTTAGGTAACATAAAGTATAGCTTTAAATAAACGACTATTACTGCTAATTGCTGTTTTTTATACAATAATAAACAGCATAGCGTTAGCCTATAAAATATAGGTGTTTTAAAATCTGCTTGTTATTGGCTTAAGCCAAGCTCCATAAACACACTTTGCGGGTTATCTTGATAAGAACCAAAACAACCACAACGTTTAAACCCTAAATTTTCATATAGTTTAATCGATTCTATTTGTTTAGGGCCGGTTTCCAATCTAATTAATGGTATTTCTTCTTCGCCTGCGTAGTGCAAAAGAATTTGCATAACTCTGCGAGATAACCCTTTCCCACGGTAACTAGGGTTTACATAAAGGCGTCTTACTTCTGCGTAAGATGGTTCCCCTGATTGCATTACAATTGCCCCACAAGCAACAATCCCGTCATCATTTTTTAACCCAATGGCATAAACGTTAGGTTTATCTAGTTCGCTTAAGGTAAGTGATTGCGCGGTAGCTACAGGGTATAAAGAGTTTATAAGTCGGTCGATATCAGCAAAAACATTAATCACATCCTGGTCATTCGGTTTTAAATCAACTAACTGCATTGAGTATCTCAAATTTATATTAATTATATGTTGTGAAACTATACCGAATTGTAACAAATGAACAACCTCTGCATTGTGTTTTAACACAATTACAGCTTTAAATGATTCAGACTCAGTACTTTCAAATAAGGAACTGATAAAAAATGCGTATACCTTGCTTTAAACACTTTGTTACGCAAAATAGCTGTTCAAAATTATTAAGCTATTTATACTAACTTTAGTTGTAAACATTGATTGAGGTTGTTGTGCAGATCATACAAGGTATGGAATATTTTTTTTCAGGGTTTAAATTAATAAGCCAAAAAGGATTAAAGCGCTTTGTGCTCATCCCGCTTTTGATTAATATTTTATTATTCGGTAGTTCATTATTTTTCTTATTTGGCTGGCTGAGTGACGGTTTTAATTATATCAACAATATGCTTCCCGAATGGCTAAGCTGGTTAGAATGGTTAATGTGGCCAATTGCGGTATTAGTCGTGCTATTTAGTTATAGTATGGTGTTTACCGTGATTACAAACTTTATTGCAGCCCCATTTAATGCACTTTTGAGCGAAAAAGTAGAGTTGTACTTAACGGGTCAAAAAATTAACGATGATGGCTTTGCTGACTTAATAAAAGATATACCACGTATGCTTGCCCGTGAGTGGACCAAGCTATGCTATTACTTACCACGTGCTATTGGCTTTTTTATATTACTGTGGGTTTTACCGGTGATAGGACAAATACTGTGGGTATTATTTACTTGCTGGATGTATGCGGTGCAGTATAAAGATTATGCATTTGATAACCATAAAATTAGTTTTAAAGACATGAAAAACGACTTAAAGTCTAAACAGGGGCTTTCTTATGGGTTTGGCTTTGCTGTTATGTTATTAACAGCTATTCCATTTGTTAACCTAATTGTTATGCCTGTCGCGGTATGCGGTGCTACAAGGCTGTGGGTAGATAATTACCGACCAAATTACCGAAGCTAACTCTTAAATGAAGTTATTACTTTAGTAACAGTGTGTATATAAAAATGGGCCTAGCGGCCCATTTTTTATCTTCAATCAGCTGTATAAGCTTTGAGGGACTTTAGTCACATTCAAATGTACCGTTATCTCTTCTCTATCATGGTATAAATGTTTAGCTTGTAATTCGTAGCTAATACCGTACTTAGCGAGCTCTTCTTTTATCATTGCTAAGCACTCATATACACTGTCAAAGCGCTTTTTCATTGGTAACTTAAGATTAAAAATAAGCTCTTTTGCATAGGCATTGACTGCCCAGTCAATCATTAGGCTTGTTACTTTGGTTGGTTTTTCTACCATGTCACATACAAGCCAAGTAATGTTTCTTTTCTCTGGACGATATTTAAAGCCATCCTCTCTAAAATGCTTAACCTGCCCTGTTTCCATTAGGTTATCATTCATTGGTCCATTGTCTATTGCATTAACAAACATGCCTCTGCGCACCAACTGATATGTCCAACCACCTGGGCATGCGCCTAGGTCAACACATCGCATACCTGCAGCAACACGTGTTTCTCTTTGTTGCTCTGGTATAAACACATTAAACGCTTCATCAAGTTTAAGTGTAGAACGGCTAGGACCATCGCTTGGCATACGCAAACGTAAAATCCCCATAAAGTTGGGTGAATTGTTATAGCTGTATGAATAGCCAACATATGCGGTATTATTTTCCAAAAATAACACATGCATCACAGGCCGATTTGCCTTTGACTCACGCAACACGGTGTTTTGTTTCTCTAGTGCTTTTTTAAGCGGTGTGGAGATTTTTTTACAAAAAGTAAGCAGTTCTTTCCCTTCGTTTGTATCAGGCGTCTCTACTCGTAGTTCAGCACATAAAGGAAAATCTTTAGCTGCTTGCACAACTGCGCCTACACGGTCTTCTAAAGGCATATCTTCTAGTAATGTGCCGGCAAACCACTGGCGAGCAAACACCATATTTTTGAAGTCGATTCTTTTGATTATCTCGTCGCTATGCTGCGCTTCAAAACATTCATATATAACGTAACCTGTATTAGGTTTTGCTTTTACATACCCTGCAAAACCCTGCTCAGCAGCATGAAATGTTATTTCAGCAGCTGCATCGTTTTCAAACCCACTGCGACAATAAATCACAACACTAGACATAATAACCCTTAAACTTTTTAAAACTTAAATCGTGCAACTTGCACTAAAATAACAATCCAACCAATAATAAAGCACACCCCACCAAGAGGAGTAATTGGCCCTAACCACTTCATTCCTGTCAGTGCTAATAAATATAGGCTGCCACTAAAAAGCAGTGTACCTATTATAAAAAAGTGGCCAGCCCAATTTAGGTTAATACCCCATTTTAAGAGTAAAGCTACTGCAATTAGTGCTAAACCGTGCACCATTTGATACTCAGCGGCTGTTTTAAACACACCTATCGAATATTCTGATAGACGACTTTTTAGTCCGTGAGCGGCAAAAGCCCCCAACATAACCGAAAGCATACAAAATAAACTGCCTGCCATTAAAAATAGTTTTGTCATTATTTACCCAACATTTTGTTTATAAATTGCGCTGCACTAGAAGCTGCTATTTGGCGGTTTTCTAATTCAGTAATGCCACTTTTTTTACGTGGTTTTAATGAATGGTCGCCATCAGCCAGCCATACATAGTCGGGCTGTTTTGGCATTGCCAGCGTTTTTAGTTCTTCACGCGTACCAAATGTATCTCGCTCACCTTGCAACACTAAAAATGGACAAGGAATATCAGCAAAGTGTTCTGTACGAAGCTTGTCTGGTTTACCTGGTGGATGAAATGGGTAACCAAATGCAATAACGCCTTTAATTGGCTGCTTAGTTGTGCATGCAAGCATTGACGCCATTCGCCCACCCATTGATTTACCGCCAATAAACAAGGGTAATTTAGGTTGAGCATGCGTTAATACTTGCTCATAGTATGTAAGCAACTTGGGAGCACGCTCTGGTGGGCGTCGCTTGCCGGTTTGCTTTGCAATTTGCATATATTCAAAATCAAATAAACCAACATCAACACCCTGCTCACTGATCAGTGCAGCCACGTGCTGCATAAAGTCAGAATCACTGCCAGCACCAGCACCATGGGCAAAAATAAACTGTGCAATTGCGGGTTGGCTTTGACTTTTGAACCATTCAATCATGATTAATACTCTTGCTCTTGTTCAACCAAACTTAGCATCCATTCTTTAAATGACACTATTTTTCCCAATTCAGTTTGTGATTCACGAAGCACCAAATAGTAAGCGTTTTTACTTTCTAGACTGTGGCTAAATGGAATAACTAATCGCCCCGCATCAATATCTGGTTTAGCTAACACACTATTCCCAATTGCAACGCCTTGACCATGAACGGCAGCTTGCAGCACCATAGAAGAGTGGCTAAATATAGGCCCTTGATTTACTTGTACATTACGTACACCCGCAGTTTTCATCCACGTTTTCCAATTTTTACGTGTAGTGTCATGCAATAGGGTGTGCTGTGCTAAATCACTGGGTTGATCAAGTGGTTTGGGACCACTCAATAACATAGGACTGCACAATGGCACTAAATACTCTGTATGTAACTTATAAGCTTGCACTCCATTCCAGTGGCCACGCCCGTAGTAAATGGCAATATCGACATCGTCACTTAACGAATTTTCGTCTTGGTCTTGTGCTTTTATTCTTACGTCAATTTCAGGGTGTAATTCATTAAATAAACTTAAACGAGGCACTAACCATTGAATAGCAAAACTAGGGGTTAAACTTACCGTTAATGAGCCTTTAGCCCCTCGCGCAAGTAACTTTTCTGTGGCATCAATCAGTTGCGTAAAAATTTCTTTAATATCTAAAAAATAACCTTGGCCTTCTTCCGTTAATAATAACGAACGATTTTTTCGTAAAAATAGCTTTAAACCTAAATGTTCTTCGAGTGTTTTTATTTGATGACTGACAGCTGCTTGCGTTACATAAAGCTCTTCTGCGGCTTTTGTAAAGCTTAAATGCCGCGCCGCAGCTTCAAATGCTTTGAGTGCGTTTAATGGGGGGACTCGTCTTGACATAATAACCAAGCTTTGAATTAGTTTTTCTTATGCATGAATTATATACCCATGACGAGAAAGAGTATATTTAAGGTGTAAAAAAAGCGACTAATGTCGCTTTTTATTATGCGGTCACTTTTTATAAGTCGCTAGCGCTGGTATCTAACGGCGCAAAACTCTTAACCAAATCATCTACCGCTTTCATTTGCGATAGATAGCCTTCTAATTTGCTTAGGGCTAATGCACATGGTCCATCACACTTTGCTTCATTAGGGTTTGGATGTGCTTCGATAAATAAACCAGCGATCCCCAAAGCCATTCCGCTTCTGGCTAACTCTGCCGCTTGAGCTCGACGCCCATCAGCTGAATCTGCGCGACCACCAGGGCGTTGCAGCGCATGCGTTGCATCAAAAATCACTGGTGCCATTGCTTTCATGTCATCCATTCCTAACATATCAACAACCAGGTTATTATAACCAAAGCTAGAGCCACGCTCACAAAGTGCAATATTATTATTACCAGCCTCATTAAATTTAGTAATGATGTGGCGCATTTCATGTGGTGCTAAAAACTGCGGCTTTTTCACATTGATAATCGCACCTGTTTTTGCCATAGCAACAACTAAGTCTGTTTGACGGGCTAAAAAAGCAGGCAACTGAATAACATCAACCACTTCAGCAACCGGCGCCGCTTGATGCGGTTCGTGAACGTCAGTGATAAGAGGAATGTTGAAGGTGTTTTTAATTTCTTCAAATATTTTTAACCCTTCCTCCATTCCCGGACCACGGTACGAGTTGATTGAAGAACGATTAGCTTTATCAAATGATGCTTTAAACACATATGGTATGTTTAGCTTTGTCGTTACTTCTACATAATGCTCTGCAATGCGCATGGCTAAGTCGCGCGATTCTAAAACGTTCATACCACCAAATAAAACAAACGGTTTGTTGTTTGCTAATTCAATATCATTAATTTTGATAATTTGATCTTTCATTTTAATTCCTTAAGGTGCAACTGCTTGCAACATTAATCCACAAATATAAGCCATGTATGTACCCACTCCGTAACCTAATACAGCCAGTAAAACACCGACAGGCGCAAGCGAAGGGTGAAATGCTGACGCAACAACAGGCGCAGACGCTGCGCCTCCGACATTAGCTTGCGAGCCTACTGCCATATAAAAAAGCGGTGCTTTAATTAATTTTGCAACAAGCAACATTAAACCAGCATGTACTAGCATCCAAATAGCCCCCACTAAAAACAAGCCCGGGTTATCAAAAATAGCGGTTACATTCATATGTAAGCCAATTGAGGCAACTAAAATGTATAAAAAGCTTGAGGCTACTTTAGATGCACCAAATGCTTCAATCTGTCTTACTTTAGTAAAAGACAAACTAATACCAATGGTAGTTGAAATGACAATTAACCAGAAAAACTTACTGGTTAAACTGTACTCTTTTGCCCACGCATAATTATTAGCGAAAAACGGCCCTAAAAAGTCTGCGCAAAAATGGGCTAAACCAGTAATACCAAATGCAATAGCAAGCAATGTCATGTAATCATTCAGCGTTGGCATGCGCGCATGCTCTGCATGATATTTTTCAACACGCTGCTTTAAATCTTCAATGGCGCTGGTGTCTGCTCCTGTAGCAGCATCAATTTTCTTATGGTTAGCTGCCATTAGTAACAAAACTGCCATCCAAATATTAGCCACTATGACATCAACGGTGACCATGACTGAAAAAATATCGCCGCCCACCTCAAACATTTCTTTCATTGAGGCTTGGTTTGCACCACCGCCAATCCAGCTTCCAGCTACGGTGGTCATGCCGCGCCATACAGCATCTGGCCCATGCCCGCCTACAATTGTAGGGTCTACCGCGCTCACAACTAATATAGCCAGAGGTCCGCCGATAACAATACCGAGCGTTCCGACTAAAAACATAATTAGTGCTTTAGGGCCTAAGTTTAAAATCGCTTTTAAATCAATGCTAATAGTTAAAAGTATCAAACAGGCGGGTAATAAATAGCGTGAAGCAACGTAATAAACATTCGATTTATTACCATCGACAATACCAAACGTATTAAGCAAAGAAGGTAAAAAGTAGCAAAGCAATAAAGCCGGTACATATTTATAGAACGTTTTTAATGCTGGGCGCTCGCTGTTTGAGGTTTTAAATATAAACCCCAAAATAACCGCAAGTAAACCAAGCACAACTGCATCATTGGTGATTAATGCGCTTTGTGTTTCGACCATGGTATTCCCTAATATTAATGGTGAGTTTTATTATTATCTTCTAATTCTTCAATTTGGTGCTGGATGATTTCTATTGCTGGATCATCTGGGCATTCATCTACAAAAAATTGTAGATCATCTCGGGCCATTTTAGGGCAATCGAGCTGATTTAATAAATACCCTCTGTCACGCCTTTCGTAGGGGTCGTCGCCAATTAATTCCATTAACATTTCAACGCATGTTAATGCGTGGCCAAATTTATTTTCACTAATGAAAGACCACTTTTGCTGCGCTAAGAAAAGCTTATAAACTTCATCGTCAAAAATAAGTTCTAAGGGCTCTTGTTCTTGCCCTTCAGCTTCATCAGCATTTTCAGGAATAATATACCAACTTTGCTGACCGCTACTTGGCTCAACCAAATAGCCTTCTTCATCACTCATAGCAATATGAACACCTATATCGCCTTGATTTAGGCTCATACTGGCATCGAGGTTAGCCTGTTGTAAAAAATGACAAAGTAAAATTGCCAGAGTAGTTGGCGAGCCGCTACGCATAGTTAGGGTGTAGCTTAGGCTATTTAATTTATGCTCAGGTACTTTTAAACTCGAAGCGCTAAATAGCCATGTACTGTAAAAGGTGTCTAGCAACTTATCTAAGCGTTCATGAGAGTCGGGTACAACAATACATAATGCATTAATTTGTTTTTCAAAATCAGCCAGAACATCAAAAGCGGCTGTTAAGTCTAGTTGTGGATCCCATTTCGATTCAGCCTTAATACAACGATAAATTGCCGCAGGGGTAAAGTCATCGTAAGCATCATCAATATAAGAGTCATCGTGTTCATCAAACCCAAAAGTGGTCATCAATACTGCAACATTTCTAGAAAACGAACGCGTAGTTTACCTAATTCTACCCATATATTCCAATAACGAAATGTACTTGATCAAATGCATGGAGGGAATATTCGAGCTTTAGAGATACTAAAGCTCGGTAAATTTATTTAAGGCTTAAAGTAGTAATGCTGACTTGGCTGTTGCCAAATAACCAATAGCTAAAATAACAAACGTATTTACAATAAGGTAAGATATTTTAGCCAAAAAATTAGTTTGCTTAGCGCTTATAATTCCAATAGCAATATAAGCAACCACTAATATAATTTTTTCTAATAACCAATGTTGTTCAAACGGGTTTATCTTCCCCATATACATAAGTGTAAATGCAGAAATTAAAAGTAATGTATCAATGCTATGGCTACCAATAAATACAAGTTTATTACGAGCAATTTTGCCACTGCCCATTCGTGAAAAAGATCGAATATAAAATAAAACTACACTCAATGCTGCTATTGCCATGTGTGAGTGCTTTACTGCTAAATAATCCATATGCCTCTGTTCTTCTATTTATATAAAATTAATCTGGGTAACGTTTGATAATTATTTCAAGTTCATCAAGATTTGCGTTAAAAACATCAACTAACTTTGGTTCAAAATGCGTGCCTTTTTGTGCGTTTATCTCTTCAACAACACGCTCGAGCGTCCATGAATCTTTATAGCAGCGTTTGTGCCTTAACGCATCATATACATCAGCCAATGCCACAATGCGGCCGAATATATTAATTTTATTCCCTGCTAAACCTTCAGGGTAACCAGAACCATCCCACTTTTCGTGATGTTCCTTGGCTATAGTGGCACCTGCACTGACAATTTCATGAGCTGATCCTTTTAAAATACCATAGCCTTTATCAGTGTGGGTTTTCATTACTTCCCACTCTGGTGCATCAAGCCTTGCGGGCTTATTTAATACCGAATCGGGGATACCTACTTTACCTACATCATGCAAAGGCGCAGCTAATCTAATCAAATCAGCTTGCTGTTTAGATAAACCATAACCAAGCGCCAAAGCATGGCAAATATGTGCAACACGTTTTACATGATTACCTGTTTCAGTAGAGCGTTGTTCAACCGCTTCACTTAATCTGTAAACAAGCTCTTGTTGTGTGGCCTCAATCTCTGATTGTAACTGAACATTTTCAAAGGCTAATTGTACATTTTGAGCAAAAATTTCAACGAGGTTGCGTTGTGTATCGGTTAGTGTATTTGGAATGCCTGTGATAAACAGCATTGAGCTGTGGTTATATTCACTGCTGCAATAAGCAAATAGGTAATTATCTTTGTAGATAATAGACTGATTATTTAACGCTTCTTGGCATGCGCTTAATTGCTCTGCGTGTAGCACCTCTTCAAGGTCTTTACCTTCACTTTTTTCAAACTCACCGGTACCTGAACAAATAATCATTTTATTGTTCTGAGATGCTGGGTTTTGTGCAACAAGGGTGGTCGCGTACATAGCCTGATCTGAAATACCAAGCAATGATGTAAGTTGCTGCATTACTCCTTCTATAAAATGCTCTATTGAATGTGCAGAAAAAATATTGCGTGATGCAGTTATTATTTTCTCAAGGCCAACACGAGATTGTTCTATTGAAATAATATCGCGGTACGAACGAAGGCTCGACATGATAACTGTAAACAATTTTTGTGCGGTGAGTTCTGTTTTTGATTTGTAGTCGTTAATATCAAAATTAACTATTACTTGGCGTTCTGGTGCCTGACCAGGTTGGCCGGTACGTAAAATAATACGAATGTGGTTATTTTTTGCGGTTTCACGAATGTATTTTACAACTTGTAGGCCTGCATCGTCTGTTTCCATTACAACATCAAGTAGAACAATTGCTGCGTCTTTATGCTCATCAATTAAAGTTTTAGCCTCAGCGCCAGAATACGCGCTGATAAATTCTAAACGTTTATTTTGAAACTCAAAATCACTCAATGCCAATTTAGTAACTGCATGAACTTCAGGTTCGTCATCAACGATTAGTACTTTCCAGGTGCCCAAATCGGTGTTATCTACCGGTGTATCTGGCTCATCTGAAAATAAAAAGTCACCCATCATAATTAGAATTCCTACATGACACATTTAACACACGGATGCAGTAATAATTAAGCTTATTATGGCCACTGTGCGAGCGTTACACGGTCATTTTCACCAAGATCTTTTATCGTTTTAATATTAACAAAGGCCATCGTTTTAAAAAATTCACGAACAGCAAAACCTTGGTCATAACCGTGCTCTATTAGAAGATAGCCACTAGATAGCAAATAGTCACGTGATTGTGTAATTATTTGTTTAATATCAGACATTCCTGAATCTTCAGCAACTAAGGCAGATAAAGGTTCAAATCGCACATCGCCTTGAGCCAAATGTTCGTCACTACTTTCTATGTACGGTGGGTTGGTCACTATAAGATCAAAATATTCATTATCAAGTGAGCTAAACCAATTGCTTTGTTTAACACGCACATTACTAAGTCCTAGACGCTGTTGATTCCGAGTTGCAAGCGCTACAGCGTCAGTCACTTTATCTACCGCTGTAATATTCCACAAAGGCATTTCACTACCCAATGCCAATGCAATTGCCCCAGTACCTGTTCCCAAGTCCAAAACTTTTGCATTTTCCGAAATTCCTAAACCAAGTGCAGCCTCAACTAATGTTTCAGTATCTGGCCGCGGAATTAACGTTGTTGCATTGACTTCTAAGGTTAAACTCCAAAACTCACGTTGCCCTGTAATATGCGCTACAGGTTCGCCGTTTAATCTCCGAGCGCAAAGAGTGTCAAAGGTGTTTTGTTGCTCAGTACTGAGCAACCTTTCGGGCCAAGTAAAAAGATAGCTCCGTGGTTTATCAAGAACATGAAGAAGTAATACCTGTGCGTCTAATTTCGCACTTTCGCTGCTTTGCGCTAATAAATTAGCGCCAGCAGCAACAGCTTGCTCGAGAGTTTGATTCACTATTACTCATCGCCCATTGCGGCAAGTAAATCAGCCTGATGCTCTTGCATTAAGGGGTCTACAATGGCACCTAAATCACCCGCTACAACTTCATTTAAGCGGTACAGCGTTAAGTTGATACGGTGATCGGTTATACGTCCCTGCGGATAGTTATATGTACGAATACGTTCAGAACGGTCACCACTACCAACTAAGTTGCGACGCTCAGAGGCTTCTGCTGCATGACGCTTCTCATCTTCAGCTTGCTGTAAACGTGCTGCAAGTACTGACATCGCTTTAGCACGGTTTTTATGCTGCGAACGCTCATCTTGACATTCAACAACCACACCCGTAGGTAAATGCGTAATACGAATTGCTGAGTCAGTTTTATTTACGTGCTGGCCACCTGCACCCGATGCTCTAAAAGTATCTACTTTTATATCGGCGGTGTTAATTTCAATTGCTTCAGCTTCTGGAATTTCTGCCATTACCGCTACAGTGCACGCCGATGTATGAACACGACCTTGCGATTCAGTCTCTGGTACACGTTGTACACGGTGTACGCCAGACTCAAATTTAAGCTTACCGTATACGCCTTCACCGCTAATGTTAGCAATGACTTCTTTGTAACCACCGTGTTCGCCTTCATTGGTAGTTACTACTTCTAATTTCCACTTTTGCGTTTCAGCAAAACGGCTGTACATTCTAAATAAATCACCGGCAAAAATAGCGGCTTCATCACCCCCTGTACCTGCGCGGACTTCTAAAAATACATTGTTATTATCTTTTGGATCTTTAGGAAGCATTAATACCTGAATTTCATCTTCAAGGCTTAATATTTGTGCTTTGGCTTCTTTATACTCTTCCTGTGCCATTTCTCGCATATCAGGGTCTGAGTCTTTAAGCATCTCTTCAGCGCTTGCTAAATCTTCTTTTGTTTGTTGAAACGATAAAAAAGTTTTAACTATTTCTTCAAGCTCAGAGTATTCTTTTGAAAGGCCACGAAAGCGATTTTGATCGCTAATAACCGACGGGTCGCTCAACAGTGCTTGTACTTCTTCGTAGCGCTCTACTAGCGTTTCTAATTTATTATAAACAGACTCTTTCATTTAACGGTTATTCCTGATCAATACCTAACATTTTTTTCAACTGATTTAATTGAGCCACTTCACCTTTTTTAGCCGCATCTTGAATGGCACGGGTAGGCGCGTGCATTAAGCGGTTGGTTAACTTATTGGCCAATTCTAAAATTACTTTTTCTGCGTCTTTACCACTAGAGAGCTGGCTAACTGCTCTTTCTACTAATTCAGACTTAATTGTTTGAACATCGTTTCGATAGTGACGAATTAACCCCACAGAATCGAGTGAACGCATCCACATACAAAACTCTTTGGTGCGCTCAGTAATAATTATCTGTGCCTGCTGTGCGGCTTGTTCTCGCGCTGCCATATTTTCACTTACAATCGTTTGTAAGTCGTCAACCGAGTATAAATAAGCCGCATCTAGCTCACCAACTTGGCTCTCAATGTCGCGCGGTACCGCAATATCAATAAACAACATCGGTTTGTTACGGCGCTGCTTTAGTGCTTGCTCCACAACACCTTTACCAATAATAGGCAGTGTACTGGCCGTTGAGCTTATTATAATATCTGCGTTATGCAAACGCTCTGGCAACTGCGCTAATGCAATGACATCTGCAGACACTTCATCGGCTAAATTGCGGGCTCGTTCAATAGTTCTATTGGCTACGGTAATATTTTGTGGCTCATTTTGATACAAATGCTTAGCAACCAGTTCTATTGTTTCGCCTGCACCTATTAATAACACATTGGTTTTATCAAGCTTGCCATAAATATGCTTAGCTAAATTAACAGCCGCAAACGCTACCGAAACCGCACTGGCGCCTATGTTAGTTTCAGTTCGGACCTCTTTAGCAACCGAAAATGTCTTTTGAAACAAACGATCAAACGTAACACCCACTGCATCATGTGTTTTAGCACTATTATAGGCTTGTTTAATTTGCCCTAAAATTTGCGGTTCACCTAACACAAGCGAATCTAAACCGCAGGCAACGCGCATTAAATGGTTAATTGCTTGATTGCCCTCGTGGCAATAAATGTTATTACTCAGTTCCTGTTCATCTAAACCATGGAAACTGGCAAGCCATGCTAACAGTGTTTGGGAATTTTGCTGAGCAAGGCTACAATAGATTTCTGTTCGGTTACAGGTAGACACGATCACAGCTTCATTAAAGTCGGCATGGCCACTTAATTGCTGCAACGCCTCTGACATTTGCTCAGGCGAAAAAGCCACTTTTTCACGCAGTTCTACGGAAGCAGTTTTGTGATTTATACCTAGTGCTATTATGGTCATGTTTGCCAAATATTGCTGAGCCCTACTTTAAAGGCGGCAATTTTACCAAAAATCAGCGGAATATGGAAAGTAAGGAACAACATTTGATTAGACATTATTTAATATTAGCTATAACTTTTATGTTTTTAAGTGGCTGCGCGCAACAATTACCAAATAAAACAGCAGTTTACAACAACTGGAAAGGTCAACTCGCCAATCAAAAAACTTGGCATGTAGAGGGGAAACTTGCTTTTATTAGTCCCGATGAGCGCCAATCTGCAAACTTAAATTGGCAGCAACAAGAAAATAACAATAATTTAGTACTGACTTCATTTATTGGCACACGCATTTTACAACTAAAACAGTCGCGCAATGTTGCTGAGCTTGAATTTGACGATAAAGTTTATGTAGATACCAATGCATCTGCGCTGCTTAAGCGCTTAACTGGCTTTGCTTTACCTGTTAATAATGCTGATAACTGGCTTAAAGGCACTATTGATTCACAAACGTTGCAAGTTGATGAACTTGGCCGTTCGAAACAAGTACTTTGGTTAGATAATGAAAGTAAACAATGGCAAATAAACTATGCAGATTATATACAAACCGCTGGTTATTGGTTGCCTACAAAACTGACGCTCAAACACCAAAAAATTAAAATTAAAATTCAACTATATGACTGGCAATTTAATTAACTATGAATAGCAAAACCTTTTTTTCACTTATTGCACCTGCAAAACTCAATTTATTTTTACATATTAATGCGCGCCGAGATGACGGTTATCACGAATTAGAAACCTTATTTACCTTCTTAAACTTCGGCGATGAGCTCTCTTTTGAGTTAACAGATGAATCATCAATTTTAATCACTGGTGATACTAAAGACATACCACTTGAAGATAATCTCATCTATAAAGCTGCTTTAATGTTACAAACTGATACTAAAACAAAGCACGGTGTAAAAATAAATTTGATAAAACGACTGCCTATGGGAGGAGGTGTTGGAGGGGGGTCTTCTGATGCGGCAACAACACTATTAGCGCTCAATAAATTGTGGAATATTAATTATGACATTAATAAACTTGCTAATTTAGGGTTACAATTAGGGGCTGATGTGCCTGTATTTATACGTGGTGAAAGCGCCATTGCGCAAGGCATTGGGGAAAAACTACACCGTGTTGAACTTGCGCAAAAATGGTACTGTGTTGTGCACCCAAACCAGCATGTAAGCACCGCTAAAATATTCACTCACCCCGACTTAAAACGCGATACACCAAAAATCTCAGGTGATTGGAAACAGCAAACTTTGCACAACGATTGTGAGCCTTTAGTTAAAAAGCTATGCCCCGAGGTTGAAAAAACCCTCCAGTGGTTGCTAAAATACGCTCCGTCGAAGATGACCGGAACAGGTTCATGTTGTTTTGTAGAGTTTGATACACAAGCTCAAGCTAGCCATGTACTTGCTAACCTCCCCCATACTTGGCAGGGATTTGTAGCGTCAAATGCTAATATCTCCCCTGCTCATACGGAGTTAACCGCCATTTTCGATCAATGAAGTAACGTAAAAGTAATCATAAGTTAACTCGTAATGATTTTTATCATTACTCGTTAGTCCAAAATTTCAGTGCCTGAGGAACCCTACCGTGCCTGACATGAAGCTCTTCGCTGGTAACGCAACACCTGAGTTAGCTCAAAAAGTTGCAAAACGTTTATATATTGAATTAGGCGATGCTGTTGTTGGCCGTTTTAGCGACGGTGAGATCAGTGTTCAAATTAAT
This sequence comes from Pseudoalteromonas sp. 13-15, assembly GCF_001468205.2. Lineage (NCBI taxonomy): Bacteria > Pseudomonadati > Pseudomonadota > Gammaproteobacteria > Alteromonadales > Pseudoalteromonadaceae > Pseudoalteromonas > Pseudoalteromonas sp. 13-15. The sequence goes on along the minus strand of NZ_CP019162.1, from coordinate 246,106 downwards.
GAAAATGTTCGTGGCTCGGATGTTTTTATCTTGCAATCAACCTGTGCCCCTACAAACGATAACCTTATGGAACTTATCGTTATGGTTGATGCTCTTCGTCGCGCATCTGCGGGTCGTATTACTGCCGTCATTCCTTATTTTGGTTATGCCCGCCAAGACCGTCGCGTACGTTCTGCCCGCGTACCAATCACTGCTAAAGTTGTTGCCGATTTCTTATCGAGTGTAGGTGTAGACCGTGTACTTACGGTTGATTTACATGCAGAGCAAATTCAAGGCTTCTTTGATGTACCAGTAGATAATGTATTTGGTAGCCCTGTATTACTTGAAGATATGAAAGAGCGTCATTTTGATGATGTTGTTATTGTTTCTCCAGATATTGGTGGTGTAGTGCGCGCACGTGCAATTGCAAAACTATTAGACGATACTGATTTGGCTATTATTGATAAACGCCGCCCACAGGCAAATGTTTCTCAGGTAATGCATATTATTGGTGATGTAGAAGGCCGTGACTGTATCATTGTTGATGACATGATTGATACTGGCGGTACGTTATGTAAAGCCGCTGAAGCACTTAAAGAACATGGTGCTAAACGCGTATTTGCTTATGCAACTCACCCTATTTTATCAGGTAAAGCAGCTGAAAATTTACGTGATTCTGTTATTGACGAAGTTATTGTAACCGACTCAATTCCATTATCTGATGAACTTAAAGCGCTTGATAAAGTAAAAGTGCTAACGCTTGCTGATATGTTAGCAGAAACTATTCGTCGTATTAGCAACGAAGAATCTATTTCAGCGATGTTTGAGCACTAATCTCAGGTATTTGCTGAAAACAAAAGCGCCTTTTGGCGCTTTTTTTGTATGCTATGTATATTTTACTGAATCACAGTGGTATGATAGCGCGCCTTTTGGCTAGGGACCTTGGTCGCAAAGGCCCTAAACTTTTAAATAATTGGAGACATCATGTCTAACACAACTTATACATATGACGCTGAACTTCGCGTAGAAACTGGTACTGGTGCGAGCCGCCGCCTACGTCGCGAAGACAAAGTTCCTGCAATCCTTTACGGAGCTGACAAAGAAGCTTTATCTCTTACTTTTGCTCATAAAGATATGATCAAAGCACAAGAAGACGAAGGTTTTTACACTCATATTCTTACACTTAATGTAGGCGGCGAGAAAGTTGAAGCTATCTTAAAAGATATTCAACGTCACCCATTCAAGCCTAAGCTTACTCACCTTGATTTCCAACGTGTAGACGCAACTCATAAATTAACAACTAAAGTTCCTCTTCACTTCATCGGTGAAGAAATTGTAACTAAAGCTGGCGCAACTGTTGTTCACCAGTTAACTGATGTTGAAATTTCTTGTCTTCCAAAAGCATTACCAGAATTCATTGAAGTAAATGTTTCTGAGTTAGTAGCTGGTGATTCAATCCATATCTCTGATTTACAACTACCTGCAGGCGTTGCGTCTGTTGAATTAGGTAAAGGCGAAGGCCATGACCTTTCAGTAGTTACAATCAAAGCAAACAAAGCAGCTCCAGCTGAAGACGAAGAAGCTTCAGACGCTGCAGAATAATATTTAAGGTCTCGCACCTTGAATTCTATTCAAATGCTTGTGGGCCTGGCTAATCCAGGCCCCGAATACGCAAATACACGCCACAATGCAGGTGCTTGGTTCATCGAGCAACTCGCAGCACGCTACAACTGTACGCTAAAACACGATCCTAAATATCACGGCCTTACTGGCAAAGTGATAATCCAAGGCCAAGAATTCAAATTATTGATCCCCACTACTTACATGAATTTAAGTGGTAAAGCGGTCAGTAGTTTAGCCAACTTTTTCAAAATCCCTGTTGAAAATATCTTAGTTGCACATGACGAGATGGATTTAGAGCCCGGTGTCGCCAAATTAAAAAAAGGGGGCGGACACGGTGGTCATAATGGCTTAAAAGACATTATGGCAAAAATGGCAAATCAAAAAGATTTTATGCGTTTACGTGTTGGCATAGGTCATCCAGGACATCGTGAAATGGTTACCGGCTGGGTGCTTGGAAAAGCGCCAAAGGTTGACCAAGAAAAAATGGATGCTGCTGTAGATGAAGCAGTTCGTTGTATGGAAATACTTGCAAAAGACGGCGTGCTAAAAGCACAAAACAGACTTCATTCGTTTAAACCCTAATAAACTTGAGTCCAAGTGCACGGTTAAACGAATTCTAAACAAGGTATCTTACTATGGGTTTTAAATGTGGCATCGTTGGCTTGCCTAACGTAGGTAAATCAACGCTTTTCAATGCATTAACTAAAGCGGGTATTGAAGCCGCTAATTTTCCTTTTTGTACCATTGAGCCTAATACAGGTGTGGTACCTGTTCCAGATCCTCGCTTGGACGAGCTTGCTAAAATTGTAAACCCACAACGTATTCTTACTACAAGTATGGAGTTTGTTGATATTGCTGGCCTTGTAAAAGGCGCATCAAAAGGTGAAGGCCTTGGTAATCAGTTCCTAGCGAATATCCGTGAAACTGATGCAATTGGTCATGTAGTACGTTGTTTTGAAGACGAAAATGTAATACACGTAGCGGGTACAATTGACCCTGCTGACGATATTGACGTGATCAATACTGAGTTAGTACTTGCTGATATGGACAGCGCTGAGAAAGCGATGTTCCGTAATGCTAAAAAAGCGAAAGGCGGCGATAAAGAGGCAAAAGAACAAAATGCGGCGCTTGAAAAAGTAAAAGTACACCTTGATGAAGGCCTTACACTTCGATCGTTAGAATTAACTAAAGAAGAAAAAGTAGCTATCAGCTCTATCAACTTCTTAACTATCAAGCCAACTATGTATATTGCAAACGTAGCAGAGGATGGCTTTGAGAATAACCCACTACTTGACCGCGTTCGCGCTATAGCTGAATCAGAAGGCGCTGTGGTTGTCCCTGTGTGCGCAGCAATCGAATCTGAGTTATCTGAACTTGATGATGAAGACAAACTCGAATTTATGGCTGACCTTGGCTTAGAAGAGCCAGGCCTTAACCTTGTAATTCGAGGCGGCTACGAATTACTCAAGCTACAAACTTACTTTACCGCAGGCGTAAAAGAAGTGCGAGCTTGGACAATTCCTGTAGGTGCAACAGCGCCACAAGCTGCTGGTAAAATTCATACCGATTTTGAACGTGGATTTATCCGTGCACAAACCATTGCTTATGACGACTACATTAACTGTAAAGGTGAAAGTGGTGCAAAAGAAGCGGGTAAAATGCGCCAAGAAGGTAAAGAGTACATTGTTAAAGATGGCGATGTAATGAACTTCCTGTTTAACGTATAAGTATTTATTCCCTCTATTTAGGGAAATAAATTTTAAAGGCTCGTTTTTACGAGCCTTTTTTGTTTTTTAAACGTATATACACTGTTAGCTTTTGGGGATAAATAACACTAAGTTAATTTTAAAAAAGCGTAACCTGTTATACTTCCTCTTTAATCGGTGTTAAAAAAACGGCGTTTTTATTAAAATTTAGCCTGTTAGCTTAATTTTCCTGCAAACAAACACAGTTAAGCGTTTTTTTGCAAAAAAGGTGTTGACGAATTTGGGTCATGTCAGCATAATACGCCCCGCACTCAGCGATGAAGTGCTAACAAAAAAGATGGCTAAGTAGCTCAGCTGGTTAGAGCACATCACTCATAATGATGGGGTCACAGGTTCAAATCCCGTCTTAGCCACCATTTATTTTTTGTTGCTCAATGAAGAGTTTAAAATAACTACCTTGTGTGCGGGAGTGGCGGAATTGGTAGACGCGCTGGATTTAGGTTCCAGTATCTTAGGATGTGAGAGTTCAAGTCTCTCCTTCCGCACCATTATTCTTGATAAGAATTAAAACTATCAGTTGTTTATTGTTGGGATATCGCCAAGCGGTAAGGCACCAGGTTTTGATCCTGGCATTCCCAGGTTCAAATCCTGGTATCCCAGCCAACAATGGCTAAGTAGCTCAGCTGGTTAGAGCACATCACTCATAATGATGGGGTCACAGGTTCAAATCCCGTCTTAGCCACCATTTCTTTTTTAAGAATTGGCTCTGCAAGAGTTAAATTGCAACTCAATGAAGAGTCTAAAATAACTACCTTTCTTTGATTATTCAAAGTTAAAAATGCGGGAGTGGCGGAATTGGTAGACGCGCTGGATTTAGGTTCCAGTATCTTAGGATGTGAGAGTTCAAGTCTCTCCTTCCGCACCATGTTCTTGATTAGAACTAAAATTATCAGCTAATTCTTTGTTGGGATATCGCCAAGCGGTAAGGCACCAGGTTTTGATCCTGGCATTCCCAGGTTCAAATCCTGGTATCCCAGCCAACTTCTTCTACCAAAGAGTGTTGTTAAAGAATAACTCTGTTATGAGTATAAACATAAAACTATATGCGGGAGTGGCGGAATTGGTAGACGCGCTGGATTTAGGTTCCAGTATCTTAGGATGTGAGAGTTCAAGTCTCTCCTTCCGCACCACGTTCTTGATTAGAACTAAAACAATCAAATATTTCTTTGTTGGGATATCGCCAAGCGGTAAGGCACCAGGTTTTGATCCTGGCATTCCCAGGTTCAAATCCTGGTATCCCAGCCAACTTCTTCTACCAAAGAATGTTGCTAAAGAATAGAACTGCGGGAGTGGCGGAATTGGTAGACGCGCTGGATTTAGGTTCCAGTATCTTAGGATGTGAGAGTTCAAGTCTCTCCTTCCGCACCACGTTCTTAATTAGAACTAAAACTCATCCAAATTTAAAGTTGGGATATCGCCAAGCGGTAAGGCACCAGGTTTTGATCCTGGCATTCCCAGGTTCAAATCCTGGTATCCCAGCCAATTTTCTAACCGCTCTCCTTTGTACCATCTAAAATAAATTCTATTATCCAATAGATCATCTTCTATAAAATCTATCCAACTAATTCAATATTTTAAGATCAGTCGCTAAACACCTCGTGATATAAATGTACTGAAGCTGATTGAAAAAATAATACGTTTAATAATTTAATTCTGTAAATAAAAACACTGCTGATTCATAGTGAAAATTGAGTTACTTAGTCGTTTTATTAAAAATCTCAATACTACTAACATCAAGTTTAGTCTCATAAATTTTATTACGCATTGCTATTACTACATAATGCTTTAGCTGCCTTTATTTAAGTATTTCTCTATAAAGCGCTCTAAAGGTAGTGGCTTGCTAAAATAATAGCCTTGAAGGAATTCACAATTCATTGATTTAAGTACTTCTTGTAGCTCCTTCGTTTCGATTCCTTCTGCAACCACATTACAATTGAGCCGATGTGCTAAAAATAACGTCGATTCTACAATTGCATAATCAGCTATCTTAGTAAGCATATTATTAATGAAAGACCGATCTATTTTAATTTGATTTATAGGTAGCTCTCGCAGTAAAGATAAGGAAGAAAACCCGGTACCAAAGTCATCTACACTAAATTCAAATCCACGACGGTTAAGTTTGTACATCATTGCTCGAGCGGCCTCCAAGTCAGTCATCATTGCACCTTCTGTAATTTCAAAAACAATGTAGTTACTTAACGTAGGATCATCTTTAAGGAGCTCTTCTATAAACTCCACAAAGCTCTCACTTTCAAGGTCTCGTGTTGATAAATTTACGTGCATGGTGCCAGTAAAACCTAACGATTTTAAACGCTGTAAATTTTTTATTGTTTCAATTACAACCCATTGAGTGATACTAAGAATCACCCCTGTACGCTCTGCCACTTTAATAAATTGATCCGGAGCAATAAACGAACCGTCTTGTTGGGGCCACCTAATTAATACTTCTGCACCATGTATTTCGTCAAAACGAGTGCAAAATATTGGCTGAAAATAAAGCTCAAATTCATGGTTTATAAGGGCGTTTTTTATTTTTGTAGTCATATCAAGAAAGTTATCAGCCCTTTCACTCAATCCTTCAAAATAATTAACAAATAACTGCTGTGTGCTTTTAGCTTCAAGTAAAGCTAAATCTGCATTTTTAAATAGCTCATTGGCATAAAACGCATCTTGAGGATATGAGCTAATGCCGACTTTTAGCTTTAACCATACTTTTTGCGCATTAATTAAAAAAGGCTCTTCAACAGAGCCCTTTATAACTTCAATACAATCATAAATATCTTGCTCATTTGCTGAATCTAAAATTAACGCAAATTCATCACCGCCAATTCGGTGCAGTTCACCTATGTTTAATAAATTTAGATTTAACGTTTTGGAGAATATGCACAACAATTCATCTCCTAAGCTATTACCGTAGAGCTCATTTACACGTTTAAAATTACTTAAATCAAATAAAAATAAACTAAATGGTTGCTCATTATTAATATGCTGAATCAATAGATTAAAAAAACACTTGCGATTAGGGAGGCTTGTTAAGCTGTCATGCTCTGCTAGGAATCGTTGATGATTTTCAGACTTTTCTATTTCTAAAATACTTTTTAAGCTGAGGCGCATTATTAGAAATACAAAAATACCCCCTCCTAATAAAATGAGTGAGATACTAATTAAGACCAAGTTATCTAAAGTGTTATTTGCAAAATAATGTAATATCCAACAATACCCAAAAATAAATAAAACAACTAAAGCAAGAAGTAAACTCCATGCCATATTTTTAGTCTTTTTGCATATTGTTATTATTGGCTGAATGCTAAAACCTAAAAGCAAAATACCTAATAAGATTACAATTAATAAACTTTCCATAGCCCCTCAAACTAAAGACTTCTTATTGCTTGAGTATGGCAAATATACGTAAAAGGGAAATAAAATTAGGATTAAGAGCTTTAAAATAACTTTTAAGCTCTCATTTTAAGGGCTGAATAGTCAAAGGATTACAAATTGGTTTAATGAGTAAAATGCATATCTTAAATGTAAACGCATATTCTTAGCTAAATTCACCGCTAATTGCGTACTTTAATACCCAGTTTTTTACCACCCCAGTATTGTTAGCCATTTTTAAAAATTGGCTACGCGCCCATTTTAGTGGCGCTATTTGGTTTGAAAAACCAAAATAGCAGGCATCCATCATACTCATCATTAATAAGTTAGCTTTTCGGCGGGCGCGTTCGTACTCTTGCAGCTTTAACGCACATCCTACGTCGGTTGCATCATTTAATAGAGTGGCTAAAGCGACCACGTCCTGGAAGCCCAAGTTAACGCCCTGCCCAGCCAGTGGATTAATAGTGTGCGCAGCATCGCCTACTAACACCAAACGACCACAAGAATAATTATTAGCATGTTGACGAGTAATTGGAAACACTGCATGACTTTGCACGTCAAAATCGCCTGCAAGGCCAGGGAACTTAGCCAAAATATGACTTTTTAATTGTGCTCCATCTAATCCTTTAAATGTGTTTAATGTGTTGCCATCGTCATACCAAATTAAATTAGCGTAAGGTGCTTGCATAGGTAAAAAAGCCAACGGGCCTGATGGCGTAAATTGCTGCCATGTCTTTATTTGTTGAGGCGCGTCCGACTTAATAAGTACGCCCATACATTGCTGCTGGTACTGCCAACCGGTTACACCAATATTTGCTTTAGTTCGTAATTGTGATTGTCCGCCATCGGCTGCAACCACTAAGCTGGCGGTATAACGTTGCTCGCCATATACCAAGGTAATCGAATCGGCATTTTGTTCAATTTTACTAACAACCTGTTTTTGCTCGATGACTTCAATATCGTATTGCTCAAACTGCATCCATAAACTGGCTTGTATTAAACTGTTTTCGATTAAGTGACCCAAATGCGTGGTATTAATGTCGGCGCAATCAAATAACAATTTATCGTCGCCGCGTTCAAAAGCTTCTAACTGTTGGTATGGCGCAATCCGGCCTTTTCTTAAAATGGGCATAGCCCCTAAACCATCGAGTAACTTTTCAGAAAAACGATTAATAGCTGATACTCTTATATCAACGTTGTCATTACTCAAAACATGAGACGGATCGATTAGGTGTTTTTCGATAATGCGCACTGACTTTCCCTGTTGTGCTAACTTTATTGCCATTGCCGCACCAACCATGCCGCCGCCAACCACTATCACATTATTTTGAGTCATGTTTTTCATCATTTTGTTAATACGTTAATCTATTTTAATTGTACCGTAACTCACCGCTACAGTGCGAGAGTATATAACTATCAAGCTATTAAACTCGTCTGAGTTTGATTTGAGATCACAAACATGAAAACTATACTTGGATCTGGGCGGGTATCCAGCTAAAATACGCGTCCTTTAAGTGAGCAAGCTTGCTCCTTAATTCTGTTTCAAGCACATATTTGTGCCATTATCGAATTGAACACGAGGCTAAATTTCAATGAGCAAAAAGCTGCATATCAAAACCTGGGGTTGTCAGATGAACGAATACGACTCTCAGAAAATGGCTGAACTTTTAGATGCCACCAATGGCTACCAGCTAACTGAAGATGCAACAGATGCCGACGTAATCTTACTTAACACCTGTTCAATTCGTGAAAAAGCACAAGAAAAAGTATTTCACCAATTAGGCCGTTGGAAGTTGTTAAAAGACGACAAGCCTGAGCTAATTATTGGTGTAGGTGGCTGTGTTGCCTCTCAAGAAGGTGATTCTATTCGCCAGCGAGCTCCATTTGTAGATGTTATTTTTGGCCCACAAACACTGCACCGTTTACCTGAAATGATTAAGCAAGTGCAAGGTAATAAAGGTTCGTCAGTTGTTGATATTTCGTTCCCAGAAATTGAAAAGTTTGACCGCCTACCTGAGCCAAAAGCTGAGGGCCCTTCTGCGTTTGTATCAATAATGGAAGGGTGTTCTAAGTATTGTACCTTTTGTGTTGTACCTTATACCCGTGGCGAAGAAGTTAGCCGCCCAGTTGATGACGTACTCCTTGAAGTGGCACAACTTGCAGAGCAAGGCGTGCGTGAAGTAAATCTATTGGGGCAAAATGTAAACGCATACCGTGGTGATACTCACGATGGCGACATTTGCTACTTCTCAGATTTAATTCGATTAATTGCTGCAATTGATGGTATTGACCGTATTCGTTATACAACATCGCACCCAGTAGAATTTACACCAGATATTATTGATGCATATGCTGACGTACCAGAGCTTGTAGATCACTTACACTTACCGGTACAAAGTGGCTCTGACCGTATACTAAACCTAATGAAACGCGGCCATACAGCACTTGAATACAAATCAACAATTAGAAAGCTGCGTAAAATTCGCCCTAACTTAAGCATGTCTTCAGATTTCATCATCGGTTTCCCGGGTGAGAGTAAAGCTGATTTTGAAGCCACGATGAACCTTATCAACGATATTGGGTTTGATATGAGCTTTAGCTTTATTTATAGCGCACGCCCTGGAACACCTGCGGCAGATTTACCAGACGACGTAACTGAGCAAGAGAAAAAAGAACGCTTATACCTGTTACAGAACCGTATTACACAAATGGCACAGCACATTAGCCGCCAAATGTTCGATACAGAACAGCGTATTTTGGTTGAAGGTCCATCGAAAAAGAATCCAATGGAATTACGCGGTCGTACCGAAAATAACCGTGTTGTTAACTTTGTTGGTCCACATTCGGTGATCGGCCAGTTCGTTGATGTACGTATCACTGAAGCACTGCCTAACTCTTTACGTGGTGACTTAATTCGTACAGAATCAGAAATGAACTTACGACGCGATATCGCTCCATCAGCTATTTTAACCAAAGCAGCAAGCAGTGAGCCAAAACCAGAGACTCTTAACGAAATTGGCGTAGCTACTTTCGTTCCTTAGTCAATATACCTAGCGCCAGTAAATACTGGCGCCGTTCTATAGGAAGCAATTTTGAGTAATCAGTTAAAAACATTAGAGATTTATTTAGAACCTGCCGATAACAAACGCCTTTCTTCTTTATGTGGCCCGTTTGACGAAAACATCAAACAAATTGAACGCCGCCTAGCTGTTGAAATTATTCACCGTGACAACTTTTTTAAAGTAACGGGAAAGCTACTCAATAGTGCCTCTGCGGTCGAAATCTTAAAAAATCTATATGTTGATACTCAACCTGTGCGCGGTGTTATTGGTGAAATAGAACCTGATAATGTTCACTTGGCAATTACCGAATCTAAAGCCCTAGAGCAAGATGCTTCAAGCAGTGCATACGGCAAAGAAATGGTTATAAAAACGCGCCGTGGTGTTATTAAGCCGCGAAACGACAACCAAGGCCTTTACGTTGCCAATATATTAAATCACGACATTACTTTTGGTATAGGCCCTGCTGGTACAGGTAAAACCTATCTAGCAGTAGCTGCCGCAGTTGATGCCCTTGAGCGACAAGAAATTCGTCGTATTTTGTTAACGCGCCCCGCTGTAGAAGCTGGTGAAAAGCTTGGTTTTTTACCTGGTGACTTAAGCCAAAAAATTGACCCATACCTGCGCCCGCTTTACGATGCGCTATTCGAGATGCTCGGTTTTGAAAAAGTCGAAAAGCTAATAGAAAAAAACATCATTGAAGTTGCACCCCTTGCTTATATGCGTGGTCGTACATTAAACGATGCGTTTATTATTTTAGATGAAAGTCAAAATACCACAGCAGAACAGATGAAAATGTTTTTAACCCGTATAGGGTTTAATTCAAAAGCGGTGATCACTGGTGATATAACCCAAGTTGATTTACCGCGCGGTACACGCTCTGGCCTGCGCCATGCTATTGAAGTGCTCGACAGTGTAGATGAAATTAGTTTTAACTACTTCAAAGCACACGATGTAGTGCGCCACCCTGTTGTTGCGCGCATTGTTGAAGCATACGAGCGTAACGATGAGAGCGAGCGCTTGAAGCGAATTGAAAAGCAAAAAGCAAAAGACGAGCTAGCTGCTCAACTTAACTCTACTACTAAAGAGTAATACTTTGACAACCGAACTTGATTTACAAATAGCCTGTGAGTTTGACAACCTCCCTAGTGAAGCCCAATTTGCATTATGGGCTGATAAAGCGTTAAGCCAATATCGTGATGAGTCAGAACTCACCATAGTAATTAGCGACGAAGCGCAATCACAACAGCTTAATAACGACTACCGGGGTAAAAACAAACCCACTAACGTATTGTCGTTTGAATTTGAAGCGCCACCAGGAATAGAGCTTCCCCTTGTTGGTGACTTAGTTATTTGCCCAGCCATTGTATTGGCTGAAGCAGTGGAGCAAGAGAAGTCATTTCATGACCACTTTGCCCACATGGTCATTCATGGGTGCTTGCATTTACTTGGATTTGACCATATAAAGAGTGAAGACGCTTTGCAAATGGAAAGCATAGAAAAGCAATTACTTGCAGAGCTAAATATAGCAGACCCATACCGGGACGAAATTTAAATTAACGGAGCAATTAGACGCAATGAGCGACGGTAACTCGCAATCTAGCCAGGGTTCTTCTGGCAAAACGTGGTTGGGTAGAATAACCCAAATGCTGCAAGGGGAACCCCAGAATAGAGAAGAGCTGGTCGAAGTGATTGCCGATGCGCAAGAACGAGACGTAATCGATCCAGAAACAAAAGAAATGATTGAAGGTGTGCTTAGTGTATCTGAGCTTAAAGTGCGAGACATAATGATCCCGCGCTCACAAATGGTCACTCTTGAGATCGACAGCCCGCTTGAAGAGCTAATACCCATGATGGTTGACTCAACTCACTCACGCTTCCCTGTGGTGATTGAAGACAAAGATCACGTAGAAGGTTTTTTACTTGCTAAAGATTTGCTGCCGCTTATCTTAAATAAAGACGAGCATTTACCTTCAATACGCGATTACTTACGCCCTGCCATGGTCGTACCTGAGAGCAAACGTGTTGACACTCTGCTTAATGAATTTCGTCAGCAACGCTATCATATGGCTGTCGTTATTGATGAATACGGCGGTGTATCGGGACTCGTTACAATTGAAGATATTCTTGAAACCATTGTTGGGGAAATAGAAGACGAGCACGACGAAGAAGAAGAACAACAAGATATTCGTCAACTTGCAAAACACGTTCATGTTGTTCAGGCCTTAACGCCAGTAGATGACTTTAACGAGCACTTCAGTACAGGGTATAGCACAGAAGAAGCCGACACTATTGGTGGCACCGTTTTACATGCATTTGGCCATATGCCTAGCCGTGGTGAAACAATAGATATAGATGGTTACCAATTTAAAGTAACCAATGCCGACAATCGTCGTATCTTGCAACTGCAAGTCACCGTTCCTAAGGCTGATGACACCGACAGTGAAGAAACTGCTAACTAGACTGACCCTATTAGCAAAAGATATAAAATCATGGCTCGCATTTATTGCGGGCCTTATTTTAACTTTTAGCTACTCCCCTTTTGAAATTTGGCCAATTGCATTTATTAGTATTGCAGCTGTCATTTTTTGTATTAATCCAAACAATACCGGAAAAGCCCATGCGAAGAATGCCGCTAAATATGGTTTTATATTTGGTTTAAGCTGGTTTGGTGCAGGTATTAGTTGGGTACATGTGTCTATAGCTACCTTTGGCGGTATGCCGCTTGTAGCCTCTTTTTCGTTAATGGCACTATTGTGCGGCTACTTAGCGCTTTATCCCGCCTTAGCGTTCTACTTAACAACTCGTTTTGCCACCAGCCCAAATAGCTTTGGTTTGCTGCTTATTAGCTTTTTTGCTCTTAGTGAATATTTACGGGGGGTGGTCCTTACCGGGTTTCCGTGGTTAAGTTTTGGGTATACCCAAACCGATGGACCATTAAATATACTGGCTCCTTACATTGGTGAATTTGGACTGACTTTAGTATGTATTGCCATTGGCTTTGCACTGTACCGGATAACACAAAAAGACATAAAGACCCCGCTGGTTACGCTTACTGTATTTACTGTTTTGTGTATTGGTTCGCGTGCAACAAACACCGTTGAGTACTCAGGTAAGTCAATGTCGACTTTACTAGTACAAGGCAATATAAAGCAGCACCTTCGCTTTGAGCCTAGCGAGTTTTGGACCACCATGAGCAAATACCAAGATATGACTCGCCCACATTGGGATGCTGATTTAATTGTTTGGCCTGAAGCCGCAGTTCCAGAAATAGAAGCCCTTGCCGACAGCTACTTAGCTGGGCTAGATAGCGCAGCCTCATTTAATGAAACCGCCCTTATTACGGGCATTGTTGACTACCAAATCGATACTAAAACCATATTTAATACACTTATAGTGCTGGGTAACAAAGAGCGCGGCGACGAGCACGGCCATTATGAGTACCTAGGTAAAAATCGCTATCAAAAACACCAGTTACTGCCGATTGGTGAATTTGTACCGTTTCAAGATATTCTGCGCCCAATCGCACCTTTGTTTGATTTACCTATGTCGTCGTTTACGCGTGGCGACAGAATACAAAACAACTTGCGCGCCAATGGCTTTAACCTGCTCCCTGCTATTTGCTTCGAAATAGTATTTGCCGATTTAGTACGTGGCAATTATAAAACTAACTCAGACATATTATTTACTGTAAGTAACGACGCGTGGTTTGGTCAATCAATTGGGCCATTGCAACACATGCAGATTGCCCGCATGCGTGCCCTTGAGTTACAACGCCCGCTGGTACGTGTTACCAACAACGGTGTAAGCGCCGTATACGACCCGCTAAGCAATACACAACAAACCATGCCACAGTTTGAAGCAGCAGTATTAAAAGCCGATGTAAAATTGATACAAGGTAATAGCGTGTATAGCCAATATGGCAATGTGTTTGTATGGGGAATTGTGACGTTATTGGGGATTGGTGGGACTCTAATGCGATTTAAAAACTAAAAGGTACTCAATATTTATGGGTCAAATTAGAGAATAAGCTTGTGTGAACAATTCATATTTAATTTTATTTACATTGAGTTACATATTATAAATTTATGTGTTTCAGTCTTATTTCATATTAGTTAGTATCAATATACTAATAATAATTAAAATATTTATGAAAAAAGTAATAAGCATAGCAACCTTAGTCATATTATTGTTTGGCTGCGCTAATTCAGCTAAAAGTGACCTATCAAGACTAAAAAGTAATCCCGCCTGCTGTACCAACTTAAGCGACATTGCATTTGCAACACAGCAAATAAACAAGCTGACCTCTTTTGATTTGAAAAACCAGCCTATTAGAATTTTTAATGAAGCCAAAAGCCCATTCATTGCAATTGAAAAACCAAATAATAGCCGCTTCGCTCAAGTTTTTAGTTACGCCAATGGCGCATTTGTTCAAACAGCAACGCTTGTTTACCCTGAGTTAATACTGTTAGATAAATCAAAGCAGGTTATAAAACACCTTAAACCTTATGAGGCGTGGGAAAATGGTTTACCAACAACATTAGATTTAGCTGGTAACCTATATTACAAAACTCAATTTACTCTACCAGAGGAAGCCAAATACTTAATTTTTTATACTGATAGCAGTTTGAATAATAAAAAAACAACAATCAATTGGCGCTCACAAGTTGGTGGAAGTGAATATAGGCAACTTACCCTTACATCGTTCGCTAAAATTGGTATCAAATTACTTTAATTTTCAGGAGTTTTTATGAGATATATTTTTACCATTATTATCCTTGTCATATTAAGTGGATGTAAATCCTCACCAAACTACATGAATACGGGACAACTAAAAGCAAATTATCAGGTACTTGGATTTGGCGGTTTTTATGTTGAAGAAGATCTCACTTATTTTGAAAAACAATTAAAAAACCATTATAAAGCGCCAATAAAAAAAGCACTTGAAGCGCGTGGTTTTAAAGTAGTAGACGCCAGCGAAGTTTATACGGTATTTAATCAATTATTAGATAACGCTGAGAACTTATACGACCCGCTTACAGGACAAGCAAATGAAAACCTACGTAATGAACTCTGGAAAGAAGCGCTTGCCACTACAAAAACAAACCTCGGTGTAAATGCTTTTGTGTTTGCAGGTGTTGATACTGTACGCGCACATTTTACAAACAGTATTTTATTAGGCCACGTAGCCAAGTGGTATGGCCAAGAAGAGTCTTACCTTGAAGGTGGTGCCGATGGGGGTGATATATTCGTATCGTTATTTCAAAACGAACAAGGTTATGTGCCAGGAAGCAGAGTGTATATCAGAATTAGAGATGAGAAAGACACACTCTTAACTATGGGCTCTGGAGGTATTGAGTTAGTGGCACAATTTAACAGTGATGAAGAAATTATTGTGAAAGATGCCGATAAATTATTTAAAGACCCTGCAAAATTGGATAGTGCATTACAGTTCGCATTAAAAACAATCGACACTTGGAAGACGAAAAAATGATTAAACACATGGTTGTCATCATCGTTTTACTAAATTTAGTCGGTTGCAAACTATTTCAATACAATAGCGACCCTAAAGTGATAGCGAATGGAATTACAATCGCTAAACCGGCAACACATAGTAACCTAGCCTATATATGGTTACCAACAGCCAATACCGGTAACAAAGCACTCTATAGAGAAGCATTTGATAATAACGTAATTAACTTTTCAAAAAAATATAACTTAACTAACCTAAACCCTAAAGTTCAACCCATGTTTGATAACTTTATTATTGAACAAGGCGGTGCTTTTAACACAAAAACAGGCAAACTCGAATCAGAACGAGTGCAAGCAGCTATACAATTTACGTTTAACAGCATTAAGCAAACGTATCCAAATATTGGCAATTTGCTGGTTATCCACCCAAAAGAAAATTCAATTAAAATAGTAGATGGCACTGCAACTTGGAGTGGTGTTGAGCAGCACGTATTGACAAGGTCAAGAGACTCAGTCGAATTCAGGCCTGCAATTAGTATCGCCTTACAATATTATAATGACGTTGAAAAAAATAATTTTCATGAGGTTGGCCTAGATCTACATGCCCCTGACTTAACTGATAACGATAAATATGAGCAAATACTTAAGCATATTTTAACTCCTATTGTCTTGTTAAATACAAAAGTAAAATAGTCTTCGATCGTCCAATAATTAACTAAAACTTTAGCTAGTTATTGGACTTTAATTTATAGTTTTTATCGATTCTCAATTACAACTGATTGTTGAAGTAATTTTCTCAATCCATAATACCAGCTAAGTGCTGCAACGGTACCGTGTGTTTCGTTTTCAAAGTAACGCTGTTTTACTGTTAATTTTTTACTTGGGTGATTCCTTAATTTATCTGCAAACGCCAATCCCCACTGATAATTTGTTTTACCTATATCACCAAATGCTGTTGCGTTATTCGCAAAGGTAAAATACACATTCCCTGCCATCTCTTTATTTTCAAGTTGATTATTTTTAAAGTAACGGTTTAAATAATTATTATCCCAAATGTATGTAGCATCAATTATTAAGTAATCTGTAAATAATGTGTGATTAGTCAAAAGTACGTAACTTGCAAATAAGCCACCAAAAGACTCACCAATTAATACCCGCTTATTTGATGTTCGGTAGTTTTTATTAATATGTGGAATAAGTTCTTTTTCAAAAAATGCACTGTAATTTACTGCATTACCACTATTTTCAAATTTTTCTAATAATTTTCCGTTAAACGTCCAATCAACATTGGTAGGAGTAAAGTCGCGCTCTCTTATTGCGTTTTGGCTGTTAGGAATAGCTACAATAATAGCTTGCTGTATTTGTTGCTCTAAACGCTCTGTACTTAGCGCTTCTACCAGCCCTGCAACTGCTTTTAAATGCGTGCTATCACCATCGAGTAAGTAAATTACAGGGTATGTTTCATTAGCGTTTTGACTATAACTAGGTGGTAAGTAAACGCTGTAAAATCGCCTCTCTTTTAAAATTCGAGACTCAATATGATCATTTTGTGCTAGTAAAACCGACTCGGAAGCACTTGCACTGATTGCAAAAAATAAGGTGATGATCGTCAACATTAAAAACTTCACTAGCGTTCCTATAACTATTAGTTATTTAGCTTTTACGGTTTCTTCTACTGTTTCTATATTCACAATTTGCTTTACGCTACCTTGTATAACCACAGTCGCTGATATTTTATCTTGAATGGCTTGCCTGTTTGGGTCCCAATACACTTGTAAAAAGCCTAGCAACCCAGTGGCAAAACCTGCGCCGTAACCACCGTAGCGGCCAAAGCAATCAAGCAAACCAAGTGGTTCGCCATTTAAGGCAACAACACGTATATTGCACACCTTCTTACCGGGAGTTTGGCCACGCCAAAGTAATGAAAATAGCGTAAAATAAACAGCAGCCCACCCAAAACCTAAGCCTAAGTCTTGAATAATACCTTTGCCCCACTGCAAAATACTGTTTGTAGTTGTTTGCGCAGGTTTTTCTTCTATTAACTGTGCAGGCTTTATTTCGTTATTTTCACTGAGCACTAATAATTGTAAAAGCGCTCTAGCAAGTTGTGGGCTTTGAAGGTCGTCCATTTCTGCTAACTTGGGTACTTGCCCTATCAAATTATCAAGCGCATTTTGTTGGCAAGACTGCTCACAGCTCTCGTCTACTACTTCAATTAAATAGGCATTTACACGGTGTTTTTCTGACTCAGTAAGCTGTATTTCGTCTTCTATTTTTACACCTTGAATAACTGAGGCGATTTCACTGTTATCGTCTTCTAAGTAGTCTATGCCAATTGAAAGCACTGCAAGAGCGCTTACAAATAAAATACTCGCCGCCATTATTTTTAATATTCTTCGCCATACACTCGACATTTTAGGAAGGTATTGCTGCGCAGTGCCTTTATAAAAAGCCATAGCAGCAACAAACGCAATTAAGGTGGCGCTAAGCTTTGCAGCTACAAATATTAGGGCAACATCTATTACTATTGCTAAAGCTCGTTTAAGAGGTGTTGCTAGAGGTATGCCTAACAGAGCGTTATCAACCTTAAATGCATAAGGGGTAATGACTTCTCTAGTTTCGGTTTTAGATAATTCTAATTGTTCTATTTCTTTTGCTTTCATTTTAATTCTTGTTATTAAAATAGGTAACGCGTTTAACTTACGCGCTTTTTATTTTTTGCTCAAGCTAATTCAAACAAGCGCTATTTACTGTGAGGTGCCTTCATGGTGAAGGTAAAAGGGTGAGCGAGACGCAGAAGCTTTACTCGATTTTTATTTAGTCCACTAGGTTACAAACTTTGCGCAGTGACTAAAAACCCTCGATTTAACAATTTTTTATCCTTAAAAGCCAGCAAGGCCTGCGCGTTATTAATAAATTAGTTTAGGTTAAGTGAACAATTTATATATGTGATCGTATTAGTTAATCAAAGCCTTTAGGAGCAACCCCAATGACCACTAAACAATTAGCCTCTCTTTTTATATTTAATACTTTGCTGCTAAGCGCAGAGGTTAACGCCAATCAGCGTTGGTACGTTGTAAACGATTCGGTCATGGGGGGCGTGTCTAATAGCCAAGTAAGCCATACAAAAGAGGCATTGGTATTTGAAGGTAATGTATCGCTTAAAAATAACGGAGGGTTTGCTTCTATCCGCACTGAGCTCAACACACAGGGCCAAAACGCAAATACTATTAATTTACGTGTTAAAGGTGACGGTCAAACGTATCAACTAAGGCTGCGTACATCCAACTACCTTGATGGACCTGCGTATACACACTCATTTAAAACAATAGAAAATGAATGGACTAACATTAATTTTACCCCAAGCGATTTTACGCTTACTTTTCGTGGTCGTACGCTAACCCAGCAACCAGTGATTGATTTTAGTGATATTAGACAACTTGGTTTTATGATTGCAGGAAAACAGGCGGGAAAATTTAAGCTTGAAATAGCACACATTGAATTTGCAGATTAGCAAATTAACACGTTATGCTCACTTTTAATCGGTTAAAAGTGAGCATGCACGGTAAGTTTACGACTCTATTGCAAGCAGTTCTACTTCAAAAATAAGCAGTGATGCAGGTGGAATGCTCCCTACCCGCTTTTCGCCATAAGCCAATTGGTGCGGTATATAAAACTGAAATTTGTCTCCCGGGCTCATTAACTGCAATCCCTCGGTCCACCCTTTAATAACTTGGTGTAAACCAAAGCTAATAGGTGACTTGCGCTCTACTGAGCTATCAAACACAGTGCCGTTTATGAGTGTACCGTGGTAATGCACATTGACCATACTTGTTGGGCTAGGTGTGTTGCTGTTTTCTCCTTTGTGCAATACTTTATATTGCAGGCCGGATGCAGTTTCTAATACACCATCTACTTTAGAGTTTGCCACTAAATAGTCGCTTTCAATTTGCGCATTAGCAATCGCCTGTTGTTTGGCTTTTTTACTATTTTTAAATATTAAAACGCACAAAATAGCGATCACAACCGCCAAAATAATATTGATCATAATTAGTTTTTCTCGTCTTCTAGTTTTTCGTTTTCTAGCTCGTCATCCGCATCGTCTTCGTTATCGCCATTAACAATATCGGCAATCTCTTTTAAACGCGCAAGTGCGATGCCGTTTACTGAACTTTCAGGGTATACATCGTCGATGAGTTCGCCCGCTTCAATATCCATCAGTAAGTTTAGCGCCTGATCGACCGTCTCTACTGCGTAAATATTAAATTTGCCTTGATCTACCGCATTGAGTATTTCGTCGTCTAAAACCAAATTAACTTGGTTTGACTTAGGAATAATGACGCCTTGCTCACCCGTTAAGCCGCGCATTTTACACAACTTAAAAAAGCCTTCTATCTTCTCGTTTACACCACCAATAGCTTGTACATCACCATGTTGGTTTATAGAGCCGGTAAGCGCAATTGATTGGCTTATTGGTAAGCTTGTAATAGCCGAAATTAACGCGCAAAGCTCAGCCAACGAGGCGCTATCGCCGTCTATGTAGCCATAGCTTTGTTCTATTGCAATGTTTGCGCTGAGCGTAAGGCTAAACTGCTGGGCATATTTATTACCTAAATAACCGGTAAGTAACATCACGCCTTTAGAGTGAATGGCTTTACCCAGTTCCGCTTCACGCTCTACGTCTATTACGCCATCAGCGCCGGCGTATACAGTGGCAGTAATTCGCGCCGGTGTACCAAACGACGTATCACCAATGTGCAGTACCGTTAAGCCATTTACCTTACCAATGGCTTGTCCGGTTGTAGCAATTAACGTATGACCTTCTTTGATATCACTAAGCATATTTTCACTAATTTGACCGGTGCGGTATTGCTTACCCTCAATGGCTTCATCAATATGATGCGCATCAATAACCGTTAGCTTATCTTGTTTCGCGTAATAACTTGCCTCAGCCACCAGCTCTAACACATCAGCAAAACGCGCTGAGAGCTTATTATGATGCTCAGCTTGGCGATAACTAAATTTAAGCAATCTCACCATAGCGGCTTGCGTTGTAGTGCACTTAAGCGTTTTTTCGCAGTACTCTGTCACTTTAGTAATAAACTGATACTGTAACTTATCACTGCTTGGTAAGTAGTAATCAAAATCAGCTAGTACTCTGAATAGCTCTGCGAATTCTTCATCGTATTCACCTATGGTGTAATACAAATCGCGCGAGCCTAATAAAATAATTTTTACATCAAGTGGGATCAATTGCGGGCGAAGCGTAAAGCTCGTGCCTACTGTACTATCTTGATATGGTAAGTCATTTTTAATTTGGTGCATTTTCAGCGATAACTTTAGCCCATCCCACACTTGCGGGTTAGCCATTACTTTTTCAGCATCCATTATCAAATAACCGCCATTTGCACGGTGTAATGCACCGGGCTGAATTGAGCGGTAGCTGGTGATTAGTGTACCTTGTGAAGTGGCATACTCTATTTTGCCAAATAAATTACCAAAGGTAGGGTTAGGCTCGTACACCACAGGGGCTGCATCGTCTTCTTTAAACTCGACTAAAATATTGGGGGCAAAAAAGTCAGTGAGCATGCCTTTACGATCAAAGTCTTCTTTATTTTCTTCGTTTTCGTCTTCATCGTCTAGCCATTCAAGTACAGCATCTATAATTTCTACACGTATGTCTTTTAAATAGCGAAGCACGCCAATATGTGTGGCGTATTTATGTTCTAAATCTTTTAACAGTGGTTTAGTTGCTTGCTCAGCGGTCGACTTTTTAAGGTTGCGGAGTTTTTCTTTAGATTCACGTTTCCAACGCGGCAACTCTATCAGTGCTTCAATTAACGCATCTTCTAGTTTTTCTATTTTCTCAAAAAACGCTTCGCGAAGTTCATCTTCAAGTTCTGCAAACTCGCTATCACTCAACTGCTTGCCATCTATAAGTGGCGCAAAGCCCACTGAGCTTTTTTCTTCAACAAGTGCAACACTTTGCTCAAGCGCAGCCACTTCAACGGCGGTAATTGCGCTGTCGTAAGCATCATTGAATTCACGATCAATTGATTTTTTCTTACGCTGATAAGCAGGGTTATCAAATGCGGCTGGAAACGTGTCGAGCACTTCGTCTAAAAAAGAGTCTATATCGTCACTCAATTGCTTGCTTTGCCCTGCCTGCATAAACAATGCTATTGGCTCGCGATGGTCGTCGTAGTTATTAACATACAACCATTCGTTTGGGGTTACTCGGCCTTTGGCATGTTGTTTTAGTTTGTCCTTTACGAGTGTGTAACGCCCATGTGCGGCTTCGCCCATAACGTAAACGTTATAACCAGGTAATTCCATCCCCAGCGAAAAGTCGAGCGCACTTTGTGCACGTTGTTGCCCAATAAAATTGAGTTGCTCTGGGTAGGGATTATTCATGCACGTCAGTACGTGATTAGCAGAAATACTAGGTGCAAGCGTTGATACAGGTAGTGGCAGCAGTTTTTTCGTCATTCTAACTTCTTTTTGTACCAGCATAATCGCTGGCTTTGGGCGTATTAAGTGGCCTGCACCCACTTAATACATATGCTTAAGGGTGCAGCGCCTTACGACTAAAATAGATTCCATCACACTCAATACACGGTAAAATTTGTGTGGCGTGATAAACATCATAACTATGAGTGCAATTCTTACATACTAATGTGCCCATGGCTATCCATTCGCCTGCGTGATACACCCCATTGTGCTTAAAATCTTGGTTTAGAGATTGCCATTCCAGCTGAGTTTTGTCTTCTATATGTGAAAGTTCAAACCATAAAGACTCTTTAAGTTCTTGCCATGCAAGCGAGTTGTAGTGGGAGTCGTTCTCGCTAAGGTGCTCTATATCGCGCTTTAGGTAATTGCGGTAAAGCTGATACTTTTCTTCACCTAAATTTTTAAGTGCTTGCTCTGATTCAACAAAACGAGTTACCGCATCTTTTACCTCGTGATCTTTTATGTCTTTTAGCCACGCGCTTAAATCACTAAGCCATGCTTTATAATCTGCCATTATGTACTCCTTCAAAATTGCTAATAAACGAGTTGGGTTGACGCAATATTTATGAATTTTTACTCAGGCCACTAGGTAACATTTTATAATGTGATTAGAAAACCCTAAACTGAGCAAATTTCAATCTACACAGGTCAACACGCCTGACGTTTAACATAGATAAGTATAGGTTAACCTGACATGAAGGTTACAATTTAGAAAAACGGTGTTTTTGACGCTGTGAATAGTGCTTTATTTGGGTTATCCTATCGGCAATTTTTTATTAGTTTGCAAGAAGTCTGGAATCGTAGATGCAAGAGCAATATAACCCGCAAGATATAGAGTCAAAAGTACAAAGCTACTGGGAAGAAAACCAAGTATTTAAAGTCACTGAAGATGAGAGCAAAGAAAAATATTACTGTCTTTCTATGTTCCCTTACCCGAGTGGTCGACTGCATATGGGTCATGTGCGTAACTACACCATTGGTGATGTTGTTTCTCGTTTCCAGCGCCTGCAAGGCAAAAACGTAATGCAACCTATGGGTTGGGATGCGTTTGGTTTACCAGCAGAAAACGCCGCTATTAAAAATAAAACAGCGCCTGCAAAGTGGACTTACGAAAACATTGATTACATGCGTAACCAGCTCAAGCAATTAGGTTTTGGTTACGATTGGGATCGTGAAATTGCAACGTGTCACCCAGAGTACTATAAGTGGGAGCAGTGGTTTTTTACTAAGCTTTACGAAAAAGGCTTAGTGTACAAAAAAATGTCGACCGTAAACTGGGATCCGGTTGATCAAACTGTACTTGCTAACGAACAAGTTATTGACGGTCGCGGTTGGCGCTCTGGCGCTGTGGTTGAGCAAAAAGAAATTCCACAGTGGTTTATTAAGATTACCGACTACGCACAAGAGCTTTTAGACGATTTAGACAAATTAGAAGACTGGCCTGAGCAAGTTAAAACCATGCAGCGCAATTGGATTGGCCGCTCTGAAGGTTTAGACATTGAATTTACGCGTACCGATAACAACGAAAAGTTTAGCGTATACACCACTCGCCCAGATACTTTCATGGGTGTTACTTATCTCGCCGTTGCCGGTGGCCACCCTATTGCCCAAGAAGCAGCTAAAAACAGCGATGCGATTGCAATGTTTGTTGAAGAATGCAAAAACACCAAAGTAGCCGAAGCAGATATGGCAACAATGGAGAAAAAAGGCATTGCAACAGGCTTTTACGCAACTCACCCATTAACAGGCGAGCAAGTGCCTATTTGGGTGGCTAACTTTGTGCTTATGCATTACGGCTCAGGCGCGGTAATGGCAGTACCTGCCCACGACCAACGTGACTTTGAGTTTGCAAATGCATACGGCCTAGATATTAAACAAGTTATTGCGCCTGTTGAAGGCTCGGACTTTGAAGTAAACCTAGCGCAAGAAGCATTCACCGAAAAAGGTGTATTAGTAAACTCTGGCGAATTTGACGGATTAGACTTTTCAGCAGCGTTTAATGCAATTGCCGACAAACTAGAAGCACTAGGCGTGGGTGAGCGTAAAGTAAACTTCCGTTTACGTGACTGGGGTGTTAGCCGCCAACGTTATTGGGGCTCTCCAATTCCAATGCTGAGCGACGAAAACGGCAACGAGCTTGCTGCAACAGAAGATATGTTACCAGTTCGCTTACCAGAAGACGTGGTAATGAATGGTGTAACATCACCAATAAAAGCAGACCCTGAGTGGGCTAAAACCACAGTAAACGGCGTACCTGCTACTCACGAAACTGACACCTTCGATACTTTTATGGAATCGTCTTGGTATTACGCACGTTACTGTAGCCCGCGTTACGACGAAGGCATGTTAGACCCAGCAGCCGCTAACTATTGGTTACCTGTAAACCAATACATAGGTGGTATTGAACACGCAATTTTACACTTATTGTACTCACGCTTTTTCCATAAACTATTACGTGACTTTGGTTTAGTAAATTCAGACGAGCCATTTGACCGCTTACTATGTCAAGGCATGGTATTGGCTGAAACGTTCTATCGTAAAGATGAGAAAGGTGGTGATATTTGGATTTCACCAAGCGATGTAGAAACAGAAACTGACGAAAAAGGTCGAGTTACTAAAGCATGGCACAAGGAAGATGGCGAACCAGTATTTTCTTCAGGCATGAGCAAAATGTCTAAGTCTAAAAATAACGGTATAGACCCACAACAAGTAATTGCACAATACGGTGCTGATACAGTGCGTTTATTCATGATGTTTACTGCACCACCAGAACAAACACTTGAATGGTCAGATTCTGGTGTTGAAGGCGCACACCGATTCTTAAAACGTGTATGGAAATACGCAGTAGACGTGAAAGCGGCAGGTTACCAAGCACTTGAAAAGTCTGCGCTTACTAACCCACAAAAAGTACTTCGTCGCGAATTACACAAAGCCATTGCAAAGGTAAGCGATGATGTTGAACGTCGTCAAACGTTTAACACGGCGATTGCTGCCATCATGGAGCTGTCTAATAAGTTAATTAAAGCGCCACTTAACGATGCACAAGACATTGCCATTGCAAATGAGGCACTTGAAGCGTTAATTATTATGCTTGCCCCTATTACGCCGCATTTATCTCATAAGTTGTGGGAAGAACTAGGTAAAGACGGTGATATTTTAGATGCAGCATGGCCAATAGTTGACGAATCAGCCTTGGTTGAAGATGAAAAGCTCATCATCGTTCAAGTAAACGGTAAGCTTCGCGCTAAGCTAACTGTGGCAGCAGATGCAACACAAGAACAAGTAGAAACACTTGCCTTTGCAGAAGCAAACGTAACTAAATTTACTGATGGTAAGACCATTCGTAAGATCATTTACGTGCCAGGTAAACTACTTAACGTGGTTGCTAACTAATATGGCTGTATTTAAGGCCATTAAAAACGGACTAGCCTTAGCGCTAGTCTGTTTTTTGTTATCTAGTTGTGGGTTTCACTTAAAGCAAGCGTCAAGCCTGCCTGATAATCTAAAACTCATTACGCTTATTGGTGATGACGAAAAATCAGCTTTATTTGAACAGCTACAAAAAGAGCTGTTAGCAAGTGAAGTTGAACTTACCTCTTCATCTAAAAACGTAGCGCAGCTGTATTTACGTAAAGAAACCATAGAACGCCAAACGTTGTCGTTATTTAAAAATGGCCAGGTTGCTGAATACGAACTTGCCTATGGCGTTTCATATGTTCTAAAACACCCCAATAAAGATGCTATAGAAAAACGCTTTGAGCTTTATAGAAACTATCAAGACGACCCCGATAACGCACTTGCCAAAGCCAAAGAGCTAGAGCTGCTAATTAACGAAATTCGTAAGCAAGCAAGTCGCCGTATTGTTAGAGAGCTGTCGCAACTGTAATGCGCTGTTACGCTAATCAATTACCTAACGAGTTAAACAAAGGCTTAAAACCTTTTTACCTAGTTTTTGGTGAAGAGCCTTTTCAAGAAGCACAGTGTGTTCAGCTAATACGCGATACCGCCAAAGCACAAGGCTTTGATGAAGTCATTAAATTTACTTTAATGCAAGGATTTGATTGGCAAGAAATAATAGCGCAATATCAAAGTATGTCATTATTTAGTGCACGCACTATTATTGAGTTTGATCTAAACCAGCAAAAGCCCGGTGTAATTGGTAGTAATACCTTTAAGCGTGTCGTTGAGCTTGTTAACCCCGACACGATATTAATTATTAAAGGTGCAAAAGCGAGCCAAGAAGTACAACGCGGTGCCTGGTTTAAAGCGCTCGACAAACAAGGTGTATTTGTAACTTGTTACCCACTGACTGGCTCGCACGTAAAACGATGGCTTGATGAGCAATGTCAACGCTTGGCTCTTAACATGCAAAATGATGCCAAATTAAGCCTTATCAATGCTACAGAAGGTAACCTTCTAGCGTGTTTTCAGGAACTTGAAAAGCTCTCCTTACTGCATGGCAACGCACTTATTACCCAGCAATTGGTTATGCAAGGGCTATTAAATCAAGCCAAATTTGATATTTTTGATTTAAGCGATGCCTTATTAAATGGTCATGCCAAGCAAGCCATTAAAGTTTTGAACAAACTAGCCAGTGACAACACTGAAGTTGTGAGTATATTGTGGGCGATTACAAAAGAGCTCAACACCTTGATGAATGTGCAATTGGGATTGTTAAATGGTGAGCCAATCGCCAGCTTATTTAAACAAAATGCCATTTGGAAAAATCAGCAAGGGCCGGTGCAAAATGCCGTTAATCGCCTAAATATTACTGTACTTGAGCAAATTAATAGTGACATTGCTTTATTTGATGCAAGCTATAAACAAGGCAACTTAATTGCTCCTTATCAGGCACTCGCACATATTTGTATTAAGTTTTGTCAACCGCTCGATATTCCTATGCCGTGTCACAGCCTTAATTAGTTGCTTAACCTGTTGGACAAAAAAATGATTGCTATTTTTGGTGGCACCTTCGACCCCGTTCATCTAGGCCATATTAATATGGCTCAGCAATGTGTAAGCGCATTTAATTTAAGCACATTGTATTTTATGCCCTGCGCACTACCTGCCCACAAAGCGGCACCAGGTATAAGCACAGAACATCGTGTTAATATGCTCAATGCGGCGATTAAACCGTACCCTCATTTTGCACTCGATTTAAGAGAGCTAGATCGTTCAGGCCCATCATACTCATTACTTAGCCTGCAAGAACTGCGTAAAGAGTACCCAAGTACACCTATTTTATTTTTGATTGGAATGGATTCATTTAATTCACTAAATAAGTGGTTTGAATGGCAAACAATTACTGAGCTTTGCCATATTGTGGTATATCAACGACCAGCGCAGAGTTGTCAGGTAACAGGTGAGCTTAAACACTACATGCAGCATGCCCTCGTGGAGGACCCCGCTCTTATTACAGAGCATTTAGGTGGTAAACTTTACTTTTTACCGGGTAAAATGCTTGATGCAGCTTCTAGTTCTATTCGTGATGATCTTAAAAAAAGTAACAAAAAGAATGAACTATTACCCGATGCCGTGAGTCATTACATACAAATGCATCAGCTATATCAAATTGATGCTTAAAAATGCCTAGCGTGTTAAAATACGCGCCATTAAATTTTTAAATTGAGACAAAACCTTGGATTCAAAACAACTACTCGCCTTTGCAATGGATAAAATTGACGATATGAAAGCGCGTGACATCGTTGACATAGACGTAACTGATAAATCAGACATTACCGATTACATGGTAATTTGTACTGGCACGTCTAAACGCCACGTTCAATCAATCGCCGACCACTTAGCAAAAGAAGCACGTCATGCAGATTCAGAGCCATTAGGGTATGAAGGCGAAAATGACGGCGAATGGGCACTGGTTGATTTAGGCGATGTGGTTGTACACGTGATGCAAACTGAAGCACGTAGCTATTACGATCTAGAAAAACTGTGGGGCTAACCACCCACTTGTTAAAAGCAACGCTTGGAAGTTATTCGTGAAAATACAAATGATTGCTGTTGGTACAAAAATGCCAGCGTGGGTAGAAACGGGATTTGCTGAATACCAGCGCCGTTTCCCCAAAGATATGGCTTTAGAGCTAATTGAAATACCCGCCGGTAAACGTGGCAAAAATGCCGATATAAAGCGTATTTTACATATTGAAGGCGAAAAAACATTAGCCGCTATTCCTAAAGGCAATCGTATTGTTACGCTAGAAGTCACTGGCAAAGCGCTAGATACTCACCAACTTGCTAAAAACATGGAAAAATGGCAACTCGATGGCCGCGATGTAAGTTTACTTATTGGCGGCCCAGAAGGACTTGCTCCAGAATGCATTGCTGCATCGGAGCAAAAATGGTCGTTATCGAACCTAACATTACCACACCCTTTGGTGCGAATTATTGTTGCAGAAAGCCTATATAGGGGCTGGAGCTTAAATAACAATCATCCCTATCATCGCGAGTAACGCCTTGCTATGCTAAAACAAAGACCCACTATTCGCGATCACTCCGCAGAAGCAAATTTGTTTGCACGGCGTGCATTTGTGGGTTTTGTTTTTGTATTAGGGTTAGTAGCTGTTTTAATTACTAATCTTTACAACATTCAGGTAAAAGATCACCAAGATTATCAAACTCGCTCCAACGACAACCGTATAAAAGTTATTCCTATTGCACCTAATCGCGGTCTAATTTACGACCGAAACGGTGTACTGCTTGCTGAGAACAAACCCGTTTATAATCTCGAGGTGATCCCCGAGGAGGTTGATAACCTTGAAAAATCACTAGAGCAAGTAAGCCAACTAATCACGATTACAGAACAAGAAAAACAAGATTTTTTAAAAGATATAAAAAACACGCGCCGTTTTAAATCGCAAGTACTTAAAGCGCGCCTTGATGAAGCCGATGTTGCTACATTTTCGGTTAACCAGCATAAATTCCCCGGGTTTAGTATCGAAGCCCGTTTAGCACGTTATTACCCATTCGGCGACACGCTTACTCATGCCCTAGGTTATGTTGCAAAGCTAAACCGAAAAGAGCTGAACAAGCTCGAACAAGAAGGCCAAGCCACAAACTATCGTGCAACCCACGATATTGGCAAACTCGGTATTGAAAAATACTACGAGCAACTTTTACATGGTCAAGTCGGTTCGCAACGTGTAGAAGTTAATAACCGTGGTCGTGTTATCCGCACCCTGAGTATGCTTCCCCCGCAGCCAGGTAGTGATTTAGTGTTAACGCTCGATATCGGCCTGCAACAAATAGCCCAACATGCACTCAAAGACATGCGCGGTGCGGTTGTCGTAATGGATGCAAAAGATGGCGGTATACTTGCGCTATATTCGAACCCAAGCTACGACCCCAATTTATTTGTACACGGTATTAGCAGTAAAAATTATAAGGCACTTCTTAACCCAGATCGCCCACTCATTAATAGGGCTACCCAAGGCCGATACGCACCAGCATCCACCATTAAACCGCATATGGCTATTTTAGCACTTGAAGAAAACATGGTGACGGAAGGGACAACCATGTGGGATCCGGGCTTTTTTGAAATACGAAACGTAGAGCACAAATGGCGTGACTGGAAACGTTGGGGGCATGGCCATGTGGATGTATACAAAGCCATTGAAGAGTCGTGCGATACGTACTTTTACGATACCGCGTACCGATTAGGCATTACAAAAATTAGTAATTTTATGGCGCATTTTGGTTTTGGCGACCTATCGGGTATAGATATACACGAAGAAACCACCGCTATATTGCCTTCAAAAGAATGGAAAGAAAACAGGTTTAAAGAGTCTTGGTGGCCTGGCGATACAATTTCTGTAGGCATTGGCCAAGGGTATTGGACCGCAACACCGATTCAAATTGCTAATGCAACTAACATACTTGTTAACAAAGGGGTTAACCACCCTCCTCACTTAGCGCAAGTGGCTAAAAAAGAGGACGATGTGACGCAAATAAATAATGAAGAAAAGCCACCTGTAGTACTGAACAATCCTGACAATTGGCGTATAGCCATAGATGCTATGCATAATACCGTAACTAAAGTCACAGGCACCGCCCACAAAGCGTTTAAGGGCGTAAACTACGACCCTGCAGGTAAAACGGGCACGGCACAAGTTGTGAGCATTGCACAAGGTGAAAAGTACGATGCAGAATCACTTAAAGAGCGACAACGCGATAATGCCATTTATGTGGGGTTTGCCCCTTACAATAATCCTCAAATAGTTGTGTCTATTGTTGTTGAAAATAATGGTGGTGGCAGCACGGTTGGCGCACCTATTGCCAGGCAGTTAATGGATTATTACTTTGCAGCTAACCCTGTTGAACTGGCAAGGAATAACACCCTATGACCGCCCTGCATGACAAGCGCTCTATTTGGATGCGCATGCATTTAGACTTGCCTTTACTTATTGCCATTTTACTTATGATGGCTGGAAGCATCACGGTTGTGTACAGCGCAAGTGGCCAAGAGTCAGCGATGATGATAAGACACATGACGCGGATGGGTGTGGCCATCATTGCCATGGTAGTACTTGCACAAATTCCTCCTGCGACACTGAAAAGGCTCACTATACCGATGTACTGCGTTGGGTTATTAATGCTGGTTGGTGTGTTGTTATTTGGTGTGAGCTCTAAAGGCGCGCAACGTTGGCTTGATTTAGGGTTAACTCGTTTTCAGCCCTCAGAATTAATGAAGCTTGCAGTACCTATGATGGTGGCTTGGTATATTGGCCGTAAACATTTACCACCACGACCACTACACTTAATTTTCGGCTTTGCGATTGTAATGCTGCCTACATTATTAATTAAAGAGCAACCAGACTTAGGAACATCAATACTGATTGCAAGCTCTGGCATATTTGTACTTTTTTTATCAGGGTTGAGCTGGCGATTAATTAGCTTTTTAAGTGCAGCAGTTGCATTAGCAGCATGGCCATTTTGGCAGTACGGCATGCATGCTTATCAACGACAACGCGTACTGACATTTTTAGATCCGGAGAGCGACCCTCTTGGCTCGGGTTATCATATTATTCAATCTAAAATAGCCATTGGTTCTGGCGGTGTCGAAGGTAAAGGCTGGTTGCAAGGTACACAGTCACAACTTGAGTTTTTACCTGAACGGCATACCGATTTTATTTTTTCGGTATTAAGTGAGGAGTTTGGCTTATTTGGTGTCTGCGTTTTACTTAGCTTGTATTTGTTTATAATTGGCCGCA
The DNA here is from genome assembly GCF_001468205.2 of Pseudoalteromonas sp. 13-15. NCBI lineage: Bacteria > Pseudomonadati > Pseudomonadota > Gammaproteobacteria > Alteromonadales > Pseudoalteromonadaceae > Pseudoalteromonas > Pseudoalteromonas sp. 13-15. The sequence continues at coordinate 215,101 of NZ_CP019162.1, read as the reverse complement.
GCTTATATATTGCAGTAAATGCACAAGACGCTTTTGGAAAGCTGTTAGCTGGCGCACTGACTTTAACTTTTTTTGTTTATATATTTGTAAATATTGGCATGGTATCGGGACTACTACCTGTTGTTGGTGTGCCCTTACCCCTGATAAGTTATGGTGGCACATCGATGATTACGCTAATGGCCGGCTTTGGTATTATTATGTCGATTGCGACAGACAAAAGGATGCTTTTAAAATAATGCAACGTTACGCTCAGACTCTAATAATCATCTTAATCACTATCACTGTCAGTGCCTGTAGTAGTGGTTCGAGTGGGCGTTACCATATGCGCCATGATTCAGCCCCACTTAGAGCACCCACAGCGCTTGAAATGCAGGATGCTATTGTTACTGAGGTGCAAAAAAGTGCTAGTGCTTCTCGCCCCTACGAGGTGCTAGGTAAACGTTATACCCCAATGCTTGACGAAACGGATTTCAAAGAAGAAGGCATTGCATCGTGGTACGGCAGAAAGTTTCACGGTTATCACACTTCAAACGGTGAAATATACGATATGTTTGCCATGACTGCGGCGCATAAAACATTACCTTTACCTAGTTTTGTTCGTGTTACAAACACGCAAAATGGCAAGTCAGTAATTGTACGCGTAAACGACCGTGGGCCTTTTCATGATGACAGAATTATTGACCTGTCATATGCGGCCGCATATAAGCTAGGCTACTATACTCACGGTACAGCAAAGGTTAAGCTTGAGGCGGTTACGCTTTCGAATTCTGCTGCTAATAAAACGTATATTCAAGTAGCTGCAGGCAGTACATTGGCAAATATTGAAGCCCTTGCACAACGCTTACGCCAACAATATAAATTACCAACAAACATTGTAAAAAAAGACACTATTTACAGATTGCATTTGGGGCCAATACAAAACGCCCAACATGCAGAAAAAGTATTAAAAAAATTAAAACAAAATCAATTTCAAAACGCGTTCTTGCTTTACACTCAGTAAGACAAATACCCAAACCAGCCTAACCACACTCGCATCTCGGGGGTGTTTGGGTATAGAATGGCGTGACGCGAATTTTTAACTTTAACCATTAATGAGTATGATGAAATCAATTAAACATAAAATCCTCAAAGGTGTATGTGGCTTAGTTTGTTCAGCCGCCGTATTTTCAGCCAGCGCCCAAATTATTCCGGCACCACCTCAAGTTAATGCAAAGGGTTATTTTTTAGTAGACTTTACAACAGGTAAGGTTATTGCTGAAGGCGAAGCCGATACTAAACTTGCGCCAGCAAGTTTAACTAAAATGATGACCAGTTATGTAATTGGTACAGAAATTAAAGTTGGTAACATAGCCCCTACCGACATGGTTACAATTAGCGAAAAAGCATGGGCTAAAAACTTCCCAGAGTCTTCAAAAATGTTTATCGAAGTGGGTAAGCAAATTAGTGTTGATGAGCTCAATCATGGCATTATTATTCAATCAGGGAATGACGCCTGTGTTGCTATGTCTGAGCACATAGCAGGCAGTGAAAGTGCTTTTGCCGACTTAATGAATGCTCACGCTGCTAAACTAGGTATGACTAACAGCCACTTTATTAATAGCCATGGCCTTGATACAGATGAGCACTATACTACACCACGTGATATGGCCACGCTAAGCGCCGCACTTATCAGAGATGTACCTGAAGAGTATGCTATTTATAAAGAAAAATCATACACCTACAATGGTATTAAGCAATACAACCGTAACTCACTATTATGGGATGAGAGCTTAGACGTAGATGGTATAAAAACAGGCCACACATCTGAAGCTGGCTACAGCTTAGTTACATCAGCCACTAAAAATGGCATGCGTTTAATTGCTGTTGTTATGGGCACCTCAAGCGAGCGTGCACGTAAAGTAGAAAGCAAAAAACTACTTAACTACGGCTTTCGCTTTTTTGAAACAATTACACCTTACAAAGCGGGCGACAGCTTTGCAGAGCAGCGCATTTGGATGGGTAACAAAGAAAATGTATCGTTAGGTATTTTAGAAGACACACCTATCACTATTCCACGTGGTCAGCATAAAAATCTAAAAGCTAACTTTGAGCTAGACAACACCCTTGAAGCACCATTAGCTAAAGGCACTAAAGTAGGCACTTTATTCTTGCAACTAGAAGGGGAAGACATTGCGCAATACCCACTAGTAACACTTGAAGAAGTGGAAGAAGGCAGCTTCTTTAGTAAAATTTATGACTACTTGCGTTTACAGATCATGCAATAACTTGTAAATGACTAAGTATATATAATTTAAGCGCCTCCATTGTGGGGCGTTTTTTTTTGCTTGAAAAATGCTAGAATGCGCCCCATATATGCATCACTGCTAAACGCCTATCTGTATTAAGCTTCGTGCTTTACATAGAGTTCACACTTTTGTATGAGGAGTCACTAACGTGGTTCAACCAGTTAAAAATACTAAATTTGATGAGTACCTAGAGTACCCTTGCCCATTTACATTTAAAATTATGGGTTTAGCCAACGTTAATTTAACAGATCAAATATTAGCAAAATTACAACCTATTGCTCCGGGCGACTACGCACCAAAAGTAAAACCAAGTAGTAAAGGTAATTATGAGTCTGTTACGCTAGTAGCTACGGTTACAAGTGGTAAACACATTGAAGAAATTTACAACGTGATCAGTAATATCGATGACGTACGCCATATGCTTTAAGCCATAGTTGAGATTTGATGTGAGCGAAAACACTTTAATCGTACGCCAATTAGGTCGCCAGCGTTACATGCCTATTTGGCAAAAAATGCAAGACTTTACCGATACACGTGATGAAAACACTCCCGATGAAATTTGGCTTGTAGAGCACGAAAGTGTATTTACTCAAGGCCAAGCAGGAAAAGACGAGCATTTACTTGCCCCTGGCGACATTGAAGTAATTAAAGTTGATCGCGGTGGCCAAGTTACCTACCACGGCCCTGGCCAACAAATGATGTACGTATTATTTAACCTACGTCGTTTAAAGATAGGTGTGCGTGAACTTGTTACTTGGCTCGAAGAGTGCATTATAGAGTCGCTTGCTGAATACAATATTGAAGCATACGCTAAAGCCGACGCCCCTGGTGTTTACGTTAACGACAGCAAAATTGCATCATTAGGTTTAAGAGTTCGCCGCGGCTGCTCATTTCATGGCTTAGCATTAAATGTTAACATGGACCTAAGTCCATTTTTACGCATCAACCCGTGTGGTTATGCCGGTATGAATATGGTGCAAACAAAAGAATTAGAGGGTCCTCAAAACCTACAAAGCGCAGGTGAAGGACTCGTAAAACACATGATTAAAAAGCTTAATGCAGCACAGGTTAAGCATACTGAAGGGTTTGAAAACGAATGAATAAACCAGTCAAAATGGAACCAGGTGTAAAACTACGCGACGCAGAAAAAATGGCGTTGATCCCCGTTAAAGTTTTACCAACAGAAAAAACTGAAATGTTGCGTAAGCCAGAGTGGCTTAAAATTCGCTTACCAAAGTCAACAGAGCGAATTGACGGTATTAAACAAGCCATGCGTAAGCACGGCTTACACTCAGTATGTGAAGAGGCATCGTGCCCAAACCTATCAGAGTGCTTTAACCACGGTACAGCAACCTTTATGATTTTAGGTGCTATTTGTACGCGTCGTTGCCCATTTTGTGATGTTGCTCATGGTCGCCCATTAAAACCTGATGCAGCAGAGCCTGAAAAGCTTGCACTAACAATTAAAGACATGAAGCTTAGCTACGTTGTAATTACTTCGGTTGACCGTGATGATCTTCGTGATGGCGGCGCACAGCACTTTGCCGATTGTATCCGTGAAATTCGTAAGCACAACCCAACCATTACCATCGAAATTTTAGTACCCGATTTCCGTGGCCGTATGGACCGTGCTCTTGAAATTTTAATTGAGACACCGCCTGATGTGTTCAACCACAACCTAGAAACAGCACCGCGTTTGTACAAGCTTGCGCGCCCAGGTGCCGATTACAAATGGTCGTTAGAATTACTTCGTCGCTTTAAAGAAGCACACCCAGAAGTAAAAACTAAATCTGGCTTAATGGTTGGTCTGGGTGAAGAGATTAGCGAAATAGAAGAAGTACTTCGTGATCTACGTGCTCATAACGTTGACATGCTAACCGTTGGGCAATATTTACAACCTTCTAAGCATCACTTGCCAGTTAAACGTTACGTGCCGCCTGCAGAGTTTGACGCGTTGAAAGAATACGCTGATAAAATTGGCTTTACACATGCCGCCTCTGGCCCATTCGTTCGTTCAAGCTACCACGCTGACCAACAAGCTGCAGGTAAAGAAGTAAAATAATTACTTTTAAAATTCATTAAAAAAGCCCTTGGTAATTAAATTACTAAGGGCTTTTTTGTGGGTTTTATAATTGTATTATGTCGATTACTTTATTAAAGAACCTTTCTTAATCACAAAATCAGCAAATCGTACCTGCTCTTCTTCAGCGCGAAGGCTATCGGTCTCTACTATTGAGCGGTAAATCCCCCACTTAGGGCGTGCAAAGTCATCATCGCTTACGCCTCGCCACATATCTATACTTTGCTCGTTTATATTCAATAGCTCTTCATTGTCGCTTAAGCGGGTAAGGATCATCTCAAATTGTCCCTCCTCACTAAAAGTTGCTTGAACAAAAACCTGTATCCACTCATCGGTTATAAGTGACCAATCTGTTTCTAAAAGGTTTTTATCAAGCCCTGTACTGTTACCGTTTTCATCAAAACCTGCGCTATATCTTACTTGTAACTGGTTCCCTATACTGTTTTTTTGAGCACCAGAGAGCGTAATGATAGGTTGATCGTCGTTACCATTGGTATTGTCGTTGGTATCGTTACGGGCTTTTATTTGGAAAAAGTGACTGAATTTACTCGTTAACTCAAGCTCACTACTTACTTTAAACTTCCAGTTGTATTGTACGGTTTCATTTTTAAAAGCAAGCGTTGCCGGGGGTGATTTATCATAGGACTTAATTTCGTTACGCTGACGATCACTTGGGCCTTTGTCTTTATCTTGGTCTTCATCGCGATGAGCTAAAAATACAAAGTGATTACCTACAATAGCGTCTGTATCTTCCACTATATGTATAACACCTTCATGATTACCGCTATACATATCAGGCGATTCAATTGAACCTTCATTAAATACATTTTCTATCAAGGTATAAGCGCTGAGCCCTAAATTAACGCCATCAGCATTTAGGGTTGTTTCATCACTTACTACAAAATTACCTGGCTGTACTACGCCAACAACGGTAATGCTTATTGTCGCTTTAGTTCCATCAGCAGAGCTAATGACTATTTCATCAAGTAATGTGTCCCCTATATCTAAAGCGGTAACGTTTGTGTCAGCGAGGTCCAAAGTGTAAGACCAACTACCATTACTTGAAAGATTAAATATACCATAACGTGTTTGACTGCTCGTCTGAGTAATAAACACCGCCTCACCAGCTTGCTCATCTGTTATAGAAAGCTCACCCACGACTGCACTTTGACGATTGCTTTCTATATTTGCTGATATTTCCCCACTGATAATTGCGGCAGATTGTACCGACAGCTCAGTGCTGACTAACTCATTTTTCGAACTTGAACTCCCACAGCCCAATAATGAAAAACTTAAAAAGCACACAGTATAGATATTTAATACACTCAAACGAAATATCGACATAACAAACCAGCCCAACACATTAATGGTAAGTAACCTTTTAAAAATATAACTTACCAATTATTAATTTTAATAACTAGTTATTTATTACCAATAACTCATTATTCGCTTTTAGGGCTAGTTAAGTGTTTTAAACTAATAGAAGTAACGATGCTAAAAATATAATTAGGTTAAAACCAAGTTACTTGAGATAATCTAACCGATACCATTATTTAGGTTAAATATGAAATTATTAGTTCGTAACTTATCTCGCACTACATCAGAGCAAGATCTTCGTACATTGTTTTCAGCGCACGGCAAAGTGACTACCTGTAACTTAGTACTCGATAAAGAAACCGGCCAATCTAAAGGATTTGCCTTTGTAGAAATGCCAAACGATATTGAAAGCAAAAGCGCTATTAAAGCACTTAATCAATTAACCGTTGATAAAAGTAAGATTCGCGTAAAATACGCAGATGAAAAATAGCTGTTAGCTAAACACATTTTTAAACCAGCTAAATGCTGGTTTTTTATTGTTGGTATTACTTTTTATCAATCTCATCTTCCCTAAAATTGATGGTTTTAAACTACTTTAACTATATATTTAAAGTTCAATCTATTGATTTATATAAATTTATTAAAACTACTTCCAACCTTGACGCCATTTTTCTGTGTTTTTAAGATCGCGCCAACTAATGGGGTATTGGTTTTTAGAAAACACAGACTCAGTAATACACGCTATCACGTTAGCCTCTTCATCGTATTCTACTTCCACAATGATAAAGTGTTTTTCTTTATTGATAGCTGGAGTGGCAGTCCACTTACTGTTTAGTAATTTTTTTGGGTTTATGTTATTCATAAAATTTAAAGTTTCTTGTCAATTTGTGAGGCTCTATACGCACAATTATGTTCTTAAGCTCAATTAATCACTCTTAAATAAAAGCGTTAACGACTTCTCTAGTAACAAAAAACCGAATAAATCTGTTTATTCGGTTTGAGAACGCTCATTGCTATGGCACGACCTAGATAGTGTAATAATTAATAAAGCTTAATCATCTTCAATATTGTCTAGGCCTTTGGTTCCCTCTTTTGGCTTAAGTTTGTGATGAATAGCAGACTTAATTAACATATAGCCACTTATTGGGGCGGTAATTAATAGAAATATAGTGATCAATATTTCCTTAACGCTTAAACCCGTTTCAGAGTTTGCAAAAAATACCATCGCGGCAATTAATATACTTGCCATACCTAAAGTGGTGGCCTTTGTTGGGCCATGTAAACGCATAAAAAAATCGGGCAGTTTTAATAAGCCTAACGAACCAATTAAAATAAACGTGCCGCCAAATAACAATAAAATTGATACAACCCACTCACTAATCATCTTGCCACCCTATTCGATTATATCGCCACGTAGTAAATACTTACACACCGCAACAGTGCTTACAAACCCTAACATGGCTATCAACAATGCAGCCTCAAAATACAAGCCTGTTCCCATACTTATGCTGTATAAAACAATAAGTGCAATAACATTAATATACATAGTATCAAGGGCTAAAACTCTATCAGGAATCGAAGGCCCTATAATAAGGCGCCACAAATTAAGTAATAAAGAAAGCCCTATCATGGCAAAAACGATAAGTAATACGGTATCTAACATTGAAATATCTCCTTTAGTGGAGCTTCGTAACGCTTTTTAATATGCTTGATAAGCTCGGCTTCGTTATCAAGGTCAAGTACATGTATGAGCAAATAACGCTGTGTCATTTCCTCGCCCTGTGCTAACGATTCAGGAATAGGGTACACCTCCGCACTTACAGTACCGGGTGTTAACGACACACTGCTTGCTAAAATTGTAATCGGCATATCGTGTGTTAAGTCTAAGGGGACTTTAATAAATGCGGGGCGTAATTTTTTGGAAGGCCCAACAATTAATAACGCAACCTGTAAGTTAGCTACAATAATATCGTAAAGTACAATTAAAAATTGTTTTAGAGCTAGCCCTGGCTTTAATATAAGCGGCTGAGGATCTCTAAACGAGAAGCTTAAAATAGGAATAAAAATAGCAAAAAATGTTGCCAGTACAATATGACCAACCGACACACTATTATTGAGCAACAACCATACTATAAACAAAAATAAGCTACGAAATGGTGTTGGTAACCAACGAAAACGGGCTTGCAGTCTCATTACATGCCTCCTTTTAGTACAGCATTTATGCCACCGCTAATATCATGTAATTGCGTAGCAGCACCTATCATGTATTCGCTAATCGGCCCGCCAAAAATAACTAATAATGGCGAACATGCGAGTAACCCTATAATTACCGTAACTTGTAATGGGTTTGCATCAGCGCAGTCTGGGCTTTCGCTGCGTTTATCTTTTCTTTCCCAAAACAAGCTTGTACCCGCACGAGAAAGTGCAACTAGCAATGCAAAGCTTGTTATTAAATAAACGGGCCAAAATACTAAGGCCTGCTCACTATTTAAAGTCGATTTTAGTATCCATATTTTACCAACAAAGCCAGATAACGGCGGCATACCTACTACTGTTAAAGCCGCAACAACAAAACATGCCCCAAGTAAAAGCGGCTGTTTAACTGCACGCCCACCAACAAGCCTGTCGGCAACTTTACCACGTTGCTTAGCAATTAAGTCGGCTAATAAAAATAACGCGGCACTCACTAATGTTGAATGCACTAGGTAATACAATAATGCAGCCGTTGCATTTACATTTTGTAAAGCCACTAGCGCAACTAATGTACCTACCGACACTAAAACTAAATTAGCAGTTAACTTACGCAAGTCTTGCGCGGCTATTGCGCCCATAGCTCCGACGATAATAGTGGCAATTGCTAATCCCCAAAGCCAAGGTTGTACCATGTGCTCAAGTGCACCCGCCTGTTCACCAAATATAACGGTGTAAACACGCAGCATGGCATATACGCCCACCTTAGTCATAATAGCAAATAAGGCTGCAACAACAGGTTTAGCGCTTGCATAGGTATTTGGAAGCCATAAATGTAGGGGCAATAATGCGCCTTTTAAAGCAAATACAATAAGTAGTAATAAACCACCGGCTTTAGCAATAAATACATCGTCACCATTAAGCTGTGATACCTTTTGCGCCATATCAGCTATATTCAATGTACCTAATACGCCATATAAAATACCTAAACCTATTAAAAATACACTTGATCCAACTAAATTTAAAATGACATATTGTAGCGCTGCACGTGTGTTTTGTTTGTCGCCACCGTGCATAAGTAATGCATACGATGCAATAAGTAAAACTTCAAAAAATACAAACAGGTTAAACAAATCCCCCGTTAAAAAAGCGCCGTTAACACCCAATACTAAAAAATGAACTAGGGGGTGATAAAAGCTCCCTTTTTCATCATCGCCCGCACTGCCATATAAAATGGCCCCAAGCCCTAAAAACGAGGTTAGCGCTACGAGTAATGTTGATAAATTATCGGCCACAAGTACTATCCCAAAAGGGGCCGACCAATCACCAATGGCATAAACACTGATGCCTGTATTGTAAATATGTATCAATAAAAACACACTGACGGCAAACGTAACAAGCGCCATAGCATTTGATGCGTAACGGCGAATTTTTACACTTTTACCACACGGTGGAAGTAACAAAATAACCGCTGCAAGCATAGGTAATAAAATAGGTAAGGATGCTAAATGTTGAATCATTTTTGCTCCTTAACTACAGCAGCTGATTTAACTGGGCTTCCATCAACATGATCGCTCCCTAAATCAGCACGTCCACGAATAGCCAAAATAACCACAAATGCTGTCATCGCAAAACCAATTACAATAGCGGTTAATACCAAGGCTTGAGGAAGTGGATCGGCGTAATCTGCTCCGGTACCAAGTACCACTGCTTTATTTATAGTTAAACGCCCCGATGAAAATAAAAATAAGTTTACTGCATACGAAATCATGGTAAGACCCAGTACTACAGGAAACGTCCGAGCTCTCAACAGTAAAAATATACCGCAGCTAACTAATACACCAACGCACGATGCGTATAATAGCTCCATTAAATATTCACCTCTTTTTTAGGGGCATCGGAAGTCATATTACCCAAACTAGCTAAAATCATTAATGTTGCACCTACTACGGTGAGGTACACGCCAAGGTCAAACACAATTGCACTAGCAAGTTCTGTTTTACCTACAAACGGAATATCAAAATAATCAAACCACGTGGTTAAAAATGGTCGACCGAAGAACCAGCTACCTACACCGGTAAACATTGCGATACCTATCCCCGAGGCAATAATTTTACGGTAGTTGATGTCAAAACGCTCGGTGATCCAGTTAGAGCCATGTGCCATGTACTGCAATATGAAAGCAATTGACGTAACCAAACCAGCAATAAAACCACCACCTGGTAAGTTGTGACCACGCAAGAATATATACGCTGATACTAACAACGCCAACGGCAATAAGCTTTGTGAAATACTTGCAAGTAATATTGGGTAACGCTCACGCGCCCATGGACGTCCTTCGCTATCACTGGCAGGCATAAATAATGGGATACGTGAAAGCACTTTAAATATACCTAATGCAGCTATACCCAGTACCGTTATTTCACCTAGGGTGTCAAATCCCCTAAAGTCGACCAAAATAACGTTAACCACGTTTGTACCGCCACCACCTGTTTTGGCATTAGCGATAAAGTAGTCAGAAATAGAATTTAACGGACGCGTTAATATCGCATAACAAATACTCGCAACCACTACACCAATAGTAGAGGCGATTCCTAAGTCGCGCAGTACTCGCAACGAGCTAGACTCTTTAGGCGTATGTTGAGGTAAAAAGAACAACGCAAGCATAAGCAATATAATAGTGGCCACCTCAACAGTAAGCTGAGTTAACGCTAAATCTGGCGCAGAAAAACGAGTGAATAAAACCGACACCATTAAGCCTACAATAGACAGCATCAACAGTGCGACCATTCTCGACCTGTGCCAAATAACGGTGGCTATTGCGCCAATTATTAATAAACCAGCACCAATTGCGTTATGCACATCAACAGGTGTGCGCGGCATACTGCCAGCTAATTGTTGCATTTCAAATAATGGCCAACCGGCACAAAGTAAAACGACACCCAGCATAATAACCAAATAGCGCTGTAAAGAACCATTTTCAGTGCTGTTAATCTTGCTCTGACACCATGCAACTACACTCAGCACTGCACGTTCAAAGGTTTTTTTAGCATTAAGTGTGGGAAGTGATGCCTGAAATTGAAATAAATATTTGCGATTCACGTAAATAAACAAACCACCTACAACGGCCATTGCACTCATCAGTAACGGTAGATTAAAACCATGCCAAATTGTTAACTTGTACTCTGGCATCGCTTCCCCTAACACCGCTAATGACGCCGCAGATAAAATACTATCAACAGTAAAGCTTGGGAAAATACCCACCAAAATACACAGCACAACCAGTATTTCTATTGGCACACGCATATAACGTGGCGGTTCATGCGGTGTTCTAGGTAAGTCTATTGGGTCGCCGTTAAAAAATACATCGTGAATAAAGCGTGCTGAATAAGCTACTGCAAATGCACCTGCCACCGTTGCAAGTACCGGTATTAACCATGACATAGATCCAAGTACTTGCTGATGTAGTGTTTCGGCAAAAAACATTTCTTTAGATAAGAAACCATTGAGTAGAGGTACACCCGCCATAGCTGCAGCAGCAACCATTGCAAGAGTTGCGGTATAAGGCATAAACCGCCACATACCATTGAGTTTACGCATATCACGTGTGCCTGTTTCATGGTCAATAATACCGGTAGCCATAAATAACGACGCTTTAAATGTTGCGTGGTTAATTATATGAAATATGGCTGCAACCGTTGCAAGCTCGGTATCAAGGCCAAGCAATAGCGTGATCAAACCTAAATGGCTAATTGTCGAATACGCAAGTAACCCCTTTAAATCGTGCTTAAATAACGCTATGTAAGCACCAAATAACAATGTAGCTAAACCAGTTAAACCAACTAATAAAAACCACATTTCGGTTCCAGCTAAAGCTGGATAAAAGCGCGCAAGTAAAAAGATACCGGCTTTAACCATCGTTGCTGAGTGCAAGTAAGCGCTAACGGGCGTAGGTGCTGCCATTGCATGAGGTAACCAAAAATGAAATGGAAACTGAGCCGGTTTAGTAAATGCACCCAGCAATACTAAAACAAGTGCTAACTCGTATAAATCATGGGATTGAATAATGGCTTTACTTGCCAAAATAACATCTAAGTCATAACTGCCAACAATATCACCTAGCAACATTAACCCGCCAAGAAGTGCTAAACCACCCGCACCCGTTACGGCTAAAGCCATTCGCGCGCCCTTACGCGCTTCAGATTTATGCCACCAATAACTTATCAATAAAAAAGAACTGATACTGGTCAATTCCCAGAATAGCCATAGCTGTATAACGTTATTAGACATAACAATGCCTAGCATTGCTGTCATAAATAACATTAAGTAGCTATAAAGCTTAGCCATTGAGTCATTGGCGCTGAGGTAATAACGTGTATATACAATAACAAGCAAACCAATGCCTAATATCATAAACATAAACAAGAGGCTTAAACCGTCTATACGAAGCGATAAATCTAGACCAATAGAGGGGATCCACGCTAAGGAATAGCGGATAGTTTCACCGGCAAGAACCGCTGGTGCATGGTATAAAGTAATCCCCAAAGCGGTTAGCGGTGCAAGCACAGTAGCAAATGTACTTTGATTGCGAGAAAGTTTGCCTGTGAATGCAGAAATAACACTGCCAATCAAGGATAACAAGGGTATCCAGAGCAAAGTCATAATGTAGGGCCTTTTATAATCATAAGTTTATCAGGGCGCCACTTTTATACATTAAGTGATGCTTTTACTGCCTGTTTTTAAACGACATTAATGGTAATAGTTATACTCAATAACAGATATTTTGTCTATAAAAAGCGAAGCATGTTGAGTTAATTTTAAGTGAGAAAATAGGGACTTAAAAACCAATGGTTATAGACATATTAACGCTTAATTTTATCTATATGTGCTAACCAAAGGGCCCTGTATTGATCAGAGAGCTTTATCTGTTGATATTCTAGAATTGACCAGTCTTTACTTGGTTTGTAGGCTACACCGCCACTCTGGCAGCTTTTACTTCTATGCCAACCTTTTGGTGATTTTTCATCTTTTTGTGCAATATACAAGTTAGGAGCAACTAAGCCTCTCATTTTACACAACCAAGCCTGCTTAGCTTTGGGTAAAACATACTCATCTTCAAAGCCATTAAAGTGCATTAGCTCATGCAAGAAAATCCCATAATTGGCATCTGAATTTAATTGCATAATTCCTCGGCTAACATTAGCACTTCCATGTTTGGGCATCATTACAACAAAATCAAATTTTCTTAAAAATTGTTTATTTATTAAAGTAGATTGCCAATCACAATTAGCCGCTTCGCTCATGCTATTATTGCACTTTAAAGCACCACCCACATACACGGGCTTACTAAAGCAAAAAGCGTCCTGTCTTGGCTCCGGATTTTTATTATAAGTTTTGATTAATGCCGATAACTTATAAAGTCCACTTCGATGATCGCTCATCGTTAAAACATTAAACTGGCATTTTTTATTTACGGCAATAGTAGAATTTAACGATAAAAAGTCCAATGAGTGCAAAAATGGTTCGGGGATCTGTGTGTGAATAACACCATTGTGTAAGTTAAGGTGATTTAATACAAAACCAGGCTCTAGGTAGCCTAACGTGTTTAAAAATTTAAGATCGTCCCACTGCTTATTAACAAGTAATTGCTCGGCTAACTTGGCCAGCTGAAAATTATTTATTTTTGGTAAACTCAGTCGCCAAAATAACTTCGCTGCTTCAGCTTGGTCTTTTTTGATCAGGTGTAAAGAATACTCGTATTGAGCAGAAGGTATGTGATGCCTAGCAAGCAAGCCAAGAGTCTTTTTAGGCAGTTTATTTATATTTGCTAAAAAGTAGCGAGGAAACTGCCAATATAATTGTAGCGGTTCGGCTTTGGCATTTAATACCTGCCAAAAGCCAATACCACCATAGCTGTTGCTCGACCCTGCAACCAACAAGCTAAAAAGTAATGCTAATGTTGTTTTTAACACACTAACTTGCGTCTGCTTCCATTAAAAGCTCAAGCTCTAAGCGAGCATATTTGTATTCTATAAACTCATGTACATTAGTAGATAGTGCCAATCTAAAATAATCAGCGGCAACATAGGTATCACCCGCTGCTTGGTGTAGCTTTGCTAAGTAAAAATAAGCTTCGCACAAACGCTGGGCATATTCTTGCTCTGACTTAACGCCATCGCTTACACCAGATAAAAATGTATGCTCACTCATATCACCCGCAAAAAGTGAGATTAACTGATATGCCCATTGCGAGTCATCAAGCGCTTTAGAGTTAGTTTTTAGCTCAGCAACTGCTGAATCTTTGTCTAATTTAGCTTGTGCTAAATACACCCACAAAACGCGATACGGGTCGTTAGGAGAACGCGCTAAAAATTGACTGAAGTCTGTTTTTGCAATACTGGGCCTATCACCATAATAAAGCGCAATACCGCGGTTTAAGTAAGCGTATTCGTGCTCTTCATCTAGCTCTAACGCAGAATCAAAAAGCTCATATGCTTTTTCATATTGCTGCATTAATGTGTGTTGAATACCTAAAAAATTATACACCTCAGCTAAGTCAGGCTTAAGTTTTACCGCACGGTTAAAGTCAATGCGCGATAAAGTGGTCATGCCTAAACTATCAAACAGCACTCCGCGATCGTAATATAACTTTGCTTGTTGCTCTGGCGTTAAATCAGCTCTATTAAGTAATTCTGAATAACGTGCAATAGCTATTTCACTGCGAAAATCAGACGCTAAGGGCGCAGTGAAAGGCACGTTTACTACAGGTGCTGATTCTGATTGGGTTGTTGTTTGGCAAGCGCTTAAAGACAAAATAGCAAAAGACGCCAAAGCAATGTGTTTGAAAATCATTAAAATCCTTAATACCAAGGTTGGTAGCCTTATGACTGACGACGAATGATTTGGTTCATAGTTGCACATACACTGTTGTGTATCATCGTAAGTAATTTAGCTTCCTTGAATAATCTTTGTTTAAATTCAAGTCCCTCATTAAAGCATAAAAAAAGGGGCTAAACAGCCCCCTTTTATATTATCCAGAAAATATCTGGATTAAGTATTAGCAATTAAGCATCAGTTGACGCATCTGCCGCTGGTGCAGCTGATTCCATTGCTTCTTTAATACTAAGACGTACACGGCCTTGACGGTCTACTTCTAGTACTTTAACTTTAACTTCTTGACCTTCGCTAAGGTGATCAGCAACGTTATTAACGCGCTCTGTGCTAATTTGAGAAATATGCACTAAACCATCTTTACCTGGAAGAATATTTACAAACGCACCGAAATCTACAATACGTACAACTTTACCTTCGTAGATAGTACCTACTTCAAGTTCTGCTGTTAGTTGCTCAATGCGGCTGATTGCATTTGCAGCGCTTTCACCGTCAGTAGCGGCAATTTTGATTGTACCGTCATCACCGATTTCAATTGTTGTGCCTGTTTCTTCAGTAAGTTGACGAATAGTAGCGCCACCTTTACCAATAACTTCAGCAATTTTCTTCTGTGGAATTTTCATTGTGTAAATGCGCGGAGCAAACATTGAAAGCTCTTCAGAAGGAGCAGAAATCGCTTCGTCCATCACTTCTAATATGTGTAAACGTGCTGCTTTTGCTTGTTTAAGCGCAATTTGCATGATTTCTTGTGTGATACCTTCAATCTTGATATCCATTTGCAATGCAGTGATACCGTTAGTAGTACCCGCTACTTTAAAGTCCATGTCACCTAAGTGATCTTCGTCACCTAAGATGTCAGAAAGAACAACGAATTTCTCGTCTTCTTTAACTAGACCCATAGCAATACCTGCAACAGATGCTTTAATTGGAACACCCGCGTTCATAAGCGCTAGTGATGTACCACACACAGATGCCATTGAAGATGAACCGTTTGATTCAGTGATTTCAGATACAACACGGATTGAATATGGGAAATCAGTCAATGTTGGCATTACTGCTTGGATACCACGCTTAGCTAGGTTACCGTGGCCAATTTCACGACGCTTAGGAGAACCAACAAAACCAGTTTCACCTACACAGAATGGAGGGAAGTTGTAGTTAAGCATAAAGTGGTTTTTGTGCGTGCCCGTTAAATCGTCGATTAACTGTGAATCACGTTCTGTACCAAGCGTTGCTGTTACTAATGCTTGTGTTTCACCACGTGTGAAGATAGCAGAACCGTGAGTACGCGGTAATACGCCAGTCATTACGTCTAGTGCACGGATCATATCTGGTTCACGACCATCGATACGTTTTTCGCCTGCAGCGATACGGCCACGAACAATTTTCTTCTCAAGTGAACCGAATACTTTACCCACTTCTTGCTTATCAAGCGTTTCGCCTTCAGCAAGCTCGCTTGAAAGTGCTTCGATAACTGCATCTTTAGCTACGCCAAGTGCTTCTTTACGCGCTACTTTATCAGTAATACGGTAAGCTTCGCCTACTTTATCAGCAGCAAGTTCAGCTACTTTCTCTTCAAGAGATACGTTTTTCTCAGGTGCAGTCCAATCCCAAGTAGGCTTGCCTGCTTCTGCTTTAAATTCGTTAATAGCATTGATGATAGACTGTGATTGCTCATGGCCGTATACAACCGCGCCTAGCATTACGTCTTCAGCAAGTACGTCTGCTTCTGATTCAACCATAAGTACTGCGTTGTCAGTACCAGCAACAACTAAATCAAGTTGGCTCTCTTCAAGTTCTTTTAACGTTGGGTTAAGAACGTATTCACCACCAATGTAACCAACACGAGCTGCACCAATTGGACCACTGAACGGGATGCCAGAGATAGCAAGTGCTGCTGATGTACCAATCATCGCAACCATATCAGGTTGGATTTCAGGGTTTACAGATACAACAGTTGCAATAACTTGTACTTCGTTTACGAAACCATTTGGAAAAAGTGGACGAATTGGACGGTCAATAAGACGTGCAATTAGTGTTTCGCCATCGTTAGGACGACCTTCACGCTTAAGGAAACCACCTGGGATACGACCTGCAGCGTACATACGCTCTTGGTAGTTAACTGTTAGTGGAAAGAAGTCTTGACCTGGCTGTGCTTCACGCTTACCAACAACCGTTACTAGTACTGACGTATCGCCAATGCTTGCTAGTACTGCGCCGTCTGCTTGACGTGCGATTGCACCTGTTTCTAGGGTTACAGTGTGTTGACCTAGTTGAAATTCTTTTATAATTGCTTGCACTTAAAATATCCTTTAAATCTAAATAAGTGTTCCATCAAAGTACCAATTACAGTACATAATTGTATTCAGTTGGAAATCAATTAAGTACTACAATTGGCAATGATGTTAATAACCGTAGATAAACCTTTTTATCTACGCGCACAGTATATACCAAAGCCACGTAAAAATGCGAGTCCAGCAAACAGTTTTAGTTTGTGTGTTTGGCATCTATTTGGCTTGAATTAATGAGAGGGACTACAGATAGCTTTAAAGGTGACTTTGCGATGTAATTTGTTAAATTTCAGGCACAAAAAAAGGAGCTAAAAAGCTCCTTTTCTCGTAATCAAGTTCTTAGCGACGTAGGCCAAGTTCTTTGATTAGTGCAGTATAACGCGAGATATCTTTACCTTTAAGGTAATCAAGCAATTTACGGCGAGTGCTTACTTTACGAAGCAGACCACGACGTGAGTGGAAGTCATGCTTGTGATCAGCAAAGTGACCTTGAAGCTTGTTGATATCAAAAGTAAGTAATGCTACTTGTACTTCAGGTGAACCAGTGTCGCCTTCAGCACGTGCGAATTTAGCAATGATATCGATTTTTTCTTGATTGCTTAGTGACATAGTAACTCCAAAAATTAAATTTAAAAGGTGTCTTAGCCGATCACTAATTCAGCCAAAACGATTAAGCGGGCGTATTCTACCAAGTATAATAATAACTACAAGTTAAACTTTACTCTGCCTGCTGGTTTGATAGACCGCGTTTTGATTTTAAATGGCCATCAGGGTTTTTCTCGCCTGTGCCTATAAACACACCATCGGCTAATACCTTTATTGCACCATCAGGTAATTCTTTACCAATAACTACAGCTTGCCCATGGCTAAATGAAACACCCTGCTCTTTAGTGATTTCCACAACCGGTAAATCAACTAGAGCGGTGTCCATTGGCAAAAGCAGTTCGTCAAGGTAGGTTGACGGAACGGTTTCTTCGTCTTTTGCTTTAGCTAGTAACGATTCTAACTGCTCTATCGATACCATTTTATCTGCGGGGTAATGGCCAACAGCCGAGCGGTGAAGCATAATTACATGGGCACCACAGCCTAAGTTTTCACCTAAGTCATCAACAATAGTACGAATGTAAGTCCCTTTAGAAACGTGAGCTGTCATTTGTACTTCATTATTCGCTTCATCAAACTCATCAAGCGTTAGGCTAAATACATTTATTTTTCTGCATTTTCGAGGAACTTCAATCCCTTCACGCGCATATTTATACAAAGGTTTCCCTTCATACTTAAGCGCAGAATACATCGATGGATACTGATCAGATTCACCTAAAAACGCTGAAATTTCTTGCTTTAGTTGATCAACAGTTACGTTTACATCTCGCGTCTGAACTATTTCACCATCAGAGTCTGATGTTGTTGTTCTTTCACCTAACTTAGCTCGCACAACATAGGTTTTATCGGTATCAAGTAAAAACTGAGTAAACTTAGTCGCTTCACCAAAACAGATTGGCAGCATACCGGTAGCAAGCGGATCGAGTGCACCTGTGTGCCCCGCCTTTTGGGCAAAATATATACCTTTTGCTTGCTGTAATGCCTTGTTTGACGAAATACCTTTGGGTTTATCTAACAACAAAATCCCGTCTATTGCACGGCCTTTACTGCGTCTTGCCATCGCTATATGCCTTCTTAGCTATCTTTATCATCTGCTTGTTTAATGTTGTCACCTGAGTTAGACGCATCATCAACACTACTATCGTCTTCATTGACGTGTTTTGCGTTATCTTCTCGGATGATTGTGTCCACTAAGTTAGAGATACGCATCCCTTCCATTAATGAATTATCAACCACAAACTTTAGCTCTGGCATAATACGAGCACGAATACGCTTGCCTAAAAGCGAACGAATATAGCCCGTAGCTTCGTTAAGTACTTTTGCGCTTTGCTTTGCTGCATCTTCATCTTTTGTGTTAAACACAGTGATGAAAATTTTTGCATAAGATAAATCGCGCGATACTTCTACCGCAGACACTGTCACCATGCCTAAGCGCGGATCTTTAATTTCGCGTTGTAAAATCACAGCAATTTCTTTTTGGATTTGCTGGCCAACACGATCAGTGCGAGAAAATTCTCTCATGAAACTTGTCCTAAAAATGTAACTTATTGAAATTTAATAATAAGCTAATTAAGTAATAGATACACAAATGGGGGCTAAGCCCCCATTTATTTGTTTAGTGAGCTAACAATTATAAAGTACGTTGCACTTCAACTGTTTCAAATACTTCGATTTGGTCACCAACACGTACGTCATTGTAGTTCTTAACACCGATACCACATTCCATACCATTACGCACTTCTTGCACATCGTCTTTAAAGCGACGAAGTGATTCAAGTTCGCCTTCGTATATAACCACGTTATCACGTAGTACACGGATAGGCGCGCTGCGCTTAATAACACCTTCAGTCACCATACAACCAGCAATTGCGCCAATTTTTGGTGATTTGAACACGTCACGAACCTGAGCAAGACCAATAATTTCTTGCTTAAATTCTGGTGCAAGCATACCTGACATCGCTTGCTTAACTTCTTCAATTAAGGCGTAAATAACGCTGTAGTAGCGTAAGTCTAGGTTCTCAGAATCAATCACTTTACGTGCAGATGCATCAGCACGAACGTTAAAGCCAACAACAATCGCGTTAGATGCCGCAGCAAGCGTTGCATCTGTTTCTGTGATTCCACCAACGCCAGACCCCACAATCTTCACTTTTACTTCGTCAGTAGAAAGCTTAGTTAGTGAATCAGAAATCGCTTCGATAGAACCTTGAACGTCTGCTTTAAGTACCACGTTAACTTCAGAAACGTCACCTTCAGCCATGTTAGTAAACATGTTTTCAAGTTTCGCTTTTTGCTGGCGTGCTAATTTAACATCACGGAATTTACCTTGACGGTATAATGCAACTTCACGCGCTTTACGCTCGTCTTTAACTACCGTTGCTTCATCACCGGCTGCAGGGATACCAGATAGACCTAAAATCTCTACTGGAATAGAAGGACCTGCAGACTTGATATCTTTACCGTTTTCATCACGCATAGCACGAACACGGCCATACTCAAGACCACATAATACAATGTCACCTTGGTTAAGTGTGCCTGACTGAACAAGGATAGACGCTACTGGACCACGGCCTTTATCAAGACGTGATTCAATTACAACACCTGCAGCCATACCTTGACTTGGTGCAGTTAGTTCTAATAGCTCAGATTGCATAAGTACTGCTTCAAGTAGTTCATCAATACCCAAGCCTGTTTTAGCTGAGATATGAACGTACTGCGTGTCGCCGCCCCATTCTTCTGGAATAACGTCAAGCTGTGCTAGCTCGTTCTTAACGCGATCTGGATCTGCGCCTTCTTTATCCATTTTGTTCACAGCAATGATTAAAGGAACACCCGCTGCGCGAGCATGCTGTACCGCTTCTTTAGTCTGTGGCATTACACCATCATCGGCTGCAACTACTAGGATTACAATATCAGTTGCTTTAGCACCACGAGCACGCATTGATGTAAACGCGGCGTGACCCGGAGTATCTAAGAATGTGATCATGTTGCCATTTGTTTCAACATGGTATGCACCAATATGCTGCGTAATACCACCGGCTTCGCCTGAAGCAACTTTTGCTGAACGAATGTAATCAAGCGTTGATGTTTTACCATGGTCAACGTGACCCATTACAGTAACAACTGGAGCACGAGGCTCTGACTTACCATCTTCATGGCGGTCGTTAAGTACTGTTTGCTCTAATTCGTTTTCTTTAACGATGATAACTTTATGGCCCATTTCTTCTGCTACAAGTTGCGCAGTTTCTTGGTCAATAACTTGGTTAATTGTAACCATGTCACCCATTTTCATCATTGTTTTTACAACTTCAGCGCCTTTAACAGCCATGCGTGATGCAAGCTCAGCAACTGTAATTGTTTCGCTAATACGTACTTCATTTTTTACATCAGCTGTTGGTTTTTGGAAACCATGCTGTAATGATGCAGGTGCTTTTAGCTTACCTTTTTTACCCTTAGACGCTGCAAACTTATCTTTTGCTGGCGCTTTTTTCTTTTTCTTAGCACGGCGAGAGCCTTGCTCTTCACGAGCATCAGCTACATCTTCTGCTTCACGTGCGTAAGTTGAAGTCGTAAGGTGGTGATCTGCTGTTTCTTCACGCTTCTTACGCTCTTCCTCTTCTTTCTTCCAACGAGCCGAGTTTTCTTCAGCTAGTTTTCTTGCTTCTTCTGCCTGACGTTTCGCTTCTTCTTCAGCTTTCTTCAATGCGGCCTCTTCTGCTTCTTTTTGCAGACGCTCAGCTTCGATGCGATCTTTCTCAGACTTAGCACTTTGCTCTGGGGTCATCTGCTTTTGTTTCGCTTTACGTTCAGCGTCTGCTTTACGTTTAGCTTCTTCTTTGGCTTTACGATCAGCGTCTTCTTTCGCTTTACGTTCTGCCTCTTGTTTTGCCTTTAACTCAGCTGCAGCTTGTTCAGCTTTTTGCTGCTCTTCAAGACGGGCTTTTTCTTCAGCGGCTAAGCGTTGTTGCTCTTGCTCTTGTTCCATCGCGCTTTTCTTCACGTATGTACGTGTTTTGCGAACTTCAACCTGAACCGCCTTCGCTTTACCTGTAGAGCCAGTCACATTTAATGTGCTTTTGCTCTTACGCTGTAAAGTCATGCGTGCAGGGCCTTCAGAGCCCGTGCCGCCATGTGATTTGCTTAAATGATCAAGTAACGTTGCTTTTTCAGCTTCAGTTACATTATCAGTTGCCTGCTTAGTGATACCCGCTTGCGAAAATTGCTGTAGCAATTTATCAACAGTTGTACCTATATCGCCGGCTAGTTTTTCAACATTTACTTCTGCCATAGTGTGTAATACCTCCGTTAATAAATTACTCGTCTGCAAACCAACAAATGTTTCGTGCAGCCATAATCAGCTCACCTGCTTGTTCAGATGAAAGCTCTGTGATATCGACTAGCTCGTCAATACCTTGCTCAGCCAAGTCTTCAAGTGTTACAACACCTTTACTTGCCATTACAAATGCTAGATGACGCTCTAAGCCTTCAAGCGCAAGTAAGTCTTCAGCTGGCTCTGCGCCTTCTAAGCTTTCTTCCGTTTTAAGTGCTTTAGTTGTTAATGCATCTTTAGCGCGTGAACGTAAAACATCCACCGTTTCTTCGTCAAGACCGTCAATTTCTAAAAACTCAGAGGCTGGCACGTACGCCACTTCTTCAAGTGTTGAGAAACCTTCGTTGATAAGTAAGGTTGCAAACTCATCATCGATATCTAAATTTTCAGTAAATAAGTTAAGTAACTTATCTGATTCTGCTTCATTTTTAGTACGCATCTCGTCAACAGTCATAACGTTTAGTTCCCAACCAGTTAACTGGCTTGCTAAACGAACATTTTGACCATTACGACCAATCGCTTGTGCTAGATTATCGGCTTCTACAGCGATATCCATCGAATGAGTGTCTTCATCTAATACTATTGAAGCAACCTCAGCTGGCGACATTGCATTGATAACAAATTGTGCAGGGTTGTCATCGTAAAGAACGATATCAACACGCTCACCACCAAGTTCAGACGAAACAGCTTGAACACGAGCTCCACGCATACCAACACATGCACCAATTGGATCAATGCGCTTGTCGTTTGACTTAACAGCAATTTTAGCGCGCGAACCTGGATCACGTGCAGCAGCGCGAAGTTCAATCATTTCTTCGCCAATTTCTGGCACCTCAATGCGGAATAATTCCATCAGCATTTCTGGCTTAGAACGCGTTACAAATAACTGTGCACCGCGTGCTTCTGGCTTAACTTCGTATAAAAGACCACGGATACGGTCGCCTGGACGGAAGTTTTCGCGTGGTAGCATGTCATCACGGTAAATAACTGCTTCAGCGTTATTGCCTAAATCAAGTACGATTGAATCACGTGTTGCTTTTTTAACAACACCTGTTACTAACTCACCCACTTGGTCTTTATATGCGTCAACAACTAAAGCGCGCTCAGCTTCACGTACTTTTTGTACGATTACTTGTTTAGCCATTTGTGTTGTGATGCGGTCAAATTTGATTGAATCAATTTGCTCTTCAACAAAATCACCTAGCTGTAAGTCAGGCTCTTCAACCTGCGCAGCTTCTAATGTTATTTCGCTGTAAGGATTTTCTAATGAACCATCCTCTAATACTTCAGCAATCTGCCAGCGGCGGAACGTATCGTAATCGCCTGTTTTACGGTCAATTGATACACGTACTTCAATTTCACCATCGTGTTTTTTCTTTGTCGCAGTCGCTAATGCGAACTCTAATGCTTCAAAAATCTTTTCTTTTGGAACCGCTTTCTCATTGGAAACGGCTTCAGCAACCAATAATATCTCTTTTGCCATGGGTAATGCCTCGCTTGCCCTATTCCTTCGCACTCGAATTTAAAACTTTGCGATTAAATTCGCACGTTCTATATTACTAAGCATGATCAAATGCTCTACACCATCACTAGATAGTGTGATCATATCGCTGCTAACTGCTATTAAGTCGCCTTTAAAATTTCGACGACCGTCTTGTGGAAGTTTAGTACGCACGCGTACTTCCTCTCCTTGCGCCTGCTCGTAGTGATCTTGTTTGAATAATGGACGATCAACACCAGGAGACGACACTTCCAAATCATATTCATTTGTAATTGGGTCTTCGACATCTAAAATCGCACTAATTTGGCGACTAGCGTCCGCACAGTTATCAACTGAGATCCCATCCTCATGAGCAATATATACTCTTAAGGTAGAATGGCGACCCGCTTGTACAAATTCAAGACCATGTAACTCAAAGCCTAACATTTCTACCGCAGGCGTTAACATGGTTACTAAATCTTGTTCAAGTTTTGTCACGAAAATCCTCCATACAAACAAAAAAAGGGCTTATAGCCCTAAAATACTGAGTTTAAATTTTAATTTAATGACAACAGCCATAAATTAAGAAAGGTGCAGATACAACAACGCCCCGAACCAAGCGGGGCGTCACACCAATAAAGCACAAAACTGTGTGGCCTAGGGCCGAGCTTGGTTGCGAGTCAGTAACTGACCAAATTAAACTACATTAGCTTAAACGCAAAACGCGCATTACATAGAATGCGCGATATAAATTAATAAGTTTTCACTTATTAGTAGAATTGGTTGCGGGAGCCGGATTTGAACCGACGACCTTCGGGTTATGAGCCCGACGAGCTACCAGGCTGCTCCATCCCGCGCCAATAGATATCAAACCTTGATTTAACATCGCTGTTAGCTGTTTTAAAACAGACTAAACAATGGCCGCTATTATAGGGATGTTGGGGATAATTAGCAACCATAATAACCAATAACTTTGGAAATACAGTTCAAATCAGACATAAGGAAATAAAACATTATACCTATTATGGGTATAAACTTATTTTAAACGGCTAATCATTTGCTAGTTAAGCCTAGTGAAATCACAATAATGGAATTAATAACTACTCTCACTTTTATTTAAAAAACAATAGAACTCAAAAAGTTATCAACAAATTAATACTTTTATATCAAAAAACGTGTAATTTTTGTTACGCGAGCTATAATAATAAAAATAAAAAAAATAAGTTTTTAATCTTCTGTGAGGCTCTGATGAATTCACATAAATCTGTTTTATTAAAAAGTATTGGCATCATAAAACCAAACTTTCATGCATTTACCGCGCGTTTTCATAGAAAGCTTGTAGAGTCAGATATTTCGATGAACACGCTAACAGCTGAACAGTTTAACGAAAAAAGTTATATTTTATATTGTACCTTAGAGCGCATAATCAAAAATATTGATAATCCATCATCGGTTGCGCCATTTCTGAGCCATCACTTACAGTTTTTAAAAAAATTAAATATTCAGCAGAGTGATATTAAACCTCTGACTGATATATTTTATGTAACATTAGTTGAACATTTAGGTCGGTTTTTTAATGAAGAAAGTCATTTAGCATGGCGCAAAGTGCTTACTTACTTTGAACGCTATACGAATGATACGCTGTTTAACGTTTCTAACGTAGTGTGCTTAACCCAACTTTCGAAGCAAAAGCAAAGCAATAATAACTAAGGCGATTTTAATTGAGTCTATTCATATCAAATTTGATGCTTGATGAGTGTTTATACACTCATTAACGAATATTTAAATAAAGCTCAAATTATACAATTTGTTATTAATATTACAGCGATCGATTAAGCAGACATCCTCGTACAAATTCAATTTTGGTTTAATCATGGCGACTTACAAAACCTTAAGACTCATTTTAGGCGATCAACTCAATCCTTCTCATTCTTGGTTTAAAGGTAAAGAAGACGATGTTCTCTACCTTATCGCAGAATTAAAACAAGAAACCAATTACGTTAAACACCATGTGCAAAAGCTTTGTGCTTTTTTTAATGCGATGGAAAACTTTGCAACTGCGTTAAAATCTGCAGGTTTCAATGTATTGCACTTAACCCTAGACGACACACACGAAGATAAACACCTACCCGCATTACTAAATCGTGTTGCTAAGAAATATAACTGCTCCTGCATAGAATACTTATACCCAGACGAATTTAGGTTAAAATCGCAATTAGCTGATTTTGAACAATCATCCAAAATAAATGTATCAGCATATGACTCAGAGCATTTTTTACTGCCCTTTAGCGAAATTAAAGATCGATTCAAAAAAGATAAGCACGTGACCATGGAGCACTTTTATCGTGCTATGCGTAAACGATATGATTTATTAATGGAGGACGATAAGCCAGCTGGCGGTAAATGGAACTACGACAGTAATAACCGCAATAAATTCTCTAAGCAAGACTTAAAATCTATCCCAGAGCCTAAATTATTTAAAAACGATGTAAGTCATATCCTCGCTCGTTTAAAAAAACACAACATCGCTTACTTTGGAGAAATTAAAGAAGGAAAACTCGAATGGTCTACGTCACGTAAGCAAGCCAAAGAGTCTCTTGAATACTTTTGTGAGCATTTACTTGTCAATTTTGGTAAGTTTCAGGATGCAATGACAGATCAAAGTAAAGACAATACCAGTCTTTACCATAGCAGGCTCTCTTTTGCCCTAAACACTAAACTTCTTCACCCCTTGTATGTAATCAAACGTGTAATATCTGAATTCGAGCAACGGCCTGACGAGATATCTCTTTCACAAGTTGAAGGGTTTACCAGACAAATACTCGGTTGGCGAGAATACGTTCGTGCTGTTTATTGGGTAAACATGCCCTACTACGCGACTAAAAATCAACTAAAAGCCAATAATAAGCTCCCTCAATATTTTTGGGATGGTAATACAAAAATGAACTGTTTGAGCCACTCATTAAAGCAAAGCTTAGATACTGCCTATGCTCATCATATACAGCGCTTGATGATCATTGGTAACTTTTGTTTACTCAGCGGAATAAACCCTGACGAAGTTGATAACTGGTACTTAGGTGTCTATATAGATGCCATTGAGTGGGTAGAAATGCCTAACACACGTGGAATGAGCCAATTTGCAGACGATGGAATTATTGCCACTAAACCCTATGCTGCAAGTGGCAATTACGTCAATAAAATGAGCGACTACTGCAAAAATTGTCAATACGACGTGAAACAAAAAGTGGGGGGTAAAGCTTGCCCACTGAACAGTTTATATTGGCGTTTTATGCAAACACACCGCGAAAAACTAGAGAAAAATCCACGCATAGGCATGGTTTATAGAAATTGGGATAAGCAAAGCGATGAATTACGCGAAGACACACTTAATCAAGCTACACACTACATAAATAACATTGAGTCTTTATGACACAAAAAAGCCGCCTCAGGAGAGGCGGCCAAATAATCAGGGAAAAAAATGTTGTTAATAACCAGATTAGCTATCTTCTAGTAAGCGTCCTTGGCCAATCTCAATTTTGCGCGGTTTTAATGCTTCAGGTATTTCGCGCTTAAGCTCTATAGTAAGTAAGCCGTTTGCTAAGTCGGCGCCAAGTACTTTAACATGGTCTCCTAGCTGGAACTTTCGCTCGAAATTGCGTTCTGCAATTCCTTGATGAATAAACTTACGTTCTTTGTTTTCATCTTTATTAGCTTTTATACCCGCTACTTTTAATGTGTTATTTTCTGACTCAATGCTTAGCTCGTTGTCGCTAAATCCGGCAACAGCCATAGTGATTTGGTATCTGTCTTGATCGAGTGCTTCAATGTTGTAAGGAGGAAAGCTCGGCTGTTTGTCTGTATTCGCCGCAGCATCCATTAAAGACGCTAAATGATCAAATCCAATGAATGAACGATAAAGTGGTGATAAGTCTACTGTACGCATAATAATATCCTCATATTTAAGCGATATTTTGTTTGCACTTTTCATTTGAACAAGCGCTAACAAATATAAATTAATAATATAAATTTCAATTGTTTAAGTTTAGTTTAGGACCCATCAGGCGTCCTACTAAACTATATATGGACGGTAAAAATGTTTTCAAGTAAATAAATTAAAATATTTAAAAAAATTCCTCATTTTATAAACTAGTGAAATTAGTAACCCATTTTGAGGCATTAAAAAGTCAAATGCTTTTAATGCCTCAAAATGGTTGTTCAGTATTGTAGATTAGCGCTAAGTATTCATCGCTAATTAGTGTGTTAATGTGCCACGAATTGGATAATCGTTTTCGCGAATAAATTCAATGCCAGCCAACAAATCATTTAAATCAGGGCGTGAAAAAGGTGCATTTGATTTATCTAGTATCTGAATTTGATAATGCTCGTTAATTACAAAAATAGCAGGTTCAGCAAATGGGTGATCGGTTTCTTTTTCACTGCGTGGTTCACTAATATACAGGCCTAAATCAGTCATTTGAGCTAATGATAACCCACTATAAAGAGGAAAATTAACGTGTAAATCGTTTAGATGCTCTGTTAATTGTGCGTGACTGTCACCACTAACAGCGGCAATCTCTACCCCTGCATCTTTAAATTTATCATTCATTTTAGCAAGTGCATTAAGTTGTTTAGTACATAATGGACAATGCTTTCCGCGATAGATTACTATCATTTTCCAGGGTAAATCTGTCTGTCGAGCCGACACGTCAGCAAGGTTGTTCTCATTATCTTTAACTTTAAGTGAAGGCATTTTCATTGCTGGTTGTAAATAATTGCTCATGATCTTGATCTCCTTTGCAGTTAAAAAACATATTCTATATGTTCGTCTCAAATATAGAGCTTAGGGTTAAAGTTATAAATTCAACCATTAAAATGTAATCAGGAAATTTCTAACGTAATCAGCAGACCTTATTAGCTAAAGGCCTGATTTGTGTAAAACAGTGAAACTTTAACATAGGCTTTATTAGCAACTGGGCTTGATACACAAGCAAACGCTAAAGCTCTGTCTGTCAAATAACAGTGGCTGCTTAGCATTTATGTTAGGGTTGGCTTTTAATTATAAATAGGTCAGATAAAATCAATGGCATTAATACGTAGCACGTTAATAAATTTAAGTTTAGCAATACTCGTGTTTTACTTAGCAAGTGCCTACCAAACGCGTAATTTACTTGAAACAAGCCACACTCCTGCCCCTTATTTTAACTTGCCTATTTTAAATAAAAATAACGAAAGATTTAGTATTGCAGAGCTTGAAGGGAGAACAACCATTGTGTATTTCTTTGCTCCTTGGTGCACAATATGCCGCTACAGCATGCCCAACTTACAAAGCACCTTAATAAACTCAGACATTAATGTAATTGGTATTGCCCTTGATTATAAAAATGAGCAACAAGTTACTCAATTTATTGATGACTTAAACCTAAGTATGCCCATACTTCTTGGTAATCAATATACCCAATCAAATTATAAAGTAAGCGCTTTTCCAACTTACTACGTAATAAATGCAAATTTACAGATAACAGCACACGCAATGGGCTATTCAACCCAATTAGGAATAGCGGCAAGGACGTGGTGAATTATGCCGTCCATGACTCGGTCAAATTAATGTTCATCGCAATAATAGAATGGCACAATCACTTTTTTGCGCTTTATTATATTTTTTAATCATTTAAACTAAATCGAATCAAATAAAGGAGAGCACTATGCTTACAGTAATTTTTGGCCGTGAAGGCTGCCCATTTTGTGTTCGTGCCAAAGATGTTGCAGAGCAACTTGCCAACGAGCGCGATGATTTTAAATTTCGTTACATCGACATCATAAAAGAAGGCATAAGCAAAGCCGATTTAGAGAAGTCAGCAGGTAAACCTTGCCCTACTGTCCCGCAAATTTTTGTTGATCAAAGTCACATTGGCGGTTTTACCGAATTTGAAGCTTATGCAAAAGAAAACCTAGGCTTGTACAAGTAGTCGTGCATTAAATTTGTTAACCAGTTCAATAATCCCACAATTGAACTGGTTAAATTTCAACCAACATCAAGCACATACAAATTAGTTTTAATTTATACAAGCATTTGCCTCGCTAATCCTATATAATGCGCGCCTCTTTAAATTCGTTGAGGCGTATTAATGTCAGAACCAGTCACGTTTGAATCTCTAAATCTTTCTCCTGCAATTTTGAAGGCAGTTGAAGAGTTGGGTTACAAGACACCATCTGAAATCCAAGCTCAATGTATACCGTTATTGCTAGAAAGAAAGGACGTACTGGGACTAGCACAAACGGGTACAGGTAAAACCGCAGCATTTGCACTGCCGTTACTAAACAATATTGACCCGTCTGTGAAACAGCCACAGATCCTTGTACTCACACCTACACGTGAGCTTGCGATCCAAGTTGCTGAGGCATTTGAACAATATGCAAAAGGTACTCGTGGTGTTGAAGTATTAGCACTATACGGTGGCCAAAGCTACAGCATTCAATTAAGCGCACTTCGTCGTGGCGCTCAAATCATTGTTGCTACTCCGGGTCGATTAATCGATCATATTAACCGTGGCACTATCAAGTTTGATGCTCTTCAAGCACTTGTACTTGATGAAGCCGATGAAATGTTACGTATGGGCTTTATCGATGATGTTGAAAACATCATGGAAAAAACACCGCGCGAAAAGCAAACATGTCTTTTCTCTGCGACCATGCCTAAGCAAATTCAAAACATCAGCAGCAAATATATGAATAACCCTGAACAGGTTCATATTTCTGCGCGTAACTCGACAGTATCGTCTGTTGAGCAAGTGTTTTGGAACGCAAGCGTACATAAAAACAAAGCGATTGTTCGCTTTTTAGAAGCTGAGCAATACGAAGGTGCTATTGTTTTCGTACGTACACGTAACGATACCGTTCAACTTGCTGAATTATTAGAGCGCGAAGGTTTCTCTGCAGCTCCGCTTAATGGTGACATGAACCAGCAAGCACGTGAACGCACTGTTGACCGCTTAAAAAGTGGCATGCTGAACGTTGTTATTGCAACAGACGTAGCAGCTCGTGGTCTTGATGTAGACCGTTTAAGCTTAGTTATCAACTACGACATTCCACAAGATTCTGAAGCCTACGTTCACCGTATTGGTCGTACAGGTCGTGCAGGTCGTACTGGTAAAGCAATTTTATTTGTTAAGCATAACGAACGTTACTTACTTAAAAATATCATTCGTCATACTAAGTCTGAAATTGCACAGGTTGAATTACCAACAGCTAAAGTTGTTGAAGAAAAACGTATCGCTGCGTTACAAGCAAAATTAAGTATTGCGCTTGAAAACAAAGACATTACGTTCTTTAACGAAGTGGCTACTAACATGGCTGAAAAGCTTGACCTTCCTCTTGAAAACTTAGCGGGTGCTTTACTGTGTTTGGCACAGCAACAGTCGCCAATTAAAGTTGAAGAAGTTAAGATTCAACCACGTGAGCGTAATGAACGCAATTCACGCAATGACCGTGGTGATCGCGGACGTCGTAACGAACGTGGTGGTGAACGTTCTGAACGTAAACCGCGCGAGCGTAACAGCCGTGATGCAGGCCCTATGGATACTTACCGTATCGAAGTAGGTCGTGAGCATGGTGTTCAGGTTAAGAATATTGTTGGCGCAATTGCTAATGAAGCTGATATCTCAAGCAAGTTTATTGGTGACATTCGTTTACACGATCAACACAGCACTGTTCAGTTACCACAAAACATGCCTAAAGATGTACTGGATCATTTCCAAAAAGTGTTTATTTGTAAACGCCCAATGGGTATGACAATTACACAAGATCAAGGCCCAGCTGAACCACGTGGCGAACGCCCATCTGGTGATAGAAAACGTAACGATGGCCCACGCGGTGATAAGCGTAGCGGACCTCGTAAAGAACGTCGCCCAGTTAGCTTTACCGCTAAGTAAGCAACAATTCTTTAATAAAAAAACCTTGGTACGAGAGTGCCAAGGTTTTTTTGTGTCTAAAATTTAAGTAATGGTTCAAGCTGTTCTGCGTAACTCACAACCGCAAACCATGATTATCTTCAAAGCACAGCGACTATAAACTTCTGTGTAAATTCATTCAATTAAAACTAAAAAGCCTCACCATTTTATTAATAGTGAGGCTTTTACTGTATTGTACCGAATGCTCTATGTTAAGGCGCTACTACTGGATACACGTAACTTGCATCTAACCCTAGCGGAATACCCAATGCCCAATAACCGAGTAGAAACAAGCTCCAACCTATTAAAAATGCAACCGAGTATGGCAGCATCATCGCTATTAGCGTCCCAATTCCCGTACTTTTAACGTACTTTTGACAATAGACCACAACTAATGGGAAGTAAGGCATAAGCGGTGTAATAATATTAGAGCTAGAATCACCAACACGATAAGCCGCTTGCGTTAAATCAGGTGAAATACCCAGTTGCATTAACATAGGCACAAATACCGGCCCTAGTAATGCCCACTTGGCCGAGCTAGAGCCTACGAATAAATTAACGAATGCGGTTAAAAATATAATACCTACCACCGTTACCGAACTTGGAAGAGCCATGGCTTTTAATAACTGCGCCCCTTCGATTGCAAGTAATGCCCCTAAGTTAGATTTACTAAAGGCAGCAATAAATAACGCACAAAAGAATGCCATAACAATGTAGTAAGCCATACCGCCCATTGCCTTGCTCATGGCATCTATCATATCTTTAGAGCTTTTAAATGTACCTACTGTAAAGCCATATACTGCGCCTGGGATCCAAAATAACAAAAAGATCAACGGCACAATAGATTGCATCAAAGGTGAACGGAAATTAGTTAAGGAGCCATCGCTACTACGCATGGCTGAATCTACCGGTGCAGAGACATACGCAAGTAAAGCAATGCCTGCAATCATTACGCTGCTTGCTATGAAGAATGCGCGCTTTTCATCGCTTCGAGCATCTTCAAAAACAGGTAAATCTTCACTGTTTCCATCAAGTGGCGTATTTTGTAAACGAGGTTCAATAATCTTATCGGTAATATACCAACCCAGTAATACAATAAACATGCTTGATGCTGATGCAAACGCCCAATTATTTAATGGATTTATCGACATATCAGGATTAATAATATGAGCAGC
The DNA here is from genome assembly GCF_001468205.2 of Pseudoalteromonas sp. 13-15. Taxonomy (NCBI): domain Bacteria; kingdom Pseudomonadati; phylum Pseudomonadota; class Gammaproteobacteria; order Alteromonadales; family Pseudoalteromonadaceae; genus Pseudoalteromonas; species Pseudoalteromonas sp. 13-15. The sequence goes on along the minus strand of NZ_CP019162.1, from coordinate 182,513 downwards.
ACTTTGTGTAAAGCTTTGTAGTAGTGGGTCTATTCCGGATGGAATAAAGTTGGCGCCAAAGCCACCACTTACACCGGCAAATGCCGCTGCAATCCCGGCTAATGGGTGCCTTCCTGCTGCATAAAAGATTACGCCAGCTAACGGTATCACAAGCACGTAACCTGCGTCCGTCGCTGTATGGCTTACAATAGCAACTAAAATAATAGACGGTGTTAACAGCTTTTTAGGCGTTACTTTTAACATTAGCTTAAGGCCAGTATTAATAAAGCCTGAGTGCTCAGCTACACCAACACCTAACATAGCCACAAGTACTACGCCTAAAGGAGCAAAGCCGGTAAATGTTTTTACCATTGAAGATAAAAAAGTGGCCAACGAATCGCTTGCAAGCATGTTGTTTATAATAATTGCTTCGCCTGTACGCGGATCAATTGCATCAAAACTTACGCCAGAAAACCACCACGACAAACCCCATATTAATAACATAGCAAATAAAAATATAATTGCTGGATCAGGTAGCTTATTACCAACCCGCTCAACTACATTCAAGAAGCGCGCAACAACTCCTGAAGGTAAAGCATCTTGATTATTACTCATTGTATTTCGCTCATTAAAATTTATTTAAGTAACAATATCGCATTAATACGCAACAGTAAATTAACGTAAAAAGCTATTTTAGGAACGTTAAATAAAAAAAGCACGATTACCAAAGATAATCGTGCTTTTTTTGTTCATTTGGTTACTAAGCGAGCGCTTTAACTTCTTCCCATAAGCGAACAACTAGTGCCTTGTCTTCTTCGTTAAGTTCTCCGTTACGGTACGCTTTTACAAGACTTTGCTCTACTGTTTCGTTTAACTGCTCAATACTGATAGTAAGTTGCTCAACTTCAGCATAGCCTACAGCAAGATCAAAATGACCACGTAAGTAGCCGCCTGCAAATAATTCGTCATCCGTTGCTTTGATAACTAAATCATCATAATACTGTTGAGCCGCGTCAATATAGTTTACTAAGGTCACTTGTTTATCTCCTGATTTTGTATAGCACCCGTTTCATCTTGGTATTGGTGCCCTACTGCATACATAATATGGTCGTTAAATCCGGTGGTTACTTTTATGTAACCTGTTAATTCGTCGTCTAGTTCGTTGTCGCCTGTATCGCAAATTAACGGGCGGTTATTCAATGCCTGTAGCTTGGTTTTTGTTGCAACAACAATAATATTCTCTTTGCCAATAGCGCGGATAAGCGCAGGGCTTAGCTGCTGATTTCCGCGACCAAAAATATGACCCTGCCCACCAATTAAAGTGATCACAAGTTTGGTCTTTTTCTTATGGGTGAGTTCAAGTAAGTCGGCGGCTGTTAGGTCTTGGCCTACAAGTGTTTGATCTTTTATTAAATCAACACCCAACAAAGTATTTTCAAGGCCCATTTCTTCCATTATAGCTTCGACTGTTGAACCACTACCCATAATGTAAAGTGTGTCTTCGTCCATTTCGCTCACAACGTAAGCGGCTATATCTGAAAGTACTAATTCGTCTGTTTCTTTCCCGCCATTTTTTACAGCTTGCACATAACGTACTTCGCTGGGTATTTGCATTTCGCCAAATCGTTTAGCTTTTACTGTACCCTTCCTAAATGCGTCTTCGTCAATATCCATCACATCGGCATCAGCTAACGTCACTAATTCGCCTTTTACGAGCATTTCAACAACTCGCCCTGCAGCTTTTGGTGTAATGGCATATACGCCAGAGTGGATTTTACAGCCGGCAGGAATGCCAAGTACTGGGACAGTATCTTCAATGGCATGGCAAATATTACGAGCGGTGCCATCGCCACCTGCAAATAAAACTAAATCTACATCGGCATTTTTTAACACCTTTGCGGTATTCTCGGTATCATCCGGCGTTGTTACTGCGTCTGTGTTGTATACAACTTCAACATTAAAACCTAAAGCTTTTGCTGTTTGTTCGCCCATTTCGCCATTTACGGTATAAATAACAAGCTGCTCTTTATACGGTAACAGTATTTCTAGTGCGACTTTAGTACGGCTATTTGCTTTAGGTTGTGCACCTAGCTCAATCGCTTTTGCTGCGGTTTGCGCCCCATCACTTCCCTTGAGGGCGACACTTCCGCCTAATCCTGCTACAGGGTTTATAATTAAACCTAATTTAAACTGCATCACAAAACTCCTGAGGGTGTTGCCAATCAAACTGATTTACAGTCATTGGCCATGGTGTGTGATAAAAACGAGTAAGCGCGATTAATAATGATTGAGTTCGTGCATTAAAACCACTTTCAATCAACGTAAGTACGCGCTGGTGCACCCGCTTTTGAAAATCAAAACGACACGTTTGCTCACCATTTAAATTATCTACCGATACATTAAAGGAAAAACCCGCTGCGGTGCTTAATAGCCATTCAATGGCTTGTGGCTTGACTTCTACACTTTCGAACTCAGCCTGCTGGTGTTTATCGCGGCCATCGGGGCAATACCAATAGCCGTAATCTTCTTGTTGTCGACGATCAATGCCCGCAACCAGCCAATGGGCTATTTCATGCAAGGCACTGGCATAAAAACCATGTGCAAACACAATTTGATGATAAGGGGTGTCTTGTGTTGCGGGAAGGTACACGGGCTCACAATCACCTTTGATCAGCCTTGTATTATGGCTTTGGTAAAATGTGTTTTCGAAAATAGAAATAAGATCAGCGATTTGATGCATATAATACGACTAATTCGTCTCGGTTAAAGCGCCTTTTGGCGCACTAAAAACGAGACGAATTGTACGGGCTTTTATAGCTAAAGTAAAAGTCGCTTACTGACCTATATTTATAAATCAACCCCAGCTTCATCTGCATCAACAATATCGGTTTCTTGCAGTGCTTGAGTTATCCAGCTTTGTAATACAGGGCATGCTAATACATGTTGGCAATAACTATTAGCGGCTTTAGACAAGGTTACCTGATAGGTTTTCAATCGCAGTACAATGGGGGCATACATTGCATCAACAATACTAAAATCGCCAAACATCCACTGGTTTGGGTAAATCTCTTGCTGTTTAGCAAATATGTCGTCGATGCGGGCGATGTCTTTTTTAGCATCATCTGAAAGTGTAATTTTTCGCTTTGCCCTTATATTCATTGGCATTTCACTTCGAAGAGCCATAAAGCCTGAGTGCATTTCAGCGCTTAAAGCTCGTGCAGTTGCACGCTGCGTTACGTATTTAGGCCAGGCTACTTGCGAAAGGTACGCATCGTTAATGTATTCACAAATAGCAAGTGAGTCCCACACATGTAAATCACCATCAATTAATGCGGGTACTTTTTGAACTGTAAAATGTTTTTTTAACTCGCAGTAAAAGTCTGGGGTATCGAGTACAAGCTGAATTTCATCAAACTCCAATTCAAATTTACTCATTAAATACCATGCGCGCAATGACCAGCTTGAGTAGTTTTTATTGCCGATAAATAATTCCATTACCTATTCCTTGTTAAAAACGAACTTCCCAACTGTACATTAATTAATCGCAAAATAAATACTAAAAATTACCCGTTACTGTTTTTATTTAGTTGCTTAGTAATATACTTTTTCAGTATGAGTGTATTTCGGGTGTTAGCTTTAAAAAACGCATCAAATATATCGCCAAAAAGAGGGATTGATCCGATAAAAAAATCTATCAGCATATTAATAATTATCCGCAGTTTAACATGCCAGCTAATACCTAACTTATGAGCCTCAAATAATACGTAACTAGATAAAATAAGCCCTATCACATCCCCTACAACGGGTACAAAACCAATAACCGCCTCAATACCAAACCTAAAGTTTGTAAAAGGAAAACGAATACTACTGTCGGTTAGTTGACTAAACCTTTCTAAGCGTTTTAATGCTGCTTGGCGGTGTTGCGTGTTTGTCTTCATAACCCCCCTATCTTTAATTTCATAATTTGACAATTACTAATTTTTATAATTGTTAATTTAAGCGCACTAAGGTACGTGTTCTTTTCGGCTCTGTTAAATAAAGAAATTGCTGAAAATCATGGGATGCATTTATTAGCATTTTCCCATCATCTTTGCCGGTGAATATAGTTTTATTACGACCTGTTTTAAAGTCTATTTCATTTATCTCATAACCGTCTTTATCTGCAAGTGTGACTGTCATCATTGTAGCTCCGGCACTCAAACCGATGATCTCTTTTGCAGTTGATTGCCAAACAGTCTCAAGTTCTTTGTTTTTGTTCAATCTAAAGATCTGTTTTTCATTGGAAAAATAAACCTGATCCTGTTGATCAATATCCATGGCATAACATGCCAATCGCTTTCCAGAGCCTGTATAAGGTGTTAATTCGAGCGTTTCTAAATCAAATTTAGCTGGGTGAAAAGTAACACCGTCTGCAGCGCGATAAGAAACTAAAATAGCGTCTTCGTGGTGATACATTTCTCGTAGATAAAATGAATGATAGGAGTGAGGAATACTCACAAAGCTCTTTTCTTTGAAATTAATTCGAAAGAGTGTATTTTTACTAGCAGTGATCACCTCTTCACCATTTTTTGACCAAACTATACCAAATAGTTCTTCATTATCTGGATTCGAAAAAATCAGCGTTTGCGTGCTATTTTCATACAAAAATAATTGCTTTGTACCAAAACGATGAGATTCAAATACAAATTTTGACGAGTCAGGGGAATACACAGGTAAAAAGTCGATCGATGAGGTATCTACAAGGGTTTCAAATTGCGTTGGCGCTTGACGAGTAGAGCGGGTGATATCCACATCAATCTTAACTAATTCCATTAAAATATCGTTACCTGACAACGAGAAATGCGCGTCTCTAATAATGTGGTAGTTATTAAACGCCAACTTTTTTAGTTGCCCTTGTAAATTTAATAACTGGAGTTCATGCTTATTACTAATCAATAATTGTTGTTCATCGGGGTGCCAGCTCAATCCCTGTACTGAATCTTCAACAATCGCTAATGTTTTCGTTGTGCTTGTCTTAATGTCGAGCAAATCAACTCTGTATTTATTTTGCCCAGCTTCATAAGCTAGTGCAATAGACTGCTGGCTCGGTGATAATGCCTGCAACTTCATCCAATCCTGTCCTGCGGATGACTTGATAACACGTTTTTCTTGCGTTGTTAAATCAATTGCACTTAGTTGAGTATGATTATCGCTTTGGCGTTTTTCAATAAAATAAATATGGTTGTCACTGGCCCACTCTAACTGCTGACTCGTCACAGTAAAGTCTTTAAAAGTATAAACTTCTCTGTAGTTGGCAGGTTGTAATGTCAGTTTATCTAAGGTGAAATACCCCAGTGTTTGAGTATCTTGCTGGTGCACAAATGCGACTTCACTGTCCTCTCTGCTCCAGCCTAGGCTGTGATAGGTTGATTGCTTCTGGGTTAATCTAATTTCTTTTCCTGAGCGTAAGTTTTTTAACCAGATAGTTTGATTTGGCTTATCACCACGCACAAACGCTATATGCTCACCATTATGTGATAAGGAAATACTGGATTCATTTTCTTCACTCGAAGAAATGGGCATCAATTTAGTAAAGTGTGTTTTTACTTGGGGTGTATCGGGATACAACCAACTTACAGCCCCAATCAACGTGACCATTAAAATGACCAACGCAGACAAATATATACGCTTGGGTTTATTTAACTGAGGCTCAGCTACTTCGAGGCTATATCCACGTTTTGGGTGAGTAATAATATAGCGTGGATTTTTTGAGTCTTCACTCAATGCTTTTCTTAGCAATGCAATACAGCGCTGTACATAACTGGGGCTAAATGTCGCATTGGGCCATACGGCTGAAAAAATTTGTTCTTGGCTAACCACAGTACCCCGGTGTGAATAAAGGTATTGCAGTACATCCATGACTTTAGGTTCAACGACTTGCTCTGTGTCAGCTGATGATATTTTACATCGACTGACATCTATAGCAAATTCCCCTATTACAAACTTGCCCACTAGCTACTCCAATAAATTATTATAAATCATATATTAAGGTTTTCTTAAGAGAAACTCTAGGCTAATTCCATTGCTGCTTAATCAGTTACCCGCAATGCTGCTCACATGATTCATTAATAATTAAAATCCATGCTTCGTATCATATTTATTTTAACCATTTTTGTTAGCGCCTTTTTGCTATTTCAAATTCAACCTATGCTATCTAAAGAGCTGTTACCGCGATTTGGAGGCGGCGCATCGGTGTGGTCAGCCAGTCTGTTTTTTTATCAAACTGTTTTATTACTTGGCTACTTTTATGCACATTTTTTAAGTCGTTATCCTTTAAAAAAACAAATGCTAATCCATATTTCGCTTGTTGTTTTAGCAAGCTTAATTAGCCTAAACAAGGTCCATGTTAATTTAAACTTAGCTCCTAACTGGTCCGTAATGGCAAACTTACTAAATCAAATTGGCTTAGTGTTTATGTTACTGAGCGCGACTAGTGTGCTTATGCAACGATGGTACATTGAGCATGGTAAAAATACCGTGCCCTATCATTGGTATTCGGTTTCTAACCTTGGCTCTTTATTAGCCTTAATAAGCTACCCAATCGTATTTGAAGTGTTTTTTTCACTGCCACAACAAAAACATTACTGGCAAATAGGGCTGCTTACCTACTGCATGCTATTAATCTGTTTAGCTTATAAACTCTTAAGCAAGAGCAGCAAAGTAAGTAACTCATCACTACCACACGTTCAAACCATTCTCAAAAAACCAAATGTGCTTTGGATTATTTTATCCGCAACAAGCTCAATAATGCTAATTGCGACTACGCAAATGATCAGTACTAATATCCCACCTATGCCACTTGTATGGGTGGTGCCGCTTGCTATTTATTTAGGTAGTTTTAGTTATACGTTTGCCAATAAAAATAACTATAACCGTTCTGTTTGGGTATATGCTTTTATATTCAGCGCATTTACAGGTCTAATAATGTACTTTTTAGGAAGTCAGTTTAATGCAATTGCACAAATTGTTATTTATAGCTTTATACTATTGAGTGGCTGCATGATTTGCCATGGGGAACTGAGGCAACTCGCACCACAAAGTACATTACTAACACACTTTTATCTATATATTGCTTTAGGTGGCGCACTTGGCAGTTTATTTACAACGTTATTTGCTCCACTGCTGTTTGAACAAATCACCGAGTATATCGTCGCTTTAGCAGTGCTGCTAATTCTTATTAGTTACATTCATCTGACTCAATTTAAAAAAATAAATACGCTTTTAATCGGTACGACAGCTCTGTGGTGTGGCTGCTATTTAGTTCTTTATTCTAGTTTTAATCAATATAACGTTGCATCGCAGAGAAATTTTTATGGTTACCTCACAGTAAAAGATATCAATACTCCCGAGCTTGCACAAAGGCGCTTAATTGATGGCACCACAATACATGGCTCGCAGCCTTTGCATGGTCAAGATGCACTCGCTAGCAGTTATTATAATCAGCACACAGGCGTTGCTAAATCGCTCGCAATACTTAAAAGCCAAGAAAAGCTCAACATGGGCGTGGTAGGGTTAGGTGCTGGAGTGTTGGCTAGTCTCGCTGACAAGCACGATTCAGTGCATTTCTATGAGCTAAACCCCGCGGTATACACTATGGCAAATACATATTTTGATTACCTTAAAAACAGCCCTGCTAAAGTAAATGTCACCATTGGTGATGGCAGAGTCGCATTAGCAAACGAGTTTAAAAGTAATGCACCTTTAATGAATGCATTAGTCATAGATGCATTTTCAAGTGACGTCATTCCCACCCATCTATTAACTCAAGAAGCGTTTGAGCTGTACTGGCAACGATTAAGTGAAAACGGTATTTTAATCATCCATATATCAAATAATCATATAGATTTACTACCAGTGATCCAAGCGCATAGTACTTACTTTGATAAAGCATTAATAAAGTTTAAGCACAGTGCAAATAAATTAACTGCATTAGACTCTGAATGGGTTGTATTAACCAGCAACCAACGGTTTTTAGATACTGTTGAAATCAGTGAGTTATCGCCAATCAAATTCTACCCAGACTCTCAGTTAGTACACTGGACGGATCAAAAAAATAGCTCATTACCCCTAATAAAATTTTAAACCGAAAAATGGGACTTCGCCCCAAAGTATTATAGGTGTTCTTTATTCAAATAAATCAATACCTACTTAAACTTTCACAGGACTATAGATTTCTGGATTTAATTCAGTTACCTAGCGCTGCAATATTGAGTAAACCAATATAAAATTTATAAGAAAAATAAACATAAAAAAGCACGGTATTAAATCGTGCTTTATTACGCTTAAAAAATTAATTTAAAAACAATGAGTCAAACTGAACCATTAATTGGCCCGTGCTCGTGGTTTACATGCGGGTTTTGCCCGCGCTGGCGCAGTAAATGGTCCATTAATGTAATAGCCATCATAGCCTCAGCAATAGGTATTGCTCGAATGCCCACACACGGATCGTGACGACCTTTGGTGATCATCTCAACCGCTTCGTTGCTTGTATTAATGCTCTTACCAGGGATAGTAATACTTGACGTCGGTTTTAACGCAATAGACGCTACTATGTCTTGCCCTGTAGAAATACCTGCAAGCACACCACCAGCATGGTTAGATGTAAAACCCTCAGGTGTTAGTTCATCACGATGCTCTGAGCCTTTTTGTTCAACAACGTCAAAGCCATCGCCAATTTCTACACCTTTAACGGCATTAATGCTCATTAGTGAATGCGCAATTTCAGCATCTAACCTATCAAATACAGGCTCGCCTAATCCTACCGGTACGTTGCTAGCCACCACTTTTACTTTAGCGCCTACTGAGTCACCTTGTTTTTTTAGGTCACGCATGTATTCATCGAGCGCTTCTAGCTTGCTTACATCAGGAAAAAAGAACAAGTTGTTTTCAACTTCATCCCAATCGTAACTTTCTGCTTTAATAGGACCTAGTTGGCTTAAACATGCTTTTACTTCAATACCATGAAATTGCTTTAGATATTTTTTAGCAATGGCGCCAGCTGCAACCCGAATAGCGGTTTCACGTGCAGACGAGCGGCCACCTCCACGATAATCACGAAGGCCATATTTGTGCCAATAGCTGTAATCACCATGGCCAGGTCGAAACACGTCTTTAATTTTGCCGTAATCTTGTGAACGTTGATCGGTATTTTCGATTAATAAACCAATACTTGTACCCGTTGTTTTACCTTCAAAAACGCCTGCTAAAATTTTTATTTGATCGCTCTCGCGGCGCTGCGTGGTGTATCGGCTTTGGCCTGGTTTGCGGCGATCTAAATCTATTTGTAAGTCGGCCTCTGTTAATTCAAGACCTGCGGGAGTGCCGTCAACGACGCCGCCTAAAGCAACGCCATGGCTCTCTCCAAAAGTGGACACTTTAAATAACTGTCCAATGCTATTACCTGCCATTAACTTTCCTCATTCCTAATGACGACAATTAGCTGGGCTAATATGCCCAGCCATGTATTCACTCGCGTTTAAGTTAGTTCATATTAACCTAAAGCAAGTCGTGTTATTTTGAAAAATACTCATCTAGCTGTTTTTTGCTAATAACAAATACGCCTAACCCACCTTGCTCAAACTCAATCCATTCAAATGGCGCATTTGGATATAAAGCATCCATATGTACCATAGAGTTCCCCACTTCTACAAATAACAAACCGTTATCGGTTAGATGATTGCTGGCTTCGCTTAAAATAGTACGCGTTACATCAAGACCATCGTGCCCTGATGCAAGGCCTAGCTCTGGCTCATGGTGAAATTCACGCGGTAAGTCTGCCATGTCTTCAGCATCCACATACGGTGGATTAGCCACAATTAAGTCGTACTTTTGGCCCTCTACGCCACTAAATACATCTGATTGAATAGGCAGTACTCGATCACTTAACATATAATCATTAATGTTGATATCAGTTACTTCAAGCGCTTCATACGAAATATCAACAGCATCTACTTGCGCTTGCTCAAATGCTTGTGCAAGTGCGATGGCTATACAACCCGACCCTGTACATAAATCTAAAATACGATTTACCGAGTTTGGCTCAACAAGCCAAGGCGTAAAACGATTGCTAATAAGTTCTGCAAATGGTGAACGAGGAATTAGTACACGTTCATCTACGTAAAACGGCATACCTGCAAACCATGCAATGTTAGTTAAATAAGGAACTGGAGTGCAGTCGTTTATACGCTCAGCAATAAGACTCGCTAGTCGGTTTTTTTCTGTACTTGTTAAACGCGCATGCATTAATTCTTTTGGTGCATCAACGGGTAAGCTAAGCGCTGGTAAAAGCAGGCTCACAGCTTCATCCCACGCGTTATCTGTTCCGTGTCCAAAAAATATACTACTACTTGCAAATTGGCTTGTAGTCCAACGTAACCAGTCATGTAAAGTTGACAGTTCTGCAACAGCTTCTTCGAGTGTTGCTTCTTCAATTTGTAAATCGCTCATATATTTTTACCTGTATTAGCTTACTGACTGTTTTGAGTCTTTAAGACGATTGCATTGCCTATATTGGCTTAGCAAATTACAATTGCCTCTCATTTAAGTATTGTACCGCCTTTTGCGCTGCGTTTTTACGTTTTTTTGTTTAGGTAATTGTTATGAAAAAAGACTCTCCATCACCATCGTCCCTAAGCAATGACGACATAGACTTATTTCGCCAAACGATCACAGGCGCTAAAGTATTTAAACAAGATACTCATCGTTTTGATACAAAACCTAAGGTGTCACAAGCAAAGCAATTTGCCCAGCAAAAAAAGCAGGCTCAATCTGAATTTTATTTCTCAGATGAATATATTCCCGATATAGACACCCACGGTACTGTCCATTATGTAAAAGAAGGGCACGACACTTATTTACCTAAGCAATTACGACGAGGCGACTTTGCACCTGATTTAACGCTTGATTTGCATGGCTTAAACAAAGAAATTGCTAAAGATGAATTAGCAGGACTCATTCACGAATGTAAAAAACAACATTATTATTGTGCGTGTGTTGTGCACGGAATTGGTGGTGGCATACTTAAACATAAAATTCCTCAGTACCTAGTTCAGCACCCAGACGTAATTGCAATGCATCAAGCGCCACTTGAATACGGTGGTAAAGGCGCGGTACTTATTTTGATAAACTTACCACAAAGCGATGAATTTAGACGCTAACCCAACATATTACTAGGAAGTAATTACGTGCATATTGTTTCTATTATTTTTCCACTTATATTCATTGTCGCATTGGGTTATGGCTGTTGCCGGCTTTCTTTTTTTAACAAACAGCACATTACAGGGCTGAGTAAATTTACTTTTTACATAAGTTTGCCGGCTTTTTTATTATTGAATATGTCGCAAATAGACTTAAAGCAAAGCATTAGTCTTTCTGCATTTTTAAGTTTTTATATCCCGGTGTTGTGTATTTTTGGATTAGGTATTTTAGTCGACCGATTTTATTTGAATAAAAATAATAGTAAAAATTACCAAAAACACGGCGTATTTGGTCTTGCGGCTAGTTACTCAAACATGGTGTTGGTAGGGATTCCTATCATTATTGCATCGCTGGGCAAAGAGAAAATAGCCATTGCTTTTATGATCATCACCTTCCACAGCACTTTATTATTTGCACTGACCTATTTAATTGGGGCAAAGGGCAATAGCAGTTCGTTCTCGTGGTCACAGTTTGGCAAAAGCATGGTGCTTAACCCTATTGTTTTAAGTATTGGTTGTGGCTTAATCATTAACGTTTCGGGCATTGTATTATTTAAAAACTTAACGGACAGTTTGGCATTATTAGCAACCCCTGCAATAGCCTGTGCGCTATTTGTATTGGGCGCAAACCTAGCGTTTTATAAAATAGCAGCAAACTGGCAACCTGCTTTAATTGCCTCGATTTTAAAAATTATGATATTGCCGGCAGGCGTACTATTTATTGGGTCGTATATATTTAAGCTCGACCCGCAAATACTAACCGTACTAGTTTTATTAAGTGCCTCACCTGTTGGCGTAAACGCCTATTTAATAGCGAGTCAAATTAAACAACATGAAGCAACGCTTGCAGGAGCGGTGGTGCTATCTACTATTTTAAGTGTAGTGAGTTTAACGTTTTGGTTAGCGGTTTTACTTTAATTTATAAGCCACCAGCTACATCAATAAAAGTGCCTGTAGTAAATGAAGCAGAATGTGAGGCTAAAAAGTATATTGCAGCAGCCACTTCTTCAGGTTGCCCACCCCTACGCAGAGGAAGATTACTTTTAAGCCGTTCTACCCGCCCCTCTTCACCACCATCTGTGTGCATATCAGTGTAAATAAGACCTGGCCTAACACAATTAACACGCACGCCTTTACAAGCAACCTCTTTGGCGAGACCAATGGTTAATGTATCAATAGCGCCCTTTGTCGCTGCATAATCAATGTATTCATTAGGTGAACCTGTTTTAGCCGCTACCGATGACACATTAACAATACTGCTACCGGGTAACATACGCTTTATGGCTTCTCGGCTACATATAAATGTACTGGTAATGTTTGTAGTGAGTAATTCGTTAATTCGCTTTGCGTCCATGTTTAGCAGAGGCATTTGAGGTTTAAGCACACTGGCATTATTTACAAGCACGTCGAGCCGACCAAATACTTTATCTATACGTGAAAATAAATCGTTAACATCGCTCTCTTGAGATACATCGGCCCTTACTAGTTCGGCTCGTACACCATAACTTCTTACTCTATCGGCAACGTATTCTGCTTGAGTTAAATGGGTCTTATAGTTAATACATACATCATATCCGTGGCGCGCAAAATAAACAGCGGTGGCTGCCCCTATACCTCGGCTAGAACCGGTTATGAGTACCACCCGCGATTTGTTCATACAAAATTAGTCCTTTAGCGCTGCCACTACCGAAATTTCGACCAATAGCGCATCGCGCGCCATTTTAGCTTCTACACAGGCGCGTGCTGGTGCATAACCTTCTGGTATCCATGCATCCCATACAGCATTCATGTCGGCAAAATATTCCATACTTTTTACATAAATTGTTGCGCTTAACATATGCTTTTTTGAGCTACCTGCCTCATCTAGCAATGCTTCTACTTTATCGAGCATGGTTTGCGTTTGCTCTGTTATTCCCTTTTCAGCATCAGCGCATACTTGTCCACACAAATACACAGTGCCGTTGTGCTTTACAATGCGGCTCATTCGCGCACCGGTTTGAAGACGTTCAATGGTCATATTAGTCTCTTAATTTATAAATCGGCAGGAGCGTTTATATTTATATATTCGCTACGATTCGTATTTTCATTGTAATGAATGACAGCCACAGCGCCTGTATTAAATATAGGCATGTTTCCTGGGCAAAGCTGATCAACCAAATAGCTCACTATTGGCATATGCGCTACAATTAACCAGCTATTACACTCGGGGTGCATTTGGATGAGTGTTTCAAGGTAATCAGCTGCAACATGCGGTTTGCCTTCCGGGGTAATATCGGCACACGTTTCGCTATATTTAAACGTGATGCTTTCAGCGACCCCGTTTGCTGTTTGTTGAGCTCGTACGTAAGGGCTAACTAACAATGCATCCGGTTTTTGCGTATTGGCAAGCCACTGCCCCATTTTTTTTGCTTCTAAATGACCCACTTGGGTTAAATTTCTTGCCGCATCATCGGCCTGCATAGGTGCAGCTTCGCCGTGGCGCATTATTAAGATTGTTTTCATAAAAAATCAACCGATTAAAGAATATAAACAGTAGCCAGTTTGCTCACTTGTCAGCTATATTAACAACATAAACTTATTTTTTCTAAAATAGTTCTTTCACGACATTCAGGTAAATCTTTTAGCACACCCTTGCTGCCCTGAAGTTATCCTCTGTTGTTATCAAGTAAACGTTTAGTTTCAGGAGCACCATTTGAATATCAGCCGCAATGATAATAGAGCATATCGCGCCCTTACACTGGACAATGGTCTAAAAGTATTGCTTGTGCAAGATAAAGATTCAACAAAGGCTGCAGCATCAATGGCTGTAAATGCGGGCCACTTTGACGATCCTGCTGATAGGCAAGGTCTTGCTCACTTTTTAGAGCACATGCTTTTTTTAGGCACAGACCAATTTCCAGATTCTGGAAGTTTTAATAATTTTGTTTCGCAAGCAGGCGGAAACACAAATGCATGGACCGGTACAGAACACAGCTGCTACTTTTTTGATATAAACAATCAAGAGTTTGAACACGCATTACTACAATTTAGCCGCTTTTTTATTGCCCCACTGTTAAGTGCTAATGAGACAGAAAAAGAACGTAATGCCATAGATGCAGAATTTAAATTAAAAATTAAGGACGATGCCCGTCGCATTTATCAGGCCCATAAAGAAACGGTTAACCCTGCGCATCCTTTCGCTAAGTTTTCTGTTGGTAACCTGCAAACACTCGCAGACAGAGAACGCTGCATTAGCGACGAACTTTGTGACTTTTTTAATGAGCATTACCAAGCACAATGGATGACATTAGTTGTATGTGCAAACGAAAAGCTAGACACTCTTCAAACCTGGGTAAAAGCTCACTTTAGCCAAATTTCAGGAAATAAAGCATCTGTAAAACCTGAGATCAGCGAGCCACTTTATCGAAAACAAGACCTAGGGAAAATTTTACACATAGAGCCACACAAACACATGCAAAAACTAATCGTTAGTTTTGCCATGCCTAATATTGATGACTTTTACCGACATAAAACCGTCAGTTTTATTGCACATTTACTCGGTTATGAAGGACAAGGCTCACTGTATTCTATTTTAAAAGAGCAAGGTTGGATAAATGCCCTTTCAGCGGGAGGGGGCATTAACGGCAGTAACTTTAAAGATTTTAATGTCAGCATGGCGCTTACCGATGAGGGTATAGAATATTTTGAAGATATTATCGAAATGCTTTTTGAGTACATATGTTTAATTAATGCCAACACAGAAAAGCTGCCCCGCTTATATCAAGACAAAAAAAATCTTTTACAAATTGCGTTTGATAACCAAGAAAAATCACGACTTATTGATTGGGTAAGTAGTTTGAGCATCAATATGCAGCATTATGACGAATGCAACTATGTACAAGGTGACTACCTAATGGAAGGCTTTAATAAAGCAACGCACGAAATGGCGATGCAATGGTTAAAACCTAACAATATGCGTATTGTACTCATTCACCCTGACGTAGAACCCGAGCATAAAACTGCGTGGTACAACACACCCTATAAAGTAGAAAAAGTATCACCTAGTTGGCTTGATGCCCTTAGTGATATCAATAAACCACTTAAAGATATGTACCTACCCACTGCAAACCCATATCTCACTAAAGAGGTTGAGCTTTTCGAAATAGAAAAGCCCCAAGAGCAACCCACACTTTTAGTAAAAGAACCGGGGTTTGATTTTTGGTTTAAACAAGACAGCACATTTAGAGTAGCGAAAGGTCATTTTTATTTAGCTATGGACTCTGACTTTGCGGTAAAAGACGTAAAGCACATGGCGCTAACACGCTTATTTACCGATTTATTTATGGATAGTGTTGGCGAACAGTTTTACCCAGCAGAACTGGCTGGTTTAAGTTATCATTTAACCTCCCACCAAGGGGGACTTACACTACATACTGCAGGGTTATCATCGAGCCAATTAGAACTCGTCGATGAACTTTTAGATGCGTTATTTAATGTAGATATATGTGCAAAGCGCTTTGCCGAGTATAAAAAACAACTTGTTAGGCATTGGCGTAACAGCAACCAAAACAAACCTGTTAGTGAGTTGTTTAGTATTTTAGGTGCAAAACTAATGCCTTGGAATCCACAGCCTAACGATTTAGCAGAAGCGTTAAAAGCAACAAGTTTTCAGCAATTTAATGAATTTAGACAAGACTTTTTTAAGGCGTTACATGTGGAGTCTTTTTTACATGGTAACTGGCAAGAAAATCATGCTTTAGAATTTCAAAAAAAGGTGGCTGCACATTTGCAGAATGCCACAACTATCGACGATTTAAGACGCCCTTTATTTGAAATAAAAAAAGCAACACGTTATGAAATTGAGTTACCGTGTAACGATCATGCCATGGTTGTGTATTACCAGGCACAAACCAATGACGTGAACGAAAAAGTTAAAATGATGGCGTTAAATCATTTAATGAATCAAGACTACTTTAACGAGTTGCGCACAACACAACAATTAGGTTATTTGGTTGGTGCGGGTTACGCGCCTTTTAACACCCGGGCAGGCATTGCTTTTTATATACAGTCCCCTAAATTTGACTCAAAAACCTTGCTACATCGCCATACTCACTTTGTGAATCAATATTTAAGTAATATCAATGAGCTAGACGAGCATAGCTGGCAGCAACAAAAGCATGGTTTAAAAACGCATATTGCAGAAAAAGATAAAAACTTACGTTTGCGCTCACAACGCTTATGGCTTGCCATAGGTAACAGAGATCATAATTTTGATATGCAAAAACGATTGCTTTGTGCACTGAACATGCTGACTCTACAAGAAATTAAAGATTATGCTCTGGTACTTTTTGATGAAGATAGGCCAAGATACGAGCTTTTAAGTAACGCTAAAGTTAATAAATCTCAAAAAACACCGGTTTACTCGCATTCTCTTTGACTCTTGAATGTGCTTGTTTTAAATTGTCATTAGTAAATTAGTAGTAATAAAAAATGATAATAAAAACAATAAAACTAAACCTATTCGCTGTATTACTTGCTTACTCGTTTGATACTTACGCCTTTGAGTCTTCATTTAAATACAATTCAGACACTCTGCTGTTATTGTCGAGCGCTATTATTGCGCTCGCTTTGCCATACCTATTATTTGTTATATACAAGCTTAGGCGCTCTCGTCGCCAACTTCGCCTCTCTGAAAAACGTTTAAAAAGTACCGTTGAAGGCAGTGGTGACACCTTGTGGGATTGGAATATAAAAACAGGCGAAGTTATTCGTATTAACGATAAATACATGATGAACTCCCCCACTATTATGGGTTTCCCACCAAATAAAGGACTTATACACCCACAAGATATTCCTCATGTTGAGCATCTACTAAAAAAACATTTTGCAGAGCAAAGCGTTTTTTTTGAAGCCACATACCGAATTAAAGATACATTTGGCAAGTGGCATTGGGTGCTTGACCGCGGCAAGGTTATCGAAAAAGATGCAAATCTAGCCCCGCTCAGAATGACAGGCACTGTTCGCGATATTTCACAGTTAAAATCAACCGAAGAACGATTAAATCTGTTTGCTAAATGTGTTGAGTCGTTTACTGATGCGCTGGCAATTTACGATAAGAACTTTAAATTAGTCGATATAAATCCCAGTTTTTTAACGTTATTTGGTGGTATGCGCGAACAATACCTAAATAAAGATTTTAATTTGCCTGGATACGATACAAGTTACGTTGAAAACATTATCGATGTAGTGCGCCAAACTGAGCATATTCAGCAAGAAATTAAACTGCGCAATAATGAGCGTGTATTGCTGCCAATAGAAATATCAATTGATGAAATTAAAAACGAGCAAAACCAAATTACTAACTACGTGGTTGTTTATTCTGATTTAACAGAGCGAAAAAAAGCAGAGTCGCAGCTGCATAATTTATCAAATCGAGATCGCACAACAAGCCTGCCTAACCGTAATTTATTTTTTACTAACTTACATAAACTGGTTCAGCAAGACGCTCACCATGCATTACTTGTTTTTGATTTAGATAACTTTAAAAAAATAAACGACTCATTAGGTCATCAACTAGGTGATAGTTTACTGGCAAAGCTTGCTATGCGGTTAAATAAACTCACCCGCGAAAGCGATGTATTTTATCGCTTAGGAGGCGATGAATTTGCGCTTGTAATGTCAAATACGAACGACCTTCATGTAATCACTCGCACTGCGAAACAGTTTTTAGCGGCTATTTCCACCCCATTTAAAATGGCAGGGCACGAGCTGGCTATTACCTCAAGCGTTGGTATTGTGTTGTTTCCTGAAGATGGAAACACACCCGAGGTACTACTTAAAAATGCAGATACCGCAATGTATCATGCTAAAAAGAAAGGTAACAGCTACCTGTTTTTTAACGACACCATGAACCGCCAAGCAGTTAAACGCTTACAAATTGAAAACCTAATGCGTTTTGGTTTGAAAGAAGATCACTTTGAAGTCTACTATCAGCCAAAAATGAATATACGCACGGGCAAGTTAACAGGCATGGAAGCGTTAGTCCGTTTTATTACTCCTAAAAAAGGAATAATAAGTCCGGGCGTATTTATCCCTATTGCTGAAGAAACAGGTCAAATAATAGATATTGGTGAAGTTGTTTTAAACAAAGCCTGTCGCGATGTAAAAAAATGGCTGGACGATGGACTGTTTAATGGGCGCGTTGCTGTTAACTTGTCTGCTAAACAATTTAGCCTTCCTGATTTAACATCGCGTATTGATATTATTTTGCAAAAAAATGCTTTGCCATCGTACTTTTTAGAATTAGAGATCACTGAAGGCACAGTAATGGATGATCCAAACGAAGCCATTAATATTATGCGCTCGTTAAGCGCCCGAGGTATTCATTTAGCCATGGACGACTTTGGTACTGGGTATTCTTCTTTGGCTTATTTAAAACAGTTTCCACTAAATACACTAAAAGTAGACAAGGCGTTCATTGATGATATGAAAAACGAGCGCGGCCGAAATATGGTCGATTCAATCGTCACGATTGCTCACAACCTTGACTTACATGTGGTTGCCGAAGGCGTAGAACAAGCACATCAAATAGACATTTTAAAAACGCTTAATTGCGAAACGGTACAAGGTTATTATTACTCAAAACCGTTATCTAAAGACGAATTTACTGATTTTTTAAAACAACAACAAAGTAAAGCAACGCCAAGCTTAATTAGCTCTAAAAAAAGTAATGTGGCGTCTATAAGCTAAGCGCGCCACATGCAGGTATTAACACCGACATATCTCAACCAGGCTCGCCTGTAATGAACGTTAAATAAAAACCAAGCCAATGGGCCAAGCAGCGCACTAAGCACAAGCCAGCGCTTTACGGGCATTCCTTTTTGTATTGTGTCTAAGTACATAAGCGGGATAAACAAACTGCTAAGTAAAACAAACCACAAAACCACATACCTTATCTAATTAAATTGGCGCGCAGTTTAGCGTTTCTTCGATTAAATTTAAAGCAATACACCTTTAACAAAAAGGCAACGTATTTAGGCCTGTTAATCTTTACGGGTTAAATTTTGTTCAAACCAGCGGCTATTTAACCGCGGCGCGAGGTTTGTGACCTAGTAGATTAAGTAAAAACTGAGTAACAAAGAGTCAATAGCCCTTAGGAAGAACCCTTTGGGCTGCAGCTGTTTAGTATTAATGCGACGTTATCGCCAGTTGATGGGGAATAACCACACTACATAGGCTCTGCCTTACCTACATACCAAACAGACAGCTGCAAATTTAACCTTGAAGGATCAACAGACCCTAGCTAAACCGCAGCTTTTTAATTTAATTAATAATTTGATGAGCGCTACTTTTCAGCACGCCCCATAAATTTGTTTTCAACCGTATTGATACGAATGCGATCGCCCGTTGAAATATGCTCAGGAACAGATATATTCAAACCAGTAGACATGCGTGCTGGTTTTGAACGAGCACTGGCTGAAGCGCCCTTAATAGAGGGATCAGTTTCTTCTACAACAAGCTCAACGCTTGAAGGTAAATCAAGCCCTACTGGCGCTCCATCAATGACAATAACGTGCACCCCTTGGGTTTCTTCATTGATGAACAAAACTTCTTCACTAATGGCATCTTTATTCAAGTTATACGGCGTGTAGTCTTCGCTATCCATAAACACGTATTCGTCGCCATCTATGTACGACAGCATAGCCTCACGACGAATTAAGTCAGCAAGCGTTAGCATATCGCTGTCTTTAAACGTCTCATCAACCTTGCCACCGGTTACTACATCGTATAAACGCATACGGTATAAGCTTCCCCCAGCACGGCCTTGAGGAACAGAGCGCACAATATCTTTTACTACTAATACACGACCATTAAACTCAATAGCTGTGCCTTTTTTTACTTCACTCGCCTTTGGCATGTGTAAATCCTATTATTTTTTTGATTGCCAGAAACATACCATGAACTGAACTTTGTTCAACAATAAAGTGAGCTAAAACGGCTTATACCTTGTATTGACTTGTAAAATCTATATTTATACTAAAATACATATAATCAATTCATTAAAAAACTGCTATGGTGTATCTACCTAGTATGACTTCAAGGAATGGATCATGGATCAAATAAAAGTACATGAGTATTTAATCAAAAAGCCACTTGTGTTGGTTACAAAACCATTTGCTCAAGAGGTTGATGTCTATAAAGTGAATCATAAAATGTTCGCCACGCTTGCTGTTGGTAACGATGGTGAAACAAACGAAAACGGTGAAGTAATTTGGTGGCTTAATCTAAAGTGTGATCCCGATGAGGCACTTTCGTTACGCGATATTTTCCCCGCGGTTATCCCAGGCTACCACATGAATAAGCGTTTATGGAATACGGTTATTTTAGACGGTTCAATCCCCCAAGGTGAAATTGAACGCATGATTGATAATTCGTTTAATTTAGTCGTGGAAAACATGCCTGAAAAAGACCGTAACATGATAGCGCAACATTTAAATGCTGATTAAGCTTACTTATAAGCCTGTTACTTAGCCTAGTTAGGACACAAAAAAACCGCATATAAATGCGGTTTTTTAATACGTGTTAAACGTTATTTAGTGTCATCTTTAGCAACGTCTGATTGCTCTTCAGGCACAACATCTGCTTCTTGCTCTGATGTTTCTAGCTTTACTACTTCAGCAACGGTTTCGTTTTGTGTTGGCTTTTCGCCATAAAACGTTTCACCTGACTCAGCCATTGATACTAACGACTCACAGGGTGCAAATATAGCGTTGCTATTAGCAAGCGTAGACATATCCGAACTTACTTTGCTCGTACCGAGTTTATCCATGTAGCTAAATGGACCACCTAGGAATGGCGGGAAGCCAATACCAAAAATAGCGCCAATATCACCATCACGTGGGCTTGCAATAATGCCCTCATCTAAACAACGCGCAGCTTCATTAAGCATTTGCGCTACACAACGCTGAGCAATTTCGCTTTTGTTTAAACGTGAATTAGGCGTTACACCCAGCAACTCGTACACTGACTCGTCAATTTTTTTGCCTTTTTTCTCGTAATCATAAAAACCACGACCCGTTTTACGGCCAAGGCGTTTTGAATCAATCATGCGTGAAAAGGCATCAGGTCCTTTAAAGCGCTCTCCTAATTCTTTTTCAAGAATAGGTGCGATCTTAGAGCCAATATCAATACCTACTTCGTCAAGTAATGCAAGCGGACCTACTGGGAAACCAAACTCTACAAGGGCTGCATCAATTTTTTCAATTGGCTCACCAGCAAGCATTAAGTTAGCCGCTTCATTTAAGTAAGGTGCAAGTATGCGGTTTACGTAAAAACCTGCCATGTCTTTAACAACAATTGGCGTTTTACCCTGCTTACGCGCAAAATTAACAACACGTGCGATTGTCTCTTGAGACGTACCTTCGTGCGGAATAATTTCAACCAGTGGCATTTTTTCTACTGGAGAGAAATAATGCAAGCCAATTACGTTTTCAGGACGTGTAGCATTTGCCGCAATCTGAGAAATAGGCAACGATGACGTATTACTCGCAAAAATTGTATTCTCTTGGCATTGCTGTTCAACGTCTGCAACCATACCTTGCTTAAGTGCTAAGTCTTCAAATACCGCTTCAATAACTAAATCAATGTGTTTAAAGCCACTGTAGTCAGTTGTACCGGTGATACGGTTCATTGTTAACTGCATATCTGCTTTAGACATAATGCGGCGCTTAAGGCGCTTATCAAGAATTTTGTAGGTGTAGTTCATCGCATTGCTAATGCCTTGTTCTGCGACATCTTTAATACGAACAGGCACTTTCGCTTTTACAGCACTTACATGGGCAATACCAGCGCCCATAAGCCCGCCACCTAACACGGCAGTTTTAGTCACTGCTGGCGCGTCATCGTTGCGCCACTCTTTTTTCATTTCGGTGGTTGCAAAAAATAAACCACGAAGCGCTTTAGATTGCTCACTCATAACAAGCGTTGCAAACCCTTCTGCCTCGGTTTTATATGCTTTAAGCTCATCAAGCTCAACGCTCGCTCGTACTGCTTTTATAATAGCCAGTGGCGCTGGGTAATGGCCGCCCGTTTTTTTCAGTACGTTTTCTTTTGCTTTTTTAAAGATAAAGTTACGACCAAATGGGTTTGACTCTAATAGCTTGCTTACTTTGTCGAGCTTTGGCTCTTTAGCTTGAGGCTTTTTCTTGGCAGCAAACTCTTTTGCCACTTTTAAAAGCACGCTTTGCGGTACGCAATCATCTAAAACACCGGCTTTTTTTGCCTGCTTAGGACGAATTTGCTTACCAGTAAGCATCCATTCAAGTGCTTTTTGAATACCCACTATTTTAGTTAAACGCTGCGTACCACCGCCACCAGGTAATAAACCTAGTTGAACCTCAGGTAGGCCAATTTTAGTTAAATCGCTATCTGTACCAACACGGTAATCACACGCTAATGCAAACTCTAAACCACCACCAAGCGCAGCGCCATGAATGGCACTTACTGTAGTGTATGGTAGTTTTTTCATATCAAAAAAAGCGTGATGACACAGCTCGCTAATAGCAAGTGCATCTTCACGTTTTTCTACGCTATCAAGCATCTTTACGTCAGCGCCTGCAATAAAGTTATCGCTTTTACCGCTGATAAAAACCATGCCCTTAACAGCATGTTCTTGTGCTTGCGTAAGTAATGCTTTTAAATCGTCTGCAAACGAGTCACGCAGGGTATTCATTTTTTCACCCGGCACGTCAATCGTTACAACGGCAATTTTATTTTCGTCTACCGCTAAATTAAATACTGAATCTGTCATTACGCGCTCTCCAATACAAAGGCTGCACCTAAACCACCAGCAGCACATGCTGTTGTTAATGCTAAACCGCCACCACGACGTTTAAGCTCGTTTAAGCTTTGTGTAATTAAGCGAGCACCTGTTGCTGCAAATGGGTGACCATATGCAAGCGAGCCGCCATTCACGTTAAACTTATCCATGTTAATTTCGCCAATTGCTTTACTACGACCTAGCTTTTCTTGCGCAAACTTGTCTGAAGCAAACATCTTCATGTTCGCAAGGGCTTGCGATGCAAATGCCTCATGCATTTCAATTAAATCTAAATCAGCAAGGGTAATACCCGCTCTGTCTAATGCGATAGGTGTTGAATGCGCAGGACCCATTAACATGTCTTGCTCCACACCAATGGCAGAAAACGCAAAGCTACGTACGTAACCTAAAATTTCGTAACCAAGCGCGCGTGCTTTACTTTCGTTCATCATCAATACCGCAGCGGCACCATCTGTAAGTGGTGTTGCATTTGCGGCTGTAACCGAACCATGTTGACGGTCAAACACAGGCTTAAGCTTTGCGTAACCTTCAACTGTCGAATTTTTACGAATATTGTTATCTTCTTCAATAAAGCTTTTGTATGGCGGTAAATGTGCCGTCATTACTTCATCTTTTAACTTGCCATCTGCCCATGCTTGGGTAGCAAGTGAATGTGAACGATGCGCTAATGCATCTTGGTCTTCACGGCTAATATTATGTGTTTTAGCCATTTGCTCAGCAGTTTGCCCCATTGAAAGGCCTGTTGAGTACTCTGCAACTGCAGGCGGTACTGGCATTAAATCTTTTAAGCGCAGCTTTGAAAAAATTTGTAAGCGTTGGCCTAAAGTACGCGCTTTGTTTAAATCAACTAAGCTACCGGCCAATTTTTTACTTACGCCAATAGGTAATACAGACGACGAATCGGCACCACCGGCAATACCTACACTCACAGAGCCCGCCATAATAGACTCAGCTACGTTAGCAATTGCCTGAAAGCTGGTAGCACATGCACGTGACACAGAATAAGCATCAACACCAACTGGCATGCCTGTACCAAGTACAATTTCACGCGCAATATTTGGCGCTTCTGGCATTTGTACTACTTGACCAAATACAAGTTGATCGATTTCTGACTTGTCGAAATTTAATCGCTCAAGCATTTCGTTAACCACTAATTTACCCATATCAAGTGCTGGTACGTGGTGGAATGCTGTTGCTTGTTTTGCAAACGGTGTACGAAGGCCACTTACAATGGCAATACGATCACCCTTTGGTGTTTTTAGTATGTTTTGCTCAGACATTTATGCTCTCCCGCTGACAGGTCTGACCTGTTTGTTTTCCTCGATTCTAAACAACCCGTGTGCTAAAGCCAATAGATAAACTGAAATTTATACAAAGTAGTCATGTTTACATATCACACAATAGGCTTTTTTAAACGCATTTACAAAGATTTGTGGTACGCTAAAAACCGTTAAAAAATAACGAACTATTTTAAAAAATACAGTCTAACTCTTGAGTTACCCTATTATAAACCTTATAAATAGGTCAGTATTTGCAACCTAACCCATTTAGGTACTAACCCAGCTGACGAGGACAGTCCACTTATTATGGCAGCTAACGCATTTTCACAATTAAAAACGTACTTAGATACACAAATCATTGGCCAGCCAGAGCTTACTCAAGCACTACTTATTGCTATTTTAGCTGACGGCCACTTATTAGTTGAAGGCCCACCAGGGCTTGCAAAAACACGCGCTGTAAATGCGCTTGCAAAAGGGATTGAAGGTTCGTTTCAACGTGTCCAGTTTACACCCGATTTATTACCGGCCGATGTAACTGGCACCGATATTTACCGCCAACAAACAAGCGAGTTTGTGTTTGAGAAAGGCCCTTTATTTCATAACCTTATTTTGGCTGATGAAATAAACCGTGCCCCAGCAAAAGTACAATCAGCTTTACTAGAGGCCATGGCTGAGCGCCAAGTAACGGTAGGAAAAAACACCTACCCACTTAGCGACTTATTTTTAGTAATGGCCACTCAAAATCCGCTAGAGCAAGAAGGTACTTACCCGCTGCCAGAAGCACAGCTTGACCGCTTTTTATTACATTTAAGTATTGGTTATCCGGGCGCCGAGCACGAGCTAGACATTTTACGCCTAACGCGCGGTGAAGCATTAAAAGAGCAACAAGCTGTTTTACAAAAAATTAGCCAAAGCGATTTATTTGCTGCCCGCCAAGCAATTTTAGGTTTGTACTTAGCCGAGCCTCTTGAGCAGTATTTGGTTCAACTTATTATTGCTACGCGAGAAGGCGCGCAATTAGATGAACAACTAGGCCGCTGGATTGAATTTGGGGCCAGCCCTCGTGCCACTATCGCGCTCGATAAATGTGCACGTGCTCATGCATGGTTACAGGGCCGAGACTTTGTAGCCCCTGACGACATACAAGCGGTTGTTCATAATGTACTACGCCATCGCATTATTTTGAGCTACGAAGCCCAAGCCGATGGTATTACAAAAGACCAAGTAATTAGCCGAATTGTAGAACTGGTAGCTGTACCTTAATTTATGCATAAACAATTAGACCCTCAGGTATGGCTGAAACAAAGCCATAGCCACGGTGTTAATTTAGCACTAAAAGAGCTGATGTATTACAAAGCCAAAGCGCAACTGCTTGAGCTTGCTCCTAAGGTTAAAATTAAAAATACTTTAGCAGGGCAATATCTTGCACCGCATAAAGGCCGTGGTATGGAATTTGCCGAAGTTCGCCATTACCAGCAAGGTGACGACATTCGTTCAATTGACTGGCGAGTTACAGCGCGTACAGGCGAAACCCATACAAAACTTTTTCAAGAAGAAAAAGAACGCCCTGTTTTTGTATTTACCGATTTTTCAAACTCGATGTTATTTGGCTCAAAGCTCCTGCTTAAGTCAGTGCAAGCTGCGCACATTAGTGCTTTAGTTGCATGGTCTGCCTGCCAGCGTGGCGACAGAATTGGCGGCATTGTATTTAATCAACACGCTCATTTAGAGCTCAAACCCAGCGCGCGAGAAAAAGCCGTATTAAAGCTTTGTCACAATTTATGTGCTAACCACCAGCAAGCCCTTGGGGGAATAGATGCAAAAGCCCACAATAACTTTAGTGATAACCTAAAGCGCCTTAATCATTTGGCAAAGCCGGGGAGCTTAGTGTATTTGGTATCAGATTTTAGTTCTCTTGACGATGCAAGCTTCAAACAGCTTGAAATACTTAGCCGCCATTGTGAGCTTATCGGGTGTCATATTAGCGACCCATTTGAACATCAATTACCGGCTTATAAAGATACTGTAAGCGTTAGTACAAATGGCCAAGATATTGCTTTGCCACTAATGGATAATACCTTTAGAGCGCGCTTTGCTAAAAATGCTGAAGATACATTCAATAAGCGCCTTACTCGCTTAACTAAATCGGGTCTTAATTTAATATCGTTCAATGCAGCCGAACCACTTGAACTGCAGCTTGTGAGAAAATAAACCATGCAAACCAATCCACTCGATGGCCTGCACGATGTAATAGCACCTAACCAAGTTGATTGGTGGCCACTCGCCCCTGCTTGGTGGGTTATTATTACTCTACTTTGCATTGCGCTTTTAACCGGTGTGTATGCAATTTATAAAGCGTACCAATTTAAAAAAGCAAAACGTTTTGCCGTATCATTAAGCCAACAAGAGCAATACCCTCAGCATTTACATATTATTTTAAAACGCCTGGTTGTTGAATATTACGGTAAGCACCTTGCCACACAACCTACAAAGCAGTGGTGTGAAACGCTTAATACACTCAGTGGACTTACGTTTACTGAGCAAGAAATTTTAAGCTTATACAGTAGCGAAAATAACAATGTCGATTTAAGTAAAAAATTTCGACAAGCAATCAAAAACTTTAAAGTAAAGGAGCCGCTATATGTTTGAATTTAGTTGGCCATGGCTTTTTTTGCTCCTTCCGTTACCTTTACTGCTTTTATTACTAAAGCCAGCAGCAAGTAGTAACAATACTCGCTTACGAATTCCGGGGTTTGCTCAGCACAGCTTGAGTAATCAAAGTATTGAACCTCGATCACGTCGTTTATCGTTATTTGAATGGCTACTTTGGTTATTACTTGTCAGCGCAGCTGCTAACCCCACGTGGTTAGACGAGCCTATTTTGTTGCCAAATGAAGGCCGAGATATCATGCTTGCGGTGGATTTATCTGGCTCCATGACCGAACAGGATATGGCCTACAATGGTCAATATGTTGACCGCTTAACAATGGTAAAAGCAGTACTTAGCGACTTTATAGAACAACGCACTGGCGACAGACTTGGACTTATTTTGTTTGGCGATACGGCGTTTTTACAAACACCTTTAACGCGCGATTTAAAAACGGTAACTAAAATGCTTAACGAAGCACAAATAGGTTTAGTTGGACGCGCGACAGCTATTGGCGACGCACTTGGCTTATCAGT
The DNA here is from genome assembly GCF_001468205.2 of Pseudoalteromonas sp. 13-15. NCBI lineage: Bacteria > Pseudomonadati > Pseudomonadota > Gammaproteobacteria > Alteromonadales > Pseudoalteromonadaceae > Pseudoalteromonas > Pseudoalteromonas sp. 13-15. The sequence goes on along the minus strand of NZ_CP019162.1, from coordinate 155,019 downwards.
GAAACGTTTTGCTAGTAAAGACGACAGCAACCGAATCGTTGTGCTATTAACAGACGGTCAAAATACCGCGGGTAACTTAAACCCTGACGACGCATTATTACTCGCCCGCGAAGAGGGCATTAAAGTCTATACCATAGGTGTCGGCTCTGATAACCCACGTGGCTTTAGCCTATTTAATATGGGTGGCTCAGGCGGAAGTAATTTAGATGAGCGCCTACTAAAAAATATAGCTGACGATACCGGCGGCCTTTACTTTAGAGCCAAGGATGTAGCGGGCCTCAAACAGATTTACGCAGAGCTTGATAAGCTAGAGCCCATTAGTGCGGACGAAAAAACCTTTCGCCCACAAAGCTCATTATTTTATTACCCGCTACTTATTGCCATTTTACTAATTAGCTTAAACGTGATGCTAAGTACATTGCGCGTATTAAAGGAGCCAAACTAATGGATTTTGAATTTATTCGCCCCGCCATTTTATGGCTGCTTATACCTGCAATCGGCCTATTTTTTGTAGCGTTAATTAAGCACAAAAAAACCACAGACGTGCAATTAATTGCACCGCACTTAGCCCAATTTGTCATCAATGATACCAACACAAAAGCCAACCAACCACTTTGGCTGATAGCTGTATTTTGCAGTTTAGGGGTTTTATTCAGTGCAGGCCCAAGCTTTGAAAAAAAACAGGTACCCGTTTTTCAAAGCAAAAGTGCTCGTGTCATCGTTATGGATATGTCTTATTCAATGTACAGCACCGACATTTTACCAAACAGGTTAACGCAAGCTCGTTTTAAATCCCTTGATATGATTGAGCTTTTTAAAGAAGGTGACACCGCGCTAGTTGCTTATGCTGGCACTGCGTATACCATATCGCCACTAACCAATGATGCCACAACACTCAGCAATTTAATTCCAAGCTTGAGCCCCGACATAATGCCCGACAAGGGCTCCAATGTTTTAGCTGGCCTAGATATGGCAAAAGAGTTATTAAATCAAGCAGGTTATATTGATGGCGATATTATTTTAATAACCGATGGTATAGAACAAGAAGAACAAAGCGATGTAACAAGCTTTATAAATAACACAACATTTAGACTCAACATTTATGGTGTAGGGTCAGAGCAAGGTGCGCCTATAAAGTTACCTGAAGGTGGTTTTTTAAAAGACCGGTACGGTCAAATTGTCATCCCTACTATAAGTATTTCACAACTAAAAAGCTTAGCAACGCGCAGTGGCGGGAAATTTGCGCGCTATCAACCAAGTAATAGCGACATAAATACGTTTTCGCCAATGGCTAATAGTGAGTTATTAAAAGATGAAACACAAAGCCAAGCACTGTGGCGCATTGACGCCGGTATTTACGGGCTTTTGCTCTTGTTACCATTTGGTTTGTATTTATTCAGGCGCTCTGCCTTTTTAGGCGCGGTTTTGTTGCTTACCTTTTTACCTCAGCAAAACGCGTATGCATTGGAGCTCCCTACACTATTAAAAAATATAGACCAACGGGCTCTCACCGCCTATAAAAATGAAGAATACGACAAAGCCGCTAACGCGAAGTCAAACCAATTAAAAGGCGCAGCGCTTTACAAACAAGGCAATTATAACGCCGCTTTAGATGCATTTGGTCAAGATAAGTCCGCCACAGGTTACTATAACTATGGCAATGCACTTGCCAAAGCGGGCAAACTTGAAGAGGCAATAAACGCTTATAAGCAAGCTCAAACGCTGCAAAGTGATTTTAGTCAAGCCGCAGATAACCAAGCCTTAGTTGAGCAGCTGTTGAATCAACAAGAACAGCAGAACCAGCAAGAACAAAGTGGTGATGAATCTCAAAATCAAGAAAACCAGCAACAAGGCGATCAAAACCAACAACCCAATAACGAACAATCTGGGCAAGAGCAACAAAATAATGAGCAAAACGACTCCGCAAAAGGTGAAAACCAAAGCCAGAGCGATGCGAGCGAAAAATCAGAGCAAGAATCTGAACCCTCTGATGATCAGCAAGGTCAAACCGGTGAGCAATCAGAGGAGCAAAATAAACCTGATATGCAAGCACAGCCACACAGCGAACAAAGCGAAAATAAAAACGCTGAACAGTCTGACCAGCAACAGCCCCAATCGCAAGCAATGAGTGAGCAACCCGTTAGCGACGAGCAAAAACAAAAAGCGCAACAACAGGCAATGCAAGCACAAGCCAGTGAGCTTACAAATGAAGAAAAAGAAAAAGCCCAGCAGCTTAATCAGTTACTCAGAAAAGTACCGGACGACCCGGCAATTTTACTACGGAATAAAATGCAACTCGAAGCCCAAAAAAGACAATATCAACGCCGCCCTACAGGAGTAGAAAAATCATGGTAATGCGATTATTTTGCTGTTTATTGCTACTATGCGCGATCCCCTCGTTCGCAGCGACAAAACTTCAAGCGAGCGTAGATAAAAACCCTGTTTTGGCGGGGGAGTTTTTTATGCTCAATATATCAGTAGACGATAACGTGAAAGGTGAACAACCCGATACGTCTGTACTGCTGAAAGATTTTGTAGTCGGCCCAACAAGTTTAAGTACGCGAACTAACATCATAAACGGTAGCATTAATAAACAAACTACGTGGAGCGTTAAATTAATGACCCGCACCGAGGGGCAGTACACTATCCCCTCATTTACGGTAAGTGGATTAAGCTCGCAGCCAATTGATTTAACCGTGACAAAACGTGCCGCAAACGCTGACAATAATAACGACATTTTTGTAAAAACATCACTTTCTAGCAATTCACTCTATGTGCAAGAAGCAGGCGTTTACACACTAAAACTATACTTAGCTAAAGAGTTACTTGATGGTAGTTTAAGTACACCGAGCATGGAAGATGCACAGCTAACACAACTAGGTAAACAGACAGAAAGTTACGAATTAGTTGATGGTAAACGCTACCTGGTTATTACTCGGGAGTATTTAATTCAACCCCAAAAAAGTGGTCCTTATACTATTGCTGCCCCCGTATTTCAGGGCCGAGTGCAACAAAATTATCGCCAGTTGGAAGTATCTGCAATTGGCGAAGACCAACAGATAGAAATTAAACCCATTCCCAGTGATTACAAAGGTGCATGGCTACCTAGTGAGCTGGTGAACCTTGGTGAAGAATGGCAACCAAGTGATGACACCATTGAAGTCGGTACACCTATAACTCGTACAATTACACTTACAGCGCTTGGCGTAACCAAAGAGCAACTCCCAGATATAGAAATGCCAACAATAAATGGGATCCGTAGCTACCCTGATCAAAAAGAGAACAACAACGCAGTAAGAAATGGGCGTGTTGTTTCGCAACAAACTGCATCGTATGCATTATTGCCACAAACACCGGGCACTTACACCTTACCTGAAATTAAATTACCTTGGTTTAATACTAAAATTAACCGTATTAGTTTTGCCACGCTCCCAGCGCGTAAAATTACTGTAACGCCAAGCAGCACCGTTGTTAATACCCCTGTAAATACAGAGCAAAGTATTGATAACACACCCGTTGATGAAACTAAAGCTGACGCTAATACATCAGCCCAAATGCAAACTGCTCGCAGCTACACGCCACTATGGCTTATTGCTGTTGCTGTACTGGGTTATATTTTATGGATTGGCACTGCAATTTATTATTGGTTTACCCGTTCTAATATAAATACCATTGAAAAAGTGAAGCAATTACCTACTCCACTCAGCAAGCCAAGTTTAAAAAAGCTGTTAAACATACAAAAAGCAGGTGATGTTAAGGCCTTTTACAATGAGCTAAATAATTACGCAGTACAAATAACCAAACAGGATACCGGCGCTATTGATGAGTTATGCCGACGGATTAATAACTCACAGTTGAGTACTGAGGTAATTCAATTACAAGCGCAATTGTATGGAAATAAAGCTACAAACAGTGACCTTGGTGCTATTATAAAAATACTTGAGAGTGAGCAAGCTCAAGCATCAAATTCGCAACAAACTGTATTAAAAGACCTTTATAGCTAAAATAAAGTTACGTATGAGTCTTTTTTCATTAAATAAAAATATAGTAGTAAAAAAGTGCTTATGCTGGGAAATAAAAAATCTAATAATCAGGTCTTAATCGATATGGCAGAGAAACAAAAACGTTATGAAGCCTTAGTTCACGTTTATAATAAAGAGCTTTACCGCTTTGCATACTGGTTGTGCCGTGATCCGCACATAGCTGATGATTTAGTACAAGAGACATTTTTGCGCGCTTGGCGCTCACTTGATTCTTTACTCAATCAAAAAGCAGCAAAGCCGTGGTTACTGACTATTTTACGCAGAGAAAACGCACGACGATTTGAACGTAAACAGTTTGATTACAGTGATGTGGAAAACGATACGCTAGTTGATGAAACCAGCCACTCGCTTGATGATGAAATGGAGCAAACCGTTATTCAACGACAAATTGGATTGCTATCTGACGAATACAGAGAGCCACTATTATTACAGGTCGTAATGGGGTGCACCGGCGAGGAAATTGCCGACATACTCGATTTAAATAAAAACACGGTGATGACACGTTTATACCGTGCTAGAAACCAACTTAAAGAGGCTTTAAGCCGTGATGATGAACAACTTAAAGGGGCATCAAAATAATGGATGAACTTGAGTTTCGTCGCCGCACTATTGCGCAACCAAACGATATAGATAAGGAACTTATGGAGTTTGCCCAGAGCAACCCTGAGCGACAAAGTTTTATTACCGAAATGAAAGAATTTGATAAACACCTTCAAGATGCACTCGACATACCTGTGCCTGATAACCTAGCCGATCGTATTATTTTAAATACATCGTTAAAAGAAAAAGCCTTACAAGAAGAGCAAGCTGCTGGCACCAATGTTGTTGACGCTAAATCGCGTTTTAAGTTTGACCGTGTGCACCTTGCCTTAGCAGCATCATTCATGGTCGCAGTGAGTGCGTTCTTTTTCAGCTCAGAACAGCATATTGGCCACGAAGCGGGCGAGCATGCACTTGCGCATGTGTACTACGAAATAAATGCCCTTGATAAAAAATCCCCTATCAGCCTTCAAAGTGTCAATGACAAACTGGCCGTACTTGGTGGTCACATAGATGAGCTTCCTGGCGATATAACTTACGCTATGTTTTGTGATTTTAAAGGGGAAAGAGGCTTACATTTAATTTTTGAATCGGACTTTGGACCAATGACGGTATTTATTGTACCTTCAGAAAATAAATCGTTTGGTTTGGGAAATGATCATTTCCAAGATGAGCGCTTTGAAGGCCAAATCAATCGTGGGTCGCAGGCTGATACCATTTTGGTTGCCAGTGTGGGTGCACCACTAGATACCTATAACGAGCGAGTAACCAGCGCAATTCGCTGGCTCTAAGCCATAGTAAATAAAAAACCGCTTAGTACATACTGAGCGGTTTTATAAATCTAATTTTAATTAGTTAAAAAACGATTGATTTACCTCTTCCTGAATTTTCAGACGCAGCATCTAATTCCCCATCTTTATTAATAATCACATGCATGTCACCAAAGTGGCGCTCGTCAATTGTGTAACCCATTTTTTGAAGCTCTACTTTTACCGCATCATTTAACCCTTCGTGAACACGTATAACGTTTTTAGGCCACAGCTGATGATGAAAGCGAGGCACGTTAACCACCTGATCTGCACTCATATTAAACTCTATTGCATTTAAAATTGACTGGTAAACCGAGCTAATAATCGTTGTACCACCCGGTGAGCCTGTTACCATTTTTACCGTGTTATCCTTTAATAAAATGGTCGGTGTCATGGAGCTCAGCATGCGTTTATGTGGCTGTATTTCATTAGCTTTACCACCTAACGCACCAAACGCATTCATAACACCCGGTTTTGCGCTAAAGTCGTCCATTTCATCATTTAAAATAAACCCGGCGCCTTCAACTACAACCCCACTACCAAACCCTAAGTTTATAGTTGTGGTATTTGCTACGGCATTCCCCATTTTATCAACAATAGAAAAATGTGTGGTTTGTTCGCTTTCTTTCAGTCCGGGCTTTATTTTTTCGGTTGTTGAAATCGCGGTTAATGAGATATCAGCCATGCGCTTTTTTAAATATAATTCATTGAGTAATGCGTTTACTGGCACATCAAAAAAGTCAGGATCACCTAAGTACTCTGCTCGGTCTGCAAACACGCGTTTTCCTATTTCAGAAAGTAAATGCACGTAAGACGACGAATTATGAGCCACTTCGTTATGTAGTTTTTGCAGTTCATACATTTTTAGCCATTGTAAAATTGCAATACCGCCTGAACTGGGTGGCGGCGAAGTAAGCACTTCATACCCGTTCCAACTTGCTTTTAATGGTGTGCGAGACTTGGCCGTATAATTTTTTAAATCAGCTTTGGTAATAATACCGCCATGCTTACGCATAAATTTTTCGATAATATTGGCTGTTTCGCCTTCATAAAACCCAGCTTGTCCATCATCGCGAATTCGCTTTAATGTTTTTGCCAGCTCAGGTTGTGTAAATTTTTCATTGGCTTTTAAACCAGCAAAATATTTTTCGAAGTTAACATCTATTTTTTGCTCGTTTAAGTAGCTTATGTAATTACTAACCCCTTGCGCCAACTTTGGTGGCACAATAAAACCTTGCTCAGCTAAAGTAACGGCAGGTTGTACTAATTTTTTCCATTCTACCGTACCGTGTTTTTTATGAGCTAACCACATACCCGCAACACTGCCAGGTACACCACTTGCGTGTATGCCATAAATAGATCTATTAGGTATTACATTGCCTTGTTCGTCTAAGTACATGTCTCGGTGTGCATCGCTTGGAGCCGTTTCTCGGTAATCTATAAAATCACTTTTTCCATCTTTTTGGATCAGCATAAATCCGCCGCCACCAATGTTACCCGCTTCAGGCAGGGTTACAGCCAATACAAACTGTGCTGCTATAGCTGCGTCTACGGCATTTCCGCCCAGCTCTAATATATTTTTAGCCGTATCAGCACTGTACGAGTCAGGCATAGCAACAGCACTTTGCGCAACTTGCTTGGCTGCTACATGAAATGCACTGAATTGAAACACAAGCACACTCGTTATCACTAGCTTGGTTGGCGAAAAAAATAAGCCCATATAACGTCCTTAAATTATTGTTTTAGTTGTTGGAAGTTTCACTTAAAAGTTAAGTTAAAAATAATAAGCAGTATAACCTTCCCATATTTATGCATAGCATTTATGGCTAGGTCAATCCTTGTAGGTGCAGATTTTAGTCTTACTTTAGGCGCTTAGAATATAAAACAGCAGGTAAGTCACCCTGCTCATCAGTATGCGTGTAAGATTTGACAAACGTTAGTCCAAGCTTTTTCATTACTTTTATAGAACTTATGTTATCTGCTAACGCACTGGCACTAATATAATTAACATCGGTCTGTTTGGTGAGCTCTGCACATAATGCTCTTGCGGCTTCAGTTGCATACCCTTGTCCCCAGCTTATTTGTTTAAAGCGCCAACCAATTTCAATATCACTAAAGTTTGGCTGTTCACTAAAAAAATCCATAGGTCTTAAAAGGACCCAACCAATAAATGTATTGGTGTCTTTAGTTGTCACAGACCAAAGCCCCCAACCCTTTTTAGCATTGCGGTATGCAAGCATACGCGGTATCCCCTCTTCTCTAATTTGTTTTTTAGTTGTAGGCACACCACGCGTTAAAAATTGCATTACTGCAGGGTCTTGATCAAGCTCATATAGTTGTTGCCAATCATGCTCGTTCATTAATTTAAACTTTAACCGCTCTGTTACGGGAACGTTCATTTTCATTACTCTATAATTATCTGGAATTAACTATTAATCTCTTGAGGAGATAGCATATGAACAAATTAGCAGGTTTAGCATTATTAGGCACTTTAATTACTTTAACCGGTTGTGAAGACGCTAAAGAAGTAAAAGAAGAAACAAAAGAAAAAAGCGCTCAAATGCAAGAAAAACTAGGTGATGCCTGGAATGAAGTAAAAGAAACAACACACGATCTTAAAAATGATGAGTCGTTAAACGAGTTACTTCAACAAAGCAAAGCCATGGGCTTAGATATGTACGACGATGGAAAGGAAATTGCTATCGATGCATGGATAAAAAGTAAAGAAGCCGCAGGTGAATTAACAGAAAAAACCAAGCAAAAAGCCCAAGAAATTGCTGACGAAATTGAGCAAGCTCGCGAAGAACACAGTAAGGGGGAATAACTCCCTTTATAATAAAAAGGTAAGCCATTGTGGCTTACCTTTTTTAACCGAAAAAACAAATGTAGGTAATTAAGCTTTGTATTTGCTCATTACCAAAGTGGCGTTTGTACCACCAAAGCCAAAGCTGTTAGACATCACTGTATTTAGCTCTACATCTTTGCGTTCAGTAACAATATCTAAACCTTCAGCTTGCTCGTCTAATTCATCAACATTAATAGACGGTGCTACAAAACCATGCTCAAGCATTAACAAAGAGAAAATGGCTTCATGCACACCGGCAGCCCCTAAAGCATGACCCGTCATTGCTTTAGTCGCACTGATCATGGGCGAGTTACCACCAAATACGTCTTGAATTGCACCAAGCTCTTTAACATCACCCACAGGTGTTGATGTGCCGTGCGTGTTAAGATAATCAATGCTGTCTACATTTTGCATTGCTTGACGCATACAACGTGCAGCACCCTCGCCCGATGGAGCAACCATATCGTATCCATCAGATGTAGCACCATACCCGACTATTTCAGCGTAAATATGTGCGCCGCGTGCTAATGCATGCTCTAGCTCTTCTACGACTACAATGCCACCACCGCCAGAAATAACAAAACCATCACGATTAGCATCATAAGTACGCGATGCTTTTTCTGGTGTTTCGTTGTATTTAGTAGAGAGTGCACCCATTGCGTCAAATTCCATAGCAAGCGTCCAGTGAAGCTCTTCACCGCCACCAGCAAACACAACGTCTTGCTTGCCAAGTTGAATTTGTTCAACCGCATTACCAATACAATGCGCCGACGTAGCACATGCTGAACTAATTGAATAATTAACCCCTTTTATTTTAAAAGGAGTCGCTAAACATGCTGAAGTTGTACTGGCCATAGTGCGAGGCACCATGTAAGGGCCTACACGCTTTACGCCTTTCTCACGTAAAATATCGGCGGCTTCTACTTGCCATTTAGATGAACCACCACCAGAGCCAACTATAATACCCGTGCGCTCGTTTGAGACTTGCTCTTCTGATAACCCTGAGTCTTCAATTGCTTGAGTCATCGAAATGTAAGAGTACGCAGCAGCATCACCCATAAAGCGCATTGCTTTGCGGTCAACATGGTCTTTAACGTTTATATCAATTTTACCTGATACGTTGCTGCGCAAGTTGTAGTCAGCAAACTCTTGGTTGAAAGCGATACCACTTTTACCTGTTTTTAATGACTCTAAAACTTCTTCTTTGTTGTTACCAATGCTTGATACAACACCGATACCGGTAATTACGGCTCTTCTCATGGGTGATTCCCTTAGCTTAATACTTAATTGCGTTTTATTTTACGCGAATTTAATCACTTAAGTGGTCAGCTTTCTAGCGTACACTTGTACTCTGAACTGCTAGCTTATAAATAACGCCAGACTATTACAAAGAAAACCCGTAAAATAATGAAAAATATATTTTGTAAATTTAAAAATTATGATTAAAAACGCACATATACACTTTAACGATTTAGGTACACCGTTTGCTGATAACTTTGGTGATATTTATTTTTCGAATGACGACGGTCTTGCCGAATCGCATTATGTGTTTTATGAGCAAAATAATATAGAAACTCGATTACAAACTCATGACCAACCCCACTTTGTAATAGCAGAGACAGGGTTTGGTACTGGGTTAAATTTTTTGAATACATGGCAACACTTTAACGATCATATTGCACGTCAACAACCACAAAATCAATTAGATAAAGGTGTAAAACGCCTTCACTTTATTTCGTTTGAAAAATACCCATTAAAAGTTAACGATTTAAGCAAAGCGCTTCAAGCGTGGCCTACATTACAAAAATTAAGTGAAAAACTCGTCAACAATTACCCTATTAATTTACAAGGGTGTCACCGACTTGAGTTTGACAACGGACGTGTTGTCCTCGACTTACATTTTGGCGATGCACTCGCGTCTATTAATACAATGAGCTACCCACAAACAGGGATTGTAGATGCCTGGTATTTAGATGGGTTTGCCCCAAGCAAAAACCCTGAAATGTGGCAGCAAAGCTTATTTAATAGCATGGCTGACATTTCAAAAGCAAAGGCAACTCTAGCTACGTTTACAGCAGCAGGCTTTGTTCGCCGTGGTTTAATAGAAGCCGGGTTTAATACAACTAAAACCAAAGGCTTTGGCAAAAAAAGAGACATGCTAATTGGCCAAATACCACATGCAAACACGGCTCAATCAGCCCCTCCTTACTTTAATCAAGACGATAGTAAACTTAATAATGTTGCTATTATTGGCGGCGGTATAGCGAGTAGTTGTATTTTATACAGCCTTGCTAAACGCGGTATAAACGCTGAATTATTCTGCAAAGACCCGCAGCCTGCCATGGGCGCGTCACATAATGTGCAAGGCGCGGTGTACCCTCATTTACAAGCTAAAGATTCACCCCATAGTGAACTTTTTGCACATAGTTTTTTATACGCAAAGCGCGTTTACCAGCAATTGTTAAATGATGGATTTAGCTTTGATCACCAATGGTGTGGTGTTTTGCAACATGCTGTAAAAAAGCCCCTTGCTGATAAACACAAAAACCTTGCTCAAAAGCAACTTTGGCCAAAGCAACTTATGCAAAACGTAACCGCAGAGCAAGGCGATGAAATAGCCGGCGTTCAAACTGGGTACCCCGGTGTTTATTTTGAACAAGGTGGCTGGGTTAATCCACCACAACTTGTTAATGCAATGCTAGGCGCAGCCAATAAGCTAATACCCCACAACAGCCACTTTAATTGCAATATAGTAAACATAGAAAAAACAGCAAACGGCTGGGTTTTAATAAGCAATAATCAACAGTTTGGCCCATTTAGCGATGTTATTATTTGCGCTGGTGAGCACAGCGACACATTTGAGCAAACAAAATCACTTCCTATTGTAGGCGTGCGCGGTCAAGTATCGCATGTTCAAGCAAGTCCTGAATCTCGAAAGCTTAAAACGGTACTTTGCCATAAAGGCTACTTTACACCAGCTTATTTAGACCATCATTGCATGGGCGCTACATTTGATAAAAACAGTAAAAGCCGCCATGTTTCAGATGAGGATAACCACACTAACCGTGCTCAACTCATAAACTTTTACGATCATAGCGACTTTGCTACAACGTTAGGAAAAGTAAGCTCTGCAAAAGCAGCAGTAAGATGCACATTCATCGACCACTTGCCAATGGCTGGGCAATGGTGTGAACAAAGCGATTATACAAATGCATTTGCAAACCTGAGGTTGGGTAAGCGTTATCAATATTTGCCTCTCAATCACCCTCAACAAGGGCTACATATTTTTACGGGCTTTGGAGCTCGTGCCTTGTGCAGCGCACCACTGTGTGCTGAACATTTTATTAGCTGCTTAGCAAACGAGCCGCGCCCACTCAGCGAGCGAGTAAGCCAAGCTATACACCCCGCTCGCTTTATTGTAAGAGATTTAATTCGTAATAAAATATAAATGACAAAGCCCACTATTTGGGTAAACTGTTCTCAATAAAAGGAACTTAAAGAGTCACAATGAAAAAATTAATTATACTATCGCTGTTATTGTTTACCTCGTTTAAAACACTTGCCATAAATGTTGTTGATATTGCAGTGCCAGATGAGTTTGTAACAACCATGGAAGTAACTGATGAATACCCACTTGTTAAAACTGGGTATTTAACGCAGTCTATTTCCTCCATTACAGACTTTTATCAGCAACAATTAGGTGACCCATTGAAGATAACCGGCAGTGAAAACTACCGCACCCTTTATTACAATTACCAAAATCGTAAGGTACGTATTAGTTTATACCACCGTAACTATGTGACCGAAGTGAGTATAATGATTGAAAAAACGTTATAAAAAACACAAATATAACCACTCATTTTCATACTCAGTTAAGGTACTCTTTTTAAATTAAATGTTTTTTAAAATTAATACGTTAATCTCTCTTTTTACCCTTTAAAAACAATTTTTAAGCCCAAGGTCTATTTGTAAGCAAATACATTTACTAACAAGTGAAAGGAGTTAATTATGAGTAAGACCTTAATTATTGGCGCTAGTGGTCAAATTGGTAAAATGACAACGGAGTTATTACTTAAGAACGAACAAAATGTTACCGCCCTTGTTCGTGATAAAACTAAGCTAAGTGATTTAGAAAGCCCGTTTTTAAATATTGTAGAGCAAGATTTAGAAGGTGATTTTAGTGAAGCTATTAAAGGTTGTGATCAAGTAATTTTTGCGGCTGGTTCTGGTGGAAGCACCGGCGACGACAAAACACTATTAATTGATCTATGGGCTGCAGCAAAAGCGGCTAATTACGCAAAAAACAATAACGTTAAGCACTTTATTATGGTCAGCTCAATAGGTGCAGATAACCCTGACGCAATAGAAAGTGATTTAAAACCATACTTAGTTGCTAAGCACATGGCCGATGAACACCTTGCCACTAGTGGTTTAAATTACACCATTGTTCGCCCGGGTACGCTCACTGATGAAAGCGCATCAATGAAAGTGACAAAACAGCGCCCTGATGACCAAGATAAGGCTAAAATTAGTCGTGAAAATGTAGCCAATGCACTGCTGCATATCGCAACCAATTCGTTTGAAAAGAACCGTATTTTTGAATTTTTTGACGGTGATACTGCCATTAAATCTGCGGTTAAATAGCCAAAGTGCTCCATTAACAAAAGCGTTAATGGGGCAACACTTTCAACTATTAGCAAGTAAACTGAACAGCTAACACTCAAAACAAGCTGCTAATATTTAATTCAAAAAGAACAAATCATTTAGATACGCCACAACAGCCATAAAGCTACCCCAAACAATTTACCCTCTAACCACGTCAACAACTGCAAACCAAAGCATTGTCTACAAGAGTTAACAAATTAGCAATAGAATCCCTTCACGATAAGCCTCAAGTGAGCAGCGCTCTGTGACCTAAACGTAACCTATTATCCCTCCACATTTCAAATTTTCTTCTCGTAAAGTCACTTTACTGTATTAAGTTTGAGCACATTAAATTATTAATAAAAAATCATTAGTGAGGAATATAGAAAACAGGGCCTTAATCTGTTAAGTTTATGTTATGTATATAGATAAAAAAGCTCCTTAAGGGAAATGAAAACAAAGGAATTAAAGTGAGCGCTACATTTAAAATTATTTTTAATGGCCAACTACAGCAACATGCCGATATTTCATTGGTACAAAAACAACTTAGCCAATTTTTAAATATTCCCCACACTATTGCTATAAAGTTGTTTGATGGTAAATCCTACGCATTAAAAAAAGATCTAACGAGTATTGAAGCCGTTAAAACAGAGTCGTCACTAAAAAAAATGGGCTTAATAACACGAGTTGAACTGCATCAATCTACCGCTCTTACAGCAAAGCAGTACCCTATAGCGTTAAAAAAATTAACAAAACATGATGATGCAGAAGAACATAAAACGTCTAATTCAAAACGTACACTACTGCAGAAAAAAACTAATTCTATACAAACTATAATTACGCGTTACAAAAACGACAAAGTAAAGCTGCAGCGCTCTTCACTAAAAAGCCTACTCTATCTTTGCTATATAGCTCTGTTAGTTATGACAATTACGGGCCTTACTATTAGCTATAATTTGCTTTCAAATACAATGAGTGAATCGCAAAGTAACACGTTAACAGGCTTAACCTACCAAGATTACAAACAGTACATAACTGACCAAAAGGTAGTTAGTAATCAACAAAAAACGAATTTGAGTGCCAATAATAATGCACAACTAAGCCACGATAGCGAGCAGTTCAATCGTTTTTCTCTATTAATTAACAGCTATGCCGACAGTGTAAAGCAGCCTAATATTGAAAAAATGGGAGGAGAAAAATTAAACCTTCGCCTGCAAGAAATAGACGACTTAGGTGAGAAAAATGCGTTTTGGTTGCAACTCATTAATTTAGCAAAAAGTTTAAATAATGACGCACATACAATGATTACACTCAATAATACAGATCCAAATAAAGTACAATGGATCAACGCCGTAGACTGGATAAGCCAGCGTTATATTAGGCAACAGCAAAATGGCAACGCACACCCTAAAGTAAATCAGCCAAACAACGCCGTAATTAACTTAACGCTATCAATTAGTGTTTTATCACTACTTATATTAATGATCATTGTGATAAAAATGAAGCTACGCACAATAAAAGAAACATAATAGCTTTTATTAACCACATAAAAAAACCCGCAACTTGATTGCTCAAGTTGCGGGTTTTTTAGGGTTTTTAAACAAACGAATTTAAAAACCGTTATTGGTGGAGCTGGGGGGATTTGAACCCCCGTCCGAAAAGCCTCGACCGTCGGTACTACATGTTTAGTATTGTCATTTAATTAACCTTTAAATCCCGGACAAACACGGTAAGTAAAGGCGAGGCCGCTTAGTTTTAACGCTTCAACCCCGGCCAGGGTTTCCATCGCGATCAGGTGTTAGGGTGACACTCCAGAATCCAGTCCACAAGAATACATGGAAGGAGCGCTAGCCAGCCTAAGCTGCTAGAGAGTAGTTATCGTCGTTTGCGATTACTTTAGATTGCGGCTTTTTTACGAGGCAAACCGCACCTCGACATGCACCTTGGGCTTCTTGAATTCCGTCGAATCCTAATCAGCCCCTGAATTAGTAAACTCATTCAGAGCGTGCAAGCAGTATAACTGAGTAAAGTGATGATACTCAAGGCTTAATAACGCTTTATTTGATTTACACAGGCTAACTGCATATTTAGCAACCAAATTAGCAATAATGTATTAGCCACAGTAAACATTTACTTAACAATATGGTAAACCTGTGTTCAAATAAGGGATTAGCCAGCTAGTGCTAAAGGTTTAGTTGTAACTGTAAAGGTTAAGAATAATAACAGGCATAAGAAGTAGGGATTTAAAATGTCGGTTTTTTCATTAGATAAAAATACAGGGTGTGTTTCTTTAATTAAACATCCTATTGATAGCGGTTTTCCGGTCACAAGCACTCAATTAATTGAAATGTTTGAACAATCTGAATTTGGCGAGTATGAAACTATTACAGCTAATATCGGGAAACTTTTTGCGCCTTCTAAAAACCACAAAGAAGTATCTTTAGTGATTGCTAAAGCAGTGGATGCCACTATTGCTATTAATATTGATGAAAAAAATATGGTCGCAGAGGCCACTATTACTACAGCTAAAGGTGGATCACTGTTAACAATGGAAGATGCCCAAGAGGCGCTTAGCCAAGCAGGTGTAAAAAAAGGGATTAGTCCGCGTGCGCTTGATAGTTTTTTAGGCCAACAGTTTGAAAAAGCTTCAGGTGTGGCATATAGCGCTATTGTAGCCCATGGCCGCAATCCAAAAGAAGGTAGCGATGCTAAATTTGTTCGCCTTTGTTCAACAGCACAAGATCGCGTTTTAAGCCCGCAAGCAACTGCTGGCGGTAAAGTTGATATGAAAGATCTTGGGGCTATCATTACTGTTAAACCGGGCACACCTCTTATGCAACGTATAGCCGCCACCCAGGGTGAAGACGGATACACGGTGTTTGGCGATATTATCCCTGCTTCGCCAGGAAAAGAACTTGAACTACAACCCTTTGAAGGGACAAAAATAGACCCAACAAACCCTAATTTACTGATTGCAGATTGCAAAGGCGTTCCTGTTGCGCTGCCACGTGGAATGCGCGTTGACGACGTTTTATGTTTCGATAATGTAGATGTAAGTACAGGCCACATTGATTTTGACGGCAGTGTAATTATTAGTGGCGATATAAAAGACGGAATGCGAGTAAAAGCGAAAGGTGACATTACTGTTTTAGGCTTTGTTGAATCAGGAATTGTGCAGAGCGAAAGTGCTGTAACTATTGTATTAGGTGCCATAGGCCGAAACCGTGAAAACGAAGAAGCATTTACTTGCCGTATTTCAGCCAAGCGTACAATTTCTATAGGCTATGCTCAATATTGTGACATTAAGACTGAACAAAGTTTATTCATAGAGCGCCAAGTATTACATTGTGACCTAACAGCTAAACGTTTAATACGTGTTGGCAAAGCCGATAACCCTCGTGGCAAAATTATTGGTGGTAATATATTTGATGCAATGCGGATTGAAACTGGTGAATTAGGTGCGCCTGCTGGTACTAAAACGCGTGTGTTTTTAGCACAAAATTGGTTTGAACTGCGTGATAAGCAAAGCCAAATTAACGACTTTGAAAAGGTATTAAGTACTAAATTACTGGAATTAAAAAATGCCCGAACTAAAGCAGAGAAAATAACTAACCCTGCTCAGCGCAAGCAATTTACTGATAAAATTACGGCTAACGAAAAGCAAGTGAATGCCCGCTCTCGTCATGTTAAGCAACAAAAAGCACTCGTAAAAAGAAAAATAGCCCAGCTATTAGCTTCTAGCCGCTTAAAAGTGAACGAATTAATGCACCCTGGTGTGGAGCTTAAAATAGCAAAAGAAACTAAACAGTTTTCGCGTATTTATCCCCCCCACTTCGTGAAATTATCTGAGGGTAAAATTACTCAGTCGTTTTAGGTTCCTTGGCGGCTTCATCATCGTCACTCTCATCGAGTGGCGCAAGCGGCCAACCGCCTAACTCTTGCCAACGGTTTACAATTAAACAATATAATTCAGCAGTGCGTTCTGTGTCGTAAAGTGCCGAGTGTGCTTGACTGTTATCAAATTCAATTCCAGCCGCACGACAAGCCTTAGCTAATACTGTTTGACCTAAAGCAAGCCCTGCTAGCGTTGTTGTATCAAAGCTGACAAATGGATGAAACGGTGTGCGCTTTATATTATTACGCTCAATAGCCGCATTTAAAAAGCCATGATCAAACGCGGCGTTATGCGCCACAATAACAGAACGCTGGCACCCTGCTGCCTTTTGCGCTTTACGCACGACCTTACAAATCTCTTTGATAGCGTCTTCTTCTGCGACTGCACCTCGTAATGGCGAAAATGGGTCAATGCCGTTAAACTCAATTGCTGCTTGCTCAATATTTGCGCCTTCGAACGGCTCAACGTGAAAATGCACTGTTTGATCTATGCTAAGCAACCCGTCATCATCCATTTTTAAAACAGAGACTGCAATTTCAAGTAATGCATCTGTCTCTTTGTTAAAACCAGCAGTTTCAACATCAATAACAACAGGAAAAAAGCCACGAAAGCGTTTTGCGAAAAGGGTTTGCTCAGTATTTGCCATAGTATTCTTGGTTTGTAGGTATAAGCCTTCTATTATGTCAAAAGTAGGTGCCGTTCGGCTAGGGACTTTTACCTATTATTTATGCCTATGATTATAGGCATACAATTTGCTTTAAGTGATACTAGCTAAGTGTTAACTGCTATATAATATGGCAGTACTGAACAAAGCCAAATTTTTGGCGTGTCGGGTTTACGGGGGAGTCTTTGATGAAATTAAAGTTATTATTAATGAGCGTTAGTATTAGCTCTGCGCTATTGAGCGTCAGTGCACATGCGGCCATGCGTAATTACTCTGCAAATCAAGACAGTTCAAATTGGGAAGTGGTTAAAACAACACGTTTGCAATGCCAGTTGAACCATGAGGTACCTTACTATGGCGAGGCTATTTTTAAAGCATCGGCGAGTAAAAATAAAAACCTAACTTTCAATTTAGATATGGTTGTTCGCCCTGAAAATTACGCCATTGCAGGGCTTAAAGCAGTTCCTCCTTCTTGGCGCTCTGGGCTGCCAGCACGCGACATAGCAAATATGAAGCTACTTAAAAAGTTTGATGGTGAACTCGGTAATCAAACTGCTTGGGAAATGCTTACAGAACTTGAAAAAGGGTTTTACCCCACTTTTTATTACCAAGACTGGCAAAATAGTGCCGATAAAATTGCCGTTGGTATTTCAAGTGTAAACTTTAAGCAAGCCTATTGGGCCTTTTTGCAATGCCGTGACGAACTATTACCTTACAGCTTTGAGGATATTTCGTTTACAGTGATGAACTATCAATCTAATAGCAGTAAGTTAACTAAGTCATCCCAGCAACGCCTTGATAAAATTGCTGAATATCTAAAAAACGATTCAACCATTGAGTCCATTAGTATTGATTCTTATACCGACAGTTATGGCGGTCGTTGGAACAACTTAGACCTATCTCGTAAGCGTGCAAAAGCGATAAAAGATTATATGGTGAGCTTAGGTGTGGATGAAAATAAAGTAAAAACAACGGGGTTTGGTGAAAAACGTTTTGTAGACACCAACGATAATATTTTAGGCCGCGATAAAAACCGCCGTTTAATCATTCAAATAGCTAAAATGTAGGGGGGTTACTTAATTGACGAGGTTACAGACTTTGCGCCGTAATTTAATTAATCGCTCTCGATTAAACACATTTTATGCCGCAAAGTTAAACACGCCCTAGCGCTTACTTTTAGTTTTTAAGTATTTATCACCAAATTGAAAAAAGCCTAAACTAATTACAATAATAGCAGCGCCAATTATTAGCTCTTTACTTAGTGGCTCGTTATTAAGCCACGCACCTAACCCTATTGCAAAGCTAGGTGTAATAAGTGTTGTTAACGCAACGGTGCTCGCGTTTAAGTTTTGTAAAACATGAAAATATGCCAATGCCCCTATTAACGACCCAAAGAGTCCTAAATAACCAATTGCCCAAAGCGACCTTAAATTCCAGTTTTGTATATTAAGCTCACCATCAAGCACCCACCACGCAATAAAAAATAATGGCGTTACAAATACTAGTGCACCAAATGTTGTGGCCATAGGGTGAATTGCAATTCTCACCCGCTTTATCATCACACCGCTTAAGCTAAAAAAGCACACAGCCATAAATACATATACAAGCCCAAGTCCCTGAGTTTGTGAGTTTTGTACTTGGTTATAGCTTACAAAATAAAGTCCGACTAACGCACTTGCTAAAGCAATGAGTTTTATAAAACTAAATTTAGGCTCGTTTAATAGCTGTTGAGCAAGCAATCCAGATAAAATAGGAGCTAATCCAAACATAAGTGAAATAATGCCAGAGGGCACTGTTCTAGCCGCCATATAACTCAATAACATGCCACCAAAAATACCAATACTTGAGTAAGCATAGAGTAGGCAAGCTTGCTTACTCCATGGCACTCTCACATTAGTGACTGCAACGACAAGCGCACCAATAAATAGCCCAACGAGCATACGCATTAACACCGCTAGTGATGGCGAAACACTCTCACTGCTCCACACAATACCCAGCGGTGTGGTGGACCATATAAGAACCATTAAAAAATAAGAAACTTTAACAGGCACGTACCATTCCTTTGTAAGTTGAAAATAAGGCGAGTGGGTTTTAAGGGAAAAAGCCAGCTAAGAATATAAATAAATTAGTTACAGTACAGGTACTTAACTGTCAGTTTAATCTTAAGATATAAACGCTCAATAACTAGTAATAGAATTATACGCTGTAAAGGGTTTATGAATAGATATTTAATCATATTAAAGATTAAAAAATGCTTAAATATACAGCTGTAAAATGTAAGTTACATTTTATTTAATGCCATTTATAACAAAACTATTTGAGTTTTACCGTTCTAGTTATATGGTGCGTGTAAATTAATAATAATTAAGGTAATTAAGTGCTCAAAAATAAAACAACAGGCAGCATGTTAATTGTAGCTGGTACCACTATTGGTGCTGGTATGCTTGCTTTACCTATCGCTTCTGCTGGCTTAGGTTTTATGACTGCACTTGCACTCATTGTTGCAAGCTGGATATTAATGACTTACACCGCCTTGCTTATGCTAGAGCTACACCAGTTTGCTCCTCGTGATGCCACGTTAAATACACTTGCTAAACGCTGGCTTGGGAAGCGCGGTCAATACATTGCCAATTTTTCAATGGTGTTTTTATTTTATGCTTTATGTGCAGCTTATATCGCAGGCGGTGGTGCTCAGCTTCAAGAGCGGATCAACCTTGGATTTGAATTAGAAATTGCCCCCCAATTTGGCTCCGTTATTTTGGCGGTCATTATTGCAAGCGTGGTTACACTAGGGACTAGCAAGGTAGATAAATTTAATAGAATACTCTTTTCAATCAAGGTGATTGTTTTAGCTTGCTTATTTTATATGCTTACGCCTTATGTACAAGCAAAGCACTTGCTCGAAATGCCTGTTGAGCAAGGGCTAATATTATCGGCAATTCCTGTGGTATTTACATCTTTTGGTTTTCACGGCTCTATCCCATCAATTGTTAAATACGTAGGCCTTGACGTAAAAGTTCTGCGTAAAGTGATGATTGCAGGCGCAGCATTGCCCTTGGTGATTTACATATTTTGGCAACTATTAAGCCAAGGCATTATGAGCCAAAGCGATTTACTCAATAGTGAGGGCTTAAGTGGTTTTGTAGCCAGTGTTGCAGGTATTGCACATAATCCAAATGTATCTATAACGGTGAAATTATTTGCTGATTTAGCGTTAGCGACTTCATTTTTAGGTGTAAGCTTAGGTTTATTTGATTTTTTTGCTGATGCATTTAAACAAGGAGATAACAACCAAGGCCGTGTTATAACAGCGCTTATTACATTTATTCCGCCTTTAGGATTTGCTCTTTTTTACCCGCAAGGCTTTATAATGGCCCTTGGCTATGCCGCCATAGCTTTAGTTGTACTGGCTGTATTTTTACCTGTTGCTATGGTTTATAAACAACGCGCCTCAACTAGTTCCGACACTGGTTATAAAGTACGCAGTGGTCGTACAGGCCTATTGATTGCAGCGTTATGTGGTGTGCTAATAATTACTGCGCAATTTATGCAAATGAGTGGGTTTATACCTGCAATTGGTTAAAGCTTGCTTTTGTAACACCAAAATTTAGTTAATAAAAAACCGCACACCATGATTAATGGAGTGCGGTTTTTTTATATTAGCTAAGTTTATTTACAAACGTCAGCAACTGCATTTGCAAAGTAATCAAGGTTTGCTTTGCTAACACCGGCTACGTTGACACGACTTGAGCCAACAATGTATATGCCGTACTCTTTTTGTAATCGCTCAATTTGCTCTTTATTAATACCCAAGAACGAAAACATACCGTGTTGACGTTCAATAAATGAAAAGTCTTGCGCTATGTCTTTTGATGCTAAGCTTTCTTTAATTAAACTACGAAGGCCATTAATACGTGTACGCATTTCATCAAGTTCAGCATGCCACATTTGCGTAAGCTCTGTACTGCTTAAAATAGTGTTAACAATATCAGCACCATGTGCCGGAGGCATTGAATAAATGCTACGTACCACACTTAGCATTACTGAGTTTGACACATCAGCTGTCGCACTGTCTTTTGCAATTAATGAACATGCACCGATACGCTCACGATATAAACCAAAGTTTTTAGAGCACGATGAGCAAATAATTAACTCTTCAACGGCATCAGCTAAAATACGAAGTCCGCGTGCATCTTCTTCTAGTGAAGAGCCAAAGCCTTGGTAAGCTATATCTACTAATGGTGTAAAGCCAACTTCTTTAGCAAGCTCTGCTACTGTGTTCCACTGAGCTTCGTTTAAATCCATGCCACTTGGGTTATGACAGCATGCGTGTAATAGCACTACATCACCCTTTGGCACTTGCTTAAGGGTATTGATCATCTCATCAAATAGCAGGTCTTTATTTTCGTAGTCGTAGTATGGGTATTCTTTTACGATTAAACCCGCAGCTTCAAATAAACTAATGTGGTTTGCCCAAGTAGGTGTAGTAACCCATACAGTTGCATCTGTATTACAACGCTTAATAAACTCAGCAGCAACACGAAGTGCACCTGTACCACCTGGTGCTTGTGCTGTACGCACGCGATTTGCTAATAATGCTTGGTGCTCACCAAGTAATAGCTGTTCCATTTTTTGACAGTAGTCTAAGTTACCTGCTAAGCCAATATAAGATTTGCTTGTTTCATTTTCTAAGCGAAATGCTTCTGCTTTCTTCACTGCGTTTAATACAGGTGTATTACCGTGCTCATCTTTATAAACACCCACACCTAAATCAATTTTATTAGGGTTTGTATCTTTTTTATAGGCCGCCATAAGGCCAAGAATAGGATCGGTTGGTAATGGTTTTAATACTGAGAACATGGGCTATCTCTTATCTATATTTATGGGTTAGCAATTAAGCTTAGCTTAACATAAAAGCACATCACGTTGACTAGTGTTATTTACACGAGTGAGTGAGGAATTTTAATACAACACGCAATTAAAATGGCCAAAACTTTGTCATCAAAAAAGTCATAATCAAATGCTTCAGCATCAATAATACCTACACACTCATTTTGGGCATTAAATAAAGGCAAACATACTTCAGATTTAACTTTAGGGTCACAGGTATAATACTCTCCACCTTGTGCTAAATACTTCCCTACATTATTAATAATGCGACCTTTTTGTGATAACGCCACTTGAACATTATTACTTCCTGCAGCAAAGGCCTCTGTAAGCGGAAATAGAGGGCGGCTAGGTACACCATGATAAGCAAGCTTTAAAAGTTGTTTACCTTCGTCTGTGTCTGTTGATTGATAAATACCATACCAGTCAACACCCGTTTGCGCGTGTACATAGTTAACAATACTTTGCAGCTGTGCAAGCTTGGTATTGCTATCTTTATTTATAAAATCAGCAAGGTTAAAAGGCTCATCTTGCAAGTAACCAAATAAGCTACACGCCCCGCCTTCACCTAATTCAGGTATTTGATACTGCCAACGCGTTTCTGGTAAAGATGTATGCGCTAGATAGTGCTCAAGCTTTTCAAGCTCGGCTGAAATTAAGTTTGCATTAACGCGCAAATGCGCTTGCGTTAAATAAGAAGAAATCATTTGGCCATCCATACATCTAAGTTGCCAGAAATGATAGCATGGATATTTTCACAGAGCTAGATCAACTTATAGGACATTTCAACTTGGTTACCACTGGCGTTATATGTAACTTTTTCTGCAATTTCCTCAAGCAGTGAAAGACCTCGCCCAAATTCATTATTGCCACTCATTTCATCATTTGATTGGCTACTGAATCCCCTTCCCGAATCACAAATGATAAAATACAAACTGAGTGTTTCTGGGCAGTAGCGTATATCAATAATGATCATGGCATCTTTTAACTCATTTATGGCTTTCTCACGCATTTCATAAAACTTAAAAAAACCGTCTTCTTGCAGCTTTATTGCGGAGTCTAATCCTAAAACACCATGATCAAGTGAATTATTGTAAGCTTCAGAAAGGAGTAAAAAAATGTTTGAGCGATGGTCATTTAATCCCTCAATACGACTAAGAATATTGACAATATCGTAGACAGGATCGGTTTGCTTAATTTGCTTTGAATTAAGGCTTAATGACAAATTGAAGGCAAGCGTTGAAAAAGGCTCTCTCGGCTTTTCTTCCACCTGCAAAGGCAAACAGTTAAGCAAGACAATGCTTACATCATCTTGTTGTTGTAAGCCCTGCGCAAAATCACTCACATCAGCAATTATATCTTCACAAGAGATCATGGGCTTACTTTTTAATGATGCTATAAAACGTTCTTCGGCAAAAAACTCGTCCTGCTTATTAGTGGTTTCTATTATGCCGTCGGTAGCAAAAACTAAACGTGTATCACTATTTACTTCAAAATGTATTAAATCGTACTCAAATTCATGTTTGTCTAATATACCCAATGCCATGTGTTGAGACTCTAATGTCTTTTCTATATTACCTTTAGTATTGATCAAATATGCATCGGGTAAGCCACCAAGCCACGCTGATATACTTTTTCCTGACGCACTGAGCTCAACAATGGTAGCTGCGCAAAACATATGCCCCGGTAACAGGTTGTAAAGAAGTGTATTTAGTTCAAAGGCAATATCATTAACGGCTTTACCTTTATTTACCATTGTATAAAATGCGCGAGATACAGGGAGTGCACCAATAGCAGCCGCTAGGCCGTGCCCGGTAAAGTCACCCAGCATACAATACAAGTTACCTATTGGACTTTGCGCAACTAAAAACATGTCTCCATTAAACATGGACGCTGGCGACAAATTAAAGTCGAGATACTGCTTAAAATCATCTTGATTCTCGAGCGAATTATTAAATATATGCTCAACTATTTCGTGTTCACGTTCAATTTGATTATGGTGATACTCGAGCAGTTGCTTTTGTTGGTTGGCTTTTTTACTTAGCTCACGAGTTCTTCTATGAGCTTTAATTTTTGCGTGAAGAATAACTTTATCAAATGGTTTGTGGATAAAGTCATCTCCGCCAACTTCTAAACATTTTTCAAAACTTGCTTTGTCGTCTAACGAAGTAATAAAAATAATAGGTAAATAAACTTCACTGTATTTATTTTTTATTATTTTGGCTGTCTCAAAACCATCCATAACCGGCATTATTACATCGAGTAACACAATGTCTATGGCTTCATGCTCAAGGACTTTAATTGCTTCTTGGCCGTTGAAGGCCATCGATACTTGATAACCTTCATCTTTGAGCATTTGACTTAATAAAATACGGTTTAATGCCTGATCATCGACAATAAGAACGTGTGCTGCCATTAGCTAATATCAAATTTCTTATCGAAGCGCGATATTTGTAATATTTTTTTCAGCTGTGGCTGGCAATTAGTGATTTCAAACACAGTCACTTTATCTTCTAATGTTTTTTTCATATTTAAAAGCATGCCTAGTGCAGAACTATCCATATAGTCAGTTTCTCTTAAATCTACAATCACTTTGTTAGTGCTACTGTCTATCTGAGCATAGGCTTGGCGAAAAGACTGCACTAAATTAAAGTCAAACTTTCCCTTTATTTGTATTGTTAGCGCTTTCCCATCGGCTGATGTACGGGTAGTTAAATTCATCGATTTCTCCGTTAAATGTATCTTTGATTAAATATAACCTGTTAAAAGTATTTAGCAAAAAGAAAAACACACAACAGCAAATTTGCTATTATTTACGCCATTATTTAATACATTTTGACTGAATAAGGTAAACCATGACAGATAGTCACTTAGTATATTCAACAAGCACTGGACGCATTGACCAGCCAAAACCAGAAAAAGAGCTTGATATTAAGCTTTTCAAAGATGGGTTTGTTCGTATTGAGCGTCAAACAAAAGGCCGTAAAGGTAAAGGCGTAATGCTTGTTGTTGGCATAGACCCAAAAGAACATGACTTAAAAAAGTTAGCTAAAACAATAAAAAGTAAAATGGGCCAAGGTGGCGCTGTAAAAGAAGGCGTTATAGAAGTCCAAGGCGATGACCGAGATAAGTTAAAAGCAATTTTAGAGGGCTTAAAGTTTAAAGTGAAAATTGCGGGTGGTTAACCCGCAATTATAAAGCTACATTACTTTTTTAAATGGTACTTCACCCAGCTTTAAATATAAGTCTGGTAAATCAGACTCAGGGATTGGCCGGCTGTAATAGTACCCTTGCACTATAAAACAGTTGTTGTTTTGTAAAAACTCAACTTGCTCTATGGTTTCTACCCCTTCAGCAACCACATCTAAATTAAGCTTTTGAGCCATTGCTATAATAGCGGCAGTAATCTCCATATCATTGCTATCTTCTGGGATATCTTGCACAAATGAACGATCTATTTTTAGTATATCTACCGGGAAGCGTTTTAAATAACTAAGCGAAGAATACCCCGTTCCAAAATCATCAATTGAAATAGAAATACCTAGTGCTTTTAGCTCATGAAGTTGAGCAATAGCAGCCTCTACGTTCCCCATCAACATGCTTTCAGTTAACTCTAAATGTAATCGTTTAGCCGATACGCCCGATGTAATAATCATCTTACTTAGGGTCGGCACAAGATTCGAATCTTTAAATTGGCGAGCAGATAAGTTAATCGATACGTTATTTTCACGGTTTTGCTCTGTCAATCTCACAACGAAATTACATGACTCCTGTAATACCCACTCACCTAATTCAACAATAAGCCCTGTCGCCTCAGCTACAGGAATAAACTTATCTGGCGGTATTAGACCTTCTGTTGGGTGGAACCATCTCAATAATGACTCGTATCCTACAACCTTTTGAGTACGGCTATCTATCTGCGGCTGATAATAAACCACAAACTGATCTTCTTTTAACGCAATACGCAGCTCGTTTTCAATAAATAATCGCTCATTTGCGGCTGCATTTAGCTCTTGGCTATAAAAGTGGAACGTATTACGCCCTTTCTCTTTGGCCTCATACATTGCTAAATCCGCGTGTTTCAGAAGCTGATCTTCTTCAAGGCTGTCATATGGCGCCATAGTAATACCAATACTCGCGCTTATAATTACTTCGTTATTTCCTAGCATAATTGGCATATTAAGCGTTTGCTGTATTGTATTTGCTACATCGGTTGCGTGCTCTTGGCTTTCAATTCCACTGAGTAATACTGCAAACTCATCGCCGCCTAAACGTGCAATCGTATCTTCCGATCTTAGGCGCTTCTTAAGTCTATTCGCAACCTGTATTAATAATTGATCGCCTGCGTCATGTCCAAGGGTGTCATTAATTCGCTTAAATTCATCTAAATCAAAGTAAAAAAGTGAAAATGCATAATGACCACGTTCTGCAAGCGCAAGAGATTTACGTAACTGCATTCTGAAGAAGGTTCTGTTAGCTAAACCTGTTAGCGTGTCAAAATAAGCGAGCTGTTCCATTTTACGCTGGCTTTCTTTAACAAACGAGATATCTTGTGCGGAAGCAACATAACTTGTGATATTACCGCCTTCTTCTCGTATCGGTGAAACGCTCAATGAAACCCAAATTGGCTGTTTGTCTTTGCTTTCAATTAACGTATCACCGCGCCAATAGTTACGACTACGTAGGTCTATATCAATATCTTCAACCAAAATAGCCATATCAGACGCAATAATGTTTAAAAGTGGTGCTCGAGTGAAATGACTCTCTGGATAACCTGTCATCTCTAACATTTTGGGATTAACGTATTCGATAACAAAGTTCTCGTCAGTTATAACAACACCTGTGCCAGAGAAAGCGACTGCTTTTGATAATCGATTAGCTGCTTTTTCGGCTATTTCTTTTTCAGTTATTCGCTGGTTAAGTCCATCAATTAATTTACGAATTTCAACCGACATATCTTTAAACGAACCGTTAAGCGTACCAATTTCGTCTTTATTCTCTTCTGGAAATTGAGTATCTAGTTTACCCTGACCAAAGCTCGATACCGCATAAACAAGTGAATGCAATCGGCGTAACACAAGATGCTGCAAGGCTTGATGCAATAACAAGGCAACTAAAATAGCGTAAAGAATAAAAAGACCAAAAAACTTAAGTTTCAAATCTTGCAGAGCAGACAATGTAGAAGAACGCTTTTTATAAACCCCTATGTACCAATCTAGCTGATCAATTTTTTGAATATTGATTAAGTGTGCCTCGTCATTTTGTAAAAAAGAACTTGCATATTCTGGAAGCTTTGTCGCAATTGCCTCACTAATAATTGACTTGAGCTGAGGGTTTACAAACTCGTCCATAGCCACTTTTTTATTATTTTTTCCGTATTCAGCAAGTAATGAAGCACTCAAATCTGGGTGGGCTAATAATTGGCCTTTACTATCAAAAACAAGTAAGTTTTTTTCTTTGTCACCTATAGGTAAAAAAGACACGAGTTTATTAAGCGTAATATCACTGCCTGTAACCCCTATAAATTCATTATTCGAATAAATAGGGACCAGTAAACTGATCACCCAATCATGCCATACCCTATCGTAGTAAACCTTTGACCATTCAGGTTCTACAGAGTTGCCTAAACTTTCGCGAACATACTTGTAAGTTGAACCACCGCTTACTCGAAAATCAGCAGGAGCATTTAACGCCCAATTAGGTGGCGATATTCTGATAAAGTCATCATTGGTTATAAGGTAAAAATTGTAGAAGTCATAAACCAATGTTGGTGAAATAACATCCCATAGTGCTTCAGAGTTATTGAATAACTGTTTGTAAAAAGGTGTGTACTTTTCTTGTGGTAAAAACGCGGCAGATAAACCATCAGATGAAGCACTTCGAATAGTACCATCACTATTAAACTGTAGTTGCGCTTTACTGGTTAGATCAATTGGGGAGTTTTTTTGAAATAACTGCTCATTAACTATGTTGTTAGCCTGCTTGGCAATATTAACTTTTGTTTCTATTCGTTCTTTAAATTGCCTTACTAATAAATCGGTCGAGCTTTTTAGTACTTCGTGCTCTTCAAAAACCAGCTGCTTTTCCTCAGATTTAAGCATAAAAAAGGCAGCACAAACACCCGCAATTAAACAAATTGAGGATATGAGTAACGACAATTTCACACTTAAAGAGTTTATTCCAAAACGCGATGGAGGGCGTCTATATAGCACAAGCCAACCTTAATTATTAATAGTTGTTATTATTTAGCTGTTAATGAAATATACCAGATTCAAATTCATTATTATAAATTTTTTGTAAACTTTATAAAAAAATTACAAAAGTTGAAATAATCAATACTTAAGCACTATCTTAGTAAAGTATGTTATTGACATTACCCCTAACTCTCCATACATTAACTGCATGAACATATTTTATTCTCGCATTATTTTTTCTTTTTTTAGCTTCTTTATATAAAAGAGGCTGGCCTGTTTGTGAGATAAATCAATCGAATAGTAAAGCCTCCCAACCGGGAGGCTTTTTTGTATATGCTGCATTGACGCAGATGACTTTTGGAATGAGGAACCCCAAAATGACCAATGATGTATTAAACACATTAAGACATGATATAAATGAAATAGACTCTGACTTACTCGTACTCCTAGCTAAACGGCGCCGTATTAGTCATGGTGTTGTTGAATATAAAATTGCAAATAACAAGCCTATTCGTGATGAAGCCCGTGAACTAGCACTACTAGAAAAATTAATTGGTTATGGCAAGTCACTTGGCTTAGATGCGTATTATGTAAACAATGTTTTTCAAACAATCCTAGAAGACTCCGTATTACACCAGCAAGCAATGCTGCAAAAAAACCTAAACCCTGATGCATTAAGCGAAACACACCGTGTTACTTATTTAGGTGGACAAGGCTCATATAGCCAACTTGCTTGCCATAAGTACTTTAGCCGTCGCCCCGGCAAACTCGTTGAAATTGGGTGTTCATCGTTTGAAGAAATCACCTCCAAGGTAGAAAGCGGGCAAGCAGACTTTGGATTACTTCCTATTGAAAATACCAGCTCAGGCAGTATTAACGAAGTATTTGATTTACTACAACACGCACAAGTATCTATTGTTGGTGAAGTGACACACAGTGTTGAGCATTGCTTATTAGCTAAACCTGATACACAACTTGAACAGCTCACAAAAGTATTTGCTCATCCACAACCCTTCGCACAATGTAGCCGCTTTTTACAAGGGTTAGGGGATTTGCAGCATGAAACATGTGACTCAACATCTTCAGCGCTTCAATCTGCGCTCAGCACACCAAATAGTGCTGCAATTGGCTCCGCTCAAGCTGGTAAAAATGTAGGCCTTGAAGTTATTAAATCAAACTTAGCTAATCAAAGCGAAAACCACAGCCGCTTTATAGTCGTAGCGCGTAAGCCTTTGCATGTGTCGAATCAAATACCAACGAAGACCAGCTTGATCATGTCGACCAAACAACAAGCCGGCTCACTTGCTGATGCACTGATGATTTTCAAGCAACACAAAATAAACTTGGTAAAACTGGAATCACGCCCTACCCCAGGCAACCCGTGGGAAGAAGTATTTTATGTTGATTTAGAAGCAAACTTGGCTGATACCCAAGTAAAAGAAGCGCTAGAGGAACTTAAAGAACATACCCAATATGTGCGCATATTAGGTTGCTACCAAAGTGAAACATTACAAGCTGTTAGTGTGAATACTTAAATATAGGCTATTCAAAAGGAGGCACAAAATGTGCCCCCTTTACATTTATTTTAATGTAAAGCTAGTCGAGCACCTTAGCGTCATTCGCTTTATTAAGTAAACTGCGGCTTTGTGTTAAAAAATGCGCAGTTGAGTCTGAAAAATATGATTTAGCATCTGCAAATGCCTCCATTAAGGCTGCTTTATCACCTACCCTAAGCTTTTCAAGCGTTTGAGCAAAGGTATCTTGGTATTGAGCCAACAAACTTTCAACGTCATCAAACTGAGCCAACATTATATCGGAATAAAGCTCAGGCGATTGCGCAAACAAACGCCCTACCATCATTAGCTCTAATTGATATATCGGCGACGAGCAACTTCGTAACTCTGCTAAAGTATGGCTTTGTTTTGCTAAAAACTGCCCATAAACAAACGTTGTTAAATGTCGCATTACCTGAATTATTTGCATGGCTTCATCATGTTTTTTAGCATCTAGCTCTACAAGCTGACACCCCCACACTTGTAACTGCTCTAATAGCCCTTTTGCCGCCTTATGCTCCCTTCCCTCACATACAACTACCGTTTGTTTTACCCAATGTGAAATATCAGGCCCAAACATAGGGTGTAAACCAACA
Source organism: Pseudoalteromonas sp. 13-15 (assembly GCF_001468205.2). Taxonomy (NCBI): domain Bacteria; kingdom Pseudomonadati; phylum Pseudomonadota; class Gammaproteobacteria; order Alteromonadales; family Pseudoalteromonadaceae; genus Pseudoalteromonas; species Pseudoalteromonas sp. 13-15. The sequence continues at coordinate 124,349 of NZ_CP019162.1, read as the reverse complement.
ACTGGACCACTATGAGCTGCTTTTAATGCTTTAATTGGCGATTGCTTTACTGATGTAATATCTACGAGCAAACAGTCATCATCTAGTTTTGGTAGTTTAGCAACTACAGACTCTAAAGCATTAATAGGTACACTTATCATTACCAGTTTTGCACCGGTTAAAATGCTTTGGGCATCATCTTGCTGCTCTTTATCTAATATTTTGACGTCATAACCTGAGCGCATAAATTGTTGAGCAAATAACTGCCCCATCGCCCCTTGGCCGCCCACAATAACAATAGGTGAAAGTGATGGCGCTGCACACGCTAACTTAGCCTGTTGATTTTGATATGCTTCACGCATCATCCGTCTGAGAATATCTTCAACTAGATCAGGACTTACATTTTGATTAATTGCTTCTTGGCGCCTAGCCGCTAGTAATTCAGCTTCACGCTCTGGTGCATGTAAAGGCGCACCTGTTTGCTGTTTGATTTCACCAATTTTTTGGGTAATACCATTACGTTTAGCTAGTAAGGCAACAAGCTGCGCATCGCATTCATCTATGCCTTGTCTTAGTTGGGCCAAATCACTCATATTTGCCACGTCCAATCCCACCTTGAAAAAATCATATTTCGTAAATTTATATTTACATAAAAGTAAACTAATCAATACGATAAATACTAACAGGATACGTTAGACGTTAAAAGGGCTGATCACATATAGCAAGGTTAAAACCAACGGTGAATTCATGTTATCAGTCAGATTATGAGCAACATTTCAAAAGCTTTTGAAGGGAATGATCAATGAGTCTTCAGTTTTTTAGTAGTGAGCTAAATATCGATAAACCCATTGCGTAAAAACAATAAAAAATTTTAAACCTAAGCTGTAGTAAATAAAAAAGAAAAACGTTTTTTGAGTCAATTTATTTCAAATACGTAATAATGCCTGCGCCACTCAACATTACAATAAAAATCTAGACCGCTTAAAAACGAAAACGGGTTGCAATCCGAAGACTGCAACCCGTTTTTTGCGTTGATAAACAGCGCGTATTAGTTAAGTTTTTCTCTAATACGTGCAGATTTACCAGAACGCTCACGTAAGTAGTAAAGCTTAGCACGGCGAACTGCACCGCGACGCTTAACTGTTACGCTATCGATAAGAGGGCTGTGCGTTTGGAATACACGCTCAACACCTTCACCGTTCGAGATTTTACGAACTGTGAATGCTGAGTGAAGACCACGATTACGCTTAGCGATTACAACACCTTCAAAGGCCTGTAGACGCTCTTTAGCACCTTCTTTTACTTTTACCTGTACAACCACTGTATCACCAGGGCCAAATGCAGGTACGTCTGTTTTAAGCTGCTCTTCTTCAAGCGCTTTAATAATATTTTGGTTTACTTTTGCCATTATGTTTCTCACTTTCCTAGGTGTAACTGTCTTCTAGCCACAAGCTTTTTGGTACTCTTGCTGAAATTCTGCGAGTAATACCGCTTGCTCCTCAGTCAGAGCTAGGTTATGCAACAAGTCAGGACGTCGTATCCAAGTTCTGCCTAATGACTGCTTAAGCCGCCACCTTGCTATCGCTTGGTGATTACCACTGAGTAATACAGCAGGAACTTGTTTGTCGTCCAATGTTTCTGGTCGTGTGTAGTGAGGGCAATCTAGCAAGCCATCCGAAAATGAATCTTGCTCTGCTGATTGGTTATGACCTAACACGCCTGGCACCAATCGCGCTACTGCGTCAATTAATGTCATGGCAGGTAGTTCACCACCACTCAAAATAAAATCACCAATTGACCATTCTTCGTCAACGTATGACTCTATTATTCTCTCATCTATACCTTCATATCGACCGGCAATCAAAATCAGTTTGTCAGAGTTAGCGAGTTCGCTAGCCCCTTGCTGATCAAGTTTGCGCCCTTGTGGGGACATATAAATTACTTTAGCACCATCACCTGCCACTTTTTTAGCGTCAAGAATAGCTTTTTCCAATGGTTTAACCATCATTAACATACCTGGTCCGCCCCCGTAAGGACGGTCATCTACAGTTCTGTGCTTATCTAAAGCATAGTCACGTGGATTCCAGCAGTTAAAATCAATTAATCCATTTTTTACTGCGCGACCAGTAACCCCTTGTTGGGTAATTGCGTCAAACATGTCCGGGAAAAGGCTTATCACCCCAACCCACAATGAACTAGTTTGAGTCATTAAAACCCAGGGTCCCAGTCTACGGTAATTTCTTTTACGTCGTATTTAACATCTTTGATAACTGAATCAGTTAAAAAAGGTATTAAACGCTCCGATTGACCAAATGCATCTTTACTGTTTGCTTTCACAACCAGTACATCATTTGACCCTGTCTCCATCAAGTCATCAACAGTGCCTAAGTTATAACCTTTATCAGTTACAACCGACATGCCAATGAGATCTCGCCAATAGAACTCACCTTGCGGTAGTTCTGGTAATTGCGTTGCATCCATTGAGATTTCTGCATGGGTATAAGCCATTGCTTCGTCTCGATCGTTTACTTGCGCAAATTTAGCGATAAAGCCTTTGTTGTGGCGACGCCAGTCGACCACTTCTAAGGACTGCCATTTACCTTGTTGCCCTATCAACCACGGGCTGAAATCGAAGATCCCTGCGGGATCATCAGTAAATGAATGTACCTTAAGCCAGCCCTTTATACCATAAGGGGCGCCGAGCTTTCCTACGACAATTATTGATGAGGTGTTCTCTTGACTCATGGTTACACTTACGCCTATTAAGCCGCTTTACGAGCGTCTTTAACTAATTTAGCTACACGATCTGAAAGACCTGCGCCTTGACCTACCCAGTGATCTACACGAGATAAATCTAAGCGAAGTTTTTCTTCCTGACCCGAAGCGATTGGGTTAAAGAAACCAACTTTCTCGATGAAGCGACCGTCACGCGAGAAACGGCTATCCGCAACCACAATTTGATAGAAAGGGCGTTTTTTAGCGCCACCACGTTGCAAACGAATAGTTACCATACCGTCCTCTAAATAGATTGACTGTTTTCATTAATAAGATTTACTCCCCAGTATGGGGAGCCGGTGAATTGTACGAGTTTTTAGCAATAACGCAAGTAAGAAGTGAAGCAAAAAGCCAGTTTAGTAGGTTAAACCGTGATCTAGGCTAAAAATTAGAGTTAATGCAGTACAGAGTGCATAAATTATTCAACAAAAAAGGAGCAATTTGCTCCTTTTTTGTATGCGTTGTGATTAATTAAAGTGCAACGCTTACTAAAAATCTAAAATTTTGGACCGCCGCCGCCCATCATGCCCGGTGGCAACATGCCTTTCATACCGCGCATCATTTTTTGCATGCCGCCTTTACCTTTCATTTTTTTCATCATTTTTTGCATCTGCGTAAATTGTTTAAGCAACTTATTGATCTCTTGTACCTGTGTGCCAGAACCTGCTGCAATACGTTTTTTACGCGACCCTTTAATGATTTCTGGACGAGCTCGCTCCTGTTTTGTCATAGAGCTGATGATAGCCTCCATTTGAATGAAGGTTTTATCACCCATCTGACCTTTTACCGCGTCAGGTAAATTAGACATCCCAGGGAGTTTATCAAGCATCGACATCATGCCGCCCATATTTTTCATTTGCTTTAACTGGTCAGCAAAGTCATCCAGCGTAAAGCCTGCACCTTTAAATACTTTTTCGGCAACTTTGGCAGCTTGCTCTTTATCCACTTTCATTTCGACTTCTTCGATTAATGAAAGTACATCACCCATGCCTAAAATTCGCGATGCAATTCGGTCAGGGTGGAAAGGTTCAAGTGCGTCTGTACGTTCACCCACACCCATAAACTTAATGGGTTTACCCGTAATATGACGAATAGATAAAGCAGCACCGCCTCGGGCGTCACCATCTGTTTTAGTTAATATCACACCAGTAAGTGGCAGAGCTTCGTCAAATGCTTTTGCAGTATTTGCCGCATCTTGACCCGTCATAGCATCAACAACAAATAATGTTTCAATTGGGTTGATAGCTGAATGAAGATCTTTAATTTCATCCATCATGTCGCTATCCACATGTAAGCGACCCGCTGTATCAACTAATACAACATCAATAAATTTCTTTTTAGCGTGTGTAATAGCCGCAGTAGCAATATCAACAGGCTTTTGTGAAATATCACTTGGAAAGAAATCTACATCAACTTCTGTGGCTAACGTTTCAAGCTGTTTTATTGCTGCAGGACGATAAACATCGGCACTAACAACAAGCACTGATTTTTTCTTGCGCTCTTTTAAAAACTTAGCAAGTTTACCAACACTGGTCGTTTTACCGGCACCTTGCAAACCAGCCATCATAACAACTGCTGGCGGTTGTGCGTTTAAGCTCAGCTCTTCGTTTGCTTCGCCCATCGCTTTTTCAAGCTCTTCACGCACAATTTTTACAAACACTTGCCCAGGCGTTAAGCTTTTAGTTACCTCAACACCCACTGCACGTTCTTTAACTTGCTTTACAAAATCGCGAACAACTGGCAAAGCCACATCGGCTTCCAAAAAGGCCATGCGCACTTCGCGAAGAGTATCTTTAATGTTGTCTTCTGTTAGGCGGCCACGGCCACTGATATTTTTTAAGGTTTTACCTAATCGTTCTTGGAGATTCTCAAACATGTATCGGTTCCGATAAAACGTTATACCAATTTAATTACTCAGCCGATTTAGCTACTAGCTCGACTAATGACATTGATATTATTAAATTTGAATTAAAAACAGTATACCGTAAATAGTGGTGGACAATACAGTGTTCAAGTGCAGTGAATTAAGTTTCTTTTTTAAGGTCTATTCATTTGCGTTGCTATAAAATACAATACGTTTGTACTTGCAAGGATTTTTTGACTCAAATTAAGTGGCCCAAGCAAAATGCTGATCATCAGTTTAACTATTATCACCAGTTTATTTTATGTGTTAGCAACGTCACACGTGCTTTCACGGCTTTTTCATAAACAAGGCCCAAACCAAAAAGTAACTGTTATCTTGAGTACCGTCGCTATATTGGCGCATATGTTGTTATTGGTGAACTCGGTGTTTCGTTCTGACGGTCAAGATCTAAGCATTGTAAATGTCGCACTGCTAACCTGTTGGGTTATCGTTGTGTCTGTAACAGCTGTCTCCTTAAAATTTCCAGCCACTTTATTATTGCCCGTAGTGTATGGCTTTGCAGCGCTTTTATCTGTTGCAAGCTTATTTATACCCCATCATATATTGCTGCAAAGTATAGATGTTGAGCTTGGTTTGGTTGCCCACATATCACTTTCCCTACTCGCTTACTGTATCTTAATTATTGCAACCTTATACGGCGTGCAATTTTACTTTATAGATAAACGCCTTAAGCGCAAAGATCTCGCCATTGTGCATAGCCATTTACCTCCGTTGATGGTTGTTGAGCGCCAGCTTTATCAACTGCTTAATCTTGGTACTGCGCTGCTTACAATTGCACTCGTGTGCGGGTTTGTATTCCTCGATGGCATGTTTGCCAAAGAGTTTATTCATAAAACCATACTTTCGTTGGTGGCATGGGCTATTTTTGTTGTAGTCGCCCTTGGCCATATTAAACAAGGCTGGCGTGGTAAACCTGTGGTAATTACCATCATGGTTGCAGCATTTGTCCTCACATTAGCTTATTTTGGCAGCCGTTTTGTACAAGAAGTCGTACTAAACAAGTTTTAACTTGACTCTAGTTGCTCACTCTAGCTTAATACGCATTGATTTATAAAAAAAGGATCCATCGTTGGACGACATATCGACAAGTACCCTGTTTATCACGTTAGGATTATTGGTACTTTTTTCTGCTTATTTTTCTGGTTCTGAAACTGGGATTATGTCAATCAATCGTATACGCCTGCGACATCTTGCAAAGCAAGATCACCGTGCAGCTAAACGAGTCAGTAAATTACTTAGCCGTCCCGATAGGCTTATTGGCCTCATTTTAATTGGTAACAACCTAGTAAATATAGCCGCAGCTCAAGTTGCCACTATTATAGGTATCCGCCTATACGGTGATTTAGGTATCGCAATAGCAACTGGTGTACTTACCTTGGTTGTGCTTATATTTGCTGAAGTAACACCTAAAACACTCGCAGCCCTTTACCCTGAAAAAGTAGCCTTTCCAAGCTCAGTGATACTTAAAGGCTTGCTGAAAATCATGTTTCCGTTTGTTGTAGTTGTTAACTGGCTAACTAACGGCATATTACGTTTATTTGGTATTAGTGCAGCTCAAATCGATGAGCACAGCATGAGCAAAGAAGAATTAAAAACAGTCGTGAACGAATCAGGTGCTTTATTACCTGCTCGTCACCAAAGCATGCTGACTTCAATCTTAGATTTAGAACAAGTTACTGTTGAAGATATTATGATTCCACGTAACGAAATTGTGGCGATTGATATAAACGACGATTGGAAAGTAATTAGCCGCCAGCTAACACATGCACAACATACACGTGTTTTGTTGTATCGCGATAATATTGATGATGCTGTCGGTTTTATTCACTCACGTGATGCGCTGCGACTTTTAACAAAAGAGCAATTTGATAAACCTTCACTATTGCGTGCAGTTCGCGAAATTTACTTTATCCCCGAAGGCACATCGTTAAATACACAACTGTTTAAGTTTCAACAATCAAAAGAGCGAATTGGTATAGTTGTTGATGAATACGGCGATATTCAAGGCCTAGTAACCCTTGAAGACATTTTAGAAGAGGTGGTGGGCGATTTCACGACCACTCAAACACGTACGCCAAGTGAAGAAGTGACAACACAACCTGATGGCTCGTTTATTGTAGATGGTGGCGCAAACGTCCGTGACTTAAATAAAGAAATGGAATGGGACTTTCCTCTTGATGGCCCTAAAACATTAAGCGGCTTAATTGTTGAATATTTAGAAGATATTCCTGACGCAAATATCAGTTTACGTATTGCGGGATACCCATTAGAAGTACTCGAAGTAAAAGAAAACATGATTAAACAGGTTAAAATACAACCTAAAAAACGTACTCGTCAATAACAAATAAGGAGCCATAAGGCTCCTTATATACGCTGTTGTCCGATTAAGTAAATAACCGCTCCAACCAGCCTTTATCAAGCTCATCTTCACATCGCTTTAATTGCGTGCCATAACGACTTGCTCTATTTTTTACTTTGTTGGCTACGCTCATTAACCATTTTTTCTTCTTATATGTGCCACGTTTATACCCGCCCCAGCCTTCATGATAATTAAGATATTGAGCGTAAGCATCCCATTTTGAAATGCCGTTTACTTTATGCGTTTTATAAACAAACCACGCCATAAAGTCGATTGCATCATCAAAGTCATCCCTATCTGCCCCGCTGTTACCTGTTTCACGAACGTAATCAGCCCAAGTAGGCGTTTTAGCTTGTGAATAACCGTAGGCTGAGCTTGCTCTACCTGTTGGTATAATCCATAAAAAATATTCCATAGGCGGAGCTGCATCGTGCTTAAACGAACTTTCTTGATACATCATGCTCATGAGAACATGTTTAGGAGAGCCCCACTTGTCTTGCGCGTCTTTTGCATCAAAATACCAGTCAGGCTTTTCTTCAAAAATTTTGCAAAGATCATTTGGCTGTTTAGGTGGCGCTGTAGCACACCCGGCAAGGGAAAAAGCGAGAGTGAGAGATAAAATAAGTGCTTTTTTGTTCATTTTTTGTGTTCTCACTGAACTTTCATAAAAAGTGTTGGTCGTAATAATTAATGCAGCCGTATAGCATTGTTTCATCCCTGAATATTATTTACGCAGCCATAATAGCTGCGTTTTTTTTGAGTGCATGTTGGCTATCAGTTTTTATGAAAATACTCATCTAAAAACGCTGTAAACGACTGCGCATCTGCATTTTCTATATTACGCTGCGCTTCATTTGACTGCTCAACTTGCTGCTCGAGCCACGGCTTTAAAAACTCACTGTAATCTGTTTCTATGTGGCTTTGCTTATACTTATTTGCTAATTCTAAAGCAAAGTGACCATTGTCTAAACCTGACTCTTTTAGTTTTGCTACATATCGCCCAGAGTAAGTAAGCGAAGGATCATTAACCCACGTGCCCATTCGCTCAATTGTTTCAGAGTAATAACTTACGCCGTAAGCTTTATCCATCCACTTTGCAATATCAGTCAATTGAGCAAATATTTGATTCCCCCAAGATTGCAGGCTACGCGGAGTATTATTATCGTTGAGCATCAACCCTTGCTCTCTCCCCTGATTTACAACCGCATCTAAATTTTCAGTACTGCGAGACTGTTCTTTCCAATCCATGTTTGGTGAATCTTTTAATAAGCAATACGTTAAAAATACATCTAAAAAGTGAATTTGCTCTATATCGATACCCACTTCACTAAATGGGTTTACGTCTAATGCACGAATTTCAACATATTCTATACCCGCTCTCAATAGTGCATCTGTTGGCGTCTCACCACTGTTCGCATTACGTTTAGGGCGAATTGGCGAATAAAATTCATTTTCTATTTGCAGAATATTTTTATTTAACTGTTTTGGCTGTTCGCTAGTGTAGTCGTCAATGTCGCTGTATATATCTGATGGCGTATTGATGGCCTTTTTCAAACCAGCAACATATTCATCAAGCGAGTTATACATGACACGCAAGGACGATTGTGCGCTGTTTGTGTAACCTAAGTTACCTAAACGCAGTGCAGTGCCGACCTCTAAGTACAAGGTACCTTTACCTAACTTTTTAAAAGGTAAATCTGTTTTACGACCTTGCAAAAATGAGTTACACAGGGCAGGCGATGCGCCAAACATATAACTAATAAGCCACAGCTCGCGTTTGAAGTTTCTTATCAGCGATAAATAACCATCAGATATAAAATCCTGCAAGCTCGTATTACTTTGCTTTAACGAATGCAGAGACTTCCAAAGTGACTCTGGAAAAGAGATATTAAAATGCACGCCAGCAATAGCCTGCATCATACTGCCGTATCGATTTTTTAGCCCTTCACGGTAAAGCGTCTTCATTTTGCCTATATTCGAGCTACCAAACTGAGCAAGTACGATATCGTCTTGGTGGTTGATGAAGCACGGCATACTGATAGGCCAAAGCAGTTCGTCACCCATATTTTCAAGCGTGAACTTTTGTAGGTCGCGCAGCTGCTTTAATGTTTGCGTTGATGACTCGCTAACCGGTGTAATAAATTCAAGTAAAGATTCAGAAAAGTCAGTCGTTATATGACCATTGGTTAGTGCACTCCCTACCCCTTTAGGATGACCTGTAGGAGATATAGCACCGTTGCTTTGTATTCTTAGCGACTCTCGTTCAATGCCACGTTTAATGCCTTTAATTGCGTTTTGGTGTTCACCAGTCGATAACGCGTTAAGCGCATTTGTTAGATCTTGTGTTGTCAAAAATATTTCCTCGGGCCACGTGGCTTAATCATACGGTTATGGGGGCTAATTACCGATTACTCAAGATTAAATTGTTAAGAACCATTTAGTTTTTTCAATTAGTCTTAAAATCCCTAATTTGAGCATACGCTTGATTTAACTATCTTCGTAAAATTATGTTGTAATCTTGCCATTGCTATTTACTTTATACAATTGCTTTACGAAGGTATTTACTAATAACACGGTATGCAATGAAGCATTAAACCAATGCGGATAGGAGACCTGTTATTTCGATTAAAGAATTCAATTTTATTTCGCTGACGTTATTAACCACAGAAATCTTGATATAGATCAATAAAGCATTCAATTCATCGTCAATATAAACATAATCGAGCTTTAATTTTGCTTTGTGTAAATAACTGAATATACTTCAGTTAATTAAAAAGGATGATAGTGAATGCAATGCACAGTAATAAAACATTAATTAATGAAGAAGTTCATTTTGATGAGTCACAAGAGCTTGTTTCAACAACCGATTTACGCGGTGTTATTACCTACGCTAATACAGAATTTTGTACAGTTGCTGGTTACTCAATACAAGAGCTTGTTGGCAAAAACCATAATATAGTTCGCCACCCAGATATGCCTAAAGCAGCGTTCAAAGAAATGTGGGAAACATTAAAACAAGGTCACTCTTGGCGCGGCATGGTAAAAAATCGCTGTAAAGATGGCCGTTACTATTGGGTTGACGCTTTTGTTACGCCAATTTTTGAACATGGCCAGCTGGTTGGCTACCAATCAGTAAGAACAAAACCGAGTCAAGCACTCAAAAATAAAGCGCAAAGCTTATACAACACCCTTAATGCTAATAAATCATTGTTCAGTATTCGCGAACAAACTGGAGTTAGGCAGAGTATCACCATAGCGTGTGTGTTACTTTGGTTAATAAGCTCTTTAGTATTTGCTCCAATAGCCATTGCTTTACTTAATGTTATTGTTTGTATATTAGTAATCGCCCTAAATTACGATGAGCTTGTTGCAACCCCTAAAATATTGCGCGAGCATAAAGCTAAATCGGACTCTGTTTCTCGCTATATATACAGCGGTACCACAGCCCACAGCGTTAGTGACTTCAAAGAACAACTGCTAAATGCCAAGTTGCGTACTGTACTTGGGCGAATGAAAGATTCAACTCTTAATTTTAATAGTATTGCGACTAATTTAGACAAACAATCAACACTTACAAAGCAAGGAATTGCTTCTCAGGGTGAGCGCTTGGAACAGATTGCATCTGCGATGACTCAAATGGGATCGACCATTGGCGAAATTTCAGTAAACACAGCTGAAACGGCAGATAAAGTAAACGCAACGCATAGCAGTTGCTCTGAAATCAAAATACACATTGCTGATAATAGTAATATGATTTCTGAACTAGCAGTGCAAGTTGAGCATGCAGCAACCACCGCAAGTAGCTTGGCCTCAGAGGCTGACAAGATTGGTCAAGTAATGAGTGAAATAGAAGGCATTGCAGATCAAACAAACTTACTTGCACTTAACGCAGCAATAGAAGCAGCTAGAGCCGGTGAACATGGCAGAGGGTTTGCTGTCGTTGCCGATGAAGTAAGAACTTTATCGTCTCGTACACAAAGTGCTACAACACAAATTCACAGCTCAATAAAAGAAATACAAGATACTTTATTTAGCTGGTCAAAAGTGATGCAAGACACAAAAGAGCAAGCCGATAATTGCGTAAGCACCACAGAAAAAACGCAAGTAGAGCTAGAAGGTATCTTTTCTCAAATTAGTGAAATATCGCATTTAGCCATTCAAATATCGTCTGCAGCAGAAGAGCAACAAATGGTGAGTAACGATATCAGCAACAATGTGACTGATATTAAAGCCTTTGGCGATAACAATTTGAGTTTAAGCTTTGAAGTAGCTAAAGGTGCAGCAGAACTGGTTGAAGGCTCACGAAAAGTAAATGACTTACTATTAACTTTTAAAGTATAAACATTATAGGTTAAAAAAACCGCTTAGCTTTAGGAGATAGACAACTAAGCGGTTTTTATTATTTACCGGCTAGTAAATACTAACCCATCGCTGCCTGCATCAATAACAATGACACATCCTGGAATGTAATCACCATTAAGTAACTTTTGTGCCAACGGGTTTTCAATTGTTTGTTGAATAGCCCGCTTTAATGGACGCGCGCCGTATACAGGATCAAACCCACTTGCAGCAATAGTATCGAGCGCCGCATCGCTAATTTCTAGTAAGTACCCCATCTCAGTTAAACGTTCACGTAACTTCATTAACTGAATATCAGCAATCTCTTTAATGTGCTGATTCGCTAGCGGATGAAATACCACGGTTTCGTCAATGCGGTTTATAAACTCAGGTCTGAATTCACTGATCAATACATCCATTACTTTTGATTTTAGTGTTGCGTAATCATTATTACCCGCCTGCTCTTGAATAATATCTGAACCTAAATTTGAGGTCATGATGATTACGGTATTTTTAAAATCAACAGTACGCCCTTGTCCGTCGGTTAACCTACCATCATCAAGTACTTGTAATAAAATATTAAACACGTCAGGGTGTGCTTTTTCTATTTCATCAAGCAATATGACCGAATATGGCTTACGGCGAACAGCTTCTGTTAAGTAGCCCCCTTCTTCATACCCTACGTACCCAGGAGGCGCACCTACTAAACGGGCAACAGAATGTTTTTCCATAAACTCAGACATATCAATGCGCACCATGGCATCTTCTGTGTCAAACATAAACCCAGCAAGGGCTTTAGTAAGCTCTGTTTTACCTACGCCTGTTGGCCCTAAAAACAAAAATGAGCCAATCGGTCGGTTTGGATCAGCAAGCCCAGCTCGGGAGCGACGAATAGCGTTAGACACCGCAACAACTGCCTCGTCTTGCCCTATTACTTTACTGTGCAATCTATCTTCCATTTGCAGTAGTTTTTCACGTTCACCTTGCAACATGCGTGACACTGGAATACCTGTCCAACGAGAGAGTATCTCTGCGATTTCATCTTCGCCTACTTGGTTTTTAAGCAGCGTCATGTCTTGCATTTCGGCTTGTGACGCTAAGTCTAATTTGCGTTCAAGTTCGGGTATACGACCATATTGCAACTCAGACATGCGCTGTAAATCACTTGCTCTGCGAGCAACGTCTAAGTCGAGCCGAGCTTGCTCAAGCTCAGCTTTAATAACTTGCGTACCTTGCAGTGATGCTTTTTCTGCATTCCAAATTTCATCGAGTTCGCGGTATTGGCCGTCAAGATCGGTTATAAGCTCTTGCATTTCACTGCGGCGCTTTTGACTTGCCTCATCTTTTTCTTTAGCGAGAGCATTATCTTCAAGTTTTAACTGAATAATGCGGCGTTCAAGCTTGTCCAATGACTCAGGCTTCGAATCAATTTGCAAACGAATAGAAGAACCTGCTTCATCAATTAAATCTATTGCTTTATCGGGAAGCTGGCGGTCGCTAATATAACGATGCGATAACTGCGCGGCAGCAACAATTGCAGGGTCGGTGATTTCAACTGAGTGGTGCAGTTCATAACGTTCTTTTAAACCACGCAATATTGCAATAGTGTCTTCAACTGAAGGCTCTTCGATTAATACTTTTTGAAAACGGCGCTCAAGGGCTGCATCTTTTTCTATGTATTTACGGTATTCGTCTAGTGTGGTTGCGCCTACACAATGCAGCTCGCCACGTGCGAGCGCTGGCTTAAGCATATTGCCTGCATCCATTGCGCCATCGCTTTTACCTGCACCTACAATGGTATGAATTTCATCAATAAATAAGATGACTTGGCCTTCTTCTTTAGCCAACTCGTTTAAAACCGATTTTAAACGCTCTTCAAATTCACCTCTAAATTTAGCACCAGCAACCAAGGCTCCTAAATCAAGTGACAATACACGTTTATTTTTTAATCCCTCTGGTACTTCACCATTAATAATACGCTGCGCTAAGCCTTCTGCTATGGCAGTTTTACCCACCCCAGGCTCGCCAATAAGTACCGGGTTGTTTTTAGTTCTGCGCTGTAATACCTGAATGGTACGGCGTATTTCGTCGTCTCGACCTATAACGGGGTCAAGCTTGCCTTGCTCTGCACGCTCGGTTAAATCAATTGTATACTTTTCTAAAGCTTGGCGCGTTTCTTCCGCATTCGGATCATCAACTTTTTGACCCCCACGGATTGCTTTTATGGCGCTTTCTATTTTTGTTGCAGTGATATTAAGCGATCTCAAAATATCCCCAAGCGGGCCTTTATCATCGCACGCAGCAAGAACAAATAACTCACTAGAAATAAATTTATCTTTGCGCTTTTGAGCGTACTTATCACATAAATTTATAAGCGTAGCCATATTATTAGATAACTGTACATCGCCCCCAACGCCTTCAACTTTGAATAGCTTTTCTATTTCTTGGGATAACTTTGTATTAAGCTCGTCTGCACTTACACCTGTTTGAGCAAACAAGGCACGAACGCTTGAACCACTCTGTTGAAGGAGTGCATACATTAGGTGAACGGGTTCAATAAATTGATGATCGCGGCCAAGGGCAAGTGATTGCGCATCAGAAAGCGCAGATTGAAATTTACTTGTAAATCTATCTAAACGCATGAGGGGTTACCTATTAAAAAATCTAATTGATTAATAAATGGGTATGTTGCACGATTTGTTCAAGGTACGAAAGAAAATATATTCGCTAAATGATTAATTACTTGCGCCAGATCAAACTAGCCATTCGCCCTGTTTGCCCATCTCTTCTATAAGAGAAAAATAAATGTGATTGAGAAACTGTGCAGTACTCACCACCAGCAATAGTTATTACCCCTAGCTGTGATAATAAAATACGCGCTATACCGTATATATCAGCATAATACTTGTTATTGAGGTGCGGCTTGAATGCATCTGAGAATAAAGGCGATTGACTATTAAATGCTTCAAAAACCTCTACACCAACCTCAAACTGATCAGGCCCTATTGCCGGACCAAGCCAAGCATATATATTTTCTGGTTTAGCGTTAAAGCATTTAAGTGTATTTTGAATAATGCCTTGCTTTAACCCTCGCCAGCCACCATGAATAGCCGCTACCTCAGTCCCATCATTACTCGTAAGTAATATAGGTAGGCAATCGGCAGTCATTATAGCCAAAGGTTGGTCAACTAGGCGCGTATAGAGTGCATCGGCATTATGTAATTTATTAAAATCAAACTGCTGATCAACTGTAATTACATCTGCGCTGTGAATTTGATTTAACCAGGTAGCTGGATTTGGAAGGAAGTTATTTAATACTGAGCGATTTTTTAAAACGTTAGCTTGGCTATCATTAACATGAAGCCCCAAATTTAAACTGTTATAGGGTGCCTTTGATACGCCGCCTTCACGTGTGGTACTGAGGGTACTCACATTATGAAGGCTTTGCCATGTTGCTGATAGCAACTGCATTATCTATCGATATCTGGGTTAGCCTGAGTATCTTCACGAAGTGCTAACGTCATTTCTACCATATCATCTGGAATAGGTGCTTGCCACGTCATCATTTCGCCCGTGATTGGATGCGCAATACTTAGTTTTACCGCATGTAACGCTTGGCGTTTAAAACTTCTAAGCAGTTCAAACAATTGCGGTGTTGCACCCTTTGGTGGACGAGGACGACCGTTGTATGACTGATCACCAATTAATGGGTGGTTCAAATAAGCCATGTGTACACGAATTTGGTGAGTACGGCCTGTTTCTAAACGCAAGCGCAAACGCGTATGCGCACGAAATTTTTCAGCAACACGGTAATGAGTAATAGCTGGCTTACCCATTTCATGCACTGCCATATGAGTACGCTGTGTTGCATGGCGACCAATTGGTTTTTCAACCATACCACCCGCTGTCATAGTGCCGTTACAAAGCGCTTCGTATTCACGAGTGAAATTTTCACGCTTTTGTAGTGCCTTAACAAGGTGTGTTTGCGCCTGAATTGTTTTAGCAACAACCATTAAACCTGTTGTATCTTTATCTAAGCGGTGCACAATACCTGCTCGTGGCACATTAATAATGTCAGGGTAATGGTGTAATAATGCATTAAGCACTGTGCCATCTGGGTTACCAGCACCAGGATGAACCACTAATCCCATAGGTTTATTAATAACTAAAATATGGTCATCTTCATAAACAATGTTTAAGTCGATATTTTGTGCAAGGTATTCACGCGGTGCTTCAATGGTTGTTTCAACATTTAACACTTCACCGCCTAACAGTTTTGTACGCGGTGTGTTTAATATTTCGCCATCAACGGTGATTTTATCATCCAAAATCCAAGTTTTTATACGTGAACGTGAATAATCAGGGAACAATTGCGCTAATACTTGGTCTAGACGTTTACCACCTAAGTCGGTTGGAACCTCGGCTTGAAGAGAAATTTGCTCTGTCATTCGTAACTTTACCCAATTTACCAGTGCAAGCTTTGCTCGACTGGGTTAGAATCGCTTTTAATAAAAGCATAATATAATACGTATAGTTTACTCGGTTTTACCGACTTGGCCTAGCCGAAGACATCGAAGGTAACAAATAAAATGATAAATAAAATAGGGAAACGTGCATTTGCCATCGTTTTTTCAGTTTCGGTACTTAGTTTAGGTGCCTGTTCGTCAGCACCTGACCAAGAAGACATTCAACGTGTACCAAATAGATCAGCACAAGCTTTATACGAAGATGCAAAAGAAACATTAGATTCAGGCTTATATGCACGTGCAATTGAGCTTTTATCAGCGATTGATTCGCGCTACCCATTTGGGCCATTCTCAAAACAAGTGCAAATGGATTTAGTGTATGCTCATTACCAGTCGGGTAACACTGAACAAGCATTAGCAACCATTGACCGTTTTATCCGTTTGAATCCAAATCATAAAGATCTAGATTACATGTATTACATGCGTGGTTTGGTAAATATTAAAGCAGACAAAAACGCGTTCCAAGAATATTTTGGTATTGATAGAGCAGACAGGGATGCGAACAGAACCCGCGTTGCTTTTACTGATTTATCAACGCTTGTAAAACGTTTTCCACAAAGCGGTTACGCACCAGAAGCAAAACGTCGCTTAGTATGGTTATTAAACCGTATGGCACGTTACGAGCTAAAAGTAGCTACATACTACTATGAGCGCGAAGCGTACTTAGCAGCTGCTAACCGTGGTAAATTTGTTGTTGAACACTACTCACAAAGTAGTTACTTAAACGCAGCCCTTGATATGATGCAAAAAAGCTATGAAAAATTAGGTTTAACCGAATTAAGTCAAAACGCTAAAAAAGCACAAGCGCTGAATAAAAGAACACAGTAAATACAAAAAAGGCGCTTTAAAGCGCCTTTTTACTGCCTAAGCTATTTAAGCTTAAATTAGATTGCGTCTTCATCTTCCTCAGCGGTACGAATACGAACTACACGCTCAACCTCAGTGACAAATATTTTACCGTCACCAATTTTTCCGGTTTGTGCAGTTTTAACAATAACTTCAATCGCGCGATCTACACTTTCGTCAGCAAGTACTATATCAAGTTTCACTTTTGGCAAAAAATCAACCATATATTCAGCACCACGATAAAGCTCAGTGTGCCCTTTTTGACGACCAAAGCCTTTTACTTCACTCACGGTCATGCCGTTAATGCCTACCTCTGACAGCGCCTCGCGTACATCATCAAGTTTAAACGGTTTTATAATTGCTTCTATTTTTTTCATATTAATTACTTTTTAAAGCCTTAGATGCCACGATTTTAGACAATCATAAGGTTCATAGCAAACAAAGCAATTGAATTACGGTGATAAATTAATCAGCCATGATATAATTTTGGCCATATAAGAATCGTAATATAAAAATTAGCTGTAAATGAGATCGTTATGAAGATTAAACAATCAGGATTCACACTTTTAGAATTAATGGTAACCGTCGCAATTGTTGGCATTATAGCATCTATCGCTTTTTGGAATAGTAGCGACATGTTAGAAGAAAACCGTGCTGAAAACTTTTTACTTGAGCTGAAAAGAAACATTAGCTACGCGCGTTCTCAAGCTGCAAGCACCGATGAAATAGTTGTAATATGTGCAGCGCAACATGGTGAAGTAAAAAACCAAAACGATAATATGCAATGCCGAAACCGATGGGATAGGAATAAAATTATTATTGTTTTTATCGACTCTGATAACAGTGGCCACTACAACAAATCCACCGACTCATTATTACGCGTTATGGAAAAAATTAGCCTAGAAGATAAAGTTAAATTTACAGGTAACTCAAGGCGGCTACGGTTTAATACCAGTGGCCGAATTACAACAAACCCAGGAGAGTTTGTTTTTTGTCCTAACAACGGCACAGATAACAATAAAGCCCTCAGTGTTTCTCAATCTGGTACGGCGTTTTATTTAGGTGATAGTGCAAAAACTTGCGGTTAAAAAACAACCAATTCAGCTTGTCATATTTTATTCATTTACTAAACTAAATTAAAAGATAATTAATTTAGGACTTCAGGGATGAGGTTATCAATATCGAAATGTAAAGGGATCACGCTTCTTGAACTAATGCTTACACTCGCTGTTGTAAGCATTATCAGTCAAATATCTATGTGGTACTACCCAGATTTTCTAGCAAAAAACCGGCTAGAGAACCACGTTAACCTTCTGCATCGAACTATCAATTATGGTCGACTTTACGCAATTGAAAATAGTACTTACGTTACTCTTTGCTCGTTAAACGAAGGCGAATGTTCAAAAGATGAATGGGATGGTCAAATGTCTTTGTTTATCGATCTAGATAAATCAACAACATTAGATGACGATGAATTGTTACTTAGTACCTTTGAAAGAATAAATGAGGCTGATGCGCTTGAATACCCTCGCACTGCAATCACGTTTCGCCCTGATGGCTCATTAAACGGCTTTCAAAA
Source organism: Pseudoalteromonas sp. 13-15 (assembly GCF_001468205.2). Taxonomy (NCBI): domain Bacteria; kingdom Pseudomonadati; phylum Pseudomonadota; class Gammaproteobacteria; order Alteromonadales; family Pseudoalteromonadaceae; genus Pseudoalteromonas; species Pseudoalteromonas sp. 13-15. The sequence continues at coordinate 106,023 of NZ_CP019162.1, read as the reverse complement.
TGGGACGTTTATTTACTGCCCAAATGAAAAAGCCAACCTCGAAGGGTTGGCTTTGTCGGTGAGCCAAACTGGCAGAATAAGAATTAAATCAACCGATAAGTGTCAAAAAAATTAAACTCAACGGCCCCAGCAATAGTCAATATCTGAGTTACCTTTAGCGCCTTTAGCACCCTTTAGACCTGTATCGGTAATAGATAACTCCTTGCAGTCGTTATCACCTTTTACAGCACCTGCTATTGGCTTTGCTTTTATTGTAAATGCATTGCCATCAACGACATCAATGGATAATTCAAAATGTCCATTTTCGGTTTTATCTTGAAGTCCTAAGTCTGCAAATGTTTCTGTATATTCACGGTTATCAACAAAAAACTGCTCTTGCTTATTAGCTGTATCTAAAAGTGCTGCAGCAGCTTCTGCTCTTGATGCCCGCTTTACATATTCAGTGTAATTGGGCACTGCCACAGCCGCTATAATGCCAACAATAGCCACCGCTATCATCAGCTCACTCAAGGTAAATCCAAGTTGCTTATTCATTTTTAGTCCTTAGTTTCCAACTTCATCGTTTTCTTCACGCTTATAGATATACGTCTGTTGCGTTCTAAATCCAAAGCCTAATGCGTTATCAGGGTTCACAAGCTGTACTTTACCATCAACCACATTTAAACCAGGACCTGTGATCTCCACCGGCTTCATTGGGTTTTGTGCATTTTCCCCTTTTATACCCGGTCCAATAAGATAAAATTGGCTTTCTTGTGTTACAGATAATGTTGGGTTGTCATCACACTTACCATCGCCATTACCATCTGCACACGAAGGACCTTCTCCAAAGTAAAGTTGCGGTGTATCTGGTACATCGTAACTGGTTGAAAATTTCAGGTCGTCATACACTTTTGTCCCGTAATGCAGGTGGAAAGCATACAATGAGCCCCCCCCGCCACTAAGCGAACATTGGTTTTCTGTTGATGTTTCTGACGCTGGAGTAAAGCTAGTAAAGTACGCAACACCACCCACTACCGTCGAAGCGGCAAGCGACTTCTCTCCGGTGCCTAACTCATAGCGCCAACCATTGAATTTTGCTAAATCTATTTCTAGGTCTACAAAATCGTCCACATCATCAAGTGCATTACCAAACGGGTCTGAATTCATCAGCATCAAATCATCTGGTTTAATGGTGTCTGGTGCGTTAGTTTTAAACGTTTGTGTAACTGTGTTTTCATCTCTTATCATGAACAGTTGGTCTTGCTCATTTGTACCCGTTGGTTTAGAACGGTTACCACTACCAATAACTATTGCATCATACGGTGTATCTAAACGTGTAATCACCTTTTTACCGTTAACCGTCGTTTCTGATACTTTGCTATAAATAGTACGCGCAACAAGCGGCTTGTAAAAAAAGCGTCTATCCTCTGTTGCTTTGTTACTGCCAAGTTCTGCCAGTTTAAAATGGCTAAAATCATTGGTATTTGTGCCTGGCATATCTATACGCCACACATCACCGCCTGTATCGGCTGCGTATATTCTGTCTATATAACCATCATAGTCAGAATCTAACGTGGTAATATTTGCAGCAATACTGTGCTTGCCCTTAAAACCATTAATGCTAGGCGTTAATGCCCACACTCGTTTACCTGTTTCAGCCTCAACAATATATATACCTCGGCCAATACTATCATTACTTCGAATAGCTTCATCTTTATTTGTATCGTAGCCAGCTCCAAATACAAGTAATGGTTTATCACCAAATGCTTTGATATAAGCTATCTGTGGCTTAGACCATGTTTGCCCCAGCTCTTGAAATTGACCTTTACCGCCTTCAATTGGGTTATCCCACAATTTTTTAGGCTCATCTGGGTTAGTAATATCCAGTGCATAGTAATTTTCACCACCGCGACGCATACCCGCAAACGCCCACACTTTGTCGTCCCCACTGGCATCAATAATGCCATCATTTAATCCATCGCTGTTTAGGTTTTTATTACTAAAATAAACACTAATGGGTCCATCCATACCGTAAACTTTTGTATCGGCTTGGTTATTCCTAAGCGGCTCAATAATGTCGTATAAGGCTGAAGGAATAAATGCCCAGCTTTCACTCACACTGGTATCAGAATCTTTAAACATATGTAAAAAGCCTGCATTAGTGCCAATTAAAACCCTAATATCATCGTTACCATAATCGATAGCAACGGGCTTAGAATGTAAAGGGTCGCCAAATATATCATTTCGCTGATCAACGCGAGATCCATCGCCATCTTCATCGTCTACGTCAATACCCATTGCCCATTTAATATCATTACTCGATAAACTAATTGGGTTATCGTCAACCAAATCAAGAATGTCTGTTACAGTACTTGTATTAAACGTAATAACTTGTCCTTGATTCTCTGTGTATAAGTTACGGCTGTCTGAATCAAGATTAGTTAAATGAAGATTTACTCCACCTTGGGCCACCAAATTACCATCAGCAGCTTCACCGCTAGGTAACCAAAACGTTTTGGCACTTTCGTCAATAAGTCCATTTTCATCAAGAGCTTGGTTACCTGTTGAGTCAACAATTTGACTGCCTGATACTTTTAACTTTTTTAGGTTACCGCGCCAACGGGCACCGGTTTCAGGGTAAAACATAGCAAAATATATTGCGTCGCGGCTTCGGGTTTGATCCACGTTATTACTTGCCACAGAAGGCGATGAAAAGCTGTCGTTTACCTCTCTAATACGAGAAATTGTATTTTTGAGTGCTTCAGATAACGCCTCAGATGTCCGAGCTTCTAAGTACTGGCCGCCACCAACAGAAGCCGCTCCCTCTAGTAATTTAATACCGTCTTCACTCATACCTGTACCAAAACCAATGGTATATACCCTGCCAGTGTCTAATACATCACTTGTGTCTGTATATAGATCTACTTTTGTGTCATTGGTACCATGAATAATTTTAGATAAAGCCACTAAATAGCTATTTGAATAGTCACCATCAACAAAAGGGATTGAGTCGTCAAATATATCATTGTGCACATTTTTTATTTGATTATCACGGCCACTATCATTCGTAGGGTCGCCATCTGTCATTAATATTAAATTTATTGAATTGTCACATCTCAAAGGGTCGCCTGAATTTTTTTTAAAAGGCGACTTATAGTTCCCGCTTGCATCTGCGCTTTTATCCCGATTGTTTATACCATTTGCAAAATCGAGGCTTGAACCTGTTATATAACGGTAGGCTTCCCAGAGAGTCTCTGTTATTGGCGTTGAACCGCTAGCTGGTAAGTCATCGATTTCGTTTAATATATTTGATTTACTAGCGCCAGATCTTGCAAGTACATAACCTCCAGAGTTTCCGTTAAAACGCATTAAACCAAAATCAATATCATCGTTATCATTGACTAGTTGTTTAATAGCATTTTTAGCCACTAAAAGTCTGCTATCTTCACAAATAGCTTGGGCGTACCCGTTAACTGATTTATAACACTGCTGCGTATAGTTAAAATAAGTCTGACTTTTAAAACAATCTGATTGATAAAATTGCCCATTTTGATAGCGACGATAGCACTGCCCACCATCAGTAACATCCCAAGCCATACTACCGGACGTATCAAATATCATTAATACTCTTGGGTTTTCATCTGTTTCAACATTATGGTTTACATATAACTCAATGTCTTCTGCACTTGCTGTTGCACTGACTGCTAAGCCAAGTAATGCCGCTAGCACTTTGTTTAATTTAAAATTCATCTTAAATTCCCTTACTCATACTAGCCATTTCTTGTGCTACACCTGTCACAATTGTGAGTGAATGCTTTGCTTTAGATCCATATTCAACGGTAGTAGCAACTTGTACCATGTTGCACGATATACCCGCTGTGAAGTTAAAGCGCCTGGGGCATTCTAAATCAAGTGCACCTTGATTTAAGTTAATCATTTTACTTTGCATATCGCCGTGCGTTGCAATTGTCATACCTTCACCGTTGTCTCCAGAATGGTGTGAGACTTCATCGGGTGTTAAAAAAAACTGGTTTGCAGCCCCTTTGTTAGCCTCATCAGAAATCATTCTTTGAACTTCACCAATAAGTTCGTTTTCAGCGACTTCTCGTTCTTGCGCTGCATTTGTAATTTTAACGTCAATACTGCTGCTACTCATCAGTGTTACAGCAATACCAGTGACGGCTATTACCATAATTAATGCAGTAATAAGCACAACACCTTGTTGTTTTGTAGGTGAGTTTTTTAAATACGCCATAAGTTTGATCCAACGTTGTTTAATCGAATTGTGGTAGTGAACACGGTGCGTCTGTAACTGTCATTAAATGTTAACTGGCGCTTATTATCGTCTTCGCCCAAGGTATATGTTTGGTTCTTTAATTTAAGCCCGGGGTCTTCTTGTAAAGCTCTTATCAATAAGAATACTTGAACGGTTAAAATACCCTTTCGGTCTTCCCAGTCTGAATGTTCCATATCGCCGATACTTTTATAGGTATCAATTCGGCTGTCGTTATTTGTATCGAGGCCAAAAACAAAGCGCATATTTTCTACGCCTTCCATTATTGTCTCTGTAGAAATATTAGCCCCCACCAAGCGTTTTCTCATCAATGCGGGAACAGTAATATTTTTATTATTAACTTTGTACATTTGCTCTGAAATGTAATAAACGTGGTGGCTATAAGGCCAAACCGTTGCATTAATATTTAGGGCACCAGCATTGACTACGCCGCGAACAAATTGCGCCTTTTCTTGCTCTGCAACAAAGTAGTTTTGACCTGCTTGGGTTTCGTTTCCTGCGGCTCCTACTGTTAAGCGGTTACCTTGTAAAAATTTAAGCTGTAAAATATCTGTACTTTTAACAGGGTTACTCACGCAATTTAGTTCTTTGGACTCTTCTGCAACCTTTGCATAAATGGTTCTAAAGTTAGTGGCAGACGCTAAATCAGGAAAACTCCCGTTATTAGCCCCTTCAAAACAATCTGGTGCAGGAGTTGTTGCCGTCGCCCTTGTTGTATTCCCTGCGACAAAAGAGTCATCGTAGTATGTGCCCCAAAATCCAATTTGTTCTATATCACGCTGCATAATGTTAATAGCAAGGCGCGCAGACTCTTGGATCTCACCTATGGTCATGGTGTCTTTTGTGGTTACTTTCATGCCAATGTAGGTGAACATAACGCCGCCAAGTACTAAGCCCCCTATAAAAAGCGAGATCATCATTTCTACAAGGGTAAAACCTTTTTGCTTAATGCTCATGCTTAACTCCTAAGGTAAATGTAACTAGTTAAAACCACTAAACGGCGCTTTTTGTCTGATTCGCCACACTCAATTGCGGCTGTTGCATCATTGGCTGTAAATTCTTGTCTCCCTTGCCATGAAATAATCACTTCTAAATTAAATGCTTTACCACCTGAGCCACCAACTGCTGTTGGCCTAATACACACAGTTGCGTCATCTAAGGCGCCTGTATTTTCTCGCGCTCTAATCGCGCGTTTCCATTGTTCTAAATCTAAAGCTGCAACTTGCGCTGCACTGCAGCTTGCTGTGAAGCAAGTTTGAGACGTTGTTGTAGAGGTTTCACTATTAAATGTTTTAGCGTAAAGCCCAACTAATTGCGGTGTATCATTTGCACGAATACGTTGAATAATATCGTTTCCTAGCGCAACAGCGGCAGCTCGCTGCATAGAATCAAAGCTTGCCTGCTTAGCTTTAGCTTGCAAAGCCACGGCCCCTAATAAGCCAAAACTTAAAATAATAAATGCAATAAGTACTTCAATTAGTGTGAAGCCTTTTTGAAATTTTGTTTGAGACGATTGCATACCAAAACCAAATAAAAAATTGTCTGATTGTAAGTTTATGGCATTAAAATTTAGATTCAATACTTACTAGGATAAGCGGTAGGATTTGTTGATAAACGGTTAACAGCTAGGCATTTAATATATCTTTAACTGCTTTTAGTTCCCGTCGGCTTACAGCTAAGTGCTCTTTGCAACCAACAAGTTCTATTGTATGTACCCCTGTATTTTGTGTTTTCAAACATAGCAGCTTACTTTTGTTTACTAAGGTATTTCTATGAATTCGTAACAACTGGGCGGGGTAAAGTAGCTCTAACTGTTTTAAACTCTGTTCTATAAAGGCTTCTCCACCTTCAAAAACCATGTTTGTGTATTTTTGCTGCGCGATAAAATAAATAATGCTGTCAAGCTCTACACTTTTTATAACCCCTGCCACCTGGTAACTAATTTTAGCTGATTGCTGTTTTTGCACATGCGCTTTATTTAAACGCCCTAGCTGATCTAGCACTTTACTTAAAGATTGGTCGGTAATAGGTTTAACTAGATATCCCGCAGCACTTAATTGCAGGGCATCTAATGCATGCTCTGGGTGAGCCGTAACAAACACAATAGCGGGTGGTAAAGGCATTCTGTTTAGCTTATGCGCTACCTCTAAGCCATTCATTCCTGGCATATCGACATCTAAAAAAATTAAATCAGGGTTATACTTTTTAGCAAGCTCTAACGCTTCATTCCCATTCGCTGCCTCTGCTTTTATCACTATGCTTTTGTCAACTGCTAAAAGCCGTTTTAATCGCGTCCTAGCTAATGGTTCATCATCAACAATCAGTACATTCATACGCTATTCTCAATATGTTTAGGAATAACGACTTTCACCCTGTATACGCCATCCCTATTAGTAATAGTAAGCTGCGCTTTATTTTTGTAATAAATATTTAAACGCTGGCGAATATTATCAAGTGCCATTCCATTATTAGGCCTAGTCTGCTCCTTTGAAGCTGTAATTGGGTTTGAAACAATCATTGTTATATAGCCGGTGGTGATATGCAGCTCTACATTTATTGTCGCGCCGTCTTCACTTGTTTCAACACCGTGGCATACTGCGTTTTCAATTAATGGCTGAAGTGTTAAACACGGTATATTTAATGCTGGTAAATCTGAGGGAATGTGCCAATTAACTTTTAATCGCTCACCAAAGCGCCAAGTTTCTAAGGCAATATATTGCTTACTCAGTGTTACCTCATCGTTTAACTGCACGCTTTGCCCTGAACGCATTGCCGCTTGTGACAATGCAGCTAATGCTAAAATAGCTTGCTCTGCAGCCGCGGCATCGTGATGCGTTAATTCTGCGGCTGTATTTAAGCTGTTGTATAAAAAATGTGGACGAATTCGTGCTTGCAAAGCGTCTAACTCAGCACGGGAAAGTGCCTTAGTTTGTAGCTCTTTTTCAGCATAGATAAGCAAAAACTGTACAAATAAAGCAACCAAAAATGCAACAATAATAGTATTTTGAATAACAAAATAAATAAGGTGTTCAGTTGTATTTATATCAAACGCAAAGCGCGAAAATAAAACACTGAATAGGCTGGTAAATAATAAAAAGGAAACAAAAAAAAGTGAAAGCTGTAGAGTACGTGTACGCTTTTGTAAAAAGTGCCGAGCTATATATAACGAGGAAGTACTTGATAAAACAATTAAATGTAAAAATAGGCTAATTATTCCGAGCCTAAGCCATATATCACCCTGAGCGTGCGGAGCAAATGCTAAAACAACCGCAATAACTTGAGTAACAACAAGCGAAGCAAGTACACCTCGCTCATTAAAAAGAGCTGAAAAAAGCAATACATCCGATTGAGGCGTTTTGCTCATCACAGCTCTCCTTGTAATCTAAATAATTAATTTATATAGATTAACGCAGCTCCACAGGAACAGCAAATACGATATTCTCTTCTTCACCTGGGTTTTCTACAACTTGTGTGCCACCCAACTCTTTTAAACGACTTATTACCTGCTGAACAAGCACTTCAGGTGCTGACGCACCAGCCGTAACCCCTACTGAATTAGCGCTTGAAACCCACTGCTCCTGTACATCAGTAGCATCGTCAATTAAGTAAGCGGTTGTACCCATTTTATCTGCAAGTTCGCGCAAGCGATTTGAGTTTGAGCTATTTTTCGCACCAACAACTAATAATACATCAACCTTATCAGCTAGGTCGCGAACAGCATCTTGGCGATTTTGAGTCGCGTAACAAATATCATCTTTACGCGGGCCGTCAATTGCAGGAAATTTTTCTCGTAATGCATCTATTACATCAGCAGTGTCATCAACAGAGAGCGTTGTTTGACTACAATAAAATAAGTTTTTTGCATCTTTAACATTAAGCGCAATAACATCGTCTACGGTTTCTACTAAATAAATACCGCCAGCATCATTGTCGTATTGCCCCATGGTGCCTTCAACCTCTGGGTGACCATGATGGCCAATTAAAATACATTCTATACCCTTACGGCTTGCGCGGGTTACTTCCATATGTACTTTAGTTACAAGTGGACAAGTCGCATCAAATACTTTTAACTCTCTGCGCTTGGCTTCAGAGCGTACCGCTTGAGATACACCATGCGCACTAAAAATAACAATGCTGTCGTCTGGTACTTGGTGTAATTCTTCTACAAACACTGCGCCTCGGTTCTTTAAGCCGTCAACAACATATTTGTTATGAACAACTTCATGACGTACGTAAATTGGCTTTTCAAAAATATCTAAAGCGCGCTCTACTATGCTAATTGCTCTATCAACGCCTGCGCAGAAGCCACGTGGATTAGCTAATAAAATATCCATTAGCCTTTTACCTCAATAATATCAACTTCAAATGTTAAACGCTGGCCAGATAGCGGATGGTTAAAATCAATAGTAACCGACTCACCCTGCACTTCACGCACTAAGCCCGGAAGCTCTGTACCATCAGGTTGAGTAAACGCAATAATAGCACCTACTTTCGCAGGTGTTTCTGCGCCAAATTTACTACGATCAACATAATAAATGTTATCTGGATTTGGCTGACCAAATGCATCTTCAGGTTCTAATTCAAAGGTTTTACTTTCGCCTGCGCTTAAACCTAATAGGCACTTCTCAAAATTTGCCGTTAAGCTGCCATCGCCCATTGTTAACTTTGCAGGTTTGTTGTGCACTTTAGTTGAATCAGCGGCAGAGCCATCTTCAAGTTTTATAGAAAAATGAAAAATAACTTGCGAGTTTTCACCAATTACAGCTTGGCTCATGCTTTATGCTCCTTCGGACTCTCACCTGTAAAGGCGTCAAATAATAACAATGCCGCGCCTACACAAATAGCACAGTCAGCAAAGTTAAATACTGGAAAATGTGAGTCTTCATAAAATACGTGAATAAAGTCAATTACATAACCGTAAGCAATACGGTCGTATAAATTACCAATAGCGCCAGCAAGCACTAACGAGTAAGCACCACATAACACTTTATTAGTTGCGGGTAATCTTTTTAGCCACCACACCAATAAGGCACTTATAGCAATTGCAATTGCGCTTAAAAACCAACGTTGCCAACCACCAGCATCACTTAAAAAACTATAAGCAGCACCATAGTTATGCACATAGGTAATACTAAAAACAGGTAGTAAATTAATAGACTCGCTATAAGCCATAGTATTTACAACAAGTGTTTTACTGGCAAAGTCTATTGCTAAAAGCAATAGACTCAACCATAACCACACTAAACCACTTTTTTGGGCTAGTTTGCTCACTAAAAACATCCCCTAAGCGAATTGACGCTTTTCGCCTTCGCCATCAACATTACTAACACAACGACCGCAAATTTCTGGGTGAGCAGGCTCAATGCCTACATCGTCGCTGTAATGCCAACAACGTTCACATTTGGCGGCATCTGTTGCTGCAACACTAATGTACAAACCTTCAATTTCTGTTTCTTGCGTATCTGCAGGCTGGCTATCAACATGCGCTACATTAACAGCTGACGTTAGCAGTACAAAACGCAACTCATCACCCAATGCTGTTAATTTGTTTGCCAGCTCTTCGCCCGCAAATAAATTAACTGTAGCTTGAAGAGCCGCACCAATAACTTCTTCTTTACGTGCCGCTTCTAATAAACGGTTCACTTCGTCACGTACGTTTAAAATTGCTTGCCAGTCATCATTACTAAACTGGGTATTTGTTGGTGCTTGTAAACCTTCATACCATACTGATGTAAATACGTAATCGCTACGTTCTCCAGGTAAAGCTTCCCAAATTTCTTGTGCTGTAAAGCTCATAATTGGTGCCATCCAACGCGTCATTGCTTCAGCAATGTGGTAAAGCGCAGTTTGACAAGAACGTCGTGCATGGCTGTCGCTCTTAGCTGTGTACTGACGGTCTTTAATTACATCTAAGTAGAACGAACCAAGCTCACCCGTACAGAAGTTCATTAGCTTTTGCGTAACTAATAGCATTTGGTAGCTATCGTAAGCGGCTAAAATTTCGTCCTGAAGCTGTGCAGCACGGCCAACAATCCACTTATCAAGCTCAACCATATCGTCAACAGCAACCTGATCTGTTTTAGGATCAAAACCATTTAAGTTAGCTAATAAGTAACGGCTCGTATTACGAATACGGCGGTAGCGATCTGCAGAGCGTTTAAATATTTCATCCGATACAGTCATTTCAGCCGTGTAGTCGGTAGACGCGACCCATAAACGTAAAATGTCAGCACCCAACTTATTCATAACGTTTTGCGGAGAAATAACGTTACCCAATGACTTAGACATTTTTCTGCCGTTTTCATCAACGGTAAAGCCATGCGTAAGCACTTGTTTATAAGGGGCATGACCATTAATCGCAACCGATGTCATCATCGACGACATAAACCAACCACGGTGTTGATCCGACCCTTCCAGATATAAATCTGCTGGACCTACTAATTCTTCACGAGCATCAACAACACACGCATGCGACACGCCTGAGTCAAACCATACATCGAGTGTATCTTGCACTTTCATGTATTGTTTAGCGTCTTCTTCGCCGAGTAGGGTTTCAGGCTCTAAGTCATACCATGCTTGAATACCTGATTTTTCTACTAATGCGGCAGCTTGCTCAATAAGCGCTTGGGTATTTGGGTGTAATGCACCGGTGTCTTTGTCAACAAATAAAGCAATGGGTACACCCCAAGTACGTTGGCGAGAAATACACCAATCTGGGCGACCTTCGACCATGTTTGCAATACGGCTTTCACCCCACTCTGGTAACCACTGCGTATTTTTAATTTCAGCAAGTGAATCTTTACGTAAGTTAGCCTGATCCATGCTAACAAACCATTGTGGCGTAGCACGGAAAATAATAGGGGTTTTATGACGCCAGCAATGTGGGTAACTATGAGTAAGCGCATGGTGATGCACTAAAGCGCCACGCTCTTTTAATACTTCAATTACGCTCGCGTTTGCTTTAAATACGTGCTGGCCTGCAAATAATTCTGTATCAGGCAAGTACACACCGTTAGCGCCAACTGGGTTAGCAACTTCAAGGTTATAGTTTAAGCCTGCCACGAAATCTTCTTGACCATGACCCGGTGCTGTATGCACCACGCCAGTACCTGAGTCCGTAGTTACATGCTCTGCAACAATTACCGGTACATTAAAGTCATAAAAAGGATGCGCTACTTGCAAGTTTTCAAGTGCAGCACCTTTGACGTAACCTAAAACATGGTAATGATTAAAACCAAAACGATCCATAGCATCTTTTACAAGCTCTGAACCTAAAATTAAACGCTGCTCAGCGCCTTCATCTTCAACTTGTACTAATGCATATTCTAACTCAGCATGCACGGCTACTGCACGGTTTGCTGGAAGCGTCCATGGTGTTGTAGTCCATATTACAGTACCTACACTACCTTTACCTTTATGCCCTTGTGCCATATCAAATGCATTAACTACGGCGTCTTGATCATCAAAAATAAAACGCACATCAATGGCTGGCGACTGTTTATCTTGATACTCAACTTCAGCTTCAGCTAATGCAGAGCCACAATCAGTACACCAGTGCACAGGCTTTGCACCTTTGTGTAGGTGACCATTTTTAATAATACGACCAAGTACACGAATTGCATTCGCTTCAAAATCAAAATTCATTGTTAGGTATGGCTTGTCCCAATCGGCAAACACACCTAAACGTTTAAAGTCTACTTTTTGACCTTCAACTTGCTTTTTAGCATAAGCGCGGCATTTTTCGCGAAACTCGCTCGCAGTTACTTTAACGCCAGGCTTACCTACTTTTTTCTCAACCATTAGCTCGATTGGTAAACCGTGACAGTCCCAACCTGGAATATATGGTGAGTCGAAATCTGATAACGTTTTAGACTTTACAATAATGTCTTTTAAAATTTTATTTACTGAGTGACCTAAGTGAATGTCGCCATTCGCATATGGAGGACCGTCATGCAAAATAAAGGTTTTTTTGCCCTTTTTAGCGCTGCGGATTTGACCGTATAGGTCGTCTTCATACCATGCTTTTAGCATTTTTGGTTCACGTTGTGCCAAATTGCCACGCATTGGAAACGGTGTTTCCGGTAAGTTCAAAGTATGTTTATAGTCGCTCATTTATCCTACATTCCGTCTCTATCGGCTACCTGATTTAAACCAAAACACTGTTTAGCGGCGGCAACGTCTGTTGCTATTTGCGCCGTTAATTGTGTTAATGTCTCGAATTTTTTTTCATCGCGGAGTTTTTGTATCAACTCAACGTGCATAAATTGTCCGTAAATGTCTTGTGCAAAGTCAAAAAGATGAACTTCCAGAAGTGCACGTGTCCCATTAAATGTGGGTTTATTGCCTATATTAGCAACCCCAAAAATCTGTTTCCCTGCAATAGTCGCTTGCACAGCAAATACCCCATTCACGGGGCAAACTTGGCGCTTTAGCGCTATATTTGCAGTTCTAAAGCCAAGTTCACGGCCTCGTTTCCAACCGTGTATAACACGCCCAGAAATCGCATAATTATGACCAAGCATCACTTTTGCATCGGCTAAGTTGCCACATGCCAATGCCTCACGTATTAACGTGCTACTTACTCTAGCATTTAACTGATGAAAACTCGCAGTGCTTTGTACATCCATGCCTGCTTGTTTGCCCATATTTACAAGTAAATTAAAATTACCTTTACGTTGTTGGCCAAATCTAAAGTCGTCACCCACCGTTAACGCTTTAACACCGAGTTTTTTTATTAGTATCTCGTTTACAAACTGTTCTGCATGCATATTTGCAAACCGCTGGTTAAAGCTAATACAAATTACACGTTCAATGCCTAAATCACTTAATAAACGTAACTTGTCGCGTAAGCGAGTTAACCTTGCTGGGGCATTATTTTTTGCAAAAAACTCTTGAGGTTGAGGCTCAAACAACAACACCGTACTGGGTAAATTGTGTGCTTTTGCGTCAGCTAACAAGCCTTTTAATACTTGCGCATGACCTAAGTGAACGCCGTCAAAATTACCAATAGTTAACACACACCCAAAATGGTGTGGGCGAATATTGTGTATACCTCTAATTAACTCCATGCCACCTAAAGCCTTTTTTCAGCAAGTATTATCACGACTTATATCAAGGAAAAGCCACAAGGCTGCCGATTATAATCTTTTTTTTAGTTTGATTCAGTAATTGCTACACTTTTTATCGTATTTAGTCTTACACCCATTAAAAAGAGCATTGAAAAATAGCTAACTCCTGCTAATACAACAAGGGCAATTAATAATATAACTTGTTGTGCGAAAGCCCACGAGGCCCAGAAATAGTAACTACTTACATACCATGTAACACAGCCCATGACTAAACTTGCAACGATGCACTTTATAGTGAAACGCAAACTCATAGAAGAAAACTGATAAACATTTTCTTTTTTTAGCTGCCTATAAAGTAAAAATGCATTACAACTGGCTGACATTGATGTAGCGAGTGCTAACCCTAAGTAACCTATAAAAGGGGCTAACATAATATTAAATACCATATTTAGCACAAGGGTTATAATACCAATGCGTACGGGCGTTTTAGTATCTTGACGTGAATAAAACCCAGGCGCGAGCACTTTAATCAACATAAAACTAACTAACCCAACAGAGTAAGCTACAACACCTAAACTTACCGCTTTTACATGATCAACACTGTCCTCTTTAAAGGCACCATGATCGAATAGGACCGTAATTATAAGTGGGCTTATTATCATTAAGCCAACCATTGCTGGTATACCTAAAAATATTACAAAGCGAACTCCCCAATCTAACGTATGCTGAAAATCGCTCAATTTTTTACTGCTGTGCAATTTAGAAAGCGCTGGTAAAATGACAGTGGCTATACCAATCCCAAATAAACCAAGCGGAAACTCTATTAGCCTGTCTGAGTAATAAAGCCATGCTATAGAACCTGTCATCAGTAACGAGGCAATCATAGTATCTAGTAATAAATTAATTTGGCTTATCGATACGCCAAACAATGCGGGCAGCATAAGCTTACGCACTTTTTTTACGTTTTCGTCATGCCAAGCCCAGCGCGGGCGAGCCAACATTTTAGCGCGTAATAAAAAAGGTAATTGAAATAACAACTGAACAATGCCACCGACAAATACACCTATAGCGAGGGCATATGCACCAACACTAAACTTATCATGTAAAAAAATTGCACAGGTAATAATTGATATATTTAGTAACACAGGGGTAAATGCCGCAACGGCAAAACGGTTGTAAACATTCATTACCGCACCGCTCAGCGCGACTAAACTTACAAACAACAAATACGGGAAGGTAAATTTTAATAACGAACTGGCCAGCTCAAACTTTTCTGCATTGGGGCCGCCTTGCCACCAATCAATAAACCAGCCGGTACCAAATAAAGCGGCGATAACCGGCGAAGCCACTACACCAAAAATAGTCACTAACAATAAAATAGTGCCCAGCGTACCTGCAGCTTGGGCAACAAAGAGCCTAACTTTATCATCACCTTGTTGCTCTTTTATTTCACTTAAAACGGGTACGAATGCCTGTGCGAAAGCGCCTTCTGCAAATAAGCGACGTAAAAAGTTAGGAATTCGGTTAGCAAATAAAAATACATCAGCCGCAGCACTTGCGCCAAGTAAATTGGCAACAACTGCATCTCTTACGAGCCCTAAAATACGCGAGATCATAGTCATACAACTAACAATCATACCGGAGCGAAATAAACCTTTTGACACCTTAAACCTACTTAAAAATCCCTAAGATACGCGATTATGCCACAGTCTTTTTTATAAATCGCTTTAAAGCACTAGGCTGGGGGTCTGTGCTTTGTTACAATAGCGTCATTAACTGCTAAAGCGGCAAATTAATGTTCGTTATAAGGAGCAGTTTTTCTTGAATAGTTAAATTTAATTGACATTCATGATAGAAACAGGCATATTCCACGGCCTTTAATTTAAGCTTTATTTTAAGATTGTTAGGAGCAAACCTTGGCTAACATCAAGTCTGCAAAAAAACGCGCTATCACTAGCGAAAAGAACCGTCAGCACAACGCAAGCCGTCGCTCAATGATGCGCACTTACTTCAAAAAAGTAGTTGTTGCTATTGAAGCTGGCGATAAAGAAGCTGCACAGCAAGCTTTTTCTGTTGCTACACCTATCCTAGACCGTTACGCAACTAAGGGTCTAATCCACAAAAACAAAGCAGCTCGTCATAAGAGCCGTTTAGCAGCTAAGATCAAAGCGCTATAATTTGTTTTTGTTAGAATATAAAAAACCGGCTTTTGCCGGTTTTTTTTTACTTAAAAGTTTTTGGACTACATAATTTCTAAATCTGGATAAAACTTTTTAAGCATGGCTGCTATTTTTTTAGGTGTAAACGGTTTTACGATAAACCCTTTAGCGCCTTTATCTATGGCATCTTTTACATTTTCAACAGCTGAATGCGCAGACACCATAATTACATTCGTTTCTGGACTCATCTCGTTGATTTGTGCAATTAATTCTTTTCCGTCTCCATCCGGTAACTCAATATCCAAAAAAATCATACTGTATTTTGCTGCTTGGCATTCACTAATACACTGTGAGGCAGTAGATGCTTCCTTTACATTGTCTATCCCTAGATGCATGAGCGTTTGGCTCAAAAAACTACGCACCGTGCTAACGTCATCCACTATTAAAATTGATAGCTGCGTGTCCATCTTCATTCCTCATAGGCTATAAGCTAACTTTACGTTATTATAATAATTAGCTTAGTATATAAATTTACTATTTGAATTATAAAGACCTATGTAAAAAAGGCCAGATCTGCTTTATGTCAAAAACACCAAAAAAACAATCCTTGCTAGGTAAAACACCGGCAAGAAAAAATACAACACAAAAAAATAAAACTCGGGCAACTTCTCAAAGGCAGGCACAAACTAAACAACACACTATTGATACAGAGTTAAATAGCCAAAACCCTAAACCTAAAAAAGGGCTGTTAATAACGCTCGCTATTATTGCAGTTATCATTATAGCTTTTCCAAAACCAACTTTACTCACCTATAAAAAATTAGGGATGGTTAGCAAAAGTATTTATTGGCCTGGTGTATTTGGATACGGTGCTACGCTTGTTGACTCACATTTACACCCTAAGTTTGACGATAAGCGTAAATCTCTCTATTTATGTAGTGATTTACAGAATCCTCAGAGCTGCCAAAAGTATCAAGTTATTGCTGACGACGGTCTCATTTCAGCGATTAAAAGTTACTTTTAGCATTAATAAAACTAATCTGAAAAATGTAAAATTACTTGGTTGAAAGGTGCGCAAAAGATCACCATAATGGCGCTCCTTTTTTCAACAACTGAACTATTGAAACGACCATGCTAAATGAGCTAGATTGGCTTTTAAACACGATACTACTTGCACTAGGTTTAGGTGCATTCTTTATTAACCACATAACATTACTGCGCGTAGCCGCCATAAGTGCATGTGGCCTGTTATTTTTATCATTTAGCTTAGATCTTATGTCGTCGAGTGTTATTTCAAATATGAGTTTAGTATTGATCAATACATTTTATCTGTTTAAGGTTTATACATTTGGGCAACTTAATGTAACTCAGAGCTAACAATTTCCCCTAGAATATTTTATAGCCCAGCATTGCTGGGCTTTTTTATTGTATAAATCAAAATGGTTGGGTAATTAGGTGAACTAAGATAATATTGACCTCGTACTACATTATTTTGAGATTTCGGTATGTCCTTATCTGATTTTGATTTGTTTTTATCTTCTATGGAAGATGTGACCCCTATTAGCAGTGATACTATTAAACCGTTATCAAGCAGCCCTCATTCTTCACTTGCGCAACAACAAAAGCGACAAGCGGCTGAAAATACTCTATCAACAGATGAAAACTACTTAAGTACAGAGTCTGTAGAGCTTGTTGAGCCATTTGCTATATTAAGTTTTAAAAAAGACGGAGTACAAGGCCCTGTATTTAAAAACTTACGTTTAGCAAAGTATCAAGTTGATGCGACCTTAGACCTTCATGGCCAGCTACTTAAAAACGCACGCAATACGCTCTTTAATTTTATTAATGACTGTCAGCAGCAAAATGTACGCGTGGTGCTTATTAGGCATGGCGTAGGAATTAAAAATAAAACTAAACCAGGAATACTAAAAAGTTTTGTAAATAAATGGCTACCTGAATTACCGGCGGTTTTGGCATATCATACTGCACAGAGGCATCATGGAGGGAGTGGTGCGACTTATGTTTTACTTAAAAAAAGTGCCGATAAAAAACACGAAAATAGAGAAATCCACAGCAAGCGCTAAACTTGCTGTGGTGCCATTCTATAAAATAGTTGGCTGATTAAACCAAGCAGATACGCCTAATATTATTATAGAAATTATAATTAAGCTTAATCTAGCACCACCCTGATTTGTTTTCATTTCACCCTCTTTATATTTTTATTGTTGAGAACATATACAACATTAATAAAAATTACATATGTTAACAAGCTGTTTCTTTAAATTTATCAATATCCTTTCGTTCTATCTATTCGATTATTTAAAGTAATACCTTGCTGTAAGCGTTCAACATTTTCTGCTATTTGTGCTGAAACACTGTTTATATCTGATAATGCAGCACAATGCGGTGTAAGGGTTATTTTATCATGCTGCCAATAAGGGTGCTCTTCACTAAGAGGTTCGTGTTCAAACACGTCAATGACTGCAGCCCGAAGCGAATTATCCTCTAAAGCGTTAAGTAAATCAGTCTCTATAACATGCTCTCCTCGTGCAACATTAATAATAACAGCATGATTAGGAAGCATACTAATTGTAATTTTATTGATAATACCTTTCGTTTTTTTGGTTAATGGCAACAAACAGACTAGATAATCAATGTTGCTAAGCATATTTTGAAGCCCTTGTTCGCCATAAAATAAATTAACTGTATTACTGGTTTTATGTGTATGAGCCCAAGCATTTACAGTAAAGTTATTGGCAATAAGTCGTTTCGCACATGCTTTGCCTAGCTCCCCAAATCCCAAAATACCTACATTGTTTTGTTGATAAGCCCTTTTGGGCTTCCATTGGTGCTGCGTTTGCTTAATAAAGTATTCTTTTAATCGTAATTTTTGCGCTAAAACATGGGTAAGTACATATTCAGCCATGTCTTGTGCCAATTTTTCATCAACTATACGCACTACATCTACGTCATCACCAAGCAGATTTAAATCAATACTGTCTACACCCGCACCAAATGACGATACCGCTTTAAGATTTGGCAACTTTGCCCACATATCGTGCGGTGCCTTCCATGCTAATACAAAATCAATAGTTTCTAGGTTATTGCAATCTGGCCACTGCTGTATTTTTGTAGAGGGTAATCGGGCTTGTAATTGCGCTATTAACTTTGTGTTATCTCGCCCTGTAATTGCTACTAATACCGACATAGTTACTTCCATAATAAATTTTTATAAAATCCACGCTGACTAATCAACACTTCCCCCCTTCACACTTTAAAAGGTCACACAACTGCAAAATAATTGTCACACCCTTTTTTTACTCTACAGACATGGCAATCATGCTAAATTAAAAAGAGGTTTGTATGATCAGTGTTGATAAAGTAATTGCAGCAAACTTACCACAATTAGAAAGCTCACCAAAAGTAAAAAGCCTAGTAAAAAAGGGATTAGGCTATTTACTACATGAACAAGAGTTTGTGGCCTTTGCCGACACCTACCCTCATTTACAAGGGCTAGAATTTGTTGAACAAGTTCTCGATGAGCTCAATTTTGATACACGTTATAAGCCAAAGCAAATAGAGCATATTCCTAGCGAAGGTAAATTAATTATTGTTGCTAACCACCCTATAGGCTCTTTAGATGCGCTTGCATTAATTAAAGTACTCTCAAGCGTAAGAAAAGATTTAAAGGTTGTTGCAAACCGTATGCTCATGTCGGTGACTCCAATGCACGACTTACTTTTACCTGTAAATAACTTATCTGGCACAAGTAAAAAACAAGAGCTTTATAATATTCACCTGCATTTGAAAAATGAGGGGATATTATTAATATTTCCCGCTGGTGAAGTATCACGGCTGAGCCCTACAGGTATCAAAGATTGTAAATGGAACAGCGGTTTTTTGCGCATGGCAAAAAAAGCCAATTGCCCTATATTACCTATTTATATAAAAGCTAAAAACAGCCCATTATTTTATGGAACTTCAATAATTTACAAACCCTTAGCAAGCTTATTACTAGTAAAAGAAATGTTTAAACAACGCCAGAAATCGTTAGAGTTTGAAATTGGTGCGTCTATTCCTCCAGCGTCATACCTCATAGAAAATTTAAAAGATAAAGAGATTGTTAATTTAATACGAAAGCAACTGTATCGCCTAACAACTAAAAAAACCTTACCACTTAAAACACAAACTCCTATTGCTGTTCCTGAGTGTAGAAAAGAGCTTAAAAAAGCAATAGATGCGTGTCAGCTTCTGGGAGAAACACAAGATGGTATGCATATTCATTTATATCAATATACGGGTAGCTCACCTATTTTTAGAGAGCTAGGTAGGTTGAGAGAAATAGCTTTTAGAGCTGTAGGTGAAGGCAGTGGAAAACGCCGTGATATTGATAAGTACGATATGGACTATCAACACTTAGTTCTTTGGGACCCAACACAATTAGAGCTGGTAGGCGCATATAGGCTAGCTTGCGCTAAAGAAATAATTGATAAACATGGCCGTAAAGGGCTGTATACCGACAGTTTATTTACTTATAGCACTGAAATGGGCCCCTACCTAGAGCAAGGAATTGAACTTGGTCGTAGCTTTGTTCAGCCAAAATATTGGGGGCGTAAAAGCCTAGATTACCTGTGGTACGGCATTGGGGCTTTTGTTAAAAACTACCCACTATATCGTTATTTATTTGGCGCTGTTAGCGTGTCTAATACGTTACCTGACCCGGCAAAGGCCATGCTAGTGTATTACTATCAGCATTATTATAAAACCAATGAAGTACTTGCGACTCCAAACAATGAATTCAAACTAAGCGAACATGAACTTGCGCAGTGTGACATGATTTTTTGCAAAAACGACGTTAAAGAAGACTTTGTAGAACTAAAGCATGTGCTTGCTAATATGGGTGCGCAAGTTCCCACTTTATTTAAACAATATACAGAGCTATGTAAGCCTGGTGGAGTAAAATTTTTAAGTTTTAGCGTAGATCCCGACTTTAACAATTGCATTGATGGTTTAGTATTGGTGGACTTGCAAAATGTTAAAGATAACAAAGCAAAGCGATACTTAAGCTAATTGAAGCGAGGTTACCCTCGCCACTATCTGGGTTTTATTTGAAAACTAACATTACCGTTCTATATAAATACGTGAAAGTAAGTCATAATAAATTGCTTCAACTTTTATTAAGTCATCAATAGAGACGTGCTCATTAACCTGATGAATTGTATGGTTTCTTAGCCCACATTCAATTACTTGAGTATGGCTGTTAGCAAAAAAACGACCGTCAGATGTGCCACCACTGGTACTTAGAACTGGGTAGTTTCCAGTTTGACTATGTATGGCTTGTTCAACACAAGTAATTAAACTCCACTTGCTCTTAGGTTGGGTATAGTATGGTTCACATGGACGCTCCCAATTAATCGTTATGTAACGTGAAAATGCATCCAACGAATTGTTCAATATTGATTTAATTTTTTCACTGCTGTACCGATGGCTA
Organism: Pseudoalteromonas sp. 13-15; assembly: GCF_001468205.2. Lineage (NCBI taxonomy): Bacteria > Pseudomonadati > Pseudomonadota > Gammaproteobacteria > Alteromonadales > Pseudoalteromonadaceae > Pseudoalteromonas > Pseudoalteromonas sp. 13-15. The sequence goes on along the minus strand of NZ_CP019162.1, from coordinate 85,032 downwards.
TAGCGAATATTAAATGTTATTTCGCAGTGACTAGGGACCAAATTATCGACCACATTGTCAATATTTATGCCTGTTACTTGCAGTGTTGTTTTTGAGCCTGCGTCATCTAAGTGCCACGCTTGTTCACTCAGTTTATTGACTATTTTGGCACTAATATGTGCGGCGTTAATGGTATTTTGAGGATAAGCTACATGACCTGCCCTGCCCTTTACCAGAATACGTGCTGAAAGCGCACCACGGCGACCGTTTTTAATTGTATCGCCAACATGTGTCGAACTAGTTGGCTCGCCGACAATACATCCGTCTAAAACGATCCCATTTGAAGAAAGCTTATTAGCTATTTGCGCAGAGCCAAACTCAGCCTCGCCTTCTTCATCAGAGGTAATGAGCCAATAAAAAGTCCCCACTTTTGATGATGTGTTATTTATTAATTTTTTTGTGGCAGTTAGCATAGCTGCCACACCCCCTTTCATATCAGCGGCACCTCTTCCGTAAATTACCCCATCAATTATTCTTCCATCAAACGGAGGGGTTAGCCAGTCACCATTATCTGCAGGAACCACATCAATGTGCCCTGAAAAAGCGACACACGGTCCCTCATTGAATTTAATATGCGCAATTAAGTTAGTGACACCATTACTCGTAAACTTTTCACAGCAAAAACCTTGCTCACATAACTGCTCAACCAGCCAATCTATTGCGCCGGCTTGATTCGGCGTTACTGATTTAAATTGGATAAGCGTTTGTAATTTATTTATTAATTCGGCGTTTAACCTTTGAGAAGTGGCTGCTTGTTGTGAAACAACTAAAGACATTTTTTAACACCTTTATTACTAAGTAAGGCATTATTAAATAGTGAGAGTATGACTAAGAGATGTCAGCTTTTATACATTCTGATGATTATTACTTATATAGATTGTCAATCATTGCTGTTACGAAACAGCGTCAAAATTAATCTAAATCAATAAAATACTTTTCAATGTTCAATCATTTTTGAAACTTTGATCTAGAACAGGTTTTTCATATTTGTTAAGCGTAATAATGGCGTCAATCAAAAAGTAGTTCTTGGAGAACAACATGAAAACCAAAATTAGCATTGCATTATTAACCTCTTTATTAGCACTCTCTCCAGCTGCACACGCTAACTTCAGCGTAAATCTGGGCGCTATTAACGTAAACCCAGATAACAGTGGCTCTGCAATTAACGAAGCCCCCTCATTAGGTCTAAAAGGTGATTCTAATACTCAGCTAGGTATTACGGTAGACTATGCATTTAATGACAACTGGGTATTAGAATTGATTGCTGCTACGCCATTCTCTCATGATGTAAATGGAACAGGCGGCTTGGCTGGTAATAAAATTGCTAACATTAAACACTTGCCACCCTCGTTAGTGGCACAGTATCACTTTTTAGATACAAGCTACCAGCTCAGACCATTCATAGGTGTTGGTGTTAATTATACAACCTTTTTTGATGAACAGCCTTCGCAAGCTCTTAAAGCAACCCTTGGTACAGACGATGTTAAAGTTGAGCTTGATGACTCTGTAGGGTTTTTAGTACAAGTAGGGGCTAATTATAAAATGGATGATCACTGGGGACTACACGCAATGGTTTCTATTATGGATATTGATACAGATGCAACTGTGTACGCTAACAATGCAAAAGCATTAACATCAACAGTTGAGCTTGACCCTGTAGTGGCAATGTTTGGTGTGAAGTATAGTTTTTAAAGTCTAAGTACGATGTTATGTGTGTAAAAAAGGCGCTAAGCGCCTTTTTTTTTGTGCAACGAAAACAATAACTCGGCCTCAGCCCTTGGTAACTCACACTCGCGAATAACTTCGTCTAAATCTGCACCTAACTCAACCATTTTCACAGCACGGGAATAAATCTTAGCATCAGGATCATCGTATTTTTGAGCCGATTGCTGCTGCAGTAAATCTTGGTTTTGTTGCTCAACCTCTAGAACTCGCTTGCCGATACTGAGTAAACCGGTTCTTAATTCAGCGGCTTCGCTTCTTAAAATATGAACTTGTTCTGCACATTCTTTAAGTTTTTGATGTACATCAGCAACATCGCTGGTGTGTTTATTTTTAAATGCAATAATAAGCGTTAACGATATAAGACCTACCGCTAACGCGCTTATAGCAATACTAAGTAACAGCATAGTTTATCTGGTAAAGCTTATAAATCGCTTAACTCATCCCATTCGTCATCACTAAGTAGCTTATTTAAATCAACTAAAATAAGAAGCTCATTATCTCGATTACAGACACCTTGGATAAACTTAGCGCTTTCTTCAGTACCCACATTTGGCGCACTGTCAATCTCAGAGCTACGCAGGTATACAACTTCAGAAACGCTATCAGCTAAAATGCCTATAACTTGTTCTTCAGCTTCAATAATTAATATACGTGAGTTATCAGTTGCATCAGCTGCTGACAAACCGAATCGAGCACGTGTATCAATAACGGTTACTACATTACCACGTAAGTTAATAATGCCTATTACATAAGAAGGCGCACCAGGGACTGGTGCAATCTCGGTGTAACGCAGTATTTCTTGAACTTGCATTACATTAACACCGTAGGTTTCCTCTTCTAGTTTAAAAGTAACCCACTGTAATATTTCATCATTATTATCTGCATTTTTATTTTCTGACAGTAATTTCTCTTGGTTCATGCTGTTACCCCATAATGGTCATTACTACTGACGGCTATCTAAGCCCTCTTCTAATAACGTATTTAAATTGTCTACATCTATTAAAGCACACATTTTTTCTTTAATAACCCCGGCAAGCCATGGGCGCTTACTTTGATCTGTACGCCATTTTACATCTTCTTTTGTCAATGTAATGTTATTTATAAGCTTCTCAGCTAATAATCCCCATTGGCTATCTCCTAAAGTTATTAAATACTGATAATCAAGTGATGCCTCAAGTTTTTCATCGTACTTCTCTGGCATAACCCAGCGTGCTGTATCTACAACATTGAGCTTTTCATCACGATTAAGCATAACGCCTTTAAACCACTTTGGTTTACCAAACAGGTGATTCACTTCACCTAATTGATGTATACCGCCAAGAGCTTTAAGCGGGACTGCTAGCGTAAGTCCTGCAACTTCAAAGAACAATGCCTGAAATTCGCCGTCAAAGTAATCTGACTCACTGTTATTTGAAAGATTTAATTGTTTCTGTTTTGCTATTTTAAGGTCTGTACTCGTTGTCTCTTTTGGCGTTTCAATGACGTTAACTTTCGGTGTTGTAGCTTCTGCTTCTTTAACTTCATGCGTATCATCTAACGAAGATGATTCATGCTCAGCCACTACTTTAACTTTAGTAACTGACTTCTGACTTTCATGAGTGGCTTCTTCGCTTGGCAAGTCACCCGGTATATTTTCTAAAAGTTTTGCTACGGGCTCTAAGTCACTGGCAAGCTCTTCTTCGCAAAGTAAGGCACCTAAGTACTGAGTCATTACTTTTTCATTAGCAAATAATTGCTTACTCATTCATTAACCTTGTTCAATTAAATAATCTAATAATGCTTTATAAGCAAATACACCGCGAGAGCGAGGGCAAAACTCTATGGGTACTTTTTGTGCTAAGCTTGCATCTCTTAGTTTTGTGTCTACGGGAATAACACCTGGCCAAACTTTGTTACCGTAAGTTTTTTGTAACGTTTTGTAGGCTTCGAGTGATGCCTTCGTTCTTTTATCGTACATTGTAGGTATTATAGTATATTCGTAACTTTTCGCCTGTGAGCTCTGCATTAATTCCATTGTACGCATCATTCTATCTAAGCCTTTAAGCGCTAAAAACTCAGTTTGAACAGGGACTAAAATGCGCTCACTCGCAGCCAATGCATTAACCATTAAAACCCCTAAAACAGGGGGGCAATCTAAAATAGCATAATCGTAATGTTCGCTTATTTTGGCAAGCGTCTTTTTTAAAATTAACCCCATGCCTGTTTTATTGCCCATGCTTCTATCTAATGTAGCAATAGCCATAGTAGCAGGTAATATATCTAAATTTTCGAGAGTGGATGGGCACAATGCTTGAAGTATTTCCTCACTTTGCATACTAGTTCCACGAGCAAAAATATCGTAAACGCTGACTTCTAAATCTTCAGAATCAATACCAAAGTAATACGTTAAAGACGCATGAGGATCGGTATCTATTAGTAATACACGTTTACCCTGCAGTGCTAAAGTACCAGCAAGACTGACCGCAGTCGTTGTTTTACCAACGCCACCTTTTTGGTTGGCTACAGTCCAAATCTTCACATCATATCCTAGTTACTGTTCATTGCGAGTTGTAATACGAATTCCACCATGTGGTAAACGAATAATTTTTATTGTGTCATCGTCTGACGGTAATTCTACTTCTGGCTCAGGCGCTACTGCCTCAACTATTGGCTCTTCTGCTGAATTATTTTTCTCTTCTGGCAACCCATATTTAGATAACGCTATTACTACTTTTCTATTTTCAGCTCGGCCCTCATCTGTGTCGTTAGGTGCAAAGGGTGAATACTGTCCATACCCTTCAATAGCCATTCGGGCCGAATTTATGCCAAGTGCTTCAAGCTCAACAAGTATTGAAGTTGCGCGAGCGACAGAAAGCTCCCAGTTAGAGCGAAATATTTCATTTTTAATTGTTTCATCATCTGTATATCCACGCACACGTATATAGTTATCCACTGGCGCGATAATATCTTTTACAATTTTAACAACTTGTTTTGCTCTAGAATGAGCAACTGCGCTACCACTTGAAAATAACATACCTGAACTCAGTTCTATTATGAGCCAATCTTGATGCAATTCTAGATTGGCTTCACCATCACGTATTTCATCAATAAGCGCTGACTGAAGTTTAGTTAATAAGCTATCAAGTGGTTTTCCTAAATATTTTTGCTGTATATTACTTGTCTCACTTTGGCCGTCTAACAACTCTGGGCCTTGCTCTTCCTTGTTGATACTTTCGCCATACAGCAATTCATCTTCAGGAGTAACCCTATCAGTAAGTATTCCAGTACCATCTACCCCCGTACCTTTCTGAGAATAAACACGAGCCGACTTGTCGAATACTTGCTCTAGGGAATCGGATAAAATTTGGAAGTTTTCTTCTTTGTTAATCGCAATCGCATACATTACAACAAAGAAGGCAAACATAATGGTCATATAATCCGCATAAGATACTAACCAGCGCTCTGTATGCTGGTTTTTATGGGCCGAGCGACCAAATCGTCGACGCATCATTTTTATGCGTCCACTAGGCTTGGCCGTTCAACACGATAAGCTTCTAACTTTAGCTCAATGTTCATTGGGCTTTGGCCATCGCTGATTGCAATTATCCCTTCTGCAAGCATTTCGTGGTAAAGCATCTTTTCTTCTACACGTTGCTTGAGCTTATGTGCCATTGGCAAAAATAATAAATTAGCTAACCCCACACCATAAATCGTTGCAATAAAGGCTGTTGCAACTCCAGCGCCAAGCAATTGTGGATCGGTAATGAAAGACATAGCCTGAATAAGTCCAAGAACAGCTCCTAAAATACCGATGGTAGGGCTATAACCGCCCATTGCTTCGTATACACGTGCAGCTTCAAGCAAACGCTCACGCTCCAACATTAAATCTATTTCAAGCGTATCACGTAGCCTCTGCTCTGAACCGCCATCAACAAGTAAACTCAGCCCTTTTGCTGCATATACATCTGAGTGAGTTAGGGCCTCATCCTCTAATGCCAAATATCCTTCTTGTCTCGCTTTATGAGACCAACGTTTAACTTGCTCAATTGCATCATCAATATTGTAACTGGGAGTCACAAATACCCAGTGACTCATTCTAAGCATTTTTTTAAAGGTACTAGTAGACGTTTGCAGCATTACAGCGCCTACTGTCCCACCTAGTACTATAATGAGCGCAGGGCCATTAAAAAGGGCGGCAATAACACCACCTTCTAGATGATAGCCAATTGCTATAGCACTTAGTGCAACAATTAAACCAAGTACAGAAAGCTTATCCACAACCGGTTTCGCTTTTTATCCGCGTTGCAATATCGTCAAGCGCTAAACTCTCACTTGAAAGCCCCGCATTAGCAACAGCTTGTGGCATACCATAAACAACACAGCTTTTTTCATCTTGTGCCCAAATAGTGGCGCCAGTTTGTTTTAACATTCTTGCGCCATCTCTACCATCAGCCCCCATGCCGGTTAAAATAATAGCTAAAACATCTCCCTGATAAGCTTTTGCAATACTTGCAAATGTAACGTCAACACTGGGCTTATAAGTGATTCGCTCGCTATTGTCTTCAAAAACGCGCAATGTTTTAGAACCACCTCGACCTTCAACCATCATTTGTTGCCCGCCAGGAGCCAAATAGGCAGTTCCAGGGTCAAGACGATCACCTTGCTGTGCTTCTTTTACTTTTATTTTGCACAATCCATTTAAACGAGCTGCAAATGCCGGTGTAAAAGCAGCAGGCATATGCTGGATAAGTAAAATAGGATGCGGAAAATTAGCGGGTAATTGCGTAAGCACATTTTGTAAAGCAACAGGACCACCAGTAGATGTACCGATAGCCACAAGCTTGTATTGCTTGCCACTTGCACGAGTTGGTACGTTGTTTTGTGTTTTTGTTAATGTCGATGCGGTTGTTGAACGCTGAAAACTTCTATCTGGTTGCCTGATTGAAGACGCAGTATTACCGATTTTATCAGGCACAGAGCGTGCCGCTGGTTTCTGGTGTGTTATTGGCTTAAAGGCTCTAGGAATACGCTTATTACCAATTTCTTTGACTTTAGCTTGAAGGAGCTTTATCGCATCTTCATTATTACGTGCAATATCTTCAAACTTTTTAGGTAAAAAATCCATCGCTCCAGCATCAAGCGCATCAAGTGTTGCTGTTGCGCCAGCACGGGTTAAAGAGGAAAACATTAATATTGGCGTGGGGTTACTTGCCATTATCTCTTTAACAGCACTGATACCATCAAGCACAGGCATTTCTACATCCATCGTGATCATATCAGGACGAAGCTGAGCCGTTTTTTCTACAGCCTCTCTGCCATTAATGGCAAAACCTATAACTTGTATATCGCTGTCTTGTTCAAGGATTTCGCTTACTCTACGACGAAAAAAGCTTGAATCATCAACAACTAAAACTTTTACGGCCATTTAGCTCTCTTATTAAGTTTATACGTAGGCACACATCTTATGTGTACCTACTTTATGATTTAGCCAGCGTAGTGTTTTAACATATTTGGAACATCTAAAATTAGTGCAATTCCACCATCTGATGTAATAGTTGCGCCTGCCATACCTGGGGTACCCTGCAAAAGAGCATCAAGAGGTTTAATTACAACTTCTTCTTGACCTATTAAAGAATCAACTACAAAACCAACCTGCTGAGTACCTATTTGAACAATAACAACATGACCTTGCGCTTTGCGCTGAGTGCGATCTGCTCCTTTAACTAACCAATGCTCAAGATAAAATAGCGGTATCGCTTTCTTACGTACAATAATTGTTAATTGACCATCAACAACATTTGTTTTGGTTAGATCTAAATGGAATATTTCGCTTACACCAGCTAATGGTAATGCAAATGTTTGTTCGCCAACTACAACCATCAAGGTTGGTAATATCGCAAGTGTTAACGGTACTTTTATTTCTAAAATTGTACCAACACCTAGCTCTGACTGAATACTCACTGAGCCATTAAGTTGAGTGATTTTAGTTTTTACAACATCCATTCCCACACCACGGCCTGAGATGTCAGAGATCTCTTCTTTGGTAGAAAATCCTGGTGCAAATATTAAGTTGTAAGCTTCAGTATCCGATAAACGACTTGCTTGATCGTGATCTATTACCCCTTTACCAATCGCTATCTTTTTGAGCTTTTCTGCGTCCATACCCGCACCATCATCTTTGATGGTAAGCAAAATATGGTCTCCCTCTTGAGACGCTGAAAGTGTAACATTACCCGTCCGAGGTTTGCCTGCTGCTTCACGGTCAGCTGGCATTTCTATACCGTGATCCACTGAATTTCTAACTAAGTGAACTAGTGGGTCTGCAAGTGCCTCAACTAAGTTTTTGTCTAAATCGGTTTCTTCACCGACAAGCTGTAAGCTAATATCTTTATTGAGGCTTCGTGCTAAGTCACGAACAACGCGAGGGAAGCGGCCAAATACCTTTTTAATTGGCTGCATTCGCGTTTGCATTACTGCACCTTGAATATCTGCAGTCACTACATCTAGGTTAGAAATGGCTTTACCCATTGCTTCACTTTCTGAGTTAGTGGCTAAACTTACCAACCTATTACGAACAAGTACTAACTCACCCACCATATTCATTATTTGGTCTAGGCGTTTTGTGTCAACTCGCACTGTTGTTTCTGCTTGCGGAGGAGCTGGCTTTTTCACAGCTGCTGGCGCTGGAGCCGCTTTTGCTACCGGTTTTGCTGCCGGTTTGTCTGCTGGCTTTTGAACAGGTTTTGGGGCTGCTGCTTTTACAGGTTCAGGCTTTTTGACAGGCTCACTTACTTTAGCTACGGGTTTTGCCGCCGGCTTTGGCTCTGGAGCTGCAGGGCTCTCTATTGATTTAGGAGCACCTGAACCGTGAAGCTCGTCAAGCAATGCTTCAAATTCATCATCGCTAATTTCATCATCGCTAGAATCACTTGCAGGTGAACTTATTGAAGGCGTTGAAGAATTTTCTGCAGAATTATTACTTGCTGATTGCTCTTTTACTGGCTCACTGGCCGCAACAGCACCAAAGCTTCCAACGCCATGAAGTTCATCAAGTAAGTTGTCAAACTCATCATCTGTAATGTCTCCACTGACATCATTACTACTGGACGCACTTTCAGCTACTGGGCTTTGACCTTTTCCATGTAATTCGTCTAGTAAGTTTTCAAATTCATCTTCTGTTATTTCGTCAATCTGAGTTTCATCATCGCTTTGTTCAACTGTTCCACCGCTAAATAGCTCGTCAAATGCAAACGGATCTTCTTCATCAGTTCCTGAGGCTTCCTCGGCAACTGGGGCATCATTAACCTCGGCTTGAGGTTCTTCAGTTGAATCAACTGGTGAGTCACCAGCAAGCTCTTCTTCTGTTGGAGGTAAACCTAGTTTATGAAGGGTTTCAAGAAGTTCAGGATCAGCAGGTTCTGGTTTATCACGATTTTGAATGGTGGCAAACATCTCGTTAATCGTATCGAGAGCTTGTAAAATTACATCCATCAACTCTGAATTAACCGTTCGTACGCCTTGCCTAAGCAGATCGAACACATTCTCTGCGCCATGACATGCATCAACGAGCTCGGTCATAGCTAAAAATCCAGCACCACCTTTTACAGTGTGGAACCCTCTAAATATGGCATTGAGTAATTCGGTGTCCTCTGGATTGTTTTCCAGCTCAACTAACTGTTCAGATAAAAGCTCTAGGATTTCTCCTGCCTCTACAAGAAAGTCTTGTAAAATATCTTCATCGACTTCAAACATGCAGTTACTCTCCTCTTAGAAGCCCAAACTTGATAAAAGATCATCGACTTCATCTTGATCAGATACAACATCATTACGTGATTCTTTATCAATAATAGGGCCTTCTGGACCTGCTAAAGTTTGTTCGTCTAATGGTTCATTTGTTTTTTGTTGTTCTATTTTTTCGGCTTTACTTTCGCTTTGATCAGCGAAGGCTGTCAAAAGATGAATTAAGCTTTCTTCAACTTCTCTAACAAGCTCAATAACTCGGCGAATAACTTGTCCGGTTAAATCTTGATAGTCTTGTGCCATAAGTACATTAGTCATCAAACTTTGCAGCTCATCGGTTTTATGATGAGAATTGTTCATAAACTTATCAATGCTGTGGCATAACGATTTAAACTCCCCTAACTCAATCTCTCGATTCATTAGGCGATCCCATGTCGGTTTGATATGAGATATTTCGTCTGCCAACTGTTGAGCAATTGGTAGGCTAGCCTCAACTGCATCCATTGTTTTATTCGCGGCATTTTCTGTCATTTCTATAACATAATTGAGCCGTTTCTTTGCATCTGGAATAGCATCGGTAGTTAAGTCAGATAAGCGAGTGTCTAGCTCAAAGCTTTTTAAAGCTTCATGCAATTGACGGGTTAACTTTCCAACCTCAGCAAATATTTCAGATTGCTCCTTAGAAGCGGTATCTAAAATTAACTGATTGGCTTTGTCTTGCTCACCGTTTTCTAGAAAAACAACGAGCTGACGAGCTTGTTCTAAAGTTATTTGAGGCGCAGCAAGTGCTGACATAAGCCTCTCCCCCTATCATTAGCCTAAACGTTCAAATACTTTTTCTAATTTAGTTTTGAGTGTTCCAGCAGTAAATGGCTTAACGATATAACCATTAACACCTGCCTGTGCTGCCGCTATAATTTGTTCTTTTTTAGCTTCAGCCGTTACCATCAATACTGGAATGTGTTTAAGCTTATCATCCGCACGTATTGCTCTTAGTAGGTCTATACCCTGCATTCCTGGCATATTCCAATCGGTAACAACAAAATCAAATACTTGATTTTGTAGCATTGGCAAAGCGGTTGACCCATCGTCTGCTTCTTGAACATTAGTGAAACCTAAGTCACGCAACAGATTTTTAATAATACGTCTCATTGTTGAAAAATCGTCAACAACCAGAATTTTCATGTTTTTATCCAAAACATCCCCCAGTGAGGTCTTAACCTTGTTTACTTACTACTAATTTATCCAGTCATTGATTTTAGCTTTAAGCTTAATCATCGCCTGACCATGTATTTGACTTACACGCGATTCACTTACATCGAGTATATGCCCTATTTCTTTTAAATTCATTTCATCGTTATAGTACAAAGACAGCACCATTGCATCACGTTCTGGTAAAGATTTTATTGCACCTAATAAAGACTCGTTAAACCGCTCATTTTTAACATTATTAAACGGTTTGTCTAGCGCTAAATCTTGGCCCACTGGACTGATGGCATCTTCATCAACACCAAGGTCTTCAATACCGAGTACTTTACTTGCATTTACATCGTTTAAGATATGATGGTACTCATTTAACGAAATTTCAAGTTTTTCAGCAACTTCTATATCTGTCGGCTCACGGTTTAAGCTTTTTTCTAAAAAAGCAATTGTTTCGGCCACCAAACGGCTTTTACGATGCACTGAACGGGGTGCCCAATCGCCACGTCGCATCTCGTCAAGCATTGCCCCACGAATACGAATCCCCGCAAAAGTTTCAAAGCTAGCCCCTTTGGTTGCATCAAAACTTTTAGATGCTTCAATCAGACCTATCATTCCTGATTGTATTAAATCGTCCAGCTGCACGCTGGCTGGTAAACGCGCTATAAGATGACATGCCACTTTTTTGACAAGTGATGCATGTTTTTCAACAATCACATTTAAATTTTGTGCTGATTGATATCCCATAACTTTATTCACCAATGTTGTCATAATTAGCCGTTTACTAGTTTCTCTATGAAAAACTCCAGATGACCTGATGGTTGATTAGGTATTGGCCATTTAACTGCTTTTGTTGCTAACGCTTGAAACGCAAGTGCCGCCGGCGAATTAGGAAAAAGCTCTACAATAACTTTTTGGCGACGCGTTGCTTTGCGCATATTTTCGTCGTAGGGAACCGTTGCGACCAGGTCCATTGATACATCTAAAAAACGATCGGTCACTTTGGAAAGTTTAGCAAATAACTCTTGCCCTTCACGCATACTACGGACCATATTTGCAACAATTTTAAATTTGTATACACCATGCTCGCGACTCAACACTTTAATGAGCGCGTAAGCATCTGTAATCGATGTGGGCTCGTCGCATACAACAACCATGACGTCTTGTGCCGCGCGAGAAAAGCTCAGCACCATGTCTGAAATACCTGCGGCTGTATCGACAATTAAAATATCAAACTCTGTATTTAATTCACTAAAAGCCCGTATAAGTCCTGCGTGCTCTGAAGGCGACAATTCAACCATACTTTGAGAGCCTGACGTTGCGGGTACAATTTTTATACCTGCGGGGCCTTCAACTAAAATTTCATCAAGTTCACATTCACCAGATAAAACATGTGATAAGTTACGTTCAACACGTAGTCCTAGCATAACGTCACAGTTTGCTAAGCCTAAATCGGCATCAAGAACCAACACTCTGTTACCTTGCTGGCCTAATGCAATTGCAGTATTCAGAGAAACATTTGTTTTTCCTACTCCACCTTTACCGCCAGTGACAGCGATAACTTTTACGCCGTTGTTATTGTTTTGACTCATTTTGCGCAGGCCACTTGCTTGATCTAATACTGTGTTAATCATACATCCCTACTGTGCTTGGCGCCACTGCTTGGTGCCTTGAATGTTGTGCTTTTGCTCTTTTTAAATAGAGTTGCTCAGCCTTTTTAACTAGTTTTTCAGCATTTGCAACTCGAATATCTTCTGGTACTCGTTGACCGTTAGTAAGATACCCTATTGGAAGGCGATTTTGAATCGCTATACTAATAATCTCACCTAAACTTAAAGATTCGTCTAATTTGGTGAATATACAACCACTTAACTGCACTTTTTTAAAATGCCTAACGGTTTCTTGCAACACATGTATTTGCGATGTTGCGCTGAGCACTAAATAACTGCGAATATCAACACGCTGATTACGCATTAGCGTATTAAGTTGCTCAGTTAAGCGCAAGTCGCGTTGGCTCATACCCGCAGTATCAATTAATACTAGTCGTTTATTTCGTAAATGATATAAAACTTCAGCTAATTCATTAGCATCTTTAACTTGCTTTACACCACAACCTATAATTCGGCCATAAGTGGCGAGTTGCTCATAAGCACCAATTCTGTATGTGTCTGTTGTGATTAAAGCGACTTTGTCTGCACCGTATTTTTGTGCGCCAAGCGCAGCTAATTTAGCAACGGTTGTTGTTTTGCCAACACCCGTTGGGCCGACTAAGGCGTATACACCGCCTTGACGTAAAATCTCGTTGTTGGTTGTCTGCATCTGATCTTCAACCATTGTTAAAAGTGCTTTCCAACCTTGCTGGCGAGATACATCGTCAGGTACAAAGCACGCCATTTGCTCAGCAACATCTTTATCTATTCCCATACCGACTAAACGATCAATCATGCATGCACGAGTAGGATCGCGTCTTGCCATGTCTTGTTGCATAAGCCCTGACACTTGATGTTCTAACAATTGACGAATGGCATTCATTTCGTCACGCATTGACGAAATTTGCTCACTTTCAGTATGCTTAGTTTCTTGGCGAGGTGTCACTGGACTGTCAAGATCATCAAAACCACTTTCTAAATCATCAAATCCAAGGCTGTCTGCTTGTGTTTGCGGACGCGCTGAAGCTTGACGTTCATTAGTGAATATAGGACGAGGACGCTGCTCTTGAACTGGCTCTTGGTAGTTGTCTGTAGTATCAATACCTGATTGAGAAAACATAGAAGCCAATTCTGCAGAACGAGGGCGTGGGGCTTGACGCTCTAATAATGCCTGAAGACTATCGGCTACTTTCGCTTGTGGCTCTGGTTTAGCGCGAAGAGGCTCTGGTTTTACAAAATTATGCACTGGCTGTGTTTTTGTTGAGCTTTGTGCTGGAGCGCTAAGTGCTTGCTCTTTTTTAGGGGCTGCTTTGTCATAATCTACTGCTGCTACAATTTCTACACCGTTAGCTAGTTTTTTATTTGACATAATAACCGCATCAACACCTAATTCGTCTTTAACTTCTTTAAGTACTGTGCGCATATCTTTAGCAAAAAAACGTTTTATTTTCATGATTCAACCCCTTTAAAATCTTATTGTTGGCCAACAGAGCTGACTATCTTGATCTGTCTTTCATCTGGTACCTCTTGATAAGACATCACCCTTAAACCCGGGATGGTGTACTTAACAAAACGAGATAACACAGTGCGTAACATTCCCGACGTTAGCAATATTGAAGGTTCACCGGACATTTCTTGATTTTGATGCGCTTCATTTAGTGACACTTGAAGTCGCTCTGCAAGTCCTGGTTCTATACCGGCACCTTCGTCGCCTGCATTTTGTAGTGACTGATGCAACATCTGTTCCAACTCAGGCGCCAAGGTTATGACAGGGATTTCTGAAGACATGCCTACAGCGTCTTGAACGATTAATCGACGTAATGAAATACGTACTGCAGCCGTTAGCACATCAGGGTCTTGACTACGTGGCCCATACTCAACAAGGGTTTGTACAATTGAGCGCATATCACGAATTGCAACGCCTTCATTAAGTAGATTTTGTAGTACTTTTACAATCACAGTTAACGGTAATACGTCAGGGACTAGACCTTCAACTAAGCGAGGGTGGCTTTTACCTAACATATCTAATAAGTTCTGTACTTCCTCGTGACCTAACAGCAGTGCTGCGCTGTTAGTGAGTAACTGGCTAATGTGCGTAGCCACAACCGTCGCTGAATCTACCACGGTATAGCCAAGCGATTGCGCTTCGTCTTTTTGATCTGGTTTTATCCATACCGCATCAAGCCCAAAAGCAGGGTCTTTAGTTTCAACCCCTTTAATTGGCCCAAATACTTGACCTGGGTTTATTGCCAACTCATCACCATGCTTGAGTTCACCTTCACCGGTAGATACCCCCATAAGCGTAATTCTGTATGCATTAGGGTCAAGCTCTAAGTTATCGCGAATATGTACGGGTGGAACTAAAAAACCAAGCTCTTGAGAAAGCTTTTTACGTACTCCCTTAATACGATTTAGTAGCTCTCCGCCTTGAGACTGGTCAACTAAAGGGATTAGTCTGTAACCCACTTCCAGGCCGATTACATCAACCTGCTGAACGTCATCCCAGCCTAGTTCTTTTTGCTCTTGCTTGTTGGCAACGCCCGTACCAGCAGTTCCATTTGCAGCAGCCTCAGCTTCTGCTGCAGCCACTTTTAATTTACTTTGTTGAGTGTAATAAGCTAAATAACCTAATAATGCACCTAGGCTTAAAAATGCTAAATGAGGCATGCCTGGCACTAAGCCCATGGTAATTAAGATGCCAGAGGCTATAAATAATGATTTTTCGTTGCCAAGTTGTTTCTTAAACTGGTCGCCCATATTGAGAGACTCGTTTTGGCGTGTTACTACAATTGCGGTACCAATTGATAGTAGTAATGAGGGGAGCTGAGCCACCAAGCCATCACCAATCGTAAGGAGTGTGTAAACTTCCATAGCTTGGCCAAAGCTTAAGTCATGCTGGATCATGCCAACAAATAGGCCACCAACAATGTTAATAATTAAAATGACGATACCCGCAATAGCATCACCTTTTACAAACTTACTTGCACCATCCATTGAACCATAAAAATCGGCCTCGCGGGTTACTTCTTCTCGGCGATCCCGCGCTTGCTCGGCACTAATAAACCCAGCGTTTAAATCAGCATCAATTGCCATTTGTTTACCAGGCATTGCATCAAGTGTAAAACGTGCAGATACCTCAGAAATACGCCCTGCACCTTTTGTGATTACTACAAAGTTAATAATAATCAGAATTAAAAACACCACTAAACCAACAGCATAATTACCGCCAATCACAACAGAGCCAAAGGCTTCAATTACTTTCCCCGCAGCATCTCCACCATTATGTCCCTCTAACAATACAACACGTGTACTGGCTACGTTAAGTGCTAAACGCATAATTGTGGCGATAAGCAACACGGCCGGAAACATACCAAACTCAACGGGTTTCATGGTGTAAACCGTGACGAGTAGTACCACCAACGCTAACGCAATATTGAATGAAAAAAGGATATCAAGTAAAAATGGCGGTAACGGTAAAATGACCATTCCCAAAGCTGCAAGCACAAGCAAAGGCGTCCCTACGCCTTTTGCATATTCTTTTTTATCTGCATTAAGTTGTTGTAATACCGCTTTAAAACTCATAATTCTACAATTTCAAAAAATTGACACTACGTAGAATTAGCAATAACTATTCCAAGTTAATAAAGGGGAAATATTAATACCTGTAGGCATCAGGAATGGGGAGCTTTTTATTAAGCTTAGTCGGGCGTTTTCCGCGACCTTTATTGAAGCGTTTTAGCTGAAAAACATAAGCTAGCACCTGTGCAACGGCAGTAAACAGTTGATCAGGAATTTGTTCTCCTACTTCTGCGGTATGATAAAGCGCTCGAGTAAGCATTGGCGACTCAACAATGGGTACATCATTACCGTTTGCCACTTTTCGAATTTGCATAGCCAGTTCATCCACGCCTTTAGCAAGCACTATAGGTGCTCCTGCTCGCTCAGTGTCGTATTTAAGAGCAACAGAATAATGCGTTGGGTTGGTAACAACTACATCGGCATCGGGCACGTCTTGCATCATTCTTTTTTGAGACATTTGTCTCTGAGTTTGCCTAATACGCGCTTTTATTTGAGGGTCACCTTCAGAGTTTTTGTACTCATCTTTTACTTCTTGCAGTGTCATTTTTAACTGCTTATGGTGAGTATGACTTTGATACGGAGCATCAATTGCTGCAATAATCACCAATGTGCACGACAATGCCAAAAACATCCACGAGAGGATTTCGAGCGCATGGATAATATTATTAGGTGCAGACTCAATGCTTAAGTGTAATATTTCGTCAAAAAAGGTATTAATTAAAAAAAAGGCAAAACTTGCGACCACTAAAAACTTTAAAATAGCTTTAGTAAGCTCTACCGCAGCTTGTGGGCCAAACATGCGTTTAAAGCCTT
The DNA here is from genome assembly GCF_001468205.2 of Pseudoalteromonas sp. 13-15. Classification (NCBI taxonomy): domain Bacteria; kingdom Pseudomonadati; phylum Pseudomonadota; class Gammaproteobacteria; order Alteromonadales; family Pseudoalteromonadaceae; genus Pseudoalteromonas; species Pseudoalteromonas sp. 13-15. Next base: position 68,308 of record NZ_CP019162.1, on the reverse strand, counting down.
TAAATGGAGACATTTTACTTGCTTTAGGAGCGGCTGCTTGCCAACTAAAATTAAAGCCACCTAGTAAAGTATTACCTATAATGCCCGCAAATAAAATAATGAATACAAACATAGCCATAGGAAAAATAAGCGCGTCGGCAACACTGGACCAAACCGCAAACATTTTAGTGGTATCGTAGGTTTCATTTCGATTAAGGCTGAGCATTCTGCCCATAATATTGTATAACCCCTTACCAATTTCAGGGCCGTACATTAACAATGAAATAGCTGAAAATATAAGAACAAACATAGTGCCTAATTCTTTTGAACGAGCAACCTGCCCTTTCTTTTTAGACTCTTCTATTTTTTTCCCTGTGGGTTCTTCTGTTTTTTCTTGACCTGAATCTTCAGCCATAACACACTCCTAAGGTGAACAACCAACTAAGGTACACATTAGTTCGATCATTTTAAGCCACTGAAATTCAAATTGCAGGATGAAGTTGCCCAGTGTTGCCCAAATAATGACAAGCCCTGCTACAAGAGTGAATGGAAAACCAATAGCAAAAATATTTAACTGAGGCGCCGCACGGGTCATAATACCAAATGAAATATTAATCACTAGCATTGCCGTCAATGGTGCAAGTGAGAGCACTAAAGCCGTTGTAAACATCCAACCGCCCCACGTTACAATATCCCAGTAATGATCTACTGACCACCAATTACCATCAATTGGCAGTACCTCAAAGCTATGTACAACCATCTGTATCATCATTAAGTGGCCGTTGAATACAAAAAATAATAGTGTTGCTAAAATAAGAAAAAACTGACCAACAGCCGGAACGCTGGCTCCATTTGAGGGGTCAATGACAGAAGCAAAACCTAAACCGGTTTGCATAGCAAGTATCTGACCTGCCAATACGAAGGTATTGAGTAACAAGGTAGAAGCAAAGCCAATCGCTATTCCAATAAGCATTTGCTGTATGACCACTAAAATCATTTCAAACGAAAACAAGTTAGTAAATGTAGCTGGAGGAAGAACAGGCACAACCAACAGAGTCACGACCACTGATAAACCCAGCTTTATACGTGTTGGCACATTTTTAGCGCCTAACCCCGCCATTATCATAATCATGGAACTAATACGTACCAAAGGTAGTAAAAAGTCGCTCAACCATTGAATGACAACTGAAAACGGGTACTCCACTTGCTAACCTGCAATTTCGGGAATGAGCAACACCAACCGGGTAAAAAAGTCCATAAGTTCTTGTGTAAACCAGTGACCACCAACAATTAATGCACTTATAGTAATTAGCAAACGCGGTAAAAAACTCAACGTTTGTTCATTGATAGACGTAGCGGCTTGAAACACCGCCACCACTAGGCCAATAATTAAACCTGGAACAACAATAGCCGATACTAACTTAATAACTAAAAACAGTGCATCGCTAAGAATATCAACAAAAATTTCTGGTTCCATGCTCTAATCCTATCTTTTAGTTACATTCAAAAAATACATACTATGTGCCTAAACCAAAGCTTTTGGCGAGGGTTCCCATCACTAAGCTCCAGCCATCAACAAGTACAAACAGCATTATTTTAAAGGGTAAGGAAACAATCATGGGGGAGAGCATCATCATACCCATAGCCATGAGTACAGACGCAACAACTAAGTCGACGATTAAAAAAGGTATAAAAAACATGAATCCTATGATGAACGCGGTTTGCAGTTCGCTTGTTACAAATGCGGGTATAAGAACTATGAGCGGAGTTTCTTCAGGTGACTCTAGCTTGTCGTAGCCTGCTATTTTGGCAAATGTTTCTAAGTCTTTTAAACGAACCTGCGAGAGCATAAATGCTTTCATTGGCTCTTTTGCAAGCTCCAATGCTTGTACCGACGTAACTTGCTCACTCAAATAAGGCTCTATGGCTACGTCATTAACCTTTTGGTAAATAGGCGCCATGATAAAAATACTTAAAAATAAAGACATGCCCAACAGTACTTGATTAGAGGGCGTTTGCTGCAAACCAATTGCTTGGCGTAAAATTGCGAGTACAACAATGATACGTGTAAAAGACGTCATCATGATTATGGCTGCCGGTATAAAACTCAGCGCCGTCATAATGGCTAAAACTTGCAATGTCACCGAGTAATCTTGTGTGCCATCTGCGTTTGTTGTGATAGTAAGCGCATCAATACCTTCGGCGCTTACGCTTGGAACAAACACAATGGCAAAAATAATTAGCAGCCACTTAGTCATAGGTTTAGTTCTTTTTATTTTGTTTCGATTTGGGGTTTAACAGTTTACTAAATTGCTTAGCAAGTTCTGGGATTTCTTTTTCACTCAGTGGTGATTCTAATTTATGAAGGTAATTAATACTATGCGGCGTGACGCCTAATAAATGCTGCGCATTATCAATTTCTACCACCATTAAGCGTTCGCGTGAGCCTAAGGGAAGACTTCGAACCACTTTAAATTCATCACTGTTTGCCAAATTAGGATTAAGTTTCTTTACAAAAATAGCCAAAACAACAATGAGCACTAGCACCACAATAAGCGAAAGCACCATAGAAATTAAATCGCCCGTAGGCGTAACTGACTCTGTTTTTGTAAATACAGACGCTGTTAGCGCAAAAAAGGCACTCATCGTAACTTTTTGATCCGCTCTACTTGGCTGATAACATCCGTTAAACGAATACCAAACTTGTCATTTACCACGACCACTTCACCGTGAGCAATTAAGGTACCATTAACCAATACATCTAATGGCTCACCAGCAACACGATCAAGCTCAACTACAGAGCCTTGGTTAAGTTGCAGTAAATTACGAATATTAATTTTTGAGCGTCCAACTTCCATCGATATGGTCACTGGGATATCTAAAATAGTATCGAGCTTGCGCTTTTCTTCGCCTGTTATTTCGCTTTTTTCATCACTTAATTCATCAAGTTCGGCAACTTGCGCTTCGCCAGCATCATCACCACCTTCAGCCTCAGCAAGTGCGGCTGCCCATTCGTCCATTGTGTCTTGATCATCGCTCATACGTTTAACCTTTTAATCAATTACCAGTCTAAGTCTACACCGTCTGAAAGGTGTAAATCTTCTTCTAATTCTGCTAACTCTGCATCTGAGTCAATTTTCTTGCCGCCTTTGGTAAATACATGCAGCTCAGATTTAACTGAATCAGGACGTTTAATTTTTTCGCTAATTTGCAACGCAACATTATCACGAGAGCGGCCCATTTTAGCTCTAAACGTGGGTAGCTCTTCTACAAATACAGTTATATGCTCTGGCATTTCAACAGGAATAATATCACCTGCTTTAAGCTCCATTATTTGTTGAAGTGTTAAGTCAACTTCTAAAAGCTGAGTTGACATGTCAACCTCAACATCCATTATTTCATCTCGTAATGCCTTACTCCAACGCAAGTCGGTATCTTCAGTATCTGATTGAACACCCGCATCCAAAAGTTCTCTTATTGGTTCGAGCATTGAATATGGCAAGGCAATATGAAAATCACCGCCGCCACCATCGAGTTCAATATGAAAAGAGCTAATAACCACAACTTCAGTCGGGCTCACAATATTAGCCATTGCGGGGTTTACCTCTGAATCGAGGTACTCAAACGACACGTCCATTACCGGTGCCCATGCCTCTTTATAATCTTCAAAGATTATTTTTAGCAACATTTGTACAATTCGGCGCTCTGTTGGGGTAAATTCACGGCCTTCAATTTTTGCGTGGTAACGGCCATCACCGCCAAAAAAGTTATCCACCAAAATGAATACTAACCGTGCTTCCATGGTGATCAGGCCGGTACCCTTTAAAGGTCTGAAACGCACCATATTTAAGCTTGTTGGTACAAATAAAGTGTGAACATACTCACCAAACTTTATCATTTGAACGCCATTAATAGACACTTCCGCTGTGCGGCGCATCATATTAAATAGGCTAATTCGCATATGGCGAGCAAAACGCTCGTTAACAATTTCCAGCGTCGGCATGCGACCACGTACGATTCGATCTTGCGAAGAAAAATCGTACTGAAGCGTACTTCCCCCGCCATCTTCACCATCGTTTATATCTTCCTCTTCAACGTCATCAACACCATGTAATAGCGCATCAATTTCGTCTTGGGATAATAAGTCGCTCACGCTAACCCCTTATTGCATTACAAAGCCGGTAAATAATACCCGCTCAATTACTTTGCTGCCTTCAACGTCATTTAAGGCAGTTTGCACTGTCTCTAGCGCAGTAAAACGCAGTGTTTCTTTACCTGCACTGGTACTAAGCTCGTCAGCAGTAGTGGTTGAAAATACACTGAGTAACTTACCTTCAATCAGCGGAATATGCTTTTTAGCTGTTTCTTCATTTACCTCACCACGTACCAAAAGTTGCACTTTAATTTGTACAATTCTATCTCGGCTCGAGCCCGGAACGTTAAAAACAAAAGGTCTTGGCATCGCAACATAAAGCGCACTGCCTATTTCTGCAGATGACCCAGAAGCTTCTGGCGCTTCCTCTGAAAGGGTCGTTTCTTCATCTAATGTTTCAACAGGCTCATCCGAGCCCGACATTAAAAAGAACCCCGCAGCACCACCTACAACGAGCAGTACTGCTACAATAATAATTATCAGCTTTTTTTTACTTTTTGGCGCTTCTTCTATTTCTAAACTTGTTTCTTCAGCCATCATGATTCCTTATATCGCAAAGGTATTTGCTTGTTTTAGTTATTATAATAGCAGTAGTTAGGCATAGTAATCTATTGATGATGATGTTTGTTGCTCAGAAGTTTGTTCTGGGCTATTTGATGGCTCATCACTTTCACTATTTGCTGCTCCATTTTTGGCTAATTGCTCACCCGCCCCCGATTCATTTTGCTCAGCATTTTCACCACCTGATTGGCCATATGAAATAGTACTTTCACCAAGTTCCAATCCCTGTTGCGCTAACATTTCGCGTAAGCGAGGCATAGATTGTTCGAGTGCTTCTTTGGCCTGCTGGTTTTGTACCACAAAGTTAATTTGTGCTTGTTCTGCATCGCTACGAACTCGTATTTGCATGCTGCCCATCTCAGGTGGATCAAGACGAATTTCAGCCTCTTTGTTATTAATGCTTAGCATTGAACTAACGCGCTCTTGTAGTAACTTGGCCGCGTCACTTTTAACTATATTAATCGCCTGCATCACACCAGGATCAATACTTACCTGCTTTGTCTGTGCTGTACTTTGTAACTGCTGATTTTGAATAGCTTGTTGATCCAACAAGCCCATTTCATAATCAACCGAATCATAATAGCTTTGGGCACTGGTTTGGGTTGTATTTAAAGCATTAGTTATATGGTTAAACACCTGCATAACTTTAGCGGGTGACTGCTCAGCCGTGGTATTTTTTAGCCCCTCTTTTTGCAATTGCTCAAGCGCTTTTGTAAGCTCTTCATCACTAGTAGGCTGTGCTGCTAATTTAGTTGGATCAGCGCTATTTTCAGAGCCTGATTTCACACTCACTTTTTGTGGTCTGTTTACCGTATTTGGTGTTTGTGAAGCTACAAAAGTAACTGGTTTTGTTATCTCTTCACCTTTTACCGGTAAGGTAACCACTTTGTCTATTTGAGATTCATTTGTTGGCGGCAATTTTTGTGAGTCATTTACAGCTTTTTGCGATATCGTAAATTTAGTGTCTGATGATTGATTCGCATCTTTCACAACCAACACTTTTAGCTCATCAATCGCTTGCTTAATAGTCGCTAACTGTTCACCTTTTGGCTGCTCGGCTTTAACAAAGGCATTTAATTGAGTCAGTAATGCCTGCTTTTCGGTCCCTGAAAGCGTATTAAACTGCTCGCTGGGTGACGACTTAACTTCAGTGCTTTGTGTCTGTTTATTATCCGTTATAAATTGGGTAAGCATTTGCTTTAAAACCGTCAATTTTTCAGCTTTGCTAGGTGCGTCGAGCATCACTGGTTTAATTTCAGTCTGTAATTTTGTTAGCTGTTCAGGCGTTAGGCTTGCTAATACTTTATCTGTTTTAAATGCAATTACATCTTTAGCAATGAGTGCATTTATCGCGTCTGCTTTTTCAGTTTCAGTTATGTTTGAGTTGGGTAACATTAATGCATTTTCATCTTTAGCAATGAGTGTATTTATCGCGTCTGCTTTCTCAGTTTCAGTTATGTTTGAGTTGGGTAACGTTGCTGTGAGCGTATTTTCTGTTAGTTCCGCAACTGTATTTTTAGCTGTGGTATTTTGAGCTAAAGTGTTGACGTTAACTTTACCGCTATTCTCTAATGTGCTTTGAGTAGTATCTATTTTATCAACATCCGTTTTTAAAATAGTCTGATCAGAATTGACACTCACGTCAGAGAGTACTGAACTTTGTGAAGCTATTATTTTACCCGTAAAAATGCCTTTGTTAGTATCTGCTCCATTATCTTTTGTATCAAAGCCCTGAGTTATACTTTGCGCTTGTGCAGGGTGTTTAACTTTATCCGATTTTATATTTAGTTCTGCTTCAACAGCCTGAGCAAGAGATGTTTTATTTTGTTTTTGTGAATGTGACGAGTCATTAATATCTACATTATCGACTAAACTTGCCGCACCGCTTGTGTTGTTATCAGTAAGTGTTGCATGTGGTCTTATTATTTTACCTACTTCATCTTTAACAGGTAAATCTTTTGCTGGCACAGCAACATAACCTTTAACCGGCAGTTTCTCTTTTAAATCAGCAATAACAAGCGGTGTTTTATTTGTTGATGTATCTGCAAGGTTTATATCTTTTGCTTTTTCACTTGGCTTTGTAACCTCAGTGTTCATTAGTTGAGATGAATTGATCTGCTCCAGAATATCGCTTCCAGACAAATTTATTTGGGCAATGTCTTCATCATCAGAATCACTTTTTAATTTTTCATTAGTAACTGATGAGGAATCTGCTGAGGCGGCAGATAAAGTATCTGTTTCAGGCTTGTTAATCTCTTTTTTTGTTGGCTCAAATGTAGTGTGGGCGTCTTGCAACTGAGTAAAAAACTCAGTACCTGATTCATCAGCAGAATCGGCTAAGCTACTGTCTTTAAATGCTAAAAAAGACTCTTTATCAGCCGAAATTGAAACAGAAATATCATTCATCGCCATAAGTCACCTAATACGGTTACGGCAACATGTCACCGCACATTGCCCAAAATTAAATACCACCCATTAACAAAGCAATAAACGTGCCTAACTTAAGAAAGTTTGCGACGCTGAAAAAATTGATTAGATGTGAACTCATCCAGCATTTTTTGCTCGTTTTTAGCTACCACAGCTGCTGCTTTTATTTTTTGATTTTCAATCAATTTAGCCACCGCTTTAGCCTTTATTTGCTGTTTTAACCACAACGTTTTTCGCTGTGAAACAACTTGCTTTGCCGTATTTACAGTACTTGCTTGTTGCCGAATGGCCTCTTCAATTTTTGCTATAAACGCATGATACTGCCCAAAACCAGCGCTTGATAAACCTGATTGACCTTTTAAATGTAACTGTTGAGAGTATTCAAGCCTAAAGTCATTTAAGCCTTGAAGTTTTTGCTGGTTTGCTTGCAGGTTTTGATTAGCTTGCAAATAACTCATACGTAAACTTTCTTCTTTGTCGCTTTCAAGTTTTAGCAGCAAGTCAAATTTGTTTTTAGCCATTACCCTTGACCTAATAATTGGGCTAGCCCTTGCAGCCCATCGTCATAACTTATCACATCACGCATACCTTGCTGTAAAAACCCGTTTACTCTTGGCATCATATTTATTGCTTGGTCGAGCATGGGATCAGTGCCCTTTTGATAGGCGCCTAATGTGATCATGTCTTTATTTTGTTGGTACATTGAATACACTTGTTTAAGTACTCGCGCTTGTTGCATATGAGGCTCTGAAACCACTTGGGGCATAACACGTGAAATAGATTTTTCGATATCTATTGCTGGGTAATGGCCGCTGTCGGCTAACTCACGAGAAAGTACAATATGGCCGTCTAGTATGGCGCGTGCAGCGTCTGCAATTGGGTCTTGCATATCATCGCCCTCACTTAAGACGGTGAAAAAGGCTGTTATAGCACCTTGCCCTTCCCCCCCATTACCAGCTCGTTCAACTAAGGCTGGTAGTTTTGCAAAAACCGATGGTGGGTATCCTTTTGTTGCCGGTGGTTCTCCAACTGCTAAAGCAATTTCTCGCTGAGCCATTGCGTAGCGAGTTACTGAATCGAGTAGCAGTAACACATTTAAACCTTGGTCTCTAAAATATTCGGCAATGGTCACTGCACTTTCACAACCTTTTAAACGCATTAATGGCGATGAATCGGCGGGTGCTGCAACAACAACAGAACGTTTACGCCCTTCTTCTCCAAGAATTTCTTCAATAAACTCTTTGACCTCACGACCACGTTCACCAACCAAACCAACTACAATGACATCGGCTTCGCTGCCCCTAGTCATCATTCCTAGCAGCACAGACTTACCTACACCAGAGCCTGCAAATAAGCCCATACGCTGACCTTGCCCTACGGTGATCACTGAATTAATAGCCCGCACCCCAACGTCCATTGGCTGGCTGATCGGACGTCTGGCTAAAGGGTTAATCGTATTTTGAGCAAACTTTAAATAATGTTCTGCGTTTATTTTACCAAGTCCGTCGAGTGGACGCCCTAAGCCATCAACTACACGCCCTAGTAGGCTCATTCCTACAGGTAACCCCAAATTATTTACTTGGGGTATTACTCGGGCACCTGGCAGTACGCCGGAAATATGATCATTAGGCATTAAATATAAGGTTTGGTCGTTAAAACCAACAATTTCTGCGTCAACAAAACCGTTCATGGTTTCGATTTTACATTGACTACCAACAGGTGCCCTCAGACCTTTTGCCTCTAAGGTAAGGCCAACAACACGCGTTAATATACCCGCTACTGCAGGTGTGTAGGGCTTAATGTTTTGTTGATATTGCGACAAGCGTTCGCTCAAAGAAGCAATTTGCACAGACATAGTACGCCTAAAAAATATTTAGATATTACTATTATGCAAAAAACTATCCAACGTTTCTTTGACGCGTGTTTTTAAAGTCATATCGAGAGAAGATTGCGCGGTTTTCACCTCACATCCACCTCTTTCAAGCGTGGGTTCGGGAACTAATTGCCAGTTATTGTCTGCTATAGTTTGCTCGCCATAGCTATCTTTTATAACCTCTAGATCGGTTGGGTTTAGATGCACTTTTACTTTTTCTTGTTGCGCACTTAACGAATCAATACTGTGTTTTAATGTATGTAAAATAACATCTGGCGATGTTTGTACTTCTTGGTATATAACTGCTTCAGCCAACATGCTAGCTAATTGTATTAGTTGCAACTCGGCTTGTTCATCCACTTTTTTTAGCGGTGAATTAAGTGCTTCTAAAATACCTTTAAGACTAATTAGTTGCTCTTCAATAATAGGTTTTATATCTTCTTGGCCTTGAGTTTTACCGAGCTCTAGCCCCTCTTTATAACCAGCTTCTTTTCCCTCACTAACGCCTTTTTCAAAGCCGTCAATGTAGCCTTGTTCATGACCTTGTTTAAGGCCTTCTTCATAAGCATCTTGTCTAATGCGTTCAAGCTCAACCATAGTAAGCTTTGGCAGTTCTGGCTCTTCGGGCTCATCGGTCGGCATCTCTTCGGCCAATTCTTTTTTATAAAGCTCGCCCAATGGGGTGCCATACGCTGTAGAACGATTACCAAAGCTTTTTTCATTCGGTGCTACATCGGGAATAGCCCAATGTTTTAATAATTCATCAGCTTCTTCAGCTCGAAGTGGACGCCCTTTGAGTTTACTCATGGTTTACAAGAACTCCTCACCACCACCACCGCCTAACTGAATCTCACCCGAATCAGATAAACGACGTGCCGTTGATAGAATTTCTTTTTGGGCAGCTTCAACTTCGCTAATACGTACAGGCGCCATTGCTTCTAAATCATCAGCCAGCATATCGGCAGCACGCTTAGACATATTGCCCAGTATTTTGTCTTTCAGACCGTCGTCTGCACCTTTGATTGCTTTCATTAATACATCTTGTTGTACTTCTCGTAGAATGGCTTGAATACCCCGGTCATCCACATCCATTAAGTTTTCAAATACAAACATAAGATCCTGAATTTGCTGAGACATCTCTTCGTCATGTTCACGAATAGAATCCATTAACTGCCCTTCTACGTTTGTATCTAGGTAGTTCATAATGTCTGCCGCGGCTTTTAAGCCACCCATTTTCGCAGCTTGTGCCCCTGCTTGTCCGGCAAATTGTTTTTCCATAATTTCGTTAAGTTCTTGCAGTGCAGCTGGTTGCACTTCTTCAAGGTTAGCGATTCGCATGGTTAAATCAAGACGAACTTTCTCTGGGAACTGCGCAATAATTTCTGCGGACTGCTCAGGCTCTAAGTAAGACAATACAATCGTTTGTATTTGGGGGTGTTCATTACGAATAATATTCGCCACCTGCTTAGAATCCATCCATTTGAGGGAATCAAGGCCTTTAGCCCCAGACCCCATAACAATTTGGTCAATAAGGCTGGCCGCTTTATCTTCACCCAATGCAGCAGTAAGCGCCTTTTTAATAAAGTCTTCCGACTGAAACCCTATAGTACTGAAGCTTTGAATTTGCTCAATAAACAAGTTGTGAACCGCACTTATTTTAGCCTGTGACAGGTCGTCTAACGCAGCCATTGCCATCCCAACTTTTTGAACTTGTTTAGGCTCCAAGTGCTTAAGTATTTGGGCTGCATCTTCCTCTGATAAGCTAAGTAATAAAATAGCGGCTTTATCTACACCGTCTAGCTTATCAACATCAAACGCTGCTGGAAGTTGTTTTTGTTCTTGATCTTGATCAGTCATCTTCTGTTAACCACGCTTTCACTACTTGTGATGATAGTTCTGGTTCATTGGCTACAAGGGCACGAATTGCTTTGAGTAAGTCTTCGTCGCCATGTAAATCTGGTAACTGCAGTGTACCATCGCTTGAGAAACCAATTGAAGCAGAATCAAAGTCTTTGTTTAGCATATCCAACGTGCTATCGCCAATGTCTACCCCTGCACTTAACGCATCTTCGTCATATTCTTCAAGTGTATCGTCTGGGTAAATTAAGCGTTTAAGCATCGGTTTAACTACCGCCATTATGAGTACAATAATAACTAATGCGCCCAGTACCAAGCGGATTATTTTCATAAACCAATCCTGCTCCCAAAGCGGCACGCTAATATCAAAATCAGTTGCTTCGCGAACAAACGGAACCGTTACCACTTCAAGTGCATCACCACGCTGCATGTCAAAACCAACGCCACCTTGTAATAAACGACGAATATTTGACAGCTCTTCCACTGAGCGCGGTGTCATTGTGGTTTCACCGTTTTCACCTACTTTTGGAATGTAGTCAACGGCCACCGACACGCTTATTCTGCGTATCACACCTGTTTGCTGACGCTTATGTGAGATAGTTGTATCTAACTCATAGTTACGCGTCGCTTCTTTATGCGTTCTTGATGGTGAAGTTGCACTACCTGCTCCACCTTGTCCTGCTACTTCAGGGATATTAGAGTTTACTGGAGGCTGATTCGTCAGTGCACCAGGTATACCTACTGCTAGACCACCTATATTATTTTCTTCGAATGTGGTTTCGCTTCTTACTGCTGGTAAATCTGGGTTGTAGCGTTTTTGCGTCTCCTCAACAGCACTAAAGTCCATACTTAAATCAACTTGTGCAGTGTAGTTTGCAAGCCCTACTACAGGTATTAAAATACTGTCTATTTTTTCAAGATATTCTTGTTCACGCTTGCGCTCTATGTCGTACTCTTTGCGTGAACGGGCAGCAAGCGATGTTTGCGAGCCTGAATTTAGTAAGCGACCATTTTGATCCGTTACTGTTACACGAGCCGGCTCTAAACCTTGTACAGCCGATGCAACCATATCAACCACTGAGTCGACCTCTTCGCTATCTAGCGAACGCCCACGCTTAAGAGTAAGTACAACAGTTGCTGAAGGCTTTTTCTCTCTGCGCGCAAATACATTTTCTTTTGGAATGGCAAGCAATACACGTGCACGCGTAATATTATTGAGCTCTTCAATTGTGCGCGCTAACTGTTGTTCTCGGCCATGCTTTAAGCGTTCACGCTCTAAACGCTGACTTACACCAAACCCCATGTCTTGCATAATAATATCTGAACCCGATGTAGGGCCTTGCTCTAGCCCTTCACGAGTCATTAAAAGTTTAATATTTTGATACTCAGTTTCAGGGACGAGCACTACATTTCCATCTACTTGGTATTCAATTTTTTGTGCATCTAAAAAGTCGAGCGTTTCAATAAGCTCTTCTGTCTGCATTTTACCAAGCGGGCGCATATCTGGCTGACGCGCCCAAATAATAATAAATATAGCAATCGCTAAACAAATGCCTAAAGCAATAACTAAAGTTACTTGGCGCAATAAATCAACGCCATTTAGCGAACTTAAGTAGCCTGATTTCTGTTCTTGTTGATCGTCGCTATCGCTTTGGTCCATTTCACCAGTAGCAAGAGCCAGATCGGTTGATTGATTAGATTGCGCCACAATAATTCTCCACTACCTAGTTAAACAGGCATGTTCATGATTTCTTTGTAAGCTTCGACAAGTTTATTACGAACCTGCACTGTCGCTTCAAATGCAACTGACGACTTTTGAGAAGCAATCATTGCTTCAGCCAAAGACACGCTTCTGTCGCCTGTTTCTACCGCCACTACTTTTTGTTTAGCATCTTGCTGCAAACCGTGCACAGTATTAATTGCATCCGATAGCATATCGCCAAATTGAGCGGTTGATGAGGCTTGTGTTTTTACTGGCAGTCTTTCGATTTGATTATTACGGCCAGCCTCTAAAGCCATTGATTGCATTTCTTGAAATACAGCGCTGTTTTGAATTTTCATAATTTGTCTCTGACAATGCAGTTAACTCTTAACATGAATAAAGCACAAAGCATGCCAAAAAATTAAATTAATAATTTCAATGAGTTGGAAGAAATTTGACAAGTCAGAGTTTTGACAGCCCTAAATTCAAAGGGTAAATTTAGGGCTAAAAATGATGTTATGCGGGGAGTGAAATACCTAAATCGCGCATCTGCGCTAGTTTGTAACGTAAAGTCCGAGGGCTTATACCTAGCGTTTCAGCGACATCTTTTCGCTTACCTTGGCATCTTGCTAACGTTTCTAAAATAATGCGATGCTCTTTATCTTTTAGCTCATCCTTATAACTTCCCGTATCAACAGCCAATAAGTCTTGTTTTGTTGGCTCGGCTGGAGATGACTGTTCGTCATAATACGCTGAACTCATAGCGCCTTGGTCAATATCTCTATTAGTAGCATTTACTTGCTGCTGACTAGTATTTTGCGCGCTGACAGATGCAGGCTCCATTACAAAATCTGTCGCCGCTATGTTTTCAATGAAAATTGCATGCTCGTTTAGAGTATCCCCAGTCCTAAGTATTAACGCACGTTGTATTACGTTATCAAGCTCACGCACATTACCAGGCCAAGAATGAGCAAGTAATTTTTTCTCTGCGGCACTATCAAGATAAGCCATAGGCTCTTTACTTTTGTTTAAGTGGCGCTCAATTAAATGCTTAGCCAATACAAGGATATCTCCAGGTCGCTGACAAAGTGGTCGCCACATCAAAGGAAACACATTAAGCCTGTAGTATAAATCTTCTCTAAATTGGTTTTCGGTAACCGCTTCTTTCAAATCGCGGTTACTTGTTGCAAGTATACGTACGTCTAACTGGATTGTTTTTCTTCCACCTAAGCGCTCTACTTCGCGCTCTTGCAACACACGAAGTAGTTTAGCTTGCAGCCCTAAATCCATTTCTGTTATTTCGTCGAGCAATATAGTACCGCCTTGCGCTTGCTCAAACTTACCAGGACACGCTTGAATTGCGCCTGTAAACGCACCCTTTTCATAACCAAATAAGGTTGCTTCAAGCATATTTTCAGGAATTGCTGCACAGTTAATCGCAACAAACGGCGCATCGCATCGGTTCGATTTATCATGAATATACCGTGCAAGCACTTCCTTACCTGAACCACTTGGGCCTAGCACCATAACGCTCGCATCAGAGCGGGCAACTTTACTTGCTAACTCTAAAAGTTGAATACTGCTTGGATCGGCAACAATGGGTCCGTCGGTCTCCTTTGCTTTTTCAGGTAAGTATCGACTTACCATATTGAGTAAAACTTCAGGTGCAAACGGCTTTGCCATGTAATCAATAGCGCCCAAGCGCATCGCTTCAACAGCATCGTCAATGGTAGCGTACGCCGTCATCATTAAAACAGGCAATTCAGGGTGGTTAAGCTTAATACTGCGTAGTAAATCAAGCCCACTCATAGTGCCCATTTGTACATCACTCACCACCAGCGAAAATTGCTCTTTTTTCAGCAATAGCATGGCTTGCTCTGCACAATTAGCCGCAATACATTCAATCCCCGACATTTCGAGTGTGTCAATTAAGGCTTCGCGAAGCCCTGCATCATCTTCGACAACTAAAATAGTGTTACTCATAATGATTCCTCTAATTTAGATTCGGTGCGAATAGGTAAAAGCAAACTAAAGCATGCTCCACCGCCTTTATTATTAGTCACGTCAACACGCCCCTGATGAGCGTTTGCAACCGAACTCACAACAGCAAGCCCTAACCCTGTGCCTTGGCTTTTAGTGGTATAAAAGGGTTCAAATATTTTTTCTGCTTGAGTTAAATCAATACCTGGACCGTTATCAGATACACTGATACGAACAAAATCTGGATTTTGCTCGTCAGTCGCAGCACTTAATTTTACTTCAGCGCCAGCACCAATGACTTGAATACTGTTATGGATTAAATTTTGAATTGCGCTGGCTATGGCTGATTTATTGCCTGTTATTTGAATATCTGGCTCTGGGAGGTTAACAGCTAAATGACTGTCATTTAGTGTCACCATAGCATCAGCACCCGCTTTTACCTCACTGAGTAACTGCTGCATAGACACTTGCTCAACAACTTGTTGGTCGCCACTTTTGGCAAAAAGTAGCATATCGTTTACTTGAGTTTCTAAATCTTTTAAGCGTGACATTAACTTGCTTTGAAAATTATCGCGAGATGTCTCGGGTAAACGCTTAGAGCCCAAATTAGCAGCATAAAGCATGGCCGCTGAAAGTGGGGTTCGAACCTGATGTGCAAGCGACGCCACCATTTTCCCCAAAGCACTTAGGCGCTGCATATGAGCAACTCGCTTTTGTAAACGGCGCGTTTCACTCAAATCGGTCATTAAAATCAGCTGGCCCGACTCGGGCGCTAACGCTGTTATATCAAGCTTAATTAAACGGCCATCTTTCAGTGATACTTCGTGACCATCGTCTTGATGCGGTCTAAAAGAGCGTTGAATAACGCTAAACCACTTTTCACCTTCTAAAGGTTCGCCTAACATATCAATGGCTATTTGGTTGGCCTTTGCAATCATTCCTTTACCATCAAGCACAACCACACCTGCGGGCATGGTATCAACTAAATGTGAAAGCCAACTTGCTTGCTGACGCAGATCGCTTAACTCACCTATGTACTCCTCTTGAAGTAAACATGGGTTATACTGATTTGCAGAAATAAACTGTGGTTTAAGCACGCTCGCAAGGGCCATAATCAAATCTCGAATTTGTATAGATATAGAGCTTAATGCACAATGTGTACCAAAATTTATTTATATTATTTTCATTAACTTACAATAATAATAGCGCGACATAAAAATGACGCGCATAAAAAGGAATATGTATGAGTGAGCAAATAAAATGCCGATGTGCTTGGTTAGACGCCACCAAACCCGATTACGTTTTATATCACGATTTGGAATGGGGCGTCCCTGTTTACGATGACCAAACACTGTTTGAATTTATAACGCTAGAGTCGGCTCAGGCAGGCTTAAGTTGGTATACTATTTTAAAAAAACGACAAGGGTATAAAAATGCATTTGCTAATTTTAATGTAGATAAAGTCGCGTTGTTTACCCAAGACGATGTTGAGCGTTTAATGCTTGATGAAAATATCGTACGAAACCGTTTAAAAATTAACGCCACAATAAATAATGCCAAGCAATTTATAGACATTCAAAAAGAATTTGGTAGTTTTAGCGCGTATCAATGGCAGTTTGTTGATAACAAACCGATCGTAAACAATTTAAATTTTACCGAAGAGACGCCTGCAATCACCAAAGAATCAACAGCCTTCGCAAAGGATTTAAAAAAGCGCGGCTTTAAATTTTTAGGCCCTACCACAGTATACGCTCATATGCAGGCCTGCGGTATGGTTAACGATCATAGTAATGACTGCTTTAGAAAAGAAGAAATTATACAGGCTTTTTGTGGTGAGTAAGCAGCCAAACAGGTAGGTAATTAAAAGCTTTGCTTTTCACGCGAGCAAGCTCGGCGTCTACCGCCATGGTTTAAGTTTGTGTTTATCTTGTAGACGCCAAGCTTGCTTGCGTGACGGGCGAAGCCCGTAAAGTGATTGATCATAAATGATTAAAAATAACGAAGAGTATTTCACCATTTTCGTACTGCTAATCTC
Organism: Pseudoalteromonas sp. 13-15; assembly: GCF_001468205.2. Lineage (NCBI taxonomy): Bacteria > Pseudomonadati > Pseudomonadota > Gammaproteobacteria > Alteromonadales > Pseudoalteromonadaceae > Pseudoalteromonas > Pseudoalteromonas sp. 13-15. The sequence goes on along the minus strand of NZ_CP019162.1, from coordinate 51,741 downwards.
GTGAGAGGTTATACTTTTTCATTTTTTCGACCAGTGTTGTGCGCCTTACACCTAATATTTCTGCGGCGCGCGCAACAACGTAATCAAAACGCTCTAAAGCTTGGGTAATTAAGCTTATTTCAAGCTCTGCTAAATACTCTTTAAGCTCAATGCCCTCTTCGGGTAATACGCCTGAGCCAGCTTGGTTAAATTCAGGCTCTGGCTCATTGTCATAATCACTAAACCCTGTGCTGAATATATCGTTAAAGGCATCTTTTTCCATAAGTTCTTCAGGATATTCAGGCTCATAAGCATCTACCTCAATGTAACGATATTTATTGGGTAGATCAGGGATATCCACTACCTTTTCAGGGAACATTATAACCATGCGCTCAACCAAATTCGCAAGCTCACGGATATTACCCGGCCATGCATGCTCTTTTAAGCTTTCGATCGCTCGCTCAGTAAATTTAGCTGTCGTGCCCGTTTGCTCGTTTACGCGACGCATTAACTCCTTAAGTAGTAACGGAATGTCATCAGCACGCTCACTTAACGACGGGTTCTCTATAGGGAATACATTTAACCGGTAATATAAATCTTCACGAAAGCTGCCTGCTTCAATCATGACTTCGAGGTTGCGGTGTGTTGCAGCAATAACACGTACATCGGCTTGAATCGCCTTAGTGCCACCTACACGCTCATAGCTTCGCTCTTGTAATACGCGTAAAAGTTTAACCTGCATTTGTAGCGGCATATCACCAATTTCATCTAAAAACAGCGTACCGCCTTGCGCCAACTCAAAACGGCCTTTACGCGCAGAAATAGCCCCTGTAAACGCCCCTTTTTCGTGGCCAAAAAGTTCACTTTCTAATAGTTCTGCAGGTATGGCCCCACAGTTTACAGGCACAAATGGTCCTGTACTTCGTTTAGAAAGTAAGTGAACGTTACGTGCAACCACTTCTTTACCAGTACCTGACTCACCTAAAATTAAAACGTTTGCATCTGTTTTTGCTACTTGTTCAATTAAAAAACGGACCTCTTTTACGGCTTGTGTTTCACCTACAAGGCCATCAAAAGATTTATGTGACTGAGTATTTTTGTGCTCCCCCGGCAACATACGATGATACTGCTGGCAATCATGAAGCAACTGTGTGGTCACTTCATGATTAAATGGCTCACAAATAAGTCCAACTACATTAGCAATGCTAAGTAATGGTCTTAACGTTTCACCTATTAATAAAAATGGAAGTGTTGGGTAGCGCTTAATTAAGTTTTCGTGATCGAGAGACTGTAAAGCCCCTAAAATGACCATGCATTCATGCTGCTGATATTTTGCACACTCTTGTTCAAAGTTGTCTTCATCTAAACGATGAGTAGCCTCACCGATAAAACCAAGTGATGCATTTAACCCAATAGAGCGATTGTTATTATTATCTAAAATCAGGATCATAGTTAGCGAGCCGTGCTTCACTCTTTAATTTAATTAACTAAATTGTAAGCCAGTTAAGCACGGATGCAAGTGATAGCGGCAGTTTTTTGACATAAACGCCAAAAAACAGACGCACTCGTTAATTCAATCATACTTAAGAATTAACTATTAAGTATTAATATTTAAAGTAAGCCTAAAATAGACTCTGCAGATTGGTTAGCCTGGCCACGAAGAGCAACTGATGATTGCGCTAAAATGTCATTAGACACTTGTTGAGAAATTGCTAGGGCGTAATCGGTATCTTGAATGCGGCTTTGACTGGCTGCAATATTTTCTTGCTGCGTCCCTAACCCTTTAATTGTGCTTGCCAACGTATTTTGAAATGCACCTAACTCAGCTCGTTGTGCATTTATTTCATCATTTGCTTGCTTACTGATGTCAATAGCCGCTTGAGCACCGGCTTGGGTTGAAATATCAATGGTTGATAACGCAGAGGCAAAACTACCATCTGTAGAGTTTACCGTTTGGTTTGTATTCGCATCAGCACCAACTTGAAACGAGACAGCTTGACCATCAAATAAAGGCTTTCCTGCAAAACTCGCATTTTCGAACGTTTCAGATATTTGGCTTTGCAATTGCACGACTTCTTCTTGCAACGCAGCACGATCACTGTCAGTCAATGCACCGTTACCCGCTTGAATTGATAACTCTTGAATACGCGAAACGGCATCATTCACACCACTCAAGTTAGCTTCGCTTACTTGAGTATATGAAATCCCGTCATACACATTACTTACAGCTTGGCTAAAACCATTTTGCTGTGAAGTAAGCCTATCAATAATTTGCAAAGCCGCTGCATCATCTGCTGCGGTATTTACTTTTTTACCTGTTGCAAGTTGCTCTGCAAGTTTGTTATTAGGTTGGATTAGAGGTAAATTTGAGCCATTAATTTTCATATATAACTCCTACTAGTGACTATTAAGAGTTAAGTATAGCCTACTTATACGATAGTCCAGCCTCCATCAAGGAATAAACTTTGCCCCGTCATATAACTTGAAAGCTCAGTGCTCAAAAAAGCAATCGCACCTTTAACGTCTTCCTCAGTTGCCATTCTTTCTAATGGGACTTTAGCATTGTATTTTTTTAAAAAACTCTCCGGTTGGCCACGCTCAATACCACCTAAAACAATGTTATTGACTCTAACATAAGGAGCAACATTAGAAGACATCCACCTTGTTAACTGCATAAGCCCCGCTTTGCTTACAGCGTATGCAGCAGGGTTTCCCATTTCAGTGCCCGCATATAAGTCCATTTGCGGACCAACAACCCCATAAATAGAAGAAATATTTATAATACTTCGCACGCCATCATTTTTTTTGTTCATCAACTTATACGCTAGTTGACTTAATAAAAAAGGGGCCGAAAGATTAACACTCAAGCAGTCATTAAATGTTTCTATTGACTGTCTTTCAAACGGGACACACCAACCTGTCAGCTCATCTGTACCAACAAATGCTGCATTATTTATAAGAATATTTAATTTCCCTTGGCTAATATTAGCAACCTTATCTATTGCCTTTTCAATAGCTTTTTCATCAGCAAGGTCACAAACCACTGTGTATATTTTGGGGTTATTTTTATACGTATTTTGGTGGCGTTCCTTTAAGGTTTTATCATCTCGGTCTAATAAAATGACATGTGCACCGAGCTCCAGTAAGGTTTCTGCCGCGGCTTGACCAACATGGCCACAGCCACCCGTTATTAATGCCCAACACCCACTTAAATTTTGTAATTGTGCAAGAGTTCTCATTTTTTTAAATTACCTGGAAGTTTCAATAGTAAAAATTCAGCGAATAAAAAATCCAGCTCTGTATCTATATCTAAAGACCTTGCTTTGTCCATTTTTACTCCTAATACTCTACCGTCCATCACACCATTACTACCTAAAATAAACCTTGCTGTAGATACGTAAGCCATTGTTGTTATATTCCATGCTTCTGGTGCATCTTGCCTTCGTACGTATGACTCACCATCACATAATATTGATACCGTATCATTTGAATCACATTTAACCATATTAAAATAGGGGCTATGATCTGCTTCAGTAATACCTAAAGCTAGATCGCAATCGTTTCTTATAAACTTTTCTATTACTTTAGTTATATCATCTGATGTTCTTAGTGGAGATGTACAAGGGACGCTAACAAAAATATCATTTTCTGACATCATATTTTCATCGATCAGCTGTTTTACTGCGTGTTGCCAAGCATTCCATTCACTGGCCGCGTCTGAAGCCAATTTGTGTGGACGCACTATTACCTTAACACCTAATTGATTGGCAACCTGAGCAATTTTTTTACCATCTGTTGAAACAAAATGCTCTTCAATCAGCTCACATCCATGAGCAGCTTCAATTGCGTATGCTAAAAGAGGCTTACCATTTAGTAACTTTATATTTTTACCAGGTACACCTTTTGAACCAGCCCTTGCAAAAGTGAACGCAATTATTTTAGTCATTATTTTTACCTAACTTGAATGAAATATACTCGCAATTGTTTGCTGATTGCTCAATAAGCGCTATCCACGATAGAACCTGCGCACCGCGAGATAAATTTTCAGTAGTGTTTTCTCTATTTAAAGACTGAACGAAGTCATGCATTAATCTTTGATAAGGCAAATTACTATGTTCACTTACATCAATAATTAGTAAATCTCTATCGCGAAATTTAAGCGCTACAGTTTGCTCGATCAAATTCCAGGTAAGCTCGCCTTGGTCAGCTTGTATTTTTAATGTGCGATGTGCATGTAAACTAAGCATGTTTAAATGGATTGAAAAGCTTGCTTTTTGGGATTGATTTTTCAAAGTTATGCTTCCTGATATATTAGCTTCATTTTCACAGTTCATCTCTAAGTGCTCATGACTATAAAGCTGGGAAGAAAAATAAACATTATCCATCTCAAACAAGGCTAAAAAATAATCAAACTCATGACTGAGCTCTCTAAGCACCCCACCGCCTAGGTTTTTATTTGCAGAAACAGTATCGCGATAATGCTTATTTGGTCGCCAATCAGGTAAATACTGCCCTACAGAGACTTCAATACGCCAAATAGAACCAAGTAAAGATTTTCGGATTATTTTTTCAACTTCAAAATACCCCATAGTCTTTACTAAATCATAACCCAGAACGCATTTAGATTTTGTCTTCTTTATATACTTTACAAGTTTATCAGCTTCATCGACCGTATTCGCTATTGGCTTTTCAATGAAACATGGTGTTCCTAGCGAAGAAAGTGCCTTGACTTGTTCATAATGAAAATTAGTGGGCGATGCAATTACCGCTAAATCAAACTTCTGATTTGAAATCGCTTTATCAAAGCATGTATAAACTGTTACGGGAAAATCGTAATCAAACTCTTCATTAAGCTCGTTTTTTTTTACTATAGTAAGAGACTTAATTAAATCTAATTTAATAAGGTTATTAATATGACGCTTAGAAATTGCACCATAACCAGATACGAGAACACTATATTTAACCATTTAGAAAAAATTAACTATATCTGACTGAGCTCTTTCAAAATCAGACATTCTCCCAATATCTAGCCAATACTCATGAATAGGAAACATTGAAATTTTGTCATTTTCTTCAAGACACTTATTAATAAGATCAGGCATATCTAGTGGTTCATCCAAGATTATTCTTTTTATTACGTGCGGTGAGATAACGTAGATTCCAGCATTCACAAAGTACTTTTCCGTGGGTTTCTCTACTATGCTCACGACTTGGTTCTTATTTGATTTAATTACACCATATGGAACTTGATATTCATGTTCTCGAACGCACATAGTGATTGCCGCTTGCTCGTCATGGTGATAACTAAGCAGCTCAGTAAAATCAACTTTGGTCAGCAAATCACCATTCATCATAATAACTGGCGCATCTTGTTCAGGTAATAAGCTCAATGCCCCTGCAGTACCTAGAGGGGTTACCTCTTCAACATACGCTATATCTAAACCCAATCTAGACCCAGAAGAAAAATAGTCTTTAATCATTTGAGCTTTGTAATGAACAGAAATAAAGAAGTTATTAAAACCATGCTGATAAAAACTCTCTAAAATTGTTTCTAAAATTGGCTTTTTACCTATTTTTAATAAAGGTTTAGGGCAAGAGTGAGTTAATGGATGTAGGCGTGTACCAAATCCACCCGCCATTAAAAATACCGTATTATTGAGTTTACTTTTCTGGAGTAAGCTATCTTTAGTTATTATATTTTTTAACTGTTTATTTTTATTTAAAACAGGGATATGTTGCAATTTATTTTTTTCTAAAAGTGCCATGACAAAGCGTTTTCCATCAGTTTCACTGGCTGTAATTGGCTCATAACACATAATATCTGTTACTTGAGTATCTAGCGCTTTAAAATTGAGGATTGCTCTACGTATATCCCCATCAGTTATAACACCAAGCAAATGTTCACTTTCATCAATAACAGTTACTAATTTTATCACAGAATTATTCAGTACCTCTATCGCTTCTTGCATTGAGGCTGAAGCTTTTACTTGTGTTGTCCTCCATAAACTGCTCATAACCCGCTCCTAATTAGATGTTTTTCTAGCAATTATCATCCACTCTTTTATGGTCTCTTTACCTCGTCCCCACTGAAGTAAGTCTATACTTTGCACGACTAAGTTTGATGGCATTAAAAGCTCGATATCACCTTCAGCCGTAAAACGAGTCAAACCTTTACCTGACATAGGGCCTTCATCTGGTATATAGGTATTTTTTCCTAATTCTTCACCTGATTGATCACCCCATGTGCCGGTTGAAAAAGTTTTAATATACAAAAGGCCACTTGGTTTCAATACCCTAGCCGCCTCTGTAAAAATTTTCAGAGTATTTTCAAATGAATTTGTAGAGGTGGCCTCTATGTCAAGTATTGCATCAAAGCTCTCATCTTGATAAGGAAGGTTGATCATATCCCCAATATCTAACTGCCCTTGCCAGTTTGGGACCTCTTCGTTTAATCTTGCCTTTGCTGTATTTATTGCAGTTGGAGAGCCATCAATAGCCGTTATATTGAAGCCCTCCCTAGCCACATACCACACGTTAGCACCCGGCCCACACCCTATTTCTAATAATTTCACCTTGCTTCTGTCAGGCGCGCGATAAAAGTTTCTCGCTACAAAACGAATAATATCTTCACCAGGATACTTACCCCAAGCTTGGTTTTGAAAAACCATTTCCCACGTATTATCCCAACTCATAAGCTCTCCTAATCAATTACTTCAGTCTAAAATTGGTTTTATCTATAAAAAATAAGTCTATTATCAGCAGCATTAACTATGCCAGAAGTAATGAGTTCACGTTTTTGATTCTCATAAAACTTTTTTTTATAAATTTTCTTTCCTATAAGATATTCAGATTTTGTTTTTGAAAATAGTGACTTAAATAAAAATAAAGAGTCGGTTTCACTACCTGTTAAGCCACCCCCTAAATGTAAATATTTACAACCTTTCTCGTAAGCGGAGCCCATGGCATTCGCTATAATTGCCTTGGTTGCATTTAACTTAAAACCCACTTCACTTGATGCAGAAAGGTGATACTCCATGACATTACCTTCATGAAAAAAGGTAGCAGCAGCTATTATAACTCCCTCATAATGAGCAGTAATTAATGTACAACTCTGTAAATTTATTAACTTACGAATTGTATCTGGCTTAAATAGGTAGAAATCGTCAGCACTTAGCCTTTTCATTGTCGTATCGTAAAGTGCAATAAAACTCTCTATGCAGACGTCTGATTTATTATTCTTTATATCAATACCTTGACGCTTGCTTTTACGGATAGCGGAACGAGTTCGAGGCTGAATATTTGACATATAATCTTCATCTTGAAGATCTACAACAACTACATTACGGTTAAACTCAACATCCCCCACAAAATAAGCCGAATTTTTTAATACCGGGCTGAATCGAATGAACTCTGCACATATATCCCGTTTTTCTATATAAGCATTATAAGCATCATTAGCTCGATGAAGAAACTTCACATCAGCAGAAGAAGAAATTGGCCCCCCAAAACCATACGCAGACTCAATATCATTTATTATTACACTCGATACGATTGTCCGTGTTAGAATAAAAGGGTGATAATAAAATGCATTATTTTCTTTATACAAAAAAAACTCAGCCTGTGCATTCGCATTTTCATTACTCATTGCAATCACATACTCAGGACGCAGCATGGGGTGTTGTTTGCTCTTAGGAAGTTCATCGAGCAGCGAATTAATTTCGTCCAAGTCAACTTTCATAATCAACGGCATCGTCTAACGCATAATCCATAAGCGATAATTTACCCAATAAATCATTCCACCGTTTCGCGTCATGCCCATCTGGTGCTCTTTTAGTTGTCAAATTATTAACTGACAACACTTCGCCTTGCCTAACTGCCTTTTTAGCAACAATTCGCTTTCGCACCACTTCTCGAGTTTTTATTTCTTGCTCGGAAGGCTTTTTTTCAAAACTTCCCAATGCACGCTCAATATTACGTATTTGTTTTACCATTGCCTTAAAGTCGACATATTCCATTGATGCAGCATGATCTGGTCCCGGTAAAGTTTTATCTAACGTTATATGTTTCTCTATTATAGACGCCCCTAACGCAACAGCCGCTATTGAAACCTCACTTCCTAATGTATGATCCGAATACCCAACGGGCAGATTAAACGACTCCTTTAATGTAGTTAACACATTTAAATTAACATCCTCCATAGGGGCCGGGTAATCAGATGTACAATGTAAAATACTAATATTGTCGCGAGACAATCCACTATTTAGTAACGTTTCTATTGCAAACGATACCTCCTCTAAATAAGCCATTCCAGATGACATGACTACAGGCTTATTTAGCCTTGCTATTTCTTCTAGATATGGGACGTTGGTGATCTCTCCCGACGGGATCTTGATGCGGTTTACACCTAACTCAGCAAGTAAGGCAACACTTTTTAAATCAAATGGGGATGACATAAATTCTATTGATTTATTTTGGCAATAGGCCATTAAATCAAAATGTTGATCTTTGTTTAGCTCTAGCTTTTTAATCATATCAAACTGTGACTCTTGCGAGTCAGTCATTTTTTTCTGATAATCAGCTTTAGGTGTTCTTTTGACAAGCTCTTCCTCAGTTACAAATGACTGAAATTTAACTGCATCTGCCCCAGCATTAACGGCAATATCAATCATTTTTTTGGCTAAATTTATACTGCCATTATGATTAACTCCTATCTCAGCAATTACAAACACTCTCTCAATATTCATATTCATCCTATGTCAACAAACTTTTTTCTACATTCAATGGGCCAAGTCAAATTTTCTAGCACCTCAACAACTTGCTTTACAGTATTACCGCTACCGTATGGATTTTCAAAGCCTTTTATATAATGTCTAAACACTGATGACTGAGCCTTACCAATTGCTTTTTCGATATTACTGCTTTCAATGGTGGTATCAATGACATTAGCTCCCCTGAGCCGCCCTTGTTGTCGGCTCCCTATATTTACAGCAGGTTTATTAAATGAGGGGGCTTCAATTAAGCCACTTGAGGAATTACCAATAACAAAATCACACAATTTCAGAGCACTTAAATAACGTTTGAAACCTAATGATTTAAAAAATACAACTGAATCTTTATATTGTTCTGCAAACTTCGTTAATAAAGGAAGTATTTCATCGGCTCCTTCATCACTATTAGGGGCCGTTATAATAATACTATGACTTTTCACTAAAGACTGAAGGGCTATAAGCACTTGTTTTATTTGCTTTTCTGGCTTCAAGCCCTGATCTAGTGGCACGGGGTGAAATGTTAAAATACAAAATGGTTTATCTAAAGTAAAACTAATACTGCTCTGAAATTCCGCTATAGACATAAAAGGTTGATTAAAAATATTATCTAACCCCGGTTCACCAACAGTAAAAATTGTTTCCTGCATTTCCCCTAGCTGCAGTACTCGATCATAATGCTCAATGTTTGAAACAAAATGTAACTGCGACATTTTTGTTATTGCATGGCGTATTGTATCGTCGATAACACCCTGTGTAATTTCCCCACCAGAAAAGTGCGCTATTGGTACTGACATTAAAGCGGCAGCACTTGCTATTCCAAGTAGTTCATAACGATCTCCCATGATAATAAGTAGATCAGGCCGCTTATCTATAAATAGATCGCAAAATTTACTCATTGCATTTGCAGAAGTCTTCGCTTTTGCAAAACCCGAATCGCCACGATGCATTATTTCTACAGTTGCAGTGATCGCTATATTATTTTCAATTATTTCGTTTATCGTTAAGCCTTGTTCAACGCATAAATGGTTACCTGTTACATATAATTCAAAATTAAACATTGTGTGGTTTGCCAATGTTTTAATGAGCATAGAGAGCAACCCAAATTCTGATCGAGAAGTGGTTACAAGCCCAATTTTTGTTTTTTTTACTGACGCCATTTATTAACACTACCTAATTATTTTTTCTTAAATTAATTTAATTTAAGAAAAATGTCTTTTAAAACATCATTCATAAAAAATATATCACCTCTAGCTTTACCAAATAATTCTACGTTTTTCACATTATGTTTAATAAAAGAAACCTGCTCTTTTTGTTGTAACATAAATTGATTTGTGAGAACTGGAAAACTATTTTTGATCAATTGAATATCTGAATGAATAACGTTCGTAGACTGCTCTAAAATATTACACTTAAATAGCTCTTGCATAGTTTCAGCTACACTCAGTGGACAATTTAATTCTCCACTCTTTGCAAATACTTCAACAGTGACATGATGCTTACCCTTACTAAATATCCCTTGTTGCAAATTACTATACAGAGTAGCTCGAAAATGCTTAAACTCCGGCTGATAATTTGTGTAATAAAAGAGTTCTGTTTTAGGAGCTTGATCAACAACAAGATGTACCAAAAAGGTATTTAAAAAGTTTAACGGTGTACTGTTATCCCCAGTGTTCAGGGCTAGCTGCCTAGTTAAAAAAAATACGGGAGCAGTCCATATTAATTTATCTAATTTTACTTGAACCTCATTGACATCCAAGCTGCTAATACGCTCTTTGAAGCACCTGATATTACTTACAGTTTGTCCATATCTTATCTCACCGCCCAGTGCTGCAAACTTTTTAAGTAAGGACTCTACCCACAAGTTAATCCTCCCTTCACATGGATAATAATACTTTATACCAGTTTGACCATCCTTATGTGACTGAAAAGCAAGCACATCATCAAAGTTTGGAACTTTTTTAAGTAACGCAGTACTATTATTATTGAATGACTGAATTCTCGATAAACCAAATAGGTGATGAGTGTTTTGACATAAAAGGTCTGCAGAAGTATGGAACAACTTTTCTACAGCAGGAATCATTAACTTTTGGCTAAATGTTGAACCAAAATAAGAAGTTAACTGTTCTGCTAAGTTTTTATACTTACTTTTCCTATCATTTGCTGCATTAATAAATTCGTAAGCCCCTAACATTAGATCTTCAGGTTTAAGCGTTTTAGAATCAATAACTGGCGTTTTTTCACATAAAGTGCCGTTAACAAAATGGCCTGATTTTAAAAAATCAAATTGATTCCAACCATTCTCGACAGTGTCTTTGATAATAATATCATCTAGTTCTTTCAAGCCTGTTTCACTTAACAAATGAGTTCCATAATCAAATACATACTTATCGCTTTTAAATGACTTTAGTAACCCGCCGGCACAGTCAGACTGTTCAACAAGCAGTACTTTTCGACCTTTTTTTGCTTGTAATAAAGCTGCAACAATACCTGCAACACCGGCTCCAATAATCACATCTTGATAAGTATCACTCATTTTGCAACCTTCTATCTTTACCACACTCTAATAATGGGTTTTACTCTGTACATCAGGGTTTTGGAGTGCTGGGTAAATTAATTATTAACTCAGCAAGCTTCTCGCTTACAGGAAGAGGACCTCTTAAGCATCGATTATACATGGGTAGCTTATGCATCAATTGCCAGACAGGGCGAGTCATGACACCTGCCACGTTGGTAGCTGCAAGTAATTCACTGCGATATTGCTTTGATGGGCATATAACAGCATTAAGCCAATAATTAGAGCGAGCCCCTTCAGGCTCAACTACAAACTCTAACTCGCTCATCATTAGCTCTGACTGATAAAGAGAAGCTAACATTCTTTTTAGCTCAATATATTGCTCTAATTGCTCTAATTGAGCACAACCTAAAGCCGCATTTAAATTAGGCATACGGTAATTAAAGCCAATTTCATCATGAAAAAACTCATAGCTATGTGGCTGCTTCGAAGTTGTAGTAACATGTTTAGCACGTATAGCCAAACTATCACTGTTACACAAAATCATTCCACCTCCTCCTGAGGTAATAATCTTATTACCATTAAAGCTCAGTGCTGACATTGCCGCAAAAGTGCCTGTATGTTGCCCTTTATACATAGAGCCTAAGCTTTCTGCAGCATCTTCAATTAATTCAATATAAAAGCATTCACACACTTTTTTTAATTCAAAAATTTTCGCGGGATGACCAAATGTATGCATGACCACAGCAGCTCTTACACGTGCACCATTTTTGTGATAACAAACTTGCTCTCGAATTTCACAATGCTCTTCGAGGTAATTTAATAATGCCTGTGGACACAAACCGAGTGTTTCTCGATTAACATCTACAAACACAGGATCTGCGCCTAAATAAGCAATAGCATTGCATGTTGCAACAAAAGTAAGGGCTTGGGTTATGACTAAGTCGCCAGTTTTAACACCGCTTAAATAAAGCGCCGTGTGCAAAGCAGCAGTACCATTAACAGTGGCTATTGCATGCTTGGCTTTTGTATAGTCTGTTATTTGTTTTTCAAATTCATCAACATAACGACCAACACTTGAGACAAAGGTTGAATCTAAAGTATCTAAAACATACTTGCGCTCATTACCTTGAAATATAGGTTCATGTAAAGGTATAAAGTCATTAGTTTTATAGTACTCTCTGAGAAAGCTTATCAGTCGATTTGCGCTCATACTAAGTCCATTACATTTTACTTTCTAGGTATTTACCTGTTTCGTGATGTGCAAACTCAGGAAGTAACGTAAAGAAAAGACTTAAAATTTGCTCTTTTGTCCAATACCCACTTCTCAAGAGTGAGTCGATTTGAATAGTAAAGTCCATTAACCTTTCATTATCACAACTAAGAGAGTTCTTAATTACCCCTAACCCATTAAAAAGTATAATATCCAGCTCTTCCTCATCAGTGTAAAACTCTTCGATAGCCTTTTCCCCAGTTGTATCACTTTGAGTAAATAAACATGGCCAATAACCTTTGTCAGGAAGTTGTGAGATTAAGGATCTTGCCTCTTCTTCACTAGAGCACTCTCGTACTCTAAATCCTTGTTGTAATAAATAGCGCTCAGCGATCGATGAAAACGTTGATAAATGAATATTGTCATTTAACTTCGGAAAAAAAATATCACCATTTTTACCTAATAAACATGAAAACAAGCAAATAAGACCAGATTCATCAGGCGTTACAAAATACCGTTTTATATCATTCGGGGCGACAATTGGCTGGCTTTTATCAATACGCTGCTTAAATGAATGTAACAATGAGCCATCACTAAAAGCAACATTAGCAAATCGAGCCATGGATACATCAATTTTTTTACTGGCTCTTGCAGCAAACATTTCCATTATCTTTTTTGATGCTCCCATCATATTTGCAGGGTTTGCTGCCTTATCGGTAGAAACACAAAAATACTTTTTTATTTCTTTTCCTATACATTGTTGTAAGGTTTTTTCAGTATTGAGTATGTTTGTGCGCACCATGCGCATCAGTGTGAAAGGATCCTTTTCATTTCTGACATGTTTGAGAGCGGACAAATTAAGAACATAATCATAACCACCATCAGCGTTGAAAAATGCATCATATTCTTCACTACCGATATCAAGTGTGAATGTTTGAAAATCTCCCTCTATATATCCTATCGAAGAACGTAAATCACGAACAAGCTCAACGAGGTTATTTTCATTTATATCAACAACATGAATTTTTAATGGATCTCTTTTAAAAATTTCTTTAGTAACAGCTTGGCCTATGGTACCAGCTCCACCTAACACTAAGAAACGAGAATCATTTACAGTTCTAATTATTTCATCTTCATGCTTAGCTAAGTCAATATCAAAAAGTGAAGTCGATCTTTGAAGTAAATCAAGCATATTAATTTCATGATTTCTTTTGGTATTCAGGTAAAGTGAATTCACACAATGTTTTCCAGTTCTTTCTGTAATCTTTTTTCGCTGCCTCAACAAACTCTAGCCATAATTGATGAGCAGCAATGAAATGCTGCAATGTTTCTTCTTCTTCAAATTGATAAAGAAAAGAAACAATTGCACAATGAAAATACAACATTGTTCCCTTAAGTAATTGGAGTAGATGTGGTGTTTTAGACTTTTTATAAGCAAAAACAACTCTCTGTTGAGCAAGTAAATTCGCGTTCGCTTCGTCTCTATTTGCAATTGGCCTCTTACCAATGCTAATAATATAATCGCATAATGAATCAAACTCATCAAAGCCAAACATTTTTTCTAACTCATCACTTGCAACAGGCTCAAAATAGTGATTTTTTATTTTGTTCACCAGGGCTTTTTTATTAATTATAGGCTCATCGATGAGTACATCTTCTTCATAGAGAGGTGTAGCTCCTCGAAGTTTAGCCCCTTCACCAACATTATATACGGTAACATTATTCTCAGTTGCAGTAATTAACCTATCAAAGCTAGACTTGGACATAGCCATTAATGAAGTTGCCATAACTCCATTTGTTAAATTACCCTCAAAAGGTATATTTGCGCCTCCGAAAACAGGTAGATTTGTATAATTATATACAGATAAATCAGAATGTGTTTTTCCATCTAAATTGTAGCCATTATCAACACCTAACAGATAGACTTGCTTAAACCCTAATTGAACGGCATATGAAAAAGCAGTATTTGATACTAGAGGACCACTTGCAGGTAGCTCAGATACTTGCTTACCACTTTTTAAATAGCTGTATAGCGACAAAAAGGCAGTCGCGGCTTCAGGGCCTTTCAACCCAACCCCTGCCCAGTTGTAAAGTTTTAATACCTCAGGGTACATCACATCTACTGTAAGTAAGTTTAAATCTTGATACCCTTGTTCAGGTTCAATCATCTTTAAAACATCATAAGTTGAACGTGTTCTTTCCACTTGAACATGAAAGTCAGGAACTATACCTGCTTTCAATAAACTTTGCAGCGCCGTACCTGATGCAAAAACAATTACATTACCCTGATATTTTTTAATTAGTTCAATAGCGTTATCTAGCGAAGGGCCATTACCAATAACAAATGCAGGAACATCCACTAACTCTTTGAGTGTACCATTTGTAGTAAATAAAAACTTGCTGCCATTTTCAACATTATGAATTGCGTGTGCCAACCCAGTTATAGCGTCATTATAAAAGCCATAACCCGTTTGTAATTGATAGTAGTTATCAAAAAATGAACGAATTAAATCATTAACTTCCTTAGATGGGTAGTGTTGGTAACAAAAACTATTAATAGCGCAAAATGCGCCTATATCCGTTGCAATTCGAAAAACTTCATCGAAAAACTGCGCATAGTTCACCCCTATACTTAGAAATAAGCAAGCGCCTTGATTATCAAGTAATTCAATAATTTCAAACCAATTAGTACAAAACAAGCTCGCAAAGAATAACTCAAAATCAGGCTCACAAATAAACATATAATCAAAAGAATGATTACTTAAGAGTTCAGGGATATGGTAACCCAAACCAACACCAAAAATCATTGCTGTGGGGTAATGCTTAGGTAAAGATTTAATAGGTGTATAGTTTTGTGCGCCAACATTACTCAAAACCCCACTTAAACGGCGCATATATTGAATATGCATCCTAGGATCATCACTTTCCCACTCTTGTGTTCCTGTATAATCCGTACGCCCAAAAGTTGCTTTTTTCGTATACTTTTTTACTTGTTGGATTGTCTGCGCTACCGGGTTATCACTATATAAGGGCACATGCTCACCCTTGGGGACGAAGTTACCATGTCCAGATTTGGTAACATGAATACAAAAATCTTCACGTAATTGAAAGTCAGTAATCGATTTCGCAATATCAGGGTAATACTTCTCAAAAGTTTCTAAATTCCTGGTAAATCGACAATTGGCTTCATCCGCAAACTTAAGTTCACGCAGATTTTGTTCATGATTTTCTAATATTGATTTTTCAGTCTCTAAGAGTAACGACTGGAGTTGTTCTTGCTGATTCGTCATAAGTTAATTACCAGTATTGCGATTGAATCGTTAAGCAAACCTAAAGCAATTTAAATGCCAATATAATAAGTTATTTAGAGTAAGCTGAAAGTTTTTTAGAATTGCTTTTAAACTGAAAAAGCTGCTTTTTCATATCGTCACGATGTGATGTATAAACTATAGATATCTCTATAAGTCTCTTATTTAGCAGAGTAAATGATTGCTCTTCAGCAGCTAAATCCTCTTTAGTTAGACTTCTTAGCAGCTGGTCTATTTCATTAAGGTAATCTTGAGCTTCAATTTGATTAGAGTTTTTAAGCGCAACCTCCATCGCATCAAGCAACTCAGCTAATTTATCCGTATTAGCCTGCATTAACAGTCGCCTGGCTTCCATTTGTACCTAAAACTTGGTGACGAACATCCACAGGAATTGCATCCCATGCAGATTTTATTTCTTTTAGTAAGTTTGAAACTTCATCTACAATATTGACATCATTCTTTACACTTGCATCAATTAAACGTTCGTTCATGTATGAATATAGGGCATAAAGATTTTCAGTAACTTCTCCGCCGGCATTAAAATCCAAACAATCTCTTAATGCTGAAATTATTGCTGAAGCTTTAGATAAATGCTCACTCTTTGCTTCAAAATTTTTTTTGTCGATAGCCACTTTTGAAAGAACCATTTTTTCGATTGCACCAGACATTAGCATTTGGATTATTTCATAACGATCAGCCCCTGCAACACGCGTTTTTAAGGCTTCTTTTTGATAATTTTTTACTCTAGCATTGTACATAGTTCACCTGATTATATTGTTACCAACTTTGATTGATATACTAACTGTCTGAACGTGTAAATCCAGGCAGGCTAGCTAACTGAGCACTTAAATAACTTTGCGTAGATTGCATTTGCGCAAGCAGTACGTCCAATCCCGCATACTGTTCTCGAAGTCTACCTTCCAAGGCCTCCATACGATATTCGTGATTAGCCACATCATCTTCTAAATCATCAATCTGGGAATTTAAATTATTCTCGCGTTGTTTCATTATCCCATCAGAATTAACATAGTTATCTAATAAACTTTCCAGATTTTTAGCTATACCGTTATCACCAGCAAAAGCCTTGCCAATATTGTCGTAATTTTCATCTATTGCATCGTTTAGGCTGCGAACTAATGATGACTTCTCTATGTAACCGTCTTTATCAATCCCTAAACCAATATCAAAAATACTAGTAAATGGTCCTGCGTCTGATAATGGTGTTGATAAACCATTAACTAGCTGAGAATCGAATGATCTTATCGTAGAATCACTATTTAAGGGCTTGCCGATCCGTGTTTGCAACCCTATCTGTCCAATTAGGTTGTTATAATTGGCGATAAACTCATCAACTAGCTCTGTTACACTTTCTCTATCAACATTAACTGAGAGTTTGGCTGTTTCCCCGTCAATGCTTTGACGTTTAGCAGTGATAGTCATATCCTGAACAGCGTCTTTAAACGTATTTGTATCGTTCGTTATGGTAATGCCATCAACTTTAATAATTGCATCTGTTGCGGTATTTTCTGCTGCTATTCCAATGCCGCCTGCACCACCAGCATTTGCTATAGTAGATACGTTATCGAGTTCAGCATTATCGTTTGTTATGACAAGATCGTTCCCGGTCCCAGTCACAGTAGAAGTCAAAACTAGTTTAGCTTCCGAACCCGTATTAATAATATTCGCTGTGACACCAAAATTACTGTCAGAGTCATTTATCGCATCGCGTAAATCTGAAAGAGTAGCACCGGTATCCAAAGTCAAATCAAAAGATTTATCAGGGCCTGCTGAAAAGGATAATGTACCGCCTGAAGCACTCACAACATCTTCATTAGTAGCAAACAATCCATCCTCAGATAGTGCTCGGCTACCTTGAGCTATTGCAACTACTTCTATTTTAAAATCACCTGGTGTGATATCTGAGGTAGGTGTAACAGAGATCAAGTCTCCGTCATCACTTGTTGGTTGAGTTATGTTGGCAATTCTTTTGTTGAAGTTATCTGGGTCTGCTAATTTTTCAATTGTATCTTGAAGTTTAGACATTGCCGATTTGACTTCACCTATTGCTGATAATTCAACCTGAAGCGCCTCATCCTTCGCTGCAAAGGCATTCATTTTAGGTACATTTTCAGCATCAACTGACGCCGAAATAATACTTTCCAAATCAAGACCTGAACCAATACCCGCAGATGTAATAAGAGGCATAATATAATCCTAAATAGCTGAAGCGGCTTAAACTGTTTTATTAAACAGTAAACCTTTATTAGTTAGTTTATCGGCAAATTCGTCCAAAGCTTTAGCTATTTCCCTGAACTCTTCAGTAGGAATTTCTCTAATTACTTCATCGTTGCTTTTATCAAGCACTTTAATGATAGGGAGATCTCCACCATCATCAAACTCAAATTTTAAGTTAGTTGATGTTACTGGGATATACTCATTTAGCTTCTCTAGATTGTCTTTTACTTCGACAAACAATTCTTTATCTTCTTTACCTTCTTGCTCTTTAAGGTTTTGAGCATTCTTCAAATCAACAGCTTCTCTTGCTGTTAAAGCTGTACCCTTTTCAAGCTTTTCTTCTTTTACCGCATCTTTATCAATAGATGTATTTACAACACTGAGCCCATCTATCGTTTTTTGTGTAGAATTTAAATCAATCATCTCGGCTACCCTCGAAACATATATTAAGACTATAAGCCACATTTGGACTATTTGCTTAGTCTAAGGTGGCTCATAGTTCAAATCAATTAGCCTAAAAGCGATAACGCTGCTTGCGGGCGCTGATTTGCTTGGCTTAAGATTGTTTGGCTAGCCTGTTGTAAAATCTGCATCTTAGTTAAATTTGCTGTTTCTTGTGCAAAATCAGTATCTTGAATACGTGATTTAGCAGCCGATAAATTTTCAGCTATATTTGACTGATTTCGAATAGTTGATTGGAAACGATTTTGAACAGCACCTAACTCCGCACGTTTTTTATCAACTACTGCAATCATCGCATCCATACCTGCTAAAACCGCTTGCGCATTACCTTGAGAAGATACACTAATGCCTGTTTCAGTGAATTGAGTTGCAAAATCATATGAATCTGCCGCTGCAGTACCACCGGCCTGACTTACACCCGCTAAGCTAGCCGATAATGCTTTACCTGACACAGCAGATGCAACACTTGCAATACCCGACAAAGTAAAACCTCCGGCCGCGGTTATAGTATTAGTAGTCGCACCCACAGTTTGCATACTAAAGCCTATAGTTTGAACAGCATCTGCGCCAACTTGAAAGTTTGCTGAAAACGTACCATCTAGTAAATTCTGACCGCCGAATGTCGTATCTTCCGCTACACGGTTAACTTCTGCCGATAAAGAACGAATTTCCTCTTGAAGTGCTAAGCGGTCTTCATCTGTATTTGAACCATTAGTAGCTTGCTGTGCAAGAGTACGAACACGTTGAAACATTGATGTTACTTCATCAAGTGCCCCTTCGGCTGTTTGCGCAAGTGAAATACCGTCGTTCGCGTTTCGGTTACCCTGATTTAAACCATTAACTTGTGATGATAAACGGTTTGAGATCTGCATACCTGCAGCATCGTCTTTAGCACTGTTGATACGCATACCTGACGATAAACGTTGGAATGAAGTATCCAATGCGTTACTTGATTTGCTTAATTGTCTTTGTGCGTTCAAAGAACTCACATTACTATTTACATATAAAGCCATGATAGCCTCCGCTTCAAATTTCGATAGATAATAACGGGATACCCCTACCCTGTTATTATCCGAGGTTTAGAGTCCTGGATTTTTAGTCCTCTAAATCATATATCGTCCATTGGAGCGAAAGCTTTAGCTTTATTTGTATTTAATTTCTACTAGCTAAGATCTTATTAACCCTGAAGTAGGCTAAGTGCAGCCTGCGGGCGCTGATTCGCCTGCCCTAAAATAGTTTGACTTGCTTGTTGTAAAATCTGATTTTTAGTTAAGTTAGCCGTTTCCATTGCAAAATCAGCGTCTTTGATACGCGATTTAGCAGCAGATAAATTTTCAGAAATATTAGCTTGGTTACGAATTGTTGATTGAAAACGATTCTGTACCGCACCCAATTCAGCACGCTTTTTATCAACTACTGCAATCATTGCATCCATACCGGCTAAAACCGCTTGCGCATTTCCTTGTGAAGAAACGCTAATCCCAGTTTCAGTAAATTGGGCTGCAAAATTGTATGTAGTTGCTGCTGCTGTTCCACCAGCATCACTAACCCCTGCAAGGTTGGCTGATAATGCCCTGCCTGACACCGCAGATGCAACACCTGCAACACCTGATAAAGTAAAACCGCCATTAGCTGATAATGAATTCGCTGTTCCGCCAACATTTTGCATACTAAAGCCTATAGCCTGTACAGCGTCAGCGCCAATTTGAAAGTTTGCAGAATAAGTTCCATCAAGTAAGTTTTGACCACCAAAAGTAGTATCCGTAGCAATACGATTTACCTCTGCCGATAATTGACGAATTTCTTCTTGGATTGCTAAGCGATCTTCATCTGTATTAGAGCCATTTGCAGATTGCTGTGCAAGCGTTCGAATACGTTGAAAAGTAGAGGTAATTTCATCCATTGCACCTTCAGCAGTTTGCGCTAAAGAAATACCATCATTCGCATTTCGGTTACCTTGATTCAGGCCTAATATTTGCGATTGTAAGCGGTCTGAAATCTGCAAACCTGCGGCATCATCTGCTGCGCTATTAATACGAAGGCCGGACGATAAGCGCTTAAATGACGTGTCTAAGTCACCGCCGCTTCTATCAAGCTGTCTTTGCGCATTAAGCGCACTTACATTGGTATTTACATATAAAGCCATAATAAACTCTCTTCTTATCTGTCAAAGTTAGGTCACTATCTCATTCAAAGAAAGTGGGTATTTGACAAAGTGACTAGATATGTAGGCGGTATATTCTGCCTAGGGGCAACTATCTGCCACTTTGTAAGTTAATAATAAACTTACAAAGATAAAAGCAAGCATTAGGCCAACTTTATTTTATAGACTATTAAAGACTGGAAATCCGTTATACGGTGTGTTTTGATTTAAAATTGGGCAGTTAAAGGTAGTAGTAGTATAATTGAGAAATAAGGCCCGTTAAGGGCCTTATGATTTGATAAGTTTGAGAGTGGGTGACTAACACAAACTAATGGCATAGTTTGTGCTAATACATTTATGTTCTACAAATGTTAGAACAACTTGGATTAAGGCCTCCGCTGGCAAAATCCTATAGCGCCTTTGTTAATACCCCATTAAGCAAAGGCGCTTTCATTTCTTCTTCGCCAATAAATTGACTAATCTAATTATAAAACTTTATTAACCTAGTAGGCTAAGTGCAGCCTGTGGACGCTGATTAGCTTGACCTAAAATTGTTTGACTTGCTTGTTGTAAAATCTGCATCTTAGTTAAGTTTGCAGTCTCTGACGCGAAATCGGTATCTTGAATACGTGATTTAGCAGCACTTAAGTTCTCAGCTATGTTAGATTGATTTCGGATGGTAGATTGAAAACGGTTTTGGACAGCACCTAATTCAGCGCGTTTTTTATCAACTACTGCGATCATTGCATCCATACCTGCTAAAACCGCTTGCGCATTACCTTGAGAAGATACACTAATGCCTGTTTCAGTGAATTGAGTTGCAAAATCATATGAATCTGCCGCTGCAGTACCACCAGCCTGACTTACACCCACTAAGTTAGCTGATAATGCTTTGCCTGACACCGCTGATGCAACACTTGCAATACCCGATAGAGTAAAACCTCCAGCCGCAGTTATAGTATTAGTAGTCGCGCCTACAGTTTGCATACTGAAACCGATTGTTTGCACAGCATCCGCGCCTACTTGAAAGTTAGCTGAATAAGTTCCATCTAATAAGTTTCGTCCACCAAATGTGGTATCTTCAGCCACACGGTTAACTTCAGCAGACAAAGAGCGAATCTCTTCTTGAATTGCCAAGCGATCTTCATCTGTGTTTGAACCGTTAGTAGCTTGCTGTGCAAGAGTACGAACACGCTGGAACATTGATGTTACTTCATCAAGTGCACCCTCAGCCGTTTGAGCCAGAGAGATACCGTCATTCGCGTTACGGTTACCTTGATTCAAACCATTTACTTGTGATGTAAGACGGTCAGAAATTTGTAGACCAGCCGCATCATCTTTTGCGCTATTGATACGCATACCTGATGATAAACGTTGGAATGATGTATCAAGTGCATTACCTGAGTTGTTTAACTGTCTTTGTGCGTTTAACGCACTAACATTTGTATTTACATATAAAGCCATGATGTCTCTCCTAAAGTAAACTTATCATTTACTCTCAAACTTACTAGATTAAGCAGTGGTTGTAATTTCAACGCTGTGCTTGGTTAATTAAGTTATCGGTCTAGAAAAAAAATCCTTTAGCTTTTTTTTAAAAAAATCAAATTTATTTTTTAACCTGCTGAATTTATTTAATTAAAATAAAAATCATTTAAAGTCATCGCTAAATAAAAACACCATTATAAATGTTTTTAAAGTGCTTTTATTGGTGATGTAAGTAGTTTATTTAAAAGAAGTATTTATTAAAAGCGAAGAGTTTTACAGAGTAAGGCAAAGTATTGCCTTACTCTGAGTTTAATTATAAGTAATCAAACAACGAAAGGTTTGCTAAACGGCCAAAGGTTGCCTGTGATGCCTGAAGTGCTGTTTCTTGTTTGGTTAACTCAGTTATTGCTTCTGTTATATCTATATCAACCAAGTCAGATCGTGCTGATTTGTTATTAATATCTAAATCTGTATTTGATTGCAGTACTTTTTCTGCTGTATTGATTCGTCCACCCAGTCCAGCTTGGGTTAGAGACACATTATTTTTTGCATTCGTAATTTGAACAAGCGAGTCAGCAAGAACTTGTTCATATTCTTCTTCTGTTAACGCAGGGTTAGTCAGGCCAGCAATAAGTTCACTCATAGAGTTAAGCACATTTTCTTTTTTAGGTGCTTCAAGCGTAATATCAATTTGGCCTGTCGCAACTGGGGTAACACTTATCTCCATACCTGCAAACTTGATAACAGAGTCGTTGATGTTACCGGTTGCTAGTATTGTCCCTGCTTGCTCTATTTGATAAGTATTAGGTGATCCCGCTGTTGTGATCACGTTTAGTGTATTAGCACCTGCGGCAGCCGCCGGATCTGGGTTATAGTTCTGTTTATGGAACGTATCAAATTGACCTTGTTCCGTTACATACACCTTAGAACTTGTAATACCGCCTGATACAACTCCATCGTTAGAAACAACATCTAAACGCGCATCCACTTTTTCAAAGGCATCAAACCCATTATCACTTGATTTAATATCAACCCCTTCAGCTATCTTAATCATATGCTGACCTTGGTCGCCACCATACACATATAAGCCGGTGGATGAATCGAGCGAGTAAGTCTGTGTATTATCCTGATAACCAGAAAAAATATATTTCCCGTCTTCCGTTTTAGAGTTCATTAAATCAAGTACTGTACTTTGAAGCGCTTTAATTTCTTCGGCAAGCCCTTCTCTGTCAGCAGCGCTATATGCACCGTTACCTGACTGAATGGTTAAAGTATGCGCTCTCTCTAATGCGCCTTTTATGTTTTCAAGTGCACCTTCTTCTATATTCAAGCGGCTATTAAGCATGGTTATATTTTTACTGTACTGCTCATTACTCTGTATTCGATCGGTATATTGAAGTGCGCGGGAAGCCGCTGCAGGATCATCCGATGCCGTTAACACACGCTTTTGAGTATTAACTTGCTCTTGAGCCTTACTAACATTTTGTTGATTGTTCAAAATTGAATTTAAACTACTTTGGTACATCAAATTGTTTGATAAGCGCATAATTACCTCGCAGCACTTAATATAGTGTCAAAAACAGTACGAGCAGTTGCAAGTACCTGCGCAGAAGCCGCATAAGACTGTTGAAAACGTAATAAATTGGCAGCCTCTTCATCAAGGTTTACGCCAGAAAGCGATTCATACCAGGCTTCAGATTGCTGAGCAAGCGCTTCAAATGCTTCCCCATTCGTTTTTGCTTGGTTAGTTACCACACCTATATCGCTTACCAATCCTGCATAAGCTTGGTTAAATGTTTTGTGGTTGTCTGAATTTGTACCGCTAACAACATTTTGACGCACTAATTCACCTTGCTGTAACCCCGCTAACTTTTGACCATTACGGTTATCATCAAAGCCACCTTGGTTAAACTCAAGTGTGAATGTATCGCCAGTTTCAGGGCTGCCTTCAATATCAAAGTCAAAACCATATAGTTCAAAGCCATTACCTGCCTGTTGTAACATGTCTTTTGCTGGCAAAGTTGCTGCAAAAGTACTGGTATTTACACCATCACTTATTGTGTATTCATTTAGATTAGCGGTTTTAACAACACTAATAGGGCCATTTGTAAGACCTGCCGGTGACGTTGTAAAGCTACCAGTAGTAACATCACTTACCTCACCAACCGTAATGGTGGCATTTCCTATATTATTAATGTCGTTTGCTGTTCTTATTGGTGCTGCAAGCGCTAAATCTTCACCACGAGTGGTTGCTAAAGACATATTTGCCGCCGACTCAGAGTTAAGCTTTATTTGAAACTGATCACCTGCATTAGCAGCGCCAGCAACATTAATCTCTAAACCAAACGATTCGCCACTAGTAATTGTTGATGAATCAATGACGCCAGCGGTTATATTTGCTGTCGATGCTGTGCCTAGCGGCTCACCTTTATTATCTATTGGCTGAATTTCGACCGTTGAAGCACTGGTATAAGTAATTATAAAGTCACTTGCAGGCAATTCACTGCCCTTACCAGCTTCAAGGGTTGCAGTCATACTTGAACTACCCGTATTAGCGGTATAAGCATAGCCACCAACCGTAGGAATATTAAAAATATTACCCCCGAGCTCTCCGTTAGCGTCCATACCCAGCTTGTTTTGTTCATTAAAAGAATCGGCTATTGCTAAGCCCATTTGGCCAATTTGATTTTGAGCAGGGACTAGCACATCGTCTCTAAATGCCAGTAATCCACCAATTTTTCCCTTTAATTTAGATACATCAACTTCAAGCGGCACTGCCTTGCCCCCATTAACATCTAACCTAAGTTCTTTAAAGTTTGGATCAGGATCGCCACGCATAGAAAACAAATTAAACGAGCCATTTTGCATTACAACCGCCACACCGGTGCCCATAAATACAAGTTTTTCACCATTTGGGCCATCCAATGTTTCTATATCAATAAGTTCTGATAAATCACGGATTGCCTTATCGCGTTCATTATAAGTAGAACTTGCATCGGCTTGGTTATTGGTGCCGTTAACAGCAGCAATATCTTGATTTAATGTACCAATTTTTTGAATTAAGCCATTTGCCTCTTCTGTAAATACGTCTAGCTGTTCATTTACAATATTTTTCTGATCGAAAACAATGCCTGAGAGTCTGTCCATTTGATTCACTAAGTTTTCAGCATCCGTCATTACCAGCGAGCGAGCAACGGTAGACGAAGGCTGATTTAACGACTCCTGAACATTATTAAACAATGAATTTATACTAGTAGATAAACTATTAGAATCTTCTGAAAACAAACTATCAACGCGGTTTGACTCTGTAACAAATTGATCAAAAAACGTTTTATTAGAGGTATCTCTGTTGAGTTGCTCTTGGGCAAACTGGTTTAACAAGCGATAGGTTTCTCCTTTCCCTACCTGGTTATCGACCATAGTTGTATGCTCTGTGCGCTCTCGCACATAGCCTTCGGTATTTACATTCGCTATATTTTTACTTGTCGTTTGCAGTAGTTCCGAATTTGCTCTAACCCCAGAACTGGCAATGTTTAATAAGTTAAACGACATTTACTTTACTCCTTGGCGAATAACACTGGCTGCAACATCTTTTAATTGAGCACTGTTAAGCACTTTTTTTATTTTACTAGCGTAATTAGGATCCGTTGCGTAGCCGGCTTTTTGTAATGAATCTAAAAACTCGCTTGGCTTAGCTGTATTTTGTAATGCTTCTTGGTAGCGTGGGTTTTGGGTTAAAAAATCAACAAAGTCGTTTACGCTCTCTTTTATTGAGTCATAAGCTCTAAAGCTTGCTTGTTTTTTAACAGGCGTTCCTTGTTCAAACTCTAGGGTTACTTTACTTGCTTTTTCGCCATCCCAGCTTTTATCTGATTTGATATTGAATAAGTTATTTGAACTGTTACCGTCGCTTTTATTAATAATGTGCTTACCCCAACCTGTTTCAAGTGCGGCTTGTGCAACCATAACAGCAGGGTTTAAGCCAATTTTTTGTGCTGCTGTTTTAGCGTGTTCCCATACTGTAGTTACAAATTCTTCAGTACTTTCGAACGTCGCTGAAGGAGCTTCAGGCACTTTAGAATCGGTTTTATCGTTTTGAACATTAACAGCAGCTTTTTCTTCATTTTGGGTATGAGGAAGCGAAGAGCCCGCACGCATATCACTTAAAAAGTCATTGGTGGTTCTCAAAACAGAACCCGGCATAAAAGTTTTGCCGTCTGGCGATAACTGCTGAACAATTAAATCAGCAAGGCCTAAAGACCCATTTGATGAAAGCTCAGTAGATAATTGTTGATCATGCATGTCTTCAAAAAACTTAACGCTACTTGAGTTAAGTGGGCTTTCTTTATCTTCAAACGCTTCGTTAGCTTTACGCATACTTTTAAGTAGCATTTGGGTAAAAATAGCTTCAAATTGCGCAGCTGCTTTTTTAAGAGCGGCCTTAGATGCATCGGTTGATGCATCACCACCGCTTAAGGCTTCTTTACGAAGTGAATCTAAATTGCCTAAATCAAAAAAGTTTTGTTTGTCTAGATGATTAGTTTCCATCAGCTTTTTGACACAATAATGAATAATACAAATTAAAATGCAAAAATTAAGCCAGATTGAAAGTGTGAATGAGGGAGTGAAAGGGAAGCTTTAGCAAAGGCTTTGCTAAAGCTTAATAAATATTAAATAACAACAAGTTGACCGTTTATTGCTCCGGCTTCTTTAAGGGCCTCTAAAATAGCCATTAAATCGCCAGGCGCTGCGCCTACCTCGTTTATAGCACGAACTAAATCGTCTAAACTAACACCCGGGTTAAACACAAATGCACGCGAATCGTCTTCATTTACATCTATAATTGATTGCTGCGTTACAACGGTTTCGCCCTCAGCTAATGCATTAGGTTGAGCCACATTTTGTTGCTCTGAAATGGTGACGGTTAACCCGCCATGTGTTATTGCTGCAGGCTGTAACTTGACATTTTTACCAATCACAATGGTGCCTGTACGCGAGTTAACAATAATTTTTGCAGACATATCTGCAGGTTTAAATTCAAGATTTTCAAGCGTTGATAAATAAGATACACGTTGAGAAGCATCTCTAGGGGCAATCACACGAACAGACACAGAATCAATTGCTTTTGCACTGTTAGGCCCGACTAAATCGTTAATTGTTTTTTCAAGGCGCTTTGCCGTTGTAAAATCAGGGCGGTTTAAGTTAAACGTAATAAAATCGCCTTGCATAAACGGACTTTTAACTTCACGCTCTACTGTTGCGCCATTTGGAATACGACCAACTGTTGGGGTATTAATAACAACCCGACTGCCGTCAGCGCCTTGGGCACCCAAGCCCCCCACTATCAAGCTACCTTGAGCTACAGCATATACATTGCCATCAGCCCCTTTTAAAAACGTTTGTAATAACGTGCCACCGCGCAAGCTACCCGCACTACCAATAGATGAAACGGTTATATCAATTGTTTGTCCTGGCTTTCTAAATGCGGGTAATTCAGCATGAACAGCAACGGCAGCAACGTTTTTAATTTTAGGGCTTAAATTTGCAGGTAGCGAAATACCAAAATTACTTAACATGCCTTTAAAACTTTGCTGAGTGAAGCGGCTCTGCTCACCCGTGCCGGGTAAACCCACTACTAAGCCATAACCTACCAACTGGTTCGATCTAACCCCTTCTACCATAGAAATATCTTTAATACGCTCAGCATGTGCCGAAAATTGACAACCTATTAGCGTGATTAAACAAATTAATTTTAATACATTCATAATGAATGCCCTCTAAAAAGGAAAAATCGAGCTGCTGAAAAAGCGTGTTAACCAACCTGCACTTTGCGCTTCTTGTGTTTGCCCTTTGCCAGAGTACTGAATACGCGCATTGGCTATTCGGTTTGACTCAACCGTATTATCAGAACTCACATCTTGCGGGCGTACTAAACCTTCCAAACGAATAAATTCTTCGCCAGTGTTTAATGTTAACCACTTTTCGCCACGAATAACTAAGTTACCATTAGGTAAAACACGCATAACATTAACCGAAATATTGCCAAATAAGCTGTTTGATTGATTTGATTTAGAATCCCCCGTAAAAGAGGCGTCACTACCAATACCAAACTGAATACTGTCGCCACCTATATTCACAGGGAGGCCACCAAGCCCTATGACAGGGTCTAGGCTTGCATCAGATTGCTTATCGGTTTCGGTTTTAGCTGCTTTAGTAGCTTGAGTAGACTCTTGTAAATTTACAGTAATAATGTCGCCAGTACGCAGTGCTTTTCTATCTGCGTATAAGTCGTTTGACACATTAGTATTAAATAACGAACCTGTTGCAACTACGGGTTCCATACTTGGTTCAGGATACATTGGCGCATAATAGGGGTCATCTTGAACAACATCACTATTTTGTGTTGAAACACAGCCACTTAAAAATAATGTACCTACCGCAAATAACATATAATGACGCATAATTCCCCCTACACCTTATAATTGCTGATTGATGTAACTCATCATCTCGTCAACAGCCGAGATGACTTTAGAGTTCATTTCGTAAATACGCTGCGTTTCAATTAGGTTAACCAGCTCTTCAGTTACATTTACGTTTGATGTTTCAAGTGAGCCCTGAATAATTGTGCCTAAGCCTTCTACACCCGGGTTACCTTGCACAGGCGCGCCACTTACTGCCGTTTCGGTATAAAGATTTTGCCCTACAGGCTCAAGGCCCGATGGATTAATAAAATCGCTAATTGTAAGCTGGCCAATCACAACATTATCGGCTTGACCTGAAATACGAACAGATACCTCACCATCTTGTGAAATAGTAATTGATTGCGCATCATCGGGAACATTCATTTCTGGTTGCACTACATAACCAGAACCAGACGTGACAATTCGACCATCGCCATCGGTAGTAAACTGCCCATTACGCGAATAAGCAATATTGCCATCGGGTTGTAATACTTCAAAAAAACCAGGCCCTGAGATCATCCAATCCAATGAATTCTCAGTGGTTAGCATATTACCCTGAGAAAAGTTTTTTTGGTTAGCCACTACTTTTGCACCAGCACCTAACATTAAACCAGACGGCATTTCAGTGTCTTGCGACGATCGCCCACCTGGCTGGTTAATATTTTGATAAAGTAAATCTTCAAAAATAGCGCGGCTTTTTTTATAACCGACCGTACTGGCATTCGCTAAATTGTTTGATATAACCGAAATATCGGTTTGCTGAGCGTCTAGCCCCGTTTTACTGATCCACAATGCTGGATTCATAATCGTGTCCTCATTTAAAGTTAAACTATGCGCATCAGCTGATCTTGTGATCTATCCAGATCTTCAGCTGTTTTCATCAGTTTTACTTGTAACTCAAATTGACGTTGATGGCTGATCATATCGACCATTTCGTGAACTGGGTTCACATTAGACATTTCTAAGGTTCCGCTTAATACTTTGACATTGGCAGAAGTATCAACAACCTCTCCTGCTTTAGGCCTAAATAAACCATCGTTCCCTTTTTCCAGTTGAAAACTATTAGCTTCAACCACCTTCAAGCGGTCAACTTCTTCTAAAAATGTAGCAGGCGCCCCCTGCGGGCGAACTTGAATTGCGCCGTCTTCACTAAATTCAATTTTTTCAATCGGTACTGGTAAAATGACAGGCCCGCCTTCGCCAATTACTTGACGACCATGGCTGGTCATTAACATACCTTCAGCGGTAATATTTAATGTACCCACCTTGGTGTAAGCTTCATTGCCTGAGGCATCTTGGACGCTTAACCATGCGTTATCACTCATTGCAATGTCGAGGTCTCTACCTGTTTCAACTATGCCACCAGAGGTCATATTAGAACCTGGGCGCTCTTGCATAGAAAACACACGTGATGGCAACCCTTCACCAAAAGCCTGCATAGAGCGAGCTTGTGCAAAGTCTGACTTAAATCCAGTAGTATTCGCATTCGCCAAATTATTGGCTTTAAGGGCCAGCCCCTGTAGGCTTTGTTTAGCGCCTGAGGCCGCAATGTAGACCATTTTGTCCATAGCATCGACTCATATTAAAAATCTCTATACACAAGAAATGCAAAATAGATGCCACAATAGGAAATGATGTGAAATGGTTATAAAACAAACTAAATGAAGTGAAAATAAAAAGGGCCACTTTAAAAAGCAGCCCTTAAAATTATGTTAAGTATTAAATTAACGAATCTGTAAGATTGCCTGTTGTAGTGTTGAGTTAACCTCAAGCGCACGAGAGTTAGCCTGGAAGTTACGCTGAGCACTAATTAGGTCAACCAACTCATTCGTTAAGTTCACATTAGATTGCTCTAGTGCTGATGAATTTATTGAACCTAATGTACCCGAGCCTGGTTCACCTGCAATCGGCTCTCCTGACGTTAAGCTCTTTTTCCAAGAGGTATCACCAACTTGCGATAAACCCTGTGAATTAGAAAAACGAACCATCGCTACCTGACCTAAGAAAGATGTGTCGCCATTACTGTATGAAGCCACTATTTTTCCGTCGGTACCAATATCAATACCCGCTAAACGACCAACCGTAGCGCCATCTTGGTCTAGCGCTTTAACTTCAAATCGACTTGCGTACTGAGTGGGCTGCTTATTTGTAGTTGCAGCCTCATCTCGCCAATTAAGCTCTACGCCCGTATCAGGAAATGACGCACCGTTGGTCAGTAACGAAGATAAACCAGTCCCAGCACCCGCAGGTAAAACTAACTCATCGAAACTGCTTGGGTTTGCATTAGCAACCCCATTTGTTGTTTCAGGTAAACCGCTTGAGCTAAAACCTAGGGTAGTTAAAGGTGTATATGGCGCAGTAGTTTGCTCAGCGCCCGTTGCTGGATCAACAACTAAACCATCGAGCGTTGCATGTATATCCCACTCATTAGGGTTTGTCGTCGGATCATTTTTTACAAAAAAGTATTGTAAAACATGTGCCTCACCCAGTGAATCGTAAACAGTGGTTGAAGTTGATGAGTTATACGAAGCACTTTCTGTTGGATCAAATGGCAACGAAGGCGCATCTGCACGTGAATCTAAATTAAATGAGCTGTATACCGTTGCCGTTGCACGAGGTGATCCAGACGAATCAGGGATTTGCAGCGCCGACGAAGTACTTAAACTAACTGAAGTGGTATCGCCGGTAGCCTCATCTACAGGGAAACCTTGTAAAAAGTTACCTTTGGCATCAACGATAAAGTTATCTTTATCTAATTTAAAAGCGCCTGCTCGCGTATAAGTAAAGTCTTGCGCGCCCAAGTCTTGGCTCATTGCAAAATAACCCTCGCCTGTAATCGCTAAATCCAATGAGTTATTAGTAAATTGCAGCGAACCTTGGTGAAATTGCTGAGCAACCATAGTGGTTTGAACACCGTCACCATTTTTAGTTCTACCTGAACTAAACACTGAAGAAGCATATACATCTGCAAACTCAGCGCGAGACTCTTTAAAGCCGGTTGTATTAACGTTCGCAATATTATTTGCGGTAACGTCTAAATCTTTTTGTGCGGCAGCTATGCCTGTTAATGCAATATTGAAGCTCATAATTGACCTCTAACCTATTAAATACAGCCTGCAAACAGGCGAAATATTATCAAACTCTATTACGCGATCTCTGCGACATCAGTCAGCCTAACCGCACCTTCTTTAGTGTTAATAATGATGCCATTGGCACCGTTTATATTTACACTTTCAATATTCTTGAACGTAGCAATGGGTAAGCTTGAAAACTCACCATTTGTACTGCCTTCAGCTACAATATTGTATTCACCCTCAGGCAACCGCTCACCGGCTTCGTTTTTACCATCCCAAGCAAAGCGTATTGCACCAGCAGACTGTGAACCTAAATCAATACTGCGAACTAATTGACCTGACTCATCAGTAATACGAAGCGTTAAGCTATCTACTGGGCTTTCTGCAACGACTGAACCTTTCGCTTCACCCGTTGCATTTAAATCTAAGGAATCCGACTCAAGTAATGCTTGCTTACCAACCAATGTTGATGCCTGCAAAGCAGAGTTAGATGTCATCGAAGCTGCTAGCGACTCAAAATTACTATTGAGATTTGAGATACCTTCAGCCATCGTGAAATTG
The DNA here is from genome assembly GCF_001468205.2 of Pseudoalteromonas sp. 13-15. Taxonomy (NCBI): domain Bacteria; kingdom Pseudomonadati; phylum Pseudomonadota; class Gammaproteobacteria; order Alteromonadales; family Pseudoalteromonadaceae; genus Pseudoalteromonas; species Pseudoalteromonas sp. 13-15. The sequence continues at coordinate 19,540 of NZ_CP019162.1, read as the reverse complement.
GTCATTTGTGCAATCATTTGATCGTTATCAGCAGGTTTACTCGGATCCTGAAACGATAATTGCTGAGTTAACAACGAGAAGAAATCTTCTTGAGTTAACGCATCGCTTTGCTCTTCGGTTGTCGTTGGTGTTGTATCCTGCCAACGCAAAGAATCTAAATAGGATGAAGATGTACTAATATCGTTACTCATAACCTACCCTCGGTTAACGCTGACCTAGCAGCAGAGTTTTACTTAACATTTGCTTAGCTGCATCAGCAACTTGCACGTTTGTTTCATAAGAGCGAGAGGCAGAAATCATGTTCGCCATCTCCTCTACAACATTAACGTTGGGTTTGTAGATATAACCATTTTCATCCGCACTCGGGTGATTAGGGTTGTATTCAATCTGCAGTGGTGCACTGCTTTCAACAATGCCCAGCACTTTAACACCAACAGAAGAGCCCTGATTATTACTTACCGACTCAGAAGCTTTGGTAAGCTCTGCAGCAAATACAGGTTGTCGCGCTCGGTACGTTTTGTCTTGAGAAGAGCTAATTGTATTAGCATTAGAAATATTACTCGCAGTGGTATTTAAACGAACATTCTGTGCGCTCATACCAGAACCAGCAATATCAAAAACGTTATATAAACTCATAATTATTATCCTTGACTACCGAGGGCTTTATTCAGGCCTTTAAATTTGCCGCTTAAAAATTGTAAGCTGGCCTGATACTCCATAGCATTCTGTGTATACAAGTTCCGTTCCACCTGTACATCCACTGAGTTACCATCACCTGTATCTGTTTGATTTGGCGTACGAAATAATTCATCACCACCCACACTACGGGTACCACCACCAATGTGTTTTTCATTAGTAGTTACCATTGTATTGCCGCTTTGCTGGTGTGATTTTGCCGCTTTTAATGCTGAGGCAAAGTTAATATCTTTTGCTTTGTAGCCCGGCGTATCAGCATTAGCAATATTACTTGCTAGCACTTCTGCTCGTTGTGAACGGATCAACATAGTATGCTGATGCACACCTAAAGCTTTATCAAAACTGATAGCCATAACCATCTCCAAAAAATTGACTTAACTTGAATAAAGCAATAAATAAGCCATTTATAATTGAGTGATTATATTTTTTGTAATCGAATGATTTAAAATGAAAAACGACACATGATGTGTCGTTTTGAAGGAAAGAAAAAAGGTTTATTTCTTTTGGTAAATAATGCCAGGATTGCATCTAACCATATCAAATTCGTCACTCAACCCGGCCATTGACTCCGAAGCCCCTAAAAATAAATAACCTTTAGGATTAAGCGCTTGTGCAAATTGTTTAATAATTTTTGCTTTTACCTCTGGAGAGAAGTAAATAAGTACATTGCGGCAAAAAATAATATCGAATTTACCCATTAATGCATACGAATCTAGTAAATTTAAATGCCTAAAGCTCACTTGTCTTTTCAAAGTGTCGTTAACTTTTGCCATACCATTGCCGCTGTCTGTAAAAAACTTTTTTCGACGTTCTGCAGACAACCCGCGCGCCAAAGCTAACGCGTCATACTCGCCATTTTTACACATCTCTAGCATAGTGTTAGAAATATCAGTACCAATGATCTGAGCACCCATTTTTAAAACGTTAGGCTGCTTAGATTGAAACTCAGCAACCGACATAGCAATAGAATAAGGCTCTTGACCAGACGAACTAGCTGCAGACCAAATTTTTACAGGCCGCCTTAAATCTTTAAACTCAGGAAACAATCTGTTTTGAAGTAGCTCAAAGGGGTATTGGTCTCTGAACCACAAGGTCTCGTTTGTAGTCATCGCATCAACAACAGCCGCGCGCAATTGCCTCTCATGCGGCCCGAGTGTTTTGCTAACAAGTTCAGATAACGACCCTACATCAAAACGAGCCATAAGGGGCGCAAGTCTACTTTTTACCAAGTATTGCTTGTTTTCACCAAGAACAATACCGCATTGCTGTTCTAAAAACGAACGGAACTGATCGTATTCATTTTGCTGCAAGTCTTTATTATTCAAATTAGTAGCACCTGTTTTGATTATTCACAATGAACCCACTTTTTAACCGCCGTGGCTAATTCATCCGGGTTAAATTTGGCAATAAAATCGTCAGCCCCAACCTTTTCAATCATTGCTTGGTTAAATACACCACTCAATGATGTATGCAAAATGACATGCAAAGGGGCAAGTTTAGGGTCTGCTTTTATTTCTGCAGTTAGTGTATAGCCATCCATTTCAGGCATTTCAACATCAGATATAAGCAAAGCAACACGTTCTGTAATATCTGTTTGACAATCAAGCTTGGCAATTTCTTTTAATCTTACTAACGCTTCTTTGCCATTTTTAGCCAACTCAGTTTGAACACCCAGCGGCTCAAGTGCTCGTTTTACCTGATTTCGCGCAACCGCACTGTCATCAGCTATAAATACAATTCGTTCACCTAAATCTTTTTGAATGTCACCACTTTCAGCAACTTCAGAACTTACTTCTGTGTTAACAGGGCAAATTTCATTTAATATTTTTTCAACGTCCAGTATTTCTACCAGCTCATTTTCTATTTCAGTAACGGCGGTTAAATATGAATAACGTCCGGCACCAGAAGGTGGTGGCATTATTTTTTCCCAGTTCATATTAACTATACGTTCAACACCACCGACCAAAAAACCTTGCACTGAGCGATTATATTCAGCAATTATGATAAAGCTGTCTTTGATGTTATCGATTGGACGTCCACCTACCGCCATAGATAAATCTATGACAGAAATAGTTTGTCCACGAATATGAGCTACACCACGAATATAAGAATTCGATTTTGGCATACTAGTAAGCGGAGGACATTGAAGGACTTCTCTTACCTTAAATACATTGATCCCAAAACGCTGGCGCCCTCTGAGTTTAAATAATAGTAATTCTAGGCGGTTCTGGCCAACCAACTGAGTACGCTGGTTTACTGAGTCTAAAATGCCTGCCATTAAAATCTCCTTTAGAAAACAAATAATACGGAACGATAATTGCTTCCTACATATACAAAGCTACACAACATCGTGGGAGCGTCTTAATTTTGACGCAAAATATTTATACCCTGTTTGAAACCATAAGCATAGTCGAAACATTATGAGTTTGTTAAAAAAAATCAAAAGATACAGTGTTTTTTATTTTGTTACTAGCCTAGGAATGGCATTCCCTGTATCTGCACAAGTATTTAGTAAAGCATCACTACAAGAAATGGCTGTAAAATACATTGCTGAGCAAATTGGCGAACACGATAGTGAGCAAATACACCTCAGTGCATTGCCATTAGACAGCCGTATACCTGATCGTGCTTGTTCAACAACACCTGATATTATTTCATCAAGTGAACCACCGTTTAACAGACAAATTACAATACAAATAAAATGCGACGATGCACAAAGCTGGGCTCAATACGTACATATAAAGGTGCTAAAAATGGCACCTGTTGTTGTAACAACTGATAATATTGCGCGGGGTGAAGTAATAACCAGCGCTCACCTAACCATTGAGATGAAACCGACACACTTTGTAAGAGTGCAATATCAAGACGATCCTAAAGCACTTATTGGCAGTCGAAGTAAACGCAACATTCGCGAAGGTATGCCAATATTGCTCAATCAAATATGTATGGTATGCAAAGGTGATGCTATTAATATTTATGCAAGCACAAAAGGCTTAAAGATAAAAACGACCGGTGTTGCGCTTGAAGATGGCACTCTGGGCGAACAAATACTTGTAGAGAACAAAAAAACAGGTAAAGTTTTAAATGCGCGTGTAGATGGTGTAGAGTCTGTACAAGTAAATATTTAATTAAAAATAATATTAAAGTTTACTAAAGATATGCCGATATACTGGTATTAGTTGGGTAAATTATGGATTTTTATTATGGTTAATCAAGTCAATTCAGGTAATCAACAACCAAGCGCTTTAGCTAATGCTAAACAACAAAAGGTTGATTTGCAAAGAGATAATGCAAATACACAAGCGGCTCAATCGGCTACGCCTAAAGCTGCTAGCGATTCTGTAAGCTTAACACCACAAGCACAGCAATTAAAAACACTGCAAGAAAAAGCACAGCAATCTTCTGGTTTTGACAGTAATAAAGTTGCTGAGCTAAAAAAAGCAATCACTGAAGGTAAGTACCAAATAGACAGTGAAAAGCTTGCCAAAAATTTAGCTGACTTCGAGTTTGATGTCTATGGCTGATCATAATAGCTTAATTATTGTTAAGCTAAACGAGCAAGATAAGTGTTTAGATTCTCTCGCTGTTTTATTAAACGACGAGCTAACAGCTATTGCCTCAAGAAGAGGTGAAGGTTTAAAAGAAATTACCCAACAAAAAATGACTTTTTTAACCAAGCTAAATAGCCTAGATCAAGAATTGAACAAGTTACTTGCTAAAAATGACGAGCAGTCTGAAGAGCTTCCCGAGCTTATAGCCCAAGTTCGCAGTAAGTTAGAGAAATGCCAAAAACAAAACGAAGTAAACGCGCATGCAGCACATCAGGCGCAGCTTAGTGTAAAACAGCTAAAAAACATTTTAATTGGTGCCCCATCGTCCACCACATATAATCAGTCTGGCGGTGAAGTTAACACCAACGGCCAGCTTGTCAAAAATTTAAAAGCATAAACTCAAAACGCTTCAGCCAAATTACCTACTTTTTATAATATTTAAACCTGCTAGTTACCGGTATCTCAAACTTGAAAACCCAAAAATTGAGCCAAGCTGCTTCAACCTTTTTGACTGAGGTTTTTGTACTCTGGTGAGACTGTTTAGTTGGCGCATTGTAATATTTAAACTGCTGTATACTTAAAACTCTAACTTGCCTAAATACTAAACGTACAGCTGTAAAATTTATTGCGAACGTCAATTTATCAGTAATACGTTACTTTTTTTACTTCACGTGGTTTTATTTCGCCAATATATAAATCATGCACGCGCTTCATATTGAGTTCAAGCTCAGTGACGTATGTGTCGTCTACTGCATACGTTTTTATAATTTGTGCACCTTTAATAACGCCCTGCACTTTGCTTTCTAGATAATCATCCTTAGCGACTGCGTTTTCAACGCTCATACCCGCAGTTACCTTTTGCCCATATACTTGCTCTGTAAGCTCTCTGTATGCTTCAAGTTTAGAGGCTTTAATAGCCATAAGCTGCTTTTGTGAAGCGCTAGCCCCTTTTTGTAAACTAATAGGTGCATAACCTACCGCTTTTAATACCGGGTAATTATTAGGCTCAACATATTTGTACTCAACATGCTTATCAAACACGCTGCTGCACCCACTCAAGGTTAAACACCCAAGTGTAATAACTAATGAAATTGCTCGCATAATTTTGTGCCCTAGTAAATTAATTACGGTGGTATATGCATGTTTAATGCCATTTATAACGTTATTTTTATTGATTAATAACATTGGTACAGTCCTTGCTGCCTCAAGGTGAAGCTAACGTTTATTTGGAGCAAAAAGTATGAAATCGTTTTTATTAAAGGCATTTGCAGGATTAAGCGCAACTGCGTTATTTACGTTTTCGACTTTTTCAAATGCGCAGTGGTATGAATCTACAGGGCACGCACTTATTCAAAACGACGACATAAGCGCGGCCAAATCTGCAGCTATAAAAGATGCCATAACTCAAGCGTTGGTTTTTTCTGGGGCGCGTGTCAGCTCAGTACAAACCTTGGTAGACGGCGTATTAATGCAAGATCAGTTAAAAATTAGTAGCCACGGCGAAATTCAAAAAATTGAACTTGTAAGTGAAAATAAATACGACGATAAATTTGCGATTACCCTGCGTTTAGATATATTTGCGCAAACAGAGCAATGCCCGCAAAGCAGCTTTAACAAGTTTGTTGCCGTAACACAAAGTCAGCTAGCTCATCGAGAGCAAGCTAGAATGGGTCAAATATTTGACGTAAATAAAGCGATTAGCAAACGAATATTCACCACCTTACAAAAATCAAAAATGAGCGCCCTACCCGTTGCTTATTACAATATGCCTTTAAATGTAGATAATTACTTTTCGCAGCAGTACGACTACTCGAAAGTTCAGCTAGAAGAAATATCATCTCGCACCAACGCTCAGTACGTGTTACTAAGCCAAATTACAGACCTATCAACAAGCGATAAACTCAATAGCGATTATGCTTTTTGGCAAGACGATAGCTACCAACGCAACTACAAAATAGAGTTTAGCCTTTTTAATGGCACAACCTATGAGCAGCTTTGGAGCAATAGTTATCAGGGCCAAGGCACTTGGCCATTCGAAAAAACCGCCATCATTGATGTAAACAGTGATAGATTTTGGCAATCACCCTACGGTCAAAGTATACAAGATATAAATCAAACCCTAAGTTATGACTTACAAGCTGTATTAGCCTGCTTTCCAACGCAAGGTAAAATAATGCATATGGAAAACAGCAAAATAGTAATTAATTTAGGTAAAGCACATGGCCTAAAAAAAGGGCAAATGCTGAGCATTGCACACCATAACTACCTAACTGATGCAGCTGGTAATGTAATGCCTCACACCACTACAACACTCAACAAAATACGTGTAGAGCAGTTATATCAACAAACTGCGGTTGCAGTAAGCATTGACGACCAGCCCTTACCCGGCGTACAAATCAACGATGTAGTTGAAGTAATAAGCCAAGATCTTTAAAGCGCTTTAGCAAGCTGTGTTTTTAAATTAGGGTGAGCCGACAACCACTCACCCAACTGCTCAACCCCTGCCAAATGCGGATAATGCTTTCTGCATGCAAACACGACATTACGCTGCTGATTGGGAAATATAGGCATATAATCAATACCCGTGCGCTGTGTGCAAGCTAACTTTGGCACAAAAGTAACGCCATCATCCATTGCCACCAGCGCAAGTAACGTTTCTAAACTATTGCCTTTATATTGATTAGACACATCAACCCCTGCTGAAAAACAAAACTTTTGGGCTTGATCTTTAAAGCAATGGCCATCACTTAACATTAATAGGCTGCAACCCTGAAGATCGCTAAGCGCGACTTTTTTATGCTTAGCCAGCGCGTTATCTTTTGAAACAGCGACTAAAAAGTCTTCTTTATAAAGTGGAATAGTGTGGTAATGATTAAGCTCAGCTACATCGGCCAAAATTGCAAAATCAAGCTCACCATTGTTAAGCGCATCTAATATGGTGGCTGTTTGCATTTCAATAAACGCAAATTGGCTATCTACAAATGCTTCTTTCATTGAGGTTAACAAAGTTGGCAATAAATACGGCGCAATAGTTGGAATAATACCAATTGTTATCTTACCTTGTAATGGTTCATTAGAGGTAGAAGCCAGTTCTTTGAGTATTTGAGTTTGCTCTAAAATAACCTCTATTTGCGCTAATAAACGCTCACCTTTAGCAGTTAGGGTTACTTGTTTGGTTGAGCGGTCAAATAAAGTAACACCTAATGTTTGTTCAAGCTTTTTAACCTGCCCACTCAGTGTAGGTTGGCTAACAAAGCACGCATCGGCTGCTTTACGAAAATGTTTATGTTGTGCTATGGCTTTAACGTATTCAAAGTCTTTTAAGTTCATGTTCAGCTCCACCCTGATAGCTTTTGACTATCAGTTTAATACAAACAAACGATTAGAACTATATTTAAATTTTCGCCATAATGGCTTTAACAAATCAAGAGGAACTAAACCATGTTAAAGAATATTGAAGGTCAAACAATCCCAAACGTTACATTTGCAACACGTCAAAACGACGAATGGAAATCGGTAACAACAGACGAGATTTTTAAAGGCAGAACCGTTGCTGTGTTTTCACTACCGGGTGCATTCACCCCAACATGTTCATCTACTCACCTTCCTCGCTACAACGAGCTAGCTGGTGTGTTTAAGCAAAATGGCGTAGATGAAATTGTATGTTTGTCAGTTAACGATACATTTGTCATGAATGCATGGGCTGAACACCAAGAAGCGCAAAACATTACTTTACTACCAGACGGCAACGGCGAGTTTACAGACGGCATGGGCATGTTAGTAGACAAAAACGATTTAGGCTTTGGTAAGCGCAGCTGGAGATACTCTATGCTGGTAAAAGATGGCGTAATTGAAAAAATGTTCATCGAACCAGACCTACCAGGCGACCCGTTTGAAGTGTCTGATGCAGACACCATGCTTGATTACATCAACCCTAAACAAGCTAAACCTGAGCCAGTAAGCGTTTTCACTAAGCCCGGTTGTCCATTCTGTAAAAAAGCAAAAGAACTACTTACAGAAAAAGGCTTTGCCTATGAAGAAATTGTTATGGGTGCAGGTGCATCATTAACAAGCCTAAAAGCAATCTCTGGCCGCGACACCGTTCCACAAGTATTTATTGGTGGTAATCACATTGGTGGTTCAGACGACCTAGAAAAATACTTTGCTTAATAAGTAAATTTAAATGGGGGCCAAGTGCCCCTATTTATTAAAGGAAAATACAATGAAACAATTGCAAACCGACGTAGTAGTTATAGGCGCAGGTACAGCAGGCTTAAGTGCATACCGAAACGCTAAACAGTTTACCCCTAACGTACTTATGATCGAATCAGGTCCTTATGGTACAACCTGCGCACGCGTAGGGTGTATGCCAAGCAAATTATTAATAGCTGCTGCAGAAGCTGCGCACGCTATAGAAATGGCACCTGCATTTGGTGTGCATAGCTCAAAGCCGGTAGTAGACGGCAAGGCAGTTATGGCACGCGTTAAAAGTGAACGCGATCGTTTTGCTGGTTTTGTAGTAGAAGCCGTTGATGAACTACCAGACGAAGACAAAATTAAAGGTTACGCTAAATTTTTAGATGCAAACCGCGTACAAATAGATGACCACACCATTATTACAGCCAAACGGTTTGTTATTGCTACAGGCTCTCGCCCTTCTTACCCTGGCGTATTTAATAACTTTGGTGACAAATTAATCATTAACGACGACGTATTTGAGTGGGACGACCTACCAGAATCTGTTGCCGTATTTGGCCCGGGCGTAATTGGCCTTGAAATAGGTCAAGCACTTAGCCGTTTAGGTGTTAATGTAAAATTATTTGGTGTAGGTGGTGCAATTGGTCCACTCACCGACCCCGTAGTAAAAGACTATGCAAATACAGTTTTTGCAAAAGAGTTTTTTGTTGATACCGACTCAAACGTATCAGACATGATGCAAGTAGGCGACAAAGCGCAGCTTACTTACACCGACAAACAAGGTGAAAAACACACCGAACAGTTTGACTATGTACTAGCCGCAACAGGCCGAGTTCCTAATGTAGACAAGCTAGGCCTCGAAAACACAGGTATAGAACTTGACGAACGCGGCGTACCGCATGCCGATCCGCACACAATGCAATGTGGCGAATCAAACATATTTATAGCCGGCGATGCTAGCAACATGATCCCGCTACTTCATGAAGCGTCTGATCAGGGAACCATCGCAGGGCAAAATGCAGGGCGTTTCCCAGATGTACGTATTGGCCTGCGCAGAGCTAAAATTGCCGCTGTATTCAGCGACCCACAAATTGCCATGGTAGGCGAAAGCTTTACCCAAATAACAGACCGTTTAGGCTCATGTGGCTGTTTTGAAGTGGGCGAAGTCAGCTTTGAAAACCAAGGCAGAAGCCGCGTAATGCTTAAAAATAAGGGCCATATGCGTGTATACGCAGAGCAAGGCACCGGCTTATTTTTAGGCGCCGAATTTATTGGCCCACAAGCCGAGCACATAGCGCATCTGCTTGCATGGGCAGTACAAAATAAAATGACCGTACCACAAATGCTTAATATGCCATATTACCACCCGGTTATTGAAGAAGGCTTACGCACCGCACTGCGCGACTTAAATGCCAAGCTTAAGTTTGGCCCAGATATCATTAACCACTGTATGGAATGTGGCCCAGGCGCATAACTTACAAAAAATTAAACACTTGCTATCAAAAAGCCAAAACGTCTGTTTTGGCTTTTTTATTTATATAATTTTTAAGCACTGGTATCTCAAAAAATAGTTTAGCTGTTACACTCAATGTGTAATTTAATTAAAAAGATGGAATAGCTATGCCCAATAATAAATTTAGACTAGTCACTCGTAGCGATTTTGATGGCCTTGTATGTGCTGTCCTACTAAAAGATTTAGATCTAATTGATGACATTTTGTTTGTACACCCAAAAGACATGCAAGATGGAAAAATAGACATTACCGCTAACGATATTACCACTAACCTTCCCTACGTAGCGGGTTGTAACATAGCATTTGACCACCACTTAAGTGAAACCGTTCGAAACGCAAGCGACATTAAAAATCACATAATTGACCCTAAAGCGCCTTCAGCTGCTCGAGTCGTTTACGACTACTACGGCGGCGCCGAAAAATTTCCTAATATTTCAGTAGATATGATGGACGCTGTAGATAAAGGCGACGCAGCTCAGTTTTCTAAAGATGAAATACTCAATCCAACCGACTGGGTGTTAATGAACTTTATAATGGATGCCCGCACAGGTCTAGGCCGCTTTCGCGATTTTAAAATTTCAAACTACCAGTTAATGATGAAGCTCATTGATGCATGTAAAGATCAAAACATCGACGACATTTTGCAAATGGAAGATGTTGCAGAGCGAGTTGCGCTTTATAATGAGCACAACGAAAAAGCAAAAGCACAAATAACACAGTGTGCAACAGTGCATAAAAACCTAGTGGTATTAGATCTAACTCAAGAAGAAACCATTTACGCCACCAACCGCTTTGTAATTTACGCTATGTACCCCGACTGCAATATTTCAATTCATAAAATGTGGGGGCTTAAAAAGCAAAACGTAGTGTATGCAATTGGTAAGTCAATTACTAACCGCAGCTCAAACACAAACGTAGGTGAGTTATGCCTTAAATACGGCGGCGGCGGCCACTTAAATGCAGGAACCTGCCAAGTAGAGACCAGCCAAGCCGACACAGTACTCACTGAGCTGATAGATAAAATCACTAATGATGGTTAATTACTAACTATTAGCTATTAAATTGTAAAGCGAGTAGGTTTATATTTACTCGCTTTTTTATGTGTAGTTATAAACTTTTAGCTATAAAAAAACTACTTTGCTAACGTTTCAACTCAATAGTTATTGATATCTTAGATTTTTAAGGGCTGGTTTGAGAGAAATTGTCAGTCAAAAGTTCTGATGTCTGAAGTCAAGATTTGACCCTCGGCTCTTTCAAAGTAAAAGGCTTGTGGTTCGCTGGTAAAGCTATTATCACTAGGCATTACTTATGGAAGGTAGAAAAAGCATAACCTAAAGCTAGAACGAGTTAGCTAAAGCTCCGTATTATCTAAAAAGAGCTAAAGCTATCACCAATAAATAAAATTGCAGTTAAATACGACTTTTCAAATAGCTAAAGCTCTTAATTTAGCTTTAGCTCATATCACACGGCAGTACAAAGCCAAAAATTATCTTTAGATTACCATTTGCCAGAATGGCAAAAAAGATCTTAACTTGGAGTTCTGTAAATAACTGTACTATCTGAGTTTAACTATTTTATATATTTAGAATATTCTTTTTGCAAAAACTCAGGCCACAAATGACTGTTCTTTCCGTATAGTTTCACTATGCTTTTAAACTCTTTAAGCTCCTCTACCTTAGTACCTTGCTCTAAAAGATCTTCATAAGCCCCATAATAATGCTGGATAAAACTAATATATCTTTTTTCATCCTCAGTTTGATTTTCTCTTTCTGCACACAAAGCTAACTTTGCGTATAGCTTGTGCAACTTTAAGGATAGAAAAGACTTTTGAATTTCTTCACATTTGTGAGAAAGCGTCGAATAGTTTAATTGCTCTAATTGTGGAATGAAGTCTTCTTGACAAACTTTCTCAAGCTCGTTGTATCTGCCAGCTTTCTGATAATAGGGCAATACTTTTAAAATGTCAGCTTCTGATGATATTCCACTTTGATAAGCGAACAATAAAATTTCTATAGCTTCATCAAATAACCCCTCTTTAGCTTTAGTCGTTGCGAGTTTTAGTTGATTCATATTAGTGCTCACCCTTGATTACTGTTTCATTCCCTGTTTTTCAATATATTATTTAACTGCTCTATCGTAAGCTCTTCTCTCGAAGTTATATCAGGTTCACCAAGAGGAAGGTTGATTTTATATGAATGGCTTGTTATTACATCACCACAGTCAACTTTTTCATAATGTATGTTCTCGGCTATCGCTTTTGATGCTAATTGCTCAGCTTTAAAAAATAATTTGCTAGTTGGAGAGAAAGGGAAGTAAATAAAAAAGTTATTAAATTGGCAATATAAAATATAGATAATGTGATTATCAGAAATTTCTCTAGTTAATTCGATTTCCATTTTTATTGGAAAGTTAACATCAGGCATTCTGTATCCACACCAAAAAACAGGAAAATGATTAAGGCTTTCAAAATTCTGATTTGATCTCAACCACCCAATAGCAGTACTAAATTCTTTTAATTTTTCATCTGGAAGAATGGATATTAAGCTCTTTAAAATTGCTTTGTAAACTTTGACCATATCAAAAGTTTGTGAAGAAAAATTTAATGAGCTTTTCTCTGAAGATTTTTCTTGTATTAATGTTATAAATTGATCATCTCCATAAACTTTACTACCACCTTTTATATAATTCGGCCGATAACCTTTTTTGCCTCTTAGTCGAGTAATAATCGTTGGGGGTATAAAATTGCTTAAATCTTTCTCTATTTTTGAAAATCTAGCATTGCACTCATCACATTCATTAACTGTAAAGATGCTTTTATTGCCAAGAAACTCAGGAAAGGAATGGGCTCTTTTCTTATTGAACTTCACATCATTTAACTTGCAGAACCTACATAAAGAATCTCTTTCACCAACCTCAACTGTTGGAGATAAATTATAATTATGCTGTATATGACTAAAAACCTGCTCAAACAAAAGCTAATCCTTTAACTTGCTAAAGTTTATATTCTCACTCAAATAAACATGCTACATATGTGCTACACATGTGCTACACATAAATTAAATAAGAAAGAAAAATAAACATAAGCCTTTGATTTTATTGGTAGCCCCTGCAAGAATCGAACTTGCAACTGCCCCTTAGGAGGGGGCCGTTATATCCATTTAACTAAGAGGCCACAGCGATGTGCTAGAGCTAAATTATAACGGCATCTGATTTTTAATATCAAGTTTTAAATCAAGTGGAATTTGAGTTAATTACTTGATAAATATATATCTTCTTTGCTTAGTACGTATTGCGGTATAAACTCTCGGCTGCTGGCCACTATTTGCTTGGTGTTGACATTTATAATGCGTGTATTAATAACAATACCGTTTTGCCTGTAAATTAAGGTGCCCGCGAGTATATGACTTGCCATATGATCTTCACTCAGCTTTTTGATATTTCGTGAAAACACAAAATCACCGCGTCTGTTTACGTCTATTGTGCTGGTGGTTTTAAAATCAACCACACTGTAACCAAACTTTTGTAATTGATGGATTAATGTTTCGGATATTTGGTTACCTAACTGGTTACTTTTATTGAGTGACGAGTCAAAATTTACCAATGTACTAACAGCAATATTAACCTGTGTATCGGATTCTGTGTCGTACTCTAGCGTGTCAACTAAGTCTAAAGCCATTTGCTCTACGTAATTAACGAGCGTTTTATGATGCTTTACTGGCTTAAAGGGTTTTGACGCATCGTAATCATTGTTTGGTTGCACAGTTTGGTTGTGTGTTTGAGTATCGTAACTGCCATTTAATACATAGCTGGTACTTGCTTGCGTTCTTGTGTGCGAATTTGAATCATGCTCATGGTGATGCATTAGCGAGCAACCAGATAGAGCAACGACTAACCCAGCTAGTGATAATGTCCGTAAATTGGTGTTTAGTGTAAAGCGCATACTCACCTCACTCACTCGCTTGTTTTAGCATAATACCATCGGTACGGTAGTTACCATTTAACGCATCAATAACTGATTGCGGTAAAAACCCTTGCGCCGAACCAACAACCGCTTTACTTGTTAAGCCAACAATTCGTGCATTGACTAAAACTCCGCCTTGGTGACTTACTAGCGTGCCTGCCAGTACGTATTGAAAGTTTTGCTCTGGGTCTAATTCAAGATAGTCTCGGCTAAAAACAAAGTCGCCGGTTTGTGTTACACGCACATAATCGGTGGTTTTAAAATCAATGACCGGTACACCAAAATTGTGGAGCTCATGCATAAAGCTTTCAGCAATTTGATTTCCTAATAAGCTACCATTACTGTAATCGTCGTCTAAAAATACAAAACTTGATACCGCTAGTGGTGTTTTATCATTTACGTATTGTAAGTTTTCGACCATGTCTTGCATTATTCCGCGCACATAGTGGTTTATGTTTTTATGCATTGGCGGCGTCGATTTTGTGTAGTTAGTTTGCTGAGCTAACCCCGACTGAAACATGTTATCGTGATTAACTGGAGCACTCACTTTGCGTTGGCTTGTTGCCAGTTGCGCTCCTTGGTTACTTTGCTCAACAGCTGGGTCGGCGCTAGGGGTGTTCATAATTTGTGAACAACCAAAACCTAGTGGCAAACATAGCGTGATTAATAAGTTTCTCATTGTGTACTCCTCGTTAATATTCACTGCGATAGAGTGAGCCATCGCGCTGCTGAATTTTTTCATTTCCCCACATTACATTGATTGGGATCTCGGTACTGCCAGCAGATAAAACTTGCTTATTGCTAATGTTTACCATGCGTGCATTTACAATGTATGCATGCTGTTGACGTGTCACGGTGCCGGTGATTATAAGGTCAATATTTTGGCGCTCTCGTAACTGTTCTAAATTACGGGTCAGCGCGCTGTCGGCATTATTAGATAAGTGTAGGTTATTTGCTAAGCGATATTCGACCGTGTGATAACCCATTTGCGTCATTTTGGTTAATATGCTTTCTTGTATTTGTTGGCTTAAGCCCGACGCTTGCTGCGTCATTAGCTTAGTGTCGAGCGCATCTGCAAAATAAAAGCTACTCACACCTATGCGAGTATTGTTGCTTAATGGACCTTTTAAATGACTTAATTGCACAGTTAAGTTGTGTACATAGTCACTTACTGTATAAGGTGCCATCGCTGCTTTTGGGGCATATGTGCTTATACTTGGCTCGGGTTCAGGAATTAAACTGCACGCGGCCAAGTTAATTAATAATAAGGGTAGTAAAAGGCGCATAGTTGCCATCCTCTTGTGATCATACAAGAGACTAAGCAATTATTATGCCTAGAGGGTTGGTTGTGGTTTTTCCTGCGTATAATAGGTGACAAAACAATTAATTTTTTGCTGTTTTAATGCTTCGCAAGCGGTTGTTGCTTGTTTATTTGTTTTATATGCGCCTAACTTTAAACGATAAAACGTATTGGTTTTTATTACTTTAGTTTCAATATTAACAGCTATATTAGTATCAAAAAACGTCGGTATTTTACGTTTTAAATTAGCCAGTGCCGTGTTTAATTTAATTTTACTATTAAATGCAGCTACTTGAATAGCGAAAAATGCCTGGTCGCTCTTTAAAATACTTTCTGTTAAGGTGGTTGTTTGAGCGTTATTTGTTCCAGCCGTATTGGTTTCGTCAATGGCTTTTAAACGAGTAGTCAGCTTTGATAGCTGCCCTTCTAGCTCAAGCAGATCGTTAACTTTAGGCTCAACTGTTTTCCACTCATTTGCAGACTGTTTGAGCGCTTTTAAATCCTCGCTTGAAATAAGGACAGTGTTTGGTGTTGTTGAACTCGGTGGCGCTTTTTTAGATGAAGTACACCCTGTTATAACGAGCAAAACCCCAATACAAAATAAAGTGTTTATAAATTCCTTTTTAATAACCATACTTTTTACCTACCACCCTTTTGATTATGGTCAGGTATTTTATGGATAAAAAAATTTTTAGCAAGTTACTATTTTAACTACAGCTTTACGGGTTTATCTGTGTAGTTACTCACTATGCAGTCAAGCTTATACACTTTAAATACTTCGCAGTCTGCTTTGGCATTTTTTAGATTTTGGTACGAACCTAACTTAAGCCTGTAAAACGTTTTTTTGTTAATTTTTGCGGTTTCAACATTGGTAAGTATTTTTTTTCTGAATAAGGGGGCAGCTTTAGTGTTTAGCTCTTTCCACGCTTTTGCGATATCTTTTTCTGAGTCAACCGATGCCACTTGCAGAGCAAAAATATGTCTAGGTGTATTAAGTTTAACTGTCTGCTTTTTATTTCTGTATTGATTAACGCTTTGGCTACGCGAACGAGCAGCTTGCTGATTATGAATTGTGCGCGTGCTGTACGAGCTATTTGTAGGCTGATTAGATTGGGCTATTGCCTTACTGTTAATAATATCTATGTGATTAACAAGGTAGGTAATTTCTTTTTCTAGCTTTAAAATACGCTCTATACCCGCTCTGGCTTGCTGCCATTGCAATGCTGCATCTTTTAACTGAGCAAGCTCTAATGCAGTAATAGGTACATACTCAGGCGAATTAGTTTGTGTTTCAGGTGCTTGTACTAATTTAGCTTCAGGCGTAATAGAGCATGCTGTACCAAATAGCAGTATCAGCAGGCTTAAAAGTAATCCTGTTATTTTTTTGTTATTAGTTAACATTTATTCGCTGTCCTGAAAGCAGTGTAATCACACTTACATTTCAGTTAAACATCCTCTTTACAAAGCGTTTAACCTTACTTTAAATTTTCGAGCCACACCCTAGCCCTTTACATAAATAAGCGTATTTAATTCAATAAGCTTATGTATTTTTGACTCCTCCATGAGAACACTTTTCAATACAATTTTAATGCCACTTAAACTAAACATTACAACATAAATTACATTATGTCTGTAAAGTAATCAAAACTATTCTAATTTTTACATTAAAAAAACAAGTTATGCAAAAACCAATAAAAAAAGCGCCTAATTAGGCGCTTTTTGCTGATTAAATGTAAACGGTTATACAAGTGTTTTAATAAACGTTTTTAACTCATCGGCAAATTCGTCACGACGAAGTGCAAACTCAATGGTTGCTTTTAAATAACCAATTTTACTACCACAATCGTGGCTTCGGCCTTTCATTGCGTAAGCATCTACTTTTTCGCTTTGCATAAGCATGGCAATAGCATCGGTCAGCTGAATTTCATCGCCAGCACCTTGCGGCGTTTTTGCTAGTAGCGGCCAAATATTTTCACTTAACACGTAGCGCCCAACTACGGCTAGGTTTGAAGGTGCCTCGTCAACCGGTGGTTTTTCTACCATGCTAACAATTGGTGAGCTTTCACCCTGTGCTATTTCGGTGCCACCTAAGTCCACCACACCAAACTTATCTACTTCCTGCATTGGTACAGGCTCTACCATAATTTGGCTGTGCTTAGTTTGTTCAAAGTGGGCGATCATCTCTGCAAGGTTGTCTTTTTTAAGATCGCTTTCAACGTCGTCTATAATCACATCGGGTAAAATAACGACAAACGGTTCGTTACCAATAATTGGCGCGGCGCAATTAATAGCATGGCCTAGCCCTTTTGCTTCGCCTTGGCGAACGTGAATTATTGTTACGTCTTTAGGACATATAGCTTGCACTTCGGCAAGCAATTGCCGCTTAACACGCTTTTCAAGCGTTGCTTCTAACTCAAAGCTGGTATCAAAGTGGTTTTCGATAGAGTTTTTACTTGAGTGCGTGACAAGTACTATTTCTTTTATACCTGCAGCAACCGCTTCGTTTACTACGTATTGTATTAAAGGTCGGTCTACGACAGGAAGCATCTCTTTAGGGATTGCTTTTGTGGCTGGTAGCATGCGCGTACCAAGTCCCGCTACTGGGATCACTGCTTTCATGTTGTTTTCCTTAATCGGTTATTATACTGAAAATGGATATTGAATTGCGTCATGGCATTTATAGCCAGTTACTTCAAAATCGTCTCGGGTAACCCATGTTTCTATGTCTTCAAGTGACTTTATATTTGGATTAATTGTAAGTGTAGGCGATTCAAATGGTTCGCGCTTGAGCTGGACGTCGCGCATTAATTCGAGCTGATTTTCGTAAATATGAGCGTTAGCTATTTTATGATACGCCTTACCCGGTTTGTGGCCGGTAATCTGAGCGACCAATGCAAGCAATACAAAACATTGAATTTGATTAAAATTTAGCCCCAACGGCACATCGCAGCTGCGCTGATAAGATGTTAAGTAAAGCGTGTCACCTAATAGTGAAAACGTATGCGTGTGCATGCAAGGTCTTAAACAACCTAGTTCGAATTCACCTGGGTTATAAAACGTGATTATTTCACCACGATCATCAATGCCATTTTTTAAATTGTTAATTACTTTAGCTAGCTGATCGAGTGTTGAGCCATCAGGGCGTTGCCAGCCACGACCATGGACGCCGTAAACCCGCCCCATATCGTCTTCACCTTTACGATTTGGGTTATTAAGCCAAGCTTGGTTATCGTTGGCATTGGCATCCCATGTTTTGCAGCCAATTTCACGAAATTGCGCTGCGCTATCGTAGCCTCGTAAATAACCAAGTAACTCTGCAATGGCCGCTTTATAGTAACTTTTACGCGTTGTGATCATCGGGAACTGATTGTTTGCTACATCATATTCTAAATCGGCGTTTATAACGGTTAAGCAACGTGTGCCTGTGCGTTTGTTTTCTACCCATTGACCTTCGTCAACGATACGCTGACATAATTTTAAATATTGTTCCATGCTTTTATTATGCCTTTGCTGCTGTTACTTGCTGCGGGTTTTTATAAGCCCAAATTAATAAACCTAAACCACCTATAATCATAGGCAGTGACAGTATTTGTCCCATAGAAATAAAGTCGGCAAATAAGCCTAGTTGTGCGTCTGGTTGGCGGAAGTATTCAATACCAAACCTAAATACACCGTAACCTAATAAAAATACACCGCCAACACTGCCCGCAGGGCGTGGTTTTTTAATAAACCATAGCATAATTAAAAATAAAACGAGCCCTTCAAAAAAGGCTTCGTATAACTGCGAAGGGTGGCGAGCAAGCGGCCCGCCGGTTGGAAATACCATAGCCCAAGGTACGTCTGATACACGCCCCCATAACTCACCATTTATAAAGTTACCTATACGCCCTGCTAATAACCCCACTGGTACTAGTGGCGCTACAAAATCGCCAACTTGTAACAGTGATTTTTTGCGTGTCCACGAAAAAATAGCAACGGCTGTAATTACGCCCAGCGTACCACCATGAAACGACATACCGCCCTGATCGATGCGGAATAAGTAAAGTGGGTTTTCTAAAAAATAACTAAATTGGTAAAACAATACATAGCCAATACGACCACCAAGTATGACCCCTAACATGCCATAAAATAATAGATCACTTACCTGCTCTTTGGTCCAGCCAGAATTAGGCTTTGCTGCTTGACGATTTGCAAACCACATCGCAAATGCAAAACCAATTAAATACATCAATCCGTACCAACGTACGCTCAGTGGTCCAATCGAAAAAATAATTGGATCGATTTGAGGAAACTCAAGTGCCATAAAAATAAACCTTTAGCTA